>NZ_WTYT01000009.1 GCF_009827595.1 Altericroceibacterium endophyticum | reverse complement strand
ATCATCGCGAAGGGTGATTTCGCCTTTCTCGAGAGGGTTAAAACTGGGCCGATTGCGGTCGGTCCGGGATTGACCAGATTACGCAGAAAAGCCGCAATTCCGCTCACGGCAACATTGCTGACATTTCGCGCGCGAACCGAATTGCCTCAAGGCAGTTGAGCCAGATTGCCAACAAGAGCTTGGTTAGGCTACTCGGAGAAGATGAAGTCCGCAGACCGAACCACCTGCATCGCGCTTACTCGTCCCTGACGCTGTAAGCGGGCGGCGGCGATCCATCTGATCGCTCGCTGAACTTCACCCGAGCATATTCGGGTGAACCCCTGTCGCATGTGCGGCTTGCAAATGATCGGTTTTCATTATGAGAAATGTCTTCGAGAGCCCTTACAAAGGCATCACGCTCGATCGCCTCGTCACCAATCCTAACATTCGGGTCGGGCGGTATAGCTATTATTCCGGCTATTATCACGGCCACGGGTTCGATGAGTGCGCTCGCTTCCTCCTGCCCGAAGAGGGCGTCGACAAACTCGTGATCGGCTCCTTTTGTTCGATCGGTTCGGGTGCAGCCTTCATCATGGCTGGGAACCAGGGTCATCGTAGCGACTGGATCAGCACCTTCCCTTTTTATTGGATGCCTGAGATCGACGTATTCGAAGATGCGCGAAATGGTTTCGAACCTGCCGGAGATACGGTAATTGGTAACGATGTCTGGATCGGGACCGAGGCGATCGTCATGCCCGGTGTCAAGATCGGGCACGGGGCAGTAATCGGCACCCGGGCCTTGGTTGCAAAGGATGTTGAGCCTTACGCCATTGTCGGTGGAAATCCATCAAAGACGCTCCGAATGCGGTTCGTCGACGCGGACATTGCGCGTCTCCTGGAACTCCGTTGGTGGGATTGGAGCGACGACGAATTGAAAGCAGCTATGCCACTTCTCACCGACGGCGACATTTCGGCCCTCTATCGTCACTGGCAGGCTGCTATCAAGCCGCTGCAATAGCCAAGGTGCGTCAATGTCCGCTTTTGCCAGTCCTGTTCCCTAATCAGGACTGGCAACTTCCCACGACATTTCTGCCGTACCATCGTTTCTCGTGCATCTCTGAAAGCCGACATGGCAGCTTTGCCGATTTTCTGATTAAAATCGCCCGTTCAGCTAACGCCCCAATCTCGGTCTTTTAAAGTCTACCACGTACCCCCTCTTCGACGAAGAGATCGTGAAACGGCATCGCTGCCTGCTGCGCGAATGGATTGCTCGACGCCAGTTCCTAACCTTCGGGCAGCTTCAGGGGATCGGCGGCGCAACGAACTGTTCATCGTCATCGGCCTGATTTCCTGGTTGCTCTATCGTAGCAGCATGAAGGCGCTGGGAATGATCGAAAAGGATTGAAACTGATTGCTAATGATAGTCGAGGGCGTTATTGCTCCTGACTTATGACGACTCAGACAAAATCGGCCTTAAAGGCCAGTTCGTTTGCCGTGCCGGTTAGCCGGTGGAGCGAGGGGGAAGCAGCAGGTAAGACCGAGGCGGAGCTGCTGCTCTATCGTTCCAACCTGCTTGGATCGGACCTGACAGTGACAAATTTTGGCGGGGGTAACACTTCGGCCAAGATCATGGAGACGGATCCGCTTACCGGCGAGGAAGTGGAAGTTCTCTGGGTCAAGGGCTCTGGCGGGGATATCGGCTCGATGGGGCTCGACGGTTTCGCCACGCTGTACGAAGATAAGCTACTTGCTCTGGAAAGCCACTATTCCGGGGAGCAGGACGATGACAAGATGGTCGGCTTTCTTCCCCATTGCACGTTCAACCTTAATGGCCGTGCCGCCTCGATCGACACGCCGCTACATTCGCTCCTCCCGTACAAGCATATCGACCATGTCCATCCCGATGCGATAATCGCTCTCGCAGCGAGTTCCGAAGGTGAGGCGGTCACGCGGGAATTGTGGGGAGACACGATCGGATGGCTTCCCTGGAAGCGGCCCGGCTTTACCCTTGGCGTGTGGATACGCGATTTTGCCAAGGCGAACCCACAAGCACGCGGCGCCATGTTGGCCGGTCACGGCATCATCTGCTGGGCCGACACCGCGCAGGAATGCTATGAGCAGACAATCCAGCTGATTGCGGAGGCTGCCGAATATCTCAACAAGCGCTCGGCGCAGGGGGAAACATTTGGCGGGCAGCGGGTTTCTCCCGCCGATGATCGGGCTGCCATCGCAGCCGACCTCATGCCCAGGCTGCGTGGCCTGATGGATGGCGAACGGCGCAAGATCGGTCATTTTTCGGATGACGATGCCACGCTCGAATTTGTCGGCTCGGTCGATTTTGAGCGGCTGGCCGCGCTGGGGACATCTTGTCCGGATCACTTCCTGCGAACCAAGATCGCGCCGTTGACGCTCGATCCGTCACGTCTTTCCGATGACGATTATCTCTCCGGGCGGCTTAGCGATTATCGCGAGATGTACGCCGCCTATTATGAGCGGTGCAAAAGATCCAATTCGCCGGCCATGCGCGATGCGAACCCGGTGGTCGTACTCGTTCCCGGGGTGGGACGTTTCACCTTCGCGAAGGATAAGGCGACTGCACGGATTGCCGGTGAATTCTATCTTAATGCCATCAATGTGATGCGCGGCGCGGAAGCGATCGGTGAATATATCGCGCTCGATGAGCAGGAAGCATTCGACATCGAATACTGGCTGCTTGAGGAAGCCAAGCTGCAGCGTATGCCGGCGCCGCGTGAAATGGTCGGCAAGATCGCGCTTGTGACGGGCGGTGCCGGGGGTATCGGTTCTGCCTCGGCAAGGCGCCTCCTCCAGGAAGGTGCGTGTGTGATGCTTGCGGATCTGGATGGCGATGCGGTGCAGTCCATGGAACGCGAACTTGCTGCAAAGTTCGGTAAGGATGTCGTCAGTTCGGTAGCGTGCAATGTGACCGATGAAGTGCAAGTTGCCGCAGCGATTGGCGCCTGCGCTCGCCAGTTCGGCGGGATCGATCTGCTGGTGGCAAACGCTGGAATAGCATCATCCGCGCCGATCGAGGAAACCAGCATTGATCTCTGGAACCGCAATTACGAGGTGCTTGCGAAAGGCTACTTCCTGACAGTTCGGGCAGCTTGGCCTCTTTTGTGCCGCATGGCGGCGCAAGGCGGGGCAAGCATCGTCTTTGTCGGCTCGAAGAACGCAGTTGCTGCCGCGAAGAATGCAAGCGCATATGCGAGCGCGAAGGCTGCCGCCAACCACCTCGCGCGATGCCTTGCGCTGGAAGGGGCCGGGCACGGGGTCCGTGTGAACATCGTTAACCCCGATGCGGTTATCAAAGGCAGCCGCATCTGGGACGGTGACTGGCGGCGCGAACGCGCTGGCGCTCACGGGATCGATTCCGGTCAACAGCTGGAAGATCACTATCGCAAACGGTCCATGCTCGGCCGTGACGTGTTGCCCGAGGATGTCGCCGAGGCCGTGTTCTGGTTCGCCAGTGAAGCGTCTGCCAAATCGACCGGTAACATGCTTAATGTGGATGCCGGGAACGCACAGGCATTCCCGCGCTGACAAGAACTCTTGGGAGAGAGAAAATGACTAATCTGCCAATCTCGGGCGACCTTGTTGCGCAGCACAATGCCGCGCGTGGCGAGGCCCTGCAGGACGACTACGATAGCCTGGGCCGCAAGCTTGAACGATCGGGGATCGCGATCGATGCCATCAAGGACCGTGTGAAGGAGTGGTCGGTCGCCGTTCCCAGTTGGGGGACCGGTCGCGGCGGGACGCGCTTCGCCAAGTTCGCGATGGGAGGTGAACCCACCAATATCCACGAAAAGCTGGAGGATTGTGCTGTTATTCAGCAGCTTGGCCGTTCTACTCCGCGGGTCAGCCCCCACTTTCCGTGGGACAAGGTCGACGATTACGCAGGGCTGGCGGAAGAGGCTGCTGGCCTTGGTCTGAGCTTCGACGCGGTTAATTCCAACACGTTCCAGGATCAACCTGGTCAAGCCCACAGCTACGAGACCGGATCCCTGTCCAGCACCTCCCAGGCCACCCGCCAGCAAGCGATCGAGCACAATGTCGAATGTATCGAGATTGGCCGCAAGCTCGGCTCGCGCGCGCTGACTGTCTGGGTCGGCGACGGCACAAATTTCCCGGGCCAGCAGGACCTCGGCCGAAGCCTCGATCGCTATCTGGAATCCGCCGCACAGGTCTATAGTGCTTTGCCGGACGACTGGACGATGCTGCTTGAACACAAGATGTTCGAGCCGGCCTTCTATTCCAGCGTTATTTCGGACTGGGGCAGCTCGCTGATCGCCGCGCAGGAACTGGGCGAGCGGTGCCGTTGCCTGATCGATCTGGGCCACCATGCGCCCAATGTGAACATTGAACAGATCGTTGCCCGCCTCCACCATGCCGGCAAGCTAGGCGGCTTCCACTTCAATGACAGCAAATATGGCGATGACGATCTGGATAGCGGGAGCATCGATCCGCACCAGCTGTTTCTCGTATTCAATGAACTGGTAGAGGCTGAAAACAATCCGCGCGCCGGCTTTGATCCGGCCTACATGATCGACCAGTCGCACAATGTGACCGACCCGATCGAGTCCATGCTCTCCTCCGCCGAAGCGATTGCCGGATGCTATGCGCGCGCCAGTCTTGTCGACCGGGCTGCCTTGCACGAGGCGCAGGAAAGCAACGATGTCATGCTCGCCTTCCGCACTCTGCGAAAAGCCTATGAGACGGATGTCGGACCGATCCTGGCCAAGGCACGACAGGAACAGGGCGGCGCGATTGACTGGCTCGGTGCTTATCGCGAAAGCCGCTATCGTGACCGCAAGGCGCAAGAGCGCAAACCGGTCGAACTGGGCGCGGGTATCGTCTAGGGCGCAACCGCCTGCCGATCGCCCGGTCGCGGAGAGGAAATAAGTGATGAGATCAAGCGTTGCACTGATCGGCGCCGCCTTGGCGCCGCTTCTGGCTGCTTGTTCGACCATGGGCGCGGAAGGTGGCTCTGCCGTCACCGCGACCCAGGCCGTGCCCAGCGATCCGCTCATGGCCGGTTTCCGCGACCCACCGCAGCGCGCGAGGCCGCGCACCTGGTGGCACTGGATGAACGGCAATGTGACGACCGAGGGTATTGCTGCCGACCTCGCATGGATGCAGGACATCGGCCTTGGCGGCGTACAGATATTCGACGCCAACCTGCGGACCCCGCAAATTGTGGACGAGCGGCTCGTTTACATGACGCCGCAATGGCAGAAAGCCTTTCGCTTCGCGGCGAGCGAGGCGAATAAGCACGATCTGGAAATGGCCATTGCATCGTCGCCGGGCTGGAGTGCGACGGGTGGGCCTTGGGTCGCGCCCGAGGACGGCATGAAGAAGCTCGTATGGTCGACAACGCGTCTCACCGGCGGCGTTGAATATTCGGGCTCACTCGCACCGCCCCCGTCCGAAACCGGCCCCTATCTCGACGTTCCTCTTCAGGACGACATGGCGGCACTTTCATCTGGTGAAGTTAGGCAAATTCCGAAGGCGACCGGCGCGATTGCCACTATCGCCGTTCCAGCATCGCCCGCGATTGAAAGCTCGCCGCGGTTTACGGATAATGTCGGGCAGCCCATTGACGGAGCAGCGCTGACCGATGGAAGTTTCGCGACTGCCGCTTCCATTCCGCTCGAGGATGATCAGTCGGCTACAGTCACGGTCGCATACCCGCAGCCCGTGACGGTCCGCTCGATCGAGCTCTTCGTGCCGGGCCTTGCGCGCCCGTTTCGCGCTTTTCCGCTTGAAGGCACTCTCGATGCTTTCATCGACGGGGAGTGGCGTGAGCAAACCCCGCTGCCCTTGTCAGGCACGCCCACGGTGATGGGGTTCGACGCTGTTACCGCGCGGCGTTTCCGCATAAGGTTCGCTACGAATAGCGATGTGCCCGATACCGGCGGCAGCGCCGGCGCGCCGGGTACGCGTGGCGGAGATGTTTTCGCACTCGGTGATCTTCAAAGCTTTCCCTTGGCCGAAGTGTCCTTTTCGGCGGCCTCGCGCCTTGACCATGCCCGCGAAAAAGCGGGGTTCGGGACGGTGCCCGATTTCCTTTCCGTGATGTCGGATGCAGAGCAACCGGTGGGCGCAGCCGCCTCGCAGATCATCGACCTTACCGATCGGGTCGATGAGAATGGCCGCCTTCACTGGACGCCACCCTCCGGGATTGACTGGGTCGTCTATCGGTTTGGCTGGTCTTTGACAGGCAAGACCAATCATCCGGCAACGCCGGAAGCAACGGGTCTTGAAGTCGACAAGTATGATACCGGGGCGGTTCGGCGCTATCTCCAGACCTATCTCGATATGTATCGCGATGCTGTGGGGGACGACCTGTTCGGTCAAGCCGGACTCGAGGCGCTGCTGACCGACTCCATCGAAGTCGGTTCGACAAATTGGACGCCTGCGATGGAGGAAGAATTCTCCCGCCGGCGCGGCTACTCGCTGCGGCCATGGCTGCCGGCGCTCGCGGGTGTGATAATTGGCTCTCCTGCAAAGACCGAGCGCTTCCTTTACGATTTTCGCATGACCATGGCCGAGATGCTGGCCGAAAATCACTATGGCACGATCGCCGACGTCGCGCATGACAACGGCCTCAAAGTCTATGGTGAGGCTTTGGAACTAGGCCGGCCGATGATCGGTGATGACCTCGATATGCGCCGCTTTGCGGATATCCCAATGGCCGCCCTGTGGACCTGGTGGAGAGGTGACAATCCTCGCTGGTCATCGCTGGGGGATATGAAGGGCGCTGCATCGCTCGCGCATGTCTATGGCAAGCCCCGCGTCGCCGCAGAGAGCATGACTTCAGCCGCAGCGCTGTGGGACTTCGCCCCTCGTGATCTCAAGCGGATTGTCGATATGGAGTTTGCGCAGGGCGTGAACCTGCCGGTGATACACACTTCGGTTCACGTGCCGGTGGAGGATCACAAGCCCGGCCTATCGCTTCTCAGTTTCGGGCAGACGTTCAACCGCAATGAGACATGGGCGGATATGGCCGGTCCCTGGATCGACTACATCGCACGCAGCGCGTATATGTTGCAGCAGGGGCGGAATGTGGCAGACATTGCCTTGTTCACCGGCGATGATGCACCGCTGTCAGCGCGGTTCTATGAAGGGCCGCCGCCAGGCCTGCCCACGCGTTTTGCGTATGATTTCGTCAATCCCCGCATGTTATCCGAAGCGATCTCGTCACAAGACGGCAAGCTCGTCTCCGAAGGCGGGGCATCGTGGCAGGTCCTGTGGCTGGGCCGCGGACAGCGCGCATTGACCAGCCGTACCCTCGAACGCCTCAGGGACCTCGCAGAAGCGGGCGTCACCATCATAGGCCAGCGTCCTCGAACCTCCCCTTCACTGGCAGACGATGAAGAAGAGTTTGCTCGGATTGTGGATGAAGTCTGGAGCTACCCCAATGTCGTCGAGCGCGAGGATGCGGAACGCTTTCTCGAAAACGATCACGGTCTTACGCCCGATTTCGAGATTCTTGAGGGGCGCGCCGATCGCGAGATTCTCTATGTTCATCGTAGCAGTGCGGATGCCGACATCTATTTCATCAACAATCGCTTGAACCGCGCCGAGCCGGTGACCGCTGCTTTCCGGATTACGGGCAAGGTTCCTGAGCTATGGGATGCCATCACCGGCGAGACGCGCGCGCTCTCTTACCGGACTGAAGGTGGAAGAACCATTGCATCGCTGGATCTGGGCCCGGAGGACGCGAAGTTTGTGGTGTTCCGTGAGGACACGCGGCAGGCCGAACAGGAGGTTGCTTCCCACGATCCCGCGGAGGTTTTAAGGATTGACGGGCCATGGTCAGTCCGGTTCGAGGAAGGGCGGGGGGCACCAGCCCAAATCGAACTCGCCCGGCTCGCGCCGCTGAACGAGAATGGGCGCGACGACGTGAAGTACTTCTCCGGCATTGCCACCTACAACACGCAGTTCAGCCTTTCTTCGGATGAGCAACAGGGCGGCCCGCTCTGGATAGACTTAGGCACAGTCGGGGAAGTTGCCGAGGTTTACGTGAACGGCAAAAAGGCCGGGACGAGCTGGTTTGCGCCCGATCGCGTAGAGATTGGTCACTTAGTGCATCAGGGAAGCAACGAGCTTGAAGTCAGGGTCGCGAATCTTTGGGTGAACCGCCTGATTGGAGATCAACAGCCCGGAGCGGAGCCTGTCGCCTTTGCAGCCACGCAGATTTACACGGCCGATGCGCCGTTACGAGAATCCGGTCTCATCGGTCCCGTGCGCCTGCTTCGATAAAGTCGCTGTCGGCGTGTTGTTCAATCCGGCGCTGCAGGTCGGGCAAGGGCGACATCCGATTGCGATCCTGAGCAAAAATGCGACTGCAAGCATATTCAATCAAAATATGCCATTGAACAATCAATTTAAGTCATTTACGCTCAATGCGGTAAATCTCGAGGGTGATTCCCTCGGGCCGGCGAGCGGGAATCCGCTGCCGAGGAGGAATAAATAGGGAGAGTATGATGAGTTCACGTCAGTACAGCCGGAATCTATTTGCAGGTGTCGCGTTCGCGGCGCTCGTCCTTCCGGCTACCGCCGCGACTGCGCAATCGGCCGATGCGGTAAAAGAAGAAAGCGACGTCATCGTCGTTACTGGCGTGCTTACGCCTCAGTCCCCCGACTCCGTCGCCGTGACGACGATCGACAATAAAATCATCGAGGAATCGGTGCCAGTCAGTGCGGCTGAAATCCTCAAGAATGTGCCAGGCGTCTACGTGAACTCCTCGCTCGGCGAAGTCAGGAATGTGGTCTACTCGCGCGGCATCTCCGCCAATTCGACCGACGCGGCGGCAGGCTATTATTATGTCTCCCTGCAGGAAGACGGGATGCCCATCTCGAACGTCACCTTCAACAATTTCGGGCCCGACTTCTTCTATCGTTCCGACATCAGTCTCGCCTCTGTAGAAGCGTTGCGTGGCGGTACCGCAGTGGTCACAGGGCCGAACGCCCCGGGCGGGATTTTCAACTACATTTCCAAGAATGGCAAAACGCATCCCGGCATCGAAGCGCGCGCACGCTTTGGTCTCGAAGGAAACGGGCGCAACCCTTATTATCGTGCCGACGCCTATGCCGGTGGCCAGATTGGCGAGAGCGATCTGTTCTACTCGGTTTCCGGTTTCTACCGGCAGAACGAGGGAAGGGCGGATCCCGGATATCCTGCCAATCGCGGTGGGCAGATCAAGGGCAATCTCGTCTGGGATTACGGTGACGGTTCGGTGAAAGCGTCGGCCAAATACCTCGATGACCACAACACGTGGAATGAGTTTCTTCCAGCCCGCAATTTTGACGATCCCAAACTTGTCGAGGGCTTCGACAGGTACGATTCCTTTCTCATACCAAAGGCACCGCATAAATTCGTGACCAATGTCGGGGCTCCCGAGCAGGATTGGAACGGCCGCCAGGGTGCGCACTCGAAATCGCTCGCTTTCAACCTCGACTGGGAGCAGCGTTTCGGTGATGGCTGGACTGTTCGCAATAACGCCCGGTTCGTGAACAACAAGTCGGACTGGAACAGTTCGGCGCTGGTTTTCCCTGTCCAGCTGGACGATTTCCTGACCAACGTCTTTCTCAACACCAGCCTCGATGGGACTTATTCCTATCGTAACTCCAATACGGGAGCTCTGCTCGCAGAAGTGGTGAAGAACGGAGGCACACGTACCGTAACCGCTAATAACCTGCCCAATCAGGCGGGTCTCCCGAACCGCGTGCTGACCGAGGTGGCTTTCAACTTCCATCCGGAAACCACCGAAATCATGGACCAGCTGACGGTCAGCAAGGAGTTCGACCGCGGAAGCATAACATTGGGTGGCTTCTTCGCGCATGCCGATATCGATCAATATGGCGGCGGGGCCGGAATAGGGCTCGGCACGCTGGAGGATCAGCCGCAGTTGCTCGATATCCAGCTCGAAACGCCGGACGGGCAGATCAAGCAGGTGACCAGTCCGGCCGGCTTCGCGGGCATCGGGCAGCGTGCTGCCGGCACACCCTTCCGCGGAGAGCAGACTCAGTTTTCGATCTTCGGCGGTGCCAGCTTCGAGCTGACGCCGGGACTTATCCTCGAAGGCGCAGCCCGGTACGAACGAATTGACTATTCCGGTTCGAACGATGTTCAGGTTCCAAACCCGCAATCGGGCGATCCCGATTATGGCGGCCTGGATGGCGACCCCGATACGCTGTTCGATAATTTCGCCGTTACCTACAACACGCCGTTCGACTATGATTTTGATCTCGATTACGTCTCCTTCTCGGGGGCGGCGACCTATGAACTGTCTTACGATGCTTCGGTCTATGTCCGTTATTCACAAGGCAAGAAGGCGCCCGATTTCGGCTTCTTCACAACTTATGACACCCTCAATGAGCTCAACAATCTGGTGCCGCTGCCGCAAAAAATCCAGCAGCTTGAGGCCGGCCTGCGCCTCAAACTGGCGGACCTGCGTCTCTCTGCCATTCCGTTCTACAGCAAGCTCAGCAATGTCGGCACGCAGCAAATCGGAACGCGGGAAGACGGTTCGACCTACGTGCCCCCCGTTCTTTTCTCGAGCACGGAGACACTGGGTATCGAATTGGAAGCGAACTGGGATATCACCCGGGATCTGAACCTTTATTCGGCTGTCACGCTGCAGGATGCGCAATCGAAGGACTTCGCGGTCTATGTGTTCAACTCGCCTGGCGAGAGCGACGACACGATCTCGACCGTTCCCGATGGCGATGCGGACAACACGCCCCGTATCATGACGTCGAGCACACTTCGCTACTCTCCGGGAGACCGCTTCAACGCCTTCGCTACCTGGCGGTATCTCGGGAAGCGCGCGGCTAACCGGTACAACGCGTTCTATTTCCCCGGTTATCATACGGTCGATGTTGGTGCGAACTTCAATATATCCGAGAACTTCACGCTGGGTGCGAACATCAACAACCTGTTCAACTCGGCAGGTGTTTCCAGCTTTGCCCCTGCAGGAACGCTGCTCGGCGCTCTCGACCGCCAGAGCCTGACGCCGGAAGCCGTTGTAGCAGATCCGGATCAGCCGTTCAACGTGATCCTTAGCGAACCGCGTGCGTTCTTCGTAACGGCGAGCATTAAGATGTAGTCAAAACGCGGTAAGCGTCTTTGAATAGCCGAGCCGGTCGGAAGCATGGGGAATGCCCCTCATGCTTTCGACCGGTTTTCTGTATGTGAGGCTGTGCTCAGACGATGCGGAGGTCGACACCGGCAGCACGGATGGATGCTGCCATGTCGTCATCGATCCCGTCATCGGTCAGGATGACATCGACATCGTCCAGGCTGCATACGATTGTTCCCGAGCACTTGGCGAATTTGCTGCTGTCGGCGAGCACTACGACTTCTTCGGCCCTCTCGAGAAAACGGCGCTGCGAGGCGACGTGAATTGCGTCCGCCTGCAGAACTCCGTGCACGCTTATCGCGCCCGCTCCCATGAGCAGGCGCGGTGCGTGGAAGCGCGGCATGCTCTCCTCCCCGGCAGGAGCCAGAATGATGTTCTGCTCTCGAAAGACCGTGCCGGAAGGCACCAGGACGCGTGTGCCGTCCTGCTTCAGCAAAGCCTCCACGATGGGGAGTGAGTTCGTGAGGACCTGCAACCGCAAGCCCTCCAGGAAAGGGCACATCTGAAAGGTAGTGGTGCCACCGTCGATCATCAGGCCGTCACCAGGCTTGCACAGCTTCGCGGCGGCCTCTCCGATTGCGGCCTTCGCCACGGTATTGATCGTGAGAGCATCAGCGAAAGGTGTGCCCGTAAGGCGCGATGGCTCGCCCGAGTCATCATCTTCGGGCATTTTCGCGCCGCCGCGCACACGCACGATCTCACCTCGCGCATCAAGCTTCGCCAGATCGCGTCTTATCGTAGCGGGAGAAGCCTCTATCCGGGCCTCCAGGTCGCGATAGCTCACGAACCCAGTGCTCTGGAGGGCGGTAATGATCAGCTTTTCACGTTCGGCGGCATGCATCGTGGGGTTGGCCTCATTGCGTTTGTGGCTCCGTCTATGCCGACCAGGCGCTCAAAAATCTATGCTTCAATGCGATGCTAGACTACCGTCAAGCATATTCCCCAGCCCGATGACGACGGTTGATCCGACAAGCAGTGCGATACCAAGCCAAACAGTCGCGCGGGTCTTTCCACTCGCCTGCTTCCACTCCTTCAAGGCAAAACCCCACAGCGTCGAGAACAGGATGATGCTGGCCATGTGCAGGGTCCAAGAGGAAAATCCATATCGGCCCATCTGACTTTCGCCCATCGTGTAGAAGAAGAACTGAAAGTACCAGATTGCGCCACCAGTGCAGGCCAGAAGATAATTCATGGCAAGCGGCATGCGGCCTCCGGTCACCTCGGCACCGGGCGCAGGCGCTGCCGCATCGTTACCGACGAGCTGTCCTAACGACCTGTTCTTGCCGATCAGCATGGCGCACCAAATCGCATTTGTCGTGAAGCCGCCCAGCAGCACGACGCACAGGACCGGCAGACCCTGTGAGAGTTCTCCGGTCCCCGCCGCCAGTGTGAGCTCGCGAATAGGCTGACCAGCATCCAGGCCCCATGCCATGCAGCCTGACATGACGCCCGAAAAGACCGCGATCAGGAGGCCGCGTTTCAGATTGAATTCCGCCACGCCGATTTGGCGCGCGCCGCCCATGTCGCGTTCCTTCGCCGCTCCCGCCTTTGCCACGACCGCTATGCCCAGCAGGGTCATCACGATGCCGACCAGAGTGAGCTGCCCACTCGTTGTCGAAGCGGTTTCACCCAGCGTACCGTCATATATGGGAGGGCCGAGCGTCCCGATTACCGTGGTGAGGCCCAGCGCGACCGCCATTCCCAGCGAAATGCCGAGATATCGCAGCGTGAGACCGAAAGTCAGTCCGCCAAAGCCCCACATCGCACCCCAGAAATAGCACCAGAACAGTGTGTCGCCCGGCGTTGCGGCGAGTACGCCGAACAAGTCCTGGGTATTGATTGCAGCGAACACCCATGGCGCGATCACCCAGGACATGATTCCGCCGACGAGCCAGAAAACTTCCCATGACCACATGCGTATGCGCTTGTAGGGAACATAGAAGCTTGCTGCCGCAAGGCCGCCGATCCAATGGAAAAATACGCCCAGCAGCGGGTTCGCGCCCATGATCACACTCTCTCCAGATCGGTTAATATTTCGCGGTTCAGCTGCGTGATATTGCGCGCTCCGCACAGTGCCATCGCTACCCGCATTTCGGCGGCGATCAGCTGCAATACATGATCAATTCCCGCCTCACCCCGCGCTCCCAGCGCCTGGACCCAGGCGCGTCCCAATAGAACGCCCTGTGCGCCAAGAGCGAGCATCCGGACAACGTCCAGCCCGGAGCGAATGCCGCCATCGGCCAGAACGGTGAGATCGTTGCCGACCGCATCGGCGATAGCGGGAAGGGCGCGCGCGGTGGATGGCGCGCCATCGAGTTGCCTGCCGCCATGGTTTGAAACGACAATCCCGTCGGCACCCAGCTTGACAGCTTCGCGGGCGTCGTCCGGATCCATAATGCCCTTGATGATCAGCGGGCCGTCCCATTCGGATCGGATGAAGTCGAGGTCGTTCCACGAGATGGACGGGTCGAAATTGTCGCGCATCCAGGCAAAGAAATCCTCGATCCCGGACTTGCCCTTCAACACGGGCGCGACATTGCCCAGCGAATGCGGGCGACCGCACACGCCCACATCCCACGCCCAGCCGGGATGCATTGCGCCCTGCAATGTACGCCGGATGGCACCCCACAGGCCGGGGCTGCCCGCAAGGCCGGAATGGTAGTCACGGTAGCGGGTGCCAGGCACGGGCATGTCGACTGTGAAGACGAGCGTATTGCATCCGGCCAGACGTGCGCGTTCCATCATGTCCCGCATGAAATCGCGATCGCGAATAATGTAGAGCTGGAACCAGAACGGCCGGGTGGCCGCAGCCGCCACTTCCTCGATCGAACAAGCAGAAACGGTGGAAAGGGTGAAGGGGACTCCCGCCTTCTCGGAGGCCCGGACCGCCTGGCATTCGCCTCTTCGGGCATTCATGCCAGCCAGTCCGATCGGTGCCAGCCCGAGGGGAAGGGCAAGGTGCTGGCCGAAGAGTTCGGTTGAAAGGTCGATGGAGGAAACGTCACGCAGGACCCGCTGTCGCAAGGTGACAGCTTCCAGATCTGCGATGTTCCGTTTCAGCGTGACTTCGGCAAAAGCCCCGCCGTCAATATACTCGAACAGGAAGGGCGGCAGACGTCGCCTCGCAAGTTCGCGGTAATCGGAGACTGAAGCGGCAATCACGCGAATGCCTCGACATGACTGTGCCATTTTTCGGCATAGGCCGAGAGATCATGATCCAGCGGCTCGACAGGTCGCAGCGCGGCCTCTGGCTCCAATTCGGGGTCGATCAAGCGAAGGGCCCCAAACGAGACGTCGGTTTCAGCATCGGCGACGAAGACTTGCAGATCAGGCCGCAATGACGCGAGCACGCGGACGAATACTTCGGAGTCGGCAAACCTCCCCTCGACAATGAGACAATCGGTCGATCCGATTAGCCGCAACGAAGCATCGGTTACCAGAGCAGCATAGAGACAGACCGCCGCGAGCCGGGCGTTACGGTCGGCAGGAGGGTTCAGCCATTCGCTTTGTCCATGCGGAAAAGGGCCGCAGCCGGGCGCACATGTGGGAAGCACCATCGCTTGTTCGCCAAGGACTTGTGGAACGGCCGCAATGAGCGCTGATTGGATAGCCTTGTCGTCGATGCGTCCGGTGGCCTCTCCGATGAGTGTCTTGATCTCACGGCCACCCATGAACCGCGCAGAAGGGACGGGGGCCGAGTAGGCATCGACATTGATAAGGCAGTCTCTTGCTTCCGGAAGCCGCTCCATTTCAATGCGTTCGCGGGCCATGCGCATGGCAATGAACCATGTTCCGGTCGACAAGACGGTGGCTTCCCTGCCGGAGATTTGCGGAAATCCGCGGGCTGCCATCAATGCCGCATTTGAGTCATGCAGCCCGGCAAGGATCTTCGTCGTCTTCGGCAGGCCTGTCTTGGCAGCTATGTCCGCGCGCAGCTGACCGACAATTTCGCCAGCCTCCACCAGTGGGGCGAAGCGCTGGTCCCAGCCCTTCAGCCGGGCCAGCGAGGAAAACTGGCCGGTCAGAGGTGACCAGAGATCCGAATGACACCCCAGGCTGGTAACTTCGCTGACGCAGCGGCCGGAGAGAAACCAGGCCCAATATTGCGGCCAAGGAACGATGGTTCCGCCCTCCATGGCCTGCGGATAGAGGTTTTCGAGCCAATTGAGCTGTGCCCCGAGGTTCAAGCCATTTGGGAGGCATGGGGAGCCAGTTTCGGCGAAAGTGGGGCGTTCAGCTCGATATGCTGCGTATATATCCTCTGGCTGTGCCTGTTCGTAATCGATCGGCGGGAAGGCGAGCGCGCCATCTTCAATGACTGCGGCCGCAGCTCCATGCGCCACGGGAACGATAAATTCCACCGGCTGCGATGCATATCTGGCCAGGGCATCCATCAGCCACGCTCCGATACCAGCGGCATCCAGACGGCATAAGCCCTCTATGCTGGCTGCGGCGTTGGGGCGCACTTGTCGGTCCAACAGGGTTCCCTCGCGGGACCACAGGGTTACCTTGCTGAGTGTCTTGCCCACATCGATGCAGACAGCATAGCCTTCAACCACAAATTCCTCTCCCTGACCGACTCACTTTTGGGCTTACCCTTCAGTGATTATGATCGCTTAATATCGAAAATGATTGAATTTGCAAGTTCGGCTGGACCTGACTTTCATGGCCGGATGATTTTGAGGCATCCACTGGGCTTTCCGCAGCTGGCCAGCAGTTGTATATGCCTCATGCAAAGGCGCTTGCTGTGCGCCTCTTGGTGCTGTGCTGGTTATGACGCACTGTCGGTCACCTAAGTAGCAGACGAGTCTGTATCGGCCAAAAACACTTTAATTTTCAGAACCACTGAGGCGCGCCCCATTTATCAGCGAATGTAGGGCAACTGTAGCTGATGACCTACCACTCGATTGAATTCTTCGTCTTTTCCAACAGGCCACGGTCTGTCGCTCTTTCGATGTCAGCTTTCGCATTTTATCGACTGTCACCAGACCGTCTGCAATCTGCCCAATCTCAGTCAATCATGGCAAAATCATACAAGTGCCATGGAAAGCAAAATATAACTCTACAGGGCGCGTTGCTGTGGCCCGTGCCTTAAAGGCTGCCATTCACATGTCGCTCAGTCCCGTGCATAAGCGGACAATCATTC
>NZ_WTYT01000008.1 GCF_009827595.1 Altericroceibacterium endophyticum | reverse complement strand
GCTGCCGTTGGGTCGTTTCTCGAAGGGCTGCTTTTTGCCTTTGTCGCGCTAGAAGCTGACATTCTGCTACCGGCCCACAAGCCGCCAGAGCGCTACCAGTGTGAGCTGCCGCGCGTTAATCTCGGTCAATTGCCTGCTCAAAGCAATTACCCGAAAGCGGTCAACCAACCTGATCGTCCCACTGCGCAATGCGTCAGCACTCGATCCGTTGGTGCCGCACTAGCTCTCGCTAAAGGTGGGCGCGAGCGGCGCGGCTATGGTTGCAGTGCATCTTGGTTTTCTCGTGACCCTGGCCTGCGCTGCAGATCAGAAGAAGGACTCGATCGCGATACAGGCAACCAGCCCGACGACCACATTCATGGGCAGGCCGATCTTGATGAAATCGGTAAATCGGTAATTCGCTGCGCCATAGACCAGCGTATTGGTCTGATAGCCGATCGGCGTGGCGAAGCTCGCACTGGCACCGAACATTACCGCCACGATCAGCGGCCGGGCATCGACTCCCAGCGCGATCGCCAGCGAAATCACCAACGGTGTCATGATCACCGCTACGGCATTGTTTGTCACCGTTTCCGTGAGCAGGCTGGTCAGCGCATAGATCCCGATCAGCAGCATCAGCGGCGAAGCGCCCGCCAGCAAGGGCTCGACCCAGCCCACGATCAACTCGACCGTGCCTGCGTTCTGCAAACCCGTTCCGAAGGCGAGCATGCCAAAGATCAGCACCAGCGTATTGCCATCGATCGCGCTCCACGCCTCTTCCGGCTCAATACACCGGGTGATCAGAACCAAACCCACGCCAGCCAGCGCCAGCGCTTCGATCGGCAGCGAGAACAGCGCCGCAAGCCCGACGATGCCGACCAAAGTCGCGACTGCGATCGGTGCTTTGTCACGCTTAAAAGCGCGCAGCGGCGCCTCCGTCACCTGCGCGAGATTGTTGTTGCCCTGTAATGCAATCGCGGCATCTCCGCCTGCCGCGATCAGCAGTCGGTCGCCTGCCCGGACGCGCACTTCGGACAGGTCCGGGCCGGCGAGATGGCGCGGCCGCGACAGACCCAGTACGCGCAGCTTCAGGCGCGACAACAGCGGGATATCAGCCAGCCGCCGCCCGATGATCGGATGCGCGGGCGAAACCACGGCCTCGACCAGCGTTGCATCCGGTTCGCGGTCGGGACCGCTCATCGTGATCCCGCCGCCGACGCCGGTCAGGCCGACACGGAAATCCTCCGCCTCGGCCAGCGAGGCGAGTTCCACCGGGCTAGCGGCGACGACGAATTGGTCCCCCGCCTGCATGACCATGTCCTCGAGGTTCTTACGGTGCACGCTCAGTCCGCGCCGTACTGCCACCAAGCGCACGCCCTGACGTCGCGCAAGAGCACTTTCACCGATGACACGGCCAATGAAGTCACTGTCTGGATTGAGCAGCAAATGGGACAGATAGACGTCGCTCTCGGCATTGTCCGCCAGCGAGCTCGATGGGCGATCGGGGAGGACAATAGGCCCCACCACGGCGAGGAAAATCAGACCTCCTACGGCGACGCAAAGACCGACCAGCGTGATCTCGAAGATACCGAAAGGTGCCATGCCCTGCGACTGCGCTACGCCATCGACCAGCAGATTGGTCGATGTGCCTATCAACGTCATTGTGCCTCCCAGGATCGAGACATAGGACAACGGGATCAGCAGCCGCGTCGCTGCGACTCCTAGCAGGCGGGCAAGCCGTTTGATGATCGGGATCATCACGATTACCACCGGCGTGTTGTTCATGAAGGCAGAAGCGAGGATCGTCCCGCCGCCGATTTCAGCTGTGGCGAGCCGCGGATGTCTCATCGTTCGGCGGATTACCCAACCGGACACCTCTTCCAGCACCCCGGTCCGCAACAATGCGCCTGAAACGATGAACATGGCAGCGATCGTCACCGGGGCGGGATTGCCGAACACCCCGAGCAATTCCTCGGGCCGGATGAAACCGAGCGCCATCATCGCGATCCCGGCTACGGCTGCCAGCACAACCGGTGGAAAGCGTTCGAGCGCGAAAGCGACAAACAGCAGAATAAGCAGCACCAACCCGGTGATGTCTCCATACTGCGTTAGGAAATTTTCGAAGGGATGCACCAGATTTCCATCGTTGCGGGCGGGATCCGCGCTGCCCGCTAGATACGCGGCATCGGCCCCGCCGTGCTATGTAGCATGGCAAAAAGGGATGTTAGAGCAAATTTACAACATCGGAAAAAGCAGATGCAGGCAGAAAACGGTCAAGATTCTGTCAGTCTGCAAAGCACCCTGGCAACTGCCGTTTACGCATGCCTCTTAATTGCCTGAAAGCGGACCGCGTGGTCTCTTGCCGGAACAGCGAGATAAAAACGTTTGGAGATAGGCTATCCACGGACAGGCAGGTAATCCAGAACTTAGAAAAATAACTGACCCTCGCCCACTCGACTGGCTTTCCAGACATCACCGCGATGTTGAGGACAAGTCAGTCTACACACCCGCTGATCGGCCAGCAGCGGCGATATGCCCAAGGCTTTAAAGCAAGCCTTCGACAAGCCTATCCAGCGCGATAGCGAAGGCCATCCACCAGCAAGCCTACAAGAAACCGGGCCTGCGCCGGATCGTCGTCACTTGATGGCCTGCACAGATTCGCAACCGCACGCAGCAAATCGTAGGGCCGAGCATCGTCGCGTATCTCACCAGTCGCAACCGCCGCATCGAGCAAGGTCTGCAGGGCCGGTTCGAGATGCTTGTCGAAATAGGCAGGCAGCCCCTCATAGGCCGAGCCTCCGGAATAGAGCGAGGAGGCCAGCCCCCGCTTGGCGACGATGAAATCGACGTAGCGCTGCATCCAGTGGTCGAGTGCTTCACCGGGTGGATAGTGCTGCAAAAGCGACGCGGCCTGCGCGGCGCAGCTATCCACTTCATGTCTGAAAACGGCGGCAATCAGATCGGCCCTCTGGGGGAAGTGGCGATAGATCGTGCCGACACCGACACCCGCTTTCTTTGCGATCACGCGCATCGGAGCGTCGACACCGGATTCGGCGAACACTTCGCGCGCGGCGTCCACAACGATGTCGATATTGCGACGGGCATCCGCACGCAACGGGCGCTCGCTCACTCCTTCTGCTTCGCCAGACGCCTTCTGCACTCGATACTCCACGATATCCGCTTGCTATCCGGAACGTCGTTCCATATATCAAGCGGAAGGTTGTTCCGTTTAAGCTTTTATCGAAGTTGGCTGGAGATGACCAGTAGCGAAAAGGATTCACCATGACGGAAGATCGCGTAGCCCTCGTCACAGGGGCAAATCAGGGTATCGGCCTGCAGATCGCCAAAGAACTGGTCGCGAAGGGCGAAGCTGCCGTGCAGGAGATCGGGCCAGGTGCCCATGCAATCCAGATCGACGTGACCGATCAGGCGTCGATCGACGCGGCGGCGGACCGCGTCCGCGCCGAATTCGGCAGGCTCGACATCCTGATGAACAATGCGGGCATTTCGCGTGCCAGGCCGGATCAGTCGTTTAGTGAGGCAGTCGAGACCAACCTGCTGACCGACGCGCCGCTTGATGACGTGCGTACGGTGTTCGAAACCAACGTCTTCGGGGTCATTGCCGTGACGCAGGCCATGCTGCCGCTGCTGCGCGAAGCGCCGGCGGGCCGCATCGTCATCACCGCCAGTTCGGGCGCATCGCTTACGCTGAACTCCGACCCATCAAACGATCACCGCCGCATGTTCGGCAACTATTCCGTGTCGAAGACGGCGGCGCACGCGGTCATGCTGGCCTTTGCGCTGGCGCTTGAGGACACCAACATCAAGGTGAACGCTGCCTGCCCGGGCTTCACATCCACTGCGCTCAACAATTTCAACGGCACACGAAGTCTGGAAGAAGGCGCGCGTGAGCCTGTGCGCCTCGCGCTGATTGGTAAGGATGGACCAACCGGCACCTTCTCGGACGAGAACGGCCCGGTTCCTTGGTGAGCTGGGTCAAACGAGGTTGAGTGATCTGAGCGGCCGCTTCTCTGCAAAAGCCGCGTGTGATCACTTGGTGAGGGCCTCGGGTTGTGGATACTCCAATGTGATTTCCTGAAGGAGTTTGAGGAAGGCGCGCACGGCTGGGTTTGCCCGGCGACTTTTGGGCCAAAGCGCGGTGATGTTGTTCCGCTCTACTGCGAACTCACCCAGCACGGGGACCAGCTCACCGCGCGCGACATAGGGCGCGGCAATGAACGTCGCTAGCATGCCGATCCCGCCGCCGGCCACCACTGCTGAGACCAGCGCTTCGCTCGCATCCACCATGAACCCGGAAGGCGGAACGACCTCGATCTCGCGGTTGCCGATCCTGAACGGCCAGCGATAGGCTTGCCCTGAGCTCTGGTAGCGAAGGATGACGGTATCGTGTCCGTCCAACTCGTTCGGACGCGTCGGGGTGCCATGCGCCGCGAGATAGTCAGGCGCCGCGAACGCGCAGAGCCGATAGGGCGCCAGTCGGCGCGACAGAAGCTGCGAGTCCGCAAGTTCTCCGATCCGCACTGCCACATCGATGCCTTCCGCAACGAGATCCGTGATCTGGTCGCTGACTCGCAGATCAACCATCACATCGGGGTATTGTTTGCGGAACGCCGGCAGTGCTGGTGCGATCAGGTGGACGCCGAGCGGGAGGGATACCGCGATCCGCAACGGGCCGGATGGCACCGCCCGCGCCCTCATCGCGATCTGCTCGATTTCCTCGGCGTCGCTTAGCAGCCTGAGCGCGCGCTCGTGAAGGTCGCGGCCTTCCGGAGTCAGCGCCAGCGAGCGCGTCGTGCGCGTAAACAACGACACCCTCAGCCGCTGTTCGAGCCGCTGCACGCTTTTGCTGACCGCCGAGGGCGAAATGGAGAGAGCGCGCGCGGCGGCGGTAAAGCTGCCCAGTGATCCCGCCTTCGCGAATGCGATCAAACCGGTCAGTCGCTCTAAACCCATCTGTTCCTTCATGGCATTATTAAAGAGACTTTTGGCACTATTATCAACCTTGCAGATGGCGCCTATTTCAGTCGCTCAGGAACCGGAATTGCCACCTCGTTCAGCGTGGCGCCGGTCCATTTCACAAGCCTTTCGACGCTACAGCTCGGCGAGGCATCAGGAGCAGGCAATGTCAGCGACGATGATGAAGGCGATACGGCAGCATGCGTTCGGCGGTCCGGATGTGCTGGTCTATGAAGATGCTCCGCGCCCCGTGTTGCAGGCCGGTGAGGTGCTCGTTCGCGTTCACGCGATCGGCCTGAACCCACCGGACTGGTATTTGCGTGATGGCATGAAAATCCTGCCACCGGAGTGGCGTCCGGCGGTGCAATTCCCGATCATCCTTGGCACGGATATTTCGGGGTTAATCGCTGAGGTGGGTCCGGACGTTCTGGGGTTCGCAGTAGGCGATGCGGTATATTCGATGGTCCGCTTTCCCGATGGCTTTTCGAACGCCTATGCCGAATATGTCAGTGTGCCTTCGTCTGACCTTGCCCGCAAGCCGGCGGGTGTCGATCATGCGCATGCTGCGGCCGCCCTATGTCGCTGCTCACGGCGTGGCAGTTTCTCATCGCGCAGGGCCACAATGTCCCGAACCCGCTCCAGCCGAGCCAGCATGTCCCAATCCCACTTGAGGGGCGACGTGTGCTTGTGAATGGAGCGGCTGGCGGCGTCGGGCACTTTGCGGTCCAGATTGCCAAATGGAAGGGCGCCCATGTCACCGCTGTTGCTTCGGGTCGGCACGAGGGGTTTCTGCGCGATCTCGGGGCCGATGCGTTTATCGATTACACGAAGGTCGCTCCGGAAAATGTGGTGCAGGACCTCGATCTCGTGGTTGATGCGATTGGCGGGCCGACAAGCGCCCGCTTCCTGCGCTCGATAAAGCACGGCGGTGCGCTTTTCCCGATCTTCGGCCTCGGCGCGGTGGGGGGTGACGAAGCGCATGAACGTGGCGTCACGATGTCGACTACGCAGGTCCGCGCGAGCGGGGCGCAGCTGGAAGACATCCGCCCCCTGCTCGACGATGCGACGATCCGGGTCGCGATCGACAGCTGCTTCCCGCTCTCCGACGCCAGCCTGGCGCACAAGCGCGCCGCCGAGGGCCATATTCAAGGGAAGATCGTTCTCACCGTAGATGCGCAAGCCTGATATCGGGCGTGAGGATCGTGCCGCTTGCCATCAGGTGCCGCAGGCTGCGCAGTCGATCGACACGATCCGTGTTTCCCCTTCTACGTTAATGCCTTTCTGCCGGAGCCGCTCTGCCCTATGGGGCAGGGCAGCGAGCAATGACCTTGATCTCGAAATCGAACCCCGCCAGCCAGGTCACGCCAACTGCGGTCCAGTTCGGATAGGGAGCTTCGGGAAACACGCGGTTCTTGACCTCCATCATCGTGTCGAACTGCGTTTCGGGTTCGGTGTGGAAGCTGGTGACATCGACGATGTCTTGCATGCCGCAGCCCGCCGCTTCGAGCACCGCGCCGAGATTGTCGAAGGCCAACTGCACCTGTTTCGCAAAATCCGGCTCGGGTGAGCCGTCCGCGCGGCTGCCGACCTGACCCGAGACGAAGAGCAGGTCGCCGGAACGGATAGCAGCCGAATAACCGTGCTGTTCGTAAAGCGCATGACGATCGGCAGGGAAGACAGGCTTACTGGTGACCATGGGACAGATTCCTTGGGTATGGGCATGAAACGCGGTTTCATATACGATGCGTATGCCAGTAACTCGCATACGCATCGTATATGAAATTTTCCGTGGGAGGGCATGAGGACAAAATGGCGACAACGCGCGCTCAGATGATGCAGCAGACCCGCGCCAAGCTGATCGCAGCGGCCCGAAAGGCATTCACCGAGAAAGGGTATGCGAGTACGTCGATGGACGACCTTACCGCGGCGGTGGGCCTGACGCGCGGGGCCCTTTATCACAATTTCGGCGACAAGCGCGGCCTTCTGGCCGCAGTCGTGGAAGAAGTAGATGGAGAGATGGCGACAGCTGCCATGGCGCAGGCCGAGCGCCGGGGTGGCAGCGAATGGGACAAGCTGATGGCGGAGGGAGCGGCCTATATTGAGGCCGCCAGAAATCCCGAAGTAAGGCGCATCGTGCTTCTCGATGGCCCCGCATTTCTGGGTGATCCGTCGCAATGGCCCAGCCAGAATGCCTGCCTCGCTGCGACGATGCGCAGCCTGGAGACATTGGCAGCGCAAGGAACGGTCAAGCCGGTTGCTATAGAGGCCGCCGCTCGCCTCCTGAACGGCGCTGCTCTTAACGCAGCCTTGTGGGTCGCCGCCAGCGATGCGCCGGACCGTGTCATGCAGGATGCCACCGCGACCTTCGAACAACTCGCTTCGGGACTTCTTGTGATGGACCAGGGCCCGACGGGATGATGTTCGCACGCCATCGGGTTGTTTCGCAGGGCACAGAAGAGATGTCGGCTTTCCGACCGTTTCCCGCCAACTTGGCTACGGCATTGTCTGAGACTACGCGCGTATATGCCAATCCTGCAAAATCGGACCTCGCAGGCCGCCGGATCTGTCAACGCACGCGCATACCATTGAACAGCAGGTCCACCAGATGGGCAACGCGCGGTGCTGGTGTGGCCTCCTTTTCCACAGCGATGGATATTGCGCTCACGACGCAGATTATGTCGTCGAAGCTGGCGTCGTCACGCACAATCCCGGCCGTCTTTGCGCGCCGAAGAAGTCGGTGTCCTTCCTCGGTGATCGCGTTACAGCCGGGCGTACCGTGTTGGATGACGTTCCCGAGAGACGCGGCGAGACTCTGGTAGACGCTCGTGTTCAGTGCGAGTTCTTCGAGAAAACGACGCAGCGCGTCCTCGGGTTCATGATCCGCATCGCGCGCGCGGCTCGCCTCTGCGACCGAGGTGAAGCGTTCGTCGCTGGTCGCCGCCAGAGCAGCGCCTCTCGCGTCGGGAAGCGTCGGTAAAGCGTGCCGGCCCCGACCTTGGCGCGCTTGGCCACTTCATCCAGCGGGACGTTCGCCCCGCGTTCAAGAAACAGCTCCTCCGCCGCGACGAGAATGCGTTGCCATTTAGTTGAGCCGATACTCCCTTCTGCAGTCGCCAACATAACGGATCTTCCGGGGATCAATTCGACTCCCGCGAGCCGCCGTCCGGTCATAATTGAAGGGCGTTCTCGAACTGGCATCAAATGGACCGTGGGGACACCATTCGGTTTCAGTCACCGAGTTCGAAAAGTCGACATTCGCTAGCATGCCGCACTCTTTGGCAATCGCCTGAGAGGGACCATTGGATGATCTGAAACCGATTGCTGCTGGTTGCCAATTCCGCTCCAAGCGCACTGCTTGCGAACCAACTGACATCCCTCTTCGCGATAGACAAGCGACAAATCTTATGCGAATACGTCGCATTATCATTTCCAGCCAGATGGACTTAGAGAGTGCAGTATGAAGAGCGCCGCGCCATCATCGTCCCACCGTCCGTCATGGACCAGCGAACCAACGCCCGGCATCCATCTGAGCGGCGGCGCACAGACCTTTGGAACCGAGCAGCAGGCTCACGAGGATCTTGGACCCGGCCTGAAGCTCGCCCTGCTTATCGAAGGTAGCTTTGCGCTTGATCTGGACGATCGGGCGGGCGGCACTGTCACTGCTGGTACCACCAGTCTTTTCGTCAGTCGCGAGGACTGGCGGCTGGGACACCATTTCGCAGAAGATATGCGTCTACAGTATCTCACGCTTTTCCTCGAGGCGGGGCTGGTTGCGGATGTGCTCGAACAGGATCTGCCGGGTAGCGGCGAGCGCGGCGGCATATTTCACGCCATGCGCCATACGCCGCTCGCCATGGCAAGCCTTGCCACGAGCATCCTCAATCGCCCCTTTCGCGGGATAGCCGGACGTCTGCACAATTCAGGCAAGGCCCTTGAGCTGGCGGCGCTTTCGGTGGAGACTATTGGACCGGATCGTTCGAGCAACCAGCCCTCGCTTGCCAATGCCAGTGAAATACAACGGCTCCATCAGCTGCGCGACTTTCTCGACACGCATTGGCGCGATGCCCCCGCCAGTGATGTGCTGGCGCGCCAGTTCGGCTTTGGCCACCGAAAGATGACGGTCGGTTTCCAGCGGCTGTTCGGCTCCAGCATCAGCGAATATCTGCGCGAACTGCGCCTGCGCGAAGCCTGGCGGTTGCTGGATGGGGGCCTGTCCGCAACGCTTACGGCTGAGGAAACCGGCTACACGCTCCCCCACTTCACCGTCGCCTTTACCCGGCGTTTCGGCGTCACACCCGGCAGCCTTTCGCGCCAAAGCATGACCTGACCGAATTTCGAAAGATCCTTACCCGTAATCTAAAAGACAGAAAGACCCTCCCCGCCTACAGCCTCTATTGATAATCAATCGCATCAATGAGGCTTTATGTCCGTTTCACGCTTACATGGTCTGCGCAACACCGCGTCCCTTTCCATCCTCGCTCTGGCGCTTATCGTTCCATCTACCGCGAGCGCCGAAGGCCAGCCCGTAGATAGTGAGGCGGAAACACAAATCATCGTCACGGCAGCCATGCCGGAAGGCGTTGGTATCGGCACCCGGCTGCCGCTGACCATTGCGGAAACGCCTCAAACCATCAGTATCATCGACCGTGATCGACTGGATGAGCAGCATCTAATCACGCTTGACGATGTCATGGCCGTTGCGCCGGGGGTGACGGTGCAGCCGGGCACGCGTTTGCGCACCGCCTATTATTCGCGCGGTTTTGTGATCGACACACTCAATTTCGACGGCATTCCGACCTCAGGCTGGAACGAGGCGGTCAACACCGAGGACATGGCGATCTATGAACGCGTAGAGCTGCTGCGCGGCGCCAGCGGGCTGTTACAGGGCACCGGCAGTCCGTCGGGCACCATCAATCTGGTGCGCAAACGGCCCGGGCAGGACCTGGCGGCCAATGCCACGCTGAGCGCGGGAAGCTGGAACAATTTTCGAGCGGAAGGCGATGTCAGCGTTCCTCTGACCCGGAGCGGCGATCTGGGTGTCCGCGTGGTCGGTGTAGCCGAGGATCGTGACTATTATTACGATGTGGGTAACCGCAACAAGGTGCTGGGGTACGGCACGGTGGAGTGGAATGTAACCCCGCGCACCGTACTCGCCGCGACGATCAAATGGCAGGATGTGCGAGATGACGGTACCTATATGGGCGTGCCGAGATACAGCGACGGCGGAGCGCTCGATCTGCCCCGTTCGCGTTATACCGGCGCAGACTGGTCGGAGCGCAACTGGAACAACACACAGCTGTTCGCCGAGTTGCGCCATGATTTCGGCGGCGACTGGGAAGCCAGACTTGCGATTAGCCGGATCGATGGCGACAGCGATATGACTTACGCAAGCGCTTATGGTGCCGTTGACCGAGAGACCAGTCTCGGCTCGATCCTGTACGGCGGCTCCTACGATTTCGACAATCGCGAAACCGATCTCGACGGCTATGTCTCGGGCGGGTTCGACCTGCTTGGCCAGCGTCACCAGTTACTTGTCGGCGCCAATTATTGGGACGGCCATACGCAGCAGGTTTCCTACAGCCTGCCCGGCCTGATGACTCCGGTCGACCTGTTCGTCGACCGACCAGTGAGGGCGCCCAAGCCCGACACCCGGACATGGGCGGGCGAACAGACGACCGATACCAAACAATATGGCGGATATGCCGTCCTGCGCCTGAAACTGGCCGAACCGCTGACACTGATCGGGGGTGGCCGTCTGAGCTGGTGGGAAACGGAGACCGTGCGCCGCGCCAGAATCGGCGGGCCTCTGACTCCGACCGGCCAATATCAGGTGGACAGCGAGTTCACCCCCTATGGCGGCGTGGTATGGGAGGTCGGCGGCCCCTTCTCGCTTTATGCCAGCTACAGCTCGATCTTCACCCCGCAGAGCGCCCTTAGCTTTGACGGCGAAGTCATCGACCCGATGACCGGCAACAACTTCGAAGCAGGCCTCAAGGGGAGCTGGTTCGCCGACAAGCTCAACGCGTCCATTGCCTTGTTCCGCATTCGCCAGAAGAACCGCGCCCAGCTCGATCCCGACCATCCCTGCGCTCCCGGATCGGTCTGCGCCTATATCGCGGAAGGCGAGGTGGAGAGCAAAGGGATCGACGCCGAAGTGCAGGGCGAACTGGCCGAGGGCTGGAGCATCCAGGCGGGCTATACCTATACCGACACCAAATATCTGCGCGACCGAACGGCCACGGGCGGCCCCAGCCCCAGCGAAGGAACCGACTTCTCCACCATCACCCCGCACCACATGGTGAAGCTGTGGACGCATTACCGGGTTCCGGCGCTGGACCGGCGGCTTGGTCTCGGCGCGGGCGTTAATTGGCAGAGCAGCTTCTACACCACCTCGGGCGGCGTCCGCATGACGCAGGGCAGCTACGCCACGGTCGATCTGCGGGCCGACTATGCGATCACGCCCAGAATCAATCTCGGCCTGAACGCCAGCAACCTGTTCGACAAACGCTATTTCCGCACCCTCGGCGGGACGGCGTGGAACAACTGGTATGGCGAGCCGCGCAGCCTGATGGCCACCCTTCGGGTGCAGTACTGACATGGCACTGACACTATTCGACCCACTCGATACCCTGGTTCGGCTCGACGCGAATGCCCGCAAGGCCACCCCTCTTCCCCGTTCGGCGCAGGCCTGGCGAGAGATCAACACATCGCATGGAGAAAGGGTGATCGGCATGTTCGCGCCGGTCGACGCAAAGGACCTGCATCCCGAAAAATGGGAAATGCATCCGCATGGCGATGAGCTGATCTATCTGTTCGAAGGCGCGATCGACATCGTTACCGGGGACGAGGACGGGCGCGAGCAAGACCTCACCTCTCTGCGCGCGGGGCAAAGCTGTCTTGTACCCACCGGCATATGGCACCGGCTGCTGCTGCGCGAACCGTCCCGCATGATGTTCGTGACCCCGGCAGGCGGCACGCGGATGCAGCCATGGCGCGACGGTGCGTAAGGATGCGCGCCGCACTGTGGAAGCTCCATCGCTGGATCGGGCTGGCATGTTTTACGCCGTTCCTGATCCTGACGCTGACGGGCATTGCCTTGCTGATCCTGCCAGCATGGCCCGCGGGAAGCGCCGGCCTGGTGATGCCCAGCGGGATCGACCGGGCCATGACCGAGGCAGGCCAGCGCTTTCCCGACACGCGGGCCCGATTGATCATGCCGGGCCTCTCTCCCGACAGCGAGTGGACGCTCGGCTTGCGGGACGAGAACGGGACTGTCCGGACGTTTTCTTTCGATCCCGCTGATGGCCGTATTCTCGATGTAGCACAGAGCGGTTCGTCGCTGCGAGAAGTCCTGCTGGAGGTGCATAACAGCCTGCTGATCGGTCTTCCGGGCAAGCTGGTCATGCTGACCACAACGCTGGGGTTGCTGACGCTTGCCATCAGCGGTTTTACGATCATGCGCCGCCGGTTGCGGGTGCTGCGCAGGGTGCCGTGGCACGAGGCATGTCCCGTAGCATCGTTGCATAAATGGGCCGGACTGGTCGCACTGATCTTCCTGCTACTGCTGAGCGTAACCGGAGCCACATTGCTGGCGTTCAAGACGCTGGGCGAATTGCGATCCGGTCCGCCGCGCTCCGACCCGCAGGCGACACAACAGGTGCAGACGCCGGACGATAGGCCGCAAGCCAGCCTTGCTGGCATGGCATCCAGCGCGCTGGCCCTGCGTCCGGGAACGGAAATTCAGGGCATCATGCCGGGCCGGGCTCCGGGCCCCGTCTCGATCATGCTGCTCGATCGCCGCGCCCCGCCCTGGGCCAAATCGAGCACACTCATGTTCGACCGGCACACCGGCCGCCCTCTGCCCGCCAGACCAGTGCCCGTCTTCATGCAGGTGATGATCGCTGTCAAATCGCTCCATACCGGCCTGTGGAGCGGGGCGGCTGTGCGCGGTCTCTACCTCGCCTGCGCCCTGCTGTGCGCATTGCTCGCCTGCTCCGGCCTTATCCTGTGGGCACAGCGCCGCCGTCTGCTTCGCCCCCGTCCCCTCTCCAGCAAAGTCCTCCACTCATGACGACCATGCCTTCACGCTCCGAGTTGCGCCTCTTCGCGCTCATCGCCTTTCTCTACATGACGCAAGGTATTCCGCTCGGCCTTGCCATGGAGACCTTGCCGACCCTGCTGCGGCAGGATGGAGTGTCGCTGCAATGGTTGGCGTTCCTGCCGCTGGTTGGTCTGCCGTGGATCCTTAAATTCCTCTGGGCGCCGATGGTCGATAACTATTGGTCTCGGCGCCTTGGCAAGCGGCGCAGTTGGATCGTTCCGATGCAAAGTGTCGTGTTGCTCTGCCTGCTGCTCGTCGCCGCCATTGGCCTGACGGGCCCCGCAACACCCGCTGCACTTGCGCTGTTTGCCCTCTCTTCGCTCGCTTCGGCCACACAGGATACAGCAACAGACGGGCTCACGGCGGAGAATGTCCATGGCCCGGCGCTTGCCAGAGCCAATGCCGTACAGGTCGGCGGGACAATGGTGGGATTCTTCATCGGTGGCTCGGGCTGCCTGATCATGTCGGGCCTGTTCGGACGAACAGTAGCGCTCCTGGCCATTGCCGCCATTGTCGGCCTGGGCCTGTTGCTGGCGCTGCTCTGGCGTGAGCCCGCGCGGGACCGGCAATCAAGCGAACGCACCCGCGCCAACCTCCGCCGCCTTATCAAGCGTCCTGGCGCTAGGATCATTCTTGCCCTCGCCCTGCTCACGGCCATCACCGCCAGCTCGACCTTCGCGCTGTTCAAGCTCCTGCTAGTCGATCGCGGCTGGCCACTGGAACAGATCGGCGCGCTGGGCATGACGGGCGGAGTGGCGACGATAGTGATCGGCTGCGGCGGCGGGGCATGGCTCATAAACCGCGCCGGAATCCGAACTGTCCTGATCGCTGGTCTCGCCTGCCTCGCGCTGTCGGCGGCGATGTGGATGCAGGCAAGTGCGAGCCAGGGCGGTATTACGCATACGATGGCGCTGATTGCTGTCGTGGCTGGCTCGATTGGTAGCGGAAGCGTCTCCGTTGCGCTGATGACGCTTGCCATGTCTTTCGCCCAGAAAGGCGATCAGGCGGGCACCGACATGACGGGCGTGCAAAGCACACGCGATCTGGGCGAGATGGGCGGCAGCTCGTTTGCCACCTTCATCGCCGCTTCCCTCGGATATGGTGCAGCCTTCGGTGTTGCTCTCATCCTGGCGTTCTGCACTGCGCTGATGACGTTGAGGACTGACAGAGAAATGGCGGAAGCTTGATTAGACACGCCGGACAGGTCGATTCCGTAGCGTTTCAGGTCCGTAGCCGGGTCGGATGTCCGCTTTCAGGCGATCGATGCCAAGGCTCAAATGGCCGAAATGGGGCGCAAAGGACATGCGGAGTTACCCTTCGCAACATCTGCTATCTCAAGCAGCGCTCCTGAAAGGACCCGTTTCGGTTGGCGCCCAAAATCTGCCATTTCAATACATGGCAAAATACCAATTTTGCCATGATTTGTTGTGATTGTTTGTTGAGTGCTCCGGAAGGGCAACTTGCAAGAGCATGGATTTAGAGGGCGGACGTTTCGAACGGGGATACCGGAGGACGTCGGCTATGCGCCCCAGAAGGAGACATTCCGGTTTCGGCGGGAACGGCGTAGAAGCAATCAAGCGGAGAACTCCCACTAAACTGTCCGAAGGCGAAAGCGAAAAGTACAGCGCGTCAAGTCCCAAAGGCAAGCTCAACGTTTCATCTCAAAACACAGCGCAATCTGCAATTGCTTCAACATCCAGCGTCACCTGATTTCCAGACAGACAATGCAAGCCTTCCCAATGGCTGCCTTGGCGGAGTGGAACACCGTGTCCGCAGAAGCCGCATGAAGTGATCTATTTTGCATCCATGCATGACGAGGAAGTTAATCTGAGAATATACCGCCAGCGGAAGTTCTTTTTGGCCTAAGGGAACGAGGGCGGCGCCACAAAGCTGCGATAACGCCTCTCCAGCAACTGCGCGAAGCGGATGCATTCGAGATCGCGAAAGTCCGCGCCGATGATCTGCACACCGACCGGAAGCCCTGCGTCGGTCTGGCCGATTGGTGCCACGGTCGCGGGAAGATAGGGCAGCCCGGCATAGGCTGCCCAGAACAGCTGGTTTTCGAACGGCACATCGTGGTCGTTCACGCGCAATTTGCGTTTCTGAGGTGGGACGTCGCTGTGCGGAAACGCCACGGTTGAAAGCGGCGGACACAGCATCAGATCGTGATCGGCGAAAAACTCCCTCCACGCCGCGCGCAGCCGCGCCCGCTCCGCGTCGAGCCGCAACCAGTCGCGGTGCGAAAGGGAGACCCCATAGGCATTGAGCGTTGCCATCTCGCGCACGTGCCGATCCGCTCCGCGCGCCATCTCCTTAGCGGCAACGAACTCCTCGTCCCCGGCGGCGTCGGCAGTCGCCGCGCGCAGGAGGATGAGATAAAGCGCATGCAGCTCGCGGCTGTTGAATTCGGGGCGACGATTGCGGGAAACCTCCACCCCCTCGCTTTCGAGAAATGTGCCCAGATCCTCAAGCTCTTGCGCTACTTCTGCATCGACCTCGGCGAAGTCGTCATTTGTGACGAGCGCCACGCGATGCTGATCGAGCCGTTTGTGCCGCGGGGGCGGCAGCTCCAGCTTCCACGCAACGGCAGCTGGCTCGTCGGGCCCCGCAACCACACTGAGTGCCAGTTCGAGATCGAAGGCGCTGCGAGCGAGCGGGCCAGTGACGCCGATATCCGGCGAAAGATCGTGTTCACCGAGAGAATGTCCGCGGGTGGGCGACACGCCAAAGCTCGACTTGTGACCGTACAGCCCGCAGTAATGCGCAGGATTTCGGATCGACGAGGCGATGTCGCTACCATATTCCAGCGCGGAAAGGCCCGCTGCGATAGCGGCTGCCGATCCGCCCGACGATCCGCCGGGCGTGCGCCCGACATCCCACGGATTGACCGTGCGACCATAGATCGGATTGACGCTCTGACCGTCCATCAGGCCTGGCGGAACGTTCGTCTTACCCATGAGCGCTGCGCCGGCGGATCGCAGGCGCGTGACCGCCACGGAATCGGATCGGGCGATATTCTGTGCGAAGGCGGGAATCCCGAACGTCGTCGGCGTACCGGCAAGTCCGAAACTTTCCTTTATCGTCATGGGCAGACCGTGCAGCGCCCCGAGCGAACGACCTTGCGCACGCGCAGTATCGGCAGCTTGGGCAGCCTCGCTGCGGCATCGAAGGTCCGTACCACCACCGCATTAATGACGGGATCGAGAGCTTCGATACGCGCGATGAAATGGTCGGTCAGTTCGACGCTGCTGATTTGCCCGGAGCCTAGCATTTCGAGCAAGGTCGTGGCGGGCTGATAATGGATGGGCTTGTCGGTTGCGTCGGAAATCATCGCTTGCTCCAGTTCGGGCGTCGGGCCGCAGCCGTTCACCGGAACATCTCATAAGGCAAGCTGCCGCCGGGCGAACCCGTCGAGCAGTCGGCGTTCGGCCGCATCGGGGTCGCCCTCGATCCGTGTCACCCGGTCGAACAGCATCGTCGAACGTTGAGCCAGATCGTATGCCGGCCAAGGGTGGTCCGAAGTGTCTGGTCGGCCGGAACGGGCGAAGGCCACCCATGCGCCGCTGATTTCCCGGGACAGAGCAAACGCGTCTTCGCCGCCCCCGTTCAATCCGCGGTCCTCCAGCACGTTCTGGAAAACGAGGGGAACCTCTAACCCATGGGGCGCCTTCATGATGCCACCGAACACGGGCGTCTGCCAATCGACGCGGTACATAAAGGTGGGTGCTCGCGACAAGGCATGACGTTTTTCAGCGATGAGGATCGAATTTATCCGTGTCGGCGCATCGGCCGAGATGAGGCTGTAAAGATCCCACGGGGAATAGTCGGGGTGGATCGCGCGATAGCCATCGATAATCCGGTCGGTTTCCGCTCCCAAGTAGGGGCTTAGTCGCGCCTTGAGATCGGACGCGCTCATCAGATGAGCATCGGGATCCTGCATCAGCGTGAACCCTGCCATCTCCTCCTTCATGCTGCCGATGATGAGCGGAATGTCCGACGAAATCTCCAGAGCCTGATAAGGATGCGCAGGGATGACCGAGCCATCGACGACCGGCGAGAAGCGGGCGGGGAATCCCCAAACCTGCCTTGGCGGAGCCATCCATACACGCGCAAACGCGGCCAGCAGGGCAGCGAGCGGCACGGATTGCAAGCTGCGCGCATCGCCTGGGGCAAGCCCCAGCTCGCCGTACAAGGCGCGGGTATTGGCGGATGCCTGTTCGGAGGTGAGCAGAAGCGGATTCTGGCCGCTTTGAACGATGGCCTTGTGAAACAATCCTTGCGCAAGGGGCATTGCCATCAGCGCGGAAATCTTCTGCCCGCCCCCGGAATATCCAAACAAGGTCACATTGGCCGGATCACCGCCGAACTGCTCGATATTATCCCGAACCCATTGCAGCGCGGCGACGATGTCGAGCACGCCCACATTACCCGATTGTGCGAACTCGGGATCGTCGAGATGCGTGAACCCCAGCACATTGAGGCGGTGGTTGAGGCTTACCACGACGACGTCGCCCGCCTTTGCAAGATTGCGGCCATCATGAACAGCGGTCGAGGCCGAACCCGACACGAACCCTCCGCCATGCAGCCAGACCATGACCGGCCGCTTCGCAACGTCACCAAGGCCCGGGCTCCACACATTGAGCGCGAGGCAATCCTCCGACTGGGCCACTTGCAGCGGCTTGTCCGAGGCGACGAGAGAATACGCGTTCTGATGCGGCGGAGATGGGCTTTGCGGGGCAGTGAAACCCCAGCCGAGCATGTCGCGCACACCCGTCCACGGAGTAGGTGGCACAGCGGCCTTGAAACGCTCCGCCACGCCGTAAGGTATTCCCCGGAACACGTGCACACCGTTGTCGACAAAGCCGCGAATTTTTCCACTAGCGGTGTCAACCGGCACGCCGAGCGGACCAAGCGCGCGTGCGGGCGACAATCCCGGCATGAGAACGGCGGCAGCGCCAGCTGTAAGAACGTGCCTGCGGCTTACCATCATTGGCCCCCTGCGATGCGCTCGGCGCCCTGAATGCCGCCACGAATATGCGTGATCCGGCCATTGTTGATCCGGTAATAGACGGTTCCCCGCGAGATGATCATGTCTCCCGCGTCCAGCGTGCCAGACGGCATCTCGACGCCGTCACGCGTGGCCAGAAGCTGCGTGGTCAGTTCAGCCGCCATGACCCCCTGCTCGTTATCGATCACCACTTCCGAGGCGACCACCGTCTCCTCCAGCTGCTCGCGAATGCCGCGGTAAAACTCGAGAATAGCTTCGCGGCCACGCAACACACCAAACTGCGGTGCATGCTCGAACACGACGTCCGGATCATACAGTTCGGCGTAGCGCTCATCGCCAGCGCTGAAGCGTTCGAGATAGAGTTCGAATGCTGCACGGGTCATCTCGTCTTGCGCCAAGACCGGAGCCGGAAACGCGCCAAGCAGCGCAAAGAAAAGAGTGAGCTTTCGTATCATCGACGGCCTCCGCATTCCGCAGCCAAGGAAGCTTCAGGCCTGCCCGTTCCCGGCACAACACACGCGCCAAGATGCGGATCAGCCAAAAGCCGATTGCAATACTAGTACAATGTTCTAGTCTTCCGTCAACGTTATCGGACGGGACGGGGCGCAGCGAACGAGCGCGGCGGCAGTCGATGGACAAGGGGATCATGCGAATGTTGAAATCACCGGCTATGGCAACGAAGGCAGCGTTGGCGCTTGTCGCAGCAGGACTCGTCTGGCCCTCAGGGGTCGCCGCTTCGCAGACGGTGAGCCACGATGTTCAGCCCGTGTCGCCCGAAGCCACGCCGCTTCCGCAAGTCACCGGCCCCATCCCTGTCACCGACAGCTCGTGGCCATGGGCCGCCGCAGGCCGCGCCCTGGAGCCGGTCGATCTCCGCGCCCACGGCTATGTCGAGGAAGAATATTTCATCAGCGGCACCGCGCGAGTTTTCGACATGCCGCAGCCCGGGCACCTTACGACCTTTGCCGAGGGCCCCTATTCCACGCGAATATTGATCCGCCGGCCCATCCATCCGGAAAGGTTCAGCGGCACCGTTGTGGTCGAGCCGATGAACCCCTCCATTCGCTATGATCTTGCGCTCATGTGGGGAGAATCCCATTCCACCTATCTGCGTAATGGCGACATCTGGATCGGCGTCACCATCAAGCCCGTGGCGATTGAGACGCTGAAGGAATTCGATGCGGCACGCTATCAATCGCTCGGCTTTCCCAATCCCCTGCCCGCCTCGCAAACCTGCGGGCAGGATCGACTGCCGTTGCCGCGCGGCGGACTTCCCCCCGAATCCAGCCCCGCAACCGAAAACGGGCTTATCTGGGATGTCCTCAGCCAGGTCGCCGAGCTTGCCAAGGCAGGCGGTGCGACAAGTCCGCTATCCGGCTTCGACGTATCCCGCGTCTACATGACGGGCGATTCCCAGTCGGGAGCGTTCGTTCTGACCTATGCCAACTGGATCCATAGCAATGCCCTCGGCAGCGATGGGAAGCCGGTCTATGATGGCTATCTGGCAGCCGTTGCCAGCGGACCTGGCACACCTTTGAACCAGTGTGCCGATGCGACACCGACCGAGGATCCGCGCATGAGAATTCGTGGCATCGGGGTGCCGGTAATGGTCATGGTTTCCGAAAGCGAGATCGGCTCCTTGCGGCGCCGGGAAGACAGTGACACCGCCCCAGACCTTTTTCGCGGCTACGAAGTCGCAGGCTCCTCGCACATCCATGACAGCAGCGGCGCGGGCAACCCGTCGGCTGCGGATGCGAGAAAAACCAGCGGAGCCGTCTTCGACAATGCCAACGCCTGTGTGGAGCAAGGCATGCCGGGGAACGATGTCCCCCTGCCCATGCTGCTGAGTGGCGCATTCCGGAACCTCGATCGCTGGTCGCGCGAAGGGGTGCCCCCACCCCGCGCCGAGCCGCTCGAGGTCAACAACCCAGGTGAACGAAATGCGAGCGTGCAGCTCGATGAATTTGGCAATGCCCTGGGCGGCGTGCGCACCCCACAGCTCGAGGTTCCCGTTGCGCGCTACTATCACCGCATGACGGGCCCCGGCATCTGCGAGCTCTGGGGCTATCGCCAGCCGTTCGAAACATCCCTGCTCGAAGACCTCTACCCAACCGGAGAGGCCTACCTTTCGCAGTTCGAGGAGAGCGTGAACGCGCTCGTGGCGGACCATTGGATCGAGGCAGAGGATGGCCGCGAACTGGTGAGGCGGGCCGCCGCCAAGGCAACCGAAATGACACAGGAGGAATTGTGATGCCTAAGACCAAATTCTTATCGGCTTTGTCGTGCACCGCGATGATCGCGCTTAGCATGTCCGCGTCGGCCGCTTTCGCACAGGATACCGCGATCACGCGGGTGACGGCACCGCTACCATCGCAAGCCATTCAGGAGCTGCGCCGGAACTTCAACGATGCCAGCATCAATGCCCTCACCTTCCACGAGATGGACTCGATTTTCGAGACTCTGCCGGTGGAAGCAGGAGAACACCCGTCTCCGCTTGAACGGACGGACAAGACACCTGATTTCACTTACGAGTACAACGGGCAGACTCACGCTTTCGAAGACATCTTCGAACGCACCTTCACCAACGCGCTCCTCATAATGAAGGATGGCCAATTGGTGTTCGAGCGCTATCGCAATTACACCGGCCCACAGACGCGCTTTCTGTCGATGTCGATGGCGAAGTCGATCACGTCCCTCCTGGTGGGAACCGCCATCGAGGATGGCGACATCAGCTCGATCGATGACGAGATAGTGACCTATGTGCCCGAACTGCGCGGTACGGCCTATGATGGTGTGACCGTGCGTGACGCTCTGCTCATGAAAACAGGCGTCGGTCAGGAGGACAATTATCAGCCCGCGCCAGACAGCGAAATGGCTCGCCTGCGCGAGGAATCAATGATCCTCAACCGGGTTCCTTCGCTACGCCAGGCCCATCTGGTGGAGCGCGCAGACGAACCCGGTCGCACCTTTCGCTATCTCACGCTCAACACCGCGGTTCTGGGCGAGGTGGTCGCGCAGGCAACAGGCAAGCCGATGCCCGATTATATGTCCGAGCGGTTGTGGCAGCCACTGGGAGCGCAGGCCGATGGTTTCTGGCTTGCCGACGGCGTGCCCGGTATTGGCAAGGCCATGAACGGCATGGGTTTCAACGCGGTGGCGCGTGACTATGCCCGTCTCGGCCAGATGATGCTCGATCAGGGCATGGCGAACGGCCAGCAGATCGTCTCGCCCGAATGGATCGAAGCCTCAACCGTTCCGATCGGCCCGGAGCCAGCCAGCGCGAATTACGACCAGGGATATCAATACCAGTGGTGGACCCTCACGGATTCCAATGCCTACATGGCAATCGGTCTTCAGGGGCAGTTTATTTACGTCGACCCCGATACGAACACCGTCGTCGTGAAGTTGAGCTATTTTCCGCTCGGCCCCCAGGAACCCTACCGCGAGAGTGAAGCATTCTTTCGAGCAGCATCGAACTGGCTCGCTGAATAAGCAAGCTTGCAGCCGCAATGTGTCTGTGATCTAGACACCGCTAATGAGACCTGCCGAGCCATCCTCAACCCGCGAAATCCAGAGCTCGGTTCGACCGCCCGTCCAGGAGCGTAGCGTTCGAACACACGATCGGTTCATGGCTGCCGCGGCGAAGCTGACCCGCGAGCGAGATTTCGACGATATCTCGATCCGCGAGTTAAGCGAGGAGGCCGGCTGCTCGATCGGCTCCTTCTATCATCGCTTCGGGAGCAAGGATGCACTTTTCAATGCACTCATCAGCACCATGCTCGAAAAAAGACAGCAGGGGGTGGACGAAACCTTTGCCAACACCCCGATTGGTGACCTTCCCGAAGCCATGGCGCGCGGTGCCCTCGCCAACTATCGCGAACATGCTCGCCTGCTACGCACTGCCATGCGCTACCATCTGGCCGGCAAGGATACATGGAAGGCCATCACGGAATTCGGCCACTTTGTTCTGCAGCGATACTTCAAGCGACTGGAAGCCGAGCGTGGATATCCTCTGACAATCGAAGAAGTATCACGGCTGGAGTTCGTTTTCATATGGCTGCACGGCCACCTGACGACCAGTCTTGCGCATGAGTACCCCTTGCACAATCTCAAGGAAGCCAATTTCGAAGACGAAACCGCAAGATTTTTCGTCCTCGCGGTGGAGCATGCCCTCGCCAACTCATCAGGTGAGTGCTGACAAGAACCTCATCGGCAAGTGTTCCCACAAGACGTAATCTGGACGTGACGGACCAGCCCAGCTTGCCTCGGAAGCGACCTTGGCGTCGTTACCCCTGACTATCACTAGATTACGTATTCTCACGCTCAGGGTCAGTCTGGACAGTTCCGCTCGCAAACCGATCAGCGATCAACTCTAGCTGGCGCGGGAACGAGGCGTGGATCACCTGTACGTGGTCCATTCCTGGATCGGTTTCGACCGACACTTCGCGCTGAAGCTTGCAACGCTCGGCAAGCGCGCGCTTGGTGATGTCGAGCGGAATGGCAGGATCGTTCTCTCGCAACACAACCAGCAAAGGGCCCCGCCCAGGCTTCAGATATGGACGATTGGCGTCGGTGAAACGCCGCACTCCCGGTGCCTCGGGCCAGTTGCTTGGTTGACGCCCCCCCGGAATGCTGGCGACCAGTTCCTGCGCCGCGCCGAAGCATGCTTCGCTCTCGAGCACGGGCAGGACTTCCATGATTTCGGGCCCGACCATGGTAACCTGGTCGAAGCTGGGGTCAGCTGCCTTGATGCCCACCGCGACCAGCGCCATTCCGCCACTCGCCATGCCATCCGGAAACAGCTTCCACATCGCGCGACGCTTCAGGGAGGAGAGCATTTCGATACCCTTCCCGCAACGCGACCTACATGTAAAATCAATGCCCGCCGGCTATGATCCACAAGCTTCGTCCAGCGGCCAAGTCTAAACTCATCAATACGGGTATTCTCGGTCGCGCATATACCAACGCGATTTGTCAGCTTTGTGCCTCTAGCCACCGAAAAACGGACAGTCACCTTTCGGCCCAAACGACGACACGCTGAGCGTTACCTTGTTGGCCAATATCGGCCAAGGAGGAAAGACAATGGGATACTCACGATTTGATCCTGCCATGCAGAAAGGCGTGGCCTGGAACGCTGGCAAAAATGTCGGAACCAAGCGCCCGCTAACGCAAAAACAGATGTGAGCGATCCGCTTTCACCTCGATCGCGAAGGTCGGTTGAGAGACAAGGCGCTCTTCGACCTCGCTATCGACAGCAAACTGCGAGGCTGTGACCTGGTGAAGATCAAGATTGGCAACGTGGTTGCTGGCGCAGACATCCGCAATCGTGCGATCGTCATTCAGCAGAAGATCAATCGACCAGTGCAGTTCGAACTCTCCGCCGATGTGCGAGCGACGTTACCAGCCTGGCTGGAACGCCGGGGCAGTTCAACGGGCGATTACCTCTTCCCAAGCAGGGTGGATCATGCCGGACACATGAGTACGCGCCACTATTCCCGCCTCGTCGATGAATGGGTGACTGCAATTGGGCTTCGGAAGTCCGAGTATGGGACTCACTCAGTTCGGCGGACAAAGGCCGCGATGATCTATCGAGCCACCGGCAACATTCGGGCGATCCAGATTTTGCTGGGTCACACGAAGATCGAGAACACGGTCCGCTATCTCGGTGTTGATGTCGAAGACGCTCTACTCCTGGCAGAGCGCACCGAGATCTGACCCATCGTGCGGTCGGCCGGCGATCTTCGGTCGACCGCTTTGGGGCATCTGCCTGGCGCGGTCGGCCGGCCGAGATTAGGGTGGTTAGCTGCCATTCAGAGGTGGGCCTAATGGACCGGCACCATCCCTAACCTGATCCTTCACAAGCTTGAATCCAGCACGGCGTGCTGAACTCAGCGCTAATTCCACACACCTCTTAGGCGTGCCCGGACTGTGAAATACAACGATCCCACGTTGGGTATCGAACCGAGCTTCCAAGTCTCTCTGAAACTGTGAGGCAGTCAAACCAACATCTCCTGTCCAAAACCGGCATTCGCCCTCTTCAAACGTCACAGACGCAGCGTAGGGCCATGCATCGTCCGAAGCCGACAAGGGGGAGGTGCCCGCAATCAAGGCAAGGAAAGACAGGCTGATGATTGGGTTCATTTCTACTATCTGTCAGCGAGCAGTGATGTCCGCAATGTTGTCGTTTCCGGAACGGCCGAAATGATGCCATTGTCGTGGTTTCCCGCCGTTCCTGTCAGACGCTGTCCTTTAAAGCAGCCAGCCTCGCACGGCGGCGCTGATATCGCTTCGCCACTCTGTCGGATCGCGCTGATGAGAAATAGCCCAAGCCTGCCATCCTGCGAATGTGTATCCATATGATCATCACACAATATGCCAGAATGCCGGCTAAAAGGATCGCTGCGCTTGCTTCGTAGGACCAATGCTCGGCTGCCATCGCTGGAGCGAGAAGAATGGCTACGGGGGTGAACGCAATTAGGTGGTGTTTCAGTGTAGGCATACATGTCCACCCGACTCTGATCCACTCTCGGTCAATGATCCGGCGCAGACGATGAACTGGCTCTGCCATGCCACTAATTTGTCAAAGACTTTCAATGTCCGCAATGGGGTCGTGAGCGGAATGGCGGCTTTTCTGCGTAACCTGGTCAATCCCGGACCGACCGCAATCGGCCCAGTTTTAACCCTCTCGAGAAAGGCGAAATCACCCTTCGCGATGAT
>NZ_WTYT01000007.1 GCF_009827595.1 Altericroceibacterium endophyticum | reverse complement strand
TAATAGCGAGCGCGGTGGTCTGCAAGACATCGCCCGTCTCCACGCTGACAAATCCGGGGCTGCCATTGACGCGCAGAAGGGGCGGGCATGGGCGGGACGGGCGGTCGCTCTTGCGTGCCAGACCGGCAAAGAGTGCGGCTGCCCGCCATGCGCCGTGCAAGACATTGAGGGACGCAGGCACCCGCCCACCGCCATCGGTATAAACCTCGATGTCCTCTGCAAAAAGCGCCAGCAATTGGTCCATGTCTCCGGTCCGACTGGCCTGCCAGAAGGCATGGACGAGCGCTTCTTCTTCTGCAGTGCTGCTCGTGCATTCCGGCTCCGCCCCCGCCATCCGCTTGCGTGCCCGCGAAACAAGCTGTCTGGCGGAGGCCTCCGCATCACCCGTAACCGCCGCAATTTCTGCGTAGGAAAAATCGAAGGCCTCACGCAGCAGAAACGCGGCGCGCATCGGAGGCGAGAGGCTTTGCAGCATCAGCAGAAGCGCGATCCGCACGTCTTCGCCTTCGGACAGAAGTGTTTCGGCATCGGGCGCCATGCCGGAAATCAACGGATCGGGCAGCCACGCGCCGACATAGCGCTCGCGCCGCATTCGGGCCGAATTCAGATGGTCCAGACATTGCCGGGCGGTAATTGTGGTGAGCCATCGCGCAGGATCGCGGATGCTGTCATGGTTGCAGGTGCTCCAGCGCATCCACGTTTCCTGGAGGATATCCTCGGAATCGGTGAGCGATCCCGTCATGCGATAGGCCAGCGAGCGGAGGCGAGGACGGTGTTTCTCGAATGTCTGGAGGATGCGTTCAGGCGGCATCCTGAGCCTCAAGCGGATGCTGGCTGCGAAACCCGACCGCGATCCGGTTCCATGCGTTGATGGTCGTGATGATCAGCGTGATTTCGACCTGTTCCACCGGGCTGAAGGCGTCTGCGAATGCGGTGAAGCTGCTGTCATCTGCGCCGGTGGTTTCAATGCGGGTGAGCGCCTCACACCAGCCAAGCGCCGCGCGCTCTTGCACGGTGAAGGCCGGGCTTTCACGCCATGCGGCCAGAACGTCGAGCTTTCTTTGCGGAATGCCCGCCTTCCGCGCTGCAGGCAGATGCATGTTCAGACAATAGGCACAGCCATTTATCTGAGACGCACGGATTTTCAGCAGCTCGCGCATCGCCGTTGAGATAGACATGCGGGCAAGGCTTTCTTCAAGCGCCACCATCGGCTTCATCGTATCGGGGGCGGTATCAAAATAGTCCAGTCTTTGCGTCATCACGAGGTATCCCTTTTTGCTGTAACCCTGATGACGAGACAACACTCCATTCTGTGACAGATCTTCCTCCATCGTGATCAGAAAACCTGGTAACGGAAGTGAAAGAGGGCGTGGCCAAATTCGTGGACTGGTATCGCGACTATTATCCTGCGGTCGCCTGATCTGCGGACAATTCGGAAACCATTTATTTGAGTCGGGCGGACTTCAACCCTTGGCCGGCTTTGATCCCGGGACCGCTGACAATGATTAGTGCGGCCAAGTCCGGGTCTAGCCATGCGTGACGCGGCGAGACCCGTCCCGCTTCGAAGGAAGAACTCCAAAGGAAGAATGCTCGCCAAGTGGCTGAGCCAGTTAAATGAAATTTCCAGTGGGGACGCGCCGAAGGCTCCGCCCGGTCCCCGAAGGATAACCTACATGAGTAGTATGACGTTGAACCACCCGTTCGTGGGCGAACCCATTGTGCCGTTCGTGAGCCATCCGGTGCAAAGACGCATCCAAAAGTGCACAATGGCCATTGGGGCGATGATCCACACCAGAAGAGAGCCGTGGCTGGCGGGATGCGCGGTTGCGCCTTTCGCCGGCTTCGTAATGACGGGCACCTCCTGCAACAGGCCGTTGCTGCTCCCGGAAGGGAGAGCTCTTGCTGAGCTGACCGGCCATGATGCTCTCTTGCTGAGGCACGATGCCATTCGCGGCACGAGCTTCGATATGTTGCTGCGCGATCACGAGGACTGGCTTTTCGGCTATGTCGCGTGGCGCCGTAGAGGAAGCGAACTCTGGCTGATCCCGACAGCGGGCGAGGGGGCCTTTATCCGCGCTACGGGCAGGGGGCTCGTGAAAGAGACCGATGCTCCGTTCCTCGATGCCGATGAGCGTCGCCGCGGTATCATTCGCGCGATCGAGAGGCCCTCCTTCGAGGGGAGCCTCTGACCATGGCCAAGGCACAAAAGACAACCGCTGCGAAGAAGGCCGCGCCAATCAAGCAGGTGGCGGCGATCGAGGATGGGACTGCAGACATAGAGGCAGGCGAACCCGCCACGTTCAAGAGCTTTGGCAAGGGCGATGGCGATCATCCCGGCTTCGCCTTCACCCGCTATTGGTGGGAGGGCGAAGGCCTGCGTGAGGGTATTACGCCCTGGGTTCTCAAGAAGCTTCGTCTAGGCGATGATCCTGTGTTCGGCCAGGCCGCCAGGGCCGAGGTACTGCTGCCGCCGACCGCTCCGGCCGACTATGCTGACTGCGCCTTCCTGCTGAAGCGGTTCGACGAGACCCGCCCTAGCTTCGAGAAGCATGCGATGGTTCAGGCGAAGCTGTCCCTTGATCCGTCCGAACCTTGGCATGTCGGTTACGAGAGGGCTCGCGGATTTGTTCGCGCGCATTTCGCAGTTCGTTTTCCGGTGATCCTGGTCGCGCACGTGCCAGGCGTTGCCGGGCTCGAGGGCTACGGCAACCATGTCCATTGCATCGTGCTGCCCAGACCCGTCACCATCAATGGCCTGGGTGGCACCTGCCACCGGCTATGCTCTGATCGGGGCTATAATGAAGCTTTGGAAGCCTGGCAGCGCCACGTGGCGAAGGAGACGGCAGCATGAGCGAGACACTCTTTGACGCCGAAGCCCGCGAAGTCGCCGCGCGCGACCTCGCCGAGCAGGGCCTGGAGGCCGTGGACGCGATGCAGCTCACGGTCCAGCGGGCGCGTCAATTGCTGGCCAGTGGGGAGGGCCCCGCCGATCCGCATATGCCGCTGGTGACCGTGCCCTGCCTTCTAGGCCTGATCGCGGCGGGCAGGACCAAGGATGCTGCCAAGGTAATGATGGAAGACATCCCTTTTTTGGGCGCCAGGGGACGCCGCTCGGTACGGGCAGCGCTCGAGGCCGCAAGGACTCTCTATGGTGGAGATCTTGTACAGACGATCCACTTCATGAACCGCCGGCATTACTGGCTGGGTGGCGAGACGCCCATCGAACAGGCCGAGCAGTCCGAGGAAGGCCTCGCCTTCATCCTCGACATGATCGGGGCCATTGATGCTGGAGTGTACCTGTGATGGCGGGATCCTTTGCCGACCTAGATCCGGTCCGCCATGGCGGTTCGGCCCTGCGAGGCTTCCTCAACATCGCCAGGGAATGGAAGCTTACCGAGGAGGAGCAGAGGCAGATTCTCGGTATTCGAGAGTCTGCTGTTTTCGAGGACCTGCGCATCCGCATTCAGGCCCATGAGCCTGTGCCAATAGCGGAGATGGTCATCATCCGGATTGGGGCGGTACTCTCGATATACGCTTCGCTCGGGACACAGTTGCCGCCCGATCGCATGCCGGGGTGGCTGCGCTCGCCAAACCAGGCGTTCGAGGATCGCACCGCTCTTTCTGTGATGACCACCGGCAAGCTTGAGGATCTGGATCGCGTTGCGCGCTATCTTCTAAGCGTTCGCGGATAACACTTGGCGTCGGGCCTCCATTATTTCGCAGTTTGGATGACCGCGTGCGTCGTCTAGGAAGATGCGGGGTGATGGAGGCCAGTCATTCGCCCGAAACCGGATCATGTTCAGCCATGCCGAGGTGCAGGAACAGGAATATCCAGAGAGCTAGGCTTTGTTGACATCAGATTTCAGCCACAGGCGAGGTTGAGGAAGCTGGCGAAGGACAAGGCGGTTTTGTCGTAGCGTGTGGCGATGCGGCGGGCCTGCGTCAGCTTGTTGAACATGCGCTCGATGTGGTTTCGGTCCTTGTAGCGGCGATAGTCGGGCAGCGCCTTGGGTGCGGCGACCGGGATCTCCATCAGTGGCTCGGCTGCGGTGCAACCGGAGGCCTCGCCACCGCTCAGGATCGCGGGCGTGGAGAATTTCGGTGAGCACGTTGGTGCCCACGCGTGGGATGTTAACAAAGTAACCGATCAGGAGGCCGAACAGGACGGCGGGGTCGTTCGAGCGCTCGCCGCTGAGCGCACTAAGCGCTGCCTGGAACTCCGCAGGCTTCTTTGCGATCGTTGTCTTGCGGCGCGTGATACCGCTCGAGTGCCAGTGGTGGATCAACACAGGAGGGCGACACTGTTCGTCTGATGTCCGAAGCGCGTGCCAATCGGTCCCAAGGGCGACTTTTCAACAGAACAAGCCCCATGTCCAGACACTCGCGCCGACAGTTTTAAGCTCGTCTCGCGAGCTTTGCTTAACTTTCCCGATAAGACGGAGACTAATGCTCGGAACCGGGGGAGGGATGCCCGCCCTTTACCTGGCCCTCTCTTTCTCCACCGCAATCAGAGAAGTCAATCAGGCCGGCTCGTTACAGCCAAATACAGTCGTGGCTTACGATGACGAGATCGAGAATGTCTTCGACACCCGTGATCCTGCAGCACTCGACGGCTTCAAGATGGACCTTGCCGGTCTCGCAGATCCGACTTGGCGCGATCAGGTCAAGGCGCCTGGCCTCGCCGCCACGCAGCAATTAGCGATTGACCTGATCGATGCAGGCCACACCGGCATGCTCGTGCAGAGTCTTGCTCCTGGAGCAGCGGCCGATGACCTGAATCTGGTTCTGTGGACATGGGGTGAGACGATCAACGGCCTTTACAAAGCCGAGGTGATCCACAGGTGCGGGCCGTGGCGCAGCTTTGAAGCCGTCGAATATGCGACGCTCGAATGGGGCGATTGGTTCAACCATCGTCGGCTGCTGGAGCCGAAAATCAATATTATGCTGCCGCGAATAACATCGTTATGGCAGCGTGACTCACAACCCAACGCCTCCGGCAGACCCAGAGCGATTCAATTGGACTGAAGGGGGGTTTTGTCGCGCGAGAACGTCCTTTGCTGAGAGACCGCAACGACATTCAAGGATCTATCCTCCGATCCCCCTCCCTTTCTGTTTCATCGCTTTGAACGCCACCAACCGCGCGTGATATCGGCATCGGCTGCCTGGGCCGCCTGGATCGCCGGCTCTGCCAATGCAGCCTCCGCAATCTTGCGTTGCGGCGCGATCTCCATGACCTGCCTGACTGGTCCCCGCGCTTCTTCGAACTTATGAATCCATCCAGTGATTGGGGCGATAGCGTCCTGAAAGGCCAGCTTGGCGGCGCTGGCCTTCTCCGTCAACGAGTTCAGGTCCTTCCAGCTCTGCGCCAGTTCACGCTTTTGCGCTTCTTGGCGTAGGCTGGTCTTCATAAGGTTCCGCTCCCGATCATCAAGTGAGACCTGACACGCATCGAGCTGGGCTTCACGAGCTTTAACCCGGCGATAGGTGATGTCGGCTAGGCGCTCGGCCTGGCAGCTAAGCCAATACCACGCGGGTGTGATTGTCTTTTCCAGATGGTCCTTCTTTTCCGAAGGCAGGTCGGTTCTGAAAGCGAGCGTACGACGATGATTTCCTATGCTTTTGTCGTTTTCGATTTCCCCTTTCAGCAGGGCCTCTAGGCCGGCTTCGATTGCCACCTGACGTTGCGCCAGCGCCGCATGTTGCGAAGCAGCCTCCTGCTTCGCCTTGGCGCGAATGGCATGTGCATCGCTCTCTGCTTCGTTTCGAAGTAATTCCGCCTGATGCCGCTCATCCATCGCGGTATCTAGAGCCTTCTTGCTTTCGCGATTATTCTGCTCGGCGGCCGCCTTCGCCTTACTAGCGGCTTCCTGCTCCTCCTTGAGCTTCGCTTGCCCCTCCTGGAAACCAGCTTCATAGCCGACCTCTCGCCCCAGCACCTCAGCTTCAGCCTTCCACTTCGCTACATGCTCGCTTGCCGCTAGGATAATCTTCTGTGCGAGTGCTTCAGCATCATCGACGCACTTCTTGCTCTTGGCCTGTGCCACCGCCGTGTCGATTTGGATCTGCTGCTGTCGGTCATCCAGTTCTTGCTTCCGGTCATCCAATTCCTGCTTCCGAACATAAAGGGCTGCATCCCTTTGGTCGAGCTCTTGGGTGCGCAACTGCTCGGAGCTTTTCCAGTCCGGACCCGGCGCTTCCTTCTTTTGACCGCGAGCGACGCCTTCAAGGCGTATTACGTCGCGCATGTACATGTACAGCTCATCCTGCAGGGCCATCCCAACGTCCCAAGGCGAAGCTTGTGGTTCTCCCTTCTTGGACTTGCCAGTCATCCGGCTCAGCCTCTTGGCCAGATCCTTGCCGTGCTTGGTTATACTAACGGCCAGCTTACCGTTGGGATCGGTCTTGGTGTACTTGCGGTACTTAGGCACCAGGAACAGATCGACGACCGCTGCACTTTTCTCATCACGATCGTACCGTGCTGCGACGATCGAATCCTCTCCCCATACGCGTTTCGCAAATGCGATCCCGTGGCGGAGCATCCACCCCTCATCGTTCGGGTCCACCAGATCCTTCGGCCATTGGATGATCGCGTGGATGACCTTCGTCTTGCCCTTCGGAATGAAGCACCCTTCGACATGTGCATTGTACAAATCGCGCAATTCTAACCCCGTCGTAGTTATCGGCAGAATGTCACGAATCACCCGCGCCTTTGACGTTTTGTCCAAACGCTTACCGTGCCGCTCCTGATGATACAGATCGGTCAGGGTCAGAGGTATGCACCTCACGGACCCCGCAATGCCTGCAACGGTACTCTTCTTCATTAACCCAACCCCACCTGCTCTGCTCAAATTCTGACAGGTTCGAATTGAGTCCGAAAGGTCACTCCTCAAAAAAACAAACCGTCAAACAAAAAAGATAAACACGCTTTTCTTTTTTAGCCGATGGTCGAAAAAGTGTGCCAAGGCGCTTCGCCCTTGGAACCAGCCCTGTGCCGCGCACTGCAGCAAACTGCAGTGACAAGTGCGGGAGCCAGACCGGGTCCTCGGCCGCGCAGACTACATCAAGGGAAGCTGGGCGTCTTTCATACGGGCCGGCCACACCGCACATTGCCGCTGACGTGCGGCAGTGGTGGGAAACGCGCGCCACGGTGGACGCCAGATCGCTCATAAAAACCATCCGCGCGACGGGTCAATGAAGCGCGGGCCGGACAATTACCGACATGACTATAATCAATGGAAACGGCGCGGTACCTTAGCGCTCGTCCGCTTCCTTGAGCACTTCTGTCAACGCGCCGGGCTTGGCTTCGCGGCGTTGCGGGAGGCCGATGAGGCGGCGTAGCAGCGGTTCCACTGCGATGTTGTCAAAGGCATCGACGGTGGTGCCGGCTTTGATCGCGGGGCCGCTGGCAATGAACAATGCGGCCATTTCCGGATCTTCAGGGTCATAGCCATGCGCGCCGCCTTCTGCACGGCCGGCGGTAGGCAGGATGCTCCAGCCCGACTTGGCGAGGCATAGCCAGGCGGGAATGCGCCGGTGATGGCCGTAATGGAAACGCTCTGGGATACGCTCCTTGGGCCAGCAGCGCATATGTTCATGCGGCCGGCCAAGCGCCGCCGCAACGTCTTGCTCATGCCCCGGCGCGGGTTGCAGCGTGGCATAGGGGCCATGCTCTATAATACGCGCATCTTCGGCGGGAAGCAGCGTATCCAGCGCGATCACGCGATCGCTCGATACCGCCGCCATACCGTGATCTGCCACAACCACGATGTTGGCCTCCCGGCCCATGGTGTGCAGTTCTGTCACCAGCCTTCCGATCTCGGCATCAAGCGCGTGCAAAGCCTCGGTCGTGCGCGGATCATCGGGGCCAAAATGATGCCCCGCAGTGTCAATCGTGTCGAAATAGAGCGCCACGAACTGTGGGCGGATATCAGCGGGGCGCCGCATCCAGTCGAGCACCGCATTGACGCGTTGGCGGTTCGTCACTGCCTGGTTGAACTGCTGCCAGTCGGAGGGGCGCGTGCCTTCCAGCATGTGATCCGGATCAGCCGGATCAGGCGCCGCGCCCCAGGCCACGTTGGAGCCCGGCCAGAACATGATCGCGGACCGGATGCCAGCCTGTTCGGCCGCCACCCAGACAGGCATGGCCTCGTTCCACCAGAACGGATCGCTGGTTGCCGTGCTGAAGCGTTCACCGGGGCGCCGGGGATCTTCCATATTGTTGGCGGTGATGCCGTGTTCGTCAGGTCGCAACCCGGTGACGAGTGTCCAGTGGTTGGGGAAGGTCTTGGACGGGAAAGAAGGGTGCATCGGCCCCGTGACACCCTTTTCCGCCAGGGCCGAAAGGGCCGGCGTAACTCCGCGATCAAGATAATCGGCGCGTCCACCATCGATACTGATCAGGATCGTAACAGGTGGGGCGTATTCCTGAGGGGTGGAGGCGTCACTCGCGGGCTGTGCCGCGGCATTAGGGGCCATTGGCGTGAGCAGCAGGGCGGCAAGAATGGACAGGATCATGCCCGCCCCTTTACAGCAAATCATGACTTGTCGATGACCATATTATACTGCTGCTGAGCGCGGGGTGATGATTGCTGAGCTCGGTTGCAAGATAGGCAGGCCGGCAGGGATTTGATAGTCTGGCCCAATGCGCACGCGATTGAGCATCTGCCGGAAGAAGGTCTCCTACCGATCGGAAGAGGAAGCGCTCCTTGTTGTGCAGCGCTCCGGTTTGGCGATGCGCCCCTATCGCTGTGATCGTTGCCGGTTTTTCCACCTCACGAGCCGCCGCAAAGGCAAGCGCATTCCGCGATTTGAGCTGAGTGATAGCTAGGCGGCAAGGCGCTCTAACCTTGAGTTGAAGCGCCCCACTTCCCGGTTTCAGCCTGCCGCGGCTTGCTCCCGCTTGCCTGTCACCAGATTCAGGAGGGGGCTGAGTGCGAGGACGACCAGCGCGTTAAACAGCATGGCGACCAATCCGGCTTCCCATTCGGGGAACCACGCCATCAATGGCGAAGATGAGGGGAGCATCAGCACGACATAGCCCGTCCCAATCCCGGCCAGCACCGCAAAGGCATTCGTTTGCCGCCACAGGAAGGCCAGGAAGACGCCCGGTGCCAGCATCCCGATGGACGCATAGGCCGTCAGCCCGATATCGACGAGCGACTGGGTTGCGCCGATGGTCAGATAGACCGCGATGGCAGCACACCCGACCATGGATATGCGGGAGATGAGCAGTTCTGATGTGTCGCTGAGGCCGGGCATCATTGGCCGCACGACATTGCGGCTGAAAATCGAACCGGCGGTGAGCAGCAGAACCGAGCCGGGAACCAGCGCCAGCAGGCAGGCCGTGCCCGCAAACAGGCCAATCGCCCATGCCGGATAGCGATCCGCCACGAAGGTCAGCAGCACCGCATTGGGATCATCCAGAGCGGGCATCGTCCCGGCGAGCAGCGCACCGAACCCCAGCAGGATGATGAAGAAGTAAGACAGCGAATAAAGCGGCTGAAACACCGCATTGCGCCGCACGGCCCAGCTATCCGATGCGGAATAGGTCAGCTGGAACATATGCGGGAAAATATAGGTCCCCAGCGCGACATTGATGCCCGCGGTCATCATCCAGATGGTGGACAGGCCCATGTCCGGATCACGCCCGGGCAGGCTGCCAATTCCGGGATAGGCGTCCTGAACGCGGGTAAAGACATCGCCGATCGAACTGGCACCGACATGACCGGCCACCGTCGCGCTCAGCGCAATGACGATGACGACCATCAGAATATCCTTCACCGCCGCGGCAAAGGCGGCCGATCGCAGGCCTGCGGACATGACGAAGAGCAGCATCAGCACGGCCGCCGCAATGGCAGAGGCGGTGTTCGAAATCTCCGCATCGACGGAGAGACGCAGGACCAGCGCCAGTGCGGTAATCTGGATCTGCACATAGACGATCAGCGCGGCAATCCCGGCCAGCCCCACCACGATGCCGAGCCAGCGTGCGCGGTAATGATCGGCGAAGAAATCCGCCTGGGTGATGAAATTGCCGGCCTTGCCCGCATGCCAGATGCGCGGCGTCAGCCAATAGCCCACGGCCGCCGTCAGCGAGACGGACAGGAAAGCGAGATAAGCGGGCGCGCCATAGGCCCAGGCATAGCCTGAAATGCCGAGCACGGCGAAAGTCGTGTAGATTTCCCCCGCATTCAGGAACCAGAAGATCAGCGTGCCCATCCGGCGCCCGCCAACGGCCCATTCGGTCACTCCGCCGGAACCGCGATTGCGCGATCCATAAAGGACCGAGCCGGCAATGGTGAGGATGACGAGAATGATCGTGATGGTCAGCGCCATTATCCCTCACCCTGTTCGTTGCGGGAGAGGTCCGGGCCTGTCTGTTCCGGCGCGTCAAATTCACCGGCGGCAGCGGCGCGTTTGCGGTCGATCTTATAGACCGTGCCAATACTGGCCGTAGCGACCAGAATGCCGACCATTTGCCACAGCATGGGGAAAGGAAGGAACAGACCGTCCCAGCGAATATCATTTACCAGCGGGATGGCTGCCACCTGCCAGATGAAGGGCACGAGCAATAACAGAAAATGCCAGGGACGCTGCGCGCCGGAGCGCTGACCATTCTTCATTTCATGTCCTTCCCGGTTTGGCCGGAGGGATATTCAGGGATTAGCGCGGATCGCGGTCATCACGAATAATCTGCCCGCCCTTCATGACAAAACCAATCTGGCGCAGAGCAGAGATATCCTGAACCGGATTGGTTGGCAGGGCGATGATGTCGGCATAATAACCCGGCGCGATCTGGCCGATGTCGTCGCGGCCCATCATCCGTGCGGGTTCGGTCGTGGCGGCCTGCAGCGCTTGGAGCGGGGTCATGCCGGCTTTGACGTAGAGTTCGGCTTCGCGGATGGTGGCAGTGGTGCCGCTATTGGGTTCGAAGGGAAACTGATCGGTCCCCAATGCGATATTCACACCCTTGGCGATGGCGTTTTGCAGGGTCTTCCAATGATCTTCACCCGTTGCCGCCACGCGGCCAAGATACCAATCCGGCGCGCCGATCTTGCGATAGAATTCCATGGCCCCGGGCTGCGTCACCACGATGGTCGGCACCAGCCATGTGCCCTGACGCTTCATTTCGCTGAGAATGTCGTCATTGAGGTGATAGCCATGTTCGAAGCCATCGATCCCGAATTTCAGCGATTGCTGCGCGGCGGGGGAGGAGCCGTTATGCGCGGTGACTTTCACATTGTTGCGATGCGCCACTTCGATCAGTGTCTGCATTTCCTCATCGGTCATCGGCGCGGCCGAAATCGCGCCATGCGTGTCGGAAATGCCGCCAGAAATTGCGATCTTGATCCAGGTAGCGCCATGTTTGATCTGTTCGCGGGCGGCATGGGCCAGCGCATAGGGACCATCGGCCTCCAGCGACCCGTGGCCGCCTGTCGGCACGATGACTTCGCCAGCGGTTTCAATCCGCGGGCCGGTGATTTCACCGCTGTCGATCGCCTGTTTCAGCGCAAAATCGGTCCCGTGATCTTCCCCGACGAGGCGCAGGGTGGTGACGCCGCTTTCCAGCGAACGGCGCGCATTGGCTGCCATGCGCAGGACTTCTTCCGGGTCGGTTTCATTGACCAGAGCGGCCCCCGCCGCACCGGGCAGTTTCAGTCCCAGATGGACATGCATATTCATCAGGCCCGGGACCAGCCATTGCCCGTCCATCGGAATGACAGTGGCAGAGGCCGGGATGGGCGTGGAGCCCGCCGGGCCGACGCTTTCGATCTTGTCGCCGCGAATGAGGACCACCGCATCCGCAATCGTCTTCCCCGTGGTGACATTGACGACATTGGCGCCGGTCAGTGCGGTCAGCGTGTCATCGCCGGTGTCCTGCGCATAGGCTGGACGCAAAGCTGTGAAGGCAAGCACAAGGCAGCAGATGATTGTGCGGCATAGAGAGGCAAACAGGCCGGGCCGACCCTGGGTGACATTCATCTGTGATCTTCCTGTGCGATTGACCATATGGTGATCCTGACAAGCATTCGCCGTGCATTCAATAGAACGAGGTTGCGATATTCATTGCGAATGGCGCAACACGCAAGTCTTGATCAGGGGCGTGATCGTGGGCCTGATCGTGGCGGGACGACCTTGTTCGTATCCGGGCCATCTCCATCATAGATCACGGTCATATCTGGCCAGTCTGACCGCATTGCCTCTTTGTCCGTTGATCGAAACGCGCCAATCGCGCAGGGTCACAGGCGATTACACTGTTACAAGAGACAATCATGATGTGGCATGCGCGGCGCGAAAACTGGTCCAAACAGGCGGAGGATGCGCGCGATGATGGCGATATCGATTACGCCCGCGTCATTCATTCGGAATCTTTCCGCCGGTTGCAGGGCAAGACGCAGATCCTCAATCTGGGGGACAGCGATTTCTACCGTACGCGGCTGACCCATTCGCTGGAGGTGGCGCAGATCGCGGGCGGGGTTTCGGGACAGCTCGCCAAGACTTTCCCGCAATCAGAAGTCCGGCCTTTCCTGCCCGGGCGGGCGATGGTGCAGGCGCTGGGCTGCATGCATGATCTGGGGCATCCGCCTTTCGGCCATGGCGGCGAAGTGGCGCTGAATTACTGCATGCGCGACCATGGCGGGTTTGAAGGCAATGGCCAGACGCTGCGCATCCTGTCCCGTCTGGAGGATTTTTCCGAAAATGCCGGGGCCAATCTCTGCCGTCGCTCTCTGCTGGGAGTGCTTAAATATCCGGTGCCTTATGCGCGCGCCTACAATCGCGAAATCGTGCCATCGCTGCTGACCGGCACCACCCGGATACAGGTGCTCGACAGCGCCAGTTGCAAACCGCCCAAATGCTATATGGATAGTGAGCAGGACGTGGTCGAATGGTTGCTGGAAGATTTGCCGGAGGATGAACGCGCGGAATTTTGCGCCAGCGAGGCGAGACCGGGCAAACATGCGCGCAGCCGGCATAAATCGCTCGATTGCAGCATCATGGATGTGGCCGATGACATAGCCTATGGCGTCCATGATCTGGAGGATGCGATCGCGCTGCAACTGATCGACCGGGACACATTTGCCACTGCCCTGCGCGATAAATGCCCCACATTTCTGGATGCGATGAAGGCGAAATATCCCGCTGAGAGCGAGAATGACGTCTTCGAAATCGTGGTGGAGGGGCTGTTTGGCGAAGGCGGCGCGCGCAAACGCTTCATCGGGCGCCTGGTGCATCATTTCATCACCGCGGTGGAATATACAGAATTGCCGCAGTTCACCGACCCTCTGCTGCGTTTTCGGGCACGGCTGAAGGCACCGCAGCGCGCGATGCTGGATGTGCTGCAGGATCTGGTCGTGCGCCGGGTCATCCGCTCCCCCACCGTGCAGCAGCTCGAATTCAAGGGGCAGGGCATGGTCGTTGCCGTGTTTGAAGCGCTGATGGCAGAGCCGGAGCGGCTGCTGTCCCCCGATGCGCTGACGTCATTCGCCGCTTCGGGGGATGATCCGCGCATCATCTGTGACCATATCGCGGCGATGACCGACACGCATCTGCTCAGGATTTACGACCGCCTGTTCAGCCCGCGCATGGGGTCGATCTTCGACCGGATCTGAGGCGTGCAGCCTCTTACTTCTGCACTTTTTTCAGCGCGCGTGTAACGGCGCGGCGCTGGCTCTTCTTCAGCCATTCCTCGATCGACAAATCGCCTTCCACCAGATCGGCCAGCACGGCGCCCCTTTCGCCCACGGGTTTGTCGGGCCCGCGCGTGCTGTCGCATTCGGTCTGTCGTTCCAGTTCCGCATTCAGCAGCGCGCCCGCCAATACGCCATAGGCAGACAGGAACAGCCACATCAGGAACACCACCACGGCAGACATCGACCCATAGGTCGAATTATAGCTGCTGATATAAGCGACATAATAGGAAAAGCCGAAGGATATGCCGATCCACAGCAAAGTCGCGAGCAGTGATCCCGGTGCGAGCCAGCGCCATTTGGCCGGTTCCCTGTCCGGCCCGTAACGCATCACCAGTGCAAAGCCATATGACCCCAGCCCAATCGCCAGCAGCCAGGTCAGCGCCTTGAACAAAAGGGTGGTCCAGGGGCCGAGCAGAATCTCAGTCTGCGATTGCAACCAGACGAATATGCCGCTGGCAACCAGCCCAACAATCGCAATGCCGATGGCCGCCAGAGTGAGCCATGCAGTGCGGAAGGTGAGGGGGATGATCCCGCGCGTTTCATGCTCTTCATTGATGATGTTGAGCGCGCCGATCAGGCCATTGGCCGCCCGCATTCCGCCATATATGGCAAAGAATAATGCGATGATCAGCGCAAACCCGGTGACGCCCGAATTGGTGGTGACGATTCTGAAGAGCTGATCCTGTATCAACACCGCCGCATCATGCGGGACGATCTGGAATATCCATTGCATCTGGCGCTGCACCGTGTCGGTATCCCCCACCAATCCGTAAACCATCACGACTGCGCCAATCAGCGGTGTGATTGACAGAAAGACGAAAAATGCGACACCCGCTCCCAACAGAGATATGTTGTGAAAGCCCCACATGGTATAGACGCGCTTAAATACTTGTATCCAAGCCGATTTTGACATCTGCCAGGGCGCCTTCACCATTGCATTGGATGCTGGTGCGACTATCATGCCATCACTATCATCAGTCATTGAGCAGGCTCCTCGGACGACGCTCAGAGTACACGTTCAGGATATAAATTCGGATGCCCAGCTTTGGTTTGTTGAAGATAGTGGGCGGGTCCGACCATTTCGGCTTAACGAGCGGAGCAGGCAATCGTGCCGCCATGCGGTGTGTTTTGCTGGCCGGGGCAGCGATGATGGTCGCGCCGTGGAACAGCGCGCTGGCGCAGGATGCCGCCGCACCGCAATCTGCTGCGCAGAGGGAAACGGAGCAGGATGAAGCGGCGCCGGGCGAGGCGAAGGGCGTTACCGACGGCACGGACGCCGATATTCCCGCCCCGCCGCCGGGTGCCGATCTGCCCGAGGTGGAAACGGTCATTTCCAATGAGGAATTTGCAGATTCCGTGCCCGAACCGGGGCCGAATGACGATCCTGAATTGCAGGGTGAGCTGGAATCGATCGAGGAGTTCGAACGCCGCTTTGCTGTCAGCAGCGATGATGCGGATACGACGGATAATCCGGCGCAGAATATCAGCCAGAGCGCGCAGCAGAATGATGAATTTGCTGCCGAAAATCCTGCGCTGGACGATCAGGACCCGAATGAGGAAATCGCCGACGCGCCCGTGCGCGATGCCGAACTGACCGCGCCGCTGCCGCCACTTGATCAATTCAATGTCGAGCCGGTTGAATTCGCCGATGGCAGCGATGGATCGGACGACGAAACGGTAGAGATCAAATATACGGTCGAAGTGAATGGTCTGGCTGAGGCGGATAAGGAATCCAGCACAAATCTCGCCGGAATGTTCGACGATCTGTCTTCGCTGAAAGAGGACAAGGAGGCCGCCAATACGGCCCAGATCAACGCCAGACTGACCGAAGACAGCCGGTTGATGAAGCGCATTCTCGCCTCCGAAGGGTGGTTTGAGGCGCAGGCCAATACCAGGCTGGACCGCGCGGTCAGCGATGATGGGCAGCCGCTCAATGCGGTGATCGATGTCGTGCCCGGCACGCGTTATGCCTTCTCCGACATCATCATTAAGGCCGATCCCACTGATCCGCCGAATTTGATCCGCGATAATCTCCCGCTGAAGGTGGGTGACAACATCATTGCCGAGCGGGTGCAGGGCGCGGAAGCGAATGTGGCGGTGGTCCTGCCGCAGCAAGGATATCCCTTCGCCGAAGTGGGTCACCGCGATATTCTGCTCGATCCCGAAACCGGCGATGGCGTGTACACTTTGCCGGTCAAAACCGGGCCGCGATCCCGCTTTGGAGGAATCGAGACGAGCGGCGATCTGGCCTTTGATGCGGAGCATGTTGAGGTGCTGACCCGCTTTGATCGCGGTGATTTATATGACAGCCGCGACGTGGATGATCTGCGGCAGGCTCTGGTCGCGACTGGATTGTTCAACACCGTCACCGTAACGCCGAAGGAAACTGGCAAAGCCGCCGGTGAGGGCACCGAATATGTCACACTGATGGTCGATCAGGATGCCGGCCCCCCGCGCACTCTGGCCGGAAGCGCGGGCTTTGGCACCGGGCAGGGCTTCCGTCTGGAAGGAAGCTGGACCCATCGCAATGTCTTCCCGCCTGAAGGCGCGCTGATATTCACGGGGGTTGCCGGTACGCAGGAACAGGGCGCCAGCGCAACGTTCCGCCGCTCCAACGCCGGGCGACGCGACCGGACATTCCAGATCGGCGCCGAAGCTTTGCACAGCGATTATGACGCCTATGAAGCCTTCACCGGGCGGCTTTCGACGCTGATCAGCTATGATTCCTCGCAAATCTGGCAGAAGAAACTGACCTATGCCTATGGCGCGCAGATCATCGGCACGAATGAACAGGATTATGATTTCGACGCGCAGGAACGCCGCCGCCGGACCTTCTTTATCGGCGGGCTGACGGGACAAGTAGGGATTGATCACAGCGATGATCTGCTCAATCCCACGCAGGGCTTTAAACTCACCGCACTGGTCGAACCGGAAGGCTCGCTGCAGGACGGGTTCACGCCCTATGTTCGTGCGAGGCTGGACGGCTCTGCCTATTACCCGATCGGCAATTCGATCGTGCTGGCCGGGCGCGTCCGGGTGGGGACGATCCAGGGGATCGAGCGCTATGACCTTGCTCCGTCCCGGCGTTTTTATGCGGGCGGGGGCGGTTCGGTCCGTGGCTATGGCTATCAGCAGCTGGGCCCGAAGGACCCGGATGACAATCCCATCGGCGGTCGCAGCCTGAATGAAGCGGCGGCCGAAGTGCGCTACCGTTTCGGCAATTTCGGTGTGGTCGGTTTTGTCGATGCTGGTCAGGTCTATGAAGAGAGCATGCCGCAATTTGACAATATTCGCTTCGGTGCAGGGCTTGGCGGGCGGTTCTACACCAATTTTGGCCCCCTGCGGCTCGACGTTGCGACCCCGATCGGGCGCAAGCCGGGTGAAAGCTGGGTCAGCGTCTATGTCTCTATCGGGCAGGCTTTCTGATGGTGCAGGATAATAACGACATGCAGGACCTGCCCGAAAATCCGGAGAATTCCGGCAGCGATGCTGCGCAGCACGATATCCAGGAAGATACGCAAGAGGATTCCGGGCACCGCAGAAGCCATTGGGGCCGCCGTATTCTGAAATGGGGGCTGATCGCGCTGGGGGTTATCCTCGCGGCGCTGGCGGCGCTGCTGCTGCTGCTCAACACCGGGCCGGGCCATCGTTTCATCGTTTCACAGATCGAGAATCTGGAATTTGAAAACGGGATGCAGATCAGCATCGGTGATCTGGACGGGTCGATCTACAGCGAATTGACCATCAATGATCTGGCGATCTCCGATCCTGAAGGCGTGTTCCTCGCCTCTCCGCAAATTCGCCTGGACTGGCGGCCGTTTGCTTTCATCAACAGCCACGTGGACGTCCGCTCCGCCAGTGCCGACCTTATCACGCTGAAGCGCCTGCCCGCCTTTAACGAAACACCGCCCAGCGAAGGGCCGTTGCTGCCTGATCTTGATATCGACATCGGCTCGCTGAAGGTCGCGCAATTTGTCGCGGAGAAGCCCGTAACGGGTGAAAAACGTATCGCCAGCCTGAATGGCGAGGCGCATATTGCCGATGGCCGGGCGCAGCTCACCTTCAATGGCGAGACCATCGGTACGACCGATGGTGCAGACGGTAACGTCGCGGGTGGCGACAAGATTGCGCTGATCCTCGACGCCGTGCCGGAAAAGAACCAGCTCGATCTCGACCTTGATCTCAATGCCCCTGCCGATGGTGTGATCGCGGCGCTGGCGGGTCTCACCGATCCGCTTTCGGTGAAGCTGACGGGCAAGGGTGACTGGAGCAACTGGAATGGCCAGCTCAATGCCGATCTGGCGGGCGAGGAACTCGCGCGGTTGGAGCTTGCGACGCGTGATGGCAGTTTTGCGATCAAGGGGCCGACCCGCATTGCGCGGCTGTTTGAAGGACCGACCGCCAATCTGCTCGGCCCGGTCATGACGCTGGATGTGGGGGCCGCCCTGACGGAACGGCGCGCGGATATCACCGGCACCATTACCAGTGATGCGTTCAATTTCGATGCCGACGGGATCGTCGATCTGGCGAATAACAGTTTTGACGATTTGCGGATGCAATTCGTGCTGCTGAAACCCTCGGCTATGGCGGAAAATCTCTCCGGCAATGGTTTGCAGGCGACGCTCAATCTGAATGGTGAATTTGCTACGCCGCAAGTCACCTATGCGCTGCGCGCGAAGCGCCTGTCGATGAATGATATGAGCCTGATCGACCTCAGCGTGAATGGCGATGCGACCATCGATGCCAAGCAGATCCTGATCCCGGTCAATGCACGTGTGGGCAAGATTACCGGCCTCGATTCCGTGGCGGGCGGGACGCTGGAGAATATCCGGCTGAATGGTGATCTGGCGATACAGGGCACACGTATCCTGTCGGATAATATGCGCATCCGTTCCGATCGGCTGAATGCCACCGCGCTGATTATCGCGGATACCTCCACCGGGCTTTATACGGGCGGTATTGACGGCAGGCTCGACAATTACCGGATCGACAGCGTCGGCACGTTCAACATTGAAACCGACATGGAAATCCAAAGCCCGCCCAGTGGCGGCTTTGCGCTCAATGGGCGGGTGCGGGTGCGCTCCACCCGGATCGAGAATGAAAGCGTGCGCGGTGTGCTGGGCGGCAATGCCGTGGCCGCGGCCAATATCCGCTATGGCGCGGATGGCCGAATATTGTTCAGCAATCTGACGCTGGATGCCCCCGCCGCCCGCATCACCAGCGGCAGTGGCAGCTATGCACCCGATGGGCAGATCACCTTCAACGTCAACGCATTGACCGACCAATATGGCCCGATCGTCGTGCGCGTCACCGGCACGGTGGCCAATCCCGATGCGGCCATTCTGGCTGAGCGCCCGGGTCTGGGCATTGGCCTGGCCAATCTGCGCGCACAAATCTCCGGCGCGCCGGGGGGCTATCGGCTGCAGGCCAAGGGACAAAGCGATTACGGCCCGCTGGATGCTGATCTGGTGCTGAAGACCGGCGATGTGATCAGACTTGATATTACCCGCGCGAGCTTTGCCGGGATCGATCTGGCCGGGTCGCTTGAACAGACGAAGAGCGGCCCCTTTGCAGGCAAGCTGACGGCCAATGGTCAGGGTATTGGCGGGATCGTGCGACTGGATGCCAAGGGGCAATATCAGGAAGCGCTGATCAACCTGCGGGCCAAGGGCACGACGCTGCCCGGACCGGCGAATATTTCCATCGGATCGGCCATCATCGATGCCCGTGTCGTGCTGTATGATCAGCCCTATATCGTCGCCGATGCGCAGCTTTCGCAAACGACCTATGGCAGTTTCAACCTCGCCGCCGCGCGGGCTAAAATCAATTACCGCGATGGTGAGGGCAAGGCACAGCTGGTAGCCGAAGGGGTTAGCGGCGTGCCGTTCCGGATGGCCGCAAATGCCGATCTGACGCCGGAATTGTGGCGCGTGGCGCTGAAGGGCAAGGCGCGCGGGATTGATTTTTCAACCGCGACACCGGCCCGCATCAAACCTACCATGGCAGGTTATGATCTGCTGCCCACACGGATCGATTTCGGGAAGGGCAATATCCGTCTCGCCGGGAGCTATGGTCAGGGGCTGAAATTGCAGACGCGTCTCGATGCGCTGGATCTCAACATCGTGAATGCCTTTGTCCCCGGCCTCGGGGTGAATGGCAGCGCGACCGGCAGCCTCGATTTCGCGCAATCCAGCCCGGCGGCTTTCCCAAGTGCGGATGCACGGCTGCAGGTAAAGGATTTCACCCGCACCACGGCCACGTCGGTCAGCCAGTCGATCAATATCAATTTCGTCGGCAAGTTGCTGCCCGATGGCGGGGAAGCCCGTGCGGTCATGCGGCGCAGAGGCTCGGTTATCGGGCGGCTTGTCACTTCCCTGCGCCCGCTGGCGCCGGGGGCGGGTAGCTGGACCGAGCGTTTGATGCAGGCTCCGCTGAGCGGCGGCATACGCTATAACGGACCGGCCGATACGCTGTTTTCCTTCGCCGGTCAGCCCGATCAGCGGCTCAGCGGCGCAATCGGCGTGGCCGCCGATTTCTCGGGCCGCGTGTCCAAGCCGCAGATGAAGGGCGTGATCCGCGCTGATAGTCTGGTTTACGAAAACCAGACATACGGCACGCGGCTCAGCGATATGGCCATTTCCGGCCGTTTCAGCGGCGAACGATTTGAGCTAGAACGCTTGCAGGCGCAGGCGGGTGACGGTTCTCTGAATGCGAAGGGTTATGTCAGTCTGGCAGCGGATAGCGGCTATCCCATGGATTTCTCGATCACGCTGGATGATGCCCGTCTCGCGCGCAGTGCGGCTATTTCGACGACCGCCACCGGCGAGCTTCGGCTGAGCAAATCCGCCGGGGAAACCGCGCTGATTTCCGGCACGATCAAACTCCCTGAAACACGGTATCAGATCATCTCGCAAGGCGCGGCCGAGGTGCCGGAACTGACCGGTGTGCGCTTCAAACCACCCAAGGGGCCGCAGCGTATCACGGGTGATGAACCTGTGGAGCCGCAGCCGGGCCTGTTTGAGCTCATCCGTCTCGACCTTACCCTGCGTGCGCCGGATCAACTTTATGTTTCGGGCATGGGCCTGGAATCCGAATGGTCGGCCGATCTGAACTTGCGCGGGACCAGCGCTTCGCCGCGCATGTCGGGCAATGTGTCGCTGATCCGCGGGACGCTGGGCTTTGCCGGGCGCTCTTTCGAACTGGAAGAAGGCCGGGTGAGCTTCACCGGCGGGGCCACGATCGATCCCACGATCGATATGCGGGCGAGCGATGATATTGATGATGTGACCGTCAATGTCTCGGTCAGTGGCCGCGCGATGGACCCGCAAATTGCCTTCTCCAGCTCGCCGGGTCTGCCGCAGGACGAAATCGTCTCGCGGATTCTCTTCGGCAGTTCGGTCGGTAATCTGTCGGCCATGCAGGCTGTGCAGCTGGCCGCATCGCTCAATTCGCTGCGCGGATCGGGCGGCGGTCTGAACCCGATGGGCAAATTGCGCTCTGCCACCGGGATCGACCGCCTGCGGATTCTGGGGTCGGATGATAAGACAGGACGCGGCACGTCACTGGCCGCCGGGCAATATCTGACCGATGATATCTATATTGAATTCATCACCGATGCGCGCGGCTTCACCGCCACGCAGCTGGAAGTCAGCCTGACGCCGGCCCTGTCGGTGCTCAGCCAGGCGGGCGGTTCCGGCTCCACCAATGTCAGCGTGCGTTACAAGAAGAAATATTGATGCGCGCGCGCCATTTGTGGGGCCTCAGTCTTTGTGGAATGGCCAGCCTGCTTGCGCTCAGCGCGTGCAAGCAGGAGGCCAGCTTCGACGAACGTTTCGACAAGGCAGACGAGGCCCTGCAGGAACGCGCGCAATCGATTGATGAAGAGATTGCCGACAAACGCGCTGCGGCTTGCCGCGCCAATGCGGAAAGTGGGGCCGCAGAAAAGGAGCTGTCCTGCCCGGCCGATCCTGCCAGTGATACTCCCGCGCAACCGAAATCAGGCAAGTCCAAGCCAGGAAAACCTGCTTCTGCCACTTAAATCGGCCAAGCAGGCCTGTTCCCTTCGCCAATCACCCGCATCGCTTCGATCGCCAAGTGGCTTTGCTGGTTCGTAAAGAGTCGAACGCTAGAAATCCGGTTTTCCGCCCCATTACAGCGATTCTGACAGCAGTTTACACCCAAGTCGGTGATGTTATTGTTGCACTGCAGCATAATGCACCCCATCTATATGCCATCAGGCAGATGGTGAGATGCTTATACGCTCAACCCAATCACGTCCCGATCGCATGGCTTGAATTTTGGGCCGGATAAAGGAGTTCGACAATGGGCTTTCCGTTAAAGACAAGCATGAGCGAAATCCTGGCTCTCACCAAGGCCGGTGATCTGGGCGGAGCGACCGCGCTGATTCGCCGTTCCCTGACCGGAGAGGGCGATAGAGAGACTGGTCGGAGGGAGCCTGAATTTGCCGGGCTTGCGCTCGCTCAGCCTGATATGCCCCGCCGGACAGCCAAGCCCCGCGCGCAGCCCGCCAGTCCCGGATCGATGGAGAAGTACAGCTTCAAGTCCGAGCACGGCACGCTCGACTATTGGCTGTACGTGCCCTCTACGCTGCCTGTTTCCGCCCCTTTGATCATCATGTTGCACGGATGCACCCAATCGGCAGCTGATTTTGCCGCAGGGACGCAAATGAATGTGTTGGCAGAGGAGCTGGGGCTGATCGTCGCCTATCCCGAGCAATCGCGCGCTGCGAATGCGCAAAAATGCTGGAACTGGTTCCGCTCAGGCGATCAGAACAAGGGATCTGGCGAGCCGGCGCTTATCGCCGGAATTACGCGCGCCATCATGGCGGGGCACCCGGTCGACCATGGCCGGATCTATGTTGCCGGTTTGTCAGCCGGCGGCGCGGCTGCCTCGATTATGGCATATTGCTATCCTGAACTTTATGCGGCGGCCGGCATCCATTCAGGGCTCGCCTGCGGTTCCGCATCCAGCATGCCCGGCGCCTTTTCCGCGATGCAGGGCAAGTCCACTGGCAAAAGCGGGCAGAATCGCGACTACGTGCCGATCATCACCTTCCACGGTAACCGCGACAGCACGGTCCATCCGGCAAACAGTGACCAGATCCACGCAATCTGGGCCACATCGCCGGAAATATCTGCGCTGCGCCGGGTTGAAGGCGAAGGCGTGAGCCCCGGTGGCAAATCCTATCGCACCACGGCTCTGGTCGATGCTGAAAATCGCAGTTTTGCCGAACATTGGGAAATCGAAGGGGCGGGCCATGCGTGGTCTGGCGGTTCTGTGACCGGGTCCTATACGGATAACAGCGGCCCCGATGCCTCGCGCGAGATGATCCGTTTCTTCCTTCAGCATCGCCGATGAATATGGTGGGCCGTCCATTTCGGTAAAGAGGCAATAAGACCGCAAACGGCCCGATGATCTGCGGCGCATAGACTGCAAATGATTGACTATAGACGCTTTTTATCTTGCAGCCGGAAACATCGGAGGATTGGTGGGTTCGATAGGTCATGGAGGACACCTTGGCCGATTACATCACCGTCAATGACACGAAACATCCCCTGCCAGACGATCCGCGCGTCTCGCTGCTCGATTTCCTGCGGCAGGAAGTCGGTTTAACCGGCACCAAGAAAGGGTGCGATCACGGCCAATGCGGCGCCTGTACAGTGATCGTCAACGGCATGCGTATCAACAGCTGCCTAGCCCTTGCGGTGATGCATGATGGCGATACCGTGACGACGATTGAAGGTATCGGTACGCCGGGTGCCCCCTCCGCCTTGCAGAAGGCCTTTGTTGAACATGACGGCTATCAATGCGGATATTGTACGCCGGGCCAGATCTGTGCCGCGACCGCCATGCTCGATGAAATCGCACACGGCATGCCGAGCGATGCCAGCGACACTCTCGAGGGTGAGATACAAATCTCCGACGAGGAAATTCGCGAGCGCATGAGCGGCAATCTGTGCCGCTGCGGAGCCTATGCCAATATTCTCGCCGCGATCCGGGATGTCGCCAAGGAGAAGGCGGTATGAAGCCATTCCAATACACCCGCCCCGAAAGCCTGGTTCACGCCGCGCAGTTGAGCCAGGATACCGAAGCGCTTGCCATCGCGGGCGGCACGAACCTGCTCGATCTGATGAAGCTGCAGGTGGAAACGCCCGATCGGCTCGTCGATATTAATCGCCTTGGTCTGGGCGAAATCACCGAAAATACGGATGGCACGCTGCGTATAGGCGCGCTTGTCACCAATACGGCAGCTGCCAATCATCCGCGTATCCGGGCCGATTATCCGGTGCTGGCCCGGGCCATCCTCGCCGGCGCAACGCAGCAATTGCGCAATAAAGCCACCACCGGCGGCAATCTCTGCCAGCGTACGCGCTGCTATTATTTCACTAATATCGATCAACCCTGCAACAAGCGGGAGCCCGGCTCAGGGTGCGGCGCGATTGAAGGTGTGGCGCGGCTCCATGCTGTCCTTGGGACCAGCACGGAATGTATCGCGACCTACCCCGGGGACATGGCCGTGGCGATGAGCGCGCTGGACGCCGCAGTCCACATTCTGGCTGAGGACGAAAGTGAACGCACCGTGCCCGTGCGCGACTTTCATTGCCTCCCGGGGGATACGCCGTGGCGGGACAATGTGCTGGAGCCGGGGGAAATCATCACGGCGGTCACGCTCCCTCCTCCCGTGCAGGGCAAGCAGATCTATCGCAAGGTGCGCGAACGTTCGTCTTACGCCTTTGCGCTGACATCGGTCGCGGCGATCATCGCCATGGAGGGCGACCGGATTGCCCGGGCCGACCTCGCCTTTGGCGGGCTGGCCCATAAGCCGTGGCATGATCCCCGCCTGTCGACGCTGCTGGTAGGCAAGCTGCCCAGCGCTGCACTGTTCGATGAAGCGGGTGATCTCCTGCTCGAAGATGCGCAGGGGTTCGGGGAGAATGACTTCAAGATTCCCCTCGCGCGGCGGACCCTTGCCGCCGTTCTGGCAGAAGCGACGGAGACCGAAATATGACCGCCCATTTCAAACAGGACGGACCTGTCGAGAGCAACCGGCTCGACGGCATGAAACAGGGCGTCATTGGAAAAGCTCTGCCGCGTGTCGAAGGTCTGGCCAAAGTCACGGGTACGGCGCCCTATGCCGCCGAATATCAAGCCGCCAATATGGCCGAAGGTGTTCTGGTCACGGCCACCATCACCCGCGGCACCGTATCGTCCATCGACACGCAGAGCGTGCTGGCGATGCCCGGCGTGCTGGCGGTGATCCAGGACTCCAGAATGACCACGCGCGCCGCTCAAGGAACAGCGGGCCAGGCGCCGCAGCAGGAACCGCAAACCGTCTCTTATTGGGGGCAGCCGATTGCGCTGGTCGTCGCCGAAACATTCGAACAGGCGCGCGATGCCGCCAAACAGCTGACCATCACCTATGATGCCGAGGAAGGCGCACCGCTTGATCCGCAGGCCGTGGAGTCCGAAGCGAAAGAGGGCCAGACGGTCAATCAGGGCGATCTTGCCCACGCCATGGCGGAAGCGGCTCACAGCGTCGATGTCACAATCGATACGGAGGGGCATGCCTCGGCAGCGATGGAACCGCATGCGGCCATTGCGCAGTGGGAGGGTGACAAGCTTACCTTGTACGCATCGCTCCAGATGCTGAACTACAACATCGCCGAATTGGCCGATGCGCTGGGTATCGAGGAGGAGGATGTACGTCTCCGCGCACCTTATGTCGGCGGCGGGTTCGGTTCCAAGCTGGGCATTAGCGAAGAGGCCGTAGCCGCCGCGATTGCAGCGAAGCAGCTGGACCGCCCGGTCCGGGTGGTGATGAGCCGCCAGCAGGTGTTTCAATGTATCATGCGGCGGTCCGAGACCCATCAGCGGCTGCGTCTTGCCTGCGATGATGATGGCAGGCTGACCGGCTTCGGCCATGATGCGCTGGTGTCCAACCTGCCGGGCGAAGCCTTCGCCGAACCCGTGCTGCAATCGTCGCATTTTCTCTATGGCGGCGACAATCGCTCGCTCTCGCTCAATGTCGCGCGCATTCATCGGATGACGGCCGGCTCTGTGCGGGCACCGGGGGAGGCGGTCGGGATGCCGGCGCTCGAAGTCGCAATGGACCAGCTTGCCGAAGAGGCCGGGATCGACCCGGTCGAGCTGCGCCTGCGCAATATCCCGGAGCGCAATCCCGAAGAAGATCTTCCCTTTTCATCGCATAAACTAGCCGAATGCCTGCGCCAGGGCGCCGAAGCCTTTGGATGGGACAGCGGCCCCCGCACGCCGCGCCAGCATAAAGAGGGTGAATGGTGGATCGGCACGGGAATGGCGAGTGCAGCCCGTGTGCACAATGTCAGTGAAGCTAAAGTTCGCGTGAGCTTGATAGCTGACGGTACCGCGCTGGTCCGCACCGATATGACTGATATTGGCACGGGGACCTATACGATCCTCGCGCAGATTGTCGGCGAGATGCTGGGCCTCCCGGTCGATAAGGTCATGGTTGAGCTTGGCGATACTCAAAATCCGCGCGGCCCCGGGTCGGGCGGTAGCTGGGGGGCAGCCTCCATCGGCTCGGCCGCCTTCATGGCCTGCCATGCCTTGCGCAAGACACTTGCCGAACGGGTGGGAACGAGCGAGGAAGAGCTCTCACTCAAGGACGGCATCGCCAATAGCGGGCCCTCGCTGGTCGAATTGCTGGATGGCAAGGAATTGTCCGAGCTGGGTCATTATGAGCCGGGCGATATAGCAGATGACTACACCGCATCGGGCTTCGGTGCCTTCTTCGCGCAGGTACGGGTCAATCGCTTCACTGGTGAGGCCCGCGTTGATCGCATGCTCGGCGCATTCGGTTTTGGCCGCGTGCTCAACGCAAAGACGGCGCGCTCGCAATGCCTTGGCGGGATCACCTGGAGCATCGGGGCGGCACTGACCGAATCCTTGATGTTCGACCCGAATGACGGGCATCTCGTCAATTGCGATCTGGCGGAATATCATATGCCGGTTCACCGCGATATTGGCGAGGTTGAGGTGCTGATGGTCGAGGAGCGCGATCCGGTTGCCAGCCCGATTCAGGCGAAAGGGATTGGGGAACTGGGAATGTGCGGCGGGGCCGCCGCCATCGCCAACGCGATCTACAATGCCTGCGGGGCGCGGCTCCACCATTTCCCGATGACACCCGACCGCATTCTGGCCGCATTGCCGGACTGAGGAGAGGCCAAGAGATTCAGCCAGCGACCAAGGCGCACGGATTAAAGCTCCACGACCCGCTCGATTCCGATCCTGTGCAGAAAAGACCGGTCGTGGCTGACGACAATCAGGGCGCCATCGAAATCCCGCAGAGCATTTTCCAGCAGCTCGACGGTTTCTATGTCGAGATGATTGGTCGGTTCATCCAGCATGAGCAACCACGGCGCAGCCATACCGCCAAGCGTAACGGCCAGATTGGCGCGCAGCTTTTCGCCGCCTGAAAGCGTGCCGACGAGCTTGCGCGCCGCGTCATTTCTAAAGGCGAAGCGGGCACAGAGAGCGAAGGCACTTTCCGCGTCGAGTTCCGGGTGGAAGGCACGGATATTATCGACGACGCTGGCCTCGCTATCGAGCATCCCGGCATGCTGGTCCAGCAAGGCAATCCCGCCCTCGCTCCGCCAGACCCGGCCTTTGACGGGGGCAAGCAGCCCGGCGGCTATCTTCAGCAGGGTTGTCTTTCCTGCGCCATTCGCCCCTTCTATGGCTATCCGCTCCGGCCCCTCGACATGCAGGCTCCATGGGCCAAGCCGCTTTGCGCCATTCTCGGCCTCGACACCCTCCAGCGCCAGCACGCGCGCGCCTTTCGGCAATCCACTTTTGGGCACCTCGATCCTTATTGGCGTCACGATTTCGGATTTTGCCCGCGCCTCATCCTGACGTTTCCTGGCGTCGTTAATGATGCGGTCTGTGACCCAGCGTTCCCTTCTGCCGCTATTTTCCGCTCGCTCTGCCCGGGCATCGAGCAGGATCTTCGGTTCCGATTTCCGCGCGGCGAAGGCGCGGCCTGCCTTGTCCCGTCGTGCCTTGGCTTCCACTCGCGCCTGAGCCGCGCGCTCTGCCTGACGAAGGGCCGACGCGGCGCGCGACTTGTCTTCGGCCACCCGATCTCTTTCCCTTTCGCGCGCCTGTTCAAAGTCTGACCAGCCACCGCCAAAGCTGCGTATTCCGATGGGGGTAAGCTCGACGATACGGTCCATATTTTCCAGCAGATCACGATCATGGCTGGCGACAAGCACGCCGCCGCGCCACTCGCGGATCAATTTCCCGACCATGCTGCGTCCTGCCGCGTCGAGATTGTTGGTCGGCTCGTCCAGCAGCAGCAGGTCAGGCTTTTCCATCTGCAAGCGCGCAACGCCGATGCGTGTCCGTTCGCCGCCGGACAAAGTGCCAAGGCGCCTTTCAAGCGGCATTTGCGGGAGGCCCACCAGCTCAAGCGCGTGCGCCATGCGCTCTTCCAGATTCCAGTCAGCGCTGGCGAAATCATCAGCGGTGCCGTTCCCGGAAAGAATGCGGCGCAGTGTTTCGGCCGGACGAGCGATGCCCAGCGCCTCGCCAAGGGTCCAGCTTGCCGGCAATTCCTGCTGCAGCAAGCCGGCCGAACCCGACAGGCTGATGGTGCCAGAATAGGTGTCACTTTGTCCTGCGATCATGCGCAGAAGTGTCGATTTGCCGGAGCCATTGCGCCCGACCAGCCCAACCCTTTCTGTATCGAGGAAAAGGGTCAGATCACGAAATAGGGTGCGTCGATCAGCTGTGCGCGCCGACAGCGCGTCGAGAGTGAGAAGAGCCAAAATAGAGAACCACATTATTCAACAGGAAAGAACAGATTTGCTTGTTGATCCTGTTGTTCACGTCGGTTCTCCTTATCTGGCTCCCCCATAGATATGATCGGCTGTCACCCCGATCAACCCGGTGTCGGTGCCGCGCTATTCCCCAGCGCGGCCCGAAGCTTAGGTGTCAGCCCACGGGTTCGGCATTTTCAGTGCGGTATGCCAGCCCTTCGCCAGTGCCGAGATCTTTGCCCCCCGAAAAAATCTCATCCAACCGGGTGCAGACATCCTGACGGAAAGCATCCCGGCGGATCGACCGCGGGGCTGTCAGGGCAATCTCGTCCGCAATGGCGGTCTTGATCCGGCCCACGGCGTCATCGCTCAGCACGCCAGCCAGCTGCAATTCCTTGCAGAGCTGTACCAGCCCGATCGCTGTTGCCTGTGCGCGCAGGCCCACATCTTTCAGTTCATAATGCAGATTGGGGTTATCTGTTGTCATGTTCCGTCTCTCTCCATCACTGGCCTCTCGCGCGTGGCGCGCGGCCCTATGGGATCAGGATAGCGCAAATAACGCCAATTTTCGATCCAAAAATCGACCTGCCGCCTCCATGAAACAGCCACCCCGCCGCCGCCCCTAAAGATGGCCCATAGGGATGGAGGCAAAGCAGGTGTGAACTTTGTCCTGAGCACCGCGCGGGAAGCGACGCACAAATACAGCAAAAAACACCTGTTTCGTTGTAAATGACCGAGCTTGAGTTCGTTCGAAAAGGCAATAGTCTGAACACCATAGGTCGACGGCATCGATTCAAGAATGCAGCGGCCGGGAGGATTGGAAAAAGGTGGGAAGAATGACTGCATTCGTCTCAGATATATTGCTGGATCTGTATGCCTGTCCGGCGGAGCCTCAGCGATGGCCCGCGCTGCTGGACCGTTTATGCCACAATCTGGGCGCGCGCAGCGCAGCCTTTCAGATGTTTCGCAACAAGAATGGCGTATTGGACCAGATCTGGGCCGTGCGTGACAGCTATTCCCTCGAACATGCGGCACAGCATGATGCTTTGGTCAATAACAGCGCCAATCCCCGGCTTGATCTGAACCAGGCGGGCGGATTGGAGCCGCATAGAATCCTGCAGGACGGCGATTATATTCCCCGCGATAATCAGAGATTTGTCGCTTTGCGTGATCGCCTGCGCAAGATCGGTCTGGGGGAATCGATCACCTTGGGCCTGATGGGAGCAGGGGGGCACCCCTTCGCCCTGATCCTGCACCGCGCCTATGGCGATGGGCGCGCTTTTACGCGTGAAGATCACAAATTGCTGCTGGAACTGGCGCCGCATTTCGACCGCGCGATGCAACTGGCCGGAACGCTGGAGCGAAACCGTCAGGATAGCGAGCAGAGCGACCAGATTCTCGACGCGCTCAATCTGCCACTGCTGGTGTGTGATGGCATGCGGCGGATCGAATGGGCCAATGATGCCGCGCGGCAGATCATGGATCAGTCTCCGCATTTCCTGCGCAGCCTTGGTGAAAAACTGTTGCTGCAGGACCGCGCGGAAGCGGACAGGCTCGATCAATTGCTGCGCGTGAGCGGGAATGATGGCGACCCGGAGCGCGCCAATATCCGCACCATAGCGCTGGGGCACGGTAGCGCGGAAGAAATGCATATCATGGTGCGGCCACTGGGTGAGGGGCAGCCGGACGGCCAGCTACGGCACTTGCTGCTGCTGAAGGAACCGCGGCGCTGCCCGGTCATCGATCCGCAGTTTATCGCACCGCTTTTCGGGCTGACCCAGGCGGAATCGCGGGTGGCATCATCGCTGTGTTCCGGCCACACCTTGCGCGAATATGCCCTGCAGCGCGGCATTGCGGAGGGGAGCGCCCGCAACCAGTTGAAGCAGGCGCTGTTCAAGACCGGATCGCCGCGTCAGGCCGATCTGGTCCGGCAAATCTGCCAGTCCGTGCTGACGCAGCTCACACCGCCCACGCGCTCGGCCGGCCCCGTGCGCCCGGCACCGGGGCGCAAACCGCATTGAGAGTTCGCTCGACCACAGCGCTGCAAAAGCGGGTTTCATATCCCAAATGGGACTAATCGGCTGACCGCAGCGCGCGTATAGTTTCTTCCATAAAAGGGAGAAACTATATGAAAAAGAGGATGCATCACTGGCTCCTGCAGGCGGCGACCGCGCTGGCCATATGCGCTGTACCGGGCGTGGCAACAGCGCAGACCGAGTTACCGCCGCAACTGACGCAGGACCCGCAATCGGACGTGCCCATCGCCATCCAGCAATTGCGCTGGGTGATGAATGATGCGGATGTCAACGCGCTGACATTTCGCAGCATGGATACCTTGTTCACCACGCGCAGCGTGCCACGCTCCGGCCCCATCTGGCACCTGCCGCGTGAAGACCATGCGCTGAATTATACCTATGACTATGACGGGCAGAGCTACACGCCGAAGCAGTTTCTCGACCGGACCTATACCAATGCTCTGCTGGTGATGAAAAACGGCCATATCGTTTACGAAAATTACCGTAACAACACCAATCCGCAGACCCGTTTCATCGGGTGGTCGATGACCAAATCGCTGACCTCCATACTGGTCGGCATCGCGTTGCAGGAAGGGCGGATCAAATCGCTCGATGACCGGATTGAAACCTATCTGCCGGAACTCAAGGGCGGCGGCTATGAAGGCGTTACCATTCGCCAGCTTCTGCAAATGCGATCAGGCGTGGATTATGAAGAACGCTATGATTTCGCCCATCCCGGCGCGGCGGCGAAAAACCACATCAATGCGCTGGTGAAGAATGTCGCACGTTTTGCCGATCCGGCGCGGACCATAAAGCGCGTGGAGACACCCGGTAAAACCTTCGAATATAGAACGCTCGATACCGCGGTTCTGGGCTGGTTGCTCGAACAGGTAAGCGGCGGCAACACGCTGGCCGGTTATATGACACAGCGCTTGTGGGAACCGCTGGGGGCCGAGAGTGACGGCTTCTTCATCATGGATGGCCCGCCGGGTGTGGGCCGCGAATTCAATGGCGCGGGTTACAACGCCACCTTGCGCGACTTTGCCCGGGTCGGATTGATGATGATGCAGGGCGGCCGCGCGAATGGGCATCAGATCGTGCCGGAGGATTGGGTCAAGATGTCCACCGCGCCGACCGAAGGCAACGGTGAAGGCGGCTATGGCATGCAATGGTGGACCTTTGGCGGAGGCGCTTATTCCGCGATCGGGTTGCAGGGGCAGTATATTTATGTCGACCCCAAGACCGAAACCATCGTGGTGAAGCTGAGCTATTTCCCGCCGGGCAATATGGCCGCTTCAGACGAGACCGCTGCCTTTCTGAAGGCAACCTCGGCCTGGTCCCCGGAATAAGTAAACCAAGTACATAAAAACAAAAAAGTAATACTATTGGGAGGTTTGTATGTTTCGCATTCTTGCGATGAGCAGCACTGCGCTTGTCAGCTGCGTTCTGGCGGTTCCCGCCTTGGCCCAGGACAGCGCCGCGCCGCCAGTGGTGAATATGGGCGGGCTCGACGAAATCGTCGTGACCGCCCAGCGCCGGACCGAAAATCTGCAAAATGTCGCAGTTGCCGCCAGCGCCTTCAATGCCGATGATTTGCGGGCGAAGAATATCGCGGACATTTCCGATCTGGAGGCTGCCGCACCTGCTTTGTCGATCACTGATGCCGGGATTACGCAGGCCGTGAATATTCGCGGCATCGGGCTGGCCAGCAATTCGCCCAATGTCACGGCGGGCGTGGCCACCTATGTCGACGGGCTGTTTCAGCCCCCGATCGTGCAGGCCAACAGTTTCTTCGATCTTGCCAGCATCGAAGTTCTGCGCGGGCCGCAGGGCACATTGGTCGGTTCCAACTCCACCGGCGGCGCGATCTTCATCAATTCGCAAAACCCTGAATTTGACCGGGTGGGCGGTTATGTTCGGGCCGAAGCGGGCAATCTTGACCGCTATGGCGCAGAAGGCGCGATCAACCTGCCGCTGGCGCCCGATCTGGCGTTCCGCGCCGCGGGTATCTTCACCCGGCGTGACAGTTTTTACAAAGATGTCGGGCCGTTTGATAATGATGCGGGACGGCTCAATGAAAAGGCGGGCCGCGTTGGACTGCGCTGGAACCCCGGTTCTTTCCAGGCCTTGCTGAAGGCGCAGCTCAATGATCGGCGCACCGGTGGCTATGCCTATCGCCCGATCGCCGGCACGCAGTTCGGCCCCTATCGCGAAGGCGATATTTATACGCTGAGCTACGACACGCCGACCAGCCTGCATGAACGGGCTTTCATCACCAGTCTCGAATTGCGGCAGGAATTTGATAGCGGCACGGTGCTGCGTTCACTGTCCGGCTATCAATATAAACGGATCAGCGGCTTTCTCGATTTTGACGGCAGCCAGGCCCCGGTGAGTGTCGGGGGCGAGATCGTGCAGGATTATTTCGCCGGAGAGCGGCAATATAGTCAGGAAATCAACCTGATCTCCCCCGAAGGCCAGCGCTTTGACTGGATCATTGGCGGTTATTTCCAGCGCAATGATATCACTGTGCGGATCTTTGAAAATCAGGCAGGCTTCCCGACCGATATCACCCCGGACAATCAGCGCACGACCACCGGCATTTTCGCCCAGACGGGCTATCGCATCGTGCCGGATGTGAAGCTCGAACTGGGTGTGCGTTATTCGCATTACAAGGCGACGGGTGAGGGCTTCGTGCGGATTGGCCGCGGAATACCGGGCTTCCCAGCGGATGGTCAGATTGTCAGCGATCTGGGCGGTTCGCATAAGGATGGCCGCGTTACCGGCAAGGCGGCCATCAATTGGGACGTCGATGACGACAATTTGCTCTATGCCTTCGTTGCGCGCGGATACAAGCCGGGCGGATTCAATTCGCAGATTTCCGAATTCAGCCCGGAAATCGTGTGGAATTATGAAATCGGGTGGAAAAGCAGCCTGCTCGATCGCCGCATCCGCTTGCAGGTCGATGCTTTTTACAATGATTATTCGGATTTCCAGTTCGAAGTGCTCCAGCCTGCCACGGGGACGACCGGCGTAGAAAATATCTCCGAAGGGACGATCAAAGGGGTGGAGGCGCAGCTTCAGGCCAAATTCGGTGGTTTTTCCTTCGATGCGAGCGGGGCCTATGTGGATTCCAAGCTGGATGGCCTGACCTTTGTCAATCAGCGGCTCATTCCCGGTGGCACTCTGGGCCCGCAATGCCCCGCGGGCACGCCGTCAAACCCGCCGGTCTGCTATGATTACAGCAGCGCCATCGTGACGACGGATGGCGGGCCGAACCTCTATTCGCCCAAATTCACCGTCAATCTCAGCGCCAGTTACGAAGCATGGCTGAATGATGAGCTGACGCTGACCCCACGGGTGAATTTTGCCCATACGTCAAAACGCTTCACCTATCTGGCTTATTCGCCGGTTTCGGACCAACTCCCCGCGTTCGATTTGGTCTCAGCGTCGCTGACGCTGGCGAAGGGGGATAGTTTCGTCGAATTATACGGCACGAACCTGACCAAGGAGAAATATGCTGTGGGCCAGTATAATATGAATGAATTCTATGGTGCGCCGCGCGAATATGGCGTGCGGATCGGCACCAGTTTCTGAGCGAACCGGCCGCAGGGCGCGCGATTGCAATGTGCGTCCTGCGGCATTTTCATGAAATCAGGCCGATCCGCCCGCAGATTTGGGCGCGCAGGCAAGGCATTCAGAGCACCTGTGCGGTCTGGCGAATCCTTTGCGCGATTTCAGCATGGCTTTTATGCCCCGCATCGGCGCGCCACACGGCCGAGACCGGGCGGCAGGCCGACCATCCGCCGACTTGCAGATGCTGCACCACATTGCGCCCGCCAACGGCAGAGCGCAGATAGAGATCGGGCAATATCGCAATCCCCATTCCCGATGCGACCATCTGGCACAGACTGTCGAGGCTGGAGCCTTGGTAATCGGCCAGCAGCTCCATCGAATGATGGATGCATTGTTCGGCAATCATATGCTGCAACACATGGCCGCTGCCCAGTCCAAGCACTTTGGCCCCGGCCAGATCGGCGCAGGAAAGACCAGATTTCAAGGCCAGCGGATGATCGGGTGCCGCCACCAGTCGCAAAGGTTCATCAAACAGCGCAACCGTCTCCAGATCCTGACTGCGGACCGTGCCGGTGGCAATGATGAGATCCAGCGCCCCCCGGCGCAGCAAGGGCAGCTGGTCATCCAGCATACCCTCCACCAAATGCAGCCGCATGGCGGGAAAATCCCGGTGCAATCCGGCGACGATTTCGGGCATCAGATAGGGGCCCAGCGTGGCGGAAATGCCCAGACGCACGATCCCGGCAACGCCGACACTGTCCTCGCTCGCGAATTTGCGGATTTCATCGATGCCCAGCAGGATGCGCCGCGCACGGCTGACGATTTCGCGGCCTATCGGGGTCAGGCTGACCGGTGATGATTTGCGCTGCACCAATTGGGCACCAAGCCGCGCCTCCAGCGCCTGCACCTGCTGCGTCAGCGTGGGTTGAGACACGCCCACAGCCTGAGCGGCTTTGCGGAAAGTGGCATGATCGTCGAGCGCGACGAGATATTCGAGCTGGCGCAGTTTGGGCATGGTCAGCATGATAGTAAAAACCTATCACTTTTACCATCATCAATCGATTGGACATTACCCCGCCGCCGTCACATCTTTTGCTGGACGACACAGGAGAAGGACCGATCAATGCCTCAGAACCGACAGTTGGAACGCGATCTGACGATTGAAGTGGCAAGCCGGTTGCATCTGATCACGACGGATCGGAAAGCAGGGCGCAGAAGCATGTTGCGGCGGATGGACGCGCTGCGCGATGATCTGCGGGCAAAGCTTGATGACTATGCCGCCACCATCGGCCAGGCGGCGCGTGATCTGCTCGAATTCCGAATGTTGCAGCAAATCAGTCAGCAACGCCGCTCGATGCTGAAAGCGGCGATGCCGGGGAGGCGCTTAAAGCTGGCATTCGATAGTGGCCGCGCGCCTTTTTCGCCCGGCTGAAACGCAATCCGGACAACATGCAGGCAGTAGCCGGGCCGGACAGGGGAAGCCGCCGGCCCGATCCACGAATTCTTTGCGCAACCAGATAGCGGTAACATCGTTACCTTAAGAATGGTCGCCTACCGCTGCATGGTAATCTTCCTGTTTAAGGAGCCCTGACGAACGATGAAGGCTATAGCAAAAGCACCGATCGCCATTCTGGAGGCTCTCCGGGATTTCATGCGGATCGAAGCCGCCGGCGGCATCCTGTTGATGGGTGCGGCGGTGGCCGCGATGATCGTGGCCAATACGCCCTTTGCGGATGGATATTTTGCGGCCAAGGCCAGCTATATCGGGCCGCTGACGCTGTCTTACTGGATCAATGACGGCTTGATGGCGCTGTTCTTCCTGCTGGTCGGCCTCGAAATAAAACGCGAATTTCTGGAAGGGCAACTATCCACACCCACGGCCCGTATCCTGCCCGCTTTAGCGGCGGGCGCGGGCGTTGCCGTGCCCGCGATCGTGTTTGTGATGATCGCCGGGGGCGACCCTGCTCTGGTGCGGGGCTGGGCCATTCCGGCCGCGACCGACATCGCCTTCGCGCTGGGTGTGCTGGCACTGCTCGGCAGCCGGGCCCCGGCGTCGCTGAAAATTCTGCTGACGGCGATTGCGGTGATCGATGATCTGGTGGCAGTGCTGATCATTGCGCTGTTCTATACGGCGGAGCTGGCGCTGGTCCCGCTGGGCCTCGCTTTTGCTGGCATCGCCGTGCTGATTCTCTGTAACCGCGCCGGTGTGCGGCATCTGGGCATTTACGGCATTGTCGGCCTCGCCATCTGGGCTGCGGTGCTGGCCTCGGGCGTGCACGCAACGCTGGCCGGTGTGGCGGTGGCGCTGACCATTCCGCTCAAACCCAAGCCCGTGCACAAGGCGGCTACCCAGACGCCGTCCGCAACTGCGGACGAAAGTGGCGGGCATTCCCCGCTGCACAGGCTCGAACATGGGCTTCACCCGTGGATTGCCTTTGGCATCATCCCGCTATTCGGTTTCTTCAATGCCGGTGTGGCGCTGGGCGGAATGTCCGGTGATGCGCTGGTTTCCCCGCTCCCGCTGGGCATTGCGCTGGGCCTGCTGATCGGTAAGCAAGTCGGCATCTTTGGCGCGATCTTCGCGGCGGTGCGCGGCGGCTTGTCGCCCATGCCCGAAGGGGCCGGGTGGAGCCATATTGTCGGCCTCGCTTTCCTGTGCGGCATTGGCTTCACGATGAGCCTGTTTATCGGCGGTCTGGCCTTTGATGATCCCGCACTGCAGGATCTGGTACGGGTTGGCGTGCTGGGCGGATCGATCATCGCCGGACTGGCCGGTTTTGCGATCCTGTTCTTTGCCGGCCGGAATGAGGCCAAAGAACCCGCATGATCCTTTCGATAATTCTGGTGGTCGCCGGCTTGGCCGCGCTGGTTGGCGGCGGGGAGCTGCTGGTCCGCGGGGCCACCGGGCTGGCGCTGAAGGCGCGGCTGTCCCCCTTGGTCATAGGGTTGGTGGTGGTCGGTTTCGGCACTTCGATGCCCGAATTGGTGACGAGCGTGGAGGCCGTTCTGGCCGGATCGCCCGCCATCGCCTGGGGCAATATAGCCGGATCGAACATTGCCAACAGCCTGCTGATTCTGGGCGGCGCTGCTATTGTCGCGCCGATCATCATTCCGCCGGGCCGCGCGCTGCGTGATCCGCTGGTCGGCTGCGGCGCGGCACTGATGCTCTTCACTCTGGCGGCAACGCGTATGGCGGATCTGGCGATTGGCCTCGCCATGCTGGCCGCGATGTTTGTCTATCTGTTCTATTGCCTGCGCAGCGGACGCCGCCATGCGCAAAGTGCCGATGCCCTTGGGATCGAGACAGAGGAAGTGCCTACTGGCTGGGTCGGTCCGGTGCTGCTCACCCTGCTGGGCCTAGCTGTCCTGATCGGCGGCGGGCAGATGCTGGTGTCCGGCGCGATCGATCTGGCGGAGCTTGTCGGGATGAGCGAGACGGTGATCGGCCTCACCGTGGTGGCAATCGGCACGTCACTGCCCGAATTGGTGACCGCAATCGTGGCCGTGCGCAAAGGGGAATCCGAGCTGGCCTTTGGCAATGTTGCAGGGTCGAATGTTTACAACATCCTCTTCATTGGCGGCTCCACCATGACGCTGGCGCCGGGGTCGCTGCCGGCGGATATGCTGCCGGTGGATCTGGGGGTGATGGTCCTGTCGGCTTTTGCCATTCTGGGCTTTGTCGTCTTCAGCCGCCACATATCACGCCTTGCAGGCTTTTTGCTCCTGACCTGTTATGCAGGCTACCTGACATTTCTGGTTATATCTGCCTGACACTATACCGCTGCGCTCAAGGTTATCCGCCCGTAATTGACGAGGATATGAAGTGATAAAATTTCTGTTTACCGCCCTGCTTCTTGCCGCGGCCTCTCCGGCTGCTGCGGATGGATGGTATTTCGAGGCGTCTCTGGAAGGTGGTGCAGAATTCTGGACCTACACGAATGCAACTGGCGAGGTCAGCCCGCGCCGGGTACGCGGCAATGAAATCTGGATCACGCGTTCGGATATGGTCAATTCTCTGGGAGAAGGCGGGTCTTGCAGCTTCGATAATTGCAGCGTTTCAGTCACTCTGGGCGGTCAGGTGCCGACAAAGGGCGCCGACGTGAAGATCAGTTTCTCCAATGGCCAAGCCTATGATTTCGCTGCCAGCGGGATGAGTGACGTTCTGTTCGACAATTACACCACCGCCGGCATGGGCATGACCAACCGCTTCGTGCAGAATATCCGCGCAGCCCAATGGGTCGAAGTCAGCTTCGACGGTAAGTCACACAAATTCAGCCTTGCCGGCTCAAGCCAGGCCTTGGATGCAATCCGTCCCTATCTGCGATAGCCGCGTGGTCAGTTTTTCTGGTCGTGTGTTGATTGCCAATCGGCAAAAATCGGCGCCAATTCTGCCGGCAGCTGGCTGGCAAAGGCATCGTCCAATTTATAGAGCGGCATCGCCTCGCTGATCGTATCAAGCAAGGCCTTGCCCTGCGTGAGATCCTTGCGGCGTTTCAGCGGATTGCGTTTATCCTGCGCGCCCAGCCATAATTTATGCAGCGCGAACCAGCGCGGATCGGGGGCAATGATGCGCGCGGGCGTGCCATCCCGGCAGGGGACGACCTGATCCACCCGGCGTCCGGGAAGCAGCCATTCCTGTTCCGGCAGCGGCACGGGTTTGGGCCGGTCCGTCATGGCGAGCGTGGCGGCGCGGGAAGGGGCGACCAGCAATTCCACTTCATAAGCCTTGGCATTGCGTGCCTGAAAATCGCGTTCCGAATTGACGGCAAAAGTCGGATCAACCGCCTTCAGCATCTCCCAGACCAGCGCTTCATCGCCAGCCTCATCCGCCGCCCAAGCAAGATCGAAATCTTCGGTTTCATCCGGCACCCCGATAAAGCTGCCGGCCGCCTCAATCGCATAGGCGGCCATGGCATTGGTGCCCACCACCAGCAAATGACTGCCCAGCAATTCGCGCCGATCGGCCTCGCGCAGGATCGGCCCCGCATCCGCCGATAAGAGCGGCAGCCGCAAAGCACGCGCAATCCGGCTGCTTTCGCTCAGAGTGTCGCTGGCCCCATCTCGGCGCTGTTTGGCCGATTGCTTCGCCGCGCGATAGCTATCGAAGCGCTCCTGTTTGTCATCATCCCATGCGCCCAGACTGGTGCCATTGCCCGACCTGTCCAATATTTCGTAGAGATATTCATAGGCACCAACAGTCTTGCGCCGCAGATCATACGGCAATCGGAACAATTCCCGCTCGGCATCGATCCACGCTTCATAGCGTTGCCGCAAATTGATGAGCGCACGTTCCTGCTCGGCGGAAAAGGGCTGAATAACAGACATGGCGGCGTTTTATCCCACATTTTTCAATATAGCAATAATGTGGGATAAATGGCTTAATCTGGCTGTTCTGCTCGCCATAGAAATGTGGCCGGACGAATCCCGCCCGGCCGCAATCCTTCAATTAGATAAGGGGCCGAAGCGGAACATGCGCCCGCCACGCCGGCCCGGCAAATCCTAAAATGCGTAATTCGCGCTGATCGTGAAGTTGCGCGGTGCGCCGTACCGATATTGTTCGAAAAAGCCCATCTGGCTGTAATATGTGGTGTCGAACAGATTTTCGATATTGCCCTGAATCTGGAAGGCATCACTCACCGCATAGCGCGCCATCAGATTGACCAGCGCGAAGCCGTCCTGCTGGAAACGGAACGGTTCTGTGGTCACCGGATTGCTGCCTTCGGAATAGGCTTTGCTGCGATAGTTCACACCGCCGCCAAGCGTCAGCCCCTCAAGCGTGCCGGGGACGTCATAGGTGGTGAATATCTTCAGCAATTTACGCGGTTGATCGGTATTCACTTCAAAACCGTCCGCATCATCGGCATCGAACTGGCTGTAGCTGGCATTGATATTCCAACCGGGCAGCGGCTGCCCGGTCAATTCCACTTCAAAGCCTTTGCTCGTCACGCCTTCGGCGGCGAAATAGGTCTGCTGCGGCAATCCGCCATCGGGCGGGGTGACCATGATATCAGCCTGTCCGACATTCTCCTGCTCAATCCGGAAGAGGGCAACACTGGCCTGCAGCGCATTGTCGAAGAAGGCGCTTTTCAGGCCAATTTCATAGGCTTTGCCGTCCAGCGGGTCGAGCAGGTCCAGATTGCGGTCCCGCAGGTTCTGAGGCTGGAAGATCTTGGTGAAGCTCGCATAAAGCCGGTGATTGGGGGTAATGTCATACAGGGCGCCGACATAGGGAATGAAGACGTCGTCATCGCCGTAATCACTGGTCACGCCCCAGGCGATGCCTTGCTGTTCCCAGCTTGCCAGACGCCCGCCCAGAATGACCTTGAGCGGGTCAGCCAGGTTAAGCCGCATGGCACCGTAATAACCGGTCTGTTCGATCCGCTCATCTTCGTTGCGCACCGCATCCGTGCCCCAAACAGGCTCATCGAAATCTGCCCCGCCAGCGCCGACGAAGGACACATCGGTTGGCCAGGGGGAGGGCGCCACATAATTGTCCGTATGGCGTTTCAGCACACTGTGCAGCGCGCCGATCACAACTTCATGTTCGCGCCCGAACAGCGACAGGAAACCCTTCAGCTGTCCGTCGAAGCTGTTCTGAACGCTGACGCCATCGGCTTTATAGGGATTGCTGGAGGCGATGGTTCCAGTGGCCTTATCCACCTGGCCGTAAAGATAGAGCAGCTCGCTATCATTGGTGTTTTTCAGCCGGTTATAATTCGCGGTAATGCCCCAATTATCGCCAATTTGCTGTTCGATCGTCGCAAAGATGTTCTGGTTGGTGGTGTTCCAATGCGTCCAGTCCGCCGCCACACTTTGCGAGCGTTCAAAATCCGTCACGCTGCCATCGGTGTAGAATGTCGGCAAGGCGCCCCACAGCGCACCGTCGGGCTTGCCTTCCTGATGGCTGATCCCCGCGCGCACCAATGTGCTGTCGGTAAGATCGGCATCGACCACGCCATAAAGAACGAATTTTTCATTATCATACAGGTCGATATAGCTTTCGCCCTGCTCATAACGGCCCACCGCACGCAGACGGATGCTGCCATCGTCGGTCAGCGCCCCGCCGATATCAGCCGAAGCGCGAAATGTGTCCCAACTGCCCCCGCTGGCCGTGACATAGCCGGTCAGTTCCCTGGCATCGGCATGTTTGCGCACCAGATTGACCGAGGCTGAGGGATCGCCCGCACCCGACAGCAGCCCGGTTGCGCCGCGAACGATTTCGACCCGTTCATAGATCGATACGTCGATATTGGTTTCGCCATTGGACCCCGCCAGCGTCCATGCCGCAGGCACACCGTCTATCTGGGTGTTGCGGATCTCAAAACCGCGGGCGTAGAAATTATTGCGGACATCATCCACTTCATTGACGGCGACGCCAACGCTGTTGACCAGGACTTCGGCCACGCTGATCAAATTCTGGTCGCGAATCCGCTGCGCCGTCATGATGCTGACCGATTGCGGCGTTTCCCGGATGGTCAGGCCCAGTCCGGTGGCTGTGTCGATGGCATCGGGCAGGGTATAGCGGCCGTTGACGATGATCTCATCATCCTGTGCCTCGGAAGTGCCGGACGAAGTCCCCGTTTCCGCGCGCTGCATATCGTCATTCGCCACGCTTTGCGCGGCGGCGGGCATGGCAAATGTGCAAAGAGCGGCGCCTGCGAACCAGTTGAATTTCGAGATCATTGGAAAGGCCCCATTTCATCGGAATCTGAATTGAGGCCCAGCTAAACCAAATAGAATGCCACTGCAATGCTATTAGTAATCGTTCGCAAAAAATCCCTCCTGCCAAGCATTATGCGATGTCGCGCTGCGCGTGATGTCCATAGCTCAAGGCGGGTGAAGCCGGGCGTGTTAGTTACAGTTGCAACCTACATACAATGCTCCTAGCCTCGTGACAGAGGATGAAAGGCATATCGCCGGACAGGGCCCGCGCAACGACGCGGGTGCCACCGGCTCTTCTGGCACAGGCATGGCGGCCGCTGAGTTTCAGCCCCTCCATGCCCCCGGAGATGCGCCTTGATTCCAGGAGAGGACATTAAGGAAGCAGGCTTCATGAAATTGCATGATGTGCGCAGTTACAAATCCGCCGAAACACTGAAGCGCGAGGATCAGCTCGCCTGGAAACTGGCCGCTGTCGCCACCGATCCGGTGCCGGTGGAGGATGATGTGGCCGAAATGATCGGCAACCGTGTGATCGACAATGCCGCCGTTGCCGCCGCGTCGCTGGCGCGCCGCCCGGTCCGCTCTGCCCGGGCCCAGGCTCTGGGCCACCCTTCCGCCCATACCGCAGGGGGCGCAAATCGCGGCGCACCGCTCTTTGGAACCGCCGCCACGGTCACGGTCAGCCCCGAATGGGCGGCCTGGGCCAATGGTGTGGCTGTCCGCGAGCTGGATTTTCACGATACTTTTCTGGCCGCGGATTACAGCCATCCGGGGGACAATATTCCACCCGTTCTGGCCGTTGCGCAAAGCATGGGGTGCGATGGCGCGGCGCTGATCCGGGGGCTGGCCGCCGGCTATGAATTGCAGGTCGATCTGGTCAAGGGGATCTGCCTGCATGAACACAAGATCGACCATATCGCGCATCTTGGCCCCAGCGCGGCGGGCGGCATCGGCGCCTTGCTGGGCCTGTCCACCGAGGTGACATGGCAGGCCATTCAGCAGGCCCTGCACACCACCACCACCACGCGCCAGTCTCGCAAGGGCGAGATTTCAAGCTGGAAAGCCTATGCACCGGGCTTTGCCGGGAAAATGGCGATCGAGGCGGTGGACCGCGCCATGCGCGGGGAGGGCGCGCCATCACCCGCTTATGAAGGTGAAGACGGCTTTATCGCCTGGCTGCTCTCGGGCCCGGGCCATGTGTATCACGTGCCTTTGCCCGAACCGGGCGAGGCCAAACGCGCCATATTGGACACCTATACCAAGGAATATTCGGCGGAATATCAAAGCCAGGCCCTGATTGATCTGGCGCGGCGGATGGGGCCGGAAATCGGCGATCTGGAGCAGATAAAGAGCATCCTGATCGAAACCAGCCATCACACACATAATGTAATCGGCACCGGCGCCAATGATCCGCAAAAGATGGACCCGAATGCGAGCCGCGAAACGCTCGACCATTCGATCATGTATATCTTTGCCGTCGCGCTGGAGGATGGTGGCTGGCACCATGAAAAAAGCTACGCCCCGGAGAGGGCACGGCGCCCCTCCACCGTGGCACTGTGGCACAAGATCAGCACCTGCGAAGATCCGGCCTGGACGAAACGCTATCACGCGGCGGGCACCGATAAAGCCTTTGGCGGCAAAGTGATCATCACGATGCAGGATGGCCGGACCATCACCGATGAACTGGCCGTTGCCGATGCCCATCCGGCGGGTGCGCGCCCCTTTGCCCGGCCCGATTACATTCGCAAATTCCGCGAGTTGTCGGACGGGATCATCGAACCGGCCGAGCAGGAGCGTTTTCTGTCGCTGGTCGACCGTCTGCCCGCACTTTCGCCCGAAGAGGTCACGCAGCTGACCTTCACCGTTCCTGCCGATCGCCTGGGTGAAGACAGCCCGGCGGGTATTTTTTGAGCGCGGAGGCACCTATGGCTAAAGAATTCAAACCCAAGAAATCCGTCGCTCTGTCGGGCGTCGTGGCCGGCAATACGGCGGTCTGCACCGTCGGACGCACCGGCAATGATCTGCATTATCGCGGCTATGATATTCTCGATCTGGCCGAGAGCAGCGACTTTGAAGAAATCGCCTGGCTGCTGGTCTATGGCGAATTGCCCACCCGGTCGCAGCTGGCGACCTATAAAGCGAAATTGCGCAGTTTACGCGGCCTGCCGCAATCCGTGAAGAAGGCGCTGGAGGCCATTCCCGCCGCGGCCCATCCGATGGATGTGATGCGCTCGGGGGTCTCCATGATGGGCTGCGTGCTGCCCGAACCCGCCGGCCATACACCGCCCGATGCGCGCGATATTGCCGACCGGCTGATGGCCTCACTCGGTTCCATCCTGCTCTATTGGTATCATTTCGCCTTTCACGGCCGCCGGGTGGATGTGGAAAGCGATGATGACAGTATTGGCGGCCATTTCCTGCATATGCTGCATGGTACAGCCCCTTCGGAACAGCATGTTCGGGCGATGCACACCTCGCTCATTCTCTACGCCGAGCATGAATTTAACGCCTCCACCTTCACCGCGCGGGTGATCGGCGGCACGGGTTCGGACATGTATAGCTGCGTGGCCGGGGCAATTGGCGCCTTGCGCGGTCCCAAACATGGCGGTGCCAATGAAGTCGCCTTCGAGATTCAGAAACGCTATTCCACCCCCGAAGAAGCCGAAGCCGATATTCGCCGCCGCGTGGCCGCGAAGGAAGTAATCATGGGCTTTGGCCATCCGGTCTATACGGTGGCCGATCCGCGCAATGCGGTGATCAAGCGCGTGGCGCAGGATCTGGCAGAGCAGGCCGGGGCACAGCGGCGCTTCGCCATTGCCGAGAGAATTGAAAGCGTGATGCAGGATGAAAAGCGCATGTTCGCCAATCTCGACTGGTTCTCTGCGGTATCCTATGATCTGCTGGGCGTGCCCACGGCCATGTTCACGCCTCTATTCGTCATCGCCCGCATGTCTGGCTGGGCCGCGCATGTGATAGAGCAGCGGCAGGATAACAAGATCATCCGCCCATCGGCCAATTACACCGGACCGGATCATCTCGATTTCGTCCCGATCGACCAGCGCGCCTGAAAGGCAGGAGAGTAACAATGCCCTATCTTGTTGCCGATGAATTGCCCGCTGAAAGCGCTGGCAAACGCTTTGCCCAATTGCTGGAGCGGTCCGGTATCCTGCGTATTCCCGGCGCGCATAATGGCCAGGCCGCCCTGCAGGCCAGGGCCGAGGGTTTCGAGGCGCTCTATCTGTCCGGTGCGGCGATGACCGCATCGATGGGTCTGCCCGATCTGGGCATCATCACCGTGGACGAAGTGGCTTTCTTCATCCGCCAGATCGCCCGTGCTTCAGGCCTGCCGCTCCTGGTGGATGGTGATACCGGCTATGGCGAGGCGCTCAACGCCATGCATATGGTGCGTGTGTTTGAAGAAGCGGGCGCGGGTGCGGTGCATCTGGAGGATCAGGTGCTGCCGAAGAAATGCGGCCATTTGAACGGCAAGACGCTGGTTCCGGCGAAGGAAATGGCGACCAAGATCGCCGCGGCCCGCAAGGCAAGCCGCGATATGGTGATCGTCGCACGAACCGATGCTGCGGGGGTCGAGGGTTTCGACGCTGCGGTTGAGCGGGCCAGGATTTATGTCGATGCCGGGGCGCAGGCGATATTTCCCGAAGCGCTGGTGACGCGCGACATGTTCAGCGCCTTTGCCGATGCCATGCCGGATGTGCCTTTGCTCGCCAATATGACCGAATTTGGCAGAACCCCTTTCTTCACCGCGAGTGAGTTTGAAGACATGGGCTACCGCATGGTCATCTGGCCGGTTTCGTCCCTGCGCGTGGCGAATAAGGCACAGGCGCAGCTTTACGCATCGATCCGCGAGCATGACGGCGCGCATGAAATGGTGGGCGCCATGCAGACGCGTGCAGAACTATACGATGTGATCGGGCTTAAAGATTACGAAGCGCTCGACGCCTCGATTATCGCAACTGTGCTGCCTGATCAGGCTTCGGACAGCTGAGACAATCATCCGGCCCGGCCAGCGTCACGAAAGACGCGGGTGGGGCCGGATGACTCAGCTCCAGATTATTCCGCTAAGGTGAAATTGCTGAAGAGCAACTTGGCCCCATTGCGTGTGCGGGTGGGCGCACTGAAGAAGAAATATTTGATGTTGTTGTCATCGAACAGCTGCGCATCAGCGATCTTTTCCTGATCGAGATAGACCCGCATCATATCTCCATCCACTGCGATGGAGATATGCATGATCTGATTGGCATATTTGCGCAGATCGAGCGGCAGACTGTGATAATAGTCGGTGGGGCTGCTGCTGACACTGCCGCTGCCGGCAAAATTCATATTCACCGCAGCCAGAGCGCCATTATTATGCGCATCCATCATATATTTGCGCGCGCTGTTGGTGCGCCCAAAGCCGAAATAAAACCCGCCCGCATCACGCGCCGTATCGGCGGCAATCAGCATATCGAATTCGATCGTAAAACGCTGTGGCAGGGGGTTTTCATCGGTCAGCCGATAGGTCGCAAAAGGCTGCAGAGCGAGCCAGCGCCCGGGCTTGCCCGCCACCGTCACGATGGAGCCGGAGCCGTTGGTTTTGAATTCGGGCGGCATCGCGCCCTTTGGCGCATTGGCAAAACTCGTGCTGACCAGCGTCGTCGCACCGGGGATGAAATCGGATGCTTCATTGATCTGCAGCGACTGGCCAGAGCTGCTCCGGTCCTGTCCGCGGCGCGATGATTGCGGGTCTTCACGGCCGGTGACCTGCCGTTCCACTTCCCGTTCCACGCGGTCTTTGACCGAATCCAGCAATCCGCCCAATTGCGCATGGGCCGGCTGTGCCAGCAGGAGGAGCGGAGAAATCAACGCTGCCTGACGGAAAAAACGACGCAAATGGGGATGCGAAAACATGGTACTTCCTAAGGGTTTCAGTGATTATTCTTGATATACGGGTCCTATAGAATGGCCTTCTAAATGTTCGGGGAAGAGTTGCACAAGGGCGCATTGCAACGGCTCGTCGCAACAAGGCGCAGCATTCGCTGCATAAGAAGATGAATATGGCAGACTATAGAATCCCCCACATCGCGTTTTCCGTTCGAAAATTTGATGCAGGGGATTTGTATTTTGTCTTTAAATCAAACGGCTTGCTGCGTTTCTTTCGGCGGTTTCAGCCAGAACAGCGCGATGGCGGCAATGGTTGACCCCAGACCCATGAGCAAGGCCACCAGACCCAGCGATCCGCCGGCGGCGAAGAGCAGGCCCGCCACGATCGGCCCCAATGCGGCGCCGCCACGGCCAAGACCGATGACGAAACCGGTCCCGCCAGCCCGCAGCTTGGTGGGGAAGGCCTGTGCGATCAGGGCATAGAGGCCCACAACACCGGCATTGGTGCAGAAACCGGCAATAGCTGCGACGGTGGAAAGCCCCTGCAATCCGGTCTGCCCCTGTCCAAAATAGGTAACCATTGCGGTGGACAGCAGCAGTGCGCCAATCACCAGCCAGCGAACCGTAATTTTGCGGGTCAGGGCGGAGAGGAACAGCGCCCCCAGCAAACCACCGACATTGGCCCAAACCAGCACTCCGCCGGCGGAGGAGGGTTCATATCCCATATCGACGACGATCTTCGGCACCCATTTCAGGATGAAATAGAAGGTCATGATATGGCAGAAATAGGCAACGGTGAGCAGCAAGGTCGTCCCACGCAGCCCCGGGGCGAACAGCTTGGCGAGCGAGATGCCGCTATTGTCATCCTTTTCCATCACGGGCAGCGCATTGACCATGGTATGGCCCATCCGCTTCAGCGTACGATTGACGCGCTCAAGCGAATTGGGGGCCTGACGTCCAATTTCAAAACTGATCGATTCCGGCAGGAAGAACAGAACCAGCGGAATAAACGCCGCCGTCACGATTGCGCCAAAGACAAAGACATCGCGCCATCCGCCCGTTTCGAGCAGACCCGAAGCAATGGAACCGCCAACAATGGCGCCAAAGGGATAGCCCGCGGCCATGATGATCACGGCCAGCGCCTGATTTTTACGGTTGGACAGCTCAGCCACCATCGCATTGGTGCAGGCCAGCATGCCGCCAATCCCCAGCCCGGTGCCGAGCCGAATGACGGACAGCATCGTGACCGAAGTGGCGAGCGGAACCAACGCCATGCCGCCTGCCATCACGACCAGACAGCCCAGAATGGTCGGGCGGCGGCCAATGCGGTCTGCCACCGTGCCCAGGAAAATCGAGCCGAAGGCCATGCCGATCAGCTCCATCGAAAGCACAAAGCCCAGTGCTCCGCGATCGATCCCCCATTCCGCGGCAATCCCGGGGGAGGCAAAACTGATCGCCAGAACGTCAAAACCGTCCAGCGCATTGAGCAGGATACATAGCGTCACCGCTATGATCTGCAGGCCCTTCATTGGCTCTTCGGCCAAAATCTCTCTTGGGTCGGCTTTCATCATGTCCTCTCCTGGGAATTTTTAGCAGGCTCATGGCCTGAATTCTCTCCGGCACCATCCCTTTGTGCCTGCGCGGCAGAGATACGGCCATTGCCAAAACGGCGATCCATCAAAATCATCAAATATGTCATCACGGGCAGGGGCAGTGCGATGGCCAGCAAGGCCGGTTTGGCCGGGTCTTCCAGAGACGCTCCAAAATCATGCACCAATCCGATCAGGACAGGGCCACAAAATGCCCCGATGCGCCCGATGCCCATCGCCCAGCCCATTCCCGCCGCGCGGACTGTGTCATTATAGAATGTAGCGGCCGCCGCTGTGATGCCTTTCTGCCCCCCACCAATACAAATCCCGGCCAGCAAGCTGGCCTGATGCAACGCCAACGCATCCCCACGCGGAACAAAGGCGATGATGGCCAGCGGCACGGCGCCGAGCGCGTAAATCAGGGCCAGCGCGCGGAAACGGCCAAGCCGCTCCATCAGATAGGCAATGATAAAAGCCGCCAGGGTTGCCCCGATGGCGAATGTCCCGGCAGCACTGGCGATGGTGGAAATCGCAAAACCGCGTTCGAGGAGGAGTACAGGCAGCCAGCTTTGAAAGGCATAGAAAACCGCCAGATTCAGCGGAAAGCCCAGCCAGAATAGCATGGTGCCGAAACGGATTTCGGGCCGTAGCAAATTCGCGGCGGGCGCTCTCTCGGGTTGATAGGGGCTGGAATGACGGGACGCTTCGCGCTGCAGATCGGGCCGGATACGATGCACCAATGCTGCCACGGGCAGCGCGGCCAGCCCCGCGCTTTGCAGCAGGAAGCGCCACCCCTGCGCCTCCATCAACCATCCCGCGCAAAAACCCACCGCCGCGAAGCCCAGCGAAAAACCGCAATAGATCAGCAGAACAGAGGGTGCCTTGAAACGGGGCGGGCTCCATTGAGTGACCAGCGCAATCGAACTGGGGATGCAGGCCCCCAGCGCAGCACCCGAGACAAAGCGGGCCAGCATGAAGCCGATGGGGCCGGTCATCATGCTGGCGGCGATGGTCGCCAATCCGGCAAGGGGCAGCGCCAGACACAGCATCCGGCGGTGCCCGATCCGGTCCGCCATGTGCGCGATCAGCATATAGCCCGCCATCAGCCCGCACAGGACAGAGGCAAAGAGCATGCCGAGCATGGTTTCCGACAGCTGCCATTCCTGCTGCAAATATGGCCCTGCAAAACTGACCGATTGCAGGATGATGCCCGCCGCAAACTGCACCAGAGTACAAATGCCGATGAGCCCCAGCGGCACAGAGCGCAGTGTCAGGCGCAAACGTGTCATCTGGTTGGTCATGACAGGCGCGGCCAGAGAAAGACTGCGCCCGCTATCGCTGATCTGCCGATCATACGGATAACGGGCGCAGACCATCCTGTATCAGAACCGCAGATGCAGCTGGGTCGAGGAATAGAGTTCATTCCCATAGCCCGCTTGTTTCAGCACATCCCCGGCCACATTGTAATTTATATCCTGCGCCACGGTGATGTTGGGGCTGATTTTCCAGCGAATGCGCGCGCGATAGATCTGCAGAACCTCTTTCCCATCCACCAGTTCGATGCCAGTATAGGGGGCAAAATTGGTGCGATAGATCGGTTCATTCTCATCCCTGCGCCAATAGAATCCCGCCTCTCCATAAAGAGAAACCTTATCAAGCGGGTCAAAAGAGAAGGTCGGGGCAAAGCCGGCCAGATTTGAACCTGTTACCGTATTGGTATCAGTATAGATGATGTTGGCGGGATAGATCGGATTGAACGTTTTGATCTCGCCCGTTTCCGCATAACTGCCCCCGCCAGACGCCAGTTCGGCATGAAAGCCTATGCGCGGGGCGCCGCGCCCCGGGGCCAGTGCAACACTCTGATTGGCACTGAGCGCGTAGGCGTCGACTTTACGCCCGACGAAATTGCCGTCCTGCTTGATCGCGTTCCAGTCAAATTTGAACCGGCCGACGTTGCCCCACAGACGCGCGCCATAGGTTTCACGCCGGTCGCGCCCACGCAGAATAGCCTGCCGGCGATTATCATTCACATAATGGAAATAGAACGGATCGAGGAAAATCTGCGATTTCTGTCCGGCCAGCTCACCATTGGTGAGCACAATGCTGGAGTTAAAACCGCTCAGCGTTTCCCCGACATTCACCGCATCTCCCAAGACGCCGCTATCTTCTGACGTATTGGCCAGCGAAAAGGCGGAGAAGCGGAAATTATCCCATTGGCTCCACAGTCTGACACCGTTCAGACTGCGGGGTACATTCGCCGCCTCCCGTGTGGAAATCAGCGGTTTCGGGCCATCAAAAAACATCTGCCGCCCCAACATGACACCGGCTTTGCCATTGCCAGCGAGCGGGAAGCGAGCCTCGACGAAAAGCTGCTGCAGGATCAGGTCGTTTTCCTGCGCACCAACCCGGGGCACGGTGTTCTGGCCAAAGGTCTGCATCGTGCCAAGTTCGGCATAGACCCGGAAATTCTCATTCAGATGTACGTCCACGCCAAATTCGCTGCGCGACTGTATTTCATGCCGGTCTCGCGCATTGTTCATATTAGGACGGGAAGAGAAATTATAGCGCAGCTTCTCATAACCGCTCAGCGTGACATAGCTGCCATCGCCCAGACCCAGCGGTATGTATTTCAAATCGCGCAAGGGGACATCCGCTGCATCCGGATTGGCGAGATAGCTCCAATCCTCGGCATAACGGACCATGTAGTGGTTAGGACCGGTCTTGGGGCCCCAGCCCTGAGCCGAGGCCGGATAGGCGCCGGGCAAGCTGCCGCGATTACGCACCGGATTGGCGGCCAGCGGGGCAGGCACCGAAGCAGCTTCTTCGACGGGCGCGCTCTCAGTGGATGCGTCATTTTGGACGCTATCGCGCGCAGAACTGGCAGGTGAAACATCAGTTTCGCCCTTGTTACCAGCCTCTTGCGCAATGGATGGGGCGGATATGCAGGCTGCCAATAGCAGGCAGCCGACACCCGTGCCGGTCCGCAGAACGGTCATAATCAGTGTGTCCGGATAAGAGGAGAGAAGCGGCGGAGAAATATCGGTCAGGAGACCGGGATCTCCTGCAAATCGCGTCCGACAATAATCTCGCCCGAATAATGGCGGGCGGCGCCTTCGCGCCACATATCATCGGTGATCCATTCCATGTCGCCGGGGACGAAATGGCTCATGACGAGTTTCTTCACACCGGCGAGCTGCGCAATCTTGCCCACTTCATCGGTCGTCGTATGGGCATTGATAATGTGATTGCGGAACGCTTCACCGCCGCGGGCTCGCTTGGTCAGCGCGTCAACGCCGGGCACATAGAGCGCTTCATGCACCAGCACGTCGGCGCCTTTGGCAAATTCTGCCAGCGGTTCATAATAGCTCGTATCGCCGGAATAGACGACGCTGCCATAGGGGGTGTCGAAGCGATAGGCGAAATTATGCAGCGGCTTATGCGGGGTGGGCAGGGCGGAAACGCGCACCTTGTCATCCTGCATCACTTGCTGCGGGACGAACTGAAGATCGTGCCCATGCACCAATTCACGGGGGTCGACGCGCCCCTCATCGGCAATGCGGGTGTCGATATCGAGGTGGTTCAGCGCCCAATAATCACGCACCATCTCGTCCATGCCCTTGGGCCCATAGGCATGGATCGGATTGGTCAGCGAATTGGTGACCCAGTTATTATACAGGAAATTGCCGAATTCCAGCTCATGGTCGGAATGCATATGCGATATGAAAATCGCCTTCAGCTTCCGAAAATCGAGGCCTGCTTTCACGAATTGGGCGCTGACGCCCATGCCGGTATCGATGACATAGATGGAGCCGTCCACCACCAGCGCATTGGCCGGGTTGGAGCGGGTTCCGCCCACACGCGGGCCGCCTTTGGTGCCCAGCAGAACCAGCTTCGCGCCGCTTGCGTCAGCAGCAGTCGATTGGGCGAAGAGAGGGGCGGGGGCATAAGCGGCAACACCCGCCACCAGGCCGAGTTGCAACATTTTACGGCGACCGATCTGGAACCGGTCAGAATTCTGATCGTGAGACATGATCATCTCCCTCCTGACTTTTTTATCTTGCGCGATTTTATGGGTAGGCAGGCACATATGTCAATACGAATGATACTCGCATTCGGTTTTTGATTCCTGGTTGATTGATCATCTTCCCTGCGGCAAGTCCGCCAGTATGGACAATTTATGGGCAAGTGACGGGGATTGGGAAGAGGAGCTGGCCGCCGCCGGCGTGGCGCCCACATTGCAGAAGCGCAGCCGCGAGATGCGCGACCGATTGATCGGCACCTCGCTCGAAATTGCACGCACTATCCCGTTTGAGCAAATCAGCGTGCTGGATCTGTGCCAGGCGACCGGCTGTTCCACCGGCGCTTTTTATGCCCGCTTCCCCGATAAGAACACCTTGTTTCGCGCCGTCATGCTGGCATCGGCGGCGCAATCACGGCCCCTGCTGGAAAGGATCATCAAGGAAACGCCCTTCGACAAGATCCTGCCCATATTGATCGATTCGCAGGTCCAGCGTTTCCGCAATCAGATTGACTTTTTCCGCGCCGCCTTCCGGGTCAGCCTGGAATGCAGCGATGCCTGGTCCCCGTTTCGGCGCAACAGTCAACGCCTCGCAAATACCTATCTCACCCGCCTGCGGGCCGAGGAGGGGATCGATCAGGACGCCATTGATGAAGGGCGCGTCCATTTCGCCTTTCAGATCATGTATGGCGTGCTGAACAACACCGCGCTCAACCGGCCGGGGCCTTATAACTTCGAAAGCCCCGAATTCCCGGCCCTGTTGCAGGATGCCATGGAGATGATGATCGGCTGTTTTGAACCGCGCAGGGCCGCCAAAGGCTGAACAGCGCCGTCATCAGCCCCGATATTGCAGGTGGATCAGGGGATAGGGACGTCCCTCGGTATCGCGCTCGGAACGGCCGGTGGGGATGAAACCCATGCGCTGATAAAAGCCGATTGCCTGATCATTCTGTTCATTCACATCGGTCGTCATCTGTGGATGGAGGGTCAGGCCATGCCGCACCAGGGTGGCGCCCAGACCCCGCCCGCGCTGCACCGGATCAACGAACAGGGCTTCCATATGCCCGTTATCGATCAGCATGAAGGCCAGCGGACGGTCCTGCGCATCCACCGCCAGCCACAGCGGCGCCTGCGGCAGGAAACCGCAGACCAGTTCATCGAGTTCGCGCCGGTCCGACGCGGTCAGAAAATCATGCGTGGCATCCACCGCGCCGCGCCAGATTTCAATGATGCGCGCCGCATCATCAGGGCGAGAAAGACGAACCATAACCATCGCCGCCCCCTACTGCAATTGGGCGGAAAAAGTAATCGCGATTGCGCTTTCCGCCCAATTGTCTGAACGCAGCACGCGTGGATAATGCGGCCGATGGCTTCTTCAACACCACTTCATCCAGCGCCTCGCCCGTCGCGGTGAAAGCGCGGTAGGTAAGCTCCGTCTGGCTGACATCAATCACCTGATAGGCCTGTGTATGCGACGCCGATTTGCGCGCCCAGGGCAGCGGTGCCACGGGGTACATTTTTGGCCCCGCAACCGAGACGGCATAGGTCGCCCCCGCATCATCCGGCGCTGGACCATTCGGACCTATCGCGCCGCGCGCATAGCCATGATCATGGCCCTGCAGCACCAGATCGACGCCATATTTATCAATCAGCGGTTTGAGCGCGGCGCGGACTTTGGGATTATCCCGGTCCGGCTCGCTCGAAAACAGCGGGAAGTGCAGGAAGATTACGGTCCAGTGGTTGGGGTTTTGCGCCAGCAAGCCGTCCAGCCAGCCAATGATCGCCGCGCGCGCTTCAGGATCACGGTCCACTTGCATGGAATCGACCGATATCAACCGCAGGCCCTGATAATCGGTGTACCAATTGGTTTCGGCAAGATCGGCCATGGCGGCCGGGCCGTTTTCCGGCAGCGTGAATTGCCGCCGCCACTGGCCGGTTACCGAAGATCCGGCACGAGCGGATTTATCCTTGCCATATTCGTGATTGCCCGGCGTCGGCATTTGCGGCGTCTGAGCATAGAGAAAACCGCCAGAGGCAAACCATTCGCCCCATTCAATGTCGCTATTGTGGCGATTGATGAGGTCGCCCGCATGGATCACGAATGCGGCGTCACCCGCCTGACGGAATGCCATGCGCAAGGTCCGCGATGCCTCGGACAGGACATTGTTCTGCATGTCGCCCAGATAGATGAAACGGAAGGGCTCCGGCTCCGCCTCGCCCGTGCGGAACTGGAACCATTCCGACCAATGGGCGCCATCACCCACACGGTAGGCATAGACGGTGCCGGGTTTGAGCCCGGTCAGCGTGGCCGAATGATAGGCAGCACTAAATTCCGGATCTTCACGCACGGCAAAGGTTGCATCATCGGTCAGTGCATCCAGCACCATCGGTGTTTTCACATAATCCGGCCCGGCGGTGGCCTCGGCATATTGCACCTGACCAGATCGGCCGGGGGCAGAACGCCAGGTGATCGCCATTTCATGCGCAGTATCCTGAGTCAGGTTCAGGATAATCCGCTCTGGCAGAACCGACGCCGGGGCAAGGATCGGATCGGACTGATCCTGCGCCATAACGGGCGCACCATGGAAGGCGGGCAAGGCAGCGCAAAACAGCACCGCCCCCAGCTTGAGAGAAGACAGTTTTTTCATGATGTCACTCGTTCAGAAAATGAGGTTGAGGCCGAAGGTGATCGAGCGGCCATTCTTGATATAAGCGCGGCTCGCACCCTTGCCGGTGGAAACGGTGTTCCAATATGTATGGCTATCGAACAGATTCTGGATCTGCACCGAAACGGAGGATTTCTTCAGGATCGCCTTGCGGAAGGTCAGATCGACGAAGGAGTAATCCTGTTCATAGGGATTGTTGCCGAAATCATTGATGCCGCCCATGAATTTACTCTGGTAATTCCACGCGCCGTAGATTTCCCAACCCTCGCGCTCCCAGAACACCTGCAGATTGGCGATGGTTTCGGGCGTTTCCATCAGCGGTAACGTGTACCCGTCCGGGTGCCATGACAAGCCGGTCACAGCCTTGGAGCGCTGCAAGGTCAAATTGCCGCCAAGGCCCAGCGAACCGAAGATGCCCGGCAACCAGTGGAGCAATTGCTGGCCCGACAATTCGATGCCATACACTTCGGCCCAGTCGCCATTATTGGGCATGGATATAACCACACCGTCCGGCGATTCATTCACCCCGACGGTGCCGTTGCGAATATTGCTGGAGGAGGAACGGAACAGAAAATTATCGATATGTTTGTAGAAAACAGCCGCGGAATACGCCCCTGACTTACCGGCATAATGCTCCAGCGACATATCGAGATTGACCGAACGCAGCGGTTTCAAATTCGGATTGCCCTGCTCGATCGCAATCAGTTCCCAATCGCTGGTCGGGTTCTGCACGCCGTCACCATCTGGATCGACATTATAGCCATATTCGCGGGCCGAGCTCATCCGCGCAATATCCGGTCGGGCAAAGCTGGTCCATGCGGCAGCGCGCAACAATGTGGTGGCGGACAGGTCATAATTGAGGTGGAGCGACGGCAGAATATTGGTGAAGCTGCTGCTGTCCGACGAAAACCGCGCGCCCTGCACCTGATCCATCACCCAGGCGTCAATGTCATTGCGCGTATGTTCAACACGAACTCCCCCGATCAGCTGCGCATCGCCAAAGCGGGCCGTAGCCATGACATAACCGGAATAGACCCGTTCCTTGAATGTGAAGCTGTCTTCACTGGACATGACGGAGTTGGACGGATCGACTGCAAAACCCTCAAAGATCGCGCTTTCGCCGTCTTCCGCGCGCTGCAGCTCGGCCAGCATCTTGCCATTATCGATCGTTGTTCCTAGTCGATAGGGCCCGCTATATGTTCCGCCGAACAGGCTCGAAATATCCTCGCCATAAAAACTGGCAAAGTCGGCCAATGTCCCCTCTGCATCCAGATTGAGGAAGGTGCCTTCAAAGGTTTCGCGGCGGGAATCGAAATATTTTCCGCCAAATTTTATCGCTTCCAGCCAGTCTGAATCCGGCTGCCACAAATTGTTGAACTGGGCCTGCCACAATTTCTCGCTCGACCCGCCGACTTCGCCTTCCAATCCGTTGAAATCATATTCGGTGGGGTTCTGCACCCCCTCCATTCCGGCTTCGTTCAGCAGCCATTTGGGAAATCGCGAATCTTCGGAGCTGGAGAACAACACGCCCTTATTGCCGACCCAGCCATATTTGTCGGATCGGAATTCCAGCTCATAGCCATCATCCAGATCATCTTTGGACTGAGAATAGGAGACGTCATAATCGAGCGTCATCTGTCCCAGACGTGAGACACCGCCAATGTTGGCCGAGGACAGATTGCCCGTTTCGCGCGAACCCTCCCAGAACCGGCGCAGGCGAAAACCCTGCGGATCCCATGAGCCGGATTTACCGTAGAGATTGTAATAGGAACGTTTGGAACGATCCGCATCGCTGATGATGCCATCACCATCCTGGTCAACAATCTGATCGACCGTGTAGCCATAGATCCGGCCCAGCGTCTCGTCTGTGCCGACGACATTGTCACCGGGCGCAGCAAGTCCGGTTTCGCCCTTGTCGATTTGCACCAGACGCGCGGAATTCCGGCTCGTATCATTGCGGAAATTCAGGCGGTTGAGGAATTCTTCCTTCTGATAGGTGTTATATTGCCCGCGCAGATGGAAATCGTGCTTGTCAGATCGGAAATCGAGGCTGGCATTGGTGCCCCAGCGTTTCACATCGGTTTCGCCAAAACCCAGATTCATCCCCCGCATGACAAAGCGGTTCGGGTCCCAGCCCAGTGTTTCGCTGTCTTCATACCAGCTGTCGGGCTGGTTATCGCCATCCACACCGTTCTGTTCGAATTGCGATTTGCGGCGGCTCCAACTGCCCGAGATGAACAGGCCCCAATGATCGTTGAACTGGCGCGACACCGCACCGGAAATCTGGCCCGATTTGCGGTCGTCATATTTGTCGAGAAAACCGCCTTCCAGCGACAGCCGGGCATAGGTCGGGTCCTGATCGAAGGCGGTCGGCGTTTCGATATCGACCGAGCCGCCCAGCGCATCGCCGTCACGATCAGGTGTCAGCGTCTTGAATACGGTGATCTGTTTGATGCCATCGGGCGGCAAAACCGACAGACGGACCCCGCGAAAGAAATTGTCATCACGTGACCCGGCACCGCCAATGCGCACCCCGTTCATGGTGTAATTGTTGAGTTCGGTGGACAGTCCGCGCACGGTAATGCGGTCGCCTTCCCCGGTCGTGGCATTGCGCACCGCATTGACACCCGGCAGGCGGGCCAGCGATTCCGACACATTATTGGCGGGCAATTTGCCCATGTCATCGGCAGAGACAGTGTCGGAGACGACCCGGTTTTTCCGCTTCACATCCAGCGATTTCTGAACCGCTTCGATAAAACCCTGCACGACAATCTCGCCATTTTCGTCTGTCTTGCCGGCGCCATCGCCTGCCTCACCAGCAGCCGGGCGCTGCGCAGCGTGCGTGCTGCGATCGGCGGTCTCCCGACGCTTCGCCAATGATGCGGGGCGCACGACGATGGTCCCGGCGCGCATTTCGGTGGTCACATTCGCGCCGCGTACCATAACCTCCAGTGCCGCCTGAGCCGACATCGTGCCCGATACGGAATGGCTGCGCTTGCCGCGCAGCGCATCGGGGGAGGCGGAAACCTGCATCCCGGTAATACGCGAATATTGCTGCAAGGCGCGGGCCAGATCCTGCGCCGGAATCGTGAATTGATACTGGCTGGTCGTGGCTGCCTGCGCAGCAGTCGCACCCGTAACACTGGCCGCAGCAGCAGAGATAATGGCGAGCGCCGAAGCGCAGGCCCGAAGCCGATTAAAACGATGCATAAAATACCCCCGAAAACATGTTAGTTCGGGGGGAAGACGGAGAAATGACGCTTTACCCGACAAATAATTTTTGTGACATTTTCAAGTACTTAATGTGTAAATTTGATGACACGACGCCGCCGGAATTTATGGCAGCCTTTACCGGGAGATAGCGTAATAATCATCATGCTTTTGCCAATTGAGATCATAGGTGAGGGCCAGCGCATCAAGCACCGCTTCGGGTTTGGAAATCTGGAAACGGCCACTCACCTGCAGATCACCCAGCGCCGCATCTTCCAGCCTGACCGGCAATTCCGACCGGCGATTGAGCCGCTCGATCAACTGGCTTACCGGCGTGTTAGCCGCATCATACCAGCCATCAATCCAACCGGGGCTGTCCCCCATAGGCGCGGGCAGGCTCCGCACCCTGTTCCCGGCAATTTCAATTCCACTGCCAGCAGGCAGGCGCCATTGCCGTCCTGCCCCGACATCCACCCCGACAACGCCGCGAAACACCGTGACGGTGAGCGTTTCGTCAGTGCTTCGATCGATATCGAAGGCGGTCCCCAGCACGGTCACCTGCGCCTCGCCCATGTCCACATCAAAGCCCCTGAGCTGCTCATGCGCGACGTCGAAAAATGCTTCTCCGCTGAGCAGATCAACCTGCCGCGACCATGGGGTCAGCCGCACATCGATGGCAGTCCCGCTGCTGAGCATGACCGTCGATCCATCCTTCAGCGCCACTTCCAGCACATCGCCATGGGGGGCCTGATAATGATATGTATCGGTCAGAAGCACCCCCGCCACGGGCAGGGCGATGATCAGACACAGCAGCGCCGCGATGACACCGCCGCCCAGAATGCGATTGCGCGCTGCCCAAGAAAGCGGGTCATTGTCATTCGGCGCCGCGGGCAGGGTGGGCTGCGCCTCTGCTTCTGCCAATGCCGCATCAAATCCGTCCGATTGCCAGAGCGCCTGCATCCTCGCGTAACTTTCAACATGGCGGGGGTCGCTCATGATCCAGCGGTCGAAATCGGCCGCCATCTCACTGCTTTGAACCGGGCGGTTCATGCGTTCGACCCAAATCGCCGCCCTGCGGTCAATCTCACGGAATTCGACTGGCATGATTATTCTCCTGCCAGTTCGATTCCCGCCCGCTCGAAAGCGAGCCGGAGATCCACAAGCGCACGGGTAATATGTTTTTCAACGGCCTTCACACTAATCGCAAGCTCTTCCCCAATGAGGCGGCAGCTTTCCTCCTTCAATCGGCGCCGAATGATAACTTCACGCCGCAAGGGGGGCATGCGCCGCAAGCAAGAGGACAAAACCTGCACTGCATGCTGGGAATCCAGCGCACGATCCAGCGATGGTGCATCGCTCACCCAATGATCCTCTGGCTCGGCCGCATGGCGGCTTTCGCGGCGGTTGACATCGATCATCAGATTGTCCGCGATGCGGAAGCCCAGCGCCAGATAACTGCCAATCGCCTGTGTCTCACGCAAGGCAATCAGCCGGGCGAGCACTTCCTGCGCCACGTCGTCGGCCACATCCGCCCGCCCGCAGCGCGTCCGGGCATAACGGCGCACAGCCTCCCGGATCGCCGGCCAGTCTTCCAACTCACCGTGGCTAGAGGTTTCGCTCTTCAACAGCACACACATCCTCAACTGACGATTGCGCTGCGCTAGTCACCTTCGATGACAGTCCTGCGACACCGGGTGAGGCGGAGAGGAGGAGGAGCGGCCTCCTCCCGTTCCGGCTCAGCGAGGCTCCTTGTCACTGGTGCCGGCAAATTTGAGCTGACGGCTGTAGAACCAGCCAATGCCGATAAGGCACAGGCCCAGCGCCATGAAGGATGCGATCCGGGCCAGCCCTTCCAGCCCGGCGGCATCGAACAGAAACACTTTCGATACGGCCAGCAGCATCAGCACCAGCGATCCAATCCGCCAGCTGCGCTGCTGGCGCCACGCGCCCCAGCCCAGATAGGCGAGTGCCAGCGCAATGGAAAGCAGGGAGCGCAGCAAATCCTCCTGCTGCGTCATGGCCGAATATGTCAGGATCGTGCCGGAGAATATCTGGCGCAGTTCGGACAGAAACAGCATAGCGAGGAGGAACATGATCGCCGCATCGGCGAACGGCCGTGCTTTTTGCGCCACCGCATCCGGTATGCCGCGCCCCGTGCTGGCCCGCCCCACGCTACCCCGCAATACCACCAGTGCTCCGATGGCCATGCCATAGGCTGGCAGCAGCAGGTTCACGATCGGCAAAGTGCCGACCGCCTGCGTGTCCCACAGCGGATTGTGCAGCATAAGGGTGAAGCAGACAAAATGCGCCAAAGCGAGGAGCGCCAGACTGGCCCCCACGATCCGTTGATGGAGGAATGTTTCGCGCAAGGTGAGACACGCAATCGCGCCCCCCGCGATGGCAGCTTGCCAGAGCGTGCGCTCCGCCATTCCCAGTGCCACGAAACTCTCGAGGTCGGTGATGGCGAAGACGGCTTTGTACAGGATGTGGAGCATAATGACGGCCAGTCCGCCGCCGATGATCCATCCACCCTTTCGCCATTCAGGCAGGAAGCGCCGCGACAGGAGGAGCGAGCCGATCCATGCGGCGACCAGCGGCGCAAGGGTTCGGATCAGGAAATGCCGCGTATTCGAGCTGAAATCCATCATCGGCTCGCCCGAGAGCGCCTCAAATCCGGCAAAGCCCCAAATGCCCAGCGCCGGAAGCGCCCACAGCGTCGCAATGCCGATCGCCCCGGCATGCGCAGCGCGCCATGGCATCCGCCAGGCAAGCGCCAGCACCCCGCCGGCAACCATCGTCGGCAGCCAGCTATCGGGCACGGATTGCGCCAATGCGCCATAGAGGAAAATCACGCTCAGCACTTGCGCGGCCTGCCATGCACGGCGCTTCGGCTTCCGCATGACCAGCAGCATGAAGGGCACCGCGGCGCTGAATGCGCGCAGAGTATCGCGGCTGAGGCCCCAGCTTCCCGTATCGCCGACAAGACGAAAAAACTCTTCGCTTCCGGCGGTGGACAGTTGCAGGATCGCTCCGATTACGGCGAGGCCGCCCAGGAGGATGTCGGCGCCATACATGCGCTGTTGTCGCAGCAGCAGGAAGGCAGCCGAGGCGATCAGGGCCACGACCACGGGGGCGGCCCAACCGGGCACGAGAAGCAACCCGGCCAGCAGCAACAAGGCTGAGCAGGAAGCAAAGGCCACCATGGTCCACAGCGCCAGCGGTTCCTGATCTTTGGGCCATTTGATCCAGGCAGCGGCGGCCGGCGCGAGCGCCAATGCCAACCCAGCGGAGGCGATGATACCGTTTTGCCCTTCCGGCAAGGCGATGCCCAATTGCCAGCAAAGCGCAGCAATCAGCGAGATGGGGTAGAGCGCCAGCTGCCCCCAATCGATCTCGGCCGCTTCATCCCGCATGATCCGCAGCAGCGGCGTGCCGATGAAGATAGCCGCCATCGCGGCGGAGACGGCGGCCAGCGCGGTCCCGGCAGCGTCAGGCCCAGAGTCAGGCCATGCGGCGATCAAACAGGCGGAAAGCGCGGCAGCGATCCCTCCCGCTTCACGCAGGCGCTGATTGCGCCAGCCCAGCACGGCAATGGCGGCGGCGAGCAGGATATAGGCGCCCCATGCCAGCATGGAATAGCCGCTGCTATCCACCAGAGCCGCGATCTGCAGCGTCGCCAACGTGCAAGCCGCGAGCCGGCCAAGGCGTCCGAACAGGCCCTGTCCCATCAGGGCAGGCAGCATGGTGCCGACCAGCACCAGATAGCCGCCTATGGCAAGGATGCCGAGGGAATCGACTGGCCCGCTGATCAGCATCAACGCTCCCCAGCCCAGGCCGCCGCCCAATGCGGCAAGGCCCAGCCAGCTGCGGTTCTGGCGGCGTCCGGTATAGACGAGGCCGCCCGTCATCAGCGCCAGATAGGTTGCCAGCAGGGGCAAGTTGGGCTCGGCGGCCCCGGCCAGAGCCGGGGCAGCAAAGCCGCCGAGCAAGCCAAGGACCGCGCTCGGCAGACCAAAACGGTATGATAGTGCAATGGCGAGCGCGGTGACGCCTGCCAGCCCGGCAAAGGCGATGCCGCCATGGATCAGGCCATAGAATGACCCGGCCAGATAGAAGCTGGCATAGAGCGTTGCGAGACCGGCCCCGGCCAGCGCCTGCCTGACGCGTGCATCCGCCAGTTTTGCGCTGAACCGGTGCGCCAGCTCGGCACCGGCCAGCAGCACGGCACCAAAGATAAAGCCGAGCGACACGCGCACGCTTTCATTCAGCAAACCATTTTCGATAGACCAGCGGACAAGGAAGAAACCCGCAACGGCCAGCGTGATCCCGCCGGCCCAGATCGGCAAAAGACGTCCGAAAATATACTCGAAATCAAAGGAAGGGCGCCACGCAAGAAGGCTCGCTTTGGCTGAGGTTTTCTGGACCTCAATCTTCGCGTCACGCGCCGGAATGGCAGTGCTGGCGCTGTCCTCACTGTCGAATGTTTGCGGAGAGGGCTGTTTCAGCTGCGGATTCGATGCCCGTGTTGAACTGCGCACGTCACCCGGATCACTGCTATGGCCGGAAGCCGGGGCAGGCGCTGGCGCGCGCTCGCGCACCGCCGCTTTATCCCTTGCCGCCATATTCGTCTGATCGCCGTGCTCAAGCTGATGCAGCCTGCGCTCCAGCCCGCCTACACGGTTCCAGAGATAAGCGACGGCACCCACGAGACCGAGCAGCAAAAGCGCTTCCATACATACCCTTCCAGAAATCGACACAGAGGGCTTAAAGCATAATTATACACTGTTCAATTATAAAAATAGACACTGTTCAATTTAGCTCTTAAGAGATCCATATGGGGAGACGCTCAGATCATTCGCGCGAGGAATTGCGCGCGCTGTTTATCGCGCAGGGACACGCCTTGATGGCAGAGAAGGGCCTTGCCGCATTTTCAGGCAGGGAAGTTGCCAAGCGCGCGGGTTATTCGGTTGGTACGATCTACAATGTGTTCGGCTCGCTCGACCAATTGATCGCCGCCATAAACTCGCACACTTTCCTGATCTGGGCCGAATTCCTCCGCCAGCGGCTCGAAAGCGCAGGGGAAGATCGCATCAGGGCGCTGGTCGAAGGCTATTTCGAATTCGCGCTCGAAAATCCGCGCATCTGGTCGGCGATCTATGACCATCGTCTGGCCGAAGGAGAAGTGCTGGGCGAGATCGAGCATTCTCACCGGGTCGAACTGACCGCAATCGTGGAAACAGAAGTGCGGGCAGTCCTCCCCGGCGGCGGCGGCCCCGAAACGCCGCGCTTTGCCCGATCGCTCATCGCGACGGTACACGGCCATTGTTCCTATCTGGTCAGCGGCAGCTTCGCCTTGCTTGAGGAAAGCGACCCCGTCGGCAGCGCACTCGACCGCGTGCGCGAATGCCTTGCTGCGCAACGCTAGCGATACAGCCCGGATCAATCGATCTTCTGTTAAACCAATTTTGAAAAGAGACAGCTTTCGGCAGTTTCGAAATGAGACTCACGTGGCTACCGTACTCCCACAAGCGAGCAAATCTTGGGCAGCAAGGTCGGACGATCCGGAACGGCGGCTTTTGGGGATGCCGATTGGGATAGCGGACATCCTGAACGGCAAGCTGGCGTGTCAGCTTCGCGCCCTATTGTCGGACGTTAAGCGAATCAGCGTTGAATCCCAAAAGCTGCCATTTCGCGTGCCGCGGCATTCAATCCCTTGCATTGGTCGCCATACTTTTTGTCAAAGAGCCTTTTGAGAAAGAGTTACCGCGTCAAAAAGATTGAGTTTCTGACTTGTCGCGCAGCTGCCTGAGCAGAATAAGGGAGACTAGGTCACGGAAGCGGATTGATTTGTGGGCGCGGATAGCCGACCTCAGGTAACGACAGGGAATTAGGGGATAAGGTGTTTCGTTTTATTCACACCGCCGACTGGCAATTAGGAAAGCCCTTTGCTTGGGCTGAACCCGAAGTGCGCAGCGCCCTCACGGACGCGCGCTTTGATGCCATTGACACCATCGGGCAGATGGCAAGTGAGCATTCAGTAACGCATATTTTCGTCGCAGGTGACGTCTTCGACACCGAAGGTCCAGACCCGCGAACAATCGTCCAGGCTCTCTCCCGAATGGAACGGCATCCATGCAAGTGGTGGCTGCTGCCCGGAAATCACGATTTCGTCAGAGCCGGAGGTTTATGGGACCGGATCGAAGCGCGTCTACCAGGCAATGTGAGCTTGATACCGGAGGCTCAACCATGTGAACTCGACGACGGCGTTTGGCTACTGCCAGCACCACTGGTTCATCGCCACCAGAACGACGATCCGACCGAGTCCTTCGACACAATGGAAACCCCCGGGGCAATTCTACGCATAGGACTGGCACATGGGTCAATCGTAGATTTTGGTGCTCAAGGCGAGACAAAGAACCAGATCGCTCCCGATCGCGCCACACGCTCCGGACTCGACTATCTCGCCCTTGGTGACTGGCACGGCCTACTACAGGTAAATTCGCGCACCTGGTACTCAGGAACGCCGGAGGTTGACCGATTTCAGCGCGATGAACCTGGCAAAGCGCTGCTTGTCGAACTCGAACAAGGTGGTGAACCGATCGTCACAGAATTCCGGACTGGCAAGTATCAGTGGCTGAAGCGCGACTGGCGCGTGGACGATTTCGCCGGATTTGAAGCGGAACGCGCACAGCTGCTCGACGAGTGCGATCCTGCTACAACGCTCGTTCGAATGACGCTGACCGGCATCACGACGCTGACTGACCGCGTCGCCATGCTGAGTGCCCTCGAGGACGATCTCGCACACAGGTTCCGCTATTTCTCCTATTCGGCGACTGACCTTGTAGCGAAGCCCAGCAACGATGATTTGGCAGCATTCTCCGCCGAGGGGATATTGGGAGCAGCAGCGTCGACGCTCAATACTCGTGTCCAAGAGGACGGGCCGGAAAGCCTGATCGCTCGAAGAGCGCTTGAACGACTTTTTGTCGAACACGCTAAGGTAATCGGCTCATGACCATGCAACTCGAACGCATCGTCGCGACCAACTTTCGGAAGTTTCGCGATCCCATGGTGGTCGAAGGTCTCGGAAGCGGTCTCAATGTTGTCATAGAGCCCAATGAAACCGGTAAATCCACGCTACTCGAAGCCCTTCGTGCGGGCCTTTTCGTCCGGCACGGGACGAAAAATCAGCTCGCGCAATCCTTCATGCCTTTCGGTGAAAATGTTGCGCCCGAGGTTGAAATTGAATTTCAGATCGACGGAGAGCGTTGGCATGTCGCCAAGAAATTCCTCAAATCGCCAGCACTTGAAGTCCGTGGGCCGAAAGGGCGCACTTCAGGCGATGCGGCGGAAGAACAATTACAGGCGTTGCTGGGATTCGAGCGCAGCACGAGCCGTGATGCGGATCTTGACTCATATGGTGCCCTGGGCTTGCTTTGGGTCGGACAAGGTGATGCGCTTTCTGTAAGAGCACCAAGCGAAATCGTGCGCAATAGCGTGCGCTCGACCTTGGAAGCGGAAGTTGGATCGATCATGGGTGGGGCTACGCATGACGCAGTCCGTGCCGCCGTGGACAAGCAATTTGCCGATTACTGGACCCCAGGCGGTTCGATAGGAGGCCGACAGAAATCGGCCCGCGATGCTGCGCAAACGGCGCGAGAGGCAGCGGATCAGGCCACATCCGATCTCGCAGCGCTGGATCGTTCATTCGCCGAGCTTGCCGAAAAACAAGCGCGCATGAAGGTTCTGAAACGTGAATTGGCGGACGAGCGCGATGTGCAGGCGCGCGCCGATCTCGTGAAGTCGCTCGAAACGGCTCGGGCAGCCGCGTTGATGCTTGGCCAGCGCAAAGCCGAACGCTCAGCGGCGCAGGCAGACGCCGATGCACTTAGCGAGTTCGCTGAACGTCACAAAACTGCTGTAACAGCGAAGACGGAAGCCACTGATGCACTTGCGGATGCAAATGCGAAAAGGGCTAAAGTCGAGGCGGAAGTTGAGGATGCGAAGGAAAAGGAAGAGAGCGCAAGGCAGGCACTATCATCAGCCCGCGAGGTCCGCGCAGCTGCTAAATCTGCATTAGCTGATGCCCGGGTTCTCACCTCTACCGCCACTCGCCATTCGGCGATTGCTGACGCGAAAAGACGACATGAAAAGCTGATCGAGCTAGAGGCAGAGCTTGTAGAATCAAGAAGGATCGAAGCGGCTAGCATTGAGTCGCAAACGATGAAGTCGCTGGAATCCCTTGAACGGGATGTCGTAACCGCCTCTGCCGAGCTATCTGCTGGGTCCACCATCATAGAATTGATCGGCGAAGCGCCGCACATTACTGTCGACGGGGATGCATTTGGCGATGGTCCGCGCACTATCGTCCAGGACACTAGGATTGGTCTCGGAGGAGGAGCCGAACTAATTATCAAGCCGCCGCGTGGCACGGCGAGTGCGCAAGCGCAGCTGGACGATTTGAACGCGCGATTAGCATCGGAACTCTCTCAGCTCGGTATTTCGAATGTTTCGGAAGCGCGCACGCGCGTTGACGCCGCACGCGATGCGAAAGCGAATATTGCTACACTCGATGCCCGGATCGAAGCGATTACCCAGGCCGTGCCGGCTGTAGACCTCGGTGCCGGAGCTGACACCTTGAGGAAATTCGTCGCGTCAATTACCGAGAGCGATACGGCAGCACCTGCTACAATTCCCGACATAGCTGAATTGGAGAAGCGTTTAGAAGATGCTGAGGATGGTCTCGCGACCACCGATGGCATTCACCAGGCTGCCCTTGAAGCTCTGCGAAAGGCTGAGGAGAAGAATCGCCCACTCGTCACAGCAGAAACCTCGGCACGTTCTACTCTCGCTAGTGCCGAGCAGCAAATCGCTACAATAGAAGCAGACCCGCGCTTCGCGAACATGGAAACGGGCCTGTTTGCCGCGCGCGAGAAAGCGGCCGCTGCCGATGTAGCATGGCAGCAGGCTCAGGAGAACGCCGGGTCCCTCGACCCCGAGACTATCGAGCGGCAAATCGAGAAGATCGACAAACGCGCGGAGTCCGCGCGAACGCAAGCCACTGAACTTCAGTTGGAAGTCGCGCGGCTCGAAGCCACGATTGAGACCGAGGGCGGAAAGGGGCTCGCAGAAGCAGCAGCAGGGGCAGAGGAAGAGGCGAATGCTGCCCAACGGCTATTCGAGCGAGTGACGGAAGAGGCTGCAACGGTAAAGCTGTTGCGCGGCACGCTCGAGCACGCGCGTTTGGAAACCTCCCAGACTTACGTTGGACCAATCGCGCGTCGAGCAAAGCGCCATATTGAGAGGCTTCTTCCCGGATGTGATCTGTCGTTCACAGAAGATCTCCAACTGCATTCGATCACGCGGGCAGGAACCGAGGAAGGATGTTCCAACCTATCCCGCGGAACTCAGGAGCAACTCGCCGTCCTAACCCGGTTGGCCTTCGCCGATATGCTTCTCGAGAAAGGACGTCCAGTATCATTGATACTCGATGACCCGTTGGCCTATTCCGACGATGCTAGACTGGACCTGATGAGTGATATCCTGACCGAAGCTGCGGAGCGGATGCAAGTAATCCTTCTCACGTGCCGGGAGCGAGCTTTTCGTCACCTCAGTGGCACGCACATCGCAATTGGTTGAAGGACTCGCTGACGACAAGCACAACTGTAAGACTCAGCGCTCGGACTTAGCAAATTTGTTTGTGAAACGGATACTTAGCCTCCAGAACTAGAGATCTTGACCTGTGAGGTGCGTCCAAGCCCGTTGGACAATGGAGTTGAGAGTAGCTGATTCTTTTCCGTTTTCTCTCGCTAGGGAAAGGGTTTGGAACATCACTTCTGGGATCTTTTGAGTTTCCCCGTTTGCGGGCAGTTCGAGAGGGTCACATGCTGCTTGGAGATGTTGCTGAAGGTCCGCCTCTCCGATCTCCTCCTGCAAAGTCCGCTCCAACGAATCTTGGAAGTGCGCATAGTTTGTGTTGACCACGGTTTCTGCGGGCGCCTCTTCTAGGTTTCCCTCTGGATTACAGAGCCGCGCGAGCGCTAAATTCGTCGCTGGCCGAGCGTTGTTTCCGTTCTTGTGCCCATCACAATCCCAGATCGTGTAGACCGGCACGCCGAGTTCCGAGAATACAACGTAGGGTCGATCTAGGTTCTCCTTACCCTCGGCTGATAAGACTGCGATGCCCGCAGATGCGAAATTCACCCCTAATATACGCGCCGTCGCTTCGAGAGCGGCTTTGTCACTTCTTCCTTCGACGAGGATCACGCCTTGGGCGAAATATCCCTCACTCAGTTCTGCACCGAGAATATGCAGACGAGGCATTAAGGTTGCGCCAGTGAAAGTGCCCGGCTCTTTCTTCCAAGCTGCTTCTAGACGTGTTGCGGCCGTATCGAGCGACAGTGATTGTAGATCGCAGATTTTGAACTCGCATTCTTCGACCGCAATCTTTCGAGCCAAGCGTATCTCGTCTGCATGACCGAGTGAGACGAAGAACGGTGAGTGCGTTGCGAATAGAATTTGGGTCCGGGCATCGGCACCCGGCAACGTGCCGTTGCTCAAACCTCGTAAAACTTCCGCTAAATGACGTTGCTTTGTGGGATGCTGATAGAGTTCAGGTTCTTCGATCGCCAAGATGAGTTGCGGAACTGGCGCCTGTTCATTGTCAGGCACCTCTTCTTCCACCTCACTGCCGGCGAGGACGGTCGAGCGGGCTAAATGTTGAAGGATTGTGAAGATAAAGGCGCGTTGCAGGCCATGCCCTTGACGATCGACCGGCGCTCCGAAACCATCATCGGATAGCTCAACATCTGCCATCGGGAGTGGGACGGGAAACTCGTCCACGGCTCGCCAATCCATGCCAACTGCTGCATCCTGATAGAGATTGCGCAGATCGCGGGTGAGATTCTCCGCGAGAACGCCAAGTTCTGGCATATTCTCTGGTGAAACCAGCTCCTGATAGCGCTCCGTCATCTCTTGCTTGAACGCCTGTATTTCTTGGCGCTGTTGGATCGCACTCCTGACGAGCAACTCAAGAAGCTGTCCAACAGCAGAACTCTTTCCGTCAGTCGCATCTACGGCAGCGTCCCTAACTGCCGAAACGAATACGAAGCTGGTATGGCGCTGCAAAGCCCCTCTACTAGCATTTTGGAACCCGAAAAACTGACCATCGTCCAAACGGAACTGTAGGGCTTCGGGATTGTTTGTCTCCCACGCTGACATAGCCTCATCGGCTTGAGTTGCGCTCGTTACGGCAGGCAGTTCTGCATAAGCTGGGTTGTTGTTGCGCAGATCTCTGTAAGCGTCCCGGCGAGGACCTGCTTGGATGTGTCCTCGGATTGGAACGAAATCGGGGTTTTGAAGAACCGAGCCATGGTATCGCCCCGACGATGCAGTTTGGTCAAAAATGCGTGTAACGACCAGCTCGTCATTGCGCACCCTACTCGCAAAGCTTTCGGCCTCAAGAGGCGTGAGCTGGTTGTAGGTCAGCTCAATTCTAACCTCTAGATCTTCATCGCGGCCGTAGAAATCGTCTACAGGCAACTTCTTCGATGTCGAATAGAAGGCTTGCAAAGCTTTTAGGACACTGGACTTACCAGCGCCGTTCCCACCGATCAGAGCGGTGTGGGCACACACATCAATCGTCACGTCTTTCAATGATCGGAAGTTCTGGACCCTGATTCGTTTCAACTGCAAGGCTATTCTCCGACTGGAAGAGGGAAGACTTATGAATCAGACGATTATCAATGCGATAGAAGAACGGCTACTCCTGACCTTCAATTACAAGGGCAAAACGCGAGTAGTTGAGCCCCATACTTACGGCGTTCAGCATAACGGGAATGAGAGCTTGAGCGCATGGCAAATCTCTGGTGGGAGTGGGGAAGATTTTCGTCTCTATTTGCTCGATGAAATGGCGGCGATCGAGGTGCAAAGCAAATCGTTTGAGTGCGAACGACCAGCCTACCAACGGGGCGATCAACGTTATTCTAGGATCTTCGCTGAGTTGTGAATTAAGAGCCAGGCGATGAAAGCCGACCGTCGAATGGCGGTTTTAAACTGTTTCAATCCCAGAATCGGACAGTCCGCAATCGGCCCAGTTTCATCCACAATCCGCCCCGTGAACGTGCGGCAGGTTTCAGTGGGCGCGGTTTTGCACGAGAATGACGGCTATTCAGGCGGAGTATGCCACCGCCCCAGTGGCCAACCACCTTCACGTCCATGTCTGGGTAACGGCTAAGCCAAGTGGCTAACCGGTGGGCGCGCTGGGCCGAGCCGGTTCGCCATCTTCCGGTCGTAGGAACAGCTTGCTCAGATTACCGCTGCTCTGGGTCAGGTCTTCGAGCGTGTAGCCATCGAGCACGGACAGGAATGCCTCGACCGCGTGGTTGAGAGCGCCGGTCAATCCGCAGGCCGGTGCGATCACGCAACTTGCGCAATCAGCGAGGTCGAAATCCTCCTCGGTATAACGGATCACCTCGCCTACAATTATCTGAGCGCTTGGCCCGGCAAGGCGAACGCCGCCGTGGCGCCCTCTCACCGTTTCCAGATAGCCCGCACTGGTAAGGTCGTTCACAACCTTCATCAGGTTGTTCTTAGATATCCGATACGCCGCGGCGATCTCGGCAATAGAGCATAACCGGTCCTGCCTCGCGGCCAAGAAGAGCAGCGTGCGCATGGCGTAGTCTGTGTATCGCGTCAGTCGCATCGTGGCTCCTCTGGCGGCGTCTCGAATTATATATGCATTCCTCTTGCATCTTTCCAGCGCCAGTTATACATGCACATCAGATGCATGATTGGAGTCGCAGAACAATGACGAGCCAGCCAGACGAGAGCGACATCGAAATGGTCGTTCACCGTTTTTACGAGAGAGTTCGCGCCGACGAGGTGCTTGGTCCGCTCTTCAACGACGCGATCGGGGACTGGCCGCTGCATCTCGACAAGTTATGCGCCTTCTGGTCCTCCGTGATGCTGACCACGGGTCGCTATAAGGGGCAGCCGGTGCCTGCCCACCGCAAGCATGCGGACCGGATCGATCCGGCAATGTTCGATCGCTGGCTGGCGCTCTGGGCACAGACGACGTCCGAATTGCTCGAGCGGCCGGCGGCCCGGGCGATGCAGGAAAAAGCGAACCGCATTGCCGAGAGCCTTAAGCTGGCACTGTTCTTCAAACTTCCATCCGTCATTCATGAGCCTGCCGCGCCCGCCAATGGGCATGACCGGCTCGCAACTCAGGGAGCCTGACCATGGGCGATATTCCGAAGGTCGACCTTTCCATCCACCACCGGCCGCAGGGCTTTTCGGACCGGATTGCATTCGGCTTCACCAAGGCGCTGCGTTTCTGCGCGGACACTTTCTTTGCCAAGCGCTACGGGCACCGCGCCATCGTGCTGGAGACGGTGGCGGCCGTGCCGGGCATGGTGGGAGCGACGATTAATCACCTGAAATGCCTTCGCCGCATGTGCGACGACCGGAACTGGATCCGCACGCTGATGGAAGAGGCAGAGAATGAGCGGATGCACCTGATGACCTTCATCAAGGTCGCCCAGCCCACCGTTTTCGAGCGGCTTGTGATCCTTGGCGTTCAGTGGGTGTTCTATCTCGCTTTCTTCGCACTCTATCTCGTCAGCGCGAAGACTGCGCACCGCGTCGTCGGCTATTTCGAGGAAGAGGCGGTCATCAGCTATACGATGTATCTGAAGGAGCTCGATGAGGGACGCAGCCCCAACGTCGCAGCCCCGGACATTGCGAAGCACTACTGGAAACTGCGGCAAGAGGCGACCTTGCGCGACGTGGTCCTCGTTGTGCGGGCGGACGAAGCACATCACCGCGACGTCAATCACGGTTTCGCCGACGAACTGTCCGGCGCCGCCGATCCCGACGCCGTCATCGCGCCCTATCCGGACCATGCCGACGATATCCGGATGGCCGCCTGACATGGACGCCGCGCCCTATAAATCGACGCCCGTATTCACCGAGGAAACGCTTCCGGCGGCACTGCAGAAAAAGCACAATACGAAAGCGGGCGTCTGGGGCGTGGTGCGCGTCATCGAGGGGGAGCTGGGTCTGACCTTACTCGATCCTCCTTCCGAAACCGTTCTGCGCCCCGGGGAGGCCGGCGTCCTCCAGCCCGAGCAATGGCATTTCGTGACTCTGCGCGGGCCCATGCAAATGCAGATAGATTTTTACGACAGGCCGCCGCCTGGCGCCTGACCCGAACCTCCACCACAATGCAGACCTGAAGGAACCGCCGATGTCCAAGGACCTCAGCGAGCGGACGATCCCGCTCGTCAAAGCCACAGCTCCTGCCCTCGAAGAACACGGGCTGACCATCGTTCGCGAAATGTATTCGCGGATGTTCCAGAACCCGGAAATCCGCGACCTGTTCAACCAGTCGCATCACGGGGAAGATAGCTCGCAACCCAAGGCGCTGGCGACGGCCATCCTCGCCTATGCGAACAATATCGAGAACCTCGCCGCGCTTGCTCCGGCTGTGGAACGTATCGCCCAGAAGCATGTCGGGCTACAGATCCTGCCCGAGCACTATCCCTATGTCGCCGAAGCGCTGCTTGGCGCCATCAAGCACGTTCTGGGCGATGCGGCGACCGAGGAGGTTCTCGCGGCCTGGGGCGAAGCCTACTGGTTTCTCGCCAACATCCTGATCGCCCGCGAAGAGCGGATCTATACCGAGCAGGAAGCGGCAGAGGGAGGCTGGACAGGCTGGCGCGATTTCGTGGTGGACGAGGTGATCGAGGAAAGCAGCGTCATTCGCTCTTTCATCCTGAAGCCCGCCGATGGCGGCTCTGTCATGAGGCACAAGCCCGGTCAGTACCTGACCTTCTGGCTCGATATTCCCGGCACCGCGCCCGTAAAACGCAACTACTCGATTTCCTGCGCACCGAACGGCAGCAATTATCGCATCTCGGTCAAACGTGAGCCCCGGGGTCTTGCCTCGAACTGGCTTCATGACGAGGGGGCGCCCGGCACGGTCCTCAGGGTCGCGCCGCCTGCGGGTGAGTTCTTCCTTGATGGAAAGCCGGACCGACCGGTGGTGCTGTTGTCAGGCGGTGTCGGCCTCACTCCGATGGTTGCGATGCTGGAATCGATCGCCGGGCAGGAGGCGGAGGTGCCTGTCCACTACATCCACGGGACGCATGACCGCATGACCCACGCCATGCGCGATCACGTCCGGCATCTGGCCGAAACAGGCAAGGCGATCACCGTCACCGACTTCCACCAGACTCCGCTGGATGACGAGGCGGAGGGCGTGGATTTCGATCACCCTGGTCTGATCACCGATGAGTGGCTGATCGCAAATACCGATCCGGCTTCCGCAGACTACTATATCTGCGGGCCCAGGCCGTTCCTGCGCGGAGCCGTAGCCGCGCTGTCACGATCCGGCGTGCCGGCGGCCCGCATTCACTATGAATTCTTTGGCCCGGCCGATGAAATCTTTGCTGCGTAATCTCCAACGGAAAGCCAGAGCGCACGCGAGTTAAAAGTAGCAGTGCAAGGTCCGTAGTGTTTCAGTCATTGATCGCCCGCTCGGCATCTCTCCTGCCACAGTCCGCGCTTGGTCACCTAGGGTGGCTGCGGGGAGCGCTGGGAGCAACGATCGGTATCGGGGTCGCAGCGCTGTTCACCCAGCTGCTGCTGGGGGCGAACACCGCCGGTTTGCCATGGTTGGTGGCCCCGCTCGGCGCATCTGCGGTACTCGTCTTTGCAGTTCCTGCCAGTCCGCTTGCACAGCCATGGTCGGTGATCGGCGGTAATCTGATATCGGCCGCAATAGGCATCGGCTTCGGCCTTGGGCTTGGGCTTGGTTCAGCGGCACTGGCCGCCAGCTTGGCTGTCGGCACTGCGATCGCCGTGATGATTTATGCGCGGTGTCTGCATCCACCGGGCGGTGCCTGCGCACTTCTGTGTGCGCTGGGCGCCAGCACGCAGGGGTGGGACTTCGGTCATCTCTGGCCGATCCTTGCAAATGTCCTGGCGCTATCCTTCGTGGGCTGGTTCTATAACAACCTTACGGGGCACCAATGGCCGCACCATGTCGAACTGCCCAAGTCCGGCAATACGTCAGCACCCGTTGGCCACACTAGGCGGGATATCGAGGAAGTCCTGACCGACTGGAACGAAGTGCTTGATGTCGACGTCGACGATCTCGACGCCTTCTATCAGGCGCTGGAGAGGCATGTGGCGAAACGCAGGGCAAGGCCTCGCTGACTAGCAAGGAAATGAGTTTCGGGCGGCGAAGCGCCTCGTTGGCTGGGATCTTTGAGCACTATCCCCAACGTCGACTTTTCGGCTCAGCTTTCGGAAAGTTCACGGCCCGAGGATCCGTCAAAGCCTCCGCATAAACAAACGGCCGGTTTCAGCGACCCGATCAGGCGCTCTGAAGGTCAGCTACTCAGGCGGCTGCAGCCACGTCTTCTAATTCTTCCGCAGCGGCGCCTCTCGACCCGAGCCAGTCGTTCACCAGCTGGATTCTAAGCTGCAGCTTTCGACACAACCTTCCATCGGTCACGTCCCCGCCGCCATGACCGATGCTCCCTTTCACCCTGATCCCGAGCAGTTTTCCCGCCCGGAATGCCGTAGCCGTGAAGGTGGCCGGATTAACCGCCGCGTCTACCGTTTCGCCATCTTCGAACTGAAACCGGACCTCCCAGCTCGACATCGCTTCGGCGAGCCATGGCCTTTCGGGCTTGAACAGAGCCGTGGTTGTCGGCTCCATCGCGCCCACATTATTCTGCCCGGGCCTTAGCCGTTGGTCGGTCCGGGGGGATGCGTGTTCCAATGTTATTGGCGGTCCGGCTTGGATGGTATCGAGAATGACCCGATCGCCTTGCTGGTGCCATGTCCCAAAAAAGCTCGCGCATTCCGACATGTCGCCGAGCGTGAGCACAAAGCTGCCGTCAGTTTTCAGTTCGATGCTTGGTAGATCATCCGCCCGGTCGGGAGGTGCCTCTAACCGCCGCGCGATAGGTGCCTTCCGGCCCGGCCGCTTCTTGCGACTGCGCTGTACCTTCGGTCTCTTGGAGCCCATGCTGCTGAGCGGTCGGGTCAGGCACTGCCGCCAGGGCTATTGGCAAAATGAGAGCTGAAAACATAAGGAAACAGGGCTTCCGTTTTATAGGGGCTGGTCTGAGGGCGAACTTTCCACCAGATACGGTTAGAGCCCTGAACCGATTTGGTGCCCGTCGTTGGGCGTGATGGCAACAATCCTATTGGGGGCATGCCCCGATCACGGCCGGGGTTTTGTTCCCGAGGGCCGAACTTTGTCGACATCGCTCTGACCCATTTGTCTCCTCCGATTGGCCCATCAGGGCGGGAAGGAGCCTCCTTTCAAACCGGCGCTTACACTCCTTGAAAACCGATAATATATCTTATGTTAAATATCGGGAATGCTGCCGTGACGTCAGTTTTTCACCGCTCTGGTCGATTCACGCAGCACAAGGTCGCTCGCCACATTGGCCATTTCCAATTCCGAGGAATCACCTTTCGCATTACTGGCGCACGCCGCTATGATCAGCCGGGCCGCCTTTTCGGTGGCGGCAGCGATGGGTTGCGCCACGGCTGTTATGGGCGGTGTGGCATAGCGAATGATCGGCGTATCATCAAAGCTCACGATCGAGAGATCTTGCGGCACCGATTGCCCGCGTCCGCGCACCACCGCCAGACTGGCAATAGCCATCTGATCATTGCTGGCGATGATTGCGCTGGGCCGCGCATGATCGAGCAGATTGCGGGCCGCTTCCAAGCCGGAGGCATAGGTGAAATCCCCAGTGACCAGCAAATCATCGGTCGGTAGCCCGGCCGCAGCCATCGCGGCCTTCCACCCCGCCACACGCCAGGCGCTCAATTCATAATCCTCCGGCCCGGCGATAAAGCCGATCCGGCGATGTCCCAGCGTCAGCAAATGTTCCGTCGCGCGCCGCGCACCGCCTTCATCATCCATCGTGATGCAAAATCCGGGGCCAGGTGTTTGCGACCCGATCCGGGCAATCTTGATCCCGGCCTTGTGCAGATAATCGAGAATATCCTGATTCTGCGAATGCGGCGGTGTCAGAATGGCGCCATCGGGCTGCAGGGCCGCAATCGCTCCGGCAAGTTCGCGCTCTATATTCGCACTGTTCGTATCGATCAGTTCGACAATCATCCGGTAGCCATGCTCGGCGCAGGCCGTGCATCCCCCCAGCATCATCTGACCAACCCAGTCGCCGCCCTCACGCTTTTGCCAATCGCTGATCGTGCGTTCGCGGTCATTCAAGGCCAGAATCAGATAAGAGCGCGATCCGCTCATCCGCTGCGCCGCCAGCGAAGGTACATAGCCCAGCTTCTCGATGGATGCCTGAACGCGCTGCTGCATCTCGGGCCGGACGCCCGCTTCCTTGTTGATCACCCGGCTCACCGTTTGCAGCGAGACACCGGCATCGGCGGCGACATGGCGGATCGTCACGGACTGACGCCGTCTGGACATGACTACTTACCTTCCAACTTGGCACCGGAGAACCGGAGGTAGAAAAACGTCAACGGCCGAGTTGCCGCAATAGAAAACTGCGCAGACGCATAGCCGTATCATCGGTGAGCGGATCAAGAATTCCGCGCGCCGACGCCGGCACATGCGCAGCGAGCTCAGGATCGGGATCGAATATGTAATGGTCGAATTGGGCTCGCCAATGCTCGCGCTCTTCCGGCGGAAGATCGCGAATGGTGAGCAATGCCATGAATAAGGCGTTTTGCGGTTGGTCATGCCAGCGGCCACTGTCACGCCACCAATAATTGATCATAGCGTTAAAGGAAGAGAGCGATTCCACATGATGCCACCACATCGACGGCACATATAAGGCATCGCCCGGCTCCAGCTCCACCATCTGCGCCTGTTCGAGCGCCTCGGCAAAGCGTGGGAAGCGTTCGAAATCCACATTATGGAAATCGACCATGCTGATCGGGCGGCCCGCCGGTGTGTTGTCGAGCGGTCCTGGATAGAGATTGCCGAACTGGTCGGGCGGGAAAAGGATAAAGCGCCGTTTCCCCGCGACCACGCAAGCGAGATTATCCGGAAAATCACTATGGGCGGCAACCCTGCTTCTGCTGCTCACCCACAGGCTGGACATCAGCTTGCGCTCGCCCAGATCGACATGGTTGGCCTCATGCAATCCGTCGAAATAATCATGCAAATCGATCGACGCGAGATAGACCGCGCCTGCATCCTGATCGGACCCGGCCTGCGCCATCTGGTCAAAAATGTCGTCAAGCCACCCTCGCCCGGTCGCAAAATCAACCTCCATATTCTCATCATAGAACAGCCGCCCTCCACTGCCGGCCTTGCCGACCGAATAGGTCACGGGCCGCTCCCGATGATGCGCCAGCAAATAGGAGCGCGCCTCGTCATCCGAACTGCGCCCCGCGGCGACAAGCGGCCAATCCGATACCAGACCGCGCAGCACGAAGGGCTCACGCTGCATGCGCAGCAAGGCATCCAGCTCTTCACTTCCGGAAATTTGAATCTCGCGAACCGGGGCGATGTCAGCCATTTGGTCGACCCGCTGCCCCTGATCTGCTGGCCGATCAAGCATGGGTGAGCCTGGCGTTGCGGCGCGCGGCCAGAGCGGGAAAGGTGGAGAGAGAGGCCGCCGCTGCCGTGATAGCTCGCCAGTAACCACGCTCCTCCAGCCAGTCGCGCGTCGTCTGGTCGATGCGCTCAACCGCTTCCTCTGCAATAGTATGAAACCCGACCAGATCGCGTGACAGACCATCTTCGAAAGTGGAGGAAACCGTCAGGGGCTCGATCAGCTCATAATCTTCCAGTGCCTCGTAAAAACTCCGGGCCTGGTGATGACCGCGATCAAGCTGTGTCAGACGGTCGATCTGCTGGCGCAAGAAGGGCGATGGTGTTCCGTCTGCGCCGAACAGGGCTTCGCCATGCCCGGCATCCTCTGGGCTCAGCACTCTTGGATCGTCGAGATCAAGCGCGACCCGACCGCTGTGCTGGCCGGGGGCTGGTGCGGCGATCAGAAATGGCTCCACGGCAATGGCCAGTGGCAGCACCGGAGCATCCCACCCCTCCTCTGTGAGATAGAGATTCTCCTGCGCCTCAAATCCGAACACGGCCACGGCCTGAAGGCGCCCGCTGCTCGGTGATCGCTGAAACAAGAGCGGGTAATCGCTGGCAAGAACAGGAAATTCGGACGGCACAACCATGCTGAGCATGGTGTTTCGGCCAAGGCCGATGACCGACTTTCGCGCGTCGATCCTGAGCGCGCGATGCACCTGCGGATCAAGCACGGCATGGTTTGTCATCTCTGGCTCCGGCATAGGAAAGAAGGAGGTTAGGCCGAAGTGACACACAGTGCATCACTTCGGCCGCCTGATACATGAAAATGCGTCAGATTTTAATCCGTACACCGGCAGCGTAACGGGCAAATCCAGGGTTCACATTGTGCACATAGGCCTTCGATCGTCCATGGGTCCGCCGGCTCTCTCCGGTCAAATTGATGCCTTCGACGAAGACATTGACCCTGGGCGTGACGTCATAGCTGACGCTGGCATCCAGCTGACCATAGGCTTCCACATAGGTCGGATTGACGCCATTGCTCGACAGATATTCGTCGCGCCAATTGTAAGCCACACGCGCTTGCAGGCCGTCCTTGTCATAGAAGCCTACGATATTGGCGCTGTTGCTGAGACCTGTCAGAGCAAACTGGGTCACGCTGGCAGGCTGGGTGTTGTCATATTGCGCATCGCCATCGACAATCGTGTAGTTGAGGATGACGCCGAAACCCGTTTCCCAGAAGCTGTGCTGCAGGGCGAATTCCCAGCCATGCAAGGTCGCTGTCTGGTCGCTGTTGACCGGGGTATTGATGCGGAAAACAACCGGATCATCCTCTGCCGTGCCATTGATCGACCCGGTATAATTGCCCGGCTCTCCCCCGGTGATCGTCACCGTGTCGGGATAATTGGCAAAGATATACTGGCGGATTTCATTCCGTGTCGCATTGTTGCCCAGCGCGGCAATAGCGGCGTCATAACGCGGCCCGGAAGCCGGGTTGGTCAGATCGAAAGCTGTCTTTTCCACGCGCGTGGAAGACAGGAAATTCTCCACGCCCTTACGGAAATATCCCACCGAGATGTAGCTTGAGGGCGAGTAATACCATTCCGCCGACAGATCGAGATTCTTCGATTTGTAAGGCTCAAGGCCGGGGTTGCCCAGACTGCCCGAGCCATAGTCAATGCGGAACAGATTATCGATCGTCTGGCCGCCCTGCAGGCTGCCATAATCGGCCCGCGTGATCGTGTGGCTGTAGGACGCACGCAGCACCACATCGTCTACGGGATCGAACCGGATGTCGATATTGGGAAGCCAGTTTTCATACTTGCCTTCGAACGCGGTGAAATCGCTGTCATCCGAGAAGATGACATTGAATTCATTATCCGAAACCCATTCCGTACCGGTCGGAATCGGGACCAACGCTGAGGAATCGACCCAGGTTTTTTCATAGCGCAGACCCGCCGTTACATAGAGCGGCTGCCCGCCCAGCTCGAACTCCGTATTGACCTGAGCGAAAGGCGCCAATGTCTGTTCGGTAACGCGCCGGTCGGTCGTGTAATCGGCCAGACAGTCCATGGTCCCGCCGCACACATTATACAGACTGTCGAGCAGCGGAATCATGCTGTCAAAGTCATAGGCAAGGATCGATTGGACCAGCTTGCCATTGTTGCTGCCGGTGCCGGGGAACATGCCCGAAATATCGACCTCATGAAACAGGTCGTCAGGAATATCCGACGCTGGCCCCGCCCCGCCCCAGGTGTTGTTCTGGATATAACCATAGGCCGAGCGGATCTTGTTATCGATATAATTGACGCCGAAATCGATCGACCGAATGGCGCTGTAGCCCTCCCAGCTGCCCGCGAAACGCGCCTGATTGATGCGGTTGCGGTAATAGGCATTGCGGAAGGAATTGCCCGAACCCTGAACGAAAGACGGATCCAGCGCATCGATGCCGTCATGCATATCGAAATACAGACCCGGCATGTCATAGCCGGTTTCGATGGTCTGGCTCTTCACGCCATAGATCGCCATCGAAACCGAGTTGCTCGACCCGTAAGGCGAATCCGGCTTCGATTCTGCGATCGAATGATGTGCGTCGAGCGTGAAGGTCAGCCGGTCGCTCGGTTCCCATTCGAGATTGAGCCCGGTGGAATTGTTCTCGCTCTTGCTCGCATATTCATGCCCGACATAGGACAAGTCCTTGGTCTCGTCAGGACGGAAGAAATCGGTGTAGAAATTCGGTGCGGAAACAGGACCATCGGTCCAGTCGCTCGCCGTATCATTGCGGTTGAAATAGATCCCCATCGAATAATCGCGGGTCGAAACCTTGTTGCTCGAATAGGTATGATCGAGCGTAGCCGTCAAACTATCGCTCGGGCGCAGCTGGAGAACCGCCTGGCCATTGATACGCTCCCGCGAGAAGTCGACATAGCCAATGCCCCCATTATTGGGGACAGCGAACACGTCCTGCGACCCGGGCGGGTTCGTGGTATTCTCCGCTCCGGGTGTTCCGGGTGCCGGGATCGGGGAATTCTCAGCCGATCCGAGCATGCCGTCACGCCAACCGAGATAGGCGTTGTTATTCGCGCCTTTGCGCTTCTGATAGACACCATTGATCAGGATGCCGATGCGCCCATCGGCAAAAGTATCGCTGACGATGCCCGAAAATTCCGGCGTGATGGAATCGCGCCCGTGATTTTCGGATGTGTCCAGCATACCTTTGGCTGAGAAGCTGCCATGAAAATCCGGATTATCGAAAGGCCGCGGCGTACGGATATCGATGGTGGAACCGATCCCGCCTGAGGGCACGTCGGCACGGCCGGACTTATAGACCTCGATCGCCGAGACACCTTCGGAGGCAAGGTTCGAAAAATCGAAAGCACGCGATGTCGGCGCGTAATTGCCGCCGCCGAGCGCCGTTGCCGGCATCTGGCGACCATTCAGCGTGACGAGATTGAATTCCGGACCGAAACCGCGAACAGTGACGAAAGCGCCTTCGCCATTGTTGCGGTCAATCGAGACCCCGGTGATGCGCTGTAGTGATTCGGCAAGGTTGGTATCGGGAAATTTACCGATATCCTCGGCCGAAATGGCATCGACCACGCCTTGCGCATCGCGCTTGATATTCATCGAATCACGCAGACTGGCCCGAATCCCGCTCACGACGATTTCATCGTCCACGCCTGCGGCGTCCTGACCCCAGGCGGCGACCGGCGCTGCGATCATGGCAATGGTTGATACCCCGACCGCCCAGCGCGGCCTTTTCAAGAAGCTGTTGCCCTGCATTTTCAATCCTTAGTTGCACCGCGACCCCGCGATGAGAACGTTCTCATAGTTTTGACGAATAGGCAGTCAATAGTTCTTATTTCTGTAATATTATGTTAGGTTAACGTTCTCATATTTGTCACAAAAGAGACATTTTTTCGCGCTATCAGCGGGTCGTTTATTCAATGCTGCTTTCAGATAATCGCGGATCACATGAACGCGCTTGCCCAGTTGAACACCTCTTATGGCAACCATCGTACCAAGGTTCTTTGCGGCGCTTTTGCAGCTGCGAATGCCGGGGCCACGATCGGGTATCTCCCGCTCTTTGCCGTCTTCCTGCCCTTGAAGATCGAGGGTCTGAGCGAAACGCCCAGTTTCAATCTCTATACGCTGATCGCTATCGTCGGAACGCTGACCGCGATGGCAGCCAACATCTTTTTTGGCTGGCTCAGTGACGCATCGGTCAGGGCGGGACACGGCCGGCGTGGCTGGATTTCATTTGGCGTCGCGGGCCTTGCCCTATCCTATCTCGGCTTTGCCTACGCGCAGCAGGTCACCTTGCTATTTCTGTCTGTCATGGCCATCCAGATTGCCGCGAATGCCATTCTCGCCCCCCTGCTTGCCACCATGGCCGACGAGATTCCCGATAATCGCAAGGGAATTACAGGCGGCCTGATGACACTGGCCAATCCTCTCGCGGCGGCGGTCGCCTGGCTCCTCCTGACCCTCCCCGCAGGCAATGAGATTCTGCGCTTCGGCGCCCTGTCAGCCATTGTTATGCTGCTGCTGCTGCCGCTGCTGCACATACGCGCGCGCCGCCTGCCTGCATCGCCTGACGCCATGGCCTGCCGCGGCCCCGCTCGCCGCAACCTCGCTGTGACCTGGCTGGCCCGGCTCTGTATTCAATCCGCGGGCAATGGCCTGACGCTGTATCTGTTTTTCTATTTTCGGACTTTGCAGGCTGACCTTGCCGCAAGCACCACCGCCGGGTTCCTGAGCCAGCTTCTGATCGCTGGCTATCTGCTCCCGCTGCCCTTCGCGCTGGCATTAGGGCGCCAGTCCGATCTGAACGGGCGGCGTAAACCAATGCTCCTGTGCGCTGCCTTTATCGCCGCGGCGGGCTTAATCACGATGGCTCTGGCCAGCGCATCCTGGGCGGGTGCCATGGGCTTCCTGATCTATGCTGTCGGGGCACAGATTTTCATGGCCATCCATGCGGCCTTCTGGATGCAGAGCCTGCCCGATGCCGACCGCCGCGGGCGCGACCTTGGCATTCTCAATCTGGCCAATACTCTGCCAGCATTGATCGGCGCACTCATGGCATGGTTCGTGGCCCGTCCTGATACGTTCGGTCCCGCACTCGCGCTCATGGCCGTGATCGTGGCCTTCGGGGGCGTCCTCATGTTGCTGGTGGACGAACACGCACCGCAAGCGGACCTCCCCTGCCCTCAGGGATAGGATTTCAAAGTCTGGTGCACCGCCCCCGGCTGCGCCGCCTTGCCTGTATCATTCACAAGATGTCGGATGGTGCCAACTCCGCCGCCAAGCGAATAGGTCGTCACATTGCGAAAACGCACAGTGACACGGTGCGGCGCCTCCACCGCACTTTCCAGCTTCACCGAGGGATTTTCACGAAAATAAGCATAAATACCCAGTGCAGTCGCCGCATGGCGCTGCACATTATCGGCCACTTTATAAGACGCCCAGCCATAGGTGCTTCCCGCCATCCAGGCAGACTGATCGGGCGGGTCGTAAGGCAATTCACTCTGATAGAAAAAGACGCGGCCGCGCTCACCCGTCCAATAGGTCTGATATTTCTGGAAATGTTCGACAAAGAGCGCATAAATCGTGACGTCATCGCCATTGACCACGATCCCCTCATCACAGGTGCTTTCGTCCCACCCAAAATGCTCGCGCCTGCGATCAACGTCGCCGTGATCGGCCCGCCAGATCCACAGATGGTCCCCGATCACATCATGGCAATTGATTTCCAGACATCGCTTTACCCGGCCGATCTCAACCCCTCCGACGCGAAAATACAGATCGGCCAGGAGGATGGGGTCCGCCCGATGCCGTGCCGCAGAGCCGGGCGGGCCGACACGGAGCAACACGGGAGAGCTGACCTCTCCCGCATCGAAGATCAGCCCGGCCACGCTGACACCCGGCACATCTGCCACTTGCATCGCAGCAGTGCCCTTAACCGGCTTGAGCGTTGCCAGACCGAGACCCAAAATCACCGTGCCTGCGCGCGTCACATTGAGCGGTTCTTCCAACCTGTAGACGCCCGGGGTGAAGAGCAGATGCTGTCCCTTCGACAGCGCTGCATTTAGCGCGCCTGCACTCATCTCAGGGCGGGCGATCAGAAACTCTCTGAGCGGAATTACGCGCCCCGGGGGCAGATCTCCTGACCCGCGCCCCTGCCAGCTGGTGCCCGTGACGCTGCGCTGCAAGGCGGGCACGCAAACGCCCCAATCGCCCTCATCATCGCCATATAGAAACGGTTTTTCTCGCAGCACGGGCACAGTTTCGCAGCGCGTTACTGCAGGCTCCGGGAAGCTATCGGGCGGCGCGCCATCAACACCCATGAACATCATGTTCCAATTGCACCCCTCCCATGCGCCAAGCTGGCCCGAGCGGGTAAACCATTGCTGCTGACTGCCGGCATGGACCGTGCCGGTCACGCGGCAATCGGCCATGAAGCCCCCGCTCGCAGAGCCGCCATCGTGGAGCAGCAGATCGCCCTGAACATCTATGCGGCGATAGGGGGCAGCTTGTGACACGGCCCAGCGCTCCGCTCCGCCCACCGGTTTGACGGTAAGATTCTCAGCCCCGCGCCAGAAATTGGCAAGGGCATTCCCGTCGAGCCATTCCGCCGTCGCCCGCACGTGACCATCAATCCCGACATCGCCCGGATGTGTTCCTACCCCCAGCACCTGAGTAAAGAAGCCGACCCGTATATCGGCCTGATACTGCCCCGGCAGAAACAGAATCGCGTGGCGCCGATCCGTGAAATGGGCCGCTTCCTGCTCCATGAAAATGGCATCGACCCGATCCTGGAGTAGCTGTGGAGGCATTGCAGGATCGGCCACCAGAACATGCGGCCCGAAGTCGGGATGGCTTATCTTAGCCGGATTTTCACCGTCTCGATTCATCGCCCCGGTCGCTGCCGACATGATGGCCATCCCCCCTTTCGTGCCACTGGTGAATGCAGCCAGCGCGACATTGCGCAGGCCCCGCAATATCTTGCGGCGCCCGACCCTCTTTACTTGTGCCTTGCGCATGTCTTCAGGACATATGCAGCGCCGCCACACCGCGTTCGACGGTCGCGGTGCGGGCCGTGACGACCGGAGCGCCAGCGCGGGTTACATAATCGAGCGTGCGGAAGCGCGCCTCCCAGCGATCAGGGGTCACGTCACACAGGAGATAACCGCGCTGATCATTCATATATTTTACATAGGGATTCTGCCGCATGATCCGGTCGGTCCCGGGCCGAATCGCCGAGCCATCGCCCCCCGAACTGATCGAGGTGGAAACGAATTCGACGCCCACCGCTTCGCCCTCGCCCGCATCGCGCCGCAGCGTTCCGGCGTAATTCTGATGTTCGTCACCGGTCAGCACAATCGCGTTCCCAAGGCCCGACAGGCGGGCCAGCAAACGTTCGCGGGCGGCATCGTAACCACCCCAGCTGTCCATGTTGCGAATGGGGGTATCGTCACTGCCAAGCTGCCGGTTGATCGGCATTACCATGACCTGCTGCGCCAGAGCATTCCAGCGCGCGGTTCCCTGTTTCAAATTGCGAAACAACCAGTCTTCCTGAGCCTTGCCCAACACCTGGGCGCGTTCGTCGCTCCATCCGGGACAGCGGGGTTCGAAGCCGTCGTCGCAAGGCTGATCACTGCGAAACTGCCGCGTATCCAGCAAATGCAGATCGATGAGATTGCCGACCTGCGCCCGCCGGTAGATCTGGATGCCGCCGCGAATGGGCAAGGCTGAACGGCGGACGGGCATATGTTCATACCAGGCCTGAAGCGCGGCAGCCCTGCGCAGAAGGAAGGTTTCGGGCGGCGTCCCCTGCTGATCACGATCGCCGACCCAATTGTTCTCGATTTCATGGTCATCGAACGTCATGTAGAATCCCGCAGCAGCATGGGCTGCCTGCAGGTCCTGATCCATCTTGTACTCGGCATAACGCTGACGATAATCGTCGAGACTATAGATTTTCTGGCCGGTATGCGACCGGACGAAAGGGAGCGGCCGTCCATTCCAACCCCGGTGAATGGTCGATCCGCCTCCTTCATAGATGTAATCGCCATAATGGAAGACGAAGGCCGGATCTTCCTCCGCCAGATGGCCCCATGCGGTATAGAGACCGTCTTCGTAATTCTGGCATCCTGCCACCCCGAAACGCAACGAAGCGACATCGCTGTCGGCCATGGGCAATGTCCGAACGCGGCCCGACATGGACCGCTCCCGGCCGCACTGGAAACGATACCAATAAACCCGGTCGGCTTTCAGATCAGCGAGCTCAACATGAACCGAATGCCCCAGCTCCGGACGCGCAAGCGTTTCTCCATTTGCGACGACACGGTCAAAGCCCTCATCCTCAGCCACTTCCCATTGCACCGTGATCGGTGCCATCGGCATCCCCCCATACCGAGCAAGCGGCTCGGGAGCGAGGCGCGTCCAGATGACGAAACCTTCGGCATCAGCGTCCCCCGCGGCAACGCCCAGAGTGAAAGGATAGGTGCGAAAAGCCTGCTGCGCTCGGACCACAGCGGGCATGCCCAGCGTTGAGACTGCCCCTGCTGCACCCATTATTGCGCCGCGCCGGGTCAAGGCGATCCTGTTCATTCACTTTCTCCTGATTCACATTTGCGCTTGCGCGACGTTTCGGGACGCTCCCTTGCCGCAGGCCTTTGCCACAGGATTGTGAACGTTATCTTTCAGATCGAAGACACATGAAAACAAGCAGGTTGCGCGGCACAAATGTACCGCCTTGCGCTGCGCGATTGGGCGCCGACGGCAGCCTTATCAGACGTTGCGCCCCAGGGCCTGCGGCGGTTGGGCTTCGGTCCGAGATGGCTTTTGGAAATGGGGAAGCTGACAGGCCAACCGATGCAGATCAGGTGCTGGCAAAACGAAGACTGTCCGCTTCTTAACTGCCTCCAGTTTAGTTTCATATGCAAGTCTACAGTGCCCCAACCTTACCCTTAATAGAACTCAGCATATGTAACTTTATTACACGATCTACTTCGGACCTAAGTATTATATTTATGAAGAACTGGTGGAAAATTCGTATGCTGTGATCCGGGTAATTGTATTATTAACAGTGATTTAACTGATACACTGCTAGAGGCTCAGTAAAGGTGGATTCATAATGTTGGATAAGCTGCTCGACTGGTTTCGAGAGATCGGTCGTGACCCTATACTGGCCAAGGCGCAAGCGCTCCAGATGCGGCGGCAAGTTCCTCTGCTTTACAGCCTGCTGCTCATCAACTCCACTTCCATCGCCTGGTCTCAATTTGGCCTGGCCCCGCTGGCCCTTACCGTCAGCGTCCCGGCATTGCTGTTTGGCGCCACGATCTCTCGCCTCATTTACTGGATGCGTGCCCGGCACAAGCCACCACCGACACCTGAAGAGGCGAAACGACAATTGCGCACCGTCACGTGCATTGGCGGGCTTTCGTCAATTGCTTATCTGATCTGGGCGCTACTGCTGCTGCAATATGGCGATGCAATCGATCAGGCGCATGTCGCGCTCTATGTCTCCACCACGGTCCTCGCCTGTATTTTCTGTCTGTTCCAGCTACCGCAAGCCGCGGTGGTGGTGTCCGCCTGTGTCCTGCCGGGCTTTCTGGTCGCGCTGATTATCCAGGATCACTTTATATTCAGCCCCTTGGCGATGAATGTCGCTCTGGTGGTGCTCGTATTGCTGCGCGTGCTGTTCAACAGCTTTGAAAGCTTTCGCACCGAAGTCGCCGCGCGGGAGAAGCTGGCCCAGCAACGTGACGAAATGGTGCGGCTGAATTCCGAAAATCACGCACTCGCCCATACCGACAGCCTGACCCAGTTGCCCAATCGGCGGCGCTTTCTTGAGGATCTCTCCGCCATGGCGGTTGATCCTTCCTGCCTTGGCGGAGGCGTCGTGGGGGTCATCGATCTCGACCGCTTCAAATCCGTCAATGATACCTTTGGCCACCATCTGGGCGATCAATTGCTGAAGCAGGTTTCCCATCGTTTGCGGCAAAGCGCAGGCCCCTATGCGACGCTGTACCGGTTGGGCGGGGATGAATTCGGCATATTGATCTATTTGCCTCTGGCACAGGCGGAGCAATTTGCGGAGCGCGCGTGCGAGGAAATTGCCAAACCCATCCAGCTGGATGACCGGGAGATCTCGATTGGGGTATCCTTCGGTCTTGCGCCCTATATTGATGCCGGTGTGCAGCCGCGGGATTTGTGGGAACGCGCGGATCAGGCGCTGTATCATGCCAAACGGCATCAGCCCGGCACCGTGTTCACCTACACGCAGGATCTCGAATTTCTGGTGCGGGGTGAGCAGCAGATCGAAGTGGAGCTGCGGTCACTCAATACGGACGAGGATCTGGACGTACGGGTGCAGCCGGTGTCCGACAGTACAAGCGGCGTCATTCTGGGCGGTGAAGTGCTGGTCCGATGGACCAGCGCGCGTTTGGGCCCGATCCCTCCGCAGCGTTTCATTACCATTGCCGAGCGCAGTTCGGTCATCCACCGGATTACGTTGACCGTGGTGAAGCGCGCCCTTGGCATATTGGCGCAGCTGCCCGATCACCTGTCGCTCGCCGTGAACATTTCCGCATCCGATCTCAATTCGCCGGACACGATTGAACGCGTCTTGTCAGCCGTGCGCGACAGCGGAATCGACCCGTCCAGATTGTGGTTCGAAGTTACTGAAACGGCCGTGATGCACGATGTAGATGCCGCGATTGAGGCACTGCGCATGTTGCGCACGGCGGGAATGAAAATCGCGCTGGATGATTTTGGCACAGGGTATTCCAGCCTCAGCAATCTGCACCGCATCCCCCTCGACCGGGTGAAGATCGATCAGAGTTTTGCCACCGATCTGCAGGATAATTACAGCAATTCCATCGCCCTGGCAGTGGTCAATCTGTGCCGTACGCTGGGCCTCTCCTGCGTCGCAGAAGGAGTGGAGACGCCCGAACAGGCGGCTATTTTCCAATCCATGGGCTGCGAAATTCTGCAGGGTTATTACATTTCCGAACCCCTGCCCGTCTCGCGCTTCATGGAAATGCTCGCGGAGCATGACTGCACGGCCTTTGCCGTTCCCGCCCTGCTGGAACAGGTGAAGGCGCGCGCTTTGAAAAAGTAAGCAAAGCCGCAGGCAGGCACCGCTTTTGCCGCGGCGCCTGCCTGGCTCTACGCCCTGCCCCGTCTGATAGCGTTAGGCCGTGGCGGGCCGCCGCGCGAACAGACCGAAGCCGGCAATGATGGCATAACACAATGCCGGCAGCGCCAGTGACATGGCCAGGCTGCCCGTGGCATCGGCCAGGGCGCCAGTTGCCGGGGGGATGATCGCACCGCCAACAATAGCCATGCAGATCACACCCGAACCATCCGCCGCACGGGGACCAAGCCCTTCCGAAGCGAGCGAGAAAATCGTCGGGAACATGATGGAATTCATCAGGCCGATCGCCAGCATCGTATAGCCCGCCGTCATGCCGACAGTATTGGTGGAGATCAGGATCAGCGCAATCGCGCCCAGCGCATTGAAGGCCAGCACCTTGCCCGGACTGATGACGCGCAATGCGGCAGAACCGATAAACCGGCCAACCAGCGCCCCGCCCCAATAAAGCGGAATCAGCTTGCCTGCGGCCTGTTCGCCCAGCCCCATCACATCATTTTCCATCAGATAGCTGACGATCAGCGAACCGATGGCCACTTCCGCGCCGACGTAAAGGAAGATACATGCCGCGCCATAACCGAAGCGCGGCCGCTTCAGCAGCGTAAAGCCGCCAAGGGGCGAGCCGCTGTCATGCTGTTCACCCTTCAGACTGTTGCGGAACATCCAGACCACACCGGCGACAATCGCCAGCGCAACCGCAATGCCGATATAGCCATGCACGATGGCCTGACTTTCCGCGCGGCGATAAGCATCGAGCGCCGGGCCGGACAATTGATCCGCCGTCACACTTGCGAGGCCCCCCAGAATCAGGATCGACCCGAAATAGGGAAACAGCGTGGTGCCCAGCGAATTGAACGCCTGCGCAAAAGTCAGCCGGCTATGCGTTGTGGACGGTTTGCCGAGCAGTGAAATCAGCGGATTGGCCACCACCTGCACAACCGTCACCCCGCTCGCCAGGACGAACAGTGCAAACAGGAACAAGCCGTAAATGGCGGTTTGCGATGCCGGAATAAACAGCAGGCAACCTGCCAGCATCAGCAGAAGGCCAACGACCGCACCGCGCATATAGCCAATTTTCTTCACCATGATCGCGCCGGGGATCGAGATGAAGAAATAGGCGGCGAAGAAGGCCGACTGGACCAGCATCGCCTGAAAATAGCTAAGCTCGAAAAGCTCTTTCAGCTTGGGAATGATCACGTCATTCAGAGACGTGATCCCGCCAAAGATGAAGAACAGGGCAAAGACAAAACCCTGCAGACCGGGCGCATTAATATGCTGATCGCTCGCGATTTCCGGCTTTGGGTCGGTACTTGCTGAAATGTCTGGGGCTAGCGCCATGATGGAATTCCAATTTTTTGGGTCGTGCGCAGCTGGAAGCAGCGGGCGAAAAAGCAATTTCGGGCCGGGATGGCGAGGTTAGGTGGCAGCACTGCGCGCGGCAAGAACGCAATGCACAATCAGTATGCGCCCCCGGATCCCACGGGGAAGAGCGGGTTTGTGCTGTCATTGGATATGGCGGGGTTCTGCTGCTCAACCGCCTCCATGGAGGATGGCAGCTCAAAAGGCAGACGCCCCATGGCCCGGGTTTTCCCGGTGAGAACATCGAGCAGGGCAGTATCGCTCGTCCCGAAATTGCCCAGCACCACATCCGCTTTGTCCACGATATTGCCCAGAATAGCCGGACGGTCGAGGAAGACTGCGAAAATGCTTGGCAATCCGGCCGCCTTGGCCTGAAGCAGGGCTTCATAGGCGGCATCGCCGGGCTGGTAATCCAGTCTGCCTTCATGCTGGCGGCTGCCAAAGAAGTAATAAGGGTGCAGCATTTCAGACGGTGCGCCGCTGCGGATCAGGGCGAAATCGGCCGCTGCCGGATCATCGACCACGATCAGCCCGGCCTGCTCCGCCGCGGCCGCATCCATGCCGAATAGCCAGACCTTCTGGCCCTTCACCGCCTGCATCGGCACCATGTCGCCGCGATTCTGCAGCATCACTTGCGCCTGCCCCTGAACCTGCGTTGCGCGGGCCTGCACTTCCGGATTGCCCAGAATGCGTGCGGCCTGCGCCGGATCGACATAGGGATTGTCAAACAAGCCGAGATCGAATTTGCTGATCAGCAGGCGTTCCACCGACTGATCAATCCGCTGCTCCGTAATCAGTCCATCTTGCACCGCCTTCATCAGCGGAGCGGGGTCTTCAACCCCGCCGAACTGGTCGATTCCGGCGCGCAGCCCCTTGGCATAGCGCTCCTCTTCACTGAGATCGCTCACGCCCCAGCTTGTGGCGATATCGCCGATGCCCTGTGGGTGCTCCTTGGTCGGCGCGCGGCAGAATTCATCGCAATCGAGCGTGACCAGCCAGTCTGACAGGATCACCCCCTGATAATCACGCTTGCTGCGCAATTCATCCTGCAGCAGCTGCGCATTGAAGCCCGGCGCGACCTGTTCCAGCGGCTTGCCATCCAGCGTGACACCGCGCAGCACCGGATAGGCTGGCATGATCCCGCCGACCTGCGCGGCGAAGGCGCCGTCAAAGGCGGAAAAATGCGCATCGATCGTGTCGCCGGGCAGATCTGCGAAGCGGCCATAGTAATTATGCCCGTCGAACCCTTCGGGCTGCGCGCCGTAGCCGACCCAATGTTTGGCCACGACAAACACGCCCTGCGGCGTAAGGCCCTGATCGCTGCCCTGAAAGCCTGCTACATAGGCGCCCACCATCGCGCTGACCGTGGCGGGGTCCGTGCCGAAAGTGCCGCTCTGGCGCGGCCAGCGTGGTTCACTGGCCAGATCCGCCTGCGGTGACAAGGTCATCTGAATACCCACGGCGCGATATTCACGGCGGGCAATATCAGCAAAGTTGCGGACGACATCAATATCACCCAGCGCCGCGAAGCCCAGCGGTTCGGGCCATTGCGAAAAGCCGCCGCCAACATTGGAGGCGCCGGGCACATATTGGAAATGGTTGCGCGGGTCGGAACTGATCGTGACCGGAATCCCGAGCCGTGTCTGTTCGGCGATTTCCTGCACCTTGTTGTTTTGCTGAGCCAGTTTTTCAGGTGCGGCAGAAAGCCGGGTGATGAAACTGTTCACATGGTCACGCTGCACCCGCTCCGTGACCTGAGTGAAATCATATTCATCGGCCGCCTGATCGAAGGTTCCGCCGGCACCGCGCAAGGAGGCGTGGAGGAGCATGCCGAGCTTTTCTGCCAGCGTCATGCGGGCGGTCAGATCCTGCGCCCGCTGCTGCGAGCTGAGACGCCAGTCCTCATAAGGGGTCAGCGCCTGATTGCCATCGAGATCGCGGTAAAGAATGCCATCAGAGGAGAGGACCGCTTTGGACCGGCTGCCCAGAACAACCGGGTCCGGCGCTGCGGGAGCCTCTGGTGCGAGCGTCACAGCATCCTGCGGGGCGGAATATCCGGCACAGCCTGATGCGGCCAGGCATGTAACCAGAGACAGAGCCAATTTGGTCGGCACGCCGAAAATCTGTGCTTTTTTCATCTTCATCCTCATCCATCCCGCTTAGTAGCGTTATTATTCTGGTCTAAACGGGGTGCCCCCCCTTCGTCTGCCTTTCCGTTTTTCGAAACAGGCAGCTGCGTCATTAATTCCCGGCCGGGAAATGGCTGGGCGCCAAACTGGGCAACCGGCCCGGCCAATGGATGATCAAAGCTGATGGAAAAACTGACAGAGCAGGCTGCGCATCTGCGCCATGGATCCCCCTCGCTCAGCCATAATTCACCCCTCCATTCGGGGCGAATTTAGCCATCGCTCCCATCTTATATTCTTGTAGCGCTACATAATTTGAAAACTGCGATCCTGTCAATCTCCTGCTCAGGCTGTGGTTCTCGCTGGGGCTGATCGGCAGGGCGCCCGCCCAGCTCAGCGCAGCAGATCGGCGATGGATTGCCGCTCGATCAGCTCATGCTCCACCAGCTGAACATCTGCCCCCAGATCGGTCTGATCCTTCAGCGACTTCATCAGCCGCTCAATCGCGATTTCGGCAATGGTGCTGATGTCCTGGCGCACCGTGGTCAATTGCGGCCAGATCTGGCTGGCGATCGGCGCGTCATCGAATCCCGCCACCGAAATATCTTCGGGTACGCGCAATCCCTGACGGTGCGCATGATTGACGATTGCCGCGCCAATATCGTCACTGCTGCTGAAGATGGCGCTGGGCGGATCGTCGAGCGAGAGAAAATACTCCGCCGCCGCCAGCCCGCTTTGATATGTCGGACGGCCGACCCAGACGAGCTGCGGATCGGGTGTGATCCCCGCCTCTGTCAGCGCGCGTGTAAAGCCCGCTTCGCGCGACACACTCACCAGAGCGGAGGAAGGAAAGCGAATGAACCCAATCCGTTGATGGCCCTTGGACAGCATCAACCGGGTCAGGTCATAGGCGGCCAGTTCATCATCGATCCGCACGGCAGGAACATCTTTCAGGCCCGCGCCGGGGACCAGCGCCATCATGGGCACTTTATAACGGTTCCGCAATTCCAGCATATCCGGATTTTCGCAAAGAGGCGGCGGCACGATCAACCCGTCTATCCCGCTATCGAGCAAGGCCTTGGCCGCGTCGATCGCGGATGCCGGATTGCGCGCACTAAAGGCACGAATGGCCACTTCGGCACTGTGTTTGTTCGCGGCTTTCAACGTGCCGAGCAAAACCTGCCCCAGAAACGAACTGTCCGTATCGCGGTGCAGCAAACCAATGCGGAAGGATGTGGCACTGGCCAGCGCCCGCGCCGCGCGATTGGGCTTATATCCCAGCGCGGCCACCGCCTCCATCACCACATCGCGTTTGGCCTGGGTCACATTGGGTTTGTCGTTCAGAACATTGGAGACCGTCATCGGAGAAACACCGGCCCGTTCCGCGACTGATGCCAAAGTAACCCGATTGCTGAAGCTGCGGCGTGAGCGTGCCATGCGGGCTCCTCTTATTTTCGACCCGCGCTTTGATAATTGTAAAAGCCGACACATGACAAGCGCCGCGATGAAATAGCTGACGCTTTGCTGTGTCTGCCCAGTGCGACACAGCCAGATTTATGCGCGGCGGCACAGCCAAGCTGGCGGCTTACGGAATTTTTCGTTGTTCTACCGCTGTGTCTTGAGGCATGAACAGGGGGAGAGTGGAGAGGTCACATAATGACGGCGAATGGCCGCACAATACCGGACGAAGGTGTCGGCGGCGCCCGAGACCTCCCTATATATGACTCCGGCAGGCCTGCGTCTGATGGGGATGCCCCCCACCCCATCCCCTTGAAAAAACACGCCTGGGGCGCTGCGTTCATTCTGATGATCGCCAATTCGCTGGCTTTTGTCGATCGCCAGATACTGGCCTTTCTAATCGAACCAATTCAGCGGGATTTCAACGTTTCGGATACGGGGATGAGCCTGATTTACGGCTTCAGCTTCACCCTGTTTTATGTCGCTGCGGGCATTCCGCTGGCATGGCTGGCCGACAGGTCGAACCGCCGCAATATTGCCGCGGGCAGCATCCTGTTCTGGAGCCTTGCCACATCAGCCTGCGGTCTTGCCTCCAGCTATGTCGGTTTATTCGTCGCCCGGATTGGCGTGGGCGCGGGAGAATCCGGACTGGGCCCGGCGTCCTATTCGCTTTTGTCCGACTATTTCCCGCGTGAAAAGCTGGCCACCGCCCTGGGGCTCTATCAGGCGGGGATCTATGTCGGCGGCGCCATCGCTTTGATATTCGGCGGGTTGTTCGCGGCCACTATTGCGCCCGGCGATCATATGAATCTGCCGCTGATTGGCCCCACCGCCGGGTGGCAATTGATCTTCTTGCTGCTCGGCATTCCCGGCATTCTTCTCAGCCTGATCGTGTGGCTCGCCGTGCGCGAACCGCTGCGCAAAACGCCGCCCCCGCAAATCCGTGCACCCATACAGGGGCAAGAGGATATAAATGCCGGTGCCCCTGCAAAGGGGGAGAGTTTCTACGATGCGTTCAGGCAGCTTAACGCCCATCGGCGATTTTATCTGGGGCTAATCGGTGGTTTCACGCTGCTGATCTTTGTCGGCAGCGGGACCGCGGCATGGATACCGGCATTTCTAGCGCGCGAATATGGCATGTCGCTCGCCGATATTGGCCGATATTACGGAATCATCATGCTGATTTGCGGGCTCAGTGGCTGCCTTGTCGGCGGAATGCTGGCCAGCGCGATGCGCAAGGGCCAGTTACGGCACGGCAATCTGGTCGCGCCGCTGATCGGCTCCAGCTGCCTGATCCCCTGCACCATCGCCTTCCCTCTCATGCCCACTGCGAGCCTCGCCCTTGCGGTGATCGGCGCGATGAATTTCTTCGGCGGCTTCAATCTTGGCGGCGGCCTCGCCAGCCTGCTGGAAATGACGCCCCCTCGCCTGCGCGCCCAGATCAGCATGACCTACGTCATCGCTGTCAACGTCTTGGGCGGCACCCTCGGTCCACTGGCCATCGCCCTGATGACCGATTACGTCTTTCAGGACCCTGCTGATCTGGGTCAGGCGATTGCCATAATCTGTGCCATCGCCTCCCCTCTCGCCGTCATTGCCATCGTCAGTGCCCTGCGTCCGATGAAGACGCAATTGGCAGGCATGGCGGCTGCGACATAGCGCGGGCACCGCGCATTCAGAGATCGCCCGCCCGGTCTGCACCGGCTCTACGCCAAGCAAGAACATCGAAGTGATCGAGCCGTTTCAAGCAAGTGCCTTGCAGCAATCGCCGCTAGCGCCGGCCACTGGGAGGTGCCACTTGACCATCAATTCTGCATTCACACCATGTCGCGCGATCGACGCTTCTATGCGCCGTGCCGAACCTGCAACCAAAGGCCATGATTTTACCTATGCGCCAGAGACCGGAAGCGTCGCCGCATGATCGAAGAGAACGAGAATAACGGCCTGTTCAACTGGTATCACGAAGCTGATCGCAAGACCCGCCGCGTTTTCTGGACCTGTAGTGCAGGATGGGCGCTCGATAGCGCTGATGCGGTCATGTATCAGTACCTCATCCCGCTGCTGATCACCGGGCTGGGCATAACCCTGGTTGAAGCGGGCCAGATCGCCAGCGCCAATTTCTTCGCGGCCGCCATCGGGGGCTGGATCGGCGGGTGGCTGTGCGATCGCTTCGGGCGCGCACGGATACTCCAGCTCACTATTTTATGGTTCAGCGTATTTACCTTCGCCTCGGGCTTCGCGCAGAATTACGAACAGATGATGGCCTTGCGCATCCTGCAAGGGATTGGCTTCGGCGCGGAATGGGCCGTGGGCGCCGTGCTGCTGGGCGAAATCATCAAGCCCAAACATCGCGGCAGAGCCCTTGGAACAGTGCATAGCGGGGCCGCGATCGGATCGGGCATCGCCGCCTTGATCGCCGGGCCACTCGCTGCGGCCCTCCCCCCCGAATACGGGTGGCGTGTGGCCTTCTGGCTCGGCATTCTGCCCGCCGGCCTGATCTTCTTCATTCGTCGCGGTTCGGATGATTCCGAGATTTTCAAACAGGCGCGGCAACGGGCGAAAGACACCGGCCAGACCATCAGCATCGCCAGTATTTTCAAGCCCCGGATCATCCGCATAACCGCGCTCGCCTCGCTCCTGGCAGTCGGCGCGCAAGGGGCGGGCTACGCCGTGGCCAGCTATCTCACGACCTTTCTGGGGGAAGAGCGCGGTCTGGGCACATCGATCGCGGGGATCTGTGTTTTGATCAACAGTGCGGGGGGCTTTTTCGGCTTTCTGGTCAATGCCTATATCAGTGACAGGATCGGACGCCGGAATGTCTTCAGGGTTTTCGGGGCCGGTTTCGTCATAACGTCCAGCCTCTATCTGTTCGGGCCCTGGGGCGGCAATCTATACATACTGATCCCGCTCGGCTTTATTTACGGCTTCCACCAATTCGGCATCTACGCCAGCTTCGGCCCCTATTTTACGGAGCTTTTTCCGACCGAATTGCGCGGCACGGGCCAGGCCTTCGCCTATAATTTCGGCCGGGCCTTCAGCGCCATATTCGTGATGGTCGTGCCGATCGTGGCGCTGACCTTCCCGCTCAGCGCGTCCATGGCTATGGTCGCCATTTGCGGGATTGGCTGCGCGCTGGTGGCAACGCTGTTTCTTCCTGAAACCGCCGGACGAGCGCTCCATTCTCTCGCAGATCTGGAACATGAGGCCAAATCACATGGATAAGCCGGGCGTAATGATCGTGGTTGGCGGCAGCCGGGGGATCGGGGCAGCGGTGGCAAAACAGGCCGCCGCCAGTGGCTATCACGTCGTTCTTACCTATAGCTCCCGCCGGGAAATGGCGCAGTCTGTCGCCGATGAGATCAATGCCGCGGGCGGAAGGGCCGACTACCTGTGTGCCGATGTCGCACGCGAAAGCGATATCGTCAGCCTGTTTGCCAAGGCCGCAGAATATGGGCCGATCACAGCGATGGTCTATTCCAGCGGGATTACCGGTTCCGCCTCAAAACTGCAGGATGCCGAACTCGCAACATTGCAGCAGGTTATGACGGTCAATCTGACCGGGGCGATGCTGTGCGCACGCGAGGCCGTGCGCAAGATGTCCCGGTCATTGGGAGGACAGGGCGGCTCGATCACCTTCATTTCATCCCGCGCGTCGGACCGGGGGTCTGCGGGCGAATATATCTGGTATGCAGCCTCCAAGGGCGGCGTAAACAGTTTCTCCACCGGTCTGGCGCGTGAAGTTGCCCAGGACGGCATCCGGGTGAATTGCGTTTCCCCCGGCCCGGTCGATACCGGTATGCTGAGCCCCGAACGGCAAGCGAAAGGGGCCGCGGCTGTGGCCATGGGCCGCGTTGCCGATCCCGCTGAAATCGCCTCGGCCGTGCTCTATCTCACGTCAGACAAGGCGTCCTATGTGACCGGCGCCAATCTTGCCGTGGCAGGGGGCGCATGACGTCAGGAAACAGTTGATATTCCTTTTCATATGAGGGAATGTAGCAGGGTACAGATTACGGTTCAGAAAAGAATCCGGGTCTGGGGAGAGACAATATGCAATCATTCAGTTCGGATATGCTTCCGGCTAAAACGCGTGCAACAGCCTGGAATGCTCTTTATTCACAACAATTGAACCGGGTGGACTTCACGCCCGCGAATAATCAGGATTTTGCCGCCCAGCTCACTCTGGGTAAATTGGGCCCGATCCAATTTGCGCGCATGTGCTCCAACCGGACGAATATCCTGCGCACACGTCGGCATATTTCCCCCAGCGCCCCCCGCCTGTATTCTTTCCTGCTCCAGACCAAGGGGAGCGGCCTGCTGTCGCATTGCGGGCAGGAAGCGGTCATGACCGAAGGCGATTTCGTCCTGTGTGACAGTGCCGCCCCGCACAGTTTCACGGTGGAGGATGACAGCATCGTGGTGATGATGCGGGTCGACGCCGCTTTGCTGAAAACCTATCTGCCGACGCCGGAGCAATTCTGCGGCCGATTGCTGAAAAATGAAGTGGGGCTGACCCGGACGATGTCGGCCATGGTCGAAAAGTTCGATAGTCAGCTAGAGGCCGGTTTCCGGTCGATCTATGATGAACGCTTCGCCCGGCATGTGCTGGAAATGCTCTCGATGAGCTATGCGCTTGGCTTTAGCGAAAGCTCCGAAGTATCGGCCATTCTCCGCGGGCGCCATGCGGAAGTTGTCCGCTATATTGAAAACAATCTGCGCGATCCGCGGCTCTCGCCGTCCTCCATCGCGGAGGGTCTGCGCATCTCACCGCGTTATCTGCGAACGATTTTCGCCAGCACGGGCGAGAAAGTGTCCGCCTATATCCTGCGCCGCCGACTGGAAGAATGCGCCAAACAGGTGCGTGATCCCCGCTGGGCCGGGCACACGCTGACCGAAATTGCCTTCTCCTGGGGCTTCAACAGCGCCGGGCATTTCACCCGTACCTTCCGCGACCAGTTCACATTCGCCCCGCGCGAATATCGTCGCGAACATCTGGGGGAGTGATGCTGGAGCTGGCCGGATTTACTCCGTTTGGCCAAGCCCCAGAACAATCGCGGGATTGATCTTGGCCATCTGGTCCAGCTCGGCTTCGGTAAAGCCTTCTTCGCGCAGGATCTGGGCACTCATGGCCAGCGCATCGGTGTGATTGGGCGTCCCGGTCAACCCGCTATCGGTGGACAGGATCAGATGATCCGGCCCGATTTCCCGCATCATCGCCACCGTCGCCTTGCGATGCGCGGCAGAGAACAATTCGCTTGCGACCACTTCCGCATAGGCCCCCATTGCCACGGCCTGCTGCAATTGCTGCGCAGTCGGATCGGTGAACATCGGGCCAAGGCCGGGGTGGGTGATGATAATCCTGTCGATGCCCCGCTCCTGCGCGGCGGCCACAATCATCAGCATTTCCGCAGGGCTGACATGGCCAGTCGCTAGCGTCAGATCATAGTGTTTGATCAGATCGAGCACATCGAACACCTGCGGCAATAATTCACCATCACGCGACACGCGGACAAAGGGGCGCTGCTGTTTCAGCACAGTGACTTCATGCTGCGCATCATGGGTGGGCATCCAGACGATCTTCGCCCGTCTGCCCTCGATTTCGGCAAAGGCGCGCACAGCCATCGGGTTGATCCCGCCAATGGTGGTGTTGAGCACCAGGCCCCCAAATTCCTCCACCTCCGGTGCCGCATACCGGTGGGCAAGTTCCGCAAGGGTCGCGGTCTCCGACCAGTGACTCTTCAGGACGAGCCCGCGCATGCCATATTCCTGCGCGCGGCGAGCAATCTCAAACGCATCCCATTGCCGTTTATATGTGTCGGGACCGAAATGGGCATGGATATCGATCGCCCCATTCTGGATCGGGTCGCGCAGCTTCCGATCCGGTGAAGGCGGGGTCGTCATATTCCGATAGGCCGCCCAACCGTTCTCATCCTCATTGACAGGCGGCTGCATGACGGAGCTCTGCGCATAGGGCGCAAAATCCTCATATCCTGCCGCCGCCGTTTCACGCGCGCCGGCAGTCTGGCAAGCGCTCAGGCCGAACGCCGCCAGTGCCAGGGAAACGCGGGCCGCGCCCGCCATCCTGAATCGTGCCATCATGCTACCCCTTTAGAATTTCTTGCTGACCGACAGATACCATTCGCGTGGCGGCGCCGGCTGACCATTGGCCTGCGGGAAGCCGAAGGCCTGCAGCACGAACAGATTGCGGTAATAGAATTTGTTGAAAAGGTTGGTCGCACCGAGCGCGACCTGCAGACCGCGATCAGGATTGTCATAGGTCAGACGGCCGTTGAAGACCGAATAGCCCGGCTGATTGTAGCGATCGTTATTCGTTTCATAGACGATGCTGCCCTGATAGAACCAGTCGAGCCGCGGTGTGATGGTGCCCGCGAGCGCTGGCGCGTCAATTTCATATTGAATGCCGCCGCTGGCCGTCCATTCGGGAACACGTGTGGGGCGCTTGTTGGTTGTATTGTCGAGGTCATCCGAGCGGAAATTGGCATAACCGAACGATCCGTCGATCAGCAGGCCATCAATGGGCTCGGCCTGCAATTCGCCCTCTACCCCTTTGATCTTGCCGGGATAGTTTACGTAATACGTTCGCGAAACGCACTCGTAACCGGTGGTCCCGGCAGAAATTTCCGCTGGTGTAAGCACCCGGCATGTCGTCGCATCGGGACCGCCCGCAGGAAGCGGGACGGTAACACTGCCGCCGCCTGAAACGGGAATGGGATTGCCGCTTGCATCGAGCAGATATTCCTGCCCGCCGACCGAACCGGGCCTGGTCTTATAATCGGTATAGAACCCCGTGATGTTCAGCCGCAGGCGCCGGTCGAAGAGGTCAGACTTGAAGCCGAGCTCGTAAGCGAGCGTTTCGTCGCCCGGTATCTGCGTAACCTGGCTGGGCTGGAAGGGGCGCGAATTGAACGAGGGCAGGCTGAAACCCGTCGCGGCGGAACTATAGACCATGAAATTGTCGGTCAGCTGATAATCCAGCCCCAGTTTCCAGTCGAAGCGCTTGTCCCCCGGGGTGATCTGGAAGACAATATCGCCGGCGGGATTGCCATCCTGCAGATTTTCGTAATTCACCCGCTTCTTGTCGTCGGAATATCGCCCGCCCAGCGTGACCGAGAGCCGGTCAATCGGCCGCACCACGAAATTGGCATAGACCGCCTTGCTTTCCGGATCATAGGTATGATCCTGATAACGCTGAAGATTATTCCACGGCGAGGAAAGCGTGGTGCGGACATAGCCGTCGCCGGTGTAGTAAAAGGCGCCCATCGTCCAATCGATGAGATCACGGCTGCCGGTGAAGCGCAGCTCACCCGTCCAATGGGTCGAGCCCGTATTGTTGCGCGTCTGTTCAAGCAGGATCGGCGATCCATCCACATCGAAACCGAAGATGGAATCGACCGAACGATATCCCCCGACCAGCATGATCTGCGTCGCATTGTCCAGATCATAGGTCAGCTTGCCGGACACGCCCCAGTTGGTGACCGGACCGACCAGCGGATATTTATATCCGCCGCGTAACGGATCGCCATTGTAGAAAGTAGATCCGGGCAGATTGAGGCCAGCACCGATGGGATCGGCATTGGTTGCATAGCTGACATAGGGATCGTCGGGCACGAAGCGGCTGTCATAACGGAAGGGGATTTCGCCGGGGATCGAGAAGTAATCCCCGACCGCATTGATATTGGCCCGGCTTGTCCCCACCGCATCGTTGACATCGATGAGCGTATCCGCCGCATTTTCGGATTCATCGCGCGTATAATCGGCCGACACGGTCAGGTTCAGGCCCGAAACGGGCTCCCACCGCGCCGCACCGCGCACGGCCACGACATCTTCCCCGCCAAGAGTGCCGACCTTGCAATCATCACGGCTCAGCTTGTCCGACTGGATCAGGACACCATCGGAGAAGGGGAAATTGCCGGCCAGTTCGGGCGTCCCCTGACGGATCATGTCGCAGCGAAAATCAAGCCGGTCCTGATAACCGTTACGCTTCTTCACGAGGCCGTTTGCCCTGAAGGCAAGATTGTCCGTCAAAGGGACATTGAAACCGGCCCGGAGATCGGTGCGATTATACCGTCCCAGCGTGACAGTCGTATAGCCGCTGCTTTCATCGAAATCGGGCGATTTGCTGATGATATTGACCGCCCCGGCCAGCGCGTTGCGGCCAAATAGCGTGCCTTGCGGGCCGCGCAGAACCTCTACCCGTTCCAGATCGAGCAGGTCGAATTGCGAACCATAGAGCAGCGGGTAATAGACATCGTCGATATAGAAGGCGACGCCCGGCTCCGCCGCCAGATTGCTGTCATACTGACCAATACCGCGAATGAAGGCTGTCACGGCCTTGCCGAATGCGCCCTGCGCCTGCCGGAAGGAGGCGTTCGGTACGATCGAGCCCAGCCCTGAAACATCCTGCAATGCCCGGGTTTCAAGCGTGTCGGACGTGACCGCAGTGATCGCGATCGGTGTATCCTGAAGATTCGTCGCCTTGCGTGTCGCCGTTACGACGATTTCCGCAATGCCGCCCGCTTCGCTGCGCTGGGCACCTTCGTCAGATGTTGCCCTGTCCTGAGCGAGAGCGGGCTGCGCGGCCACAACAGCAACGGCTGAAACCTGCAGAGCTAGAAGTCTACGAAACGCTATCAATTTCCATCCCCCGGGATTCTATTATGTTTGATTGTCAGGGAGATATGTAGCGCATTATTGGCCCGTCACTTGATTGGAAAGGTGGCGATCTTTGCCCTGAATGTGCGATCAAACATATGCGGAATTAGCCCCTGAACTTGTTGATCTGACGCCGGTTCGAAACAGGCGAGGCTGGATGCATAAGTCCAGCCTCGCCTGCCGCGCGCATGGTCAATAGCGGAAGCGCAATCCGGCACGGAAACGCGAGCCGAACGTGTCGAAATAGACCGGGTTGGTCGGATAATTCGAACCGCCCAATCCGCCGCCGCCCGGCGCTACGGATGGTTTTTGATCAAACAGATTTTCGATCGCACCGAAGACTTCGACATTCTGGTCGCCACCGCTGCCCACAGGTATCTGATAGGACATCGCCAGCCCGAAATAGGTCACTCCGGCGACGCGATTGGTATTGATACTATCCGGCAATGTCGGATCATAGCCTTCGTCTTCCGGCCCGGTTTTTTCGACATCATAAATGCCTTCGGGGATGTGGCGGACGCTGACAGTCGTATTGAACGGCCCGTTGTCATAGCTGAGAAATCCGGTCCAGATCCAATCCGGCGAAGGATTGAAATCGCCGCCCAGCAAGACCGGCCCGGTCTGCCCGGCATAATCGATCACCGGCGTGGTACGATCTGCCTGCACCTTGAAATCATATTGATGATTGGCAAGCACCCGCAGATTGACCTGACCACTCCAATCTTCCGCAATGTCGGACAGCGGCAGTCTGTAATCGAGCTCCATATCGAACCCGCGCACTTCAAGACTGCCGAGATTGACCTGGCGCGCATCGACAAAAGTTATGTCAGTGGGTGAGGCAAAGGTGATCCGGTCGCAGAAGAGATCAAATTCGCCGCAGAAATCGACGATCCGCTGACCGGGCAATGTTGTCACCGTATCGCTGACCTCGATCTGATACCAGTCGACCGACAGGCGCAGACCCCGAATGAAATCGGGCCGCAGCACTATCCCGGCAGTCGTGGTATCTGCGCTTTCAGGTTCGAGAGCGAAGCTGCCCCCATTCAGGATCGGTGTCGGATCATCGCCCAGCCCCGGAGAACCGGGAATGTTGAAATTATCGACGATCCCCTGAGACGAGCCTTCCTCGGTCGGCACCTGCTGATTGAACAGTTCGCGGAAACCGGCGGCGCGAATATCGCGGGAGCGTGAGCCGCGCAAACGCACACCGCCGCCGATATCCCAGATCCCGGACAGCTTGTAGCTCACCGCGTCGGTTTTCTTGCTTTCCCCGGTGCTGGCATTGTCGGCCGTGTTCTGGGTCCAGCGCACCGCGCCGTTCAGTTCAAGAAGATCGAAGAAGGGACGGTCGGCCAGAAGCGGCACGTTCACTTCGCCAAAGGCTTCCAGCACCTTGATCGAACCGCCATAATCACTGCCGAAGGTGAAAGCGTAATCGTTGTAATTGGGCGTGTCGCCATGGGTCACATCGCCATCTTCATAACGATATTCCGCGCCCAGAGCCGCGCCCACGGGGCCAGCCCCGAGACCGTCGAACAAAGACCCACTGATCGATGCCGCCAGCACGTTCTGGCTATATTTGAAATCCTGCACCACGGGACGATAGGCGTAATTGATCGCCCCCTCCGTCAGATTGTCGAGCCCGAAGAGATTGAGTGGCTGACATCCCTGCGACCGGGGATCGGGATTGGCGGCGAGGGTTTCGCGGCAGACGATATTGCCATTGGCCGTGCCGTTCAAGAATTCCCCTTCATCCACCGCGTCCAGGGCATATTGGAATTCGGTGTTCACCCGGGAATAGCGACCATCGCGGTGCTTGTTGACGTTGCCATATTGGTAATAGGCATCCCAGCTCCAATTCTCGCCCAGATCGCCCCCGACACCGATCATCGCCCGCCAGATATCGGCTTCCGCACTGTTATAGGCGGGGATCTGATTGTCGACATCCTTGCCGAGGCTGAAGGCTGTTCCGTCGAGCAGATCGACCAGCTCCTGCGGCAAATAGGCATTGTCAGGCTGAATGAAGAAGGTCGAACGCGGGCCAGCGGTTACGCCGCTGTTGGAGGCTTCGGTATGGGCATAGGTCACTTCCGAATAGGCCTTGATCGCATCGGCCAGCTCATATTCGCCATAAAAATAACCGACATAGCGCTGGGACGGCGTCTGCAGATCGGAATCGGCATAGGTTGACACCCCATCGCCGCCGCTGCGTGAACCAAAGGTATTCGCGTTGACATAGTCACCCGGGTCGAACTGGATGATACCGGTTCCATCATCATTGAAGCGGTAATTGCGCGCCGCCGGATTGGCGGGGCTGCGATTGCGGACCACACCATGGGCATCGTTGAAGGCCTGTTTGGAATCCCGGCCGATGATGTAATTGGGCAGGCCATAGGTCGGGCTGCCGGGGATGTTGTAACCGGTGGTGCTGCCATCTGGCAGAATGTCGCCATCATTGTCGAAGACGTCCCAGCCTTCCTTGCACCATTGGCGCACATCCCAGCAATCGCCGATGCCCTTCTTCTTCTGATATTCGCCGCCGAATACGATATGGCCGCGATCGCCAAGCGAGGTGCCATACACACCGGAGACGTGATAATCCTCGCCATCACCGCGGAAGGTCTGGCCATAATCGGCTTGCAGGCGCAGCCCTTCCAGATCGGTATCGAGGATGATGTTCACGACCCCGGCAATCGCATCCGAGCCATAGGCCGCAGAGGCACCGCCGGTCACGGTTTCGACCCGTGCGATCATCGCGGTCGGGACCAGATTGAGGTCGACCGCACCGCCATCGGACGTGGGCACAAAGCGCCGGGAATTGACCAGTGTCAGGGTGCGCGTCCCGGAGCTCGGGTTGAGGCCGCGCAGATTGGCAAAGGATGCGCCAACATCCGCGCCGGCGGTAATGCCGGCCGTGGCATCAGACTGGAACGCGCTGTTCTGCGGGATCAGTTCGACGATGTCACCGGCATTCACGATGCCGAGATCGCGGGTCATCTCGCCATCGAACACCGTTGCGGGCGTCGGTTCGTTGAAACCGTTCTGCTTGATCCGGGTGCCGGTCACGATAATCGGCTGCTCTGCCATAGCGCCGTCCTCATCCTGTGCCATGGCGGGCGCAGCACAAAGCCCGGTATAGAGCAGCGCCGCAGCAACGCTGATCATAGCCGTACCAGAACCGCATTTTCGGATGAATTTCTGTCGTTGTTTCATATATCTCCCCCCTGTGTTTTTATGGGCAACGCAGCCAGTTCAGCGACATGTTCGCTTCCTCGGCCATGTTGGGAGACACCAATGACAGCAGCGCCGATCCCGTACTTCTCCAGAGGGGTATAGGCTCATGCTCAAACCGGCACATAATCCGCTTCTTATGTGCCGGTCTGGTTCACGTTAGGAAAAATAGAACTTCAATCCGGTTCGGCAAATTTCCGCGCGGCGCATGGGATCGGGCACCCAGTCGTGAAAACTGGCCAGCACCTGCGCATAGGTCAAACGGCTTTCATAACCGACAAAGGGGGCATCGCTGCCCCACAAGAGCCGGTCAGTGCCCGCCCGGCGCAGAATGTCCTCCGCCACAAAAGCGGCAAGCCGCTCGACATCGCCATCGGGATCGTCCTGCCATGCCGCCGTTCCCGGCAGACGGAAACCGGCGGACAGCTTGATCCAGCAGCGCCCGGTATCAAGCGCCTCCATCATGGCGCCATAGCCATCACATTCCAGCGGGTTTTCCGGGTCCGGATGCCCGAAATGATCGATCACGATATCCACCCCGCTGGGCAGCAATTGTTCGAGCACACCGCGCAGATGCGCGCCTTCGATCGCCAGTTGAACATGCCAGCCAAGATCGCGCAGACGGCGGAGGAACAGGCGGAAATCATCCTGGGTGAAATCGGGCAGTTGATCACACCGGGCGAGCTGCAGCCGCACGCCGACGATGCCGTCATCCCGCATCCGTTCAAGCGTGTAGAGATCGCTCGCCGGATTGACGATGGCAGTCCCGCGCAAACGCTTGTGGCGCCGCAGCTGACGGATCATGTAATCATTATATTCGCCTGAAATCGACAGGCCGGAAAGCACCGCGAAATGCACGCCGTACCGGTCCAGCTGGGCGAGCAGATCATCGACGGTGAAGCCATAATCCGGCACCGTCCATGCGTCCGCCTTGACCGGCATTTCGGCGGCGAAAATATGGGCGTGGCAATCGATGATCGGATTGCCCCCTATGCCGGCCATCAAGGGATTGTCTGCGTTCATCGGTGTTTCGCTTCGGCCTGTCATGGCGCGGTCGGGAACCGGTGACCATCGGACCATTCCAGCAGGACTTCCGGCTTGCGGCCACTGACCGGATTGGCGAAATGCCACCCGAGCGGCGCGATATGCGGGTATGGGGCGAAGGTTTCGCCGCGCAGCGGACTGTCGGGCGCGAAGGCTTCGATTTCCGCCTTGTCAGGCCCGAAGCGGGAACTGGCCGCCGGATCTATCCCGGTCCAGCCCGTGTCATAATCACCCAGCCAGATATAATCGAGATCCATCCCCTGAATCCGCCATATGCCGTCTTCCTTGATAATCTGGTTCTCATAGATCCCTGATATCCAGCTGCCCGCTGCGCCATCGGCGCTGTTGAACTGGAACAGGCGGGTGCGGATAAAGGCGCGCCGCCCATTGTCCAGCACCGTGACATAGGGCTGCGTTTTCTGGTGGATGGCCTGAAACGCATCATTCGGCCCGCCTTCACCATAGCGCTGGATCAGGCTTGCCAGAACGCGGTCCTTGCCGACAAAAGTCCCGATATAGCTCAATTCCTTCCACCCATCGCGCGCGAAGAGTGCTGCGGTCTGCCGCCAGGCGAACTGGTCAATATAATAGCCATAGGCATTGGAGACATTCTCCGCCCCGTCGAAGGCTTCGGCCTTGGCCAGCGCGTTCGGAATGGGTGCCTGCGTTGCTCCGGGCACGGTAGCCGGCATGATCCATTCCGGCCCCATGGGCGGAACGGAAAGGCTATGGGTGCGGAAATCGGCACTCTTGAGCGTGGTCGTTCCGGTCGGGGCCGCTTGCGGAGCATCCGGCAAGGCCGCCGGAAGCGGAGACGCCCAGCCCTCTTCATAGCCCGCGCGCATGATCGGACTGTGATGCAGGCTGGCGATACGCCATTTGTTGTCATCGCCGCGGCGCAGCAAGAATGTCTGCAAGGTGGCGGACCAATATCCCTCTTCGCCATGCTGCCCGGTCATCCCGATTTCAATGTTCCGGATAAGGGCTGTGGAACCGTCATCCGAAATCTCCGCCATCGGCATCAATTGCGGGCGGTCATTGAGTTCGCCTTCATCCAGCCCTGGCGCTCCGTAGCGCATCAGAAAAGCACGGACGCCGTCACTGCCTTGCCAGCTCCCGTCCCCGGCCTGCTCGATCACTGCGTCATCGGCGAACAGATCGACGATATCATCATACAGGCCGCGATCGAGATAATAGCCATAGGCACTCACAATATTGAGCGCGTGACTCTGATCGAGCATCAGGGTCGCCCGGTGATCAAGCGCGTCCTCGCTCTGCGCAGAACGGGCGCGGCGGGTGGGAAGCAAGGTGCCGGCTTCATCCGGCGTATAATGATAGGGCGCACGCTCCAGCGTCTTCGCATCATGGGACCAGCCTTCGGCATAGGAGCCGCTGAAATGTGCGTAGGGCCTGACCCCGGCGATACGCCAACCGGCGGGGGTCTTGCGATAATCGACAATATGGGTCGCGCCCAGCCAATCGGCGCCCTCCCCGATTTCGGCCGTCATCGCGATTTCATGCCAGCGGCCGGTGGCACTCTGTCCATCGGGGGCGAGCGTGATCACCGGGCTGATATAGAGACGAATGTTCATCCGCCCCGCCGGCATGCCATCGGTGCCGTGCCCCTGCGTCTGACGCAGCCAAGCTTCGATCCCGCCGCGCCCCTCAATCTCCCCATAGGGCAGGCGCAATGCGGCATCCTGCGTGGTCAGCGCGGCCATGCCTTGCCAATCGCCGGAAAGAGCAAGATGCCCCCAGCGCGACTGCAGATATTTGATCGCGCGGATAGAGGACAGATCCTCGACCTTGGCCGTCTCCACCGCCAGATCCTGTCCATAAGCGGGCGCGAGCGGCAGCCCGACCATTGCCAGCGGCAAAAACAGATGTGCGATCTTCATTGGGAGGCCTCCAGGGCAAGCGCTTCTTCATAGGCGCTGGTATCGATCAGAGCAGCCAATGCGGCGCGGTCCCGCGCTGGACGCCCTGCTTGCGCGGCAAGCCATTGTTCCTGTTCGACCAGCACATCGAGCAAATCATCAGGCACCGCGGCAATCCAGCCATGATGTTCCCAGCTCTCGCGCACATCATCCGGGTCGAAGCCCCCGGCCGCGATGGTCAATTGCTGCGCTTTGGCCGGGTCCCGGCGCAAGGCGGCAGATGCATCGATAATGGCGCGGATGAAGCGGACGATCTCTGCGCGTTTCACCGGATCGGCGAGCTTGCCCGCCGTACTGTTGAGGTTGAACAATTCGCGGTAAACGCCCTCCCCCGAAAATTCGATAAGGTCATCGCCCAGCACCTGCGCCGCATTCTCGCTTTCGGGCTCCCAGATAACGACCGCGTCCACGTCGCCCTTGCGCAGGGCCTCCGTCATGCCCGCCAGCGGGACGATCGTGACATCATCGATATCGCTGAATTGCAGGCCCTCACGCTCCAGCATCTTGCGCAGGAAATAGCCCGCACTGGTCTGTTCGATGGTTGCGATTCTGTGCCCCTTGAGATCGGCCACGCTTTCGATCCCGGCGGAGCGCCGCGCGACAATGCGGTAGAGCCCCTCCGTCACCGTCATGATGATCCGCAAATCGGGATGTTTGACCGAATAGCGCAGGGCCTGCGTCTCGGCATTGGTCGCCAGATCGGCTTCGCCTTCCTCACCGAAGCCGGGCACTGGCGGCTCGCCCACCAGATTGGCGACGCTGCCCATGCGAATGACCACGGGGCCGCGATAGTAATCCTCTGCCGCCAGCAGAACGGGCGCAATTTCGAACGTCTGCTGGTTGCCATAGATGGCAAGCGGCGGAAGCTGATTTGCCGGTGCCGGGGTGCACGCCCCGACCAGCACGGCCACGGCCCCTGCTGCCACCAGCGGCACAATTCTGTTTGACCATTTACGCAAGACCCATCCCCCATTTGCTGCCCGCGCTCATCGCGCCTTATTCAGACTTTTATGCTTTATCGGTCAGGGCTAAAATCAACTGCCCGCCCCCGCAAATGCTATGCGCAAAAATGCCGGATCAGGCCCGTTTCGCTACCGCGCGGAGCAATTGCCCTGCCATCACGCTGTCGCCTGGATCAGAAAGCGACATTGTCCCCGCCTTTCAGACCGAGCATCTGGCGTGCCTCGGCAGGGCTTGCCACCTCACGCCCCAGAGCTTCGACAATGGTCCTGAGCTTCATCACCTGCTGCGCATTGCTCTGCGCCAATTCCCCGTGAGCGATGAACAGACTGTCTTCCAGCCCCACGCGCGCATGACCGCCCAGCAGCACCGATTGGGTGCCGAAATCCATCTGATGCCGCCCCGCGGCAAAGGCGGAGAAAATATAGTCATCGCCAAACAGGCTATCGGCCATCGTCACCATATGTGACAGATTGCGCGGGTCTGGTCCGATGCCGCCGAGTATCCCGAACACGCCCTGGATCAGAAATGGCGGTTCGATCAGGCCGAGATCGGCAAAATGCGCCAGCGTATAAAGATGGCCGATGTCATAGCATTCGAATTCGAACCGCGTGCCGAATTCGCGCCCGACCTCCAGCATGATCCGTTCGATATAGGCATTGTCATTATACATGATCCGGCCGCGACTGCTGGCGACATAGTCGGCTTCCCAATCATGCTGCCAATGTTCGACCCGCTTTCCTGCGCCGGAAAAGTCGAAGATCAGCGGCCCCATATTGAGCGAACACAATTCAGGCTGGGCCGCCTTGGCCCCTTCGAGCCGGTCATCAAGCGACATGGTAGCGCTGCCGCCGGTGGAGATATTGATCACCGCATCGCAGGCCTGTTTAACACGCGGCAGAAACCGCATGAAGTCATCCGCCTTCGGGCTTGGTCTGCCGTCATTCTCCCCCCGCGCATGGAGGTGAAGAACAGCCGCTCCGGCCTCAGCGGCGCCCACCGCGGCATGCGCTATCTGCTCAGCCGTCACCGGCAGATACGGCGACATGGACGGGGTGTGGATCGAACCGGTTGGTGCGCAGGTGATGATGATCTTGTTCGTCTTGTGCATTGCCCGATCCTTACAGCCCGGCCTGGCAGACATATTTGATGTTCAGATATTCCGCGATCCCGTGATGCGATCCCTCACGCCCAAGGCCTGACATCTTCACCCCGCCAAACGGGGCATGCGCGGTGGAAATCAGTCCGGTGTTGATCCCCAGCATCCCGCTTTCGATGCCCCGCGTTATCCGGGCGATGACCTGCGGGTCGCGCGCACACAGATAGGCGGCCAGCCCAAAAGGCGTGGCATTGGCCATATCCAGCCCCTCTTCCAGCGTATCGAAAGCGATCACACCGGCCAGCGGGCCGAAGGTTTCCTCGCAGGCGAGCTGCGCATCGGGTGCCACATCAGCCAGCAATGTCGGGGCAAACATCTGTCCGCCCGGATCGCCGCCACCCGCCAGCAAACGCGCCCCGCCGCCCAGCGCCGCGTCCCGATGTTCTGCTACCTTGGCAACCGCAGCGCTGTCGATCAGCGGGCCGATATCGCTGGCATCGTCAAAACCGTCACCTGCTTTCATGGCGCCCACCTTCTCGGCAAAGGCGGAGAGAAACTGGTCATGCAGCCCCTTTTGGACATAGATCCGATTGGCCGCGATGCAGCTCTGGCCACTGTTGCGAAACTTCGCCACCAATGCGGTTTCCACGGCAGTATCCAGATCCGCATCGTCGAAAATCAGCAAGGGAGCATTGCCGCCCAACTCCAGCGACAGGCGCTTCATGGTGCCCGCGCATTGCGCATAGAGTTGCTCGCCAATCTCGGTCGATCCCGTGAAAGACAATTTGCGCACGGTCGCCGAAGCCGTAATCGCGTCGCCGATTTTCCCGGCGGCCCCCGTCACCACGTTCAGCACACCTGCCGGGACGCCGGCTTCCTCCCCCAATTTGGCAAATGCCAAAGCGGATAAGGGTGTCGCAGAGGCGGGCTTTGCCACCATGGCGCAGCCTGCCGCCAGTGCCGGCCCGACCTTGCGCGTCAGCATGGCGAGCGGGAAATTCCAGGGCGTGATGGCGGCGCATACCCCCACGGGTTCGCGTTCGGCCAGCAGCCGGCGGCCGGGCACTGGCGCGGGAATGACTTCACCCAGCGTCCGCGTTGCCTCATCGGCGTAGAATTCGATGAAGCCCGCCCCATAAGCGACCTCACCGCGCGCTTCGGAAAGGGTCTTGCCGTTTTCCCGCGTGATCAGCCGGGCAAGGTCTTCCTCATGGTGCATCAGCAATTCGTACCAGCGGCGCAGAATGCGCCCGCGTTCCTGCGCAGTCCTGCCCGCCCATGCGGGCAGCGCATCGGCGGCGGCGGCAATGGCCTGCTCGGTTTCCGCCGCGCCCAACCGGGGAACAGTGGCAAAGGCCTCCTGCGTGAAAGGGTCGGTAACGGAAATCGGCGCATTGTCGCCCGCCACCCATTTACCGCCGATCAGGCAGCGCGTGACGAGCAGATCGCTTTCGGCGAGTTCACCGCGGGCCATGCTCATTGGCTGTCATCATTCAGGGAGGGATTGGTGACCGGCGTATCGCTTTCGAAAAGATGTTCGAAGCGCCGATAAGTGCATAGCCACCGGCCATCGTCAGCGCGCACATAGCGGTCCGTGGCGAGCGAGATCGTCACCGGTACATGGCTGGGCAGAACCTTTTCCCCATCACCCGCGTAGAGAAACAGGAAATTGGTCGCCTCCGCTTCCTTGTCTGCCGTGAAACGCGCGCGGAAATTGGTGAAGCTGTGAACCGAGAGCCGGGCACCGCGCTCACGCCGCCAGTCATAGAACTGCTGGATCTTGTCGCGCCCTTCATAGGATGCAAACTGACCGTGAAAGACCGCGTCCTTCGTATAATAGGCCTTCGCGCCAATGCCGCCATTGAAGTCGATTTCGTGCCAGTAATCGGCCAGCTGCAGTGCCAGATCTTGATTGAGCTTCAGAAGGTCGTCCATTGCCTTGCTATCTCCCGCGTGAGGTTTCTCCGCTCCTTTCTCACCTGGAGGGGAAGATGGCTTATCTGCGGCGGACGAAGCATTTGCACTAAACGGCGGGTGACGATTTTAACCGCGCCAGCCTTACAGTGCGGCCTCATAGATCCTGAGCGCCTGCTCCTCATTCATTTCCCGCGGATTGTTCTGCAACAGGCGCTGCACCGTCATCGCCGCCGCCGCCATGCCGGGCAGAGCATTCGAACTGATACCGACATCGCGCAGCCGGCGATCGATCCCCACACCGGCGGACAGATCCTCGATCCGCGCAATCCCGGCAGCGGCATCGCGAGCGGCATCGCCGCTATCGGCCACGCCCAACATATGCGCCACTCTGGCGTAACGCTCGGGCGCTTCCTCCGCGTTGAACCGGATGACATGCGGCAACAGCAGCGAATTGGCGACGCCATGCGGGACATGGAATTCACCGCCCATCGGATAGGCCAGCGCATGGACCGCCGCCGTGTTGACCGGCCCCAGGCACATCCCGCCCAGATGGCTGGCAATCAGCATGTTTTCCCGCGCGGAAAGATTGTCGGGCTCATTGCAGGCGATTTCCAGATTTTCGCCGATCAGCCGGATGCCTTCCAGCGCCCAACTGTCGACCACGGGATGCGCCAGGCGATTGGCATAGGCCTCGATACAATGGGTGAGCGCATCGATCCCGGTCGAGGCGGTAACCTTGCGCGGCATGGTGACCGTCAATTGAGGGTCAAGATAGGCAAAATCGGGGATCAGGAAGGGGCTGACCACGCCCTTCTTCAATTGGGCGGCCTCATCTTCAAGGATCGCAATCGGCGTGACCTCGCTGCCCGTGCCGGCAGTGGTGGGGATACATGCCAGCGGGAGCGCGCGCCCGGCCAGCAGCCCGGTCCCCACCACCTCGTCAAATGTCTGTCTTTCACCGAACAGCGCCGCGACGAGCTTGGCCACATCCATGGCACTGCCACCGCCCAGCCCGATTATGAAATCAGCGCCAAAATCCTGCGCACTGGTGAGCGCAGCGCTCAGATCCGCTCTGGTCGGTTCACCATCCGGCCCCTTGAACAGCGTGCTCGTCAGCCCCTGCTCGGCAAGATGCTCGCTCAATTCATCGGCTAGGCGGGCAATCGGCGCCGACGTCACGATCAGCACGCGCCGCGCCCCCGTGGCGGCGCAATCCAGTGCACATTGCGCCAGCACCCCGGCACCAATGCGCACGCAGCGTGCGTGATAGAGGTCAAGTCTGTTGCGATTTCCCACGGCCCGTCTCCCAATAAAACTGGCGGCCCGGGCCGCGCAGCAATCCTGTCGATGTGACACTGTGTATCGCGCGCTTGGGAGCGGCTGACTACCGGGTGACGAGGGGCGAATTTGCCTCAGACGGCGCTATCTCGTGGCAGGATCGGCAATCGGCCGGTCTGTGCTTTTCCTGAAGGCTCTCCGGCGTGCAGTAGAACCGCATGACCCGTCATTCAGAACAGCACATTCATCCCTATCTCGGCCGCACACCTGCGATCCATCCCAGTGCCTTTATCGCCCCGGGTGCGCAGATCATCGGCAATGTCGAAATCGGCCCCGAAGCCAGCATCTGGTATAATTGCGTGCTGCGTGCCGATATCGGCCGCATCGTGATCGGGGCGCGCAGCAATGTTCAGGATGGCACGGTGATTCATGTCGAAGCACCGCGCGAGGGGCAGCAGGGCCATGTGCTGAACACCATCATCGGGGCCGATGCGCTGGTGGGCCATATGGCGATCTTGCACGGCTGTACGGTGGAGGATCGGGGCTTTGTCGGCATGGGCGCCATCGTGATGGATGGTGCGCGGATTTCTTCTGAAGCGATGCTGGCCGCAGGTGCCCTGCTCGCGCCCGGAAAGACCATTCCCCCGGGCGAGATCTGGGCCGGCAGACCAGCCAAACCCATGCGCAGCCTGAGCGGCGTGGAGCGGGCCGCGCTGGCCGACCAGACCGCGCATTATCTGGACCTTGCCAGCAATCACGCCCGTTCACTCGATGAACAGCAGCGCTAACCGGCGGCAGGAGCTGAAATGATGCAGAATTTCCTCACCAGAGCGCATGCGGCAGATCGCGGTTTGCTGGGCACATGGGTCAAGCTGCCCAGCTTCGAAACGGTCCAGATGCTCGGCCAGGCGGGTTTCGATTTCGTGGTCGTGGATATGGAACATGCCCCCCACTCGCTGCAACGCGCCGTGGAGCTGGTCTTTTGCGCGCAAAGCTGCGGCATGGCGGCACTGGTGCGCTTGCCCGATCATTCCGGCATGACGATCCAGCCTTTGCTGGATGGCGGCGCGGACGGGCTGTTGATCCCCCGCGTGACCGCCCCTGCCATCGCGCAGTCGCTCACCCGGCGCATGACCTTCGCCCCCGCCGGAGAACGCGGGCTTGGCACCACCTCGCGCGCTGGCCAATGGGGCCTCGGCGCGATGGAGGATTACCTCGCGCGCGGAACCCATGAATGCGCCCGCATCGTTCAACTGGAAGACTGGCAATCACTCGAATCCGCGCGAGATTTCGCGCAGCTGGAGCATGTCGACGGCCTGTTTATCGGGCATGGCGATCTTTATCTTTCCAGCGGCAAACCGGCGCATGACCCGGAGGTGCGGGCACTGACCGGGCGCATGGTCGCGGTTACAAAGGACGCGGGTATTCTGTCCGCAGCGGCGGCGGCAAACCCCGAGGATGCGCAGCTTTATCTCGATATGGGTTTTTCGCTGGTGATGGTGAGCAATGATCTCACCCTGTTCGGTAAAGCGGCGGCGGAACTCGTCACCTCGGCCCGCAAGCGGTCATGAAAATGACGGCGTCACTTGTTCAAGGCGGATCGATGTCTTTCCTGCTGCGGCCCTGCCCCGCATCCGTGATTGCCGCGTAGCGACGCCGTTTATACCTCTTCACCAGAACAGGGCCTCCGGCATTTCTTGCCGTGACCTGCGCCCTGAAATTTAGAAAAACACCCGACGGAGCATATGATGGCAATGTATGAAGCTGACGATCCGCGCGCAAAACTGGCCACGGCCGGACAGGGAGACGGGCCCTCCTCAGCCTTCGGCAATTCGACCTATGCCCGCTATTATGAAACCCCGCCGCAAGAGCAGGCTTCCGATCATAAGGACTGGTACACCCGGGGCCAGAATTTCGTGGTGTGTTATTCCGAAGTGACTGCCGGCGCGCGTTTTGAGCGCAAGGGTCAGGTCGATGAATATGTCCTGCTGCTGCATGACCGGGACATGGCGGCAACGGTCGAAGCCAATGGCGAGGTGCAGGAGGTGACAGGCTATTCGCTCACCATCATCCCGCCGGGCGACAGTGCCATCACGGTGAAGGCAGACGGGCGGATTGTCCGCCTCATCTCCACCCAATCTCCTGATGTCACCGCCATGGCCCCCAATGGCGACAATTATGCGGGCTCACATCCACAAATTCCCGCTTTCGAACCCTGGCCGAAACCCGCAGATGGATGGAAAATCCGCAGCTACAGTCTGGATGTCCCCGACGAAGAGGGCCGCTTTGGCAAGATCTTCCGCTGCACCACCTTCATGGTGAATGTCTTCCCGGCGCAAGGGCCGCGTGACGTGACCAAACTGTCACCGCATCAGCATGATGATTTCGAACAATGCTCGCTCGCGCTGGAAGGCTATTACATGCACCATATGCGCTGGCCCTGGATCGCCAATCAGCATGAATGGCGCGAGGATGAGCATGAGAAGTGCCTCTCCCCCTCCGTCTGCGTGATCCCGCCCAAGGTGATCCACACATCCGCCCCCACTGACCCGGAAAGCAATGTTCTGGTCGATATCTTCTCCCCTCCCCGCGAAGATTTCTCCGACATGCCGGGATGGGTGCTCAACGCCGCAGACTATCCCCGCCCCTAACGGCCCGCACGCTGGCCCGCCCTTCCCGCTCAAAGCGCCGCTATATAGCCGCCATCGAGCGGCAGTGTGCAGCCATTGACATAGGCCCCCGCGCGCGAGGCGAGGAAGGTGACGGCGCCTTCCACATCGGCGGCCTCGCCCGGGCGGCCCAGCGGAATATAGGTGGCGACGCTTTTCTGTACCGCGTCAGAGCCCGTATCGGTCAGCCGGGACGGGAATGGCCCCGGCGCGATTGCGTTGACGGTGATATGATCGGGGCCCAGCGCCTTGGCGAGCGAGCGGGTCAGATGATGCAAGGCGGCTTTCGATGCGCCATAGGAATGGGCTTCCCAATTGGGGATGTGCAGCCCGCCGATCGATCCGGTGTTGATGATCCGTGACGGATCCTCCGCGCTGGCCGCTTGCCGCAATTGCGGCAGCAATGCGCGTGACAGGAAAAACGCCGCCCGCACATTCACATTCATCACGATATCCCAATCCTCCACACTGCTTTTCGCCAGACTCCCTTCTGCGGCGGCGCCCGCATTGTTGATGAGGATGTTCAGCGCCTTCCCCCGCGCGGCGAAATCCTCCGCCAGTCGCTGCGCGCCGTCTGGCGCTTCCAGATCCGCCGCGAGGGGCATGCAGGTGCCCCCTTCCTGGCTGAACTGTGCGGCGCATTCTGCAGTCCGCTGCTGATCGCGCCCGGTGATGAATGTGGTGACACCGCGGCGCACCAGCCCCTGCGCAATCATCGCCCCGATGCCGCTTGTGCCGCCGGTGATGAGGGCGGTCTTCCCCGCCAGTGAAAAAAGCGGATCGGTAGCAATCATGGTAAGCTCCAGACTATGACATCAAAAAAAGGCCGGCAGCGTCTCCATGCGGAGCAACTGCCGGCCTGGCCTTACACCGGGGGGAGAGATCCCGGCCTGGCTTCAAACCGATCAGGCGCGCCCGCGGCCACCCGGCACATGGGTGCGTTCGGCCGTATCCCAGAACAGCGCCTTGCGATCAGCCAGCGACAGCCCTTCGGCAGAGGCCAGCGCATATTGGACCCAGCCAAACATGCTGCCGGGCGTATTGCCGACATCACTGCCCCAGACCATGTGATCCGCGCCGAAGGTCTTGACCATGAATTCGAGAAACGGCTTTTCCTCGACCCCCGCTTCATGGAGCTGCTCGATCAGCAGAGTCGTGTATTTGTAATAGACATTGTCATGATCGGCGAGCGCGAGATGCTGCGGCGTGAGCCCCCAGGTCTCCGGCAAATCGGCGGGCCGCGGAAAGCCGATGTGGTCGAGCACGATATTCACATTGGGATATTTATCGGCGTGTTTGGCAACCTGCGCCATCGCCTGCGCCGTATCGCCCCCGATCGGCATCAGAACGATCACCAGACCAAGGCGGTTGGCCGCTTCCCATGCCGGCGCGGCGGCATCGCTCAGAAAGACAAATTCGCCATCAGACGGAACGCCGGTAAACCTGACACCGGCGATGCGGTTTTCGCTCGCCATCCGCTCTAGCGTCGCGGGTGTTTCCGCATCGACCGGGTCGAGGATGACCACCGGCACGATCCGGTTGGGATATTCAGCCGCAATGTCGAGCAGATAGCTGTTATCGAAGCGATAGGTGCTGGAATATTGCACGCCCGCTCCCTTGGCGATGCCAACCTCGTCCCAGAAGGCGAAAACCTCTTTGGGCGTCTGCGGGAAACGCATCGCCTTGGCGACCATGATCTCCGGCCCGTAACGCGCCGTGCGCGAATTGAAGGGGTATTTGTCCACGTCATTGGTGTAGAAATGCGCATGCGTGTCAAAGAGTTTGAAAGACGGCTTGATGACATGCGCGAAGGCCGAAGCCGGTAAGGCGGCGATACCGGCAGCGGCCATGCCGGTGCCGATGAAATGACGGCGGTTGATCATAATAACCCTCTCCCCAAGATTCTCCGGAGCGGACCCGATTATGTTCCGAAATCCGCCATTCTGTCTGGCTAACGGGGGAAAGCGCGCGCGACTTGCCTTGATCGGCGCTTTGATCGCGCAGGTTTAACGCAAAGCGCGCTGGAACAGAGCCAAAGTGCGCCGCTGAAATTCCGCTGCGGCGGCTTCATCATAATTGTCATTGTCGGGCAGCGCGAACCCATGCCCGGCATCGAGCACGATCACATCACCTTCAAGACCGGCAGCGGCAAAGGCATTGGCCAGATCGCGCTTATCTTCAGGCTCGCGCTCATCATCGGGCCGGGCCGTCGCGACAAGATAGGCAGCCTGAGTCTGACCGACCAGCAAATGCGGACTGTTGGGCCTGCTCGTCGCTACGCCAAGCGGATGGGCTACTGCCACCGCACCAATACGCGAAGGCATGGCCGCTGCAGCGCGAAAGGCATGGGCCGCCCCGACATTGTAACCAATCACGCCGATGCGCCGCGCCGTGTCGACGCGGCCAAGCCCGTCAAGATAGGCGACATAGGCCGCGGCATCGCGGTCAATCGCCGCGTCACTGGCCGCAGCGCGCCAGTCCCGCAGCCGCTCCATCATCACCTCACGGGTGAGATTGCCCGTCCCTTCCCCCGCACCGGCCCCAGCACCGGCACCAGCACCGGCACTCCCATCGAGATCCGCACTGCGGTAAAAATTATTCGGGATCAGAACCACATATCCCTGCTGCGCAAGATCGCGGCCGATTGCGTTATAGACCGGGCGCAATCCGGCCAGATCAGGCCATACCAGCACCGCCGGAGATGGCCCCTCCCCCGGAGGCATGAACAGCAGCGCATCGGTGATGCCATCGGCCGCCTGTATTTGCACATGCTGTTCGGAAAGCGCTGTCCGGGCCGGTGCAATAGTGCTGCAGGCGGCCAGCGCAAAACTGAGCAGCATGGCGAGAGACATTTGCGCCAGCGCGCGGCTCTGCTTGAAATATCGCATTGGTGTCTCTCCGCTCAGGGTTCAAAAATCGTGCAGGCAATATGGCGCACGCCGCCATTCATCTGGATCGGATCACTCTTCAGATTGATGTAATAGGTGGTGAGCAAGCGGCCCGGCGCGATCTCGATCACGCGCGGATAGCCCAGATCCCAGCTCCCCCCGTCATCGCGCAGGATCATCTCGCGCCCCCAGCTGGCACCGCCATCCTCGCTCACCCGGTAGCGGATGCCAGAGGGCATGTTGCGGAAACCATAGACGCAGACCACGCGGCCATCCGCCATCGGGACCAGATCTCCCGGTGCCCCCCAGTCATTCACGCGCGAAAGCCAGCGCCATGTGCGGCCACCGTCCAGACTTTCGTGGATTTCAGTCCAGATGTCGTAACGCGCATCGCGCTGATAACGCAGCGACGCGATCACCCTTCCGTCTTTCAGCACCACCGGCCGGGGATAGAAATGCGGCGCCGCCGCAAAGGGCGAGCCGCCGGGATAATAGGGATTGCGCGGTTCGAACGGGATCATCGAACCGAGATAGTGAAAATCGCGCCCATTCTGCGACGCATAGATGATCGGACGCGGCCCCTGCGCGCCTTCCGCATTGGTATGCACGCCCAGCAGCATCGTGCCATCACCGCGCACCGAATACATGCTCGATCCCGGCAGCGAGATCGAGGCGAAATCATCCATCGGCAGCAGCGTGTGGGGCCGCCATGTCCGCCCGCCATCGGTAGAAGCACGCATCCATCCTTGGGCATTGGGTGCGAACAGAGCCGGGATGCCGCCGCCCATGATCAGCGTGTCGCGGCTCGTGAAGTCGAGCGCGGGAAGATCTGACCAATCCGCGCGCGCGCCGCCGGGAAAATCGCTGACTTCCCTGATCCGCATGTCGAAGATCGGAACGATGGAATCCTGATCCCACGTCCGGCCCCCATCTGCGGAGCGTATCACCACGATCTCCCCCATATTTCGGGTGAGATTGGTGTGATCGACGGCATCCGGGCGGCCATAATCCGAAGGAACGCGCTTGAACCCGGCGAGGATTGATCCGTCCTGCACCTGCCACAATCCGCAATAGAAGGGCCAGGCGGCGAATTCACGGTCATTGCGATAGACCACGAAATGTTCGGCACCGCGCGCCTTTTCCGGCTTCCAGTCGGTGCGGATCAGCGCAGAAGTCGCCTGAGCCCGCGCTATGCCGAGCCCGAGAGTGCAGCCCGCCAGGCCGCCCCCGATCAGCGCCGCACGGCGCGAGACACGGGATGCGGAAATTTTGTCAGTCTTTGCCATGTCAATCGATCGAAAAGATCGAGCGGGCGATATGGCGGACACCGCCATTGGCCTTCACCCGGTCATTCTTGCTGTTGAAATAATAGAGCGTGCCGACCTGCCCATCGCCTGCAACCCAGGCATTGGGATAGCCCAGATCCCAGCTCCCGCCATCGTCACGAATGATCAGTTCGGGCCCCCAGGTCCGCCCGCCATCCTCGCTGACGCTGGCGCGAATACCGGACGGCGCGAGGCGGTAGCCATAGACCGCCACAACCCGGCCATCAGGCATCACCACCAGATCGGCCGGCGCACCCCAATCATTGATCCGGTTGAGAAAATCCCAGGTTTCACCGCCATCATCGCTGTAATAGATTTCGGTCCACATGACACCGCGCGGATCACGCTGGCAGCGCAGCGAACACAGCATCCGGCCCGTGGGCAGCAGATAACCGCGCGGATAGAACCAGCGATGACCGATGAAGCGGATGCTGCCGGCATAGTCCCCGGCGACATTCCATTTGGGGTCGCTCTGGGGGGTAATATAGGACATGAAATGGAACTGCGTGCCATCCGCAGTGCTGCGATAGACCAGCGGATGGCGATTGGCATTGTCCTTGTCCACTTCGAACATGAACAGCAGGCAGCGCCCGTCAGGCCGCACCAGTGTGGAATGAATTCCTGTGGTCGAAACCAGTCCGTCGAGCGGCAGGATCACTGGCGGTGTCCAGCTATCCCCGCCATCCTTGGAAATCCTGACCGTACCGCGCGATTCCTTCACGGCGAAACCGCCCACACTGGCATTGGCCACCAATAATTGCGGATCGAGATAATCGATCGGTGCCCAGGGCTGGAGCGAAGCCGCGACATCGGCCCCGCGTTCGACAATGCCCGAAAACATGTTGATCTGCGGATCGTCGCCATCCCATGTCCGGCCCCGGTCGTGCGAGCGCACCGTCACTGTTTTTGGGTCAGAACCGCTTCCCGCTTCCAACGCATCGTGATTGATCTCGTCACCGCTGGCATATTTCACCGTCCGAGCGGAGAAATTTGCGATGAGCGTACCCTCCCCATTCTCCCAGAAACCGCTGGTATAGGGCCAGGAACAGAACTCATCTTCACGGCGATAGACCACCGCATGGTCGAGCGAAGACGGCGCGTGAGGCGCCGCATAGGATTTAATGATGGCTGCACTGTCTACCATGAGGCCTGCCCCTTCAATCGACCGAGAAAATACTGCGGGCGATGTGACGGACACCGCCATTCACCTGCTTCGGATCGTTTCGGCTGTTGAAGTAATAAAGCACCCCAATCTTGCCGTCCTCCATCGCCCAGGCGTTCGGATAGCCGAGATCCCAGCTCCCGCCGTCATCGCGGATGATCAGTTCCCCGCCCCAGCTTTCACCGCCATCATCGCTGACCCGGGCGCGGATGCCCTGCGGCGCGAGGCGGTATCCATACACCGCGACCACCCGGCCATCCGGCATCGGCACCAGACTCGTCGGCGCGCCGAAATCATTGATCCGGCTCAGGAAACCCCAGGTGCGGCCACCATCATCGCTGTTCCAGACTTCCGACCACATCACGCCGGTCGGATCGCGCTGACTGCGCAGCACGCACAGGATGCGTCCGCTCGGCAGCATGTAGCCACGCGGATAGAACCAGCGATGGCCGCCGAAGCGATAGCTGCTCTGCCAGTCTCCAGCAGCCTGCCCCATCGGGTCCTGCCGCGGTGTGATGCGCGAAATGAAGTGAAAACCGCGCCCATCATCCATGCTGCCATAGACAAGCGGGTGGCGGACCCAGCCCGTTTCATCGACTTCGATCAGGAATAGCAAGGCCCGGCCGTCTGGCCTGATGGTGGTGGAGTTGATCGCGCTCAGCGAATGAAGTCCGTCCAGGGGCAGATCGAATGGCGGGCTCCAGCGCCGCCCCCCATCTTTGGATATGCGAACCGCGCTCCGCCCCTCCGGCGTTCCGAAATCAGAACTGTTATTGGCCACCAGCAGGCGGGGGTCGAGGAAATCAAGCGGCCCGATATCCTCCAGAGAGGCGGCATCGCGCATATCCGGGTCGAGTGCGTCATAGGCGTTGTAGACCGGCGCCGACCAGCTGCGACCATAATCGCGCGAACGGACCGTCACCATCCGCATTTCCCCGCCACTGCCCCGCCCGATATTGTCATGGCTGATGGCATTGGCCGAACCGTAATCGGTCGCAATCGTGATGAAGTTCTGCAGCAACTCCCCCCCGCCGAGATTCCAGAACCCACTGGTGTGCGGCCAGCCAGAGAATTCATCCTCGCGCCGATAGACTATGTCATGTTCGACATTCTTCAGCTGGCGCGGAGGCGCGGCGAATTTTGCCGGATTGGGCACACTGCGTGCGGTCGCCAGATGCGCGAACAGCGCCGTGCCCGCGATTGACCCGCCCAGTAACGCCTTGCGCCGTGACAGCATGAATCCATTGCCATTCATAGTCTGCATCCTTCCGCCATCCGCACGCGGTTCAATCGGCAGGTCGGATGGCCTGCCAAGACTATTGGCCGCGCCAGATGCGGAGCAAACGAAAACCGGACGCGAGACGGTACGGTCAAGAATGCGAGCCTTGTCGTTCGGGTTTGCGCGTTCGGGCGGCAGCGGAAGCGATCGCGGAGCATCTCACGCGTCCCCGAAACCATAGAGCCGGGCAGCATTGTCATGCAGAAAGCGGGCCGTTTCCGCCTCTGTCAGCCACTGCGTAGCCTGCTGCGCCATGGAAACCTTTTCGGCATAGTCCCACAACATGCTTTGCCCGATGTCGGAGCCCCAAATGAGGCGATCCGGGCCGAAACTGTCGACCATCCGGCGCAGCAAATGCTGCGGTAGCCGGTCTGCCTTGATCAGCCGCTCCATATTGATTTCGGTGATCTTGAAATGAACATTGGGCACATCTTCAAAGATCGCGATTGTGGTATCGATACCGAAATCGGGTGGTGCCGGCATGGTCACCGCCCGCCCCGCTTCCTCGGCCAGCGCGACCTCATATTGTGTCATGCCGAACGGCATCGCGCCGTGATCCAGAATAATCGGCAAATCGGCGAATTCCTGCGCCAGCATCTTCAGCAGCGGCAGGAGGTACGGCAATTGGTTCATGAAGAAGATCAGCGTGACGGGCGTGCCCAGATCCGCGCAAATCCGCCAGACGTCCATCGCCGCAGGTGAGCTGAGCCAGGCCGTATCGAGGAGCCACGGGCGGCTATTGGCCATGCGGAAACCAGCGACATGATCATCGCGCACCATGCGATGATAACGTGTCGGCGTGTCCGGGTCTTGCGTGTCGAGGATCACCACCGGATGCAGTCGCTCGGGATAACGATGCGCAGAATTGATGATGTAGCTGTTGTCATAGCCATAGACATGACCCCGCTGCACCAGGCAGGCCCGCCTGACGGAATGCCGGTCCATCAGCGTGATCAGATGATCGGCCGTCATCGTATAATCGGGGCGATCGGGCACCGGCAGATCCGCCGTGAAAGCTTGTGCCGGGTAAGCGTCCCAATCATCAGCGATCAGATGGGCATGCGTGTCGAACAGCCGCAGCGTCATAGTCTTTTCTTTTCCCCAAACGGTCACGCCGCCTCCTATTCAGGCGCAGCATTGTGCACCGGCAGCAAACAAAGCCCCGGCCGGCGCGTGGGCCGACCGGGGATGAACATCAGAAACGTTTCTTGAAGCTCAGATACCATTCCCTCGGCGGCGCTGGCTGACCAAGATTGGTCGGCAGACCGAAGGCCTGGAAGATGATTTTCTGGCGATAATAGAACTTGTTGAAGAGATTGGTCGCACCCAGCGCGACTTCGAAATCATGGTCTTCATTGGCGTAGGTAATCCGGCCGTTGAACACCGAATAGGCTGGTCCGTCATATTCGGGTAGAGCCGAATTATAGGCGATCTTGCCGGTGTAGAACCAATCGAGGCGCGGCGTGATCGTGCCGTGCAGCATGTCGGTGCGGATGTCGTACTGAATCCCGCCACTCGCGGTCCAGTCAGGAACCGAGGTGCGGCGATCGAGATCGGGTGCTTTGAATGTATTATAGCCGACCGATCCGTTGATCCGCAGCCCATCGATGGGTTCGGCCTCGATTTCCCCTTCGAAGCCCCTGATGGTTCCATCAGCCAGCGCATAATTAAACGCCCGGGCGACGCAATTGACACCCACCCCGCCGTCAACATTGCGCGGCCCGTCGGTCCCGGCATCATAGGGGCGGCAACTGCTGAAGGCATCGCTGTAGGATGTGCCGGCCGGGCCATCGGGCACAACCGTGGAATCCCCCGGCACGAACCCTTGCAGATCATCGGTCAGCTGGGCCTCCTGGCCGGAGAAACCCGCCGGTCGTTCGGTGAAATCCATCTGGAATACGGCAACATTGAGCCGCAAACGCCGATCCAGCAGCTCGGCCTTGGCCCCTATTTCATAGCTGATCAGGGCCTCGCCCGCCGTCTGCCCCTCCTGCCCGGGCTGTGACGGCCGCGCGTTGAAGCCCGGCAGGCGATATCCCGACCCCGCCGAGGCGTAGACAAGCACATCCGGCGTCAGTTCATAATCGATCCCCGCCTTCCAGTCCCACCGTTTGGTGGCAATGGTGATGTCGAAGATCGTGCTGACACCCCCGGCAACGAATTCGGTCTGGCCGGGAGGCGTGCCATCATTGATGCTGTTGAAATCGACGACCTTCTTGTCATCCGAATAGCGCAGGCCACCCGTCAGGCTGAGCCGGTCGGTCGGGCGTAGAATGGCATTGGCGTAACCGGCGATGGATTCGGGCTTATAGGTATCGGTCTGATACCGCTGGGTCCCTGCCCTGACGCCTTGCGGCTGCCCCAGGTGCAGGGCCGTGCCCTTGTAATAGAACACGCCCCCGACCCAATCGAGCCAGTCATGCTGGCCGGTCAGGCGCAATTCGCCCGTGACATGATCTTCATCATAGGAATGGAAGATGATGGAATCATTCAGCGGCGTTCCATCCGAGGCCGCGCCAAAGGACATGTCGAGCGCCCGCCAGCCTGCAATGGCCGTGAAATCGACGCTGTCTGTCAGGCCAACGATCAGCTTGCCCTGCACGCCCCGGTTTTTGAGCGGAACCGTGTTGCCATAGCACTTGCCGCCGCGGAAAACCGAACCGTTGTAATAGGTATTGCCCTCAATGTTGGTCCCGGCCGGGAAGGCATCGCAGTAATTGTCATAGGTCTTGTAGGGGTCGCCCGTTTCAAAGCGCTCATCCCATCGGAATGGCGTCTCCCCGGGGATGGAAAACTGATCGAAAGCGGTGACGAAATTGCCGCGTGTCGTGGTCTGCGCATAATCGGTTTCGAAGATATATTCCGCCGTAATCTCGTCATTCTGATCAAGATAATCGGCCGAGATGGAGAGCGAGACACCATCGGTCGGCTCCCAGTAGAGCGATCCTCTGATCGCCCGCGTATCCTCGCCCCCCAGATGGTCGAAAACGCAGCTATCCGGTTCCTGTCCGGGCCCGAAGGTCGTCTTCGGAGTTTGAAAAGGGAAAGATCCGGCCAGCTCAGGCGTGCCGTCCTTGTACATCTGGCAGCTGAAATCCACCATGTCCTGATAGCCGGTGCGCTTCTTCGATACGAAGGACGCGCCCAGCGCCAGATTATCGGTCACAGGGACAGAAAAGCCCGCTCTGGCATCCCGGCGATCATAGGACCCGACCGTTACTTCGACGAATGCGCTGGCATCCGTCAGGCTGGGGGTCTTGCTCACCATATTGACCGCGCCAGCGATCGAATTGCGACCGAACAGTGTGCCCTGCGGACCACGTAGCACCTCGACATGGTCGAGGTCGAGCAGGTCGAATTGCGACCCGAACAGGAAGGGATAATAGACGTCGTCTATGTAATAGGCGACGGCCGGCTCGCCGGAAAATTGCGGGTCGGTCTGGCCGATACCGCGCAGATAGACCGAAACGGCGGGACCATAGATCCCCTGTGATTTTCGGAAAGTGGCATTCGGTACGATTGCGCCAAGATCAGAAGCTGTCTGCAGCCCGCGTTCCTCCAGCGCATCGGAGGTTATCGCGGTGATCGCGATCGGCACATCCTGCACATTGGTGGCCACCTTGGTGGCGGTGACAACGATTTCTTCCATGCCCGCACGGCGGGGCTCGCTTTGCCCCTGCCCTTGCGCCGCATCACTTGGCCCCCGTTCCGGCTCCTGAGCATAGGCTGACTGAGACGCAGTCAAAGCGGCTATGGAAGTTGCCGCCACAGCAATGAACTTTCGCATCGTAATCCCCTCTCACTTATATTTGTGATTGAGAGGAGATTAGGTGCGCGGATCGGCGCTAACTTTACCGCGCAGGCGCGACTATTTGCCTGACAGGCGCACCCGGCTGAGCGGACGCAGCCGCTCCTGAGCCATCATGGCCTGATCAACATCTGCTTGCGATATTCGCGCGGAGAAACGCCGTATTTGTCATTGAAGGTCCGGGTAAAATGCGCCGCGCTGTTGAAGCCCCATGAGAAGGCAATTTCGGTCAGCGTATGGGCAGCCCATGCCGGGTTGGCCATCTGCCGGGCACATTCCTCCAGCCTGCGGCGCAGAATATAGGTGCTCATCTTTTCCCCACCAGACGCGAAAATCGTGCGCAGATAGCGCGAGGAAATCTTCAGGCCGTCAGAGATCGAAGCCGGCGACAATTCCGAATCCCGCAAATTGTCTTCAATAAATTCAATCACATCCTTGCGTCTCTGCCACGCTATGGCCGACGTATCCTGACTGGTTTCCACCCCCATCATGTAGGACATGGAGATCATTTCGAGCAGATAGCGCGCAACGCGGGCCTCATGCAGGGAATCGATGTTTCCGCCATCATTGCTGAGCTCCTGCACCATCGCGGCGACCGATCCGGTCACCCCGCTGGCCCGGCCAAGACGCTGTCCGCAAAATTGTCCGGGAGTGGGCAGATATGTGCGCAGGACTTCGCCGGGCACACGCACCATCACGGTAACCGATGGGCCATTGGTCATGAAATAATGCGGCAGCCCCGTATCGCACAACACGAAGTCACCCGCCGCCAGTTCTGATTCCTTGCCGCAATGACAGAAGGTGCTTGCCCCTTCCGCCTGAAGCAGGAAATTGAACAACCGGCTTGAACCATGGACGATATGGCTCTGCTTGCGTTCAATACTGCAATTATCAACCGACAGGCGCGCGAGTTTTACCGGACCGAACCGCCCAACCTTCAGCTCGGCATCGAATTTGCTCTTGTTACCCGGCACGAACTCGACATGGCTCATGCGGGTGGCATAGATTTCGCCCCAGGCAGCGGCCCGCCCGACACTTGGCAAACCGTCCGTGGTCAAACATTCCATCATATGTCCTCTCCAGCGACGCTGCCTTCTAAGAGCAGTCGTCAATCAACGGCCGAGGCCGCCATTTCTCATAGTGGGGAGTCTGAATTCCTGTCCTGCTACGCACTCCCCTTGCAGGGACCGCGTATAATAGCGCGTGTTGCAGGAAACTTTCAGCGGTAAATCACCCTCATTTTTGACTGAGATGGCTCTAAGATCGCAACATTTCTTGCAGTCAGGCCCGCTTGCTTGCGGCCTATTGCCGCGATGGACATGGTTCTCCTGAAAATTATGCAATGGTGATGCAGGAGAATCTCAGTGAAACTATCAGGGTTCCATCCGTTTCTGAGCCTGTCTGTTCTGCTGATCGGCGCTCCGGCTCAGGCAGAGCCCCCTGCCAGCGCTGAACTGGCCGCACTTGATCGCGATGTAAGCAGAACGCAGTCCCTGCGCGCGGTGAAGGATCTCCAGCGCTTCTACGCTCAATATGCGCAATTCGCGCTCTGGCCGGAAATGGCCGATCTCTTTAGCCAGGATGCCACATTGATCTGGGGCGAAACGACGGTCCATGGGCGCGGTGAAATCGCGGAATGGCTCAAGAACAGGCTTGGCGGCACAAGAGGCCTGAGCGACGGGGCACTGCGAGCCCCTTTCATCGAAGACCCCCTGGTTAATCTCTCGATCGACGGAAAGAGCGCCAAGGGCCGGTGGCTGGGCCTGATAATGGCTGGCGATGGCAGCGGCGAAACATCCATCGAAGGCGGCATTTTCGAGAATGAATTCGTTTTGGACAATGGTGTCTGGAAATTTTCCAAGCTGCATTTCTACCCCCAATATGAAGGCGATTATGAAACCGGGTGGAGCAATGCCGGGGGGCAGGAATTGCCGCAGATCCCCTATCATTTCACGCTCGATGAAACCGGCATTCCCATTCCCCCTGCCCCGCCCTCGCCAGCTCTTGCCGAAGCGAGCCTGGATGTACTCGAAGACAGGATCGCCGCGCTCAATGCCGAAGATGCCGTGCGCAACCTGCAAAACGCCTATGGCTATTATGTCGATCGTAAGATGTGGGATGATGTGGTCGATCTCTTCGCCCGCGATGCGCAGGTGGAAATCGCTGGTGCGGGACAGTTTGACGGGCGCGGCGGTATCCGCAAGGCCATGGAGCGCATGGGGGATCAAACCCTGCAGCATGGCGAGTTCAACGATCACCCCCTGTTCGACACGATCATAACCGTAAGCCCCGGAGCACGAGAAGCCTACGCACGCGGGATAGAGCTGGGCATGACCGGCACGGCCGATAACGGCGAAGCCGCGTGGCAATTTTCGGTGTTTCGCAATCGCTTCGTACTGGAAGACGGGCTATGGAAAATCCGCGAAATGCGCCTCTATCCACTGCTGCGCGCGGACTATGCCGTGGGCTGGGGCCATGGCGGAAGTGCACATCTGACGCAGATCCTGCCGGCCTTCACCGAGCCTCATCCCGTAACGGGCAAGGGCGTAACCATTGACGGTTTCACGCTGTCGGGCACCGATGACCTTACCGCACCGGATGTGACCGATACCACAGAGGAATCGCGGCCCGCGCTGTCCTTCGAGAAGCGATTATACGAGGCGCGGAGAAAGCTCGCGCGCGCGCAGGCCTATGACGGCGTGGTCAATGTTTCATCGGCATACGGCTACTATCTCGATGATTTTCAATGGGTTAATATGGCATCGCTCTTTGCCGAGGAGGGGAACAAGCATTCCCCTTTCGCGGGATTTTACATCGGACGCGACAGGATCATGGCCGCCGCCACTGCCATGTATGGCGATCCGCCACCCACGCGCCCCGGCATTTCATTTCACTGGCGCTTCCAACCCGTGATCCATGTTTCGCATGACGGACGTTCTGCCAATCTGCGTACCAGATTGTTTCAGCCGCGCACCACGATGCCCCGCAAGGCTGGCGACCCGGCGCCTTCGGGAATCTATTCCGGCGCACTGTTCAGCGGTATGTACCCCAATGATCAGGCCGTACTCGAAGATGGAATCTGGCGCCTGTGGAGCCTCACCATTGATGAGCCTTACATGACCACCGACAGCTGGGCAGGCGGATGGTCGGCAGTCGCCCCTACCCCGCCCGGACAAGGCGGAGGACAAAGCCCGCTGGTCGAACGCCTGCCGCCTGATATCCTGATGACCGATCTTGGAAAACGCGCCGAGCATTTCCGCGGCGGAACCGGCGAAACACTTGCCTGGCCCGCAATCCTGCCGATGTGGTTCCATTATAAGAACCCCGTGTCCGGGCGGGTACCGGAATTCTACTCGCCAGACAGCGTGCCGAGCCTGCTGCGGCCGGAATCGCGGCTTATTGCTCATGGCTACCAAATGCCTCCGAACGGGCCTGAGCAGGATGGTATCCATATTGAGCTGACACCTCCAGAGGTTGCTCGTGACGTAGAGCCCGGCAAATGAAAACTGTCTTTCGCACAGTGCGGTATGGGTGATTTCCTCTGAGCCTTCGTTCGTTCATTCATTTTGAGACAGTGCCTCAAGTGACGTGAATGAGGAGGATTGAGTGAAACACTGGTGCGGCAGCGTCAAAAACGTTCAACGCTTTCCGTGCTGTGGAGGTTTCTGAGCGCGATTCCGGTTCGGGTCCAACACGGAGGCTCGAAAACTGGTTTCGCTTCCGTGCGGGCATCACAGGGCGATTTTGGCATTAGCATGGGCGTGGTAAGGCTTGCCGAATGTTCTGGGAGGCTCTTAAGCGTTCATAGAGTGGGATTCTCAGGCTTGTCGCCGTTTCCCGATTTGATGCTGACGGGCACTGAATGCGCCCTATCTCCTTTCCAAAAAATCAAATGAAAATTCCGTAGTTAGACAGGTTATAGGACCTGTTAGAAAAGTTAGAGGGCGCAGCATTGCAGCTTAGGCCTTCATTTTGAATGAGTCGCGGCGCCAGACCTGTTCCTGAAATGACGATCATGCGTTCCCGATAGTTCGGTCTTTGTGTTCCTGAAGGATCGATGCGTTGTTCCTGATGGTACGATAGACGGGGAAACGCCGTTCCTGAAGGATCGACAGCGGCCAGAGCGGGCAAATATTTGAATCATTTTTTGGCACGCTCCTGATGTAATGCTTCAAATGATCGCAAAGCCGCTGCCGCGCGCTGTGGATAATTCAAGCCGAGCCAAACAACGCGACACTTCAGGAACGCTCCGAGCGTTTGCCCGGCTATTTCGCTGGCAGACATGGTTCAAATAACCGGGCACGGCACGAGTTATAGGAGTCTGTGCAGAGCGCAAACAGGGAGCGCTTATGGCGATGGCGTTATCCTCGCGCCCCGCCCTCCCCTTCGGCATATGCTCACATGATGCTCGGATCGGCCGGGTGACCGTCTCATACCCGGTGCGAGAGCGCGGCAGAACCAAAAACAATCAGATGGAAAACCCATCGCCCGTTTCCCCGGGGAAACATCACGCCGGCACATTGTTCCTCAGGAGAGAATAAGGCTCAACGCGTTCAGGGGCGCCGCCCAAAGGCTGGATCGGAGAGGATGCCCTTCCCGCGCTTGAAATGCCGGTCGATCGCCTCACATCACAGGCAACCAAGCCCTTATGGAAAATCCATATTGAGCCCCTTGATATCATGATGCGAGGTTAGTGATGAAAGTATTTATCGTAGGCGGAGCCGGCAAGGTCGCGCGGCATTTGGCGCGGATTTTGACCGCCAGGGGGCACCAACCCCTCTCGCTCTATCGGCGTTCCGAACAGGCCGATGACTTATCCGCTCTGGGCGCCGTGCCAATATATGGCGATCTGACTGAACTGAGCGCCGATGATCTTTCCGAGCTTATGTCCGGCAGCGATGCTGTGGTGTTTGCCGCCGGTGCTGGCGGTGCGAGCTATGACCTGACCAACGCGATTGATGGCGACGGTTTTCGCAAGAGCCTGCACGCAGCAATAAGGGCAGATGTGCCGCGCTTTCTGCAAATCTCGGCATTTCCGGAAGCCGGGCGTAATTCCGAACCGCAGGAAGGCTTCGAGAATTACATGAAGGTCAAGAAACAGACCGATAGCGAGCTTGCCGCCAGCGACAGGGATTGGGTGATCCTGCGCCCCGGCACGCTCAGCGATGATCCCGGCACGGGCAAGATCAATGCGGGCCTTGCGATCCCGTATGGCGATATCCCACGCGAAGATGTGGCACTGACGTTGGCGACTATTCTCGATATGCCGCGCATCAATCGTATGATCCTTGAAGTCACCTCCGGAGATACAGCGGCAGAAGAAGCCGTGGCCCGGCTATCCGCGTGACGGACCCAAATTGCGCGGGTGCTCGTTTAGGGGGTAGCACTCCGGCCGCATGAAAGCGGCGAGGGGCAGGGGGCTGCTGCTGGAAAACAGCCGGTCAGCGTCAGCCTCTCAGCAAGTGACGGTTGTCTTCGTCATGGCGCTTGACCCATCCGATAAAAGCTTTTTGCCAATGGGTCGGAACGCGGTCCTGCTCCGCATTCACCCAGGTCTCGAATTCCGCATGCAGGCGGTAGAGGTCCCAACCCGGACAGGTCCGGCGCAGATATTCAATCGTTTCGTCCGTCATGAAACCGCGCGTGCCGGCGTCCGAAAGCCCGGCCACTGTTGAGCGGATCAGCGCGCTGGCATCCACCATATCCTCCGAGGATGGTGCGGTGTCATCGTCTCGCGACGCATCCGCGCCCAATGCGGCAGATTGTGATGCCGGGGCAGGGGAGGGGGGCTTCGCCTTGGTGCCCACTTTCACTGAGTTCGCTTTGCCCTCCGGCTTCGCGTCACTCGTCAGACTCTGTTTCCCCGGGGAAACAGGCAGCGCATTGTCCGCGCCGTCCTTTCCATCCTGACGGATCATGCGCAGCATCGGCTCGCCGTCGCGCGCCTTTTCCACCGACAGGGCATAGCCGGGCAGCGCGTTCTTCTCCGCAAGCTTCAGCAGCTCAAATTTGAAGCGGCGATATTGTCCCTCGGCGCCGGATTTATCGAACAGAACCGGCATTGAAATGGCAAAACCATTCTTGCCCGCTCCGCCCGCATGTTTGCGTGCCACGCGGTAGAGCCAGCGTTCGCGTCCGCTGGTAATCTTGAAATAGGCGCGGTCGATGGACAGCACGCCGCCCTTCATCATCACCCCTTCCCAGAACCAGTTGGACAGCTCCAGCGTCATCCCGCGCGACCGCTCGGTCTTTTCATCCACCAGCTGCGTCCAGCCATCCAGCCAGCTGAAGGTGGCCTCTCGCCGGTTTTCGGCGCGGATATTGGTCTTGATCGTGGTGGATACGAGCCGGTCAAGCGCCTGGCCGAGCAATTCATAAGAGCGCCCGGTAGTGGGGCGGCCGATGGCGCGCAGCAGATCATAAGGCATGAGATGCAAGGTGCGCGGCACGTCATTCACCCCGCGCCGGGCAAGATCGGCCAGCTGGCTGGCGCAGTAAATAAGGATATCAGCATCCCAGATCGTCGCCATTCCGTAATCGGGATTGGCGCTGACATGGACCCACATCTTGCCATCGGGGCTGGTGTAATCGATCGGCTTGACGCGCTTGTTCTTCGCCAGCGAGAAGAAGGGCCGTTCCATCATCTCGCGCTGATCGCGCAGAGGCAAATCGGCCAGATAGGGCAGGAACAGATCGAACTGTTCGGACACGCTTTGTTTGCCGGCGCGGCTCATGGGGTGCGTGTCTCATCTGTCGTCGTCCGATGTTTCCCCGGGGAAACAGGTCGGGCCTTTCGGTGCGTTTCGCGCCCTAACAGCGCATGCAACCGCCCACCATCATCGTGGCACAGGCCGGATGATATAGCCGCTGTTTCCCCGGGGAAACATGATAAGCGGGCGAGGGCAGGGGTCATCTTTGCAGGCCCCGTCCTTCCAATTCGAGCTGCTCCAACGCCTCATTCACCACGCCGAGCAGCGATTTGGAATCGAGCCCATGACCGGAATGCAAGCGCAGGGACACGCCCTGACGATTGCTGCTCTGCACGGTCACTGCCGGGCGGCCATGCGCACCTTCCAAAATTATCGGTTCGAGCTTTTCCGGCGTGTCTTTGGCGGCGGCCAGCAGGCGGCGAATAACGTCTGCTGCGGGCAGGGCGGGGGAGCCCTTTTCCCGCAAAGAGGATTGTTCTTTCGCCAGTTTCGCGGCCTCCTTGCGGATCGCAGGCGCGGCCTGTTTGTCGCCATAGGCTTGCGCCAGCGGATAGGCCGGTTTCAGCTGGACATCCGCCGGACTGGCGAAGGCCGCGATCACCTGATCAGGCAGGCTGGCCACTTTCAGCATCTTGGAAAGCCAACCCTTTGACAGTTTCAACCGCTCCGCCATGCGGGTCATGTGATTGCCGTAATGGTCGGCCAGCGCGGCGGCATAATTGCGCGCCCGTTCGAGATCGGACACGTCCTTACGCGCGCGATTTTCAATATCGGCAAGGCGGAAAGCCGCCTCATCATCCAGCTGGCTGACCGTGGCGAGAAACTGCATATCCGGATAGGAATGCGCCCGCAGCCAGCTGATGCACCAATGGCGCCGCGTGCCCGCAATCACTTCATAATCATGATGGTGGTCGCCTTCGATCCGGCGGACCACGGCGGGAACTTTCTGCCCGCCTTCGGCAATGATGGAATCCAGCAGTTCGCTGCAGCTATCCTCGGACAAATGCTCGTAGCTGCGGGCATTGCCGGGCCACACCCGGACGCGCGCCGGATCAAGCAGCAATTGCGTGACTTGCCGCACTTCGCCGCTCGCCACCCGGGCAAGTGCGCTCTGGCGCCCCAGCAAAGTCGTGCCGCGCGCACGTTCAGCCGGTGCCGTGCTTCTGGCAGACGGCCCATTAGCAGGGGCAGGGGCGGGACTGCGCGGGGAAGATGAACTGGCAGAGGGCGACGGGGCAGACACGTTTTTCAATGCCGGATTCGGGCGGCTGATTGCGGCATCCGAATGGGGCGGGGCAGGGGGGCTATCCTCCTCTTCATCCGCCAGCAAATCGGCCAGATATTCCTTCTGGTTCTTCTTGGCCATTACGTGATCCTTCCTCGCGCCGTTCCTGAAAGAACGACGAACATAAGGGAAACATTTATCTGTAGGAAAAACACTTGGGCGCTTTTCCGCTTAACTGCGTAATTATGCGGGGGCATGGAGCACCTCTTCTTCGCTGGAGGGCTCGACGCGGCCCCATCCCGCCCGCACCAATTGCTCGATCTGGCCCATCGCCTCATCCAGATTGGCTTTGCAGCGCTTATGCGTGCGCGGGGTGCCGATCGGTTTTTCCAGCTCGTAAACCGTCATCATCCGCAGCGCCGCATGACTGATTTCTGCGCTTTCCAGGATCGGAACCGGCAGCAGCGCCGCGCCAAAGGTCTGCTCCATGATCGCGCGCAACATAGTATGGCTGGGATCATTGGCATCGAATTTGGAACAGATCAGCCGCACGAAATTGTAATCAATCTCGATTCCCGCTTCGACCAATTGGGCGATGACCTGGTCCATCATGTTGAGAAATTGCACGGTGGAGCAGAAGTCAGGTGTGGTTGCCGCCATCGGTACCAGCAGCGCATTAGCCGCCTGCATAACGGCCAGGCTGATCGTGCCGAGCGCTGGCGGAGGGTCGAGGATGACCACGTCGTAATTACGCGCCAGATCCATAAGGCCCTGTTTAAGCTTACGAAAACGCGCGGCCAGAATAGATGATCCATCGGCGCCGGCCGCGGCCAGCTCATATTCCACATCGAACAATTCGAGATTGGACGGGATCAGATCGACATTGGGCCAGGGCGTATTCTTCACCGCATAGAGCAAATCGGCCTGCGTCGGATCGATCGATAGATAGGGGTAGAGCGTCTCCTCCCGCGAGATGTTGAAATGCGGGTTGAAGCCGAACAAGGTGGTGGTGGTGGCCTGGCTGTCGCAATCGACCACCAGCACGCGGTAGCCCTGCACCGCGAAATAATGCGCGAGATGCGTGGTGACGGTGCTTTTGCCCACGCCGCCTTTGAAATTCTGCACGGCGATCATGGACGGCACGTCATCCGGTCCGCGATGAGGCAGGGCGTCGAGAACCTCCCGCATATGGAGCAATTCATCGACATTATAGCCGATCCGCCGGCCATTTTCGCCAGCGGGCGCGGCGGGCAGGCGCCCATCATCCTCTGCCATGCGAATGCGGTTGGTCGAACAGCCCAGCAATTGCGCGGCCTCGGCAATGCCGAAACGAACATTGAGCCCTTTGCGACTATCGGGCAGAAACGCTTTGCGCCGCAGCCGTTCGATCATCTTCTCGCCCGATTGAGCCAAATCGCCGATCTGCGAGACGATTGAATGTGAATCACCCATAAAGCGCCGCCCTGAATAAGTTTGACGCTCACAGTATCAAAAGAGCTTCAATTGGGGAAGGGGGCTTCAATTACGGTTCATCGCAACCCGTTTTCGTGCCCTTACATTAAAGCATGGACCCGCATGCTGCGATGCAATATCGCTTGGGCATGAAGACTTTCCCGGAGCATTATCAAGCCGCCGCCCAGGCTGTCGTCGCGCTGTGTCCTGGTCCGGACAAATTCGCCCATATGTGCGCGGGCCTGGGCATCTGGCTGATCGCGGCCATCTTGCTGCGCAAACCGCTCCATTCCCCCTGGCCGCTTGCTGTGGTGGTAGCCGCTGAAATCGCCAATGAATATGTTGATTTCCTCGCCTATAATTCCTGGCGCTGGAATGATACTGTATTCGATGCTTTGGCAACATTGTTCTGGCCCGCTGTGCTGGCACTCGCTTTGCGGAAAATGCCGGTATTGCGTAAGGCAAGAGGGTAAGGCGCGTGAGCCCTCCTGCTCGCATCATTTCCCGTCGGCCAGTCTATGATGGCTGGTATCGCTTTTTCCGCCTTGAAGTCGCAATGCCTGATGGCGCGGTGGTTGAGCGGCATTTGCTCGATAATGGATCAGCTGCAGCAGTCCTGCCTTATGACCCTGTCCGCCGTGTCGCCCTGCTGATCACACAACCGCGTGCGCCGGTAATAGCGGCCGGTGAGCCTCCTTTGCTGGAGGCGATCGCGGGTAATCTCGACGAAATGGCGCCGGACGACCGCATCCGTGAAGAAGCAATGGAGGAGGGCGGGGTAAAGCTCAGCCACTTGCAACCGCTGACAAATATCTGGTCACTCGCCCCTGTCTCCAGCGAGCGTATCCAGCTTTATCTCGCCGAATATTCACTGGCTGACCGAACAGCATCAGGCGGCGGCGCCCCAAGTGAACATGAAAACATTTCGGTATTTGAAATAGCCCTGCAAGATCTTGCGATGATGCAGCAAAGCGGCACGTTGACCGACGCCAAAACACTAATTCTCGTTCAGACGTTAATGCTTCGCGAACCGCAATTGTTTGTTTAAGCGAGATATTAAGCCTGCGGACTGTGCAGTTGCAGCATAAAATCATTGACTGCGCGCGCGCATCAGGCGAACAGTGTTATAAGTGATAACACTTATGCGGCTATTGGGGGCAAAAGACGCATTTTGAGTGCTGGCGACGCATGTTTGTTACTGCGAACACCTGACTTGGGATCGGTCTTGCAACCACATTATCTATTGCTCCGTGGCCACAATGGCCCTGACGGAGATACTGGGTTCGAAGGGAATAGGGTGTGAGCGGGAAGAAGAAAGTGGCGCTGATTACTGGGGTGACCGGTCAAGATGGTAGCTATCTTGCTGAATTTCTTCTCGAAAAAGGCTATGAAGTTCACGGGATAAAGCGCCGGGCATCCCTGTTCAATACCCAGCGAATAGATCACATTTATGAGGATCCGCATGCGCCTGCGCCTGATTTGAAACTCCATTATGGCGATCTGTCCGATACATCCAACCTGACCCGGATCATCCAGGAAGTGCAGCCCGACGAGGTCTATAATCTTGGTGCGCAAAGCCATGTTGCGGTGAGCTTCGAAGCGCCTGAATATACTGCCGATGTTGACGGCTTGGGGACTTTGCGACTGCTGGAGGCAATTCGCTTTCTCGGTCTTGAAAAGAAGACCCGCTTCTATCAGGCCTCGACCTCCGAGCTTTACGGTTTGGTGCAGGAAATTCCGCAGCGCGAAACGACGCCTTTTCACCCGCGTTCGCCCTATGCCGTGGCCAAGCTCTACGCCTATTGGATTACGGTCAATTACCGCGAGGCCTATGGCATGTATGCCTGCAACGGGGTGCTCTTCAATCACGAAAGCCCGCGCCGCGGTGAAACGTTCGTGACGCGCAAGATCACACGGGGTCTTGCCAATATTGCACAAGGTCTCGATCCGTGTCTCTATATGGGCAATATCGATAGCTTGCGCGACTGGGGTCACGCGAAGGATTATGTCCGGATGCAATGGATGATGCTTCAGCAGGACCGTGCAGAAGACTACGTCATCGCCACGGGCGTGCAATATTCTGTCCGTGAATTCATTACCTGGTCAGCACAGCATCTTGGCATCACGCTGCGCTTTGAAGGGGAGGGCGTGGACGAAGTCGCGATTGTCGACGCAGTAAGCGGCGATTTGGCTCCCGCGGTGTCCGAAGGCGATGTCATCATGAAAATCGACCCGCGCTATTTCCGTCCGGCAGAAGTGGAAACGCTGCTGGGGGACCCTACTCGAGCCAAGGAGAAGCTGGGCTGGGTGCCGGAGATTAGCGTGCAGGAAATGTGCGAGGAAATGGTTAGTGAAGACCTGAAAGTCGCTCGGCGTCATGCTTTGCTCAAAGAGCATGGCTATTCGATGCCGGTCTCCCACGAATCGTGATGAGGATAGGCGAAACTATGCGTATTTACGTCGCTGGGCATCGGGGCATGGTTGGGGGAGCGATCACTCGCAAGCTGCGCGCGCGTGGTGATGAGGTTGTTACCCGTACCCATGCCGAGCTCGATCTGACCGATCAGGCGGCTGTGCGCGGCTTTTTTGCGTCGGAAAAGATTGATGCCGTCGTATTGGCCGCGGCCAAGGTGGGCGGCATCCATGCCAACAACACCTATCCTGCTGAGTTCATCTATGAAAATCTGATGATGGAGGCGAATGTCATCCATCAGGCTCACAGGGCAGGGGTTAACAAGCTGCTCTTTCTCGGCTCGTCCTGCATCTATCCCCGCGCCGTGGCGCAGCCCATGCGCGAAGACGCGCTGCTCACCGGTATTCTTGAACCGACCAATGAACCTTATGCTGTCGCCAAGATTGCCGGCATTAAATTGTGCGAAAGCTATAATCGCCAATATGGCACCGATTATCGCAGCGTGATGCCCACCAATCTGTATGGTCCGGGCGACAATTTTCACCCTGAAAACTCGCATGTCATGCCGGCGCTGATCCGGCGCTTTCATGAAGCCCAGCGCGAGGAGGTCAAGGAAGTGGCGATCTGGGGCACCGGAACCCCGATGCGCGAATTTCTCCATGTTGATGACATGGCCGCAGCTTCCATTTTCGTGCTCGACCTACCGCTCGAACAATATCAGGCCAATACGGAGCCGATGCTGAGTCATATCAATGTCGGTTTCGGCGAAGATATCTCAATCGGCGATCTGGCACGATTGGTGGCGAAAGTGACTGGCTATGAAGGTGACATCGCGTTCGATACCAGCAAGCCCGACGGCACCAAACGCAAATTAATGGATTCAGGTCGACTGCGGGCAATGGGCTGGGAGCCTTCTATCGCTCTGGAGCAGGGTGTGCGTGAGACATATGAGTGGTTTTTGGCGAATGTTAAAGATCGGGAGAGCGGACCTTTTTAAGGCGACGTCTAAAAATCCCGCTTAGATCACGCCTTGGCATCAGCTAGTATACCGATCTTAAGCAATCGCTCAGAAAGATGAGGTCAGTGTCCGATTATTCTGTGAGAGTCCTTGATATCTTCGCGTTGTGCTCGCGCTTTGGCGGTAATAAACAGGCTCGCTGTTTTCGTATCATGTGTTGTAGTGCAAACAGGGTTTTGTCTCTCGCTCCCACCACGATCAGTTAGCTAGCTACTTCCTTGGCGTAGTGCATCTTTCCAAGTACCAGATATGATCACTTGTTTGCGTTTTTTGGAAGGTAAACAGAGGCCCTCCCACGAAGCATTGCACATCACAGCGGATCGTTAAGACGCGCTAACACTCCTCCATCAAGGTAGAAGCTGCTACCTGTAAGAAAGGGCAGTTCGTCAGACAATAAAAAGGCGGCAGCACGAGCAACTTCTTCCGGACTACCAATCCGACCCGCTGGATGGCAAGCTTCCAGCTGCTCGAATGCTGCCGAATGCCCTTCGAACCCTGCCATCAGCATGGGAGTTGAGATTGCTGCAGGAGCTAGGCATATTGCACGAACTTTCGGACCCAGATCTACCGCCAGTGCGCGTGTGAATCCGTCAAGTGCCGCTTTCGTGGTTGCATAAGACACAAACTCCCGTTTTGTTGCACGCGCGTGAACCGATCCAATATTGAGAATAGCCCCCTTCGATGTTTCCAGCTGAGGTAGGAAAGCTTGGGATAATAACATCGGTGCTGTAAGATTGACCGCTATACTCTTTTGCCAATCGCTTAGCCGCAACTCTCGTAATGAAGAGAGAATTTGCAAACCTGCATTGTTAATGAGAGCATGAAGAGTTCTTTTCCCGAGTGCGCTCATTACCTTTGAGACACATTCTTCTGAAAAGGCGCTTTGGTTTTCGCAATCCGCGAAGTCAAATTGTACCAGTTCATCGCAAGCATTATCCGGGCAATTATCATGTCGGTCTAACCCGACCACGAACCATCCATCTTCACGCAGTTTCCGGCCGATTGCAGACCCAATTCCGCCAGTAATGCCGGTAACTATTGCTGATCGCTGTCTCATTGATTTAGAAAGCCATCAATTAGCTCGATTGCCCGGTGGCTAACACGGGAAACTGCGTCAGCAGTATTTGAACCATTATGTGAGCCAAAAATGTTATCTGGATAGGCTCTTAATGGACTGTCGAAAGGAAGCGGCTCGTTTTCAAAAACGTCGCAAGCGACGGAGTGAATTGTGCCGTCTGCTAATCCCTCAATCAATGCAGTCTCATCAATCAACGGTCCTCGACCAACATTGACGATACGAACTCCTAGTTTGACGACAGGCAGCAAATCAGGATTGAACATGTGCCGAGTATTTGCATTGAGTGGAGCAGTGAAGATAATAAAATCTGCTTTGTCCAAACCCTCTGGCCAAGAGAGTGGTTGTACATTGAGACCCTCAAAAGGGGCATATGAAGGATCATAGACTTGCACGTTCATATCCGCTGCCAGGAGCCGTTTCGCGGTATTCCTGCCTATGTCTCCGAAGCCAACCAGTGAAGCCGTCTTGCCGGCAAGCGAGATACCTGCGGGTTTTGGCCAGCCATTGTCTTGACGGATTTCGCGATCAATCCGAAAGCTCTGGCGCGCAAGCCCGCTTACATAATTCATCGCCAGATCAGCTACCTCTTTGCCGAAAACGCCTGGTGTATTGCTGATGGGAAGCCCGAGGCGCTGTGCAGCGTCGAAATCGACATTATCTGTACCGATGCCCCATTTTACGAGCGCGCGCAAATTACCTGCAGCACCAGCTTCCAACACTCTTGAGCTAGCCGGGTCATCTCCGATAATCCATCCATCATAGTTTGGGAGGAGTTCAATCAGCTCTTCTTCACTCATCGTTTGGCGGACGGTCGGTGCAAAAAGCTCCATACCACGCTGGCTGAATTCATCACGGAATTCATCTATCATGCCCAGCATAGGCGGACAGGTTACCAACACTTTGGGATTGTCGGACATGGTGGGTCAGCCTTTGTGATAGAGGGCAACGGCTTCTGCTAAATCCCAGCGAGGCTGGTCATCGATATCGATTGATTCAAGAAAAGGAGTTTCGAACATAATTGGGTTTTTACCAATACGCGCGTTCGAAGCCAAAAAACTTTGATGATCGAAAATATATAGGTTTGAGTTTTCTTCAAACCACGGTTCCAAATCTTGTGTACGAATAAGCTTATTGGGATCGTGGTTTACCGGTGTCCCATCCTCGCGATAGAAACGAGTCTGGACTTTGTTGACTGAGAACAGCGAGTCAGCTTTTCCAGTCGCTATAGCATCTTGATAGGCGACGAGTGCTTGCGTGATGGTCGCGCTTGATAATAGAGGGTTGGTGGTGTGCGTCATCACGTAACGGTCGGCTTGGATCGCTTCGACATCGTCGGCAAGTACGAGATTCATCGAAACGAAATCCCCACAGATTTCAGGTTTACGGTCGCGGATTATTACCCGCCCAAAATAATCTCCATCCTTGAGGCCATTCTTGGCCAGAAGGTCGCGCGCATCTGTATTGATGACTACGCTGTCGATTGCTTCGACTTCAAGCAAACTTTCAAGGATCCAGCGGAAAAGAGGCTTCCCAGCAAGCGGTCGGAAATTTTTACCAGAAACACGAGCGCTGTGCGCTTTAAGTGGCAGCAAAGCCACTGTCCGCGATTTCGTCATAACGAGCCTTTCTTAGCGCGGATAAAAGTACTTTTCTTTGGTCTTCCGCGACAGTTTTCGATGTTCGTTGTTGCCTTTAAACGTGCCCCAAAACTGCATTGTGCGGAACATGATGATCTCTCCGAGTGTGCGGCAGAAGCGCTTTTCTTGCAGCGCAGCTGATGAATCGAGCATGATACCAGCTAGGGTATAACGGAAAAAATCCGGCCAACTGAAGTGCACTTCCGGCATTATTTCTTGCAATGCAATAGCCTCACGCTCGTAGCGGCGCTTGACTTGTTGCCAGCGTTCTTCGTGAATATGTTCGACTACAGCATCAGCAATGTATCCGATCTTCTCACCTTTACTGACAAGGGTCTTGGCCAGCATCATATCTTCAAGGCCAGTGACATCTTCATCGAAAGGTTGATTTGCCCAGACGTCTTTTAGCAGGGCCGAATTGGCGTTGTTACAAAAGAAACCATCTTGAGGGAGTTTAGACTGAGGGGGAAAGTACTTGAAAAAAAGCTGCTTTTCAGAAAACTTTGAATATCCTTCTCGTTCGATTTGGCGGCCATAACTATAGGAACATATCCGCTTATCGAGAGGGGTGCACAGGTTGTATAACCAATCCTTGCCCAGAGGAACGCAATGGCCTGAGATCAGCACGAGAAAACGACCATCCGCAGCGGCGCAGCCAATATTGAGCGAGCGCCCGAAGGTGAATTCGGACTTCTGAATAGTAACTATGCGGCAATTGTGTGCACGCGCAATTTTCAAAGTATCATCGGTCGAGCCTGAGTCGACGATTATTGTTTCGGTCTGCCAAGAACGCGTATTCTGATTGTCAATTGCGCCTAAAAGTTCAGGCAGCCACTTGGCTTCATTCAACGTACGGATGATGACACTAATGTCCATAGGGCGAGGCTGGGAGAGAACCATGGATGATTGCTGGATCGCAATGTGCCTAAGAGTTTACACGCACCGAAGCAACGGTAAACGGAAAACGTAAATTTCGTTGGTTATTCTAGCGGAATGCTAAAATGCTAAAGAGAGTATTCGCATATGGACGGTGTCGCTAAATCCAAAGTCTCATGTTTGTGTGATGTTCGTACCATATTGGGTGAAGGTCCGCTATGGTCGCCTCATGACGCGAGATTATGGTTTGTAGATATCAAGTCTCGCCGGCTTTACCGCTGTGACTTGGCTGGGGGAGGGCTCGCTCATTGGGATGCACCGCAACAAATTGGTTGGATATTGCCTAGTGATGATGGCGGGTATCTGACAGGTCTCTCTGATGGAATATATCAGTTTGATCCGTATGGCGGTTTCACGCGACTTGTGGCGGTGGAAGAAGGGAATGCTGACACGCGCCTGAATGACGCTGTGGTTGATACTGCAGGACGTGTTTGGTTTGGTACGATGGATGATGCAGAGGCTCGTGAAATCGGGCGGTTCTGGAGTTTTTCGCAGGGCATTGTGCAAGAGTCAGGACTTGATCCCGTTTGCATATCCAATGGTCCGGCGGTCTCGCCCGATGGTAAGCAGTTTTATTTCGTCGACACGCTGAACGGGTTCATCAACGTGGCAGATGTTGATTTACAGGGACGCCTACTCAATCCGCGTTGTCTGATCCAGATCGACGCGCAGGATGGTCGCCCTGATGGGCCGACGGTCGATGTGGAAGGATGTATTTGGATTGCACTGTTTGGGGGAGGCGCAGTGCGGCGCTATTCTCCCAAAGGTGAATTACTCGAGACGGTTATTATACCCGTCTCGAATATAACTAAGGTTGCGTTTGGCGGGCCCGATATGCGCACCGTTTTCGTAACCACCGCCCGCCTGTATCTAAACGAACAGCAGTTGTTGCTTCAGCCGCAAGCGGGCAGCGTTTTTACCTTTCGTTCAGATGTTCCAGGCTTGCCGATGCCGTGCGCGAAATTGGCCGTGTGAGTTAGCGCCCAATCGACTGTGTCTTCAGATTATCTCACGTTTTGTGAGCACCTTCTGCACCAGCCATCGGATTTTGTCCGTATGTCGTTCGGTCAACAGTGAAAAGATGTATCCCGTCAACACACTGAATAAAATAAGCCCAGCATATATCGAGTAGCTGGAGGCTGCGAAAGGGCTCAATTCGCCTGAAGGGAGACCCATGTATACAAGAATTGGCGGAACAGATAGAAGTAGCGGGTAATGAATAACGTATAAAGAAAAGGAGAAGTCGGCCCATTTGCGACCAATTCTATCAATATAACTAGTTTTATTTTTAAGTCGCAACGTTGATTTCAAAAAAAGAACGGCTGATATGCAGATCAGGAAATCCTTGGCCCAGAAAAACTGTTCATACAGCGGAATTCGGGCAAAAACCATGCATAGCATCAGAATAGGCAACGTAATATAAGTAGGCAGGCAAGGGGTCTTTTTATGCCACACGAGTATACCTGAGAGCCATGCAGGAAAATATAGCAATATCATACGATCATCATAATTGTCTAAGAACAAGATAGCAGAGGCTAAAAAAAATGCAGCTAACAAGTAAGGGAGGCTATTCCGGCATTTTATGGAGAAAATAATCAACGGGAATAGTATGTAATACCAGAACTCGTTAGAAAGGCTCCATAACGGGGGGTTATTGCAAAGCGGAGGAACCAAAATATCCTGGAGAAAGAACAAATTTGCCAAAAGGACAACCGCACTGCTGCATTCCTCAAGAGAATAAGGCTGGCCTGTCTGCAGGAGAGCATAGCAAAGCAAGATGCACGGGATTGCGACGACTCCTAGGCGCGAAACTCTCGCGACCAGATAGTTGCCAAACCGTACCGGATCCTGATTTTCAGGAGATAGAAATTTTCCGCCTATTAGAAGCCCGCTCATGACAAAAAAAAGTACTACAGCTTCCTGACCCATACGCGATAACAGATAGAATAAATCCAGCATCAGAGATTTTCCATCAACTTCCGAACGGGGTAGAAAATACAATCCGCGTGCGTGGGACGTGACAACGATAAGGGCTGCTATCCAGCGCATATGGTTTAGCGCGGATTGCAAAGCGAGGGAGTTGCGGAGCATGTCCGTGTCCCAAGGTGAGTGGGCCGGCTTGTGCAACTCTGATCTCCAAAAAGTGATGATTTGTTTTTAGCTTGATTGTTGCTGAGACAGCTTGCGCGACTATTGAGAGCGGCTAGAATATCGACACTTATCCATTCGCGGCAAAATGAGGCGCGAACTCAAAATGACCACAAGAACCGGACGCTATTATGTTATCAAGGGCGGTACAATTTTTAAATTAATCTGGCTTATGGAGCAAGTGGGGTTAGGCCATGAAAGTTAATTTAGGGCCTCATGCGGTTACACGATTTGCGGTCATCGGGTTCCTGCCGGTTCTAAAGCTTCGCGATATATACCCTCCTATCGCGATACCTTGTGCACTCCTAGCTCTTGCCCTCTTGTTTCTGCCATTTTTCAGCGGGCCTAATCAGAGTGTCGGAAAAGTGCTCAAATGGTGGTGGTGTCTACCGGCTCTGCTGTTTGTTCAGTGGGCAGAGGCTACAATTTTTGGCATTGTGCCAGCGAACGCTCTTTTCGGAAACGCGGTAACGATAATTGGCGCTGTTTTAGCTGGGACAGCTATGTATGCGAAGAGAATGAATCTTTCATTAATTACTGATACTGTCGTTAATTCTATTGCCGCACTGGTCGTCGTGTCGACAACGCTATATATATTAGGAATTAATTCTGCCCATCAGTGGTCAATCCAAACGGGTTACTCAAGCATATTATCTAATTTGGGGATTTTTGTTCACAGAACAGGAATGCCTATGACAGGCGGAGGGGGGCGCCACAGTACGTTGTCAGCTCTTGTGCTGGTTGGCGTCTTGCTTCGTTTTTTGCTTGATGGGCGTGTCACCATTTTCGGAAGCGTGGCCGTTGCCTGCGCATTATGGGGACTAGCCATCGGTGATGGGCGCTCGGCAATGGTTGGTGGTGTCGCGGGAGTTGTTTTTGCAGTCTTTTTCAAAGGGCGCTTTCTGCGCTGGGCGGCTTTGTCATTACCAGTAGGATTCTTATCGCTCTCCGTTTTTTCTCTGATGCTGCCAAGGGATTGGGCTGTCTGGCTTTCGCGGACAGGTGAAGCAGGCGAAATAGCAGACGGTAATGGCAGGATGGTGATCTGGCAGGCAGCGTTCGATCACTTATCTCATACGCCAGCTGCGGCTCTTCTTGGTATGGGGCAATTTGGCCAGGTGACAAGCGGTATTGTTAGGAAAGTCGGTGGCTATGGGTCATTTGAAAGCGCGCAGCTTCTTTCCATGCACAATATTGGGATGCAATTATTGATAGACGGCGGAGTAGTTGGCTTGGCTCTAACCACCGTCTGGCTTTTTTATGCCTGTAAGGGATTGGAGCGCTATCCTGTGGCGGCCGGCATGATGATGACCATGTTGGTGGCCGGTCTGACCGACGTTTGGTTGACGCATTATGTGGATGAGGGCTTTTTTACATTTTCGTTGCTGGCAATGGTGGGACTCTTAGAAATCCGACCGCAGCACGGAAAGGTGCCATCATTTAGATATGATTCTAATATAAAAAGGCATCCTGTATTTATCGATAACTAAGAATTGATAGTATTAAAGGGGGATAAATTGAGTCGAATTAGTAAATTGTTTTCTCGCGCTATAGATATTTTTCGGCTTTGTTATCCAGGCTTGTTCGGTCATCGGTATGAGGCTGCTGAAAGAGCAATGGTTGCAATATTTCAGATGGGAAAAGTTGCTTCGAGTACAATTTATGCGACGCTTCGCGCGCAACCACAATTCAGTGTATTTCAGTTCCACAGAGCACGCGGTAAGAATCTTGAAAATTTTCTTGCCAATCCGCTGTCACGAGAAAATGTCCGATACAGCGCGATTCCGCATGAACTAATTGGGTGGTTGGCTGGCAGGAAAATGAAATCATCCGAAGGCCCGCTCTACATCATAACGACAATCCGCGAACCAGTGTCGCGCAACATTTCAGCCTATTTTCAAAATCGAAGCCGTTTTTTGGGTATAGAAGACAAGATTAAAGAAAGTACTATAGAAAAAGCTCGGCGCACTTTCATAAATCATTATCCTCATTCAGTACCTTTGTTATGGTTTGAAGAGGAGTTCCGGCCGGTAACAGGCGTTGATGTATATCGATATAATTTCGATGTAGATAAGAAGTATTCTATTATTGAGGAAGGTCGGACTCGCATCTTGATTATGCATCATGATCTAGCGGACGACGGTAAGCTGGCAGCCCTTAACGCACTCTTGGGAACGGACATAAGCTCTCTCGTTATAGCCAACGAAGCCAATAATAAGTCCTACGCTGATTTATACAGTCGGTTCGGTGAGGAGGCTAAACTGCCCCTCGAATTGGTTTTAGAACTTTTGAACTCGCATTACGCAAAGCATTTTTTTTCGCGGCAAAAGCGCTTTGAAATAGCAAGTTACTGGTCCGAAACACCCGTTGCGCTAGAGTGCTTGCAACCACAGAATCCCGGCGATTAGACCGGCGAAACATAGAATATTCAACGGAGCAGATATCTTTTCATAGCGCCAATCGAAGCCAAATTTTCGGTAGGACAAGTACCTTGAATAAGGGATGGAGAACAAAACGCAGGCCATGAATTGGGAGAAGGGGAAGCTCGTAAGAGACTGTATCCCGACCAGTGGCAATATGCTGAAATAGACAACTGCTGTGCCTATATGAAAAACATGCCATTTAATATCATTGGTAATAGTATAGAAGTGCAAATGAAATCCAGCATACCGGATGGCCATATAGGAAAGTGTCATCCATAACCAAAGAATTAATGGGATTTTGGGAAAACTGTTGGGGGCGGCAATTTGCAGTATTTGTAGAAATGTCCAAACACCGGTTACCATTATAATAAATACGACGAAAGTTTGAATTAAAACTCTGGAGGCAAGACGGTTTAGCGAGTCAATTTGGCTTGAAGCCAAAAGGCGTGCCATCTGCGGCAACATGCTTATTGTCTGCGAATTAGATAATTGCGCGATTTGGCCAAAGACGCTGATTGCAAAGGAGAAAGCTGCAATATCAGAACTATTGCCTACTTGAGCATATATAATAGAACTGCCGTACATGACACTGTAGGAGGCGATAAGGCCAACGCTGCCGCGCCATGCTTTCGGGTAGATTTCGCTAAGGAAATTGGCTTCTGGCCATAGTCCTTTAGCGTTATTCCCGGTCCAGTTTCTCCGCCTTGCGAGATAACCAAGTTGCGCAAAGTTTAAGATGATCGGCAATTGCAACATGATCATAGCTAAGACGATGCTCGGGTAGATGATCAGTGCACCTATGCTGAGCAATGCACCCGCTACCCAACTCAATCCTTCAAGTCGTCTAACTGCTGCTACTTCGCCGAAGCCAGTTAAATACGTCGCATATCCAAGCACAAGAATCCGGAAAGAAGCTCCGCTGACGAACACAAGCCAGACCATAAGCGCCGAGGGAATGTTCTCTGTGAGCGTTATCTGTCGCCAAATCAGCGGAGTACCTGCAATAAGTGCAAACCCGATCCATATGAATGTGAGAGATAGAAATATTCGACTAATATTGCGGGTCAGGAAGTGAATGCGCTCAACGTCATTTGGTCCTTCGCCTTCTGTGTAAGCAAGCATCTGCATTAAGATGATTGGCAGATTGCCAATAACTCTCGTAGCCAATGCCTGAAATGAAATTATGAGAAACCACAATGCCACGTAAGCTGTAGAAAAATACGCTTGAATGAAGGGCACAGGCGCGAAATAAGCAACAGCGCGTGCTGCTGTGGAAAACAGCGCCATCCATTGTGGTGAGTTGGCCACGCGCGCATAGACAGCTAGTGCTCGGCGCAGGCCAATCGAACTCAATTTCATGAGTGGGAAACTTCTACCCTTTGATCTTGAGTCGCCTTTTTTGGCTTATCTATTTTTGTCAAATAGCCGGCTGACAGGCGAGCCATGTTCACTCCGCGTGCAATCACGCCCTTACGCATTGAGCGCTTTATTCGCTTGCGGGATAGCTCACGAGGAAGAGTGGGCAAACTGGCATCCTTGACTCTCAAGGGATAGTCCAACTCATCCATCAACTCGCCTGCTATCAAGCGCGCAAGCCGTATCTGGCCTGAACTCAACACATTGCGCCACCCGCCTGCGCTACCGCTGCGTACATGACCGCTGCTTTTCTTTTTCATGCTGGCCACCGTTACTTGGTCGGCGATTTCAGCGCGTTGTTTCGACGATACATTCAGTCCGAGGAAATTGATCAACTGTGAAAGCTCGCTGTCGAAATCCTCCTTTAACCGCTCGTAAAACAAGATGTGCATGTTCTTTCGAGGCAGGGCTAGCAGGTGCGAGCCCACGTGCTGAGTCCAACCAGAAAGATGCTTTACGTAATAAGCTTGTAAATACTCTGAAGCATCGGAAAAGGGAAAATGTTCAGTTTTTTGTCGATATGGCGTAAAAGCGAAATTGGCCATCGAGATTGCGACATCACGTGGATCACGAATTATATAAACGATTTTATCGAAGGCATCATAAACCCTTTCGGATTCTGGAATATGACGGCTATGCGTCCAGACTAACCGATTCTGGGCGATATAGTCTTGCAGATCCTCAATTGGTTCACGAAAATACGAGCCGATACGGTAAAAATTATGGCCGGGTTCGATATCCAGAACATTCAATCTCGGCTGTTCGGGATAACTCAATGTCCAGTTCTTTGCAGCTGCCTGGATTGGATGTTCGGCAATGAAATTGCGGTCTGGTAATCGGGCGGCATTCAACAGAAGTGTCAGTATATTGAAAAGCCAGTAGTTTCCACTCTTGGGCAGACCATTTTGAAGAAGATGCATAATTGGATTCCTGTTCGCGCTTTGTTGCTTTTGCCTTTATCCGTCAGCTGTTTTGTGCGTCTGGACGCTTTTGCAAGAAAACGTGAAATTTTGCCGAAAGGGTATTCGGCATCAGCCAGTTATAAACATCGATCATTCGGAAAAAGAGGCTGCGGTTGGCATGGTAGCTAGGCACCCCATTGTAGCCATAGCTACAATGGCGCCAGCGCTCAGGTGGAAAGGCATCTCGCAGATCAGATATGCTGTTTAGGCGATATCGGGTCGGAAATACGTCTTCAGCCTTGCGCTGAGGTTGGAGCCGGGAAAGTAGGCGCACATGTAGCGAGTTTGGAATAGAACGTGTGGCTATGCCAATATAGCCCCATTTTGTGGGAGTGCGCGCACAAAACCAGCCACCAGGTTTCAATACTCGATCGATCTCTGCAGCAAAACCTTGGGGATCGTCCACATGTTCGAGCACGTGATCAGAAACAATGATGTCGATGGACTCGTCTAACAGAGGGTATTTACCGGATGGATCGATAACGTAAGCTTCGTCAAGATCAGGATTTTCTTCGACTGCGGGATCAACGTCAAGACCGATTACTTTCGCTACGCGCCCACTAAATGTCTGTATCTTTCGGCGATAGGAGGAATAGTCCGCAACTATGTTCGCTCCTCGCCCGGCACCCAGGTTAAGAAGGGTGACTGTAGGATTGAGCAAGGCGTCGACGCGGGTATAGAACGCTACAGTACAGTCTTTCCGACTGAATTGCCCGGCGTCGAATTCTTTATATATTCCTGCTTCGAACGGGCGAGGCTTTGTAGCTCCTTCAAACAAAGTCTGGTCATTCATCGCATTTGCCTCCGCTCGTGAGCAGTGCTTGATTATTATCAACCTTATTTGCAATGCCAACAGCAGTATCGATATCAATTTTATCGAAAATTTGCAGTTTTCCGCCTACCGTAGCATCGTATATCTTGCGATTATCTTTATCGAATGCTTGTTTCGCGCGGAGGAAAACCTCCTCGCTCGCGTTTAGATTGGGAATGCCCCAAATAGTACCTCCGGCGAAATAATTCGGATCGAAATGATTAACATCTGCTCCAACCCGTTTTTCATAGACATTTGAATCGCCAGTACGATCAAAATTATGGTCTACCCCCACTATTATCACCGGATCCGCGCCCATGTAGTAAGCGAATTGCAGTGCTGCATAAGTGACGGTGGCGCCCGACCCCACCCCTTGGACAATATCTGGCTTGAAATCTTCACTGCCAAAAATATTGAAGAAATGAATAGATTTTGATCTCTTGCTTTTCAAAAACCAACGACTTTTCCAAGCCAGAAATATGGGAATGTTGCTTTTTAAGAAGGATTCACTGTGCTGTTTAACAACAACGTTATTCGTGCATAAAATCATGCTTGGACGCCAACGCGTCCTATCAAACAACAGATCAATCTTGTTCATACCGATCGATGGGACGTCCAAAAACTGATCCAACGGTGTTTTGTTAAGACTGGGTCCGTTTCCAACTATGAGCATTGGTTTGCCGCGATACCGGTCCTTAAGCTGCTCCAGACTTTCCCTATTGGAGGATAGCTTATATAATATGCCTTCTATCCGGTAGCGGACAGGCTTGGTAAGGCCAATGAGCGCTTTTAACATTAATGCCCCCTTCCTAGTCGCGTATAGAGCAAGTCGGCCTGAACTTCCTGGTTGTCCAACCCGTAACCAGTAACGATCTTGCCCTCTATCTGAAAGCCAGCATCCTCGAGAAGCGCATTGATATCCGGAAAGAGCTTTTGACCCGTGTAAAGTTCTGTGAAAGAGACCTCTACAAAGATGCAATCAAATTGGGACAAAATCGACTGTGCTCCGCACAGAACCTCGTATTCGTAGCCTTGCACATCAATTTTAAGCAAGGCCGGTTTTACAACTTCATTCGCTTTAATGAGATTGTCCAGTCGCTCAACCGGGACGGCAAAGCTCGCTATTTCATCCATAGAGAACAATTTTTTTTGCTGGTCACTTAGCGGTAGTAGTGAGGAGCTGTCTTTTCGAGAGGCAACGTGCATCTCAACCTCTGTTTTTTCGGTGCCGAGGGCGCAATTGAATAATTTGACTGTGTTCCCATGAACCTTCTGGAACTTGGCGGCTTGGTCGGGAAGCGGCTCAAAAGCAAAAATGCGCGCATCGGGCCATCTCACAGACGCGAAAAGTGAAAACTGCCCCTTATTCGCTCCTACATCTACGACCGTATTAAACTGTTTTTCGGAAAAAATAGATTGATGTTCTAGGGTTGGGACAACTGCCATGGATAATCCACGCCAATAGGGCGGGTGAAACACAGCCTTTAGAGCCTTCTTTATGTTCACGTAATATTACCCTTTTCTGTTACTTTAGGCGCGGTGCCTGACTCCTCAGAAACAAGAGCTTGAGCAGCGTTTTCAAAATCTCGGATAATGCTCTGTCGGTCCCATACGTCTTCGGCTAGTTGTCGAGCTGTAACGGCTAAGCTTTTGTAGAGCGTAGCGTTGTCAATCAACTTTTCGATGGCCTCTGCCATGGCAGCGGGATTTTCAGGCTCGTATATCAATCCGGCCCCTTTAACTTCATCGGCAAGGCTGCGGTCTTGGGTTACGCCAGCTATTATGGGGCGTCCAGATGCGAGCATATTGGCGAGTTTTGAGGGTAGAACAAGATCGGCTGCATCGGCCTTTTGCGGCAGCAAATGTATAGTGGCGAGATTGAGCAGCTCGTTCAGTTCTTCCATAGGCTGCAGGTCGTGAAATTGAATGTTGCTCAGGTCCTTGGCGCTCGCTTCAAGATCGGCCCGAGAAGGGCCGACGCCACAAATCACAAAGATCAGGTCTTTGCGATGCTTTAGTAGATTCGCGGTTTGAACAATTATTTCAATGCCCTGTTTGCGGGCGATGCTGCCAGAATAAAGAGCAACGTTGGGAGCGTTGACATTCCAGCGCTCACGATAAGTGGAACTGCTTTGCGGTCGAATTGATCTAACTTCTGCCCAGTTTCTAAATTCGTAAACTACGCCTTTGGCACCCTTCTCCACCAATTTTCTGCACATAGTAGGAGAAATGCTGGTGGTCATATCACAAGCACCGATAATCCATCGCTCGAAGGATAGTGCCAGACGTGAAAGCCAGCCCTGGCCCTTCATCTGACCGGTCGCGAAGCCTGCTTCTACTTCAAAGTCCTGAACATGCAGGATGCTCTTCGCGCCGCTGATGCGTGCCAAAACCAGTGCGGGTAGTGCCGAAAATATCGACGGCGCTACGCTGATTACAAGGTCAGGTTTATCCCTAAATGAATGCAGCATGGAGGGGATAAGGCAACTGAATGCAAAGCTAATATAGTGAATTAGCCTTGTAAATCCGGTCGGTCGCGGAGGAACATAAGTAGGGCAGCGTTGTACATTGACTCCATTGAGTTTTTCAGTGCTCCAACGCCAAACCTTGCGGCCAGGCCACAGTTTCCATTGAGGGTAAAATGGGTAGGAGCTAAATACCGTTACATCATGACCGGATTTATGCAGATCTTCAGCCAACCCACCGCTATAGTAGCCAACACCAGTCATTTCAGGAGCATAGTTTAGCGAAAATATAGCTACTTTCACGATTATATGTTCCTTTGAAAGCCTCAATTACATTGAAAGAAGTGCAATAATTCAAGTAAATTGAATACATATAATATGTAGTTCTAAATAAAAAGGATGATCGTATTGCCTATTGCGCAGATAATTATTGCGTATCGTGTGTCCTGCAACTTTCAGTATGCTGTGTAGAATCAGGTGCCAAACCAGGGACAAGTGTTTCGTAGGACAAGGATGCATTGTTTTGCAAGTGCGAAACAACTGTATCGTGGCATCAAAAACCGACAATATCAGCGAAATTTTGATCGTTTCAAATGACTTAGCTGCTTCAAAAAATAAGGCACGAAGAAATTTTCAAAATCTTTTCTATTATATACTTACAAGTTTATCTGAAAATATTGCGGCGGTAGGCTCAGAATTCATGAAGCAGAGCGACATCGCTGTGTGTTTCACGATCTGCCTGCGTGATGAAGAAGCTCAAAGGGCAGACATATGAATCTATGGTGGCATGTTGGTTGGTGTTTATCCGTCCTTACTTGCTCCAGTCACGCGTTGGTGTCTGCCACCCTATACGGGTTGCCGATGCCCTGCTCCCTTGCACAGTAGTCGAATATTAGCGCTTTCCGACGAATGCGACCCCTACGTAATTAACGTCCACCACCCACCACCATGTCCCGCGCCAGCGCTTCGACGAAGGCGTCCACTGCGAAATCGAAGGTTTCGCTGACCGGATGGATCGAGCTGGCGAATTCGAGGTGGCCTTCGTGCTGGAGGTTGATCACATAGCCGAGGATAAAGCTGCCCAGGGCACCGGTGGCGGCAAGGGCTTTGTTGCGGGGGAGGCCGGCGCGCATCAGCACTTCGCTGAATTGAGGCACCACGTCCTTGCGCATGGTGTCGGTTGGCCGTGAAAGCGATGCGATGCGGCCGCTATCGGGGAATTCCAGCAATATTGTGCAGTGATTATGGGCAAGGTTGCGGATCCATTCGCGCCAGTCATCTGTCTGCGGGGTGCGCTCCAGCGCCATTTCCAGCAGGCGCTCGATCATCATGCCGTAGAGATCCTGCATGCTGGGCACGTGATAATAGATCGCCGGACCTTTGACGCCCAGCTTCGCCGCGAGTTTGCGGCTCGACAGGCCCGCAAGCCCGTCCTGTTCCACCAGCTCCCACGCCGCACTGACGATGCGGTCATGGTCTAGCAATGGATCATCTTTGGACGGACGCATTCGGTAACTCCCTGAACTCCTCTCCCTAAAGCGTGCCGCGGCGAGGGAGGTCAAGCCCTGCCGGCAAAGGTCGCCGGAGCGGAGCCGTCTTGACAGTAAACTTAGCAGTGATAAGTTTCGAGTCGAACAAGGCGGGTGACAAGCCGCCGGGAGAGGAGATTTATTGATGCGAAAGCCGCGTTTTGCCGGCGGGGTCAGCCCTGCGTGCCGTATTCCCCACTTTGACTTGAGCGCCCGCACATGAGCGGTGCGATGGCCCAGGAAGTGGCCCAGGAAGTGGCCCTGGTAACCGGCGGAGGCCGCGGTTTCGGTCGCGCGATTGCCGAGCGTTTCGCCGCCGAAGGCGCGAGCGTGGCGGTGATGTCGCGCAGCCGTGAACAGCTTGATGAAGTGGTGGCCGGAATTACCGCGGCCGGCGGCAGGGCCATGGCGGTAACCGGCGACGTCACCAATGTCGAGGATGTCACCCGCGCTGTTGGCGAGGTCAAAGCTGAGCTGGGCACGATCACGCGTCTGGTCAGCAATGCCGGCATTCCTGGCCCGTTCGGCCCGCTATGGGTGACCGATCCCGATGATTGGTGGAGAGCCGAACAGGTTCATCTGCGCGCGCCCTATCTTCTGCTGCGTCAGGTCATGCCCGATATGGTGGCCAATGATCGTGGGCGGATCGTTCTTGTTTCCGCGATTGCCAGTCGGCTGACCCTGCCGGGTCTGTCGGCCTATTCCGTCGGCAAGGCGGCGCAGAACAAGCTGGTCGAAATGGTCGCCGAAGAAGTGAAGGACATGTCGCTGTCCATCTTCGCGATTGATCCCGGCTTCGTCGTTACCCAGCTCGGTCTCGACACCTACAACTCGCCCGATGCGCGCAAACATATGCCGCATATGATGAAATATCTGGAGGAGGGGCAAGCGCGCGAAAATGCCGATGCCGACCTCCATCGCTGCGCCCAGCGCTGCGTCGATCTGTTCAGCGGGAAATATGATGCGCTGTCGGGCCGTTATATGGAGCTCGACGATCCGATCGATGACTGGCTGGCGGAAGCGGCCGCGCAGCCGGCGGATGAACAGCCATGAGCGTGGAAGATCGCCTCGCCAGGCTGGAGGCTGAAAACGCCGCCTTGCGCCGGGGGCTGACGGCGCTCGAAGATGAACGGGTGATCCGTCATCTGCATCATAATTACGGCTATTTCATGGATAAATGGCTGTTTCCCGAGATTGTCGATCTTTTCGCCGAAGATGTCATTCTGTGTTTCCTCAATGGCATCTTTCGCGGGCGCGCCGGGGCGCAGCGCATGTATGGCTATGCGGGCGAGGGCATTCGCGGCCCGCGTGACGGGCTGCTCTTCGAACATTTGCTGATGCAGGATGTGATCGATGTCGCGCCAGACGGGCTCACCGCCAAGGGGCGTTTCCATGCAATCATGTTTGTGTCCGTTCACGACAGTGTGAAGGATCAATATCCTGACTGGCCCTCCCAGTTCTGGGAAGGCGGCATTCACGAGAATGAATATCGCAAGGTGGACGGCGTGTGGAAGATTTCACGCTTCGATTACCGGATTTCCTATCAGGCGGATTATGCCAGCGGGTGGGCCTCCGCGCCTGACAAACCCCTGATGGTGCGTCCTTTCGAGGGCAAATTTCCCGAATTTGCAGGCGGACCGGACGAATTGCGCCCGATGCCGCCGCAATGGCCCCAGGCAACCTTTCCGCCTTTCCATTACCCGCATCCGGTCACCGGAGCGCCGATCATGGAAGAAGTGAACGGGCAAAAAAGAACATAAAAACAATATGCTGATTGGGAGAGTGACATGTTTGAGAAGCAGGAAACTATCTGCAAATTATTGAGGGGAGCAGCACTGACGCCCCTGATGGCCGCATCGATAATTGCCGTGCCAGCTATGGCGCAGGATGATGCCGCGACACCGAGCCCGCCAGTCGCACCGGCAGGCAATGGGCAGATTCAGGAAATCGTCGTTACCGCGCAGTTCCGCGATCAGAATCTGCAGGACACACCGCTGGCCATCACCGCGATCGACAGCGCGCTGATCGAAGCGCGCAGCCAGAGCAATATCGAGGATGTCGCAAAATCCGCGCCCAGCGTTCAGTTCACATCGGGTGGACAAGGGGGCGGGGCACAGACCGCCGCGGTCAATATTCGCGGGATTGGCGCCAGTGACTTCCTGTTCCCCAATGAGCCGGGCGTCGGAATTTACATCGACGATGTCTATTACGGGATCAGCCTTGGTTCGGCCTTCGATCTCGTCGATCTCGATCGGGTGGAAGTGCTGCGCGGGCCGCAAGGCACCCTGTCCGGCAAGAATTCCATCGGCGGTTCGATCAAGATGTTCTCGCGCAAGCCCGATGATGATCCGGACGCCTATGTTCAGGCCGAATATGGCTCTTACGACCGGATGCAGATTTCAGGCGGGACCAATATCACCTTGGCGCAGGACAGGCTCTATGCCCGTGTTACCGGTCTTGCCCGCTCGGTCGACGGCTTCGTGAAGCGGCTCGATTACAATTGCGCGAATGATACCGATACGGCGCCGGGCGGCACCTTTGCCCTGCCCACTGACAATTGCGTGATCGGCACGGAAGGCGGCCAGAACGTTTTCGCTCTGCGCGGCGCACTGCGCTTCATCGCCAATGAAAATATCGAAAACACTCTGACTGCCGATTACACCAAGGATCATTCCGAAGCATCGCCGAGCAAGTCAATTATTTACCCTTCTGCCCAATATATCACCGGGCCGGAGGAATATACCAATTACGCCAATTATACCGGCTATCCCGGCACGCCGGAGCAGTTCACCAATCCGGCGATCAGCTATGTTACGCAATGGGGCATTGCCAATACGCTGGACTGGCAGATGGGCGACAATCTCGCTCTCAAATCGATCACGGCCTTCCGCAAGACGAAGGGGCGGAGCAGCTGGGACGGCGACAATTCGCCCGAACATCAGGTCAATGATCTCAACATCTTCCGGCATGAACAATTCACGCAGGAATTACGCCTGTCAGCCGATCTGGGCGACATGATCGACGCGACCATCGGCGGCTATTACTATAATGCCGACAGCGTCTTTACCGGCCGCGTCAGCAATGGGGCTGCGGGTCTGGATTTCGTGCCCAACGACCCCTTTGATCAGGAATCCAAATCGGGTTTCATCCACCTCGTCATCTCCCCCACCGATACGCTCAATTTTACCGGCGGGCTGCGTTATACCAAGGAAGACAAGACCTACACATTCAGCAGGTCAAGCGCGATACCGGGTGATCCGGTCAATCCGCTGGTCGCGCCGCTCGATGGTCTGGTCGGCGAATTCCATGGCAGTCATTGGGACTACCGGATCGCGGCGGATTACGAATTCTATCCCGATATCCGGCTCTATGCGCAGATCGCGACCGGCTTCAAGGGAGGCGGTGTGAATCCGCGTCCTTTCACGGCGTCCCAACTCGTGCCCTATGGTCAGGAAACCTCCACGTCCTACGAAGTCGGATTGAAGAGCTTCCTGTTCGACCGTCATTTGCGCCTCAACCTTGCGGCCTATCACACCGATTACAACGACTATCAGGGACAGGTCAGCTCCTGCCCCGATATCAGTCCGCCGGGCTTCCCCTTCTGTTCGGCGACGCTCAATGTCGCGGATGCGGATATTGACGGTTTCGAGGCGGAATTCGATTTCCGCCCGGGCGAAGGTCTGAGCTTCGATGGTTCGGTCAGCTATACCGATTTCCAGTTCACCAATCCGAAGGCTGGGAGCGGCATCATCGCTGGCGAAACGCGCCCGATCTTCGTGCCGAAATGGAAATATGCGCTGGGTGCGCAATATGAGATCGGGCTCGGCAATCGGGGCACTTTGCGGCCCCGCCTCGATTATGCCTGGCAGAGCGACATGGAAAGCACGATCCCCAACGGGGTGCCGGGCTTCACCTTCGGAACGGTCGATTCCTACGGCGTTCTCAATGCCCGTATCACCTATCTGTCACCGGACGATGATTGGGAAATGGCACTGGCGGCCACCAATCTGACCGACAAGTTCTATTACGCGAACAAGTTCGATCGGTTTACCCAAAGCGGTAACGTCTACGGCACAGTGGGCCGTCCGCGTGAAATCCGTTTCAGCGTGAAGCGTCGCTTCAATTGATCCGTTGAATTTGGCCCATGGCCGCAGGGAAGCCGCGCGCTTTCCTGCGGCGCATTGCAAAGGATAGACCATGTCCCGACCCGCCTCGCGCAGTTACGAGACGCGAACGCTGATATTGCTCGGGCTGGCTTATGGCTTTGCCTATTACGACCGGATGATGATGACGTTTCTGACGCCCTTCATCGTACCGGAATTCCAGCTCAACAATACGCAGGTGGGGGCGCTGGGCGCGGCCCTGTCGCTCAGCTGGGCCATCGGGGCCTATGTGCTCGGTCGCTGGTCGGACAATCTCGGCGTCAGAAAACCCTTTCTGCTCGCCTCGCTGGTGATTTTCTCGGCCTGTTCGGTCTTGTCCGGTCTGGCCACGGATTTCTGGACCCTGTTCGCATCGCGCCTGCTGATGGGGCTGGTGGAGGGACCTTTCCTCCCGATCTGCCTGGCGATTATCGCGGTGGTGACACCGGCCCGGCGCCGCGGCCTCAATATCGGGATCGTGCAGAATGTTTTCGGTGCGATCCTCGGCACGGCTATCGCCCCGATCATCTCGGTCGCGATCGCGGAAATGTGGGGGTGGCGCTATTCCTTTTACACGGCCGCGCTGCCCGGTTTTATTCTGGCGCTGCTGATCTGGCGCTATGTCGCCGAACCGGTTGAATCCTCCCCGGAAGCACACACTGCGCAGCAAACTGCCACCGGGCCGGGTATGCTGGAGATGCTGCGACACCGGAACATTGCCCTATGCGCCGTGATCGGTTGCCTGCTGGTAGGCAGTGTCGTTCTGGGGTCCATTTTTCTCCCGCTTTATCTCACGCAGATCCGCGGTTTTGCGCCCGGCCATATGGCCACGATCATGGCGATACTTGGCCTGTGTCCCCCGATCGGGGGGCTGCTCGTGCCATTTCTTTCCGACAGGATTGGCCGCCGTCTGCCCATGGTTATATTCGGCGCATTGATGGCACTGACGCCGCTTGCCGCGCTTTATTTCCACGGGCCGCCCGTGATGCTGACCGGCCTGATGTTTCTGGGCTGGATCGGACTGGGCACATTTCCCCTCTTCATGGGGGTCATCCCGGCGGAAAGCCTTTCAGGACGCGGGACGGCGGCGGCCATGGGGCTGGTGGTGGCGATTGCCGAATTGACCGGCGGTGTTGTGGCGCCGCTGGGGGCGGGCCGGCTCGCCGATGCCTATGGGCTGCAATCCCCGCTGCTGATCGCGCTGGTCATGTCGCTCAGCGCAGGAATGGTCGCATTATTCCTCAAAGAAACGAACACGGCCGCACAGGATGCGGCGCAACCGGAGATGTAAATCTTATGCCTTATAGTCCGCAGGAACAGCACAATCTCGACTTCTGCACCCGCATGTATCACGAAATGCTGTTCACTTTCGACGCGAGCCGCGTCGATGAATTCATTCATCCCGACTATATCCAGCACAGCACGGCGGCGAGCGGTGGACGCGAGGGGCTGCGCGCTTTCTTTGCCGATCGTGCCGGGCGCTTTCCCGATGTGAAAATGACCATCAAGGGCGCCTTCGCCGATGGTGATTATACGATCTTTCAGATTCACACGATCCGGCATGAGGGGGACCCCGGCATGGCAATTGCCGACATTTTCCGCATGGAAGACGGCAAAGTGCGCGAACATTGGGAAGTCTTGCAGGAAATCCCCGCCAGCCTGCCCCACGAAAACGGCATGTATTAAGCCCGCCCCATGGCCCGGATTCATCGCCCCAGGAACTATACGACAGAGGAAGAGGTCAATCTCGCGCTGGTCGAGGGCTTGTTCGAGAATGTCCTGAATGCAATCGATGATGAGGCGGTCGATTTCTATATCTGGCCAGATTATATCCAGCATAGTCCTTCGGCGCGGCAGGGAACCGGGCCGCTCAAGGAGCTGCTGCGGCGGATCAAGCGGGACCATCCGCAATCGGTGCATGACGTCAAACGGATGATGGTCGATGGCGATATGGTCATGGTTCATTACCACGCGCGCCGCTGGCCCGGCGACAAGGGCTGGGCTGCGGTTGATATCTATCGCATCGAAAACGGCCTGATCGCCGAACATTGGGATGTGGTGCAGGATATTCAGCCAGGCAGCATCAACCCCCTATCGCCATTTTGAGAGCAGGCTTTGTATCGGCCACTATTTCAAGGGAGAGAGTATCCATGCGTTTCGAAAGTAAGAATGTGCTCGTGCTGGGCGGTAATAGCGGCATTGGCCTCGCCAGTGTCAAAGGCTTCGCTGCGGAAGGCGCCGATGTTCAATTCACCGGGCGCAATCAGCAAACGATTGACGAGGCGATGCAGGCCGTGCCGGGGACGCAGGGCCACCAGGTCGATATTACCGATGGCGCCGCTATGGACGCGCTCCTCGCTGATATGCAGGCCAGTGGCAAGACGCTCGATGTTCTGTTCATCAATGCCGGTGTCGGCGGGTTCGCCCCCCTGCGTGAGATTACCGAGGAGCAGTGGGATTCGATCCATTCGATCAATCTGAAGAGCTGCGTGTTTGCCATTCAAAAGGCGTTGCCGCTGCTCGGCAAAGGGTCCTCTATCGTTGTCACGGGGTCAATCGGGGCGCATATCGCCATGGCCGGGAATGCGATGTATGCCGCAGCCAAGAATGGCCTGCACGCGGCCATGAAAGTGATCGCGGGGGAACTGGTTTCCGAAGGCATTCGCGTGAACATGGTCAGTCCGGGGCCGATCGATACGCCGCTGCTCTACCGCAATCCGGGCGTGACCGGGGCGCAGGTGGATGCCTTGCGCGAAAAGATGATCGAAAGCGTTCCCATGCACCGGATGGGTCAGGCCGAGGAAGTGGCCCGCGCCGTGCTGTTTCTTGCCTCGGATGAAGCCAGCTTCATCACCGCAGCCAATCTCTGCGTTGATGGCGGGGCGATGGAACTGCGTTAGAATTGCCGTGGAATACGGCTCCAAAGGCGCTGTGCGTCAGCGCCTTTGGACGCGATCATGAGTAATGAAAGAGATCAGCCGGCCCAAGCGGGCTTTGATCGTTTGATAAGACGCGCGGCATAGAACATGCCCGGTGCTGCCCGATTCCGCACTGTCTCTATGCGGAGTGGCCTCGCCGTAGCCGGTTGAGAGCGCCATCAGGGCCGGAATTGCCCTGCGCATTAGAGCGCCGGGCCGGGGCGCGAAAAGCTGAAACAGCACGGCGCGCAGCAAATCTTTCTCACTTCCTGCAAATCAGCATCATCCTTGCCCACCGTTGCGCTGCGCGCAACGACTTACGTCGATATGCTTCATTGAACGAACAGCTTTGCTCAGACAGTCTTTGATGAAGCAATTTTGACAGTCACGCTCATCAGGGAGGCGTGGCGCCAAATGGGGAAGCCGTTATGAGAAAATTTCTCACCACATCAATTCTCGCCGCCTCGATCGCTCTTGCCGGCTGTTCCGGCGCGGCGGATGAAACCGCTACGGGCGACAATGTTGCGGCAGGTGCCGAAGCCGAAAGCGAAGCGCTGACCTTTAACACGCCCGTCGATAACGACGTTCTGACGAAGATGTTCCAGTGGTGGAACACGGCCTATAAAAATCCGGAAGGTTTCACGCCAGAAGCTTTCGGCACCTATTTCACCGATGATGCGGTCATGCGTATCAATGGCAAGAAGCGCGTGAGCGGGCTGGACGATCTGGCCACGCATTTCCGCAAGATCCAGGCGGATACGGATAAGGTTGTGATCAACCTGCCTTTCATCCGCTCCTTTTCCTCACCCGATGGCAGCAAGATCTTCACCTATCATTCCATTGATGCCGCCGCGAATGGCGAAGATTCGAATGAATTGGTGATGGGCTATGCCGAAATCCGTGATGGCAAGATTTCCGTGATCGACTTCTTGAGCGTCGATGGAACTCACGAAGCTTACGAAACCGCCGAGTAATTCACTTATAATCCATCGCAGGGGGCGTTGTGCGTGACCGGGCTCAAAAGAAGCCGGCGCGAAACGCAAATTCAAAGGGAAAATTCATGAACCGCGTCAATCTTCTTCGTTGTGCGATCCTGTCCGGGATCTCGTGCATCAGTTTCGCCACGCCCGCTCTTGCGCAGGATCGCGCTCAGGGTGCAAGCGACGCCACGCCTGCCTTTGACGAAATCATCGTAACCGCACAGCGCCGCGCCCAGATCGCGACCGACGTGCCGATCAGCCTCACCACCTTCAGCGCGGATGATATTTCCAAGCAGAATGTGAAGGGTCTGGACGATTATTTCGCCAAATCACCCAATGTCAGCTTCATTTCCACCGGTGCGCGTGACCGTAAGGAAATCAGCATTCGCGGCGTGACCAACCAGCTGAGCACGGAAGCCAATCCGCGCACCAGCACCTTTGGTTTCTACATTGATGATTTCAACGTCTCCACCGGCACGGTGAACCCCGAGATCGTCGATATCGAGCGTATCGAAGTGCTGCGCGGGCCGCAGGGTACCTATTTCGGCCGCAATGCCATTGGCGGTGCGATCAACATCACCACCAATCAGGCTGACCCGTCACAGTATGAAGGCGAAGCTTCGATCGGTTATTCCAGCTTCAACACGATTGACACGCATGCCGTTTTCAACGCGCCGCTGGTGGATGATGTCATCGGCCTGCGCATGGCTGGCCGCTATTCGCACAGCGATGGCAACATCAAGAATATCAACGAAATCGGCGGCGGTAATGATTCTGATTATTACTACGGCAAGGCATCCTTGCGCATTCAGCCGACCTATAATCTGACGGTCGATCTGTCCGGCACCTATACCAAGGAAAATGTCGGCATGCGCGAAGGCGTGCCTTCCGGCGTGCTGGGCGATACGGCATTGGCCGTGGTTTTCCCGGGCATTGACGATCCCCAGGCTGACCCCGATGGCGTGGGCTTCTTCCCTGAGAACACCAATAAGGTGAACTTCAACCGGCCTCAGAAGATTGGTACGGAATTCTATTTCGTCACCGGCCGCGCCGTGTGGGAAAGCGAAGCTTTCACGCTGACCAGCATCACCGGCTATATTCATTCCGACCAGTTCCTGCAGGGCGATATCGATGGCTCGAGCAAGGATTATTACTACGAAGAAAAGCCGATCACGCGTCAGTCCTTCAGTCAGGAAATCCGCGTACAATCGCCTGACAATGGCGATCCGCTGTCCTGGACCTTCGGCGGTATGTATGCCGAAGATAAGGGCGATCTGAACCAGTTCACCTACACCGGTGCCGACAATCCTTTCGGTCTGGAACCTGATCTGGCCATCACCAGCACGCTGAGCAACGGCAAGTCCGAAAGCTGGGCCGTGTTTGCGCAGGGCGCCTATGAATTCACCGACGCCCTGTCGCTGACGCTGGGTGGCCGCTTCACACATGAAAAGGTCACGGTTGCGCAGTTCAACACGTCGAATGGTGAAATTAACGGTCAAGTGAATGAAAGCGCGTCTTTCGACAACTTCTCGCCGCGCATCACCCTGGCCTATGAACTGGCCAACCGCACCAATGTCTATGCCACCGCATCACGCGGCTTCAAGGCTGGCGGTGTGCAGATCAACCCCAATCTGGATGACACTTCCTACGAACCCGAAACGCTGTGGAACTACGAAGTCGGTTTCAAGACCGAAGCGTTTGACCGCCGCCTGCTGCTCAATGCGGCCGTGTTCTACATGGAATGGTCCGATCTGCAGACGGCATTCGCTCAGGCAGAAGTCGATGGCGATGACATCACCTTCTTCTCCGGCATTGAAAACGCTGCATCGGCAACCAGCAAAGGGTTTGAACTGGATGCGACGTACCGTTTCACGCCGGGTCTCAAGCTGGGCGGTTCGGTCGGCTATCTGGATGCCAAGTTCGAAGATTACACCAATGCCTATGTGAATGGTAACATCGTCGATCTGTCGGATTACCGGATGCCCAATTCACCGAAATGGACGCTGAGTGCCTTTGGTGAATATGAATTCGCCCCGACACAGGATGTCGATGCCTATATCCGCGCGGAATGGACCTATCGCGATTCGATCTATTCCAGCAAGGAAGCGCTGGTTTATGATGTCTGGCCTTACCGGGTGCCGAGTTTCGACGTCGTCAATCTGCGGGCTGGTTTTTCGTGGGACAATTTCTCGGTCCAGGCGTATGCTGAGAACCTGCTGAATGAAAAATACTTCACCAATGCCTATGAGAAAGCCTTTGCTGGCGGCCTCTATGTGCAGCCTTCGGTCCGCAACTTCGGCGGCCGCTTCACGGTGACGTTCTAATGGGTTGGGGGGAAGGCATGAACCGCCGCAAAGCAATCGCCCTGATGGCGAGTGCCGCCGCCATTCCGGTGTTCTCACCGGGGTCGGCTCTGGCCGCCGCGTCTTCCCCCCAAGCTGACCTGCAGCTGACATCCTTGCTGCAGGATGCCTATCTCCGCACGCTCGAGCTCAGCCCCATGCTGGGCGCGACCGTGGGGTCCACCATCGGCACCGGCCGGTGGGATGATTTTTCGGCCGATGGCGAAGATGCGCTGCATCGCGCCGCCGCGCTCAATCTGCGCCGTTTGCAGGCGATCGATTTCGATGCGCTGAGCCCGGATGCACAGGTGCAGTACCGCGCCTTTGAAAGTGATCAGAACATCATTGCCGAACGCTATCGCTGGCGGCGGCATGATTACCCGCTGAACCAGATTGTCGGCCTGCATATCGATGTGCCCAATGTGCTGATCAATCAGCATCCGATCCGCAATCTGCAGGATGCGGAGGATTATATCAGCCGCCTCAATCTGGCGCCGCTGGCCTTTGACCAGATGGTCGCGCGTTTGCAGGACCATGCCGCGCATGGTTTCTACATGGCGTCATCCATCTATCCGCTGCTGATTTCCGGATCGCGCCAGATTATTACCGGTGCCCCTTTCGAAGAGGGCGACGACAGCCCGGTATGGAGCGATTTCTCCCGCAAGATCAGCGAATTGGATGTTGATCCTTTCCAGCGCGAAACGCTGTTGGAGCGCGCGCGGGATGCGCTGACCGGACCTTTCAAAGGTGGTTATGAAAGACTGATTGCCGAGCTGGAAGTGCAAGCCGCCGCTGCGCCGAGCGATGCGGGCGTATGGTCGCTGCCCGATGGCGATGAATATTACGAATTTCTCATCCGCCAGTTTACGACCACGCAGATGACACCTGCGGAAATCCACGAGCTCGGCCTGTCCGAAGTGAAGCGGATCCACGGTGAAATGCAGGCGATCATGGATCAGGTGGGCTTCACCGGCTCGCTGCAGCAATTCATGGATCAGCTGAAGAAAGACCCGCAATTCTATTACCCGAATACGGATGAAGGGCGGCAAGCCTATCTGGAACGGGCGCGCGGCATTATCGGTGCTATGAATGACGCTTTGCCGCGGGCCTTCCATGCCAAGGCACCACTGCCGCTGGTGATTCGCCGCGCGGAAATTTACCGTGAACCTACCCTGCCGGCGGCCTATTTCGACGCCGGATCGCCCGACGGGTCGCGCCCGGGCTATATTTATCTGAACCTGTCGGACATGGCCAATCAGGCGACGTTCGATCTGGATGCGCTGCTCTACCATGAGGGCGTACCGGGGCATCACATGCAGATTTCGACCATTCTGGTGAATGATGCGGTGCCAGAGCTGCGTAAGACCAATCAATGGTGGCAGAACACCTCCTTTGTGGAGGGTTGGGCGCTCTATGCCGAATATCTGGCCAAGGAAATGGGCTTCTATCAGGACCCCTATGCCGATTTCGGCCGGCTTGGCGGTGAATTGTGGCGCGCGTGTCGCTTGGTGGTGGATAGCGGGCTGCATTACAAACGCTGGAGCCGCGAACAGGCCACGCAATATCTGGATGACAACACGGCCAGCACCCATGCCGCGAACAAGATTGCGGTGGACCGCTATGTGGCAGTACCGGGACAGGCCACGGCCTTTACCATCGGGATGAAGGCGTTCCAGAAACAGCGTGCCCGGGCCGAGGAGGCTCTGGGTTCCGCTTACGATATTCGCGATTATCATGAAGTCGCGCTCAATTATGGATTCCTGCCGCTTCCGGCGCTGGATACGGCGATCGACAATTGGATCGCCAGCGCCAGGGCAGATTAATTATTCAGGAGAAGACAATGCGTTCACGGGTTCTGGGTTCGCTGATTCCGGCCTTTCTGCTCGCCGGGGTGGCGGGCCCTGCCATGGCGCAGGAGGCAGGCAATGCCGAAGACAGCCAGCTGGCGGCCCCGCTGCCACCCGCTGTCGCATGGTCGGGCGCCAGTGAGGCACTGATCGCCAAGCCGGGTGATCCCTGGATCACGCCGGCGGAACAATCGGGCATGGTGGCCACGGCCACCTATGACGAGATGAAGGCCTATCTCACCCGTCTGGCGGATGCATCGCCGCTCATCAATCTGGTGACGATTGGCAAGACCGCGCTCGGGCGTGATCTGGTGGCCGTGATCGCCACGCGGCAGACCGGCGTGACCGGACCGGCCGATCTGGATGACACGGTGCCCACCGTGCTGGCGCAGGCCGGTATCCATCCGGGTGAAAGCGACGGCACCGATGCCGGCATGATGCTGCTGCGCGATATCGCCCTGCGCGGTAAGGCCGATCTGCTGGATGACGTGAACTTCGTCTTCGTGCCGATTTTCAATGTCGATGGGCATGAACGCGCATCGCGTTTCAGCCGGCCGAACCAGCGCGGCCCGGTCGAGCAGGGGTGGCGCACCACGGCGCAGAACATCAATCTCAACCGCGATTATATCAAGGCCGATGCCCCAGCGATGCAGGCCATGCTGCGCCTGATCGATACGCTGGACCCGGCGCTCTATCTTGACCTTCACGTGTCGGATGGTGTCGATTTTGCCTATGATATCACCTTCGGTTTTCAGGAGCAGGATTACAGCTATTCTCCGCAGCTGAATGCCTGGCTGCATGGCACTTTCCGCAAGGAAATGGACGATGCGCTGACATCGCAGGGGCATATCCCGGGGCCGCTGGTTCTGGCCGTGGACGATCGGCATCCCGAAGAAGGGCTTTATCTGCCCGGTTTCCCGCCGCGTTTCTCCCATTCCTATGGCGATCTGCGGCATATCCCCGCCGTTCTGGTGGAAGATCATGCGCTGAAACCCTATCGCCAGCGGGTGCTGGGCGACTATGTTTTGCTGCAGCAATCGCTGCGCAGCATCGCGGAGCATTGGGACACGCTGAAACCGGCCATCGAAGAAGACCGCAAGCCGAAAGACGAGATGGTGCTGACCTGGGAGGACAAGGCCGAGCCGGTCCGCATGGTTCCTTTCCGTCAGATGGAGGCGGTGCATTATGATTCCGACATCTCAGGCACGGAAGAAATCCGCTATCTGGGCAAGGTCGCGCCGGAAACACCCTATCCGCTCTTCGGGTCGAATCCCGGTGTGACGATTGATCTGCCGGAGGCCTATTGGGTCTCGGTCGCCTATCCTGAAGTGATCAAGCGGCTGCGCGAGCAAGGCGTGGAGATGGAAGTGCTCGAGGAACCGCGCACCGTCGATCTCGATATGATCCGCATTTCCGATCCGGAAGTGTCGGATATGCCGCTGGGCAACCGTATCCGGGTGAGTGCGGGAGGTTATCATCATGAAACGCTGAGCCGCACCTTCATGCCCGGATCGGTCCGCGTGCCGACCGATCAGCCGCTGGGCCAACTGGCGGCGATGATGTTGGAGCTGCAGGCGGATGACTCGCTGTTCCAATGGGGCTTCTTCATGAGCATCCTCACCCGGACCTCCTATATTGAAGGTTATGTGGTGGAACCCATGGCCCGCGAAATGATGGAGCGGGATCCTGCTCTGAAGGCCGAGTTCGAGGCGAAGCTGGCCGAGGATGCGGAATTTGCCGCCGACCCGGATGCGCGGCTCAACTGGTTCTATGAACGCAGCCCCTATTACGATTCCGAATATCTGCTTTATCCGGTGGGCCGCGAAATCTCCGAATAAATACAGGCCTTTAACGATTGTCTGAAACGGAAAAAGCCGCTCCTGACCGGGGCGGCTTTTTTGTTTCCATTGCGCCTGCGTCGCTCAGCTCACCTGCGAAAAGTCCGTCTCAGCGCGCCTGCGGAACGGTGATCCGCACCGTCAGGCCGCGTCCTTCAGGTGAGGAGAAGCTGAGCGCGCCGTTGAAACGCATCATCAGGCGGTGCGCTGTCGGAATGCCGAGGCCAAAGCCCTTGGTGTTGCGCTGGCGCGCTTCGTCGAGGCGGAAAAACGGCTCCAGCACGGGTTGGAAATATTCCTCCGCCATGCCGGGGCCGCTATCGGCAATTTCGATGACCCAATCGCCTGCTTCCTGCCGCAGCGCAATGGCGGCCGATCCGGCATATTGAACTGCATTTTCGACCAGAGCGCCCAAAGCCAGAGCAAGCGGTTCGCGGAAGGTTTTCACGCTCACCGCATTGGGGGCGGTGACAGACACCGCATCGCCGTAAGCGGCGCATTCGTCCGTGATAAAGCAGGCAAGATCCACGGTTTCGGGCGCGGCGGTCAGATGTTGCGAGCGCAGATAGATGGCCAGAGAATCGAGCAATTCGATCATTTCATCCGCGCTGTGTTCGAGCATTCCGCGCAGCTCTTCGTCGCGCACCATTTCGGCGGCCATTTTCTGGCGGGCGAGGGGGGTGCGTAAATCATGGCCGATGGCCTCGAAGGCGGAGGCCTGATCGCGCAGCAGCCGGTCAATCCGCTCCTGCATCACATTCATCGAATGGGCGAGATCGCGCAGATCCTTGGGGCCGCTTTCGGAAATCGTGACCTGCCGTCCCTGACCGATCGTTTCCGCCGCATCGGTCAGCCGCCGCAAAGGCTTTCCCATCAGGTAAAGCGCGACGAGACCGATACACAGGAAGGCCGCCGTCAGCAGCAACGTCAGGACCATTGCGCGCCAGGCCACCGGCCACATGGTCGATATGTCACGCGACTGGAAATTGAGCCACATCCCATCGTCAAGCTGGAGCGAACCGGCGAGATTCCGCGTTTGTCCGCGCTGCGCGGTGGTTGAGAGGATAAGCGGTTTGCCTGCGAGCGAGGGCTCCCATGCCACGATCCGGTCGGCAATATCGGCCAGCATCGGGTTGCTTTTGGGCTTTGTGATGGAGGGTGCGCCGGATATTTCGACCAGCAAATGCCGTGTGGTCATGTTCTTCGCCGTATTTGCAGGGGCCAGCGCATGCATACGCTCACCCACGATCAGCAATTCGGCCACGCGCCGGGCATGGTCGTCGCGCAATGTCTGGCGGTCTATGATTTGATAGAAGATCAGGCTGCCGGCCAGCTGCACTAGGCCCAGCACCAGAAAAACCACAGCGATATTAAGCGCAAAGCGAGGAGATTGCGGGCGGTTCACAAGGTTGTTTTCCTCTCGCGGCCTGCTGGCATTGTCTGTTGCAGAACGGTTGCCCGGGCGATGCCCTGCGTTTCGGGAGAGGCGTCCTTAGCGTTTTTACAAGAGGGGGTCGAGATTGCCGTTCCAGCAGCTCTTCACATCGCTTTCCGCCAGCTGACCTGCAGGCACGGTTGTAATCACCATTTGGGCAGTGTGTGTCCATCCGCAGATATATCGTGGTTTTATGCGCCGACAGCTGGCGCTCCTAACTCCGTCATATCTTCTGGACGCGAGATCCCTAAGCCGATTCATGTCGTGATGCCCGCCAGAACGAAGCGCCTCTCGTGCGGGTATTGTAGGCCAGCCCAACTCCGCCTGACATGTCGAATTTCCTTCAACCGCGCAACAATTTAGCATAAGGCGCAAATGAATATTATTAGCATCTAATCCGGCGATGACGGGGGGTAAAAATGATGGTGCCGAGAGGCATAAAAACGAGTGCGTCAAATCAGGATGTGTCGGCAGTGGTCCAATCGCGATCGCTGGACCTTAACCTGCTCAAAGCGCTCGTCGTTTTGCTTCATACCAAAAGTGTTACCGGCGCGGCACGCAAGTTGGGGGTCAGCCAGCCTGCGGTCAGCCGATCACTCGCGCAATTGCGCAATTTGTTTCAGGACCAATTGCTGTTTCGGACCAATCGCGGAATGGAATTGACCCGCCGCGCCGAAGATCTGCTGCATCCGCTTCAGGAATGGCAGGAATTGACCTGTGCCCTGCTGGCCCGACCGGAATTCAACCCAGCTGCCATTCACCGCACATTTCGTATCGCAGCAACCGATTTTGGCGCCGTGAGCGTGCTTGCACCGGCAATGGCTGCCTTTCACGCAGCCGCGCCCCACGCTCGTATGGAAATGGTTGCATTCAGCGAAAATATGACAGAGCGGCTCAAGACCGGTGATCTGGATCTGATCATCACGGGGTCGCCCCCGGAATTTTCCGCGACTTATGGCCGACATCTTTTCACAGACCAATGTGTCTGCGCCATGCGTCACGACCATCCTCTGTTGGCCGAAAATCCCGAACAGGTGCCTCTGGAGGAGTTTCTCCGCTGGCCGCATGTGAGTATTGTGATTGAAGAAAACAGCGTCGATCCCATCAATCGGTTTATCGGCGATTATGCCTCGCAGCGCCAAATCATTGCGGTAACACCCTATTTCAGGGGCGCGACGCATTTCCTGGCGAATAGTAACGCGATCCTGACTCTGCCCGCGAGCATGGTTCAGCCGGCGGAGACCGGGGGCATTGTCACCCGCCGGCCGCCCTCCCTCATCCCTGCCTTCGATTATTGGATGCTGTGGAATGAGCGCAATCGGCGGGACTACGCAACGCAGTGGCTGGTCGATCTGCTTTCGACAAGCGCATCCGCTCATTCGCCTGACGCATAGCGGATATACGTTCTCGATATTGGCTTTATCCCGCCAAAGTGATCATGGGCGTTGCATATGGTTCGCATTAGCATTGATGAATAGGCGGAGCGGCTCCGTAACGGGAAGCGTATTTCCCCTTTCATTATATCCCGTCCGATCTGGCTTGTTTCCGCCATCATTCCCGGCGTGAGACGGGTCATTCGATACCGGCATTGATCGAACCGTGGTCATTCAAAACGGGGGGAAGCGTCCTGCTTCCCTGAAGAGGAGCAAAACACATGATGATTTCACCGGTTTTTCGGCACGCATTGATGCTGGGCGGCGCGCTGACACTGGGGGCCATGGCGACGGTGCCCGCTTATGCTCAGCATGCCTCAAATCACCGGGCCGAGCGGGGGCATGACAGCGATGGGAAAAAGCTGTCGAAGAAAGAGCGTGAGGCCCGCCGGGATGAAGAACGCAAACTGGAGCTGGACCAGCGCGATATCGTGGTGACGGCTTCTGCCTCCGGTATCGATCTGCGCGACGCACCAGCTTCCATCGGGGTTATCACGCGGGAACAAATCGAGCGCCAACCGGTGCAGAGCATTGGCGAATTGCTGGGCCGCCTGCCGGGTGTGACAGGCGGCATCAGCCCGTCGGGTGAAATGTCGAAAATCAATATTCGCGGCCTGCCGGATAATTACACGCTGATGCTGGTCGATGGCCGCCGGATCGGCAATGCGCGCGATATTTCTTATCGCCCGGATCTGGGGCGCCAGGATCTTAACTGGATTTCGCCCGATATGATTGAACGGATCGAAGTCGTGCGCGGGCCGATGTCTTCCATCTACGGGTCGGATGCGATGGGCGGAGTGATCAACATCATCACGCGCAAGATTGCGCCTTACTGGCGGGGATCGGTGAACACCAATTACACTCTGCCGGAGGGTGCAGACCGGGGTGATTCCTACCAGTTGGGCGGCAGCGCGATGGGGCCCATTACCAAGGGGGTGGGCCTCAGGATCGGCGGCACCTATGCCCGCACCAATCCCGATGAAATGGTTCTGGGCGGCGGCCGGGCTGGTCCTGTCGCCGGGGTGGCGGGCGTCGCCAACAAAAACGTCAACGGTGTACTGACGCTTGAACCCTCGGAGGGTCAGACGATTTCTTTGGAGGCGAGCTATGGCGTGGAAGAGCCGCTGGCACCTTCTACCACGACCGAGGATGGCGATGCCCAGAGCGCTTTTGGTTCCGACACGGAACGCACCAATCTGCGCATCGGCCATGAAGGCGACTGGGGCTTCGCCACGTCGCGCATCGATGTGTACCGCAACTCCTATATCAATGAAGATCAGGCCGAAAACGGCGGCAAATCGGAATTCAAGGAAACTATTGTCGACGTCCTGATCAATGGTGATGCCGTGCTGGGCGTGCCGCATAAGCTGGCACTGGGCGGCCAATATCGCGAAGAAAAACTGACCAACACACAGACCATCGGCACCATTCCCATCGATTATGATGGTAATGTCGTCGATGGTTCGACCCTTTCCGGCGATACATGGGCGCTGTTCGGGGAAGATCAGATGACGTTGACCGATGGGTTGATCTTCACCCTTGGCGGGCGGCTCGACAGCCATTTCCGCTATGGCGAGAATTTCAGTCCGCGGGCCTATGTCGTGTGGCACCCGATTTACGACGTGACCATTCGCGGCGGTGTTTCCCGCGGGTTTCGTGCGCCGTCTTTGAAGGAAAACAGCGCGGGTGCAGCCACATTTTCACGTGGCGGCGGCTGCGGCAGCCTGAGCGATCTCGGCTATACCAGTGGTGGCTGCTATATGGCGGGCAATCCCGATCTCGAACCGGAAAAGAGCACCAGCTATGAAATCGGCGCGAGCTATGACACGCGTGGCCTGAAACTGGGCGCGACCTATTTCCACACCAATTTCAAGAACAAGATCCAATATGCCGCCCTGGGCTTTTACGAAGGGCGCTGGTGGACGATGAATGAAAATGTCGAACGCGCCCGTACCAAGGGTGTCGAAATGACGGCATCTGCCAAATTCACGCCCGCACTCTCTCTGCGCGCCAATGCAACCTATATGATCGAGGCGAAAAATCTCGATACGGGGGCGGATCTGATCACGACGCCGGAATTTTCAGCCTATGCCGCGCTGGACTGGCTGCCAACCGAGAACGTTGGCGTGGTGCTGTCTGCGCGCTATACAGGTGAGCAGCTTGGTGGCGGCAATACGATCCAGGAAGGATACACCACTTTCGATCTGAGCACATCGTTCGAGGTGTCGGACTCCGTGACACTGCGTGCGGGTGCGCTCAACCTGTTCGACAAGCAGATTTCGGGCGAAAGTGATTTCGGCTATTACTCGCCTGCGCGCCGCTTCTTCATCGGCGCGACGTCCAAATTCTGATGATCGCATGGCGGTAACCATTCAGGCCGCAAGCTCCGCTGAAAGCAGAGCTTGCGGCCTGAGTTGCATGCTTCATCGGCCCTCACACGTGCGGGGCCATTATTAGTTAAGGGATCTCGGCGGCGTGCGACCTGCCTCCGCAATCAGCTTTGCGCGAAAGCCTGCTCACGCGCCTGATGCAGCCACGCGGCGGTCTGGTCCTGTTCGGGCAGCGCCAGAAATTCTGAGCGGATGGCCAGATAATTGCGCAGGCCCCGCTCGAACGTATCGCCGTAGCCCTTGATCAATTGCTGCAGCTTGATCCACTCAAGCGCCGCTTCCACGTCGCGGGATGCCAGATCGGCGGCTACGCTCAGCCAGGCGTCGATCCTTTCCTGCTCCTCGACATAACGCACTGAACGGCGGCGTAATCCGCGCAGGGCGCTGGTGGCGCGCAGAACCAGGAACCAGCGTAGCCCGGTGGTGCGGACATGGCGGCCTTGCTTGAAAAACGGCGCCATCAACCGCGCCAGCAATCCACCCGAGAGCAGACGGCGGCCAATCGGGGCGGGCAGCGTTTCGCCCAGTTCCTGCAGCCGGGGGTGCATGAATTCGGTCACGCTCACCAATTGGCCGTCCTGCGCCTTCACTTCCTCGCGCACCCGTTCCATCCGGGAGGCGCGGGTTTTGAGGTCAGCCACCCGGATCGTGTCTTCATAACTCATCCACAGCGCCAGATGGCGGGCGGCTTCGCTGGTCAGATTATAGGGCGGTTCATCATGCTCTGCGATGGCGCGCAGCCGGTCGAGATAAAGCCGGGCATAGTTGGCATCCTGATAATCGACGAGCCGCGCCAGGCCGTGGGCCACATTGTGCAAAGCCTCCTGCGGCAGCAACGCCGCCGCGGTGCTGTACAATTGGCGGCCGATTTCGGTGGTCGGTTCGGGCGCGGGATGCTCGGCTTCCTCGGGCAAGGCGATGATCCCCTGCGCCCGGGTGAAGCCTTCTTCAAAGCCGGTGAGATTGCTCTGTACCGCGATGCCGCTGTCACGAATGGCCTGTTCAAAGCTCTCACGGGGGAAGGGCAGGGCTTCACTGCCGGCCAGCGCGCCGAACATGATCGCGCTGATCACGCTGCTGGTGCGGTCGGTGGCGGCTTCCATATCGAAGCCGATGAAGCGCTTCGATCGTTCCTGCGCCGCCGCGATGATCTTTTCACTGTTGCCGCGCCCGTCGGCCATCGCCGATTTTTCGGAAATGGCATAGATCCGGTGGGTCGATCCGATCAGCGTGGTGCGCCCCGCGCTGGAAAATCCGCGCAGCACGGCGCGCCCGGTTTCCATCAATTCCGACGCCACAACAATATCGACATCGCCGGGCATGGGCATTTGCGCCATGATGGGCGCGCGCCCTGCCGCATCGGCCCGCGCCAGTTCGACATAATAGACGGTGGAGCCGGTCCGCTGCGCCACGCCGGGCACCGATGTGCCCTGCGCCACCCAGCCATGGCCGCGGGCAACATTCTGGATCCAGTCGGCCAAAACGCCGCCGCCCTGGCCGCCCAGGGCCAGAATGGCGATGCTCAGACGGTCTGTGGAAGAACTGGGCATGATACTCTTTCTTTAGCAGGCAGACTTTAGCGGGCAGACTTTAGTAAGCTGGGCGGAGCGCAAAATTGCGGCAGGCGCGGTCGGAAGCCCCAGAGAACATCGGGTTCGTTCAAAAAGCGCGCGCGAGCCGTTTGCGATCGTCACGTTGCTGGATGAACCGGATCACCGCGCCGGAAATCCTCGCGCGCAGTTTTTCCCAACGGCCCGGATTGCTGACCAGTTTCGCTTTGTAGAAGCTCGGGCACAGCACCGCCGCATGGCTGACTTCACCGCACAGGCCGCAGCCGACACAGCTGTTATCGACATGCGCGACCGGATGCTGACGCAGCGGGTCGGGATTGGGTTTGATCGACAAGGACGGGCAGCCCGACAGGCGGATACAGCTGTGATCGCCGGTGCAGGTTTCGCTATCGACGCCGAAACGCTCCCGCTCCACGCGCTGGCCGTCCTTCAGCGCTTTGCGCATCAGCGGCTTTTCACGGCGCTGCTTGTTGAGCATGCATTCCGACTGGGCGACGATGACCTTCGGGCCCTTCGTCTTGGTCAGCATGGCTTCGCGCAGCGTGTCGCGCATGGCCTTGATGTCATAGGTGCGGGTGAGGGTGCGCACCCATTGCCCGCCCACGCCGCGCACGGCCTTCTCAATCGGATTATTGGTGACGCGATTGGCATTCTTCGCGCGCGAAGAGGGGATATCCTGCCCCCCGGTTGCGGCGGAATAGCCATTATCAATCACCAGATTGACCGTGTCATCCTTGTTGAAAACGGCATTGCTGATCCCGGATGTTAGCCCGTTATGCCAGAAGCCCCCATCGCCCATGATAGCAATGGCGCGCTTACCCGTGGGTTTGAAGGCGGAGGCACCGGCGCTGCCCAGACCATAACCCATCGTGGTGTTGCCCAGATTGAAGGGCGGCAGGATGGAAAAGAGGTGGCAGCCAATATCGGCCGAAATATGGGTCGGGCCGATTTCACGCTCCAGCAATTTCATCGCGGTGAAAATCGGGCGTTCGGGGCAGCCGGTGCAAAAGCCGGCGGGCCGCTGCGGAATTTCCTGCGCCACGGGTGCGGGCAGGGGATCGCTGCTCTCTTGCGCCGGGGCGATGTCGGGGGCGAAACGGCGCAGAAACTTGCCGAGACCGGCGCGGATGACCTGCGCGCTATATTCGCCGGCACGGGGCATCATGTCCTTGCCGATGATCTTGCAATCCAGCTCCGCGCGGCGGATCAGCGTGTTGAGCTCATGCTCGATAAATTCTGGCTGGCCCTCTTCCAGCACCAGCACGGCCTTCTTGTCGGCGCAGAACTCTTTTACTTCTTCGGGGATCAGCGGATAGGTGACGTTCAGGCAGTAAAGCGGAATGTCAGACGTGCCAAAAGCATCGGCGAGGCCGAGCAATTCCATCGCGCGATTGCAATTATTATACAAACCGCCCTGCACGATAATGCCGATCTCGCTGGGATGCGTATCGGGGCCGAACCACTCATTCAGCTTGTTATCGCGGACATAGGCAAGGCCGGCGGGCCAGCGTTTCTCGATCTTTTCGACTTCATGCAGGAAATTGGCGGGCGGCAGGACGATCCGGTCGAGATCGCGGGTCGGATTCTCCGCCGCGTCGGAAACGGTGAAGGCGGGGCGGATATTGTCCTTGGCAATAAAGCTGCCTGTCATGTGGCAGGACCGGACGCGCATTTCGAGCATCACCGGGGTGTTGGATGCTTCCGAAAGCTGGAAACCCTGTTCCACCGCATTGACGATGCTGGTGAGGTTGGGGCGCGGGTCGAGCAGCCACATTTGCGACTTCATGGCAAAGGCATGGGTTCGCTCCTGCATGATGGAGGAGCCTTCGCCATAATCCTCCCCGACGATGATCATCGCGCCGCCGGTGACGCCGCCCGATGCGACATTGGACAGCGCGTCGGAGGCGACATTGGTGCCGACTACAGATTTCCACGCCACCGCGCCGCGCAGCGGATAATTGACGGATGCTGCCAGCATGGCCGCTGCAGTCGCTTCGGACGCGCTGGCTTCAAAATGAACATCCAGTTCTTCCAGCAAATCATTGGCGTCGGCAAAGACGTCCATCAAATGGCTGATGGGCGACCCCTGATAGCCGCCAATATAAGCGACGCCCGATTGCAACAGCGCCTTGGTGACAGCCAGAATCCCCTCACCGGTGAAGGTTTCCCCCTCACCGGCGGTCAGTTTCTTTACTTCATGCTTGAAAGAACGTTCTGCCATTGCGCTTATGCCGGGACGAAGGCGAGAACGCGCATCGGGCTGCCCGATCCGTTCAGGATCTTCAGCGGTGCGGCCACCACAATGGCGCCGGTCGGCGGCAGCTGATCGAGATTTTCCATACATTGCAGGCCGTATTTGCCCGCCCCATGAAGCAGGAAGTGCGCCGGATATTGCGGTTCCAGCAAATGGGCCTGTCCGGCATCGGTGCCGATCGTTTCCACCCCGAAGGCCAGAATGTCGCGCTCGTCGATCAGCAGCTTCATCGCATCGGTGGCCGGGCCGGGCGTATGCGCGCCATCTTCGCGCCGGTTGCAATAGGCCTCCGTGTCACGCTTCGACCAATCGGTGCGGAACAGGACAAAGCACCCTTTCGGGATTGTGCCATGCTCCTCTTCCCACGCGCGGATATGATCGGCGGTCAGCAGGAAGTCCGCATCCTTGGCACTTTCGGCCGAAAAGTCGAGCACGACAGCCGGCGCCACCAGATCCTTCGCCGGGACTTTGTCGATGGTGTTGTCGGGCAGATCCTTGCCAGACACCCAGTGAATGGGGGCGTCGAAATGCGTGCCGGTATGTTCACCCACGGTGAAATTGTGCCAGTGCCATGCGACGCCGCGTTCATCATAGCGGGAGATTTCCTCGCGCGAAAATGGGGCGGTCTGGCCGAATTCTTCGGGCAGGACGAGCAGCGGCGTATCTTCTGACAGCATCTGCGTTAGATCAACGACGCGGATGTTTCCCTGTGCGAGAGCAGCGGCGAAATCGGCGAGTATAGGGGTGCTGGACATTGTACCTCCTGCGGACCATGACAATTACAGACTAGCTTCATAGCTTGCACATGCAAGTAAATTTGAGAGAAAGGCTTGAGAACGCACCATGAGCGAGGATTTGCGCCCGTTTGGGGATCCGGGATCGGATGATTTCCGGGTCGATGCCTACCCTTTCTATCTGCTCAATCGTGCATCAAGCCGGTATAATATTGTTATCGAAGGGCTGTTAAGGCCAATCGGCATTGATATTCCCGCCTGGCGTGTGCTGATGATTCTGGGGGAAGAGGAACCACTGCCGATTGGCCAGGTGGCGAAATCCGCCGTCATCAACCTGTCCACCATGATGCGCATTGTCGAACGGATGCAGAAGGCCGGACTGGTCGAAACGCGCGTCAGCGCGGCGGACCGCCGGGTTACCGAGCTGCTGCTGACTGATCTGGGGCGGGAAAAATTGTCTGAGGCGCGGAAGGCCACGGCACCCATCTATCGCAAGCTGATCCGCGGAATATCCGCGGCTGATTTCCGCAAAATGCTGAAATTGCTGGATAAGCTCCACGAAAATTTGGAATAAGACCGCCCGATAAACTAGTTGTACATGCAACCAATATCCTTTAGGCTTAAAACAAAAGGAGGCGCTTATGCGTGTTGCATGTCTTGGTGGCGGTCCCGCTGGTTTCTATTTCGCGATTTCGATGAAGCTGCGAAATCCGGATCATGAAATCCACGTATTTGAACGCAATAAAAGTGGCGACACTTTTGGCTGGGGCGTGGTGTTTTCCGACCAGACGCTGGAAAATCTGACCGTCAACGATCCAGTCAGCGCCGCCACTATCCGCGACAGTTTTGCCCATTGGGATGATATTGAGGTCGCCGTTTCGGGCGAATCCATCACTTCGGGCGGGCACGGTTTCATCGGCATCGGGCGCAAACATCTGCTGCAGATCCTGCAGGCGCGCGCCGCCGAGCTGGGCGTGGTGTCGCATTTTGAATATCAGTTTGATGGTAACCTCGAAAACTTTGCCGATTTCGACCTGATCGTCGGTGCGGATGGGGTGAACAGCCGCGTGCGCAGCCAGCATGAGGCACGTTTCGACACCGATATTCAGACCCGCAAAAACCGGTTCTGCTGGCTCGGCACGACCAAGATGTTCGATGCTTTCGCCTTTCTGTTCGAAAAGACCGAACATGGCTGGATCTGGGCGCATGCCTATCGTTTCGATGAAACGCATTCGACCTTCATCGTCGAATGTTCACCCGAAACCTGGACCGGGCTGGGGCTGGACCAGATGGAACAGGACGAATCCATCGCTGTGTGCGAGAAAATTTTCGCGCGCTATCTGGATGGGCATCCGCTGATCACCAATGCGACCCATTTGCGCGGCTCGGCGGCGTGGATCAATTTCAAGCGGGTACTCTGCCGCCAATGGTCCTTCGACAATGTCGTGCTGCTGGGCGATGCCGCGCATACGGCGCATTTCTCCATCGGATCGGGCACCAAGCTGGCGCTGGAAGATGCGATCAAGCTGGCCGAAGTGCTGGACCGGCCGGGCCTGTCACACCGCGATGCGCTGGCGAAGGCGCTCAAGGATTATCAGGATGAACGGCATGTCGAAGTGCTGAAGATCCAGAACAGCGCGCGCAATTCTACCGAATGGTTCGAAACGCTCGACCGCTATCTCGATTTCGATCTCCCGCAATTCACCTATTCACTGATGACCCGAAGCCAGCGCGTCAGCCATGAAAATCTGCGCCTGCGCGACGGGGCGTGGCTGGAAGATATGGAGCGCTGGTTTTCGCAAGGGAGCAGTGGCCGCAATCGCCCCACACAGCCGATGTTCACGCCCTATCGTCTGCGCAGCATGACGCTCGCCAATCGGGTGGTTGTGCCTTCCATGCTCACCGGCACCGCGGCGAATGATGGCATGGCGAGCGATTTTCATCAGGTCCATTACGGCGCGCTCGCCCTGGGCGGGGCAGGTCTGATCATGACCGAGATGCTGGCCGTGTCACCCGAAGGCCGCGCGACCGAGGCCTGTCCGGGGCTCTATCAGGATGATCAGATTGCCGCATGGGCCGGGATCACTCGTTTTGCCCATCAACATACACCCGCCATGCTCTGCGCGCAGATCGGCCATGCCGGCGCGCGCGCATCCTGCAGAAATCCGGCTGAAGGCTGGGACATTCCGCTGGATGATCCATGGCCTATTCTGTCGGCCTCGGCCCGTCCGTGGCGGGAAGGGGGGCTGGTGCCCGCGGCGCTGGACCGTGCCCAGATGGAGCGCATCCGCGATGATTTTGTCGCCACCGCCCTGCGCGCTGCCGCGGCCGGTTTCGATATGATAGAGCTGCATGCAGGGCATGGCTATCTGCTGTCTTCTTTCATCACGCCAGTGCTCAATCAGCGTGACGATGACTATGGCGGTTCACTCGACAATCGGCTGCGTTTCCCGCTGGAAGTGATCGCCGCCGTGCGCGCGGCATGGCCTGAAGATCGCCCGCTGGCGGTCCGCATCTCGGCGCAGGATTGGGTGGGCGATGCCGGGATTACACCTCAGGACGCCGTCGAAATTGCGCGCGCCATGAAAGCTGCCGGCGCGGATATTATCGATGTGTCTGCCGGTGAAACCGACCCATCGGCCAAGCCTGTCTATGGCCGGATGTTCCAGACACCCTTTGCCGATCAGATCCGCAATGAAGCCCATGTGCCGGTGATTGCGGTGGGCAATATTACCGATGCCGACCAGCTCAACAGCATTTTGATGGCCGGACGGGCTGATCTGGTGGCGCTGGGGCGGCCGCATCTGGCCGATCCCGCCTGGACGACTCATGCCGCCGCGCGGGCCGGGGAGACGGAGCATTTCATACCGGCGCCCTATCGCTTTGGTCAGGAACAGGCGCTGCGTCTGGAGGCAAGCCAGGCTCGGCACCAAAGTGGCCGCCAGACCGAGCAGGGGCGTGCCTGACGGACCGGGGGAGGCGGCGCCAGCTCGCCGCTCCCATCCGGCGATGTCTGGTGCAGCTTCCGCCCCCGCCCCTGATTGCAAGACCGGTTGCACATCGCGGCGCGCGCATTAAGGGGGCATCATGCGCAGCGATGGGAGCAATGTTGAAGAGGGTGTGATGCCTGACAAGGCACTGGATCTGCGCGTGTGGATCCGCCTGCTCGGCTGCGCCAAGATGATCGAAAAGCAATTGCGCCGGAATTTTCAGGAGCAATTCGACACCACGCTGCCCCGTTTTGACGTCATGGCCGCATTGGACAGGGCGGCCGATGGATTGCGCATGGGCGCTTTGTCCAAGGCGCTGCTGGTTTCCAACGGCAATGTCACCTCCATCGTGCGGCAGATGGAAGAGGATGGCCATGTGGCCTATCAGCCTGATCCGCGTGATGGCCGTTCGGCCATTGTGGTTCTCACCCCGCTCGGCCAGACGCGCTTTCAGGAATTGGCACAGGCCCATCACAATTGGGTACGTGATGCACTGAAGGATCTGCCCGAAATGGATCAGGCGCAATTGCTGACCCTGCTCGATACACTCAAATTGTCTCTAACGCGGAATTGAAAATGAATTTCTCCACCACTGCCAAAGTCCGTTTTGCGGATGTCGATCCGGCCGGAATCGTGTTTTATCCGCGCTATTTCGAAATGCTCAATGCAGCGGTGGAAGACTGGTTCGCGGCGATGGGCTGGGATTTCGACCTGATGCATCGCCGCCGCAAGATCGGCGTGCCCACGGTTAAGCTGGAGGCGCAATTCATCGTTCCCAGCGAATTGGGTGAGGTGCTGGACATCACGCTGGATGTGCGCAAACTCGGCCGCAGCAGCTGTGCATTGCGCGTGACCTTTTCCTGCGAGAATGTAGAGCGCCTGCATGCCGATGTCGTGCTGGTCTGCATGGATCTGGAAAAGCGCCACTCGATTGCCTGGCCGGACGAATTGCGGCCTCTTATCGAAGGCGAAACCGTGCCAGCATAAAGCGCGAAGGCGGGCCTAGTGACCCGTCTCCTGCGGGCAGCAAAAAGGGGGCAAGAAGCCCCCCTTTTCTCATTCATAGAAGCGGTTTGCTTAGCTGGCATCCACCACGGGGTTGCGCAGCGAGCCGATACCATCGACCGTTGCCACGATCGTATCACCGGGCCACAGCCATTCCTGCGGATCACGGCCTGCGCCAACCCCGGCGGGGGTGCCGGTGGCAATCACGTCGCCGGGCTCCAGCGTCATGCCCTTGCTGATATCTTCGACCAGCTCGTCCACTTTGAAGAGCATATAGGCAGTGTTGCTGCGCTGTTTCTCAACGCCGTTCACCGTCAGATAGAGGTCCAGCGTCTGCGGATCGGGGATTTCATCCGCGGTCACGATGCAGGGACCCATCGGGGCGTAGCTGTCCTGACCCTTGGAATAGATCCACTGGCCGGCGCGGCGGCAATCGCGCGCGCTCATATCCAGCATAACCGTATAGCCGAACACATGCTTCAGCGCGTCGGCCCGGGTCACGCCCTTGGCGCGGGTGCCGATGACGGCGGCCAGTTCGACTTCCCAGTCAAGCTGCTGCGTGATGGTCTTGTTGTGCAGGATCGGATCATTCGGGCCGACGACGCAGGTCGGCGGCTTCGAGAAGATCACCGGTTGGCGCGGCAATTCCACTGAAGTGTCGAGCGATTTGGCCGATTCCGCCACATGTTCGGTGTAGTTCAGACCAATGCCGAACACGTTCTTGCGCGGGCGCGGGATCGGTGCGAGCAGCGTGACATTGGCCAGCGGGCGGGTGGTGCCCACGGGGAAAATGCCGTCTGCGTCCTTGATCAGCTTGGTCGCCGCGGCCACGGCCTGCGGACCCAGATCGATGAATTCCAGCATGGTCGAAGGAAAGGGAATACCTTCGACCACACCAAAGTCGGCGAGATCGAGCACGAGGTCTCCGGCAATCGCACCAAGACGCGCTTCAGCCTCGACAGAGTCGCGATAAGTTACAAGACGCATAGATTCTCTTTCGGTTTGAAATTCAGGAGAGGATCGGTTGGTGCCCGCCATTTTCGGCGAACGCTTCCTCGCGGTAGAGGCCCAGCGCGCGCATGACGGGGAGATCGTGAAAGGCGAACAGGCAGGCATCTTCGCTGTCTGAGGCATTGGCATGTTCGTGATACAGCCATGCCGGAACGACGAAGACATCGCGTTCCTTCCAGTCGAAACGCTGTCCATTGATGATCGAATGGCCAGAGCCCTTGGCGCATTGATACACGAAATTGCCCGTCTGGCGGTGGGCCTTGGTCTTTTCACCCGGGCGCAGCATTTGCATGGACGCACCGATTGTCTGCATCACCGGGCCGCCCGTCTGCGGATTGATGTAATCCATCAGAATGCCGTCAAAGGCGGAACCGTCCGACACTTTGGCCAGCTTGCTAAGCGCTTCATACGTCGGCGCCCATTCATATTTCAGCAGCGGGGAATAGGGTTTGGACCAGTTTTCACCGGCCGGTTTCAGCCCGGCACTGGCCCATTTTGCGGTGGAATCATCCACCGGATAGGAAATGGCCTGGCTCAGATCGGGGTGCACTTCGTAAAAATTTGCCTCAAGCGCATTCATCAGCGGAATATCGAGACCATCCTGCCAGATGCAGGTCGTGCCGTCTTCCGCCACGCCATGTTCGTGCCATGTGCCATTGGGCGTCAGAACGAAATCATTCGCGCCCAGCGTCATCTTGTGGCCATCCACATTGGTGAAGGCGCCCTGGCCTTCCATGATGAACCGCAAGGCGGAGGCACTGTGGCGATGGCTGGAGGCCACTTCGCCCGGGCCCATTACCTGCAGACCGGAATAGAGCCAGCCCACGGCTGCACTGACATCGCTACGGCCGGGATTGTCGAAATAGATCACCCGCCGTCCGGCCTGCTCTGGCGTTACGAGATCGAGCGCCTTGAGGACATCCTCACGCAGATCGTCGTAACGCCAGAGCATGGGAACCGAAGAGGGGACCGGTTCCCATGGCTCTATTTTATTTGCGACAGTCCAAAGGGCTGCAGTTCCGAGCGATTCAAGCCGTTCGTAATAGGCGACCAGTTCCGGGGTGTCGGCAACATTTGCGCGGCCGAGAACTTCCTCTCGGTATTGGTCGTGGCGGGACGAAGACATGAACTCTCCTATGCAGGTGTTACAGGCTTAAAATAAATTGAAGATACTGTCAAATGCAAGTATTAAGGTAAGGAATTCTGCGCGGGATGACGCGCGAATCACGCGAAAGGAGCGATATGTCCCAACCTATCAAAGCCGCCGTCGTGCAAGCTGCCTCTTTGCCCACTGATGCTGGTGGATCTGCGGAGAAGGCGGCAGAGCTGATCCGCAAGGCCAGCGGGGAGGGCGCCTCTCTGATCGTGTTCCCTGAAGCCTTTATCGGCGGCTATCCCAAGGGTGCATCCTTCGGCACGCCGGTTGGCCAAAGACGGCCGGAGGGACGTGAGGATTTCCGCCGTTACCATGCCGGGGCGATCGATCTGGACGGGGAAGAAGTCCAGATTTTGAACGAAGCCACCGCCGAAACGGGGGCCTTCGTGGTGATCGGCGTGATCGAGCGGGATGGCGCCACGGTCTATTGCACCGCGCTGTTCTTCGATGGGGAGAAAGGCCTGATTGCGAAGCACCGCAAGCTGATGCCGACCGGGGCGGAACGGCTCATCTGGGGCTTTGGCGATGGGTCGACCATGCCGGTGATCGACACGCCATTTGGCCGGATCGGTGCGGTGATCTGCTGGGAAAATTACATGCCGATGCTGCGCATGGCTATGTATGATCAGGGCATCACCATCTATTGCGCCCCGACCGCGGATGACCGTGATGGCTGGGCCGCGACGATGCAGCATATTGCGCTGGAAGGCCGCTGTTTCGTGCTCTCCGCCTGCCAGCACATCACGCGCGGGGCCTATCCGCAGGATTATGACTGCGCCATGGGCGATGACCCGGAGTTGGTTTTGATGCGCGGGGGATCGATGATTGTCGCCCCGCTGGGCGAAGTGCTCGCCGGACCCGATTATAGCGGAGAGAATATTCTCTATGCCACGCTGGACCCGGCTGAAGTCGTGCGCGGAAAATACGATTTCGACGTTGCAGGGCATTATGCGCGTCCCGATATTTTCCAATTATCGGTCGATGTCAGCGAACACAGGGCTGTGACACGCGAAGGAGAATACTGACCTCATGGACTTCGACTTTTCCCGCTTCGAAGCGGCTGATCGCTACAAGCTGATGGCGGCATCCATCACGCCGCGCCCGATTGCCTGGATATCATCGCTGTCGAAAGATGGCGTGCGCAATGCCGCGCCTTATAGCTTTTTCAACATGATGAGTGCGGACCCGCCGCTGGTGGTGATCGGATTGATGCGCCGCCCGGACGGCAGCTATAAAGACAGCGCGCAGAACATTCTCGATACCAAGGAATTCGTGGTCAATCTGGTGAGCGAAGGCGATGCGGAGGCGATGAATTTCACCTGCATCGACGCACCGGCAGACTTTGACGAGATCGCGCATGCGGGCCTCGAAACCGTGCCGTCGGACAAGATCACGCCGCCGCGCATCGCCTCCGCGCCGGTATCGATGGAATGCCGCCTCTATGAAAAGGTCGAAGCGGGCAAAAGCACCATCGTTCTGGGCGAAGTGCTCAGCCTGCATATTGCCGACGAATTTATCGATGCGGAGAAACTGCATGTGGATGCGGTGGCCATGCAGCTGGTCGCCCGCATGCATGGGGCGGGGTGGTACACCCGTTCAACCGACCGGTTCCAGATGGAGCGGCCGCGTTATGCAGATTATGTGAAGGATCAGGGCTGAGGCCCCGAGGCCGGTCCTTCGCCCATGCGCGAGACGAGGGACCGGCGACCGGTTAATCGAGGACGGCAGTCGCCTCGATCTCGATCAGAAATTCGGGCATGGCCAGTGCCGCCACGCCGATAAAGGTGTTGGCAGCCGGGCCGGCACCATCATAAAATGCGCCGATTTCGGGCAATACGACGCCCAGCTTTTCCGGCTTGTGATCGACCACATAGGTGCGCAAACGCACCACATGTTCGGGGCCAGCGCCAGCTTCAGCCAGCACGGCTTTCAGGTTGGAGAGGGCCTGACGCGTTTGCACGGCCAGATCGCCTTCTCCGACCACATTGCATTCCGGGTCCCAGGCGACCTGTCCGGCAAGATGCAGCGTGCGCGAGCCGGTGCTTTCAACAGCATGCGAAAATCCGAAGCCCAGCGCGTCATACAGCTGGCCGGGATTGATAGGCGTATTGGACATGGGCGTTCTCCTGAACAGGGAAATTAATCGACGATTTCAATCGGATTGCCGAAGGGATCGCGAATATAGAGGTTCTTCTTGCCGGCCAGCGGCCCGGCATCGATCGCGATGATCTCCTGCACTTCGCAGCCATGGGCGGACAAATAGCGCGCGGCCTTTTCGACATCGTCCACCTTCAGCCCCAGATGGTGGCCACCGGCGTCGCAATGGCGCGGGCGGACGGTGCTTTTGTCATGCGGCTTGTCATATGTGATCAGCTGCAGATTGAGATTGTCGGTCAGCTTGAGCATCACCAGTGTGATGCAGGCCCCGGCGACACCGATATGCGTATCGGTCCAATCGCGCCCGGCATCATCTTTCGGCATTTCCGCTGCGTCGAGTGGGCCCATGCGAAACAATTCGCTCGCCCCCATCACATCGCAATAGAAAGCGATCGCTGGCTCCAGCTCCTCCACCGTGAAGGATACGTGATCGGCGGCAAGAAATTGCGGCTTGTCGGCTTCAGTCATGGCTATTCTCCGCTTGTGCTGGACGGGATGCTACGGCGCGGCGCGGGGCCTGCAATGCATACCGTCCGTAATTCTCGTTGCGTTCACTGCAAATCGTGCTCGAGCAAGTCCCCGATACTAACCGGGCGGGCCGGAAATCTGGCGGTAAAGCCGGGCTGCTGCCCCACGCTTTGCCCGGTTTCGCGCGCAATCATCCGCAACAAAGCATGTTCGCAGCTGCGGCCCTGACAGGCCCCCATGCCGCAGCGGGTGATGCGTTTGATGGCGTTGGCATCCTGTGTTTCGCGCAGCACATCACCGATGGCGGCGGCGGACACATTCTCGCAGCGGCAGATCAGCGTTTCGGGCGGCTGAATACGGGTCAAAGCTTCGCGCGGATCGGCCAGTCCGGCGAGCAAATCGGCGAAACCGGCCATCTTGCGTAGCACCGTGCGCGATGATTTGGCTTGCTCTGCGGCGTCCTCCGGTGTGATCCGCTCCAGTGCACGCGCTATGCCGAGGCCAGCAATGCGGCCTTCCTCCCGGGCGATGGGCGCGCCCGCCACACCGGTGGTTTCGCCTGCGACCCACAGCCCCGGCGTGCTGCTCTGCATCCAGTCATCATGCCGCGCGGCCCAGCCCCCGGCGGGCGCGGCCCATTCCACCGCCAGCCCGGCCTGACGGAGCAGATCCGATTGTGGCAGAAATCCGTAACACAGGCCGATGGAATCGCAGGCGATCTGTTCTTCTGTCGCACCAGCAGCAAAGATCGCGCCTGCCACCTGCTCCCGGCCAATTATTCCCTGCAATTTGCGCCCAAAACGCACCGGGACACCCGCGCGGCGCAGGGTGAGCATGGCCTTGCCCGCTTCGGCCAGCAATCCGGCATGGCGCAGGCCCGTGCCCAGATTGCGGCCCATCGCCTTGGCGAAACGGGTGAAGGGCTGATCAAAGGCGACCTCGGCCACGGTGCCACCTGCGGCATGGATCTGCGCCGCGATCAACAGCATCAGCGGATGCGTGCCTGCCAGTGCAATTCGCTCACCCGTCAGAATGCCCTGCGCCTTCAGCAATGTCTGCATCGCGCCGGCCCCCATCGCGCCGGGCAGAGTCCAACCCGGTATCGCCACGGGCAGATCGTAACAGCCCGCCGCGATCAGAACATGCGGGGCGGTGAATTGCTGCAGCCCGTTGGCGCCGGAGATCAGCACGCTATGCGATGTGCCATCCGATTGCAGGCCAATGACCGAACGGCGCCCCAGCCAGTCAATCCCGCTTTGCGTTTCAAACTGGTGCAATTGCTGTTTCAATGGGCGGTAACTGGCTTCCTCCGCCCAATGGCTGGCTTCAAACGACGCGGGGGGCTGGCGCAGGATCTGCCCGCCGGGGCGCGCCTGTTCATCAATCACGGCGCAGCGTAGGCGCAGATTGGCGAGTTCGATGGCGGCTGCCTGTCCCGCCGGGCCGCCGCCAATGATCAGCGCGTCATAATCTGTGGTGGATCCATTATGCATCGGGCTGTGCCCTCCCGGTATGGACGCGCATCCCGGCCACCACATCGAGCAGGCACGCCCGCACGCTCCGGGCCCGGCCGCCACCCGCCTCATCATCCATCAGCCAGACGAAACATTCCGAACAGGTGCCCATATTGCACCAGAAACCGCGCGGCTTGCCGGCATCATCGATCCGGCTTTGGGAATGGCGGACCGCCGCCAGCACAGCGGTCAGGCTTTCGCCGGGATAGGCTTCCACTGGCTCGCCATCCAGCTCGATCTTGACCGGGGCCGGGCGGTGCATGATGTCGCTGCGTCTTGTCATTGGCCCATAAACCCATTCAGACTTTCAAACCGCGCGGGCGAGGCGACCGACAGCAAGGCATCGGCTTCGGCGCGGTCCTGCTCCAATATCTGGCGGCTGACGAGCCGGGCAAAGGTTGGCCCTAGCGTGAAGGCGGAACCACCGGCGGCGCAAAACAGCCCCGGCATGGCGGGAAATTCACCGGCGACCGGCAATTGGTCCTGCGTCACGGCAGTGATCCCGGTCCAGCTGCGCAGCAGGTCAAAATCCACAATGCCGGGCATGGTTTCGACCGCTGCTTTGAGATTGCCGGCAAGCGATTCCGCCACCAGGGCGGGAGGCCGCGTGAAATCGAATTCATGTTCATTGCGCCACATGCGCGAAGGCCAGCCCCCGCCGATGAGCACATTGCCTGCGCTGGCCTGTTTCATCGACAGACGCCGCCCGACATGCTGGATCAGATAGGGAAGGAACGGGTCGCGCCGCTGCGTTACATTCATGGTCAGCGGCGCGGGGAAGAGCGGCAGATGCAACCCGGCCATCGCCGCCAGCTGGCGCGACCAGATGCCGGAACAGATCAGCACCTTGGCGGCGGTAATCCTGCGGGTCTCTGTCTTGGCGGGGCGGGATGATCCGCCAGCCTGTGCAGGGCCTCGGCTTTCCATCGTCGCGCTGAAATGACCGCCGTGTTTCCGCAAGGCGGTGATCCGTGTGCCGGTGAAAATCCGCGCCCCGGCGCTGCGCGCAGCCTGCGTAAAGGTGGGGGCGATGATGCGGGCATCGGCATGGCCTTCTGCAGCCATGAAATTGGCGGCCAGGATGTCAGGGGAGAGATAGGGTGCGCGGCGCTGCACTTCGGCAGCGTCAATCGTTTCCACGCTGAGGCCCATGGCCTGTTCACGCGCGGCTTTCGCCTCCAGCAATTCCACTTCGGCTGCGCTATGCGCCACCATCAGCCCGCCATTCATATGGATATTGAGATCAATATCCATGGTGGTTTCCAGACTGCTCCAGTCCTCCACCGCGATGCGGCTGAGCCGGGCGGTCTGTTCGCCTTCATAGCCCAGACCGCCTTCGCGCTCGAGAAAACGGCGCTCAATCTGAAAATGGAGGGACCCGGCATTTTGCCCGGATGCGCCGTGGCCGGGGCTGGCCTGTTCGGCCAGCCACACATGGTTTCCCGCCCGCGCCAGATGCCAGGCAGAGGCTGCGCCGACCAGGCCGCCGCCTATGACCAGAGTGTCTATGTCAGGCAGAAATGCACCCGAGTTTTGTCAATGTCGCGCGGATATCGGCGCGTCCTTCCTCACCAATGTCGAGCAAAGGTGCACGGACATGACCGCCGGGCAGGCCGCGCGCATCCAGTGCCGCCTTCAAAATGGCGGGGCCGGAGCCGAATTTGCCGACCAGATCAGGCGTGTACCATTCCTTCATCAGCACCCGGTCCATGCAACCGCATTGGCGCGCGGCATCGATTTCACCAGCCCAAAGATGGTTGTAGAAATCAGGCTGATGATGGCCCAGCACGCCGCCGGCACCCATCGTACCATCACCGCCGCGTGCCTGAAGAAGTGCCAAACCGTGTTCATCCATTGCATGGCCAAAGATGCGCACTTTGTCGCGCAAGGCGAAGAAGGTTGCAATGAAGCGATCAAGCTGCCCGGTGGATTGTTTAACCGCAACGATATTGTCGATGTCAGTCAGCCGTTCCAGCAAATCCAGATCCAGATCGATTCCGGTGCCCGGGGGCCAGTTATAAATGCACACGGGCAGCGGCGAACCGGCGGCCACTGTGCGATAGAAATTCTCGATTTCGGCGGCATTGGGGCGCAGGTAAGGCGGGGGCGTTACCAATATCCCGGAAAAGCCGACTTTGCCCGCGACTTCGGCCAGCGCCACCGTGCGCTCAGCGGTAAAGGCGCTGCAACCGGCGAGCAGCGGCAGCTTTTTGCCCACATGATTGCCGGCGGCAGAAAACAGCGCGGCGCGTTCTTCATCCGACATGGATGTCCATTCGCCGGTGGTTCCGGCGATGACCAGCCCGTGCATGCCTTCGCCATGCAGCCAGTCCAGCAAATTACCCAATGCGTCGAAATCAAGGGCGCCTTCGGCGTCGAATGGCGTGGTAATAGCCGGGATGTAGCCCTGCCACTCAACGATCGAACGTTTATTCAAGTATGCCCCCTCTAAGGTCTTTAGTATCAGCTTTAGCCCTAGAACCTGCTCGTCTTGCGCTGCAATAACAACAAATGTTGAACCTCGTTGCTTTTACTGCAACAAGTGCGGCAGGAGGCCTCATGTCCGAAGTTGCACTGATGTATTTTTACGAAACCGCGATGCTGGGCACGATGCGGCTCGCCAGTGACAAGATCGGTGTGGCGGTGTCCTCCATCAGCCGCCAGATCGGGCAGTTGGAACGCGAATATGGAATGCCCCTGTTCGAACGCGGGCGGCGGACGATCAAACTGACTGCGGCAGGCGAGCTGGCGCTGGAATATTATCAGGCGCGGCAGGCGGATAAGGACGCGTTTCAGAACCGCCTGGCCGATTTGCGCAATGCCCGGACGGGCTCGATTGCGCTGGCCGTGGGCGAGGGGTTTCTCAACCGCTCCTTCACCAAGATCATCGAGGAATACCAGACCGCCAATCCGGGCATCGAATTGTCGATTACGAGTGGTTCAACATCCGATGTGATGCGGATGATACTGGATGATGAGGCGCATATCGGCCTGGTTTTTCAGGCGGAAGAAGACCCGAAAATTCGGCTGCGAGCCTCGGCCCACCAGCCCTTGTCCGTGATCTGTGCGCCGGGTCATCCGCTGGCCGCGATGGACGGAGTGAGCATGGCGGAGCTGGCCGAACAACCGCTGTGTCTACCGCCCAAGGGGTTCTCCATCCGCCGCGCGCTCGCCACGGCGGAGGCGCGGCAGAATACGTGGCTGAACCCGATGCTGACCACCGGTTCGATTCATATCATGCGCGAAATGGCCAAGAAGGGCCGCTGCGTCACCGTGCTGCCCGCCATCAGCGTGCGGGCGGAGATTGAGGACGGTATTCTGGTCGCCCGGCCGATTACCGATGGTGAGCTGGAGCAGACCATGATCGGCCTGATCCACCGCGTTGGCCGCCAGCTCCACGGTCCGCCGGGACGTCTGATGGCCGTGCTGGAAAAACAATTGCGCAGCTGGACCAGTTCCGTCGCGTGAAATGCGGCGCATGCTGAGCGCCGACAGCTATCTGGCGCTTAGATTTTCCCACCGGATAGAGCGGTGCCCTGCCTGAGAAATGCATGAACGGCCTTGGCGAAGGGTTCTGGGGCATCGATATGCACCGAATGTCCGCCTGCGATTTCGATGAATTCCGTGTTGGGGCGGCGTAACGCCATGGTTTTCAGCTCTTCGGCGGTGGAGAGCGGACTGTTCGCGCCCCTGATGACAAGGGCGGGGCAGTCGCTACCCGTCCAGATGTGTGCGTGATCACCGTTGAGTGCGGCGACGGAGAGCAGGCATTCCTCGATCTCGAAATCCAGTCGCCAGCCACCCTCAACGCGCCGTATCGAATTTTGCAGATAGGGTGAGAGGCGCGGGCCGATGCGCTCTTCCAGATCTTCACGCAGCGGGAAGACACCAGCCCAGCCCCGCGTAAAGGTGCTGTCTTCATCTAGCGATGTCCCGATATCGACGATCACCATGCGTGAAACCCATTCAGGCATCTGCGCGGCCATGTGATAGGCGACCACACCGCCGAAGGAATGACCGATCATGGGCACAGCATCGTCTGTCCCGACATGATCCAGCAGCGCCGAAACGTCGGAAAGATACGCATCAATGCGGTGATCTTGCGTCGGATCGGTCTCACCGAAGCTGCGCTGATCCAGAGCGATCAGGCGCCATTCGGGCGCCAGCGCCGCCGCAAGATCTTCAAAGTCCCGTGCGTTCATCCAGTGACCATGCAGCGCGACCACCGGCAAGCCGGGACCTCCTTCATCATGGTAGGAAAAAGTCAGCCCGTCAGCTTTAAAACTATGCCGATGCATTGAAGGCTCCTGGATGTCGGCAGTGGTTCGAACGCGTTACATGGTTCAGCTTGTCCGGGTTTCGGACGATCCAGATCGCTGCGATCCGCCGCTTGCTAATAGCGAGCGCGGTGGTCTGCAAGACATCGCCCGTCTCCACGCTGACAAATCCGGGGCTGCCATTGACGCGCAGA
>NZ_WTYT01000006.1 GCF_009827595.1 Altericroceibacterium endophyticum | reverse complement strand
CCGGGAGCTCACCGCTCCCGGCCTTTTTTGTTGCGCAACGAAATTTACCCCTCAATCAACGCACTCAGGTGACTTTGCTCCGGCGATTGAGCCCTGTGCTACAAGACGGTCCCAACCTTTGGTGGGCTTTGGGTTAGATGCTTGAGATCTCCCCAGCCCAGGTAAAGTGTGGAGCGCAATTATAATGTGGGAACGATAGGTTGGCTCGGCCAGCTGGTCCGGACATGTCGAAAGCTTCGCCAACCACTTAGCCACCGAAGGCTTTGTCCGGCAGGAAGACATCGACTGATCAAGAGTCTTTACCCAACGCCGGACGGCAGCCGCTTGAGAAAGCTGTCTGCATCGGAAACAGATATCTGAGCTAAAAGGTGTGCTGCATGTTCCATGTAACCACGCCGCCCTGGATCGCCAATGTTACCTTCTGGAAGGGCAAAACCAGATCCGGCTCATGCTCCACGAGAAATCGGCTGGCCAGAAAATGCACCGCTGCACTGGCAAATTTGATCCCTGCGATAGTCGCAAGGGATGGGTCTTTGCCATAGAGCGGGTTTGCCTCCTCCATCCCATGATCTTTGACGAAGGTGTAGGTTTGCACGGCATCTACCAGATTAAGCATCTGGAATGCCGCTTCATAACGCGCAACTTTCTTGAACCATCGCCTCCGCTCATCTGCTGGCAGCGAGCTCGTATAGGGAACAGTGTCTGCCTTTTCAGGCGCGTTTGCAGTTGATTGCTGCGCATCCCCCACATTCGATGGAGCAAGGCTGTGCCCAGCGGTAGTGGGCATTGCCACCTCACCCGGTTTTACAGGGCGCGAGGATGGATGGACTTCATTTGGATCTATCAGATTGTGGTTATGCGACTCCAGCTTGAAACTGGTCACTTCGGGATCATTGTCGAGCCATAGCGTTGCCTGAGCAGGTTGCGGGATGGTCAGGATGAGCGGCACTGCAAAAGCGATTTTGAAAAAGGGGAAAGGCAAATAGGCAACAAGTTGCCGTAAAGCGACTACTCTATGTCTGCGGCGATAGGGGGCATGTTCCATAAATTCCTCACAAGTTCGGTGACCTGCTGGAATTCTTGGTTAATAACGTGCCCTTCGCGTTCTCTCCGCCATATGCGGGACTGCGTGTTCGCGTTCCTGCGTAGCATCGCGTAAAGACTCGGATATCATCCCAAACAATCGGCGAATTCGGTGAAATTGAACGAAAAATTAACCACGCTTTTTCGTCTTCTTAAATGTTACTTTCTGGTAATGCAGAGCTCAGTATTGATACGAATCAATCCAATTTGGGGAATTTGGATGAGAAAACAGTAATGAACGCTCCGGCGCGAATTCTACCTTTGGCTGCGCGGACGGGTAAGCCTTTGGCAAAGTCGCTCGAGAAAGGGCGTTTGCGCTCCTATCTGGCGCTTGTGATAACCGATTGTCTGATCCTAGTGACGGCATTTACGCTGGCTGCGTATCTGTTCAATTCTGGCGCTCATTTTGCACCTCTATCCAGCGAAGTGCAGATCTTGCTGCCCATTTTTCTCACGCTGGGCCTGTATCAAAACGTATATTCCATTCGTGCGCTGAGCGACCTGAAGTTTGCATTCTCCCGCTTGCTCTCGGCCCTTTTTACCTCAGCAGTTCTGCTCACATTTCTGCAGTTTTATATCCGCGAAGACCTGAATTTTTCTCGCGGTGTGTTGTCCGTGGGGCTGGTGCTGTCGTTTGTGCTGATGCAGGCGACAAGAGCTGTGGTCGCTCAGTTGCAATTGCGTAACTTTGGCCCGTCTATGCAGAATATACTGCTCGTCGATGCTGGCGGTCCGCCAGTATCGATGGAACATGCTTTTCACATTCAGGCAGAAGAGCACAATCTTACCGTTTCACGTAATGACCCGAATGTACTCGACCGTTTCGGTCGCTACGCTCTCAACATGGATAGGGTGATTGTAAGTTGCCCGATCGCTGATCGTGAAGAGTGGGCATTCGTATTGCGCGCGGCGGGTGTGAACGGGGAAGTGGTTTCCGAACAATTGCACGATCTGGGCGCAGTTGCGCTGATGCGAGAGACGAATTTTACGTCGCTGGTCATATCCACGGGACCTCTTGGCTTACGTTCGCGTGTCGGGAAGCGTGTTCTGGATTTATCGGTGACCATCGCCGCCCTGATGGCGCTCATCCCGCTATTCCTGATTATCGCGTTACTCATCAAGCTGGAGGATGGCGGGCCGGTTTTCTTCGTGCAGCGCCGGCTTGGCCGCGGAAACAGGTTTTTTGAAATGCTCAAGTTCCGATCGATGCGCGCGGAGCGATCAGATGCCACGGGGAGCCAGTCGGCATCGAAAGATGATGACCGGATAACCAAGATTGGTAGCATCCTGAGGCGAACCAGTTTGGATGAGCTGCCACAGCTGATCAATGTTCTCAAAGGAGACATGAGTCTGGTCGGCCCGAGACCCCATGCCGTTGGTTCGCTGGCCGGGAATAAGCTGTTCTGGGAAGTGGACTCCCGATATTGGCGGCGACACTCGCTTAAACCTGGTCTCACCGGTCTGGCGCAAGTTCGCGGCTATCGAGGGGCGACAGATCAGGAGCGTGATCTGACTGACCGGCTGCAATCCGATCTGGAATATGTCCGCAGCTGGAGTATCTGGAAAGATATCACGATTATATTTCGTACCGCGACGGTGTTGATTCACCATCGTGCATTCTAAGCGCGTATTTCCACTGAGAGGTTCAGTATCACACAGGGCTATATATAGATCGCAGATTATTTGCTGGTAGTTGGGCCCGCCTGATGGCGTTGTGTTGCGGCGCGGCGCACTAATAAAGGGCAAGTAATCCGTCAGCAGCTCTAAAGAGCCTCTTTTTAGAAGCAGTCGAATCGCAAGAGTTCATTATTTCTTGTTATTAACACTTTTGAAAACTGTATTCAGGCGAATGCAAGATGGTTCGGCTGTCGGTTTGTCGCTTTTATGGAACAGTTTAGCGTAAAAATGAGTGATTGCAGGAAGATGCGACGCCGGCAATCAAGATTCGATTTGCGCGTGATTGTGCATTGCAGTACGTAAATGTTCGTAAGTCCGTGACTCCAATCCTTGAAGGGAACGGAAATGAAACTTCGTAATACTCTTTCGATTTCTGCAGCAGCGATGGCTGTCGCGACAATATCCTTTGCATCTTTCACGGCGCCGACCTCGGCGGCGGTTAAGGCTGCTGATGCTGTTCCGGCGCAAATGCGCGGCAGTCTGACCGATACTGTATCGCAGCACGATCAATTGGCTGCCATTCGCGATGCCCGTTCAGCCGATGCGGCCGCACTGGTACGAACCGCGCCTGAGGCTATGCGATCTGCGGTTCCCGCAATGCGATCGGAAGATATTGCTTCTGCTAACCTCTTTCAGGCTGGCGAGGTTGTCGCTGGTCAAGTAGGCGGCGGAGGTGCAGGCGGCACAGGTGCAGGCGGTGCTGGTGGTACAGCCGGCGGTGCTGGTGGTACAGCCGGCGGTGCTGGTGGTGCAGCCGGCGGTGCTGGTGGTGCAGCCGGCGGTGCTGCTGGTGGTGCAGCAGGGGCTGGTGCCGCCGGCGCAGCAGGGGCTGGTGCCGCCGCCGCAGGTGGTATCGGTGCCGCGGGGGTCGCGGCCGCAGCAGGTGCCGTAGCCGCAGGAGCCGTAGCGAGTGGAGTTGTCAAGGTGCCGGGCATCAATGATGACGACGACGATGATGATGTCTCTGCCGGTACCTGATAGTTTTCCCATCATATAGAGCGATATCTTTACCCGGTCAGAGTTTAGCCTTGGCCGGGTTTTTATTGGGAAAGTGAAAGTGTGACTTCAGGCGGCTTGGCTGGCGGTTCGATAAAGCACACCGCCGGATACTCCCAAGACATTTCGAAACGGGCGGCAGTGGCAATTACAAGCCTGGCTGTGTTTCTTGCGCTGGCTCTGGGATTTGGCGGCGGCGGCCGAGGCTTTCCCATCCATAACCTTATCGTGCAGCTTGCGGCTATTCTGCTGCTCGCACTTCAGCCGGATCTCATTCGCCGCTTCCTTCGCGAAACACCGAAGGGGCTTCTCTGGTTGTTGGCAGTGACCATCTGCGTGCCGTTATTGCAGCTTGTCTCTTTGCCGCCCTTTCTCTGGACGGTCATGCCGGGGAGAGAGAGCGTAGAAATATCTCTCGCGCTGATCGGGCAGGAACAAAGCTGGCGTCCCATTACGGTAAACAGCAATCTCACCTTGCTCAGCCTGCTTTCGCTGGTGCCTTGCCTTGCCGTATTAATTTTTGCCGCTGCGATACCTGCTGATCGCCGCTGGAAAGTGCTGATACTGTTTGCGGCGGTCGGTTCAGGGGTGAGTTTGCTGCTCGGCGGTTTGCAACTCGTTTCCGGTGGGCAGTTCCAGATCTATGACGGCGGCAACAGGCATTACCTTTACGCCTCATTCGCCAACCATAACAGCTCCGGCTTGTTTTTCGTGCTCGCACTATGTGCTTTACTCGCAATGCCCTTCAGGCGTCTCAAAGGAACCTGGTGGCCGATTGCGGGGATAGCTATGGCTTGTCTGCTGACCGTTGGGGTGGTTCTCACGCAGTCACGCTCCTCCACCTTGCTCCTGATCGTGCCCTTGCTTGCGCTTGGCCTGCGTTTGTTCGGCGGCCGAAAAGGACCGGCAACGCGGCGCGTCTTGATCGCTTTATTTGGCGGATCATTGTTGGTTGCCTTTGGCGCTATGTTGCTGCTTCAAAACGCCAAGATTGCACAAACTGCCGATCGCTTCGAAACAACACTGGAGGATCGCCGCCCCCTGATATGGGCGGATACTGTGGATGCAACAAAACGGTTCTGGCCAGTGGGAAGCGGCGCGGGGACTTTTGACGAAGTCTATCAGCTCGACGAAGCGCTGGAGCATGTTTCGGGTCGGCGGGCAGGGCGAGCGCATAATGACTATCTCGAAATTGCTCTCGAAAACGGAATAACAGGCATTTTGCTGATATTTGCGTGGTGTACGTATTGTGCAGCGTCGTTGGTTAAGCGGCGCGGATTAAAAGACCCCTTGCAAATCGCCAGTGCAGCAGCGCTTTTATCCATCGCTCTGCAGTCATTTGTAGATTACCCGTTACGAAATCTTGCGATGCTGTGTGTTGCAGCTTTTTACTTCTCTCTGCTAAGCGTAAACACCTATTCGGACGGGAAGGAATCAAATATTGTTTAGGACCACCCTGGGAGTGGCGCTTATTTCATGCGCTTTGTCCGGATGTTTTTCTCCTTCTGCAAACCTTCCTAGAGGGGAGGCTGCCTATGCCGTGATGCCGCCAGCCACAGAGCGGCAAACGGCCGATTACCGGATCGGCGCATTGGACAGCCTTTCGCTTCGCGTTTTTCAGGAACCCGAACTCTCTTTCGATGAAATTCAGGTTGATGCCAGCGGCAGCATCAACGTGCCGCTGATTGGGCAAACAATTGCCGAAGGCAAAACCCCCTACGAACTCAGCCAGGAAATAGCCGACAGGCTGGGCCAGAGATATCTTCGTGATCCACAAGTCGCTGTGGGGGTGATCAAATCGGCGGCTCAGCGGGTGACCGTTGGCGGTAATGTAGCCGATCCTGGAGTTTACGAAATCGCCGGCAATTCTACTCTGATGGAGGCTATTGCGCGGGCCAAGGGTGTGACCCGGGTGGCTGTAGTTGATGAAGTGCTGGTGTTCCGGACAGTAGAAGGACAGCGCATGGGGGCGGTGTTTGATCTGGGCGCTATTCGCGAAGGTAAGGCTCCCGATCCTGAAATACTTGGCGGCGATCAGATCGTTGTTGGCTTCTCTGCGCTGAAGGGGGCGTATCGCGACTTTATCGATGCAGCTCCGCTGTTCAACATCTTCCGGAATTACTGAAAATGAACGAGCTTCACAGACAGGCGCAGCGTTCGGACGAGCCTGAATTGTTCGATCAGGATACGGCGTATTCTGAGCAGGACGATTCCTTTCTCGAAATCAATCTGCACCGTATCTTTGCCGCAATCCGCCGCAACCTGATCTGGATTATCCTCGCAGTCGTCATTTGTGCCGCGCTGGGAATTTTGGCAACGATGTTGATGGTGCCGAAATATCAGGCGACGTCGACTATATTGGTCGAGCAAGAAGCGGATCAGATCATTGAAAATAGCGAACTGACGCCGGTTGGCTCCTATCAGGATGCCGAACGCTTCCTCCAGACACAAGTAGACGTTATTGAAAGCCGGGCACTGGCCTTAAGGGTCATTCAGGACGAAGACCTGGCAAATGATCCGCGCTTTTTCGAAGGTTTCAGCGCCGATATGCCATCGGCCGAAAATGCGCCCGATAATGTAACTGGCGAAGAAGCGCTGGCAAATTATCGGCAGGATCAGGCGCTGAAGCTCCTGAGCGAAAATCTGAAAGTCAGCCTGCCGGCAACCAGCCGTCTCGTTGCAATTCAGTTTGAAAGTGCTGACCCGGTTTTGTCTGCCCGCATCGCCAATGCTGTCGCCGAGAACTACATCGAGAGCAATCTCAACCGGAAGTTCGATTCTTCCTCTTATGCGCGGAGTTTCCTGTCGCAGCAATTGGACGAAGCGCGCCAGCAACTGGAGGAATCGGAACGCGAACTGAACCAGTATTCGCGCGAGGCTGGGCTGATCCGTGTGACGTCTCAGGGAAACGATAAAAACGACACGACGCTCTCGGTTACGAACGACAGCCTGGTACAGGCCAACAGTGCTGCAAGCAGTGCGACAGCCGCCCGCATTGAGGCCGAAGACCGGTGGCGCAATATTGCCAATGTCCCGGTCCTGTCGGTGACGCAGGTTCTGACCAATCCGGCTGTGCAAAATCTGCTGCAGGAACGTTCGCGCGTTGAAACCGAACTGGCCAAAGAACGTGCGCGCCATCTCGAAGAGCACCCGAGTGTTCAGGCCCTGGTCGCGCAGGTCGAACAACTTAATCAGCGGATCGAATCCATCGGGAATTCGATTAAGCGGGCTGTCTATCTTGATTACCAATCCGCGCTCGATCAGGAGAAATCACTCGAAAACAGGGTTTCTGACCTGCGCAATTCCGCTCTGGATGAACAGGATCGCGGCGTTCAGTTCAACGTGCTTAAGCGCGTCACGGAGACTAACCGTGCGCTTTATGATTCGCTGCTGGAACGCTATAACCAGCTCAACGCCACGGCTGGCGCGGCATCCAACAACGTATCCATCGTGGATCGTGCCGCCATTCCGCGGGTACCTTCTTCACCCAATCTGGTGATGAACCTCGCTTTGTCGATCCTACTGGGATTGGCGCTGGCAACTGCGATCGTATTCTTGCGCGAATATTTCGACGATGTAATCCGTGCGCCTGATGATGTTGAGCGCAAGCTGGGCCTGCCCCTATTGGGCTTGGTGCCCAAAACTGACGAGAACGCGCTGCGGCAGATTAATATCGACCGCAAATCCGATGTCAGCGAAGCCTATCACTCACTGGTGACCAATCTGAATTACGCGACGCGTAACGGTTTGCCCCGGTCCCTGGTTATTACCAGCGCTCAGGAAGGCGAGGGCAAAACCAGCAGCGCCTCAGCCATTGCTTATGATTTGGCGCGTCTGGGCCGGAAAGTTTTGCTGATTGATGGTGATTTGCGGCGCCCTACCGTGCATCGCTATTACGGTGTTCCTAAGCAAAAAGGCCTGACAGATCTGCTCGCTGGTCTGATGAGCTTTGAAGATGCCATTTTCCAGACTGAGGATCAGCCAAACCTGTTTTACATGACAGCCTTGCCCATTCCACCCGATCCATCGGTGTTGTTGGGCGGACCGCGTATGGGTGAAGTGTTGCAGCAAGCCGAACAGCTTTTCGACACGGTGATCATTGATAGCCCTCCTCTGCTGGGCCTGTCCGATGCGCCGACACTGGCCGCGCATGCAGAAGCTGTGATGGTGATCATCGATGCATCGCAGGGCCATCGCGGTGCGATCAAGGCGGCGTTGCGGCGTTTGCATCTGGTACACGCTAATGTACTGGGCGCCGTGCTGACCAAGTTCGATCCGCAGGCAGCCGGTGGTGACTATGGCTATTATGGCTACAAATATTATCGCTACGGCCGTGACGAGACGGCGGAAGCGTAATCTTCGGCCGGTAGGAGCGCAGCTTTGAGCTGGCCTTTCCGTCTTGTGGTATATGGGGTGCTGGCGTGCACCGCATGCGTCACCATGTTTGCGCAGCTTGACTTCGCGACGCGGGACGACCCTGAGTGGGGGCAATATGTACCCACCACCTTTCGTAATTATACATATGTGACGCAGACGCAGCAGGCGTTGAAGGAGGGCAGGTCCCAAGACGCCTTCCAGCATGCGCAGGATCTCGTTTCTGCACGGCCGATTCCGGCGGAGAGCCTTTCCGCACTGGCGATTTCGGCCGACTTGGTGGCGCGGCCGGGGCTCGCGCAACAAGCGGTCTGGCATGCAGCAGAGCGCGGCTGGCGTGATCGTTTGTCACAATTTGCACTTTTGCAGGTTGCGGCCCAGGGCGAGGACTGGCCTGTGGCAGCGCAGCGCAGTGAGGCCCTCTGGCGCCGTTCGGTCCCGCTGGAAACGCTCATCCCATGGTTAGAGCTTCAGATTGCGGTTCCGGCAGCGAGGGATGCGCTGATGGATCGGTTGGCCGGGGCCCCGGACTATCGTGACTTCCTGATCCTCAGATCGGGTAATAAGCTATCCTCGCCAGCTTATGTCACACTGATTCAAGCCGTGGGCAAACGTAAATTAGCCGTGGATTGCGCAGGGCTTGGTCAAGCCGCGAACAGGCTGCGCCATGACGGTGAATTCAGCGCGGCGCGACAGGTCTGGGATAGGGGGCCATGCCGCGATGCAGGGCCGCATTCAGATAGCAGCGCTCGCTTTCTTGCATCGGACAAGGCTCATGGCCCCTTTGCCTGGACCTATCCCAAATCTTCCGGGGTCAATCGGATATTCACGACGGATGCAAAGCAGCCCGTAATGAACGTAAGGAATTACGATCCATTGCCACGGCTGGCCGCCCGACGCTGGATGATGCAGCCGGCTGGGCGCTATTCCGTCGCATTGGAGAGTGAAGATGGTGCGGGGGCGCCTGAGATGCGGCTATATTGCTACGACATGAGCGGAGAACAGGTGCGAAGCGCCCATTTCAGGCAGCAGCTGAGCGGAACGGCGCATCCAGTTACGCTGGGTCAGGATTGTCCAGCGCAGCGGATCGACCTCTATCTGCCGCGAGGTGATTGGCGCAATATGGATCTGCGCTTTGAGCCTTCGATCTAGCTTGTCAGGAGCTTGAGAGCGGAGATCAGGAGCATCGCCGCGAGTGCGATCCGAACCCATTTTTCGTTGACATATTTCGAGGCCAGCGAGCCGAGAATGATGCCGGGAATGGATCCTAGCAATAATGCGCCAAGCAGCATTCCATCGAAATTTCCGAGCAGCGAATGGCCAATCGCGGCAATGAGGGCGAGCGGAATGGCGTGGATCAGATCGGTGCCGACAATACGCTTGGCATTCATCCTTACGGGATAGACAAGCGTGAGCAGCATAGCCACCAGCGCGCCGGCCCCTACCGATGTGAGCGTAACCAAGCCGCCGATCACCGCCCCGCCGCCAATTGTGACAATAATCTGGCGCTGACGCAGGCGCGCTCCGGAGGCGTTCTTCAGACGCATAAGCGGCAACCGAAGTCGCTCTTTGAACGGCATTATGCAGGCAGTCAGGATTAGTGCGAAGCTGAGCAGTTTCAGCAATATGCCGGCATCCAGTTTTCCCGAATGCACAAAGCCGAGCCATAAAAGTGTAGCCAGAGCAGCGGGAATGCTGCCCAGCGCCAGACGGCGTATGATCTGCCAATCGGCGGAGCCCATCCGGTGATGAATGATCCCGCCGACCGATTTGGTAATGGCCGCGAACCACAGATCCGTACCGATCGCCACGGCCGGACTGAAACCGAACAGCATGATCAGCAAGGGCGCCATCAGCGATCCGCCGCCAACGCCCGTTAAACCGACCATGAAGCCGACGAAGGCCCCAGCTACGGAGTAGCCAAACTCCATGTCACCGGGCCGAATCCATGGCGGCAACCGCGCTGAGCACTGTTTCGGCCCATTCCGGCCGGCAAATGAGCAGATCCGGCATATAGGTATCGGCCTGATTATAGATCAGCGGGCTGCCATTGATCCGGCTGATATGCAGTCCATGCGCCTTGGCGACGGCGGCTGGTGCGCAGCTGTCCCATTCAAATTGCCCGCCGGAATGCAGATAGATTTCCGCCTCTCCGCGCACTACTGCCATGGCCTTCGCACCGGCTGAGCCCATTGGCACCAATTCGCCGCCAAGTTGATCAGCGACAGCGACGGCTTCAGCCGCGGGACGGGTGCGGCTGACCAGCAAACGCGGCGCGCCCTGATGATCGGGCAGGGCAGCTGGCTGATCGGTTCTCAAAACGATGCCACCATCAAGCCCGGGCAGGGCAACCGCCCCAATTTCAGGCACGCCGTTCACGGCGAGCCCGACATGAACCGCCCAGTCGGAGCGTTCCTCACCATATTCGCGGGTGCCGTCGACCGGATCTACGATCCACACACGCTCCTTACCAAGGCGTTCTGCCGTGTCCTTGCTTTCTTCCGATAGCAGGCCGTCTTCCGGGCGCTGTTCACGCAATGCATGGACCAGAAACTGGTTGGCGGTCTGATCACCGGCCTTGCCCAGCGCCTTGCCCGTGAACATGCGGCTATCGCGAACTTCCAGCAGGATTTTGCCCGCACAATGCGCGAGATGGGCAGCCAGTTCGGCGTCGTTCATGCCGCTCATGGAATGAGTTTTCCAATGATGAAATCCGCGGCTTCTTCCGGTGTCATCGCGGTCGTATCAATGCGGATTTCGGGCTTTTCGGGTTCCTCATACGGACTGTCGATCCCGGTGAAGTTCTTCAGGTCGCCCCGACGGGCCTTCTTGTACAGGCCTTTCACATCGCGTTCCTCGGCAACCGATAGCGGCGTGTCGATATGCACTTCAATGAATTCGCCTTCAGGCAGCATATTGCGTACCATCTCACGCTCGGCGCGGAAGGGGCTGATAAAGGCGGTGATCACGATCAAGCCTGCATCGGTCATCAGCTTGGCGACTTCACCCACGCGGCGGATATTTTCGATTCTGTCGGCCTCGGTAAAGCCCAGATCCTTGTTCAGGCCATGGCGGACATTGTCGCCGTCCAGCAGGAAGGTATGCCGGTTCATTCTTGCCAGACGCATCTCCACCAGATTGGCGATGGTGGATTTGCCAGAACCGGAAAGGCCAGTGAACCAAAGCACGGCCGGCTTCTGATTCTTCATCGCGGAATGGTTTTCGCGCGTGATCGATGTTGGCTGCCAATGCACATTCTGCGCGCGGCGCAGGCTGAAATGGATCATCCCGGCGGCGACGGTGGCATTGGTGATCTTGTCGACCAAAATGAAAGAGCCGAGCTGACGGCTGTCACTATATGGTTCGAACACGATCGGGCGATCGGTCGTGACTTCAGCCACACCGATGGAATTGAGGTCGAGGGTCTTGGCCGCCAGATGGTCCAGCGTGTTGACGTCAACTTCATATTTCGGTTCGGCAATCGTGGCCGTTACCGTCTGGCTGGCGAGTTTCAACCAGTAGCCGCGGCCCGGAATCAGTTTTTCATCACTCATCCAGACAAGGGTGGATTCGAACTGATCGGCGCTTTCCGGTGGATCATCGGCTGCGGCCAGAACGTCGCCGCGGCTGCAATCCACCTCATCTTCCAATCGGATGGTGACGGACTGGCCCGTTACGGCCCGATCAAGGTCGCCATTCATGGTGACGATGCTTTTCACTGTGCTGGTTTTGCCCGAGGGAACGACGCGGACCTGCTGACCGGGCGCGATTTCACCGTCGGAGATCAAGCCGGAAAAACCGCGGAAATCCAGATTGGGTCGGTTCACCCACTGGACCGGCATGCGGAAGCTGCGGGCTTGCGCTGCCACATTGGCGATTTCGACCGTTTCGAGATGGTCGATCAGGCTGGGCCCTTCATACCACGGTGTGTTGTCCGATGGGGCAACAGTGATATTGTCGCCCTTGAAGCCGGAAATCGGAATCGCAGTGAAATCGGTGATGCCAATCTCGCTGGCGAATTCGCGGTAGTCCCTGACGATGTTATCGAAGATGTCGCGGTCATAACCGACCAGATCCATCTTATTCACGGCCAGCACGATGTGGCGAATGCCGATCAGATGGGCGAGATAGGAATGGCGCTTGGTCTGCGGCAATATGCCTTTGCGTCCATCGATCAGGATAACGGCGAGATCGGCGGTGGAGGCGCCCGTGACCATATTGCGCGTATATTGTTCATGGCCGGGCGTATCGGCGACGATGAATTTGCGCTTCTCGGTCGAGAAAAAGCGATAGGCGACATCGATGGTGATGCCCTGTTCGCGTTCAGCCGCAAGCCCATCCACCAGCAGCGCGAAGTCGATTTCCTGACCCTGCGTGCCGACGCGTTTGGAATCGGCTTCCAGCGCGGCCAGTTGATCTTCAAAGATCATCTTGGAATCGTAAAGCAGGCGGCCGATCAGGGTCGATTTCCCATCATCCACGCTGCCACAGGTGATGAAGCGCAGCATGCCCTTATTCTGATGCATATCGAGATAGGCATCGATATCCTCAGCGATGAGGGCGTCGGTCTTGTAGACCGGATCGTTGATCTGTTTATCCGACATCAGAAATAGCCCTCCTGCTTCTTCTTCTCCATCGAAGCATCACCGGCATCGCGGTCAATCGCGCGCCCCTGACGTTCGGAGGTGGTGGTAAGCAGCATTTCCTGCACCACTTCGGGTAAGGTGGAGGCGGTGCTTTCCACAGCGCCGGTCAGCGGGTAGCAGCCCAGCGTACGGAAACGGATGGAGCGCATCTGCGGCTCTTCCCCCGGTTCCAGCGGGAAGCGATCATCATCAACCATCAGCAGCATGCCGTCACGTTCCACCGTGGGGCGCTGCTTGGCCATGTACAGCGGCACGATCTCGATATTTTCGGCCATGATATATTGCCAGATATCAAGCTCGGTCCAATTGCTCAGCGGGAAGACGCGAATGCTCTCACCCTTGGCTTTGCGGGCGTTATAGAGGTTCCACAATTCCGGGCGCTGGTTTTTCGGGTCCCAGCCATGGCTGGCGGTGCGGAAGGAGAAGATTCGCTCTTTCGCGCGGCTCTTTTCCTCATCGCGCCGTGCTCCGCCAAAAGCCGCATCGAAACCGTGTTTGGTCAGCGCTTGCTTAAGCCCCTCGGTCTTCCACATATCCGTATGCAGCGCGCCATGGTCGAAGGGATTGATCCCGCGCTCCAGAGCTTCCGGATTTTGATGGATGAGCAGTTCCATTCCCGCATCGTCGGCGGCCTTGTTCCGCAGCCGGTACATGTCCTGGAACTTCCATGTCGTATCGACATGCATCAGCGGGAAGGGCGGCGGGGAAGGGTAAAATGCTTTCTTCGCCAGATGGAGCATCACCGCGCTGTCTTTACCGACGGAATAGAGCATGACCGGATTTTGCGTTTCGGTCACGACTTCGCGCATGATGTGAATGCTTTCAGCTTCAAGCCGCTCGAGATGGGTTAGGCGCTGCATGAGGACGTAAGGAGCCTTTCGATTGTGCCGATGCTTATTGCAGTGGTTGCAAGTTGCATTGCACAATCGCAAGGTGAAAGGGGGCGAGAATTTCTTTTCCGCCCCTAAACAGATCCCGTCGGGCCAGCGTTTCCGCTATTTACGTGTCATTGCTTTGAAGAAGAAAAGTCAGCTGCCGGGCAAGGGACTCCACTCATCGGCTGGCGCCAGCGGTGTGAAGAGCGCTTCGACAAGGGTATCCGACACGCCTGCTGCCGAATCAGCCTGCCACGCAGGGCTGTTATCCTTGTCTACCAGCACAGCGCGGACGCCTTCGGCAAAATCGGGTTGCCGGATCATATGGGTGGCCAAGGCATATTCCGCCTTCATTTCCGCCGCAAAATCCTGACGCTGCAACCCCTGACCGATCAGTTTTAGAGCGACCTTGCTGCTGAGCGGGCTTTTGGCGGTGACACTTTTCAGTTCCTTGGCCGCCCATTCGGCGCCGTCTCCGCTCAGCGCATCAACAATCTCTTCCAATTGGTCTGAGGCAAACAGGAGATCGATTTTCTCCTGATTGCGCGCCAGACGCGCTTCAGGTGCGGGTACCGACAATTCGGCCAGAATGTCCGCGATGGCATGCGGTCTGGCGATGATCTCGCTCTTTGCCTTGGCGCATGCTTCGCTGGCCAAATAATGCGTTGCGAGGCCTGCCCAGAGGCATTCAGCCCCATCCAGGCGAGCGCCGGTAAGCGCGAGAAACGGTCCAATCCGTCCGGGCAATCGGGCGAGATACCAGCCCGCACCAATATCGGGGAAGAGTCCGATCGCTCCCTCCGGCATGGCGAATAGCGTGTTTTCAGTCGCTATCCGATATTGCGCGGGAAGCGAGAGGCCGACACCGCCGCCCATGGTTACCCCGTCCATGAAAGCTATGACGGGCTTGGGATAAGTGAAGAGCAAATGGTTAAGCTGATATTCCGCGCGGAAAAAGGCATCCCCCGCTTCGCCGCCATCCTCCAGCACGGATTGCCGCACCTGCGCGACATCGCCCCCGGCGCAAAAGCCGCGGCCTTCGGCATGGTCCAGGATGATGGCATCAATCCCGTCATCGGCGCGCCATTCCAGCAAGGCGCCGGTCATGGCCTGACACATGGGCAGGGTCAGTGAATGCAGAGCCTTGGGCCGGTTCAGTGAAATATGGCCGATGGAGCCATGACGGTGAATGTGAACATGGTCGCTCATTCGCGCAGCAAATCCCTTCCCACGATCATTCGCATGATCTCATTTGTGCCTTCCAGGATCGAATGCACCCTGAGATCGCGCCAGAAACGCTCAACCGGGTAATCCTGCAAATAGCCATAGCCGCCATGCAATTGTAGCGCGCGATCCGCAATGGCGGAGGCATTGTCTGTGGCGAGGCGTTTTGCCATTGCGGCGAAGCGGGTCTTGTCCGCTGTGCCGCGCGTGACTTTCGACGCGGCGAGATAGAGCAGCGCGCGTGATGCTTCGAGGTCGGTCGCCATGTCGGCCAGCGTGAATTGGGTGTTCTGAAAATCAGCAAGGGCGCGGCCGAACTGGCGGCGCTCTTTGGTGTAGGAAATCGCCTCATCAAGACAGCGCTGCGCCCCGCCAAGCGAACAAGCACCGATATTCAGGCGCCCCCCATCCAGCCCGCTCATCGCGATGGAAAAACCCTGTCCCTCTGCGCCAACAAGATTTTCTGCCGGAACACGGACGGCATCAAAATTGACAGTGGCGGTCGGCTGGGCATGCCAGCCCAGCTTTTTCTCCGGTGCGCCGAAGGACAGGCCGGGCATGTCTTTCTCGACGACCAGACATGAAATGCCCTTCGGCCCGTCTTCGCCTGTGCGCACCATGGTGATGTAAAGATCGTTTGCGCCCGCGCCGGAAATGAACTGTTTGGAGCCGGAGATGACGTAATCGGTGCCATCCTTCACTGCGCTGGTTTTGAGCGCCGCAGCATCGGAGCCGGAATGCGGTTCAGTCAGGCAATAGGATGCGAACAGATCCATTCCGACCATAGCGGGCATATATTTGGCCTTCAGCGCATCCGAACCGAAACTGTCGACGATCCAGCTCGCCATATTATGGATTGACAGGAACGCGCTGGTCGCGGGGCAGCCATAGGCCATGGCCTCCATGATCAGAGCAGCCTCGATCCGCCCCAGACCCGCGCCGCCGCTTTCCTCCGACACATAGATCGATCCGAAACCGAGTTCAGCCGCGCGGCGAATAACATCGCGCGGGAAGATATGCTCTTCGTCCCATTTTGCGGCGAAGGGGGTGATGGCTTCTTCGGTAAAGCGCCGCGCCATGTCCTGCATGGCATGCTGGTCTTCGGTCAGTTCAAACGGATCGGTCACGCATTTTCTCCCAATTGTGCCTCCGCTTCGATTTCCACCTTCCACGCCGGATCGTAGAGCCCGGCTATGGCAACCAGTGTGGCGGTAGGGCGGACATCTTTCAAAGCGCGCGAAAAGCTCGCCGTAACCGCGTCGGCATCGGCCATGTTTGTAACAAACATTCGGACGCGCACAATATCATTACGCGACCCTCCGAGTTCTTCGACATAGGATGTGATCAGTTCAAAACAGCGGTCTGCCTGCGCACCGGCATCGGGCGAAACACTGCCATCCTGATTGGTGCCGATAGTACCCGCTATTTCGATCCGGTTGCCCAGCCGCAACCCTCGGGTGAAGCCAGCCGATTCCTCGAAGGGCGACTGGGGCGGGATAGAGCGTCGATCGCTCATGCTCTTACGCTGCGCATTTCGTATAAAGCAGCGGATCGGGCAATGACCCTTCGCCATATTCGGTGCGGATCAGCGCGTCACCGCCGCGTTCCAGCCCCAGCTTTTGCTCTCGGTCCCAGTTCATGCCTTCGCCGGTGAAGGCAAAGGTGGCCCGGATCACGCGCGGTGTGCGCTGGCTGACATCCTTCAGCTTGCCCACCGATTCATAGAATTCCATCCCGCTTTTGGTGATGGTTATCAATCCCTTGGCTTCGGCAGCCGGGCCGGTGCAATCGGCCTTCACCATGCCCCACCTGCCTTGCATGGCAGAGGGAATGGTCATGTCCCCGTTGCCTGTTCGCGCCACTTCATCACCCGGAGCGGGGATTGCCGGGGCAACGTCGGTCGCATTATCACCGCCTGCTTCTGACACAGTGTTCGATGGCTGCGCAGCGGGTTCCTGTTCTTCGTTGCCGCTACAAGCGCTGAGGGTAAGGGTGGCAGTAGTAGCTGCCACGATCATTGCTTTGCGCATCAAACTCTCCTTCATTCATCATGCCGTGCCGGGAAAACGTCTGAAAGGCTTTTCCTTTCCTGTGAGATGCCACACGGCCATGCTATTCAGCAGGCAATAGTAGAATGATCGGGAGATAAAGACAGATGGCCGGGCTCTGGTTTGATGAATTGACGGTCGGACAGACTTTCGACCACGCCATTCGCCGCACGGTGACCGAAACCGATAATCTGATGTTTTCGACCCTGACGCATAACCCCGCGCAGCTGCATCTCGACGCCGAATATATGAAGGGGACGGAATTCGGACAGATACTCGTCAATTCGACCTTTATATTGGGGCTGATGGTCGGGGTGTCGGTTGGGGACACGACATTGGGCACGGCGGTGGCCAATCTGGGCTGGGATGAAGTGCGTTTCCCCAAACCGGTCTTTGTCGGCGATACATTGCGTATTGAGAGCGAAGTGCTGGCCCTGCGCGAAAGCAAGTCCAGACCGGATCAGGGCATCGTCACTTTTGCCCATCGTGCTTTCAATCAAAAGGATGAACTGGTCGCCCATTGCCAGCGCAGCGGTCTTCAGCGTAAACGCCCGCAATAAATAAAAGTGGGAGAATGCAAGATGAGTATTTCCGAAGGGGCCGTGCTGCATGGTGGATGTCTGTGCGGTGATGTCCGTTATGTCATGCAGGGGCCGTCTTTGTTTATCAGCCAGTGTTGCTGCAAGGATTGTCAGAAGGCGACCGGCACCGGCCACACCACCATTATCGGTATCCACAAGGATCAGCTGACGGTGGAAGGCAAGCCTGCGACTTACACCAATTACGGCGATACGGGCGGATCGGTGACACGCCATTTCTGCGGTAATTGTGCCGGGCGGCTCTATACTTCGGGCGATGCACCGGGCGACCACATCATGATTCAGGCCGGTTCGCTGGATGACCCCGCGCAAATCGCACCGGAAAGCGTGATCTATGTGAAAGACAGCCTTGCCTGGGACAAATTTGACCCCGCTTTGCCGCAATTTGAAGCCTTGCCCCCGCGCGATTTATAATCGCAGGCGGGCAGACTCGTTAATAAGCCGGCGACAGGAAAAAACATTGCGCTGGGCGAGGGGCGGTGGCAGTAGCGCGGCTGACGAAACAGCGCCGCCTTGGCCGCCGTTTCACGAGTCTTGCGGGTGTAGCTCAATGGTAGAGCAGCAGCTTCCCAAGCTGACGACGAGGGTTCGATTCCCTTCACCCGCTCCACTTCTCTGATCCAGCCGCCGAAAACAAGCATTCCAGCGGCGGTTGTGGACGCAGCTTCGCCCGTCGCTTTGTGCACGGCTTCTCATCTCCAGGCCATCACGTTGTTCGGCTTGCCGAGCGCGTTCGGCGCATGAATGTGCTGACGACACAGGAACTTTTGCGGCCGTTGATCTGTCTCCGGGAGACTTTCTTTTCCCATCTGCGCCCGTCAGGGAAACCGACCGTGTCCTATCTGGTTGTTTAGACAGGTGAACGGCGGAGCAAGAGAGCCAGATGGACGACGATACCAAGAAACCGAACTTCGACTTTCCCCATTCTCCCGGCCCCGCCGGCGGCTGGGGATCGATGAAAGGTATAGCGAGCATCTATGGCGAGACTTGGGCGTCTCGCGGCGCGCTCGACAGTTTGCGCCGTCTCAACAAGCCCAAGGGCGTCATGTGCGTATCCTGCGCCTGGCCGAAGCCTGCCAATTACTCGGCCTTCGAATTTTGCGAGAACGGTGCCAAGGCGACCTTGTGGGAGCTCACCAAGGATCGTTGCACGCCGGAGTTCTTTGCAGCGGACCGCCATACAGTGACCGAACTACGCGAATGGTCCGACCATGAGCTGGAAAAATCGGGCCGGCTCACCCACCCGATGAAATATGATGCCGCGTCGGACCGCTACATCCCGACTGACTGGGATGATGCCTTTGCCGAAATCGGTGCCACCCTGCGCGATTTGCCGCGGGATGATGTCGTATTCTACGCCTCGGGCCATGCCGGGCTGGAAGCGTCCTATCTCTATGCGCTGCTGGCGCGAGCCTATGGCAATAACAATCTCCCGCAAAGTTCGAATATGTGCCACGAGACGACCTCTGTCGGACTGACCAAAGTGATCGGTTCGCCGGTCGGCACAGTGACCTTCGACGATCTGGACGAGACCGACTGTTATTTCTATTTCGGCCAGAATCCGGGCACCAACAGCCCGCGTTTCCTGCATAATCTGAAAGGTCTGAAGGACCGTGGCGGGAAGATCGTCACCTTCAACCCGGTGATCGAACAGGGGCTGGTCTCCTTTGTCGATCCACAAAACCCGATGGAGATGATGAGCGGCAAGGAGACGATTATCTCCGATCAGTACCATCAGGTTCAATCCGGCGGTGATGTCGGTGCGATCCTTGGCCTGTGCAAGGTTGTGGTGGAGGCCGACGATGCGGCGCAGGCAGCGGGCGCGCGAAGAGTCATCGACCACGATTTCATTGCTCAGCACACTACCGGCTTTGACGAATTCATCGCCTGCTGCCGGGATGCCGACTGGGCCGACATTGAAAAGGCCAGCGGTCTGACCGAAGCCGCGCTGCGCGAAGCCGCGCAGGTTTATATCGAGGCCGAAAAAACAATCGGCGTCTATGGCATGGGCTTCACGCAGCACACGCATGGCGCGCTCAATATTGCGATGATGGTCAACCTGCTGCTGCTCAAGGGAAATATCGGACGCCCCGGCACGGGCTGCTGCCCGGTTCGCGGCCACTCCAATGTGCAGGGCCAGCGCACCGTCGGGATTGCCGAAAAGGCGCATCTGGTGCCGATGGACAAGTTGAAAAAGCTGTTCGATTTCGACCCGCCGACCAAGGATGGTCTGCATGTCGTCGATGCGGTGAAGGGCCTGATCGATGGGCGCGTGCGCGGCTTTATCTCGCTCGGCGGAAATCTGGTGCGCGCGGTGCCGGATCAGAAACGGATGGAGAAAGGCTGGGCCTCGCAGGACATCGTGGTGATGGTCTCGACCAAATTGAATCGCAGTCACCTTTACCCCGGCAAAAGCGCTTTCATCCTCCCATGTCTCAGCCGGACCGAAGTGGACGAGCAGGCGAGCGGTAACCAGGCTGTGACTACCGAGGACAGTTTTTCGATGATCAATGGGTCGATCGGGCACCGCACGCCGGCCTCCGAGCACCTCAAGAGCGAACTTGCGATAGTGACGGGTATTGCCAAGGCTACGCTCGATCCCAATCCCCGGCTGAAATGGGACGAATGGACCGACGATTATTCGCTGGTTCGGGACCTTATCGAGGCGACCTATCCGGATGATTTCCACGATTTCAACAAGCGAATGTTCACCGCTGGCGGTTTCTGGCGCGGTAATCCCGCGCGTGAACGGGTGTGGAAAACGGATAGCGGGAAAGCGGTTATCACCACGCCGCCGCAGCTCACCTCCCTGGGCTTCGCGGACAAGCCCGGCCGCTACAGGCTTCTGACAATGCGCTCCAATGATCAGTTCAACACCACGATCTACGGGTATTCCGACCGATTTCGCGGGATTGAGGACACACGCGATGTCGTTCTGATGAACCCAGATGATATCGTTGAAGCCGGGCTTGCGGACGGAGACACGGTGCGTCTCATCACCGATTATGACGGTGACGATGTGGAGCGCGACCTCGGTGGTTTGAAGCTTGTGGCTTACAAGCTGCCGCGCGGCACGATTGCGGGCTATTATCCGGAATGCAACGTGCTGGTACCAATCACGCATCACGATCAGATATCCAAGACGCCGGCCTCCAAGTCGATTCCCGTGCGGGTTGAGGCAGGCTAACCCGACAATATAAAAGGCGCGCGGCTGGCGCGAACTTGCTCGGATGATTCCTCAGACACTCGAAGTGGCTGCCATCGCATTCCTGTTGATGGGGGTGCTTTGTGCCCTCTACGTGGCGCTGCAAATGGTGCGTCATCCGCCCCAAATGGCGGTCATGCGGTTGGTCTGGCCACTATGTGCGCTGTTCGCCGGGCCGGTGTTGATCTGGTTCTATCATCGCTATTCCGGGCCAGATGCAGATGACGTACCGTTCGCTGCAAAAGTCGCCAAAGGCACGCTGCATTGCGGCGCGGGATGCTCGCTCGCCGATCTGCTATGCGAAAATCTGGCGCATTATGTGCCGGGAGTGCTGGCATTTTTTGGCATGGGCACGCTCTTCTCGACTGAAATATACGCGCAGTGGACTATGGATTTTGTCTTTGCGCTGCTGACGGGAATTGTCTTCCAGTATTTCGCTATTGTGCCGATGCGTGAGCTGTCATTTGGTGAAGGAATCTGGGCGGCGGCAAAGGCGGATGTCCTCTCGCTCACCAGCTGGCAGGTAGGAATGTATGGCTTCATGGGCATTTCGCACTTCCTTGTGTTCCCCCTATCCTTCGGCGCGCCAATCGATGCCGGAAACCCGGTGTTCTGGGTGGCCATGCAGATCGCTATGCTGGCCGGCTTTGCCACGGCGTATTTCCCGAACTGGCTGTTGATCCGATCAGGGGTGAAGGAGGAAATGTGATGGCATGGATGAAGGCCGACTGAGGTCGATCAACCGAACCTATCAATGGCGTCGGTATGGCCATCCCTTGCATCGCCCGCAGCTTCGAGCCACCCGGCTCCATTGACCAGCGCCAGCAGGCTGACTGCGACCGCAGGTGGTACAAGCGCGAAAACCAGCCCTATCTTTAATGTCAGGACCGCGCCGATAACAGCGCCGGCAAGGATCGTCCCCCAGATGCTGAGCGGCAAGAGAATGTGTTTCCACTGACCGCGTCCCGAAATGGCATCGGCAATGTCCGAGCCGATGGCTACCACCGCTCCGCTGACGAAAGTGTGTACCGTGAAGCCGTTTCGGCCCTGCAAGGCCCGGTTGATCATTCCCATGGCAAAAGCGAGCAGGAGCAGAAGCGTGTAGTGGGCCCATCCGGACAGGGCGCCCACCACCGCCATCCACTTTGCCCCGGCGACCAGTGCCAGTGCCGCGGTTTCCCGCCAGGGCGTGCCGTCATTGACCAGCCGCGTGATGATGGTGCCCAGGATGAAGATGAGGACAACGCCCGCGACCATGGCGGCCAGCGTCAGCTTGCCAGAGACCAGGTCGGTGACGACCTTGGTAGAATTGCCGCTCATGAAAGAGGGGAATGCCTCCACCGAGCCAACCAGTGCGAGAAAGCCGACCGCATCCACCCAACCGGCCACGAAATTGAGAGTGAAGACGGCATGTTTGCGCGTGATCACTTGCGTCCGCCAGTCAGCGCGTCGGGGCTTCAGGCATCGCCGCGTCGCTCCCGCTGGCCTGATGCATACGCCCTCCGAGGTCTGACATGATGTACCAGGTTCCGCCGGCCATGATCGCGAGCAGGCAGACCGAGAACAGCACCAGCAGCAAATCTTCCCGCGACTGACCGCCCGAAAAGCTGAGATGAAGGAAATTGCGCATGTGCACGATGATCTGCAGCAGTGCCGCCACGCAGATAAGAACGATCTTCCACGTACTAGGCAGGTCGGAAAGCAGCGCTGCGAATGCCCCCACCGTCAGCAGCAGGCTGACGATGAAGCCCGTGGCATAGCTCTTGATCTCGCTCGCCGCGCTTTCCTGAGGGTTGAGTTCACCGGTGTTTGGCTTGGTCATGTGAGCGTCGCCAGAAAGACAAAGGAAAAGATGCCGACCCAGATCAGGTCGAGGAAATGCCAGAATACCCCCAGCATCGACAGGCGGACTTTCACCACGTCATCGACGCCGCGCGTGGAGATCTGTCCGATCATGGCGATAATCCAGAGAATGCCGGAGAAGACATGAAAGCCGTGCAGCCCGACCAGCAGCCAGTAGGAACTGAGCCAGCCGCTTACCTGAGGCGTGCCGCCTTCGCCGGCCTGACTTATGAAATCCTTGATTTCGAAGAACAGGAAGCCTGCGCCGAGAACTGCGCATATGAGCAGCCAGAGGATAAGCTTCGCGCGGCCTTGCTCATATTTCACTGACAGGGAGACACCCCCATAGGCCACGCCGCCGAAAAGCAGGAAGGCCGTCTGGATCGCGACGCTCTTTACGTCGAAGAGATCCTGCGGACCCGGACCTCCGGCGAGCCCGATGGGATCGAGATAGGACGCGTAAGAGGCGAATAGGATGCCGAAGATGATGAGATCACTCATCAGGAACACCCAGAAACCGAACACTGTGGATTCGGCCTGAAGATGCGCATCATCATGCGCTTCGCCAAGGTTCAATCCGGGATAGAGGCCGTTCTCGCTCATCCTGCGAACTCCGACAGGTCAGGGACGCCGCGATTGCGCTCTGTCTCTTCGTCGGCTCGGGTCGCAGGCGGAAGGCTGGCCACTTGTTGGCGGAACCGGCGATCTTCCTCCTCCACCTGGGCTGCCGGAATAATGTTGGGTTCAATCACCCGCATGCCGCGCAGTACAACTAAGCCGGGAATGGCAAGAACACCAAGGATCGCCAGCCACCAGATGTGCCACACCATCGCAAAGCCGAGCGTGAATGAGGCGCCGGCGATCAGCAGCCCATGCGCGGTGTTGGCGGGCATTTCTATGTCGGTATAGGTTTCGGGACTTCTCCAGGGATCACCTCTGCGCTTTGTCTCGCCCCAATCTTCACGTGCCTTGACGCGCGGGATACAGGGGAAGGTCCATTCCGGCACTGGCGCGGGGGTCGACCATTCCAGGGTCGAGCCATTCCACGGATCGCCGCCGGGAACGGCCAGTGCCCTGCGATTGCGATAGCTGGTCCAGAAGGTCCAGCAGAGGCTGGCAAGCGCGCAGAGCATCAACACCCCGCCAAACGCCGCAATATACATCCACGGCATGAAGTCCGGGTTCTGGAAGGTGGGTGAGCGGCGCGGCATGCCCATCAGTCCCAGCACGTAAAGCGGCATGAAGGTGAAGATGAACCCGCCGACGAACAGCAAGGCCGTGCGCCGGCCCCAAGTCTCGCTAAGGCGGAAGCCGAAGGCCTTGGGGAACCAGTAATGGATACCCGCCAGCATGCCGTAAAGCACACCGGGAATGATCACATTGTGGAAATGTGCAACCAGAAAGGTCGAGTTATGGACCTGATAATCGATCGAGGGATTGGCCAGAATGATGCCCGACAATCCGCCGATAACGAAGAGCAGGAAGAAGCCGGTCAGATAGACGATCGGCGCGGTGATCCGCACCCTGCCGCGCCATAGGGTTGCCATCCAGTCGTAGATCTTCACGCCGGTCGGGATTCCTATAATCATGGTGGCGATGCCGAAAGCTATATTGACCCCGGCGCTCTGCCCCATGGTGAAGAAGTGGTGCAGCCAGACGGTGAAGCTGATCACCGCAATACTCATGCTGGCGATCACGAGCGAGGTGTAGCCGTAAAGCCGCTTGCCCGAATAGGTGGAGCTGATTTCCGAGAACACGCCGAAGGCGGGCAGGATCAGGATGTAGACTTCCGGGTGGCCGAACATCCAGAAGATGTTGGCATAGTTCATCATATTACCGCCAGCGGCATTGGTGAAGAAGTGGAAATCGGCATATCGGTCCAGCGCCAGCATCACGCTCGACACGGTCAGTGCGGGCATGGCGTAGATCAACATTATGGCGACGCACAGGCTGGTCCAGCAGAACAGCGGCATCCGCATTAAATGCATTCCCGGCGCGCGTTCCTTGAAGATGGTGACGGCGAAATTCATGCCGGTCAGCGTCGAGCCCATGCCCGATATCAGGATTGCCCAGAGCCAGTAATCGACCCCTTCACCGGGGCTGAAGATCTTGCCCGTATAAGGCGGATACATGGTCCATCCGCCGGTGCCGAACTGGCCCACCAGCAGCGAAATCATGATGAGGCCCGCGCCCGCCGCCGTCAGCCCCAGACTCACCTGATTGAGCACCGGGAAAGCCATGTCGCGCGCACCAAGCTGTTGCGGCAGGACGAAATTGATCAGTCCGATCAGCAACGGCATGGCGACAAAGAAGATCATGATCGTGCCATGCGTGCTGAACAGCTGCGCGAAATGATCGGGCGCGACGAGACCGCTTTCCTTTTGCGCCAGCGTGCCAAGCGCCATCGCCTGATGCGCGCGCATCACGAAGCCTTCGATGATGCCCCGCGCCAGCATGACGAGCGCCAGCGCGATATACATGATGCCGATCTTCTTCGCGTCAGGCGACGTCAGCCAATTGCGATAGAGCGGGCCCCACCAGCGCATGTAGGTAAAAAGAACCAGACCGGCGATGGCGCCAAGAACCAGCACGCTGGCCGCGCCCGCACCCACGATGGTGCTGCTGTCCACATGCTTCAGCAGGTCGGTATAGGGCGTTACATTCCAGTCGAGATTGCCGACGATCGGGCTGGTCTCCCCGCTCATTCTCCGGCTCCCTTCGCACCGCTTTGGGGTAGGGCGATGCCGCCCCAGCGCTCGCTCGCGGCTGTGTTGCCGCTCCCGTGGTATTTCGCGACGATCTGCTGGAAGATATCCTGCTGCCCCAGTGCCATGATGATCGGCTGGGCGCGCTTGTTCAGACCAAGATCGCCCCTGGCATCGGCCAGCACCGTCCGTCGGCGCAATGTGGCATAGGTCTCTTCATCGAGCGCAAGCCCATCTTTGCTGCTGGCGACCCATGCCTCATAGTCGGCCGGGGCAAGTGCGCGCACCGTAAACTTCTGGCGCCCGAAGCCGTCGCCATTGAACTGCGTGTTTTCGCCCTCGGCCTCGCCGGTGCGGGTGGCGGAGAAATTCAGCTTTGTCGTCATTCCCGGCATGGCATAGATCTGTCCGGTAAGCGGTGCGATCAGCAGGCTTTGCATGACCGTATCGGTCGTCAGTGTCAGTTCGACTGGCCTCCCGACAGGCACCGCCAACTCGTCGACTGTCGCAATTCCCTCTTCGGGATAGATAAACAGCCATTTCCAGTCGAGCCCGATGGCCTGAACCTGCAATGGCTCCGGCCCCAGCGGTTCATAGGGATCGAGTTTCTCGGTGGAATACCACAGCCAGCTCGCCAGCAGGATGACGACCAGCACCGGCACACCCCACAGGGCATATTCGAGCTTCTTTGAAAATTCCCATTCGGGCGTATAGGCGCCGCGCGGCCTGGAATAGCGATAGCGCCAGAGGATGAGAGGCACGCCGATGAGCACCGGAAGGATCACGACCATCGTGATCCCGATTACCCGCAGCAGGTGGTCGTATTGTTCTTGGGCAATCGGCCCCATCGGCTGCAGGAAGCTCTGATCGAGGCTCCCCGATGATGCCAATGCGGCAGAGCCCGTCCATGCGACCAGACAGGCTACACCAGCTTTCGCCCATGATATCGAACGTCGCCCCACTCAAGCTCCCCGAAAAACTATTCAATCCCAGCCGATGTGACGTTTGTCGCTTCCCCGCAGGAAGGAACCGATGTGGCACAGGGCGCATCGGTTCCCTGAATTGCAGATCAACCTCGTCAGGCCGCATGCCGCCCCTTCTTGCGGGCAGATTAGCTGCAGAGGTTCTTATCGCAAGAAATTGTTTTTCAAGAGGTCTACGACCTCCCGCGTTCTGCCGTCGAGCACGGCCTTGACCCCGAACAAGGCAGTACTGGCAACTTGAGACGCTTCAATCTTGGGCGGCATGACCAGTTCCATCTGGTTGACATGGACATCCAGCAAAGCGGGCCCATCATGCTGCAACCACGCATCCATGGCTGGCTCCAGCGCGTCGGCTTTCTCGACATGCCATCCGGCAAATCCGCAAGCTTCTGCCAGCTTGGCGAAATCGGGATTGTGCAGGGTGGTGTAGTGATCGACCAATCCCTCAACGCGCTGTTCCATCTCCACGAAGCCGAGCGTGTTGTTGTGGAACACCACCAGCTTGAGCGGGATATCTTCCTGTACCAGCGTCAGCAAGTCGCCCATCAACATGGTCAGGCCGCCATCGCCGCACATGGCGATGACCTGGCGTTCGGGATAGGCCAGTTTGGCACCGATTGCCTGCGGCATGCCGCTCGCCATCGTGCCGTGCAGCAGGCTGTTGAGGAAGCGCCGCTTTCCGTTAGCCTTCAGGTGCCGCAGCATCCACACCATCGCCGTACCGACATCGGACACGAAGATGGCGTCGTCGTCGGCCTTGCCGTCGAGCATATTGGCCACGAATTGCGGGTGGATCAGTGTGGGATCGCTTTCCTCGCCCTCATTGTCATAGCCCTTGAGATCTTCGCCCCACTGTTTGCGCTGTGCCTGAAGGTGGCTGTCATCCGTCTTGGGCGCGACCAGCGGGGTCAGAGCCGCAAAGGTCGTCTTCGCATCGCCGACCAGACCCAGATTGATCGCCGACCTTCGGCCAAGATGCGTGGGATCAATATCGATCTGCACGATCTTCTTCGCTTCAGGATAATATTGCGTATAGGCAAAGTCGCAGCCCAGCGTGATGACCAGATCGGCATCCTCCAGCGCTTCCACGCCGGCCTTATTGCCGAGAATACCGTTCACGCCGACATTGTAGGGATTGTTCGGTTCGAGGAACTCTTTCGCCCTGGTCGTATGCACCATGGGTGCCTTCACTTTTTCGCAGAAGGCCATGATTTCCTCGCGCGCATCACGCGCACCGATCCCGGCATAGACCGAAACCTTGTCCGCACCATCCACGAGCGCGGCAAGTTCGGCCATTTCGGCGTCGCTCGGGCGGCAAACGGGCTGCGGACGATAGACTTCCCAGTCCATCGCATCATCATCGGTTTCGGTGAACATGTCCCCGTTGACGATGACGACCGCCACGCCCTTTTTCGTAAGCGCGGCCTGTGCGGCCTTGGTCACGATCCGGCGGGCTTGCGAGGGGTGCGAGATATATTCGCAGAAATGCGAATGCTGCTCGTAAATCTTCTTCTGATCGACTTCCTGCGGGAAATTGAAGCCGCTTTCCGTGCGCGCAACGTCCGAGGCGATCAGCACCACTGGCGCGCCGTTGCGATGGCTTTCATAGATTCCGTTGACGAAATGCAACGAGCCCGGGCCGCATGTTCCGGCACAGATCGACAATTCGCCGGTCATGTAGGATTCGCCGCCCGCAGCAAATGCGCCGACTTCTTCGTGACGCACACCGATCCAGCGGAGGTCGCTTTTGGCGACGGCGGTGGTGAAATGGTTGATGGTATCGCCGGGGATTCCGTAGACGCGCTTTGCGCCAGCCTTTTGCAAGGCATCGACCATGATCTCCGCTACGTTCTTCGACATAATCTTCCTTTCACCGGGGAATTCTTCAAATCTCATTATGACTGGCCGCATCAGGACGATGCGTGATCATCAGCTCATACGATGCGAAACGATCGTTCCGTCTTTCAGTGCCATCACGGTCCCGCGCGGCAGCGGCTGCCAGCCTTTCGAATCCAGCGGCACCGACGCAAAAAGGTGCAGCGGACCGGAAATTTCCGCGATACTGGCGCCGTGCGCAGTCCAGCCATCCCCGCAATCTTCTGCGTTGAAAGAGCGAATGTTCAGCCCGGGCTCGCGCGGTTCGGTCAGCCCGTCTTCAGTTTCGAAACGTCGCCGGTCAGCATGGATGAACAGATGCTCACCATCGAAGAACAGGAAGTTGGCGCTTCCCAGCTCGCGCATTTCGGCGGCGAACCCGGCGAAGATTTCGAACCGGGCGGCGGCTTCGGTGGCCTCTGCCTTGCCAAGCCTGTCCAGCAACAACAGGAAGGCGAGTTCGGAATCGGTATCGCCAATCCTTTTGCCGATCAGATTCTGCGTATCGCTGCGATCCTCCAGCCCCGGCAATTCCCCATTATGGGCGAAAGCGTGGCGTCTCCCGCCAATCACGCGGTCGAAGGGATGGGTGTTGGCCAGCTCAGGCTTGCCCGCCGTCGCACGGCGGACATGCGCCATCAGATGCTTGCAGGGGCGCGCGTCGCGAACCACCATACGCGACAATTCGCTGGTGGCGGCCGGATCGGGTTCGCGAAACAGATAGGCATCGCGGTCCTGCGCGAAGAGAATGCCCCATCCATCGCGGTTGCGATGCCGCTCGCCTCCTTCATTGGCAAAAAGGTCGAGCTCGTAACGGACCGTCTGGGGGGCCGACGCGCTCATCGCAAACAGTTCACACATCCATTCCGCTCCGCTTGTTGGCAGTTGACGACCCTGCGCTGTCGGCAGAGATCGCGCCGCTGAGAACCACGTTCTGATAGGCATAGGGAATCTCGATACCCGCCTCATCGAAACGTGTCTTGATCTGCTCCAGCAGGTCGAACTCCGCCCCCTTGGCCGTCGCCGCATCGGCGCACCACGCCCGCAGCGACAAGTCCACGCTCGACGCGCCGAGATTTACCACCGGGCACCCAATGACTTCGGCGACATCATCATGCGCGTGGGCCAGTTCGAGCACGATCGCGCGCGCCTTCGCAATATCGGAACTGTACCCGATGGAAATTGTCGGCGTCATCATCACCCGCAGGTCCACCGAAGACAGGTTGATCATGATCTGGTTGGCAATGGTCCCGTTCGACAGGACGATACGCCGATTGTCGAATGTCCGCAGCACGGTGTAGCCAAGCGACAGGTTCTCGACGATGCCCGTCTCCAACCCGGTGGGGGTGGTCAATTGCAGGCGGTCTCCCCTGCGAAAGGGCTTGTAGATCACCAGACTGATGCCTGACACCAGATTGCCCAGCGTCGATTGCGCGGCCAGCCCGATTACCACCGAAACGATGCTGACACCGGCCAGCAGCGACGTCGTCAATTTGTTGAGCGAGGGAACGACGTGCGTGAAGAGCAGCGCCAGCACGATCCACATGATGAAGGTGGCCAGATGCTGGATAAAACTGATCGTCATCCTGTCGATCCGCTCATTCGGATCATGTTCGATCAGCGTGCTCAGAGCCCGGCGGACAACCCAGCTCATCACGAAGCCGAACATCACGAAGGCCACGCCAAGCCCGACTGCCCCCCAGAAATGGCTGGGATCAAGATAATGCGTCAAACCAGCCAGCGCATGCGGAACGCTTTCACTGGCTGGGGATGAAGAGGCGGTTGGCGTCGGCCCCGGAGTGGCTGGCACCATCAGGGCCATCACAAGGTCGGCTTGAACGTGTCGGGATTTGCCATCCGCCAATATTCTGCAAAGGCTGTGTCATCGGGTTCATGCAGCAATTTGCCGGGTTCCACTTCATGGACAATTTGCGACCACGGGATCATCTCGGCATTGTTTTTCCACTGACGCAGATGGCGCGGCGTGAAATCGTCCGGCGTTTCGAGACCGCAGGCAACGACGATATCGTGCAGGCTGTCGAGCGTCTTTGATTGGAAATTGGCCACCCGTTCGGCCTTTTCGGGGATCACCAGGCCGCGCTGCCGAGCAGGCGAACTGGTCGCCACCCCAGTCGGGCACGTGCCGGTATGGCAGCGCAGCGACTGAACGCAGCCCAGCGAGAACATGAAGGCGCGGGCCGCATTGCACCAATTGGCACCCAGGGCCGCATTCATCGCGATGGCTGAGCCGGAGAAAACCTTTTCCGATGCGGCTAGCTTGACCTTGTCCTTCAGCCCGGTGCCGATCAGCGCATTGTTGACGTAATAGAGGCCGATGCGCAGCGGCAGACCAACATGGTCCGACAGTTCGAGCGGCGCTGCTCCGGTTCCGCCGCCACCGCCATCCACGACGATGAAGTCGAGCGTGATGCCGCTGTCGAGCATGGCCTTGCAAATGGCGAAAACCTCGTGCGGCATGCCCACGCACAGCTTGATGCCGACGGGCTTGCCGCCCGAGAGCTCCCGCATCTTCGCAGCGAATTCCAGCATTTCGCGCGGTGTGGAGAAGGCGGAGTGCCCCGGCGGCGAGAGGCAATCCTTATTGGCCTGAACCTGCCGGGTATTGGCGATTTCCACGGTCACCTTGGCTGCGGGCAGCAGGCCGCCATGGCCGGGCTTGGCACCCTGGCTCAGCTTGATCTCGGTCATCTTCACCTGATCGTGCTGCGACTTGTCGCGGAAGCTCTCAGGGTCGAAATTGCCATTATCGTCACGCGCGCCAAAGTAGCCCGAGCCAATTTCCCAGACGACGTCGCCGCCATGTTTCAGATGATAGGGGGATAGCCCCCCTTCGCCTGTATCGTGATAGAAATTGCCGAGCTTCGCGCCCATGTTGAGCGCCTCGATCGCATGGCTGCCGAGCGCGCCAAAACTCATCGCGCTGATGTTGAGGCGGGCGGCATCGTAGGGTTTGCTGCATTGATCGGTCCCGACTGTGACGCGGGTCCGCTTGGGTGCATTGGCATTGGGCGCAGTCGAATGGCAGAGCGCTTCATATTCGTTCGAGTAAACGTCGAGCTCCGTCCCGAAAGGGTGGGCGTCTTCCTGTTTCTTCGCTCTGGCATAGACCAGCGAGCGCGCGACCCGGTCAAACGGTCGTCCTTCCAGCGGGCCTTCGACGATATAGCTGCGCAGGAAGGGCCGAAGGTCTTCGAACAGCCAGCGGAAGCGCGACGTCAGCGGGTAATTGCGTCTCAACGAATGGGTGGTTTGCGCCAGGTCCCATAGCGCGATCAGCAGTAGCGGGACGATCAGGAGGAGGCCCCAGAAAAAGTGGTGCGACACCAGCACTCCCAGCAGCACGATAGCGGCTAAAAGTCCAAGCGGGATCCAGAGGCCCAGATTTCTTTCCCAGCCCTTATCTGCAAACAATCCGCGCACCAGCATCGAAGACCCCTTTGTATCGTTCTTTTTATGATTGGTAATGTCTAGGGCCGCGCTGTGCAAAGGTTTAAAAAGGGGGCATTTTTTTGTCCCAGCCGGGGGCATCCTAAAATGGCGACAGCGGGCGCAGCTTGTGGCCCTCTGTTTCGTTCGCTTGGAAAAACAGATTGAGTTCAGTCGGCTGTCGAACCTATTGCTGTCGCTTCACCGCCCCATTCCTCCGCCAGGACAGACCGGCATGAGTGATTTTCTCTTCGCCTTTATTCTATGCCTGCTCGCCGGCTGGCCATCACACAGCGCCAGTTTGGTGGCGCGGCTGTCTGCGCGTTTGTCAAACATGGCGCTGCTGTCCAGTCTGGCCTTGCTGGCCTGCATCACCAGCGCGGCAGTGGCGGTCTGGGCAGGGACTGCACTGTCGCCTGCACTGACGCGGAAGGCCGCGTTGATATTGCTAATATTTGCGCTGTGTCTGGCTGCGCTGGAGGCGGTACTCGGGCGCAAGGCGGCCTTGCCGCAGGAACCAACCCGTTCAGCAGGTGCGATCACCTTGGCATTGTTTATGTCTCTGCTCACCGATGCGGGACGATTCCTGCTCTTTGCACTGGCGGCGCTGACACTGTTCCCCCTGGCCACAGCTCTGGGCGGTGTGCTTGCGAGTTTTGCCGTGTTGATGCTGGCGGCGCTGGCGGGGGACAAATGGGACGTGACCTTTGCCAGCAGGAAATTGCGCTATGTTCCGGCCGGTCTTTTCGTCACCGCCGCCATTGTGGTGTTCGCCAGACTCTAGCTCAGCCTAAATAATGCAACGATTACAACGGAAATTTCCTCAACCGGCGGACTGGATCATTGATCGATTTACTAGATTAACTCGCGCGCTATTCTCGCTGAAACCGATGAAGGCTGTCGCGCGTTGAAGGATTGAAACAATCCAAAGATGTAAAATCAGATAGGGGAATAATTATGGCCCAAACGGGTGACAATTCGAAAAAAGCTCTGGTTGAAGCGCTGAATGGGGCACTTGCTGATCATCTCGCGCTGTATGTGAAGACCAAGAACTTCCACTGGCATGTCAGCGGCGCGCGCTTCCGCGATCTGCACTTGCTGTTTGACGAACAGGCCGGGCAGATCATCGCCCAGGTGGACGATATCGGCGAACGCGTGCGCAAGAATGACGAATATACGCTGACATCGATCGGGTCGGTGGGCAAAGCCACCAAGATCGAAGATCAGGATGACGTCACTCTCACCCCGCAGGCCATGGTCGAAGAACTTCGGGATGATAACAAGAAGGTCCTCGACCGGCTGAAGGAAGTGAAACGCGCTTCTGAAGAAGCTGAAGATTTTGCCACCAGCGGTGTCGTCGATGACTGGATTGACCAGACCGAAGAACGCGTCTGGTTCCTGACACAGACATTGAAATAAGGCAGTAAAACACGGTAAGCGTGTTGCTGTACGGACCGCTGCGGCTCATGCTGCGGCGGTCCTTTTTCATGGAGCAGATAATGGCCGAAATCCAACTCGTCGAAAATGCGAAAAATAGCGATATCGCCACCTGGCTTTGCCACCGGCTGGACGTCGCGTTGCAGTCCGGCGAGGGGCCAGTCGCAATTACAGTGCCGGGCGGATCGACTCCTTTCCCCATTCTTGAAGAATTGGTGAAATCCCCGCTCGACTGGAGCCGCATTGTCGTATGGCCGGGTGACGACCGGGTGGTGCCGGAGGATCATGCAGCCAGCAATACCGGCAAGATCCGCGCCTTGTTCGAGCCGGTTGGTTCAGAAGTCGTGACGCTCAGCGAAATGGAGGAGGTTCCTCATTTCGCGCTGGTCTGGCTGGGCATGGGGAGTGACGGGCATATTGCCTCGCTCTTTCCCAACACCAATCCGCAGACCGATGATCCCCAGATGGTACGCCGGCTCACCCCTGATCCCTTGCCGCCCGAGGCGCCGTTTGACCGGATCACGCTGACGCTTCCGGCGTTGCTCGACAGCGATGAGATTCTCTTCGTCATTCGCGGGGACGATAAATTTGCCGTTTTCGATGCTGCGGCACGGGGCGAGAATGATCTTCCCGTCGCGCGCTTGCTGCGCGCTGCATCGTCCCAGAATGTGGCATGCTTCACCTGATCCCGCCGCCGCTGCACCGGGCAGCCTTGCGGCTGGCGCATGGGCTGCGCAAACGGCTCTGGCGCTGGCGGCCACGCGTTTTGAACGGTGCGAGCATGATTGCGCGCGATGGCTATGGCCGGGTTCTGCTGGTCCGCCATTCTTACGGAAGTGACAGCTGGACTTTGCCCGGTGGCGGTATCCGTGCGGATGAGAAACCTGCCATCGCCGCTTTACGCGAATTTGAAGAAGAACTCGGCTGCGGGGTCAGCGATCTGACATTTCTGGGGGTTCGCGAGGAGCAGCTTCATGGCTCACTCAACCGCGTTCATGTCTTTACCGGAGTGGCGCAGGGTGTGCCGCGGGCTGACGGGCGGGAACTCACGCAAGCGTGCTTTTTTGCGCGCGATGATTTGCCCGAAGCAATCAGTCCGTTGGTCGCGCAAAGGCTTGCTTTACTGGATCGCTGAACTTGCTCAGAGAAGCGAAAGCTGTTTGTCCTCCGTCGCGTCATGACGTTCATCCACGCCCTCCAGCGCGCTCAGCGTCAGGCCCATCAAACGGATCGGCAGCGGCAGCGGCAGGCAGTCGGCCAATATCGCATGGCCAAGCTGGCTGAATTCTTCCTTGTCCCCCACCCAATGCGTTACCGAGCGTGCCCGGGTAATCTGCTGAAAATCGTTATATTTCAGTTTTAACGTGACGGTGCGCCCGCGGGCGCTGTGGCCCTCTATCCTTTCCCACACGATATCGACGATCGCGTCCATCGCCTCGTGCAGATCCTGCGGCTTGTGGATGTCCTGCGCATAGGTCCGCTCTCCGCCAATAGATTTGCGAATGCGGTTCGGCTTTACGGGGCGCAAATCTATCCCGCGCGCGGCACGATAGAGATAATCCGCGAAAGAGCCGAAATGTTCGCGCAGGAAGGCAATCGGCCGGGCCGCCAGATCGGCCCCCGTTTCAATGCCGAGTTTTGCCATCTTCTCCGCTCCGCGCGGCCCCACACCATGAAAGCGGCGCACGGGCAGCGACTGGACGAAGGCCGCGCCATCGCCGGGGCGAATGATGCACATGCCGTCGGGCTTGTTCTGATCGCTCGCCAGTTTGGCCAGAAATTTGTTGTAGGACACCCCCGCACTGGCGGTCAGCTGGGTTTTCTCGCGAATATTCTGACGGATCAATTGCGCGATCCGCGTTGCCGAACCGATGCCGCGCAGATCATCGGTCACATCGAGATAGGCTTCATCCAGGCTGAGCGGTTCGACCAGCGGGGTATAATAGCGAAAGATCTCGCGGATCTGGCCGGAAACCTCGCGGTAGGTGTCAAACCTGGATTTGCAGAAGACCAGATCGGGGCAGAGGCGCTTGGCGGTGGAGGATGGCATGGCGGAGCGTACCCCGAATTTGCGCGCTTCATAGCTCGCTGCTGCCACCACGCCCCGGCCACTGGCTCCGCCCACTGCAACCGGTTTGCCGCGCAGGTCGGGATTGTCGCGCTGTTCGACGCTGGCGAAGAAAGCATCCATATCGACATGGATGATCTTGCGCATACCGTCCGCTTCGTCATCCTGCGCCGGCGGAGGAGAGGAAGGGATGGGAGTCTCCATGACAGGCAATCTAGCGGTCCAGCTTGCACGTTTGAATAGAAAGACAACGGAATTTGTCAGTGTTGCCAACATATTTCCGTTTCTTCACGGCAGACACCGGGCTAGGGGCGAAGCATGAGTAATCTCGCGATCCCCAAAAATAAGCGCGTTATCGGGCAGCGTGAGCTGGTTGCCCTGACCGCATTCATGATGTCGCTGCAGGCGCTGGCGATTGACGCTATGCTGCCCGCACTGGACGAAATGGCCCGCGAACTGGGTGTTGCTGAAGGCAATCAGCGGCAATTGGTGGTCGCTGTTTTTCTCCTCTCATCGGGCGTCGGCGCCTTGCTGCCGGGTTCCTTCGCGGACAGATTCGGGCGTCGATCAGTGGCGATGTTCTGCATCACTTCCTACGCGCTCCTGTCGCTGGTTATCGCGCTCATCCACGATTTCACGCTGCTTCTGGTTATTCGCGCGCTGCAGGGTGTTCTCAGTGCTGGCCTGATGGTCCTTCCTGCGACGATCATTCGGGATCGCTATGAAGGTGACCAGATGGCGCGCCTGCTTTCGCTGGTCGGCGCGGTATTTATTGTGGTGCCGGTGCTGGCCCCGAGCTTGGGGCAGGCTGTGCTGACCTTTGCCGGTTGGCGCTGGATTTTCGTGGTGTTGGCAGCGATGGCGGGGATGGCTGGTTTCTGGGCCTGGAAGCGTCTGCCGGAAACGCTCGACCCGCTTGATCGCCAAATGATCGAATTGCCCGTGGTGATGCGTAACATGACCCATGCGCTGCTCAACCGTTCGGCAATCGGCTATGTCCTGGGCACCAGTCTGCTGATCGGTGCGGTCTTTGGCTATGTGAATTCTTCGCAGCAATTGATCGGCGAACATTTTGGCATGGGCACGTGGTTCCCGATCGTGTTTGGCGGCACCGCGGCGATGATGGTTCTGTCCAACCTCGTCAATTCGCGGATCGTCGAACGCTTTGGCGCGCGGCGTGTTTCGCATACCGGCGTGCTGGCCTTCATCGCGGTCAGCGCGCTGCAGGTCTTGGCGGCATTCCGGCATGATGGCGACATCGTCTATTTCCTGCCGCTGATGGCGACGAATCTGGCGCTGCTCGGTTTTCTGGGGGCCAATTTCGGGTCCATTGCAATGCAGCCTTTCGCGCATATTGCGGGGGCTGCGAGTTCGATCCAGAGCTTCTTCCGCACCTTTGGCGCGGCGGTTGTCGGGCTCTTCATCGGGCAAAGCTATGACGGCACAGCGCGGCCTTTCGCTATTGCCCTGCTGATTTGCAGTGTGCTGGCTCTGCTGCTCGTGCTCTATAGCGAAAAGGGCCGGCTGTTCCGCCGGCTGAATGCCCCCGCCAAGCCTGAGACGAAGCCCGGCGGGGTTTATTAAGCCAGGATTGGCGGGGCTATTCGGCGGGTTCGATCCGCGCGAGTAAGGTGTCCACCTGAACCTGCGCGCCCTGCTGCGCGGGCAGGTCGGTCACGATACCGGTGAAGGGTGCGGTGAGGGTGTGTTCCATCTTCATCGCCTCCATCACCAGCAATCGCTGCCCTTCTTCAACGCTGTCGCCTGCGGCTACATCCACCGCAATAATTTTGCCCGGCATCGGGGCCAGAATGGCGCCATCGCCAATCGCGCCCTGTCCGGTGCCGCGCGCGACGGCGTCGAAAGCGATGGCCTGGCCGGAATCGAAAGTAATCGGGCCGCGATCACCGGTTACACTGGCGAGTGCGGCCTGACCGGCGGGTTCAACGCTGCGGAACTCTCCGTCATAGCCCACCCATATTCCGGTTTCTGTGGGAGCATTGAGGCGAAAGCCCATCAGCCCTTTCGGTTCCGCTCCACCGGCTGAGTGGTCCTGAATGGCGCGGGCCGCAATGCGCCAATGCTGATCGTTCGGCTCGGTGGAGGGGATCAGCGCATCCTCATGTGCGGCGATGAAGCCAGTATCCAGATTGGCGCTGCGGAAATCTGGATGATCCAGGGCGCGGGCCAGAAATGCGGCATTGGTTTTGACAGGCCAGATCTGCGTTTCGGCCACCATCTTTTGCAATCCATCCACCGCCTGTTCCCGGGTGTCGGCGTGATAGATCAGCTTCGCAATCATCGGGTCGTAATGCGGGCTGATCGCGTGGGTTTGCGCCACGCCGGTTTCCACCCGTCCGCTTTCAGACAGATGGAAATGGTCAAGCCGCCCGGTGCTGGGGAGGAAGCCGCTGGAGGGATCTTCGGCATAAAGCCGCGCCTCTATGGCATGGCCGCGGATCGTCAGATCGTCTTGCGCCAATGGGATGGGTTCGCCGCTGGCCACCCGCAATTGCCATTCGACCAGATCGACCCTGGTGATTTCCTCTGTCACCGGATGTTCGACCTGCAGCCGGGTGTTCATTTCCATGAAAAAGATGTTGTCGGCAGACAGGCCGCCATCTGTGCCCGCATTGCCATCGGCGATGAATTCGACCGTTCCGGCCCCCACGTAATCAACCGCTTTGGCGGCCCTGACCGCAGCCGCGCATAATTGCTCACGTGTTGCCGCGTCCATGCCCGGCGCGGGCGCTTCTTCGATAACTTTTTGATGGCGCCGCTGAAGTGAACAATCGCGTTCAAACAGATGCACGGCATTGCCGTGGCTATCGCCGAAAATCTGCACTTCGATATGGCGCGGCGATGTGATCCATTTTTCCAGCAGGACATGATCATTGCCGAAACTGGCCTGCGCCTCGCGCCGGCAGCTTTCCAGCGAAGCGGCAAAATCGCTCGCCCGGTCGACCTTGCGCATGCCTTTGCCGCCGCCGCCGGCGACTGCTTTGATCAGCACGGGATAGCCGATCTGCTCAGCCTCCTGCGCCAGCCTCTCTGGCGATTGATCCGTGCCGTCATAGCCGGGCGTGACCGGTACGCCGGCATCGCGCATCAACTGTTTGGCGGCATCTTTCAGGCCCATGGCGCGGATACTGTCCGGCTTGGGCCCAACCCAGATCAGCCCGGCATCGATCACCGCTTGTGCAAATTCGGAATTTTCAGACAGGAAGCCATAGCCGGGGTGAATGGCTTCGGCGCCGGAGGATTTCGCCGCGGCGATAATGGCCTCTCCGCGCAGATAGCTTTCCGCGGCGGGCGGCGGCCCGATGCGGACTGCATCATCGGCCTGCTGCACATGCAAGGCTCCGGCATCGGCATCGGAATAGACCGCAATCGTGCGAATATTCATCGCATTGGTTGTGCGAATGATGCGGCAGGCGATTTCGCCGCGATTGGCGATCAGAAGAGATTGTATCATCTGTAACAGGCTACAATTGCCTGCAGCCATCGGCAAGCGTGGTGGTTCAGATATCGTCCTCTTCACGCAAAGGTGTCATGGGAATGGGGGCAATCGGGCCCGCCATCCGTACCGCGACCAGAACTTCGCTGCGGGTCCAGCGGGGCCATTTTTCGGGTTCCGGCGCGCGCCGCAGAGCCTGATAGAACCCTTTACTAACAAAGCGCGCCTTGGCCGCAGCGGATGTGTGTACCCGGCTGTTCCACGCCTCTGCGCCGCGTTTGCGAACTTCGCGGCCAATTGCGCCATAGATATTGGCGGCGGAGAGCACCGCCCAGCGTTGTCGCAGGGTCAGCGCGCGCGCGCCATAACGGGCGGCGGCTTCGTGGCTTTCTGCCATATCCACCAGACGTTTGACCAGTTTGACCAGCTTTTCGCGATAGGCGGGCTTCATGTGCTGGCCGGGCGGAATATCTTCCTCCACCAGCCATTCGACCGGCAGATAACAGCGCCCGGCAGCATCATCTTCATAGATGTCGCGGGCGATATTGTTGAGCTGAAATGCAAAGCCAAGGTCACAGGCGCGATCCAGCGTTTCATGGTCATCCGGAGATACGCCCATCACCAGCGCCATCATCACGCCGACTGCGCCAGCCACGTGGTAGCAATAGCGCATCATGTCCGCTTCGGTACGGGGGCGCCAACCTTTGGCATCCAGCGCGAAGCCGTCAATCACATCATCGGCGAGCTGCCGATCAATCCGGGCTTCCATTGCCACCTGACCAAAAGCATCAAAGGCGAGGTCGGCGGTTGGCTGCCCGTCCAGTGCGCGGTGTGTCAGGACGCGGATGCCCTTTACGCGCTGCTCAACATTGGCCTGTTCCTGCAAGACACCGCCATGGTCCTGCCCATCGGTAATGTCGTCACATTGGCGGCACCAGGCGTAGAGCAGCCACACGCGTTCACGCGTGGCCCGTCCGAACAGAGCGGATGCGGCAGAAAAGCTTTTGGACCCCTTTGCGATGGACGCTTTTGACTTTTGCACCAGCCATTCCCGCTCGCGCCCGCCGCCGACCTGGCGGGGCGTGGTGCGCAAAATGCGGGAGGGAGCAAGAAGACGGGGGCGGGCCATGTCAGAGTTCTTCGCGTTTCATATCGAAAATCGGGCGGTGCGGCTGATAGTCCCTCATGCGGTCAAGCAGCGGGTCGAGCGCGCTGTCGGCGATCATGATCCCCTGATGAGCCGGGCGGACGAAACCCACCTCCGCCATATGGTCGCGAAAGGCGATCAGCGAGTCGTAGAAGCCAAAGGCGTTGAGCAGGCCCACGGGATAGGAATGGTAGCCCAGCTGAGCCCAACTGATCGCTTCCCACAATTCATCCATCGTGCCGACCCCGCCGGGCAGAGTCAGAAACCCGTCGGACAGATCGGTGAATGCCTGCTTGCGCTCATGCATGCTGGAAACCACGGTCAGCTCGGTGCAATCCGTATTGGCGACTTCGCTGCCTGCCAGCTTGTCCGGGATTACGCCCAGCACTTCGCCGCCAGCCTCCAGCGCACCTGTCGCCAGTGCGCCCATCATGCCCAGACGGCCTCCCCCATAAACCACGCCAATACCGCGCTTCGCCAAGGTTTTGCCAACCGTGTAGGCGAGTTCGACATAGCGTGTATCCTGCGGGGAGGCGGAGCCGCAATATACGGCGAGACGTTTCATCTTAACTTAAATCCTCAATCATCAGCCCGGCGGTGGCCTTGGCACTGCCAACCACGCCCGGAATACCCGCGCCCGGATGGGTCCCGGCGCCGGTCAGGTAGAAATTCTTGATCACATCGTCGCGATTATGTCCGCGGAACCAAGCGCTCTGGGTCAGGATGGGTTCCAGACTGAAGGCGCTGCCCAGATGGGCGTTGAGGTCCTGCGTGAAATCGCGCGGCGTATAATGGAACTTGGTCAGGATGCGGTCGTGAATATCGGGAATCAGGCGCCGCCCGACTTCATCCAATACGCGCTTTTCAAGCATCGGCCCCACCTTGTTCCAGTCCACTGCCAGCTTACCCATATGGGCGACGGGCACCAGAGCATAAAACGTGCTCATACCCTCTGGTGCGACCGACGGATCGGTGACCGTGGGATGGTGGAGATAGATGGAGAAATCCTCCGGCAGAACGCCGTGATCGTAAATATCCTCCAGCAATTCCTTATAGCGCGGACCGAACAGGATCATGTGATGGGGAATGCCGGGCCAGCGCCCCTCTATCCCGAAATGGACTACGAACAGGCTGGGGGAAAAGCGCTTGGCCGAAAGGCTGCGGCCCATTTTCTGCCCGCGCTCATGGCCGGACATCAGATCGCGATAGGAATGCACGATATCGGCATTGCTGGCGACGGCGTGAAATTCCTCTTTCCACCCGCTTTGCGTTTCCACGCTGCGGGCCTTTTGCCCTTCGACATGCACCTGTACCACCGGATCACCGATGCGCATCGTGCCGCCCAGCCTTTCAAAATGCCGGACCATGCCTGCGACCAGACGGTTAGTGCCGCCGCGTGCCCACCACACGCCGCCATCCTTTTCCAGCTTGTGGATCAGGGCATAGATCGAGCTGGTCGTCATCGGATTGCCGCCGACCAGCAATGTGTGGAATGACAATGCCTCCCGCAGTTTTTCACTGCGGACATATTTCGACACCATCGAATAGACCGAACGCCATGCCTGATGTTTGGCCAGCGCAGGGGCCGCCTTGATCATGCTTTTGAAATCAAGGAACGGCACCGTGCCGAGCTTTACATAGCCTTCCTCATAAACGGCGGCGGCGTAGCGCAGAAATTCGTCATAGCCATCGACATCGGCGGGATCGAGCTTGGCGATTTCCTTGCGCAATTGGGCGTCATCATTCGAATAATCGAAATTGGTGCCGTCGGGCCAGTTGAGCCGATAGAAGGGCATGACTTCCATCAGTTCCACATCCTGCGCCATATCGGCACCGGTCAGCTGCCACAGTTCACGCAGGCAATCAGGGTCGGTGATGACGGTCGGCCCGGCATCGAAGGTGAATCCTTCACGCTGCCAGTGATAGGCACGTCCGCCCGGCGTATCGCGGGATTCCACAATCGTGGTCGCAATGCCTGCGCTTTGCAGGCGAATGGCCAGCGCCAGCCCGCCAAAGCCGGAACCGATGACACAGGCGCGGCGCGTCTGCGCCGTAATGGGGCTGTTCATGCAAAATCCTTCCGGCGGGAAATAATCAGGGTGCGCAGGGCGCGGAAAATCGGAACGGGTGGTTTGCCGCATAGAACGCGGAAGCGATCTGCCGGCGTTGAACGCGCGGAATAGAAGCGTTCTATCAAAGGTTCGCGCAAACGGTAAAATCTTTCGAAGATACGAAACCTTTCTTCCGGCTCGGCCGCGCCAAACAACATGCTGCCCAGCATTCTGTAATATCCGGTGGCTCGCCAATGGTTCCGCGCCCGCTCCTCCAGCTGGTCCGCCAGAAGGTGCCCCGGCATATCGGCCGCCCGCACGATGGCCAGCGCGGTGTCGACCGCAAAGGGCAGCGTATAGCTGGTCAGGGGATGGACAAACCCGCCGCGTGCGCCCGCGATGGCGACGCCTGAGAGGCGCTGCTCACGTTGAAATTTCGGGAAGTCTCCCCCGGTGATAACCGGCAGGACGCCCGTTTCTTCACTGATGGTTTCGCCCTGCAGCCGGTGTCTTTCGCAATAACGATCGATCCGGGCGGACAGTTCGGCCTGGTCCAGTTCAGGGCCATCGGAATAATAGGTGTCTTCGAGGAACAGCTCCGTGTCGCTCAGCGGCAGGACATAGACGAAGCGATAGGAGCCATGCTGGCGCACCATGGCATCCATGATGACAGGGTGTTCAATATTATGCGGTGTGGGGCTGCGCAGGTGGCGCCCGTAAAATACCTGATACCCGCCGCCTAGATAGCGTGATTCGGTGTGGCCACGGCAATCGATCACGCTGCGCGCATCGATGGTGCTGCCATCATCCAGCTTCACCTGGCGATGGGTCAACCGGCTGGCCTGCCGCCCGGTCATAATCGTGCCGGGCGGCAGCATATTTTCGAGCGCCGCGGCAAACTCCGTAGAAGAAAGCGAATTATAGGGCGTCGACAAATGTCGTTCGAGCGCGGGGAAACGCACATCATATCCGCCATCCCACCGGGCATGCGGGAATAGGGCCAGCAGCGCTTCCGCCTCTGCGCCCATAGGTGACAGGTCGCTGCTGAACCAGCTCCAGCGATGATTGCCGCCGGGGCGTGTGCCGCTTTCGATCAAAGCCACGGAAAGGTCTGGCCGGTGCTGCTGCAGGGCAGCGGCGATCAAACCGCCGGAGAGGCCCCCACCGACAATCGCAATATCACAGCCTGTTTTATCCATAGGCCTGCCTTAGCTGATGGGAGCGTGCAGGCAAATCGTCCGATGCGCGCAAAACGACAAACGCTGCCACTATTTGGAACCGAGACCGAATGAGCGAGTTGTTAGTACCATAGAAATACGGGGTACATCTGCATGAAAAATATAATCTTCACCAGCGCATCGGCGCTGGGGATGCTCGCCTTCGCAATGCCTGCGCAGGCCCAGGATGATCCGGTCACGGCGGTGGATGCCGGCGTGTTTGCCGGAGACAATCTGACGGTGGGTGTCGGCGCGGTTGCATCACCCAGCTATGATGGTTCGGATGATTACGTCATCAGCGTCTTTCCCGCCATTCGCGGTAAGGTGCAGGGCATCGGCATCAATCCCCGCGCAGGCGGTATCGCGCTGGATGTGATCGATGATGACGATCAGCCTGTCAGCTTCAGCTTCGGGCCGACTGCGCGTTTGCGCACCGACCGTGATGGCAAGATCAAGGATGAAGTGGTCAAACGGCTGGGCGATCTGGACACTGCGCTGGAAATCGGCCCCTCTGCGGGCGTGAGTTTCAACGGCGTGCTGCATGAATATGACACGGTCAGCATGAATGTGGATGTGAAATGGGATGTGCTTGGTGCCCATGACGGGATGACGATTTCGCCGTCCATTTCCTATTTTACACCGCTTAGCCGGGGCATTGTCACCATTCTTGCGGTCAGTGCAGAACACGGGAATGACAAGTTTAACGACTATTATTATTCCATCAGCCCGGCCGGGGCGGTGGCCAGCGGTTTGCCGGAATATGAAGCGGATGGCGGCTGGAATTCGGCTGGTGCAACGCTGATCATGGGGGTCGACCTTGATGGCGATCTGACCAATGGCGGCCTGGCGCTGGTCGGAGTTGCGGGCTATTCGCGTCAATTGGGCGATGCGAAGAAAACGCCGCTGACCTCAATTCGCGGTGATGCCGATCAGTTCTTCGGCGGCGCCGGGATTGCCTATACTTTCTGATCCATACCCCGATCATGGGGTGGGCTATTGAAAAAGGGGCGGCGGGTTTCAGCCCGCCGCCCCTTTTTTATGCGCGGGTATGTCAGTCCGCATCTGACTCCATATCCGGTAAATCCGGGCGTGGGTCGGGCAGGGCAGCGGTGCGGTCGCCACTTTTCAGATAGGTGTCAAACCATCGCATCATCCGCAGATTATAGTCATAGCGCGCAGCGGCCCCGGCATTGCCGTGGCCTTCATCCGGATAGAGGACCAGACGCACAGGCGTATCGGGTTTGCGCAATTTGATATTGCGATAGAGTTCATAGCTTTGCGTCGGCGAAACGCGCGGATCATCCTCCCCATGCATGATGAGCAGCGGCGTTTCGGCAGTGTCCACATGATAGATCGGGCTGACTTCCATCATCCCTTGCCAATCTTCCCACGGCCATTTGCGCGCATGCACCAGATACATTTCATTCGGAATGTCGGTGGTGCCGAATTTACTGACCTGGTTGGAAATGCCGACAAACATCACGCCCGCGGCATATTCGTCCGACAAAGCGGTGGCGCTCCATGCTGTGGCATATCCACCATAGGAGCCGCCCGTAATGCCCGTGCGGTCAGGATCGGTAATTCCCGCTTCCACCAGGGCGCGTTTGGCATCGACAATATCGGTAAATTCCGGGTCGGTGTAATTGTTCTGATGCTGTTTGGAAAAGGCGGTGCCATACCCGGTTGAGCCGCGATAATTGGGGAGGAAAACGGCATAGCCTTCACCGGCGGCGACTTGTCCGGGCATGGAATAGGCAGTCAGCCAGCCGTTGGATTCGTGGCTTTCCGGACCGCCATGGACGTCCATGATCGTGGGCGCGCCTCCAGCAGGCACACCGCCCACCGGTTCAATCAGAATGCCTTCAATCTGCTGCCCATCCCGGGCGGTGTAACGCATGGTGCGCTGCTCCACGAAATCGACATCTGCCAGCCATTCATTATGCTGGGTCCAGCGTTGGAAACGGCCATTGGACCACAGGAACAATTCGCTGGGGTGGCGGGGGGAATCCGCCTCCACCGCAATCCGGTTGCCGCCCGATTCCAGCCCGGTCAGAATGATCGGGCCAGAGGCGATATCCTCCACCAGATTGCCATCCTCGGTATAGATCCTCAGCCGGCTTTGCGCTCCCACATGGGCGATTGTTGCCAGCCGGCCATCGGCCATCCACTCAGTGTCGACTGTTGCTTCCGGCGCGCCTGCATTCAGGGCGCGGTACGTGCCGTTCGCAACATTGACCAGATGCAGGGTGGTGGCCGCAGGGTCATTGGCATCGACCGCCGCGATCATCGAAATTTGCGTGCCATCGGGCGAAATTTCGAAATCCCCCAATTTGCCCGGCGTTTCGATGACGCGGCGGATATTTCCACTGGCCAGATCAAGGATCTGCAGCCGTTTGGACGTATAGGCGTCATCAATCAGGGGGGAGGGGGCACTGGTGATGGCCGCCCAGTTGCCATCGGGGGCAACCTCTATATCGCTGACATATCCCGGCACCGTGATTTCGCGCGGATTCTTATCGGGTCTTTTGCGGTTTACCTCTGCGGCGAAGAGACGGTTGAAGCGCTGCTCTTCCTCGTAAACCACGGCATCGAACCCGGCTTCTTTTTCGGCATCGCGCGCCTCATCCGGCGCCGCACCCGTCAGCATGTACACCGTGCTGCCATCGGGTGCCCAGGCATATTTGCGGATGGCAGCGTCTTCAATCGCCGCCAGCTTGCGGTGGCTGCCGCCATCAACGGGAATCCCCCAGAGGGCGGTCTTTTCGCCTTCATCGGACCACAGAAATGTGATCATCGATCCATCCGGTGAAAAGGAGACAGAGGACACTCCCATATCATCGGGCAGAAATGCGCGTGCCGCATCCGGGCCGGTCGTCAGATTCAGCCTTTGCCGGGCTTTGCCATCCTCTTCCCCACTGGTCACATCAGGCAGGCTGCGTGTTGTATAGGCAATGCGGGAGCCATCAGGGGATATTGCAATCGTCTGAACGCTTTCCAGACGGGCGACATCCTCGGCCGTCATCGGGCGGGCGAGGGCGATGGACGGCATGATCAGCGCCGTCGCAGCGCAGAGTTTATGAAGTGTTTTCACAGAACATCCCCTGAAATCGTGTATTTATACTGCGCAGCATAATGCGCACAATTGATCAGGCAATGGGGGACTCGGCGGGGCGGGCGGCGGGGCGGGAAGATTACGTTTCGCGTCATCAAGAGCTGGATTTTGCCGGAGGGAAGAGTAGCTGCGAACCGATGAGCTCAGGAAGGGGCAACGGTGTGAGTGAAACGCAGAAATATGACTGGCGCGCCAGCCTGTTACCCCTGGCCGCTCTGGTCGGCGCCATGCTGTCGATCGGCATTGGTGCGGCGCTGGCAAAGCAGCTATTCCCCCTGGTTGGCGCGCAGGGGACGACCGCGCTGCGCCTCACCTTTGCGGCATTGATGCTGACGCTGGTTATGCGGCCATGGCGGGCGCGCTTTACAGCGCAAAGCTGGCTTCCGGTGCTGCTTTACGGCCTGACAATGGGGGGTATGAATTTCCTCTTTTACATGGCGCTGCGCTCCTTGCCGCTGGGTATTGCCGTAGCGCTGGAATTTACGGGGCCACTGGCTGTGGCAGTCTGCTCATCGCGCAAAGCGGCTGACTTTCTCTGGATAGCCTTCGCCGTGTCCGGGCTGGCCCTGCTCCTGCCGCTCAGTGGCGGGGTGGGCGATCTGGACCCGGTCGGAGCCGCTTACGCGCTGGGAGCAGGCGCCTGCTGGGCCTTTTACATTCTCACCGGACGCAAGGCCGGGCTTGATCACGGAACGATGGCGACCGGCCTTGGCATGATCATCGCGGCCATTCTGGTGGTGCCCTTTGGCATCGTGGAAGCCGGAGCGGACCTGCTGCTGCCATCCGTGCTGGGGCTGGGGATCGTGATTGGCTTCCTTTCCAGCGCGCTGCCTTATTCTCTGGAAATGTACACTTTGCGGCGATTGCCGCCCAAGGCATTCGGTACGCTTACCAGCCTGGAGCCCGTGGTCGCTGCGACGACCGGTTGGATATTGCTGAGCGAATCGCTTTCTCCGATACAGGCGGTTGCCATTATGCTGATCATTTCGGCTTCGATCGGAACGACGCTCACCGACATGCGAGAGAAGTCACGTGTAAAACGAACCGAACTGTTGCCAGATTAAACGGCAAGCGGAATATTAATTCGCACCCTCTCGATTTATTGCGTGAAAATTGCGCATTAATCACGTATTAATGACGCCCCGAAGGGGGGTAAATTTTGAATATTACTGTAAATCTGGCTGTGGCGATGCTGAGCATCGTCGGGGGGCTGGCTTTTTTGTGCCTTCTGACATTTCTGGCTATGCGGCGCCACTCGGCGCTCGCATGGCTGGCGGCTGCACTTGTGTGCGGTATTTTCGAGACGATAGCGCTTGATGGCGACACGCTGACCGCTCTGGATATTGTCATCGCGACAATTGCGAGCCCGGCGGCCTATTTCACTGTGTCGCAATCCATTCGAGTGGCATTTGGCGCCCCGATGGCACATCGCAATATTCTGATTACATGTGCATCTCTGACGCTTCTTTCCCTGTTCCTGATGCGTCTGCCGTTCCCTATTCCGCCGGTCGCGGTGACATTGGGGGGGCAGCTAGCCGGGGTGGTGGCCATGTTCGATGCTCTGCTCTGCCTGATCCGCCGCAGAGCTGTGATTGGCGTGCTGGGCCATCTTATGGCTGCTATCGCCTTATTGCTGTTCATGATCATTCTGGTGCGGGTGCCATTTTTTCCCACTTTGCTGGGGGCAGATGCTCCGCTTGGGCTGTTTGGCCGGACTGATCTGCAGCGTGTGCTGATCCAGATATATGCCGTACTGGTGCCGGTGTCTGTGCTCCTGATTATCACGCGAGTGGTTGCCACCACGCTCAACACCTATCGGAATGGCGCGGAACGCGACTATCTGACAGGCCTGCCCAACCGCCGCTTTTTTGAAGAGCTTGCCCGTAATCGCAAGGTTTCACCGGCGGCGCTGATCCTGTGCGATGTGGATAGTTTCAAGCTGGTCAATGACGAATATGGGCATGCCGCTGGCGATGCGATGCTGCGCGCATTTGGTTCCATTCTGCAAACGGGCGGTATTGCGGCGCGGATTGGCGGGGATGAATTTGTCCTGCTGCTGCCGGGTGCGGATCTCGGCGAAGGGAAGACCAAGGGGGATCGACTGCGTGAGGCTTTTCGCGCCTATCGTTTGCGGGAATTGCCGATGGGTGAATCGTTCAGCGCAAGTTTTGGCGTTGCCATGATGGATGGCCCCGGTGATTTGCAATCGGCTTTTGAACGGGCGGATATGGCATTGTCACGCGCGAAACAGTTAGGCCGCAATCGCTGTATTACCGAGCTGGAGGTGGAATCTCCCGATAACTCGACAGATCAGACCACGGTCGCACCTGTCGGACAGGCTCTGGCTACCGCCGCCGCTCAGGCGTAATAGGCGCGCTTTGTCCCCTCGGCGGGGTGCGGTAGACATACCCTTTGGCCGTGGACCAGTTATCGGTGCCTCAGCCTTCCTGCGCGAACCAGATCACGTGACGCGGTCCTTTGCCATTGCTGCGGGCCCTCACAGCAACTTCGTCCACTTCAAAACCGGCGCGTTTCAGACGGAATTTGAAGCTCTCATCCGGTGCGGCTGACCAGATGGCCAGCACACCACCGGGCGTCAGCGCGCGCTTGGCCGCCTGCAGCCCGCCGCGCGAATAAATCCGGTCATTATCGTCGCGTACCAGCCCATCCGGGCCATTGTCGACATCCAGCAGGATCGCGTCATACACATCGCGAGCGCTATAAATCAGATCACCGACATCACGCATTTTCAGTGTCACACGCGGGTCTTCCAGACAGTCACCCGTCATGTCCGCCATTGGTCCGCGCGCCCATTCGATGATCTTGGGAACCAGTTCAGCCACCGTGATCTTGCCCTGATCCATCCCTGCCAAGGCCGCGCGCAGAGTGAAACCCATGCCATATCCGCCAATCAGCAGATGCGGTGATTTATAGCCGACCAGGCGGTCCAGCGCCATCGTGGCCAGCGCCTCTTCCGATCCGCTCATCCGGCTGTTCATCAACTCGTTACGGTCAAGCTGAATCATGAAATCCTTGCCTCTGCGGCACAGGCGCAATTCGTTTCCACCGGGAATTTGCGCGCTGTCGAGATGTTCAAGGGGGATCATGCCAATTGCCTGTAACGATAGAATGGAAACCCGTCCGATAGGCTGCCCCGCGCCGCAAGGCGAGAATTTTCGCGCACTCCATCCATGCTTGCTTCGCCTGAGGGGCACCCCTATCGCGGCGATAGCGGCGCGGCTGGTGCGCCAGAGGCGAGGAGCGAGACCATGGCGCGGCTGATCCTGTTCAACAAGCCGCATGGCGTGCTGTCGCAATTTACCGATCGCGGCACCGAGACCAAACGCGCGACCCTGTCCGATTTTATAGATCTGCCGGGGGTCTATCCCGCCGGGCGGCTGGACCGGGATAGTGAAGGCCTGCTGCTGCTGACCGATGATGGCCGCTTGCAGGCCCGCATTGCCGATCCGCGCTTCAAGCTGCCCAAGACCTATCTGGTGCAGGTGGAGGGTGAGGTGCAGGATGGCGCGCTGGAGAAACTGCGCCGCTCGGTCACGCTGAAAGACGGACCGACCCGCCCGGCAGAGGCTGAGCGGATCCCAGAGCCCGATCTCTGGCCTCGTGATCCGCCAGTGCGTTTCCGCAAAACGGTGCCCGATTGCTGGATCAGCCTGACCCTGCGCGAAGGGCGCAACCGCCAGGTCCGCCGCATGACCGCCGCCGTCGGCCACCCGACCTTGCGCCTTGTCCGCTGGCAGATCGGTGACTGGACGCTCGAGGGCGTACCCCCGGGTGAATGGCGGGAAATGGCCATTTGATGCGGGCGTCGCCCTGCGCAGGATAGTCTGTGCCTGCCGGGACGTGGTTGCACAGCTTTACGTCGGCGTCGCTATCCTCTATGATTCGGAATCGAAGCACCGGGGAGGCCGCCCGCCGCTATTTATAGTGGCTGCGTTAAATGGCCTGAGAGGAACGTCTGGCACCGTTCGACCCGTTGAACCTGAACCCGTTAGCACGGGCGGAGGGAGTGGCTGGTCCGGGTAGATATTTCCCGTTGCGCCGCACCCATCCTCCCTTGCGAAGAGGAGAGACGCGCGGTGGCCTTTTTCGATTATCCTGCATGGATCGCCCTGTTTCTGGGCCTCTATGCGCTGGCTGCCGGGATTGGCGAATTGCGCAGCCCGGGCGGCTGGGCGGCCATGGTCGAAGACCTTATCACCAGCCACGGCCTGCGTTTCCTCACCGGAATTGTCTGCATCGCCATTGGCGCGGCGCTGTATTGTGTCTGCGCGCTGCGGCCCGGTGACTGGCTAGCCATCGCGCTCACTGTCATTGGCGGCATCTGCGCGGCGGAAGGTGCGCTGATATTGGCCAGCGGTGATCGCTTCATGATTTTTGCCCGGCGCCTGATGGCGAAGGGCGGCCCGATATGGGCCGGACTGTCCACTCTTATTGGCGCAGGGTTCCTCCTGCTCGCCTTCTCCCGCATCTGATTTTTCTCACGCTCTCCAAGGACATTTCCATGGCTGACATCAATTCCCCCCTCGAAATCGGCGTAACCACCGGTCCCATTCGCGGCAGCCGCAAGGTTCATGTCGGACCTTACAATGTCGCCATGCGCGAAATTGATCTGGAGCCGTCCTGCGGTGAGCCGCCTTTGCGCGTGTATGACACGTCCGGTCCCTATACCGACACGAATGCACAGATCGATATTTCCGCCGGCCTTAACCCGCTGCGCCGGGAATGGATCATGGCACGCGGCGATGTGGAGGAATATGACGGCCGCTCCATCAAACCCGAAGACAATGGCCAGCTTGGGCCGGACCGTTCGGGCGGGGTGCCGCCGTTCCCCAAGGTCGTCAGCCGCCCCCTGCGCGCCAAGGCTGGCCAGAATGTCAGCCAGATGCATTATGCCCGCCAAGGCATCATCACGCCGGAAATGGAATATGTCGCCGCGCGTGAAAATCTGGGGCGGGAACAGGCCCGCGAAGCGGCGGAGCGCGACGGCAATAGCTGGGGGGCAGAGATCCCCGATCATGTGACGCCCGAATTCGTCCGCGACGAAGTGGCGCGCGGACGCGCGATCATCCCCAGCAATATCAACCACCCGGAAGCCGAGCCGATGGCGATCGGGCGCAATTTCCTGGTCAAGATCAACGCCAATATCGGCAATAGCGCGGTCGCTTCCGACGTGGCGGCTGAAGTGGACAAGATGGTCTGGTCCACCCGCTGGGGCGCGGATACCGTGATGGATCTCAGCACGGGCCGCAATATTCACGACACGCGCGAATGGATCATCCGCAACAGCCCCGTGCCGATTGGCACCGTGCCGATCTATCAGGCGCTGGAAAAGGTCGGCGGCGTGGCCGAAGATCTCACCTGGGAAGTCTTCCGCGACACGCTGATCGAGCAGGCCGAGCAGGGCGTTGATTACTTCACCATCCATGCCGGTGTGCGCCTGCCCTTCGTACCGATGGCGGCCACGCGCGTGACCGGCATCGTCAGCCGCGGCGGGTCGATCATGGCGAAATGGTGCCTCGCGCATCATAAGGAGAGCTTCCTCTACGAACGCTTCGACGAAATCACCGAGATCATGAAGGCCTATGACGTGGCCTATTCACTGGGCGATGGTTTGCGTCCCGGCTCGATCGCGGATGCCAATGACGAAGCGCAATTTGCTGAGCTTTACACGCTGGGCGAACTGACCAAGCGCGCCTGGGAACAGGATGTGCAGGTGATGATCGAAGGGCCGGGCCATGTGCCCATGCACAAGATCAAGGAGAATATGGAAAAGCAGCTGGAAGCCTGCGGCGAAGCGCCTTTCTATACGCTCGGGCCCCTCGTCACCGATATCGCGCCGGGATATGACCATATCACCAGCGGCATCGGCGCGGCGCAGATCGGCTGGTACGGCACGGCGATGCTCTGCTACGTCACGCCCAAGGAACATCTGGGCCTGCCCGACCGCGACGATGTGAAGGTCGGCGTGGTGACCTACAAGCTCGCCGCCCATGCGGCCGACCTTGCCAAGGGTCACCCGGCGGCCAAATTGCGCGACGATGCACTCAGCCGCGCGCGGTTCGAATTCCGCTGGCGTGACCAGTTCAACCTGTCGCTCGACCCCGAAACGGCGGAGCAATATCACGACCAGACGCTCCCCGCAGAAGGCGCCAAGACCGCCCATTTCTGCTCGATGTGCGGGCCCAAATTCTGCTCGATGAAAATCAGCCAGGAAGTCCGCGAATTCGCCGCCAAGCAGAATTCGGATTCCTATCTGGCCAGCGAGAACCTGCGTGCCGAGACCTCGGCGGACGAAGCTGAGGAAGCGCGTGAGGGGATGGAGGAGATGAGCAAGGTGTACCGGGAGAAGGGGGAGCGGTTGTATTTGCCAGAGGGGTGAGTTGGCTACTCCATGACGTTCTGGGAAAACCTTCGGATCCGAGGATACGCGTGCAGTCATGAGGCTGAAGCGCCGAGTCCTGACGATCTGGCAAGAGAGCTCGAATGGCGGTGTGGTCTCGTCGCTACCGGGCGTGTCGCATCGCTCGCGCCTAAGTCATCCGAGGACGCTTCTCCGCGCACAATGTCGGCCATCTACGGGCTTTCGCAACAGCCATTCCATACAGATTGCGCAAGTTGGCCGCGACCGCCGCGCATGCTTTCACTTCATTGCATTGAAGGCGGATTCGAAGAGGTGTCGACCGATATTTTGGTTTTCGACTGGGGCGCAGTCGAACGGGCGACGGCAGTGAATTTGAAAGAGGTTGTTTGGCCGTTCCAGTGTCAAAGCAAAAGGGCAGTTTACGGGACCATTCTCCAGCGTCTTCCTGAAATCGGTTGGCGAGTTCGATTTGATCCAACGCTTCTCCGAGTTGCCTGCAACGGTCTGGAAAAGGAGCTCTGCTCTTTGGGGCGGACAGACAGTATTGTATTGCAATCAGGGCATTGGCTCATCATTGATAATTACCGGACTCTGCACAGACGATCCAGAGTTGGAGAAAGTAAAAGTAGGCGTGTTAGACGCTGTTATTGGGGGTAAGGCATGGAATGGGAATTTGATCCCCTTTTTGCAAAAGCAAAGCTGTACGCTTCGCGTGCCAACGAAGAAAAGATTGATTCAGCTCTTTACGGTTTTTGGATGAGCTTGTGTACCGAGCTTTTGGCTCGTGCGGCCCTGTCAAAAATCCATCCCGTTCTCATCGCCGACCCAACCAACGAAGCCAACATTTACTATGTCTTCGGCGTAAACCCAAAAGCAAACCCAAGATCGGTTCATGCGAAGACAGTTTTCGCTAGGTGCGCTGTTTTTATAGAAAAATTTACGGACAATATGGCGGGCCACTGCCTTCTGCTGGCTGATCGCCGAAATAAGGAACTACATGGTGGTGATGCAGCATTCGAAGGCATCGCTCCTGCTAGCTGGCTGCCGCGAACTTATGAAATTTATAAGGTCTTGCTAGACCATATGGGCCTGAGCTTGGAGGATTTGCTGGGCACTGAGCAGGCAAGTGGCGCTGAGAAAATGCTCGATGATCGCGGAGCGGCGATCGAGAAAGAGGTCAAAGATCGTGTGTCCAAGCACAGTAAAGAGTTTGGCGCGCTAACTGGCGATCAAAAATCAGAGATAACTGCGAAAGCAGCAAAGGCAATGGCCAAATGGCTGGGTATGACACCACTAGGGCGCAGCGTGGATTGCCCTTCGTGCGGATTTGGAGGGGCGCTCCACGGTGAAAGTATCAACCGTGGCCCCATTCAAGTATCAGACGAAGACGGCACCATCACCCGTGAGGTCCGAGTCCTTCCCAACAAATTTCGATGTGCGGTTTGTTCCCTCCATTTGGATGGTTTTACGGAGCTTACACACGCCGGCTTGGGCAATATCTTCACATCAATGGAAGAAGAAGACCCGGTTGAGTTTTTTGGCATCGATCCAGAAGAATACATCGATGTCGAAAAAATCGTTCAGGAATATCATGCGGAAGAGATGTACGGATGGCAGAATGAATAGCGGTTGGCGCTAGCTTCTGCGTGCAGCCTCCGTTATAACGCCCGTATGAACAAGTCGCTCAAGATCACCAAGATCGGCAATTCCGCCGGGATCGTCCTACCGAAAGAGGTGCTGGCGCGGCTTCGGGTGGGGCCGGGGGACCAAATCTACTTGTCCGAAGCACCCGACGGGGTGCGGCTGACGGCCGTCGATCCGGACTTTGCTGCCAAGATGGATGCCGCCGAGGCGATCATGCGCGAGGATCGCGATATTCTGCGCGAACTTGCCAAGTAGGCATGGCTCAGCGCACCGAGCCGGAATGGCTTTCTCTCGACATCGCGCTGGCGGTGCATGATCGCCAGCTTGCCGAACATGGCGGGCCGACCGGAGTGCGCGATCGGGGCATGCTCGAAAGTGCTCTGGCAAGGCCGCTCAACCAGTGGACCTATGGAGAGGAAGACCTGTGCGCGCTCGCCGCAGCCTATGCTTATGGCATTGCGCGTAATCACCCCTTCGCTGATGGCAACAAGCGCACGGCATGGGTTTTCGCTCGCCTCTTCCTTAAACTCAACGGGCAGACCCTCTCATTTACCCCGAGAGAGGCTATCGAGATCGTGCTCGCCCTCGCTGCAGGCGAAATCTCGGAGAGCGAACTGACTGACTGGTTCCGCGGTCATGTCGTACCCGCCTGACCATAATTCGGAACCCGCCCGAATCCTCACCCGTTGATTGCCCGAGGGAGAGTGACATGGCACGCAACACAGGTGACGATCATCGTATTGGCTCGGTCGAGGATCGTAGTCAGGTGAAGAACACGGCGACGGGCAAATGGACCAAGCGCAATCGTGAAGAGGGCTCCGCCGAGGCGGGGCAGTTCATGGATGTCAAAGCGGATGGCGAGCCGTTCAAGGGCGTAGCGAAGGAACAGGACGGGCGGCGCTGAGCGGCGCAGTCTCGGGCGGCGCGCGCCAGAGCTGGGAGGTAGGCAGGTAACGCGGTCTGCGATGCCCCCTGTCGCAAATGACCATTCGTCTCTATGGGGCGCTATTCTCTGTTTCAGCAGGCGCATGCGCCGGAAAGTACCCTATGGCCGACCTCTATCTCAAATCGCTGGAATCCGAGCGCCGTCAATTATGGGCGACGTGCCGGCTCAAAGGGCTGGCCAGGGACACGCCCGAGCGGCAGCGGATTGCCGCCATCGATGAAGCGATTGCCGCGCATAAGGCCAAGCCGCGCGGGGGCGAAAACAATGCCGGGCCTGCTGCGGATGATAAAACTTCGGGCTGACGGCGCCTGTGTGGCAAGCCTGTCTGTGCCCGGCTGCATCTATTTCCGCAGTTCGTCCAGATAGGCCGTCACGGCGTTTTGCACATGGCGGAAGCGATCCCCGCCCAAATGTTTGCCGCCATACCAGCGGGTGACGACTATGAGGTGATCGCGCAGCTCCTCGCGTTCGAGCATCCGCAGGATAATGAGGCCCGCGCCGCTTTCGCCATCGTCATTCTTGATCGGGCCCTCGTCACAGATAAGGCCCCAGCTATTATGCGTGGCCTTGGCGAATTTCTTGGCCTTGCACAGCGCCCTGACCAGCGCCTTGGCTTCATCCGAAGAAGTGCACCTGGCACCGGACACGGCATATTTCGATCCGCGGTCCGAAATGATCTTGTCGAGTGTCAGCATGGGCTGCGGCTTAAGCCGAAGTGCGATGCGATGCAAAAATGGTGTGAAAACGTACCTGCCGAGCCATGGCGAAGTTTTGCGACGAACCGAGGGGATGGGCGGCACGATTGTGGAGGCTGTTCGTTATTGCAGTGCAGCATAGCGCTGCCGGAGTGATCAACCTATGTCTTCTTCTACCACAAAATCATGGCCTGACCTCGCTTTCGATAGCTGGATGCTCGCTGGCGAGATGGGGGCTGTTATCTGGCTGCGATCCTTGCGGATGATGAACGGGGGCAAACTCGCCGAGCGTGAGGCGAAACAGATGGTGAGCGAGAAAATCTCCGCCGCCTTCAGCTTCTGGCCCGATGTCATGGCGGGTGGAATGGATCAGTCGCCTGAAAATGCGGCGGGCCGCGCGATGGCGCATTATAAGCGTCCGGTGAGTGCCAATTATAGGCGCCTGAGCCGTAATCGGTGATGCCGAACGCGGCGATCTGGTCATCTTTCAGATCGCTGCATGAATATCGCGAATGCTCAGGATTGATGCATTCTCAGGGCTTGTACATGGGGTCTTGTAATCCGCGCGGATTGGTCTGGTCGAGACCCTGCTGAATGCTTAGCGTTTGCTGCTGCATGGATGATATCAGCGCCTGACTTTGCAGAATAAAGCTCATGAAATCGCCGAAATGCTGCGCAAGGCTTTGTGCCGCCTCATCCGGTGGGGCTGTACCAACAGCCAGAAGGTCTGCCTTTGCGGGATCGACGAAGGAGATGTCGAAATAGCGCGCTGCAGGGACAAACCAGCCGCCCATCGCGGCAAATATATCGGGCGGGGCAACGAACATTTCGAATGTGGCGCCAATATCCTCACCTTGCGGTGTCTGGAGCCAGAAGCCAGCGATTTGCACCGGGCCAGAAGCGGTGCGTGCCGAGGCGGTAAAGGTTGAATAGCGTCCTTGCGGGTTGTCGATCGCTTCGCTGAACATGTCGGGTATTCCGCCGGTCAGATCACGGCGCGCGGTGATCACCGGCTCGCTTACGCTTTCATGCGCCAAGGCTTCACGAAGTCCGGCTTCAAATTCTACCGCGACATCCTTCACCGTCATGAGCACTGCCCCGTCAAATGCCTGATTGTCGGGTAACAGCCGATTGTCGGAGTAAGTGGTGTGAGCCTCGTGCCAACCGCGGAGAATGGTCGGCCGATCGTCACGCTGGATAGGGTCAGGCACCAGGCGCGGCAAATCCCGTGGTTCGGCCGCAACATTTTCCGGTGCGCAACCGGCGAGCAACAGCGCGATTGCTCCGCAGCGAAAAAGGATGGACATCACTACTTCCCGAAAGAACCGCAGTTCAAGAACGGACTGAGGTCAGTATGTATTCCCTCGCAATTCTGTGAGGCAACGCCGGTGCGATAAAGAGTGCCCTTAGCGCTTCTTGACGAATTCTGCGCGCAGGACGAGGCCCTTGATTCCGGGATATTTGCAGTCGATTTCCTGATCGTCTCCGGTCAGGCGAATGCTCTTGATCAGTGTGCCCTGTTTCAATGTCTGGCCCGCGCCCTTGACGTTCAGATCCTTGATCAGCGTTACCTGATCACCATCCTGCAGAACATTGCCCACCGCGTCGCGCACTTCGACCTGACCGGCTGTGGCCTGTTTTGCGGCCAGTTCGGACGCTGGCATCCATTCGCCGCTTTCCTCGTCATAGACATAGTCTTCATCGGCGGACATGCGGCTCTTCTCCTGAATAGTAAATACCAGCGGCTGATAGCCGTTTGCTGTCCGCGCCGTTACGCAAAAATTGGCCTATGCGCAATGAAGCAGGCTGGGGTGGAGCGCCTTTGCTCCATTTCTGCCCTGAGAACGCGCGTTGAATCCAGCCCAGGCCTTTTCATGAAAGAAAAAGGCAACGGCATTGATGCAGGGTTCGATCAGTGCAATCCCCCCGGCAAGGGCGAGCGAACCGGTGATGGCATAGGCGACAGAGAAACCGACCATCAGATGCAGGACGAGATAGGTGAATGTCTTGATGAGATCCTGTGGCATGGCGCGTAATCCTTCGCTGAAGCTGAGATTTGTAATTATTGCGAATGGATCGCAATTCCAAATGCATTGCTTCGCTCACACTGATCGACTGCCTGAAAACCGGCTCCTTTCGGAAAGTTCACCATCTCCTGAGCTGTGCGACTGACAGCGCATCCCATCACGGTGGCGCTATATTTTCTGCCAGAATTGGCTAAGGAGCTGGTGAAAGAATGCCACCTTATCTCTGGCGTAGTGAAAGGATTCCTCCCATGCGCGCCCATCCATTTTTCCTCATTATCTCTGCAATTGCGCTGCCGGGATTGAGCGGGTGTTCCTCGGGCGGGCCGGACGGCACGGTGCCGGGGGATCAGGATGACAACCAGCCTTTTGCGCAAATTGCCGAGAGTGAAATGCTGCATGTAAGCGGTACGGAGCCCTTCTGGGGAGCGCAGGCAAAGGGCACTGTTCTGACCTATACTACACCGGAAAAACCGGAGGGGGAGGCGATCACTATCCGCCGTTTCGCCGGCCGGGCCGGACTGACTTTATCCGGAAACTATCATGGTGAGACCTTTGATATGATGGTGACGGAGGGCACGTGCAGCGATGGGATGTCCGACCGCACCTATCCTTTTACCGTGACCCTGCGGCTGGGCAGTGAATTGCGCGATGGGTGCGGCTGGAGCGACAGCCATCCGGTTAAGGAACTGTCGGCTCGCGCTGGGGCGGGCTAAGTGCTATTTCGGAACTCCCGAGGCATTCTGCCGTTTTCGGGGTCAGAGGCGGCGCGTCAGGCGATTCCGCCTCTTATTGTTAGATATTCAAAAGGACGTTTTACATGAAACGCTTTACGCTTCCGCTTCTGGCCGGTGCCGCGCTGGCTCTTTCAGCTTGTGGCTCCGAAACTGCGGAAGAAGCCCCCGAAGCGGCTGCCACTGAGGCCGCACCGGCTCCGAAGACGATCGTCGATGTCACAGAGGAGAATGACGATTTCTCCACGCTGGTTTCGGCTATTCAGGCGGCGCAGCTTGGCGGTACGCTGATGACCGACGGGCCTTACACGATTTTCGCTCCTACCAATGCGGCCTTCGATGCTCTGCCTGAAGGCACGCTGGAAGAACTGACCGCCCCGGAAAACCAGAGCAAGCTCGAAGCTATTCTGACCTACCATGTGGTTAAGGGGGACGTGTCTTCTGAAGCGCTGAAGCAGCAGATCGAGGAAAATGACGGCGAAACCGAACTGACCACAGTCAACGGCGCCAAGCTGACCGCGCGCATGCAGGACGGCAATGTCGTGCTGACAGATGAGGCCGGCGATAAAGCCACTGTCACGCAGGTCGATGTTGAAGCGTCAAACGGCGTTGTTCACGCGATCGATGCGGTTCTGATGCCAGAATAAGCGTATCCAACCGGGCAAGGGTGGCATTCGATTGCCTCCCTTGCCTGACTTCCGGCTAGCGCATCCCTGGTTCAGCCTTCGCTGTCAGGTGCGAAGCCCGCTTCCGCCAGAACCTGGGCGCCTGTTTTCATCACCGTGTTCTGGGCCAGATCGTAATAGGCTGGTTTCTCGTCAGTGAAGATCTGTCCCTTGATCTCAAACGTGGCAGGCAAGTCGAACGATCCGGCGCAGAAGAAATATTGGTCACTGGGCAGGAAGTGATACCATAGCGAACTGCCGCAACGCGTGCAGGACGCCCGCTCTGCCCAGTCTGAAGACTTGCGGGCATGCACCAGATGATGACCCACAATGTCCTGCGTTTTAGCAATGACGGAAAACATCGGTCCGCCGGTCCAGCTTTGACACATCCGGCAATGGCAGACATTGATGACGGGATCTGCGGTGATTTTCATCGTGACCGAACCGCATAGACACTGACCGGATAGTTTCGACATCACATTCTCCTGAAATCTTTGCAGATAATGCAATGTTGCCTGGCATGGGGCAAGAACACATAGTTCTGGAACGGCTCAGTCCCATGCCCGTTGAACGATATTCACAGCTAAGCGGAAAGAATACGTGTCGGACAGCGAAGACAGACCATCCTTTGCCAATCAGATGCCTGTGGGATCGGCCACTTTCGATGATGCGCCACGGCGTTTTCGTGCCGATCATCCGGAAGACAAGTTCTCAGGCGCATCGGGCGTGTTGTTTGAACAGGCCATGGCACAAACCCGCATGGCGATCTGCCTGTGCGATCCGCATGCCGAAGATACACCGATCGTTTTTGCCAACCGTGCCTTCCGTGCGCTCACGGGCTATGATGAAGAAGAAATCATCGGCAATAATTGCCGGTTTCTCCAGGGGCCGGACACCGATCCGAAACAGGTTGAGAAAATCCGCCATGCACTGGCGACAGAAGACGTTCTGGTCGTGGAATTGCTGAATTACCGCAAGGACGGATCGTCCTTCTGGAATGCGCTGCATCTGGGGCCGGTCTATGACAATGACGGCAATCTGATGTATTTTTTCGGTAGCCAGTGGGATGTCTCTGATGTTCGTGCGGCCCGCGCGGAGGAACATCATGCCAAGATGATGGCGCGCGAATTATCGCACCGGATGAAAAACATGTTCGCTGTCATTTCGGGCATTGTGAACATCACCGGGCGAATGCGCGGTATCGAAAAAGAGTCGGCCGAGATTAACGGGCGTATTCAGGCTCTGGGGCGGGCATATGAGACCACTCTGGATGAAGCGTCGAGCGGCAGCATCGAAATCGGCCAGGCCATTCGCGCGATCCTTTCCCCCTATGGTGCCGATGAAGATCGGCTGATATTTCTCGGCAATGGCGCAAGGGTGCCATTCCAGACGGTGTCTGTCGTGGGACTGGTGCTGCATGAACTGGCGGCCAATGCCACGAAATTCGGCGCCTGGTCTGATGACAACGGCCGGGTGGAAGTCGACTGGAAGCGCGGCGAGGTGGATGACAGCGCCGCGCTCATCATTGAATGGCAGGAAGTTGGCGGACCGCAAGTGAGCGAGCCCGAAAATGACGAAGGCACTGGCACGGCTATCGTCAATCGGATGCTGCGTCTGGCGCAGGGCCAGATCGACCGTGAATGGGCGAAGGACGGCCTTCGCGTTACGATATCAGTCCCCTTGGGGAGCATGGCATGACAGATTGCAGCGATTGCACCATCCTCTTGCTGGATGATGAGCCACTGATTTTGATGGATCTCGAATTTGCCGTTGAAGACAAGGGCTGTGCAGCGCTGTGCTCATCAACGGTGCAGCAAGCTATCGACCTGCTCGAACAGACCGAGACAATTCACGTCGCGATTCTGGATGTAACTTTGCAGGATGGTGAAACCTGCGTGCCTGTTGCTCGCGCCCTGGAGCAAAGGGGCATACCCTTCGTCTTGCATTCAGGAGATCTGGACCGGCAGGACGAAACCGTACGAGACCTCGATGCAGAGCTGATCGCCAAACCGTCGAGTGCCGACAGTGTGATCCGCCGCGCGCTTGATTTTTCGGAAAGAACGCGCGCCTGATCTTCCCGATGTATAGAGGTTCGGACTTCAGGAAAACGCGCCTCTATATATCGGTGGAGGCCGCCACCCCGCCGCTGAAACATCTGTCAGCGCGGATGGCAGCTCCTCCGGATTAGTGTCTTAGAACGGTTTCGATTGCGGCTCAGCCACTTCAGGCAGACCTTCCTTCCAATCCACCCGATACAAATCGAACCTGCGATCCTTCAGGTTTTGCACGGCACCGCTCTGGCGGCTGGTGAGCAGGTCTGTGAGTGAGAGATCGGCAATCGCGATCGTTTCCGTATTGGGGGCCGTATCCGCTGCCACACCGTCGCGGGCGAAGGGGAAGTCGGACGGTGTCAGGATGGCGCTTTCGGCATAGTGAATGTCCATATTTTCGACATTCGGAATATTGCCCACCACACCGGACGTGATGACATAACACTGATTTTCCACCGCACGGGCCTGTGAACAATAGCGCACGCGCAAATAGCCGCGCCGTTCATCCGTGCAGAAGGGCACAAACAGCATCATCGCGCCCTGATTGACCAGATGACGCGCAATTTCGGGGAATTCGGAATCGTAACAGATCATCACGCCGATCGGGCCGCAATCGGTGGGAATGGCATCTGCGCCGTAGCCGCCCTTGATATTCCACCAGCGCCGTTCAGACGGAGTGGGATGCAGTTTCTCCTGACTGTAAACGGCACCGTCGCGCAGGAAGACATAGGCAATATTACGGATCTCGCCTTCTTCGACACGGGTCGGGTGAGAGCCACCGATGATATTGATATTATAGCTGACCGCCAGCTGCTCCATAAAGGCCACGAAGCGTTCGGTATAATCGGCGACCTTCTCGATTGCTTCGAGCGGGGGCAGTGGCTTGTCCGGTATGGACAGCAATTCCAGGGTGAAGAGTTCGGGGAAAACCACGAAATCCGCAGCGTAATCGGCCGCGACATCGACCCAATATTCCACCTGCTGTTCAAATTCGTCGATCGTGGAAATGCGGCGCATCATGAACTGCACCGTGGCAACGCGTACAGAAGACGGCAGTGTGGCACCCGGCCCGCGCGAGGCCTTTTCCCGCGCATCGGGGGCGAGCGGGTTTTCCCAATACATCAGCACGGCGTTGCCGGCGCTGGATTTATCGGTCGGATCGTAATTGCGCAGAACCTTCTGCGGCTGATAGCCCTGATTGAGCTGGAAATTGATCACCTGATCGCGCAGCTGTTTTTCCACCACTGCATCAAGATATTCAGCCGGATCGGGATAGGTCCTGCGGCGGCGGGAATAGCCGGGCATCCGCCCGCCAAAAACGATCCCCTTGAGTTCAAAATACTGGCACAATTCACGCCGTTTGCGGTAAAAACGCTGTCCGATGCGCAGGCGCCGGTAATCCGGATCGACACAGACTTCGATACCATACAGCACATCGCCTTCTTCATCGTGACGGGCGGCGAAGCCCTGTCCCGTGATTTCAGCCCAGCTATGCGGGGCAAAGGCGATATCCTTCGAAACGATCATCGTCGCGCAATAGCCCACGACGTCGCCTTCATATTCGGCGACGAACTGGCCGTCGGGGAAATTGTTGATCTGTCCGCGCACCTGGGCGGGACGGTATGCGTCCGACTTCCCATAAACTTTGGCGGAGAGCCGTACGATGGACGCTGCGTCCTTGGGCACGGCGGGGCGAATGACGAGTTTTGCCTTAGTTGAATCCATGCGTTTGCATATAGGGGTTGTCAGCCGGGAGTCTACGCGTCCAAACAGATAGCCGCACAAAATGGAACAGTGGAGCCGGACGGCTCGTTCCCCTAACTCAATCCCATTAAATCAGTCTCAACTGAGAAGAGGATCCAAACCGATATGTCCGATCACGTCCCCGCCTGGCTTAAAAAAGAACTTCCCAATGCGCGTGAAGGTCACGCGAATCTGACGATTGCCCGAATGGGGAGTGCAGATTTGCTCAACAAGGGTGGCTTCAGTCTGAAATCGGCGGCCTTTGTGAATGGTGAGGAGCTTGATCCGTGCTTCACCGCTCAGGAAGAGGATGCCGTGGCCCCGCCACTGGAATGGACGCCGCCGCCCGCCGGTGCGCAGGAGCTGGTGCTGATCGTCGAAGACCCCGATGCGCCGGGCGATGATGCGCTCTGTCATTGGGTGGTGTGGGGCCTGCCGCCGCAAAAGGGGCAGTTGCTCGAAGGCGAAAATCCGCCGCGTGTGGGCAAGAACGCGCAAAAGAATTCCGAATGGCTGCTGCCCAACCCGCCGGCGGAAGACGGGCCGCATGATTACGTGTTTCAGCTCTTTGCGATTGATCTGCCGCTGGTCCTCATGCCCGGTGCCTCGCGCGCTCAGCTGCATAAGGAAATGGAAGGGCGGATCGTGGCCGCAGCCATATTGACTGGAACCTATCAGCATCAGGACGATAGTGAAGAGGTGTGGGAGGACGATGACGACGCGCTCTGACGTCGTTTGTTTTTCGCGTAATATCAATAAGACAGGAGAGGCCCATGGCCAAAGCCAACAATGCCCTTAGCAAGCCGGTTCAGCTTTCCCCCCAATTGGAGGAAGTCATCGGCAAGGGGCCAATGACCCGCGCAGAAGTCACGTCCAAAGTGTGGGAATATATCAAGGCCAAAGGGCTTCAGGTAGAAGAAGACAAACGCATGATCGAAGCTGACGACAAACTCGGCGGCGTGATCGGCAAAGAACGGATTTCGATGTTCAAGATGACCGCGGCCGTCTCAAAACATCTGACCTGATCAGATTTGGTCGCGCTTGCGGGCGGGGGCAAAGGGCCAGTCCATGGCCCGCCCCGTCCACAAGGCAAGCCAGATCAGGATCGGTTGCGCTATCATGCGCGGAATATGATAGCCAAGACCAAGCCCGCCATCGGGTTTTGCCATATCCAGCGCAAAATGATTCATATTGGCCGGCCATACGCACAGCGCGTAAAGCGCCAGCCCAATCCCCGCCCATCGGCACAGCGTGTCCGACCAGGGCTGAATAAGGGCGATTGATCCCGCCAGTTCGGCCACTCCGGTCAATGCCACCACGGCTTCTGGCGCGGGAATGAAACTGGGCATGATGCTCAAAAATGGCTCTGGCGCTGCCAGATGAAAAATGCCCGCCACCAGATAAAAAAGTGCGAGGATAACGCGGAGCCCGCTGCGGATCATGCGCCTGGCTCCCACCCGGTATCCGCCAGTGTAAAGCCCTCAAATTCAAAGGCGGGGGCAACGATGCAGGATACCAGCGTATAGCCATGCGGGCCGGGCATTGGCTCCGCGGCCTGCCATTCATGCGGTTTGATTACATGATGCGGCTGCCCGCCGCGCAGCACATCGGCGCTCAATTCGACATCCCTTATTGGTCCGGCATCACTCTCCGCCAGTGACAGTTTCAGCGGGTCGCCGGAATGGTAAAGCCAGATCTCGCTCGCATCCACTGTGTGCCAGTGGGATCGCTGCCCGGCCTGCAGCAGGAAGTGGATACAGGTAGCCCGAGACCGAACGCCCGCCTCAGCCGCGTCGCGCCATGTTTCCTTGAACCAGCCACCCTCTGGATGGGGTTTGAGGTCCAGTTTCTCGATCAGGGCTTGGGCATCGCTCATTCCTCAATAATCTCTATATCCGCCCCAAATGCAATCCGACCGCGGATATTTGCGGCCTTTGCCGACGGCTCCGGGTAATACCATGCCGCGTCACTCAGTCGCTCACCATCAACCTCGACCGTGTAATAATGCGCCTCACCCTTCCACGCACAGCTGGTTGTGGTGTCGCTTTTCAGCAGCACGGAAGGGTCGACATCTTCCGCGGGGAAGTAATGATTACCCTCGATCACCACCGTATCGTCGCTATGCGCGATTACCTGATCGTTCCAGATTGCCTGCATCGCCATGGAATTTCTCCTCTGAGAGTACAGAGCAAAAGTCGTGACGGGCCGGTGCAGTTCCGTTGCCAAGTGCCGAATGCCGGTTAGACTGTGCCATCAGACAGACCGATTGAGGGAATAGCGATATGAAGATTTCCGCGCTGGCCGTGGCCGCTCTGGCAATTGCATCGACCCCCGCTGTGGCACAAAGCCCGGAGCAGACCGCGCGTGCTGCGTTGGAAGAGGCCCCGGTGTGGGACGGCCACAATGATGTTCCCATTCAGCTCCGCGCCCGTTTTGGCAATGTGATCAGTGATTTCGATTTCGCTGACACCAGCGATACCGGCGCGGATGCTCCGCGGATGATGCATACCGATCTGGCGCGTTTGGGCGAGGGGATGGTCGGCGCACAATTCTGGTCGGTCTATGTCAGCGCGGCTTTGCCGGAAGCAGAAGCCGTGCAGGCCACACTGGAACAAATTGACGTGACCAAGCGGCTGGTGGCCAGATATCCTGATCACCTGGTGCTGGCGCTCAACTCACAAGATGTCGAACAAGCCTTTGCGGAAGGCAAGATCGCGTCTTTGCTGGGTATGGAGGGCGGCCATTCGATCGGATCGTCGCTCGCCGTTTTGCGTCAAATGAACGATCTTGGCGTGCGTTACATGACGCTGACCCATTCGCGTAATACGCCCTGGGCAGATAGCGCCACCGATGATCCCGAGCATGATGGTCTGACAGAATTCGGCAAGGACGTGGTGCGTGAAATGAACCGCATCGGCATGTTGGTCGATCTGAGCCATGTCAGCGAGGCGACCATGATGGACGCTTTGGAGGTGGCGGGCGCTCCGGCCATGTTCAGCCACTCCGGGGCGAGGGCCGTAAACGGCCATGCCCGCAACGTTCCCGATGCCGTGCTGCGCAAGCTGAAGGACAATGGCGGTATAGTCATGGTGGTCGGGCTACCGGGCTATTTGTCGGAGGCTGCCCGGCAATGGTACGCCAATCGCAAGGCCGAGGAGGCACGCCTTGCGACATTATGGCAGGGGCAGCCTGAACTGTTCAGTGCGGGGCTGACAGAGTGGGATGCAGCCCATCCCGAGCCGAAGGCGACCATATCCGACATGGCCGATCATATCGATCATATCCGCGCGATAGCCGGGATCGATCATATCGGGCTGGGCGGGGATTATGACGGCATGGAAACCGGCCCGGTGGGGATGGAAGATGTGTCAGGATATCCGGCCTTGTTCATCGAATTGGCCCAGCGCGGCTATTCAAAGGCTGATCTGGAAAAGATCTCAAGCGGTAATATGCTGCGGGTGTTGAAGGCGGTCGAGGCCTACACTGCGGCGCATGCTGATGATTTGCCGATTGAGTATTCAGTGGAACACGACGGCTGAATCTGGAAGGGGGAGGGTCTTAGCGGCCCTCCAACCGGCCGAGAATCCGAACAAAGAACGCCGTTGACCAGCCCATTAGAATAACGCCGACAATCCCTTCCTGTGCGGCGAGAAGGCGCCATTGCTCGGCGATCTGCGCATCGCTGAAACCAATCGTGGCGTAGCTGATGGTAGAGAAATAGAGCGCATCTTCGAAAGAGCTGACTGCGTGCAGATAATCATACAGGAAGGCGAAGCACCATATCTGAACGAAGTGGACCAGAATCAGGGCAAACACGGTTGCTACGGTAAAGGTCGCACCGTGAAAGGACAGCGGCTGAGCCTTGTCGATTCTATTCAGGACACTGTCACGCTGCAGCAGTCGCTGGAGGGTAAACAGCCCCATGCCATGGATAACCACGCACAGAGCGATCATACCGGCGCCAATCAGCAATTGGGCGTTGAATGTCGCTTCAAGAACCTGATTATTTACGGCTGAATCCACCTATCTATATCCGCGCCAGTGTGGCTTCGTCGCTTACGCCGTCGAAAAAGCATGTCAGCGCTTGCGAAAAATCATCGGTGGTGGATGGTGCAGGGGCTGTGTTGACCTCATGGAACAAGGTCATGCAGCTATGCAGTTTCATCGCATCTGTGTGGCCCAGTATGTCCACCGCAGTTTTCCGTCCCGCCCAGCTCAGAATCGCTGCGGTACATTCTCTGAGCCGCGGCCCCAGAATGGGATGGGACAGATAGCGTTCGGCCTCTGCCAGATTCTGGATGGCATAATGCTGCGCCATCTGGCTGCGTCCCAAGCCGGCGATCTGCGGAAAAATGAACCACATCCAGTGGCTCTGTTTTCGCCCCTTTGTCAGCTCGGACAACGCCCTTTGATAGGTGAAATCCTGGTTTTGAGCTTCGACAAAGCGGTTCAGAGTGTCAGCATCCGCCAAGGTAAAGATCAGCTATCGTCATCCGCCGTTTCGGGCAGATCTTTGCGATCCGTGCTGGCGTAATCTTCCAGCTCATCTTCCGACATGGAATCATACATCTGCTTGGATGCGCCCTGAAGGTCGGACACTTTGGTGTCGCCGCGCTTGGCCGACAAAGCGGCACCCGCCGCCCTTTGCTGTGCTTTGGATTTTGCTGGCATCAGTCTTTTGCCTCCAGTTCCGAACCGAGCTTGAGAACTTCGTCCCCATCTTCCTGACGGATCAGATAAGCGGGGTCATCCTCGGTCCCATTGCGCGTGACTTTGGAGCCTTGCAGGGTGCGCTCGACATCACGTTCGAAGCGCTCGGTAATTTTACCGGTTCCCTGCCCGCTGCCCCAATTCCACTGGACGTATTGCCCGGTCTGGAAACTGTTGGTGTTACTCATGGATGGAATTAATTCTCAATGACCTCGAGGTCATTTTCCATCTCGGTCTTGCTCTGTCCGCCTTCTGATCCGATGGTGTTGTCGGTGAGCGCTTCAGTGTCGCCGGTGACCATGTCGCCAGTGTTCGCAGCGTCGCCTGCAACGGCGCCGTTAGTTTCATCTTCCTGCGCGATCGATTCATTCTGAACGGTGGCGCTGACCTCTTCTTCAGATTCGTCATGGTCAACCGCGCCGGTAATCCAGATAATCGAAAGCAGGCCAGCGGCCAGAACGATGCTGATAACCAGAATCCAGCGCACGATGTGGGGTGTTGACCCACTTCGTGCCTGGTCGGTTTCCATATGAACTTTGTTGTCTTCAGTTTCCATTTCGGCCTTCCCCGTATTTCACTTCGCCCCAAGCCGAGCTTGAGAGAGAAACCGTTTACGAGCGGAATTGGTTCCTCGTACAGCTTTTTGTTCAGGCTCGCAAAAGTTCGTTAATCCCGGTCTTGGCACGCGTTTGCGCATCCACCGTCTTGACGATCACGGCGCAATAGAGCGACGGGCCAGCCGTGCCGTCGGGCAGTGGCTTGCCGGGCAGGGTGCCGGGCACGACCACGGCATAGGGGGGTACTTCGCCCATGTGGATTTCACCGGAGGCGCGATCCACGATCTTGGTCGAGGCACCGAGATAGACGCCCATGGAGAGCACAGCACCTTCGCCGACGCGCACGCCTTCGGCCACTTCGGACCGGGCGCCGATGAAGGCGCCGTCACCGATGATGACCGGGTCGGCCTGCAGTGGCTCAAGCACGCCGCCGATCCCTGCGCCGCCCGAAATATGCACATTCTTGCCAATCTGGGCGCAGCTGCCGACGGTCGCCCAGGTGTCGACCATGGTCCCTTCGTCCACATAGGCGCCGATATTGACGAAGCTGGGCATCAGCACCACGCCTTTGCCGATAAAGCTGCCCTGACGGGCAACAGCGCCGGGAACAGCGCGAAAACCGGCTGCGCGGAAACGTGCCTCATCCCAATTGGTGAACTTGCTGGGCACTTTGTCAAAGCCGGGCGTGCCGGCGGACCCGTTTTCAATTACTTCATTGTCATTCAGGCGGAAAGACAGAAGGACGGCTTTCTTGAGCCACTGATTGACAGTCCAGCCACCATTTCCGTCAGGCTCGGCCACGCGGGCACTGCCCGCATCGATGAGCGACAGCGCTTCTTCCACCGCTTTGCGAACATCCGCGCTTTGTGGCGTCACGTCGGCCCGGTTTTCCCATGCGGCATCGATAGCGGAGGCAAGCTGACTGGACACGGTTATTTCTCCTGATTTCAAACACGGTCTTTATCGTTCTTTATGGTTGCGGCGGGTACTCTGAAGCGCTTTTTTGGGCAATAGGAGAGGCCCTTTAGGCGGGTGAAGCAGGGTTAATAATGAAGTGCGCGACCGTAAATTTACCGATTTTTCAATATATTCTGCTCGGATAGAGGTCCGGGAATAAGAAATAATACTGCCCGGACACAGGAGAATGCCAATGTTTCGGAGTCGCATCCCAACTTATCGCGGGCTTAAACCTCACACTCTGGCGAGCAGTGTTGCATTGTCGGCGCTTGTCGTACTTTCTGCCTGTGGTGGTGGCAGTAGCGGCGGCGGCACCATCAGCACGCCGAGCCCCAACCCGACTCCGATGCCATCACCTACACCTACACCCACACCTACGCCTAGGCCTACGCCGACACCCACACCTACGCCGACACCTAGGCCTACGCCTACGCCATCACCTACGCCTACGCCATCACCTACGCCTACGCCATCACCTGCACCCACACCGGCGCCTACTCCCACACCTACGCCGACACCTGCGCCCACACCCACCCCTACCCCTACCCCTACCCCTACTCCCACGCCGGCGGCGTCCAACAATCCAACTCCGGTACTTGTTTCGCCTCAATATAATACAGCCGAGTTCCGTCGGTCTGACGGCCCGGGGCAACATAACGCAGCGACCGCTTGGAATTTGGGGCATACGGGAGACGGTGTCACGATCGCCGTGGTGGACACCGGCATCGATGTGGACAGCCCCGAATTTGCGGGCAGAATATCGGCATTTTCGCGGGACATGTTCGACGGTGTCGACACACGCGGCGTGAATGCTACGGACGATCACGGGACCAATGTATCACTTGTCGCGGCTGCGGCGCGCAATGGTTCGGGCATTTTGGGAATGGCCTGGGATGCGACCATCATGGCGCTCCGTGCCGATACTCCGGGCTCCTGCGGTGCAGATAATCCTACGTCTTCAAACACGAACTGCTCATTTGCCAATTCGACCATCGCCGATGCGGTCACCTATGCCGCCGACAATGGCGCGAAGGTGATTAACCTCTCGCTTGGCGGGAGCCGTGCCAGCCTGGCCCTTCAACGCGCCGTGGAGGATGCGGTGAACGCCGGTGTTCTGGTGGTTGTCGCGGCAGGCAATGATGGCAGGGCCGATCCTGATGGTTTTGCGCTCAGCCTCGCGGATGATGCTGCAGGGGGCGTTCTTATCGTCGGGTCCATTGATGAAGATGGTAGCATTTCCAGCTTCAGCAACCGTGCGGGGGCTGGGACATCTCAATTCATCATGGCGCGCGGAGGATTGGTTTGCTGCGTCTATGAAGATGGCCAGATCTATGAGCAGAATGGCACCAGATATTTGCTGCAGGGAACCAGCTTTGCGGCACCGCAAGTCGCCGGTGCGGCAGCTTTGCTGGCACAGGCATTCCCCAATCTGACAGGTGCGCAAATTGCCCAGCTGTTGCTCGAAACCGCCCATGATGCCGGTGCTGCGGGCACGGATGAGCAATATGGTCGGGGAGTGCTGGATGTTGCGGAGGCATTTGCCCCGCAAGGAGTGACCCGTCTGGCCGAAAGCAGCGAAGCCTTTCCGCTGTCGGCACTGGCTGGGACCACATCGCCTGCCATGGGCGATGCGATTTCGGCAGCGTCGCTGGCGGCTGTGGTGCTGGATAAATATAGCCGCGCCTATGACGTCAATCTCAGTTCCTCCTTCCAATCTGCACCTGTCAGTCAGCGATTACAGGGGGCACTTGCCGGGCATAGCCGCGCAGTCGGTGCTGCTTCAGGAAATATGTCGGTGGCCTTCACCATTGATGCCTCTGGCGATGCCATGCGTCAGCCGCAGACAGGATCGCTGCAACTGGCCCAGCAAGATGCCGAAGCCGCTCGTGTTCTCGCCGGCCGCGTTACGATGCGCCTGGCGCCCGATATGCAGGTTGGTTTTGCCTTTTCCGAAAGTGCCGATGGTCTGGCCGCACAATTGCAGGGGCAGGACCGCCCGGCCTTCATGGTGGCGCGCAGTGCAGGCGGTGATGACGGGGTTTATCGAACCACGGATGCAGCCATTGCTGCACGCCGGCAATTTGGCGCATGGGGTCTGACTGCCCGGGCTGAGATGGGTGAAACGGTCAATAATACGCTCGACCCGGTGATAGATGTTCAGCGCCTGCAACAGCGCGATCGGGTGCGCAGTTTTGGTCTGTCACTGGATCGGCGTTTCGGCAATCTCAGCACCGCCCTTGGCCTGTCCCTGATTGATGAAGACAACAGTGTTCTCGGCGCGCGTTTCCATGATGGTTTCGGACTTCAGGGCGCGCAAACCATGTTTGTTGATGCAGAGGCTGGCTGGAACTTCGCGCGCAAATGGCGTCTCGGCGCGGCTATGCGTCTGGGGCAAACCACGCCTCAGGGCGGTTTGCTGGCAGATGGATCGCGCCTGATGACGCAGGCATGGTCCTTCGATGTGGAGCGAGCCGGGGTGTTCGCCCAAAACGACCGGATTGGCTTCCGTGTGTCTCAACCTTTGCGGGTTAACGGCGGGGCACTGAATTTCAATCTGCCCGTAGCCTATGATTATGCCAGCAACAGCGCACGCTATGCCGTGCAGAGCCTGTCCCTCAGCCCGAATGGACGGGAACTGATGGGCGAATTGGCATGGAGCGGTGCGCTGTGGTCCGGGCATGCGTCGGCCAGTGTGTTCTTTCGTCATGAGCCGGGCCATTATGCGCAATTGCCCGCGGATAAGGGTGTTGGCCTGCGCTGGTCGCGCGGTTTCTAAGGAAAGGGGCCCTTTCGCCAATGTCGGCTCTCAATCTGCAATCGCAAATTGGGAGCCGTTTGGTCTTGTGTAGGCAGAAGTTGGAGCGTTTGACCGTCCGGTCGCTCAGCGCGTCAGCTTGCGGACGAAATCGACCAGTCCGGTCTGACGCGTCCGGCGCATCCGCTCGGCATGCAAAATCTGCGAAACTTCGGCAAAGCAATGTTCCATATCATCATTCACGACGACATAATCATAGGCATCCCAATGGCTGATTTCGGCTTTGGCGCGGGCCATCCGGTCGGCGATCACAGTGTCGCTATCAGTACCGCGTCCACGTAAGCGGGTTTCCAGAGCATCAATACTGGGCGGCAACAAAAATACGCGCACGACATCCGCCTCTGCGCGCTGATGCAATTGCTGTGTGCCCTGCCAGTCAATATCGAACAGGAAATCATGGCCATGTTTCAGGCCATGGAAAATTTCTGCGCGCGGTGTGCCATAGCAATTGCCGAACACTTCCGCCCATTCCAGAAACGCGCCGTCTTCGACCATTTGATCAAAGGTCGGGCGATCGACGAAATAATAATCCTCTCCGTCCACTTCGCCGGGCCGCATAGGACGGGTGGTGGCGGAAATGGATGGCTTTATGCGGTCATCCTGCGCCAGAAGTTTACGCGCGATCGTGGTTTTGCCCGCGCCGGAGGGCGAGCTCAGGATAAACATCAGCCCGCGGCGATGAAGCGTGTCGGATTCGGTCATGCGCGTTGATGGCGCAGGGGGGCAGGCAAAATCAAGAGTCAGTCCTGATTTGCCTGTTCTTCCAGCGCGGCGTCACCTTCGCGTTCGGCCTGGCGGCGGCTGACACTGCGATCCAGAATGATCTTGGCCAGAATGCTGCCCCCGACCAAAACAGCGCCGGGAACGGACCGGGTTGCCACTTTGGAAATGGCGACCGTCGCCAATGTGCGCCCAAGAGTACGCCCCTCAACCACTTCTCTTGCCTTTTCGGGGGTGAAGCGTGCGCGCAGCAGACCCTTTTCCATCGTTCTGCGGAACAGCATGGATGCGGTGCGCATACCGATATCGGCAATCATCAGATTGGTCGCAGGATTGGTGCTCGGCCCCGGCACCTTGCGCAGGCCGCCGCGGGTTTTGTCGAGTGTCTTGCGGATCTGGCGCGCGCCTTTGCCGGTTAATTTTTGCGGTTTGCTACGCTCATCCATAATCTGCCCCTGTTGCTGCGCCCGGCACGGCGGAGTGCAGGGCGGCGTTTACTTCTTACGGCCGAAATCCACCGTTACCACGTTGGAGCCGTCTTCCTTTTCAACACTCGGGGCTTCTGCCTGTTCCGCTTCATCTGGTGCAATGTCGCCATCGGCACGGGCATCAAGGTCCGACTCAGCAGGTTGAAATTGCAGGCCAAAATCCACCGCCGGATCAACAAAGGCGGTGATGGCGGAGAAGGGCACCTGCAGAATGCTCGGGATCTGGTTGAAGCTCAACCCCACGGAAAAACCATCCTGATCCACGGTCAGATCCCAGAACTTGTTCTGCAGGACGATGGTCATTTCGTCCGGGAAGCGTTCTGTCAGATGCGAAGGGATCGAAACCCCCGGCGCATGCGTCTTGAAAGTGATGTAGAAATGGTGGTTCCCGGGGAGTGTGCCACCGGAATGCTGGACTTCACCCAGCACGCGGCCGACCACATCCCGCAGGGCTTCCTGCACGATTTCGTCATAGGGAATAAGGCTGTCAGGCGTATTGTCGCTCATGCCAGCATGAGTGGCGATGGCAAGCTGGTCGGTCAAGCGGAAACAGAGCCTAGGCCGCAATCTGTGTTGCTGGCGATTGATTCCCTGTTTCATCTGCTTATAGGCAAGGCATGCGCACAGGCCGGATCGAACGCAATACAAGCGAAACCAAGATACTCGTTGAGGTCAATCTCGACGGGACGGGGCAATATGACATTTCGACAGGGATCGGGTTTCTCGATCATATGGTGGAGCAATTCTCCCGCCATTCCCTGATCGATGTCACCATGAAGGTCGATGGCGATCTGCATGTTGACCAGCATCACACCACGGAAGACAGCGCGCTGGCGCTGGGCCAGGCGATTTCTCAGGCGCTGGGGGACAAGGCTGGCATTGGCCGATACGGATCGTCTTTCTCCCCGATGGATGAAACGCTCGCCCGGGTGGCGCTGGATATTTCCGGCCGGCCCTTTTTGGTCTGGAATGCTGCGTTCACGCAGGAAAAGCTGGGCGAACTGGATACGGAACTGATTGAACACTGGTTCCAGTCCATTGCCCAGACCGCCGGCATAACCCTGCATATCGAGCTGCTATACGGGCAGAACAACCACCATATCTGCGAAGCGATTTACAAAGGCTTCGCGCGTGCCATGCGCACAGCCGTGGAAAGCGACCCGCGCAAGGGGAACGCCATTCCATCCACCAAAGGCCAGCTGGGGGGCTGAACATTTATGGCTGAGGCACTCGCGCTGATCGATTATGGCGCAGGCAATCTGCATTCGGTGCATAACGCGCTTCGCGCTGCGGGCGCGGAACATGTCACTGTGACGGCGGATCCTGATCTGGTGCGCGGGGCCAGCCGGATTGTCCTGCCTGGAGTGGGCAGTTTTCGTGCCTGTGCAGCAGGGCTGAAGGCGATCGATGGTCTGGTCGAGGCGCTGGAAGAGCGGGTGATGGACGGAGGCGTCCCTTTTCTGGGCATCTGCGTCGGCATGCAATTGCTGGCGACGCGCGGGCTTGAACATGGCACGAGCGAAGGGCTGGGCTGGATACCGGGTGAAGTCGCCCTGATCGAGCGGACCGACCCTGCCGTGAAAGTTCCGCATATGGGGTGGAACGATGTGTCCCCCATGCCGCATCATGACGGCGCGGAACAGATTGAGGCGGGCGAAGCCTATTTCCTGCATTCCTATCACTTTGCGCCCGATAATGGCCGCGATATTGCCGCGATGACGGATCATGGCGGCGGTCTGGTGGCGGCGGTTGCGCGTGACAATTTGCTGGGCGTGCAATTTCATCCTGAGAAGAGCCAGACCTACGGGCTTTCTTTATTACATCGTTTTCTGGAGTGGCAGCCATGATCGTCTTCCCCGCCATTGATCTGAAACAGGGGCAGGTGGTTCGCCTGGCCGAAGGGGATATGGATCGCGCGACCGTTTATGGCGATAATCCGGCTGAGCAGGCGAAGCTCTTCGCCGCTGCCGGGGCCGGACACCTCCATGTGGTTGACCTGGACGGTGCTTTTGCGGGTGAGAGCCGCAATCGGGAAGCGGTCGAGGCGATTATTGCCGAATTCCCCGGTCATGTGCAGCTAGGCGGCGGTATCCGCACGCCAGAGGCGGTGGAGGGCTGGTTCAATCTGGGTGTCAGCCGGCTCGTCATCGGCAGCGCGGCGCTCAGCAATCCGCAATTCGTCAAGGATATGGCGCGCGAATGGGAAAATGGCATCGTCGTGGCGGTGGACGCCCGTGATGGCATGGTCGCCACGGAAGGCTGGGCCAATGTGTCCGACGTGCCGGTGGCCGATCTCGCCCGTCGGTTCGAAGATGCCGGCGTCGCCAGCTTGCTCTTCACCGATATTGGCCGCGATGGTCTGCTGAAAGGCTGCAATATCGACGCTACGGTCGATCTCGCGCGGCAGACCAATATGCCCGTCATCGCCAGTGGCGGCGTGAAGGGCCTGTGTGATATTCGTCTGCTTTCGGTCCATGCGTCAGACGGTATTGAAGGCGTGATCACAGGCCGCGCTCTCTATGATGGCCGCCTCGATCTGGCCGCGGCGCTGCAAATGGCGGAACAGGCATGACTGTTCGTGTCCGCGTGATCCCCTGTCTCGACGTGGCGGAAGGCCGCGTGGTGAAGGGCGTGAATTTCGTCGATCTGCGTGATGCCGGCGACCCGGTGGAGCAGGCGCAGGCCTATGACGCGGCGGGTGCGGATGAGCTGTGCTTTCTCGATATTTCGGCCAGCCATGAAGGCCGCGGCACCTTGCTTGATATCGTCCGCCGTACGGCAGAGGTGTGTTTCATGCCGCTGACCGTGGGCGGCGGTGTGCGATCGGTGGAGGATGCCCGCGCTTTGCTGCTGGCTGGCGCTGACAAGGTGGCTATCAATTCTGCCGCGGTCTCCCGCCCGGAAGTGGTGAAGGAAATTGCCGAGCGAATGGGCAACCAATGTGTGGTCGCCTCGGTCGATGCGCGCCGCAGCGGCGATGGCTGGGAAATCTATACCCATGGCGGCCGTCGTCCCACCGGGATCGATGCGCTGGACCATGCCAAGCGGCTGGCTGCACTGGGGGCGGGCGAATTGCTGGTCACATCGATGGATGGCGACGGGACCAAAAAAGGTTACGACCTTGAACTGACCCGTACCATTGCCGACGCGGTGAGCGTGCCGGTAATCGCCAGCGGCGGCGTGGGCAATCTGGATCATCTGGTGGAAGGTGTGACGCAAGGCCATGCCAGCGCCGTTCTGGCCGCCTCGATCTTCCATTTTGGCGAACATTCGATTTCCGATGCGCATGCGGCTTTGCGCGCCGCCGGGCTGCCTGCACGCGGCTAGGCCGTAAACGCATATACAGCACCATCGAGGCGCCCAAATGGCGAACATATCGGGGCAAAGCGCCCGCCGGGAAGGCTGTTTGCCTTACCAAGGGCGGTTTGGTTCGAGAGGGAAGCCATTTGGGCGTCGCCAAGCGATTTGGTCAAATTGGCCCACCGCTGCGTCAAGAAGCCTTGAAATATCGACATATTCCCACGCCTTCTTTCCTTGCGTTGACCATTTTGCCTCAAACCTCGACGGTGGTGTATATGTGTTTACGGCCTAAGGTTTTGGCCGTATTGGCCGGGGGCACCTAAACGCATAAAAAAGCTATCCACGCGTGACAGGGGCGACGATTTGAGCCCCTGTGGCGGTTCGCAGCCGCTTGACCCAAAGGCTGCTTGGCCGCATTGCAAATGGCTATGACTATGCTCAATCGTCTCGAACAAATCATTGCGGAGCGGCGCACCGCATCGCCCGACACCTCCTATGTTGCCAAGCTCAATCATCGGGGATTGCCGGTGATGGCGCAGAAGCTCGGTGAAGAGGCTGTGGAAACGGTTATCGCCGCCCTTTCGGGGGAGCGAAAGGACGTGATCAGCGAAAGCGCTGATCTGCTGTTCCATCTGCTGGTTCTGCTGGCTGCGAAAGATATCAGTCTGGACGATGTCATGGCCGAGCTCGAACGGCGTGAAGGCACGTCGGGCATTGCCGAAAAAGCAGCCCGGACCGAAAACACATTAGGGGAAGCGTGATGGCGATCGATCCCACCCAGCCTTATGATGATGACAATATCTTCGCCCGCATCCTGCGCGGCGAAGTGCCGGCCAGCAAAGTCTATGAAGATGACTGGGCGCTGGCCTTTCACGATGTCGCGCCGCAGGCAAAGCTGCACATTCTGGTGATCCCCAAGGGGCGATATGTCAGCTGGGATGATTTCTCCGCCACAGCATCGGCGGAGGAGATCACCGGCTTCATCCGCGCGGTCGGCCATGTCGCGCGGGAGCATGATCTGGTGGAGGATGGCTATCGCCTGCTGGCCAATGTTGGCGCGCATGGCGGGCAGGAAGTGCCGCATCTGCATGTTCACCTGTTCGGCGGGCAGCCACTTGGCCGGATGATCGCGGTCTGAAAATGATCCGGCGCTGCATTTGGTCGCTATTGTAACCCGTCTGGTCGAAGCTGCGTGCCGGGTGCCGTTCGCCTTGGCTAAGGGCTTGAAGAGATGACACAACAGCCGCAACCACCCGCTGGTATTTTTGACGAAGGGCTCCACCGTTTCCCGGTCCGGGTCTATTATGAAGATACGGACCTGTCGGGGATCGTTTATCACGCCAATTACCTGCGCTGGTTCGAACGCGCGCGTTCGGACATGCTGCGATTGCTGGGAATAGATCAGCGCAGCGCGGTGGAGACGGGTGAAGGTGCCTATGCCGTCGCCGATTTGTCGCTTCGCTATCTGGCGCCGGCGCGACTTGATGATGTCATTATTGTTTGCACTGTGGCGACGGAACTCAAAGCGGCAAGCGTGCGTTTGACCCAGCGTGCCTTCAGAGAGGAGACATTGCTGGCTGAAGCGCATATCCGTGTTGGTTTCGTTGCTCCTGATGGTCGGCCCCGCCGGCAGCCCAAGGCCTGGCGTCAGGCCTTTGAAACGCTCACCCTTTCGAAAGATCCTGCATGACCTCGCTTTCTTATCTGGCAGCAACAGCGGTTCCGCCGACCCGTCTGGATCCGTGGCAGCTGTTTCTCGATGCCGATATTGTCGTCAAGGTGGTGCTGATCGGTCTGATCGTGGCCAGTATCTGGTCATGGACGATCATTATCGGTTTCCTCATGCGTGCGGCCCGCCTGAAACGGCGCAATGCCCAGTTTGAAGAGGATTTCTGGGGTCATGATGATCCGGAAAAGCTGATTTCCACCAAACGTGCGTCCTCCACCCCTTCTGCGCGGGTGGCGAAGGCCGGAATGGATGAATTGCGCCTGTCCACCAGCGGTGCCAAATTTGACCGCGAAGGCACGCGGCTGCGTGTGGCGCAGGCGATGGAGGGGCAGGTCGCGGCGGAAAGTGACCGTCTGGCAGACCGGCTGAACTTTCTCGCCACCACGGGCTCGGTTGCACCTTTCGTGGGTCTGTTCGGCACCGTTTGGGGCATCATGAACAGCTTCTTCCAGATTGGTTCGCAGCAGAACAGCTCGCTCGCCGTCGTTGCTCCAGGTATTTCAGAAGCCTTGTTCGCTACCGCCGTTGGCCTGTTTGCCGCAATTCCCGCCGTTGTGGCCTATAACCGCTTCAATCACACGGTGAACGGCATCGAAGCCGGAATGCAGCGCTTTGGCGACCGTGTTCATGCGCAGATCAGCCGTGAAATGGACGGTGCCTGATGGCTATGGGCGCAATGTCGGCATCTCGGCGGGGACGGGGACGCGGCTCCCGCCGTGCGCCAATGGCGGAAATCAATGTCACCCCGCTGGTGGATGTGATGTTGGTGCTGCTGATCATCTTCATGGTCACCGCGCCGATGCTGGCGACGGGTGTGCCCGTGGAACTGCCCGATAGCCGCGCCAATGCGCTGGATCAGGAGCCAGATCAGATTACCATCTCGATCGATTCCTCGGGCTTTATCTATATTGACGACACATTGGTGGAGCGCGGCGGCTTGCCCGGAGCGCTGGCCGCGCTGTCGCGTCCGTCGGGTGAGCAGCCCTTGATTACCCTGCGCGCGGATACAGTGCTCGATTATGGCCGGGTCATGGCGGTTATGGGGGAGCTTAATCGCGCCGGTTTCAACAGTATTTCCCTGGTCACCCAGGGTTCATCTGACGCGCCATAACCCGGCATAAAATGGCAGTATTCGCGCATCTTTCCAGTGAAGAACGTCTCGGGCTCGGCGTGGCTCTGGCTGCGCATATCGCGCTGGTCGGCGTGTTGATGCTGCAGGATACGGATCGTCAGCCAATTCCTGAACCCAATCGCATGTCGGTCAGCTTTGCGGATCAGGTATCGCTCGAATCCACGGCGCCTGATGCTTCGGCAACGCCGCAAGCCTCCATCGCGCCCGAACTGTCTGACCAGCCTGAGCCCATGCCGGTGGTGGAGCAGCCGCCCGAAATTGTTGAACGCACCGTGCCGCAGCCGGTGCCTCGGCCCGTTGAGCGTCCGCCGGAGCCAAAACCGCAACCCAAGCCAAGTGCAAAGCCGTCCCCCAAACCGGTGGCCAAACCTGAGCCCAAGCCAAAACCGCAACCGGCAAAGCGGGAGCCCAGTGGCGGCAGCCGCATCGGGGATGATTTCCTTGCCGGCACCAGCTCTGGCGAACGCGATGGCGCAGGTTCCCCAGCGGATAATTTTGGCCCCGCGCAGCAAGCCTCACTGGGGCAGGCGATCACGCGCCAGCTGAAGCCCCATTGGACGGCTCCGCAGGGGCCGGATGCCGAATTGCTGGTGACCATCGTGCGCTTCCGGCTGAACCGCGATGGCAGTCTGGCCGGAACGCCTGAAATCGTCCGGCAATCGGGCGTGAATGCCACCAATGAGACGCAGAAATCGAGGCATGCCGAACAGGCCATCCGCGCGATCCGTCTCGCCGCACCCTTTAACCTTCCCGACCAGTTCTATGATAAGTGGAAGGTCATCACATCCCAATTCGACAGAAGGCTGTAGTCATGATCCTTCGTTTTGCTGCCTGTGTTTCGGCATTTCTGATTGCCGCACCAGCTCTGGCCCAGAGCCCATCATCACCGGTGGAAACGCCGCCATCATCCACCGCCGCCCCGGCCGCGCAAGCTGGCGATAGTGCCGCTGCCCAGCAGGATGATGCCGGCGGCCTGTCCGTGGTCGTCTCGGACGACAATGCCTGGCGCGATCTTGGCATTGCCATACCGGCTTTCGCGACCAATCAGGATGTACCGACCCCGGCCAATTCGCAAGGGACCGCGGCGCTCGGTCTGGAGCTTGCCCGGGTCATCACGGCGGATCTGCGCAATAATGGCCTCTTCCGCCCTGTGGGGCCGGATGCCCTGCCGCGCCCACCCTATGACCGGATCATGGCGCCGGACTATGCCGTATGGAGCGGCCGCTCTGCCGAAATGCTGGTCCATGGATATGTGCGCGCGGGCAGTGACGGCCGGCTAACGGTCGGCTGCTATCTCTATGACGTTGCCCTGCAGGATCAGCTGGACAAGGCAGGCTGGGTCGTTGAGCCCGCCGACTGGCGCCGCGCCGCGCATAAATGCGCCGATCTGGTATATTCGCGGCTGTCGGGCGAAGATCCGTTTTTCGACAGTAAGATTGCCTATATCGCCGAAACCGGTCCCAAAGATAACCGTGTTAAACGGCTCGCCATTATGGATTCTGACGGTGCCAATCATCGTTTCATCACCAGCGGTCAGGCGACTGCGCTCACGCCGCGCTATTCGCCCGATTATTCGAAGATTGTGTATCTCAGCTATCTGAACGGCAATCCGCGGATCTATATCTATGATATTGGCACCGGGCGGCAGCGGTTGATTGTGCAGAGCGATTATCCCGCTTTTGCCCCGCGCTGGTCACCCGATGGCAAATGGATTCTCTATTCCATGGCCAAAGGCTCCAACACGGACATTTACCGCGTTTCGGCGAATGGTGGGCAGAGCGAGCGGCTGACGGATAATCCCGGCATCGATGTCGGTGGCTCCTATTCGCCCGACGGGTCGAAGATCGTGTTCGAAAGCGACCGTTCGGGCAGTCAGCAAATTTACATTATGAATGCGGATGGTTCGAACCAGCGCCGGATCAGCTTTTTCGGAGGCCGCGCCGCGACCCCCGAGTGGAGCCCGCGTGGAGACCAGATTGCATTCACCCATATTGCGGGGGATCTTCGGGTCGCCGTGATGAGCCCCAGCGGCGGCAACATGCGTCATCTGACCAATGGATGGCAGGATGAAGCACCGACCTGGTCCCCCAATGGCCGCATCGTCCAGTTTTTCCGGACAGCGCCCAATTCGGGTAAAACATCGATCTGGCAAGTCGATCTGACAGGGCGGAACCTCCGGGAACTTCCTACGCCGGTCGGAGCTTCCGATCCGGCATGGGGACCGGTTTTGCCCTGAATGCGTTGTAGGTCTGAGTCAGGGGGCACAATCCGCAGGATAAGGTGCCTAAAAGGAGAGTAGCATGAGGTATCTGGTTACTGGAGTTACGATGGCAGCGGCTATTGCGCTGGCCGGTTGTGCGAAAAAAGCACCTGAAGAATTGCCACCGCCGCCGGCTGCACCGGCACCGGCACCCACACCTGCGCCGACTGGGCCGCAGCCGGGTACGCAGGCGCATTTCAGCCAGGCGATGATGGGTCAGGACGTGATCTATTTCGACACGGACAAATACGATATCGATGCTGAAGATCAGGCAGCGCTGCGTCAGCAGGCACAGTATCTGCTGCAATATCCCTCGGCCAATGCCACTGTGGCGGGCCATGCCGATGAACGCGGCACGCGCGATTACAACCTTGCTCTGGGTGAACGCCGCGCCACCGCTGCGAAGAATTACCTGGTGAGCCTGGGAGTTCCGTCGACGCGTCTTTCGACCATCAGCTACGGCAAGGAACGTCCGGTTGCGACCGGTTCCAACCCGCAGGCATGGGCGAAAAACCGCCGCGCTGTGACTGTGGTGGTCAATTGATCACTGGCTGAAGGGGAAGAGGCAGGCCCAAGGGCGCGCCTTTTCTTCAAAATCAAAGGCGCGCTGATCCCTATCGGCGCGCCTTTTTGTTTGATTCAGGGGGCTGTCTGCGGTTTCAAGTACGGCCGGTGCCGTGCGGCGGCGCCTGCGGGTGGTCAAGAGCAGCACGACCACTCTGTACCGCCATCACCAAATCTCGGGACCGCTCAAGCTTGGTGTGGCCTTCTGGCAAGGCACCATTGGTTCTTTCTGACCGAAAATGGCCAGGGCACTTGGAATCCGGCGGTTTTCACGCCACATTAGCACAATGCATAAGGGTAGTATCTGATGGCCAAGGCGCGGCGTTCGCTCGATTGGGGTTTTCCTCGCTGGCGAAGCTATGGCAGCTCGCGAGAGGCGACGAATGTGCGCATTTGCGATCGGCATGGCTGCGATGATGCCGGCAATTGCCCGGCGCCGAAGGCACCCAACAGCCCTGACCGCTGGTATTTCTGCCAGAAGCATGCCGCCGAATATAATTCGAAATGGGATTATTTCGAAGGGCTGGACAAGGCAGAGGCGAAGGAGCGCGCGCAGGCTGAGCAACGCGATAATCAAGGCTATGCCGAATCCCAGCATTATGGCTGGGCCGGATCCGGCGATGGCAGCCGCAGCGCGGATGAGATGCGTGCGCTGGATATGCTGGGGCTGGAAGCCGATGCGGATTTCGACATGATCAAGAAAGCCTGGCGCAACAAGGCCAAGGAAGTGCACCCCGACGTGAAGCCGGGTGATGCCGAGGCAGCCAAGCAGTTTCAGGCCTATCAGCTGGCCTATGATGTGCTGAAGCAGGCGCAGGACCGGCGGGAATGGAAGGGGTGAGGGCTGACTAGCCCGTCACACCTGTTCGAGCGCCTGCTGGAAATCTGCAATCAGATCATCCGGGTCTTCAATCCCGACTGAAATCCGCACCAGATTATCCGTAATCCCCAATGCACGCTTTCGGTCATCAGGGACCGAGATATGCGTCATGCTGGCGGGATGGCTGGCCAGTGTTTCGGTTCCGCCAAGGCTGACTGCCAGCTTGGCAACCTGAAGCGCATCCAGAAAGCGGAAGCTCTCCGCTTCGCCGCCCTTGATGAAGAGCGAGAATGTGCTGCCGGGGCCGGTGCACTGGCGTTGATACAATTCTTTGCGTGGGCCATCGGGCAGCAGGCCCAAAAACCCTATGTCTTCGATCTTGGGATGGCTTTTCAGCGCTTCGCACACCGCGATGGCATTCTGGGTCGCGCGTTGCACCCGGATTTCGAGCGTTTCCAGACTGCGCAGCAGCATCCAGGATGTATGCGGATCGCAGATTGTGCCCATCACATTGCGGAGCGCACGGATCGGGTCGAGCAGGCGCCGCTCACCCGAAATCCCGCCTGCCACCAGATCGGAATGGCCCCCGGCATATTTTGTCAGGGAATAGACCACCAGATCGGCCCCGTGATCCAGCGGCTTTTGCCAGATCGGTCCCAGAAATGTGTTGTCGATTGCGATAGGTGGCACGGTGTCGGCCGGATCAAACGCCATCGAGCGGGCATCATGCACCGCGCGGATATCCACCAGCGCATTGGTGGGGTTGGCTGGGGTTTCGAGGAAGATCATGGCCAGCCTGCCGCCCTGATCCTGCGCCAATGCGCGGCCCTTGGCGATCGCCTGGTCCACCTCCGCGCGAGTTGCCGTGGCGGGAAAATTGACGCAGGTGATGCCGAAATTCCGCAAGATCTTGCCGATGAAGCTTTCCGTTGCGGCATAGAGCGGGCCGGAATGGCACACGACATCGCCCTGTTTGCAATGGGCGAGCAGCAATGTGGCAATGGCCGACATGCCGGAGGAGAAGACAAGCGAATCCTCGGCCTGATCCCACAGGCTGAGCCGGTCTTCCAATATTTCCTGATTGGGACCGTTAAAGCGCGAATAGACCAAGCCTTCGGCGTCGCCTTCAGTCAGTCCGGTAATACGCTCAAAATGGCGTTTCCCCGCGGCGGCGCTTTCAAAAGCGAAGGTGGATGTCAGGAAGATCGGGGGTTTCAGCGCGCCTTCTGAAAGCGACGGCGTAAAACCGTGGCCCATCATCGCAGTTGAGGGCTGAACAGCTGGTTTGCCTGTTGCGCTAGCATTGCGGCTGGCCGCATTGTCGGTTTTTTCGGACATGATTTCATATGTAACCGCCTGGCCGGCGCTTGCCAATCGCCCTTCTGGGAAAAACTGCCCACTTCAAGGGGATACGCCATAAGACAAACGGCCCGCCACATGGTTGCGGCAGACCGTTTGAAGTCACTTATCCGGTGCTGGTGCGGCGCTTATTTCGGCGCCAGAACCATCAGCATCTGCCGGCCTTCAAGGCGGGGATAGGCTTCCACTTTAGCTATTTCGGCAACGTCTTCCTGCACCCGGCGGAGCAAATCCATGCCAAGTTGCTGGTGCGCCATTTCCCGTCCGCGGAAACGCAGCGTGATCTTGACCTTGTCACCCTGTTCGATGAACTTGGTCACGTTCTTCATCTTCACATCATAATCATGCGTGTCGATGTTGGGACGCATTTTGACCTCTTTAATATCCTGGGTCTTCTGCGTCTTGCGTGCTGCGTTCGCCTTCTTCTGCGCCTCGTAGCGGAATTTGCCGACATCGAGGAACTTGCAGACGGGCGGATCGGAATTGGGCGCGACTTCGACCAGGTTCAGGCCGACCGCAGCCGCCCGTTCCATTGCATCACGTGTGTTGAGGACGCCGAGATTTTCACCATCGCCATCGATGACGCGGACTGTGTCGACTTTGATGAAATTATCGAAGCGCGGCCCGCTTTTGACGGGGGGCGATAATGAGCGCCGAGGTGGACGAGCTATTGTGGGGTCTCCTGTATCCGTTAAACTTGAGCTGTATTTAAGGGCAATCTTTCAAATTAGAAAGGGGTTCCCGTTATGTTGCCCGTTTCCACAAGGGGAAATGCAGCAATTTACCCTTCGCATGCAGCATCGCCATGATCGTATCAGCCGGTTGCATTGCCTGTACGATGGCCGGATCGGCCGCATTCATTCCGCCGGTCAGCGCGCCAAAAGCGGGCAAAATCAGGCGTTCGGCGCTGCCCGAGCCATGCACGAGGCAAGGTTTCCTGACCGGCCGGTTACGCAGCGTGACATGGAGCCGGGGGTGATAATGACCAGATATTTCCGGCCGCTTTTCTCCCTCCTGCGCCTGATGACGTAAGTGAATACCGCCGGTTTCTAGCGAATCCACCACTGCTCCGCCCAATTTATCACCCTCTGTCAGTTCCGAATCATGATTGCCGGTGATCCATATCCAGTCGGTCGACAGTGTCAGCGCGCGCAGCATTCCGGCGGCATAGGGTTCGAGCCGGCGGGCTCCTCCGTCATCATGAAAATTATCCCCCAGCGTGAAAACGCGCCGTGCGCCGGTTTCACGAATGGCTCTCGCCAATCGGTCCAGCGTTTCGCGGCTGTCATAGGGGGGCAGCATCTGTCCGTGCCCGGCATAGAAGCTTGCTTTTTCCAGATGCAGATCCGCCACGAGCAGAGCCTGCTCTTTGGGCCAATAGAGCGCATTGGCGCTGGTGAGGGCAAATTCATCCTGAGCGAACGAAACGGGAACCATGGCAATTCCTTGCCGTAAAGCAGAACAAATGGCAAGCGGATGACATTATGGAAAACTGGACCGCCCACACCGATCGCGCAAAAGACTGGTTCGAGAGCCTGAGGGACCGGATTTGCGCCACCTTCGAAGATATCGAGCGCGAGGCCGGCAGCGATGCCAGCTTCGATTATACGCCGTGGAATCGCAGCACGGAAAGCGATGACGAAGAAGGCGGGGGTGGTGTTCGCGGTGTGATGAAGGGCAAGGTCTTCGAAAAAGTGGGCGTGAATGTCTCCACCGTTTCAGGGCAATTCTCCCCCGAATTTGCCCGGACGATCCATGGCGCAGAGGACAATCCCGGCTTTACCGCAACCGGCATCAGCCTGGTCGCCCATATGGCCAATCCACATGTGCCGGCGGTGCATATGAACACCCGCTTCCTGACCACCAGCAAGGCGTGGTTTGGTGGCGGGGCCGATCTCAATCCGCCGATCCCCTATGAGGAGGATACGGAGGAGTTTCATGCCAATTTCCGCGCCGCCTGCGCGAAGCATAATCCGACCTATTACGAACGTTTCAGCAAATGGGCGGATGATTATTTCTTCATCCCGCATCGCAACGTATCGCGCGGTGTGGGGGGCATTTTCTACGACCATCTCGAATGCGGCAATGATGCCGAGTGGGAACGCAACTTCGCCTTCACGCAGGATGTCGGCACGACATTTCTGGACGTATTTCCGCGCCTTGTGCGCCGCCGGATGGGCATGGAATTTACGCCGGAGGAAAAGCGTCAGCAGCTCGAATGGCGCGGCCGCTACGCGGAATTCAATCTGGTGTATGACCGCGGCACATTGTTCGGCCTGAAGACAGGCGGCAATATCGATGCCATTTTGATGAGCCTGCCGCCGGAGGCCAATTGGAGCTGATCCATAACGTCACGGATCATGTGCAAATAGGCGTGCATGATTAAGATTCGTTCAGTGTAATGCTGATAAGCATCCTTTTTGTTGTAAACCGGCGGGAAATCGCCACATCATCGGCCCTGATATGCTGCGCCAATATGAACTAGTCGAACGGGTCAAGGAATACGCCCCCGACGCGGATGAAGCTCTGCTCAACCGCGCCTATGTCTATACCGTGCAGAAGCATGGCACGCAGAAGCGCGCCAGTGGCGATCCGTACTTCAGCCACCCGGTCGAAGTGGCGGGGTTGATGACTGATCTGAAACTGGATCAGGAAACGATCATCACCGCCTTGCTCCACGATACGGTGGAAGACACGCTGGCAACGATCGAGGATATTGAGGCGAATTTCGGGCCTCAGGTCGCGCGTCTGGTGGACGGTGTGACGAAACTGTCCAAGATCGAACAAATGCCCGAGAATGAGCGGGCGGCTGAAAATCTGCGCAAATTCCTGCTCGCGATGAGCGAGGATCTGCGCGTGCTGCTGGTCAAACTGGCCGACCGCTTGCACAATATGCGCACGCTGCATTTCATCAAAAAGCCGGAAAAGCGTCGCCGCATCGCGCGCGAAACCATGGATATCTATGCCCCGCTGGCCGAGCGTGTGGGCATGTATGAATATATGCGCGAAATGCAGTTGCTCGCTTTCGAACAGCTTGAGCCCGAGGGCTATTCCACCATTACCGGCAGGCTGGAATATATCCGCAGCCAGGAAGGCGGCCAGGTTGATGAGATCGCGCTGAAGATCAAGCAGGCGCTGGCTGAAGCCGATGTGAGCGTAGAAGTGTCGGGGCGGGAGAAGCACCCCTATTCCATCTGGAAAAAGATGGCCGAAAGGCATGTCAGCTTCGATCAGATCACCGACATCATGGCGTTCCGGGTGCTGACCGACACGTCCGAGGATTGTTACCGCGCGCTGGGCGTGTTGCATAGCAATTGGCAAATGGTGCCGGGGCGCTTCAAGGATTATATCTCTACCCCCAAGAGCAACGGCTATCGCAGCCTGCACACATCCTTGATTTATGCCGGGTCCATGCGGGTGGAAGTGCAGATCCGCACACGGGAAATGCACCGCCTCAATGAATTCGGACTGGCGGCGCATTGGGCGTATAAGCAGGGCGGGGACCGTCCGGATGGGCAGGTCGGTTGGCTACGCGATTTGATGGAAATCGTGGATTCGAGTCAGGACGCCGAAGAGCTGCTCGAACATACGAAGCTGGCGATTTATCAGGACCGGATTTTTGCCTTCACCCCCAAGGGGGCTTTGTTTCAGCTGCCCAAAGGCGCCACTCCGGTCGATTTTGCTTTCACCGTGCATACCGATCTGGGCGCGCAGACAGTTGGGGCCAAGATCAATGGCCGCCACATGCCGCTCAGAACGTCGCTCCAAAACGGCGATGTTGTCGAAATCATCAAGGGCGCCAACGCCGGGCCGGAATTGTCATGGCTGGGCTTTGTTGTCACCGGGAAGGCGCGCGCGGCCATTCGCCGGTCCGTGCGGATGAAAGAACGCGCCGAGATGATTGATCTCGGTCAGCAGCTGTTTGAGGAAATAGCCGACCGTGTCCCGGCCAAAATCGGCAAGAAGGCCATTCGTCTGGCCGTAGAGCGGCTGGAGCTCGAGGATGAGCAGGACCTGATGTATGCGGTGGGGTCGGCGAAGGTGACCGATCGCCAGGTGATGGAGGCTCTGGTGCCGGGCAGTACGGCAGATTTGCCCGAAGAGCCGCGCCGCGAACGGTCGATTTCGATCAAGGGCATGACGCCGGGCATGGCCTTCGACCTTGCCGATTGCTGCCACCCCGTGCCGGGGGACCGGATCGTCGGGTTGCGCAAGCCGGATTGCAATGTGGAAGTGCACACGATCAATTGTCTCGCACTGGCGGAGCAGGAGGGCGCGGATTGGGTCGATCTGTCATGGGGCGAACGCTCCGGCGGCGCTGTCGGGCGGCTGCGGGCGATGCTGTATGACCGGCCGGGAACGCTGGCGGAAATGGCCGGCATTTTTGCGCAAAACCATGCCAATGTGATCAATCTGTTATTCTTCCAGCGCGAAAGCCCGTTCCATTCCTATGATGTCGATCTGGAAGTGCAGGATCTGGCGCATCTGACCCGCATTCTGAGCGCATTACGGGCCTCTGATGCAGTAGCGCAGGCTGAACGTATTTAGGCGTTTACGGCCTGACTATTCTGGCGAGGCTGCGGCGAGATGCAGCGCAATATGCGCGCTGGCCAGGGATGCGCGGTTATCGAGCAGCGATTGGCGGCTGGATATCAGCTGCCGCTGGGCATCGAGAACGTCGAACAAGGATGCAAGCCCTTCACGGTAGAGAGCATCGGATTGGGCAAGGGCGCTTTCGCTTTCCATGATCGCTTCCTCCAGCGCATCACCGCGATCCGAATAGGCGCCGATCGCCACCAGCGAATTTTCGACTTCGCCAAGCGCCATCAGGAAGGTTCGCTGATACTCCGCCAGACTGGCCTGCGCCTGTGCCTCGGCAGCGGTGATTTCGGCGCGCCGGCGTCCGCCATCGAACAGGGGCAGGTTCAACGCTGCCCCCAGCCTTGCTACCATATCGGAAAACAGGCCGCTCACAGAGCCATCGCCGATCACCAGCTGGGCGGGGAATGTCAGCGACGGCATCAGATCCGAGCGTTCGATGCCGATTTGCGCAGCGGATTGAGCCAGGCGCATTTCGGCTGCGATGACATCTCCGCGCCGCCGCAGAAGATCAGTCGGGCCGCCCAGCGCCGGGCCGGTGGAATAAGCAGGTATGGCATGGAGGCCGCTGTCTTCCGCTACCTCTTGCTCTGCGGCCTGATCCTCCGCTGAGCCCGGGTCAAATATGCCGGGCTCACGTCCCAGCAAAACGGCGAGCGCATTCAGCGCTTCACTGCGCGAAATTTCTATCAACCCGCGGCCCGCTCGCGTCCGGGCAAGGTCAGAGGCTGCGCGGCGAACGTCCAGATTGGCCGCCAGCCCGGCTTGATAGCGCAGCGTCACGATGCGCAATGTCTGTTCCTGCAAGCTGGTCGATTCATCGAGCAAAGCGAGCTGTGCCCCCGTACGGCGATATTCGATATACTGGCTGGCAATGGCGGCGGCCACGATCCGGCGGCGATCGGCCAGCAAATATTCGGATTCAGCATATTCTGCGGCGGCTAGCTCGACTTCTGCTGACAGCCGGCCGGAGAGATCCGGGTCAAATTCGCCAAACAATCCGGCGGTGGCGCTATCGGACGGACCGCTGCCTGTGGCGATGTCTACCTGAGCAGAGCCATCAAGGGAGGGCAAGCGATCTGCCTTTTCGGCGCGCAGCAGCGCTGCCGCGGCGCGCAGGCGGTCCTGCGCGGCATCAATTTCCAGATTTGATTCAAGACCCTGAAGGATCAGCTGATCGAGAACGGGATCAGCAAAGCCTTTCCACCAATAATCATCCAACCCAGATGGAGGCAGATTGCCGGAAAATTCTTCCGGTGCGGTTAGCTGCGGCACGGTGTCCGCTGTTGGCGACACCGCCGCGCAGCCGGCCAGACTTATGGTGATGGTCAGAAGTGGAAGGGCAGATCTGCGGATCATGTCGGCGCCATTGTCATATCTTCATCAACATCGTCGATTTCTTCTTCCAGACGCTTCAGATCCACGTGGCGGGGCTGGCCGAACCGCGCGATGCCGAGATAAATGACCGGCGTCAGGAACAGGGTGAAAATACCGGCAATACCCAATCCCCCGAAGATGACCCAGCCGATCGACTGGCGGGCCTCGGCCCCGGCGCCGCTCGCCAGAATGAGCGGCAAAGCCCCCAGCACGGTGGAAATCAGCGTCATGGCAATGGGCCGCAGGCGCAGACCGGCGGCCTGTTCCACCGCTTCCCTGACGGTGCGGCCCTGATGGCGGAGCTGATCGGCAAATTCGACGATCAGAATTCCGTTCTTGGCCATCAGGCCGATCAGCATAACCAGCCCGATTTGCGAATAGATGTTGATCGAAATGCCCGACAGAAACAGCGACAGGATCGCCGCCGCCAGCGCGAAGGGGATGGTCAGCAACACCACCAAAGCACTGGTCAGGCTTTCAAATTGCGCGACCAGCACCAGAAATACGATGATCAGGGCAAAGGCATAAGTCAGCAGCAGATCGTTTGAGGTCTGCTCCAGACTTTCCGCTTCCCCTTGCAGCAGAATGGAAACATCATCGCCTAGCCTTTCGGTGGCCAGTCGCTCTATTTCATCCACCGCATCCTGCAACGGTACCCCGGCGGCGACATCGGCGCTGAGCTCAATGGCCCGGCGCTGCTCCACCCGGTCCAGTTCCGCCGCGACGCCTTGTTCCTCGATCTCGGTAACGCTGGAAAGGGGCACCAGCGCGCCGTCCGTGCCGCGAATAAACAGATTGCGCAGATCGTCCGGATTGGTGATCGACAGGGCCTGCGATGTCAGGAAAATCGGCACCGCCTGATCCCCGATATTGAGATCGGCAATATCCGCACCGCCGACCATCGCGCGCAGGGTTTGGGAAAGATCATCCAGATCAATTCCCAGATCTGCGGCCCGCCGCCGGTCGATCCGGATAGACAGCTGGGGCTGGGTGGGCTGATAGGAAATGTCGGGATTGGACAGAATGCCGGAATCGCGATCAATTGCGTCTGATAAAGCCAGTGCGGATTGATAGATCGTTGGATAATCGGAACCCGTCAGGGCGACTTCAATGCCGTCGCCGCTGCCACCAAAGCTCAGCGTACCGCGACCGCGCGCACTGACGCGCGAGCCGGGAATATCTCGCAGCTTTTCATTCAGTTCGGCCACGATGGCGCTTTGGCTGCGGGACCGATCGGCCCAATCGGCGAGATAGGCATTCACCTGCACCCGGTTGGGGTCATATCGCCCGACGATGGAGAAGGTGCTGACGATTTCACCACTATCGATATAGGGCTGCAAAACCGCCTCTATCTCATCCAGCTCTTTATCCATGAAGTCCAGCCCGACCCCGTCCGGCCCGGACGCCCAGACCGAAATGGACGCGCGGTCTTCCTCGGGCACCAGTTCACCCTCGAGCTGCGTATAGAGCAGCGCGGTTGCCCCCGCGAGAATCACAGCACCAGCAGTGACCAGTCTGCCGTGATCGAGGCACCAGTGCAGCATGTGATTATAGCGCTCATTCGCGCGGCGGCCCCATTGGGCGATGCGGCCCGCACCGTCCTGATCGCTGGTCAGATAAAGCCGCGCTGACAGTGCAGGCACCAGTGACAGGGCCACGAAGGAGGAAATAATAACAGCCACCGCGAGGACGAAGCCGAATTCGCGGAACAGCCGCCCGGCCTCTGAAGGCAGGAAACTGATCGGCACGAACACCGATACCAATACGGCGGTGGTGGCGACCACGGCAAAGAACACCTGCCGCACGCCGACAATCGCCGCCGCTTTCCGGCCCAGTCCCCTGTTTTGCAATCGCTGGATATTTTCGAGCACCACGATCGCATCATCAACCACGAGCCCGGTGGCCAGAACCAGCGCCAGCAAGGTGAGCAGATTGATTGAAAAGCCCATTGCCCACAGGCCGCACAGCACGCCGATCAAGGCAACGGGAATTGTCGTGGCAGGGACCAGGGTCGGCCGCCATGCGCGGAAAAACAGCAGCATCGTGGCGACCACCACCATGATGGTGAAACCCAGCGTGATCAGCACTTCGCGCACCGATTTGGAAATGAAATCCGCATCATCCGAAATGATCTGAACCTCGACATCATCAAATCGGTTGTTCAGCCGCTTCACCGCCGCGCGCACTGCATCGGAGATTTCGATCGTGTTCGAACTTGCCTGACGGACAATCCCCAGCCCGATCACGGGCGTCGCATCCAGCCGGACAAAGTTGGTCGCATTGGCGGGGGCGAGCGCGACCTCTGCGACATCGCCAATCCGCGTGTTTCCGGCAATCGTCACGTCGCGCAGTCGCGCTGGGTCGCTCGCGCTGGCATCTGCGCGGATCACCAATTGCTGTGCTTCGGAACGGAAGGACCCGACCGGCACATCATAGGGCGCATTGCGCAGGGCATCGGCGACGTCGCTCAGCGTCAGGCCAAAGCGGTTGAGCCGCGCAGGATCGACCGAAACGCGCATTTGTCGCTCGCGCGTGCCGAATTCATTGATACTGGCAACGCCTTGCGCGGTCAGCAATTCCGGCACGATGTCATTATCCACCAGATCGGTCAGCGCAGCTTCGCTCTGGCGGTTGCTGGACACGGCCAGAATCATGATCGGCTGCGCATCGGCGTCGGCTTTCACGATCCGCACTTGTTCAACCCGGTCCGGCAGATCGCGCGTCACCCGGCTGATCGCTTCGCGAACATCGGAAGCGGCCGTGTCCAGATTTACGCCGGGGTTGAATTCCACCCGGACGCGCGAGTTGTTTTCTTCGCTCGATGAGCGGATCTGGCGAATGCCCGACACGCGGGAGGCGGCATCTTCCAGAATGCTGGTGACTTCGGCATCCATCGTTTCCGGCGCGCCACCGGGCAAAGTGGCGGAGACGGAGACGATCGGCCGGTCAACATCGGGCAATTCGCGCACTTCGACGCCGCTCAGCGCGGCGAGGCCAGCCAGGACGATCAGCAGATTGAGAACACATACCAGCAGCGGTCGCTTGACGGCCAGCATTGGCAGGTCGTTCTTATCCTTCATTAGCGGAGCCCGCCGGTTGGATTCGGACCTTCTGCGGTGCGCGTTCGCTGGCCTGAACCAGGCGAATTTTCTGCCCATCGCGCAGTTTCTGCACGCCTTTGACGATTACGCGGTCGCTTTCCGACAGTTTCCCGCTGACGAAGGCATATCCATCACGGCGCGAGACAATCGTGACCGGCACGCGCCGGGCGGTGCCGTCATTCAGGACGAACAGATAGGACCCGTCACTGCCCCACAAGATCGCCTCTTCCGGCACCATCGGGCGGATCGTGCCTGGACCCTGAAATGTTACGCGGAAACTCATGCCGGGGCGCAAACTGTCATCACTATTCGGGATGACGGCGCGCACGATAAAGTCGCGGCCATTCTCGCTCGCGCGGCTATCGGTGGCGAGAATGCGGGCTTCAACGCCCCGCTTGGTATCTGAAAAAGGCACAGCCCGGACATTCTGACCCACGCGCAACTGGCCAAAGACTTCCTCCGGCGCGGAGAAATCGACATAGAGCGTGCTGCGCTGGTCAAGCCGCGCGATCGGTGTTGACGTGGTGACGCGGTCACCCGGATCAATCTCGGTTAGTCCGATATGGCCGGAGAAAGGCGCCCGCACTGTCCGGTCAGCAAGGCTGGCCTCCGCCTGTTTCAGCGCCACCTGTGCAGAGGCGAGCGCGGTTTCGCCAGCCTCTATCTGACTTTCGGAAATGGCGCCGGTGTCTTCAATTCGGCGATAGCGGCCGAGCAATTGATTGGCCTCGCGCACCTGTACCCTTGCGGCTTCCACGGCCAGACGTTCCTGTCGGGAATCGATCTGCAGCAATGTCTGGCCTTTGCGCACATAATCGCCCGCCTGAAACAGAACCTTGAGCACGCGCCCGTTGCTTTCGGGGTAAAGCTCTGCCGATTGTGCCGCCCGCGCGGTCCCGATGGCCTGTGTTTCGGTGCGATCCGCCTCACGCTGCAAATTCTCCGCAATCACCGCGACGGATTGTTCCTTGCGGTCATCCGCGCCGGATGAACAGCCGGAAAGTGCAAGACTAAGCAATGTCAGCAGGGCAAGGAGACGAAAAACATCCATGCGCTGTGCTTGCAGAATCGTAATTCACGGTAAAGGCGTAATATGGGCACTATCCAAATAAGCGGATTTTTGCCGAGGGTGAAGCATCAAGCGCTGCGATGAGTTTCCCTTCAATTGCCGGACTTTGCCGCCTCGGCGCCTTATTGTTTCATTTTCTTTACGCGCTGGGCTGACCCCAAAGAAATCGCATGAGGCGCGCAATTGCTGCGCGGTCCTGAGGCGTGCAGGGGGCAGTGTTCGGGCGCTCAGAGATGATTCCGCCAGACTGATCGCAATTTTTATCGCGCCGGTCGTTTTCCCTGCTGCCATCCCTTGTGCAGGCAGGGGTAAAAGACCTAAGTGTCGGATCAAGTCAATTTCAATGGAATGGGAGATTATATGTCCAGCGCCCCGAAGACCGGATCCGAACAAGCGCAAGAGATCGCACGGGTATTTGCATTGCAGCAGGAACATCAATGGGATGTCAAAGCCAGCAATGCTGCGCAGCGTAAGGCCAAGCTTGAAAAGCTGAAGGCGGCGGTTGAGGCGCATGCCGATGATATTGTTGCCGCCGTGCAGAAGGATACGCGCAAGCCCGAGGGCGAAGTGCGTGTTACCGAAGTCATGAATGTCACGGCCAATATTCAGCGCAATATCGACAATCTCGATGAATGGATGAAGCCGACGCCGGTCACGCCTTCGAACAATGAAGATGACAAGGCGATGATCCTTTATGAAGCACGCGGCGTGTGCCTGATCCTCGGTCCGTGGAACTTCCCGCTGGGGCTGACTTTCGGACCGCTTGCTGCCGCGATTGCTGCGGGCAATTGCTGCATGGTGAAGCTCACCGACCTGTGCCCTGCAACAGCCAGCATCGCCGCCAAGATCGTCAGCGAAGTCTTCGATGAAAACGAAGTCGCGCTGTTTGAAGGCGATGTGAGCGTGGCAGAAGAGCTGCTGGAACAGCCGTTCAGCCATATCTTCTTCACCGGCAGCACGCGCGTGGGCAAGATCGTGATGAGCGCTGCGGCCAAGCATCTGGCCAGTGTGACGCTGGAGCTGGGCGGCAAGAGCCCGGTCATCATCGACAAGGATGCCGATGTTGAGAAGATCGGTGCGGCGCTGGCCGGGGCCAAACAGTTCAATGGCGGACAGGCCTGCATCTCACCCGATTATGTGTTCGTGCCGAGCGACAAGCAGGACCAGCTGGTCGATGCGTTCAAATCCAATGTTGCCGCCAATATGTATGACGAAGATGGCACCTTCAAAAAGGACGCGATTGCGCAGATCGTGAATCAAAGCAATTTCGACCGGGTGAAGGGCATGTTTGACGACGCCGTGGCGCAAGGCGCGACGGTGGCTGCAGGCGGCGAAATGGATGATTCGGATCTGACCATCCGCCCCACCATGCTGACCGGTGTCACGCCGCAGATGAAGATTCTGCAGGATGAGATTTTCGCGCCGGTCCTGCCGGTGATGACCTATGAAGATCTCGATCAGGTGATCGGCTATATCTCTTCGCGCGATAAGCCGCTGGCGCTGTATATGTTCAGCAATGATCAGAACAATGTGCAGAAAGTACTCGATCGCACATCCTCGGGCGGCACCACCATCAATGGTGTGTTCTCGCACTATCTTGAAAACAACCTTCCCTTTGGCGGTGTGAACCAGAGCGGCACGGGCAGCTATCACGGCTATTTCGGCTTCAAGGCGTTCTCTCACGAACGGGCTGTTTATCTGCACCAGTAAGGCAGATCGGCCTCATCAAGCGGCCGCAATAAAGACCTGAATGGACGGCCGGTCCCTGGCGGGGCTGGCCGTTTGTTTTTGCTGAATTCTTCGGCGCGTATTCAGGGATTTTTGGCGCCAGTCTTCTGGCGCGCCGGTCCGGCTACAGATGTTGCAATGAGGGGCAAGGCTCCCTATTAACAGCTCAGCATCAAGAGTTGGGGCGACGCCCAACGCCAACCTGCCATCCCGGGCAAGGTGGTGCTCCTGCAAAGGAGGATGTGGCCTGATCGGCAATTATGCGGATGCAGCCACCGGCGTCGTTTCCCGAAACAAGGATAGACGCGAAGTGCCAATTACGATTCCCGACGATCTGCCCGCCCGGCGTCAGCTGGAAGAAGATGGCGTGATCGTTATGAGTGAGACCGATGCCGTAAGGCAGGAAATCCGCCCCTTGCGCATCGGATTGCTCAATCTCATGCCAGACAAGATCAATACAGAGGCGCAACTGGCGCGTCTGCTGGGTGGTACGCCGCTGCAAATTGAACTGACATTGGTCAGCATTACCGGTCACGTGCCGCGCAATACGCCGCTCGACCACATGGATGCGTTTTATCGGTCCTGGGAGGATGTGCGCAATGAGCGGTTTGACGGATTTATCATTACCGGCGCCCCGGTGGAGCATCTGGCTTTTGAAGATGTGACCTATTGGTCGGAATTGCAGGACATCTTCAACTGGACGCAGACCAATGTGCATCGCAGCCTGATGATTTGCTGGGCCGCGCAGGCGGCGCTTTACCACTTTTACGGTGTGCAGAAGCAATTGCTCGCACATAAGGCCTATGGCATTTTTGAACATCGCAATTTGGCGGCGACATCCCCGTATCTGCGGGGCTTTTCCGACGAATTCGCTGTTCCGGTTTCGCGCTGGACAGAGGTTTCCGAGCAGGAAATAGCCGGGATCAAATCACTGGAAGTGCTGGCTGACAGCGCGGAGACCGGGCTGTGCCTGCTGGATGATGCGCGTCATTCCATGCTCTATATGTTCAACCATCTGGAATATGACGCGGATACGCTTGCACGCGAATATCAGCGCGATCAGTTGCAAATTCCCGCGAATTATTTTCCGGACGGCAACCCAGAATTGCCGGTCCGCAACAATTGGCGCAGCCATGCCCAATTGCTGTTCGGCAATTGGATCAACGAGATTTACCAGACCACATCTTTCGATTTCGTCTAGCAGGTGCCCTGCGATGATTACGCGCGCAGGGCTTAAATTCACGTGGTTCTTGCGCAAGTCACTCAGGCGCTGCCGCTCTCGCTTCATCTACCAAGGCCCGCGCTTCTGCGCCCGCCCAGTCGAACCCGCCGGTGATCCGCCAGACTTCATGGCCCCCGGCATCATACATGACGGTCATCGGCAATTCTCCGCCGCCATAGCCAAAAGGCAGGTCGTTTTCCGGGTCCATCCAGGGGTGCAGATTGGGCAGGGGTGTTTCGGCAAAGAAGGCTTCGACCTGCTCTGCGCCGCCCATATCTTCGCTCACCACCATAACGCGGACATCATCGCCCAGCTCGCCCGCCAGTTCATTCAGCAGCGGCATTTCCGTGACGCAGGGCACGCACCATGTCGCCCACAGATTGAGCAACAGGGGCTTGCCGGTCATTTCCGATATATTCGCCGTCACACCGGCAGGGTCGGCAACTGTCACGGCGGGCAGCGGGGCGCCGACATGGCTCCGGTCCACTTCGCCGGTCAGTTCATCTGCCTTTTCGCCGGCAGAGTTTTCCTGTTGTTGCGCCTCTTCTGTGCTTTCCCTATCGCAAGCAGCAGTAAGCAGCGCCAGAAGAAGGGTGGACAAAAGCGTGAGTGAACGGGCCAAGAGCGACTCCAATCAGATGTGGGGCGGGCGTTTCGCCGAAGGGCCTAGCGCCATCATGCGCGAGATTAACGCATCTATTCCCTTCGACAAGGCCCTGTGGCGGCAAGATATCGCGGCCAGCAAAGTGCATGTCGCGATGCTGGGATCATGCGGGATCGTTTCCGCCGATGATGTCAAACAGATTGATCAGGGTCTGGACGCTGTCGCTGCGGAATATGAAGCGAATGGCGTGCCCGAGGACTGGGACCTCGAAGATATTCACATGACCACCGAAAGTCGCCTGTCCGAACTGATCGGCCCGGTGGCCGGGCGGCTGCACACAGCGCGGAGCCGAAATGATCAGGTGGCAACCGATTTCCGGCTCTGGACGCGCGAAGCGATGGACCAGATGGATGCCGGCCTGGCCGCTTTGCAGCGCGCCCTGGTTACGCGTGCCGGCGAACATGCGGATAGCATCATGCCCGGCTTCACCCATTTGCAAACCGCGCAGCCTGTCACGCTCGGCCACCATCTGATGGCCTATTACGAAATGATCCGGCGTGATCGCTCGCGGTTTCAGGATGCACGCCGGCGGATGAATGAAAGCCCGCTGGGCAGTGCCGCGCTGGCCGGAACGGGTTTCCCGATTGACCGGGAAATGACGGCGCAGGCCATGGATTTCGACCGCCCGACTGCCAACAGTCTGGATGCGGTGTCCGACCGTGATTTCGCGCTCGATTATCTGCAGGCGGCGGCGCAATGTTCCTTGCATCTGTCGCGGCTGGCGGAAGAGTTCATCATCTGGGCCAGCCAGCCCTTCGGCTTTGTGCGGATGCCCGATACGCTGTCCACCGGCAGTTCGATCATGCCGCAAAAGAAGAACCCCGATGCGGCCGAATTGGTGCGTGGCCATGCCGGACGCATCATTGGCTGCGCGACCGCGCTGATGGTGACGATGAAAGGCCTGCCGTTGGCCTATTCGAAGGATATGCAGGACGACAAGCCGCCCGTGTTCGAAGCGGCCAGCCTGCTCGGCCTGTCGGTCGCCGCGATGACGGGGATGGTGGCTGATGCCACCTTCCGCACGGAAAAGATGCGTAAAGCGGCTGAGCTGGGTTATGCCACCGCCACCGATCTGGCTGACTGGCTGGTGCGCGAGGCGGATATCCCCTTCCGCGAGGCCCATCACATCACCGGTGCCGCAGTAAAGCTGGCCGAAAGCAAAGGCGCTGCGCTGGAGGAACTTTCGATGGCTGAACTGAAAGCGATTGATGAGCGGATTGACGAGCGGGTTTACAACGCCTTGTCGGTCGAGGCTTCGGTCGCCGCACGTTGCAGCCTGGGCGGCACGGCGCCCGATCAGGTCCGCCATCAGGTCGGTCTTGCCCGACAAGCTCTGGAAATGGACCAATGATGCGCGGTAATCATCTGGCGGCACTGGCCGCCGGAATGGCTGCTTTGCTGGCGCTGACCGGTTGCGGGCAGAAGGGCAATCTGCGGCTGCCGGAAGGGGAAACGCCGCCACCCGTCGCTTATGGTGAAAGTGAAAGCGCCGGTTCCAAAGAACTTCTTGAACTCCCCTCTCAGGCGGCGCCGGAACGCAGCGTGGAGCTGCGAAAACGGTCGGAGGAGCGCGAAGACGATCCTTTTGACCTACCCCCGGAAGATTAAGACTCATGGACCATTTTGAAATTCGCAATGGCGAGATGTTCGCCGAAAACGTGCCGCTTGCCACCATCGCAGCCGAAGTCGGCACGCCGGTATATGTCTATTCGCATTCCACGTTGCAGCGTCACGCGCAGGTGTTTCGCGATGCACTGTCCGCGCTGCCGCGCAAGCATCTGGCCTTTGCCGTAAAATCCAATCCCAACCTTTCCGTTCTCAGCGTGCTGCGCGATGAAGGATATGGCGCGGATGTCGTGTCCGAAGGCGAAATGAAGCGCGCACTGGCTGCTGGTATTCCCGCCAGTGACATCGTCTTTTCGGGCGTTGGCAAAAGCCGCCGCGAACTGGCTGCCGCACTTGATGCAGGGATCGGCCAGTTCAACATCGAAAGTGAAGAAGAAGGTGTCGAGCTGGCGGAAATCGCGCGGGACAAGGGGGGGCACGCTGTGGCCACCCTGCGCGTCAATCCCGATGTCGATGCGGGCACACATGCAAAGATTTCGACCGGCAAGGCGGAAAACAAGTTTGGCGTTGCTTATCATGATGCAGCGGAGATTTATGCGCGGCTTTCGGCTTGCGAAGGGCTGAATCTGCGCGGTCTGGCGGTGCATATTGGCAGCCAGATTTCTGATCTCGCCCCCTCACGGGCAGCATTCGAGAAAATGGGCGAACTGATGCGGCAGCTGCGCAGCGCTGGTCATTCAGTAACCCATATGGATCTAGGCGGCGGTCTGGGTGTACCATATCGGCTCGGCGAAACACTGCCCGGTCCGGATGATTATGGCGCGATGGTCGCTGAAGTCACGCGGGACTGGGACGCCACGATCATGTTTGAACCCGGCCGGGTCATCACCGGCAATTCGGGCGTGCTGATCACCGAAGTCATCCGCGTGAAACCCGGTGTTTCCGCGCCTTTCGTGGTGGTGGATGCGGCGATGAACGATCTGGCGCGGCCGTCGCTTTATGATGCCTGGCACGATTTTCTGGCCGTGCGTCCGCGGGGGGAGATGATGGAAGCCCATATTGTCGGCCCGATTTGTGAAAGTTCGGACACTTTCGCCAAAAACCGCACGATCGACGTGGTTGAGGCAGGTGATCTGGCCGTGTTCCGTACAGCCGGTGCCTATGGGGCAACCATGGCCAACACCTATAACAGTCGCGCTCTGGTGCCGGAAGTGATGGTTAAGGGCGATAAATGGGCGGTGGTGGCCGACCGGATCGAACCGGAAACCATCTTCGCGGCTGAACGGCTGCCTGACTGGCTGAGCTGATATGCGCAGCCTCCCGCTCTTCCACCGGATCGCAGACCGGCCCGTGCTGGTGCTCGGCGATGGGGCTATGGCAGAGCCAAAGCGCCGGCTGGTCGAGCGTGCCGGAGGCCGCGTGATCAGTGATGAGGCGGAGGGAATCGCTCTGGGCGCGCGGCTGGCCTTCATTGCCCTTGAAGATGCGGAAGCCTGCGCTCTGGCATCGGTCCGTCTGCGCAAAGCCGGCGTGCTGGTGAATGTCGTTGATCAGCCGGATTTGTGTGAATTCACGACGCCCAGCCTGCTGGAGCGTGACCCGGTGCTGATTGCGATTGGCACATCGGGCGCGTCAGCGGGTCTTGCCAAGCAATTGCGGTTGCGGCTGGAGGCCTTGCTGCCTGCCAGTCTTGGCCGGCTGGCACAGGCCCTGAATTATCGCCGTAAGGATATCCGCGCCCGTTACCCCGATGGCGGAGACCGGCGGCAGGCTCTCGACGCCGCACTGGGGCGCAACGGACCGCTCGACCCGCTGGATGAAGGCAGCGCGGACCGCATGGATGCATGGCTGCAGGCACCACGCGCAGCACCGGCATCGGGCGTGGTAGAATTGCATATTTCCAGCGACGATCCTGAAGATCTGACCTTTCGTCAGGCGCGGCTGATGGGCAGTGCCGACCGGATATTTTATGACAGCGGCATTGCGCCGCAAATTCTCAATCGCGCGCGCGCGGATGCGGAGCGGATCGAGCTGGATCAGGCCGAGTGCATGGACGACCTGCCCGGATTGTCCTTGATCATGCGCCGGATCCCTGACTGACGCGGCTTCGGAATGCATGGCAGAGCGGCGTTCCGCCGGTTTGTCACGCACACTGAATTGGCAGCATCGGGGAAATTTCCACTTTTCTGTGCATCTCCTACGCCACCGGGGAAGCGTGAGGGGAGCCGTCCGATGATCGCCCAGCCCAAGCGGGCTGCTTTGGTTCAGCCTGTCCGGAACGCCTTCAAGTCCGCCAGTTCATTCTTGCGCAGGGTCAGAACCTCGACGCCATCACTGGTCACGGCCACCGTATGTTCGAATTGTGCGGAGAGTTTTCCGTCCTCGGTCACGACCGTCCAGCCGTCATCCAGATCGGCGATCTTGCGGCTGCCTTCATTCAGCATCGGTTCGATGGTGAAGACCATGCCCTCGCGCAGTTCCAGCCCCTGACCCGCACGGCCGAAATTGAGCACTTGCGGCTCTTCATGCATTTCGCGCCCGATTCCATGGCCGCAGAATTCGCGCACCACGGAATAGCCGTGTTTGCGTGCGTGTTGGGCAATTGCATGGCCGACATCCCCTAAATGCGCGCCGGGGCGGACCTGCCGAATGCCTTTCCACATGGCCTCCTGCGTCACCCGGACCAATCGGCGGGCGTGTGGGGGAGGATTGCCGGTCAGATAGGTCTTGCTCGAATCGGCGATGAAGCCGTTCTTCTCCAATGTGATATCGAAATTGACGATATCGCCATCTTTCAGAACCGCTCGCGGGTCCGGCATGCCGTGGCAGACAACGTCGTTGATCGAGCAATTGAGCACATATTTATAGCCATATTGGCCTTTGCTTGCCGGACGAGATGCCAGATCGGCGGTGATGAAGTGCTCCACCAGATCATTGACCTCCATTGTCGTCATGCCGGCAAGCGGGAGATCGTCGAGCATTTCCAGCACAGAGGCCAGCAACTTGCCGGAGATGCGCATCAGAGCGATCTCATCAGGCGTCTTGATCATGTTAGGCATCTTCACAGGCCGGGGATTGAGCGTCTGCCTGTGCCATCCTGAGTTTGACGATTTCGTGGAAGGATAATGTCGGATTGGCTTCCGCCAGCTTGCCAATGGTCATCCAGAATTCGGCCTGTGCGTTGATGCTGCGGCACATGGCCGTGCTGACGCGGCGCAAATCCTCATGCAATTCGTCACCAATTTTCACGATACCCATATATGCACCATATCCTTTATATATGGATCGTATATGGTTCGTATAAGGCTAAGTCAAACCATCAGCTGGCGGTGCTCAGAATGCTGACCCGGCCAACGCGTCGATGGCGGCCTGCAAAATCACGGCGGCAGCATGCGAATCGATTCGCTCGGCGCGTTTGGCGCGGGACAAATCCTGCGCGATCATGGCGCTTTCGGCACTGGTGGTTGACCAGCGCTCATCCCACAGCAAAATCGGCAGGCCCAGCGGGGCGAGATTGCGCGCATAGGCGCGGCTGGATTGCGCCCGCGGCCCCTGCGAACCATCCATATTGAGCGGCAGGCCAAGCACGATGCCCTTTGCCATGCGCTGGCTCACCAGCTTTTCCAGCTCGCTCAGATCATGCGTGAACTTGCCGCGTTTCAGCGTTTTTCCCGGGCTGGCAAAGCTCCAGCCTGCATCACAAAATGCGGTGCCAATGGTTTTCGTGCCGAGATCCAGACCGAGGAGAACGCCCCCATCGGGCAGCGCATCGCCAAATTCCAGCGCGCCGGTGGCGATTATTGGTTTTGCGTCCACGTCTTCACCCGTCTTGCCACATCTGCCTGCACATTCCGCCAGAACAGCGGAATATCGTAAACGTGATAATTATTGCCCGGTAACACATAGGGACCAAGATCCGGCCCTTCTCCGATCAGCAACAGGCCTTGTTCGTCACACCGCGCCGGAACCACGCCTGGCACCAATTCACCGGATGTCAGCTGATCATTGGGAAAGAGTGTGCCCAGATTGTCGCGCGGGGGTGCTTCCCCGCCCATCGTGCCGGTAATCGGATTGGCGCAGAGTATGGGGCTTTCGCCGCGCAGTTCACCGTCAAAGCCCATTGAATCGCCATAGATGGTCAGCACGCGGCCGGGTTTTGCCGGCTCCCCGAAACTTGACCAGGTCGAAATGCAACTTGCCTGATCCGGCGTGTCGCAGGCGGGCAGGCCGAGTTCCGGCAGATCATGCTCCACCGATATCGGCCAGCCAACCGGATAGAATGCCGCGATGCGTTGCTGCAGCGGCGTTCCGGCGATCCGGTCATGCATCAGCCGCAGCAAATGCAGCGATCCCTGACTGTGTCCCGCCAGCACGATCGGCATGTCGGGATCGGTGTGTTCGAGGAAGTAGTCGAATGCTTGCTCGACATCGCGATAGGCCGCGTCGATGGCTTGCTGCGCTTCTTCCGAATTGGTCAGGAAGGCGCCGAAGGTGGCCTGGCGATAGCGCGGTGCCCATATTTCGCTCGCCTGATTGAACGGACTGGCCAGCCCATGGACGAACAATCGCGCGCGTTTCTGCGATTCGGGATCATTCAGCGGCGCATTCCACTGCGAGCGATCCAGATAGCTGGTCGGATGGACGAAGAAGACTGCGAAAGGCAGCCGCTCTGATTTGGCCGGGAAAGTGGCCGGGGGGGCGGGAGCAGCGGGTGAGGCTAAGGTCGCAGCGGAAGCGTCCTCGGCAACGACTGCCTCATCATCCGAATCTGCCTCGCTCTCCTCGACAGCCAAAGCAGGCCGTTCAATCGGTTGCCAGCGCGCAGGGTTTTCACCCGCGTCCATTCCCTCGCGCGAAAACCACATGGCGGGATCGGCATAGGCATTGGTTTCAAGCGGCGCCTGTTCGACAAAGTCAGTCTGGGGCACGAAGGCGATTTCAGTCAGTTCGTCCGACCAGATGCGCAATGCGGCGAGCGCGGCAATCACGAGCACGATCAGCGCCGCGATAACGTAGAGAAATTTACGGGCCATTATTCGGTTTCTTTGGAGGGGGTGCCAGTGCCGTCAGTCAGAGACTGAAAATGACGGTCATTGCTGCGGGCGCGCTGTTCCAGCACGACCTTGATCATCGCGAGCAGCGGATCGGCCAGAAACAGGCCGAGAATGCCAAACAGGATACCCATCACCAGCTGCATGGCTAGCACCAGAGCAGGCGCCAGATCGACGGTTTTTCGGGCGATCATCGGGATCACCAGATATCCATCCAGCGTCTGGACGAAGATATACACAAAGATGGTGTAAAGCCCTGTTTCAGTGCTGACAGAAAAGCCAACCAGCGCCATCAACAAGCCGGAAATGACTGCCCCCACATTCGGGATGAAAGCCAGCAATCCGGTCAGAATCCCTAGCAAAACAGCCATAGGAACGCCGTAAAATGCCAGCATCAGATAGGTGAACAGGCCTTCAAACACCATGCCGAGGATGCGGCCGGCCATCAGGCGGCGCATCGTCTGCGCCATTTCGGTGATCGTGCTGTAAAAGTCAGACCGGCGTTTGCGCGGCAAAATCCACGCGACACCGCGTTCATAAAGCCGCGGCTCCAAGGCAACATAAATGCCGATAATGACGATCAGAAACAGCGTGGTAAGCCCGCCGAAAACGCCGGTCAGAGCGCGGGTGACAGTGCCGACGCCGCTCATCAACTGCCCGGCGATGCTCTGCACATTTTCGGCGCGAATCGACAGCCCGTTTTTCTGCGCCCAGCTGATCAGCCTGTCGGCCTGCGTGGCGACCACTTCAGGCAGTGCCGCGGCCTGCTGCGCAACCTGGGAGCCGGCAAAATAGCCCAGCCAGACCAGAAAGCCGGTAGCTAGGATAAGGATCATGATGATTCGCCAGCTGCGGGGCAGGGGCAAAATCTTGCCCAGCAGACGCGCACCACCATCAATGATCGCGGCGAACACCATCGCACCGAAAATAACCAGCAGCGATTGGGAAATGTAAACAGTCAGCAGGGCGATGCCGACCACTGCGACCCAGACAAACGCGCGGCCAGCTTCCATCCGCAATTGCGGGTCAACGATATGGCTCGGGCTGGCACCCATGCTTTTATCGTTGTCGGAAGAGTCTTTCATTCGGATTGTCCAATAGTGTCGGTATCGCTGTCAGCATCAGGTATGATGGCCGGGCGCAGGCTGGTCCATGCGCGGCCTTTCCGCAATGCACCGATCCAGCTGAGCGGATTCCAGTTCTCGCTACCATCAATCGAAAAGGTAATGAATTCAGCGCGTCCGCCAATATTGGCCATCGGCACCGGACCGCCCAGACCATTGCCATAGGGGCCTGCCGGTGCGCGGCTATCAGCAGAATGGTCGCGATTATCGCCCATCACGAAGACCGAATCCTCCGGCACCGTGATTTCCGGCATATTGTCGAGCGGCTGACGAATATGGTCGATCACCAGATAGGTGGCCCCATTGGGCAGCGTTTCACGGTAGGTGGGCGGCTCATAATAGGCGCTGCCATCTGCCTCGGTCACCCGGTAGTCTGCGAAATCGGCGAGGCAAAGTTCCAGCCCGCAATATTGTTCATCGGCGGCCGGAATTTTCACAGGCGGCACCGTCTCGCGCGGAATAGGCTGCCCGTTCAGGATGATACGGCCATCGACGAGGGCGATACGGTCCCCGGGCAAAGCGACGACGCGCTTGATCAGGTCTTCTTTGCGGTCTGGCGGAACGGGCACGACAATATCGCCATATTCCGGGGTTGAGGGCGCGATGCGCCAGTCGGAGCGCTTAAGTACATGGAAAGACGCCGACACCCAGCTCCACCCATAGGGATACTTGCTCACGACCAGACGATCACCCACCAGAAGCGTGGGCATCATGGAGCCAGAGGGGATGTAAAACGGCTTCGCGATCAAAGTATGAAACGCCACCACCGCAAGCAGCATCAGCACCAGCCCGCGAATCTCGTGCAGCCAGTTTACCTTCTCCGCCTTGGGATCTGACGCCTTCTTTTTCCTGAACATCACACTCTTTTCATTCACAATATCTACGCCTGTGGGCGCGCTTCCAGAATAATGAAAGCCTGCGCCCATGGGTGATCATCCGTTAGCGTGACATGAATCACGGCCTCATGACCTTCAGGAACCATACGGTCCAGCGCCTCTTTCGCTCCGCCCGAAAGCGCCAGCGTTGGCGCACCGGAAGGCGCATTGACCACGCCAATGTCTTTCATGAAGACACCGCGCCTGAACCCGGTTCCCACCGCCTTGGAAAAAGCTTCCTTCGCAGCGAAGCGCTTCGCGTAGGTTCCCGCACGGCTATAGGGCCGCCTGGCCGCCTTGGCGCGCTCTGTTTCGGTAAAACAGCGATTCTCGAAACGCTGGCCATGCCGGTCGAGTGCCGCTTGAATACGCTCGATATTACATAGGTCGGAGCCAAGGCCGATGATCATCAGCGGGCCTCATCCATCAATTCGCGCATTTTGGTTACGGCAGGTTCCAGCCCCGTAAACACGGCCTCACCGATCAAATAATGCCCGATATTGAGTTCTGCGAGCTGCGGAATCGCGGCAATCGGCTGAACATTCTCATAGGTAAGCCCGTGGCCGGCATGCGGTTCGATGCCATTTTTGGCGGCGAGGGCAGACATGTTGGCGATGCGTTTAAGCTCGCTCTCCACGTCCGCGCCGGTCGCATGGGCATATTCGCCCGTGTGAAATTCGACCACTGGCGCGCCGAGCCGCAACGCCGCGTCGAGCTGCCGCTCATCAGGTGTGATGAACAGGCTTACCCGAATGCCAGCATCCAAGAGGCGCCCCACGACAGGCTGCAACTGATTATGCAGGCCGGCGGCATCCAGCCCGCCCTCGGTCGTGCGTTCTTCCCGCTTTTCCGGGACGATGCAGGCGGCATGCGGCCGATGCTGCAATGCGATGGCCAGCATTTCATCGGTCGCGGCCATTTCGAGATTCAGCGGCAGATCGGTCGCATCCTGAATACGCCTCAGATCTTCATCGCGAATATGACGGCGATCTTCCCGCAGATGGGCGGTGATGCCATCGCCGCCCACACGGGCGACGATTTCCGCCGCACGCACGGGATCGGGATGGTCCCCGCCGCGCGCATTACGAATGGTGGCGACATGGTCGATATTGACCCCGAGCCGAAGGCGCCTTGGCGTGCCAGCCTGGTTCAATTCTTGCGGCTCCCGGGTTTTTCAACCGGCTTTTCTGCCAGTTCAGGGGGAAGCTCATCCTCGGCATAGGTCGGGAAATTGAGCGATACCAAGGCGTAATAAGGCACATCAAAGGCCACTTCACCGCCAGAACGGTCCACCAGCGAACATGCTGCGATGATCGATCCACCCGCCTTTTCCACTTCGGTCATCGCCTCACGCGAGGACAGGCCCGTTGTGACCACGTCTTCGACCAGCAGAACCTTCTGTCCCTCGCTCAGACCGAAGCCGCGGCGGAACTCGAATGTTCCGGTGGGCCGTTCGACAAACATCGCATCCTTGCCCAAGGCGCGGCCCATTTCATGGCCGATGATGATCCCGCCCATGGCCGGTGAAACAACAACATCGATTGCCTGACGCACTTCACGTGGTATCTTGTGTACCAGCGCGATAGCCAGACGGCTGGCCCGTTCCGGGTCCATAAGAACACGCGCGCATTGGAGATAATGGGCACTGTGGCGCCCGGAGGAGAGTTTGAAATGGCCCTCAAGCAGCGCTTTGCTGGCGCGAAATTCGGAGAGAACCTCTTCTTCGGTCATAGCAGTGATACAGCCTTTTTTATGGGCGCTGAAGCACCCGTTACGGGGGATTTGGGTAACAGCTTTCGAAAAATCTCCCTAGAAGCGCTTGAGGCGCGGAGCAAGCGCGCGTATAGGCCCGGCAAAACCGGCCCGCTATATTTGGGGCAACGGGCGGACCTGCGCCCATCTTGAAAACGGAAAGCGTCTGACACATGAATTTCTGCCAAGTCGCTAGTAAGCAGCTGAAAATCGTAAGGGCGGTGATTCTCGCCTTCGCTCTGGTCGTGATTCCCCAGGCAGTATCTGCACAGGATACCGCCGCGGCGAATGTACAAACACAAAACGTGGCTGACGCATCGGTTCCTGCCGAAGTTGCTGCGGATGGCCAGAATGCCGAAGCAGCTGTTGGTGCTGATGCGTATAAGCCGCTCGGCCCCGATATGATCGTTGGTCAGCCCACGCCGGGTGGCATGACTTTCCAGGAACAATATTCGCCGAATGGGGAATATGCCCTCTGGATGCATGATGCGATCCTACTGCCGATCATCGTGGCGATCTCGCTGTTGGTGCTGGGCCTGCTGATGTGGGTTGTCGTGCGCTACAATCGCCGTTCGAACAAAGTTGCATCGAAGACCAGCCACAATACGGTTATCGAAGTCATCTGGACATTGGTTCCGGTGCTGATCCTCGTCGTTATCGCGGTCCCTTCGATCACGCTGCTCTCGCGCCAGTATGAAAGCCCGCCCGAAGATGCCTTCACCGTGAAGGTGACCGGTTATCAGTGGTATTGGGGCTATTCCTATCCCGACAATGGCGATTTCGAAGTCATTTCCAATATGCTGGATGACGATGAAGCCGTTGCACGTGGTCTTCCTGAGAAGCTGGCCGTTGATAACCGCATGGTCGTTCCGGTCGGTGAGCCGATCCGGATTCAGACCACGGGCGCCGATGTGATTCACTCCTTCGCGCTGCCCTCCTTGTGGTTCAAGCTGGACGCCGTTCCGGGCCGTTTGAATGAAAAGATGCTTCTGATTCAAAAGCCGGGTATTTACTACGGTCAGTGTTCGGAGCTTTGCGGCGTGCGTCATGGCTATATGCCGATTGCAATCGAAGCGCTTCCGCGTCCGCAATTCGAAGCCTGGGTGCTTTCACAGGGCGGCGAAATCGGGGGCGAGGACGTTTCGGACGAGCCCGAAGCCGCTGATCTGCAGGAGCCGGAAAGCTCCGTCGAAGGCGCTCCGGGCGCCGGCGCTCCGCCGGTTGACGCCGAAGAAGTCTGAGTCGAAACGAAGTTACTGAACAGGGTTGATCGTCATGGCTACCACCGCCGACAGTTTTCAGGCTCATACCGAAGAGCATCATCACGACGCGGACCATAAGCCGAGCTTTTTCGCTCGCTGGTTCATGTCCACCAACCACAAGGATATCGGCACACTCTATCTGATCTTCGCGATCTTTGCCGGTGTGATCGGGGGCGGCATTTCGGGCATCATGCGTGCCGAATTGCGCGAACCGGGTATCCAGTATCTCGGCTGGTGGGTTGCCCTGCTGGGCGGTGAGGCTGGTTTCGATCAGACGCTGCATATGTGGAATGTGCTGATCAGCGCCCATGGCCTGATCATGGTGTTCTTCATGGTCATGCCGGCCATGATCGGCGGTTTCGCCAACTGGTTCGTGCCGATCATGATCGGTGCGCCGGACATGGCCTTCCCGCGCATGAACAACATTTCCTTCTGGCTGACCGTCGCCGGTTTCTGCTCGCTGATGATCTCGACCTTCATGCCGGGTGGCACGGGTCTGGGTGCGGGCACGGGCTGGACTGTCTATGCCCCGCTGTCGACTTCGGGTTCGCCCGGTCCGGCAGTCGATTTCGCCATTTTCTCGCTCCACCTTGCCGGTGCGGGCTCGATTATGGGCGCGATCAACTTCATCACCACCATTTTCAACATGCGCGCTCCGGGCATGACGCTGCACAAGATGCCGCTGTTCGTGTGGTCGGTGCTGGTTACGGCCTTCCTGCTGCTGCTGGCTCTGCCGGTTCTTGCGGCCGCGATCACCATGTTGATCACCGATCGTAACTTCGGCACGACCTTCTTCGATCCGGCCGGTGGCGGTGACCCGCTGCTGTATCAGCATCTGTTCTGGTTCTTCGGTCACCCCGAAGTGTACATCATGATTTTGCCGGGCTTCGGCATGATCAGCCAGATCATCGCAACCTTCAGCCGCAAACCGGTCTTCGGCTATCTCGGTATGGCATATGCCATGGTCGCGATTGGCGTGGTTGGCTTCATCGTGTGGGCGCACCACATGTATACGGTCGGCCTGGACGTGAACACGAAGATGTATTTCACGGCTGCGACGATGGTGATCGCGGTGCCCACGGGCATCAAGATCTTCAGCTGGATCGCAACCATGTGGAAGGGGTCGCTGACCTTCGCTTCGCCGATGGTGTGGGCGCTGGGCTTCATCTTCCTCTTCACCGTGGGCGGCGTGACGGGCGTTGTGCTTGCGAATGGCGGCATCGACGACAATCTGCATGATACCTATTATGTGGTTGCGCATTTCCACTACGTTCTGTCGCTGGGTGCTGTGACATCACTCTTCGCTGGGTTCTATTACTGGTTCCCGAAGATGAGCGGCCGGATGCATTCGGAGCTGCTGGCGCATATCCACTTCTGGATCTTCTTCGTTGGCGTGAACATGATCTTCTTCCCAATGCACTTCCTCGGGATGGATGGCATGCCGCGTCGTATTCCGGACTACACACCGGCTTTCGCCTATTGGAACAACTTCGCCACGATTGGTTACGAAGTGATGGCTGTGTCCGTCGGCGTGTTCTTCGTGAACCTGATCTACGCCTTTGTTGCTGGTAAGAAGGCTGGCCCGAACCCCTGGGGTGAAGGTGCGACTACGCTGGAATGGACGCTCAGCAGTCCTCCGCCCTTCCACCAGTTTGAAACCCTGCCGGTGATCGATGACAATCACGATCACAGCCATGGCGGCAAGCCGGCAACGGCTTGATCATACCGTCCCGCAAGGATGCCGTAACAGGCATAAGGGCATGAAACAGGGCAGGGGCGCATCGGGAACGATGCGCCCCTGCTTTCAGGAAACGGACCCCAAACAGCAATGACCACCTCGAAAACTCAATTGATGCAGGCCGAATGGAGCGATTTCTACGCGCTCACGAAGCCGCGCGTCATGAGCCTGGTGGTCTTTACCGGTCTCTGCGGCCTGCTCGCGGCGCCCGGGCATATCCATCCCATTCTCGGCTTTACGGCAGTATTGTGCATCGCGCTGGGCGCAGGCGGTGCGGCCGCTCTCAACCAGTGGTGGGAAGCCGATATCGATGCCGGCATGAAACGCACCGCGAAGCGTCCCTTGCCGCAAGGACGCATGTCGCGGGACAACGCCCGTGATTTCGGCGTCATGCTGTCGGTCGGTTCGGTCATCATCATGGGACTGGCGGTTCATTGGCTGGCCGCCTCGATCCTCGCCATTTCCATTGTCTATTATGCGGTCGTTTACACGATCTGGCTGAAGCCGCGCACGCCGCAGAATATCGTTATCGGCGGCGGTGCCGGGGCATTTCCGCCGCTCATCGGCTGGATTGCCGTCACCGGCTCGATCACACCGATGCCGATCTTGCTGTTTGCGATTATCTTTTTCTGGACACCGCCGCATTTCTGGGCGCTGGCGCTGTTTGTACAAACGGATTACGCCAAGGTCGGGATTCCCATGCTGCCCGTGGTCGCGGGTGAAGTGGTCACGCGGCGGCAGATTCTGGCCTATAGCGTTATCCTGCTGCCTCTGTCGCTCGCCCCCTGGTGGATTGGTGGCACTGGAGCGATTTACGGCATTTCCGCACTGATACTGTCCGGCCTGTTTTTGGCCCTGTCGGTGCCGGTCGCCGTGCGGCGCAAGCAGCCGGAAGACACGATGAAGCCGGAAAAGCGCCTGTTCGGCTTTTCGATCCTTTATCTCTTCGCTCTGTTCGGGGCGCTGGTTGTGGATCGACTCTGGCTTGGTCAAGGATTATCAATATGAACATGACACCTGATGAAGAAGCTGAATTCAAACGCCGCAGGCGTGGCCGCAACGTGGCTCTCGGGCTGGTGCTCGCGGCTTTTGTCGTGCTGTTCTACTTTATCACATTTGCCCGGATGGGGGGCTGATTATGGCTATCGCCCGTGACCGCAACGCACGCACCATGCTTATTTTGCTGGGCTTCGTCGCTGCCATGCTGGCGCTCGGCTTCGCGTCGGTTCCGCTTTATCGCATGTTCTGCCAGGTGACCGGCTTTGCCGGAACCACACAGCGCGTCGATGTGGAACAGGCCAATTCGGTCAAAGCCACGGCAAATACCATTTCGGTGCGTTTTGACGGCAATACTGAACGCGGCATGCCGTGGGAATTTCGTCCCGAACGGCCCACCGATACGGTGACCATCGGCGCGAGGGACATGGCAATTTTCATTGCCCGCAACAATTCGGATAAGCCGATCACCGGAACCGCGACCTATAATGTCGAACCGGAACAGACCGGTCCTTATTTCACCAAGATCCAGTGCTTCTGCTTCACCTCGCAAACGCTTCAGCCGGGCGAGGAAGTGCGCATGCCGGTCTTGTATTATGTCGACCCGGCGATTCTCGATGATGAGAATGCGAAGGATGTTGAACAAATTACCTTGAGCTACACTTTCCATCAGGCGAAGGTGCAGCCCGAAACTTAGTCGTATATTCCTCGCACCGGATTAGTCTGGCGCGGGGGATGGGGGTATCAATGGGGGGAAGGGGGCACTTGCCTCTGGACCCGGGGGCAAGCCCACTTTAGAAGGGCGTGCTGAAGCAAGTTTGAGGACTCAAAGCATCATGGCTGGCGCCAAGAACCACGATTATCACATTCTGCCGCCCGATATCTGGCCATTCGTTGCCTCGATGTCGGCGCTGACTTTCACCAGCGGCATGGTCCTGTTCATGCACGAAATGGCCAATGCCTGGCTCGTTCTTGGTCTGGGCGTTGCCGGTCTGATTGCCACCTTCTTCGGCTGGTTCGGCAAGATCGTTGCCGAAGCGCAGCGCGGCGACCACACACCCGTGGTACAGTTGCACCTGCGTTATGGCATGATCCTGTTCATCGCGTCGGAAGTCATGTTCTTTGTAGGCTGGTTCTGGAGCTGGTTCGATTTCGCGCTGTTCCCCACTGACATGACCGATGTGATCGGCGGCATTTGGCCCCCGGAAAGCATCGAGGCCGTGATGGATCCCTTCGATCTGCCGCTGCTCAATACGTTGATTCTGCTGTGTTCGGGCACCACGGTAACCTGGGCGCATCACGCGTTGATTCATGGCGACCGCGAAGGTTTGAAGAAGGGGCTGTGGGCCACGATTGTGCTCGGCGTGATCTTCTCCTTTATTCAGGCTTTTGAATATATGCACGCGCCGTTCGGCTTTGGTGGCAACACCTATAGCTCGGCATTCTATATGGCGACCGGCTTCCACGGCTTCCACGTGCTGATGGGCACGATCTTCCTGATCGTTTGCCTGGTGCGCACCTATAAGGGCCATTTCACACCGCGCCAGCATTTCGGTTTCGAAGCTGCTGCATGGTATTGGCATTTCGTCGACGTTGTGTGGCTTTTCCTCTTCGTCACGGTCTATGTCTGGGGCGGCTGGGGCGCGGAGCTCCACTGATCTGCATGCCTGACAGTTCCCGATTGGAAACAGGGCAGCCCGCCATTGGCGCGGCTGCCCTTTTCGCATGGATTGCCCGCTTATGATTTCCCGTCTTCCCATCATTCCGACCGTGCTGGTTTCCGCCGCTATTGCGCTGATGATCGGTCTGGGCATCTGGCAATTGCAGCGGGCCGAGTGGAAGAATGCGCTGCTGGCCCATTATGCCGAGGCAGAAAATGCCGGCCCGGTGCCATTCCCGACCGATCCAGAAGAGGTCGAACAGGTTCTCTATCGCCCCAGCACCGTGAACTGCGCCCGCGTGGTGCAACTTGACGCGATGGCCGGCCGCAATGCGAGTGGCAAAAGTGGCTGGGCTGAGGTCGCCCGCTGCGAACTTACCGCGGGCGGGCAGGCTGACATTGTTCTGGGCTGGATTGACAGGCCGGAAATCGCCGAATGGTCCGGCGGTGACGTCAGCGGCATTATCGGGCCCGGCCGCGATGGCGAGGCGCGGTTGGTGGCGGCGCCGCCCCAGGCCGGTCTGACGGCCAATGCACGGCCAGATCCCGCTGATCTGCCCAACAATCATCTGTCTTATGCCGTGCAATGGTTCTTCTTCGCACTGACCGCGCTCGTCATTTATATTCTTGCGCTGCGCCGCCGGGACTAGTCGCGTATTTGCATCACATCCAAACTTCGCGCGAGCAAAGTGCTGCCATAGTTGCGCGAAAGCAGGTCAGAGGGTAACGGCGCTTCATCATGGACTATATCTCCACTCGTGGCAGCGCTCCTGCGCTCAATTTCGAAGGTGTGACCCTTGCCGGGCTCGCATCGGATGGCGGCCTCTATATTCCGCGCGAATTCCCGCGTTTCACGGCGGAAGAAATCGCTGCGATGGCTGGCCTTCCTTATGCCGAGCTGGCCGTCCGGGTGATGAAACCCTTCGTCGGTGATAGCCTTACGGAACAGACGCTGCGCGATTTGTGCCAGCGCGCCTATGGCCGCTTCTCGCATGAGGCGGTGACCCCGCTGAAGCAGTTTGATGAGCACAATTGGTTGCTCGAATTGTTCCACGGGCCGACGCTGGCATTCAAGGATGTGGCGCTGCAATTGCTGGGCCGGTTGTTCGAAGAATTTCTCAGCCGCAGCGAAGATCGCCTGACGATTGTCGGCGCGACCAGCGGTGACACCGGGTCTGCCGCGATCGATGCCGTTGCCGGGCGTGACCGGGTCGACATCTTCATGTTGCATCCCAAGGGGCGGGTGAGTGATGTTCAGCGGCGGCAGATGACCACCGTGCTTGCCCCCAATGTCCACAATATCGCCATTGATGGCAGCTTTGACGATGCGCAGGCGATGGTGAAGCGCATGTTCGGCGATACGAATATGACCGGGCGCTTCCACATCAGCGCGGTGAATTCGATCAATTGGGCGCGCTTGATGGCGCAGGTCGTGTATTATTTCGCGGCCGCTTTGCAGCTCGGTGCCCCCGCGCGCAAAGTTGCCTTCAGCGTGCCGACCGGCAATTTTGGTGATGTCTTTGCCGGCTATGTCGCAGCGAAGATGGGCCTGCCGATCGAACAGCTGATCGTGGCCACCAATGTGAATGACATTCTGCACCGCGCGCTGTCTGATGGTGACTATTCTGCCGGAACCGTCACCCCTACTGCCGCGCCGAGCATGGATATTCAGGTCAGTTCCAATTTCGAACGGCTGCTGTTCGATTGCGGCGGACGTGATGGCGCAGCCATGGCTGAACAGATGCGCGGCTTTGAAAGCAGCCGTGCGATGCGGCTCACCAATGCTCAGCGCGAAGGTGCAGCAGGATTGTTTACCAGCATCCGCGCCGACCAGTCGGATATGGCGCAGGCCATGCAATGGGCGAGCGAGAAATGCGGCGAGATCATTGATCCGCATACCGCGATCGGTCTCCATGCCGCGCGGGCCTCTGAATTGCCCCGCTCCATTCCCGTCGTGACCCTGGCCACGGCGCATCCCGCCAAGTTCCCCGATGCGGTGGAGCGCGCGACAGGCGTGCGACCGTCCTTGCCGAACCGGGTGGGCGACCTTTTCGAGCGCGAAGAGCGCTATAGTGAATTGCCGGGCGATTATGATTCCGTGGCGGAATATGTCGCGGAGCATGCGACGCCGAGCGTGTAAGGCCGGATTGTGGCACATCTGATCCAACAACCCTGCCTGCTGCAAGGCGAAGCATGGGGCGATTACGGACTGATCGATAGCGGCAATGGTCGCAAGATCGAACGCTATGGCTCTCGCCGTTTCATCCGGCCTGAGCCGCAGGCGATGTGGTGCCCGCGCGAAAGAAACTGGGACGCCGATGGCGAATTCATTCCCGGTTCTGACGATGATGGTGGTGGCCGCTGGCATTATAATAACCGGGTCCCCAGTGGCTGGAATCTGGAGTGGAATGATGTGCGCTTCGTCGCCCAATGCACGCCCTTTCGCCATCTGGGCTTCTTCCCCGACATGTCGCCCGTCTGGAACTGGATGCGCGGCCAGTTGGCGGACAAGCCCGATGCCTCCACGCTGAACCTGTTCGGCTATACGGGCGTCGGCTCGCTGGCCCTTTCGGAATGCGGGCCGGTGACGCATGTCGATGCGTCCAAGAAATCCGTCGCGCAGGCGCGTGAAAATGCCGAATTGTCGGGGATGGAGGATCGCCCGATCCGCTGGCTGATCGATGATGCCGGCAAATTCACGGCGCGTGAGGTGCGGCGCGGCAATCGCTATGATGGGATCATTCTCGACCCGCCAAAATTTGGCCGCGGCCCGAAGGGTGAAACATGGCGTCTTGAGGCCGGCCTGCCGGATCTGGTGAAGGATTGCCGGACGCTGCTGGATGAGGATAGCCGGTTCCTGTTTCTCACCGTTTATGCGGTGCGTATGTCCTCACTCGCATTGGGCGGGTTGCTGGACGAAATTTTCGCCGGACTGCCCGGCACGATAGAACATGGCGACCTGGCCATGCGTGAGGAAGGCGAGGACGGTCGTTTGCTGCCCACAGCCATTTTTGCGCGCTGGTCACGCAATGGATCGCCCGCAGGAGAGTGATGATGGCCGACAGTCTTGTGCTGGAAATTGCCGATTTCGAACATGATGTGCTGACCGGCATCTATTCCGAAGAAACCGGCAAGCCGCAGCCGTTGCGCTTTACCATTTCGGTCGAGCTGAAAGTGATCGACCGCTACGATCCCGAAACGCCGCTGGATGCCAGCAAGAATTACATGGATCTGAAATTTGCCGCATCGGATGCCTTTCCCGAAGGTCTGCATTTCAAGCTGATCGAATCGGTGGCGGATCATGTGTGCGACACGCTGTTTCTGCAGGATGATCGCGTGCTGTCGGTAACGGTTAAGATCGTGAAGCTGGCGCTCAGTGAAGCCAATGAAAAGATTGGCATGACGCTGCGGCGGGAACGCCGGGCCAGCTGATGCAGGAGGTGCTGCGTGTCTCCGTGCCCGCCGGGGGTGAGCTGCAGGCCGCCAGCGCGTTTTACGATACCGAACTGCCGCGTGTGCGCGCCCATCTGACCAGACTTCGTGAACAAAGCGCGGCGGCTGCCTTGCTGGTGTGTTTTATCGACCCGGCGCAGGAGCGCGTTTCCGCGCAGCATGGCTGGCGTCTGGCAGCGATACAGCAGCTCGCACGGGACTATGCGCCGCTGCGGGTCAATGGCCTGCAGGAAAATGGCGGTGCGGGTGCAAATGACGCGGCCGTGGATGAGACGGCAGAGTGGCTTCAGGGCGCCTCGGGCATTACCGGCCAGCTCTTCACGCTTGGGTAAAGTATGGCGGGTGGAAACGCCGGCGCATTTGCTGCATTGTAGTGTCATGACATGTGGCACCGGTCCCTTAGTGGACGCATTCAATCGCCGGATTACGTATCTTCGCCTGTCGGTTACCGACAGGTGCGATTTGCGCTGCACCTATTGCATGCCCGAACGGATGCAGTTCCTGCCGCGCAAGGAAGTGCTGACGCTGGAGGAATTGCACAAGCTGTCACTGGGCATGATGGCGCGCGGCATTTCCAAGATCAGGCTGACCGGGGGGGAACCCTTGGTGCGCCGGGACATGATGGATCTGGTCCGCGCTCTGGGCCGCCGGATCGGTGACGGTCTGGAAGAACTGACCCTGACCACCAATGGTACGCAGCTGGCTGATTATGCGGATGATCTGGCCGCTGCCGGGGTGCGGCGGGTGAATGTCTCGCTCGATACGCTCGATCCGCAATTATTCGCTGACCTGACCCGCCGGAATCGTCTGAACGAAGTGCTCCAAGGCATTACCGCAGCGCGGGAGGCCGGGCTGAAGGTCAAGATCAACACAGTGGCGTTGAAAGGTCTGAATCAAGACCATCTGCCGGAAATGATCGCCTGGGCACATAGTGAAGGGCATGATCTGACCCTGATCGAGGTTATGCCGCTGGGTGAAGTGGAGGGCGACAGGGTTGATCATTATCTGCCGCTAACGGCGGTACGCGACGTGCTGGATCAGCGTTTCACCCTGCAGCCATCAACGGATAGCAGCGGCGGTCCGGCGCGCTATTTCGATATTGAGGAAACCGGCGGACGGCTTGGTCTGATTTCTCCGCTGACGAACAATTTCTGCGCTGGATGCAACCGCATCCGGGTGACCGCCACGGGCCAGCTTTATGCGTGTCTGGGCGGAGCGGAAAAGGTCGATCTGCGCGAGGCTCTGCGTTCGGATGATCCCGATCTGCGCTTGGGGCAGGCGCTGGATGAAGCCATGCGAATCAAACCGGAAAAGCACCATTTCCAGATTGATAAACGCGGCGCTGTCCCGGCACAGCCGCGCCATATGTCTCTGACTGGCGGCTGATCCATGAGTGTGACCGTGGTTTTTCTGGGGCGCCTCGCCGATCTGGCAGGAGCTGAGCAGATGATGGAGGCACCGCTCGACTGGGCTGGCCTCTTGGCGGGACTGCCGGAGGATGCGCGCGTCGCGATTGGTGATGCACGGGTGAAGCTGGCGCATAATGGCAATCTGCTGAGCGACCGTGAAGCCTTGCAGGCCCAGAATGGTGATGAGGTGGCGTTGCTTCCGCCAGTCAGCGGTGGTTGAAGCGGTTACGGACATTCGGCTGCTCGAAACGGGATTTTCACCCGGTCGCGGATTGGGCAAGTTTGCGCAGCAAGTGCCAGAGGCGGGCGGCATCGCCAGCTTCGTGGGAAAGGTGCGCGCGGATGATGGCGTGAAAGCGCTGGAGCTTTCCCATTATGAACCGCTGACGCTGCCAGGCATGCAGCAGCTCGCGCAGCAGACGATCGGGCGCTGGCAGCTGGACGGTCTGTTAATGTGGCACCGGGTCGGCATTATGCGGCCCAACGCGCCGATTGTGCTGGTTTCGGCTGCGGCGCGCCATCGCCGGGACGCTTTCGAGGCGGCAGACTTCGTGATGGATCATTTGAAAAGCGATGCCTGGTTCTGGAAACGCGAACGCCGCGATGACGGGTGGCACTGGATAGACCCGCGCGCTGCAGATCATGATGATCTTGCCCGCTGGGGCTGAAAATAGGCCAGACATGCACAAAGGTGCAGCTTATTTTCGCAGAAATTTCTTATTTTGATTGTGGTCAAAGTCCTCCGCACTGATTGGGCCGAAGAATAGCCTTGTCATCACGGAGGTGAAAATGGTTCGGAAACACACACAGTTGGAGCTTTCACACAAAGCTCTGGTGCATGCTGATCTTCCCCGTCCGGCGGTTTCTGTCCGAGCGGCAGATCTCCCACTGGGCCTTTCCACCTCTGCGATTGGTCTCGCTCAAGCTTCTCCGGCGATGCTGGGAATCGGTTTGAGCGACGCCAGTTCTCTTCTCCATGGCGCCAGCGATCCAGCCGAAGCCGAGCTTCAACTCAAGATTCTGGCCGCCATGACACTGTTCTGGGGATTTGCTGTCGCCTTGATAGCTGCCCTAGTTTGACTGCCTTCATGGCATTCTCCCAACAACTTGGCGGAACCGGGCAACCGGTTTCGCCAATTTTTTTGGCAGTGGCGTAATTCTCTGAAGAATCAGTGTGGCTTCAGCTCGGGCTTCAATTCAGCCTAGCTAAAAGCGAATCGATAATTTTGTCTTCTGCCGCGACCATGGCGATAACCTCTTCGCGAACGGAATCGATTCGGTTTAGTTGTTCTGCATTCACTGCAGCATCGACATAAATACGGTCGAGATCGGCCAGGAAGACCATCGTGCTGCTGCGATGGCTTGCCATATTTGCCAGCGCCACTTGTGCATCGGTCCATCCATCACTGCCTGTCCTGGCGGAAGAATTTGCGGCCACGATTCGCTGCACCTGAGGGGCAAGGCTTAGAAAACGCTCATGCGCAGCCGCAGCCTCGCCGCGTAATTGCGCGATTCGGTCGACAATTTCGGCGGGTGGGGGCGGCGGAATGTAAGGTTCTGCTGCTGGTGGCTGCATTGTGCCGCTGACGCGTTCCGCATCGCGAATCGCCAGATCGGGATAAGTGCCGGAACTGGCGCAAGCGGCCAACATGGTGTAGAGCAAGCCTACGGAAATAATGCGAAGCGTCATGAATCTCGCTCTAGCCCGCCCATGCAAACTCTTCCAGAGTATATGGATATTGGCAGAGCATCGTTGACACATCGCAGGGCTTGCCTTAACGGCAACCATCTTTCCGGCGCCTTTTGGGGCGCGCGGCGCGTCGCCCGTTGTCCGACCTGACATGTTGTTGGGGCAGGATTGCAAGGCGGGGCGACATATGCAGATGATTGGATGGATATTACCATGTTCGCAGTAGTGCGCACGGGCGGCAAACAATACCGGGTTGCCGCAGGAGACAAGATTGCGGTTGAGAAGCTTTCTGGCGAAGCCGGCGAGACGATCACTTTGGGCGATGTTCTGTTGGCCGGCGAAGGCGGCGAACTGAAGGACGCTGGCAAGGTGAAGGTTTCGGCTGAAATCATCGCTCAGGCGAAGTCGGAAAAGGTTACGGTCTTCAAGAAGCGCCGTCGCCATAATTACCGCCGCAAGAACGGCCACCGTCAGCAGCTGACGCTGCTGCGCATCATGGCTGTTGGTGATTCGAAGGCTGCGCCTAAGAAGGCCGCCGCCAAGAAAGAAACCGCTGAAACAGCGGAAGCATAATTCAGCCGGGTACGGAGGAAGATTAGATGGCACATAAAAAAGCAGGCGGTTCGTCCCGCAACGGTCGTGACTCTGCCGGCCGTCGTCTCGGCGTAAAGAAGTTCGGCGGTCAGGAAGTGATCGGCGGCAACATTATCGTGCGTCAGCGCGGCACCCGTGTTTATCCTGGCGTGAATGTCGGGATGGGCAAGGACCACACGCTGTTTGCGCTCGCCGAAGGTCACGTGCGTTTCCACGATGGCAAACTCGGCCGCAAATACGTGTCGGTAGACGCGATGGCCGAAGCGGCCGAATAAGCGGACAGTTACCTATTGCGGGCTGTCCTTCGGGATGGCCCCGCCGGAGCTGAAAATCCGGCAGAAAGAGGGAGACGGGGCCTTACCCGTCTCCCCTTTTTCGTCTCCCCACACATGTCGCCCGTCGGGCGATCTGGCGTAGCATCTCCTCGTCTTGTGCGGCCTTTTCAGGTGGCATTGAGGGCAAGGGGAATATGGAGACGAAACGATGTTTATCCGTACCCAAAACCTGTTTTTGAGGCCCGCTTTCGCGGAAGACTGGCCCGCCTTGTTTGCTGGCATTGCTCAGGAAAAGGTCGTGCGGATGCTGGCTCGTGCGCCATGGCCCTATCACGCGCAGCATGCGCGCGCTTTCATCGCACAGCCGGCGGAGCCACTCTATCCCAGTTTGCTGGTCACTTTGCCCGCTGTTGATGGTGCGCCCATCATTGGCGGTGCAGGCATATCCAATGAAACTGACGGAGCGAATCTGGGCTATTGGATTGATCCGAATTGGTGGGGCCGCGGATATGCCAGCGAGGCAGGCGCAGCGATGTTGGAAATAGCAGCCAGTCTGGGTCACCGGCGTGTTGTCGCGCGGCATTATCCCGACAATCCGGCTTCAGGCCGGGTGCTGGAGAAGATCGGCTTTCATGCAACAGGCCGGTCTGGCCGGGCATTTTGCAAGGCGCGGCAGGAAATTCTGCCGACGAAAAATTATTTTATCGATCTCCATGCGCCGCATCCTGAAGCTGGCGATGGAGCGAGATACGCAGCCTAGGCTGCGCATGATAGTTAAGCCCCGATTAAGAACATCCTGCTTATTTTTCAGTAGTTAGCTGGCTATCCCGTCAGCCCTTGTTGCAAAACATTGCAGAGAGTAATTGCCCAAATCGGTCGGCGGTGGTCGACTGATTTGGGTTTTAAGGAGTCCTAAGTGTCGCGTGCGCCCAGAAAACGTCTGTCACCTGAAGAAAGCCGGAAAATGGCTCTGGAGGCAGCGCGTATATTGCTTGTTGAAAATGGGCCTCAGGGCGTCACGCTAAAGGCGGTGGCTGCGCGCATTGACCGCACGCATGCCAATGTTCTCCACCATTTCGGCACGGCGGCAGACCTGCATCGCGAATTGGCCAAATATATGGCCAGCCATGTGTGCCAGAGCATTTCCGATGCCATCCATGCACGCCGCGTTGGTGAAGCCACACCGCGCGATGTCGGAGATCTGGTGTTTGACGCCTTCGATCAGGGAGGAGCGGCGGCCTTGTCGTCATGGGCGGCCCTGTCTCGCAATACCGACACGCTTGAACCTATTCTCGCATCCATTCGCAGCGTGGTTGAGGAGTTTTCTCCTGACTGTGATGCGCGCGAGCTGGCCCGTATTTCGCATCTGCTGGTGCTTTGGGCGCTAGGTGATGCATTGATGGGGGAACAGCTCAGCAATGCGCTCGACCTCCCGCGCTCGACCGCGCGCGATGTGGCTGAAAGCACTTTGAAGAGGTGGTTTGAAGAGGATGTCTTCCGAATCGGCGCGTGATATCCGCTAGTCGGGCTGGCTGCTATCCGCATCGAGTGAAAGCCAGGCCGGCAGGATCGCCGGGTTAATATCCGCCACACGCAGATGATCCAGCGCATAGCCGAGCTCAGGATAGGCGGCCTTGCGCCGTTTTTCTTCCGAGCGATCAAATGGGACCACGACCAGCCGCCGGTTGACCTTTTGCCGCCAGTTCATGCGCGCGGTGTTTTCCTGCCCGATATAGCAGCCTTTTTCAAAACTAACCCCGTTGAGCTCGACCGCATTGGTTTCCAGCCACAAGATATCCGCCATTTCTGCGCGTCCTTCGGGCACGCCCAGCGACAGGCGGTGGCGAAGATAGGCATCATCCGCGCCTCTGTCCTCTGACGTAATGGGCGCGATCCAGCGTTGGCCGAGATCGCCCAGTCTTGGGTCTGCCGCGCCGCCATCACCCAGCTCGGCCTGCCAGAACACACCGATCGTGTCGTCGCGGGCAATCGTGATCTTCCGGCGCAGGCGGTAAAGCGACAGTCGCTTGATCAGGTCATCAGCCGCCGCGTCCTCACAATCGATCAACAGATCATCGCCCGACGGCCACACCAGAAAATCGAACATCGTTTTGCCCTGAGGCGTGAGCAATGCGGCATAGGCGGGCAGTTGCCCGCGCAAATCGTTGGTGACGAGACCTTGCAGGAAGCCGGTCAGATCTTCGCCGTCTGCATCGGCAGAAAGACGAATCACGGCGCGATTGAAAAGACGTTGCTGAGACATGCACCGAAAGTGGTCCCTGATGAGCGCAAATCAATAGTCTTTCCGGTCGGGGGCTGCGTATGCGCCAAGATAACAGGCAGCTTGCCAGTGCGGGCCGGGATAGGGCAGGGCGTTCAGACGTTGATGAGCCGCACACACGTATAGAAAGGCCTGCCATGACCCAATCGCCCGAAACCGTCCTCAGCGGAGGAACCGTTCACACCCCATCCGGGCCGGTTATCGCCGATGTAGCTATGCGAGATGGCAAGATTATCGGCGTGGGTACCTATCCCGATGCAGCGCGGCGGGTGGATTGCACCGGTCTGGATATTTTGCCCGGCGTGATCGACAGTCAGGTGCATTTCCGCGAGCCGGGCCTTGAACACAAGGAAGACCTCGAAAGCGGCAGCCGGGCAGCGGTACTGGGCGGCATTACGGCGGTTTTCGAGATGCCGAATACCAACCCCAATACCGACAGTGTGATGCGGATTCACGACAAGCTGGAGCGCGCGCATCACCGGATGTGGTGCGACCATGCCTTCTATGTCGGCGCGACAGCGGATAATGCCGAGCAATTGGGCGAGCTGGAGCGGATTCCAGGCACTGCCGGGGTCAAGATCTTCATGGGCGCATCGACCGGCAGCCTGTTGGTGGCCGAAGATAAGGAGCTGGCCCGCGTGCTCGCCCATGGACACCGCCGCGTGGCGATCCATGCGGAGGATGAGGACCGGATGAATGCCCGCAAGGGGGAACGCGTCGAAGGCGATCCTGCCAGCCATCCGGTATGGCGCGATGACGAGAGCGCTATGCTGGCCACGCAGCGTATTCTGAAGCTGGCGCGGGAGGCCCGCCGCCCGATCCATATCCTGCATGTGACAACGCCGGCCGAATTGGAGGTGATCTCGCGTCACCGGGATGTGGCGAGCTGTGAAGTCACGCCGCAGCATCTGACCCTGCGCGCGGAGGATGCCTATCCGCGTCTGGGCAGCCATGCGCAGATGAATCCGCCAATCCGTTCAGGGGCGCATGTTGACGGTCTGTGGGAATGGCTGCGTGCCGGTGTGCCCGATGTGATCGGGTCCGACCATGCGCCGCACACGCTGGAGGAAAAGGCCAAACCCTATCCGCAAAGCCCCAGCGGCATGCCGGGTGTGCAGACGTTACTGCCGTTGATGCTGGATCACGTTGCCAAGGGGCATATGTCGATCGAGCGGCTGATTGATATGACCAGCGCGGGTGTTCAGCGTATTTTTGGTCTGGTTGGCAAAGGGCGGATCGCCGCTGGCTATGATGCCGATTTCACCGTGGTTGACCGCAAGGGCAATTTCACGATTACCGAGGATTGGCTGGCGAGCCGGGCGGGCTGGTCCCCCTTTACCGGCATGGAGCTGGAAGGCCGCGTGGTCGGTACGATCGTTCGCGGGCAACAGGTGATGTGGGAAGCCGAACTTGCCGAGCAGGCTCTTGGCGAACCCCTACGTTTTGCGGGTTGCCTGTAAGGCAGAGCGGGATTTGGCCGATTTCCATTGATGCCAGATAAACAGGCCGACGCCCGACCAGATCAGCAGGAAAGCGAGGAGCTGCGCAATGTGCAGCTCCTCATGAAACACAAACAGGCCCATCCCGAAAACGATGGTCGGGCTGAGGAATTGTAAAAAGCCCATAAAGACCATCGGCAAACGCCGGGCTGCGGCGGCAAAACACAGCAGCGGTATGGCGGTCATCGGTCCGCCCAATGCTATTGAAAGGCCTTGGCCCCAGCTATGTGTCAGGCTTGAGCCGTCGGGCCCGGCAGCATAGATCAGTGCAATCACCGCCGCGATTGGCATCAGGATGATGGATTCCAGTGTCAGTCCCACCAGCGCGCGTGCGGCCACTGTCTTGCGCAATAATCCATAGAGGGCGAAACTGCTCGCAAGGCCAAGGCTGACCCACAAGGTCGCCAGTTCCTCTAGTGCCAGTACGGTCACCGCTATGGCAGCCAATCCCACCGCTATCCATTGCGGCGCGCTCATCTTCTCACGCAGGACAATCAGGCCCAGCAGCATCATCAGCAGGGGAAGGATATAATAGCCGATGCTGGCGGCATAGACATGGTCATGCTGGATCGCCCAGACATAAATCAGCCAGTTTGCCCCGACCAGAAGAGCGCTGCCGAGTAAGGACAGCATGGCCTTGCGGTCCCGCAATACGCCGCGCATTTCGCCGATCAGCTTGCGCTGAAAAATGAAGGCGAGGCAGATTGGCAGTGTGATGATCACCCGCCAGGCCACGAATTCGACCGCGGGCACCTGTTTAACCAGCAGGAGATAGACCGGCATCGATCCCCAGATGGCATGTGCGCCCAGTGCCAGGAACAACCCCTGACGGTCGATAGAATGTGATTCGCCGGCCATGATGAGGTCGGCCTAGAACTGCACCAACAGCCTAACAAGCTGCATCTCGTCGCACCACGTCAAACGGCTGGTCGCAAATTTCTCAAAATGCGGATTTGTTGCGGTGTGTTCAGGAAACCTAATCTATTCCTGAACCGTATTGGCAGGGTAAGAAGGAGATAAAGAGATGGGTAAGATGATCAGAAGCGCGATGTTGGCAGTAGCGGCAGGCGGTATGGCCATCACGGGGCTGGCCCCTGCGGCGGCGGCTGATTTTTCAGGTGCAGCGCCGGTTGCTGCGGGTAATTTTGCGAATGCGATACCGGTGATGTCCCCGGCGGATCAGGTGCTCGAATATGGCCGAGATCGTGGCCGTCATGAAGGGTGGCATCGCGGTCGCGGGCATCGGGACCGTTACGATCGCCGTGATGACCGCCGCGTATCCTATCGCGGTGAACGGGTGCGGCGTGACACCCGTGTGTGGCGCGGGCGCGACGGCCGTTACCGGTGTGAGAAGGAAAATGGGACCACTGGTCTTCTGATCGGCGGCGCAGTTGGCGGCTTGGCCGGCAATCAGATTGCAGGCCGCGGTGACAAGACGCTGGGCACGTTGCTGGGCGGTGTGGTTGGTGCTCTGGCCGGCCGGGAAATCGACCGTTCGGATGCTGCCTGCCGCTAAGCGCCTATAATATCGATTATTACGCTTACGGAATGTCCGGCCGGCTGTTGGCCATCGCCGGACATTTGCGTGGTTGATCCGGGTCGCACAAGTCGGAGATGCCACGCCAGGGCGCCCGGTGCACATATGATGCGCGCCGGGCGCCTTGCGCTATGAACATCTGCGCAGACGGCGAACTGTTGCTGCGTCAGTTAAAGCCTACGCCTACGCTGGCGCGGGGCTGTTCCATTTCCGTGCTGGCGACCGGATAGGCACAATAATCAGCGGCATAGAAGGCAGCGGGACGATGATTGCCCGACAGGCCGATCCCGCCAAAGGGCGCCGCGGAGGATGCCCCGTTTGTGGGGCGGTTCCAATTGACGATACCGGCGCGGATATTGGCCCAGAAACGGCTGTAATCCTTTGGCGATCCGCCCACCAGAGAGGCTGACAGGCCAAAGCGCGTATTGTTTGCCTCGGCAATCGCTTCATCAAAATCATCCACCCGAATCACTTGCAGCAGCGGGCCGAAAATCTCGGCATCGGGGCGGCTGGTCATGGCGGTGGTGTCGATAATGCCGGGCGTCACAAACGGCAGATCGCCATGCGGGCGCCGCATATGGGTGATCGGCTTGCCGCCGTCAGACATCAGGCCAAGATAGGCTTCGGTAAGCTGATCGGCGGCGTGTTCATCAATCACTGTGCCCATGAAGGGCTGCGGATCGTCAAATGGTGCGCCGATGATGATCCGTTCGGTCAGTCTGGTGAGCGTTTCAATCGTGGCATCATACATGCTGGATTTCACGATCAGGCGCCGTGCCGCCGTGCAGCGCTGCCCCGCTGTGGTGAAGGCCGACTGCACGATCAAGGCGGCGGCATCATTCAGCTTTGGCGTATCCCACAGGACCAGCGGATTGTTGCCGCCCATTTCCAATGCGACGATCTTGCCCGGATTTTCGGCCAGCGCCTTGTTGATCGCAATGCCCGCATTGGCCGATCCGGTGAACAAGACACCATCAATATCGTCATGCGCCACCAGCGCCTTGCCTTCGTCCGGCCCGCCGATCAGCAACTGCAGAACATCTTTCGGCACGCCGGCAGTGTGGAAACATTTGACGAGAAATTCGGCCACTGCGGGCGTTTTTTCGCTGGGCTTCAGGATCACCGTGTTCCCGGCGATCAGCGCGGGGACGATGTGTCCGTTGGGCAGATGGGCCGGGAAATTATACGGGCCCAGTACCGCCATGACGCCGTGCGGTTTGTGGCGCAGGGCGGCGGTGCCTTGCAGCGCGCTGTCCAGTTTGCGCTGTCCGGTGCGTTCGGCATAGGCCGTCACCGAAATATCGACCTTGCCAATGACCGCGCTCACTTCGGTGCGCGTTTCCCACAGGGGCTTGCCCGTTTCGCGCGCGATCAATTCGGCGAAGGGTTCTTCCTGCTTGCGCACTTCATTGGCGAAGCGGCGCATCAGTTCGATCCGCGTGGTGGCCGATGTTGCGGCCCATTGCGGCCATGCCTGCCTTGCGTTTGATACGGCCAGTTCCACATCGCCGCATTCTGCACGCCACAATTCTTTGCCAGTGGCCGGTTCGAAGGAAATGATCGCGTTTTCGCTCACGTCGTTGCTCGCACTTTCAAAAATTCGGATGGCCATTGGCGGGAATGGTCAGAAGGGGGGTGTTTAACCACATCTTGGTGATCTTACGAGTCTTGGCTGGAGGGGGGACCATGCCCTTGCGCTATGGGCGGAAGACCGTGCGCATCGCCCATCCGGCGGATTGCGTCAATCTTGGCTTCCAGCGGCTGCCAGTCATCCCTTTCGGCAATCGCGGACCAGATCGTTTCGACCTCGTCGATCAGCATGGTTTCCGGGGCGTTTTCCGTCCAATAGGGATGATCACTGTCCACCGGATCGAACGCCTTGAAGATGTCGGCCAGTTCACCTGTCGCGCCGCGCCCGGCGCGGTGACGCATGAAAAACGCATCGGGCGTATCCCCGCTTTCGCGCATGGCCCGTTCTGCGGCCATGATCAGTGCCGTGCCCGATTGGGTGTCCCCGCCGCTGACGCCCAGACGCCATGTGATGCGGCGGATCATGGCATCACGGTAAAGGTCACCGAAGCGGTCCATTGCCGCCAGCAGTGGCTCCGATGGCACCAGACGGCGCAGGACGATCGCCAATTGGGCCAGATTCCATTTGATCGCTTCAGGCTGCCGTCCAAATGCGTATAGCCCCTGATGATCGAAATAGGCGGCCGTAAAATTGGGGTTCCATGCGGGCAGGAAGCGCCATGGCCCGTAATCGAAGCTTTCCCCGGTAATGTTCATATTGTCGGTGTTGAGCACCCCGTGAACGAAACCGGCGACCATGTAGGATGCTGCCAGATCGGCGAGGCGCTGGGCCGCCTGATGCAGCAATTGCACGGCAGGCTCCTCGGCGCCGGGAGCATCTTCTGGTGGCGGCGGGCCGGGATAATATTGCAGGCAGTAATCGATCAGGGCGCGCAGATGATCGTCTTCCTCCATCACGGCCAGACGCTGAAAACTGCCGATGCGGATATGGGAATGCGACAGGCGCACCATTACGGCGGAGCGGGTGGGTGAGGGTTCGTCATGCCGCTCCAGTTCTTCGCCGGTTTCGATGACCGACAGGGTCTTGCTGGTGTTGACGCCCAGCGCTTCGAGCATTTCTGTCGCCATGATTTCACGCACGGCACCCTTCAGCGTCAGCCGCCCGTCGGCGGTGCGGCTATAGGGCGTGCGGCCTGATCCCTTGGTGCCGCAATCGAGCAACCGCTCCGCCCCATCGCGCAATTGGGCGAACAGAAATCCGCGGCCATCGCCAAGCTCGGGATTATAGACCTGAAATTGATGCCCGTGATAGCGCAGCGCAAGGGGGCGGGGCAGATTGTCCGGCAGCGGTTCGAACCGGCCGAAATGCGCAACCCATTGATCATCGGTCAGATCATCCAGGCCGACAGTCTTGTCCCATCGGCGGTTGCGGAACCGCAGATCATGGCTGGGGAACTGCGCGGCGGCGACCGGATCGGCCAGCCAGTCGGCAATTTCCTGAATGCGTGGGTCGGGTCTATAGCGCGCGGCTTGCGGATCGGGTCGCATCTGCCATTAGTGGGGGCGAATCCTAATGCTTACAAGGCACAAGGGTACGAAACGCGACGGATCGACCGCATCTCTGGGGATATGATGAGCGAAGCTGCATTCAATACCGGCGTCTGGCAGAGCCCCGATGGGCTTACCCTGTATTATCGGGACTATCCCGGCCCGCAGGACAAGCCGCCCATCCTGTGTATTCCGGGACTGACCCGCAATGCGAGGGATTTTGAGCCGATCGCGGACGCATTCGCTGGGGAGTGGCGGGTGATTTGTGTCGATTTGCGCGGGCGCGGGCAAAGCGATTACGCGAAAGACACCGATAGCTATATCCCCACCCAATATGTCGCTGACCTATGTGCTCTGCTGGATCAGGAGGAATGGGGCAAAGTCGTCGCGGTGGGCACATCGCTGGGCGGTATTCTGGCGATGATGCTGGAAAATCAGCGTCCGGGCCTGCTGGCGGGGGCAGTGCTGAATGATATCGGCCCGGTGATCGAACCTGCCGGCCTGGAACGGATTCGTGATTATGTGGGGCAGGGGCGGAGCTACCCCACATGGATGCATGCCGCCCGGGCAATGCGGGAGCAGGCGGGGGAGGCCCATCCCGATTTCCAGATCGAAGACTGGCTGCGCATGTCCAAACGGTTGATGTGCGTATCAGGCAACGGCCGGATTACCTTTGATTACGATATGAAGATTGCGGATCCGTTTTCCGATGATGGAGCGGAGGCACCGGCGGATATGTGGCCTCTCTTCAAAGCACTGGATAAATGCCCGGTGCTGGCGCTACGCGGTGGCTTGTCGGATATTCTTTCAACTGCCACGCTGCAGCGTATGCAAAGCGAGATTCCCGATATGGAAACGCTGACCGTGCCGCGCGTCGGCCATGCGCCCACGCTGGAAGAAAATGATGTGCAGCACGCCATTGCGCGGCTGCTGGGTAAGGTGTGTCGATGAGCAAGTCTGCCGCTACAAAAGCTGCCGGTGCGGCCAGCAAAGCTGCGAAGAAGGTCTCCGCTCCATCGTCCGGCAAAGGCGGGCGCGCCAGAATCCTCCATCTGCATTCCACCTTCGCGACCGGGGGCAAGGAAATGCGCAGTGCGAAGCTGATGAATGCCTTTGGCAATCTGGCCTCGCATGACATTGTTTCGGCCGAGCCGGACCATCTTGAAGCGGCGGATCATGTCTCGCCCGCGATTGCGATGGGCTTCCCCGAATTTCCTGCGCTGAAGGGCAAGCCGCTGCCCGGCAGGCTGAAACGGCTGGCTGAAAAGATGCAGAATTACGACCTCATCTGCACCTATAATTGGGGCGCGATGGATGCGGTGATGGCGCATACGCTGTTTGCCGATGTCTATAAGCTGGCGCCGCTGGTCCATCATGAAGATGGTTTCAATGATGATGAGGCCGTGAAGCTGAAACGTGGCCGCAATCTCTATCGCCGGATTGCGCTGGGCCGCACCGCTGCGCTGGTGGTCCCTTCGCGCAAGCTTGAAGATATTGCGCTCAACATATGGCAGCAGCCGCGCGGCCGGGTCCAGCGGATCGACAACGGCATCCCGGTGGCGGCCTTTCACAAGAAGCCCAAGCCCGATTTGCTGCCCGGTCTGATCAAGCGCAAGGATGAAAGCTGGGTCGGCACGGTGGCCGGTTTGCGTCCGGTGAAGGACATTCCGGCACTTGTCCGTGCGATGACCGAATTGCCCGATTACTGGCAATTGGTGATTCTGGGCGAAGGGCCGGAGCGCGCGCGAATCATCGCTGAGGCTGAAAATCAGGGTATTGATCACCGGGTTCACCTGGCGGGTCATGTAAAAGCGCCGGAAAAGGTGATCGGCCTGTTCGATATTTTTGCCCTGTCATCCCGCAGCGAACAATTCCCGCTTTCGGTGGTTGAGGCGATGGCCGCTGGCCTTCCGGTGGTGGCGCCCGATGTTGGTGATGTTGCCAGCATCGTGGACGAATCCAACGCGCCCTATATCGCTCCGGCAGGGGATGAAACGGCTCTGGCGGCGGCCTTGGCAAGGCTGGCCGCAGATCCGGCGGCGCGCGATTCGATTGGTTATGCCAACCGCCGCAAAGCCACCGAAGAGTTCGATGAATCGAAAATGGTGGCCCGTTACAAATCGCTCTATTGGGGGCTGATGGGGCGGCATAAGCGGTAATTCCGGCCCCTTCGCCTTCATTTTCCATTCACTCGATCTGGGACAGAGCGGGAAACATGAATTGAATTGACTGTGCCATTCGTTAAACAGCGGCGCAGTTTGTACTTATTGCGGGGATTTGCCTTCCGTGGCCCTCAGACCGAATGATCCGGATAAACGCGCCGAAAAACTCGCCCAGCGTGAAGCTGCCGAGCAGGATATGCTTATGCGCGAGGTTGATGATGCTGTCCGTCAGGACCAGTTTGCCGGGGTAGCCAAGCGCTATGGCATCATCATTATCGGCGCCGTGGTGGTGTTGCTGGCGGCCTTTGGTGGCTGGCTGTGGTGGCATGAACATCGGGAGGGCCAGCTCGAAGACCGGTCGGAAACCCTGGTGACCGCGCTCGACAATGTCGATGCCGGCAATCTCAAGGCAGCCGATGAAACGCTGTCTTCGATCATGGATGGTGACGATACGGGCGCTGCGGCGGCTGCCGGAATGTTGCGTGCCGGTATTGCGATGGAGCAAGGGCGCAGTGACGACGCGATCAAACTGTTTGACGCGCTCGCCGCTGATGACAAAGCGCCGCAAGCCTACCGCGATCTGGCACTTATCCGCAGCACATCCGCCGGGTTCGACAAAATGAAGCCGCAGGTGGTTGTCGACCGGCTGAAGCCATTGGCGGAGCCCGGCAATCCGTGGTTTGCCAGCGCGGGTGAACTGGTTGCCATGGCCTATCTCAAACAGGGTAAGGATGATCTGGCCGGACCGCTTTTCGCGCAAATCGCGAAATCGAATGACGCGCCTGAAAGCCTGCGTTCGCGCAGCCGTCAAATCGCCGGTCTGCTGGGCTATGACGCGGTGGAAGATGTTGACGAAACGCTCGAACGTTTGCGGGAAGAAGGCGGCACCGCCGCCGCGCCCGCACAGGCCGCAGCCGCTCAATAAGAGCCTGACGCCGGAAACTGGATGGATATTGATGATCTTTCGTAACTTGTCAGCAGCGCGTAGCCGCATCTTTGCCGTATCAGCTCTGGGCGCCGCTCTGGCCCTTGGTGGCTGCGGTGTCTTTGGTGGCGGCGACGATGGCCCGACTACACCGACGGTGGGCGACCGTATCCCGGTACTGTCGCGCATTGCCAATGCGGTAGAGCCTGATCCGGCGCTGGCTGATGTTTCGGTGGTCCTTCCCCCGGCACGTGAAAATGACGAATGGAGCCAACCGGGTGGCAATGCCGCCAACGCGATGGGCCATCTGGCCCTGGCGGCTGCGCCGCAAAAGGTCTGGAGCGCATCGATCCCCGGATCGAACAAGAAGCGCCGTATGGCTGCGGCGCCGGTGGTTGGCGGCGGCAAGCTGTTCGTGATGGATACCGATGCCACGGTGCACGCATTTGATGCGCAAACCGGCGCCTCGATCTGGAGCCATTCGCTGGATTCGGATTCGAGCACTCGGGATTCTTTGTTCGGCGGCGGTGCGAGCTATTTCGGCGGCAAGGTTTATGTCACTGACGGCGTCGGCGATGTCGCCGCGCTGGATGCGGAAACCGGGTCTGAACTGTGGAATGTGAAGCCGGCCGGCCCGCTGCGCGGATCACCGACCGTGGCCTTCAACGCCGTTTATGTGATGACGCAGGATAACCAGATCCATGCGCTCAATTTGCAGGATGGCTCGGTCATCTGGCAGGATTTTGGTGCTTCGGGTCAGTCCGGCGTCTTTGGCGTCGCCGCGCCTGCAGCCGGGCAGGGCACGGTCATTGCCGGATACAGCACGGGTGAGCTGGTCGCATATCGCTACGAAAATGGCCGTAATTTGTGGTCCGATGCGCTCGCGCGGACATCCATTTCAACCGAAGTGGGCTCTCTGACCGACGTTGATGCCGACCCGATCATCGATGATGGCCGGGTGTATGCTCTGGGTCAGGGTGGCCGCATGGCAGCCTATGAACTGGTGACGGGCCAGCGTCTGTGGGAACTGACATTGGCGGGTATTTCCACCCCGGCAGTGGCCGGCGAATGGATCTTTACGCTGACCGACGATGCGCGCCTGCTGGCGATCGCGCGCTCTACCGGTAAGGTCAAATGGATCACCCAGCTGGATCGTTACAAGGATGAGAAGGACCGCGAGGGCCCGATTTTCTGGACTGGTCCGGTACTGGCGAACAACAAATTGTGGATCGCAAGCACGCGCGGCAAAGTGATGAGCGTGGATGTTGTAACTGGCCTTGCGACCGAATTCACCGAATTGAGTGACGGCGTATCTTTGCCCCCGATCGTCGCCAATCAGACACTTTATCTGATGGACAACAAAGGTCGCATCACTGCCTGGCGGTGATGGGATCTTGCATAAGCCCCATGCCGCGTTACTCCTGATGTGACAGGGGGCAGCATGGGGCGGCAAAGCAGCAATAACGTCGGACAACGGCCGGCCAGCGATGTATCGGTTGCCACCGGTATCGTGGGCTTGGCCGCTTTGTGCGCATGTCTTGTCTTTGCGCATTTCTGGCCATTTATCACGCGCGCATTGGCGATTTCAGCTCCGGCAGAGCCGCTTTCCGGCCCGGTCATGTCGCTGGTGACCATGCTGTTCGTCGCGCTGATGATGGGGCTGTGGGCGGTGCTGGTGGAGAAGGTCCACCGGAATGCCTCCACCGGGATCGATTGGACGCAGCGGCTCAAATTCAGCGAAACGCGTGAGATTTCCTTCACCAAACTGGCCGGATTGTGGATTACCTGGGGCGTGATCGCGGCAGTGTATTGCCTGCTGCGCTTCTATTGGGATGGCAGTTTTCTCTTTGCCATGAATGTTCTGTCAGCGGCCGCGCTGCCGCTGTTCCTGCTCTCGATCCCTTACGTCCTGTGGCTTGACCGCTATTTGGTTCAGCCGCGCGACCGGGTTTGGCATTTTGGTGCCATGCTGACGGGAGCGGCATCATGGGACCGTGCGAAAGTCGCGGAGCATTGGCGCGGCTGGGCGATCAAGGGCTTCTTCGGCGCATTCATGCTGTCGATTTTGCCGGGCGGTTTTGCTGCCGTGGTGGAGCGAGATTACACGGCGATATTTACCAATCCGGCGACTGCGGCAACCGCGCTGATCGATCTCATCTTTGTGATCGACGTGCAGATCGGGACGGTCGGCTATCTGTTGACGCTGCGTCCGCTGGATGCCCATATTCGCAGCGGCAATCCCTTCTTGGGCGGCTGGGTGGCGGCGTTGATCTGTTATCCGCCCTTTGTGTGGGGATTGATGGGACGGGCCGACGTGCTCAGCTATCAGGTGCATACCAGTGGCTGGGCTTCATGGACGGCGATGTGGCCCGTGTTGGGCTGGATCTGGGCTGTGTGGCTGGTGGGTTTGACCGCGGCCTATGCCTGGGCGACGATGGCGTTTGGCATCCGCTTTTCCAATCTCACCTATCGCGGTGTGGTAACCAATGGCCCCTATCGCTTCACACGGCATCCGGCCTATCTTTCCAAGAACATCTTCTGGTGGTGTTCCGTTTTGCCCTTCCTTGTCACCAATGGCTCGCTGGTGGATTCGGTCCGCAATACCGCGCTGCTGGGGGTGGTGAGTGCGATCTATTACTGGCGTGCGCGGACGGAGGAGGATCATCTGCTGCGCGAAGATGCAAAATATCGCGCCTATTACGATTGGATGGCGCAGCATGGCTGCATCACCCGCCGGCTGGAAGCCCTCTGGGCGCGGTTCAATCCGTTTAAGTCAGCCGCGTAGCCTTCGCTTTAAAGCGCGGCTGCCTGACCCAGTTCATAGGCGGTGATGTCGCGGTCATAAAAGCCCAGCTCGGCGCGCGCTTCTGACCATGCATGCATATGCGGAGAGGCAAAATGGCGCAGCAGGCTGTCATGCGAATCCCAGATTTCCGTAACCCGGAACAGGCCCGGTTCCGTCACATCCTCGGCATAGGAATAGGACAGGCAGCCAGCCTCTTGCCGGGTGGCTTCGATCACCGCCTGCATCAAAGTCTGGGCTTCAGCCAGTTTTTCTGGCGGGAAGCGGAAATGGCCAATTACACAGAGCATTATTCAGAAGCTGTATTTGTAAACGCGTTCAATGTCCCCGGCCCACTCGCCATTATATTTATCGAGCAGGCGCTGCGCCGGGACTTTCCCGCTTTCGACAATTTCGAACAGGGTTTCGATATAGCCCGTTTCATTATCGCCGCTGGCGTTAAGGCGCGCACGCCGGGCCAGACCGGATCGCGCGATTTCGAGCACTTCGCGGGCGATATCCTTCAGCTTTCCGCCACCAGGAAGCGGGGCGTCGAGCGCCAGACGGGGCACCGCATTGCGCAAGGCTTCGCGTTCTTCCATGCTCCAGTCCTTGACCAGATCCCATGCAGCGTCCAGCGCGCCCTGATCATAGAGCAGACCGACCCAGAAGGCGGGCAGCGCGCAGATCCGGCTCCACGGGCCACCATCGGCGCCGCGCATTTCGAGGAAACTCTTCAGCCGTACTTCGGGGAATGCGGTTGAGAGATGATCCCACCAGTCGCTTTCGGTCGGCAATTCGCCGGGTAAAGCGGGCAATTCACCTTTCAGGAAGTCACGGAAGCTTTGCCCCGCCGCATCGATATAGCGGCCATCGCGCACCACGAAATACATCGGCACGTCGAGCATGTAATCGACATAGCGCTCATAGCCGAAATCATCATCAAAGACGAAAGGCAGCATGCCCGTGCGATGCGGGTCGGTGTCCGACCAGATATGGCTGCGGAAGGACAGGAAGCCGTTGGGCTTGCCTTCGGTGAAGGGCGAATTGGCGAACAGGGCAGTGGCCAGTGGCTGCAGCGCCAGACCGACCCGGAACTTCTTCGCCATGTCTGCTTCGCTGGAATAATCCAGATTGACCTGAATGGTGCAGGTGCGCAGCATCATGTCGAGGCCAAGCGAACCGACCTTGGGCATGTGCCGCGTCATGATGTCATAACGCCCCTTGGGCATCAGCGGCAAATCTGCGCGGGCCTTGTCCGGCCACATGCCGAGGCCGAGAAAGCCGACATCGCAGGAATTGCCGATTTCCTTCACCTGAGACAGGTGGCGGCCGGTTTCGGCGCAGGTCTCATGCAGATTTTGCAGCGGCGCGCCGGATAATTCCAGCTGGCCTGCGGGCTCCAGGCTGACAGTCCCATCAGCGCCATTCATGGCGATAACTTGACCGTTTTCCTCAACCGGCTCCCAGCCGAATTGCTTCAGCTGCAGAAGGATATCTCGGATACCGCCTTCTTCGCTATAAGAGGGCGCGTGCTTATCCGCCTTCTTATAGACCAGCTTTTCATGCTCAGTGCCAATGCGCCATTGCTCCGGCGGCTTTTCGCCGGCCTGAAGGGGCGCGACGAGTTGATCGCGGCTTTCAATCCGCGGCTCGTGCTGCTCTGCTGAACCCTTTCGCGTGCTCATGTACAAGCCGTTAGGGAAGTTGACGAAGGGGCGCCAGCGTAAATTGTACCGCGCGGTCGGTTTATGCCGGCATCACTATGCTGCCCAGTCGCCGCGAAGCCCCATCCACAGCGCGGTCGCGGCAATTGCAGCGGTCTCTGCCCGCAGAATGCGTGGCCCCAGCGTAATGGCCTGTGCAGCCCCTACAGCGCGCACGGAATCGCGTTCCTGATCATCGAATCCGCCTTCCGGTCCGATCAGCAGCGCTGCGCCACCCTTGTTTTGCGTGAAAGCCTCTGCGGCAGGAGTTCCGCCCAGTTCATCGGCAAAAAACAGGGGGCGCGATGCGGGCCATTCGCGCAGCAGAGCATCCAGTTTCACCGGCTCGGAAAGCTGCGGCAATGCGGTGCGGGCGCATTGTTCCGCCGCTTCGGCGATGACCGTGCGGGCGCGGTCCATGTTCAGCTTATCCGCAACGCAGCGGCGGGTTATGACCGGCTGAATATGCCGCACGCCCAGTTCGGTCGCCTTTTCCAGAACCTGATCAAACCGATCTTTCTTGAGCAGCGCGGCGCAGAGCGTGAAATCGGGCACATCCTCGCGCTCACGCAAATGGGTGCGGGGGCTGAGGACAAGACTGCGCTTGTCGGCCTGGGTGACTTCAGCGGCCCATTCGCCGGTATGGTCATCACACAGGATCACCGCATCACCGACTTTAACGCGCATTACGCGCAGCAGATAATGCGCCGCCTGTCCGTCCAGTGCAACGGGCTCCGCTTCCGCAAGGGGAGGGGGGACAAATAAACGCGGCGCGCTGCGCGGGGGCCAGGCGGGTGTAGCAGGCATGGGCTTTGCACTAAGCGGAGGGCGGGCTAGGAGGCAAGTCATGTCGACACATTCCCCCGCCGATAATGCCGAGTCTGCGATCGTTCCCGATAGCGAGCATCGCGGTCTGGTCGCCCGTTTGCCGCAGCCTTTGCGCGATTATGCTTTGCTGGGGCGGTTCGACCGGCCCATTGGCTGGTGGTTGCTGTTCTGGCCCTGTGCCTGGTCGCTCGGCCTCAGCGGGACGGGGCTGCAATGGCAATTGCTCGCCTGGATGCTGCTGGGATCGATTGCCATGCGCAGCGCCGGCTGTGTCTATAATGATATCGTCGATGCGAAGCTGGATGCGCAGGTTGCGCGCACAGCGCAGCGGCCGATCGCCAGTGGCCGGGTCAGCCGCAAGGCCGGCTTTACATGGCTATTGGTGCTTTGCGCCGTGGGGCTGATTGTGCTCCTGCAATTGCGCTGGCAGGCACAGCTTGTCGCGCTGGGCAGTCTGGTTCTGGTTGCCGCCTATCCCTACATGAAACGCATCACCTGGTGGCCGCAGGCATGGTTGGGGCTGGTCTTCACATGGGGCGCACCCACCGCATGGGTGGCGGTCCGGTCGGACAATCTGGAGGTGCTTGCTGCCCTATATGTCGGCGCGATTTTCTGGTGCATCGGGTATGACACGATCTATGCCGTGCAGGACAAGGAAGACGATGCGCTGGTGGGTATCCGCTCCAGCGCAAGGCGGCTTGGCGGGCGGGTGAAGCAAGGTGTTGGCCTGTTCTACCTGATCGCCGTGGTCAGTTGGGCACTGGCATTCTGGTTGATGCGGCAAGATTGGCTGGCGTTGCTCGGCCTGGCTCCGGCCGCTTTGCACTTGTTCTGGCAAGTGGCCACGCTGGACGCTGACAAGGCGGAAAATCCTCTTATCCGGTTCCGTTCCAACCGTTTCCTCGGCCTGCTGGTGGCGCTGGGCTGTTATGTCGTGGGGAATGCCTGAAAGCTTTAAATGTAAAGGCATTATGAACAGCAGGGTAAATAGAGCTTGCGCTAAATGTAATCATAAAGTTAGGTTGAGATGAAAGTCGCACTCCCGGTCATACTTGTTTGGGACTACAGTGAACAAAGACGATCTGATCTCAATCGGTATGCTTGCCAGCCGCACAGGTGTGGCAGTATCCGCCATTCGTTTTTATGAAGATCGCGGCTTGCTACGCAGTTGGCGCACGGATGGTAATCAGCGGCGATTTCTGCGGTCGGATATTCGGCGGATCAGCTTTATTCTCATTGCCCAGAAACTTGGCCTCGGTCTCGATGAGATAGAGGGGCAGCTTGCCAATTTACCTGCTGGGCGGTCGCCCAGTCTGGGGGATTGGCAGAAGGTCAGCCGGTCCATGCGGGTTGCCATTGATGAGAAGATCGAATTGCTCAGCCGGGCGCGCAACCAGCTTGACCATTGTATCGGTTGCGGCTGTGTCAGCCTGCCGCGCTGCCAGACGATGAACCGTGAAGACCGGCTGGGCACTGTCGGTGCCGGGCCGCGGCTGGTGCTGAAATAATTAGGCCGTAAACTCATAAACAGCGCCATCGAGGTTTGAGTCAAAATGGCTCAGCGCTAGGAAAGAAGGCGTGGGAATATGTCGATATTTCAAGGCTTCTTGACGCTGCGATGGGCCATTTTGACCAAATCGCTTTGCGACGCCCAAATGGCTTCCCTCTCGAACCAAATCGCCCTTGGAAAGGCAAACAGCCTTCCCGGCGGGCGCTTTGCTCCGATATGTTCGCCATTTGGGCGCCTCGACGGTGCTGTTTATGAGTTTACGGCCTAGCTTTATTCCGCCGCCAGCAATTCTTCCGCCCCGCCAAGATCCACACTGACCAGCCGCGATACCCCGTGTTCCACCATGGTCACACCGAAAAGGCGGTGCATCCGGCTCATGGTTACGGCATTGTGGGTAACGATCAGATAGCGGGTCTTCGTCTGCTCAACCATATGATCCAGCAGATCGCAAAAGCGATCAATATTGGCATCGTCGAGCGGTGCGTCCACTTCGTCGAGCACGCAGATCGGGGCGGGATTGGTCAGGAACAGGCCGAAGATCAGCGCAACAGCGGTCAGCGCCTGTTCCCCGCCGGACAGCAGCGTGAGCGATTGCAGGCGTTTGCCCGGCGGCTGGGCAAAGATCTCCAGCCCGGCCTCCAGCGGATCGTCACTATCGACCAAAGCCAGATGCGCCTGTCCGCCTTCGAATAATTTGGTGAACAGCACTTTGAAATGCTCGTTCACCGCCTCGAAAGCGGCGCGCAGGCGCTCGCGCCCTTCGCGGTTGAGATTGCCGATGGAACCGCGCAGCCGGTTGACCGCTTCGGCCAGCTCGGCCTGCTCTTCTGCGCTGGCACCGTGGCGGGCCTCTATGTCCTGCAATTCCTGAGCGGCGACCAGATTGACCGGGCCGATCCGTTCACGGCTGGTGACAAGCTGCTCCAGATCGGCGCCTTCCTTTTCCGCATCCTTCACCTCTGCCGGATCGAAGGAAAAGCGGGTGGAAAGCAGCGGGGGAGGGCAATGGAAGCGTTCGCCCGAAGAACGAGCGAGCTCCGCCCGGCGGCTCTCTTCATTCTCCGCTTTGGCGGAAAGAGCCGCCCGGTTCTCGCGCGCCTGTGACAGAGCCTCTCCGGCGGCGGTCAGGGCAGCGTCCGATGCCCGCGCGTCTTCGCCAATTTGGCTGACTGCTTCTTCAGCAGCGGTCAGCTCCCCCGTCAGACGCTGCTTGATCGCCTCACCCTGCTCGATTTCGCGCAGGAGGCTTTCGGGCTTGGCGGCGATAATCGCGCGTTCCTCGGCAATCTCCTCGAAACGGCGACTGGTTTCCGCCAGTCGCCGGGCTGCATCGCCTGCGCGGGCTTCCCAGCCCTTGATGTCCGCGCGCTGGGCAGAGCTGCGTTCACGCGCCACGGCCAGTGCCTGATCATGCGCGGCCAGTGCTGCTGCTGCCGATTGCATGTCGCCGCGTGCGCTTTCATTGCGTGTGCGGGCGGCATCCAGATTGGCGCGGCCCGTTTCCGGTGGGGGCAGTGCGGCCAGTTTCGCGGCGCTGGTTTCGGCCTCGTCCTGCGCCTCGGCCATCCGGGTTTCGGTTTCGCTCAGGCTGCGGGCAAATTCTTCCAACCTTGCGGTGAGCCGTTCCCGCGCGGCTTCGGCCTGATCGACCCGGCGCAGCGCCTGCCGTTCCTGCTCCTGAGCCTGTGCTTCCTCGCGCTGGGCCGCAACCAGTCGCTGCTGGATGGCGGCCAGTTTTTCACGCGCGGATTGCTCGGCCTGCTCGGCCTGATCGGCTGTTTCCTGCAGCGCGGGCAGCATACGCTCCAGTTGGGCATGGCGATTATCCGCCTCCAACCGCGCGGCTTCTGCTGCGCCTTCCCCGCGGGCAACGAAGCCGTCCCATCGACGCAGAAAGCCGCCCCGTGTGACCAGCCATTGTCCGGGTGCGAGGTCGCGGCCATCATCCTGATCGGCCACATGGACCAGAGCCAGTCGGGCCTGCAGCGCGTCGGGGCATTGGCTGACATGGTCCAGCAGACTGTCAGCCACTCTTTGCGGTGCAGTGCGCCCTCCGGTCCAGAAGCGGCCTTCGCTGTCCGCTGGCGGTGTGCCGAGCGGTGCTTTCGCATCGCGGCCCAGCACTGCGGCTACCGCCCGTTCATAGCCAGGTTCTGCCCGCACAGTATCAAGCGCGGCGGGCAGGCCGAATTTATTGCTTGCCTGTTTGGCCCGGGCCTGCCGGTCACGCTGCAGCGCCTGATATTCCCGCTGCGTGCCTGTCAGTTCTGCCCGCGCGGCAGACAAGGCCGCTGCCGCTTCGTCGCGCAAAGGACCAAGCGCATCCTTCTCGCTCTGCAAATTAACCAGCGCGTTGTGTCTGTCTTCGCGGGTCTGCTGCGCCTGTGCATAGGCATTTTGCGCATGGATCAATTCCTGCTCCGGGTCGCTGCCAGCCAGCAGCTCTTCCCGTTCATTCTGCTGACGCCGGAGATCCGCCCTGAGCCGTTCCAGCCGGTTCGCGGCCTGCTGCTGTTCGCTTTCGGCCACCCGCCAGTCCGCCTCTACACCGGCATGGTCAGCCGTTGCCTTGGCCAGCGCAAGTTCCGCCATGCGTGAGGCGTTTTCGGCTTTCTCTGCCGCGCGGGCCAGTTCGGGCCGTTTCGCTTCATCATTTTGCAGCGCTTGTTCAGACCCGGTGAGTTCCTTCTCCAGCCGTTGCAATTCTTTTGCAGCATCCGTCGTGATCCGGTCAGCCTCCACCCGGTCATCTTCGAGCCGCTTTTTCTGCCGGTCGAGATCGGCCAGCCGCTGCTCGGCGGCTTCCAGCTGGGTGTTGAGGGATGCGAGCCGGTGGCCATGGGCATTGGCATCATCGCGCCGGTCGGCCAGCACATCACGGGCAGCGGCCAGTTTCTCGGCCAGCCTGCGCTGAGTCTTCTGCGCGGCGGTGAGCGCGCTCTGCGTTTCATCGACGCGTTTTTCGGCCGCCTGAGCCTCGCTTTGCGCGGCTTGCGCAGAGGCTGCTGCATCGCGCCAGCGGGCAAATAATACACGCGCCTCGGCAGCGCTGATCTTCTCACTGAGTTCGCGGTATCGTTCGGCCTGCCGCGCCTGCCGGCGCAGTGATGCAATCTGGCTGTCGAGACCGGCCATCAGATCTTCGAGCCGGGCCAGATTGCTTTCGGTCTGGCGCAGCTTGCTTTCGGCATCACGGCGGCGGACATGCAGCCCGGCAATGCCGGCGGCTTCCTCCAGCATTTGCCGTCTTTCGGCCGGTTTGGCGGCGATGACCGCGGCAATGCGGCCCTGACTGACCAAGGCTGGGGAATGCGCGCCCGTGGCGGCATCGGCAAAGGTCAGCGCAACATCCTTGGCCCGGACATCGCGGCCATTCACGCGGTAGGCGCTGCCCGCGCCGCGCTCTATCCGCCGGGTGACCTGCAATTCCTGATTATTGGCATCGCTGGCATCCAGCACCACTTCGGCGAAGTCGCGCGGCGGGCGCTGCTGCGTGCCCGCGAAGATGACATCATCCATCCCGCCGGAGCGCAGGCTTTTGGGCGAATTTTCGCCCATGACCCAGCGGATCGCCTCCAGCAGGTTGGATTTGCCGCAACCATTGGGGCCAACGACTCCCGTCAGCCCCGGTTCAATATGCAATTCGGCAGGCTCAACGAAGCTCTTGAAGCCCGAGAGCTTGAGCTTCCTGAACTGCATCGGCCCCCCTTTCGCCCGTTCTTACCGGGCACCGGCCTGTTGCAAGTCAGCCTCGATCGCGGCCCAGGTGTTGCCGTCAAGCTTGCGGCCATTGAGGAAGAATGTCGGCGTGCCGGTCACATCCATTTCTTCGGACTGGGTGTTGGATTCTTCCACGATCTGTTCAGCCATTTCGGGCTGGGCCAGACATTCCTTTGCCTGGTCGCGGCTGATCCCGCGCGCGGCGAAGAAATCGAGCAAGCCGGCAGCTTCGGCGATTTTTTCATAGCGCTGCTCGGCCGGGGCCTGAACCGCCTTGTTCAAGGCTTCGGGATTTGCCTGCACGGCGCCGACAATCTCCTGCAGATTGTCCCAGACCTGATTGGACAGCGGGTGGAAACTCTCTACCGTGCCGCAGCGGGTGAGCATGGACATCGTCAGATCCAGCGGATCGTGAATCTGGTTGCGCAATTCGTAGCTGACCGTGCCATCATTCACATAGGCATCAATCCCTGCGCGCGCTTCCTCGGCGAAATCGGCGCAATGCGGGCAAGTGAGGGAGGCAAATTCGAGCAATTTCAGCGGTGCGTCCGGATTACCGATGCGATAGCCGCCTTCTTCGGTTTCCACCGCCACTTCCATCCATTGCTGCCCCTCAGGCGCAGCGACGGGATCAATCGGATCGCCCGCCACATCGGCTGCAGTTTCATCATTCCCCGACCCGCAGGCCGCCAGAGCGAGAACGAGCGGGGCTGCCAGAGCGGCGAAAGTGGCTTTGCGAAGCATGGTCATCCGTTACGAAATCCTGTGATATTTTGAAGGCAGGCTAGCGCAAGGCGCTGGCCCTGCAAAGATAGCTATTCACCGCGCGTGCGGCGCATGGTGTTTACTTGAACTGATTGTCTTTCAAACGGGCATCCAGCTTAGGCTTCAGATCTTCCCAACTATAGGCATCGGCAACCATCTTGCCATTGATGGCGAAGCTTGGCGTACCCTCAATCTTGAAAGTCTGCCCGTCACGCGCCGATTGGGCCGCGAATTTTTCCATCGCCGCGCGGTCACCCAGGCATTGGTCAAGCTGCGAGCGGCTATAGCCGCGTGGTTCGAGAATTTTATACAAGTCGAGATCGGACGCAATTGCCTGAAAACGCTGGGCATAGGTGCCGCTTATCCAGCGTTTGCGTTGTTCCGCCGTCGTTGCGCGGGCTTTGGTCAGGAATTCGTCCTGGTTGCGGAAAATCGCCTCGTGATTGCCATAAAACTTCTCATCCGGACCGCATTCGGCCAGCAATACGGCGGCCATATCCACCGGGTCGCGGATGATGTGACGGGTTTCCACGGCGAGCTTGCCCGGCTGAATATAACCCATCTTGAGTATCGGCCACGCCTGATTCTCAAAATGGCCGCAATGCGAACAGGTGTAGCTGACAAATTGGGTCAGCCGCGTTGGGGCCTGCCGGTCACCTTTGATATGGCCGGTGAAGTTTTCCTGGGCGCTCTGTGTGAAACCGGGCGTTGCGATCAGCGCCAGCGGGGCGGCAAGGGCGAGGGCCGCGGTGAAAAGCTTGCGTTTCATTCCGTCTCATTCTCCTTGGAACTCAAACTTCGCGCCATCGATTCCAGAACCTGTCTCAATTCGGGGTCGCCAATGTCGCGCAGCGAATCGCCCAGCTCCATCGGTATCGGTTTCAGGGAAGGCGGCGCCTTCGTTTTTACTTCAGCACGCGCAGGCTTAACCTCGCCTTGCCGCAATTTTACGCGGGACACAGCCTTATAGCCAAAAAAGCGGTTCACCCGCTCCATAATCTCCGGCGTGACATGCTGGATCAACGGGGCATGACCGGGCAGAACGACCAATTGCAGAATGCCGTCGGTCTTCTCCCCCGGCGGGAAGCGGATCGCTTCGGGCAGGCAGACCTTGGCGTGCCGTTCCCCCACAATTTCTGGCCAGCGGCTGACGACCGAACTTTGCACGAAGCCGAACCGGCGGAAGGCCGCGCGTCCGATTTGGGGCATCAGATCGGCGATCTGTTTCGCCGGGCCGCCGCGTGGCCGTTCATATTCGCGCGGCTTGGCGCGCGAGGGCTTCTTGCTCCCTGCGGCTTTGCCTTTCACGGCTTTACTTGCCGCAGGCTCGCCCGCGACGTTCTTGCGCGCTTTGCCGGTCTGTTTGTTGTCGCGTTCCATCTGCGCCTGTCTCATGCCATAGGGCAGGGATGGATGATAGCGCTGGCGTGATCTCACACACACTTCTGGCATGGTATGATGGCCATGCGCGGCAATTGCCATGGCGTCTGCCACCAGGAAGCCGCGCGGCGGCTGATCCATACCGTGTGTGGCTGTCCGAAGTGATGCTCCAGCAAACGACGACCGCCGCGGTTGCCCCCTATTTCGCGCGCTTTGTTGAGCGCTGGCCAACGGTGCAGGCATTGGCTGCCGCATCGGAAGAGGAGGTCATGGCTGCATGGGCGGGGCTGGGCTATTATTCGCGGGCGCGCAATCTGGTCAAATGCGCGCGCGAAGTGGCGCAGCTGGGCGGTTTCCCTGACCAGGAAGAGGATTTGCGCAAACTGCCGGGGCTGGGCGCCTATACCGCCGCGGCGGTTGCGGCGATTGCCTTCGGGCGCCGGGCGGTGGTGGTGGATGCCAATGTGGAACGCGTGGTGTCCCGCCTGTTCGCCATAGAGGAGCCGCTCCCCGCTGCACGCAAACAGATCCGTGCGGCGGCGGAGCGGATTACACCGCAGCAACGCACGGGCGATTTTGCGCAGGCGATGATGGATCTGGGCGCAACCATCTGCACCGCGCGCGAGCCGCGCTGTCTGTTATGCCCGTTGCAGGCTGATTGTATGGCCCGGGCACAAGGCGATCCCGCGCGCCTGCCGGTAAAGGCACCCAAAAAGGCGAAGCCGCAGCGTCAAGGCACGGCCTTCTGGATCGAACGGGCGGGTGAAGTCTGGCTGGTGACACGCAGCGACAAAGGCATGCTGGGCGGAATGCGCGCTTTGCCGGATGATGGCTGGAGCGCGCGGGCGGATGGTTCTGGCGATCCGCCCGTGGCTGGCCAGTGGCAGGATTACGGCGCCATCAGCCATGTTTTTACCCATGCCGCGCTCACCTTGTCGGTGCGCCGGCTGGATGTGGCGGATGCTCCGGGTGGCCATGGCGAATGGTGGCCGATTTCGGCGCTGGACGAGGCTGGTTTGCCAACCCTGTTCACCAAGGCCGCGCGTCTGGTACTCGCCCAGCGCAACTAGGCCGTAAACTAAAGCGGATCAGATGATTCCGCCGCCGAGCGCGAGGCGGATGACCGCAACGACAAAGACGATAAGGCAGAAATTGCGCCCGCCATTATTGCTCGACAGCGCGCCGATGCCGATGCCCACAATCGCGATGGGCAGGACGAACCAATTGCCCCAGCCGAGCAGGGGAATGGAAGAAGGTATGGCCAGCAACAAGGCGACGATACCGACGAGAATGGAAAACAGGTTAAGCATGTGTTCTATATGAGCAATACACCTGCTTATGGCAAGCCCGCGACCTCAGCCAGTGTTGCTTGCGCCGCCCAATCAGGCGAAGTAGCGGTTGATAAACAGCCATGCCGGGAGCCCATGCAATGCAGTTGAGTGACGAGCTTTTCCTTTCGCGCCGAGGCATCTTACGCGGCGGAGCTATCGCGGCTCTGGCCGGCATGTTTCCGGTGCATGGCGCGTTTGCGCAGCAGCGGCAGGCATGGCCAAAAGTTGAGGCATTGCTGGCCAATTATGTGTCGGATCGCAAGGTCGCCAACATGGTCGCCGGGCTGGGCATCGGGGCCGAAGCGCCGCAATTTCTGGCCCAAGGCTCGGACAGTCTGAAGGGGGATCGCACGGCGGATAGCCGCAGCCTGTATCGCATCTATTCCATGACCAAGCCGATCACCGGCATGGCGGCGATGATCTTGGTGGATCAGGGCAAGTTGCAGCTGGATCAGCCAATTTCCGATTTTCTGCCCAAATTCGCCCGGATGCAGGTGCAGAAGGTCTATGATGGCCCCGTTTCAGAGGACAATCTGGAACCGGCGGTGCGGCCCATCACCATTCGCCATTTGCTCACCCATACGGCGGGGCTGGGCTATTCCATCGTTCAGCAGGGACCGATTGCAGAAGCCTATAAGGAAGCAGGGCTGACGCCGTTTCAGGTGACGCGCAATGCCGCCATGCCGGCGTTTGCCGGAACCCCGGCACCCAGTCTGGAGGTTTTTGCCGACCGCTTGGCGGATATGCCGCTGGTCTATCAACCGGGCACCCATTGGAGCTATTCGGTCGGGCTGGATCTGCTGGGCCGGATCATTGAAATTGTCTCGGGTCAGACGTTCGACGGTTTTCTGCAGGATCATATCCTCGGCCCCTGCGGCATGGTCGATACCAGCTTCACCGTGCCCCGGGCCAAGGCTGATCGGCTGACGACAAATTATATCGTTGCAGGATCAATGCTGCTGCCGATCGACAGTGCCGAAAATTCGATCTTCTTTGATCCGCCCGCGTTTCCCTTTGGCGGGGCCGGGCTGGTCAGTACACCGGCCGATTATGACCGGTTTTTGAAAATGCTGGTCGGCTATGGCAATCTGGACGGCAAGCGGGTGATGAGTGAGGCGGCAATCCGGCTGGGCACGTCTGACCTGTTCCCCAAGACGATGGACGGTGCGGATGAATTTTCCAAAAGCGCCGGTTTCGGTGCCGGGGGGCGGGTTGGCCGCGGCGCAGAAGCAGGCAGTTATGGCTGGTCTGGTGCCGCCGGAACGGTGGCATTTGCCGATCTGAAACACGGGCTGCGCGCTGGATTGTTCACGCAATATATGCCGTCTCAGGCCTATCCGCTCACCAGTGCTTTCCCCGATGCGGTGAAGAGTGATCTTGGCGGCGCTGCTTTATCCCGCGATACAGGAATGTCTGAATGAGTGCATTAATTTCCCCTGCCTTTGCCGGTCATCCGCTTGATCGTGCGGACAACACGCGGGCCGATCCAGAGCAGCTGGCGGCGCTGCGTCAACCGGATGCTTTGCTACTGGCTCTCGATGGGCTGGTCCCGCGGCTGGATGAGAATGGGCGGCTGGAATGGCGGAAATTATCCGCTGCGCCGGAGGATGCGGAACTGGTCTTTCTGGGGTTGCTGGACGGCCAGGCTGCCTTTGTCATGGTGCCGCAGGAGGGTGATCAGAATCCGGCCTTCGCGCATAAGCAGACTTGGCAGGCGGTGGCGCTGCTCAATTCTGCTGAACTGGCTCTTTACGGCGGAGCGCGCAGCATTGCCGACTGGCATGCACGCCATCGGTTTTGCGCGCGCTGTGGTTCACCCACGCAAATTGCCAAGGGCGGCTGGCAGCGCGGCTGCGTGAATGAGAAGTGCGGTGCACAGCATTTTCCCCGTGTCGATCCGGTGGCGATCATGCTGGTGGAGCATCAGGGACGTCTCTTGCTCGGCCGGGGGCTCAATTTCCCGCCGGGTCGTTATTCGGCGCTGGCGGGCTTTATCGAACCGGGCGAAACGATTGAGGAAGGCGCTGCGCGTGAAGTGCTCGAAGAAGTGGGCGTAGTCCTTGAAGATGTCCGCTACATCGGCAGCCAGCCCTGGCCCTTTCCATCGCAATTAATGGTCGGCTGCCATGGTTTTGCGGCTGGCGATCAACTTACTATCGACACAACGGAGCTGGAGGATGCCCGCTGGTTCACGCGCGCCGAGGTGGAGCAGGCGCTGATCGATAAGGACAAGAGCCCTCATTTCATTCCACCACCACCGCAGGCGATTGCGCATGATCTGTTGCAATGGTGGGTAAAGAACGGGGCAGGCGCAGTATGACCGACACTGTGCCTCTCATCTCAGTAGACATCTGGTCCGATGTGATGTGCCCGTGGTGTGCCATCGGCTATAGTCAATTCGCCAAGGCGGTGGCGGAGCTGAACGGCGAAATCGAGGTTGAAACCCGGTGGATGCCCTTTGAACTCAATCCCGACATGCCAGAGGCGGGCAAACCGCAGGCGCAGCATCTGGCGGAAGTCTATGGCCGCTCGGCCGAAGAACTGGCGGATATGCGCGCCAATCTGGAAGAGGCGGCACGGCGGGCCGGATTTTCGATGGATTATACGGGCGAGGGGACAGCGCCCGAGCCGATGATGTGGAACACCTTTGCCGCGCACAGGCTGCTGCGCTGGGCGCTGGCGGAATATGGCCCAGCGGCGCAAACCGGTCTGAAACTGGCCTTGTTTCGCGCCCATTTTCAGGCTCGGCGCAATGTATCAGATCACGCGGTTCTGCTTGATCTGGTCGAGAGTGAGGGAATGGACCGGGAGGCCGCGCAAGCAGCCTTGAGGGATGATGCGCTTGCCACGGCAGTGCGGATGGAGGAACAGCGCTCAGCATCAGCGGGTATCCGCAGCGTGCCGGCCTTTGTTTTCAATGACCGCTATCTGGTTCCGGGCGCGCAAACGCCGGAAATATTCGGCGACACTATCCGTAAGATAGTGGCTGCCACAGAGGCCGATCAGGCATCTCCCGGCTGAAGAGGCACCCACGCGCTCCGAGCCGGTCAGACTTAGAATACCCTCTCTGAAATCAGCCGCGCTGCTGATGTCTCCGCTGGTTCTGAGCGCGGGCGCGTAAATGGCCGAGCTGGCATGGGTCCTTCACCGCCAGCGCCAGTTCGATGATTTCATTGGCCGGTTTGGGTGTGCTTTCAGACATTTGATCGCTCTCCTTGGTCAAAGGGATCAATGCGTCAAAAAAGCGATATGTTCCAAAAACTTGCTGGAGCGTGCCTCACATGAGGCCAAGTCGATGCAATTCGCCGAGCATTTTTCCGGGCAGGGCATCGCTTGCGTCAAACCCTTTGGGCAGGTCCTTCGGCGCGTCCTTTTCTTCCAGATAGCGCCAGCCCTGATGGGCGCGTTTGCGCTGGCTTTCCACGCCGATGAGCTGGGGTGAAAGGCGGATCCACCAGCGCCCGTCCTCGCTGCGCTGTTCGAAGCCCAGAATCTCGGATCGCGCGATCAGCGCGTGGTCGAGAATCCAGTAGAGCGAGCCGCCCTTCATCTCCTCATGCCGCTTGGGCAGATAGCGGGTCAGGATGCGTGCCTCACCGCCAAATTCCTGCGCCCGCTGGCTCAGGCGGTCGCGCAGCTGAGTGGGACTGTCGAGGCCATAAGCGATCTTGGTCATGTTAAGCGGCATGGCGCATAGATAGGGCGTCTTGCGCCGCCCTCAACCTATCCGGCGAGGCCGCATGCCACCGCCAGCCCCAAAAAGGCGAAAAAGCCCATGGAATCGGTAATCATCGTCACGAATACGGAACTCGCGACGGCCGGGTCCTGACCGACGCGGTCGAACAGGACAGGCACCGCCACACCGGCCAGACCTGCGGTGCAGATATTGATGACGACCGCCGTGGCAATCACAAGGCCAAGCATGGGCGAGAAGATGACCGCCGTGGCTATCCCGATCAGCGCCGCCACAGTCACGCCATTCAGCATCGCCACGCGCATTTCGCGCCAGAGTATCCGCCGCGTATTGCTCTTGGTCAGCTGATTGGTGGCCAATGCGCGGACAGAGACCGCCATGGTCTGCGTCCCGGCATTGCCGCCAATCGACGCGACGACGGGCATCAATATGGCCAGCGCCACCAATTGCTCAATCGCGGCCCCGAATGCTGCGATGATCAGGCTGGCGACCAGCGCCGTGCCCAGATTGGCGATCAGCCAGCGGACCCGCGCCGAATAGGCATCACGGATCGGTTCGTTAATATCGCCTTCGCCGGCACCCGACATCAGCAGGGCATCTTCGCCTGCTTCTTCGGAAATGATGTGGACGATATCATCGACGGTCAGCTGACCGACCAGGCGCCCACCTTCATCGACGACAGCGGCGGAAATCAGGGCATATTTCTGGAAGCGCAGCGCGACTTCCTCCTGATCCATACCCACCGGGATCAGCGTTTGATCACGCTGCATGACATCGGTCAGCGGAATGTGCCGCGGGGTGCGCAATATCCAGCTGAGCTGACAGGCACCGACCGGGCGGTGCCGGTGATCAACGATGAAGACTTCCCAGAATTCGGTTGGCAAATCATCCTGATCGCGCATGAAATCGATCAGGTCGCCCACCTTCAGATGTTCCGGCACGGCGACCAGCTCGCGCTGCATCAATCGGCCGGCGGTTTCCTCAGGATAGGACAGCGCATTTTCGATGACTGCGCGATTTTCCGGGTCCAGCTCGGCCAGAATGGCGCGTTGATCGCGTGGATCGAGATCTTCGATCAGCTGGACGGCATCATCGGTATCAAGCTGTTCGGCAATCCCTGCCACGGCGGAAGCGGGCAGGGATTCGATCATGTCATCACGGACATAATCGTTGAGTTCGGAAATGACCTCACCGCTCATCAGATCGGTGATGGCAGCGGCCAGCAAATGGCGCTGTTCCGGTTGCAGCAATTCCAGAAGGTCAGCAATGTCGGCGGGATGAAGCGGTTCGACCAGATCGTAGGCCCGGCCTTCATCCTCCTCTTCCAGCGCTTCGATCACGCTGGCGACATATTCGGGCTTCAGGCGGTTTTCCTCGTCGAGCTGTTCATGTTCGTCCGCCTTTTCAGGCAGGGTTTCGGCATGGATCTGCTCGTCGATTTCGCTTTCGGCCATGCCACGCCTCCTATTCGGATGGACTGCAGAATCAAGCACTTCAACCACATGCGGCGGAATCCGCACGGATCATGCCGGGTGATAGTGACTTTGCAGTTTCGATCTCTATACCGGCCCCCACGATTTTAACCCATAGGAGATTTACGGCATGGCCGATGAAAAACTCACTTTTACGATCGATACCGGCAATGGCGAAACCAGCGATGTCGTGATCAAATTGCGCCCCGATCTGGCGCCCGGTCATGTGGAGCGGATCTCCAGCCTGGCCAAGGACGGTTTCTATGATGGCGTGGTCTTCCACCGCGTGATCCCCGGCTTCATGGCGCAGGGCGGCGATCCGACCGGCACCGGTATGGGCGGCAGCGATCTGCCCGACCTGAAGGCCGAATTCAACTCGGAACCCCATGTGCGCGGCACATGTTCCATGGCCCGCACGCAGGTGCCTGACAGCGCCAACAGCCAGTTCTTCATCTGCTTCGGTGATACGCCGTTTCTCGACGGTCAGTACACTGTCTGGGGTCAGGTAGAGAGCGGCATGGATCAGGTTGACGCTCTGCCCAAGGGTGAGCCGCCGGCAAATCCGGGCAAGATTGTGAAAGCCACGATTTCCTGATCGAATCGGCTTTTTAGCATCAAGCGAAAGGGCGGCGCCGCAAGGCTGCCGCCCTTTTTCATGCCGCATTTCCAGCACAGGTCATGGTTTGCACGGGGAATGAACGCGGCTGGGCTTTCAGCAGATGCTCTGCCTGCCCGCCCTTACAATCCGGCGTCTACCATCCAGTCATGAAACATGCGGACGGGGCGCTGTTCCAGGGCAATCGGGCGGCAGACGAACCAGTAGCTATAGGGGCTGGGGACCGAGCCATCGAAAATCTTGGCCAGACGCGGATCATTGGCGCGCTTGAGATGGTCGTCATGCATGACCGCAATGCCCAGGCCCTGCGCGGCAGCTTCCAGTATCAGCTGACCGGAATCATAATGATCCACTGCGGCAGGCTGGAGATTCTGAAATCCGCGCGCCTTCTTCCAGGCGTCGAAACTCAGCGGCAAATCACTATGCACCAGAAAGGTCTGCTTCTCGAGCACTTCCTGAGAGGGTTGGAAGCCGATTTCATCCGCCAGAACGCGCCCGCAAATGGCATGGACACGGTTTTGGTCCAGCTGCACTGCGTGATAGCCCGGATCGGGATCGGTTGTCAGCAGGATCGCCGCATCCAGCGTATCGCCCACTCGCCCCATCAAATGGGAGCCGGTGTCGATATCGATATGCAGGCGCGGATGGAGTTTGCGCAGATCAGGCAGGCGGGGGAACAGTCGCTGTGTCCCGAATAAAGGCAGCACGCCCAGCCGCAGACGCAGCAGGCTGAGATTTTCGGATTGACCCTCCACCGCCACAGCCAGCGCCTCAAGGTGCGGCGCGACGGCATCGTAAAAGGTTCGCCCTTCATCGGTCAGCTTCATCGATTGCTGCGAGCGGGAGAAGAGCTTCTTGCCGACAAATTCTTCGAGATTGGTCACGCGCCGGGAAAGCGCCGACGGGCTCAGTCCCAGCTCAGTGGCAGCCGCGCGCGCAGAGCCCAGCCGAACAATGCGGACGAAAGCTTCAAGAGCCCGAAGAGGGGGAAGGCGGCGCATGGCGGAAAATACTTTGTTCAGATTAATGCAACAATGTCGAGCGTCAAATGCAACTTCTACATTGATGAATGCTTAACTTCAGGTCTCGTTGTCCGAATTTCTGTCAATATCGGGTCGCCGCAGCCGCAGGCGCTGAACATGGGTTTCATCGCCCTCCATAATCTCGATTTCCCAACCACTGGGATGGGTCAGTACGGTGCCCACTTGTGGCACCTGTTCCGCCAGGACGAAAGCCAGCCCGCCTAACGTATCCACCGCTTCAACCACTTCGGCAAGCCGGGGATCACCCACGGTTTCGGCGGCGTCATCCAGTTCAACCCTGGCATCGGCATCCCATAGGCCTTCACCGATCTGAACGATCCGTTCTTCAGGCGCGTCATCATGTTCATCTTCGATCTCGCCGACGATTTCCTCGACCAGATCTTCGATCGTGATGATTCCGTCCACGCCGGAGAATTCATCGACCACCACGGCCAGATGAATGCGCCGTGCGCGCATATCGGCCAGCACGTCCAGCGCGCCTCTGGTGGGGGGGACGTAGAGTGGCTGCCGCATGAGCGAGGTCCATTCCTCGGTCGGCGGCTGACCCTTGGCGACATAGCTGAAGATGTCTTTCACATGCATCATGCCGATCACTTCATCGAGCGATTCGCGATAGACCGGCATGCGGGAATGGCCGTGTTCGGCAAAGCTCTGCACCAGTTCGTCCCAGCTTGCGCTTGCGGCAATGGCAATGATCTCCTTGCGGGGAATTGCCACATCATCGGCATCATGCTCGCTGAAATGGAGCAGCTTGCGCAGCATGGTCAGCTCCACCGACGAAAGGTCGCCATGGACCGGGCGCTGACTCCCATCGGCGCAGTCGCCAACATGTTCGTCAATCACCTCTTCCAACTGCGCACGCAGCGACATGTCGCCGGCACCGCTTTCAAACAGGCGACGAATCAGCGACCACAGGCCGTTGCTACTGTCCGCGTCTCCATTGGCGGTGTCACTCAATCTGGAACCCTCGGGCATCGCCCTGTCGCTCTCCTTAATGTCAAATTCGGTCACCATATGGGTCGGCTATACCCATATTCGCAAGCGTCTTTATTTCGAGCGCTTCCATAGCTTCGGCATCGGCGTCCGAAATCTCGTGATCATGGCCGGCCAGGTGCAACATTCCGTGCACGATCAGATGGGTCGCATGGTCTTCCATCGTCACGCCTTTTTCCGCCGCCTCCCGCGCGCAGGTCTCATAGGCCAGGGCAATATCGCCCAGCAATTCAGGGGGGCCATCCGCCGCCAGGGTCAGCAGATCATCCCGCTCCAACATGGGGAAGGACAGGACATTGGTGGGTTTGTCACGGTCCCGCCACTCGCGGTTCAGCGCATGGACGTCTGCATCGGAGGTGAAAAGCAGGCTGGCGCTCAGCCGGTCATTGTCCAGTTCCGGCGCATGACGGGTCAGCGTATCGACCGCGCGCTCGGCGAGATTTTCCCAGGCCCCTTCGGGCCATGGTTCTTCGAGAGATATATCCAGTTCCAAACAACACCTTCAGCTTTTGGATTCGGCAATGCATGCCCTTGGCACATTTGCGGACTCCTATGCCAGCGGAACCATCGGATGAGCCTTATGTGCGGTGAGTGGTTTGGAACAGGAAAAGGGTTCTAACCGTATGAAAGGTAAAGGAGAAGATAGTATGCCAAAACGTCAATCACTGCATCCGGACAATGATCTTATCGACTCCATGCAGGATGAAAATATGGGCGGCCAGCAAGGCCGCGCCGGCGGAAATGTACCGCGCGATGTCGGGACACGTTCTGAAATGAACACGGCGCGTGGTTCTGACCAGAAGATGGAGCGGCCGACGGGGCAGGACAACCCTGAAGAAGATGCTCTCAAAGGGCCAAAAACCCGCTCCGCCATTCAGGATTCGCGAAATTGAACACGCCTCTCGCCCGCGTGGGCTAGCCAAGCTGGCCCTCGCGGGTAAACCGCTTAAAGGGGCCGGAATGAATTGTGCGAGAATTACGGGCGCCAGAATGGCGCTGGCCAGGCTCGGCGAACTTCGGCCCCAGAGAAGAAAATATCGGTGATGACGATCGGTTTGACGCCAGCTGCGGATGCGCCGAGGGTAAGCGTCAGCTCATCCAGATTGAGCTTTGCCATAGGCCAGTCGAAAAAGGGGTGAATTGGCCGCCGCTGCCCATCTGGCCACAGGCCGCTGGCGCGTAAATTGCGTGCGGGCACCATGCGCGAAATCTCGGCTGAAACGCGCTCCAGCCTGGCATCATCATCAAGCGATTGCAGGGAACGTCTCCAAGAGGCGCGCTGCTGTAGATATTCGCCCAAATCGGCCAGTCCCATATCGAACACAGGCTGTGGCCGGGGAGCCAAATACGGTTTCCCTCGCTGCGGCGGTGCGCCCGTGACAATCCGCCTGATTGCCCGCCAGAGCAGAATGATGGCGCCCAGCGCGACAATCGCTGCAGCGGTGCTGATCATCGTCGTGCGCGAGGAAAAACCAAGCTGTGCTGGGTCGATTGTTGCCATCAGCAGGATCAGCGCCGCGAAGACGGCTGCATAGAGCAGAGTGGAGACAACCCGGCGTTCCTTGCGGAAGCGGCGCGCCGGCGGGCGGCGCCATTGCCAGATCAGATAATTGCGAAACGACATGGGTGAAGGTGCGGGGTCTGATAGCGGTGCCGGTCTATCTCACCCGGCACCTGATCTCAGCTATCCTTGCCTTCATAGGCTTCGACGATCCGGCCCACGATCGGATGACGGACCACGTCGGCACTGGTGAAGCGGGTCACGCCCATTCCTTCCACATCCTCCAGCCGCGCCACGGCATCGGCCAGACCGCTGCGTTCATCACCGCCCGGAATATCGACCTGCCGCGGATCGCCGCAAATCACCATCCGGCTGTTCTGCCCGAAGCGGGTCAGAAACATTTTCATCTGCTCGCGCGTGGTGTTTTGCGCTTCGTCCAGAATAACAAACGCATCGGCTAGGGTCCGACCACGCATAAAGGCGATTGGTGCGATTTCGATTTCGCCACTGGCGATCCGCCGATCCACTTGTTCCGGGGGCATGCAATCATAGAGCGCATCGTAAAGCGGGCGCAGATAAGGATCGACCTTTTCCTTCATATCGCCGGGCAGAAAGCCAAGCCGTTCGCCCGCCTCCACCGCCGGGCGGGACAGGATCAGGCGCTGCACGCTGCCGGTGATCAACTGGCTGACGGCCTGTGCGACCGCCAGATAGGTCTTGCCCGTACCGGCCGGGCCCAGTGCGAAGATGATATCGCGGCTGGCCAGTTGCTGCATATATCCGGCCTGCATGGCGGAGCGCGGCACAATGGTCTTGCGCCGGGTGCGGATCATGATGGAAGGGGCATTGGGTTTGCCGCTGATGATCCCTTCCAGCGTCGGCTCATTGGCCATGGCGATCATGGATTCGATGGCCCCGGAATCAACTTCCTGCCCGGTCAGCAATTTCTCATGCATGGATTTTAGCACGGCGCGTGCGCGTGCGACCTGATCTTCGGTCCCCTCGATCACCACCTTGTTACCGCGTGCGGCAATATAAACGCCGATTCGGTTTTCGATCTGGACGAGATTGGCGTCGAATTCACCGAACAACGCGCCAAGCACGGCCTGTTCGTTAAATTCGACTTCGGCCCGGGCGCGGCGAGGCATGTCGCGGCGATCCTCGGGATGGGCGATGGCGGCCTGTGTTTCGGCACGATCGTTCTTGCGGCTCATGCGCTCCTTTCGGCTAATGATTCGAAAAGATAATCGCCTTCTTTCGCGACACAAGCATGGCATGTGCCCAAGGCGGTGGAAAAACAAGCCGGGACAAAGACGAGATAGGACAATTTGTCCGCTCACTGCACGGGACCCGGCCCACCATCTGGGTGGTTACTATGTCAGATGTAACAACAGCAGGTGCACCCATGCAGGACTTCTCTGACAAGATTGTAATCGTAACTGGCGCAGCGTCAGGCATTGGTGAGGCGATTGCCCGCGATCTGGCAGCGCGCGGCGCAAAAATTGTGGCGGCCGATTTTAACCGCGAAGGCGCTGAAAAACTGGCCGGAGAATTGGGCGATCAGGTGCGCCCTTTCATGGTTGATGTCAGCAAGGCAGATCAGGTGAAGGCCATGGTTGATTTTACGACCAGCGAATTTGGCGGGCTGGATGGCGCGGTCAACAATGCCGGGATCGGCGCACCGGATGTGAAAATGGGGGAGCTTGATCCCGACGACTGGCAGAAGGTCATCGGCGTCAATCTCAACGGCGTATTCTATGGTCTGCGCTATCAGATTCCTGCCATGCTGGAGCGCGGCGGTGGAGCGATCGTCAACATGGCCTCCATTCTTGGCGCTGTTGGCTGGTCCGGCGCGTCAGCCTATGTCGCGGCAAAGCACGGCGTGTTGGGCCTGACGCAGACCGCCGCGCTGGAATATGCGGCGCAGAATATGCGGGTGAATGCTGTTGGCCCCGGCTTTATCGAAACGCCGCTGATCCGGGAAAACATGTCGGATGAAGCACTCGCCGGTCTGGAAGCGATGCACCCTGTCGGGCGTCTGGGAACACCGGATGAAGTCGCGAAATTGACGGCTTTCCTGCTCAGCGATCAGGCAAGTTTCGCCAATGGGGCCTATTACCCCCTGGATGGTGGTTTTCTGGCACGCTGATTCCCCCCCCCCCCCCCCTTGAGCGTGCCAGGGAGAGGTCAGGTGTTGTCATGCGGGACACCTGGCCTCTCTAACAGCCGATAGGGAACAGACAGGCCGCGCAGTGTCGCGGCTGCAGGGGTTCTACGCCGCGACGGTCTGTTTCAGTTCGCCGCGCAAGGAATTGGGCCCGGCCTGCGCCAGATGGACGCGCACCATATCACCAATTGCTGCTTCACCCGTGAAGAAGACCGATTGCAGCCATGGTGATTTGCCCAGCCACTGGCCCGGCAATTTGCCCTGGCGTTCCACCAGCACATCACAATTCTGGCCCTGACTGCGCTGGTTAAAGGCCAGCTGATCGCGGTTCAGCGCTGCCTGCAGACGCTGGAGCCGTTCATCCATCACCTCTTTCGGCACGGCGTTATCCATGCTCGCTGCGGGCGTGCCGGGTCGGGGGGAATATTTGAAGCTGTAGGCCTGCGCATAGCCAACCGCATCGACCAGTTTCAAAGTCTGTTCGAAATCCTTGCCGGTTTCACCGGGGAAGCCAACGATAAAATCACCCGACAGGGCGATGTCGGGGCGAACCTTGCGGAAACGGTCCAGCAGCTTGAGATAGCTCTGCGTCGTATGGCTGCGGTTCATGGCCTTCAGAATGCGATCGGAGCCGCTCTGCACCGGCAAATGGAGATAGGGCATCAGCTTGTCCACCTCACCATGTGCGGCGATCAGGCCTTCTGACATGTCATTGGGGTGGCTGGTCGTATAGCGGATGCGTTCCAGGTCAGGCAGTGCGGCCAGAGCGCGGATCAGCCCGTCGAGGCCGATTTCATGGCCGGTTGCATCTTCACCGCTCCACGCATTCACATTCTGTCCCAGCAGGGTGATTTCGCGCGCGCCATTTGCCACAAGGCGGTCTGCTTCCGTGACCAGATCAGTGAAGGGGCGAGAGATTTCCGCGCCGCGCGTATAGGGCACAACGCAATAGGTGCAGAATTTGTCGCATCCTTCCTGCACGGTCAGGAAGGCACTGGGGCCGACGCGGCGGCGCTGCGGCAGGACGTCGAATTTGGCGTTGGCCGGCATATCCGTATCCGTGCCGCGTTCACCCTTCACCGCGCGGTCGAGCATGTCGGGCAGCCGATGATAGGCCTGCGGCCCCACCACCATGCCCACAGCCGGTGCGCGGGCCATGATTTCTTCGCCTTCCGCCTGCGCGACGCAACCGGCGACCGCGATCATCGGATTTTTGTCACCCTTGGTCAGGCGTCCAATATCCGAATAGACTTTCTCGGCGGCCTTCTCACGGATGTGGCAGGTGTTCAGTACCACCAGATCGGCATCATCGCCTTCAGCTGCAGGGCTGAGCCCCTTGTCATTCAGCATTTCGGCCATTCGTTCGCCATCATAGACGTTCATCTGGCAACCGAAGCTTTTGACCCGATAGGTCTTGGGTGTTTCGCTATTTCGCATGGGGCGCGCATTTATCCCGATTCGCTCAGGAAATCAAAAGCGGATCGCATTCCTGATCTGACATTCGGCGTGGCGAGCCATTGTCTTGCGGTCCGAATGGGGAATGGGAGAGAGAAACCGGACGGTGAGCCGGACCGGACGCAACCGGGCGAAAATCCGAAAAAAATCGGCAGGTCCGGGATTATCGCCCACCCATGCAATCTCTGGTGCATTGTCATAGCATAAAGCGACCGGCTGGATCGCGTGCGTTTCAGGCAATTGTTCGGCGGCCGATAGCAGGCTGCTCTTGAATGGCGCGACATCGTCGCCCAAGCTCGTCGTGCCTTCAGGAAATAACGCCAGGCAGCGTGTGCCGATCACGTGGGAAATGGCGTCTATCTGGCTGCGCACATTGAGCCTTTGCGAACGGGATATGAAGATCGTGTCATTCTGTTCACACAGCCAGCGCATGAAAGGGTGACCGCTCAGCCCGTCATGCGCGATAAAGCTCGCGCCGCAAACATGGGCGAGGGCGGGAATATCCATCCAGGTGACATGGTTGGACAGCAGCAAGGCCTGCGGCTCTGCCTGTCCAACCACGCGCAGGCGCAGGCCAGAGATATACCCCAGTCCGGAAAGGAACAGGCGCGCGGTTTTTCGGCCCGCGCCGAACAGGCTGAAGATGCCATGCGGGATCAGACAAAACCCGAGCCACAGCCCGAGTAAAGCCAACCGTATTATCACCAAAACCCATTGCCAGACTGACAGAGGGGCAGGCTGAATCATAAGGCGTTAGTCATCGCGATCTATCCGGACGCCATACAATTCCATGCGGTGGTCCACCAGGCGATAGCCCAGCTTCTCGGCGATTTGCCGTTGCAGGGCCTCCAGCTCAGGGTCCACGAATTCCACGACCTTGCCCGTTTCGACATCGATCAGATGATCATGATGCGCTTCGGGCGCAGCTTCATAGCGGGCGCGGCCATCGCCGAAATCATGCCGGTCGAGGATGCCGGCCTCTTCGAACAGGCGCACGGTGCGATAGACCGTAGCGATCGAGATTTTCGGATCGATTGCGGAGGCACGTTGATGCAGCATTTCTACATCAGGGTGATCCTCGCTTTCCGAAAGAACGCGTGCGATCACCCGCCGTTGTTCGGTGATTCTGAGTCCGCGTTCCGCGCAAAGCTGCTCGAGATCAATGGATTGTTGCAAGGTATTCCCCGATATTGAAAGCCCCGCCACTATGGGAAGTGCGGGGCTGATTTTCAACTATATGAGAGAATCGATCAATCCTCTTTCTTCCGGCGTCCACGGCGCTGGCCCGGCTTCCGGCCGAGGCCGATCTTCTTGGCCAGTTCGCGGCGCTTCTCAGCATAGTTGGGGGCAACCATAGGGTAATCCGCTGGCAAATCCCAGCGTGTACGGTAATCTTCAGGTGTCATGCCATAGGCCGTCATGAGATGCCGCTTGAGCATCTTCATTTTCTTGCCGTCTTCGAGGCAGACCAGATAGTCCGGCTTGATTGAAGCGCGAATGGATACAGCCGGCTCAGGTTTTTCTTCAACCTGCTCAGCTTCACCCAAATTGGCCAGAGCGCCATAAACGTTCTGAATCAGCGAAGGCACATCTTCAACCGTTACGTTATTGTTGCTGACATGCGCAGCGACAATATCAGATGTAAGTGTGATCAGGGTTTCGGCCATGTCGCTTTCAATTTTTGCACTATGTTCCATTATATTCTCGTTTATTTTTTCGACCCGAATTTTATACTTAAGCCATTGGCTTCAAGTTGCGATATATTCTCCCGTGCACATGCGTGAAGGGATTGCAAGAAATTATTTAAATAGGATGCTTACTATACCAAAATAGAACAAATTGGTTTTTCCAAAGAAATGCCAATTCTCGATGGTTGGAATATATATTTCGCAAAATGAGAAAAACTCTTCGTAGATTTACTTGAGAGATTGTCCGGGCAAAAAGGATCGATCAAAGATCAGATTGCCTAACCAGCTCCGAATCGCTTTAACTACAAAGTGGCAAACGCAAATTTATCAAATTCAAACAAGTGTTTTTACGAAGGTAATAGCATCAAAGGGGCCGTCGGTTCCCGACCGATAATAATTTGGTCTTCTTCCGCATTCGACGAAACCGCTGGATTTATAGAGTTCTAGCGCTGAATTGCCGTCTCGCATCTCGAGGAAGATGCGTTCCACGCCGCGGTTACGCGCCGCGTTCAAAAATCTTGAAAGAATGAGCTGCCCTATTCCTTTCCCCTGATGCGAGGGGTGTACGGCCAGCAACAACAGTTCTTCTTCATCGACTGCACCGCGTGACATGGCGAAACCGCAAATCTCATCATCAACAAGCGGATCGTCGCCATCCTTATTGGCGACGACGTAAAATGTATTGGGCATGACCAGTGCTTCACTTACCTGACGCTGTGACCATGCTTCGCCATAGAGCGGATCAAATGCGGCGTTCATCACCGACATGATGCCATCGACATGGTCCATCATGCCACCGGACTGTTTAGCGTCTTTCCGCCGGGCAGTTTGGCATCCGGTGGACGCCCATAAAACGGGCTGAGTTCGGTAGTCAGCTGATGAGCAGGCAAGGAGGCAAAGCAACGCGCATCGGGCAGGATCTCCAGAACGCTGCCGTGGCCGCGCCGCTCGATAAGTGCCGCGGCCTGCGTGCCGGCAACAAGGTCATGTGCGGCATATTGGGCTGCATCATCGGGCTTCAGGGAGCGGAGATCGCCATCGGGTTGTGTATCGCCGGAGAAATTCTGGACGAACCATTCGCCATGGCCGCCCGTCATCGCAACGCTGACCTTGTCGGTGTTGTGCTGCGCCTGAGCCATGGCGGCTATCAGAGCAAAGCTGGGATAGCCCAGCACCTTGGTCTGCCAGGCGAGGCCCAGTGCGCGCGCCGCAGCCAGACCGATCCGCACACCCGTAAAACTGCCGGGACCAAGTGCGACAACAATACGGTCAGCGCGGCCATTGCCGGGCAATTCGGCAATCATCGGCACCAGCCGTTCCGCATGACCACGGCCGAGCCGTTCAAACCGCCCGTCCAGCATATCAGTTCCATCGAACAATGCGACCGAGCAGGCTTCGGTCGCACTATCAATAATCAGGCTGCGCATGATGTTTTACAGGATGCGGTTGAAACGGTCGAAATCGGGGCGGGGGCTGCGCTCGAAGATGCTTTTTTCGTCGCCATAGCCGATGGAACAAATGAAATTGCTCTTCCACGCTGGCTGATCAGCAAAGAAATCGGCATCCACGGCCTGATTGTCAAAACCGGACATGGGGCCGCAATCGAGCCCGACCGCGCGGGCCGCCAAAATCAGATAGGCGCCCTGCAGAGTGGAATTGCGGAAAGCGGATTCCTTGCGCCCTTCTTCGTCACCTTCAAACCAGCTTTTGGCGTCAGTGTGGGGGAATAGCCAGGGAAGCTGTTCGTGAAATTCCTCATCCATCGCCAATATGGCGCAGACGGGTGCGCCGGTTATTTTGTCTTTATTGCCATCCGATGCATGTCCGGCGAGACGTTTCTTTGCGTCATCCGATTTGCACCAGTAAATTCTGGCGGGAAGTTGATTGGCCGAGGTGGGCCCCATCTTCATCAATTCCCAGGTCTGGTGAAGCTGATCATCAGACACGGGGCGATCAAGAAAGGCATTATAGCTGCGCGCTTCACGAAACAGCTGGTTCAGCGCGCTGGATGAAAGGATTTCGGCCATAATTCGTGTTCCTTGGTATGGGGCGCCGGTCAGGCGGCGCGAACTTCAACTACTTCAGGAACATAATGTTTCAGCAGCCCTTCGATCCCGTGTTTCAGGGTAGCGGTCGAGCTGGGGCAGCCTGAACAGGCGCCCTGCATGGTCAGATAAACGACGCCGTCACGGAACCCGCGATAGCGAATATCGCCGCCATCCCCGGCAACGGCAGGGCGTACGCGTGTTTCCAGCAATTCCTTGATCTGGACGATCACATCTTCATTGCCCGGATCATCGACGATGTCTTCGTCTTCTTCGGCTGGAACGGAAATGCCGGCGGCGCTGCCGCCAGTGAAGAGCGGAGCCTGACTGACGAAATGATCAAGCAGGATGGAAACCACCTGCGGCTTCAATGTCGACCATTCGACACCGGGGGCGGCGGTAACGGAAATGAAATCGCGCCCAAAGAACACCCCGGTCACTTCACCTGTATCGAACAGGGCAGATGCCAGTGGCGAAATTTCCGCATCTTCGGGCGAGGCGAAATCTCGCGTGCCCGAGGCCATGACCTCCTGACCCGGCAGGAATTTGAGGGTCGCGGGGTTCGGTGTTGTTTCGGTCTCGATAAACATGTCAGGAATTTAGGGTCGCATAAGGTAAAGGACAAGGCTCAGGCCGCTTTAGCACCATCATATAATGGTAAGAGCGCGCGACATGCCTGTCTTCGCACGGTGCCGGGTGGTGGGCGATGGAGTTATTGCGCGATCGTTTCGCGCTGCGTTTGATTGCCACTTTTGGTCTATTCACTGTTCCTTCATCACCGCAAGGCCTAAGCATTGCGTATGATTCTATCCGCTCGGTTTCGTCATCGCTTTCTTCCTCTCATGGCCTCGGCAATGCTGCTGTCGCCCGCTGCCGTTCAGGCGCAGCAGGCTGCGCCGACAGTGTCTGTTGCGGTCGAGCCCAGCGCTCCCCAGCCGCAATATCTGAAACCGGATGATCCATGGATCTATCGCGGCACCGATATTCCGGTCGATAAGGAATGGCTGTTTGGCGAAATGCCCAATGGGGTGCGCTATGCTGTGCGCCGCAATGGTGTTCCGCCTGATCAGGTGTCCATCCGTATCCGGATTGATGCCGGTTCGCTGAATGAAACGGATGACGAGCGCGGCTATGCCCACCTTCTCGAACATCTGACCTTCCGTCAGTCCAAATATATGGCGGAAGGGCAGGCCATCCCCATCTGGCAGCGTTTAGGCGCAACATTCGGTAGCGATACGAATGCTGAAACCACGCCGACGCAGACCGTGTTCAAGCTCGACCTTCCCAATGCCCGGCCCGCGGCACTTGATGAAAGCATGAAGCTGCTTTCGGGAATGATCCGCGAACCGACGCTCAGCGCGTCCAATCTGGCGGCCGATCTGCCGATCGTTCTGGCCGAGAAGCGCGAAAACTCGGGCGCTGGGACGCGGATCGCGGAGGCTACGCGCTCCACCTTCTTTCATGGCCAGCGACTGGCCGATCGCGCGCCCATCGGTACCATCAAAACCCTGAAGACGGCCACGCCGGAAAGCGTGCGGGCCTTCCATCAGAAATGGTACCGACCAGAAAACACGGTTATCGTTGCAGTGGGTGATGTTGATCCGCAGCAACTGGCGGCGCTGACAGAAGAGTATTTTGCCGATTGGAAGGTCGCGGGCAAGGCGCCTGCAGCCCCTGATTTTGGCAAGCCTGAGGCACCCGATGATGCAAAAGGTCCCAATCCTGTGGGGCGAACGCGGGTCATTGTCGAACCAGGTCAGCCGCGCGGAATTTCCTATGCCATTCTGCGCCCATGGGAACAGGTCACCGATAATCTCGAATATAATCGAGGCTTGCTGATCGACGGCATTGCGCAGGCTATCATCAATCGCCGGCTGGAGGCGCGGGCAAGAAGCGGTGGCAGCTATCTGATGGCATCGGCGCAGCAGCGCGATGTCAGCCGCAGTGTGGATGGTACATTTGTTTCCATCACGCCGCTGGGCGATGATTGGCAAGCTGCGCTGCATGATGTGCGCGCCGTGATCGCAGACGCTATCACCACCCCGCCCACGCAGGAGGAGATCGACCGCGAACTGGCCGCATATAATGTCGCCTTCGCCAATCAGGTGGAGCAGCGGGCGCTGCTCGCCGGTGGTCAGCTGGGCGATGATCTGGTGCAGGCAGTCGATATTCGTGAATCGATCGCCGCGCCTGAAACCATCTTGAACGTGTTCAAGAATATGCGGGATCGTTTCACGCCTGAGGCGGTGCTGGAGCATACGCAGCGCCTGTTCCAGGGTACGGTCGTGCGCGGCGCGCTGGTTACCCCGGTTGCCGGAGAGGCAAGCGAGGCCGATCTGCGCAAGGCCCTGAACCATAAGGTGGAAGCTGATGGCAATTCGCGCATTTCGGCGGAAAGCATTTCCTTTGCCGATCTGCCGCCAATCGGGGAGCCTGCCGATCCGGTGGAGCGGGCACCGCTTGGTGTCCTGGGGTCGGAGAAGATCACCTATGCCAATGGCGTGAAGGCGCTGATCTGGCGCACCAATAATGAGCCGGGGCGGGTCACCGTTCGGGTGCGGTTCGGCCACGGTCTGCAGGGCTTCTCCCCTGAAGATGCCGCCTATATTGAACTGGGTCAGATGGCTCTGGTCGGGTCAGGTCTCGGCCCGTTGGGGCAGGAGGAGCTGGACCGTATTTCTACCGGCCGCATGCTGGGTTTCGATTTCTCCATTGAAGACGGGCACTTCACTTTTGAGGCCCGGACCCGCAGTGCCGACGTGGCCGATCAGCTTTATCTCTTCGCGGCAAAGTTGGCCATGCCACGCTGGGATGCCAATCCGGTGGAACGGGCCAAGGCGGCCTCAACCCTGTCTTATGATAGTTATAACGCCACCGCTTCCGGGATACTCAGCCGTGATTTGAACTGGCTGCTGCACAATCGCGATCCCCGCTACGCTACGCCCACTCCGGCGCAGATTCAGGCGACCACGGCAGAGGGTTTCCGGGAAGTATGGGAGCCATTGCTAAAGCAGGGCCCGGTGGAAGTGATGGTCTTTGGTGACATCGATCCCGATCAGACCGTGGCCGCGCTGTCGCGGACATTCGGGGCCTTGCCGCCGCCGACTGCCTTGCCTGGCGATACCGTGACTGAGCTAGACGGTTTTCCTGCCGCGAATGATGATCCCCTGATCCTGTATCATCAGGGTGACAAGGATCAGGCTGCGGTTGCCATAGCCTGGCCGACCGGCGGTGGATCGGATCGCCTGCCGGAAAGCCGCAAGCTGGAAATTCTGGCCGATGTGTTTTCCAACCGGCTGCTGAACGCCGTGCGGGAAAAGGAAGGGGCCAGCTATGCGCCGCAAGTCGGTTCCAACTGGCCGCTGGACATGAATTCGGGCGGTCATTTGCTGGCTCTGGCGCAATTGTCGCCGGCCAATGTCCCGGCCTTCATCCAGGAAGCAGACAAGATTGCAGCGGACCTCGCCACAAATGGGCCAACAGCGGACGAACTGGCGCTGGTGACCGGGCCGATGCGGCAATTGATCAACCGGATTCAGACCGGCCATACGTTCTGGATGAATGAACTTGCCGGTGCGACGATTGATCCGCAGCGGGTCAGACATCTGCCCAGCCTGCTGAATGACTATACCAATGTGACGCCGGAAGAGATCCGTAGTCTGGCAGCGAAATATCTGGTCAAGGACAAGGCCTGGCACCTGGCAATTCTGCCTAAAGACACAGCCGCGGCAAACCGATAACGGATGTAACCTTTGCAATTGCAGGCCCTGAGTCGTATTTGCGCGCGGCTTTAATGATTAGTTTTGAGAGTGATTGACGTGGCAAACGACTGGACACCTGACGGCTGGAAGCAGCATGAGGCGAAGCACCTTCCGCATTATGAAGATGCGCAGGAGCTGGTCGATGCGGAAGCCACTCTGGCGCGCTTTCCGCCCCTGGTCTTTGCCGGCGAAGCGCGGTCTTTGAAGACCAAGCTCGCCGATGTGTCTGCCGGGCGGGGCTTCCTGCTGCAAGGCGGCGATTGCGCGGAAAGCTTTGCCGAATTCCACCCCGATAATATCCGCGATACGTTCCGCGTGATTCTGCAGATGGCGGTTGTTCTCACCTTCGCCAGCAAGCAGCCTGTGGTGAAGGTCGGCCGGATGGCGGGCCAGTTTGCCAAGCCGCGCAGCTCGCAGACGGAAACGCAGGGCGATGTGACATTGCCCAGCTATTTCGGTGATATCATCAATGGCATCGATTTCACTGCGGACAGCCGCCGGAATGATCCCGAGCGGATGATCCGCGCCTACAGTCAGGCGGCGGCAACACTCAACCTGCTGCGCGCCTTTGCTGGCGGTGGCTATGCCAATTTGCGGCAGGTCCATCAGTGGACATTGGATTTCGTGGATCGCAGCCCCTGGGCCGATCGCTTCACCAATGTCGCCGACCGGATCAGCGAATCGCTCGACTTCATGGAAGCGTGCGGGGTTGATCCGCAGAGCGTGCCGCGTTTGCAGAGCACGGATTTCTATACCAGTCACGAGGCGCTGCTGCTGCCTTATGAAGAAGCTTTGACGCGGCAGGATTCGCTGACCGGCAAGTGGTATGACACCAGCGCGCATATGCTGTGGATCGGCGATCGCACACGCTTTGAGGGCAGTGCGCATGTCGAATTCCTGCGCGGGGTCGATAATCCGATCGGCGTGAAATGCGGCCCCAGTCTGGAGCCGGACGTATTGCTGAAATTGCTCGACACGCTGAACCCGGCGCATGAAGCAGGGCGCATCACGCTCATCAGCCGGTTCGGCCATGAAAAGGTCGAAGCCGGTCTGCCCAAATTGGTGCGTGCGGTGAGGGATGCCGGGCACCCCGTCGTGTGGTCATGTGATCCGATGCACGGCAATGTGATCAAGGCCGAGAGCGGTTTCAAAACCCGTCCTTTCGACCGTATTCTGGCAGAAGTGAAAGGGTTCTTTGCCGTTCACCGGGCCGAGGGGACACATGCTGGCGGGGTTCATATCGAAATGACCGGGCAGGACGTGACCGAATGCACGGGCGGCGCCGTTGCGATCACCGATGCTGGTCTTGCCGACCGTTATCACACCCATTGCGACCCCCGGCTCAATGCCGCCCAATCTCTCGAGCTGGCGTTTCTCCTTGCAGAAATGCTGAACGCGGAAACGGGTGATCTGGCGCGTGACGCGGCCTAAAACCGTAAAGTTAATAAGTAGATAGAAGACATCTGTTAACCTTGGTAAGGTAGGACCTCTCGCAAGGAGAGGTTGTATAATAAAGTCACTGAGACATTGGGTGGAGCCGATATTGCTCGGCTTCGCTGTCCTGCTGGTCGGCCTTCTCATGTCGATCATGTATGCTGACTGGCAGGGATTTGTGCTGCTATGGCCGTCTGATGGCATTGCCATTGCTGCGCTATATCTCAGTCCGCGCCGCCGGTGGCCTGGTCTGCTGGTGGCTGTCTTCTGTGCAGAGGCACTCGTATCCCATATCGCGGGGTACGATTTGTCGATGAATCTGATGTTCGCAGCGGGCAGTACTGCCCTTGCGTTTCTCTCGCCGTGGTTGACCTTTAAATGTCCCGGCGACGCCAACCAGCCATTGAATAGTTTCGCTCAGGCATTCGGAATTGTCGGGGGCGCCCTGGTAGCTTCCGGGGCGAAATCACTGATCTCTCTGCCATCGCGGATTGATCAGCCTCTCGACAGCCAGATTTACTGGTTTCTCGCGCCGGTGCTGGCCATTCTGATCATTACCCCCATTCTCCTGGATATCGCGCGGGTGGCTGCGCAAGGTCGTCACTTGCGCGATCTGATGCGCTATTTTCTCGGCCGGTATGTTGCGGTGTTCCTTATCGTCGCGCTGATGTCTGCCATCATCTTTGCGCGCCCTGATCTGGCGATGTTCATCGCTGTCCTGGCGGCTATCATTATAGCGGTCAGCCTTTACGGGCAGATCAGTGCCGCTGTGGCGGCTCTGGCTTTTGCCAGTGTCGCAACCTGGGATAGTCTGGGTGGACATAGCCCGCTGGTTGGACTGATAGATCGGCCATTTTCTGCCGCAGTATATCTGCAGCTGACGATCCTGCTGATGATCCTCACGTCAATGCCGCTCGCTGTCTTGCAGATTAACCGGGAGATGTTTGAGAGGAGTTTGCGTCAGCGCAATAACCAGCTGATCGAAAACAACACCATGCTCAACCTTTCCGAGGAACTGGCCGGGATCGGACGCTGGCGCCTGAATTGGAGAACAGGTGAACAATTCTGGTCACCGCAGATGTTCAAACTCAATGGAATGGATCCGGAACTCGGCCCGGATCCGGGTGATGTAAAGCATTTGCTGCCAGATGGCGGCGAGGAACTGTTCAGCAAGATCCGCGAACATGCGGAAGATCGGTTGCCGTTTCCCATAAAATACCATGTGCGGTTTCCAAACGGGACGGACCGCATTTTGGAAATGCATGCCAATAATGAATTCGATGAAAGCGGGCGGCGTATTGGTCTGTTTGCCGTGGCGATGGATCTGACGGAACATTTTCGCCGGGAAAAAGCGCTGACCACGGAGCGCGCCCGGGCCATGCATCTGGCGGCCGAGGCGCATAAGCTTGCCAATACCGACCCGCTGACGGGGCTCGCAAATCGGCGCCGTTCGCTGGACCAGCTGGATAAATGCCTGAAAACCGCTTCTGAAAAGCAAACGCAGGTCGCGCTGATCATCTTCGACATAGACCATTTCAAACAGGTCAATGACAGGTTTGGCCACCAGACCGGGGATGATGTGCTGATTGCGGTCGCGGATCTCGCGCGCAGGCAAATGCGCGCCAATGATTTGCTCGGCCGGATCGGCGGAGAAGAATTTATCTGGATTCTCGAGGAATCGAGCGCTGAAGAGGCCGAATTGGGCGCGGAAAGACTGCGCCGGGCGATCGAGCTGCACACGGGACAGGATGGTCAGCCCAGAGTTACTGCCAGTTTTGGCTATGCGATATCGGAGCCGTATGAAACTCAGGATTCGCTCTTCGCGCGGGCTGATGCGGCTCTTTATGCCGCCAAACGGGAAGGGCGAAATGCAGTAAATGCTGCCCTGTAATTCAGCTTTTACTGGAACGGATCTGCGGCAAGATGCTTTATTTTCAAAGTGACTGCCCTCCACAATCGGAACGGCGGAAGGGGAGCGGGGGACGCCAATGGCAAGAACGCAAATACAAGCCGACAATTCCGATGAACGCTCCCTAAAGCAGCAATTTCGCCGAACCCGGCAACTCAGTCAGGATCTTATCGCGCCGCTTTCGGAAGCAGATGCGCTGATCCAATCGATGGAGGATGCCTCCCCCGCCAAATGGCATCTGGCCCATACGACATGGTTTTTCGAAACCTTTCTGCTCCGCGATCATGCCAGCGCCTACCAGCTGTATGATCAGGCTTATCCCTTTCTGTTCAATTCCTATTACGAAGCGGAAGGGGACCGGATGCTGCGTTCGCGGCGTGGTATGCTCTCACGCCCGTCGGTGGATGAGATTCTCGACTGGCGCCGCCATGTGGACGCGTCGATGGAGGATCTGCTCGATGAACCGGATTGCGCGGATCTGATCGCACTGGGCATCGCGCATGAACAACAGCATCAGGAATTGCTGCTCACCGACATAAAACACGCTCTGTTTCAGAACCCGATCGGCCCGGCCATGTGGGGTCAGCCGCAATGCAGCGCCGAGGCTGACGATCTGGGGTGGCATGAACATCCCGGCGGTATTGCGCGCATCGGCCATGAAGGGCCGGACTTCGCCTTTGATAATGAAGGGCCTGCACATCGCGTTCTGCTGGAACCCTTCGCTGTGGCTGACCGATTGGTGACCAATGGCGAATGGGGCGATTTCATCGCTGATGGTGGCTATGATGATCCCGCCTTGTGGCTGTCTGATGGCTGGGCGTGGCGCAACACGCATAAGATAAGCGCGCCGCTTTACTGGCGGGGCACAGAGTCCTTCACACATAGCGGTTTTCAGCCACGCGACCCCCATGCGCCAGTTACGCATATCTCCTATTATGAGGCGGATGCGTTTGCGAGCTGGGCGGGCGCCCGCTTGCCAACCGAATTTGAATGGGAAGTGATTGCGCAAGGTCAGGACCGCAATGACGGAAACCAGCTTGACCAGGCGGGGCCGCCGCTTCCCACAGGCGGCAGAAGTCTGTTTGGCGATTGCTGGCAATTTACCCGCTCCGCCTATCTTCCCTATCCCCGATTTCAGCCCGGCGCTGGCGCGGTGGGCGAATATAATGGCAAATTCATGTCCGGCCAGTTCGTGCTCAAAGGGGCGAGTTGCGCCACGGTGCGGGGCCATTCCAGGGCCAGCTACCGCAATTTTTTCTACCCTCATCAACGCTGGCAATTCACCGGCCTGAGACTCGCAAAGGATATCTGAATGGCTACCAAGCAATCGCTCGCCTTTGTGGACAAGGACGAGGATGGCGTTGATCGCGCATTCAAGGCCGACGTGTTGAACGGGCTGGGCGGCGCGTCAAAAGCCATCCCCGCACGGTGGTTATATGATGATGCCGGCTCTCAGCTGTTTGAAGACATCACGCGTGTCCGCGAATATTACCCCACGCGGGCGGAGACGGAAATTCTGGAGGAACGCGGCGCAGAATTTGCGCGGCTGATTGGTTCGGGCCGGGCCGTGGTGGAGTTCGGATCAGGGTCTTCGGTGAAGACGCCCTTATTGCTCAAGGCCATCGATCCTGGCGCTTACGTGCCACTGGATATTGCCGGTGATTTTCTGCGCGCTGCGGCGGCGGATCTGGCGGCCAAGTTTCCGGGACTGCCGGTCTATCCGGTTGAAGCGGACTTCATGAAGCCGGTATCGCTGCCCAAGGAAACGGAGGCGATGCAGAAGCTTGGGTTTTTCCCGGGGTCCACCATCGGTAATATGGTCGCCAGCAGCGCCGTGGATTTGCTCCGCTCCATGCGCTCCACTTTGGGGGACGGTGCGCAATTGCTGATCGGGATGGATCTGATCAAGGATATTGCCGTGCTCGAAGCCGCCTATGATGACAGTGCGGGCGTCACGGCTGAATTCAATTACAATCTCCTGCGCCGTATTAACCGCGAACTGGATGGCACGATCCCGGTCGACAAATTGCGCCATCGCGCGATCTGGAATGATCTGTATGCGCGGATAGAAATGCATCTGGAGGCGCAGGAGGATGTCAGTTTCACGATTGCAGGCGATGAATTTGCCATGCAGCAGGGGGAAACGATCCATACGGAAAACAGCCACAAATTCGATGTGCGCAGCCAATATATGCTGCTGCTTGCCGGGGGGTGGACGCCGAATACACGCTGGACCGATGGGGAGGGGCGCTTCTCCATGATTCTCGCCGATGCGATGCAACCGGCCACGGCGCCGTGATTGCGGCAGTCTAAGAACGCAGGACCAAAGCAGAAGCTTTGACGCATCTGCGCTGACGCCAATCCATACATCGTTTTTTCATCGGATGCCGCCTATATGACGGGCATGGATTTAGCACCGGTCTGGGATCAAATTGCGCAGAACGTCAGGGCGGTGCCTCAGTCGGGCCTACTGCTGGGGGCTGTCGCATCTATGGCGGTGGGCCTGCTGGGCTCGGTCGTGCTGCGCTATTCCCCGTTTCTCGGTCGGTTGTTGAGAGGCCTGAGCACGCTCGGGCTTATCTGCATCCTGCTGCTGGTCGTGCTGCAATTGTCACGTATGGATTCGCGGTTTGATCTGGCCGTGCCCGAATTGGGAATGCCCGAACAGATCGTGGCGGGCGGTGAAACCCGCGTGGCGCTGAGCCCGGATGGTCATTTCTGGCTGAAGGCTGAGGTGAACGGCCATCCTGCCCGCTTCATGGTGGATACCGGGGCCACTCTCACGGCGGTGTCGCCAGATACGGCCGAAGCCGCAAATCTTGAACCGCGCCGCGGCGGCATTCCGGTCCGCATGCGCACCGCAAATGGTGTTGTGGCGGCGCAGATGACGAATATCGAGGAATTCCGATTCGGCAATGTGGAGGCACAAGGTCTGGACGCGATCATCGCGCCGGGGCTGGGGCGCAGCAATGTCGTGGGTATGAATCTGCTGTCCCGCCTCGCTTCATGGAGGGTGGAGAATAACACGCTTATTCTGGTCCCCAAGGCCGCAAACCCGGGGAGCGAAGCCCCGGAACGGTAACAGGTGTTACTTTCATGTAACGCTTAGTGCAAATTCTCACGATCGTTATCATTGGGCTTGCTTCTGGCGGGAAGGCCTCATATCTGCACTCCCAATCAGACCGTCGATAACGGTCGTTATGATACTTGGGAGAGATTTATGATTTACCGCGTCCGCGCGTATCACCTCCGTGCAAGTGCTTTTCTGGCTGCTTCGAGCGCCCTGGCACTTGGCTTTGCAACTCCCGCCCTGGCGCAGGACGCAAGTGACACGGCCGCTGAAAGCAGCAGCACCACAGCCCAGAATTTCGGCAGCAACGAAATCGTTGTTACGGCTCAGTTCCGTGAGCAGAATCTGCAGGACACGCCGATTGCGATTACGGCCGTAACGGCTGATACGCTTGAAGCGCGCAGCCAGGAAAGCGTGACCGATCTCGGCAATTATGCACCGAATGTCAGCCTGTCACAGGCCAGCGGTATTCAGGGCAACTCCGTGGCGGCCTTCATTCGTGGCATCGGCCAGTCTGATTCGAGCTTCGCGCTGGAACCTGGCGTAGGCGTTTATATTGATGACATCTATTACGGCACGACCTTTGGCGCCGTGATGGATCTGACCGATCTGGAACGCGTCGAAGTGCTTCGCGGTCCTCAGGGTACGCTTTCGGGTAAGAACTCGGTCGGCGGCGCGGTCAAGCTCTACACCAGTGAGCCGGACGGCACAGGCGGCGGTTTCGTGGAAGCGAAATATGGCAGCTACAACCGCATCGATCTGCGTGCCAGCGCTGAATTCACCATTGCAGATGGCCTGTATGCCCGCATTTCCGGTGTGTCGAAAACGGCGGATGGTTTCTTCGATCGTCTCGACTATGGCTGTCTGAACCCCGGTTCGGGCTTCCCCACGACCGGCACCGGAACGGATGGCTGCAAGCTCGGTACAGAGGGCGGCCAGGATATGCAGGCGACCCGCCTGGCCCTGCGTTATGCACCTTACGGCTCGCCGCTCGAAATCAATGTCCGCGCGGATTATTCAACCAATAATTCCGAAGCACCGGCAACCAAGCTGGTCTATGCCGACAACCCGAATGTGCGCTCTTATGTGGAAGGCGATCCGACCGCCGGCGTGCCTTTCGATAGCCGCTTCATCACTGGGCCGAAGAGCTATTCCAGCTATTCCACCTATGCTGCAGGTGGCAATTACACGACCAATTTCGGTTTCCCGGCACAATTTGCCCCCGGCACTTTCCAGGCGAGCCCGACCAGCTCGGTTGAAAGCTGGGGCGTGTCTGGCAAGATCGATTACGAACTGGCCGACAATCTCTCGCTGACATCGATCACCGGTTACCGTGTGGCCGATGGTACCAGCGGCATCGATTATGACGGCTCGCCCATCGCTTTGATCCAGGCTGAATTCGGCTATCGCCACGAACAGTTCACGCAGGAACTGCGTCTGTCGGCACAGCTGGCGGATGGCCTGATCGACACCACGGTTGGCGGCTTCTATTATGATGCGAAAGACCGCATCAATGGACGTCAGCACATCCCGACATCGATGCTGAACTTCATTCAGGACGACAAGGTCACCAACCGCAGCGCGTCTGTGTTCGGGCACCTTGAAGTTCACGCGACGGATCGTCTCGATCTGGTCGGCGGCCTGCGTTACACGGATGACAAGAAGACCTACAATTTCGGTCGTTCCAATCTGGATGGCACGCCTCCTGCTCCGACCGATCCGACCAACTTCATTCTGGTTGGCCTGAACGGTCAGAAGGACACCTTCTCGGGTGATCAGATCGATTACCGTGTTGGTCTCAACTACGATCTCACCGACGACGTGATGGTGTATGCTCAGGTTTCGACCGGCTTCAAGGGCGGCGGTGTGAACCCCACTCCTTATGTTCCGGATCAGGTGCAGACGTTCGGTCCTGAAAAGATCACCACCTATGAAGGTGGTTTCAAGAGCCGCTTCCTCGACCGTGCCGTCACTCTGAACGGTGCCGTATTCCTGAACGATTACTCGGATATCCAGCTGGTGCGTTATCAGTGCCCGACCAGCGCGGTTCCGGCCTGTTCGATCCCGTCCAATGCGGGCGATGCCGAGATTTTCGGCTTTGAACTTGAAACCGTAATCGAACCGGCCCGCGGTTTCAGCATCGACGGTTCGCTGGGTTATCTGGATTTCGATTACACTGAAATCACCAACCCCGCGACGATGGTCACCATGGATATGGTCGCGCCGTATATTTCAAAATGGCAGGCTTCGGCTGGTGTTCAGTATGCCGCTATGTTCAAGAGCGGCGCTACGCTGACCCCGCGCGTCGACTGGTCCTATCGTTCGAGCTTCAACACGAACTCGATCAATAGCGATTACAACAAGATCGACGGTTACAGCCTGTTCAACGCACGCCTGACCTTCGAAACGGCTGATAGCAACTGGTCGATCAGTGGCGCTGTCACGAACGTCTTTGACAAGTTCTACTACGTCGCTCTGGCGGAAAATGTGAACAGCTATGGCGTTGTGACCGGCAACCCTGGCCGTCCGCGCGAATGGTCGCTCACGGTTCGCCGCGAGTTCTGATCCAACGCTGGATCGTCTTATAAAGGGCGCCGGTCTCAATGACCGGCGCCCTTTTGTTTGTCTGATTGCGGGCTGGTTCGATATGCCAAGCTGTCACCTGACGGCAAAGGGATATGCGGAGGCAGCCGGGGTTCGCTGAACCTTTCAGTTCTTGGCGAGCTGGATAAGTTCGATCTCATGCCCTTCGGGGTCGGTCAGCATCGCGACCTTTGTGCCTTCCATATCAAATGGCTCGACAGTTCCCGTGGCACCCAGTTCCAGCAGCCGCTGGTAAACCGCGTCCAGATCATCGACTTCGAAGCCGACCGGTCCATGGCCGCCGCCGACCGACACGTCACGTGCATCTTTCCATTCGACCAGCAGCAGGCTGGGCCCCGTTTGCTGGCCCGGAAGCGCCATGATGTGCTCGATGAAATCCGGTTCATCAAAAGTCGCGGTAATCGCGAAGCCGAACCCGTCGCCATAGAAGCGCAAGGCGGCCTCCATATTGGCGGTGTTCAATTTGAAGAAGGAAAGCCGGATAGCGGATGCAGACATGATAGATCTCCCTTGAATTCAGCGCAGGTATAGAGGTCATCTGCAGCACTTGCGAGGCTATCGATCGCCTGGCTGGAAAGCCGGATCGAGCAAGTCGATGCGAACAGGGGGCAAATTCGCAAAAACCGCGAGCCAACGGGCTTCCGAACAGATAAGCGAAAATCTTCGTCGAGGCGCCATTCTGACAGGCGGTTATCTGACGACAAGTTTCCCAACGAAGACATGAGAAGCATCCGCTTTGACGTCCGGCACTGACGGTACGGGCCGAATATTGCGTGCATCGCATGTGTCATCTCTGCGCTGAATTGAGGTTCAACGACAGCGTTCTGTTGGCGGGGCAAGCAATGGTTGACCAAGAGGATATGTGCGGGCTATATCGTTGTCTAAAGCTACAGTACAGTTGATTATAGCTACAAAGGATAGGCTTGAATGACTGATGCGTTACCGCCTTTTCGGGCCGATCAGGTTGGAAGCTTGATCCGGCCGCAATGGTTGATTGATGCGCGCGTCAGGTACTCGAATGGAGAAATCGACGACGCGGAAATGGATGCTGTCCGGCAGAAGGCTATTCGCGAAGTTGTCGCCATGCAGGAAGATGTCGGCCTGAAGTCGGTGACGGATGGAGAGTATAATCGGGGCAGCTGGCACACCGATTTTCTGCTGCGTCTGGCCAATGTGGAGCCGCACGCGTCCAAATTTTCGGTCACATTCCATTCGGAAAGCGGCGTGGCCAAGGGCAAGCCACATACGATGCGTGTAACCGGCAAGTTGAGCCGTCCCGAGCCAATCTTCGTTGAGGATTTCAAGTTCCTCAAGACCGTGACGAAGCAAACGGCAAAAATCACTATGCCGTCCCCCTCCATCCTGCATTTCCGCGGCGGGCGTGAGGCGATCGACACCGATATCTATCCGGATATAGAAGAGTTCTATGCCGATCTGGCGGGCGTCTATGCGGCTGAAATCGCCGATCTGGCGGATGCTGGCTGCACTTATTTCCAGCTGGATGAAACAAACTTTGCCTATCTGTGCGATCCTGTTCTGCGCGAGCAGGTGCAGAGCAATATTGGTGAAGACCCGGATAAGCTGCCGCATGTCTACGGCAATTTGATCAACCGTTCCATTGCCGGTCGCCCAGACACTATGCGCGCCTGCATCCACGTCTGCCGCGGCAACTTCGCGGGCAAGTGGATGGCCGAGGGCGGCTATGATCCGGTTGCGGACGTGCTGTTCAATGAAATCAACGTGGATGGATATTTTCTGGAATATGACAGTGAGCGCGCAGGCGGGTTCGAGCCGCTGCGTTTCCTGCCCAAGGGCAAGACTGTCGTGTTGGGACTGGTCACCACTAAGAGCGGCAAGATGGAAACCGCGGATGAGTTGAAGCGCCGGATTGAGGAGGCTGCTCGCTACGCACCTCTGGATCAGCTGGCTCTGTCACCGCAATGCGGCTTCTCCAGCGGGATTGGCGGCAACACGATGGATATCGAACATGAAAAGCGCAAACTCGCTTTGGTAGTCGAAGTGGCGGAACAAGTCTGGGGCTGACACCAGACAGTCCGACACAGGGCGTTGGGAGAGAGAAATGGGTGAAATTGTATTGGGGATGTGGACTTCCCATGGTCCTACCCTGTCCACCGATCCGGAACAGTGGACACTGCGGGTCACCGCGGACAAGAAGAGGCAGCACCCTTTTCGCGGTGGAATCTATGACTTTGACAGTCTCGTCAGCCTGCGCGCGGATGAAGAACTGGCGGAAAAATGCGCACTTGATGCGCGCAAGCAGAGGCACGCCGGATGTCAGGCGGCGATTGCCGAAATGGCGGAGCGGTTTGCAGCGGCCAAGCCTGATGTCGCCATCATCATGGGCAATGATCAGCGCGAGTTGTTTCTGGATGATGTAACCCCGGCCATCACGGTTTTCATGGGAGACACGATCTGGGATCAGCCGGCATCGCCGCAGCAGGCCGCGCGAATGCCGCCGGGCATTCACGAGGCGGAATGGGGGCATAGCCCGCCGGAGCGTCGCGAATATCCAGCTTGCCCCGAGCTTGCCGAACATTTGGTGAAATCAGTGGTGTCCGAAGGTTTCGATGTGGCCGTATCGCGCAAGCTGCCAGAGCCGCCGGGTCACTGGTCCAGCGGTGTACCGCATGCTTTCGGCTTTATCTATCGCCAGATCATGCGCGATAGCGTGATCCCCAATGTGCCGGTGATCTTCAACACCTTCTTTCCGCCTAATCAGCCGACGGCCGCGCGCTGCTTCGCCTTTGGTCAGGCAGTAGGCCGGGCGCTGAAGTCGACTTTCAAGGATAAGCGGATTGCCGTGTTCGGCTCTGGTGGAATGAGCCATTTCGTCATCGACGAACAGTTGGATGAACGCATTTTCGATGCGCTGCGCAATCGCGACCAGCGGGCGCTGGCCTCCATTGACGAAGCTTTGCTGCAGTCCGGCTCTTCCGAATTGAAGACGTGGATCGCGGCGGCGGGTGTGCTGTTCGACAGCGGTCTGAAGGGCGACGTGGTCGGATATGAACCCTGTTACCGGTCAGAAGCGGGGACCGGCACAGCCAATGGCTTTGTGGCTTGGCAATAAGACAATCCCCTTCGAGAGAGAGGAACAAAATGGATGATGATCTGATCGCGCAATTGCGCGCGTTGGATGCTTGTGCCCTGTCGGATGCACTGGACAAGCTGGGACTGTCCGGCTGCGTCAGCGGCTTAGTGGCATCAACCCCCGGAGTGAAGATTGCCGGCCGTGTCCACACCGTGAAGCTGGCCCCCGGCAGCCCGCCAGAAGGCAGTAAGCCGCGACATCTGGGGGCAGCAGCCATTGATGCCAGCGATGCGGGTGAGATTATCGTCATGGAGCAGCGCACCGGCATAGAGGCCGGTTCCTGGGGTGGCATCTTGAGCCGTGCGGCGCAGTATCACGGAATCTCCGGTGTGATTGCCGAAGGGCTGGTGCGTGATATCGATGAAGCGCGCGAAATTGGCTTTCCGGTCTTCAGTCGTGGTTTTACCGCCCGGACGGCGCGCGCCCGTGTTCATGAGGCGGCTACCGATGTGCCGGTGAGAGTTGGTGATATCACCGTAAGCCCCGGTGACTATGCCTTCGCGGATAGCAGTGCGGTGATTTTTCTGCCCGCTGACCAGGCTGCGGAAGTCGTTGAAACTGCCCGAATGGTTGCTGCGCGCGAAGCAGAAATGACCCGCCGCCTTGCGCAGGGTGAAAGCGCCAGTGACGTGCTGGGGGCGAATTACGAATATATGTTGGAGGCGAGGGGCGATGAGTGATCCGGATACCAATGTTGCCCGGGCCGGGAAGCTCGAAACCGCCACCATCAGTGACGCGCTGGACCGGCTGGGTATTGTTGGCCAGTGCTATGGAATAAAGGGCCGTGACCCGGACTTTCGGATGGCCGGGCGGGCCTTCACGATGCGGTGCGGCCCCAATTCCACCCCGCCTGGCACGGTGGGGGATTACATAGACGATGTGCCGGAAGGTGCCGTGGTGGTGATTGACAATCGTGGCCGGACCGACGCCACGATCTGGGGCGATATCCTGACCGAGATAGCCCATCGCCGCCAGCTGGCGGGAACAGTGATCGATGGCATCAGTCGGGATGTTCATCTCTGCCGCAGCCTTGGCTACCCGATCTTCTCGCTCGACCACTGGATGCGGACCGGCAAGGACCGGGTGCAGGTGGAGGAAATGGATTGTGTCGTCGGTATTGGCGGCGCGCGGGTCGGCCCCGGTGATATTCTGGTAGGCGATCCGGATGGTGTTGTGGTGATCCCGAGCGAGCATGAAGAGGCAGTTCTAGACGCTGCCGAGGAAATCGACGCCGCCGAAAACAGCATTCGCGAAGCAGTGCGCGGTGGGATGCGCCTGGATGAGGCGCGCCACCAATTCAAATACCATAATCTTCAGACCAGGAAGGATGCCCAATGATCATTGACTGTCATGGCCATGTCAGCGCTCCGGTGGAGCTATGGGCCTATAAGGCCAGCATTCTGGCACATCGTGGCTCCCACGGGCGGGGCAAGGTGAATGTGACCGATGAACAAATTATCGCCGCAGCGAAGAAGAAGGAGGTCTGGCCCGACGGGCACCTTCAGCTCTTGCACGATCATGGAACCGATATGCAGCTTATTTCGCCGCGTCCGTTTCAGATGATGAATTCAACACAGCCAGGCCGCCTGGTCCATTGGTTCTGTGAGGAAGTGAACACGATCATTCACCGCCAGTGTGCGCTGATCCCTGACACTTTCATTCCGGTTGCAGGTCTGCCGCAGGTGGCGGGAGAACCGATCGAAAATGTGTTTGCGGAAATGGACCGCTGTGTCAGCCTCGGCTTCAAGGGCTTCCTGCTCAATCCAGACCCTTATGAAAATGGCGCGGAAGAGGCGCCGGGGATGGGGGATCGTTACTGGTATCCCCTCTATGAAAAGCTGTGTGAGCTGGACATGCCCGCGCATATTCACGCAACAGGCTCTGTTTCTGAGCGTACGCCCTATTCGCTGCACTTCATCAATGAGGAATCCATTGCGGTTTACACCTTGTGCAATTCCTCCGTGTTCGAAGACTTCCCTGATCTGAAGGTAGTGATCAGCCATGGGGGCGGGGCCATGCCCTACCAGTTTGGTCGGTTCGAATCCCAGTCGCTGCGCGGGCCTCGGCGCTTTTCCGACCAGATGCGCAAGCTCTATTTCGACACGGTGCTCTACACTGAAGGGGCGCTGCGGCTGCTGATCGAAACCGTTGGAGCGGACCGCTGCCTCTTCGGCAGTGAATGCCCGGGTGTCGGCTCTTCGATAAACCCGGATACAGGCGTGGCGATGGATCACATCGCCCCCTGTATTGATAGTTTTGACTGGTTGAGTGCGGCGGACAAGAAGATGATCTTTGAAGACAACGCACGCAAGGTCTTCAATCTGGACGTCTGAGTACAAAAGGCCTGCCTTCCTGATGAAGGCAGGCCTTTGAACAGCCAGTTGCGCTGATCCGGGCAGAGAAAAAGCCCCATTATGCAGCGGGGCTTTTTATTCGCCTAGTTTATCCGTCCACATAGCCTTTGGCTTCGATGCCAATACCCATGGCGTCCTCCTGCATCTTGCGCACGTCTTCCGGCTGGCCAGCCTGAAAGATGAAGCGGGTGTGATGTAAGAGACCACGCTGCTTGATTTCTTCTTTGGTAAAGCCCTTCTCGATGGCTTCCCGATCAAAGACAGGCAGTTCCAGATTGTGGTTCTTCGCCGGATCACGGATGATCCCCTTGGGGTCTTCGTCGCTATTTTTGATCAATTCCAGATCGCGCAGGAACTGTCTGCGGAGCATGGCAATACCTTTGTCGCTGAGACCCAGATTCTCCTGCGTGCGGTCTGAAATACGTCCCTGACCTGCCCAGGCAACGAAGTCCTGATTCATCACATGGCTGGTAATCCAGCGGCCGTTTTCCGGATCTTTCACCGGTCCGTACCATGTGGGGATGCTGTCCTGTTTAAACGGCTCCTGTTCGCGCGGGACGCGGCTGAAGAACCAACCCACGGACAGCATATTTTCGTCATCAACCGGGACGCGAAATTCAAAATGGTCGCCGGTGAAGATGGCGTTGGGCCACACGCAGGCGCGACCTACTTCCCAGAAGGGGTGGGTTTCATCCGTGTCTTCGCGAATGCGGTTGTAGGTATAGCCGAAGTCTTTTTCGCGGAAGTCCACCTTCAAATGTTTCGGGCCATAGGGGCCTTCCTGTCCGCGGAGGCGGACAGTCCAATTGGCGTGCATCCACTCAAAATGAACCGGATCAATAGAATTTTCCTGCCCTTGCAGCCAGTTGCAGGGAACTTCGGACAAGACAATCTGTACGAAGCCGTTCTTCCAGTTGAACGGCGCCCAATCTGGTAGTTCAGGCGCTGGTCCCGGACCGAGATAGGCCCACAGCAAGCCCGCCTTGGCCTTCACAGGGTAGGCCTTGATCTTCACCTTGTCGCGATATCGACCGCCGGGGTTTGCCGTGTCTTCATAGGGCTGTTCCAGGCAATCGCCCTTATGGTCAAACAGCCAGCCGTGATAGCTGCAGCGAAGGCCGCACTTTTCCACGAAACCCATGGCCATATCGGCTTGGCGATGCGGACAATGCTTGCCCATCAGGCCGTAATTGCCATCCAGATCCTTATATAGAACAAGATCCTCCCCCATCAGGCGGACGGATTTGGTCGGCTCATTTTCCAGTTCGGATACGCCGCCGATAGGGTGCCAGTATCGGCGGAGCAAATCCCCCATGGGTTTGCCTGGCCCAACCTCTGTGAGCAGACGATTTTGTTCATCTGTCAGCATCTCTCTCTCCCAATGTTGTTTATATATTCTTCTCATTTTTATTGTCTAAGACAACAAAAATTGTCAAGCGGTTGTGCTTGCGGGCTCTTCCCGTTGAGATGGGCAATGGCTATGGTTGCAGCCTTTGCCAGGAGTGACCTGTGAGCGATGATACCCAGCAGGGCGAAAGCCAGCGCCTGAAGTCATTCCGCAATTTCATGACCTTCAAGCTGCATATGCTTGGCGGCCATTCAGAGCGTTTTTCTGAACGGTATTACCGCGATCTCTTCGGCTTGAGCCTGACGGAATGCCGCATCATCGGCATCACCGGCAGCCTGGATCTCGTGACCTTCAAGAATGTCTGCGCCATGGCGCATCTGGAAAAAAGCTACGCCAGCCGTATCATGAATCGATTGGTGGAATCCGACTTGATCAAGAAGCAGGAAAACCCCCAGGATCAGCGATCTGTGCTGGTTTCCCTGACCGAAAAGGGTCGGGCATTGCACAGTGAATTGCATGCCGCATCTGCTGCGTTGAATGTCAGTATGATGTCCGTGCTTTCGCCAGAGCAGAAAGAAACCTTCGTCACCTGCCTGACGTTGTTGCATGATCATCTGAATGAAATGGAAGCGGATGGCGATGGCGCGGAGGCCGTGTGGCGCAAGCATAAGGAAAAGCCTGCTGCCCGCTCTCGTTCTGGCCGCTCTGAAGAGGTTGCCATTGATCTCCAGACTGCGCGACAACTCCACGATATGTTGGGCAAGATAATCCGCGAGAGATAAATCTCTCCTCTGGATATTGTAGACTGAAGCAACATTTTGTCTTATTCGATCTATTCATAAAATAAGATCGAAGGAGAAGGCATGCCCGCGACGGATTTTAGAATTGAGGAGGCGTTGGCTCAGTGGCAGCCGCGTCACCTTGTCGGTGGTGAGCTGTTGGCGCAAGGTGCACCTTTTGGTGTGGTCGACCCATCCAGCGGTGAGGTGTTTGCGGAATGCCCGGAGGCTGGGGTTGAGGAACTGGACTGTGCGGTCAGTTCGGCTCGAGTGGCTTGGCATGGCTGGAAGGCGCAGCCGCTGGAGAAACGCCGGGCGGTGCTGCACACCTTTGCCGCCGCGCTGGAAGAGGCAGCGCCGCTGATCGCTCCATTGTTGTCGCGTGAGCAGGGAAAGCCTTTATCTCAGGCCGAAATGGAGCTGAAAGTTTCGGGCACTCACATCCGCCACCTCTCCAGTTTGCCACTGGAAGATGAGCTATTGCGCAAGGATGACCGGGGCGCGGTAGTATTGAACTGGCGCCCGCTGGGTGTGGTGGGCGGCATTTCCCCCTGGAATTTCCCTGTGGCTCTGGCCATGCACAAGGTCGCGCAGGCTCTTTACACTGGAAATACACTGGTTCTGAAGCCATCGCCGTACACGCCTCTGGCAACGCTGGCCGTGGCAGAAGTCGCGAAGGATATTTTCCCTGCTGGCGTGTTGAATGTTCTGGCGGGTGGCAATGCCTTTGGTGCCGGGATGACTGCACATGCCGGGATCGACAAGATCAGTTTCACCGGCTCTGTCGCTACAGGCAAACGCGTGATGGAAAGCGCATCTGCCACGTTGAAGCGCATCACACTGGAACTAGGCGGCAATGATGCGGCCATTGTGCTGGAGAATGCGGACCTGGATGTCACCGCCGCCGCACTGGCCCGCAGCGCGTTCTACAATTGCGGGCAGATCTGCATGGCGGTGAAACGCATCTATGCGCATGAGGCTGTGCATGACGAACTGGCGGTCAGGATCGCAGAAAAAGCCAGGGCACTGAAGGTTGGCTCTGCCTTTGAAGAAGGCGTTGAGATGGGGCCGGTTCAGAACCGGATGCAGTATGAAAAGGTGCTGTCCTTGCTCGATGACTCCAAATCCCGCGAGGGCGCCACAGTGTTGGCGGGTGGTGGCGCGCTGGACAGGCCCGGCTATTTCATTGCTCCCACGGTTATCACCGGGCTGGATGACACAGCGCCACTGGTGGCGGAGGAGCAATTCGGTCCCGTCATTCCTATCGTGCGAGTACGCAATGCAGAAGAGGCGGTTGAACGGGCAAACGCCGGGAATCTCGGGCTGGGCGGGTCCATCTGGGGCAGGGACGGCGCGCGCTGTGCGGAGTTGGCCCGCCAGCTGGATTGTGGCACCGCCTGGATCAACCGTCATGGAGTGAATGACAGTGATGTGCCTTTCGGTGGCATGAAGGAATCCGGCTATGGTCGCGAACACGGCGTGATGGGGTTGCACTCCTATATGGAATTGCAGGCGATTAACGCCATTCCTCCTGGCAACTGAACGCCCCCGGATGGTCCAAGCGCAAAAAGCCCGGTGCTGCCAAGGTAGCACCGGGTTTCTCTTATCGGTGGATATGTCAGGCAGAAGGAATGGGCCGGTTCGGGGAAGTGGCCGGCCCATTGTGCGAAGAACCAGTCGCCCTGCGTCAATGCAAGGCGACTGGTTGGTGTTTAGAAAGCCTTGTTGATGCCCAGCACAAACTGGCGGCCACGCGGGTTGTACACGCCGGCGACATAGGGCGCGAACAGCGAGGCGCCCTGAAAGGCAGGCAATTCGTTGAACACATTGTTGATGCCGGCTCTCAGCGTTGTCTTTCCGGCCATGTCGAATGTGTAGCTGTAGAACAAGTCGAGCACAGTCTGGCCACCTGTGTTCTGCCGGGGATCATCCTCGGCATATTCGGTGGCGATCAGCCCGTCTATATACCGTACAGTTGCCTGAGCGAAATGTCCGTCCAACCTCCAGCTCATGCCGGCATTAGCCCGCCATTTTGGCATCGCGGAGGCCAGCGTGGCGGCATTATTCCTGCCCAATGCATCCACCATTGGCCCGCCGTCGGCTTCCCGATAGCTGTATTTTGTGGTGACCGTGGCGTTGGTGTTCAAAGAGATGACACCGGCGCTGCCAAGGCTGAAGGAATAATCGGCCGACATGTCGATGCCGCTGGTGGTCATTTCCGCCGCGTTGATGGACTGCAGATACAGTTGCACCAGTTCCTGGCTGACCGGATCAAACACCAGCCGGTCCGCAAATTCAACACCGCCACTGTCGACATAGGCCTGAACGACAGACTGGGGACTTTCCTGCACGGCAATGCCGCGGAAGTCATATGTCCAGTACGTCGCGCTCATGCTCAGCTGATAGACCGGCTCGACGGTGATGCCGGCGGTCCACGATTCCGCCTCTTCCGGGCCAAGATCGGCGTTGGGAATGACAATGCCATTGGTTGCCGGTGCGGAAATCCCCGGCACGTTGATGCCTGTGGCGTCCGTTTCACCTACGCCATAGATCCGGCGTAAGTCTGGTGCGCGGAAGGATGAGCTGTAGGTGCCGGTCAGTTCCACCTGCGGGATGGGGCGAATGCGAATGCCCACCTGCGGGTCGAAACTGTCATTTCCTTCGAAGGATGTGTAACGGCCGGCCGCCTGAATATCGACTTCCGGCAGAACGGGAATGTGAATTTCGCCGAAGACGGCATCGAAGTCACGGCTGGCGGCAAAGTCGGTTTCCTCAACCACGAACAGCCAGTCACCCCCTTCGGTCAGCGGGTCGACATCTTTGGAAAGCTGTTCATGACGGCGTTCATAGCCCAGGGCAACCTGTACTGCGCCGCCCGGCAGGTCGATCTTGCCGCTCAGGTCACCAGTGATGACGCCTTGCCAGGCCATTTGCTGTGCCTTGTTCTGTTTCAGCTGCGTGGCGCGCACATAATTGACCAGGTCGGGGTCATTCGGCTGGTCCAGGAAGCGCGAGCCGAAGACGTTCAGATACTGGCATGGACCAAGACCCGGCGTACCGGTGGCGGGATTGCAATCGGCGCCGCCCAGACCGTTCAGGGCGTTGACGAAGCGATCGCTCACCATATCCTGCTGGCGGGCATCCACCTTGTTTTCCGACCAGGTAAAGCTGGCCTGATAGCCCCAGCCATCGCCCAGATCGCCCTTGGCAAATGCGGATGCGTTCCACCATTCTCCGTCAATGTAGAAACCGTCCACCTCGAACCGGCCGCGGAAGCGGACATCGCCGCCATATGGGTTGTAGGGATTGCTGGCCGGAACAAAGGGTTGGCTGGTGATGGGAAAACCTGTGCTGGGGTCAAAATACATGCTGGTCTTCGCAAAGCCCAGCTCCGCACCAACCTCCAGTGCTTCGGACAGTTCATAACTGCCGCGGATCGTTGCGACAAAGCGTTCCTGCGGCGTTACCGCTTCCCGACCTGCTCGCTGTTCCGAACCGCAGATCTCATTGTAAGGCGGACCAAGGCCGCTCACATTGCCGCCGCCTTCAACATTTGCGGTCGTGCAATCAGGATCTGCCACAAAACGGGGCAGGGGGCCGGGGCCAACGGTGTCGTTATAAGTCTGACCGGGCAGCAGCTGAAAGCTGCCGGGGTTGCCGAATGTTGATAGCGACGGATTGGCATCCACAAATGCCTGGGCATCCGGTTGGCTCAGAAAATCGAATTCGTTGCGATCCATATATTCGGCCGCCATGACCAAAGAACCACGATCACTCTGGACGCCCATGATGGCGCCCAGAACAAGTTCATTGTGTCCCCCGTAATCGGTTGCCTGATAATTGGCGTCGAGCTCAAGTCCTTCAAAATCATCGCGCGTTACGAAGTTGACCACGCCGGCCACGGCATCGCTGCCGTACAGACCAGTGGCACCGCCCTTCAGCACTTCAACACGTTCAATCATGATGGAAGGGGCCAGTGTGTTTACGTCCACTCCGAAATTGCCGTTGCGGTCGGGTTCGGATGTTGGGGCAATGCGGTGGCCGTTCAAAAGTACAAGTGTGCCGCTGGGGCCGAGGCCGCGCAGATTGACATAGGCGCCCGGAGATTGGTTGTTGTTGCCGACGTCGCCAAAGACAGCGCTGCCGCTGAATTCCGGAGACAGGGTCAGCAATTCGCCGACGGAAGCACGCGGAGCGGTGGTCAGGTCTTCCCGCGAAAGAATCTGTGTCGGGGTAACACCCTGATCGCCGAGATAGGACCCCGTGACCACGATCATCTCATGAGAACTGTTTTCTTCTTCCTGGGCATAGGCCTGCGTTGGACTGGCAAGGACTGTAATGGCTGTACCCAATACAAGTTGTGTCCGGAATATAGAGCGACGTGTGGCCGGAACACGCGCGCCGACTTGCGTGAAAATACGCATAGCTATTCTCTCTCCCAATATCGCCGCACTTCGTTTGAGTGCGATCTGACGTAACCCTACTTCATCAAATTCCGTTGTTCAATATAACAAACAGATTGTTTATGATAACTATATCATGATGCTGTATGGCCGTGCCATTCAGGGTGTTTGGAATCATAACATATTGATAAATAACGATAAAAAATAGAAATTCCCGAGGGTCTGCCGCATCGCTCATTGAACAGGCTGTATTGTGAAACCCATTGCATGCATTTATAAAGCGACTTTATATAAAGCAACCTGATAACGAATCACCTGCCTTGGGAGAGGACCATTTTTTCAGAAGAGGACACCGCTTTTGCGGATGAGGTGCGTGACTTTGTTCACTCCAACCTTGATCAGGATGTGCGGCGCAGAGTGATCTGTGCCCAGCCGGTTAGTCTGGAGGAAAAGCGCGTCTGGCATGCCACCTTGGCGCGTCAGGGCTGGGCGGCCCCCCACTGGCCTGTCGAATGGGGCGGTACAGGCTGGAGTCCGGCGAAAAACTATCTTTTCGTGGAAACGCTCGCGGAAGAAGGTGCGCCGGAACTCAGCCCCTTCGGTCTGCAATTGCTGGCGCCAGTGCTGATCCGTTACGGTACGGAGCAGCAGAAACGCAGCTATCTGCCGAAAATTTTGTCTGGTGAGCATCGGTGGTGTCAGGGCTTCAGCGAGCCAGGCGCAGGGTCTGACTTGGCCAGCCTGAAAACCCGTGCTGTGCTGGACGGCGATCAATGGGTCATCAACGGGCAGAAAATGTGGACCACCGTGGCCCATGCCGCCGATATGATGTTCTGCCTGGTCCGCACCGATCCCGACGCACCCCGACCGCAGATGGGCATCTCCATGCTGCTCATCGACATGAAGAACACGCCCGGCGTCGATGTGCGCCCGATCATGCTTCTGAATGGGGAGCGGACCACGAATGAGGTCTATTTCGATAACGCCCGAGTGCCCGCCGCCAATCTGGTGGGTGAGGTAAATGAGGGTTGGAACTACACCCGTGTGGTGCTGGGCAATGAGCGCCTGAACATAGCACGGGTGGGCCTGTGCAAGCGGCAGTTGCGCCATCTGGAACAGGTGGTGGGGCGCAGCGGCCTGTCTGGTGAAGGGCGGAAGCGTATCCGGCGCCATATCGCGGGCGTTGCGTTGGATTTAATGAGCGTAGAAGCTCTGAGCCTGCGAATGCTCGGCCGCTATCAACTCGGCGACGCACCCGGCTTCGAGGCCAATTTCCTGAAGTTGAAAGGGGCGGAGCTGCAACAGCGCCTGACTCGCCTGCTGGTGGAGGCGACCGGTCCGTCTGCTCTGCGTCTGGGCGCCGATGGTGAGGATTCCAACCTGCTGAAAAACCACTTCGATACCCGCGTAGTTAGTATTTATGGCGGCTCCAGCGAAGTGCAGCGCAATATCGTCGCCAAAGGCATGCTGGGTCTGACCAAACCTGCTTCCACTGCGGTAAAAGGAGCGCGGGCATGATCGATACGCAGGATGATGTGCGCCGTATGCTAGCTGATGGCGTGGACCGTTTGCTTGAGCGTGAATACGGCTTTGAACAGCGAGATGCCATGCGCAAGGCCATGGCCACCGGGCAGGGGCTGGATAAGTCAGTGCTGTGGCCGCGGCTGGAGGAGCTGGGCATTTTCATGCTGGCAGCGGATAAGGATGCAGTGCAGGATCCTGCGTCGCTGGGCCATATGTCGGTTGTGGCCGAAGCCATGGGGCGGGGACTTGCGATAGAGCCGGCCTTGCCTGCGATGTTGGGCGCTCGGCTGGCGGCACTGGCCGGAACCGCGGGCGTGCTGGCTGACGGACAGCTTGCTGTTGTGGCACCTTCGATACTGCATGGTCGGGAAAGTGGCTTTGGCGCAGAGGCCATGGATGGGGGCTGGCGGCTTTCCGGGCAGGAAGATGTTTGGCTGGGCGGGGACGCTGCGCAGATCCTGCTGCTTTCCGCCCGTGATATGCAAGGCGTGCCGCATTTGTTTGCCATGCCTGCCGATCAGCCCGGCGTCACATGCACTCCCTACCAGCTTTTCGACGGACGCGGCGCCGCAAATGTCGCTCTGAATAGCGTGGAAACCAATCCTGCTTATCTGGTGGCACAGGGTGAGGCCCTGGCTGATGCTTTTGAACGCATCGAGCTGGAAGCCAGCTTGTTAAACGCTTGCGATGCCGTGGGGGCGATGCGCGGTGCCAATGCGCTGACTCTGGAACAATTGCAGACGCGGCACCAATTTGGCCGTCCCATCGGAGCGTTTCAGGCGCTGCAGCATCGTATGGTCGATATGAGTCTGGTGCTTGAACTGGCGGATGCGCTGGTCGCACAGGCAATGGTCGCGGCTTGCAACGGGCCAGATGCGGGGGGCTGGCGACTGGCCTGCGGCGCGTTGGTGCGTACGGCGCTGTCGTCCCGGCAGATCGCGGAGGAAACCGTGCAGATGCATGGCGGCATGGGCCTGACCGAGGAATATCCCGCCGCTCATTATTTTGCCCGGCTGACCAGTTTTGAACTGCTCTATCCCGCAGAGGAATGGACGGAGCGTTTCGCCCGTCTGGCCCCGCTGGATAAGGCGGCGTGAGGATGGCGTATCACGCTGATCAAGGAATTGGACATGGATGAAACCGACAGTGCGAATGGAATTTCAACCGGGAAGCGCCGCCCGCGTATCCTTTATCTGGTCCGGCGGTTTCATTCGCTGGCCCATGCCCGGTTGGAAGAGATTACCCGCACATATGACATGACGCCGGCGGAATTCACCATGCTGTCGCTGGTTGATCGCATTGTGCCGTGTTCCAGCGCAGAGATAGCGCGTCGCGCGAGCATCACGCCGCAGGCCGTGACTCAGCAGATCAACCAGCTTGTAGCGAAGAAGATCCTGCTTAGGCGGCAGAACCCGGCCAATCGCCGCATCAACCTGATTGAAATAACGCCGACCGGGCGCACCAACCTATCTGCCATCAACCAGAGAGCGGATGCGTTGGAGCAGGAACTTCTAACGGACTTTGGTGAGCAGGAAGAGGCGGCGATCCGCGCTTTCCTGTCTCAGGCGATCAACTGACAACAGGAAAAGGGAAAGAGAATGTCTGAAAACACAGTGGAGCAGCAGGAATACACTACCGTCAAACTTGATGTGGATGATGGGATCGGATGGGTCACGCTAAACCGCCCGGAAAAGCGCAACGCCATGAGCCCGACGCTGAACCGCGAAATGATTGCCCTGCTGGATGAGATCGAGCTGCGCGATGATATCGGCGTGGTGGTGCTGACCGGGGCAGGCGAGTCCTTCTCCGCAGGTATGGATCTGAAGGAATATTTCCGCGAAGTGGAGGGGGAATCACCCGTGGTGCAGGCGCGGGTGCGCCGCATGGCCACGGACTGGATGTGGCGCAAGCTGATGCACTACGCAAAGCCGACCATCGCCATGGTCAATGGCTGGTGCTTTGGTGGGGCCTTCACTCCGCTGGTGGCGTGTGATCTGGCCTTTGCCGCCGATGAGGCGCAATTCGGTCTCTCGGAAATCAACTGGGGGATTATCCCGGCGGGCAATGTGACCCGCGCCGTGGCGCAGGTAATGACGGACCGCGACGCACTATATTACATTATGACGGGGGAACCGTTTGACGGACAGGAAGCGTCGCGCATGCGACTGGTCAATCGCTCCGTTCCGCGCGCCGAACTGCGCGGCCATGTGGAGCAGGTGGCACGCAACCTGCTGACCAAGAATCCCACGGTTTTGCGCAACGCAAAATCCGCCTTCAAATATGTGGAATCCATGGACTGGGGCACGGCAGAGGCGGTGCTGGGCAGTATGGCTGCCGCCACGGCCGCCTCCGACCCGGAAAAGGGCCGCCGCAAGGGCATGTCGCAGTTTCTGGATGAAAAATCCTACAAGCCGGGATTTGGGGGATATAAGCGTGACTGATGCTGCGGCGGGTGCGGTTGCGCGCCCCATGATGGACCGGGTGCTGCGCCCCCGGTCTGTCGCGATTATCGGCGTGTCTTCCAAGGAAGGCAGCGCCGGGCGCAATGCAGTGGCCAATCTGCTGCGCAGCGGCTTCGACGGGGAGATACACCTCGTCAGCCGCAGCGGGGTGAAACTGGAAGGGCTGGCCAGCGTGCCCGGTGTGGCGGATTTGCCGCGGGGGATTGATCTGGCCATTCTGGCAGTACCCGGCCCGGTGATTGAAGAAACGCTGAAGGCCTGTGCCAGCCATGGCATGGGCGCGGCCACGGTCTTTGCCTCCGGCTTTGCGGAGCAGGGGGAAGATGGCCGCGCCGCGCAGGAGCGTTTGCGTGCTATCGCGGAGCAGGCGGGCATGGGGCTGGTTGGCCCCAATTGCCTGGGGTATCGCAACTATATTCAGCCTCTGGCCGTCAGCTTCGGCAAAGGCGGTATCGAATCCGACCATCCTGGGGATCGTTCTGCCGTGGCGGTGCTGTCGCAAAGCGGCGGCATGATGGCCCATTGCTGTCTGGCGCTGACGGCGCGCGGCCTGCCGCTGTCCTACTCTGTTGCCACCGGCAATGAAGCCACGCTGGGGATTGAGGATTTTCTGGGCGATTTCGCGCAGGATGCGCACACCCAGTCGGTGATGGTCTATGCCGAGCAAGTGCGCCGTCCGCTGGATTTTCTGGAGGCTGTGCGGGCCTGCAACCAGCGCGGCAAATCCGTCGTGCTGATGCATCCGGGGCGCAGCGCACGGGCGCAGGAAGCGGCACAGTCCCACAGCGGAGCCATGGCGGGTGACTACGCCGCCATGCGTGAACTGGTCAGCCGGGCTGGTGCGGTGATGGTGGAAACGCTGGAAGAATTCGTCGATGTGGCAGAAATCCTGGCCCGCAGCGGCAAGGCCCCGCATAACGGGCTGGGCATCATGACCACATCGGGTGCCTTTTGTGGCTCTTCGCTGGATTATTGCGATACGCTGGGACTGGACGTTCCACCGCTGTCGCCTTCCACCAAGGCTGTGCTAGATGAAGCGCTTCCGGCCTTTGCCCATGCGGGCAATCCGCTGGATCTGACGACACAGCCCATGCAGGAGCCAGAGCTGTTGGGCAAAGGGTTGCAGGCTTTGCTCGATGATCCTGCAATTGGCAGCGTTGTGGTGGCAATTACGCCTGGAGGCGGGATGCAGTCCCTGCGGTATTTTGACGGGTTACAGCCAGCGCTTTCCAACGCGCAGAAACCGGTGTCGCTTTCTCTGATGGGCGATGGCTCGGAATTGCCACAGCCCTTCTTTGATAAGCTGCGTGAGGGCAATGTGCACTTCACCCGCTCACCCGAACGGTCTTTGCGGACGATGGCAGCCGTCACCCGCTACGGTTGCAGTCTGGAACGTGCCGAGCGCAGCGCTGCAACGCGGCTTGCGCTGAACGTGGACGGGATGCCCTGCGGCAATCTGCCGGAGCATCGCGCAAAGGCGCTGTTGCAGGATATGGGCGTGTCGGTGCCGCAAGCGGCCCTGGCGCGCACGGTCGACGAAGCCGTCTCGCTGGCGGCGTCGATCGGATATCCCGTCGCGTTGAAGGCACAGGCTAAGGAGCTGATGCACAAGACAGAAGCGGGCGGTGTGGAACTGATGCTGGCGGATGAGGACAATTTGCGTGCCGCATGGGCACGGATGAGTGCCTCTGTAGCCGGAGCACTGAACGGCGCCGAATTGGATGGTATTCTGGTGGAAGAGATGGCCCTGGCTGGGGTGGATATGATCGTGGCCGGTCGGCGTGACCCGGAATGGGGGGCGGTGGTGATGGTCGGTATGGGGGGCATCTGGGCTGAAGCCATGCGCGATTTCCGGCTATTCCCGGCTGATCTGGCTGAAACCGATATTGAGGCGGAGCTGCGCCAGTTGCGGTCCGCCCCGGTGCTGACCGGCGGGCGCGGGCGCCCGGCCTGCGATCTCGCCGCTCTGGTGGACGTCGCCGCGCGCGTGGGGGCGGCCTTGCGCGCAGAGCCCAGGCTGAGGGAGGTAGAGATCAACCCGCTGCGGGTCTTTGAAGAGGGGCGGGGCAGCATGGCGCTGGACGCACTGGCACGTTTCCAGCCCTGAGTGGGCGTGATCCATGGGACTGGCCTGAACCAAGGGCGGGGTGCTTACGAGCACCCCGCCTTTTTTCGTTGACCGCTCCGCGCGCCTCCCGGATCGGCCGGATCAGCTGCCTCTATGGGGCATCGTCGTGGCGCTCAGAGGGATCAGTTCCTTCTTTTTCTCTGCCTGATTGGCCAGTTTCATGTTCTCCCAGAAGACGGGGCGGACTCTCCAGATCAGCGCGGAGGCAATCAGCGGCAGGATTGCAAACAGGATGAATGCTGCGCCGTAATTACCTGACATATCGTAGAGCCTGCCCATCAGCCACGGGCCAATAGCAAAGCCTGTGCTGACCATGGCGGTATACATACCCAGCATGGTGCCAAGCTGGCTGGGGCCATAGACATGCTTCGTCATCACGCCCGTATCCAGCATGACGGCGGAATGGCCGAGGGCACGGGTGACGATGAAGGCCATCAGGATCAGCGGGCTGGCCAAGCCAAAGGCCAGTAAAACCGATATACTTAGTAATACCCAACAGGCCGCCAAACCTTTGTTGGATGAGCGGTCCAGAACATTGCCCACGATAAGCCGGGTGGCGATGCCCACCACGCCCAATGCGCTGACGGCAACGGCCACCCATTCCGGCGCCATGCCAAAATCGTTATAGATCAGCACCTGATGCTGGGTGAAAGCCATGTCCACACCCCCCACCAGAAATACCGCAATGCCAATCAGCCAGAAGCGTGGTTCGCTGATGATTTTGATGAAGGGAAGATTGTCCCCACTGCGCTTGGCCGCAGCCCGTGCCTCTGGCGTGATGCGGCGGCCAAAGGCCATTTTCTGGGAAAAGAACCCGTAGAGCAGCATGGGAAGTGCCACCACCCAGATGCCCCCTGAAACAGCAGCAATGCCCATGCGCCAGCCAAAGGCAGAGATCGTCGCCGTGACGATGAAAGGCAAAATGATGGAGCCGACCACCGTGCCCAGAAGGGCCATGCCCATGGCGGTTCCCTGGGATGCGTGGAAGCTTCTGGAAATCAGTACCTTCAGCGCAACCATGGTCCCACCTGACGCAAAGCCGAGCAATACGCCGGAAAGGTAGTAATGCGTCAGATCGTCAATCCACAGGAAGCTGATCAGCGCCAGCCCGCCCATCGAAACCGTCACGATCAATGACAGCCAGGCCCCGGTCCAGTCCACCAGACGGCCCACGATGATCGCCGCAATGGCCCCAACGGCATATTTTGAGGAGGCAAGCAGTGTCACCTCTTCCCGATTCCAACCAAATTCCTTGATTGCTTCAGGGAAAATGAATGGCAGGGCATAGGCCGGTGCGGCAAAGCCGAACAGGAAACACACAAAGGCGATTAGCAGAATCGGCCAATTCTCCCGCAATTCCGCACGGAATGCAGCATCGAATCTAAACATACACTCTCCCGGCGCACTCCGGCTGTTTTCAGCCTGGTTTGGTGGTGCGCGACTCTTTCTATAACGACAAAACTATGCCGATAATAGTTGTTAGAGCAAACTAAAATGATGTCATTGTCAATGGAATTTAATTTCCGTCATCGGTCGCGTTGCTATTGCCGGAGCAGGCTGGCTTCAACAGATGAAGCAGGCTGCGAATACGGTGTCCCGATTTTTCCTTTGCGCGTGATTCGAGCCTGACCCTGAATGTGGGACGAAAAATCATGCGCAGTAGGAATAGGCGATTGGGGGCTTGAAGGAAGGATCGGCTGGCAGGAAGACACGAAGTATCCGAGCTGTGCCTTTGTGGAGTTCGTCTCAGCTTTGATCGAGTAGCGCGTGATCAGGGCTAGGATTTGTGCTGGGCGCGCTGAATCAGATGAAGTCCTTCCTGATCGTTCGCCCGGCTAAGAAATAGCTCAAAGAGGCGAGCCCGAGGAACAGCACGCAGCAGACCATTGCTGTCTGGATACCCGATGTGGCGGCCAGGTTGCAGCTTTGGTTCAGCGTTCCCAGCTGATCTACGCATTGCGCCAGATAATCGCCCTCACCGCGAAAGGCCCGAGCGGCAAAGTGATCGCTCATCAGTCCAACAAACAACGGCCCCAGACCCATGCCGACGACGTTCTGGAAGAAGATGAGCACAGCCGATGCCGTTGCCCGCATGCGCGGTTGCATCATGTTCTGCGTTGCTGCGAAAGTCGGGGCGTAGAAGGTGAATACGAAGATCGCCGCGCAGGTGATGATCGGCATGGCGACGATCCATTCGGACTGCAACAGGCCGATAATATAGAGCGGCGCGGTGATCAGCACGCATAGAGCAGGCAGCCAAGCATACCAGCGAATGTCGCGCTTGGCCGCCCAGTCGGAACCATAGCCGCCCACCAGAGTGCCGATGGCATTGGAAACGCTGGTCACGATGCCGAACAGCAAGCCTGCCTGCGTCATGCTCATTTCGAAGGCGCGGCCCAGATAGATCGGCAGAAACATCAGCACGCCGAAATTGACGAAGCTGGTCATCCCGCAGCCAAGGCTCATGAACAGGAAGGCCTTGCGGGAGAAGATTTCCTTCATCACTGCCGTGAAAGGAGGCGTTTCGGGACCGAATCTGGTATTCGCTTCGAACTGGCCCCGCTCGGGTTCCTTCAAGGTGAAATGGATCAGGACTGCCAGCAAGAGGCCCGGCAGGCCGACGATCACGAAGGCTTCCCGCCACCCCACATGTTCGCCCAGCCAGCCGCCACCGAAACCACCGATAAGTGAGCCAAGGGATGAACCGAGCGCGACGATTGCGAGGGCGGACGCGCGTTTTTCACGCGGGAAAGTATCACCGATCAGCGAGATGGTGCAGGGGCTGGCAGCGGCTTCACCGATGCCGACACCCACGCGCAGCAGCAGCAGCTGAAAGAAATTGACAGCCATGCCGCTCAGCGCTGTCATCACCGACCAGACGGCGGTGGCAATTGCCATCAGCGATACGCGGTTACCGCGATCGGCAAGACGGGCAAGCGGCATTCCGAAAGTGGCATAGAGGAAGGCGAAACCCAGCCCGGTGAGCATGCCGAACTGACCATCGGTGATGCCCAGATCCTCCTTGATCGAAGGCCCCAGCGTGGCGACGATAACCCGGTCGATAAAACTGGAGGTGGCGACCAATATCAGCAGAATGACAAGCCATGTCGGATATTTCCGCGCGGCGGGAGGGACTTCGTCACCAGAATTGGCACTCGCCCCGGCTGATATGTTCTGGTCGTTCATTCCCGAGTCCCCGGTTGTCCTGGCCCGCGATCGAGCAGTGCTTCGCCAATGCCGAAAGCAGAATCCAGCCACATGCGGACATCGACTTCCTTCAATTTCCACACATCGCCCGATTGTTGGAACAGGCCGTGCCAGGTGCCCATGCGCCGCGCGGGGCCGGAGGGCCAGTATTGCCGGTGGAATTCATGCCGGAACACGATGCAATAGGCCTTTAGCCTGATCAGATCGTCCTCCCTTTTCATCAGCATGGAGGAGAACTGGTGTTGGTGGGCATAGGTCTGGAAGGGGCGATTGGCGAAACCGTCTTCCAGAAAGGAGCGGATTTCGTTCTGCCCGCGAAATTCACCGACCGATCCATCGCGCAGAGGATGCCGCAACACGCCGTCGGGCGTGAAGCAATCGAGATATTCCTCCAGGCTTCCGGTATCTATTGCCCAGGAATAGCGAGCCACGCTGTCCAGCACGGCCATCCGGTCTTCAAGCGCCACCGGCTCCGTGCCAGCGACCGACCAGTTCAGTTCGCTATGTTGAACGCCCATATCTCTCCCTACCTGCTCTGCGTGATCCGGCTGCGCCATCGCTGTTATTGCGCAGGGATTTCTCAATTCACTTGGGCCTAGGGGCAGGGCGGGGCGGCGTTCACCTATCTTTTCGATAAGTGTTTTCGGCTGAATGGCCGATGCGGTCCCTGTTCTTTGTTCGAAAAGATAGGTGGCTGGTCTGCAGCGAGTGCCTATTCGCCAGCTCTTCAAAGCAACAGGAAATGTTTGCTGAATTGTGGAGGAGAGCAGAAATGGCCATTCGTAGGAGTACTATTGCGCATGTATTGGGAGCATCTGTGCTGGCGCTTACCGCTGCGAGTGTTGCCCAGGCGCAAGATACCGCTGACGCAGAAGACGTGGCCGCGCTGGACGACAACATCATCATCGTTTCCGCGGAATTCCGGGATACAAATCTTCAGGAAACGCCGCTCGCCATCACCGCACTAACCAGCGAGGCGCTGGAAAGCCGGAGCCTCGACAATGTCGCGGATGTCGGGCGTTCAGTGCCGAGTGTGACCTTGCGCGTCGCCAGCGCCGGTTATGGCAAATCGACACAGGCCTATATCCGCGGCATCGGCCAGAGCGATTTCAACTTCGCACTGGAGCCCGCCGTCGGCTTTTATGTGGACGACGTCTATCATGCTTCGCTGTTCGGCTCGGTTTTCGATCTGCTCGATCTGGAGCGGGTGGAAATTCTGCGCGGTCCGCAAGGCACCTTGTTCGGCAAGAATTCCATTGGCGGCGCCGTGCGCCTAATCTCGCAGAAGCCGTCCAATGAACTCGAAGCCTCCGTGAAAGGCACCTATGGGAGCTATGAGCGTCTCGACCTGCGCGGCATGGTCAATCTGCCACTCATAGACGACACGCTTGCTTTGCGTGTCTCTGGGGCGTCAAAACAGCGCGACGGATATGTGGACCGGGTGGATTTCGCCTGTGCCAATCCCGATCAGGCCGGCAATCTGCAGCCCACGGTAACGTCAGGAGATTGCACGGTCGGCACACTGGGCGGCGAAAGCGTACGCGCGGGCCGTGCGGCTTTGCGCTGGACGCCGGACACTGCGGTTGAAGTGAATCTGACAGCAGAGATCATGCGCGACAGTTCTGAAGGGGCTGCGGATTCGCTGATCCATATCTCGCCCACCACCGCGCTGAACAATTACAACGCGAACAAGCTGGTTCCGACTTATGGGATTCCGTTCGATTCGCGCTTCGTGACTGATCCTTACGTTACCTATGCGAGCTACCGGGATCTCAGCAATGGCCGGCAGGTTCCCGCGACCAACACCATGAATTCGGAGAGCTTCTCCGGCGATGTGAAGGTCCATCTCAGCGATTCCGTCACGCTGCGTTCGATCACGGCATATCAGCGCTTCTCCGGTCGCTTCACGCAGAATGCCGATAACTCACCGCTGCCTATCGCACTGACCGATAACAATGTGTCCTTCCGCCAGGTCACGCAGGAACTGCGCTTGCAAGGTGAGGCTCTGGACGGTCTTCTTGAGTGGACGACCGGTGCATTCTATTTCGACTCCAAGGCGCATATCCGCGGTGGCGTGTCGCTTCCGGCATCGGGCCCGAACGGCATCGTCTTCGATCAGAACGACCAGGTGGATGGCGAAAACAAGTCTGCCTTCGTGCATGCGATTGTCCATCCGACCGACAGGCTGAGTGTGACCGCAGGCGTCCGCTATTCCGATGAAGCCAAGACCTATCGCTTCGACCGGACGAACCAGCCCTCGGGCACGCCTTTCTTCGCGGGCGGCGCCTTCACCGCGCCCGAAGCGACCTTCGATCGTTTCGATTACAAGCTGGGCATCGATTATCAGTGGACCGACGACCTGATGACCTATGCGCAATATTCCACCGGCTTCAAAGGCGGCGGGATCAATCCGCGGCCCTTCACGCCGGCATCAGCCGTGCCGTTCGGCCCGGAAACGCTGGACGCCTATGAAATCGGCCTGAAGAGCGAATTCTTCGACCGCATGGTGCGGCTCAACCTTGCTGCATATTACAGCGATTACACCAATATGCAGCTTAGCGCGAACGGCATGGATAATCTGGGCAACCCCAGCATCGTCATTTCCAATGTCGGCGAAGCGACCATCAAGGGGTTGGAAGCGGAATTGACGTTGAATCCTGCTCCAGCCTTCGTGATCGAGGCTTCGGGGAGCTACACCGATTTCGAAATCACCGATCTGGGCGCGGCGGCAGGTGTCAGCGGCGGCCCTACGCTGGACAGCAAGGCGCCCGGCACTCCGGAATGGAAGTTCAATCTGGGCGCGCAATATACGGCGGAAATCGATGGCTTCGGTTCACTGACCCCGCGTTTCGACCTGTATTACCAGTCACGCGTCTTCAATGAATATACGAACAATCCGCTGGCTGCCGAACCAGGTTACACCGTCGCGAATGCCCGGCTGACCTATGACAGTCCGGGTGAGGACTGGAGCTTGGCGCTTGGTGTCACCAATCTGTTCAATAAGTTCTACTACGTAAACCGCTTCATTCAGGCAGGCGGCTATAACTTCACCGGTCAGCCCTCCCGTCCGCGGGAATGGTCGGTAACGCTCAGCAAGGATTTCTGAGCGCGGCAGGCATGAAGTAAGTGGCGGAATGCGGCACGGCATTCCGCCATTTCCCTGGATACCAAGTTCATGGCCGCATCTTCTCCGCACTGCGCGGCCAGAACCGGGCTCTGGGTCAGTTTGAAGGATGGATCTGCAATGGATTCAGCGCAACCAGCCGAGCTGCCTCGCACGTTCAACAGCGATGGAGCGCTTGCGGACGCCCATCTTGTCATAGATCCGCTGAAGATACCATTTCACGGACCCTTCCGAGATACCAACCTTGCTAGCGACATCGACATTGCGATTACCGGATCCGATCATGGAGAGGATTTCCAACTCCTTGCCGGTCAGGGCCTCGCAGATTGGTCTTTCCTCGACACTGCTGTCTTCGCACGAGAGGATGGCGTCCCCCATTTCCTGCCGTATTCCTTCGAGCAAGGCCGTGCGGAAAGCGCTTTCCGCCCCGTCCTCGCCGCTGTTTCTCAGGCATTCTTCGGCGACCAGTCTGCCGATCACGGGCCCTTCATCCAGCACCATCCGCAACAAGCCAGCCTGAGACGCATCGGCAAGTGCGCTGCGAACGCATCTTTGCGCGGCGCGGACATCTCCGTTCAGCCAATACAGATGGCTCAGCAGCAATTGCCAGCCGACGCTGTCGACAGTGGCCAGACCTCGCAGAGTATAGGAGAGCCAGGCCGACGCTACTCTGATGGCATCGGGCACCCGGTTCTGTGTAGTGGCAAGGCGGACCCAGCACATTGCGCGAATACTGTTCAATTGCGTGCCGTCGCTTTCTGGCAGCAATGTCTTGATATCGGTCGGCAGGTCCAGTTCCTTGCCGACGCGCATGGCATTATCCGGCTGGGCCGATGCCAGAAGCAACCGTATTCGTTCCAGTCCGATGCTGGCCTTGAACTGTTCGGAACCCTGTGCTTCCGCGCGAAACCATCCCTTGCGCAATATGTAATGCGCATGGGGCGTGTCGCCTCTTTGCCAGACGAGACGCGCCCGCGTGACCCAGTAATCGATGCTCATGTCGATCAGGTTGCTTTGCTCCGCTTCCTCGCGGTAACGGCGCAACAGGTTCTCGGCCTCTGTCAGCTCTCCGCGCAAATAATGAATCGCGCAGAGAGGGATGGCGATCAAGGCGTCGAAATGCCTGCCATTTCCCTTCTCGGCTCCATCCTCCAAAGCCTGCGCCAGAATGTCGACGGCCTCGTCGCTGCGGCCCACCGTTGCGAGATAGCGGGCATATGTCTTCACGTGGAAAGCGTTCGGCCCGCTTACTCCGGCAAGGCGGTATTGTTCCATTGCCTGGCTATTGAGATACTCCACGCCTTTGAGGCGGAAACCAGCGCATTGCACCAGCATCAGCGAGGTAAAGACAACGCCCAGAGTGAAAGGGTCGCCATCAGGATAGTGTTCGACAAGCTCTCTGCACTGGCGTTCAGCCAGATGGTTCTGTCCGCAATATTTCGCGCGCACCATTTCACTATGCGCAATTGCGAAGGAGAGCCTGCGATAGCTTTCGCTCTGTTTGCCTTCTTCCGCTGCGATCGAGATCAGGCTGTTGCGGGCGGCATCGATCAGAGCCCCGGCATGCGCCCATTGCCCGCGCACGGCCAGAGGCCAGGCCATCGCCACACCGATTTCCGGAAATTGTTCGATGACCTCCTGCGGCAGACGCAAGGCCATTTTCAGAAACTGGCCATAGCGCCAGCAGGCGAACAGGCCGCGATATTCTGCCAGCAGTATTTCCCCTGCTCTTTGCATGTTGCCTGCCGCATGGGCGTGATCGAAGGCTTCCTGAGTCATGCCCTGCCCATAGAACCAGTCACAGGCCCGCATATGGAGCGCCCTGCAGTCGAGCCTCTCTGAAGGTATCCGGTGCTGGAGATATTCGGCCAGCAGACCGTGCAGGCGGAGCCAGCGGTGATCGGTATCTATGGCGGATATCAGCAGCCCGTCATCATGAAGCTTGTACAGCAGTTGCTCGGCCAGCTCGTCCTTGCTCACATAGCGGCACAGATCGTCGGACAGGCGCGGCAGTATCGAGATAGCGGTCAGGAAAGTCCGTTCACGCGGGCTGATCCCGGCGAGGATTTCTTCTTCGAAATAGGCGGCCAGATCTGCATGGCATCCGCTCAGCCGGTGAGCTCGAGTGGGTTGCAAGGATGTTTGGGCCAGTGCGGTCTTGAGGGCGACCGGCCAGCCTTCCGATTTCTCGACCAGCCGGGACAGTTCGCGCTCGGTCATTTCATCACGGCCCGCCGCTGCCTTCAGTTCCTCGCTCTCGAGGGCATCGAAGCGCAATTCGTTGCAGCCGAGTTCAACCAATTGTTCCAGCGTTCTCAGCCTGGCCAGGGGAAGGGGCAATTTTGTCCGGCTAGCTATAATTAGCCGGACCTGCCGCGGTGCCATGTCCACGAGATCTGCCAGTGCTTCATCCGAGGCGAAATGAGCATCGTCGAGGATCATCACGAAGGGCCCGGCAATCAGTCTGGTCAGTTCCTCAAAAAAATGCGGAGCGAGCTGGCTGTTTTCGACATCGCCGGGGAATTCCACCGGCCATCCTGCCCGCCGCGTGGCCAGCAGAAGCGTCTGCCAGAACCGCCGAAAATCCGTGTCCCACCGGGAAAGGGAAAAGAACAATACCTTGGCCCCGCTTCGCAAGAAGGCATCTTGCCAATCTTGCAGAAGCGACGTCTTGCCATATCCAGCGGGTGCGCGAAGCAGCGTAATCCGCGCACGCTCCGCAGCTTCCCGACAGGGCTTTAGCCGTGTGCGGGCAATTGTCGTCGGCAGCCCAAGACCATCGGCGATCTGTGGGTTCGGTAGCGGATTGCGCATGTCCCTTCCTCTCAGTCACTCTCCCGAAGCCTGCCTTTTCCAGACAGTACTTCCCTTAAAGATGAGCCCGCATTCCCCATGGCCAGCTGGCCGGTGTTTGCGGCTCAGGCCATCGCCCACAGGATACTGCCCGGCGCGCCAAGCAGGTGTTCCGGCGTTTCGAGATGGGCTGTTTGCAGGCCATTTTTCAGGGCCGCCCTTGCCAGCGCTCCCGGTTCACCACGAAGCCATTGCAGGTCTTCAGGGCCTTCCCGCCGCTGCACGGCCGCGAGCATTGACCGACCATTCTCCCGGGCTATTCCCGATGCCACGGTGAAATCCGCATAGCGGGTCACGCCAAGAAACAACGTGCCCTCCCTTTCGGTCCAGTCCCGCATTTCTCCATAGAGGAGAGCGGCCATGTCCCGCCCTGTATCGCGTCTATCCATGCCGATCTGTTCGGCCAGCAGTGCAAAGCGCTGGCCGTCAGGCATATTGCGATCAAAAAAGGCGAAAGCGTTTGTAGATCCCGCCGCGTGCGAGAAATGTATTGCGCTGGCAGTTACCGCAGACACGCTCAGCGCAGCACCCGCCTTGAGGAAATCGCGCCGGGCAATCATGGTTGCTTGTCCTTTGCCGTATCGCCGGGTTTCTCCGCCACCTCATCGGTGAGCCGCTGACCGGTGAGATAGAAACTGACATCTCTCAATTGCGCATCGGTCAGTTCCACTCTTGTGATTGGCGGCATGGAATTGAGCCCATGGCGGACAACTGCGGCGATATATTCCGGGGTCAGATCCGTACGCTCGGCCAGCAGGGCATTCTCCGCGCCCAGCCGCCGCTCAAGCATCATCGTGCCGGTGCCGCCCTTGCTATGACAAATGCCGCATTTCCTGAGGAACAGCGCTTCTTCCTGGCTCGCGGGTTTGGCCTCGGCCAATGCGGGGCTTTCCGCCTTTTCAGCTGGAGTTCCGCAAGCGGCAAGGAAAGAGCAGGCGAGCATTGCAGCCGATATGGAGAAGCTCTTCATGCGGCGTCTCCCTCACGGAAAGTGCCGATCCCATATTTGCCGGGGGCGATCACGCCATTGGGGTCCAGCGCCTGCTTGATCTTTTCGTTGAAGCGTAATTGCGCGTTGTTGTTGAAGTCGTAGCTCTTCGCCACGGGCTCCATGAAATCGATATGCGTCCGATATTCACCATATCCGTTGGCCGCGGAATCCTCGATCAATGTATTGAACAGGCCCCGCGCTCGCGAAACCATGTCTGCATTGTCGCGGTTATAGAGGATCAGATTTACATTGTTGATGTGGCGGCGGCCCATGGTGAAGGAGGTGTAGTAATCCAGCCCGTATTCCTCGAAACGGCCCTTCATGCGCGTCGCCTGTGCCAGGGCCTGTTCCCCGTCCTGCGGCATCACCGGTGAAAAGCCGATATGGCCGCCGCGCCCGCCATACCAGTTAACGATCTGCAGGGCGGTGACGCTGGGGATTCCGCGGGCCGATTTCTCGATAGGGTCGCCGGGTTTCCAGGTCGTCCAGTCCAGCTTGTAATCCAGCTGAGGTTCCAGCGCGTCGGAGATTTCTTTCATATGGGCCTCGACCATGCCGGGACCTCCCGCGACGTTCAGGCGGAAGCTCCACCAGCCCATCCCGTATTTGTCGATGATCTTCTGGCTGATCGCATCGGGCAGGGCGCCTTCACCATCATACCAGTCGCTTCGCTGTGAATAGACGGCGGCTTCATGCATGTAATTGCCGAAAACGAAATTGTGCCGGATCACATCACGGCGGCGCAGGTCGCCCAGCTTGTCGATGGCCCAGCCGATATCGGTGAAGGCCGGCAAGGAAATGCCGACTTTGGCGGACATTTGCGGTTCGGGTTGCAGCCAGATCCCGGCTTTCGTAACGATGCCGAAATTCGACTGGACGAACATCTGATCCCAAGAGGGACCATAGCCATATTTGTAGTGATAGGTGCCTTTGCTGCCATCCATGGCCCCCAGCCCGGTGCGCAGCAGATCGCCATCGGGCATGACCACTTCCATACCGCACAGCTGTTCGACATTGTCGCCATAGGCGGTGTATCCGATGCCGCGTTCCAGCGCGTTGCCGATCATGCTGCCCCAGGAATTGCCTGGAACCGCCATCCACAAAGGTATGTTGTTGTCCTTCAGGTAATTATAGAGATCGAAGAAGCCCACGCCGGGTTCGACTACGCAATAAGCATGTTTTTCATCCACATGCAGGATGCGGTTCATCCGGCCCATATCCAGCACCACCGTGCCGGGCATTACGGTCGAGGTCCCGCCATAGCCGAGATTCTTCCCTCGACCGACTGGCCAGAGCGGGATGCGATGTTCATTGGCCAGCCGTACGATTGCCTGCACCTCTTCTTGCGAAGCCGGTGCAACGGCCGCGCCAGGTGCTCGGTTGCGCCCGTCGCCCAGAGCATAGGCATCCATGTAGGTGTCCCGGTCGTTATCCGTGGCCAAGACCCATTCCGGGCCGACAACCCCGGAAAAAGCATTCAGCGCAGCCTGAAATGAGCGCTCAGTATGCCCCTCGGGCAAAATCAGTTCCAAGGCAGTATCCTCCCATTTACGGTGCCTTGCACATCAATGCTGACGGAGAGGCTCGAATGAGGCCTGACACACCGGCTGACGACACAAGACGACCATCCCTTGTCTATTTTCTCTAAATTAGTACGTACGTACGAATTATGTCAACTTCGACCGCTTGGAGCACCGGAAATCGTGACTAAAAACGCCGCAAAACAAGGCACTATGACCCGCAAAACGCCCAAGTCGAAGGCGGCATTTCTCGATGCCGCGACCCGGCTCTTCGCCGAACATGGCTATGACGGGATGACAATCCGGGATGTCGCCAAGGCGGCGGGGACCACGCTGGGGACGCTGCATTATCACTGGGGCAACAAGGATGGGCTGATTCGGGAAATCTGCACCTTGCAGCTTGAGCCAATGGTGAATGCCCGCCTTGCCCGCTATGCTGCACTGGACGATCTGGAAGCTTCAGACACAAGCCGCAAGGAACGTATCGCCAATCTGCTGAAGGCCCATTTCGAACCTTTCCTAGAGATCTTCGGCGGCAGCGATTCGGAGCGTAGCCTGCTGCAGCAATTCTACATTCGGGTCAGTTCCGATCCCGCGCCGGCAGTACGGGTTATCGCCAATGAGATCATGAGCGAGATGAGCCGCGAATTCGTGCACCGGCTGCACGGTCTGTGTGATCATCTGACGGATGCGGAATTCCATTGGCGCCTGAATGGTGTGCTGGGCACGACCTTGCATATTCAGGCCTTCAGCCCGCGCCTTTCCGCATTGGTTCAGCGTGTGGGGCTGGCCGATGGCGAGGAGGATTACATGAATGTGCAGGCCGGAATCGCGCCGACCGTGCATTTCCTGTCAGAGGCCCTGATCGCGCCGCCTTGCGAGGTCAATGGATAGGATAGCCGCTGGAGACATCCTTGAATCCGTTGCATAAAGCAGAACGGAGTTCGGCGCATGTAAGGGCGCCCTGAGACTGCTGGCTGGGGTGGCAGGATTCGAACCTGCGCATGCCGATACCAAAAACCGGTGCCTTACCACTTGGCTACACCCCAGCAGGTCTGTGCGCGCCCATATAACGGCTCAGACCAAGATGAAAAGGGGGTTAGAACCCTTTCGTAACGCCTTCCAGCAATTCCTTGGGCAATTTCTCGAAATCGCTGGCGGAATGGCGTTCATCCAGTCCCTTTTGCGAATTTACGAGCTTGCCGCGGCGTGCGGCAGGGCGGGCGTCGATTTCACCAACCCAGCGGCCGACATTTTCATATTCGTGCAGGCTCAGAAATTCGGCGGCATTGCCATAGGCTTCACCGCGATAGAGATTACCGAGCCAGGTATAGGACGCGATATCCGCGATCGTGTAGTCGTCACCGGCCAGAAAGCGTGTCTGGGCCAGCTGGCGATCAGCCACATCGAACAACCGCTTTGTTTCCATCGAATAGCGATCGATAGGATATTTGTAGCGTTCCGGGGCATAATTATAGAAATGACCGAAGCCGCCGCCAATCGCCGGGGCCGATCCCATTTGCCACATCAGCCAGCTGATCGTTTCCGCCCGGGCGGGATTTTCTTTCGGCAGTAGATAATCGAATTTCTCGGCCAGATGCATCAGGATCGCACCGCTTTCAAAGACGCGGAACGGGGTGGGGCCGGACCGGTCGAGCAGCGCCGGGATCTTGGAGTTGGGATTGAGATCGACAAAGCCCGATCCGAATTGATCGCCATTGAAGATTTTGATCATCCAGGCGTCATATTCCGCCGCATAACCAGCCTCCAGCAATTCTTCGAACATGATGGTGGTCTTCACGCCATTGGGCGTGCCGAGTGAATAGAGCTGGAAAGGATGTTCGCCGAGCGGCAGTTCCTTGTCTTCACGCGGGCCGGCGGTCGGGCGATTGATGCCGGCGAACTGACCGCCATTTTCAGGATCGAATTCCCAGACTTTGGGCGGTGTGTAGGTGTCGTCAGCCATCAATCATACTCTCTTTTTGCTGTTGGTTGCACAGGAGATGGCGTTAGAGTCCTGCTGCTGCAAGGCATAGTTTTGTGTTGGCGGGCTTGGGAAATGGAAAGGCATTTTCGTGGGGTTTGATCAGTTGCTCCCCTTCTTTGGGGCGATGCTCGCTCTGGCCGCACTGCCCAGCAGCAGCGTGGCTCTGGTGGTCTGGCGATCGAGCCGGTTCGGTACAGGCAATGGCGTTGCGGCGGCCGTGGGGGTGGCGCTGGGCGATGTTCTGTTTGTGGGGCTGGCGTGTGCCGGGATGAGCGTTTTGTCCGTCTGGATGGGCAGTCTGTTCGGCATCCTGCGATATGCGGCCGCAGCCTATCTCATCTGGGTGGGGATTGGCTTGCTGCGCGATGCGGGTAAAGTTCCGGAAGTCGGGCATGTGCCTGCCTCGGGGCGCTGGGCGTTCAGTTTGCTTGCCGGACTGGGTCTGACTTTGGGCGATGTAAAAGCCATTGCATTTTATGCGGCCTTGTTTCCTGCATTTCTGGATGTGGCGGTTCTGCGCGGGCCGGATATGCTGTTGATCGCGGCGCTGACCTTCATGGCAATATTCAGCGTGAAATGTTGCTATGCCTTTGCAGCGCGCGCGATCATTCGACGCTGGCCAGGGCGCTTGTCCGCCGCGCCGGTAAAAATGGTCGCCGGTGCGGGCTGTGTTGCGGCGGGCGGTTATATGATCTGCCGCCCGTAACCGGGGGCGGGGAACCCGCGATCCGCATGGCGCGTTTACCAGACCCATGGCAAGCACGCCCCCCAAACTGATTTATGTCGATGACGATCTGCCCGGTATCACGCGCCGCGGAGCGGGCCGTGGCTGGGCCTATTATGATCCAACGGGCATCCGCATCAAGGAACGTGCCGAGCGCCAACGGCTGAACGCGATTGGCCTTCCGCCAGCCTATCGGGATGCGTGGTTCTGTCCGGCTGATAACGGACATATTCTGGCCACGGGCGTCGATGATAAAGGCCGCAAGCAATATCGCTATCACCCCGAGTTCAGAGCGATGCGAGAGGGCGAGAAATTTGATGCCTGTCTCGCCTTTGGCGAATTGCTGCCGCTGGTCCGAAAAAGGGTGGAAGGTGACCTGAAGGCAGGCAAGCCGACCAGAGAGCGGGCGCTGGCCAGCGTTATCAGGCTGCTGGATCTGGGAGTCGTGCGGATCGGCAATGATGTCTATGCAAAAAGCAACAAGAGCTACGGTGCCACGACCTTGCGGCGGCGCCATGCCGATATCAAAGGGTCGACATTAACGCTGAAATACCGCGCGAAATCGGGCAAGGACCGCTGTGTCAAAGTGACCGATCGCGGTCTTGTGCGCTTCGTCAAGGCGATGCAGGACCTGCCGGGGCAGCGGCTTTTCCAATATATCGATGATGAAGGGGAGGCGCACAATGTCGGCTCCTCCGAAGTGAATGCCTATTTGTGTGAAACCATGGGCGAACATTTCACTGCCAAACATTTTCGCACCTGGCATGCCAGCGTGCTGGCCTTTGACTGTCTGGTCCGTTCGCCTGATCTACTGACGATCAAGGCGATGATGGAGCAGGTAAGCGCCCGACTGGGAAATACGCCGGCAATTGCGCGCAAGAGCTATGTGCATCCGGCGATTATTGCCCAGATCGATGAGCAGGTCGCATGGCGCAGCACCTTGAAACTTCCCCGCAAGACCCGCTGGCTCAGCCGCGAAGAGCGCGGCCTGATCGCCTTGCTGGAAATCAGCCCTGCAGCAAGTGAATTGCTTGCTGCATGACCTTTATCTCGGCGCGAGCGAATGATCCGCCGCCAGAGCTTCATTTCGCCGGTCCATTTGCTGATCGGCATAACCTGACAGGAGACCGTAATGGCCGGATTGCTTAATGGACAATGGGTGGAAAAACTGCCCGACCCCGATCAATCGGAAGCGGGCGAATATAACCGGCCGAGCAGCGCCTATCGTTCTGCCATTTCGTCTGACCCCGACGCAGAATTTGTTGCCGAGCCGGGGCGATATCGCCTGTGGGTGGCCTGGGCCTGCCCGTGGGCGGGCCGCACATTGGCGATGCGCGCGCTCAAACAGCTTGAGGAAATTGTCCCGATTTCCATCGGTCATCGCGGCGAGGAAGGCTGGACCTATGATGAAGGTCCGGACGGGGAAGAGGGGCCCTATCCCCTCCACCGGCTCTATACGCTGGATGATCCGCACTACACCGGGAAAGTGACTGTGCCGGTTCTGTGGGACAGCAGAACGCAGCGCATCGTCAATAATGAGAGTGCCGATATCATCCGCATCCTCAACAGCGCGTTTAACGGCCATACTGGTAATTATCTCGATCTCAATCCGGATGCGCTGCACGAGCAGATCGATCACTGGAATGATATCATCTATCCGGGGCTGAATAATGGCGTCTATCGCGCCGGTTTTGCGACTGCGCAGACGGCCTATGAAGCGGCCGCCAATGGGGTATTCGAAACGCTGGATCTGATGGAAAGCCATCTGGCGCAGAATCGCTATCTCGCCGGGGAATATTGCACGGAAGCCGACTGGCGGGCCTTTGTTTCGCTGGTGCGTTTCGACATTGCCTATCATGGCGCGTTCAAGTGTAATCTGCGCCGCATCGCGGATTATCCGGCACTGAGCAATTATCTGCGTGAGCTGTATCAATGGCCGGGCATCGCCCAGACGATCAGGCAGGACGTGATCAAACCCGATTATTATTCCATCCCACTCGCCAATCCCAATGGGATCATCCCGATCGGGCCGGAGGTCGATTATGCCGCGCTGCATAACCGGGCCGAGCTGGAAGGGCGCGGCATCTGGGATTGTGCGGCGGAGGACAGCGCCGCCTGACCGAGGCGGTGAATAAAGCTGGAAAGGGAAAGATTGCCTCCCGGCGCCAGTCCATTATAACAAGCGTTACAAAAGACGGAGAGGGACCATGGCAGATCAACAACCGGATATCATCGTAATCGGCGGCGGCAGTGCAGGTGCGGCCTGTGCGGGTCGGCTGGCCGATGCGGGTGTCAACGTCCTGTTGGTGGAGGCCGGTAAGTCCGACAAGGATATACGCTCGCGTGTTCCGGCCCTGATGGCCAATATCGTCCAGACGCCTGATTTTGACTGGTGCTACCGCGCGGAACCTGATGCTTCTGTTGGCGGGCGGCCCGATGTCTGGCCCGCCGGTAAACGCCTTGGCGGGGGCAGTGCCATCAACGGCATGATGTTCGTGCGCGGGCATAAATGGGATTATGACCATTGGGCCGAGCTCGGCGCCACGGGTTGGGATTACGCATCCGTGCTGCCCTATTTCCGCCGGATGGAAGACAATGAACGCGGCGAGGATGAATGGCGCGGCACAGGCGGGCCGATTGCAGTTTCCGAAGTCCGCGCACGCTATGAAATCACCGGGGAATGGGTCGCCGCAGTCGAAGAGGCTGGCTATCCGCGATCGCCGGATCTGAATGGCGAGTTGGCCGAGGGTGTCGATTATATTCAGCTGTCGCAGCGCTCCGGAATGCGCTGGTCCGCCGCGCGCGGCTATCTGGAAAAGAAGCGCCCCAATCTGCAGATCATGCTGGAAACGCAGGTGCAACGCATCATCGTTGAGCATGGCCGCGCAACCGGCATCGCCATCGTCAAAGATGGGCAGGAGTGCATTATAACGGCGCGCGCAGGTGTGGTGCTGAGCGCCGGTGCGCTGAATACGCCGCGCCTGCTGATGCTGTCCGGCATTGGTCCGGCAGAGGAAATGAAGGCGCATGGGATTGATCCCGTGATCGATCTTCCCGGCGTTGGGCAGAATTTGCAGGAGCATCCGGGCACGCATCTGGTCAATACCGTCGATGCGCACACATTGAATGATGATTCCCGCGGCCTTGCCGGCCTGAAACAATTGTTGTCACTGGCGGTGAAGCGCTCTGGCGCGCTCACCACCGGCATTGGCCATGCTCAGGCGTTTGTGCGCAGCAGAGAAGATCTTCCCGCACCCAATCTGCAGCTGGCCTTTTCCGCTTTCGCTTTCGACGTCACGGATAAGGGCAATCTGGCGCTGAGCAAGAAAAGCTCTGTCTCCACCTTTATCGCGTTGATGCGCCCTTCTTCGCGCGGCACGGTAACATTGCGTTCCAATGATCCGCATGACGCGCCGAAGATTTCCCACCTGCTGCTGGGCGATGAGGATGACGTGCTGCAATTGGTCGAAGGCATACAGATTGCCCGCAAGATCATGGGACAGGATGCCATTGCTTCCACTGTTCTGTCGGAAGTCAGGCCGGGTGAGAATTTGGCGAGCAACGAGGCGCTGTCGCATTATGTGCGAGCGGCGACCATTCCGATGTATCACCCTGTCGGCACGGCAAAAATGGGCGCGAAGGCAGATCCCATGGCCGTGGTCGACAGCGAGTGCCGCCTTTACGGGGTGGACGGACTGTGGGTTGCCGATGCGTCGATCATGCCCAGCCTGCCAGCGGGTAATACCAATGCCACATCGATCATGATCGGTGACAAAGCCAGCGACCATGTGCTGGCGCAAATCCGGAATGATAAAAAGGTGGCTGCTTGAAGCTGAGATGGGCGACCTTCGGCCTGAAAGGCACCGCCTTGAAACGTCAGCGAATGCAGAGCCGCTTTCGAGCCAGCTCTGCATTTGGTGAACTCAATCGTCTGGTAATTCATCCAGTGCCAGCGACAGCTTGTCCAGCATCCCACGGAATTCCGAAAGTTCGCGCGTGTCGAGAATTCCGAAAATCTGGTCCACCAATTCGCGGCGAAGCGGCTCTGTCTTGTTTACCGCTTCGATCCCCTCGGGTGTCAGCGACACCAGCTTGGCCCGGCGGTCAGAGGGGTCTGGCTGCCGTTCAAGAAAGCCATCCTTTTCCAGCGCATCGATCAATTCGGTGACGGTACGCGGAGCCAGATTATAAATGTCGGCAATCGAGGTGCTGCGCATCGGTCCGCGCTTTTGCAGACAGAGCAGAATCTTTGTACGCGACAACGAAACGCCATTGGCGGCCATGCGCGAATCGAGCTGACGCACAAATTTGAGATAAAGCGCAGCGAATGCAGTTACGGTTGTTTCGATATCGGTCATTGTTGAGGGGCCACAATATATGGTGTTGCCATATGGGGTTGGAAAGACCACATGGCAAGCCGAATTGAGCCTATGAGTCGTTACTGAATTTGGTGAAAGTAGATCCATGGATACGAATCAGGATGAGCAGGACGCTGTGATGGAACAGGACCAGGACATGGCACCTGAGCCGTCAGAGCAGCGCATACCGCCGTTGAAAAGGCGCGGCGTCCGGCTGGTTTTGCTTGGTATCGTGATTGTTCTGGCGATTTTGGCAGTGGTCTGGTTCATCCAGTATCAGACTGTCGGTAAATATATGCAGAGCACGGATGATGCCTATATTCAGGCAGACTCAGTGACGGTTGCCCCCAAAATTTCCGGTTATGTGGACGAAGTTTTCGTCGATGAAAACGAGACCGTGAAAAAGGGCGACCCGCTGGCGCGGATCGACCCGCGCGATTACGAAGCGAGCGCAGAACAGGCCCAGGCCCAGATCGACGTGTCCCGCGCCAATGCCGCTGGCGTTCGTGCGCAGGTTTCCGAGCAGCAGGCCGCAGTCAATAGCGCCAAGGCCTCGCTGGCTGCTGCGCAGGCCGACTTCGACTTCGCCCGTTCAGAAGTTTCTCGGTATGAACCGCTGGTTGCTACCGGCGCAGAGCCGAAACAGATCCTGTCGCAAAAGCGCAACCAGTTGCAGCAATCGCTGGCGCAAGTGGCCTCCGCCCGCGCAGAATTGACTGCCGCACGCCGGCGCGTTGCCACTCTCGAAGCACAAGTCCGTCAGGCACAGGCGCAGGGCGAAGCGGGCGAGGCGCAATTGTCGCAGGCGAATGTCAATCTGGGGTCTACCTTGCTGGAAGCCAGCATTGATGGCCGCATCGGCAACAAGACCGTGCGCGTCGGGCAATTTGTGCAATCAGGCACGCGCATGATGTCGATCGTTCCGGTTAAGCAAATTTATATTAAGGCGAATTTCAAGGAAACGCAGCTTGGCATGATGCGGCCGGGCCAGCCGGTGACAATTGAAGTTGACGCCCTGAAGGGCATCGAATTGCACGGCCATGTGGAAAGCATCGCCCCGGGCACTGGTGCGCAATTCTCTCTGTTGCCGCCTGAAAATGCGACCGGCAATTTCACCAAGATCGTGCAGCGTATTCCCGTGCGCATCGCGGTGGATGCCAGTGAAGATACCAAGGCCCTATTCGTACCGGGCATGTCGGTTGAAGTGACGGTCGATACACGTTCGGCAGAGGGTGAATTGAACGACGTTCAGGCCGATGAAGCCCAGCGGAGCCAGGCCCGCAACTGATGGCGGGCGCAGCGCACAGTTCTTCCGCCCCAATGGCAGGGGGCGAACGCGAACGGGCCAGCGTTGCCGACTGGCTCGCCGTGATGGCTGGCACGCTCGGCGCGATGATGGCCACGCTCGATATTTCGATCGTCAATTCCGCCCTTCCGACAATTCAGGGTAATATCGGGGCCAGCGGCACAGAGGGCACCTGGATCGCTACCAGCTATCTGGTGGCGGAAATCATCATCATCCCGCTCTGCGGTTGGCTGGAACGCTTATTTGGCTTGCGCACATTCCTGCTGGTTGCGTCATTCATGTTTACCGGGTTTTCGATCCTGTGCGGGACGGCGGACAATCTCACCACGATGATTATTGGCCGTGCGGGGCAAGGCTTTACCGGCGGCGCGATGATCCCAACCGCGATGACGATTATCGCCACGCGCCTGCCGCAGCATCAACAGCCCATCGGCACAGCCTTGTTCGGTGTCACCGCCATTCTGGGGCCTGTGATAGGCCCCTTGCTCGGGGGCTGGCTGACGGAGTCCTATAGCTGGCATTACGCGTTTCTAATTAACGTGCCGGTATGCGCTGGATTGGCTGTGCTTCTGTTGGTCGGACTGCCGGGGCGTAAACCGCGATTTGATTTGCTGGGTGAAGCGGACTGGCTGGGTATTATAGGCATGTCGCTGGGGCTTGGTTGCCTCACCGTGGTGCTGGAAGAAGGGCACCGCGAACAATGGTTCGATTCTGCGCTGATCATCCAGCTGACCGCGGCGGCCGTCTTTGGCTTCCTGTTGCTGACGGCCGGTCAGATGTACGCCAAATCGCCCGTTATCCGGCTTAAATTGCTGTTTCAACCGGTCTTTGGCAGCGTCGTGATCATGGCGATGATCCTGGGCATGGTCATTTACGGAACATCTTATGTGATTCCGCAATTCCTGGCGGCCATTGCCGATTACAACGCTTTGCAAGCCGGCAAAGTGGTGATGATATCCGGCATTCCCAGCTTGATGCTGATGCCTTTTACACCCTTTTTAATGCGGCATCTGGATTTGCGCGTGGCCGTGGCGGCTGGCCTGCTGATCCTGTCTCTGAGCTGCCACGTCGATACCGAAATGAATGCCATGTCCACGGGGAGCGCCTTTGTTGAATCCCAGTTGTTGCGCGGTGTGGGGACGATTCTGGCCTTTGTCTTCCTGAACCAGGCGGCGATTTCTGCGGTGCCGCGTGAATATGCAGGGGATGCCTCCGGCCTGTTCAACGCCGCCCGTAATCTGGGCGGATCATTTGCGCTGGCCGGTATCGCCACCATTCAGGACCAGCGCCTGTGGTTCCATTCGCGCAGAATTGAGGAAACATTGTCCGCCAACAGCGTGATGGTGCAGGATTATATGGCCGGCATTGCGCAGACGGTGGGCGGGGCGGAACAGGCCCTGCGGACACTGGCGGGCGTGATCCGTCAGCAGGCCCTAGTCATGGCATATAATGACATTTTCTGGACCATGGCGCTTTTGACATTTTGCGTTACCCCTCTCGTATTGCTGCTCAAGCCCCTGCCAAAGGGTGTTTCTGCAGCGCCGATGCATTGAGACAGTCTATGAGAAAACTCTTCATCCCGGCTGCGTGCCTAGCGCTTGGTGCCTGTACCATGGGCCCCGATTATGCTGGCGCGCCTCGCGTGTTGCCGGCCGCACCAGAAGGTTCCTCCAGCTTTGTGAGAGGCGATGATATCGCGCAGACACAGCCGGGGCTGGCCAATTGGTGGGAAGCATTGGGCGATCCGGTTCTGAACAGGCTGGAACAGGCTGCGCTTGATGGCAGTCCCGATCTCGCTGTTGCCCGCGCCCGTCTCGATCAGGCGCGCGGTGCGCTGCAACTGGATCGCGCCGATGGGCTGCCCTCAGTGGGGGCGCAGGCGGCCTATGCGCATCTGCGCATACCGGGCCTTGGACTGGGTACGGAAGAGGATGCGGGGACGCCGCCTCAGGGAGGAGAGGCTGATGCGGGCGATAATGGGTCCCAATCCGCCAATATTTACAATTTGGGTCTGACCACAAATTGGGAGCTTGATCTGTTCGGTGGACGCGCACGCACGGTCGAGGCGGCGCGTGCCGAACTCGGCGCGGCGGAAGCGAGTGCGGCCGATGCGCGTCTGTCGCTGACAACTGCCGTGGCGCAGGCCTATGTCAATTTGCGTCAGCGTCAGACAGATATTGCGCGGGCCGACCAGACAAATGCCATGAACCTGCAATTGGTCTCCCTGATGGAGCAGCGCTATTCCTCCGGCACGGCCTCGCGCATCGATGTGGAACGGCTGCGCACGCAATATGAAAGCAGCAGCGCGCAGGCCACTTCGCTCAAATCCGACATGGAAGCCGCGGCCAATGCGCTGGCCATACTGACCGGGCAGGTCCCGGGCACGATAGATGGCTGGGTGGATCAGGTTGAAGATGCACCTTTGCCGCCCGCAAAGGTGGCAGTCGGCGATCCTGAAACCCTGTTGAAACGCCGCCCGGATATCCGCGCGGCGGAGCGGAAGCTGGCGGCCAGCAATGCGCGGATCGGCGTGGCTGAGGCGGCCAAATTTCCTAGTCTCAGCTTTCTTGGCCTGCTGGGGCTGGGCGGCACGGAGCCGGGTGATTTGTTCAAGCTGGATGACTTTACTGCCATTGCCGCGCCGCAGCTGAAATGGAGCGTGCTGGATTTCGGCCGTAACAATGCGCGCGTTCTGCAATCCGAAGCGGGCCGCGATCTGGCCGAGGCGCAATATCGCCAGACGGTGCTGAATGCGCTGCGCGAAGTGGAAGATGCGCTCTCCAGCTACACATATGCGCGTAAGGCCGTTGCCGGTCTGGCACGTGCACGGGCCAGTGCTGCCGAAAATGTCGACCTGACGGAACAGCGTTATCGCGGCGGTATCGTCTCCCTGGCAGACGTGATCATGGCGCGCAGGCAATTGATCGCCAGCGAAGAAAGCCTGTCACGTGCCAAGGCCAGTCTGACGTCCGATTTCATCACACTGCAAAAGGCGTTGGGACTGGGCTGGAGTGACGCTGAAGCGGGCAATTCCATCCAGTAAAGTGATCAGGCTGCTTGTTCCCGAACCCAGTCGCGGGCGATGTAGCGCGCGGCAAAGAACAGCAATATTGCCGCCAGCGCGTATAATGACAGGCCGTAAATTGTGGAATAGCGCAGCGCCTCTGTGCCGTAATAGGGTGTGAGCGCATCGGACATCGCGCCCAGCGCATAGACCCCGCCACCAAGGCCCAGCAGATTGACGATCAGCAGGAACAGGGCAGAGGCGGTCGCCCGTTGATTGGTAGGGACCAGATTTTGCACCGCGCTCAGCAAGGGGCCGAACCAGACATATGCCAGCGTCTGCGGCACCAGTAGCAGGAAGAAAGCCAGCCACGCATTATCGGTGCCGATGCCCAGCACGAAGAGCGGCACGGCAATGGTGAAACAGATGGCAGGTACCAGCGCGTAAAATGCGCGGTTTTTCTGACCCAACCAATCCGCCAGCGTGCCACCTCCCAAAATGCCCAAGGTTCCGCCCATCAGGATGAGCAAGCCGAAAAATTGAGAGCTTTCGATCAGGCTCAGCCCGAAACTGCGCTGCAAAAGGCTTGGGAGCCAGAAGGATATGCCATATCCGATCATTGATGCGCAGGCGGCGCCCAAAGCCATCAGCCAGAATGATGGTTTGCTGGACAGGCAATGCCAGGTGGCAGCGAAACCCGGCTGGTTGGCTGGTGCCGTCACACGGTCACGTGGCAGATCACGGACAACCCATTTGAACAAGGGCGCCGTCAATAAACCGGCGGCCCCCACCACCAAAAAGGCGATGCGCCAATCGATCGTGGCCGCGATGTAGCCGCCTGCGAAAATCCCCAGAGCCGACCCTGCGGGAATTCCGAGCGAATAGATCGATAGTGCAACCGCGCGCTGTTCTCTGGGAAAATAATCACCGATCAGCGCGTAGGATGGTGCGACGCCTCCCGCTTCCCCCACACCCACGCCGATACGGGCCAGGAACAGCTGCCAGAAGCCCTGCGTGACGGCGCATAAGGCCGTGAACAGGCTCCACACACCAAGTGAAAGAGTGATGACCCAGCTGCGGCTCTTGCGATCAGCCAGCGCCGCCAGTGGCACACCCAGCGTGCAATAGAGCAGAGCAAAGGCGAGCCCCCCGAGCAAGCCCATCTGGCTATCGCTCAGATCAAGCTCGTTCTGGATCGGTGCGGCTAGAATGGCGATGATCTGCCGGTCCACGAAATTGAAGATATAGACCACCAGCAACATGAGCAGGACCAGCCCTGTCTTGCGCGGCGATGCTGTATCAAGCGAGTTTTCGGATATGGTCATGTCGCAGCGATCAGCCTTTGAAGAAGTGGACCCATACGCAGGAATGCTAAGCCGGGTACGCTTCTATCGGGCCGGGGAAAGCTGCGCTAGACCTTGTCTCCAATAACGACCTTGTGATCCAGTCCCATCCAGTTTGCGAGATTTTTCAGATCCTTGCGCACGGTGTCGCCATCCAGCGTCGCCCGGTTTTCGTCAAAGCGCAAGGTCAGACAATCGTCTTGCAGCGCCAGTGATGTGGATAGCATCGAACTGCGCGACCCGGCGCCCAGACGGCGTGACAGACGAATGGCAAGGCCCCACGACACGGCTTCTTTCAGTCTTTCGGCGGGGCATAATGTAGTTAGGTCTTCGGGGACGTTCGTTTCGCCACATGCAGCGAGCAAGGCGGCGCACATCATTCCGCGCTGCCAATCATTCACACCAAGCCAGCGTTTGTGAAGTGTCCATTCCCGCGCCATTGTGAGCCGCAGATTGGGCTCGGTCTGGGCGAGTGCGAGGGCCAGCATAGTGACCGCGAGGCGCAGCCGCTCTCCGCCTTGCGTGCCATTGGCCACATCTATGCTCCATGCGGCGATCATGGCAGCCCTGGTGGCGGAGCCACCGCGTGGCCGGGCAAACTGGGTGACCCCGGCCTGCAGCGGGTCCTGACTTTTAACGGCAGGTGCCAGATCGCGATAGAGCAACCCTTCGCGCAGGCCCCATCCCGAAAAAACCAGCCGATCGGGCTCCAGCTCATTCAGCATGATGCGCAGCATGGCTGCGGCATTGGGCAGGGCTGCGGCCCGGGTCGAAGAAATCCCGTCGATGTCAGACAGCATATCCGCATCACTGCGTGTCAGCTTCTTGGCCAGTTTGCTGGCGTCATCGACCGACAGCGTGAAGCCGTGCGGGTCGGTCAGTGGGGTATCCAGCTTGTGCATCGCATAAGTGGCAAAGGCCCGCCATGTACCGCCAACCATATAGAGCGGGCCGGGATGAGCCGCAGCCCAGCCAGCCTTCTGGAAGGATTTGTGAACCTTGCGTTTGAATGTATCGGGCCCGTCTTCGCTCAATACTGGCAAGCGCAGTGTACCCAGCGGCAGGCTGCAGCCATCATGCGTTTCGCCATCATCAACCGAAACCAGTTCCAGACTGCCACCACCCAGATCGCAGACCACGCCTTGTGCCTTTGGAAAAGCGCCAATCACGCCGAGGGCGGAAAGTTGTGCTTCTTCCGATCCGGACAGCAAGCGCACATCCAGTCCCACTTCGCGAACCTTATCCAGAAATTCAGGCCCGTTTTCGGCATCGCGCGCAGCCGCAGTGGCAACCGGCAGAACTTCCTCGATCTCAAGGTCGGTCAGAATAGTACGGAAACGGCGTAATGCGGTCAGCGCCATATCGCTGGCCTTGTCGGGGATACGGCCACTGACATCCAGTTCACGCCCCAGCTTGGCCGTGACCTTTTCATTCAGCCACACCATCGGTGCACGGCGAGAGCCGGCATAAGCAACCATCCGGACGGTGTTGGAGCCGATATCGATGACGGCCCGATCGGGCCATTCGCCAGCGTTATGCCTGGTCCGTGTCGAATGCCGTTGGGATTTTGTCATATCGCTCCCTTGCGCAGGGTGAGTTTGGGGACGCCGCCTGGCGCCAGAGCGCCGCCGCGCCCGGAAAGTGAAGGATTGGTCATGAAATAGCGATGGCAGTTGAAGCCGTTTCCATCACTTTCGACTCTTTCATAATGACCATCCTCATCAAGCAACCAGCTTTGTTCTGTATCGAGCAGATTGGCAACCAACACTTGTTCCAGAATCTGATCATGCACGGTCGGATTGCGGATGGGGACCAATGTTTCCACCCGGCGGTCCAGATTACGCGACATGGCATCGGCGGAGGAAATATAGACCCGCGCACGGGCCGAGGGCAGCGTATAGCCATTGGCGAAGGCCCAGATCCGGCTATGTTCAAGAAACCGGCCAATGATCGATTTGACCGTGATATTTTCTGACAATCCTTCGATGCCGGGCCGCAGACTGCAAATACCGCGGATCACCAGGACAATATGAACCCCGGCCTGACTGGCTTCATAGAAGCGGTCGATTATCCCCTTTTCCGTAAGCGAATTCAGCTTGGCCCAGATCATCGCCGGGCGCCCTTTCTGCGCATTCTCGATCTCATGGTCGATTTCTGCATAGAGCTTTTCACGCAGATCGATGGGGGAGATGGAGAGCATTTCGGTCTTATGCGGCTCGACATAGCCGGTGACGAAATTGAACAATTTCGCTGCATCGCGCCCCAGCTTGGGATCGGCGGTGAAGAAGCTCAGATCGGTGTAAACCTTGGTTGTAACCGGGTGGTAATTGCCGGTCCCGAAATGGCAATAGGTGCGATAGCCGTTCTTCTCACGCCGCACGACCATGGATACCTTGGCATGGGTTTTCCAGTCGACGAAACCGTAAATCACCTGAACCCCGGCCCGCTCCAGCTGGCTGGCCCAATGAAGGTTCTGTTCCTCGTCAAACCGAGCCTTGAGCTCCACCACTGCGGTGACGGATTTTCCTGCCTCTGCCGCGGCGATCAGGGCGGCAATCACGGTTGATTGATGACCCGCCCGGTACAGCGCCTGTTTGATCGACACGACATCGGGATCGGCCGCGGCCTGACGCAGGAAGTCCACCACCACTTCGAAACTTTCATATGGGTGATGGATGATGATGTCTTTTTCGCTGATGGCGGCAAAGCAATCGCCATCATGCTCCATCACCCGTTCGGGATAGCGGGGAGAGAAGGGCTCGAACTTCAGATCGGGCCGGTCTTCATCGACGATGCTGGAAAGGCCGCTAACCCCCAACATGCCGTCGCTTTTGGTGACGATGGCGTCTTTCAGGCCCAATTGTTCACGCAGTAGTTTTTCCGCATCGGGATCAAACTGACGGTCCAGCTCCAGCTGGATGACACGCCCGCGGCGGCGGCGCTGAATGGCGCTGCGGAAATAGCGGACGAGATCTTCGGCCTCTTCCTCCACCTCGATATCGCTGTCGCGGATGACGCGGAACACGCCGTCCCCTTCAATCCGGAAACCGGGAAAGAGCAGATGCGCAAAGCGGCAGAGCAGGCTTTCAATCGCTACGTAAGTCGCTTCCTCACCCGGAATACGGATGAAGCGCGGCACCGCTGCAGGGATCAGGATCATTTCGACCAGCTGGCTCTGATCCTCCAGCCGGGTGAGGGTGAAGAGCGCACCCATTCCCAGATTGGAAACAAAGGGGAAGGGATGCGCGGGATCAATTGCCTGCGGCGTTACCACCGGGACGATATGATCGAGGAAATACTGTTTCAGCCAGCGTGATGTTTCACCGTTGATCCGTTCATCATTGGCGATATGCACACCTTCATCCGCCAGCAGCACTTTGAGATCTCTTAGTGTGCTTTGCTGGAGATGTTCCAACTCGCGCACTTTTGCCCGAATTGCCGAAAGCTGCTGGGATGGGGTGCGGCCATCAATCGCGGTCTTTTCGATTCCCCGGCGGACTTGCCCGGCAAGGCCGGCGACGCGGATCATCATGAATTCATCGAGATTGCTGCCCGATATGGACAGGAAGCGCAGCCGCTCAAGCAGCGGGTAATTGGTGTTGCAGGCTTCAGCCAGAACGCGCTCGTTAAAAGAAAGCCAGCTCAGCTCACGATTGAAATAGCGGTCTTGTGGGCCGACGCTGGGCGTGGCCGTCTGTTGCTCAATATTGGTGCCCATTGCATCCATGTTCTTTGTTGTAGTCGCGCCGCTGTGGCTGGAGCAAGTTACGCTTGTTTGACTGGCTTGCTTTTCAAACGGCTCGTGGATTTTCAAAATCAGATCGCCTCGAGCAGATCTTCGCTGCGGGCAATGGCGGTGATGCCGCGCTTCCCCTCGCTTCGTCCCAGCTGCACAATGACGTCGATGACGGAGGACGCGTAGGCAATCGTGTCTTCGCGTGTCAGACCGATCCCGGTCTGCATCACCATCAGTGATAATTGCTCCAGCGCACCGCGCAGGGAATTGGCGTGAATGGTGGAGAAACTGCCGGGATGGCCGGTATTGATCGCGCGCAGAAAGCTGACGCTTTCCGCGCCGCGTAACTCGCCCAGCACGATTCGGTCAGGACGCAGGCGCAAGGCAGCCTGCAGTAGTTCATTCGGTGTCACCTTGGCCTCTCCCAATTCGCCTTTCACTGCGACCAACCCGACGCCATTGGCACCGGGTAGTCTCAGTTCGGGCGTGTCCTCGACCAGCACCACGCGCTCATCACGCGGGATTTCGCCCAACATGGCATTGAGAAAGGTGGTCTTGCCGGTGGACGTGCCGCCGGAGATCAGGACGGTTTTGCGCGCCGCAATCGCGGCCCTCAAAAAGGCGATCGGCTGGGCGCAGGGATCGGGCAAATCCTCCGCTGCAGGGGGCGTCAGCGGGCCGGTGTCATAGGCATCCAGCGGCAGATCCAACCGGCGATGCCGGCGGATGGCCATCGCCCAGTCCCGCCGTGTGGCAGGCGGGCCGCAAAACTGGATACGCGCCCCATCGGGCAGGGTCGCGCCCAGCAGAGGGTGCTCCCGGTTGATGCCCTGATGGCTGACACGGGCGACTTGTTCGGCCAGACGCTGTACCAGACGGCTGTCTATATACGGTGTTTCGATGCGCTGCATGCCCGGCTGTGCCGCGTCTTCGACCCATACTTCGCCGGGTCGGTTCACCAATATTTCGGTGACCGTGTCGCGCTCCAGCCATTCACGAAACGGCGCGAGATAGGCATCGAGATAAACACTGCCGCCCGGCAATTGCGGTGCGGCGTCGTCATCCGGGACCGGCATTCTATGCACAGCAGCGGTCATAATTGCGGTGCGCGCGAAAAGTCGAGATCGCGCGCAGTGAAGACGCGGATCGGTTCACCCTGCCGCACGCGCACAGTCGGGCTGATCTGGCCATTTTGGGATATGGCCGCTGCCGCCGCGCTTTCCCCGCCGCCCAGAATAACCGAGGTGCCGCCGCTGGCCACGGTGGTCAGGCCGCCGATCACCGATAGCAACATGGCCGAGCCAAAGCGTTTGAAGAAATGGTTGTCGACATCACCGTGCAGGCCCGCCCGTCCGTCAAAACCCGTCGCGGGGGAGGCGATCTGTACCGAAACACCGTCCGGCCGGATCAGCCGGGTCCAGATGACATAGGCGCGTTTCTGGCCGTTTTGGAGGCCCGACTGATATTGCCCGATCAGCCGCGAAGAACGCGGCACCAGCACGCGTGTACCATCGAAACTGCGCACATCCTGACTGACCACGGCGCGGACATAGCCAGGTACATCGGTATCGATCGCCGTTTCCAGAATGGCCGGAATCATCGTGCCTTGTGTAACCGTGGTGCCGGGATCGACATCGACGCGCGCCTGCGCCGGGGCGCCGCCCACGCCGCCGATCCGGCTGGCGAAATCATTCGCGCTATTTCCGGTCGGTTCGCCTGCCGGGCCTGCCGGAGCCGCAGGGGCGGGCATATTGCTGGCATCGAAGACCACGGTCGGCGTGGCGTAAGGATTGGCGGCAGCTTGCGGAGCGGCTTGTGGTGCCTGCGCAGTAACCGGTGCCGGTGCGGCCGGTTTGGGGGCGGGGTTTTCCTGCTGTTTTTCCGCTGGCTGCTGCACCGGCTCTGTCACGGCTGGCGCCGGTGTCGGCACGGCAGTGCTGCTGGCCGGATTTTGCGCGCTTTCATCCATCCGCGATGCGTTGAGGCCCCACAGGGTGGCGGCCCCCAGCAAAGCGACAAAGCCGACCCCGGCGGCCAGACCGAGCGCATCGGATGGCCCCTTGCGCTGCGTCACTGTGGGATAGGCGGTCCGGCTGGCCAGATCGATGACTTCCGCAGGCGCATTGTCGCGCGGATCCTGATCATTATGGGCGGTTTGCCCCTTTCCCTCGGGCAATCGTGTGGCGAGGCGCATCACTGGTTCTCCGCGGCGCGGGCAAGCGCCGATTGCTGGTTGGTGGCGGAATGGGGCTGCCGCACAGGGCCTGTATTTTTCAGCATTGCGACATCTTCACCCGATCGCAGCAGGATTTCACGTGGTACGCCGTCAATCACGATGACATCGCCGCGTACGGCAAAATTCACCGGACCTTCCGTGCCTTCATAATCACGCACGAGGATGGCCGGCAGGGCCTTGCCCGGAGCCCAGGTGAGGAAGGTCGCCTCGCCATCATCATAGGCGCGCGAGGGCAGGAGATTGGCGTCCCCGGATGTTTCCCAGGCGAAATTCAACTGAGCCGGATCAACCACCGCATAGGGGTCCGATGCGGCGGCCATTTCCACATCATTGGGTTGCTGCACGGGCTGAATCGCCATTTCAGGGGCGGAATTCACCTCTTCGGGATAGCTGAAAGACAGGACGTAAAGCGGCGTTTGCTTCGCGCCTGCGACCAGATCGAAAAAGTAAGTGTGCTTGTCCGTTACGACGGTCATATTGGTGCCCGCGCGCTGCTCCAATGGTTTCACGAATAACAGGTTGGCGCGCTTGTTCGGCGTGACCTGCCATGCCGATGAATCTCCGATCGCGACATTTTCGATATGTTCGTTTTCGTCAAATTTGATCGTCGCCTGCACATTAATCCGGCCATCGATCCGGACGACTTCATCCGGATTGAAGAGATGATCCACCAGCCGCGGATCGGATGCCTGCGCCGGAACTGCGAGCATGGCTGCGCCGAGCAATGCGATTTTTGCGTAACCGCGTATCATTTACCTGTCTCCGTAGAGCGTGTGGCGCGGAACCGGCTGCCGATGCCGCGAGCGCGCGAAACTGTGGAAGATGTAGAGCTGGCACTGCCGCCAGCTATTGCGGCGGGGACAGTGACAATGCGCGTTTCGCGCTGCCCCGCGCGGCCAGAGCCGCTGTCATTGGCTGCGCTGGGCAGGGTTGCAGCAACGCGGATGTCGCGGGCCGCAGCGCTGCTGGCGGGTTGCCGCATGGCCATGCTGGCAGCCGGCACGGGCGTGCTATTTCTGCCAGCTTGCCGGGCAGAGCTGCCAGCGGCCCCTTGCGCCGGGGCGAGGCCGAAAACGCTCCAGCCCGAAACCATTGTGCCGGCAACTTTCATGACCAGCACCATCAGCGCGGCATGGACGCAGCCGATCAGGAAGAAGCCCATGGCAGGCTGCGGATTGATCTGCCCCGGCGTTTCCGACAGCGCGGACAGCACCGGCACAGCCAGTTCCAGCATCAGTGATCCGGAAAGGACCGCGAATAAGGGTGTCAGGGCAAGCAGAACGACGGCTTTGAGCCAACCGACAAAGAGGCCGCGCGTCCCTTGAAACAAAGCGAGCACCACGAACACCGGGCCCAGTGCCAGCAAGACGGCGAGCGCGATCCGGGCCGTGACCAGCACGCCAACCGTGCCCAGCAGCAGCAAGGTGCCGCCCATCCAGAGCAATCCCTGCGGGGAAAAGGCCGAGGCTGGCCCTTCCATATTCTGACCGCCGCTGGCCTCCACTAGGGCGCCGAAAACGATATCGATCTTGCGCGCAAAAGTGTCAGTGGCCGATCCGGCAGTGCCCATCAGGATGCCAGCGATCTGGTCCGGTGCGCCGGTGGCGAGATTCCACACGACGCTTTGATAGGCGACCCAGCTGGTGGCGAAGGTCAGCACGAAACCCAGCGTCATCATACGCGGGGTGAGTGCGGAAACACCGATCCGGCTGCGGCCTGTGATCAGCGAGAAAGCAAAGAAGGCGACATAGAGCGTCAGCAGAATGGTCAACGCCGGCATCAGCGCGCCGCCTGATCCGAAGAGCCTGCCAAAGGCGGCTTCGGTCATTGCATTGGCGGCGCAATCGACACCGCGCAGCGAGGCGGCAATCCCGCTGCCAACCTGATCCATGGCCATCTGGCAGCTGGCGGAATTCACTCCGCAGCCTCCGAAATCTGAAACGCGTCCTCATCGCTGGTCACTTCACCCGGCCATGGGCAACCGGTGAGAGCCGGGAACCATTTTTCGGGGGCATCGCCCAGCGTGGCGCGCAGAGTATCGAGCCGCCGGACCGAACTTTCACGGCCAGACAGGATAGTTAGCACTTCGGGCGCGCCGGACAGATCCAGCCGGGCCACCACGCTGGCATCCGGCTGACGGATCAGGAAACAGCGGCTATGTGCGGGCAGTGACCGGATCAGCGCCAGCTCATGTTCGGTGAGCCCGAAACCGTCGCAATAATCCTCTGCCCTAGCGCGGGCGTTGGGCATGAACACCATGGTGGCCGTCTGTTCCACCAGCGCGGTCGAAATTTTGCTTTCCAGCGCATCACGGGCGCTCTGGGTGGCGAAACCCACCAGCGCATTGCGTTTACGCAGCGTTTTCAGCCAATCCCGGATACGTGCGGCGAACACGTCATCATCCAGCGCCTTCCAACCTTCATCGATGAGGATCATGGTCGGTTCTCCGTCCAGCCGCTCATCAATCCGGTGGAAGAGATACATCATGGTGGGCGTGCGCAGGCGCGGGTTTTCCAGCAGCGCGGTCATGTCAAAGCCGAGCGCGCGTGATGACAGATTGAGCTGATCGGCGGCATTATCGAAAAGCCAGCCATGCTCCCCATCATCGATCCAGGCCGACAGGCGATCTGCCAGATCGCCGGGCTGCGGGCGGCGCGCACCGGAGAGCAATTCACGAAAATGCCGTAGCCGGCGAAGCGAGGAATCATTGGCATAGGCGGCATCCACCGCCTGGCTGATCGTGGCCAGTTCCTCTGGACCTTCGGCTTTCAGAAGTACGCCCAGCCAGTCCCGCAAAAAGGCGCGATTGGTGGGACTGTCGGGCAGGGCCAGTGGATTGAAGCCCGATGGCTCGCCTGAATGGATCCGGTCATATCGCCCGCCAATGCCGCGAATGAACAATTCTGCCCCGCGATCCTTGTCGAACAGGATGGTGCGGGGACGAAACTTCTGAGCCTGTGCGGCGAAGAAATTCATCACCACGGTCTTGCCGGAACCGGAGGGGCCTATAACGCTGAAATTGCCCAGATCACCATTGTGGAAATTGAAGAAGAACGGCGTCGCGCTGGTGGTTTGCAGCAGGGTGACGGCATCGCCCCAATGGTTCCCCTCGGCCTGCCCCAGAGCAAAGCCATGCAGGGAGCCGAAGCTGGCCATATTGGCGCTGGAGATCAGTGCACGGCGGACCAGATAGGTTTCATTTCCGGGCAACTGGCCCCAGAAACTGGGTTCCAGATTGGTATCTTCACGCACGGTGATGGCGCCTGCATCGGCCAGGGCCGCCGCGCAGGCCGCGCTGGCATCATCCAGCCGCGACAGGCTGCGTTCACGCACCTGCACGGTGAGGTGATGATCACCAAAGATCACCGATCCATTGCCGAGTTCGTCGCGTGCGGCCATCATATCCGCACGTTCTGACTGAGCTTCTTCATCGGCGGAGCGCAGACGGCGCAGCGACAGATCAATCTTCTCGCGCGCGGTTTGCCGTTCCTGCGGGGCGAAGCTTTCGCTCACCGTCATTTCGAATGGCAGCCGCAGCAGCGCATCGAGCAGACCGGGGGAAGTCGCCTCGGGATAATCCTTCAGGCTGAGCATGGTGGCAAAATCGCTGCCCTGCGCGCCGCGCAATTCCATCGCATCCAGCCCGAAACTGGCCCGGCGATAGGGCAGCATCTGCCCGATATCGGTATCGTCAGCCGGTTTGCGCACCGGGCGCATCTCGCCATTATAAAGGGCGCTCAGCAATTCCAGCAGTTCGTTATTAACCTGCCCATTATTGCCACTATAATCGCCCAGCAATCGGGCACCGTAATCACCGAGTGATGCAGTGAAGGCCTGCGCGGCCGCACGCAGCGCGCGCAGAGCCTTGGGGTCGGCTTCGATGTCATCCTTCCCGCGGCGCTGCAGCATGGCGGAAAATTTCTCTGCCAGACCGGCCTTGCCGCGTGCGGGGCGGCGGATGAGGGTGACGAACTGGTCATTGATGAACAGCGAACCGTCGGCCAGCTTTTCACGCCAGCGCTGATCGATATGGGCGGATAGCGGATCATCGAACTGGGCTTCCAGATCCACTTCCACGCGGCGGCGGATGACGTGATGATAGAGGACGAAGCGCGCATCCAGATTGGAGCGCAGCATGACTTCGCGTGTGGCCGTATGGGCGTTGAGGGCGTCGGTATCCTCGGTCTCGAACAGCAGGCCGGGGACTTGCAATGCCATCATCAGCGAACCGTCACGCAGCAACATCGTCTGATCATCCACCAGACGGGCATAAGGAAGACGGTCGCCCGCGCGCGCTTCCTTGGCGTTCCACGCCGCGGCTCCGAGCCATTTAGCAGTCATTGCGAACCCCCTCGCACCGCATCATGCGGCATAGCTGTTGCAGCCCCAGCGTTTCCAGTTTCGGACCCGCGGACATTTGCTGACCCGTGTCATCCACAGATCGAAAATTCTCGGTTCGCGCAGACACGCGAAATAGCCGATGCCATGAATGATCAGCGCTGCGAGCAGCGCCAGAAAACTGCCTGAAATCAGGAACAGTTCGGTGGTCACGGCGGCATTGATGATGAAGAAATTATAGGTCACGCCCGCAAACATTTGGGGGCGTGTCAGCGCACGATGCACCGGATGTCGGACGAGCTGGTTCATCGTGCTTCCTCCTCAACCCACTGCGGCGGCGGATTGAATGCCGGAGACGATCGAGGCTGCGCCGAACAGAACGAAACAGCCGATGATAACGGTCGCGCCGAAGCGCCAGTTCATCCGGCCGGTCAGCATCATGAAGCCAACGGCAGCCACGGCCATCACGGCGACGGCGGTGGCGACATTGCCGAGCAAGGTGCCCTGCAACCAACCAAGTGCGGCCACGATCGGGCCTGACCCCTGCGGGTCAGTGGCCTGCTGCGCATGAGCAGTGACAGGCAAAGCCATGATGGCCAGCATGGCGAGACGGAACAGCATACGCATCAATCGGAACTCCGGGAATGGTTGGAAAGCCGGCCCATGATCGATGCGACATAGGCCTGCGTTTCGGCTATTTTAGGGATGCCGCCGGCGCGGATGACGCGTCCGGGGCCGGCATTATAGGCGGCGAGCGCTTTTTCGAGATCGCCGTCGAAACGGTTGAGCTGTTCGCGCAGATAGCGCGCCCCGCCTTCAAGATTGGCGGCCGGATCATCGGGGTCTACGCCCAGATAACGCGCGGTTGCGGGCATAAGCTGGGCCAGTCCGCGCGCGCCGACTGGCGACCGGGCATTTTCGCGCCAGCGACTTTCCTGCCACACCAGCGCCTCGATCAGGGCCGGACTGAGATCATAACGGGCCGATAATTCGGTAACTTTGGCAGCATAAAGTGCCGGAATGTCGCGCTGATGTGCGACCAAATTGGCCATCGCCTCGCGGGGGAGGCCCAGCGCGTTCATCTCGCCATCAACAGGGCTGTTTTGCGCTCTGGCCTGCGGGCCATTGATCCAACGTGCGCCTTCACCCCCGATTTCCAGCACATCCGCATAAGCAGGCACAGCCACAAATGCGGCCAACGCGCTAAATACGGCAAATCGCTGTAGAAAAAGAATCATCGGGGCCCTCCGCGAACCCTGATGAAGACAAGAGATGACAAGCTAGTGACAGAAGTTTGAGCTGTGACTGAATCCCGCAGTCGAGCCGTCTTCAATGCCTGCGCTCTGGCATTAAAAATGCCGGACAGCCATGTTTGATGACTATCCGGCAGGGAGTTACATCATTCAAAACGCGCAGATGAAAGCTGCGCGCTTCCGGGTCAGCGAAGGGCGATTGCCTGCGGCTGATCCAGCGTGGATAGCGCAAGGCGTGCGGCGCGGCGGGAATCCACCCAGCTGCCATCGGCCAGTTCCAGAGTGTAGCGCGTGTCGCTGGCAATGGCGGCGCGGTACATGGATGCCGCATCGGCGGTTCGCCCGGCGCGCGCATAGGCTGTGCCAAGATTGATCATCTGCGCGGGGTCATTGGTTGTCGCCACGCGTGCTTCAAGCTGGTCAATGGCGGCGGCCACATTGTCGCTGGCCAGTTCATTATAGGCCGCATCGAGTTCGCTCGATTGGGTCTGCTGATCAACAATCGCCTGCGTGGGTGAAAGAACGGCGAAGATTGCTGTTGCTGCAAGGATGCCAGACATCGTCACTCTCCTGTTTTATTATTTTGATGAAGGAGAGTTTCGGCCTGATGCCGTCAAACTGCAACAAAAATGAAACATAGTCATGAAAGTGTAACATTTGGAAATGCGACAAGGGCATGTCTTATTTGTCATATATTTCCGAGAGTTAAATATTTCCGAATAACCCATATCTGCAAAGAAACTGTCACTTCACGGTCCTAGCTGAAGCCCCGCGATACCCTTTTCGCGAAACTTGATTCTCAAGGTTGGGGGACACCTGCTGTGAAGACTATTACCCGCTCGCTGATCATCGGTTCTAGCATGCTGGCACTGGCCGCATGTGGACCAGAAGAAATTTCCTCGCCCGGCACGGGCGGTGACATCATCATCGAAAACCCGGCGCCGACACCTACGCCCGGCACGCCTACTCCGACACCGTCAGGCACTTATACGGCGGCTGCCAGCTGCCCCAGCATTTCGGGTGTGTCCGATGGCGGCATCATAAATGTTCCGGGCGGAACAGTTCGTAGCTGCGTTCTGCCAAGCACGTTCACGTCCAGCACGACCCTGTCCGATACGCCGGATGATGCGAAAGTCGTTTACGAGATTTCTGGCGCCGTCAATGTCGGTGACGATGCGGATGCTACTTATGAAAGTGGCGAAACGCCTGCAACCAATGTCACTCTGACGATTCAGCCGGGTGTGGTTCTGTTCGGCGGCACCGGTAACAGTTATCTGGTCGTAAACCGCGGCAACAAGATCAATGCGGTTGGTTCAGCCAATGATCCAATCATCTTCACCTCGCGCCAGAATATCCTTGGCAACACGAGCGATAGCGACGATGGCCAGTGGGGCGGTGTAATCCTGCTCGGACGCGCGCCGATCAGCGATTGCCCTAGCGGCACTCCAGGTACCGCAGATTGCGAAAACCAGATCGAAGGTGTGTCTTCAGGAGGCTTCTTCGGCGGCGGAACCGACAACGATAATTCCGGCGTGATGAAGTATTTTCAGATCCGCTATTCTGGCTTCGCAATTGCCAAGGATAACGAACTGCAGTCTCTCACAACCGGCGGTACCGGAACGGGCACTGAGGTGGATTACTTCCAGTCCTTCAACAGCTCGGATGACGGGATGGAGTTCTTCGGCGGCTACATGAATATGAAACACGCCGTCGTGGTCGGGGCGAGCGATGACTCGATCGATACGGACTTCGGTGTTCAGGCGAATATGCAATATGTCATCGCCGTGCAGCGTGCCAGCACTGGCAATGGCATCATCGAGGCAGACAGCAGCAGCAACCAGAATAACCCACCACGCCAGGATACACGCATTGCCAATGCGACGTTCCTTCAGCTGAGCGACACACCTGATGCGGCGGCATGGAAGTTCCGCGGCGGTGCTGACTTGTCACTCGCCAATGTCGTTCTGGAAGCCAAGGGCAACGAATGTATCGACATTGATCAGGTGGAAACCAATCAAACACGGGCAGATGCAGCGACCGGTTCGGGCGATGAAAACGGTCATCCCTTCTTCTCCGCTGTCTATATGCAATGCAGCACTCCTTTCACGGATGATTCAGATGTGAATGCGGCCGCTGTTGAAGCGTCATTCAAGGCCACCAGCAATGACGAGTTCAGTGGCGGTGTCGCGAGTGATGCGGCGTTTACGAGTACGCTGACCAATTTCGTTAACGGCACGAACGAATCCGCTGCCGTTAGCTGGAACCCAACCCCGTTCAACCGCAATGGCTTCACTTTTGACAATGTCGGTTATGTCGGCGCCGTCAGGGACGCCAATGATACGTGGTATCGCGGCTGGACCTGTGACAGCTCGATCGCCAATTTCGGTTCGGGCGTGAGTTGCTCCGCCTCGCCGTTCAACTGAGCCTGGCGAACAGAATGAAAAGGGGGGTGGCTGTTTATACGGCCACCCCCTGTTTCACTTGGAATTATCGGGGGACCTCATGAACCAGCCTTTCTGGCTTAGCGCCACTCTGCTTGCCACTACCGCTCTCGTCCTGCCTGGCACGGCCATGGCGCAGGATGGCGGAGCATCCTTGCCGCCGCAGCCCACAGAAGAGATTGCCGCTGACCCAACTGACGCGGAACCGGGCGGCGCGCAGCAGAATGAGCTGGGAAGCGCTCCTGACGTTTCTCTTGGCGGCGAAATCATCGTTACCGGACGCGTTCAGCGCGATGAAATCCGTAATTCGGCGCAGGTGCTGAATGTCTTGTCCACGGAAGACATCGCCCGCACGGGTGAGGGCGACATTGCCGGTGCGCTATCCCATGTCACGGGTCTGTCCGTGGTGGGTGATGGTTATGTCTATGTTCGCGGTCTGGGGGATCGCTATTCGCTGGCCATGCTCAACGGCTTGCCGCTTCCCAGCCCGGAACCGCTCAAGCGCGTTGTTCCGCTTGATATCTTTCCGACCAATGTGGTTGCTTCCTCGCTGGTTCAGAAAACCTACTCCGCCAATTACCCCGGCGAATTCGGCGGCGGGGTGATCAATCTCACCACCATTGCCATTCCCGATGAATCCTTCCTGACAGTGGGTGGCGGCATTAGCGGCAATACCGAGACTACGGGCCATTTCGGCTATAGCTACTACGGTGCAGGTTCCGACTGGACCGGGTTCGACAATTCCACCCGTGATGTGCCGCCCAATCTCAACGCTTTCTTCGCCAGTGGCAGGAAGCTATCTGAATTCGGGTCAGACACGGATGCAATCATTCCGGAACTGGTCAATCGTGATCTTTCGCTGACGCAGAAGCTGGATCAGGTGCCGGTCGATTGGTCTGCTTCCGTGACCGGCGGCACGTCCTTCTATGCTGGCGATGCTCTGATCGGTGTTATCGCGACGGCATCCTATAGCAATGAATGGCGCACCCGCGATATCTTGCAGCAAAGCGCTACTACCGGTGAGCTGGACACGATCCGGTATGACGGGCGCTCCATCAACACTGATAATAATATCAAGGTCAATGGACTGCTTGGTATCGGGGTTGAGCTTAATCGCCACAAATTCCGCTTCACCAATTTGTATATCCGCGACACGGTCAAGCAGACCCGGATGCGCGATTTCAATGATAGCGACACCGGGTTCGATTATTTCGAACAAAACACCGCATGGTATGAGCGGCAGCTGATCAATTCCCAATTTGTCGGTGAAATGCATTTTGGTGATTTGGGCATCGATTTGCGCGCGAGCTATGCCAACTCGCAGCGTGAGGCGCCGTTTGAAACCACGTTTCTCTACGCCAAGACGAATAAGGCCAACGATCCTTTTGGCGACATCTATCTCAACCGTCTCAACAATGGGGAAAGCGGTGCAGCCAACATTGCCTTCTCAGATCTGAATGAAGATCTGTGGGCAGGCGGGATCGATTTCAGCTATTTGCTGACGGATCGTCTGGGGGCGAGTGTTGGTTATGCCTACACGGATACGTCCCGCAAATCGGCACGCCGGGAATTTGCGATCACCGCGCCGCAATCTACGCCCACGGGCGTTTTTGCGCTGCGTCCGGACTTTCTGATCGGGTCCGCTCCGGTGAAATATTTCAACTATTCACTGACCGAGCTCACGGAAACCTCTCCGGGCTTCGCTGCTGGTCTTGAAGTGAATGCCGGTTACGCGAAGATCAATTGGGAGCCGATCGACTATGTAACGCTTGATCTCGGCGTTAGATATGAAACCGCAGATCAGACGGTTCGCAGCCTGAATGTCTTCGTTGAACCTCCGGTTGATCCCATTTCGCTGAATAGGAGCAATGATTACTTCCTGCCGGGCGGCACGATCACCTGGCAGCCGTCATCAGAGCTGCAGTTGCGGGCCAGCGCGTCCAAAACCATTGCGCGCCCGCAATTCCGCGAATTGCTGCCGGTGCTCTATTACGATCCCGAAACCAACCGCTCTTTCCGCGGCAATCCGCTGCTGGTTGACAGCAAATTGTTCAACGCGGAAGTGCGCGCCGAATATTACTTGGGCGGCGGTGAGCGGGTTACTATCGGTGGTTTCTACAAGAAAATCGATAACCCGATCGAAGTTTACATTCAGTTCGGCGCGAACGGAACCAGCGGTAACTTTGCCAATGCACCAGAAGCGCAGCTGTATGGGGTAGAGGTCGAAGGCATCAAATATTTCGATCTCTATGATTGGGGCGGAATGTTTCAGGGGCGCCGCCTGTTCACGATTGCCAATTACACATTCACCGATTCAAAGTTGAATGTCGGCGATGATGACAAGGTCGTTCGGTACGGGCTGGGCGAAACGGCTGCCAGTAATGTGTTTACCGACGGGACGCCGATGACCGGACAATCCGACCATCTGGCCAATCTGCAATTCGGCATGGAAAGCACGGACAAGTTGTCGCAGCAGACGATTTTGCTGAACTATGCCAGCAAGCGTGTGGTCGGTCGGGGCGATGGCACCTATCCCGATATTATCGAAGAGCCCGGCTTGCGGGTTGACTTTGTGTGGCGGGAAGGCATTGATTTGCTCGGTATAGACACAGAATGGAAGTTCGAAGCACGCAACATCTTTGGTCAGAATAATGAAGAATATCAGGCCAATGATGATTACCGCATCGACATCAACACATATGACCTTGGCACGAAACTGAGCCTGTCTGTTTCGGCCAACTTCTAAGAACCACCCACTAAGCCCGGCCGCCTCGCGCGGCCGGGTGCTTTTCCCTCGGCCCCAGCGCTAGGCCGCTGCTTTCAGCTGGCTGCTTGCTCAGGACGCCGAGCCTGAGCCGTCAGGGCACGCGAAAAACGGCGGCCTGTATGAACAGAACCACCGGTTCAACTCTCTCGCTACTGAAAATGAAATGGACTGCGGCGCTAACTCGCGTCGAGCACGTAGCCTTTGGCATGGACGGTTCGCAGAAGCGAGCCTGCGCCCGCATTTTTCAGACCGAAACGTAGCCGCTTGATCCACACGTCTACGGTGCGCAGATCCATCGGCTCGTCCTTCTTGCCCAAACCGTCAATCAATTCCTGCCGTGAAAGCACACGATTGGGATTTTCGACCATGAAGCGCAGCAAGCGGAATTCATTGGGCCGCAGCTGTATCGTATTGCCGCGCCATTTGGCCTGTTCCGCGCCCAGATCGATCCGGAAATCACTCAGTTCGAGTACCTGGGCTGACAATCGCGGCGTTTCGAGCGAATGGAGCGCCATCACCCGGTCCAGCATGGCGTGCCGGTCAGCCCGGCCCACCATGTAATCATCAGCGCCAGCCCGCAAGGCACGCCGGCGGTCCTCTGCATCATCCTGATCCAGAACCATGGTGATATGCGCCTGTGCGGTGCGGCTATTGGCGCGCAGTCGGCGGCACATTTCCAATCCGGACATTTCCGGCATCACCCAATCGAGGAAGATCCATAAGGGACCGTCGATCAGACCCGCCGGTCCATCTGGCCCGATGGCCGAGAAACAATAGCGGCAGCCGTCATGCTCGAAATCGTCAAAGGATTCGGCCGCATTGTCGGTTGAAAATATGGTCACGCGTTCCATGCGCACAAATCCCCTTTCTTTGAAGGCGAATGGCGCGTGGATGTGACTGGACTATGACTGTTTGCGAGATTTGGACGCAAAGATTAACGGATGGCTCTGCCGGGTTGCATCGGGCATCAATGGCAGGGGCAGCTGCGTGGGGCCGCTCCGGTCTGGGATCAGACCCGGTCAAACCGCCGCGAAACCCGAACGCAAATCGTGATCAGCGGCGGAACCAGTATCAGTGAGAGCAAAACCTTGGCGATCAATTGTCCCGGAATAAGATCACCCAGCGGCTCAATTCCGTAAAAGGCGATGGTGATGAAAATCAGCGTATCGACCGCCTGGCTGAGCATCCCGGCAATCGCGCCGCGCAGCCACACCATCGGACCGACCGAAGCGCGCAGGCGGGTGAACAGAAACACATTGAGCAATTGCGACGTTCCATAGGCAACAATGCCGGCAAACATCAATCGCGTCGATTGGTCGAGGATCAGCTCATACGCCATCCGGCTTTCCTCCGACCAGAAAGAGGCGCCGGGCAGGGCGATCACGATCTGGATCAGGGCCATCGCCACCAGAATCGGTATGAAGCCGAAGAGCACCAGCCGGTCTGCCGTGCTCTTGCCATATAATTCCGCAATCGCGCTGGAAATTACCACCAGCATGATGAAGGCGAAGATACCGCCTTCCACTGCAAAGGGCCCGAAAGCGACCAGTTTGTTGCCCAACACGGCCGCGATGCAGGCCATTCCGCCATACAGCAGCGAGAGCATGAAGAGCGGGAGCGGGATGATGGGAGGGGTCTGATGGTCGGTCATCAGGCACTGCTATTGCCATCTGTCGGAAAAGGAAAGTACGCCAATTCATTGTATTGTCGTTTGACCCCGCCTCTCTCATCGGTAATGGAAGGGGGTATCAGAATCGTAACATGCGGAACCAATGCCGCCTATCCTCGTAAATATCTGTGGGATCCTGGTGATCCTTGCCATGGCTTTTGCTATTTCCACCGCGCGGCGCAAGATTCGCCTGCGTGTGGTTGGTTCGGCATTTCTGCTTCAGGTTTTGATGGCGGCGCTCGTTTTGCGCACGCCGTGGGGCCAGGCCGTTATCCAGACCATGGCAAACGGCGTCGCGGCGCTCCTGTCCTATGCCGATAGCGGGACGCAGTTCCTGTTTGGCGACCCGGAAAACAATCCCCTTTCCAGCAGCTTCGCTCTTGGTGCGCTGCCCGTCATCGTGTTTTTCGCGTCGCTCGTGTCGATCCTCTATTACCTTGGTATCATGCAACGCGTGGTGAAATGGGTCGGCGGCCTGCTCGGTTGGCTGACCGGTATTTCAAAGGTCGAGGCACTGGGGGCTGCGGCCAATATCTTTGTCGGTCAGTCGGAAAGCCCGCTGGTCGTGCGGCCCTATCTCGCCGGACTGGCACCATCGCGGCTGTTCACGCTGATGACTGTGGGTATGGCGGGGGTCGCGGGCACGATTCTGGCGGCCTATGCCGGTTTGCTGGGGCGTGATTATCTGCCTTTCCTGCTGGCGGCGGCCTTCATGTCCGCGCCCGGCGGCATTCTGATGGCCAAGATCATCATGCCGGATGAGGATGAGCCTTCCTTGGCAGCGGAAGGCGCAACAGACTATGATTTGCCGCATTCGCGGATCAGCGGCGATGGCCCCGGCGCTTTGCAGGAAGGCCATCATGCCCCGCGTGAGGTGGAGGTCGCCGACGCGCTGGATGGTGATGACTTGCCTTCCAATGTGCTCGAAGCGGCAGCGCAAGGCGCTCAGACCGGGGTGAAGCTGGCCGTGGCTGTCGGCGCGATGCTGCTGGCTTTCGTGGCGCTGGTCGCCCTGGCCAATGGGCTGCTGGGCTGGTTTGGAGCGCAAATTGGTTATCCCGACCTCAGTTTTCAGCGGATTCTGGGCTTTGTCTTTGCTCCGGTGATGTATCTGATCGGGGTGCCGTGGAATGAAGCCGGTGTTGCTGGCGGCATGTTCGGCACCAAGGTCGTACTCAACGAATTCGTCGCATTTCTTGAACTTGGCCGGATGGGGCCGGAAGTGCTCGGTGCACGCAGCCGCGCGATTGTGACTTTCGCTTTGTGCGGCTTTGCCAATTTCAGTTCGATCGCCATTCAGATGGCTGTCACTGGCGGGTTGGCGCCCAATCAGCGGCCGGTTATCGCGCGGCTCGGCATTCGCGCTTTGGCGGCGGGGTCGCTTGCCAATCTGATGAGCGCGGCGCTGGCCGGATTGTTTCTCCCGTACTAAACCCTAGGTGTTAGCGATGAATGATATCGCCTCTGTCTCGCTTGAGCGTCCACTGGAAGATCTGGCCAATGAACTGGGCCATTCTTTTGAGGAATATGGCTTTGCCGTCATCCGCGACCATGGCATTCCTGCGGATCTCATCGCGCGTGCGGAAGAGAAATCGCGCGCTTTCTTCGCTTTGCCCGATGATGTGAAGCGCAGCTATCACATTGCCGGTATGGGCGGGGCACGCGGATACACGCCTTTCGGTGTCGAACGCGCCAAGGATGCTCAGGTCAATGATCTGAAGGAATTCTGGCATGTCGGGCGGACTTTGCCCGCTGGCGACCCGCTGGAAGAATTCATGCCCCCGAATGTCTGGCCGGATGAAATAGAGGGTTTCCGCGAGACGTTTTCATCTCTGTTCGACGCCTTTGAAACCAGTGGCCGCAAGCTGCTCTCTGCCATTGCTATTCATCTGGGGCTGGAGCGCAACTTCTTCGATGCAACGGTGGAAAATGGCAATTCGGTCATGCGTTTGCTGCATTATCCGCCCGTATCGGCTGAGGCCGAAGGGGCGATCCGCGCCGCGGCGCATGAGGATATCAACACCATCACCCTGCTGCTGGGCGCGGAGGAATCCGGTCTGCAGCTGCTCACACGCAAAGGCGAATGGTTGCCGGTCAAGCCGCCGGAGGGCGCGCTGGCGGTGAATATTGGCGATATGTTGCAGCGGCTGACCAATGGAAAATTGCGCTCAACAACGCACCGCGTCGTCAACCCCACGGGCGCAGCGGCACAGCGGTCACGCTATTCGATGCCGTTCTTCCTGCATTTCCGACCCGATTACATGATCGAGGCGCTGGAAACCTGTGTGGAGCCGGGGGCTGAGCCGCATGAGGCGCCGATCAGTGCCCATGATTATCTGATGCAACGCCTGCGTGAAATCAATCTCACCTGAGCTTAAGACTGTGCCGGGTCCGGAGTGCAAGGGCTCCGGTCCCGGCATTGGTGCCGCGCCTTAAACGAGCTTGGCTTCTTCCAGTTTGATCAGCCGCCAGAGGGTTGCCAATGTGGGCGCTGCGATGCCCCTGGCTTCCCCTGCTGTAACGATTGCGCCAGCGATGGAATCGACTTCGGTCCGCCGTCCGGCATGCAGATCCTGCAGCATGGATGGTTCATGATCGGCATGATCGCGCATGGATAATTCGGTCAGGTCATGAATGGACTGAACGTCCAGCTTAATGCCGCACCCTTGCGCCACCGCGGCGCCTTCTTCGACGGCCAGCGTAATCATCGCCCGGCTTTCCGCATGGGAACCCAGAAAACCAGGCGTGCGGCGGGTCAGGGCGCAAAGCGGGTTCATCGTCGCATTGAAAATGGCTTTGGACCAGATCGCCGCGTGGATTTGTGGGTCGAGCTCTGCGGGCAAGCCCCCTTCGCTCAGTGCATCGGCAACCTGTCCGGCAAAACCGGCATCGCCGCTGTCAAAGGCGGGGTAGAGCTTCGATCCGCCTTCTCCGAATGAGCGGACCGAACCGGGGCCGACAAGATCGGAGGGCAGGGTGCTGACGCCGACCAGCACGTTGGCCTGCGGTACATGCGCGGCCACAGCATCATCATTGCCCAGTCCGTTTTGCAGGGTCAGCACATGGGTTTGCGGGCCGATAATGGCCTTTACACCGCCAAGCGCGCTATCGGTGTGGAAGGTCTTGGTGAACAAGACGATCAGATCCACCGTCTCCTCCGCATCCTGCGGTTGCATGGCGGGCAGGGGCAGGTTTTCCTTGCCCCGGCGCGTTTCCAGCAGCAGTCCGTTGGTATTGATCGCATCAATATGTTCGCGATTAACATCGATCAGTGAGACAGTGTTCTTCGCGCGGTGGAAGGCTGCGGCATAGAGGCAGCCCATGGCTCCGGCACCGACAATAGCAATCTTCATTTTCAATCCTTGCCTTGCAGAAAGCCTGCTCCCAGCAGAAGCAGAAGTTTGACATCCATGGCTTTGCCCATGGCCCGTTGCTCCGCGCAAAAACGATTGAGGTCGCCGCGCTTTACCCGGTGCACGGTAATATTCTCACCATCCACTCCGCCGCCATTGCCGATGCGGTCAAGCTGGGTAGCCTTGAGTAGGGTAAAGCTCTCGCTCACCATGCCGGGAGAGGAGAAATATTCCCCCAGATTGTCCCATTGCTGCGCGCGGTAGCCGGTTTCTTCTTCCAGTTCTCGCGCTGCTGCGGCGAAGGCGCTTTCATCGGCCTCGCTTTCCAGGTCGCCGACCAGACCGGCGGGCAATTCCATGCAATTGCGGCCCAGCGGAACGCGGTATTGCTCCACCAGAATTACGTCATCGCCATCCAGCGCCAGTATGACAGCCGCGCGGATATTGCGCACACGGCTGACATATTCCCAGCGGCCACGCTTCTTTGCCGTGATCCAGTCTCCCGACCACATGATCTCTTCTGGCGCATCATGATCCGGCACGCTCACAGATGGATCAGCCGATCGGGCAATTCATTTTCATCATCATCCGCCCGGGGGAGATGTTCAGCCAGCACGTCGCCCACTTCGGAAACGGCCGCCGCCAGACCGTCGGCAATGCGACCTTCCTTCATATGGCCCAGCATCGCGCCCATCGCATCGCCCCATGTTTCGGGCGGCACCTTGGCCGCAATGGCCTCATCCGCCAGAATCTCTGCCCGATGTTCACGCATGGAGAGATAAATCAGGATGCCCGTGCGTCCTGACGTGAGGTTTTCGGCGCCCACACGGAACAGGTCGATCGCGCGATCCTGCACGCGGGCATCCTTCACCCGGCCGGGCACCATCGCAAAGCGCAGCGGCAGCCAGAGCTGCGCCAGCCATACGATCAGAAAGCTGAAAATCCCCACGCCTGCCGCCATGGCGAACAGGTCTGCGGGCAACCAGGCGGCATTCCAGGCATCGTGCAATCCGGCATACCAATCGAGCAGAAAAGCATGTTCGAAACTGAGAATGGTCAGCAGTGTCAGGCTGACAGCGGCGGCCCAGGCCAGCGCTATATCGCCATAGGTGTCGGACTGATCGGTGATGATGGTGACGATTTCGCCCGAGCTTTTCAGCTCGGCCTGAGCGACTGCCTCACGGACAATGGCGTGGTCTTGCTCGGTCAAGGTAACCATTACCAGCTCCCCCCGGCGCCGCCGCCATTGAAGCCGCCTCCGCCGCCGCCAAAGCCGCCGAAGCCGCCACCAAAACCTCCGCCGCTTCCCATGCCGCCGCCGAAGCCGCTATGGCCACCGGAATGGCGACCGAGTTCACTGGCGCCCCAGATCATGATCGGCAGTTCGGCACCGCCCAATCCGCCCCGTCTGCGATAGCGCCGACCGCGTCCGCCGCGTCCGAAGGCAAGCATGAACATGCCAATCATGAAGATCCAGAAGATCGCGCTGGCAATGGTCCCGCCATCTGCGTTGCCTGCCTTTTTCTTCGCAGCCGCTTCCGCTTCGGCAATGGCGGCAGCATCTGCCGGGTCCATGTTCAGCACCTGAATGATGCCGCTTACGCCGGCCATAATTCCGCCAGCCATGTCGCCCTGTTTGAAGCGGGGAACCACATCATTGCGGATGATGCGCCCGGCCATCACATCGGTCAGCGTGGTCTGTACGCCGCGCGCCGTGGTGATCCACAATTCGCGTTCCTTGGGGGCAATCAGGAACAGCACGCCCTGTTCAGTTTCTGCGCCGCCGATGCCCCAGTTTTCCGCCAATTGGCGGGTATAGGTATCGATGGGTTCACCGCCGAGGTCGGGCACGGTTGCGACAATAACAGCGCGGCCAGTCTGCGCATTATAGGCGCGCAATTGCTGGTCGAGTTGTTGCTCCTGCGCAGGCGCGAGGACATTGGCCGCATCCAGCACCGGCCCTTCAGGACGTGCCGGGAAGTCCTGAGCATGGGCCGGCAACGCGCTCAGCGCCAGCAGCAAAATTGCCAGCAGACAGAGGAGTGGTGCGGCAAAAGGCCGCGCGAAATGTTGGCGATCAATCACTATGCTGGCGATCAATTGGCTGCTGCGGGGGTATTCGCGGGCGCCGCTTCAGATCCGAAATCGAAATTCACATCCGGCGCGACCTGCGCCCCGGCTTCGGCAGCAAAAGGCTCCATCGGCTCTGCGCCATGGATCAGTTTGGCCCCGATGATTGAGGGGAATGTACGAATTTCAGTATTATAGTCTTGCACGGCTTCGTTATATTTCGTGCGGGCATTGTCGATCCGGTTTTCGCTGCCCTCGAGCTGGGTCATCAGATCGGCAAAGCGGGCCTGACTTTGCAGTTCGGGATAGTTTTCCACCACTGTACGCAGCTGGCCCAGAGCCTGGGTCAGCTGGTTCTGTGCGTCCTGAAAACGCTGAAATTCTGCGGGATCGGACAGATCATCCGTGGTGACATTGATGGATGTTGCGCGGGCGCGGGCATTGGTCACATTGGTGAGGATCTGCGTTTCGGACTTCGCTGCACCCTGCACTGTCGCCACAAGATTGGGCACCAGATCGGCCCGGCGCTGATAGGCGCTCTGTACATCGGCCCAGCGGGCCTTCGCTTCTTCCTGTGCGGTCGGGACCGAATTGATCCCGCAGGCTGCCAGCGACAGGCTGGCGAGCGCGAGGACGGCATAGCGCGCAAAGGTGGCAAAAGGTGATCGGGCCATGTTTACGGAAATCCTTCTGTCAGGACGGATGCCAAGGGGCATCTCCAAAGTGTGTTATTAAAATAGCACACATATCCCACCATTCAACCATTTGCGGCTGCTACTTGCGCTTGGCGGGAAGGGTGGCAAAGTGCTGTTTTACGGCAGGGTGAAGGCACGCATCAGGAATGTTTCAGGAATTCAAGAAATTCATCGCACGCGGCAATGTGCTCGACCTTGCCGTGGGTGTGATGATTGGCGCCGCATTCGGCAAAATCGTGACGTCGCTGACGCAGAGCATTCTGATGCCGCTGATCGGGTGGATTTTCGGCGATATCGATTTTTCCAACTGGTTTATCCTGCTGGGTGATGTGCCGGCTGATTATTCAGGTGATCCGACCAATTATGCGCAGCTGAAAGAAGCGGGCGCGACGATGATTGGCTATGGCGATTTTCTGACCCAGATGCTGGATTTCCTGATCATCGCCTTTGTCCTGTTCCTGCTCGTCAAAACCGTGAACCGCGTGCTGGATGAAATGCAGGAAAAGCAGAAGGAAACAGAGGACAGCTCGGCCTCCAATGAAGTGCCGACCGACCCGCAACTCGACGTGCTGAAGCAAATTCTGCATGAACTGAAAGAGGGCGGAAATACGCCAAAGGACTGAAGATCGCTGCAAACATCTTCACAATCACGGGATGCACCCCTATATGGGGATAGCCGGTTTAGGCCGGATATGGCGATAAAATGTGGTGTGCAATAGGCACAGCGGACCCGGGGGCAGTACCCGGCGGCTCCACCAGAATTCCCGGTTTTCCGGGTGTCCTGACGGGGCCGAACCAGGATCGACGTGTGTTGAAAGACATCGCTTTCGCCCGGGCTGAGTAACCCGTTCAAGGCTCAAAACACACAAGTGCCAACGATAACGAAGCACTCGCAATCGCTGCGTAATTTGACGTCCTAACGGACTGAATTTACAAAGCTAAAGCGCGGTTGGACCCACCGGGCAACAGAAGGGATACCAGGGGCCCGGGGTGAGCCTGGCAACAGAATCACCCCACTTTCCTCGCTAATGAGGAAGGACGATCGCACCGCGGTCATTCACCCCCAGACAAATATGCGTGAGCCTGGCAACAGGCGTGCCCCATTTTCCCCGCTATCGAGGAAGAGCCACCGCACTGCGGTCACTCACATCCGCTAAAACACACATGCGCGTGAGCTTTGCCAGCGCATGTGATGGCGCGGCAGAAGAGTAATTTGGGGCTGCGGAATATGCGGGTTGCCGGCGCGGGCGGCGGGTTACTCGTCCGCCGTCTCCGCGCGCTTTTCATGTCCGAGGCAGTCGAAAATCTTGGCGCCGGCCATGAAGACGGATCCCATGCAGGCGAGGAACAGCAATTTGCCACCCCAGCCGGGATACTGAGTCAAATAGTGACTACCCCGTTCAACCGCACCCAGGGCCAGCGCATAGATGATCATCATCGCTTCCCAGCGAGTCTTGATGATGAACAGGCGGCCCAGTTTGCGAACCATGCGTTTCCCTCATCTGGCGGGCCTGGCAGTTGATTACCCAGAGGCAAACAACGCAATTCCGATGATTCGAAAAGTTAACGGTTCGGTAACTATAGCGTGCTTGTTGCTTATGCCAATTCCGTTAGGCCGACTGTATCAATCAGGGATGATCTGGCTTGTTCGATCTGTGCGGCAATCTCCTTATCGCCAATCGCTGCCGGGGCAAGCGCCTCGGGCCAGCTTGTCGCGATGATTTCTGCCATCGCATCCGCCTTTTCGGACGTGAGAAGGAAGCGCGGATCAATGGTCGCGGGATCGGCTACGACCCTCAGCCGCAGACATGCAGGTCCGCCGCCATTGGCCATGCTTTGCCTCACATCCACCGGGATCACCTGACGAATGGGGCCATTGCCGGCCAGCATGGCTTCAAGCCATCCTCGGACCGGTGCACTGTCCCAGGCCTCGGTCGGGATGACCAAAGCCATTTCTCCGCCGGGTAGACTCAGCAATTGCGCATTGAAGAGATAGGACTTGATCGCCTCCGCAAGCGAGACGGCGCTGGCGGGGACTTCCACCAGTTCCAGCTCGGGAAACGCCTGACGGATTTCATCATAGGCAGCCTGTGGCTGGGCAAAGGCCTGCTCATGGCAGAACAGCACCTGTTCATTGGCCACGGCTACCACGTCATTATGAAAGGCACCGGCGGCAATGGCATCCGGGTTCTGTTCGATAAATACAGCGCGCTCGGCGCTCAAACCGTGGCGGCGGGCGATGATCCGGCTGGCCTGTTCATGTTGCCGCGCGGGGAAGGGGCCGCCGCTCCGGCCATAGACGAAGATTTCCACCCCGCTCGCGCCGTGTCTGGAACATAGCCGCATGTGATTGGCCGCGCCTTCATCCCCGAAGGAGGGCGGAACCGGCCCATGGACGGCGAAGTGGTCCTGATCGGCAAAAGCCAGTCGCAACTGGCGCAACGTATCGGGCCATTCATGCGCGCGGTGCGGCATCGTGACGAGATTCGCGACCGATAAATGGCACCGCCCATCGGTCGTGTCGGGCGCGGGGGATACAGTTGCCGCATTGGCCGTCCACATAGAAGAGGCGGACCATGCCCCGGCAATCAATCCGCGATCCGTACTCGCATCCGCTGACAGGGCATCGAGATAGGCGCGATTGGGACGCGGCAAGGGCAGGAAGAACCCCTGCACCAATCCGCGCTCCATATTGCCGCGCATTTTCTCCAGCCCCTGCAGCGCTGCAGCGCGCGGATGGGCGGTGTCACCCGCATGGCGCGTGGCGGCCAGATTGCCGAGGCTGAGACCGGCATAATTATGTGACGGACCGATCAGGCCATCGAAATTCACTTCCACAAGGCTCATCGCGCGATGCTCCATACCATGTCACCATCGGTGATATTCAGCGCTTTGGCGGTCATGGGGTCGACGCGGATGCTGTCATCTTCCAGCATCCGATTGCCATAGCAGCAGCGGAAAGAGGCCAGATGACCCGTGGCGATCAGGGCTTTCTCGCCCGTGCCTTCATCCAGAAGGCCGTCCAGCGACATCTCCACCGCATCGCGGATGGATCTGACCTGATCGGTTCGGGCGGTCATGCTCGGGCCGCCGTCGAAAATGTCGACATATTGATGATAGGCGAAGCCTTCATTCTCCAGCATCCGCATCGCCGCGCGGCCATTGGGGTGCGGCAGGCCGATCACCTTGCGCGCGCCATCCTCCAGCATGGAGATATAGACGGGATGCTTGGGCATCAGATCGGCAATGAACTGATTGCCATGAATGGCATTGAATTCGTCGGCTTCCTGAAAACTCATCCCGAAAAAGCGCCCGCCAATGGCATCCCAGAAGGGGGAACCGCCCTTTTCATCAATAATCCCGCGCAGTTCCGCCAGAATTTGGTCGCCAAAGCGCGGGCGATGCGCGGCGATGAACAAATAGCGGCTGCGTGCCAGCAACAGGCCAAGCCCGCCTGCCCGTTCGGAGGGGTGGAGAAACAGGCCGCCCACTTCGCTCGACCCTTCCAGATCATTGACGAGGCTGAGCATATCCGCGCGCATCGTGCGGTTCAGTTCCTTCGAATGCTGGGTCAGCGAGGTGATCCGATAGGAGTAAAACGGCCATTTCTGGCCCACCTGGGTGAATAGCTGTGATGTGCCGCGCACTTCCCCGGTTTCGGTATTCTCCAGAATCAGAACAAAGGTCTCATCTTCCAGCGTATCATCCGTGCGCTCAAAAGCCTTGGTCGAAAGGTCCAGCTTGGCCGTCAGGGAAGGGCGATCGGGCGGCAGATTGGTAAAACCGCCGCCAGTCAGTTTTGCCATTTCATACAGATGTTGCAGATCGTCGCGCGTGGCGGCGCGGATAATGAAGCTCATGCAAGGGCTCCTGAAGCCAGACGATGAAGAGTGATTGCGGACAGGGCCGCACGTTCGGAAAGCGAGGGAACGATCATGAATTCCTGCGGCGAGTGGATCTTGCCGCCGCGCACGCCCATTGTATCGATCACGGGCACACCGCAGGCGGCGACATTATTGCCGTCGCACACGCCGCCCGTATCCTGCCAGTCGATATTTTGTCCCAGCGCGGCGCCGACATCACGCACCAGTGCGAAGAGCTTTTCCGCCTGTGCATCCACGGGCTTGGGCGGGCGGCTGATCCCGCCATGGAGCGACAGGGACACGTCATGTTCGGTCTCTATCGCGGTGATCAGCTGCGCTAGTGTCTTTTCAAATTGCTCCGCTGCGGCGGTTGTCTTGGGGCGGATGTTGAAGCGTAAAACCGCGTGATCGGGCACGACATTATTGGCGCCGCCGCCATCGATCTTGGCAGGGTTGATGCTGATTGAGGCGTGCTGTGCCGCCTTCAGCCGCACGGCGAGGTCGGCTGCCGCGACAATGGCATTGCGCCCATCCTGCGGATTGCGTCCGGCATGTGCGGATTGGCCTGTAACGGTGACCGCGTAATTGCCGCTGCCGCCGCGGGCATGGGCCAGCGTGCCTTCCGGTCTGGCGGATGGTTCATAGGTCAGTGCGGCATATTTGCCCTGTGCCAGTTCGTGGATCAGCGCAGAGGAGGAAAGCGACCCGGTTTCCTCATCCGAATTGATCATCACGTCATAACCGATCTCGGCCGCGTGGGGGCTACGCTCGAAGGCTTTGAGGGCTTCGAGGATGACGGCGATGCCACCTTTCATATCTGCCGTACCGGGGCCGTTGATGGTGTCATCATCCAGCCAGGTGATCGATTGAAAGGGGTGATCGGGCGGATAGACCGTATCCATATGGCCAGTCAGCAAAAAGCGGCGCGGCGCATCGGGTCGCACGCGGCATACCAGATGCTGCCCATTCTCGCGCGGCACTTCCTGACCATCAGCGGCGATGGTGGTGACGGGGGCAGGATCGATCAGAGAGACTTCCCCCGGCAAGGCGGAAAATGCCGTGCTCAATTCCTCAGCCATGCGGGCAAGCCCCGGCAGATGGCCGGTGCCACTGTTGATATCAGCCCATAATTCCACTGCGGCCAGCATGCCCTGCTGGTCGATTTCGGTGATCAGGGCGCGTTCTTCATCGGTAAGCTGTTTCATCCGCAACGAGTCTAGCCCGGCTGCGCTCCGGCTCCAAGCCTGCTTTTGCGAAATGGGGCCGGGAACAGGGAGATAGCCCGGCAGAAACGCAGCGCGCGATCAGGACAGGCTTCGGGCAAGCGCGACGAATTCATCAATGCTGAGCGTTTCTGCGCGTCGCTGAGGATCAATGTCGAGAGCGGGCAGGGCCTCGACAGCGCCGGGCAGGGCTTTCAGGCTCTGGCGAAGCATCTTGCGGCGCTGCCCGAAGGCGGCCTCTGTCACACGTTCCAGCATCCGGGCCGAAACCCCTTCGGGCATGGTGGCCGGTTCTACATGGACCATGGCGCTCATCACCTTCGGCGGCGGGGTGAAGGCGCTGCGATGCACCTTCATCGCCAGTCTGGCGGAGCTGCGCCACTGCGCCAGCACGGCCAGCCGGCCAAATGTGCTACCGCCCGGCTGTGCGACAATGCGCTGTGCCACTTCCTGCTGAAACATCAGCGTCAGCGATGTCCAGCGCGGCGGCCATGCCTGACCGGAAAGCCATTGAGTGAATAGGGCTGTGCCGACATTATAGGGCAGATTGGCAACCACGGCATAAGGCTGATCAAACAGATCATCGCCACGGATTTTCAGCGCGTCACCTTCAATCACGCGCAGCTGGCCAGGGAATGCGTCGCTCAGATCGGCCAGAACGGGCAGGCAGCGGGCATCGCGTTCAATGGCGGTCACTTGCGCCCCGGCGCGCAGCAGTGCGCGCGTCAGCCCGCCGGGGCCGGGGCCGACCTCCAGAACATTGCGTCCGGTCAGATCGCCGGGGATGGCGGCAATCCGGTCCAGCAAGTGCTCGTCGAACAGGAAATTCTGCCCCAGAGCCTTGGATGCGCTCAGCCCGTGGGCGGCGATCACTTCGCGTAAAGGAGGGAGGCTCATACGCTGGCTGCCTGTTTGGCCGAAATCCGGCGCGCAGCTGCTTCGCCCGCCATGCGGATGGCGGCGATGGTTGCGCCCGGATCGGCTTCGCCCTTTCCGGCAATAGCAAAGGCGGTGCCGTGGTCCGGGGATGTGCGGATGATGGGCAGGCCAAGCGTCATATTCACGCCCTTGTCGAAATCCAGCGCTTTCAGCGGGACCAGTGCCTGATCATGATACATTGCGATGGCGACATCATAGGTGGTGCGGGCGCGTGGGGCGAAGAGCGAATCCGCCGGATGCGGCCCGGTCGCGTCGATACCTTCGCTGCGCAACTGCGCAATGGCCGGGCCAATGATGCGCTGTTCCTCATCACCCATGCGGCCATTTTCGCCAGCATGGGGATTGAGCGCGGCAATGGCGATGCGCGGCGCGTCCAGTCCGAAATCCTGCTGCAGAGCTTTCGCCGTGATGCGGGTGCGGGCGCAGATCAGATCAATAGTCAGAAGTTCCGGCACATCACGCAGCGCGCAATGCACGGTCATCGGCACGGTTCTTAAAGTCGGGCCTGCCAGCATCATCACCGCATCTGCCGCAGCAACGCCGCTTTTATGCGCAACGAATTCGGTCTGGCCGGGAAAGCTGAACCCTATTTCAGCCAGCAGCGACTTGGCAATCGGCCCCGTGACCACTCCAGCGGCCTGTCCGGCCACTGCCAGCTGCGCCGCTTGGTCCAAGGACCACAGTGCCAGCCGCGCGCCTTCGGCATCGGGCTCTCCCGGGCGATAGAGGCCATCTGGTCCCTTCAATACCGGCAGAGCGTGGGGGAAAGCGGCGGCGGCCTCCGCCGGATCGTCAATCTCGGCAATCGGAATATCCAGCCCGCGGCTGCGGGCGGCGGCCATCAGCAATTCGGCGCCGCCCACGGCAAAGAAGGGAGGTAGCCCTTCTGCCGATCGCGCGGCCCAGGCCGCCGCAATCAGTTCAGGGCCGATTCCCGCCGGATCACCCAGCGATAGCGCCAGCGGGGGAAAGGATGTGTCCGCCACCCGAATGCGCCCGTCGGTCTCAGTTATATTCGATCACGGCATCACGGCGAAGATCGCGCAAGTAACGCTGAGCGCGCTTATTGACGCGTTCATCCTCGATCTGAGCCATCAGCTGATCGTAATTTGGGCCAGCCTCCACGGCGGGATCATCGCGGCCGCACAGCATGAGAACCCGGATACCCTCTTCCAGCGATCCGAAGGGCGGCGTGGCCTGACCAACGCTGAGTTCCAGCAAGGGGGCCTGCAATGCCTCTGGCAGACTGCGCACGGCAATCTGATCATTATTCACCACCGTGGCACCAATTTTCGCAGCCTCTGCATCGGCCGTGCCGCAGCCTTTCATTTTCTGAACGGCTTTGGTGAACATGTCGACCTGCTGCTTGGCCTTGGCCTGCGATGTACCGGCCGGAAAATCCATGGAAATCTGTTTCAGGCTGAGCAAGGCATCACGCGGATCGGCCATGCCGACCTGTCGTTTGTCGATCATGTAAAGAATGGAATAACCGCCGGGGATTTCGATCGGCCCGACAAGCTGGCCAGGCGACATTTCACGCGCGACATTCTCCAGCGTGGAGTTTTGCAACTGAGCCAGACGGATCCAGCCCAGATCACCGCCGACCGCCGCCGTGGATGCTTCGGAATATTGCCGAGCATAGCCAACGAAGCTGCCGCCTTTTTGAAGCTGTTCGACGATCTGTTTCGCATTGGCTTGCACCTGTGCGCGGTTGGCAGGTGTCGCGGCCAGATAGATTTCGCCAAGGCGATATTCCGCTGTCCCGCGTGACGCCTCCAGACGATCATACAGATCGCGCACTTCCTCTGTCGACACATTGACGAAAGGCTGGACATTGCGCTGCAGCAGACGGTTCCATGAAAGCTCGCCCTTGATTTGCCGCTTCAGCGATGCGGGGGAGGAGCCGATGGAGGTGAGATAGGTCTTCATCTCATCGATCGTGCGGTTAAAGCGCTGCGTCGCCAGGCGGTTATACGTCTGGTCCACTTCCGCATCGGTCACTTCCATTTCAAGAGCATTGGCTTCTTGAATCTGGAGGGTTTCATCAATCAGGTTGCGCAGCACCTGCCGCCGCAGGCGTTGCTGTTCCTCGGGTGATATCTGCTGTTCATTGGCGGCCAGAATCAGGGCCAGACGCTGTTCCACATCGGTGCCGGTCAGGACCGCGCCATTCACCACGGCGGTTGCGCGGCGGACATTGGGGTTGGAGTCCCCCAGCATTTGAATATTTTCGGGCAGGTTCAGGATATTGCTGTCATTACCGCCCTGTTGCTGCGCCTGCGCTGCGCTGGCGCACAGGCCGGCTAGCATGGCAACACGCCCGAATTTCCAGATCCGCTTGGCCATCATCTACCTAGTATTCCCTGTCATCGGCGCAAACCCGTCGCGCCACTTATGCCGGCATCATTCGCAAAATCGGGCTTAACCGTTGCTGAGCAGCAGGCCGATAGCGCTTTTGCGCCAATCTGCCAACTGATGCACGTCAATCAGCGTTGTGGCCAGCTTAGCGGAAGCTGAGATTGCGCAAGGCGAAAAAGAACTGAAAAGTGTTGCCGCGCCGGGCATCGGCCACCTGCACATAATCGCGCCGCCAGGTCACACCGAGTTCCAGGCAGTCATCTGAATAGGCGACGCCAAGCCGTGTCCGCAAAGGTTCAAACCCGTCCGAAGTCAGCGTGGGGTCCTCATCCCGGTCGGTCAGATTGAGGACCGCTGCACCGAAGACAGACCAGTAATTCGCAAAAGAGATACGGGCGGCGGCGCGCAATTCTTCGCGATCCTGCAAATCTTCAAATTCGACATCGATATCGCGGTCGAGCCTGAGGTAGCCCAGTTCCAGATAGGTCTTGTCACTGCCCAGCGTCGCATCCACTTCGTTTCTGCGAACGGCGAGACTGTCCTTGTCCAGACGGAAGCGGTGGGTGAATTTCACGAAATCACGGTAACGAACCTGCACCCGGCCCGCAAAATCGGAGAAGCGATCCTGCAATCCGGTTCCTTCGGGGAAGGGGGCGCTTTCCTTGTTCAGCCGATAAGACTGGCCGATCGTGGCTTCCACTTGCCAGCCCGGACGGCGCAACTGCCAGTCCATGCCATATGTTACGCGCACACCGTCTTCAAACCGGTCATAACCGGGAAAACGATTGAGCGAGAACAGATTGGTGTCCTCCAGCTCGACTGCGCGCGAATCCTCATTCGGGATTTCGAAATTGCGAATATGTGGGCTGGCGACCAGCTGCACCCGCGGTGTCAGAATCTGAGTCCCGCCGAACGCTTCGCCGATCAGCGGCCATTTCATATCAAGTGCCGCCAAGGCGATAGCGCGCCCTTGCCAGCCCTCCAATCCGCGATACAGCGGGGTCGTGGTGCTCACATTCCCGGAAGAATGATAGACATCACCGCGGGCCATGCCGGTCAGGGTGATTTCCTGGCCCATGCTGGTGATGCGCCGCAAATCCCATTGCGCGCGCGCAAAGGCTCGCTGCGTATCCTGTCCGTCGCGGCGCACGATGTTCAGGCTGTTTGCCTGCAATTCCACCGTGCCGCCCGCGACCGGCTGCGCCAGTCTCTTGCGGTAATCGATCAAGGGGAGCGCGACCGGGACCAGTCCCTGATCCTGATCACGGAGCAGAACCTGCGTGGCCCAGCCGCTGATCGAGAAATAGGAATTGTCGTCAATTCGCTCCGCCGACAGGGTGGAGCGCAGGCGGTCATCATTGCTGATGTCATAGCGGCGCAGGAATGTGCGGTCGCTCGCCACGCGGACCGCCCCGGTTATGCTCCACTTTTCGTCCAGCTGGAACTTGCCATTGCCGAAGAAATAACCGCGCCAGTCCTTTTCCTCGGTTCTCGTGTCGGAGCCGAATTGAAGTCTGGTACTGCGGGTCAGATAACCAGTGGTCTGAAATGCGCCAGAGCCGGTCATGGCCCGGTATTGCACAGCCGCCATGGGCGGCGCATCGGCATAGACATAGCCGGTCGCGGTCAGATCCTGATTATCCGCTAGGCGAAGATAATAGCTGCCGCTGACTTCCAGACCATTGGAGGCGGTGATACCCACATTGGGAACCAGCAATCCCGAAACACTGCGATTATCGGTGGTGATGGCCAGGCCGGGCAGGGGCAGAAGACGCGCACCGAACAATTCCAGCATCGCGCCTTTGAAGCGAACCCGCTTTTCATCCTGATCATAGATCACCCGGTCGGCCGTCACCCGCCAGCTGGGCTTTCTGGGGCACCCCTTCGCCGTTTCCACCGCGCAGGCGGAATAGGCGGCATTGGTCAGGATGACATCGCCATTATCCGCGCGCTCACCCTGCTGCGCTGCCAGCCGGCCTCCTTCGCGCAAGGCGAGCAACAGGTTGCTCATCGCACCGGCTTTCAGCTCATCGGTCAGTTCGAGCCGGTCCGTGAACAGCTGATTGCCATGTTCATCGACGAAGCGGATGTTGCCTTCGGCCACGATCTGGCCGCTGTTGCGGTCCCAGCTGACATTGTCGGCGCGCACCGACTGATCGCCCGAACGCATCACCACATTGCCTGATGCGGAGACGATATCGGCCTCCGAATCGAAACTCAGCGAATCAGCTTCAAAGCCGATTTCCCGACCGTCGCCAGACCCGGTATCTCCGGGAATTTCGCCGATTGCCTGCGGCATTCCTTCGTTCTGCGCACCGTCAAATACAGGGTCGCGCGCATCGGGCACTTCCACCGGCGGGTTCGCGGGGGTAATTCCGGGCGCGGCACCGTCCTGCGCATGCAGGGCGGTAGGGCAGGCGGAAAGCGCCAAAATCAGCGGGCTTGCGCCCAGCGAGAGGGTGTGCAAGCGGCGTTTACGGGCTTGCTGCAAGGGCTGCGGCAGGGGGAGCATGGCTTGCCTATCGCACCGCTCGTACCTAACTGCAACGGCATAGCTTTTCCGCGCGGCAGAGACGAGGCGCGGCAGATAGGAATCATCCGGAGACATCATGCTTATAACCTTTACCGACCGCAGCGGACTTGAAAATGCTTCAATAGAGGCGCGGATCGTAAATTCCGGCGATTTCCCCGGCGATCTCGATCGCACCGTGACTGAAGGTGCCAAGGCTGCGCGTTTCGGTGGCAAGGCCGGGCAGACGTATGACACATTCATTGACCGCTCAGGCAAGGTCGTGCGGTTGGCGCTGGTCGGCACGGGTGAAGCCGGGGCAAGTGACCGCCAGGCGGCACTGGAAAAGGCCGGCGGCGCACTGGCGGCGAAATATCTCGCCTCGGGCGAAAAAAGCCTCGCGCTGGACCTTGGCAATTCCGGCCTTTCCGCAGCTGAGACTGTGTCCTTTCTCCTTGGCCTGCGTCTGCGCAGCTGGCGTTTCGATGTCTATCGCACCAAGCTGAAGGCCGAACAGAAGGTCAGCCTTGAAAAGGCGCTGATCGTGGATGCTCCCGCCGGGACAGAGGAATTGTGGGACAGCGAACTGGCGGTTGCCAAGGGCGTGGAGTTCACCCGCGAACTGGTCACCGAGCCGGGTAATATCATCTATCCTGAAAGTTTTGTTGAACGCTGCCGCGACCGGTTCAAGGATCTGGGCGCCGAGATAGGCGTGCTGACCGAGACCGAAATGGAAGCGCTTGGCATGGGGGCATTGCTGGGCGTGTCGCAAGGTTCGGCCAGGAAACCACGCATGTTGGCGATCCGCTGGAATGGCGGCGCCGAAGGCGATGCGCCGACTGTGTTCGTTGGCAAGGGCGTCACCTTCGATTCGGGCGGCATTTCCATCAAGCCGGGTGCCGGCATGCAGGACATGAAATGGGATATGGGCGGTGCCGGGGCCGTTGCCGGCGCGATGCTGGCCATTGCCGGGCGCAAGGCGAAGGCCAATGTCATCGGCGTCTGCGGGCTGGTTGAGAATATGCCTGACGGCAATGCTCAGCGCCCCGGCGACGTGGTCACCACCATGTCAGGTCAGACAGTCGAAATTATCAATACCGACGCCGAAGGGCGGCTGGTGCTGGGTGATGCGCTCACCTGGGCGCAGCGCGAATTCAAACCCGCCCGGATCGTCGATCTGGCGACATTGACCGGTGCGATGCTGGTGGCACTGGGCCATGAACAAGCGGGCATGTTCTCCAACAATGATGAGCTGGCGGGTCAGCTTGATGCGGCGGGTAAATCAAGTGGCGACAAATTGTGGCGGATGCCGCTGTCGCCGGAATATGACCGTCTGATGGACAGTGTCATTGCCGACATGAAGAATGCCGGGCCGCGCGTCGCCGGATCGATTACGGCAGGCCAGTATCTGCAGCGCTTTATCGAAAATGACACGCCCTGGGCGCATCTCGATATTGCCGGAATGGCCTGGATCGACAAGGATGGGCCGACCTGGAACAAGGGTGCAACCGGCTTCGGTGTCCGGTTGCTTGACCAGTTCATCCGCGACATCGCCGAAGGCTGAGCCACGAATAGCGCAGCAGGCGGCAGGGAGTTCTATGATGCGGGTCGATTTTTATCAGCTCAGCCGCGATCCGGCGGAGCTGGTTGTCCCGCTCATCGCCCGAGCCAGCAAGGGGGCGGGCGAAAAGCTGCTGGTGGTCGCGGCCGACGCCGCGCAGCTGGCAGCCATTGACCGCAGCTTGTGGGAAACGCTCCCCGAAGCATTCCTTGCCCATGGATATGCTGACGCTCCGCATGCGGAGCGTCAGCCGCTGCTGCTGTCGCATGATTGCGAGGCTGCAAATGGGGCGAAGTTCATCGCTCTGGCCGATGGGCAGTGGCGTGAAGAGGCGCAGAATTTCGAGCGGGTCTTCCTGATTTTCGGGGATGATCGTCTGGCTGACGCGCGGCAATGCTGGGTCATGCTGGGCAAGCTGGATGGGGTGGAGCGTCGATTCTGGAAACAGGATGGCGGCAAATGGCGCGAGGGGCCGTGACAGCCAAACCCGGTCAACACTCAGACTGAACCCAAATAGCGCCCAAGCCCGCCTAATCTGCCCCGGACAAGCTGAACCTTGGCTCTTCGGCCCGGACCAGCGATTTTGTGCGGCAGGGCTTATTGTTTCGTAACCCACATATGGCACACTCACCTCCATGATCTTCGCACACACTGCGCAGCAGGCGTCCGACGCACTGAGCGGCATTTTCAGCCCGAATAAGCGTGCCCTGCGGCAGGCTGCCCGAGTGATGATCGCCTGCGGCATGACCTATGCCCTCATCCATGTGCTGGCACTGGAGCAGGGGTTCTGGGCGATCGTAACCGTCCTGATCGTGATGCAGGGTGTCTCGGTCGGGGCGACGATTGGCGCGGCGACGGATCGCCTTATCGCCACAATAGCCGGTGCTGTGCTGGGCGGGGCGGCGCTTCTGGTCACGCCTCAGGGAATGGTGGCGACCGGTATTTCTCTGGTTGTGGTCACCGGCCTGTGTGCATTTGCCGCGATGCGAACGTCGCGCTTGCGGGTCGCGGGGATCACTGCCGCGATCGTCATGTTAACCCGTACTCCCGAAATTCCGGTCACGGTGTTTGTCGTCGACCGAATTCTCGAGATTGGGCTTGGCGGCGTGATCGGGGTTATTTGTAGCCGCCTGATCCTGCCAACACGGAGCCGCAAGGAGCTGATCACGCGGCTGAAATCGGTGATCGAGGCAACGCGCGATATGCTGGAAACGCATGCGAAGGCTCTGGAGAGCGGGCAGGCCGGGTCGGCAGTGGAAGCCGGGATCGCTCTGCGCAAATCATTGACGGCGGCAGAGGGGCTGCAGGCCGATGTGCGGCGGGAACGCTCCGCCTTCATGGCCAAGCACGGCGTGTCGGACGCCATTCCGCGTACCCTGTGGCGTATCCGAAACGATATCATGCATATCAACCGTTTGGATGAAACACCCTTCCGTCCCTTCGTCGCCGAAAAGGTTGGCAAGCCCGCCGCCGGGGTTCTGCGCGCCGAGGCGGAATTTATCCGCCGCTGCGGACAGGCGCTGGAGGAAGACCATGCGGTTGATCGCAGCGAAGATGATATCGCGATGAAGCAATTCGAACAGGCATTTGCCGATTTTTCGCAATCGGAGGATGTTCGCGAAATCCCCTTTGAACAAGTCGGGCGTTTGTTCGGCCTGGCATTCGCCTTGCGCAAAATGCGGCAGGACTTTCACGATCTGGCTGACCGTATTGATGAAAGCTACCGCGTCTGACTGTCCCGCCATGGGCATTTTGATCGCAACAGAACTTGCCCGATGGCACAGTCGACTGTATTGGCGCGCAAGATTTCCAAACAACAATTCAATCAAACTATCCCAAGGAACCTGACATGGCGGTTACCCGCACCTTTTCGATCATTAAGCCCGACGCTACCCGCCGCAACCTGACCGGCGCCGTCACTCAGAAGCTCGAAGACGCCGGCCTGCGCGTCGTTGCTTCCAAGCGCATTCAGATGACCAAGGAACAGGCTGAAGGCTTCTACGCCGTGCATAAGGAACGCCCCTTTTACGGCGAACTGGTCGACTTCATGATCAGCGGTCCGGTCGTGGTTCAGGTGCTCGAAGGCGAAGATGCCGTGAAGCGTAACCGCGACGTCATGGGCGCAACCAACCCGGCCGATGCCGATGCCGGCACGATCCGCAAGGAATTCGCTGAAAGCATCGAAGCCAACTCGGTTCACGGTTCGGACAGCGAAGAAAATGCCAAGACCGAAATCGCATTCTTCTTCAATGAAGACGAAATCGTCGGCTGATTTTCGCGTTCATTGCGAAACGATGAGGCCGCCCTTTGGGGCGGCCTTTTTCGTATCAGCGATGCTGACTGACGAATTGTGCCAGCATCCGGGGATAGAGCTGATATTCGGCCAGCAGGACGCGCGCGGCAAGACTGGCCGGCGTATCATCGGCCATGATGCGCACCGGAATCTGGCCCAGAATCGGACCATCATCCAGTTTCGGCGTCACTTCATGCACGGTGCAGCCGCCATGGCTCTCGCCCGCCTCCAGCGCGCGCTGATGCGTGTCGAGTCCCTTGAATTTCGGCAGCAAAGACGGATGCGTGTTGACCATGCGCCCCTGCCAAGGCGCCACGAATGCCTCCGATAAAATACGCATATAGCCGCAGAGGGCGATGTAATCTGGCGCAGCCTCGCGCAGAGCATCCAGCATGATTTCCTCATGCGCTTCGCGGCTCATCCCGCGGTGGCTATGCGCGAAAGTGGCTATGCCTTCCGCTTCGGCAATGGCCAGACCGCGTGCCTCCGGCTTGTTGCTGGCAACCAGCACGATTTCGTAAGGGCAGCCGGGGAGGCGCGAGGCATAAAGCAGCGACGACATGGTCGTGCCGCTGCCAGACAGCATCACGGCAATCCGGGCTTTACGCGCATCAGGCATCGTGGCGCGCTTCCCAATCTGTCATCGCGCTCCAGGAACCAGCGGTGCCTTTGACAGTGCAGCCGCGCGTGCCCTCTTCGATCCGGCCGATGGAGAAGACGGTTTCGCCAGCGGTTTCCAGTTCCGCCGTTACTGCCGCCACATCGTCCGCGTCCACGGCCAGAACCATGCCCAGACCGCAATTGAAGGTGCGGGCCATTTCCTCGGGCGCAATATTGCCCTGATCCTGCAAGAACGCCATCAGACCGGGCTGATCCCAGCTGCCAGCATCGACAACGGCATGCGCGCCATCGGGCAGCACGCGCGGAATATTTTCCAGCAGCCCGCCACCGGTAATATGTGCGAGCGCGGCAATTTTGCCGGAGCGAATCGTGGGCAGCAGGCTGCGCACATAGATCCGCGTCGGTTCCATCAACGTATCGAGCAAGCCGCGGCTGTTATCAAAGGGGGCGGGTTCGTTAAGAGCCCAGTTCTTGTCCGTTGCCAGACGGCGGACCAGAGAGAAGCCGTTGGAATGAACGCCAGAGCTGGCAATGCCGAGCAAGATCTGGCCGGGGGCCACCTTGTCACCGGTCAATTGTTCACCGCGTTCAACCGCACCCACGCAGAAGCCGGCCAGATCATAGTCACCTGCCGCATACATGCCCGGCATCTCGGCCGTTTCGCCGCCGATCAGGGCGCAATTGGCGGTTGAGCAGCCCGTGGCGATTCCGGCGATAACCTGCTCCGCCACACCATTGTCGAGCTTGCCGGTGGCGAAATAGTCGAGGAAGAAAAGGGGCTCTGCGCCCTGTACGATCAGATCGTTGACGCACATCGCGACCAGATCGATTCCCACCCCGTCATGCCGGTTATGGTCGATCGCCAGTTTCAGCTTGGTCCCCACGCCATCATTGCCAGCGACCAGCAGGGGATCTTTGTAGCCCGCCGCCTTGGGATCGAAAAAGCCACCAAAACCGCCAATTTCACCATCGGCGCCGGGCCTTCGGGTCGCTTTCACCAGCGGTCCGATCGCCTTGACGAGCGCATTGCCAGCATCGATCGAAACGCCGGCCTGGGCATAGGTATAGGGTGAGGAATTTGAATTATCAGAAGCCATGTCCACCGCCTTTAGTCTTTCGCGCTTGGATTTCCACTCGCCTTTGGGCAAAAGGCCATCGGTTTTCCCCGATGACAACATTCAACACACCTCTCCCCCCTCGCTCTCGTCACTGGTTGACGATCCTGTTCCTGCTGGGCGCACTGGCTTTCGCTCTGGTCGCTGTTCAGGCCTTGATCGCGCAGGTTTCCGGGGATCGCGGCATCGCTCCGGTCGCCAAAACCACCGATATTCAGGTGAACGGTGTGACTGTGGATGTGACCGCAGACTCACCCGAAGAAGCCCGTGAAAAAGGTTGGCGCGAGGCACAGCGCAAGGCGTGGGAAAAGGTCGATGGGCCGGATATTTCCGATTCGCGCATCGAATCGATGGTCGCCGCGATCATCGTCGAGAAAGAACAATTGGGGCCTAAACGCTATATCGCGACCTTGGGCGTCATTTTTGACCGGACCAAGGCAGGGGCGCTGCTGGGCGGCGGCGGTGAGCGCTCACGGTCGGCTCCCTTGCTGACTTTGCCGGTGCTGTTCGAAGGCGGTCATCCGATCATGTTCGAAACACGCAATCCATGGCAGCGCGCCTGGGCTGAATATCAGGCCGGTGCCAGTGCGGTGGATTATGTTCGCCCTTCCGGTGCGGGGGGCGAATCGTTGCTGCTTACCTATGGCCAGCTTGGACGCCGCAGCCGTCTGTGGTGGGGCAATATTCTCGATCAATTCGGCGCGGCCGATGTGATTTCGCCCATTGCCAAGCTTGAACGGCAATGGCCGGGCGGCCCGGTGAAGGGCACATTCACCGCGCGTTATGGCCCGGATAGTCAATATCTCGGTGAATTCACGCTGACCGCAGACAATGAAGAACAGATTCCGGCCATGCTGGGGCAGGCGGTGCGCCGCTTTGACGAGATGTTCACGCAGGCCGTGAATGCGGGCAAGCTTCGCCCGGACCCGACGCTGGAGAGCGAGCGGATTGAAATCAGTCCGTTGGTTCAGCGATTAATTGATGCGGCCAGAGCCGATGAAGCGGCCATGGAGGCGAATGCCGCACTGGAACCTGATGCAGCTGCGCAATCTGTGAACCCCAGCACGGACGGCCCCGATGACGCGGCTGAAGTGACGGTCAACAGCTATGTCATTCAGTTCGTGACGCCTGATGCCTCGGCAGTCGATGCCACGCTGGGGGCCATCCGGGGGACGCCGGGTGTTCGCAGCGCCTCGACCAGCTCGATTGCGATTGGCGGAACCTCGGTCATGCGGGTGAGCTATGCCGGGGAACTTGCCGCGCTGGCAGCCGCATTGGAAGGCCGCGGCTGGCAGGTTACCCAGGGCAGCAACGCATTATCCATATCGCGGTAAGGCGATGCAGCAAATTGCCCTGCCACTGCGCCGCAATAATGGTGACGGACCCGAACGTATCGTTATCGGCGATGCCAATGCGTCGACGGCCGAAGCCCTGTGCGAGCCCAAGGGTTGGCCCTATGGAACCGCGATTCTGAAAGGGCCGCCCCGATCAGGAAAATCGCTGTTTCTACGCTGGTTTTCCGAAAGCGGTCTCGGTGAAGTCATCGATAATGCACCCTTGATGGATGAAGACGCGCTGTTTCACCGCTGGAACCGCGCGCAGGAAAGCGGCACATTGCTGCTGCTGGCGGCATGGGATGGCGACTGGAAAATCCATCTGCCTGATTTGCGGTCGCGGCTCAGCGCCGCCATGCAATTGCATATCGGGCCGCCGGATGACCGCATGGCCGGTGAGTTGATCCTGTCGCTGGCGCAGCAACGCGGCCTGCCATTGCATCCCGAAGCGGCAGCCTATCTGGTACCACGCGTGGAGCGTTCCTATATCGCTCTGGAACGGCTGGTGGCGGCGATTGACCGGATCAGCATGGAACGGAAGGCCCCGCCGACGCTTGCGATCTGGCGGGCTGCGCTGGACTGGATGGCGGATAGGCAGCCCAGCCGCTTGCCATAAGGCGCCATTGGTGGAAGACTGTAAGAGCGATGTTCAACTCTCTGATCAGCTATCTCGACTCCATTAGGGAGCGCGATCCTGCACCGCGGTCCCGGTGGGAAATCTTGCTATATCCGGGTGTGTGGGCACTGTTCTTTCACCGGATCGCGCATTGGCTGTTCGGCGGAAGGCTGTTTTTTCTCGCCCGGCTGGTGAACCACATGTCTCGCTGGATTACCGCGATCGACATCCATCCCGGTGCGACGATCGGGCGAAATTTCTTTCTCGATCATGGCTTTACCGTCATTGGTGAAACGGCGCATATTGGTGATAATGTTACCATCTATCAATGTGTTACGCTGGGGGGCACCAATCCCACCAATGGTGTTGCCGGCAAACGGCATCCGACATTGGAAGACAATGTGATCATTGGTTCAGGCGCGCAGATTATCGGCCCGATCACGGTGGGTGAACGGGCGCGGGTGGGGGCCAATGCAGTGGTGACCGATGATGTGCCGGAAGGCGCAACCATGATCGGTCTGAAAGCACGCTCCACGCTCGTTCCGGCTGAAACCTGGCTGCGCGAATTCATCCCCTATGGCACGCCCTGTGATGAACCGTGCGAACCCAATAGCGGCGACAGGGCCGAATCACTGGAACGGCAAATTGCCGAATTGCGTGCGGAAGTAGAAGCGCTGAAGGCGGAACGTCGCGGTGATCAGCCCCACAAGATGAGCGGTACAAACTGCTGATGAGCCTGGGGCCAAATGCCGGCAATGTGTTGTCCTTCCCCGGGCGAAAGCCGGAGCAAGTGGGGTTTGAGCGGCAGGAATTGCAACGTATTCTCGATCTGTATGGGCGTATGGTCGCCGCGGGGGAATGGCGTGATTACGCGATGGATTTCACCCGTGACTGCGCGATCTTTGCCGCTTTTCGCCGCACGGCGGATGTGCCGCAGGCGCGGCTCGAAAAACGCCCCGCCTTGCGCAACCGACAGGGTATGTGGGCCTTGTTCGGTGAACAGGGGCAGGTGCTGAAACGTGGTCATGATCTCAGCAATGTGCTGGCCCCGATGGAGCGCAGGCTGATGAAGGCCGTTGACGAATAAGCGGAACCGCTGAGCAGCTTTCACCGTTGAAATGCCAAGAGTCACCCGATCAGGATGAATGGCATGACAGACAACACACAGCGCGATGAAAATGTAGCGGGCGATCTTGTCGCTGGCCTTGTTGCCGGTGTCGCCGCGACGGTGGCGATCACGCTGTTCATGCCTCTGGCGGCCAAAGTCGTAGGTTTCGATCCGTCTAAACGCGATGAGGAAGGCAAACCCCAGATCGGCACGCCGCGCGCCGCGACGCGAAGCGTCGATATTGCCGCGGTTGAAACCACTGGCGAAAAGGTGCCGCAAGGCAAAAAGGGGCTGGCGACATCGCTTCTCCAATTTGCTTTCGGCACTGCGCTTGGCACGGGCTATGGTGTGCTTGCGCGGAAAATGCCTGTGCTGAAGGCCGGGCAGGGCTCTGTCTTTGGCACGGCAGTTTTTGCGGTGGCGGATGAATTCATTGTCCCGGCGCTTGGCCTGTCAGGTCGCCCGCGCAACAGCGGTGCCAAGGCGCATGGTCTGGCGCTGGCCAATCACCTTGTTTACGGATTGGTGGCAGAGAGCGTGCGCCGTGCCGTCCGCCGGCGGATTACCTGACCCTAACTGCGGTTATTCCGAATGCTGCTTCAGCGCTTTGAGGATAAGTGCGCTTTGCTCCGGCCCGGATTCGGGAAAGCAGAGCGGTTCGCGCTGTGCAATTGAATCCCATTTTTCGGCGAAACCTTCCACGCTCATGGCATCGTCATCCAGCACGACCGGCTGGTTCATGGCAATCCATGCGGAATGGAATGCGCCCGCACCCGCGCCAATAATCGCCCCATTCGGTGCGTCATCACTCACCAGATAGAGCGCGGCGGGCACGACTTTTTCAGGCGCAAATTTGGCGAAACTGTCTTCGGGCAGAATATCTTCCGTCATGCGGGTCGCCGCGAGCGGCGCCAATGCATTGATACGGATGCGATATTTCGCCCCTTCCAGCTGGAGCGTCCGGGCCAGGCCGATAAGCCCCATCTTGGCGGCGCCATAATTGGCCTGTCCGAAATTGCCGAACAGGCCGCTGGTGCTGGAGGTGAAGAGGATGCGGCCATAATTCTGTTCCCGCATATGCGGCCAGACGGCGCGTGTTGCATTTGCCGAACCCATCAGATGGGTTTCCAGCACGCAGTCAAAATCCTCCGCGGGCATTTTGGCGAATGTCCGATCACGCAATATGCCCGCGCTGTTGATCAGAACGTCGATCCTGCCCCAGCGCTCGACCGCGTCCTGTGCCATGGCGTGCATGGCGTCCGTATCGGTCACGGAGGCATCGCAGGCCATTGCTTCGCCGCCGGCATCGCATATTTCCTGCACCACCGCAGCGGCGGCATTGGATGTGCCGGTGCCCTGCAGATCGCCGCCCAAATCGTTCACGACCAGCTTTGCGCCGCGGCGCGCCAGTTCGAGAGCATATGCGCGCCCCAGTCCGTTGCCGGCCCCGGTAATCACGGCCACGCGGTTGTGAAAGGAAATCGCCATAAGGACTACTTAGCCGCTCTGATCCCGCTGCGCACGGGCAAAGATCTGCTGTCATGACAAAGAAGTGACACAAAAGAGTCACGTTCTTGCCTTAGGGGCGCAATCAAATAGTAATATTTGAGCGTTTGAGGGGAAAATTGTGAAGAGTTTCAGGCGTTTTGCCAGTTCAACAGCCCTGGGGGCCAGTCTTTATCTTGCGAGCATGGCTCCGGCGCAGGCGCAGGATTCGGGCAATGATGCAATGCGGGCAGAGCTTGACCGGATGCGCGCGCAGATGAATGCGATGGCGGGCCGGATTGCAGAACTGGAAGAGCGGCTCGAGGACGAACAAGCGAGCGCTCCAGAACATTCGTTGCCTTCCAATGCGGTGCCAGCGAATGCGTCAGCTTCCACATCCGCCGCAGTTTCGGCTGAAAGCGCAGCTGCACGCACCTCCGCAGCGGCCCCGGTCGCGACGTTGCAACGCGATGATGGCTGGAGTTTCAAGCCATTCGGACGGTTGCAGGTTGATGCGGGTTCTGTGTCTGCCCCCAAGGGAATCGATGAGGAAGGGCTGGGCTTCTCCAGCGAAATTCGCCGTGTCCGGATGGGAATGAAGGGCGATGCGCCGGGCGGTTTTGGCTATAAGGTCGAGGTCGATTTTGCCGGGCTGGACGTGCAGCTGGCCGATGCTGTGCTGACTTATGAAGATGGTGATCTGACCGTGTCGGCCGGCCATCACAACACGTTTCAGGGGCTGGAGGAGCTTTCCAGCTCGCTGCATACCTCCTTTGTCGAAAGGGCCGCCTTCACCGATGCTTTCGGGTTTGAACGGCGGGTCGGCTTGTCGGCGCAATATACTCCCGGCCCGTTTGTGCTGCAGGCGGGTATATTTACCGATAATGTTGATGATCTGGCCGATGACGCCGATAATAGCTGGAGCGTGGATGGGCGGATGGTATTTTCGCCGCGTCTGGACAATATTCAGCTGCATCTGGGCGGTTCCTTTCACTACCGCGAATTCAACGATTCCGCGGCGACGATCCGCTATCGGCAGCGGCCTTTCATCCACACGACAGATGTTCGGTTTCTTGATACCGGTAGCTTCAGTGCCACGGGTGAAACGGGATACGGTCTGGAAGGCGCGGTCATCGCCGGTGCTTTCCACATGGCCGCCGAAACCTATTGGCAGCGGGTGGCACGCCCCGGTGCGTTGGCGGACCCGAATTTCTTTGGTGGCTATATTGAAACCGGCTTATTCCTGACGCCAGGAGACCATCGCGGATATAAGGGCGGACGGTTTGACCGGGTGAAGCCTGCCCATCCGGTGGGTGAGGGCGGTCTGGGCGCGGTGCAGATCAATCTGCGTTACGATTATCTGGATCTGGACGATAGCGGGATCAATGGCGGAATACAGAACGGCTACGAAGCTTCTCTGATCTGGGCGCTTACCGATTTTACACGCTTGATGGCCAATTATGGTCGCATGGAATATGACCGGGCCCCTCTCCCTGCCGCAGGCGATCAATCCTATGGGGTCGATACATTCGCGGTGCGGGCCCAGGTCGATTTCTGAAGGCTAATCCCCCTTTAATCAGCCTTCCAACAGTGTGAGCCCTTTCCCTCCGATCGGGGCGAGGGCTCACATCCGTTCGGCTTAGAGCTGTTCCAGCGCGGGGATAAGTTGATCATAATGGTCGATCAGCCGATCGGCGCCCAGCTCCTCCGCCGGACGGTCGCGATAGCCGAAGGTTACGGCGACGCAGGGCACGCCCGCGGCATGGGCGGCCTCCACATCAAAGCGCGAATCGCCCACCATCACGAAATTGCTGTGCCCGCCGCATCGCCCGATTGCTTCGCGCACCATATCGGGGGCCGGTTTTGCGCGGCCGGGACCCAGAGTGTCGCCGCCGATCACGCAATCGAAATAATGGATCATATCCAGAGCCTCGACCAATTTGCGGGCGAAGCGTTCGATCTTATTCGTCACCAGCGCCAGTCGGACACCGCGCTCTCGCAAATTATCAAGAGTGGCAAGCACACCGTCAAAGGGGACAGTATTGTCCGCCAGATGCGCTTCGTAATAGGTGAAGTGCTGCTCCAGCAAAGCATCCATCTCCGTCTCGGCAATCGGTCCGCCGGTGTGAAGCAGCGCGCGTTGCAACATCTCCCGCGTTCCGCCGCCGATAATCCGCTTTGATTGTTCGTAATCGAGCGGCGAGCGGCCCGCCAGCTCCAGCGTGTGATTCATGGCCGGCAGCAAGTCCAGGTTGCTGTCGACAAGCGTGCCGTCGAGATCGAAACCGATCGTGGCAAAGGGGAAATTTGTCATGTTTGCAGCTGATGGCGGAGAGATATGGAATCCTCAAGCGTTTGGTGGCATGTGCTTTAATCATGAGCGATCACAGCACCCCCATTGCCACCATCATCCTTGCCGCAGGCAAGGGCACCCGCATGAAGAGCAGCCGCCACAAGGTGCTGCATCCGGTGGCCGGGCGGCCGATGATCGAACATTTGCTGGCCTCGGTCGCGGATCTTGCTCCGCAAAAGCAGGTCGTGGTCGTGGGGGACGGGCGTGACCAGCTTGAGGCACAGCTCGGCGACCGTGCGCAAACCGTTTTGCAGGAACCGCAATTGGGCACCGGCCATGCGGTGCAACAGGCAGAAGATGCTCTGCGGGATTTCACTGGCCATGTGCTGATCCTCTATGGTGACGTGCCTTTCGTTTCCACCGATACGATGCGTGCGATGATTGAGCGGCTTAAGGAAGACGATGCGGCCGATGTGGCGGTGCTTGGCTTTCAGCCGGAGGACCCGCTGCAATATGGCCGGGTGATTGCCGAGAATGGCCGCGTGACGCGGATGGTCGAATATAAGGATGCAAGCGAAGCCGAGCGGGCCTGCAACTTGTGCAATTCGGGTATCATGGCTGTGCGCGGACCGGCCTTGTTCGATTTGCTGGGCAAGGTGGGCAAGGAGAATGCGCAGGGCGAATATTACCTGACTGACATCGTCAATATCGCCAATGACGAAGGGCGCAGCTGTGCGGTGCTGACCGCCGCCACGCCGGATGAGGTCGCGGGGATCAATTCACGCGCTGAACTGGCCGCGGCGGAAGCACGCTGGCAGCAGGCGCGCCGGACGCAGGCCATGGCTGATGGGGCCACGCTGGTGGCCCCGGACACTGTGTTTTTCGCGTGGGATACGGTTCTTGGCCGTGATGTGACGGTGGAGCCCAATGTCGTGTTTGGTCCCGGTGTTTCCCTGGCCGATAATGTGACGATCCGCGCCTTTTCCCACCTTGAAGGGGCCAGCCTTGCCGAAGGGGTGGAGATAGGGCCCTATGCCCGGCTTCGCCCGGGGGCTGTGCTGGAAGAAGGTGCCAAGGTTGGCAATTTCGTCGAAATCAAGAAGGCCACGCTTGGCAAGGGGGCCAAGGCCAACCATCTGAGCTATCTTGGTGATGCGACAATTGGTGCCGGTGCCAATATCGGCGCCGGGACTATTACCTGCAATTATGATGGCTATTTCAAACATCAGACAGTGATTGGTGAGCGGGCCTTCATTGGTTCCAACAGCGCCCTGATAGCGCCTATCAATATTGGTGCAGATGCGATTGTTGGCGCGGGCAGCGCTGTCAGCCGAGATGTTGCCGATGGTGAATTACGCATGGTGCGGGCAGAACAGCTGGTTAAGCCGGGCTGGGCCGATCGGTTTCACGATGCAATGAAGAAGAAAAAATCCATGGGTGACAAATGATGCGCAATATTCTGTTTGCAGCGACGGCAGTGCTGGCTCTGGCCGGGTGCTCCGGCAATGGCGAGAGCGCGCCGGCTGACGAAAATGGCGCGACCGTTTCCCCGGATAGGGCAGACAATCCGGCGGCGGATGGTGACACGGGATCAGGGAACGACACCGCAGCAAAAGATGCGCCGCAGGTTGCCGGTGTGCAGCCTGAATGCGGTGCGCAGGAAAAGACGTTTTTCTCTTGTTCGCTTGAGAACGGCAAAGCGATTGCCGTGTGCCTGACAGATGGCGCCGAAGGAAAGGATTTCGCCCAATATCGCTATGGCAGCAAGGGCAAAGCATCGGAAATGGTCTGGCCCAAGAAGGCAGGTGATCGATCGCTGACCTTTGCTTCTGTCCCCTATTCCGGTGGCGGCGAGGCGCAGCTTTCCTTCCGCAAGGGTGATTTCCGCTATGTGGTTTATAGCCGCGTCCGGCGCACCAACTTCACCGCTGGTGAGGGAAATGACCCCGAGTTTTCCGATGGTGTCCTGGTCATGAAAAATGACAAGATCATCGCGAACCACGCCTGTGAAGGAGGCGGCAGCACAGGAACATCGGTCAATTACGATCTGTCGAAAGAATATCTGCCGCGTGATGATGACGCGATGGTCTATGACGACCATTAATCGGCAATTGCCCAATTAAGAAGAGATAAGTGCATGTGCGGAATTATTGGCATTGTCGGCAGTGAACCCGTCGCGGAGCGTTTAACGGACGGTCTGCGCCGGATGGAATATCGCGGTTATGACAGTGCGGGTATCTGCACACTGCATGATGGCCAGCTGATCCGCAGACGGGCGGAAGGCAAGCTCAACCATCTGGTCAGCGAAGTTGCGGCCAATCCCGCTCCGGGCACATCGGGCATCGCCCATACGCGCTGGGCGACCCACGGGGCGCCGACGCATAATAATGCGCACCCGCATGCAACGGGCGAAGTCGCACTGGTGCATAATGGCATTATCGAAAATTTCCGCAGCCTGCGCAAAGAACTGTCGGCGCGGGGGCGGGTGTTTGAAAGCGACACCGACACGGAAGTGGTCGCACATCTGATCTCCGAACAGGTGGAGGCGGGTAAGTCACCCGAGGACGCAGTCAGTATCGTCTTGCCGCAATTGCGCGGGGCCTTCGCACTGGCCATAGCGTTCCGCCAGCATCCTGAACTGCTGATCGGCGCACGGCTCGGCTCGCCTCTGGTGCTGGGTTACGGTGATGGCGAAATGTATCTGGGGTCTGATGCACTGGCACTCGCGCCGCTGACGCAGCAGATATCCTATCTGGAGGAAGGCGACTGGGTCACCATCACACGGAACAGCGCCACCATCCGGGACAAGGACGGGGCTCAGGTCAGCCGAGAAATCACGGCCTCGGGCGCATCTGCCGCTGCAATTGAAAAGGGCAATTATCGCCATTTCATGCAGAAGGAGATTTTCGAACAGCCGACCGTGGTCGCCCAGACACTGCAATCCTATATCAGGCCGCTGGAACAGGCCGTGGCTTTGCCGCAGATCGACTTTGATATTTCTGCCGTAAACCGCGTCACCATCGTGGCCTGCGGAACCAGCTATTATGCCGGGATGGTCGCGAAATACTGGTTTGAACAATTCGCGCGCGTGCCGGTCGATATCGATTTTGCCAGCGAGTTTCGGTATCGGGAGCCGGTGCTGGAAAAAGGCGGGCTGGCGCTGTTCATCTCACAAAGCGGTGAAACGGCGGATACGCTCGCGGCGCTACGTCATTGCAAGGCCGAGGGGCAGACCATCGCGGCGGTGGTCAATGTCCCCACCAGCAGCATGGCGCGTGAGGCGGATCTGTTGTTGCCCACCCATGCGGGGCCGGAGATTGGCGTGGCGTCGACCAAGGCATTTACCTGCCAATTGGCGGTGCTGGCCGCGCTGGCCGCCCATTTCGCAGTGCGCAAGGGGCGGCTTAATTCTGCGGAAGAAGCGGAAATCGTGCGCCATCTGCTGGAGGCACCGGCCTGCCTTAACGCGGCGCTCGATCATGATGAGGAAATCGCCAATATGGCGCATCTGATCGCCCCGGCGCGCGATGTGCTTTATCTTGGGCGCGGGTCTGATTTTCCTCTCGCACTGGAAGGTGCGCTGAAGCTGAAGGAAATCAGCTACATTCACGCTGAAGGCTATGCGGCTGGCGAAATGAAACATGGCCCGATCGCGCTGATTGATGAAGCTGTGCCGGTTATCGTGCTGGCACCTTCCGGGCCGCTGTTTGAAAAAACCGTCTCCAATATGCAGGAAGTGCGCGCCAGAGGCGGGCAGATCGTGCTGATCTCCGATGCAGCTGGTCTGGAGGAAGCGGGTGAAGGTTGCATCGCAACCATTGAAATGCCGAAGGTCCACCCACTGATCGCACCGCTCGTCTATGCCGTGCCGGTCCAGTTGCTGGCCTATCACACCGCTTGTGTGAAAGGGACTGATGTGGATCAGCCACGCAACCTCGCCAAAAGTGTGACAGTGGAATAGCTGCAGTCTGATTGTTGGGCGATGTTCCTGCCAAATGCACTGCCAATTTCCGGGTTTAATATCACCACCTGCCGTGTAGCAGCTGATCAACAAGCAATGGCGTGCGCGTATCGCGAGCGCCCTTAGTAATGTGCACGTGGATCTGAATCGATAGGGTGGCATATGCCGATTCCGGCTGCAAACCGCCAAATATCGGCCGAAGCGGATTGTCTGGTCTGTCCTTTCGCCCTTGCGATGTATTGCGTCGATCGGGGTGAGCATTCTTTGTCTGGCACCACCCCTGTGGATTTCTCAGCAGCACCATATTCGGATGCTTCGTGCTGTGAATGGTGGTTTTTCTGTGTTGCCATTATACCACAAATTTTTCTTGCGTCCGGCGGCAAGCGGGGTTGGTGGTGGTTATCTGCGGATCCCTTCTCTAACGAGAGCTCACCCCGCGCTCGAAGCTGAACAGTTCGTGACCGATAGTCATGAGACATTCGCTTTTTTCTGAGCGCCGATGCCGCACTGGCATCATCTCCAAATGTGGACTGAAAAAACAAGGGAACGCAGAATGATTAAGCATATTACCGGTGCATCTATTGGTGCGCTGGCAGTGGCAATTGCTACGCCTGCCGCAGCCCAGACACAGGAAAGCGCACCCGCAGTCGCGCGCACTGGAATTCAGCCGATCATCGTGACGGCAACCAAGCGCAGCGAAGATCTGCAGGATGTGCCGCTCTCGGTGCAGGCAATCGGCGAAGAAGGCCTTAATCAGCTGGGCGTGGAAACGTTTGACGATTATCTGGACCAGCTTCCCAACGTAACCGCTGGCGGCAGCGGCCCCGGGCAGAGCACGATTTACATTCGCGGCCTGGCATCCACCACGCCGAACCTGACCACGGCCGGTGTGGCCGGTCTTGCCCCCAACGTTGCATTTTATCTCGACGAGCAGCCGCTGGCGCAGCCGGGCCGTAACCTCGACGTGTATGCCGCCGATATGGAACGTATCGAAGTTCTCGCAGGCCCGCAGGGCACGCTGTTTGGCGCCAGTTCGCAGGCCGGTGTTGTCCGTCTGATCACGAACAAGCCCAGCCTGGCCGGGTTCGATGCCAAGGCAAAGGCTGGCGTATCCTTCACCAAGGGCGGTGAAACCAGCTACAAGACCGAAGTCATGTTGAACGTGCCGGTGACGAATAATTTCGCACTGCGCGGCGTGGCCTTCCTTGATGATCAGGGCGGCTATATCGACAATGTCCATGGTCAGCGCACGATGCGTGGCAGCGCTCGCTTCCGTCCCGAAGGCACGGAACGCTACAATGGTGTACCGGTGAACAGTGATCGTGCCGGCTTCCAGTCCGACCCTGAATCACTGGCTTATATCGACAATGACGTCACCTTCCAGGCTGCGGATAATGCGCGTCTGGTTGAGGACAACTTCAATGACACGCAATATTCCGGCTTCCGGGCCAGCGCCTTGTGGGAAATGGGGCCGGACTGGCGCCTGACTGTCGCCCATGCGCGTCAAAGCGTTGAATCGGACGGCGTGTTCTTTGCCGATCCGGAACTTGATCTCGATAATCTCGAGATTCAGCGTTATTCCGACGATCGTCTGGAAGATGATTTCTCGAACACCAGCTGGACCCTTGAAGGTCGTCTGGCGATGCTCGATATCGTTTATACCGGCGCCTATACCGATCGTGAAACGCATCAGAATGTCGGTTATTCCGATTATCTCTTCGTTGGTCAGTACATTCCCTATTACATGTGCGATACGGCCGTTGTGTATCCCGGTGACGTGGCCAACGCTCCGGCTGACCCGACCTGCTATGCCCCGAATCTGGCGGTTACGTCGGATACGGACACCACTGTGTTCACGCAGGAACTGCGCGTGAATACGCCGCAGGAAGAACGCATTCGGGCAACTGTCGGCGGGTTCTATTCCAGCCTCGTTCTGAAGGAGCGTAACGATTATTATTACGCATCCGAACAGGTTCGCGGTTACGATGGCGTGACGCGCGGGTTCTCGGATATCTATCCCTTCACCAACACTGAAGTAACCGGCACGGTTGGTAATGCAGCGCCGGGCTATTTCAGCGATGCAGGCCCGCTGCCTGACAATGTCGGCTTCCGCAACGATGTGAAGCGTACTGACAAGCAGTTCGGTATTTTCGGCGAAGTAGCCTTTGATATCGTCCCTGACATGCTGACCATCACTGGTGGTGCACGGTATTATGACGTGGAAGTTGACCTTGAAGGCGCAGCAACCTCGGCATTCTGTAAGCTCAATTCGCCGATCTTCGGTGCCAATAAGGGCGTTCCGGTTGAAGACCAGGTCAACATTCCGGGCTGCGGCGGTACCAACCTGTCGGACAAATACGGTGCTGACAATCCTTACGGAAACCCGGACAAGGCGACGACCGACGGTGTTATCTTCAAGGGTACGCTGACCTTCACGCCGACCGAAGATCTGCTGTTCTACGGCACCTATTCGGAAGGTTTCCGTCCTGGCCTGCTTAACCGTCCCGGCGGTGCAGATGGCCCGGGCGATTACAAGGTTCCCTTCGCGCTCGACACGGATGAAGTGAAGAATTACGAATTTGGCTGGAAAACGAGCCTGTTTGATCGTCAGCTTCGCTTCAACGGCAGTGCCTTCTATGTCGATGTGAGCCGTTTGCAGACGACGATTTTCGATCCTTCGATCACCAATCTGTTCTTCTCGGACAATGCGGCGAATGCGGAAATCAAGGGCGTTGAAGGTGATCTGACCTTCCAGCCTTATGCCGTCCCGGGCCTCACCGTTGCTGGTGCGTTCTCTTTCCTTGATACGGAAATCACGGAAGTTCTGACGCCGACCGACGATGTGGTGAAGGGTTCGCCCCTCGCATATGCTCCTGAATTCCAGGGCAATCTGCGGGTGCGTTATGAATGGGATCTGTCGAATGATCTGCGTGCGCACATCATGCCGCAGGTCGTTCATTCGGGCTCCAAATACACCGACATTATCGAAATCAATAAGCTGAAGCTCGATAGCTACACCACGTTCAGCCTGACTGCAGGTGTTGAGAAGGATCAGTGGTCTTTCGAAGTCTATGGTGAAAACCTCACCGACAAGCGGGCCCAGGTGGCCGGCAGCTTCAACTTCGATGTTCCGCGCATCACCGTAAACCGTCCGCTGACGGTTGGTATGCGTGTTTCCTTCGATTATTGATCGAAACAGGGCCGGGGGCGGGCGAGTGGCTTGCCCCCGGCACTCTTTTCTTGGCAAAGGGCGCATATGAACAGCCCCGAAACCAACGTATCATTGCAAGACGCGCAGCAGGCCCTGAAAGAGGGCAAGTTCGAAACCGGATTGCACACCGCCGAAGCTATTATCGCTTCGCAGCCAGAAAACAGCGAAGCGCTGTATCTTGGTGCGGTCGCCGCGCGCTTTCTCAAAAATTACGACAAGGCTGAACAGCTCCTTGCGGAGCTGCATCATGCTGCGCCCGAATATGGCCGGGCATGGCAGGAAAGCGGCCATCTGGCGCGTGATCGCGGCCACCGGGATGCGGCGATCGCGGCCTATGCGCGTGCTTGTCAGTTCAACCCGGCCTTGCTGGCCAGTTGGAAAGGGCAGATCGACCTGCTGCGTCAGGCAGGCTTGCTGCCGCAGGCTGAAGCTGCTGCGGAACAGGCAAAGCGTGTTCAGCAACTCCCGCGGGAATTGCTCGCGGCGCTCAACCATCTGCATGAAGGGCGGCTGGCCAAGGCGGAGGATCTGTGCCGCTATTATTTGCAGCAGCATCCGCGCGATGTGGAAGGGATGCGGTTGCTGGCTGAAATCGGCTCCCGCTTTGGCGTGCTGGATGATGCCGAATTCCTGCTGGAAAGCGCCTTGACCTTCAAGCCGGACGATCTGCGTCTGCGGCTCGATTATATCCAGGTCCTGCGCAGCCGGCAGAAATTCGCTGAAGCCTATGATCAGGCCGCACAGCTTTATGAAGCGCAGCCCGATAATGTGACCTTTCAATCGCAATTGGCGATCGAGAGTATGCAGACGGGTAAATATGAGCGAGCCTTCGAATTGTTCGATGCCGTGCTGGAGCGTCTGCCCAATGATCCGGCAACGCTGACTTCGCGCGGACATGCGCTCAAAACATATGGCAAACAGGCGGACGCCGTGGCGTCCTATCAGGCTGCAATTGCGGCGCGCCCGGCGGCGGGTGAAGCTTATTATTCACTGGCCAATCTCAAGACCTATCGTTTCAGCGACGCCGAAATCGAGGCGATGCATGCCCAGCTCGATCACGGCGATTTGTCCTTCATGGACCGGGTTCATCTCAATTTTGCGTTGGGCAAAGCGCATGAAGACGCGGGGGAGTATGAGCGCAGCTTCCGCTATTATGACGAAGGGAACGCGCTGAAACGCCGCCAATCACGCTATGATGCGGATCAGATGCGGGCGGAATTCGACGCACAGATGCGGGTCTGCACCAGTGACCTGTTTGCCGCACAGGCGGGCAAGGGGCATGATGCCGCCGATCCGATTTTTGTGTTGGGCCTGCCGCGCGCGGGATCGACCCTGATCGAACAGATATTGGCATCTCACAGCCAGGTGGATGGTACGATGGAATTGCCGGATATTCTGGCAATGGCACACCGTTTGCGTGGGCGCAGCAAGGCATCCGCCAATTCCCGCTATCCCGGCGTGCTGGCTGGACTCTCTGCAGATCAGCTGCAGGCTATGGGCCGCCAATATATCGAAAACACCCGCATCCACCGGCAGGGCGCGCCCTTCTTCATCGACAAAATGCCCAACAATTTCCGGCATATCGGGCTGATCCAGCTGATCCTGCCCAATGCGAGGATTATCGATGCGCGGCGCGCGCCCATGGATTGTTGCTTCTCCGGGTTCAAACAGCTTTTCGCGCAAGGTCAGGAATTTACCTACGGTCTGACAGAAATAGGCCGTTATTACAGCGATTATGTGGATCTGATGGATCATTGGGACCGTGCTTTGCCGCAGGGGCGGATTCTGCGGGTTCAGCATGAGGATGTGCTGGATGATCTGGAGGGGCAGGTTCGCCGCATCCTGGATTATTGCGGGCTACCTTTTGAAGAAAGCTGCGTTGAATTTCACAAGACGGATCGCGCCGTACGTACAGCCAGTTCAGAGCAGGTACGGCAGCCGATTAATCGGTCAGGCGTTGCCGCATGGAAACCCTTTGATGCATGGCTGGCGCCGCTCAAGCAGGAATTGGGCGTAAATTTCCAGGAAACCGCGCCGAAATAAATATCAAGTCTAAGATTGTATAGTTACGAGATAATTGACTTGTGTTAGTGCTATATAATAAAGATGCTAAAGGTATCGGATGTCGTTTCATTTAAATCCCGCCGCCTGCCTTTTGGGGTTTCCTGATGACTGAAAAAAACCATGCCGACACGCAGCAGGCACTGCTTGATTCCTGTCGCGATGCGATAGTTCAGGAAGGTGTGGAGAATTTATCGCTTCGCCAATTGGCGCAGAATGCCGGAAAGAGCACCTCGCCGATCTTTCAGTATTTTGGCGGCAAAAATCAATTGCTGCTGGCTACTTTGAAAGATGCGGTCGAGACGGAGCGGGTACGGCATAAAGCGTTGCTTGAGTATTATTCCGGCATGGAAATGCGGCCGCATATTCTGTCCTGTGTTGCACAAGCCTATTTGATCCATCAGATCCGCCAGCCCACAATGCTTGTTTGTATGGAGGCGCTGTATAAACCGCGCGAATTCCCTGGTTCCGCGACTTTGCTGGCGGAATGGGTCGATCTGCAGCAGGCTTTCTGGGGGGAATTGCTCGGTTCGGAACGGTCCCATCTGACAGAACCTCTGGTGGCCTATATTCTGGCTGAACAGGCCTATGCCGGGGCCCTGCCCAAGGACCCCTTGTTCACTTTGCTGCTGAATGAAGGATTGAACGGGTTTTTCCTGCCGGAGGACGTGAAGTCCGATCCGGTCGGAGCTTGGGCCATTGAAAAGTTCTGGAAGCCGGAAGATCTGGGCGCGGAGGGGCAAGGCAGGCTCGACAGACTGCCGCCAGCGATGCGCGATTTTGTCGTGCAATTATCTGTGCGCATCATCGAAAAGGGCTTGTGTGGCCTGACCTTGCGTCAAGAAGCCCGCGAGGCGCAGATTTCCCCATCACAAGTGGTCTATCACTTTGGCGATACCTCGGCCTGTATACGCACGGCAATCTGGCATGCATTGCTGACTATCTTGCCACAAAAATTCGCCCGGTCTGACTATGCTGGCTTGTCAAGCTGGCAGGAAATGCTGGTTGGGATGATCAGCCGTGATCCGGTGGAGGCTGGCGGCGGCGGCTACGTTCAGTTCATGCGGATCATGGGCCAATTGGGCATAGCTGCACGGCATGACCCGGAATTTGTGCCGGTACTCAGGGCTTTGCGCATTTACGAAGGACAGGGGCTCCTCAACCGTCTGTCGCGGCATCCGGATTTTCAGGATGACAGCTTTTTCGGAGTGGCGCGGATGACATTGTGTCTAAAAGGTATGGCAATGATCAATGAAGCGCTGGAGCGCGGCGGAGATGGCGCACAGGAGCGGCAACGCGTTCAGAGCGTGATCGATCTGCTCTCTGGCACGAGCGGCCCATCAGCTCCCGCCTGAAATTTCACGCAAAGTGGTGAAAACGGGCCTTGCCCTGCTATCGCGGCGGACGTTAGGGCAGCGTTTTTTACAGCAGGAAACAGCATGCCCGCCAATAGCAGACTGACGGCGCCGTCCCACGCATCATCGCCGGCTGTGTTGATCGATATGGTGTTTCCCGGTGACACCAATCATCACGGAACTCTGTTTGGCGGAATCGCGCTGGCGCATATGGACAAGGTAGCCTTTCTGGCTGCAACCCGGCATGGCCGCGCCCCTTTTGTCACCGCCGCATCGCAAAAGATTGACTTTACTGCCGCAGCTTATGCGGGGGAAATGATCGAGGCGACGTCCACTCTTGTCCGGGTCGGGCGCAGTTCGGTCGAAGTTGAGGTGGAGCTGCTGGCCGAAGCGCTGATCAGCGGAGAACGCCGTCTGTGCACCCGCGGACGTTTTACTTTGGTGGCAGTGAAGGGACCGGACACCACGCTGCCGCTGCCTGCGATAGAGGATAGCCATCGTCCCCCTCAGGATGGAAAATTGCGGACGGTGGATATGGTTTTTCCGCCGCAAACCAACCACTATGGCACGCTCTATGGTGGTGACGCGCTGAAGATGATGGGCAAGGCCGCCTTTATCGCCGCCACCCGGCACAGCCGTGAAATTTTCGTCATGGCCGCCAGTGACGAAATCGCCTTCAAGTCACCGATCCGCGAAGGGCAAATGGTTGAACTCGTTTCGGCTATTATCCATCAGGGCAATGGCTCGCTGGTGGTTAGTGTGGAGATGTGGGGGGAAGATTTGCTGACAGGTGAACGGTGCCACGCGGCAACGGCCAATTTCACGATGGCGGCTGTCGATGCGCAGGGGAATGCCAAGCCAATCGGGTGATTGGCCGTGCCAGCATCCGGTATGCTGCCGGTCGTTAGCTCTCTCCCGCCTTTCTTCCTTCGCGCTTTTGCCATCCTAACGGGCTTTGTCATGTTTCTGACAGGCATCGTGTGTGTGGGTTTGAGCCAATGACCTCCAATGTGCGGCGGTACTTCACGCGCATAGGAGAGTTTGCTCATGAGGATGTTCATTGCATTGCCTGCCGCCGCCGCCCTGATTGCCACCGCACCGATGCCTGCCATGGCGAAGGATAGCGGGGCAGCGCCCCAACTGACGCATTGCGACCAGTCGATTGGCACGATCGCAGTTGTGGAAGGGGACGCCGCCGGCTGGACCGAATGGAATCTCAGCTCCCCGCGTGAATTGATCTATGCGCTGGCCAGAGAATCCGGCTGTTTCACGCCGCATAATCCCTCGGCCAGCACGCCGGCGCGCTTTCTGGTGACAGCCATCGCCGGCAGTCAGGAAGACGTCGATCAGGGTGTCGAAATTGGGAAGTCCGTCGCCACCGAGGCGCTGATCCGCTCCGGCGCGGCGGGTAAGGTGTTGAGCAGTGTTCCCTTCGCCGGTGCGGCCTTGGGAATGTTTGGCGGCCTGGGCGGTAAGAAGAAGACCGTGGCGGCGGGCCTGAAAGTCGTCGACCCCGCTTCTGGCATGGCTGTCGCCGGGGGCACCGGCTCGGTCAAGAAGTCGACGATCAAGTTCAAGAATGACGAGAATGAATGGGCGCGCTCCGCCGCCGGGACTGCGGGTTATGCTGACAGCAAGAAAGGCCAAATGCTGACGGAAGCCTTCGTCCTGGCCTTCAACAATCTGATTGCTCAGCGCAGCGCTCTGGAGGTGAGCCCGGTTGCACAAGGTGGCGCAGCTGCGGGTACGGTTGCGCCTGCATCGAGCGCTGCGGTTGTGGCTATCGATACGGTGATGCGCGCTGAGCCTTCAGTCGATGGTGCTGCGAAGCGTAGCTTGCGCGCAGGAACTGAATTGACTCCTACGGGAAATCGTGAAGGTTTGTTTATCGAAGCTACGGACAATTACGGTACGACGGGCTGGGTTTCGGTTGAAGATCTCGGCTGACATCAGGCAGGGCAGGGGACCGGTTTTGGCCCCCTGCACCCGCATCGGGTGGGGGAAGGGTGGAGACATGGTCCAGACGCGCATCCTCTATATAGAGGACGATAGCCGGGCGGCAGATGATATTCGACAGCTCGCGGCGGAGCGCGGCGACACGATTGTCTGCGAGGAAACCGGTGCTGGAGGATTGCTGCGTGCCGGGATCGAACCTTTCGATGTGATCATTCTCGACCGGATGCTGGGTGACATTGACGGGCTCACGATCCTTCGCCGCCTGCGTGACAGCGGGGTTGGCACACCGGTCCTGATGTTAAGCGCGCTTGGCCGGACCAGCGACCGTGCCGAAGGGCTGGAGGCAGGTGCGGATGACTATCTGGCAAAACCGTATGAAGCCGCCGAATTGCTGGCCCGGATTAAGGCTTTGCATCGCCGTTCTTCCGGGCGGGAGCATAGTGCGGTGATCCTGTTCGGGGCCTTTGAATGCCATGTGAAGGCTCGCACTGCCTTTCGCCAGAACCGCTATCTGCCCCTGTCTCCGCGGGAATTTGAACTGTTTCGCTATTTTATGGAAAATGCAGGAGAAACAGTCACGCGCGAAATGTTGCTGCGTGATGTGTGGAACATGACCTTCGACCCGCAAACCAATGTCGTGGATGTGAATATTGGCCGCTTGCGGCGCAAACTGGAAGAGCGCTTCGCCACGCCTGCGCTCGAAACAATCTGGGGGTCGGGATATCGCCTTCTGGACGGTAAATGATACATCGCGCGCAAAGCTCTATCTTCTCACGGATCGTTGTCCTTTCCATCGGCCTCGCTTTGCTGCTGGTTGCCGCATTGTGGCTGCTGACCGATCGCACGATCCGCAATACGCTGGATGAAAATGCCCGCCAGGCGGTTGATCTGGATCTGGCCGGGCTGGTGGATATCTATGCCAGCGGCGGTGGTGAGGAGTTGCAGCGGCGGATTGCCGACCGGCTGGCGTTGACACCGACTGACGGCACGGTGCCGCATTATCTTCTGCTCGGTCCGGGTGGACAGCGTTTGGCGGGTGATCTCGATCACTGGCCCGCGCTCGACCCGGCTGTGTCGGAAAGTGGGCGGATTGTCATTGGCCGGGCGACTCCGGCTTTTGCGCGCTCTACGCTGCTGGCGCCGGATAAACGGTTGCTGGTTGCGCATGAGGCGGATGACGCCTTGCCTTTGTTGCAGCGGGTTGCACTCTCCTTTGCTGCAGGTGGTTTGCTGTTTGCGCTGGTGGTCGGACTGTTTGCGCGCGTGACGACGCGGAGACTGCAATGCCGGATCGGCGTAATCAACGCGGCGTTCCAGACAGGTGATTCCGGTTTCATGGATGCGTGTGAACAAAAGGCCGCGCCGGATGAAATCGACGAGCTGGCATCCCATTCCGCCGCGGCGCTGGCGCGGGTGCAGCGTTTGATGGAAGCATATCGCGACAGTTCGGATCAGGTCGCGCACGAGATCCGCACGCCGCTTACCCATCTGGATAACAAGCTGGTGAAGGCACTGGCCGCCGATCCGGAGGCAGGCATCGCGCAGGAGCTGCAGGCGGCGCGGGGCGAAATCCGTTCGCTGGTTCACACGCTGGAGAGCCTGCTGGATATTGCATCGAGCAATGCCAGACGCGGGGACCCGCATAGTTTGCGCCCCGTTAATCTGAGCAGATTAAGCTCGCGCATTTGCGAGCTTTACAGCGACAGTGCCGAGGAATCGGGCCATGAATTTTCATGGGATATCCGGCCTGGTGTGGTGATCGATGGGGAGGAGGATCAGCTCGCCCGCCTCATCACAAACCTTCTCGATAATGCTTTCAAATACGTCCCTTCCGGCGGCCGGATCGACATGTCGCTGGAACCTGGCCCCGTGCTGGTGGTGGAGGATGATGGTCCTGGTATTCCCGCCGGTGATCGGGAACGGATTTTCGATCGTTTCTACAGAAGCGCGGATGCCGCTCGTGATTCTCATGGGGCGGGGCTGGGTCTTTCCCTCGCCAAGGCGATAGCTGAGCGACATGGGCTTGCGCTTTCGCTGGAGATGAAGGATCGTGGCACCCGGTTCGTCGTCCGGGGGGAAATGGCGGGATGAAGCATCGATTCTTCAAAGGGATTGCCGCCGTGCTGGGGCCGGTTGTCTTGTCAGCCTGCTCCCATTCGGCAGAAGGTGGAGCGCTTGCCGATAAGGCTTACACTTCCCCGGCCAGCACTCCCTTGAAATCGATTTCTCAGGAACCGCAACAAATCAGCCGGGCGGCATGGGCGGCTGGTCTGCTGGCGCGGGCCGATGGAGCCTATGAAGCGGGCGATGTGCAGCGCCTGTCCGGTATCCTCTCCGCGCTCCGCACAAATGGCGTGTCTCTTCAGGAGGGGGGCGGGGTGGATCCGATGGCGGCGTGGTCAGAGCAAGCCGGTCCGGCGGCTGCGTCGATGCGGGGGCGGTTGCTCGGTCCCGGCTTTCTTCATGGCCGGCTGGCGCCGGGCGAAAGCTGGCACGGCGGGCAGACATTTTTCTCCGGCAAGTCCAGTACGGTCGCCTTGTCGCAGCGCGGCACCGCCTTGCTGCGCCTGCGGATCGTGAACGCCCAAAAGGAGACTGTGTGCGAACGGTCTGCAAACAGGGTGTCCGCAGGCGAGCAGGCCGAGAACGGCCCACAAGATTGCCATTTCACACCGTTATACACCCAAAGATACAATATTGATTTGCGGAATGAGGGGCCCGGGAATGCGATTTACTATCTGGTGTTCGACTAGCATATTTGCTGCCGCTGCTGCGCTGAGCGTGGCCGCTCCGCTCTACGGGCAAAAGGTGCAGCGACCTGACATATATAATCATAGCGTTGAGAAGCGCGAAGAGGCACAGGCCGCGCTTGCCAAGGCCTCACCCACAATCAGCGAGGAGGAGCGTGCCCGGCTGGTATCCAATGCGATTATCGCCCTGGCCGCGGATGAGAAGAATCAGGCGGCATGGGATTTGTATCGCGAATATCAGTCCCTGCCTCTCGATCCAGCCGCTCAGGCCAGCGCAATAGGGGTGGGGTTAAACTCTTTCGCTGCGGCCGAGGAAAAGCCGCAGCTGCGCGCACAACTCCGCCTTTTGTCGGACGGCCCGCCCTTGCCGGGATCACTCGGCCGTCCGTGGGCATCCTATCATCTGGGCATGGATGCCTATCAGCAGGATGACATGCCGGGCGTGGTCGAATGGCTTCGCATCGCCTATGATCAGGCACGCGAAGATCTTGGGCCGGATGATCCGACGCTGGTATATTTCGCCGCCAGATATGCCGAACATGTGACCTATCTTGACCGTGAGAAGGGAGCAGAAGCAGGCCGGGAAGCTGAAACACTCGCATTGCGGCTGCTGGATTTGGACCATCCTGCCTGGATTTCCGTGCTTAGCCTTCAGGCGCAACGCGCCCTTTCAGAAGGTCGTTACGAAGATGCTGTCGCATTCTACGCGCGGAGTACGGATGTCGCTGTGGCAGCCTTTGGCTATGACGATCCGCGACTTTTTCCCTTGCTGCAGTCGCGTGCGGTGGCGCTGTCCGGCGTGGGGCGCGCGGATGACGGCGAACGTTTTGCGAAGCTTGCTTTGCGTAGCGAATGGGCGTCCGCAGCACAGGAAAGGGCGATGCATCGTTCGCTGATTGGTGAGCTGATTTACTCGCAGGGGCGCGTGGAGGATTCAGTCCCCTGGTTCCGCGAAGGGCTGACCCTGATGGCGGAGAACAAGGTTGATCACGGCGATCTGCGCTGGGGCCATCTTCAATCGCGGCTGTCACGCTCGCTCAGCGTCATGGGAGAGCATGAGGAAGCATTACGTCTGACCCGCGAAATTTTGCCGCAATTTCGCGCAAAATTACCGGAAAAACACCCCGCGCGCACTTTCATCGAATCCTTGGCTGCCTTCAATTTTGCGCGTGCTGGCCACCCAGCAGAGGCCATCGACATCTTGTCCGAGACGGTGGCGAATAATGAAGCCCGTTTGCTGGATATATATGCGCAAGGGCAGGATCTGCGACGTCTTGCCTTTGGTAATAACCAGCTGTTTCGCGATTCGGCGATCATCGCCTTGCTGGCCGGTGATCTGGAACGGGGGTGGCGTAGCGCGCAACTGGCGTCTTTGGGTGATCTGGCTGCCAGCGCTGCCAGCCTTTCCTATCCCGGCGATGCGGCGGGATTTGCGCGGGCGCTCGATGCTGCGCGTACCGCCCGCAGCGAGGAAGAGGCCATGCGGTCCACGCTGACCCGGGATGAGGCAGCGCGGGGCGCTCTGGCGGACAAGATCGTGGCGCGAAAGGCGGCAGAAGACCAGTTGGCGCGTGAGTATCCCGACTATGTCGAATTTCTTCGCCCCCGCCCGCTGAACATTGCCGAGGCGAGGGAGGTGCTGGATGATGATCAGGCCTATGTGGTGCCGATCATCTACGAAGACCGGGTCGTGACTCTGGCTCTGACGCGTGAAGGGTTGTCATGGGGGCAGATGCGTGTTCCGCTCAAATCGACGAACGCGCTGATCAAACGCCTGCGCAGCTCGCTTGATCGCGGACTTGGTGAAGAGGGAGAGGATCTGTTCGATGTCGCTGCGTCTCATGAGCTCTACAACCGTATCTTTACAGCTGATATTCAGCAGGCAATTGCGCATAAGACGCATCTGATCTTTCCGGCAGGCGGACTGATGGCGCAGATCCCCCCCTCGGTTCTGCTCGCGGCTCCTGCAAAGGAAGGACAGCCCCGCCACTATTTGCTGCGCGATTATGCCATTTCGGTCAGGCCAACGCTGCGCAGGCAATCGGCCAGCATGGCGCGCGCAAGCCGCGCCTTTGCCGGTATTGGCGCGCCGACGCTGGCTGGCGCGCCAGCCAGCCGTGCAGCGCTGCGCGGCATGGCGGTGGATATTGATAGTATTGCCGACATGCCCTCACTACCCGGCGCTCTGGCTGAACTGGCATCGCTGTCTGCTGCTTTCGCGCCAGAGGATAGCTTGCTGCTCACTGGGGCGCAGGCGACTGAAGCGTCGGTGCGCGCTGCGCCGCTTGATACGTTCCAGGTGATCGCCTTTGCCACACATGGCCTGGTGAACGGCCAGGTGCGGGGGCTTGACGAACCCGCATTGGTCCTCACCCCGGTCAAGGGTGCCGAGGGTAGCGATAATGACGCGCTGCTGACGGCGAGCGAAATTGCGGGCATGCGCCTCACGGCTGATTGGGTGCTGCTCTCGGCCTGCAATACGGCTTCGCCAGATGGCCGGGGCAATCCTGCATTTAGCGGTCTGGCCCGCGCATTTCAGCTTGCTGGAGCGCGTTCCCTGCTGCTGTCGCACTGGCCCGTCCGCGATGACGCCGCGGCGGCAATCAGTGTGGCGACGCTAAAGGCCGCGGCGGCTGGTACGGGCCGGGCGATGGCTTTGCGCAATTCACAGCTCGCCCTGATCGAAGATGAGGACATTCCGGCTGGGGCGGCGCCGGCGATATGGGCGCCCTTCATACTGGTCGATTAACGCTGCTCCATGCCTGTTCTCAGACGAAAGGACGGGGCATTCTCATACGCGAAACAGGCTCAGTCATTATGCACCGCACGCTCCAGCTTGCTGAGGAACCTGTGGCCGTGTTCGACATGGACGCGCATGGCCGCTTCCGCTGCTTCGGGATCTCCTGCCTCGATCGCATCCATGATCAGACGGTGGTCTTCGACTGCTTCGCGCAGGCGATCGCCCTTGTAAAAGGTGCCAAACAGCAAATGATGCACCGGTGTGCTGAGCCGTTTTACCAGATCCTCGATGACCGCATTTCCCGCACCGCGCATTAGCAGTTTGTGCCATTCTGAGTTGAGCCGGCTGAATTTCTCCGGTGAATTGCTGTCGACGCATTCTTCCATTTCGAGCGCGAGCCGGGCCAGTTTCTTCCGGTCCTCGGCCCCGGCCCTGACGGTGAAATCGCGCGCGCACATCCCTTCCAGCAAGGCGCGGGCCTGATAAAGCTGGCGCACTTCATCCTCGCTCGCACCGCGCACCGAAGCGCCGCGAAATTCCTCGATTTCTACGAGCCCTTCCGCAGCCAGTCGCTGAAATGCCTCGCGCACTTTGAAACGGCTGCCCCCCGTTTGCCTTATGATGTCGACTTCGACCAGCCTTTGCCCGGGCACCAGTCTGCTGCTGCGAATCTGCGTTCTGATCCAATCGGCTATGTTGGCGCTTGTTGGCCCGCTGCGGGCTAGCGTGGCTGCTGCGTCGTTCATGACATCCCTCTTTAACAATATCGTCAACAATATTGTCATTCATATTTTGATTGCGCGCTGTCGTCAAATTGCCGAGATCGGCCACTGCAACCGGCCAGCCACGAAGATGGGCGGGCGGATTTGGGGAGGATTACCGATGTTGAAAGGCGATTTGCGCACTGTCCGCACCGCGGCGCTTGCCACCGTGTCTGTGGCGGCTTTGAGCGGTGTTGGCGCCGCACCTGCACTGGCTCAGAATGAAACCGTGGCAGAAGCCGTGGAAACCCAGGACGAAACCATCACCATCGTGGTGACGGGGAGCCGCGTCAGCGTGGGAGCACCCGTTGGCGCCACGGCAACGGTCCTGGGCCGTGATGAGATCGTCGATTCCGGTGCCGTCACAATCGACCGCGTGATCAAAGAGCTTCCGCAGAATTTCGATCTGGGCGTGTCTGAAAATTCGCGTGGTCAGGCCGGCGGTTCCGGTAACATCACTTATGGCAACTCGGTAAACTTGCGCGGCATCGGGCCCTACGCAACACTCGTCCTGATTGACGGCCACCGGGTGGTGAATAACAGCCGCTCCACCGATCCCTCGGTTCTGCCGACACTGGGTGTCGAGCGCGTTGAAGTCGTCGCCAATGGCGCATCCGCCATTTACGGTTCCGACGCCGTTGCCGGGGTTGTGAACCTGATCCCGCGTCGCAATCTGGATGGGGTGGAGGCTTTCGGCCGCTACGGCTTTGCCGAAAATGGCAATTTTGACGAATGGTCAGCTGGTGCCGCGATTGGCAAGACGTTCAGCCGCGGACAGATCATGGTCGCGTATGAACATGTCGAACGCTCCAACCTCAGCGGCGATGACCGGGACTTCTTCGTATCCGACCAGACGCCGTTTGGAGGGGGTGATTATCGGACCAGTCGTTGCTCCCCGGGCACGCTGCTGATTGATGGCACGACCTATGCCCTGCCGGCCGAATATACGCAGGCGAATGCCAATGCGATTACGCCGGGCACCGTCAATCTGTGTGACAATCTGGTCGGTCAGGATCTGGTGCCACAGCAGAAATATGATTCCGTGAATATGACAGGCACATTTGAAGTGTCCGACTGGGCTGAATTCTTTATCGACGGGTTCTATTCCAAGCGGAAATTTCAGCGCAATAGTGCGCAGCCTTCTACCCGTCTGGCTGTCCCGGAAACCAATGCCTTCTTCGTTAGACCAGATGGTTTTGCTGGTTCGAGCTACGACATTGACTACAGCTTTGCGAATGATGTTCCGCTCAGCGGTACGAACGGATATGCGGAGAGCTGGCAGATTTCGCCCGGTCTCCGGATCCAGCTTCCTTTTGAATGGGAGTTGGAAGGGCTGTTTGCCTATGGTGAAACACACGATTTCTCAGGGTCTTACGACGGTGTCGACAATGCTGCTTTAAACGCTGCGCTGGCCAGCAGTGACCCTGATCTGGCGTTCGACCCCTATGGTCTGGGGCGGACATCGCAATCGGTCATCGACGGTATTTTCGACCAGATATTCCTGGCACCGACCGATGGTGAGCTGAAATTCTACGAATTGGGCGCATCAGGCCCGCTGTTTGACCTTCCCGGCGGAGATATTCGTGCGGCTGTGGGGTATGAGCGGCAGGATTTCACGGTTGATCTGGGCGTGGCGCGCGGACAGCCGGATACACCCTTCAGCTATCGCACCTTCGGGCGGACTGTCGATTCCGTCTATGCCGAAGTGCTCCTGCCGGTTTTCGGTTCGGGCAATGCGACGCCTGGCTTTGAAAAGCTCGAATTCACGGCTGCCATTCGCTATGACAGCTACAGCGATGCGGGCGATACGACCAACCCGCAATTCGGCTTTGACTGGACCCCTGTTGATGGCCTGAAACTGCGCGGCAGCTATGGCACATCCTTCCGCGCGCCGACCATTCCAGAAATCTATGGCAATGGTTCCAACCTCTATGTTCAGAACTATCAGAACCCGGCTGGCGGCCCGCCGATCACGGGTGTGGCCTATGGTTCGGGTCCGAACCTCGATCTGAGCCCGGAAACTGCCACGACCTGGTCAATCGGGGCGGATCTGGAGCCAATCGACCGGTTGCGTATTTCGCTGACCTATTTCGATGTCGCTTATGATGATCAGATCACAGGCAATTTGTCGAATTTGGCGATTCTGGGTCAGGAGGAGCAATATCTCGGCACAGGTGTCATCCTGCGCGGCGCAGAGGCCAGCGCCCGGGTTGCCGAACTGATCGCTCAGGGCAAGCGCGTGCTGGGCGCGTTGCCGGGCGGCAGTGTCGAGAATGTAGATCTGTACGTGGATGGTCGTTCGCGCAATCTGGGCAAATCGATCACCCGCGGTATCGATATCACTATCGGCTACAATATGGACCTGGGGGCGAATGATAAGCTGCGCCTCAATGCCTCCAGTACATATCTGACCGATTACAAAGTCGCCATTACACCGACGGCCGAGCTGCGGGATGAGCGCAATGTCATTTTTCAGCCGCTCAAATTCAAAGCGCGGGTGTCGGCGAACTGGGACCACGGCCCCCTAAGCACGCGCCTCGCTGCGACCCATGTGGGCGGGTACACCAATAATCTCGTCACGCCGTCGGAAAAGGTGGATTCCTTTACCCCGGTTGATCTGACCGTGACCTGGCGCGTGGGCGAAAGCTTTGATGGATCGGTGATGGAAGGGCTCGAACTGATTGGCGAAGTGCGCAATCTGTTCGATGCTGATCCGCCTTATGTGAATCTCGCGCCCAGCGGTAATGGCAGTGGCGGCTATGATGCCACCGCGGCCTCCCCCATCGGGCGGATGTTCGCAATCGGCGCGCGCATTCGGTACTGATAGGACATCTGACAGCTGCGATGTGTACTCTTGTGGATATAGCGCTGGCGGGCGATCTGGTTCTGGATGAGCCAGATGCCCGCCACTGGCTTTCAGGAATTGCTCCGCGGCTGCTCGAATCCGATCTGGCCATCGCGCATCTCGAGGTTGCTCATACGAATAGCCTGCATGAAATGGCGGGTGACGTGCCAGCGCCCGGCGCTCCGCCGGAAAATCTCGCCGCACTGGCAGATGCCGGCATCGATATGGTCTCGCTCGCGGGCAATCATATCGCCGATAGCGGGGCACAGGGCATTGCCGATACGATTGCGGGTCTGTCCGAAGCTGGCGTGCTGTATGCCGGTGCAGGGATCGATTTGCCATCGGCGCGGCTTGCGGCAATTACCTGTGTGAAGGGTCTGCGCATCGCACTGCTCAGCTATAATTGCGTGGGGCCGCAGGAAAGCTGGGCCGCCCCAGACCAGGCAGGGTGCAGTTTCCTGCCGCTGGGGACGGCCGACGGTTCGCCGGTTAATCCGCGGGCTGACATTACCGAAGTGCTACCTGCCGCGCTCGATATCTTGCGGGAAGATATCGCAATCGCGCGCAATCAGGCCGATTTTGTTATTGTCGCTCTGCATAAGGGGATTGTGCATACGCCGGTCACTCTGGCGCCCTATGAACGGCCGATTGCCCATGCGGCAGTTGATCTGGGTGCAGATGCGGTTGTGTCCCATCATGCGCATATCGTCCGCGGAGTGGAGTTTCATGGCGGGAAACCGATCTTTCACGGTCTGGGTAACGGCTGCGTGGTGACCTCCGCGCTCTCCCCGGATCAGGACCATGCCGGGCGGGCCGAATGGGCGCAGCGGCGCAAGCAGATGTTCGGTTTCGAACCCGATCCAGCCTATTCGCTCGCGCCGTTTCATCCGGAGGCGGTCAATGCCTTCATCGCGCGTCTGCTGATCACTGATGATGGCGTTGTCCGCGCTGGCGTGACCCCGGTCCATGTCGAACCGCCAGGCCGTCCGGTGCTCGCAGATGGAGAGCGCGCGCGGGAAATAGCCGATTACATCGAACAGATCAGCCGTGAGGCGGGACTGCCCCCGATCTCAATTGACCAGGATTTTATGATTATGGAGGCGGCGTGACCTTCTCTCTTCGGATATTGCTATGGACCGGCGGGCTCGCGCTGCTGGCGGCCACCGCGATTGACACGTTCGCGGTGATCGGACGCCATATCGGCCTGCCGGTACACGGTTCGATCGAAATGATGCAGGCCGTTGTTCTTGTTTCCGGCGTGATTGCGATGATTGTCGCCACGATTGAAAATGCGCATGCGCGGGTGAAACTGGTGGTTGATCGCCTGTCACCGCGCCGCCGGGCCCTGGCGGACAGGCTGTCCGATTTTCTGACCCTCCTGCTCTTTGCCAGCCTGCTGGCCGGATCAAGCTGGATCGCATGGGATCTGCGCGATGCGTATGAACAAAGCGAGCTGCTGGGTATTCCCTGGATGCTGCTGCGCGTCATTGTAGGTCTGGTGCTTCTGGCGACCTGCGGCGTGCTGACCATTCGGGTTTTTCGCGGTGCGAGGGTGCGGCGTGATGAATTATCCGGCGGCACGGCCTCTAACTCGGCGGTGCATGGCGAATGATATACGCAAATCCTGCCACCGGCCTTGTCGGCATCGCCGTGTTGATCGCTTTGTTGCTGCTGGGCGGCCGCATCGGCGTGGTGCTGGGTCTCGTCGGGCTGGGCGGACTCGCGGTGGTTCTCGGGCCGGAAGCAGCACTGATCAAAAGCGGCGTGGTCCTGATCGACGTTCTGACCAAATATGAACTCGGCACGCTGCCGCTATTCCTGTTCATGGCGCATATCTTCTTTTCCATCGATGCAAGTCGTGACTTGTTCGACGCGGCGGCAAAAATGGTTGGCCATCGCCGGGGCGGGCTCGCCTATGCCGGGATTGCCGGTTGCGGCGGATTTGGCGCAATCAACGGGTCGAGCCTCGCCACAACGGCCACCGTCGGGCTCGTGGCCTATCCGGAAATGAAGCGCCGCGGCTATGCCGATACGATTGCCAGTGGCACCATCGCGGCAGGCGGTACTCTGGGGCAGATGATCCCCCCATCAGGCGCGCTGATCGTGTTCGGGATCATCGCTGAAACCAGCATTGGCAGTCTGTTCACGGCAGCTATCATCCCCGGCATCACGCAGGCGCTGCTTTATGCGGCGGTCGTGTTCATCCTCGTGCGCTGGAAGCCCGAAATCGCCCCTGCGGGGGAGCGGGCACCATGGTCCGAGCGCCTCCATTCGCTTGGGCGGATCTGGGAAATCGTTTTGCTGATCGCCTTTGTCATTGGGGGGATCGCTGCTGGCTTCATCAGCCCGCCGGAAGCCGCTGCGATAGGCGCGGCCGGGGCCTTGCTGATCGCGGCAATGCGCCGCAAGCTGACATGGAACAATCTTTTCGGAGCGTTCCATGAAACATTGCGCACCAGCGGGCTGATCTATCTGATCATTATCGGCGCGCTGATCTTCTCGGTCTTTGTGGGAGTGACCGGGCTGGCCGATGGTGCAGGCGCTTTGGTGCAAAGTCTAGGCCTCGGCAAAATCGGCACGCTGATCCTGCTGGGTGTTATTCTGCTGATGCTCGGCTCCGTACTTGATGGGTTGGCGCTGATGCTGCTGACCACGCCGATCCTGCTGCCGATTGTTGAAGCGCAGGGGCTGAGCGCGATCTGGTTCGGCATCTTCATCACCCGAGCGATGGAAATCGGTTTCGTGCATCCTCCACTGGGGATGAACCTCTACATCATTCAGGGCGTGGCGAAGGACCTGTCGATCACCGACATTTTCCGCGGCGTGCTGCCTTTTCTAGCGAGCGATTTCTTGCATATTCTGCTTATCATCCTGTTCCCCGCCATGGTCCTCTGGTTGCCGGAGGTGCTGGCATGATCGCTTCTGCTGGTCCGAACCTGCCTCTCGACGTGCTGCGTGCAACCGGCGCCTATGCCGGGCCGCTGCCCATCGATCTGGACAAGAATGTCACCACTGCGGATGCGTGGATGGAAAGCAAATTTGCGCCTTGGGCGCCGCTCGCGCTGCAGGCATGGGCAGATGGCGATTATGACCATCTCGATTGCGTCATTTTCAGCCGCGCGGATGATACGGCGCAGCGTTTCTATTATTACATCTGCGAACTGCAGCGGCGCGGTCTTGTGGGCGGCCCCAAAGCGTTGATTTTCGATATTGCGATGATTCCGCGGGCGAGCAGTCTGGAGCGTACCACGCAGAAGGTCCGCGAACTGGCCGAGCTGCTCGGTGTCGATGACGTCGCGCTGGAAAATGCGATTACTTCCAGCAAGCAGAGTGCGCCCGCCACATCACCTGATCATCCCGTCTGCCTGATCGCAGGCAGCCCGATGCCTGATCACCGGTTGCATATTGCCGTGCAGGCGGCTGGCTTCGCTCCCATTGGTCAGACACTGGCCGAATATTGGTGCGAAGGCGGGCCAGTGATTGAAGGCGGCACAGGTGATCCCGCAGCGGCCATTGCCTGTCACCTGCACGAAGGGGCCACTGGTCCGCGCAGTTTCGGCGACCGGTCGGCATTGCTGAGGGAGCGGTTGGCGCGCACACAAGCGAGAGCTGCCATTCTGTGGCGGATCGAAGAGGACGAGGCGCAGGTCTGGCACCTGCCCGCCGAACGCCGCGTGCTGGAAGAAAGCGGCCTGCCGCATCTGGTGATGACCCGCCGCGACTGGTTCGCGCGGGACGGCGCGATTGAAGAAATATCCCAATTCCTGACAGGAGCAGACATATGAAGCCGCTCGCCGGACACAAGGTTGCCGTCCTTGGCAACATGGCGGATCGCCCGCTGGCTCGGTATCTGGCTTCGCTCGGCGCGGCGCTGGATGGCGACGTCGCAAATGCCAGCTTCGTGATCGATGATCTGGGGCTGGAAAACACCGCGCATCTGACCATTCCTGAAAGCTGTGTGCATGTTTCCGTCACGCCATTTGGATCGGGTGGCCCACATTCGCATTGGCAGGGCGGCGAACTGGTTGCCTCTGCTATGGGCGGGACCTTGCGGTTGACCGGCGAACCCGGACAGAAGCCGGTTAAGGAAGCGGGTGATGCCTGCACTTTCCATGCCGATATGGTGGGAGCGGCTGGCGCGATGGCGGCGCATTATGCGCGCGGCAGGCACGGGCTGGGCCAACATGTCGATGTGTCGATTCAACAGGTCGCGATGAGCCGAAACGTCAATGGCGTGCTGGTCTGGCAATTTGATCGGCGCAAGCTGGACCGGGCGGGGGGCTGCATCGCCTATGGCAAGGCCAAAGTTCAGGTGGTGTGGAAACTTGCCGATGGTTGGTGCTTCCATGCATTGATGACCGGACGGCTGGGCGCCCCTGCCAATCAGGCATTGTCGGACTGGATGGACGAAGCGGGCATCGACAATCCGATGCGCGGCATCGATTGGCTCGCCTATAATCGCTCCACCCTTGCCGTGGAAACACGCGCCGAGTGGGAGGCGGCCATGGCCAGCTTTTTCGCAATGAAGACCAAGCAGGACATCGCCACCGAGGGGCATCGACGAGGCATCAATGCCTGCGTGGTGAATGAACCTGCAGACGTGCTGGCGGACGAACATCTCAAGGCACGCGGCTTTCTTGAGACGCCGGACGGTCTGCCTGCACGTTTCGCCAACATCCGGCAGAGCACGGATCAGAATGCGGCTGTGGGGGCGAATAGCGGCACAGCCCCGGCCATCCACACGGGCGATCGTCCAGGGCCGCTGTCCGGCGTGAAAGTCCTTGATTTCGCCTGGGCACTGGTCGGTTCTATCACGACCAAGACTCTGGGCGATTTGGGCGCGGAAGTGGTGAAGATCGAAAGCCGCGGACGGCCTGATCTGTCCCGTCTCGACGTGCAGGTTTCAGCCTCCAGCGCGAAGAGTCTGGATGACAAGCCATGGTTTGCGCATCTCAATTCCTCGAAAAAATCGCTGACGCTCAATCTCAAGGCGGATGGCGCACGGGACGTGCTAGACCCGCTGATCGACTGGGCCGATGTCGTGGCAGAGAACTTCTCCCCCGGAACGATGGCGAAGCTGGGCCTTGATTATGACAGTCTGGCTGTCCGCAACCCGGGCATCGTGATGGTGTCAGGCAGCGTCTATGGTCAGACCGGACCGATGGCGAAGGAATGGGGGGTTGATGGCACGGGCGGCGCGCTGTCGGGCCGGACATTCCTCACCGGTTTTCCTGACGGTGATCCGGTCATCCCCGGCGCGGTGCCGTACGGCGATGTGATTGTGCCCTTCGTGATGGCGGGCCATGTCGCCGCCGCGCTGCAAAACCGGCGCGATACAGGGCATGGCTGCCATATTGATGCCAGCATGTATGAGATTTGCGTGCAGCAAATGCGCGATTTTCTCAGCCGGGCGAAAGCAGGAGAACGCCCTCAGCGGCTCGGCAATGCCGATCCCTCGGTCCTGTTTCAGGATGTCTTCCCCGCTGCGGGCGATGATCGCTGGGTGGCGATCAGTGCATTCACGGCGGAACAGAAGGACCGCCTGCTTGCCATTACCGGCCCCGATATTGCGGCATGGACTGCGCAGCGGGAAGACCATGCGATCGCCGCACAATTACAGGAAGCAGGGATTGCTGCAGGTGCCTTGCAGGATTGCGAGGATTTGCTCGAAAAGGACCCGCAAATTGCCGCGCGTGAGGCGCTGGTGATGCTCAACCATGCGGTGCTCGGCCCGTTTGGCCATATCGCCACGCCGCTGCGTTTTTCGCGTGATCCGATGGAGCCCTTCCGCGCCCCAGGCATGGGCGAACATGCGCATGAAGTTGCGCGCAGCATATCGAAATTGTCGGAAACACGCATCGCCGAGCTCGAAAAATCAGGGGTATTTCAATGAGCAGCTCTGCCAATCCGCGTAGCCGCAAGACGCTGCAATGCACCTCCGCAGCGACGACTTTTCAAAAGGCATTTGGCAAGGAATTGCGCCGCCGCGTTGTCGAGGATCGTGAACCCTACGCCATCGTGCAGGCCGATACGCCGCATGAGCTGTTTCACGCGATGGATATCCCCATCATCACCAATCAATGGTGGTCTGCTTATATCTCGGCAAAGCAGCTTTCTTCCCGCTATTTCGATGCGATGGTGGATAAGGGCTATCCAGCCAATAGCTGCAAATATTGCTCGCTCGGCCTGGCTTGCACCCTTGCGAATGAACCGGAAACCGCGCCGTGGGGCGGTCTGCCGACACCCACTATCATGGTGGCGCGGCTCACCTGCGATTGTATCCAGCATGTCTTCGGCCAGTGGTCCGATGCGCTGGGCAGTGAATTTTTCCCGATGGAAGCCCCCGCCTGGACGGAGATGGATCCAAACTGGTTTGCCCATGCCCGATCCGATTGGGAGCGTGTCTATCAGCCTGACCGTATCGCCCATATGGTTCGCGAAATGGGCGATCTCATCGCCGTGCTGGAAAACCGCACAGGGCGTAAATTCGACGAGGCGAAATTCCATCATTTGATGGAGCAGATCAATGTGCAGGAAGGCTATGTCTGGGAAGCTGCGCAGGCGATCGGCAAGGCGCATCCCTGCCCGGTGTCGATTGGTGAGCAGATGACCAACACCATGATCCCGCAATGGCATCGCGGGTCAGACTGGGCAGTTGCCCATGCGCGCAGTTTTCGTGATGAAGTGATGGAGCGGATTGAGGCCGGTCTCGGCGCGTCAAGCAATGAGAAGATGCGGTTGATGTGGATTGGTGCCGGGGTGTGGCACGATCCCGGTTTCTATCAGGCGCTGGAGGAAGACCCTGGCGCGGTTTTCGTCTGGTCGATGTATATGCCGTTTGCCGGGCCTGCCTATATTCGCGATCTCAAAGACAAACCGATGGAAGCGCTCGCCAGCCGGATCGCGAGCATGAATGAAACGCTGCACCTGCCCCCGTGGATGAGCGGCTGGATGGTATCGGAGGCCAAGCGCTGCGACATCGATGCGGCGATCATGCTGTTGCCGCCCGATAACCGCCTGTCCCAATCAGGTAACAAGCTGACCGCCAGCGCTTTGGAAGCTGCCGGCGTGCCGGTGCTGATGGTGGATGCCGATATGGTCGATGCCAAGATCTGGGATCATAACCGGATGGTGGGCATGGTGGCTGAGTTCCTGAAGGAAAAGGAATTGGCATGAGGGTGTTTGCGAAGCCTTTTGCCGCGCTATTGGTGGCCACTGCACTGCTGGCAGGATGCGCGCGTCCGCTTCCCGAAGGGGTGACGGAACTGACCTATGCAACGCCCTATCCGCCGTCCCACCCGTTCAGTCTGGCGGATCAGCGCTGGATGGATTTCGTTGAACGGGAAAGCGGCGGTACGCTAATTATCCGTCCGGTCTGGTCCGGTTCATTGCTATCGGCTGATATGTCGATGGAGGAGCTGCGCCACGGCGTTGCCGACATTGGCCTGATCACGCCGATTTATGTACGTGGCGGCACCCATTTGCTGCGCACGCAGACCGGTTTTTACAGCGGTGCGGATTCGATCGAAAGTCAGACGGCACTGTATCGCTGCATGGCCGCCAGTATCCCCCAATTCGGTGAGGAGCTGAAGGGGCTGGAAGTGCTGGCAGTGCAGGGCGGGCTGCTTCCCGGTATTGTTACGCGGGGCCGTCAGATTACCAGTCTGAACGATCTCAAGGGCCTGCGTATTCGCGCGCCCACAGAATTGCTCGGCGTACTGAGCGAACTGGGAGTCGATCCGGTCAATATGCCAATGGGCGAGGTTTATTCGGCCATGGCCAAGGGCGTCATTGATGGCGTGATCGCTCCGCCGGACACCCTGCGCGCACTCCACCTGACTGAAGTAGCCGGCTATTTTTACGAGCTGAAAGTGCCGCGCGGTGCCTATCCCGCGCGTGCCATGGGAAAGCAGCGCTGGAATTCGCTTAGCGCGCAGCAGCGCGCATTGCTTGAGCGCAGCAAGCCTGTTTGGGAAGCGGCACTGGCTGATGAAATCCGCCAGTCGGAACAGATCGGACGCGAAGCGGGGGAGGGAATCATTACCTGGTCGCCTGCCTCAGCCGCAGATCAGCAACATTTTGACGAGCTGTATCTGAGGGACGGGCAGGCCAATGCCCGTGATCTCGAACGCTTTGGAATTGACGGTATCGAAGCCTATCGCGTGGCGCGAAACAGTATTGCCGCGCGGGATGAGGTTCGATGTGAAGGGGACGACACATGACGCAGCCGCTAACCGGATTCCGGGTAGCCGATTTCAGCCATGTGATGGCGGGACCATTTGCCAGCCACTTGCTGCGCCTGATGGGGGCAGAGGTAATCAAGATCGAATCGAAAAGCGGCGATCAGTTCCGCAATTATGGTTCCAATCGCGATTTTGACGGGATGAGCCCGGCCTTTATTGCGGCCAACATCGGCAAGAAGAGCATTGCGCTCGACCTCAAAGACCCGGACGAGAAGGCCATCGCCCGCAGCATTGTCGAGAAGAGTGACGTGCTGCTGGAAAATTTCCGCCCCGGCGTGATCGGGCGGCTTGGCTTTGGCTATGAAGAGATCCGCGAAATCAATCCCAGTATCATCTTCTGTTCGGTCAGCGGCTATGGGCAGGACAGTCCGCAGCGCGACTGGCCTGCCATCGACAATATCGTGCAGGCGACCAGCGGTATGATGATGCTGAGCGGTGCGGAGGGTGACCCGCCGGTGCGGGTGGGCTTCCCGATGGTCGACACGCTTACCGGACAAACCGCGGCCATGGCTATCCTCGGCGCGCTGCTCCGCCGCGAAAAAAGCGGCGAGGGTGCCTTTATCGATGTGTCGATGCTGGATGCCAGCATGGCCTTCATGACCAGCGCGCTTACGCCTTTCCTCGTTACTGGCGATACGCTGAAACGGCTTGGCAATACGGGCTATAGTGAATTGCCGACTGCTGGCCTGTTCGAAACATCCGACCAGCGGCACATCTCTCTGGGGGTGGTGCAGGAAAATCAGTTTGCGGCGCTGGCCCGTTTCATGGGCACGGAGGAATGGCTCGATGATGAGCGTTTCTGCACACCTGACGCAAGGCGTGCCAATTTCGACGCCATGCATGGCCAGCTCGCCGACATTTTCCGCACCCGCACGGCGGAAGAATGGGAGCGTGAACTCAGCGAAGTGGGCATTCCCTGCGGGATGATCCGCCGGGTGGATGAAGCTGCCGCGCTGAGCGGCCCCGGGGCGCTCCTCGACATCGATATTCCGGGTCTGCCGGTGGAGGGCAAGGTCGCGGTGCCCAATGCTGGTTTTCGCATGACGCCGGACGGGCCGGGCACCGATGTTCCCCCGCCGCGCAAGGACGAAAACCGCGAAGAAATTCTGGCCTGGCTGGCGCGAGAGGATGCGCGGGCTGACGCCTGAGATGAATGACAGACATGTCGTCGGCCGTTTCGCCGGGGACGTTTTCTATGGAAGCAAATGCCGCCCAAAGAAGCATTTGCGCTGGGAGAGAGAATAATGCTGACACGGCCCTTTCGCACCATGAGCGCGGCGCTTGCCTGTACAGTCATGACGGTGCCTGCATTGTCTGTTCCGGCGCTGGCGCAGGATTATCCCGATTATCAGCGGGAATCGCTCTATGTGCCGGTGCGTGACGGCACACGTCTGGCCATGAATGTCTATCGCCCCGCTGATGGGGATGGCGTGGAAACGGACAAGCTGCCGACGATCTTTGTCTTCACCCCCTATCGCGCGCGCTACACCGATGAAGAGGGCAAGGTCCATGAGACCGCTCTCGAGGACGGGCTGGCGCTTCGCAGCTTGCTGCGTGCGGGCTATATTGTGGCGGTTGCGGATATTCGCGGCAAGGGCGCAAGTTTCGGTTCGCGCCGCGGCTTTCAGGACCGGACAGAGGCGCAGGACGGGCATGATCTGGTGGAATGGCTCGCCCGGCAACCATGGTCGAGCGGCAAGGTCGGCATGGTGGGCTGTTCCTATCTTGGCGGAACGACGATGCATACGGCCAGCACGGCACCCCGGGCGCTGAAGGCGATTTTTACTGGCGCCACCGATTGGGACAAATATGAATTCGTGCGCCGGGGCGGGATCACCGCGCAATTCAACACGCGCCCGGATGAACCGCTTTCCGATGATCTGGCCAGCGTACCGGTGGATGCGGACAGCAATGGCGCTCTGCTGCGCGAAGCGGTGGCGATGCATGCCGAAAACACGTCCATGGCCGGGCTGTGGTACGGCATGCCCTACCGCGACAGCATCAGTGCACTGACCGGCAATGCCTTCTGGCAGGAAGCGGCGATCTGGCAATATGCGCAAACCATCAAGCAAGCCGGGATTGCGACCTATTTGTGGAGCAATTGGAAGGATGAGCCGACGAGCCACATCCTCGTCGCTGCGGAAAATCTGGACAGCAAACTGCTCGTCGGCCCGGGCAGCCATTGCCAGACGCCGAAGGATTATGACTTCACCGGACAGATAACCCGCTATTTCGACCATTATCTGAAGGGTGAGGATAATGGCTTCACCGATGAGCCGCGCGTTACCTACTGGCACGATGATGGCGCCGATGGCGGCACCTATATTGAAACGGATACCGTTCCCGGTTCTGCCAGTGACACGCTGACCTATTATCTCGGTCAGCAGGGCGGCAATCTGCTCGCCCCGCGTCCCGTTAATAGTGGCAGCGCCGGTTTTGCGGTTGATTACGACATCGCCGATGATGCGTATTTTCCCTTCTGGCCGCCTTCGCTCGATGATCACGGCGTGACCTTTGACAGCGCACCTGCCAGCGCCGCTCTTGATCTGCTCGGCTATCCCGTCGCCAATATCGCGATCAGCGTGGACCGGCCGGATGCCGATGTGTTCGTCTATCTGGAAGATGTGGGGAGCGATGGCGCGGTGGAAGTCGTGTCGTTCGGGCGGCTCAAGGTTTCGCACCGCAAAACATCCGCCGCCCCGTGGGACACGATGGGGCTGCCCTGGCATTCGGGACGGGAGGCTGATGTCATGCCGCTGGGTGCGGGTGAAACGGCGATGCTTTCGATTGCCATGATGCCGCTCGCGCACCGGGTCTTGCCGGGTCACAGGCTGCGCTTCCTGGTGACTGGAGCCGATCCGCGCCAGCGCAACCTCGCCGACTTGGTGCAGAATCCGCCGCCGAAGATAGCGGTCCATTATGGCTGGGAAACCGGGTCACGCCTTGATCTGCCATTGGCCCGCCCAAGCGACATGAAGGGGCGGGATGAATGAACGCGAAACGCACAGCTTTGCAGCTGCTCGGCCTGCTATGTCTGAGCGGAACTGCCGCCTGCACCATGCCGCCGGCCAGCGCCGATGAAGCCACTGGATTTAACGGTGTGGCAACCGCCCAGACTGCGCTAACCGGTCAGATTGGCTCCCCGGCCGGAACCGGGCGATGGAGCGGCATCGCGCAGGCATTGCCACAAGCGCCCGGCTACACATTCTACCGCCCGCACATCCTGCCAGATCAGCCGCTGCCGGTGGTGCTGTGGGGTAATGGCGGGTGCCGCGATAATGGGCTGAGTGCCAGCCATTTTTTGCGAGAAATTGCCAGTCATGGCTATCTGGTGATCGCCAATGGCCGCCCGGCGAAGGAGCTGCCGACTTCGGGCACACTGCCGTCCATGCGCATGGATATGCGGTCGCAGCCGGACAAACCCCAGCCAGATGAAACCAGCGCGGCGGGTCTGTTGGCAGGCATTGATGTAGCCCATGCGTTGAATACAGATCCCGAAAATGCGCTTTACGGCCATGTCGACACTGATCGCGTGGCGGTGATGGGGCATAGCTGCGGCGGGCTTCAGGCTCTGCAGGCCGGCGCAGATCCACGGATTGGCACTGTGATGGCGTTTGGCAGCGGGGTCTATAATCGCCCGGGCAGCGGCCGGAGCGGTGTGAAGATCGACAAGCAGGACCTCCTTAAACTCCATACTCCGGTGGCCTATGTGCTGGGAGGACCGAGTGATATTGCATGGCCCAATGGCACCGATGATTACCGGCGGATCGAGCATGTTCCGGTTGTGCTGGGCAGCATGCCAGTTGGCCACGGGGGCACGTTTATGATGGAAAATGGCGGCGCATGGGCAGCCTTTGCTGTGGAGTGGCTGGCCTGGCAGCTGAAGGGCAATCAGCAAGCAGCGGCGGCCTTCCTGGCCGAGGATTGCCGCTTTTGTACGGGTGACTGGACGACTGAAACAAAAGGCTGGTGATGGACATTCTGCATTTGGCTTAGCGCTGTGAGACGGCGCCGCTGGAGGCAGTCGCTCGCCCCGCAGGCTAAGCCAAATAGAGAGGGCGCTTAATTCGCCTCCGTCACATTTGCTGTTGCCTCCGCCGCGCGCATGATGCGCAGCACATTGCCGCTTGTCATCTGGCCGATCTGTTCGGGTGTATAGCCAGCTTCCAGCAGGCGGGCGGTCAGCATCGGCAAGGCGGAGATATCCATCATTCCCTTGATCCCGCCGCCGCCATCCCAGTCCGCGCCGAAACAAACGTGATCGACGCCGGCCACTTCAATCAGGTGCAGTGCGGCTTCCATATATCGATCAAAATCGATCGACCACATCGGATCAGTCTGATCCAGCGCGCGCCAGCGGCGGATCAGATCTGCTTGCTCGGCTGCCGAGAGTTCGGCAATCTGTTCATAGCGGTCGAACAATTCGGCGCGTTCATCTGTCAGGTGCATGTCGCTCATATAAATCGTCGACATGCAGATGGCGCCATTGTGCTCCGCCAGTTTTCGGATGCGGGTGTCATCCAGATTGCGGGGATGGTCAAAGGCCCAGCGCGGTGAACTGTGGGACAGGATAATCGGCGCCTGCGACAATTCCAGCATTTGATCAAATGCCGCGTCGGAGGCATGGCTGGCGTCGATCACCATGCCCAGCCGGTTCATTTCTGCCACCCATTTTTGTCCCAGCGGGCTGAGACCGTTCCAGCGGGGCGTGTCGGTGGCGGAATCTGCAAATTGATTATTGGCCGAATGAACCGGCCCGGCCATGCTGACGCCGCGCTGTCTGAATTCCTTCAGCAGTGAGAGATCTTCCCCCAGTGGATAGCTGTTTTCGATGCTCTTCAGGGCAATCAGCTTGCCTGCATCATTCAGCCGCTGCGCTTCTGCTGCGCTGGTGGCGGTGCCGATCATCGCGGGATGACGCGCCATTTCGCGATCGATTGTGTCCGAACGCTCACGCGCGAATTGAAGGGCGTCTTCATAGCCTTGCGGCGTCAACGGTCCCTGCGCGGTATAGATCACGAAGAAGCCGCCATCGAGATTGCCCTGTGCCATCCGGCCCAGATCGACCTGCGCAATATCATTGGCGAGCGTATGCGACGCTGCGAAATCCCACCCCTCTCGCCCGAAATTGATCGGCGTATCGAGATGCGTGTCGAGCACCAGCAAATTGCGATGCACATCCATCGGGCTGTCGACATTATCGGAGGCAAGATGCGTGCAGCCAGCCAGCAAGGCGAGGGGGGCAATCAGGAGGCTTCGTGCGATCATGTGGAATTCCCTTTCAGCGTGGTGGCTGCAGCGATGCGCGCGGCATGTCGTCGTGAGATGTGGGAGCCGCGTTGCGGCGAAAAATTCTCGCACTACCGATCGTCAGCAGCGGCAGGACGAAACTCAGCAGAAATATCAGGGCCATCAGGCGGTATCCTGAGGCAATCAGCGTGACCAGCCCGATGGCATTGGCCACGAACATGCAGGCGGCAAGAACGCAAATCGTGGTTACTGGCCGGAACCAGCGATGCGGCATGGCTGCATCGTGGCGGCGGGCATAGAGATTGGCGGCACGTTCATTCAGAGCGTGAATGACGCCCACGCCGCTTTCCAGCAAAGCGCCCATGACCATCAGCTGGAACACGATGCGGAAGGCCGGGCTGTTTATCCGTTGCAACAGGAAGTCCGATGGCAGCGTTTCGTTCAGGATGATTGGGTAGAACGCCACCATTGCCACCGTAAAGGCGAGCGCCGGAGCCATGGCCAGCGGTCCTGCAATCGCACCCGCGATCACCGCGTTCCGGCGTGATGTAATGTGGCGCAGAACCGGCAGGATCATGATGGCGGTGACGATGTTATAGATGCCGTAGGTTGCCCCCAGAACCGGCCATTGCGGCCCCACAATTCCGGCGGCGAAGGATTCCGCGATCCGATCGCCGAAGCGGCTGATGGCGAGGATCAGGAATATTGCATAAACCGCGTATAGAATGGGTGAGATGAATTTGAACATCATCTCCACCGCGCTTTCACCCAAGCCAGCGATTACCGCGATCAGCGCAGCGAGCGCCAATGTTCCAACCACGTTCGGCAGGCCGAACAGGCTTTGCCCGATTTCCCCGGCTGCGGCGCCGAATACCGCCAGCAGCAAGACGGAAAACAGCACATAGCACAGTTCGAATATGATCGCCCCGCGGCCCAGCAAGCGATCCATGAATGTGCGATAATCATAGGCGCCCACGGCATGCGCAAAGGCGAAGGTCAGCGCTGCGACCACGCTCCACAATATCGTTGCGACCAGCATCGCCAGCAGCCCGCCCACTGGTCCCTGGCTCAGGAAGTATTCGGTCAATTCCCGGCCGGTTGCGTAGCCGCCACCGATAATGACGCCTTTCATGGCGAAGGCAGGCAACAGGAATCGCTGAAACCATGTTCCGCGTTGCTGTGCCTGCGTGCCGCTCATTTCAGGCAATTATTCACAAGTGTTTCAAACGGCGCCCCGCCGCGCACTGGGTCCGCGACTGGCAGGCCCAGACTTGCGGCCTCTGACGCGAACAAGGCCTGGGCTTCATCGAAAGAAAGCCGGGAGGTGTTCAGGCTGACCCCGGCACAGCGAATATCGGGATTGGTGAGACGGCCCAGCTGTACGGTAAGGTCGATCACCTCCGCGATGGAGGGCAGGGCGAAGCCGTCCAGCCCGATGATCTTCTTTCGCGTCGGGTCGTGGCATACGATGAATACGTCCGGCTGACTGCCATGCAGCAGGCCGAGTGATACGGCGGCATAGGAGGGATTGAACAGCGAACCCTGCCCCTCAATCACATCCCAATGGGCGGCCGTATTGTCAGGGCTGAGCATCTCAGCGGCGCCAGATTCGAAATCTGATACAACGGCATCCATCGGTATGCCGCCGCCCGCGATCATGATGCCGGTTTGTCCCGTCGCGCGGAAATCGGCAGCGATGCCCTTGCGCTGAAAGGCGCGATGGATGGCGAGGGCGGTATATTTCTTGCCCAGCGCACAATCGGTGCCGACGGTCAGCAATCGTTTGCCGGTGCGTTTGCGCCCATTGCCCACCGGGATCTCTGCGGGAGGCACGCGAATGTCGATCAATTTGCGGCCGGTTTTTCTGGCGGTCTCGGCCAGGGCGGGCACATCGCCGAGCCGCACATGCAGTCCGCTGACAATGTCGAGCCCGGCCTCCATCGCATCGACCAGCGCGGCTTGCCAGCTTTCGGGCAGCACGCCGCCGAGATTGGCGACACCGATCAACAGCGATTTCGCGCCGGCTGAAGCCGCCTGAGCGGCGCTCAGACGCGGAAGGCCGGTGGATACTCCGGTCTCGCCCAAGGACCATTCACCCACGCACAGTTCGGGTGCCCAATCGGCCAGCCCGAATGCGGTTTTGGCATAATTCTCCTCCGTCACATCGCCCAGAAACAGCAGATAAGGCTGCGGCAGGGCGAGCGATGATGCGGCATCAGGGCTGGCCGCTTCCATTTGCAGGGTCGCCGTCACGATCAGAAATCCGCGCCCACATTTATGCCAAAGGTGCGCGGACGGATCGGCGCCGCAAGAACGGCCGTGCCGGGCCGCGAGCCAAAGCTGCTGGCACTGGTCAGCCCCCGTGAATCGGCCAGGTTCTTGGCATAAAGCGAGATGTCGAAGCGATCGAGACGAACGCCGGCCCGCAGGTCGATCCGGGCATAGCTGTCCAGTGTCAGCCGCTCCCCGAAAGTGGTTTGATAGGCATCGTCAAAGGCGGTGGCCTGCTCGCCGGTGAATTGAAGTGTGCCGCCGACAAAAGCCGTGCTGTCGCCTGTCAAAGTCCATTCGTAATCGGCAGAGACACCGCCCGTCCATTCGGGGGCATAGGGCAGGCGGTCGCCTGCATAACCGCCATTGCCAGCAGGGAGGTCTTCGTCGAGTTTCGCGTCATTATAGGCGAGGTTGAGCGCCACATCAAAGCCGCGAAGAGGGCGCAGCGTTGCGCTGAGTTCTACGCCTTTGCTGGTTGCGCTGTCGCCATTGCCATCGCCGCCAATCGGGCCGACGGCGGTTTCATAAACGACCAGCACCTGAATATCAGACCAGTCGAGATAATAGGCGGAAGCATCGATGGACAGCAGCCCATCCGGGGTGCTGGCGCGCATGCCCGCTTCATAGCTGATCAGCGTGTCTGAATCGAATTGCCGGGGGAAATTCGGGCCTGCTCCGGGTGGCACGACATTCGGGCCGCCGGGACGATATCCCTTGGCGACACGTGCATAGACCATCGCATCGTCAGACAGATCGAAACGCGGAGACACCGACCAGGTGAACACGTCCTCGTTTGAGGCGCCATTCTGCACATCGGGTGCCGGTTCGCCGACAAGGAATTGATACACCCCGTCGAAGACGATGCGGCTGGTCTGCTTGTTATGGCTGTATCGTCCACCCGCCGTGATGTCGAAACGCGGTGTCACGTGGAAGGTGACGCTGCCGAAACCGGCATATTCGTCATATTTCGCCCCGACATCAGCTTTCAGGAAATCGGTGAAGAGAACGCCTTCACCATTTGGCCCGGCGGGCAAGGTCATCGAAGGATCAATGGCTTTGCCAGTGCCGATGTCAAAGGGGAGGTAGGCCTGATCCAGCGACCCGTCCTCCCATGTGTAATAGGCGCCGATCAACCACTCAAAGCGGTTGCCCGGGGCGGATTGCAGGCGCAATTCCTGCGTGAACTTCTCCTGACCGGCCATACCGGGGAAGGTAAAGCCGAGCGGGTCCGTATCCGGTCCGCCATAGATTGAATCCGCCAGCCCGGCGAGCTGGTAGGTGACATCATAGACTTCAGCCTGATCCAGCGTGCTGTAGCTGGTTGCAGATGTCAGCGAGACCGGGCCGAGATCCCAATCGATCGTGGCATTATACAAACGATAGTCGACATTGTTCTTTTCCGGATAGAATTCGGATCGGGTCAGCCGCCCGCCAGTCGAAGCGCCGGTATTGGGATCGATGGCGAGCGGTTCGAGCGTGACGGGATCGGCATCGAATGTCCCGCGGGAATTGGCGCGGATATTTTGCACGATCGCGGTCAGTCTGACCGAAACAGCATCATCGGGTTCAATCAGCAGCGAAGCACGGCCGCCATAGCTGTCATGGTCATTGGCATCTTCGCGATCAATGCCGACGGTATCGATAAAGCCGCCTGTTTTGCGATAATAGCCACTGGCCCGCAATGCGGCGATGTCGCCAAGGGGAAGGTTGATCACGCCATTGGCGTTCCAGCCCATCTCGCCGCCCTTGGTAAATTCAGCGCCGGCCCGCACGCGCCCTTCAAATTCGCCGAGCTTCGGCGCGACCGTGACAAATTTGATCAGTCCGCCCAATGAGTTTGCGCCGTATAATGTGCCTTGCGGCCCGCGCAAAATCTCTATCCGTTCAATATCGAAAGTATCGAAATCGCCGGACATCACAGCCCCGTTGCTTTGACCGGTGCTGGGGCTGAAGGGTGTTTCATCCACATAGACGGCGGCGGTCGGGCTGGCGCCACCGGTGTTGATGCCGCGCAGCACGATACGACTATTGCCGGGATCGGATTGTTCAAGGGTAAGACCGGGGACGAGCGCGGTATAATCGACGAGGCTATTGGCCTGCTGCACTTCCAGAGTGTCGCCGCCGACCACGGAAATTGACTGAGGAATATCATCCAGCGTCTGCGACCGCTTTTGCGCGGTGACGATGATCGTCCGATCGCGCAGGACATCGCGCGGCCCATCTCGGGTGGCAGCGGGATCCTGTGCCATGACTGGGGTCGACGCTGTGGCGGCGACAAGAACGCACGCCGCGATCCGATAGGTGTCGATTGTCATTTTCAAATCCCCTGCTGTCGCCGATTGAATGCTCGCAATGGCTATTGTGACCGTGCGGTAAATTTATTGTCCTAATTAGAAAACTGTCAACCTAATTAGATAAACTAATCTGGATTGCCCCAGATTTCGTCAGCACAATGGATGCGTCCTTGCGCGTAAACGACGCTGGGGGTGCGATCCTGAGCGAGAAAGGTGGGGCCATCGAGATCGACGACATCGCACAGCTGCCCAAGCAGATAGGATGGGGCCATGGACAGGCTGCTGCCCATCATATTGCCAACCATAACCCCCAGCCCCAATGCGCGCGCCCGTTTTGCAATCGCCAGCCCTTCTGTCAGGCCGCCGCATTTATCGAGCTTGATATTCACGATGTCGAACAGGCCGCACAGTGCGTCTGTATCGGCCAGACAAAGGGCGCTTTCATCCGCCGCAAAGGGCAGTGGGCGTGATAGACCCGCAAGGTCACTCTCGTTCCCGCGCGGCAAAGGTTGCTCCAGAAGCGCGATACCGTTATCCTCCAGCACCAGAAGCAATCCGGGCAAAGAGTGGCTGTCATAGCCCTGATTGGCGTCGACCCCGATCCAGGCATCCGGTCGGGCCGCGCGCACCGCGGCAAGCCGCGCGGCATCGAGTTCAGCCTCTCCCGTCAGTTTCAGCTTTATCGGGGCAAGCGGGTCGAGTGAGGCCGCCGCCTTTGCCATCACGTCCGGTGCATCCGCCCCCAGTGTCAGCGTTGAGAGAAGCGGCCGAGGTTGCCGCAGTCCAGCCAATTGCCAGACCGGCGTGCCCTGTTGTTTTGCCTCCAGATCCCAGAACGCGCAGTCAATGGCATTGCGCGCACCTCCCGGCGGAAGGATCGTCTGCAAGTCCTTCCGCTGGGCACCGCGCTTAATCGCAATGCGGGCACCCTCAGCGGCCTCGGCCATATGGGCAATGTCGTCACCCAGATAATAGACGCCGGCCCCTTCACCCCGACCAATGTGGCGACCATCCGACAATTCAGCCAGCAGCACGCTGGTGTGCCCAAACACATGCCCTGAAATGCGGAATGGTTGCTTATAGGGAAAACGTTGGGTCGTCAGGCGCAGCGTCAGGGGCAACGGGCTGGCCATCAATAGACCATCCCGAAGCCGTAAATGTGAAACCGGAAGGTGACCCAGAGGAAGACCAGCCCAGCCAGTAACAGCAGCAGCGCGCCCAGTTTCATCGTCCATGCGCGTCCGTCACGGAAGGACAGGAACAGATGATATGCGGCTGTGATTGTCAGACCGATAGATGCAAGGGGGCACAAGATGCGGACCAGCATGATCATGTCATCAAGCGGGCCACCAATGGCACCAATGTCGCCCATGAATGTGGTGATCAGAATGATCCAGCAGGCCAGAGCGGCCAGGATCAACCACGCAAAGACACGGGTCAGGCGGTAAACGAGGCGGTGGGTCCCCTGCAGTGGGAACTCAGACCCATAATGCCGCCGGACCAGGGCGCGTATCGGCCACGCCAGCGCCGCCAGCAGAACAATAGCCAGTGCCGCGAACAAAGCGGGCAGCAGCCATGCCGGATTTTCACCGAAGGATGCGGGTTGCAGAACGGTGAAAGGCGACATTACATCCATGCTGAGACGCGTGACCTTGCCATCCTTCACTTCGGCGGCAACGCGTTCACCCGTCTCGCGGTCGCGCCAGACATAGGGTTCCACCTCGATCCATTCGCGCGGGCCGGAGGCAATCGCGTCAAGCGCGGGAATGCTGATTGTCCCATCCGGCGTTGCGATCACTTCGGTCGGGCTCAGCAGGTTGAGCACGCTCATGAAATTGGTGAATGCGCCGCGGCTGGATACGTAATGACCGGCGACCAGTGCAGCGTGTTGCCGCGCTGTCTGCTCGTCGATGGGCGTGTAACTATCCTCACCGGGCAAATAGCGATCGGCAAATTTATGCAACAGCGCACCGCGGATGGCATGAGGCGCAGCATTGATGCCATTGCTGTTGAGCGAGACATAGACGCCGACACCTTCCTCAGGAAACAGCCAGAGATCAGAGTGGAACCATTCGGTGTCGCCGCCATGGGCAATAGCGCGGCGGCCATTTACGCGCTGTTCGTAAAATCCCAGCGCCATCGTATTGAGCGGACCGAGTGCTGGCGCCCGGAAATCGTGCATCTGGCGTGTGGTTTCCGCGCTCAGCAACGGGCCACCGCCCTGCAGATGCGCGATCATGAAACGGCCCATATCCGCGCCACTGGATGCCAGTGCACCGGCAGGTCCGGGAATGACGATTTCGTAAGGCTTTGCCGCTTCGGTGGAGGTTGAATAACCTTTGGACATGAAGCGTTCAAAACGCTTGGGCAGCGGCTGGCGGAAGGTGGAGTGGTTCATTTTCAGCGGCGTGAATATCCGCTGGTCGATATAGTCATCAAAGGGCACGCCGCTGACGCGCTGAACGATATAACCGGCGAGCGCAGTGGCATAATTGGAATAGGCCGGCGTGGTGCCGGGGGCGAAGACGCGCTGCGGCAACGCCTCCTTCACCAGATCGCCCAGATCCATTGCGGCTGCGGGATCAGCGCTGATCAGATGGCGCATCGATTCCTCGAAACCGGCACTATGCGTCATGATCTGGCGCAGTGTGATAGGCTTGCCTTCATAGGGCGGAATTTTGAAGTCCAGATAATCATTCACATCGCGGTCAAGGTCGAGCTTGCCGGCCTCAACCTGCTGCATGACGGCAGTCCAGGTCAGCAGTTTGGATACAGAACCGGGGCGAAACATGGTGGTTTGCGGGTCAACTCTGCGCTGGCTTTCTACATCGGAATAACCATAGCCTTTGCTCAGAATGGCCTGATCACCCTGCACGACCACAACGACAGCACCGGCAATGCGCCCGCGTTCCAGTGCATAAGGGAAAAAGCCGTCCAGCCACGCCTCTACATCAGCGGGATCAAGCGGCGCGATGGCGGTGCTGTCTGATGGTGCAGAGTCCGGCGTTTGCGAATTCGAGGGCGCTTGTGTTGCCTCAGCAGGCCCGGAGCCCTGACGCACCGACTGCGCCGGAGCTTGCACGGCAAGCACCATCACACTCAAGAGCGCCAGACATAACATCATGACAAGCATGATTTTGGGCGTAATCTTGCGGATGATAAGCATGATGGATACCCCTGATTGTCCTGAGCTGCGCGCTATTGCTAGTCAGGCGACCCAATTGTAGAATAATCGTATGTAAACCTAATGAGGACATAATGATCCTGATTAGAAAATTGTCAAATGCGGAGTGGCATGGTTGACCAAAGTGCAGGATAATTCGACCACGCTGGGGCAGGTCATGCGCTCAATTCGGGCGCGTAATGGCTGGACACTCAAGGAAATGAGCGCGCAATCGGGCATCCCGGTTTCAACCTTGTCAAAGGTTGAACATGATCGTCTGACGCTGAGCTATGACAAGCTGCAGCAACTGAGTCGCCGGCTGAACATTCGTATGTCCGACCTGTTTGCCGAGAATGCCGGGGAAGAGCCTGCTCCGGTGGTCACCGGCCGGCGCAGCATCGGTTCAATCGATAACGCGGTGCGGGTTACCACCGATAATTACGATTATTTCTATCTCTGCACCGACCTGCGCAAAAAGCGGATGATCCCGATCATTACCCGCATCCGCGCGCATAGCGCCAAGGAATTTGGCGAGTTGGTCCGTCACAATGGCGAGGAATTCGTCTATGTGATCGAAGGCAGCATCGAAGTGCATTCGGAATTTTACGATCCGGTCGTCATCGCCACGGGGGAGGGGATCTATATCGATTCCTCAATGGGCCATGCCTATGTCACCGCCAAGGATTGTGAAGAAGCAGTCGTGCTGGGCGTTTGTTCGAGCGCGGATGAAGGGCTGATGGATTCGCTGATGAATTTGCACGGCTAATCACCCTGCGCGGCATGGCTTTCTGGCGCTGTGAAGGCGCGCAGAAACATTCTTGTCAAAGGCGGCTCCGCTCGGGAACAGTTTCCGATCCGGCCTGCAGATGGGTATCGTCTGCGCTTGCAAACAGACACCCTCAGCACATTCTACCGCCTCATTTCAGCTCCTTTTGCCGAAACCGCCGCCGCCCGGTGTTTCGATGATGATCGTGTCGCCTGCGCCCAATGTTACATCGGCCAGAGCGGGCAGCGCTTCGGTTTCGCCGGTGCTGCGGCGGACCCATTGCCGGCCGACTTCGCCTGCTTCCCCTCCAGCAAGACCGAAGGGCGCAATGCGCCGGCGTGATCCTACCAGCGTGGCCGACATAGGTTCACAGGCGCGGATAGCGCGAATTGCACCATCGCCGCCGCGCCATTCGCCATCGCCGCCGGAGCCCTTGCGCAGCGCAAACTGTTCCAGAATGACGGGATAGCGTGCCTCAAGAATTTCGGGATCGGTAATGCGGGTATTGGTCATATGGGTGTGGACGCAGCTGGCCCCGTCAAAGCCCGGCCCGGCGCCTGCACCACCGCAGATGGTTTCATAATATTGATAATCGCCATTCCCGAAGAGGAAATTGTTCATCGTCCCCTGCGAACTGGACCCGGCACCCAAAGCGCCGAGCAGGGCATTGCATGCGGCCTGGCTGACTTCCGTATTGCCTGCCACCACGGCCGCACCCGGTTTTGGAGCGAGGAAGGAGCCTTCCGGAATGATCAGTTTCAGCGGCCGCAGACATCCCTCGTTCAAGGGAAGATCTTCCTGCGCCAGACAGCGAAAGGCGTAAAGCACGACCGCCACCGTCACCGCGCGCGGGGCGTTCATATTGCCGCGGCGTTGTGCACTGGTGCCGGTGAAATCTACGGTTGCGCTGCGCGTTTCAGGGTCGAGCGATACGGTAACGACGAGGCGTGAACCGTCATCCATTTCGTAATCGAGCGTCCCGCCGGAAAGTGTCTCGATAACCCGGCGAATGCTGTCTTCGCCATTATTCATGGCAAAGCCCATATAGGCGAGCGTGACGTCCCAGTCATAACGTTGGGCAATGCCGTTGATTTCGCTGACCCCGGCATAATTGGCCGCCAGTTGAGCGCGAATATCGGCAATATTGGTATCGGGATCGCGTGCAGGCCAGCGTGCCTCGGTCAGCAAGGTGCGGAAGGCGCTTTCGCGGAAATTCCCATCGCGCACGATCAGGAAATTGTCGATCAGCACGCCTTCTTCTTCAAGTGATTGTGAATTGGCCGGGGTCGACCCCGGCGTGGTGCCGCCAATGTCGGAATGATGCCCTCGATTGGCGACGAAACAGCGCAGCGTGACGCCATCCTCATCGAACACAGGCGTCACGACGGTTACATCGGGCAGATGCGTTCCGCCATTATAGGGATCGTTCAGGATAAAACTGTCGCCCGGACGCAGGTCGCCTTTGCGCCGTTCCAGAATGGTGCGCACGCTTTCACCCATTGCGCCCAGATGCACCGGTACATGGGGCGCATTGGCGATCAGCGATCCCTCTGCATCGAACAGAGCGCAGGAAAAATCCAGCCTTTCCTTGATGTTGACGCTGGTTGATGTGTTGCGCAGCACAGCGCCCATCTGTTCCGGCACGCTGATAAACAGGTTGTTGAACAGCTCCAGCATCACTGGATCGACCGTTTCAATATCGGGTTTCTGCCGGCGGATTTGGGTGATCCGCGTCAGCATGAGCTCGCCGTCAGGCAATACTTTGGCCTGCCAGCCCGGTTCGACCATGGTGGTCGATGTGTTTTCCCGGATCAGGGCCGGGCCGGTCATGGTCTGCCCCACATGCAGATCGCTGCGTTCATAAACGGCGGTGGAGTGGGTTTCTCCTGCGGTCCAGACATCGATATTCTCGACCGGATCGGACCCTTCGCCATGTCCTGAGCGGATTTGCATCGGCGGAATGGGCGGCCCGGGAATGATGGCCTCCACCATCAGATCTGCTGCAATGATTGCGCGATCGGGGGAGCAGAAGCCGAAACGCGCCTCATGCGCGCTTTCAAACTCCGCCTTCATCGCCGCCTGATCAGCCAGAGTGACGGGCAGGCTGGTATCACTCCCCTTGTAACGCAGCCGCAAGCTCCGTGAGATTCCAACCTGATCGGGATGTTTCAGCTCTTCGCGCAGCCGCTCTTCCATTTCGGCAGCGGTTTTGTCGATGGCATCCTGCGACGATGGCGTGAAGGGTTGTTCCAGCGTGGTTTCCGCAGCGGCACTGCTATCGGCCAGGCCAATGCCAAAGGCCGACAACACGCCGGCAAAGGGATGGATCAGGATGCGCTCCATCCCCAGCTCATCGGCAACCATGCAGGCATGCTGCCCACCGGCACCGCCAAAGCAGTTCAGCGTGAATTCGGTTGCATCATGGCCCCGCTCAAGAGCGACACGCTTGATGGTTGCAGCCATATTGGCCGCCGCGATCCGCAGGAAGCCCTCGGCAATTTCGCAGGCAGAGCGTCCGTCACCAATCTCGCCCGCCAGATGTTCGAATTTGCGGGCGACAGCTTCCGCGTCGAGCGGCAAATCGCCATCGGGGCCGAAGATGGTGGGGAAATGGTCCGGACGGACTTTGCCGCACATCACATTGGCATCGGTAATCGTCAGCGGACCGCCGCGGCGATAACAGGCCGGACCGGGATTGGCGCCCGCGCTGTCCGGCCCGACAGTAAAGCGCGATCCGTCAAATTGCAGGACCGAGCCACCGCCCGCGGCGATGGTTTCGATGTCCATCATCGGCACGCGCATGGCGACGCCCGCTACTTCCGTGTCATAGGCACGTTCGAACGCGCCGGCATAGAGCGCGACATCTGTGGATGTGCCCCCCATGTCGAAGCTGATGACCTTGTCTTCGCCAATGGCATGGGCAGTTCTGGCTGCCCCCACGACGCCGCCTGCTGGCCCTGATAGAATGGCATCCTTGCCCTGAAACTCGGCTGCGCCCGTCGTTCCGCCATCGGAGCGCATGAAATAGAGCGGTGTATCGCCCAATTCACGTTCCACGCGCCCCACATAATCACGCAGCACAGGGGACAGGTAGGCGTCGACCACGGTGGTCTGGCCGCGTGCGACAAGGCCGATGAGGGAGCTGACCTGATGGCTGAGCGAAATCTGCGGGAATCCGGCTGCTTCGGCCAGTTGGCCAATGCGTTCTTCAAGCTCAGGATATTTCCACGCATGAGCGAAGGCCACGGCGCAGGAATCATAGCCCTTTGCACGATATTCCGATAGTTTCTCAGCCGTGAAAGCCGCGTCAAAGGGCGTGAGAGTATCACCTTGCGCATTCACCCGGCCGGGAACTTCCACAACCGCTTCATACAGCGGAACAGGGAGCTGGATATCGAGCGCAAACAGGTCTGGCCGGGCCTGATGCCCGATGCGCAGCAAATCGCCGAACCCTTCATTCACGATCAACAGGGTGCGTGCGCCCTTGCGTTCCAGCAGAGCATTGGTCGCCACCGTTGTACCCATCCGGACCGTCTCGATTTCACCGGCGGGCAGGGGGGCGCTGAAATCAAGGCCGAGAAGCTTGCGGATGCCGGCGGTTGCCGCATCCGAATATTGTTCGGGGTTTTCGCTTAGAACCTTGGCGGTGAGCAGCTCACCTGCAGGGTTGCGCCCGACCACATCGGTAAAGGTGCCGCCGCGATCGATCCAGAATTGCCAACCCGCCATGTTCCATCCAATTCTGCTAAAAACCTCTCAGTTCATTGATGAAATATCGATAAATTGTCAACGTGAGCATTGGTTTTACAGTATAAAAGAATTGCAGATGGACGTGCGATTGGGCACAGCATGCTCCCATGCAGACAAAACCACGCACCCCGATATTGGCTTCAGCGCATCTCGCCGAAAGTGAATTGCCGGAGCTTTCCGAAATGGAGTTCGCCATTTCCCTCGTCGCGCAGGCTTATAACCGCTGGATCGTGCGCTGCGCCATTGCTGCCGGGGCGCAATTAACGCCCTTGGAAGTGCTCATTCTTCATACCGTGCGCCATCGCGACAAGCCGAAGCGTTTCATGGATATCCTGCTCATCTTGCAGATCGAGGATGCGCATCTTGCCAATTACGCGGTGGGCAAGCTGCAAAAGGCCAATCTGGTCCACGTTGAAAAGGCCGGAAAAGAGAAGATCGTTGGCATTAGCGAGGAGGGCATCGCGTGGTGCGATGCCTACCGCGATCTTCGCGAGCAGCTCCTCGTCGAAATCATCGGCGAAAGTTCACTTGAACCGGAGCAGCTGTCAGACAGCGCGCGCCAGTTACAGCTGCTGGCCAGCCACTATAATCAGGCGACGAGAGCGGTCGCTACGATGTGATGGTGTGCCTGTCGAGCCATCGGATACCCCTCGCTTTCGAGGTCCGATGGCTCAATGCGGCATAAGGCAGGATGCGGGTTATTTTCTGCTGCTGTTCGATCAGGCGTTTAAAATGCTCCGCCACTACGCCTTTGCAAAATTATAGATCTTGATGTTCGCACAGGCCGCCAGACCCTCGATACCAAATTCCACGCCCATGCTTGAATAGCGGGCACCGCCGAAGGGAATATGCGGTGCCACTTCGCCATGCTTGTTGACGTATATAGTACCGGCGACCAGCCGCTCGGCAATTTCTCGGCCCTGATCGATGTCTTTTGTCCAGACCGAAGCCGCAAGGTCGACATCGAGGCTGTTCGCCTGCCGGATCGCATCGTCGACATCGGTGAAACGGATGATCGGCAGCAGCGGGCCGAATTGCTCCTCGTCCACGCAGGCCATGCCTTCTTTCGCATCGGCGATCAGCGTGATCGGGAAGAAGAACCCTGTCCTGCCGCGCGCGGAACCGCCTGTCAGCACCCGGCCGCCTTCCTCGGGAGCCGCCGCCGCGAGCCGGGAGACTTTCTCGAACTGCATTGCATTCTGCACCGGGCCGAGCACGTTGTTCTCATCAAGGCCTTCCCCCATCGGGACCGCATTCGCGAGTTCGGTCAGCGCCGCGCAAACCTCGTCATAGACATCGTCGTGGACATAAAGCCGCTTGAGCGCAGCGCAGGTCTGGCCGTTGTTGAGGAAAGCACCCCAGAAAATTCCCTCGGCCACGGCCTTCGCATCGACATCGGGCAAAACGATGCCAGCGTCATTGCCGCCCATTTCCAGCGTCAGCTTTTTCAGCGTCGGAGCAGCGGCGGCCATGATCTTCTTGCCGGTCGCGGTGGATCCGGTGAACATGATCTTGTCGATATCGGGATGTGTCGTCATCGCTTCGCCAACGCCCGGGCCATCGGCCACCACGCTGAGCAAGCCATCGGGAAGTTCACGCGCCAGCAGCTCAACCATCCGCAGCGTGGAGAGCGTGGTATAGGGTGAAGGCTTGATGACCACGGCGTTGCCCGCCCGGATCGCGGGGGCAATGTGCCAGATCGCGATCAGGAGCGGCCAGTTCCACGGGGTGATGGAGCCGACCACGCCGACTGGCACATAGTGCTGCTCGACACGCGCCGCTTCGTCATCCTGGATCACCTTGACCGGCAACGACATTTCGGCGGTCGCCCCCAACCATGCCGCGCATCCACTCAGCTCGAATTCGGAACCGATGCCCTTCAGCGGCTTGCCTTGTTCACGGGTCAGAAGGCGTGCAAGTTCGCCGCTGTTCTGGGTGATGACACCGGCCAGCTTGCGGCAGGTCTCGGCGCGAACCTCGTCGGGCTGGCTGCCCCAATCGGCCTGTGCCCGCATTGCGGCGGAGACGGCGCGGTCGACATCGGTTGCCGTGCCCACCGGCGCCAGGCCGATCAGCTCGCCATTTGCGGGATCGTGAACCTCGCGCGTTTCCTTCGCCCCGATAGCTGCGCCATCGATCCACATCGTATATGTTTCTGCCACCATCACACCCAACTCCTTGTTATCAGACATTTTCTGCGGGATTTCCCGTCTTCTGTACCGCGCGCGAGACCTTGCTCTTGTCGAGGACGGCGCTCCACGATCTCCTGTGCGTTGATTGGCCCGTAGAGCCCGACATGGGGCGCGATCGAGCGGGATGTGGTCGAGGCCTGACGCATCGCCCGATCAGGTGAAGCGGCCATAACGGTAAGGGCCCGGGTCAACAATTGGCGGCGCGCCGGTCGCAAGATCAGCCGCCAGCTGTCCGGCCGCGGGGGAAGACCCGAAGCCATGGCCGGAAAAGCCGCTGGCGACCGTAAGACCGGGTACTGCTTCGAGATTGTCGATCACCGGCATCGAGTCCGGTGTCATGTCGATCATGCCTGCCCAGTTTGCCGCTATGGGCGCCCCCGCAAATGCGGGCCAGGCGGCGGCAAGATGGCGCATCGCCTCGGCATTGATGCTTAGGCTAAATTCGGGGTTCTTGGTGCGGGTCTGCTCGAAGGGCGAAACGTCGGAGCCCTGCCAGCGCCGGGGAGTCCTGATATCGGCCAGCAGCTCTTGCCCGAACTCGATCCGCATGGCCTTCCAATAGGCCTTGAGCGACGACAGATATTTCGATCCGAGCAGGAAACTGTCCAACGTGATCGGGGCGACCAGTCCGGCGCGGTGCATGATGGTGTAGCCGCCGGTGTAATCCTTGCGGAAGGAGAAGTTGGCAGCGCCCGTGGCAATGTCCGCAGGGCCTTCCATCGGGGCCGTCCGCAGCACGGAAATCGTCAGGGGCAGCATGTGATAGCTCACGCCGAGATTGGCGAGAAACCTGCGCGACCAGAGCCCGCCTGCGAGGATAACCTGTTCGCAAGCAATCTCGCCGCGTTCGGTCACCACGCCGGAGACCCTGCCGCCGGAGGTTTCCAGCACCCGCGCAGCACAGTTTTCGAGGATAACCGCGCCCTTGGCCATGGCCGACCTGGCAATGGCGCTCGATGCCTTGGTCGGTTCTGCCTTGGCGTCGGAAGCGGTGTAGATGCCCCCCGTCCACTGCTCCTGCCCGCCCGGCACAAGCTCCGCGATCTCGCGGCCGCTGACGATCCGGGAGTCGGTATGATGGCGCCCGACCGCCTCGTGCCAAGCCTCGTAGGGTGCCAGTTCGGCCGCATCGCGTGCGGCGAACAGAATGCCGCATTGGCGAAAGCCAACATCCGCGCCCAGGCGCTGCGGCATTTCAATCCATAGGCGATCGGATTCTATCGAGAGTGGCAGGTCCAGTGCGGCGCGGTTGGTCTTGCGGACCCAGCCGAGGTTGCGTGAAGACTGCTCGCCCGCAAGCCGTCCTTTTTCAAGGACAGTGACGGGCACCCCGCGTTCGGCAAGGGTAAGCGCGGCGGTCAGGCCGACGATACCGCCGCCAATGACCACGACTTTGGTCTCCGCCGGCAATTCAGCAGAAGTTGCGACCGGGTCGACCTGAGGCGGCTGTCCCTCCATCACGCACCAAGCAACAGCCGCGAAACGTCTGCCGCGCCTGCGCCGCGATAGGCCGTCACTTCGATTTCCACCTTGTATTCCTCCAGCCCGAGCGGCGGACAAGTCAGCGTCAGCGCCGGGTCAACACCGCGCATCCGGTTGCCATAGGCAGTGACGACTTCCATGAAGTCTTCGGGCTTTTGAACGAACACCTTGGCCGAGATCACGTCGGCCAGCGAGGCGCCGACCGCTTGCAGCGCCCGTTCGATATTGTCGAGAACCTGATTGGTCTGCTCGGCGAGATCTTCCGGGATTGTCTTCGTCTCTGGATTGCGGCCCGCCGTATTCGACACGAAAATCCAGTCGTCCACCGCAACACAGCGCGAATAGGCCCCGTGCTGTTCGGTTGGTGACCCGGTCGAGAGTTTGGTGATTTCTGTCATTTTTTGTCTTCCTCAGCGCAGGGCCGGAGCGTCCCACAGGTTCAGTTTCGTGCCGATCCCGCGCTCTATGGCATTGCGATAGAGCTTGGTGCCCCAGGCTACGTCCTCGACCGGCATACCGCCGACCGACAGGATGATGATTTCTTCGTCGTTCCTGCGGCCCGGCGTCACGCCGCTGACAATCGCGCCGAGGTCCTCCAGTCCGTCCTTCGACAGCTTGCCCTGGTCGACAAGGTCGAGCCACTGCACGCCCGCAAGGGGAATGATCTCATGGGCAGGGCGCGGCATTTCCTCCATCCACGCTTCGTAGAGCCCGGTGTTGTCGAACACTTTGCGGATCTCCGGGCCATGCAGGCCATCGGTGAAGTTGCTGGCGGCGGGCATCGCGAAGAACGTGCCGGGGCTCACCCACTCGCGCTCGATCTTGGGATAGAGGTCGATATTGCCGGTCTCGCTGGCCTGACAGAAGCTGACGATATCGCAGCCGCGCACCACTTCCTCGTCGGTCGCGACGCGTTCGATCGTGGTGATCTGCGGAAACGTCTCCTCAACCCAGTCAGTGAAGGCATCGAGGCTCTTCGCGCCGCGCCCCTTGACCTTGAGGGTGTCGATCAGCGGGCAGGTCGCCATGAATGCCGACAGCGAGGTGCGTGCCATCACGCCGGGGCCGCAAATGCCGACTACGCGCGAATCCGGGCGCGCAAGATGCCGCGCACCCACTCCCGGAATGGCCCCTGTACGATAGGCCGAAAGCAGATTGGCCGACATGAAAGCCAGCGGCGCGCCGGTTTCCGTGTCGTTCAGGATGAACATCAGGATGGATCGCGGTAAACCCTTGTCTTTATTGGCTATATTTGACCCGTACCATTTAACGCCGGTGGTGCCGAAATTGCCCCCGAGATAGGCAGGCATGGCCATGAAGCGGCGGTCTGCCGTGGGCTTGGGCATGGTCGGAAACGGGCTGTCCTCCGGGAAGACGATCATCGACCCGTGCGAACTGTTATTTGCGCCGGGCATGCGATAGTCGCCTTGGTAAAGCAGTCCGAACATCTCTTCCATTGCATCGACGCAAGCGGCCATGTCGGTCACACCGGCTTCAATCATCTGCTCCTCGTTGAGATAGATGAAATCGATCCGCGTGGACGATGCTTCATTTTCGGGCATAGGACTCTTCTCCAGACCATGCTCAGGGCATGCGATTATGGTAATTCAGGAAGCTATAAGGACACGTGCTCGATGAGCCCGCGCGACGCCGGTGAAAATAGCGAGTGTCAGCGCTGAACAGCCGACCGAAAACATCAAGACATTCTCCAGCCCGCCGAACTGGATGAGACGCCCCCCGATGGCCGGGCCGATCCCCCCGCCGACCGAAAGGGTCGTGGCGGACAGGACCACGAAGCGCCCCGAGGCATCCAGCTCGGCGCTCAGCCCGAACAGGAAAGCGAGGCCGAAATTGATGGTGCTGAGCAGCAGGAAGGTGCCGATCGTGAAGACAGTGATGTCGTGTGACCAGCCGATCAGGGCTAGGCCCGCAGCCTGAAACAGGAAGACGCCCGCCATCGGAACGATCCTGCCAAAGCGCGTGCCGATTGCGGCGGCGATGAAGCCTCCCAGCGCTGCGACCCCAAAACCGATTGAGAGGACCAGTCCGGTCGTCCCGGCCGAAAAGCCCTTCTGGCCCGCGATGAGTTCGAGGAACGACCAGGAGGCTGCGATACCTGCAACAAAGATGATGCTCGCCCCTAAGGCCAGCAGCGATTGCGCCGCGCTGGTCGGCTTGCCGCCGGGCATGGCTGCGGGGGCATCGTGATGGAGTGCCGCTTCCACATCGAGGTCTTCGTCCACTGACAAGGCACGCGCAGGCAGCCATGTGGCGATCAGGCCAAGCACCACGAACAGGACCGCAAAAGTCACGGCAGCCGCCTGCAAGCCGCCAAGCGGCAAGGCGACAGCCGGGATGAAGAACAGCATCAGCACGCTGGGCACTGATTCCATTCCCAGCTTCAGTCCGAAGGCGCGGTCGGCATTGTCACTGTCGCCTGCGATCGTCATGCCGAGGGCGTAGAGCATGCCAGCGGCAATCCCGATCGCTCCGAACAGTGCGGCTACGGAGGCAAAGGACGAAAGCATGGGAAGCACCAGAAAGCCGCCTGCCACCAGCGCGCTCGCTATGAAAGCTGTTCGCCGCCAGTGCAGATGGCGGATGAACAGCAGTGCGGCCACCACCAGCAGCGTAAAGCCGGCATTGTAGGCAAAGATGATATCGCCAAGCTGCGATTGTTCGAACCCGAAGGCACTATCCAGCGCCCCGACGACCACCGGCGCAGCACTCACGATAAGCGCTCCCGAACCCGAAATCGCGCCTATCGCCAAGGCAGCGGAGGGCCGATCTACCGGATTGGATACAGTCGGCTGGGCAGGCTTTCCTGCGGGTTCGGCGGCGTCCGACATTGTCATTTCTCCCACGTTCAATCTACCCGATTTGCCGCTTGCAGCGGCGTTCCGGAATGCGGGGACATGCCCTAAGCCGGAATGTCGCCGCTGCATGGCGCGTCCTCAATCGGCCTGATAGACGACTTCGCCACCGACCATGCTCATGAGCACCTTGGTATCATGGACGCTGGTGATCGGAACTTCGAAGATATTCCGGTCGAGGACGATGATGTCAGCCAGTTTGCCTTCTTCGATCGTGCCCGTCGCATGGCCGAAATTCATCTGCTGGGCGGAATTGCGTGTGAACATGTCCACCGCTTGTTTCAGGGTAATGCGTTCCTGTGCGCCAAGAACTTCGCCCCCGCCGCCGGGCACCTGCCGGGTGACCAGCGTCTCGATGGCCAGCCATGGATTGACCGAAGGGACCACGCTCCAGTCCGAACCGGGGACGACCAGCGCGCCCGCATCAATCGCATCCTTGACCGGGATCCAGCGCTTCATCCGTTCTTCGCCGACAGCCCTGCGAATGTCGCCGATGATCGGGTTGGGATACCAGATGTAGGGCGAGAATTCGAAGGTGGCGAAGATGCCGCGCGCACGTTCGATATCGCTCATCTGGACAAAGCTGTTGTGGCCGACATTATGGTACTGGCCAGAGAAGCCGTTCTGCTGCCGGGCATATTCGATGGCATCAAGCCCAGCGCGCACTGCGGCATCGCCTGCGGCATGGAACTTCACCGTGAAGCCGCGGCGGTCCAGATCGGCGACCAGTGCGTTAACCTCGGCGGGCGGGATCATCAGCAAGCCGCGTTCGCGCGCGGTCTGATCATGATCGGAGTGCCCGGAATCTACATAGGGATCGACCATCGCGGCGGTATGGCCATCGGTTGGCACGCCATCGAGCATCAGCTTGACGCAGGTCGGCGAGAAATTGTCGCGCGCAAATTCCATATGCCGGTCGATCAGCGACATATCGCGGCCCCACAGGCATCCACGCGCCCTGATCGGAAGCCGTCCTGTGTCAGCCAGCAGGTCATAGGCGCGAGCAGACGTCTCGGCGACGCCAGCATCGTCAAAGGCCGTGATCCCGTAAGACATCATTTCGTTCACTGCCCAGGAAAGCGCTTCGCTCGCCTCCTCGACCGTCGCTTCCGGGATACGGACAGAAACGAGCATGGCAGCCGCTTCGCGCAGGACGCCCGTGGGCTCGCCAGAGCTGTCGCGCTCAATGATACCGCCGGCGGGATCGGGGGTGTTGGCATCAATCTCGGCTATGGCCAGCGCGCGGGAGTTCGCCCAGGCGCTGTGGCCGCTGATGTCGCGCAGGATAATCGGATTGTCCGGCGAGACCTCGTCCAGCAACTGCCGCGTCGGCGCAACTCCGAGCGAGTTGTTGTCATAGCCGCCGCCGGTGATCCAGTGCCCTGCCTCCGCCTTGGCGGCGCACTCGCTAATGACGGCCAAGGCCGCATCAAGGGCCGATCCCTGCGGGACCCTGCAGTCCTTCTGCGCCATCCCCGCACCCATCGGGTGGACGTGCATGTCGTGGAGGCCCGGCATCACCATGCGGCCGTTCAGATCGAGCGTCTGGGTCGAGGCGGCCATGTGCGGCGCCACATCCTCTGCATCGCCAACCGCCACGATCACGCCATCAGCCACCGCCATGGTGGAGGCCCAGCCATCAGGGGTGTAGATGCGTGCATCCTCGATCACCAGATCAGCCTCTACCGGCGGATACTCGTTGGGTTCATTGAACTGTGCCGCAGCGGGTGCGGAAAAAGCCGCTAGGGCTATCGTTGATAGGATTGCTGCGCGCATTTCAAATTTCCTCTGTCAGATCTTGAGATTGGCTTTGCCGCTTCGGCGGTGATTATGGGTGAGCGGTCAGGGGCGGGGGATTGTCGGCATCATATACCAGCTCACCCTCGATGTAGGTCCGCGACACCTTGGTGTTGTGTAGCTGGGTGATCGGAACCTCGAACGGGTTGGTTTCGGTGACGATAAAGTCGGCCCGCATTCCCGGTTCGAGCGAGCCCCATTCGGCCCGTTCGCCAAGCTGCGCCGCCCCGTTGGCGGTGAAGATCTGGAACGCCGTTGGCAGGTCTATCCGCTGGCTGGCGCCGAGCATTTCTGCGCTGCCGCCCGGCACTTGCCGTGTCACCATGGTCTCAATCGCCAGCCACGGGTTAACCGAAGGCACCACCGACCAGTCGGAACCGGCCACCACCAGGGCGCCCGTTTCCACCGCATCGCGAATGGGAATCCAGCGCTCCATCCGTTTATCCCCCACAGCGCGGCGAATGTCCTGATCTGCGATCGGCGTGGGATACCAGATGTAGGGCGAGAACTCCCAGGTCATCTGAACATCGCGCACACGCGGAATATCGGCGGGATCGACAAAGCTGTTATGGCCCACGTCATGCATCGGCCCGCCGGCACCGTTGGTCTGCCGGGCGTAGGAAACCGCGTCGATTGCCGAGCGGACTGCGGCATCGCCAGCGGCGTGGAACTTGACCAGCAAGCCCTGCCGATCGAAATCGGCAACCGCCGTGTTCAGAGCGTCCTGCGGAACCATCAGCAGGCCGGTGCTCGGGCCGTCGGCATGGGCGTTCGGATTGTCGATATAGGGCCGCAACATCGCCGCCGTGTGGCTTTCGGTGGGCACGCCATCGAGCACGATCTTCACACAGTCGGAATTGAAGCGCCCTTTTTCGTAGAACGCGCGGTTGTCGATCAGGGCGATGCTCGCGTCATGCCCCTCGATACCCGGTGCCGCCCACCGGATGCACCCGGTGACACGCTGCTTGAGCTCGCCGCGCTGGGCGAGATCGGCGAATATGCCGATGTTCTCGCCGGTAATGCCGGCATCGTTGAACGAGGTGATCCCGTAGGAAAGCATCTGCGTGGTCGACAGACGAAGCGCACGCTCGCGCTCGGCCACGCTCGCTGGCGGCATGCTCGCGGCGAGGAGCTGCTCGGCAGCCTCGCGCAGCAGCCCGGTCGGCTCGCCATTGGCATCGCGATCGATCACGCCATTGGGCGGATTGGGCGTGTTGCGATCCACCCCGGCAAGCTCGAGCGCCATCGAGTTCGCCCACGAACTGTGATGCGATTCATCGACCAGAACAACGGGATTGTTCGGCGCGACAGCATCGAGGAACGCCTTGTTTTGCTGCCCGTCCTCGAACACTGCGGCGACCCAGTTGCCGCCCGTGATCCATGCGCCCGGCTCCGCGTCCGCCGCACACTCGGCGACCCGCGCGGCTATGCGGTCGGGGCTGGCCCCCGGCTCGAACCCGCAGGCAAACTGCTCCATGCCCGCAAAAAGCGCATGGACGTGCGCATCATGAAGGCCCGGAAGCAGCGTCTGGCCATCCATATCCATGCGCCGGGTGGCCGCATTGGCATGCTGCGCCACCTCGTCGTTGGACCCCACCGCGACGATCACACCATCGGCCACGGCCATCGCCTCTTCCCAGCCGCCGGGCGTATAGACCTGCGCGTTGTAATAGAGTTCCGTTGCGGCAGCTGGAGCCAGATCATCGCGATCATGGGCGATGGCCGAACTGGCAATCAACGCAAGAGCAGTTCCGGCGAGATAATGTATATTTTTCATATCGTTCATTCGCTTTCTATGGTCTTGCCACTCAATACCGGGCCGTAAGCGTGATACCTGCCGTGCGCGGCCGCACAGTCGTCGCCCGATAGAGCGGCGATGTCTGGGTATCGTGCTGGCGGAACAGGGTTTTGTGCGTGTTGAAGACGTTGTTCACAAACAGCGAGACGTCGAGGATATCTGTCTTCACGCCGGTTCGCAGCGACAGCAGATGCAATTCCGGGCGGCCGGGTAAAGTCAGGTCAGCACCGCCATTGCGCGGATCGCGCCCGGCCGTGGCATCTGTTTGCTTGCTCTGGAACCGGTAGTCGAAGCGCAGATAGCCTTCTTTATCGGCGATATTGAATTCCTTCTGGCCATACAGACTGACCTGCCAGGGGTTGAGCGCGATTGCGTTGCCGTCGGTCACCAGGTTCAGCGGGGCAGACGGACCTGAACGCACTGTCTCGTCAAAATTCGCATCGACATAACCAACCTGACCACCGAATGTCAGGCCGCCGGTAACTGCAGCGTTAAAGGCCACATCGAAACCCTTGCTCGTGGCTGAGCCGAGGTTGTCGGTGAAAGAAAAGCCGCAGGAGAGCGCCACACTCTGCTGAATATTGTCCCACTTGATCAGGAAAGCGCTCGATTCAATATTGAGGCGATTGCCGAACAGGCTGTTCTTCGAGCCAACCTCATAGCTCCACACCGAATCTGAATCGTACAGTTCGGGGCGGTTGCTGAGGCCGATATTGCCCAGTGGCGTTCCCGGAATGGGGGCACCTGGCGAAACACCGCAAGGCACGCCGACCGCCGCGTTGTATCCCCCGATGCGGAAGCCCTTGGCGGCAGTCGCATAGAGCAGATTATCGTCGTCCGGCTCGAACGTAATGCCGAAACGCGGCGTGACCGGGGTTTCACTTTGCGAGCCCGTATCGTCAACCGGTGGGCCGACGACAGGCCCGACAAATTGCGCCCTTACGTCAAAGTCGGTCTTGCTCACACGAAGGCCGGCGCTGAGGGCAAGCCGATCCGTAATCTGGAAATCGACCTGGCCGAAGCCGGCGATCTGCTCGTCCGTCGAACGCGCATCGTCCAGCACGAAGGAGTATTTGCCATCGATCAGGCCCTGACCGAAGAATTGTTCAACCGTAATTCCGAAATTGTCCTGGATAAGCTGTGGCAGAAACGTGTTCTGCACCAGCTGCGAGGCAACCTGCTTGTTCCTCGAATAGAACGCCCCGATCACCCACTGAAGGCGTGAATCCGGATCGTTCGACTGGAGGCGAAGCTCCTGCGTAAAGTTTTTCTGCTGGTTGTTCTGAAAAGCTGGAGCGTAATAGCCCTCGGGAAAGAAGGGGTTTCCTGCCCAGAGCGAGGCCTCGAAGACGGTGTAATCGTTCACCGCGCTCTGATCACGGTCAAAGTAGGAGGTGTTCGAAAAGACCGAGACATCGCCCAGGTCGAGTTCGATCGCCACTGCCGGGAGCAGCAGACGATCGCTGCTCGTATTGGCAAGCGCGTTGCCATTGCGGAAATCGCCGGCGCTCTGATCGGTCAGTGTTTCCCAAAAGTAGTTCCCATCGGCGATGTCGATATCCTGATAGAAAATCGACGGCCTGATGGTCAGATTCTCGGTCGCCTCAAACGCGAGAGCCGCCTGAATAACGGCCGTGTCGGAGTGATTTGCATTTTTGTCGACCATATTGCCGTTGATGTAGTTTACCCGGTCAATGTAGCCCCCATCGCGGCGGAAATAGCCACTCGCTCGCGCTGCTAGCCGCCCTTCGACAAGCGGCACGCTGACAGCGGCGCCCATTTCATAGGAAGGATCGCCGCCTTCGGTGAAGGCGAGTTCCGTGCGCCCGTATCCTTTGACATAGTTGAGGTCCGGCTGCTGCGTGATGAAGCGCACCGTGCCGCCCTGCGAACCAGCTCCGAAGAGCGTACCTTGCGGTCCGCGCAGAACCTCTACGCGCTGGAGGTCGAAAACCGCAGGAAATGGCGTGAATGCGCTGAAGCCGATATTGCGGATCTGGATCGGCGTATCGTCGATGTAGATGCCGGTCGTGGCCGAACCAGCGGTCGACGAAATGCCGCGAATGGCGATGTTGGCGGCCCCTGCATTGCGCTGGTCACCGCGCGTCAGGGTGACGCCGGGGGTGATGTTCGCAATGTCGTCAACGTTGCGGACGCCCTGTTCGTCCAGCGACTCCTGGCTGTATGCAGCGATACTGATCGGAACATCGGAAACCGTTTCTTCGGTGCGACGCGCCGTAACGATGATCTGCCCCGGCCGATCCTCCTGCATCTCAGTTTCTCTTGCCTGTTGCGCTGCAGCGGGCGTGGTGAATGCGGCGAGGCCGCCGGAAAGAAGGAGTGCGGCTTTTATTGCGTCACGTTTCATTATTTCGTTTCCCCACGTCGCTGTTGCAAGATTTGCATAGAAAGGGGTGAATTCGTGGGGAAAGGCTTGGCAGATTAGGCCAAGTTCGATTTCGAATTCGCAGACCCGCCAGGATGGCTATGCAAAAGAAGAATCCGCTAAAGCGGCGCTGAGTAAGGGGAATGCGATAGAATTTGCCGACCCGACGCAAGATCTCCGGCGTCACAAAAGCACTTCATCTCGCAAAACGTCATCAATTTGCACAATTGACTATGCGATGATTCGTGGCACCCTTGGGGAGGGGAGAGGTTCCAATAATCATCTGGTTGATGGGTAAGGTCGACTTGCCGGAACCGTTTCAATCTCGGGGGGCTCGTGAGTAAATGCTTATTGCGAACGTGCGGTCATCTGCCTTTGACGGATGGACCAAGTGGCTGAAAGCGAATTCGATTTCGCTTGAACAAGTGCCGACGATTCGAACCATTCCACCACGAAGTGAGCGGGCCAGGCCGACCCCGCTCAGCGAGTTTGTCAATTTCTCTGAGGCAATCGTCCGCGAGACCCGCAATGTTGCCATCCCATGGCTGGTGGGATTGAACTACAGCATGTCCTCGATGGGGGAGCTCGGCAAACTTATCCAGACTTCGAAAAGTGTAGGCGGTGCCTTGCGGCATTTTGTGAACTACTTTGAACTCCTGCAAAACTTTACCGACATAAGCCTGGAAGTCGACGAGCAGTTTACCCACCTGAATTACCGCATTCTCGATCCCAATATCTGGCCACGCCATCATGATGCGATGTTCAGCCTCGGGCTTGCCGCAAAGATCATGCGTTCGGGAATTGGCGACGACTGGGAAGGTATCGAATTCATGTTCGAGACCCAGCAAAACGAGATGATCGGGAACATCAACAAGGTCGTCAATGCGCCCTGTTCGTTTGGTGCGGAAAGCAATACGCTGCGTTTCCCCACCGCCTTCATGGATGCAAAACTCATACCTCGCTCCGATAGTCTTTCCCGTAGCGAGATAAATTCCAGCCTGGCGGCGCATCGGCGTTATCAGCCCTTGTCAGAACGTATTGCGACCCTCGTGTTTCGCGACCTTGGCCGTTCGGCTGTCCAGCAAGACGAAGTAGCCAGGCAGGTAGGCTTGTCAGGTCGCAGCATGCGCCGGAAACTATCGATCGAGGGGGCGACATACCAGCAAGTGCTCGATGAGTGCCGCATGCGGCAGGCGGTGTTCGAATTTCGCACCAAACCGGATCTCTCGCTTACCGAGATCGCGCTAAGACTGGGCTATTCCGAGCACAGCACTTTTTCACGCGCCTTCGCACGTTGGAGCGGCATATCGCCCGACGCCTTCCGCAGAAACCTGAACAAATGTATAAATTGATGGTGAGCGAGCCTGGATAGGATCACTCTGCGCAGAGTGGGGGCGTACCGATTTTGGGCCTCGGTACCGAACAGGGCGATATCGCCCAGATGTCTCAACGCAGACATCTGCCAACCAGCACCAACTCCTGGTCGTCGCCACTTTCTCTGGATGATCAGCTGACAATTTGGTGATCACATTCTAAGGCGCATGACAGATGCAACCGCTGCGCGCCTCGATTCGAAACCATCGCAATCTCGCCTTGGCGCTTTTCTTGCTGGCGTTTTTGATCCGGGCGATGATCCCTGCGGGCTTCATGCTCTCATCCTCCTCCGGCGACACGTCATTGACGGTTACGATCTGTTCCGATCCAGCCAATGGCCTGCAGCGGATACAGATGGCCATTCCTGCAAAGGAACCGACCGGCAAGCACACAGATGGCATGAAGAAGGTGGAGCATTGCGCCTTTTCCGGTCTGGCGAAGATTGCCGACAGCGGCGCCGATGCTTTCCTTCTTGTGCTGGCCTTCGTTTTCATAGTCCTGATTGGGCTGGCGCCAGTGCGGCGCGAGCGCTTGACGCACTTCTCTCACCTTCGGCCGCCGCTGCGCGGACCTCCGCTCAGCACCTGACAATCCAAGCCTGATTTGTCGGTCCAGCCGACGCGCGCCAGAGCTGCGCGTGCCGGTCTGTCGGAGTATAGAAAATGCAATTCAAGACGACCCGCCCGCTGGGGCGGAGAATTCACGCGGGCATTGCCGCTGTTGGCACGGCTGCGCTGATCCTTTCGATCGGGGCGTGCAGCTCCGAAACCCAACCCGATAACACGGCAAGCGAAAGCGCCACCAGCGAGATTGCCATCACCGCCTCATGGTCGCGCGAAACCGCCGAGGGGCAGGATGCGGGCGGGGCATTCATGACGATTGCGAACACCGGCCCCGGCTCGGACCGTCTGATCGGCGGATCGACCCCGGTGGCGGGCGACGTACAGGTCCATACGGTCGACATGACCGGTGGCGTGATGCGCATGCGCCAGTTGCAGGACGGGCTGGAAATCCCCGCAGGTGGCACAGTCACGCTGAGGCCCGGCAGCTTTCACATCATGCTGATGGGTCTCAAGCACCCGCTTGAACAGGGCGAGACCGTTCCGCTGACGCTCACCTTCGCGAAAGCCGGTCCGGTCGAGGTGGAACTCGCGGTCGAGCCGGTCGGCTCGCAGGGCCCGAACGAAGCGGGAGGCAGTGATGACTGATCCGTTTCCAGAACTAGAGGAAGAGCAGACGCCGGAGCAGCGTGAAGCGGGCCAGAAAACCTTCCGCATGATCGTCTGGCTGTTCGTGGCACTGGCGGCCGGGATCGGGCTGTTCGCGCTGTTCGGCCCCGGACAGCAGGCCAGCTCCGACCTGCCGGCCAGTTATGCTGACTCGGTCGGCGGGCCGTTCTCGCTCACCGCTGCGGATGGTTCGACTGTCACCGACCAGACGCTGAAGGGAAAGCCTTTTGCAATCTTCTTCGGCTATACCCGCTGCCCCGATGTGTGTCCGACGACGCTGGCCAGCCTCGCCAGGCTGCGTAAGCAGATGGGCGAGGACGGCGACAAGTTCCAGATCGTTTTCGTCTCGGTCGACCCGGGCCATGACAGTCCGGAGGATGTTGGCCGGTATGTCGACCTGTTCGGTACGCCGATCATCGGCCTGACCGGATCGGAAGAAGAGATAATCAGGGCCACCAAGGCCTACCGCGCCTTCTACCAGAAGGTGCCCGTCGAAGGCGACGATTACACCATCGACCACACGGCCTCGGTCTACCTGATGGATGCCGACGGCAAGCTCCAGTCGACCATCGCCTATGACGAAAATCCCGAAACCTCGCTCGCCAAGCTGCGACGCCTGGTCGGCTGATCCTGAAAGACACAGTGTACTGAAACAGGCTCTTATCGCATCGCTTTTTGCCACCAGCATCCTGGCGACACCGGCAAATGCGCAGACCGCGCCGCCGCCCGAGGACGATATCGAACAGCGAACGACAATCATCGTGACCGGCGAGAGCTTCGTCGGCGGTGAGATCGTATCTGCCAATAAGGATGGCGGCGATATTCTGACCACGCCGCAGGCAATCTCCGTGGTGGAGGACGATTTCATCGATGCGCTGAATCTGCGCGCCGTGGCCGAGGCATTGAACTACACCTCCGGCGTGCGCTCGCAGAGTTTCGGTAGCGACACGCGGATCGAATATTATCAGATCCGGGGCTTCAGGAACGAGAATCTGTACAAAGACGGGCTGGTGCTGACCAATTCGGGCGCGTTCCTGTCGTGGACCACTCCGGCGGAGGGCATCGGTCGGCTGGAAGTGCTGAAAGGCCCGTCTTCCGTCCTCTATGGCGGTGGCAGCGCCGGGGGTATCGTCAACATCGTCAGCAAGCAGCCCGATGGGCGCAAGCTCGCGGCGTTCGAGATCGGTGCTGACGAATATGGCAGCGTCTATGGCTCTGCCGATATGGGAGCGCCGCTGTCGGACACGCTGGCTATCCGCGCGAACGGGCTGGTTCGCCGGGGCGACACGCAGGTCGAGCTGGCCGAAGACAACCGCACATTCGGTGCGCTGGCGCTCGGCTGGACACCGCTGCCCGGCACCACTTTGACGCTGCGCGGCAGCTACACCCGCGACCGCTCGCAGCGTCCGACCGGTTTCCTGCCCTATGAGGGTTTCGTAACGCCCTTGCCCGATGGGCGGCGAATACCGACCGACCTGTTCCTCTCCGACCCGAGCGTGGACCGCTACGACCGTGACCAGTACGAGGCGGGCTACACCCTGGAGACGAACCTCTCCGACGCGGTTCGCTTCGTCTCCAACGGGCGCTATGCGGAAATCGACCTGATCTACGCCGGTCTGTACGGCCAGTTCCGCGGCAACCCCGTGATTGAGGGGGGCAATGTGTTCATCACGCGCGGGAATTCGCGGCAGGATGCCCATCTCGACAATGTCACCATCGACAATCACCTCGACGGACGCTTCGCAACCGGTGCGGTGGAACACACCCTGCTTGGCGGTGTGGATTATGCGTGGTCGCAGACCGAGAGCGCGCAAGCCTCGGGCAGCGCACCCCGGCTGGATGTGTTCGCGCCGGTTTACGACATCGCGCTGCCCGCGCTCGGAACGCCAAACGCCACTGCGCAGAAGCTCGACCGAACGGGCGTGTATCTGCAGGATCGGCTGACGCTGGGCGGGCTGACGGGGCTGCTGTCGGTGCGGCATGACTGGATTGGCTCCACCAGCACAAGCAATGGCGGCGCGGCGACGCGCCAGGACAGTGAGAAGACGACCTACCGTGCAGGGATCAGTTACCTCACCGCAGCTGGCCTTGCGCCCTTCGTCAGCTATTCCACCTCGTTCACGCCTGTCTTCGGGATCGATCAGGCAAGCGGGGAGGCCTATAGCCCTGAAACCGGCGAAGCATGGGAAGCGGGCATCAAGTATCAGGCGGACAGCTTCCCGCTGCTCGCGACCGCTTCGCTGTTCTCGATCGAGCGCGACGGGGTTCTCGTTGCCAATCCGGTGCCGGATTTCCCGCGCAACCAGAGCCAGGCTGGGCTTGTCCGCTCGCGCGGGGGCGAGATTGAGGTGCAAGCGCACCCGCTGGAAACGCTGAACATCACGGCCGCGCTGACGGCATTCGATATAGAGAACCGCGAAGGCGATCCGGCCCTGATCGGGCTCGACCCGCCAGCCACTCCCGAGTTCGCCGCTGCGGCCTTTGTTGACTACACGCTGCCTGAAAGCAGCTTCCTGCCGGGGTTCGGCTTCGGCCTGGGGGTCAGGCACACGGGGAGCAGCTACGCCGATGCAGCGAACACGCTGGTGGTGCCTGCCGCGACGGTGTTCGACGCAGCGCTGCATTATGACTTCGCCAATTTCCGGCTTGGGGCCAATTTCTCCAACCTGTTCGACAAGCACTATGTTTCGGCCTGCCCGTCAGCCGGGACGTGTTATGCCGCCAATCTGCGCCGCGCTACGATAAGCCTGGCCTACCGTTTCGGAGACGACCGATGAATCTAGACCGACGCCAGATCCTCGCCCTTGCTGCTCTCGCCGGTGCTGCCGGCACGGTAGGCTCGCCAGCTGCGCTCGCCCATGATGCCACGGGCAAGATGCCGCCCATTCCCGAAGATGCGCCGACAATCGCGATGCTGGTGTTTCCGCGCATGGTCGCGATGGACCTCATCAATCCGATGACCGCCTTCAAGATTGCCCGGGCCAATATCATGCTCGTGGGCAAGAATATGGACCCGGTTGATACCGAGCTTGGCATACCTATTGCTCCAACGCACACGTTTGCCGACGTGCCTGACGACATCGACGTGCTGTTCGTGCCCGGTGGCACGATGGGCACGGTCGATGCGATGCGGGATGCGGAAACGCTCGATTTCGTGCGCCGCACGGGTGAGCGGGCCAAGTGGGTCACGAGCGTATGCACCGGCAGCCTGCTGCTCGGCGCAGCCGGGCTGCTGCGGGGATATGACGCGACGTCGAACTGGACGGTCACGCACCTGCTGCCCAGGCTGGGCGCGAACTACGTGGATGACAGGGTGGTCATCGATCGCAACCGCATGACCGGTGGCGGGGCGACGGCGGGCCTCGATTTTGGCCTCACCCTCGTTGCCAGGCTTGTCGACGAGGAGACCGCCAAGAGGGTGCAACTCGTCCTTGAATATGCACCAGCGCCACCTTTCAACGCGGGAACGCCGGAAGGGGCGGGACCCGAACTCGTGGCAGCATTTCGCGCAGCCACTCCATGGATGCAGGCGCAGACCCTCAGCGCGGTAGAGGAGGCGGCGACCCGGTTAAATCTGGCGGGATAGCTTCCGGACTGGTCCTCGAGGTTTCGCGTCAGCCGGGGGGCGATATCCACTTGTCGCGGACGCGCAATGGGTGTTTGATCATTGCCTCGAGGACAGAGGCATTGAGATGAGAGTGAGACTGGCAGGGTGAAACGTCTTTGATCGATCCGGGGACGTTTCCATGGCTGATTGTCGTAGCGATCCATTTTGCAGTGATCGTCAGGGCAATCCTGCTTGACGGGCGCGATTCCTATTCGCGGGCGGCATGGTTGCTGCTGCTGATCGCCTTGCCCGTATTTGGCGTGATCCTGTACATTCTGTTCGGCGAACCATGGATTTCAAAGGGCTTCCGAAAGCGTTGCCGACGCATCGAAGAGGAACTGCGCCCCTTCGCGCCTGCCCCGGTAGGCGGCGACGATGCGGCGGGCTTGACCGCCAATGCATTCCGGACGTTTGAAGCCGCATCGCGCTGGCCGGTTTCGGTCGGAAACACGGCCAGCCTCGCGCCTGATTCCGACACTGCAATCAAAATGCTCGTGGCGGATATCGATTCCGCAACTACGTCGGTCCACCTGTCATTTTACATCTGGCTCGATGACAACAATGGCACGAAGGTCGTGGAGGCAATCTGCCGCGCCGCCGGGCGCGGGGTGACCTGCCGTGTCGCCGCTGATGCGATCGGGTCGCGGAGCTTGATCCGTTCCGCACATTGGGTCGCGATGCAGAACGCAGGCGCCCATCTTTGCAGCCTGCTCGAAGCGCCGCTTGGCCTGAGTTTCCTCGTGGGGCACCGAACCGATCTGCGCAATCACCGCAAGATTGCCGTTATTGACGGGCGGGTCGCTTATGGCGGAAGTCAGAACTGCGCCGACCCCGCCTTTCTCGTCAAACGACGCTTTGCCCCTTGGGTCGATATCCTGATCCGCTTCGAAGGGCCCGTGGCGCGGCAGGCCGATCTCATCTTCGCATCGGCATGGACACAGGGGACGGGGGAGGATCTGCGTCCCGTCATGGGCAGAAACCCGCCGAAGCCATCAACCGGTGGTTTCCCTGCAATCGCCACCGGAACGGGACCGCTCTCACCACGCGGAACGATGACGGAGATGTTCGTGTCCCTGCTCGCGGCGGCGCAGGCCAATGTGACGATCACGACACCGTATTTCGCACCTGATCCGCCGCTGATCGGCGCGATCATTGCTGCAGCGCGGCGGGGCGTTGCGGTACGGATCATCTTTCCGCGTCGTAACGACAGCCGGATCGTCGGCGCGATCAGCCGTGCCTATTATCCGGTGCTGGCAAGAGCTGGGGTGCGGATCTTCGAATATTGCGGGGGCATGCTTCATGCCAAGACGCTGGTGGCGGACGAGGCTCTGGTATTGATCGGGTCGTCCAATATGGACCGTCGCAGCCTCGACCTCAATTTTGAGAACAGCATCTTGCTCCAATCCGAGAAGCTTGCCGCGCAAGTGCTCGCGCGTCAGGGCGATTGGCTCGCGGACGCGATCGAGATTGACGGCGATGGTGCCGACAGCCGCCCGATTGCACGCCGTTTCACCGACAATCTGTTGACGATAATCGCTGCGGTTTTCTGAATTGGATTTGCAAAGAGCCCGGTTTCCATCCGTCACGCTGCGTGATCACGATCTGAAGGAACGGATCGACCGAATGATGCTCGCCCGGTCCGCAGGATCTACATTTGCTGCTCAGCCAGACAAGGTGGCGGACGCGCGCCTTGCGCTGGACGGTCGCTCCTGATGCGGCTGGAACAATTCCTCGCACAATATGGTCTTTGGGCACTCGGCATAGGCGCAGGCCTTGAGGGGGAGACTGTCACGGTTATTGGCGGAATTATGGTCCATCGCGGGCTGTTTGCTTTCCTGCCGGCCGTTCTCGCAGCATCACTGGGCTCGTTTCGGTCGGAGGCAAAGTTCTTGCCGCAGAGAGGGGAGTGGTTGGCAGCGGGCCTAGGCTACTTCCAGGCGAAGGCATGGTCGGAATTTATGACGACCTGATTGCAGCAGGGGTGAAAGGGGACAACATCACGCCCCACCACATTCCTTCCAATGCCCGGATGCAGCTCGAAGGCGTTTCTAGAGGTGATGGTATTGCAATCAACATGGAGCAGCCATATCATTCGCGCGGGCTATTCTCTGATTTCTCTCCCACATGCCCCTGATGTCCGACGACGCTTCCTGAGGAAGCTCTACCGACGCGGCGATGATCTCCGGCCACTCTCCGGAGTGTCCATATATTTCGCGTAGCTTGGGTGTCATCGCGACCATACGCTCGGCATCATCCGCAGAGATTTCGCCAATCACATGCAGCACATATAGCTCCAGCAATCGGAGTAGCGGCTTTCCATGGTAACGAGGGTTAGTCATGTAGGCAGCTTATGCATCGTTCACGGCATAGTCGATCAATCTTTGGCATGTCATCGCGTTGCCGGGCTGATGCTCTTGCGTGCTAATCCAGCCATCCACCACGTCGTTTGCGATCGCGATCTCCAAAAAATACGATAGCCCCAGCTTAAGGGCTTCCGGCGGAAGTCCTCCTTCATCCGGCTCATAACCAACAAAAGCGAAAGAGGTCGCCGTCCACGGTTCGGCGGCATAAATGGTGTAAGTCTGATCGAACTCACTCAGGCGCGCTGCGACGTTTTCTAGCGTCATCACTTGCCCCATATCGAATATCCTCCCTTGCCATTGGGATGGAGAACTTCTTGGAAAATGCTCCCCGGCTGATGCTGCGTTCTAGGCACCAACTGCATCACTCCAGGCTCTTGGGCGTGGTGCCATGTCCAGTTGCCGGGAGACGTTGTCAGGGCAAGGCCATTTGGCGTTCTTTGGAGATCGATACCCATATCCTTGATGCCTCGCATCTCCTTCCATGGCTCGCAAGAGCACTTCGTTGGATTCTTGGAAATGCCTGCCACGAGATACACCCGGATAAGACGTCGGATTCAGTTTCGTCTCAAATGCGACGCTATAAACCTTGCCGTTCGGAACCGCTATTCTCTCTGCGGCACTACCTCACCTGATCGACCAATTTAGAAAGGCGCTGATACTCGTGAGGCTGGGTTGCGAACGAATCCGTAACACATCTTGAGAACGCGAGAGTGAGTGACCTCACCTCTTGCATATCACCAGATTCCAACTTTTCGATAAGCTGTTCCGTTATAGAAATCAGGCGCTGATAGTCTGCCATGTCCTCAGACTGGAAGGTATTCGCCACCGCATCGCGGTAGCTGGTCAGCGCCAACTTCAGTTCGGTGATAATCTGCAAGTTCATGGCAACTCCTGGAAGATAGCTCGAGGGCCAGCAGCATTGTAGGTTTGTAGACCGCCACCTGTCAGATTGGAGCCATAGCGCAACTGCGGCGCAACGCTGCCCCTAAACACAACCGTGCCTGGCTCCAATGTAGTAGTTGCCGCCCGGGTGGCTTGATTGTTGGGGAGAGCCAAAAGCCGAATGCGGTCGGTCGGATCAGCTATCCATTGAGGAGTCGACCATCGACCTAGCAAACCAGCATCTACGCCATCAAAATAGCGGAACTCTGAAGTTCTCGAAGATAGGGTTTCTATCCTGAACGACGGAAGGTCGAACGCCTTAATTATGCTGTTACGTTCCGCGAGGGCCAACTCTGGCCGTGTCTCTGCAAGGATGCGACGAGCCTGCCAAATGTTAGCAGCAGCCTCCGACCTTAGGGCTGCTGTCTCTGCGGCTTCCTGGCGTTGGTGGCCGACATAGGGCCACGTTTACCTATGGAACCCAGGCTGATATTGCGATGACGCCTCGCGATGCGTTGGCAGCTGGTGTATGGGATGCACGTAGGATCTACCAAGCTGATGGCCTTTACACCCCGCAGATTCGGTCTAGTCTCCAAGACCTTATACAGGTGAACAAGACCAATCATCCGACAATTTTTGTGAAGTGAAGCCGATGGACGCAACCTACGATCATTGCCTTGCTGATTTACGTCGTGAAATTGAGACTGGCGGAGCGCGTCCTGCGGTAATCGATATCGCCGTCAATGATCTTTTGGAAGAACGTCGAGAACGGTTACCGAGTGATCTTTTGTCGTTGCTGACAGATAGTGCGGAATACGATGAAGATATGTTCTCGCTTATCCATACGGCAGAGACATACGATGATATTGCATATGTTCGTGCACTGCTCACCGTCTTCCCTCAGCTCGTGTCATCCTCTCCTCGATGGGCTTCAATCGTCCTCATGAGGGTGCTTAACAATCCGTTAACGCAAGCGGAAATGGTGGTGCAATTACGCACAGCTTCGGCCGCGAGCAAGGATGCGACGCGAGAGATGTGTGACCGTATCAACTCGGTTAGTCCGGAGTTCTTGAGCAAGACCGTTCCAGTGACACTTACTGCGTCAGAGTGAAGCTGGCTTCGCCTCATCTGCACCAAGGACTCCAATCCCTCACTGTTCTCCCCGGCTTGTTCACCGGTCCCCGCTGAGCAACTCGTGAGCGGGTAGGATACCCGGCACACCCTACCCCGCGAGTTCGGGATGTATGGTGTTGATGTGGCAGGAAAATCCATTTTGGGCGAAAGTGACCCGCCTGCGAGTTGAGCGGGTTAGCACTGATCCGTGGGGCACTCGCTTTGGCATAAACTGCTGATTTATCGCTGCAATCATGGCACTTGCCGCGAGTGGTGTGCGATCCGTGGGAAATGGGGTGATCCGGCCCGGTTTGCCGTGCTGCTGGAAATGTAGAAAGAGCGGCAACAGGCTCCGCCCTGGGGCTGTGCGGGTGTGTTCCCGGCCTCCGATATATCCCAGCGCTGCCCTTGCTGCTTTGATGGCGGCTGGGGAGGGGGCAGGGTGCCGTTGCGGCCTCCTGTCCTTGTGTGTGCCCCCAAGGCGTATTGGAGGGCTGGTCTGCCCTTGTCCCAGCGGCGGGCTTGATACTTGATGATGAGGCCTTCCAGTACCTCGCGGACGATGGCTTGTTCGTCCTCCTCGAAAATCAGCATGTCGGAACTGACCGCGAGCGGGATGGCGATGCGGCGGATGACATCGAGCGTGGGCTGCGAGAAGCCTGCAAGGTGGCGGCGAATCTGGAGGACGGCGACGCCGACGCGTGGGCGCGAGGCCCGAATCTCAGCGAAATCACAAAGAAGTCATTGATTTATGGCGGAGCGGGTATCATTCGAACCATCGCAGTTTTGCTTGTGTTTTTCTTGAGCAAGTGGGGGAAATATGAGGGTTTAGGAAAATGCTCGTTCGCTGAGGTCTGTCTAAAACCGCGTGAAGCCCAGTTGAAAGTGGGCATGAGATTGGGCGTCATCGGGAGGTCAAATCGTGGCGCGCGCACTCAATATTCTCACTGTTCGAACGGTCGCTTCGCTCAAAAAGCCGGGTCGCCACTCGGATGGCGGAGGGCTTTATCTCAGGATTACATCGCAAGGCGCCAAGTCTTGGGTCTTCATGACGGCAATTGGCGGAAAACGCTCCGAGATTGGCCTCGGCGCTGCTTCATCGCTATCGCTCGCAGCCGCCAGGAGCCTTGCGGGCGACATGCGTGAGCTGGTCGCTCTGGGCAAGGATCCAAGGATCGCCCTGTCCCGTGAGGAAGAGGCGAAAGAGGAGGTAAAGACCTTCGGTGCCTACGCTGAAGAATATATCAAAAGCGTCGAAGCCGGCTGGAAGAATCCGGTGCATCGGCAGCAATGGAGAAATTCTCTCCGCGATCATGCTGCGGCCATTCAGGATAAAGCGCTTGAGAGTATCGGCACAGACGACATTCTTGAAGTGCTGCAGCCTATCTGGCTCAGCAAGCCGCAGACAGCCAGCCGCGTAAGGGGGCGGATTGAGCGCATTCTGGATGCGGCCAAAGCAAGGGGGCACCTCTCCCGCGATGCGGCGAACCCGGCCCGCTGGAAGGGGCATCTGGACTTTCTGCTTCCGCGCCAGCCCGGTCTCGTGCGCGGCCATCATGCCGCGCTTCCCTATAAGGACGTTCCAGCTTTCTTTAGCTTGCTGCGCCAACGTGCAGCGCTTTCAGCACGGTGCCTCGAATTTACTATTCTAACCGCAGCGCGATCCGGTGAAGCGCTGGGCGCGAGCTGGGGTGAAATCGACTTCAAGGAAAAGCTCTTGCGCGTGCCGGGTGAGCGCATGAAGGCAGGGGTAGATCATTCAGTGCCCCTATCAGATGCAGCCCTCCAGCTCCTCGTGCAGATGAAACCTTCAAAGCTTGTACCTAATGAGCGGATCTTTGCGATCAACGGGGCGAGCCGGAGCAATATGGCGATGGCCATGCTGCTGCGCCGCATGAATTACGGGCATGTCACCACCCATGGATTTCGCTCGACCTTTCGTGACTGGGCCGGGGACTGCACACAATATCCCAGAGAGATCATCGAGACAGCGCTAGCGCATACGATCCAGAACAAGGTCGAAAAGGCCTATCGGCGCGGAACGGCGATCGAAAGGCGCCGTGCGCTGATGCAGGACTGGGCCGATTACCTGACGAAAGACGTTAAAGGCTAGTTTGAGGATCTCGCTTAAAAAGCCGGTTTTTAGGGCTGGATTTCCCGCATAAACCATTGAAACATATAGACTAATTGACTTCATTTTGACGTTATGCTATATGGTAATGGAGCCCAGCACTGGCTGCGCTTATCCATCAGTCCATAGTGAAAATTTATCATGCATCGGCAACCTGCAAGGGTGCTGAGGCCCGAAGACGTGTGCCTGTTATTGGAGCATGTCGAGGGTCAGCGGTACTCTGCGCGCAATCGCGTCATTATCCTCCTCAGCTTCAAGGCCGGCCTTAGAGCCTGCGAGATATCCGGCCTGGAATGGCCGATGGTTCTGGCCAGCGATCACCGGGTGAGCGATGGTCTGACCATCACCCGGTCGATCGCCAAATTGGGTTCGGGCCGGCGCATTCCGGTCCATAAGCAGCTCAAGCGGGCGCTCAGTGACCTGCACAAGCAGGTCGGACGGCCAAAGTCCGGCTTTATCATTTGCTCGCAGCGCGGCGGTAAAATGAGCCCCGACAGCGTGGTGAACTGGTTTACCGCGCTCTACCGCGATTTGGGCCTCAATGGCTGTTCTTCGCATTCGGGCCGGCGAACCTTTATCACGCACTCCGCCCGCCTGCTGGCGAAGACCGGCGGCTCCTTGCGCGATGTGCAGGAGCTCGCTGGCCACAGAGCGCTTACCACCACCGAACGTTATATCGCGGGCGACCGTGAGGCCCAGCGCCGCCTGATCGCGCTGATCTAGGCTCTTCTCTTTTCCCTGACATTTTGACCGAAAGGACGCAGCCCATGACCGGCAGCGAACCATGGAACACGCCTGCAAGAGATGCAGAACGCACCGCCCGCATTCGTCGATTGAACGATCAGCTTCGTACACACTTTACCGGCGTGAGGATTGTCCTCACCCGCGGCCTTCAGGAATTGGCTGGCGAGGAGCTTCCCGCGCTCTTGTTCCGGGTACGGCGGTTCGACCGCTTCGATAGCCGCAGCGATCCCTATCAGGAGCATGATTTTGGCGCCCTCGAATAGAATGGCCAAACCATCTTCTGGAAGATCGATTATTATGATCCCGATCTGATGATGCGCTCTCCCGATCCAAGTGATCCGGCGGTCACTGCCCGGGTGCTGACCATCATGCTGGGGGAGGAATATTGATGGCTATGCCGATCAGCAATTCTCTTCCCATGGCGCGCCAGATCGAGCCCTATCGCCAGGGGCAGCTCTCAAGCCTGTGCGGTCTCTATGCTCTGATCAACGCAGCCCGCCTGATTTGCCACGAGCAGGCGAGTGACCAAACACTCTGGAGCGATATTTACGCTCACGCGATCGATCGGATCGGAAGTAAGCGGCATTTACGGCATGCGCTGCTCCATGGCCTGCCTTACGAAAGTTGGAAGATGCTCCAGCATCCTATCTGTGACGAGCTATCCAGACGGCTGGGGCAGCCGCTTCGGATGCGGGTTCTGGTGCGGCGGAAATGGCGGACGCGCATCAATTCCGCCGACCGCATCCGCGCGGCCATCGATACCGAACGGGCGGTACTGTGTGCGTTATGCGGCACGCATGAACATTATACGGTCATTACGGGATATACGCCCACACGCTGGTATCTCCACGACAGCGCAGGGCTGCGCTGGATACGGCAATCGGTGACCCCGGAGGCACGCGCCACTGGATACCCTATGGCTCGCTGATCATGCTCTATCGGGGATAAGGGGGAATTGCCCGGCGATAGGTAGTAGTTCACCGCTCTGTCGCTCAATCGTCCGGCCCGAACCAATCCGGCGCAAAGCCAATGCCGCCGGTGCAGTGACGCTCGCTCAGCATTTTGCCCTGACGCATCACGCGCAGGCCTGAAGCCTTATAGGCCTCGTCTGTGCCATAATTGTCCGACAGACCTTCGAAGAACAGCACATAGCTGTATTCGCCATTATCGAAGCGCAGTTCCTTGATGCCGTCCAAAGTGCCAAAGTCGTGCGTGGAGGTGAGCTCGTCTGCCTGCCGGATGAGGGTCAGCTCCGGGGCACCGGATTTGCCATAGCGATAAGTGTAGCGGCCATCCGTTTCGCTGACATATACGGCCTCGTCGCCAAGCGAGCAGGCGAAAACGGAGCCAGCATAAGGAGCTGGTGGCGCATCCTCCCCGGGCTGGGCCTCTGGAATGGAAGGCGGCGCAACACCGTTCTTCTCCTGCTCGCATTGGCCTACCAGATCGAGCCCCCGGCGATCCCAGTTGATATCCTTGGCTGTAGCGCCTGTAGCATGGGCTTCGGCATAATCGCTAAACCAGCCTCTCTCTTGCCGAACACGCTGGTAGCACCGGCGCTCCAGCCCATCGACGACATCGCGATAGGCGGCGATCCGCTCTTTGGCTTTTGCGTCATCCAATTGTGCCTGCCGTTCCCAGGCCAGCGTATCGCCGACTGCGCCGGGATTTTTGCGTGCCGACGTTTGATATACCTCCAACTCACGGTCCAATGTCGCTTATCCGCGGCGGATCCAGTCATAGAGAATGGCACCGCTCGCTCTGGGTGCGGCTTTGCCGGTGTGTTTGGCCTTTAGTTCATCAGTCCAGCTGGTTGTGAGACCTAACCCCCGCGCCAGCGGCTTGATCTCCTGGGTCTCACCCGGCTCTGGTGTTTCCTGATCCATTGGCCCGCAGGCCACCAAAAGCGCGGTGACGGCGACAGACGTTAGCCTGACCATGGGCCGCCGGCGTCTTTCAACAACGCCCATCATGAGAAGAGATCCTTGGCCGGATTCCATTCATCGCGGCCATGGCGGATCTTGATGTAGTAATAATAATTGGCGGTGACGCCGTAGATCACCCACAGCACCATCCAATACCAATTGGGGGCAAAATAGAGGAAGGTGTCAAAGCCCCACAGCACCATGGCAATTGCGATGGCAGGCAGAAGCAATCCCAGGCCGCGCCTGGGGATGCCCAAATAGATGAAATAGATGATCCCTAGCGCCAACGCCCAGATATTGAAGAAGATGCCCGCCCGCTCGCCAAAGCCCAACTCGCGCGAAGCAGCGGTCGCCTCCTTGGAAAAGGGCGAGCCATTCGCATCGAAGAAGGCAAAGCGCTTTTCCCACTTGGGATCGAGCGCGACCGTTCGGGTGGGGGCTGCACCAGCTTCACCACCAGCGCTCTTGCCCGCCAGCAATTTGGCTTTCTCCGCCTGAAATTCTTCCCCCGCCAAAGCGCCGCTTTGATGCAGCTTTGCCAGACGCTCCAATTGATCGATACTCACCTGTCGCCCCTCACTTTATTCATGTCGATTGTTGCCGGTCCTGCCCCGGCTCCTCCTGCCCTGGCTCCTAGCCGCCCCAATTAGCTCTCGAGGATCGTGCCGCGCGCTGCCGCATAGGCTGCGCAGTCGAAATCTTCTCCGGCCTCATGCGGATTGTCGGTGTGCCAGGTGCCATTGGCAAAGACGTACCAGCCGATCATGAAGACCGGCGGCATCTCTTCACCCCATTGGTTCTCATAGGTCGCCACGACACAGGCCAGCTTTTCATCGCCGTCCCGGTAGATCACCGGGTCCGAGACCGACGTCACATTACCCAGGCGCTTCTCGGCCATCTCCGTAATCGCCCGATCATCGGCCGACGCGCATCCCGCTACCATTACCGCTCCCAGCACCACCCCCGCTCCAATCCGCATTTGGTTCTCCACTAAACAAAAATATGGAAAAACGGCATATGTAATATTGGCATCTATTGCAACGATTGATGCCCAAGACGATCTTCACCGGCACCAATTTGGTGGTAGTTCAAACTATTAAGGAAGCTCGCCTGCAGTCCGGTTTGAAGCAGACAGACTTGGCTGCGAAAGTCGGCAAAGATCAAAGCTGGTTAAGCTTGATAGAAGGCTCTCAGCGGCGTCTCGATGTTGTTGAATTTATCAACTTGGCAGAAGCAATGGGCCTATCCCCAGAGGATCTTTTTGCGGACGTACTGAGCCGCTTAAACCCTAACCGCGACAAGGAATGAAAGACCAATGCGTTGGGAATTGAATTCCACCGTTGCCGTGTCAGCTTTCGCCCTAATTTCGGTAATCGGAGTGGCGGTCGGAAACTCCTGAAAGCTGCTGTTCGTTCGAGAAGCGGCCAGCGGCAGCTTTGCGTCCAACTCTCCGTCATTGGGGGGGGGCGCAGCGCGAGTGTTAACGCACTCATCAATACGGCGGGAAGGGCGATAGCCTAGCGCACTCGGGTAGCATGATTGGCTTAGCTAAAGCGCATAATCTGCACCCACATCTATTTTTTTGCTGTTATACGGCCCGGTCATGAGTCCAATGGTATTCTTCATAGTCGTTTTAGCGGCCGCCCTTCACGCAGCGTGGAACGCCATGTTGAAAGGTGGCAGAGACAAATATCTAGGGACTGCAGCCGTCGTTATCGGACAGGCCATTTTTGCCGTGCCGACGCTATTTCTCGTTCCTGCACCGGATCCTTCCAGCTTCGTTTTGATCGTAGCCGGAATTGGTCTACATCTTGGCTACCAGTTCTTCTTGATGGCGTCCTACCGTGCGGGTGATTTGACGCAGGTATATCCGTTGGCACGCGGTAGCGCTCCGCTGATCGTCGCTCTGGTTTCGGTAGTGTTTTTGGGTGTCGTTCTTCAAACCATCGAATTGACAGCGGTGTTGATGATAGGCTTGGGCATCATGTCGATCGCACTGGTCGGGAAAAACGACGGTCTGCACCATCGTAAAGCTGCGGTACTTGCGCTCCTTACCGGCTGCTTCATCGCTTCATACTCATTGGTCGATGGGCTTGGAGCCCGGCAAGCGGGCACGGCGCTGGGCTACTATGGATGGCTGACCATTGGGAATGCTGTGGCGTTCTGTGCAATTACCGCGGTCGTGCGACCATCGATACTAAAGCGGATTCCGAAGGAAGGGCTGCGCCTGACGATGTTTGGCGGCGGCGCCTCCTACGTAGCCTACGCCTTGGTAATCTGGTCGTTTACGCAAGCACCAATCGCACTTGTTACAGCGCTGCGCGAAACGTCGATCGTCTTCGCTCTGCTGATCGGTGTATTCGTCCTTCGGGAAAAGCTCAGTTTGGCGAAGGTCGCGTCGACCGTTGTTGTGTCGGCTGGTGTCCTTATGACCCGCTTGAGCAAACCTGCTTAGCGGTAGTCTTTTCCATCGATGGACATCCAGAAAGCCGGCCCTGGGAAAGAATGGTCGGCTCCGATCTTTCATCGAACAGTTTGCTGTCAGTCCACTTTGGGGCCTGTCGGCATAGCGCCCGAGTTAGCGCATCGGGCGACAGCTCCTGAAAGTGGTCATTGTCGCCAAAATCCGTTTATTTCCGCTTTCGGTGCCTCCCGTGCAGCCCGTGAATTTCGCAATTGTGGTGGATAAATAAAGGTCGGCTTTCATCTGGAAGTAGCCACGAATGTCAGTCGGACAGCAGGTAGTGCCGCCCGACCAATTGCTAGGCTATCAAGCGCAGGCGTGCATTTTCGAAGTCGTTGCCATCATCATCAAGAGAACGGCGTGACAGCTCTTGAAAACCGAGCCTAGTGTAGAAAGACATGGCCTGCCGGTTATCTGTATAGACCTCGAGCTCCAGCTCACCTTTAAGGTTCAAAGAGTGAGCGATAAGCTTGCGCCCGATGCCCCGCCCTTGCTGCTCGGGAGAAACAAAGAGCCCGCCGACGAAAGTGTCGAGCAAGCTGATGAAACCGCTGGGCTGATGATCAATGCATGCTACCCATGTTTGGGCGTTCGGCAGATATTGCTCTTCGATCAAGTTACGCCGTTCAAGCAAGCGCTTTTCGCCGATGAAAGGATGAGACAGCAGGGATGCGTCGAGCCAGATCCGTGAAAGTTTCTTAAGGTCCGTTTCCGACGCATAACGCCGGATTACGACTTCCTCGTTCTTCATGAGAACTCCAAAAAAAGATATGCAAAGAGGTGCGGCGACCGCTCCATGGTGCCGAGTGAAACCGCTGTTTGCGATCAGGGTTGCAGGCCTCTGAGCATTAATCTCCTTCTGCTGTATGTCGGCTTTTAGATTGCAGCCGTAAGTTGGTCAATGTCCGCAACGGTGTCGTTAGCGGAACGTCTGCTTAGCAGAAGTGCTGAGACGAAAGCAGTCAGGCCGCTTCCGGCCCAAATTAAGCCGGTCCGCTATGCGCCCTAATACCAGTCAATCCGGCTCGCCTGCCGATCGCCTGAAAGCTTACAAAGCCCCCATTCGCCTTAGATGGCAGGGTACGGGTACAAAGCCGTCATTCCTGACTCACTGCTTGAATGACGGCTTCGGGCGCAGACGGACGTTCCAGCCTTGGAAGATGTAGCTGCCCACTGACTGACTGACGCCTTGCGCAGACGCCGATGGTCGCGGTTGAGAGAAGCTGCTGGGCGTGACGCGCAGCACCGCATCCGGCCTTCAACTTTGACGAGCGGCGAAACGTTGCGTGACGCGACTGACAAACCGATCAATGGCCAACAACATGAGCAGCGACAGACCGAACAAAGGCAGCAGCAGCGCCAGCGAGATCAACGCCGCGATCATCCACGGCTTGCCTGCTCCTGCGCCCGCCGGGGGCGGCGCGCCGAAGCGGCCTTGCGGCTTCCGCTTGAGCCACATCACCACGCCTAGTATGCTGATCGTGACCAGAGCGATGGCCGTGAGCACGCCGATGAGCTGGTTTACCCAGCCGAACAGCTGTCCCTCGTGCCAGGCGACACCCGTGTTCACGACCCGGTCGATCACATGCTGGTCGGCAAAGCCGCGCCGTCCCGTCTCAGCACCAATTACGGGATCATAAGTGACCTGTCGTCCGAGCCAGCGGTTCTGGGCTTCGGACTTGGCGGTCCACTCATCACCTGTCGGCGGACCGAAGCGTTGCGGTGCATGCGGCGGCAGCACCAGCGCAGGAAAAGCGAGGTGTTCTTGCTGTGCCTTTACTACGAACACCGACAGGGGTAGCCCGGCCGCCTGGCTCATTGATGGCATCGCCATCGGCATGTCCGGATGATGCCCGGCATGGCCGCCATCGACTCCAATCTTCCAGTCCTGCGGTCCCTTAACCAGGCCGAACTCGGTCCGCGCCCATTGGAACGCGCTGCCCCAGGCACCGGCCCATGGGAGACCGCTTGCCAGCATCACCAGCACCAACCCTGCAATCCAGAAGCCGGTGACGCGGTGGATCTCCCTGAGTAGCGGCCGGCCCCTGAGCGACAGACGCGGCCATAGCGCGCCCGCTAGCCGGAGAGGCCGCGGCCACCAGATATAAAGGCCGGTCAGGATCATAACGATCGTCCAGCTCGCCGCCAGCTCGACCAGCCAGTCGCCCCAAGTGCCGATCAGCAGCGACCCATGGATACGCGCGATCGTCTCGGAGATCTTGGCGTTCGGATCGCGGCTGCCCAGCACCTTGCCCTGCGGTGAAACGAAGACGTCGCGCTGCGAGCCATCGCGAGCGATCATGTGGATCATCGTAGCGTCGTCCGGACGCGCGGGCAGGCGGTAATAATTGAACCGCATTCCCGGGCTGGCGGCGAGCGCGGCTGCCAGCTGCCGATCGGCCGACACAGCGCCCGACATCGGCTGACCTTGATATTCTCGCTCCTCCCAGCGGTCGATCTGCGGCTTGAACAGATAGATGGCGCCGGTGACGGAGAGGATCAGGATAAACGGCAGAACGAACAGGCCGGCATAGAAATGCCAGCGCCAGATCGTTCCATAGGCCCTGGAGGATGCGGCGGTCGCCATGCCTGTCACCACCGGAACCGCACGCCGCCATAGACGGCGCGGCCCGTGCCCGGATTGAAGATCTCCGATGTCGGGCTGGCGGTGCCGGCGATCGCCACGGTGGAGATGTAGCGCTTGTCGGTGAGGTTGCGGCCCTCGACATAGAGCGACCAGCGCATGCCCAGATCAAACCCGGCCTTCATGTTCAGCAACGCGTAGGGATCGACCGTCAGCGTGTTGGCATTGTCGGCATAATAATGGCCGGGCGCCCATTCAACGTTGGGGCCAGCGTAGAAACCGCTCGGATGCTTGTAGAGCATCTCGGCGCGCAGATAATGCTTGGGCACGCCGGGGATGCGGTTGTCGCCATAGATCGCGTCATCATCGAAGAAGAAGTCGCTATAGGTGTATGCGGCGGTCAACGCGAGACTGCCCCCGGACGCTGACAGCGGAATAGTCGCATCCAGCCCCGCTTCGATCCCCTGATGCACGGTGCGATCGGCATTGGTCGTCGTGCAGGGCGCCCAGGGGAAGAGCGTGAGGCATTGAAGCTCGTTGCGGATCTCGGAACGATAGAGCGAGACATCCCATCCGATGACGCCATTGCGCCCGCGCGTGCCGATTTCATAGGTGGTCGCGCGCTGGGCCTTCATACTCGTCGTCGGCGACGGGAAGATGCCCGCGTCGTAGCTCGGCACTTCTGCACTGCGCGAGACATTGGCGAAGAGCTGGACGTCCGGCTGCACGTCCCACAGCACGCCAACCTTGGGGCTCCACAGGTCGAAGCTCTGGCGGCCAGACCCCGTGCCGATCCGGTCCTGCCGATCTCGGGTGGCGTGCAGATACTGGACGCCCGCGATCAGGGCGAGTTTGGGCTGCACATAGAGCGAGTCCTCGGCATAGATGGAGAGGTTCTTCGACTTGTTGGCCATCGACTGGGTCAGGTCGCCCTTCACAGCGCCCGGCAGATTGACGAACTGCTCGGTATCTGCCGTGCCATTGTGGACGTTGGCTCCGACGATCAGCCGGTTGCGCAGACCACCCAGATTGCGATCATCCACGGCGCGCAGGAGGCCGCCATAATCATCCACGGTGTAGTCGAGATATTGGTAGATCGGGTGATCGACATGGCGCCAGTTGTAAAAGACGCCGAACTCCAGCACCGTCTGGTCGAGCCGGACCGTCGTCTTGTTCGAAATACGGACGGAGTCGACGTTGCGCTGCTGGTCCTGGTCAACCCAGGCAGGGTTCGCCGCACGTGGATTGCTGAGCGCGCTTGCTTTCGAGACCTCGCCCGGAATGCGCTGATTGGTGGAGGCACCGGTCAGATAGAAGCGCGTCTCGACATCGGGCGAGATCCGGTATCCCACATTCATGTTGCCGCGAATGGCATTGCCGTTGCTATGGTCGCGATAGCCGTCGATCCGCTGCGCCGAAACGGTCGCGAAATAGTCGAGCGCGCCCGAAACACCGCCCGTGCTGGCCTGACCCTTCACATAGCCGAAGCTGCCAACGTCGATGCGGCCATCGAGCGGCGAGGCATCGTGGCCGGTCGGTGTGACGAGATTGATTGCGCCGCCCAGTGCATTGGCACCATAGCGGAGGGCGTTGCCGCCCTTGAACACCTCGACATAGCGATAGGCACTGGGATCGATCTCGAAAAAGTCGACCAGGCCATCCGCTGTGTTCATCGGCACGCCGTCCAGCAGCAGGGCAATGCCGCGTGCGCCATAAGCCCGCGAAAGCCCGGAGCCGCGCACCGAAACGCGCGCATCGTCACCCATGCGCGGCTGCGTGATGACGCCCGGGACATAGCCAAGAATGTCCTTGATATGCTGGACTGGCGTGTTCTTGAACGCGGTGTCGGGAACAACTTCGACCCCGCCGGGCGTGCGGTTGATCGCGGCGGTCGCCTGCTGAGTGGTGAGTGTGGCGGTAACGATAATATCGTCGGATCGCGCTGTGTTGGTGTCGGCTGGAGCCTGGTTCTGGGCGATGGCGGGGCTCGCGGCCAGACAGGCGGCTAAAGCGATAATGGATGTCTTCACAGTTCTTCCCTGAATCTCTGGGTGCACGGGGGAAAATTCACCGCCGCGCGACACGTGGCCGCATGCGGCCGCGCCGATGCACATGCGCGGCTACGCGGGCGGTGGCGCCTAGAAGCGCCAACATCCGCCGCCGTCATGCGATACAAAGATCAGTGGAGAGGCGGCCCTCTTAGAGGCGGGCGGAGATAGGGTGGCGTTTTGGAAGCTGGCAGCACCAGCGAGCGCATTCCCAGCGCCAGCACGAACAGGATCGCAGCGGCCAACAGCAACGTATCGGCAGCGGCAAGCGAAGGCGCTGAGAGTCCGGCGAAGGCGCAGGGCTGCTCGGCCTTGTTTCTGTGAGCATCGCTTTCCGATTCATGCTCGAGGCCGGGCATGGTCATGACCGTCTTCGCCGGCCCCATGCCCGAACAGACGCTGATCACGATCTGACCGTTTGACATCGTCGGCATGAAGCCCGTCGGGATGACGATCTTCATCAGCAACGCGAGCACGAGGACTGCGCAGGCGAAGGGCCTATTTGCAAGGACGAGGCGATGCAGCCAATGCACGATGGATGCGGTTAGCGACGGCGGTCGGCGTTGTCATTTCTTTTCGCTCATTTCCTTCGTCTTCATGCGTGCCAAAGCTGATGGCCTCATCCAAATGCCAGTTACGATCAGATGCAGACATTCGGGACGGTTCGGTTAAACTTCTTCGCTTGGTCGAGGGCAGCCATTGCTAAGGGGTTGATCGAACGGCTGCACATGACTGCAATTTCCCCGCAAACCGGCGAGCAGCTTCTGGCCGGTTGTCTGAGATCCTGCCGACGCCGGAGGCGGAAATCGAGCAGCCGTCCGATGCCACGGCAATCCGCCAATTCGCTCTTGCCCGATTGGCGTGTCGGCCAGGCCGAAACAATGTGTGTACCAGCTCAATTCAAAAAGCCAGCCGTGCGTTCGGGGCGATGCCTTAACACTTGACGTAATGAGATATCATCTCCTATAGCTCGCTTTGGGGTCAACGCATTCGATTGGACAGGGGTCAAATGAGAACAACTGCTTTGCTTGCAGCCTGCGCTGCGAGCGCGATTATTGCGTCGCCGCTGGCCGCACAGGACATCACTGATGAGGCGGCGGAGAAAGCAGCGACGATTGTCGTGACAGCAACCCGCTCCAAAGTATCGCTAACCGATGTGCCTGCCGACGTAACTGTGCGCGACGTCGACACGCTTCGCCGTGACGGGTTTACCTATGGCACGGACGAGTTTCGCGGCGTTCCGGGCGTGTCCTTCCGCCGCGGCGAGGGTGGGGGTGATGTGTTCCCGTTTGTGTCCATTCGCGGTTCGACCGGGGTTGAAGGCTATCTCACGCTGATCGATGGCATCCCGTTCGACCTTAACGAGGAGGGGGCCTTGCAGGTCGTTCCCTACCCGGCACTATCGCGGGTGGAGATCGTCAAGGGGCCGGTGTCTACACTTTACGGAGGCGGCGCACTTTATGGCGCCGTCAACTACATCACTGTTGACCCTTCTGCTGACGAGATCGACCTGAGCTTCACCGCAGGCAGCGATAACTACTATCGCGGCGATGTGACCGTGGCCAAGCCCCTCACGGACATGCTCGGGCTAGTCGCAATCGCTTCCTACGAGAACTACGATGGCTGGCGCGAGAATGGCGGGCGGGAAAACCTCAACCTGTTTGCCAAGCTCTCGCTGGTGGCTGGCCCCGACACCGAACTGACCCTTTACGGCAGCTATCAGGATCAGCGCGCCGAGACCCCCAGCGTCATCCCGCTGCTGGAGGACGGGACGCCGGTCGATGTGTTTGGCGGGTGGGAGGCTGACCACACCTTCATGAATCCGGCTGTCGATCTGCAGGGCGGCATCGTCGCTTTGCGCGGCGAACACCGCTTCAGCGATGCGTTCAGCATGACTGCAACGGGGCAATATCGCCGTTTCGACTTCGACAACCGCCTGAACTTCTATGATCCCTTCGGTTTTTCGCCGGAGCGCGGGGTGTTCGGGGTCAACGGCTTCTACGCACAGAGCAAATTCGAAGTCGCTTATGGTGAGGTCACGGCTAATTACAGCGCCGGGCGGCACGAGATCGTGGCCGGTGTTACGGGCCAGATTGGCACCGTGAGGCGGGACGATTTCTGGTCCGGCCAATACGGCTTCACCTTCGAATGCGGATTCAACTACTATCTGGTGGAGATCGACTACGTGAATGGCGGTGTGGCCAATCGAGATGCCCCATGCTTCGTCATCGATAACCCGCAGGCCAGCAATGACCAGCGCACCACGTATCTGTCCGCATTTGTACAGGACGAAATGAAGTTGAGCGACGCTTTCTATCTGACGCTCGGCGCCCGCTATGACAGGTTCTACCGCGAAACCGAGTATTTCCCGATCGAGGGTCAGACCGACGGTGCACTGGGCGATGCCAGAGCCGATGCGGTATCGCCCAAAGCGGCGCTTTCGTGGCGCTATGGCGATGGACAGGTCTATGTGGCCTATGGGCGCGGCTTCAATTCGAACTTCGGCCCGGCCTTCGAGTTCAATCCCGATCAATATGCGCGCCCTGAACAGCGCCCAACCACGCTCGATAGCGTGGAAATCGGCTGGAAGGGTGAGGCGCTGCAAGACCTGCTGAACTTTGCGCTGACCGCGTTCTACTCGGTGCAGAAAAACCGCCGCCAGACCGTGCCCAATCCGGCCGCGGAAACCGACGTCACGGCACCCTCAAGCCTGATCACTTTCGGCGATCGCTATGAAAGCAAGGGCGTAGAAGTAGCGCTCGATTTTCGTCCGCTGGACGGCACGCGGCTGCAGGTCAACTACAGCCATATCGCGCCCGAATGGGATGAATACATATTGCAGCAAAGCTCCGGCCCGCTTGACCTTTCGGGCAAAACGCCGGTCGGTGTGGCCGAGAACGTCGTCTATGTCGCGGGCGAGCAGCGCATTGCGCCATGGCTTTCGGGCCGCGCGATCGTTGAATGGTACGACGACTATCAGGTCACCTCCGACAATTCCGTCAAGGGCGGCAGCTATACTCTGGTGACGCTGAATGCGCGGATCGCGCCCCAGGTCTGGCGTGGGATGTCGCTTGACCTGACGCTGCTCAATGCGCTCGACGAGAAGTACCTCTACCTTTTTGGCGGCACCACCTCTCCGACCTACGGCACGCCGGGCACACCGCGCCAGTTCCGCGCTACGTTGCACGCGAGCTTCTGATGCGCGGGGCGCTTGCAGCTCTTGCTCTGACGGCGCTTGCCGCATGCGGCACACCGCCTGCTGAGGCACCTACTCAGGAAGAGATCAGCGGCGCAACCGAGATACCGATGGACGCGGCGCGAACGTTCCGCGTGTTCGAACGCGACGGCTACCGCATCCTCGACATGCGCGCAGCCGTGGTGAACTGGGGCGGGGAGGCCGTCGGGCAGGAGCAGTTCGATCGGCTGGTGTTGGTGCCGCGCGGGATGGAAGCTCCCCCGCTGAACGGAGATCTCGCCGGTGCCACGCTTATCCGGACACCGGTGATGCGCATCGCCAGCAACTATGCCCATCAGGAGGCGATTACCAAGGCGCTGGGTATCAACGACCGGCTGGTGGCAGTGGGCGGAGCTAAGTCTTACGACGATGAGCTTCGCACCAAGGCCCTGTCGGGCGAAATCGCCCAGATCGGCTATGGCTGGCACTCGCCGCCCGAATTGGACGCGCTGCTCGCCGCCCGTCCCGATGTGCTGCTGATGACGATGGAAGACCTCGCCGCCGCTGGTGCGAAGTCGCGGATCGAGGATCTGGGCATCCCTGTAGTGCCGATCTTCATCGAGAACGAGCCCGATTACATGGGCAAGGTCGACTATGTGCGGTTGATCGGAATACTCGCCGGGAAGGAGGCGGAAGCAGACGCCTATGTGCAGATGGTGCGCCGCAATGTCGCCGAGATAAAGGCGCGGGCAGCACAGTATCCAACCCGCTCCGTCATGATGGCGTGGTATGGCAATGGCGACCGCTGGAATCCCACTGTGCGCAACGCCGATGCCAAGCTGTTGCGCGACGTCAATGGCCGCAACCCCTTCGAGGAACCCGAGGACCGGACGCGTGACAGCTTCACAAAGATATCGACCGAGGAACTGATCGCGCGCGGCACCGACGTCGATTGCTGGATTATCCGCGATACGCATTCCGAGCCTTTCAAGGACGTCGCGACACTGCAACGCTTCAAGGCATATCGGGAGCAGTGCCTCTTCGCGGCCGATGGCATGTACAAGCCGGACGCCGATGCCTTCGACTTTTATGAAACCGCAGTGATCCGCCCGGACCTTCTGCTGGGTGATCTGGCGCGGATGCTTCATCCGGAAATGCGCGATGCGCCGTTCCGCTATTTACGGCCAGACACACAGGCGCCCCGATGAGCGTTGTAACCACTCCCGAATTGCGATCCGCCGTCGGATCAGCGGCATTGCTTGGCATCGTGGTAGCGACCGCAATTTTCGCGCTGAGCTGGGGGATGATCGCGGTACCATGGCGTGATGTGTTTGCCGCGCTTGGCGGGGTAGGGGATCCGCTCAATGCGCAGATCGTCCTGGGCCTGCGCCTGCCGCGCGTTCTCACCGCAATCCTGGCAGGCGGCGCACTGGGAATTGGCGGCGTGCTGATTCAGTCGCTGTTTCGCAATCCGATGGCCGACGCCTGGTCGCTGGGCCTCACCGCCGGGGGGCAGCTTGGGGTCGCGCTGCTGGTGACGGCGGCGGCCTTTTCGGGGCCTGCTGCCATCGCGTTCCTGCGCGGGTTCGAGGGCATTTCCATTACTCTTGGCGCGATGCTGGGTATCGGTCTGTTTGCGCTCGCCATGGCCTCGCTCGCCCGGCGGGTGGGGACGATCACGCTTCTCGTAGTCGGGCTGATGCTGGGCTTCACCGTGCAGGGGATCATTAGCGTCGTGCTCCACTTCGCCAACCGGGTCGGCGGACGCGTGTTCTCGGGGTGGAGCGATGGAAATTTCGCTGGCGTGGTGCTTTCCGACCTTCCGATGATAGCTGTGCCGGTTGCGGTTGGACTGGTGCTGGCGATGTTCATTGCCAAGCCGCTGACAGCGCTGCTGATCGGCGAGACCTATGCCAAGAGCCTGGGCACAGATGTAACCCGCTTGCGCCGCCTGACTCTAGCGTCTGTGGTTCTGTTGGTGGCGCCGATTACCGCTTATTGCGGCCCGGTTACCTTCATCGGCCTTATCGTCCCGCACTTTGCGCGCGCCATCGCGCGAACGGCGCGGATTGCGCCGCTGATGCCGCTTGCCGCGCTGTCTGGTGCGCTGCTGGCTCTGGCTGCCGATATCGTTGTCCACGCACCGTGGGAGCAGCATTTCCTGCATCTCAACGCTGTGCTGGCGCTGGTGGGAGCGCCGGTGGTCATCGCGCTGCTGATCTTCTCGCCCACTATGCGAGGACAGCGCTAATGCTCGAATTGAAGCAGCTGACGGTGGGCTATAGCGGCCCGCGAGGAGCGGTCCTCTCCGATCAGAACCTTGCCGTCTCCCCCGGCAGCTTCATCTGCGTGCTGGGCCGGAACGGCGCGGGAAAGTCAACGCTGATGCGCACGATTTCCGGGTTGCAGCCCGCGCTTGCCGGCGCGGCGTGTCTCAGGGACGATGATATCGCGGCACTGCGCCCGCAGACCCGGGCACAACGCATCGCGGTCGTTCTGACCGAGCGTATCGCCAGCCCGGGTCTGACGGTCGACGATGTAGTTGCCATGGGCCGTACGCCATTCACCGACTGGCGTGGACGCTTGTCCACCGAGGACCGTAAGCTGGTCACTGAAGCGCTCGAACTGGCACGGGCCACGCCGTTCTCCGGCCGTCTGTTCGATGATCTTTCGGATGGCGAGCGCCAGCGCGTGATGATCGCCCGCGCCATCGCACAGACGCCGCAGCTCATGGTACTGGACGAGATCACCGCCTTTCTCGATCTGCCCGGCCGGGTGGAGACGATGGCGCTCCTGCGCGACCACGCGCGATCGAGCGGCTCAATTGTGCTCCTCTCGAGCCACGATCTCGATCTCTCGCTGCAATTGGCTGACAGTGTCTGGCTGCTGGATGGCACGGGCGGCATGCGCGTCGGTAGCGCCAGCGAACTGATCGAAGCCGGAGACATCGGTCGCGCCTTCGATACGCCAGCGGTACACTTCTCGCGGGAGCTTGGACGATTTGAACTGGTCGCATGACTAGCCGCAGACGCGGCGCAGTCTAGCGCAACATCTTGCGCCGGGATTGTTATGTGCACAGGATGTTCCACCATTCGCCAGCATGCTCCGCATTTCTTTTCTGGAAAAGGTGGTGCCGCTATGTGTCTCGAACACGTAACCTGATCCATTTGAAATCAGGGCGACGGTGGGTGCTGGTGGTGAACGGCCGGTCTGTTCGCGACTCCTGTCACGCTTCTTCGACACAGGGAATGTCAGCTTTCCGATGTGCTCCGTCTGGAACCGGCCAGTCACCTTTGGGCCCAGGCGGCGACATCCTGAGCGTTACCTCTTCGGCCATTTGGGCCCAGGAGAAATGCAATGGGATACTCACGTTTTGATGCAGCAATGCGGCACCGTCCGGCTTGGAATGCTGGCAAGAATGTCGGAACCAAGCGACCACTGACACAGAAGCAGATCTGGGCGATCCGCTTTCATCTCGATCGCGAAGGACGATTGAGAGACAGGGCCCTTTTCGATCTCGCGATCGACAGCAAACTGCGCGGATGTGATTTGGTGAAAATCAAGATCGGCGACGTGGTTGCGGGTGCCGAGATCCGCAATCGCGCAACCGTCATTCAGCAAAAGACCAGCCGGCCGGTGCAATTTGAACTGACCGCGGACGTGCGTGCCACATTGCTAGCGTGGCTTAAACGTCGAGGCGGCTCAATCGGCGATTATCTGTTTCCCAGCCATATCGACCTTGCAGGCCACATGAGCACGCGACAGTATGCGCGCCTGGTTGACGAATGGGTAACGGCGTTCGGACTGCGGAAGGCTGAGTATGGCACGCACTCGCTTCGGCGGACGAAGGCAGCGATGATCTATCGTGCAACCGGGAACATCCGTGCGATCCAGATCCTGCTTGGCCACACGAAGATCGAAAACACTGTGCGCTATTTGGGCGTCGACGTCGAAGACGCTTTGCTCTTAGCCGAGCGAACTGAAATCTAACGGAAGAAGCGGTCGGTCTGCAGTTCTGATCGACCGCTTCCAGAGCGGCAAACACATGCGATAATCGGCCGAAACGGGGTGGAAGGCGGACATTGGGTTTTCGGCTAAATCAGCCTAAAATCGGAACGATGATAGCACGCGCTCTTCTTTTTGCTCTCGCCTCCCTGCTTGCAGCTTGTGCGTCTCAGAGACCTTGATGAGATCCGTATCTGCCTCACCGACACCGATGACTTGGCTGGTCGGAAGGAGACTGTGACCCACTTGAGGGGCGACGTAAGCTTGTGAATGGAGCGGCTGGCGGCGTTGGGCACTTCGCGCTCCAGATTGCCAAATGGAAGGGCGCGCATGTTACCGCTGTTGCTTCGGGTCGGCACGAGGAGTTTCTACGCGATCTCGGGGCCGATGCGTTTATTGATTATACGAAGGTCGCTCCGGAGGATGTGGTGCAGGACGTCGACCTCGTGGTTGATGCGATCGGCGGGCCGACAAGCGCTCGCTTCCTGCGCTCGATGAAGCGGGGCGGTGCGCTTTTTCCGATCTTCGGCCTCGGAGCCGCAGGTGGTGACGAAGCGCATGAACGTGGCGTCACTATGTCGACCACGCAGATCCGCGCGAGCAGGGCGCAGCTGGAAGACATCCGCCCGGTGCTCAACGATGCGACGATCCGGGTCGCGATCGACAGTTGCTTCCCGCTCTCCGACGCCAGCATGGTGCACAAGCGCGCTGCCGAAGGCCATATTCAAGGGAAGATCGTTCTCACGGTAGATGAACAACCCGGATATCGGGCGTGAGTATTACTCGCCGGAACCTGCTCGCGTCGCGTCGCCTGCCGCAAAATCGGATCCGCCGTGCTGGAGTTCCTCTCGCAATGTCTGGACCAATCTGGCGGCCGGCATGGCGC
>NZ_WTYT01000005.1 GCF_009827595.1 Altericroceibacterium endophyticum | reverse complement strand
CGTGGCTCTCGGCGAATAGCTGCCGGTCCGCTTTCGGGCATTCTCTGGCAGAGCTCGGACGTCCGAAATTAGGGCGCAAAACAGACGTCCGGTATCCCGATTCGAAACGTTCGCCCTCTAAATCTGTGCTCTTGCAAGTTGCCCTTCCGGAGCACCCAACAAACAATCACAAAAAATCATGGAAAAATTGGTATTTTTGCCATGTATTGAAATGGCTGGGACCATCCGAAAGCGCTGATAGAGATAGCAGATGTTTCGATCGGTGATGCCGCACGTTCTTTGCGCCTAATTCCGGTCATTCGATCACGCGTGGCATGATCCTAAAAGTTGCCGCTCACTTCGGAGGGGCTTCGCCATCAATTCCCGCTCGGTGGCCAGTTCTCCAAGAGGGAGGCGCATCCACTTTGTCTCCTCGCTGGGATGGCGATGGAAATACCGTTTAACATCGCGGCTAAAATGCGCCGCGCTAGCATAGCCGACCCGCGCCGCGATTGATAGTGTGGGGTATGCACTCGCGTGGAAAGACAAAGTATTGGTAAAATAATATAACTAGAAAATTATTAATTTAGAATTATTTATATTAAATAAACACTGAAATTTATAATTATCTTTTATTATTATTTTCTTAAATACATAAAATATCACCCATTTCTGAATGATGAGTTCCATTCCTCGACCTCTTCTTGACGGTATTGGGAATGCTGCATATCCTCCATTGAAAACAATAAAGGCGAGGATTGAGATGGTGGGGGAGAGGCCACAATCTGCAGTTTCGGCAAGGGGCTGGTCTACTGATTATGCCATTTATCCGTCTGCGAAGTATTCAGGTGCGCCTCCGCGTCCAATACTGCTCGGCGCGAATTCTAGCGGAGTTGATGGAGTACAGCTTCTCGACTGGATTGTGCCGGATCGCGTCGAAGTTGTCAGCGAAGGGGCCCGCTCCTGTAAGCCGATCGGCGAACGCTCAAGCAAATTCTGCATTTATATGGCGGATCGCACAACTTGGGTCGGCCGCGACCGGGGAGACTTGCGTCAGGCGCCCCCACATCGCGTGGTAGTCATAAACACTGATGAACCGATTATCACTGTTAGCCCAGAGGATACGCGGCATTTGACTTTAGTGCTCCCCGGCTGGTTGGTCTGTCGACATGCACCGATCCCCGAACAGTTGGTATTTTTTCAGCAGCCAGCGGAACACGTAAATTTTGCTGCGGCCCGTGAAATCATGCTCGCCTTGCGCGCATGCTTGGATATCTCACAGTTTAGCAGCGTCAGCTCTGATCTCGTCGCAGGTCTGCTCAAGACGCTTTCGGGCTCCGGACACGTATCGCTGCCGCATGCGACACGTCACTCGTTGTCGACGCGGATGGAACTGGTGAAACGTACAATTGCAGAGAACTACAGCGATCCTGATTTCGGGACGGAGGAGCTTGCTAAAATATTATGCGTATCGCCCCGACATCTTGCGACTATCTGTGCAGGGGTCGACTCACCGGGAAAGCTGATCCGCACTTTTCGGCTTGAACAAGCATTGGCGCTTCTTCGTTCGCCGCCTTGGCGCGATCGATCGATCACCGACATTGCCTTTGCCTGCGGATTTAACAGCAGCAGTCATTTCAGCACGGCATTTCGCCATTATGTCGGATGTTCGCCGCGGCAATGCCGGGCGCAGGCTGAACAGCACGGGAATTCGCAACTTCTCTGCTGATTTATGAAAGACAGCAGCCGGGTTGCCCAGTTACCCATCTCAGCAACAATAAGAGATTGGGAAGGATGACTGGTATGAAAATGGCGTCACGCTGGCCGCTTGGATGCGCTCTACTCGCTTCCGTCGCAGCTCCACCGGCCTTGGCACAGGCGCCCTCTATGCAAAAGGCGCCATCAACTGCCATTCCCGAAATCGTAGTCACCGCACGTCGTACTACCGAAACGCTGCAACGAGCTCCGGTGGCCATCACTGCACTTGATGGCGATGCAATCCAACGGTCCGGCATAACCTCGGTTACCGAGTTGGAAAGCAACTTACCGGCAGTCCAGTTCCAAGTTGCGACCAGCATTCCGATCATCACCGTTCGGGGCGTGGGAACTTTCAGCACCCAGGCCGGTGTCGATTCTGCTATCGCCTACACGGTTGACGGCATTTTTCTCGCCCATCCGCAGGCCTATCCGCCAGTGCTGGTCGACATTGCTCGGGTCGAATCTGTACGCGGCCCCCAGGGAACTCTATATGGTCGCAATTCCAATGGTGGGGCGATCAACTTCATCACGAACGAGCCACGTTTGGGGCAACTCGAGGCCAACCTTTCGCTGACGGTCGGCAATTACGACTCCCTCGCCTCCGAAGCTGTGCTGAACGTCCCTGTCGGTGAAGACGTTGCGATCCGTGGTGCGTTCGGTTCCAGCCGGCACGATGGATATTATGATGATGGCTACAGCAATGCCGATGATTGGGTTGGTCGTGTCCGGTTGCTGGTACAGCCGAGCAATCAGTTCCGTATGGTGCTCAGCGCTGACAAGTATAGCCTCGACAACGTCGGTGCGGGATGGGACTACTGCCCTCCGAATACCGCAAGTGCGCAATGCGCCAATCAAAAATTTCAGCCGTACACTGGCCTAAGCGGTCGCAATCCGGATGATTTCGGTCGCACTCGCACTTGGGGTGTCTATAATCAGGCCGACCTGACGCTCGATGGGTTAACTATCACCTCGCTCACAGGGTATCGTGATAACGATTTTCTCGCTCGGCAGACACAGATCCTCGCTCCCGCTCGATCGTCCGGGTTCATTCAGGGAGTCATCAGCCGGCTGTTCACTCAGGAACTGCGTCTGGCGGCTCCTGATAGTTCCGATGTAAAGTGGTTGGCTGGCGCTTTCTATGCACGCGAGACCGGTCCCGCCTCGCAGACATTCAATCAGGATGGTGTTCCTTATTTCTCGAGCGAACCGTTTCTGAAGTCCATTTCCACAGCCGTCTTTGGTGAGGTCACGGTCCCGCTGACAGAGGGTTTCAGGTTGATCGGCGGCCTACGCTATACCGACGAACGCAAGTCTGCTGTCGGTGTCGTCAGCACGGTCAATGACGACACCACTGCCCAACTGCCGATTGATCAAAGGTTTCGTACAAAGAAGTGGACGTGGAAAGCCGGGGTGGAGCTCGACTATTCTGATAATGCGCTCGCCTATGCCAACATCAGCACCGGCTTCAAGTCGGGAGGAATCAACCAGGTCCCATCATTACCGGGCTTCACTGGATCGTACCGGCCTGAAACGATTACCGCCTATCAAGCGGGTCTGAAGACCCGCCTGTTCGACGATCGCCTCCAGCTAAACGGCGAGGGATTCTACTATGACTATACTGATTTCCAGGCCCTGCAGGTGATCCGCGATGCTGCGATCCCGGGCTTCTTCATTCAGACCACCAATTCGCAGAAATCGTCGATGTACGGCGCTGAATTGGAGGCGCAAGCCGCCATCTCAGGCAATACGCGAATATCTATGCAAGGCACCTGGCTGCATGCTCGGTTCGACAAATATATCATTGGCTCGACTGATCTATCAGGCAACCAAATTCAGGCTGCTCCCGACTTTACCGTGGGCGCTGCGATCGAGCACAGTTTCGATCTCAGCAACGGCGACCGTATCCTCTTTGGCGCAGACACCAAGTGGGTGAGTGGTCATTTCGTAGCCAATAGCAACGCACCCGGCTCGTACCAAGACGATTACCTGCGTAGCAACGCGAGTCTGACATACAGTTTAATTGACCTCAGTTTGGAACTTACTGCCTTCCTGCGGAATATCGAGAACAATGCCCAAATCGCTGCCTATCAACCGAGTGCCAAGGGCGATCTGGTGCTACTGAATCCACCGCGCACCTTTGGTATTCAGGCCTCGTGGCGATATTAGGCCTCTGCTGGAAGATGGTTGGATCAGTATGGATGAGAGAACAACCATGAATATGCGGGAATCTCGATTGTTCGAGCCCTTCGAAGTACGCGGTATGAAGCTGGCCAACCGCTTTGTTCTGCCAGGGATGCAACGCGGCTGGAGCGTGGGCGGCGCACCGACAAGCAACCTCATCGACTATTACGTGCGGCGGGTGCGAGGCGGTGTAGGACTTCTTATCACCGAATCTGTGGCAGTCGATCATCCCAGCGCGACGCGCGGGCCCACGTTTAGTCGGCTCAATCGCGAGACCCTTGAGGCCTGGCGAACCTGCATCGCTGCGGTACACGACGCCGGCGGAAAAATCATGCCCCAGCTTTGGCATGAGGGTGCGATCCGCAAAGAAGAGGAACCGGGCTCCGGCGGCAAAGTCGTGCCGACGCTAAGCCCCTCGGGCCTGATGAAGGAGAACCGTCCGCGCGGTCGTGCAGCCACCAAGCAGGAACTCGAGGATATCAGGCGCGCCTTTGTCACCAGCGCCCAATTGGCGCAGGAAGTAGGGGCCGACGGGGTAGAGCTGCATGGCGCTCACGGCTATTTTCTCGACCAGTGTTTGTGGCACGAGACCAACCAGCGCGACGACGAATTCGGCGGGCCGACGCTTGCCCATCGCGCGCGCTATCCAGCCTCGATTGCGCGCGCCGTGCGTGAGGCGTGCGGGGACGACTTCGTCATCTCATTCCGCTTTTCGCAGTGGAAGGAAATCGATCTGAACGCCCGAATCGCCGAGACAGTGGAGGATCTAGGCCACTTCGTGTCGATACTTCGCGACGTGGGGGTGGACCTGCTTCACGTTTCGACGCGGCGCTTTTGGGAGCCAGCGTGGCCCCATTCTGACAAGACAATGTCTCGCTGGGCTAAGGAGCTTTCGGGATTGCCGGTGATCGCCGTTGGAAGCGTTGGCCTCAGTTCCGATATTATGGAGACCGCCCAGGGCGTCGAATCCGAAGACCAAATCAGCAAGAGCGTTGCCTTGCTCGAAGCTGGAATTTTACGCGGCGATTTCGACCTTATAGCCGTCGGCCGCGGGCTGATCAGCGATCCGGAGTGGGTAAGCAAAGTGCGCGAAGAGCGCTTCGAGGATATCATCCGTTTTGAGCGGAGCCACATAGGCCGCCTTGACGGCGAGACTGACCACATGGAAGGCGTCGCCCCGAAGGATAAACGATGACTCCACCGTCGGCATCCAAGGTCGCGTCGCTTGCGCCGCTCGCAACCAAGTCAACAAATTCCCGTGTTTCATCGGTAGCACTGTCGATCCTGCTGCTCGCCTATTTGCTCAACAACGTCGACCGCTTCATCCTGTCGATCCTCTCTCAGCCAATCAAGGAAGACCTCCAACTTACCGACACGCAACTAGGTTTACTTACCGGGTTTGCGTTTAGCCTACTCTATGTGGTGTGCGGTTTTCCAATGGCACGTTGGTCGGATCGTGGCAATCGCAAGGTCATTCTCTGCACCTGCATTACGTTTTGGTCAGTCATGACAGCCTTGTGCGGTCTCGCTGCAAACTTCGTCCAGCTTTGCCTGTTCCGCGCCGGAGTGGGCGTAGGTGAGGCCGGGTGCTTGCCCGCATCCCATTCACTCATCAGCGATATGTTCCCGGCTGAAGCGCGCACCAAGGCGATGGCAATCTTCGGTCTCGGCATGCCGCTGGGAGGGCTGGCTGGCATGGTCATTGGCGGTTTTGTTACCGACCATTGGGGCTGGCGTGCGGCACTACTGGTGGTTGGCCTGCCGGGACTGATAGTCGCCGCGCTTATACTACTTGTGATTAAGGAGCCGGAGCGTGGCCGTTTCGACGAGGTTTCCGCGGCCCCGACCGTTCGCACCGAAACTATGCTTGATATCGGCAAGGTGCTCTGGCGCTCACCGGTCGCGCGCAATGTAATTTTGGCACTGATCGGCGCCGGATTGATGGGCGCCCCGAACGTGGTTTTCATGGGCCCCTACATGATCCGCCGGTTCGATCTCGGTTATACTGAGCTAGGCGTAATCCTTGCTCTGACCTTCATGCTCGGCTCGGCAATCTCAACCTTGGGTGGGGGGCTGCTAATCGACCGCGTTGCGCGACGGGATCGGCGATGGACTCTTTGGATTCCAGCTATCGGAATTGGCCTGAGCGCACCAGTGTACGTCATTGGCTACGTGCAGTCTTCTTGGCCGGCATTCTCGGCTCTGCTTTTTATCGGTGCGGTCCTTAACTCGACGTACCTCGCTCCGTCTTACGCGGTACTTCACGACACCGTCGGCCCAAGCGGCAGAGCCTCAGCTTCAGTAATCGCCGCTTTTTTCCTCAGTATGGTGGCGGGTGGCATTGGTCCGCTGCTTGGCGGATACGCGATTGACTGGCTGGCCAGCGGACTATTCGACAGCGCATTAGCGGCGAGCTTTTTAGAGTCATGTCCCGGCGGGATCGCCCCTGCCGGCTCCGGCTCCGAGCTGGCGATGGCGTGCGATACGTCCCTTATCTCTGCCACCCAATATGTTATCGCAGGGACGCTCGCGTGCATGGTATGGCCCGCTTGGCATTATGCGCGAGCAGCCAAAGCGATGGGATCTCGGACGGCGGCTCAGGCAGAATGTTAGTCTACAGCTCGTCGCAACCGTCATGAGGATGCTACTTGAGCGGACCACGACGACGGCCGGTCCCAAACCTGTCAAAGATTTTCAGTTGGGCGGTTGGTTATGCACTGAACCGTTGAAGCTCCGATTGTAGCTAGAAGGAGCCCGGTGCGGATGGAGCGTTCGCCGATCCAGCTGAGCCACTCCTAGACGACATTTTTCATAAGCTTTGTACCGTCGTCGGACCTGATATCTGCCGGAGCGCGGACGTTCAACAGGTCGGCAAGCGACGCCAAGACGTCTTGGCGCAGGATCCGTCGCCTCACCACCAGCCCCAAGCATCCTGCCGACCTTATAAATATGATCAGGATCCGGAACTTGCGACCGTCATGGGTTGCTCCTTAACTGAAATCATCGCCCAGAGCACGGACATTCAGGTCGGAGCCGGATGTACGAACCGACATTGAGGAGGAAGTGGCCCAGTAACTGTTCGCCATTCTAACTTTAAACTCGCTATTAATGGCACTTGTATAATTTTACCATGATTGACTGAGATTGGGCCGGGAGCGGACCGGCAAGTTTCGGCGTGGAATTGGCGATGACAGCCGGTTGAAAGCTGTACTGATAGAGCGGCTTCAATTCGTCCCATTGGGCCGTTCCAGCGCAAAACAGCACGCCCAAAAGCGGACATGAAACTGCGGGGCGCTATCGGCTTCAATCGGGCCGTGCCCTGATTAAGCCGATCGCGTTCGGGTGCTTAGCGCGAACAAAAGCAGTGAAAATTGCCATCCCGTCGCTCTCTAATCTTTGAAGAATAGGCGCGACGGAATGGCGAATGATGCCTAAACGGGAAGCCTCAGGTGAGGGGCGGGTAGTCCGTGTAGCCCTGCTCGTCGCCCACATAGTAGCTGTCTGGGTCAGACGACGCCAAGGCGGCATTTTGACGGAAGCGTTCCGGCAGATCCGGGTTGCTGATGAAGAGCGTTCCGAAGGTCACTGCGTCGGCTAAGCCCGACGCGATCGCCTGTTCGCCGGTTTCCCGATCATAGCCTACGTTCACGATGAACACACCGGAGAAGCGCTTTCTTGCTTCGGGGGCCAGCGGCTTGAGGCCATCGGGAAGTTCCGCCGCTTCCATGAAGTGAAGTATGCCCACCTTCCTGGCCTCGAGAGCCTCTACGGCAAACATGTATGTGCCTTCCAAATCGCTGTCGCCCATGTCGTTATAGGGAATCCGAGGTGACAACCTTACGGATACCCGCGATGGCCCAAACACCCGGATGGCAGCGTCAGTCGCTTCGAGCAGGAAGCGGGCGCGGTTCTCGATAGGCCCGCCGTAAGCGTCCGTTCTCTTGTTTGGACCGTCTTCGAGGAATTGGGCCGGGAGGTAGCCATTGGCACCATGCACTTCAACACCATCGAAACCTGCGGCTTGGGCTGCGCGTGCAGCGGCCTCGTAGTCTGCAATTGTGGATTGGATTTCCTCCAAAGTCATGGCGCGCGGGGTGACGGTTGGCTTCGGCCCCTCAGGCGTAAAGGCCTGGCTTTCGAAGGGCACTGCCGAAGGCGCCACCGGCAAAGCTCCGTCATGGAAGTCTGGATGAGACGCACGGCCCGTGTGCCAGAGTTGCGCAAAGATAAGGCCACCTGCTGCATGAACAGCGTCAGTAACCTTGCGCCATCCTTCAATCTGTTCGGATGTATGGATCCCAGGTGTATTCGTCCAGCCGATCGCTTGCTCGCTGATCTGCGTGCCTTCCGAAATGATCAGGCCTGCCGAGGCACGTTGGGAGTAGTAAAGTGCAGTCCGATCATTTGCCACATGGTCGGGCGTTCTAGCCCTTGTCATGGGAGCCATGAACACTCGGTTCTTGAATTCGAAGGTGTCGGTTTTTAACGGGGTCAGTAGTTTCAGGTCAGTCATTTGATGCTCCAGTAAATCTGGAGGCCTAGATATACATTGTAGACCTGACATCAATTAGGCACCTTGGGTCGCCTAGGTAGGACTGAGTAAACCTACCACCCGTTTGACGAGACTTAACCCGCACGTTTTCCCACCTGAACACCACTGAAGCCGTCATCCGATTGGCGCGCATCGAACGCTTCCCGTGCAGCATTGACATCCGGAAGATTGTCTAGCGTCCACTGGTGAAGTTTTCGCAATGGCTCTTGCAAGGTGCGGCCCAGCGCGGTGATCTCGTATTCGACAGCAACTGGCGAAAGGGAAATGACGCGGCGGGTGATCATCCCATTGCGCTCGAGTTTGCGCAGGCATTGTGTAAGCGCTTTCTGACTAACGCCCTCCAACCGCCTGCGAAGAAGGTTAAACCGATGAGGCTTGTCGGACAGGACCGTCAGCACCATCGTCGACCATTTGTCGGCGATCTGATCGAAGAGGCCCCGGCTCGGGCAGTCCGATGAGAAGCAAATCGGATCTAATTCCGTGACATCACGCATTTTATGTTCATCCAAAAATTTGTGTTTCGGACATGCTGGTATAAAATCTATACCTAGCTTCTTGGCTTGGCACTTGCACGAAGAAAGTCGGAATGCGGCTTAAGGTGGGCACAGGAAACATAGTCCCACACGAATGCCGGACGATGGTATACGCGCTGGGCTGTTTATGCCGGTGCAGCGGTCACCCAGCGGGTAAACACAGCAACGCCCTCGGGAACCGCCCATCCCAACGCACTTCAAAGAAGCCGTGGAGTCGCAATTGGTCGAATAGCTGCCATCAGACCAAAGCTCATCGAACGGCCGGTTTCACGGTTCTTAATGGGCTTGCCCGGTGCTCGAAGCTTGAGCGCGTAACCGCCGCCATGGGTATGTTGATCGAACGTCTGCTCTCGGATGCTTTGGGCTGCAGCCGGAATTACCGATCTTGGGGCGCATAGCTGACACGCCGGTTTGCCGCCCAGAGTCCGCTATCCAGTTCTGCACTTCCGAAAGCAGACTTACCGGATTGTCCAACGTTGCGGTCGTTCTTGTGAGAGACGATTGATGTCCGCTTTCGGGCGGCGCGCCAGATTGGGCACGATCAAATCCGCATGGTGCGCGATGTGTTGTCCGATGCGGAGGCGCCGCTGCCCGCTGAAGCGCTCGCCAACCTATTCAAGGGGCACACCTCGTCCAAGCGCAAGGCCTGTGTATCAGGGGGGACGAACTGCTCTTCGCCACTGGGGCTGCGCACCGCAGCGACGAGGGATATTTTCTGTCGCTCTGCCGTAATGATGTAAGGTCTATTGAAACACTTTGCTTAAGCGGTATACATTTATGTAAATCAAGTGGCTGTAAGTACTGAAAAAATGTTACGTTTTCGTGGAATGTCTACATTCCCCTCGGCTCCACCAGTGACCAGCTAAGTCCTTAAAGCGGAACGAATAGCTAGAAAATTAGCCATTTATGCCATCGGGATACCGGACTGAAGAAGCTATGTGATCATATAGGTAGCTGCAAGTCTAAGAGAACCCACCAAAGGTTACATAGACTTTTCCATATAGACGGCCTGGCCACCATAGGTCGCAAGTTTGGCATTTAGCGAGGGGCTTTCCTGAGGCTCGAAACCCTGCGCTTTCCAGAAAGATGTCGCATTGCCCACAGCAACCAGGCCGCAAAGCGCCAGATGCTGACTAATCGCGTACTCTTCGATTTGTTTCAATATCCGGGAAGCGGCACCGCTTCCGCGCGCGGCAGGGGAGATTGCGAGGTCGTGGATATAGAAGAGCTCGGCTTGCGCGGGAAGGGCGCCGAGCAGCGTGTCCAATGCCGGCGGGGAGGCGCGCTGCCATGGATGGGAAATGAAATAGCCTTCGCACTTTTCTCCGCTGGCGAGCACGAAGCAGCCCTCCGGGTAGAGGGAGAGCTTTTCTGCAAATATTTCCGGACGTTCGGGATAATCTTCGTGAATTGCGTCCGCCAGAGCGGAAACTTGCGGTAGGTCGCCCTGTGTCATGGGGCGCCAGACTAGCTTCCTCTCAGCCATTTTTCACTCCTCTCCATGCAGAAATCGTGCGTGCTTTGCCTTTGATCGCTTTATTGTGCAAGATTGAGGCCTTGCGCATTCAGGACCTTACCTACACCCATGTCTGACGAAAAACCATTCGGCGCCCTTCCCGATCGCAAGGACATTCCGCCCTTTGCTGCTTTGCGCGCTTTCGATGCGGCTGCGCGCCTTGGCGGGGTACGCAAAGCTGCCCGTGCTCTTCAGCTCGATCATGCTGTGATCAGCCGTCATATTCGCTCGCTTGAGAGTTGGACCAATCTCATGCTGGTGGACCGCTCTCATTCCCGTCTGACGTTGACCGAGGAAGGCCAACAATATCACAAACGCGTTGCGCAAGGGATTGATCTGTTGGCTGAAGCGACCCGCGATCTGATCAAGCAGCACGATGCAAGTGAACTGACGATCTGGTGTACACCGGGCTTTGCATCCAAATGGCTGCTTCCACGGCTCGGTCAGGTTGAAGAGGCGCTGCCACAATTGGGAGTGGATGTTCGTCCGGCCGATCAGCTGCCCGACTTCAATCGGCAGGAAGGTGATATCGATATCCGCTACGCTCCGATTTACGGGCAGCCCCTCGTTTTGCCTCCTAATGTACGTAGTTTTGAATTTGCTTCACCTGATGTGATCCCGGTCGCATCGCCGGCCTATCTTGAACAGGCGCCCCCGGTCCGCACAGCACGCGACCTTGTCGATCATCCCCTGATTCACGAAGAGAGCTTTGAAAACTGGCAGACCTGGCTGACCCGTCATGGTGCTGATGCGATCGCGGTTAGTGGACCAAAACTCTGGCATGCGCATCTTACGATTGATGCAGCAGTGCAGGGTAGGGGCATCACACTCGCCAATCATTTCCTGGCAGCAGACGCGCTAGCAAAGGGAGATTTGGTGGAGGTCGAGGGCAGCGAAGACCAGTTTGAGCGTATCTCGCTTGGGTCCTATCTTCTTGTGGCCCGAAGCGACCGCTGGAATACCTTGCCAATTTCGCGTTTTCGCGACTGGCTTGGGGCTGCTGTGGCCAGCTCCACCCGGAATGCCGCCTGATGCGGTGACTGTGGTGCACCAACAAGGCCTCGGTTGGCATCTTGTTTTCAATCACCCAAGATGAAAATCTCACCTTCTCGAATTCTACTCAGAAGGGGGTACTCTTGTCCCGAAATGCCGATCTCCAGTCCCGCCGTATCGCGGCTATTCCACGCGGCGTCGCCAATGCGACCGATCGCTATGTCGCGCGAGCGCGCAATGCCGAGATCTGGGATCTGGATGGGCAGCGCTTTATAGATTTCGCTGCGGGCATCGCGGTGCTCAATACCGGTCATTGTCATCCGCGGGTACTCACCGCCGTGCGCGAGCAACTCGACCGTTTCACCCACACTGCATTTCAGGTGCTGCCTTACGAGCCCTATGTCCAGCTGGCCGAGCGCCTGAATGCCATCGCGCCTTTTTCAGGTGAGGCGCAAACTATCCTTTTTACAACCGGCGCTGAGGCCGTTGAAAATGCAGTCAAAATTGCCCGTCGTCACACGGGTCGGTCGGATGTAATTGCTTTCACAGGCGCTTTTCATGGCCGCACGCTGTTGGCTTCCACGCTTACCGGTAAAGTCACACCCTACAAAGCCGGGTTTGGCAATTTGCCGGCGGGCATTCACCATGTTCCTTTCCCCTCCGGCGAAGTGAGTGTGGAAGAAAGCCTAAGGGCGCTCGACCTCATGCTGAGTTGCAGCGTTGATCCTCAGCAAGTCGCCGCCATTATTATTGAACCGGTGCAGGGGGAAGGCGGGTTTTATCCCACGTCCCATGCTTTGCTCAGGGCGCTGCGCGAGATTTGCGATCGCTACGGTATCATGCTGATCGTGGATGAGGTGCAGACCGGATTTGCCCGTACTGGCACCATGTTCGCGATCGAGCAGAGCGGCGTTGAACCCGATATCGTTTCAGTGGCCAAGGCGCTTGGTGGCGGTTTCCCGCTGGCTGGTGTCATCGCGCGCAAGGATATTATCGATTCCGTGCCTCCCGGAGGGCTCGGTACGACCTATGGCGGATCGCCGCTTGCTTGTGTCGCTGCGCTTGAAGTTCTGGATATCATTGAGGACGAGGCGCTGGCAGCCAGAGCGCAGTCTATCGGAGCGAAATTGCAGCGGGCGATCGCGAATTTCGGTAAGCGGAATGATGCAGTCCGCATTTCGGCTCCGCGAGGGCTGGGCGCCATGGTGGCTTTCGATGTGCTGGATGAGAACGGTGATTACGATCCAGCGGAAGCCAAGGCTATCGTTTCCCGGGCGCTCGAAGAAGGTCTGTGCATTCTGACCTGTGGTGCGATGGGGCAGGCAATCCGAATTCTGGTGCCGTTGACGATCGAGGACGACCATCTGCATGAAGGTATCGCCATGCTGGAACGCGCGCTTACGGGAGCGGCCTCATGAGCGATTTTGCGTGTCTTTCGCGCCGGGATCTGGTTCGGGAAGCGGCTTATATCGCGGGTAGATGGCAGGCAGATGGCTCCTGCATCAGCGTGACAAACCCCGCAAATGGCGAACTGCTCGGGAGCATTCCCGATTTCGGTGCAGAAGAAACCCGGCAAGCTGTGACAGCGGCGCACCAGGCCTTGCCCGCGTGGCGCGCCTTGCCCGCCCGCGAGCGAGGAAGGATTCTGCGCCGCTGGTTCGAACTTGTGCGAGATAATCTCGAAGATCTGGCTCGTATCCTAACGCTCGAGCAGGGAAAGCCACTCGCCGAAGCGCGTGGGGAGGTCGCCTCCAGCGCAGCCTATCTGGAATGGTTTTCGGAAGAGGCGCGGCGCTCTTATGGTTCGGTCATCCCCGCAAATCAAACCGATAAGAGGCTGCTGGTGACGAAAGAACCGGTCGGTGTGGTGGCCGCGATCACGCCGTGGAATTTCCCTTCCTCCATGATCCCGCGCAAGGTGGGCCCGGCGCTTGCCGTCGGATGCACGATGGTGTTGAAGCCCTCGGAACTCACCCCGTTTTCAGCGCTGGCGCTTGCCGTTCTGGCTGAAGAAGCGGGTGTGCCAGCGGGCGTCTTCAATGTCGTAACCGGCGCCCCCCAGCCTATTGGGGATGTGCTGGTCGAAGATGAAAGAGTCGCCAAGTTTACCTTCACCGGCTCGACCGCAGTGGGCAAGGCTCTGGCAGCGCGCTGTATGGGCACGGTCAAGCGGGTAAGCCTTGAACTCGGCGGAAATGCACCATTCATCGTTTTTGCCGATGCTGATATCGATGCCGCAGTAGACGGCGCATTGATGTCGAAATTCCGCAATGCAGGCCAGACCTGCGTCTGCGCGAACCGCTTCTTCGTTGAAGATGCGATCTATGACGTCTTCGTTCTGCGGCTGGCGGCAAAAGTGAACGAATTGCGCTCCGGCAACGGGCTGGAAGAAGGCATCACGCAGGGACCTCTTATTAATATGCAGGCACGCCAGAAGGTGGAGCGGCATCTTGAGGATGCGGTGGCGCGGGGCGGCAGAATTCTCACCGGTGGCTGTCCGGATAACAGGTCGGGAACTTTCTTTCCCCCGACTGTGCTCGCCGATGTCGATCGCGATTCCTTGCTTTGCCGGGAGGAGACTTTCGGCCCGATTGCCGGCATCATTCGGATAAGCGGGGAAAATGATGCCATTGCGCTGGCGAATGATAATCGGGCCGGTCTGGCCGCCTATGTCTATACAGGTAATCTGACCCGAGCGCACCGGATCAGTGAGCGGTTGGAATATGGTATGGTCGGCGTCAATACGGGCCTTGTGAGTTCCGAAGTGGCCCCATTTGGCGGTATGAAGGAATCTGGGTTCGGACGCGAAGGGGGCCGGGAAGGGCTTGATGATTACTGCAATACGAAGCTTACGGTGCTCGATATTCCGGCTGGTGGAACATGAGTGAAGCCACCCCGCCCCCCGGCCAGTTCGCACCCGAAGCCTACCGCGCGGCTGATCCCGCCGCCATCGTGCGGGCCTACCCGTTCGCAACGCTGACAACGGCGAACAAGCAGGGAATTTACGCTACGCAGACACCGATCTTTTTTGAGCATGACGATGACGAGATGGTGCTGATTGGCCATCTCGCGCGGCGCAATTCGCAGGCGCCCGCGCTTGCCACCGGTCAGCACGCTCTGGTTATGTTTACCGGACCGCATGCCTATATTTCGAGCCGTTGGTACAAGGACAAGCCGCAAGTTCCGACTTGGGATTACATCTCTGCTCAGGCGCGGGGGACGCTGGAAGTACTGGACGACGATGAAAGCCAGTTGATGGTTCTTCGGCGCAGTGCCGATTTGCTTGAACCTAAGGATGGCACGGGATGGACACTGGAGGATGCGCCGGAGGACCGTATCGAATTGCTGCTGCCTATGATTCGGTCGTTCCGGATAAGGCTGGACAAGCTGGAAGGCGTGACCAAGCTCACTCAGACTCACCCGCGGCCCGACCAGTTGCGCGTTGCCGAAGCTCTGGCGCAAAGCGAGGATAGTCGGGCGATTTCCCGGATGATCAAAGCCCTGCCTGAAGACGGGTGACCGAGACGGTCAGATTGCAGAAGGAAAGCCCGGTGTCGCAGCCGGGCTTTTTTGTGCCCCGGTTCACCCGCCCGGCTGTTATTTTGGCCTTAAAGTTGCGCGTGTCGCCTCTCAGATAGTATCAGAATATAAACAATGGAGAATGCCATGAGCAGCCAACCGACCAATCCGATCATCTATGTCAAAAGTGCCTGTCCGTTCTGCCTCAAATTGCGGATATTTCTGACCGAGGCCGGACTTGCGGATATTTTCTACTTTGTCACATTCGAGGATGGCGATGAAACGCATAAGGCGCTGCGCAAGCGGATGCAGGATGCCGGTCAGGAACCGAGCTTCCCCGCCGCTGAACAAGCCGACAATTCGTTGAAAACGGGCAGCGACGATCTGATTACTCTCTATGCTCGGGAGGCGAATATCGATCCTGCGCAACTGGATCTTCTGACCTATTACGAAAATGGCGTTTTTCCCGCGCATATCGAGATGTTTCGCAAACTCCAGTCCTAGGGCTGAAGGCGCTTTTCGCATAGTCACGGAGAGCAAAAGAGCCGGGCGATTGGCCCGGCTCTTCCCGCACGATCTTTCAACTGGGGAATGCCCAGGCCTAATAGCGATAGGCAGCCGTGATGCCGACGGTTCTGGGCCTGAACGTTGAATTGGTCAGCAGCGGTGAGCCGTAGAACAGCCGGTAACGGCCTAGTTCGGGCCTGCTATCCAGAAGATTGTTCACGAAGAGCGAAATATCGACCGGTCCGCGATCGATGCCCGCGCGCAGATTGAGCATATTGGTCTCATCCGCATTGGTAATCATCGGATCGTAATCATAGGCGTTCGGGTTGGGGGCGGGTGCCTTTGACCCGTAGGAATAGTCGACCCGGGCATATCCATCGCGTTCCGGCCCGAAAAGCGGGAAGGCATATTCACCCGAAAGAGTGAAATTCCAGCGAGGGCCATTATAGACATATTGCCCATCCTCCACGATCACGACGCTGTTGCTGACGATAATGTCCTCGTCGAATTTTGCATCGACGAAACCCACAGCGGCCCCCAGCGTCAGACCATCCGTTGGCCGCGCTTGCAGAGAGAGGTCGAAACCGTTGCTGGTCGCTTCACCCGTATTCTCGATGAAACTTGACCCGCATGTCGGCAGATAGAGCGACGTTTGAATGTCGTTCCACTTGATATGAAACGCGCTCGCTTCGACTGACAGGCCGCGTCCGAAGGGAGAACTTTTGACCCCGGCTTCATAGGACCACACACTATCGGAATCGTAGGTGGTCGGCGATTCATCATAGCCAAGACCCTGCACATCTGCGCTGCACAATTGCGGAACCTGTGTCTGCGCGCCGCCCGGACGGAAGCCCTTGGCAACGGTGCTGTAGAGCATGGTATCCGGCGTTGCCTGCCACTTGACACCGAAGCGCGGCGTGACTGAGGTTTCACTTGCTTTACCCCTTGTCTCGATCGTGCCCCCCGCAAAGGGTCCCACGGCATATTGCTGATGCGTCACCTTGATGTCGGCGACACGCACCCCAGCAAGCAGCGTTACCCCGTCCGTCACTTGGAAATTGGCTTCGCCAAAGCCGGCAATCTGCTTGGTCTTGGTGAAAGTGGTGCTGTCATAAATATAGAAGTCGTCGAGATAGCCTTGGCCGAAGAAGGTCTCTATACCGAAACCATAGGCATTCTGGATCAGTGTATCGAGATATTCATCGCGGTTGCGCTGATAGGCTGTCTGGCGCTGATTGCTGTAAAAGCCGCCGATGACGACATTGAAGGCACCGCCATCGTCATATTGCGCACGAAGTTCCTGCGTGAAGTTGCGCTGACGGTCCCCGAAATATCCGGTTGCGATCTGTCCCTCCAAGGTAGGATAAGGGCTGCCAGGAAGAACAAGCTCGGCATCGAAATTGGTGTAATCGCGAATTTCGTCCTGATCGCGATGAAACCACGATGTGGTCGAGATCAGCTGAAGCGATCCCATGTCCCATTCGACATTGACCGAGGGGATGTAGAATTCGTCATCCTGCGATTGCGGCTGAACATAGGCGTTTCGGAAATCGCCTTCACCGGAATTGCTCAGACCTTCCCAATAGCCGCTCGTATCGTCGATTTTGACCTTTTGATAGAAAATCGATGGCGTGATGCGCAGATTGGAAGTCGGTTCCCAAGCGAGAGCACCCTTCAGCGCCAATGTGTCCTGGCTATTGGCATTTTCGCTGACCACATCGCCGCTTACCCGATCGACCCGGTTCACCCATCCACCATCGCGGCGATAATAGGCGCTGGCGCGAAAACCGAGCGAACCTTGCGCCAATGGGCCGCCAAGTGCCGCGCCGGCTTCATAGCTGGCAGCACCATCGCGGGTGGTGGCAAGTTCCGCCCGGCCGTAGGCCGAGTATTCGTCGAGATCGGGCTGCGGCGTGATAAAACGCACAGCCCCGCCTTCGGCCCCGGCACCGAACAGCGTGCCTTGGGGCCCGCGCAGAACTTCGACCCGCTGGAGATCGAAGACTTTCGGATAAGTGTTGGCAGAAGAGAAACCCACAGCGCGCGATTGGATCGGTACGTCGTCAATATAGATTCCGGTCGTCGCGGCACCATCTGTCGACTGGATACCGCGGATCGAGATATTTGTGTTGGAACCTGAAAAGCGGCTTTCGCGCCGGAAGTTGAGGCCGGGGGTCAGGCGGGTGAGATCCTCGACCGAGCGAACACCCTGATCATCCATCTTCTCCTGCGAAAAGGCGGCGATGCTGGCTGGTACATCGCTCACCCGTTCAGCCCTGCGGGTAGCGGTAACTACAATGGTGGTGTCCGTTCCGCTGCGCTCAGCACTTTGTCCACCGCCGGTTGTCTGGGCGTGCAGCGCAGCGCACCACCATGGGGATGCAAGCATGGTCGCCGCTACAGCAGTGGTTTTGATTGTTTCCCTGAACCTTTTCATATCGGCCCCTTTTCTTTGAAGGATGCCCAGCTGCCCTCTGTCACGTGGCTGCAGTCTTGCTGCATTATCCTGAGCCGTCTTGTTGTTCCTGCGGTGGGCATGATCGCCCAAAAGCCGGTTTTCGTAAGTTGCCAATGATGTGATCAGTGGTGCGTGAACGGCACCATTCAGAGAGACACCACACCAGCCTCTCGCAGAGCTGGCTCGCAAGCGTCCAGTGCATCACGGGCAATCAGCATGATCCTGTCGATTTCCTCGTGGGTAATGATCAGAGGAGGGCTCATGACCAAAGTGTCCTTAACAGCACGCAGCATCAGCCCGCGCTCGATACAGGCATCGCGGATCAGCGCGCCGGCTAGTCCGGGCTTTGCGCCAAAGCGCTGCGAGGTGCCTTTTTCGGATGTGATTTCAATGGCGCCCAGCAGACCGATCGAGCGTACTTCGCCCACCAGAGGATGATCCGACAATGTTTGTAATGCTTGCGCAAGATAGGGGCCTGTGTCGGACTTCGTCCGCATTACCAGTCCTTCGCGCTCGATTATATCGATATTGGCCAGCGCGACCGCTGCTGCGGTCGGGTGGCCTGAATAGGTATAGCCATGAACGAAGGGAGCGTGGGCGGCGCGAATGGTTTCCACCACATGGTCTGCCATGGCAGTGGCTGAAATTGGCAGATATCCTGAGGACAGCCCCTTCGCCATCGAAACCAGATCAGGCTGGATGTCGAAATGCTGGAAGCCGAACCATTCTCCGATCCTGCCATAGCCGCAGATCACTTCGTCGCAGCCCAGCAGAACGCCATATTTACGGGCGATTTCTTCCACGCGTTTCCAGTAACCGCGCGGGGGTATGATAACACCGCCAGCCCCTTGCACCGGCTCGCCGAAAATCATGGCCACCCGTTCAGGCCCGACTTCGATCAGCTTGTTCTCAATCGCCTGTGCCGCGCGTGCGGAGAAAGCGTCTTCATCTTCATCCTCGCGCTGTTCCTCGAAGGAATAAGGCTGCATCACATGTTCATGGTCAGGAACCCAGGGGCCGCCCTGATTATGCATGGAGACCATGCCGCCCATGCTGACACCACCGATGGTGGAGCCGTGATAGCCATTCTTGCGCCCGATGATCACGGAGCGCTGCGGCTCACCCTTTGCCTGCCAGTAATAGCGGGCCGTGCGGACCAGCGTATCAACCGCTTCGGAGCCCGAATTGTTGAAGAAGACATGCGAGAGCGAACCGCCCAGCAGATCTGCGATGCGCGCAGCAAGCGCGATTGTCGGCGGAGCGGCGGTGCGGAAGAAGGAATTGTAGAAGGGGAGCTGCACCATCTGTTCATGCGCGATATCGGCCAGTTCCCTGCGCCCGTAACCGATTTGGGTACACCACAGGCCAGCCATCGCATCGAGGATTTCGTTGCCTTCCGCGTCCCAGATGGTGGAACCTTCCCCCCTGACGATGATCCGGCTGCCTCCGGAGCTTTCCTGAAGGGCCCAGTCCTGTTGCGGAGGAAGGTGATGCGCCACATCGAGACGGCGCAGATCAGCATTGTCGTAGGAAGGCGCAGAACGCATAGGAAATCCTTTCCGAAATCAAGAAGAAGAGCATCAGAGGCGCATGGCGCGTCCTAGCGGGCGGCCCAGAAGCAGGATGGCGAGGCCACCGCTCGCGACGATCGCCGCATGCATCAGCCAGAAGGTTGCGCTTGGGACAACCTCGTAGAAGCGTCCCATCCAGCCGCTGGCAATGGAACCGAAGAAAATCGCGATGTAAAATACGGACATCATCAGCGCGTTGATCGATGCCGGCGCAACTCTGGCGAAGAGAGCGAGCCCGATCGGCACCACGAAAAGATAGCCCGATGCGCAGATGAAATGAAAAGCGATCGGCCAGATAATGGCGACCCGCCCGCTGCCGGCAAGGAACTGCCCCAGCGCCAGTGTCAGGCAAGCTGCGGCAAAGAGAAAGCAGCCGGTCATCAGCTTGCCCAGATCGCCCGGCTCGATATTCCGTGTCGCCTGTTTGCGCCATAGAAACATGATGGCCGGCGCCAGCAGCAGCACGGCGAGGGCGTCGATGGACTGAAACCAGGTGATCGGAACAGTCAGACCCATCAGGCCGCGATCGACATTATCGCGCACCCAGAGCGGATAGGTGTTCCACACCTGCGTCTGCGCGGTCCAGAACAGGGTCAGGATCACCAGCATCGCGAGCAGACCGAAAATCGCTCTGCCGTCGCCAGGCTGTAATGTCGCTCTGTCCTCTCCGGTGGTTTTCGGCTCAGCCGGAAGATGATGCCGCCCGGCCAGATAGGCGATCAGGCCCAATGTCATGCCGACACCGGCAGCGCCGAAACCGTAATGCCAGCCATAGACTTCGCCCAGCGTGCCGCAGATCAAGGGCGCAATGAACGCCCCCAGATTGACGCCGACATAATATATGGAGAATGCCCGGTCGCGGCGCTGATCTTCAGGCTTGTAAAGCATGCCCACCTGCGCGGCGAGATTCCCCTTGAGCAGCCCGCAACCCAGCACGATACACAGCAGCGCGATAAGGAAGGCGAATTCGAACGCCATCAGGAAATGGCCGAGCACCATCACACCCGCGCCGAGGCTGACGGAAAGCGTCCGCCCCAACACCCGGTCGCCCAGCAATCCGCCAAAGACCGGCATAAGATAGACCAGCCCGCCATATATTCCGAAAATCTGCGTGGCGAGCGCCTGTGTCGTCAGGGGACCGAAAACCGTTTCCACGAGCCAACGAAACATCGTGAAGCCGGCGACATTTTCGATTGTACCGGGATGCAGAAGATAGCCGGTCATATAGAGGACCAGCAGCGCCTGCATGCCGTAGAAGGAAAACCGCTCCCACGCTTCGGTGAAGACGATATAGACGAGGCCGCGCGGATGGCCGAACAGCTCCGCGCTCTGCTTCGGCGCGCGGGTTGGTTTCCCGGCAAGGGCGGTCATTGCAAAGCCTCCACTGCAGCATTGAAGAAATCGTCATCTGCGACCGCTTCAGCGCCCAGCGCTTTGGAGCGTGCGCTCCAGACCACGATCACCACATTTTGCGCGGGATTGACGTAAATATACTGGCCGAAAATGCCGCCCGCCCGGAATGCGCCGTCGCGATACGATCCATCCGACCCGCAGACGGGCCACCACATATAGCCATAATGGCCCAGGCCCGGCGCTTCGATTGCGGGCCCGCCGGCATCGCGCACCCAGCCTTCGGGCAATAGTCGCTCGCTGCCGATTTTGCCGTCACTGGCCATGAACAGACCCAGCCGTCCATAATCGCGCAGGGTCGCGCTCAGGCCGCTGCCCGCCACTTCCAGCCCCCCAGGGGCTTCCAGCCACCAGGCCGCGTCGCTGTCCATGCCGAGGCGCGACCAGAGCGTTTCGGAAAGATAATCGGCGAGAAATTTTCCGGTCGCCGCCTGAACCAGCGCGCCTGCAATATGCGTCTCGCCGGTGCTATATGTCCATTGTTCGCCCGGCTCAGCTACGCGTGGCAAGCCTGCCATATAGCGCATGATCGCGCCCGGCTCCTGCGAGAGTTGCAGATCAAGCATGGTCCGCCTGTCCGACGCCGGATCATTGTAATCTTCACGCCAGCGCACACCGGAAGCCATGCGCAGCAACTGGCCGACGGTCACGCCGTCATAAGCGCTGCCATGCAGGCCGGGGAGGTAGCCGGTCAGAGGATCATCGATACTGCCAATATACCCCTGATGCAGCGCGATGCCTGCGAGTGTCGATGTGACCGATTTGGCCATCGACATCGACATCCAGCGCGATTGCGCATCATGGCCATATTCGTGATTTTCAAAGCGGACCGCACCGTCTTTGAGGATCAGCAGACCGACCCCGCGATTGCGCGAAATATAGTCATAGATGTCGCAGGTCTTGCCGCTCGATAGAAACTGGAAATAAGGCAGTTCTTCGGTGTGTTTGACCAGCGGAGAGGACGCGTCCCCTTTCCGAATGATGCGGGTGGGGAAGGCATGGCGAATGGCGCGAAACGCTTCAATCTGTTCGCCGGGCAAGAGACGCCCGCCATAAATCGCGTGCAGCCAGTCGGCCGATAGAGGGCGGGCCGACAGCTCATTCTGCGGGCCGATACTGCCAAGAACCTTGTCCGTGTCGGCCCCCAGCAGCGGAGGTGCGCGGCGATAGGTGACGGGGGTTGCCGAAAATTCGATCGGACAGGCGACCCCCGGCAGATCGCCATGCGTCCTGGAATGAAAGCTGATCTGGCGTCCGCGCTCGCGAATCTGCCGCTCGGCAAACAAATCGCGGATTGTATTGACCGGGCCGCTAGGGATGCCCGCAGCGAGCAAGGCTGCCAGCCAGTCTTTGGCACTGCGTTTCATGAGCTGGACGGTGACAAGGTCGCGCAAGGCGCTGCGATGAGCCACCCGGTCGGCATTGGTGACAAAGCGGGCATCGTTGGCCAGTTCAGGAAGGTCGATGACCTCGCAAAAGCGGGCGAATTGGGCGTCATTGCCGACCGCCAGAATGATATCCCGGTCGCTGGTGGCAAAAACGTCATATGGGGCGATGCTGGGATGCGTGTTCCCGAGGCGCTGCGGATTTTCGCCTGATACGAGATAGGAAAGCGCCTGATTGGCAAGGGCAGCCGTCATGCTGTCCAGCAGCGACACGGAAATATGCTGTCCCCGGCCGGAAATTGCGCGCTCATGCAGCGCCGCCAAAATGCCATTGGATGCATAGAGCCCCGTCAGAATATCGACCAGCGCGACGCCCACTTTCACTGGCCCGCTGCCGGGTTCTCCCTCGGGCGTGCCGGTGATGCTCATGAGACCGGATATGCCCTGAATCAGCAGATCATAGCCCGGGCGGTCCGCATCCGGCCCGTCCTGACCGAAGCCGGTTATAGAGCAATATATCAGAGCGGGGTTTTCTACCCCCAGCGCAGCGTAGTCGAGACCGTATTTCGCCAGCCCGCCACGCTTGAAATTCTCCACCACCACGTCTGCGGTGCGGGCCAGAGCCCTGATCTGCCCGGCACCTTCTTCGGTAGCCATATCGATACAGACCGATTTCTTATTGCGATTGGCGCTGAGGAAATAAGCTGAGAGATCCTCCACCTCTTCATTCGAACTTTTTGCATAAGGTGGCCCCCAATGGCGGGTGTCGTCGCCGAGGCCGGGCCGCTCGATCTTGATGACCTCCGCGCCCATATCGCCAAGCAGCTGCGTGGCCCACGGTCCGGCCAGCACACGGCTGAGATCGAGTATGCGAATGCCTTCAAGCGGCCCGGCCTTGTGATCGCTCATGCGAAGGCCGCGATGCCGGTCTGGGCTCGGCCAAGGATCAGCGCGTGAATATCATGCGTGCCTTCATAGGTGTTCACCGCTTCCAGATTGCACATATGTCGCATGACATGAAATTCATCGGCAATGCCGTTGCCGCCATGCATGTCGCGCGCGGCGCGCGCTATTTCCAGCGCTTTGCCCGCGCTGTTGCGCTTGATCAGGGAAATGACTTCCGGGGCACAATCCCCGGTGTCGAGGAGACGCCCGGTGCACAGGCAGGCTTGCAGGCCCAGCGTGATTTCCACCTGCATGTCCACCAGCTTACGCTGGATCAGCTGATTGGCCGCCAGAGGGCGGTTAAACTGCTTTCGTTCCAGCACATAGTCGCGACTACGATGCCAGCAATCGCGCGCCGCACCGAGCGCTCCCCAACCGATCCCGTAACGCGCTTTATTGAGACAACCGAAGGGCCCGCCGAGGCCAGAGGCATGCGGCAGGAGATTGGCGTCCGGGACCAAAACATTGTCCATCACGATTTCGCCGGTAATGGAGGCGCGCAAGGACAGTTTACCGTGTAATTCGGGGGTGGAAAAACCATCCATCCCGCGTTCCAGCACGAAACCGCGGATCACCCCGTCCACCTTGGCCCATACCACCGCTATGTTGGCAATCGGGGCATTGGTGATCCAGGTCTTGGTGCCATTGAGGCGATAACCGCCTTCGACTTTTTCGGCTCGTGCTGCCATATTTCCTGGATCGGAACCGTGATCCGGCTCGGTCAGGCCGAAACATCCAATTGCCTCTCCCGTTGCGAGGGTGGGCAGCCAGCGTTCCTTCTGTTCCTGCGTTCCGTATGCATTGATAGGGTGCATCACGAGCGAGGACTGGACGCTGAGAGCCGAGCGATAGCCGGAATCCACCGCTTCCACTTCATGCGCGACCAATCCATAGACGACATGCCCGGCATCCAGTCCGCCGAACTCCGCCGGAATGGTCACGCCCAGCAGGCCGAGTTCGCCCATTTCGCGCATGATAGCCGGGTCGAAAATTCCGTCGCGATTGGCCTGCAATATGCGCGGAGCGAGCTCCCTTTGAGCATAGGCACGAGCGGTGTCGCGGACCATTCGTTCCTCGTCTGTGAGTTGCGCGTTGAAATTGAGGGGGTCGTCCCAGGAGAAGGGTGGCCTGGCCATGAAAATCAGTTTCCTTGCGAAGTTTCACGCACAGCCCGCTGTTCCCACGGGCCGGGGTTGATGATGAGCGCGTCATTTTCGGAGAAGTGGAGCGCCATCGGATAGCGACCGGGGATAATGAAACCGTCTTCCACCGGCACCAGTTCTTTTCGTTCTCCGGACGGAATCGAGAAAATGGCGCGCCGGTCGCTCGCCATGCCATAAAGCTTGCCGCCCTCCGCAGTCACGCTGAGGCTGGCAATCGGGCTGAAGCGATAAATGCCTTCGATTGCCTGCAGCTGACTGGCCGAGACGCGGCGGCGTTTATCGACTTTCGCGACCGCCTTTGGTTGCTCGGGTACCGAGCTTAAAATAGCATCCCACATCGCCTCGCTGGCGATGGTGGCGATATCTACGGCAGCATATCCGGGCTCGACCGGATCGACTTCCCCGGTTGATACCGCCCACAAGACATCGCCATCGAAAATAGTGGCGAAAGGCTGAATTCCCCGACCCATTGACGTGTGAACCTGCACGGCGAGCCTTTTTAGCTCCGCCGGCGTCATCTTCACGTTGGTCACGACAAGACTGACGGTTGTGTTCTTGCGCATCCCCTCCTTGGGAACCCCGGCCCAGCCGGGAAGGCGACTGTCTGGCAAGCCATTGAGCAGATCGGTCACTTTCAGCTTATCGGGCCAGCCGGCATCCTTGTTGCAGGCCACTACATTGCCGTCACGATCCACCACCGCGCCGAGCGAATTGACCACAGTGAAGGCGGCAATCTTCACGCCATCGACTTCGCGAAATGCACCGCCTTGTCCCGAATGGGCGTTGCAGCCGAACAGGCCGCCGCTTTCGGCCATGCTCCCGGCGCCATGCGGCCCAAGCGGAAAGACGCCCGGTCTGGCCGCGCGAACAGCGGCCTGTGCGAGTTTCTTGTCGGGATAGATTTCATTCAGGCGGCGATTGCCGAAGTCGTAAATGATCGAACCGACCGAAAGACCGATATTGTTCCAATAGCCGCTGCGCTCACCATCATCCTTCAAGGCGCTATCCACGGCGGTGACGCTTTCAAGCCCGTACCAAGACCCGCCCGACAGCACGACCGCATCGAGATCGGGCGTCTCATAGCCGAGATTGAGGAAATCGCTGTTCACCGTACCGGGCGCTCCGCCGCGGACATCCACCGCACCCAGGACCTTGCGACCAAAGTGAATCACGGTGACGCCGGTTGGCCCCTCGCGATATTCTCCGGTGCCTATCTTCATCATCGGCCAGTCGAAAGTCAGTTCGCGCCGGGCTTCAACATTGATTCGTGGTTGAAGAGTAGACTGATCAATGGTCGGTTGACGTACCGGCTTCTCAGGTTGCTTCGCTGCGGCCGGAGCCGACAGTGCAAATGCAGATATCAGGCTGAACATTGTAAAAGCGGATCGACTTTGTGATGACATGCCAAACTCCGTCTCGGGATGAAAACCTCGATCCTTAGACCATGGGCCAGAGCAATCACGCAACGGAAGGCGACTATGGGGCAGGCAATGGTGCTTTTTGAGCACCATTGTCGAATGTACGGAGCAGTATTGGTTGCCGGTTGCGTGCCGAAATGGGCTATACGACGGGGGCCGCCAGTCAGGTGGCGATCGCTCCACATCGCTGGCGCCGCCAGAGTTGGCGAATGGTTCGCCTCCTCGTGTTCTTATCCTAGCGCCTACCCTTCCGAAGGCTCGGCCGAACGGTGTGCGGTCTGCAGAATCTTGCCGATGGCGAGCATATCCTCGTCAGCCTAGCCCTAGCCCTAGCCCTAGGGTTTGCAGAAATGTCTGCCGGCTGAGGTGTGAGAATCAAGAGGCTTTCATTGACTAAGGTTTCGGTGGCTTGGACGCGGCGAGCCTTGGCCTGGTCGTTGCTGCTTTGGAGCATCTTCACTCTGACGGTCGGCGTTTTGGTGTGATTAGTCAAGTGGAGGAACGCAATGAGCAGATACCTGCGAAGGTCTAGGTCACCCCAATCTCTCGCGGCCGCAGCGAGATCTCGATTTCTATCGATTGAAGCTAACGATAAGCGACCGCTTATACCGGCGAGAGATAGGCCCTCAGACTTTGCATAAAGACAGTTAGGGAACTTTCTGGGTTTGTCCCGCTCTTAGGAAATCAGCAGATTGAGCGGAATGACCTAAATTAGGCGCTAAGCTGACATTCGACATTGCCGCATCGAAGGGCAACTATCCGCAAGCTGCGCCCTGAAACCTGCCGTTCCGGTCAGTCCGACATTCCAGCCAATTCGCACGAGCTCATTCTATGTCCTGCTTTCAGAGAACCGGCGGCAGAGCTTTAGTGACTGATTATGGCGCGGCAAGGGCGCGCGGTATCCCGTTTCGAAACGTCCGTTGTTTAAATCCGTGCTGCTGAAAGCGCCCGTTTCGGTTTTCTTTTAAAATCAGTCACCACAAATCATGGCAAAATACCAATTTTGCCATAACTTCATTCGGAATTCTTGTCATAGCGCTATTCCCCGAAATCCCCGATGTGTGACGGGTATGACCCACTGATGGCGCTACAAAACGCCAAATCTATCCAGTGTTACACCCACCCAACTCTTAAATTCCTCTCTATAGCCCAATTTACCTCCCCCAGAGCACTATCCAAGCCAGATTCCCGAAATCATCCCATCCCATTGGTACATTTTTAAAGCATGAATGCGCCCCCCAATCCCCAGGGACCAGCAGGGTGTTATCCCCCCTATTTCTTGAACTTGCTCAAACGCAGACAATGGAAGCGAAGGGGCTCCAGCTCATAGCTGACTTGGGAAATTACTGGCTTGGGAACTTATCATCCGACGTTTCTCGAGAAAAACCATAAAAAATAATAAACATTAAGAAAAATAAATAATTCTAATCCTTATTAAGAAAATGCTTTTCTGTATATTCTAAAGATTCTGGTATGTTTCTATGAAATCTGTTGAGAAATTCAATAAATTTTGATCTTTCTTCCTCGGAAAAGCCCTTGAGAAGTATTTCTTCCCTCGCGCGGGCCATTTGTACGATCTTGCGGTGGGCGGGTTCGCTTTTTTTAGTAGGCCGGGCGAAGCGGCCTTCGCGGCGTCGTTCGATTTCTATCAATTCCTGCTTCTCAAGAGTCTTGAGGCTCTGACTGACGGTGGCTTTATTCATGCTGAGAATATCGCATATTCTCCAAGCCTGTAATTCACCATATTCGTAAAGAATAGAAAGGATGCGTGTTTCGTTCACGCCAAATCCAAGCACATCAAGATAGAGCTTGGATGCATGCCAAGCGTAACTATTATTCGCGACAGTTAGCGCATGCGGCAAAAAGCGATCATTGCGCAGGCAGTCTTCACCATCATATTCTGATGGGTCTCGTTCGGTGGGATTCTCTTTCATCATCTTCCTGAAATATTCGGGCCTTTGAGCTGAAACAAGTGAATGGCCCAGAGGGGGTTGACTGTCCATAGTTTATCCCTAAACGATGAGTTTAGAAACAAACTATAAGTTTGGGTATAAACAAATTGGGAGAGAGTCGGAATGAGCGGCACTGCACGCCGTGCCCCTGTGGAATTGGGCATTGATCCTTTTGCGGAAACCACGCTTCGCAACCCTGGGGCCTTCGATGACGCGGCGCTTGCCGCCGATTCGGTCCTCTATCTTCCGAAATATGATCTCTATGCCGTGGCGAGACATGAGCATGTGAAAGCGATTTTCACGGATTGGCGCCGCTATTCCTCTGCTGCGGGTACCGGACTTACCCATATCGGCAAATCGGGCAATTGGCGGCGGCCCAGTCTTATCCTTGAAAATGATCCTCCCGATCATGCGCGCTATCGCAAGATAATGGCGGCGATTCTGACAGGCGCGACACTCAGGGAAATCCGTGACCGCTTTTCCGAAACAGCCGACAGGATGGCCGCAGATCTGGTTTTGCGCGGCACATTCGATGGCGTGAAGGATTTGGCGGAGGCGTTTCCACTTCTGGTGGTTCCTACGATGCTCGGCCTGCCGCAAGAGGCACGGGATCTGATGCTGGTCTATTCCGAGCTGAACTTCAATTCCATGGGGCCGAAGAATGAGGTCTGGAAACGCTCCAAGGAGAGGGCTGACCCAATCGTCGCGCAGGTCATGGAATTATGCCAGCGCAAACATCTTGCGGATGATGGGCTGGGAGCGCGTATCTACGAGAAATGTGCGGACGCCGGAATGCCGGAAGAGGATGCGGCGACGCTGGTGCGGACATTCTTTTCCGCCAGTATGGATACCACGATGAATGGTGTGGGGTTTGCGCTCCAGGCGCTGGCCCAGCAGCCCGCGCAATGGGCGACTTTGAGAGAGAATCCCGATCTCGCCACCGCAGCCTTCGAGGAAAGTCTGCGCTATCGTTCTCCCAGTCCCTATATCGGTCGTACGACTGTCTGTGAGGTCGAGGTAGACGGCGTTATCATCCCCGCCGACAGCAAGGTTCTGCTGCTGGTGGCTGCGGCCAATCGTGACCCAGCCAAATTCGATCGACCGGGCGAATTTGATCTGACCCGGAACCCCGCCGGGCATGTTGCCTTCGGTGTCGGGATTCACGCTTGTATCGGACAGATGGTGGCGCGGCTTGAAGCGGAGCTCGCGCTTGGTGCGCTTGCACGCCACGCCAAATCGATCGAGCTTGACGGTACGCCAACCTATCAGATCAACAACTGGCTGAGAGGATTATCCGCCTTGCCGCTGCGGGCAGAACCGGCATGAGCGGGGTATCACCTGCAATCGGAGAGGACGCCCGATCCGGCTGGAAATATGGCGCCGCTCGTTCCTGGTTCGTCGTCATTCTCCTGCTGCTGGCCTATACGATTTCGCTGATTGATCGCCAGGTCCTAAGCCTGCTTGTGGTTCCCATTGAGCAGAGTCTCAATATCAGCGATACGCAGATCAGCCTGCTGCATGGTCTGGCCTTCGCTATCTTCTACACTTTGTTCGGAATTGCGATCGGGCGGGCTGTCGACCGCTATAATCGCCGCAACATCATTATATGCGGTATGGTTCTCTGGTGCCTGGCAACCATGGCCTGTGGTCTCGCAAGCAGCTTTGCTGGCCTGTTCGTCGCCCGCATGTTCGTCGGGGTTGGTGAAGCGACGCTTTCACCAGCCGCATTTTCGATGATCGCCGATTACTTCCCGCCGGAGAAGCGAGGGCGTGCGATCAGCGTCTTTTCAATGGGGGTCTTCGCCGGTTCGGGTCTGGCGCTGATCGCCGGGGGGATGGCGATCGATGCCATGGACCAATGGGCGGGAGCGCCACTGCCTGTTCTGGGCAAAATGGAGAGTTGGCAACTGGCGTTCTTCGCGGTTGGCGCCCCCGGTCTCCTGGTCGCGGCACTGATCATGACGATCCGCGAGCCGAAACGCCGCGAAATGAGCGATGACGGGTTGGGATTCTCCGAAACGCTGGCCTTCTTCCGCCGGAAGGCGCCCGCCTTGCTCACGATGATCCTCGCATTCGGGGCCAACGGCCTGATCAACTTTGCTCTCGCCGGTTGGGCGCCGACTTTCTTTATCCGGGTCTTCGGCTGGAGTGCAGGTGAAATAGGCGCGGTTTACGGCACGTTGCTCATGGTCTGCGGCTCTGCCGGTATCTGGGTCGGCGGCGCATTGTCGGACTGGCTGGTGAAGCGGGTCGGCAAAGGCGGTGTCCTGATGGTCATGCGCGGCTCCGCGCTGTTGATGATCCCTTCGCTTGCCGCGTTCGGCTTCGCGTCCGATTCCACCTATGCGCTCATTGCTTTGGGCTGGTCGTGCTTCGTGCTGGGTCTGCCCACCGGCCTGGCGCCGGTCGCGCTCTATGCCATTACGCCCAATCAGTTCCGCGGACAGGTGACGGCTTGCTATCTCTTCTCCGTCACGCTGATCGGGATGATGCTCGGCTCCACTCTGATTGCGCTCGGCACCGATTACCTGTTCCAGGATGTCAATGCGGTGGGCAAATCGCTCGCGCTGGTCGCAAGCTGCGCGGCGCTCTTCAGCTTTGTCTCTCTGTCGTTCTCGCAGAGGATTCAGAAGCGGGACAATTACGCATGAAAAAACTCATCAATAAACCCGATGCCGTCGTATCCGATATGCTTCGGGGTATGGTCAGTGCGGATGACGGCCTTTGCCTGATGCCAGCGCATAATGTGGTCCTGCGGGCCGATTATCAAAGGCTGAAGGACAGCGTGCAGGTCGCGCTGATCTCGGGCGGCGGTGCGGGGCATGAGCCAGCGCATGCGGGTTATGTCGGCCCAGGCATGCTGACTGCCGCCGTCGCCGGGCCGATATTCACTTCACCCAGCGTAGATGCGGTTCTGGCGGCCATCAGGCTGACGACGGGGCCCGCCGGCTGCCTGTTGATCGTAAAGAACTATACCGGCGACCGACTTAATTTCGGACTGGCGGCAGCGATCGCCCGGAGCGAAGGGCTGGCGGTCGAAATGGTGCTTGTCGATGACGATGTCGCGCTCGATACGGGGGCCAGCAGGGCGGGGGCACGCGGTATTGCCGGAACGGTTCTGGTGCACAAAGTGGCCGGTGCGGCGGCAGCCGACGGCATGGAGCTAACCGAACTCGTCACTCTGCTGGAAGGCTTCATCCAGAATGTCGGTTCGATGGGGGTTGCCCTGTCCCCCTGCATCAATCCCTCGGCCGGCGAAGCGAGCTTTGCGCTTGGCGAAAGCGAGATCGAATATGGTCTCGGCATCCATGGCGAGCAAGGCGTTTCCCGCGAGGAAATCGCTGCAGCACAAACTATCGCCGAGCGGCTGGTCGAGCGGATCGTTCGCGAGAAAGGCCTGAAGAACGGCGACCGCGTGGTGCTGCTTGCCAATGGTCTCGGTGGTACGCCGCCACTGGAAATCGCGATCATGCTTGGCAGCGCGATCACGGCGGCACGGGCGCATGGGCTGCGGGTGGAAAGAGCTCTTAGCGGTACGCTGCTGACGGCGCTCGAAATGGCCGGCATATCCCTATCACTCGCTCGTATCGACGATCGTCTGATCGCGATGTTGGACAGGCAAACCCGGGTATCGGCCTGGCCGGATGTCACCCATCCCGGAGCTGAGCCTCTTCTGGTGAAAGAGCCTCAGGCACATGACGAGGATGTTGCCGCATCCTTGTCACCGCTTTCCTCAGCACAGCAGGAGCTGCTGCTGCAGACCGTCAGAGCCACTGCCAGTGCCTTGATCGACGCTGAAGAACATCTCACGACGCTGGATCGCGAGGTTGGCGACGGTGATCTCGGTATCAGCCTCGCGAGAGGCGCCAGGGCCGTGCTCACGGATATTCAGAAACTCAATGTACGGCATCCGAGTGCCACGATGAAAGAGATTTCGCGCATCTTGCGGCGAAGCCTCGGCGGTACTTCCGGTCCGCTTTACGCTGCCTTTACACTCGCGATTTCGACCCGGCTGGGCGAAACCGGAGATGTTCCGGACTTCGGCGAGTGGGCTGCTGCAATGGAAGCGGGATGCGAAGCGATTTCGCAACTTGGCGGGGCACAGCTGGGCGACAGCACGATGCTCGATGCGTTGATACCGGCGGCGAAGTCGCTGACCGCATCTGCCCAAAGTGGGAGTGGCGAAGCGCAGGCTCTCGCCGACGCGCTGGCTGCAGCGGAGCAGGGAACCCGCTCCACGGCTGAACTCAAGCCGCGTGTCGGGCGCGCAAGTTATGTCGGAGAGCGTGCCGCCGGCCATGTCGATCCGGGAGCCCAAGCGGTCACCATCTGGCTTCGGGCGATCGGCCAGCACTTTCAATAACAATTATAAAACATGGGAGAGAGAAGTGAAAAACATGACGATTAAACACAGCTGCCTGATCGGTTCGGCACTGGCGCTGACCTCGCTTTCGGCGAACCCGGCCTATGCGCAGGATGCTGCCGCTGAGACAGGCGCTGCGAACGAAAACGGAATTACTGAAATTGTCGTCACGGCGCAGTTCCGGGCGCAGAATCTACAGGATACGCCGCTAGCGATCACCGCGGTCAACGGCGAAATGCTGGAAGCGAAGGGTGCATCGACCGTGCTCGACGTGGCTTCCTCGGCCCCAAATGTGACAATGCGTGAGGCGGGCGGCGCCAATAGTGGTGCTGCTCAGATTTTTGTTCGTGGTGTCGGCCAGTCCGACGCTTCCTTCGCATTCGAGCCTGGCGTCGGCATGTATATTGATGACGTTTATTATGGCACGGTGTTCGGTTCGATCTTCGACCTGCTCGATCTTGACCGCGTGGAAGTCCTGCGGGGGCCACAGGGGACACTAGCCGGAAAGAACTCGATCGGCGGCGCGGTCAAACTCTTCTCGACCAAACCGAAAAATGAAACCAGCGGCTATGTCGAGGCGGCCTATGGACGCTTCGACCGGCTTGAGCTGAAAGGCGCGGCCAATTTCGTTCTGGTTCCCGACAAGGTGATGGCCCGTATTTCCGGCGTGTCCAAACAGGTGGACGGATATCTGCAGCGTTATGATTATGGCTGCCTCAATCCCGATAGCGGTGTGCCTTCTTTTACGCCCGACGGTGATTGCAAGAACGGTACTGAAGGTGGCCGCGATTTCCAGGCGGGCCGGCTCGCCCTTCGTGTGTTGCCGAGCGACAATCTGGAAATCAATCTCATCGGGATGGTGAGCAGCGAGAATTCGGAAGTTACGGCGCAGAAGCTCCTCGATATCACCCAGACTGCCAATATTCCTGAAGGGATTGATCCGACAATTTTCATAACCGGTCCGAAGAGCCGGACAAACTATGCCACCTATATGAGCACGGCTTTTAGCGATCCCGCGAAATATGATGGGATAGCGGGCGCGGGCGAACATCCGGCTGTGGCGATGGAGCCTGAATTCCGGTTGCGGACACAGAGTGTTTCGGGATCGATAGACTGGGAGCTGTCGGATAACGTCCAGCTGACATCGATCACTGCCTATCAGCATTATACCGGTTCTAATGCCACCGATCTCGATTTGACGCCTTTCGCTCTAAACACTGTGGCCCAGCGTTACGAGTACGAGCAATTCACCCAGGAAGTACGAGTGGGCGGCTCGATAATGGACGATCTGATCGACTATGCGATTGGGGCCTTTTACTTCAAATCGACTGCGGAATTCACCGGAAGCAATCTGTTGCTTCCGGGAACGGCACGTGAAAATCTCTATGCTCAACGTGATCGCATTCCCTCTGAGAGCAAATCGGTCTTCGCCCACCTGACGGCAAACCTGACCGATAAACTGTCTGTCATTGGAGGCATCCGTTATACGCACGATAAGAAGGAATATTTCTTCCGGCGGCTCAATCCCTTCGACCCCAGCATGCCAGCTTATACCGCTGCCGGTGCGATTGACGGTGTGTCGGGCGAATATAAGGGTGATAATGTCGATTATCGGGCGAATGTGCAATATCGCTGGTCGCCAGATTTCATGACCTATCTGCAATTTTCCACGGGCTATCGTGGTGGCGGCGTCAATCCGCGGCCCTATGTGCTTGAGCAGGTGGTTTCATTCGAGCCGGAAAAGCTCAAAGCTTATGAGGCAGGCTTTAAGGCGGATCTTCTTGGGCGTGCGGCGCGCATCAACGGCTCTGTGTTCCTGAACAAATATACGGATATTCTGTTTAACAACCAGACGCCGACTCCCAACAGCGTTCTCAATGCGACGCCGATCAATGCCGGCGATGCGAAGTTCTGGGGCGCTGAACTGGAAGTAAATTTGCGTCCAATGCAGGGACTGTCGATCGATGCATCGGGCAGCTATCTCGGCTTTGAATTTGAAAGCATCGGTGCGGCCGGGGCGACGATCAGAGGGATCACTTTGGATAATCGCGCGCCTTTTGCGCCCAAGTGGAAGGCCAATCTGGGGATTCAGTATAAGATTGAGACCCAGAATATTGGCTATTTTACACCGCGCTTGGATGTCAGCTACCAGTCGTCATTCTTTCCGCAGGTGGACAATGATCCGCGAGCGGAGATCGACGGTTATACGCTCGCAAATGGACGTGTTACTTGGGAGAATTTCGACGAAGATCTGCAGATATCCCTCAATGTCACGAACATCTTCAACAAATATTACTATCTGAGCGCGTTGAAGTATCCACTGGGAATCGTTTCTGCCACGCCAGCGCGTCCGCGGGAATGGAAAGTCAGTGTCCGCAAGAGCTTTTAACGATAATAATGCCGGGAGTTCGCGCTCCCGGCACGATAATGATGGAGGTTGTCGTGAAGGGTAAGAAACTTCAGAAATATGTCGGGATTCCGATGGCGGCCGTGTCCGCTGTGCTGGCGGGGGGATTGCTGCCGGGGCCTGCCCTTGGTCAGGAACAAGCTCCCGCTTTTCCTTCACGCCCGAAACCCCCTGCCGATGCGCCCAATATTCTTGTCGTCATGACCGATGATGTCGGATTCGCCGCTGATAGTTCGTTTGGCGGGCCTATCCCCACACCCAATCTTGATGCACTGGCCGCCAACGGACTGCGCTATAACAATTACAACAACACCGCGATGTGCTCTCCGACGCGGGCTGCGCTGCTGACCGGGCGCAATTCGCATTCGGTTGGCTTCGGTGTCATCAGTGAAGAAGCTTCGCCAAAACCAGGCTATAATTCTGTTATTCCGGATTCTGGGGCTACTTTCGCGCAGGTCCTGTCCATGAATGGCTATGATACGGCGATGCTGGGCAAGCATCACAACACGCCACTATGGGAAATCACGTCGGTTGGTCCATTCGATCACTGGCCCAACGGTCTGGGCTTTGGCTATTTTTACGGTTTTATCGGGGGTGCGACCAACCAATTCGCTCCCGCGCTCTACGAAAATCGCAATGAGCGAGAAGTGCCGCAGGACGACCCCGGCTACATTCTCGACACGGATCTAGCGGACCATGCGATCGACTGGATCAATATGCAGCATGGGGTTCGCGGCGATACGCCGTTTCTGATGTATTACGCCCCGGGGTCTGCCCATTCGCCTCATCAGGCGCCGCCTGAATGGATTGCCAAGTTCAAGGGGCAGTTTGATCAGGGCTGGGACAAGATGCGCGAAGAAAGCTTTGCACGTCAGAAAAAGCTTGGGGTTATCCCAGAAAATGCTGTGCTGACACCGCGGCCTGATGCAATCCCAGCGTGGACATCGCTGAGCGCAGATCAGAAAAAAGTCTATGCGCGAATGATGGAAATCTATGCTGCGCAGCTTTCCTACTTTGACGAACAGTTTGGCCGGATCGTTGATCAGCTGAAGGCGAACGGTCAATTCGATAACACGCTTATCCTGTTCATTCAGGGCGACAATGGCGGCAGCCTTGAAGGCTCGCCCCAAGGCACCGTCGATGAAATCGCTCGAGGCAAGAACCACATGCCTGACGATCTGCAGGATCAGTTGGCGCATCTTGATGATTTCGGCACCCGAAATTCATGGAACAATTACCCGGCGGGCTGGGCCTGGTCGATGAATACGCCTTTCCAGTGGGGTAAGGCGATCGCTTCCCACCTAGGGGGAGTGCGCAATGGCTTGGTGGTTTCCTGGCCCGGCCACCTCGCCGGCGAAGGTCAGGTGCGATCGCAATTTACACATGTGACCGATATTGCGCCCACGATTTATGAAGCAGTCGGTATCGAAATGCCGGAAGAAGTGGATGGCGTAAAACAGCTGCCGCTGGCCGGCACCAGCTTCGCCTATAGTTTCACGCAGCCGGAGGCACCTAGCAGGCACAGCCAACAATATTTCGAGTTGCGCGATAATATCGCCTTTTATGATGAGGGCTGGCTGGCTTCGACAAAGCCGCGTGTCATGCCATGGGATAAGGAAGCGCCGCCTGCTGAGGGGACGCCGGTGGAATGGGAGCTTTATGATCTTTCGAAGGATTTCAGTCAGTCTAAAGATCTGGCCAGACGTTTCCCGGGAAAGCTAGAGGAACTAAAAGCTGAATACGCCGAAGTGGCAGATCAGTATGATATTGGCGTGTCTCGCGAAAAGAAACCCGTTCCGCGTCCTTTCATCAGCAATGACCAGAACCACTTCGTATTCCGCAACAGCTCGCATCGTTATTCGCGCTATGGCTTCCCCAGTATGATGAACCGTACTTGGACCATAAAGGCCGATATCATTGTGCCCGCCGACGGTTCGACTGACGGTGCCATCATCGCGCAAGGTAGCCGGTTGTGTGGCTGGGGGCTGACAATCGAGAATGGGGTTCCGATCTTCCGCTACAATGCCTCGATTGAGGATCGCGATCGCACCACCATTGCCGCATCCGCCCCACTTTCTCCTGGCAGCCATGAACTTACTATCGTTTTCGATTATGATGGCGGCGGGAAAGGCAAAGGCGCTGACGTGGAGATGCGCGTGGATGGACAGAACGTCGCGCAAGGAAGAGTGCCGCGCACGCCGGGCTTCCTTTTCGTGAGCGAAGGGGGAGCTTCGATCGGGCGCGATTACGGGACCACGCTGAGCGCTTCCTACGAAGCGCCCTTCATCTATCCCGGTGCGATCAATCAGGTGACGATCGATTTCCCGGAATAGGACAGGCGGCGCACGATAGGCGCTTTGCAATCTCATCAATCAGTACAGGAAGATAGTCGTAAGATGGCTGAAATTCATGTCGTCACCCGCGAGGGCGAACGAAAGACCGTGCCTCTTGAACCGGGCAAAAGCGTGATGGAAACGATCAGGGATGCGGGCATCGATGAGATGCTCGCCCTCTGTGGCGGGTGTTGTTCCTGCGCCACCTGCCATGTGCATGTTGATCCGGCTTTTGCCCCGATGCTCTCCGCCATGAGCGAGGACGAGGATGATCTGCTGGACAGTTCGGAAAGCCGGAGCGAATTTTCTCGGCTCGGATGCCAAGTCGAAGTGCGTCCTGAGTTGAACGGGATGACCGTCTGGATAGCGGAAGAGGATTAAGGTTCGCCTATTGGCATATTTGCCTTCCAGCTGTTCCCTGCCTTCACGTGTAGCCACAGCTCGCTTTCAGAAATCACCCCATCCCATTGGTACATTTTTTAAAGCATAAATGCGCCCCACAAATCCCCAGGGATCCGCAGGGCGCTACACCACCTATTTCTGCAACTTGCTCAAACGCAGACAATATAAGCGAAGGGGCTCGAGCTCAGAGCTGACTTGGCGCTTGGTCGTTCTGTGATCCTTATCTCGGACTATTGCCCGTTCCAGCTCTTCAATCTCGCAGATGGACGAAGCCGGTGGGAGCAGCTTTTCCGCTTGAAACTCGGTCAGCAGCAATTCTCGGTCCTTTCGTCCATGATAGACGATCCCGGCACAGGCCTCGATCTCGTCTCGCGAGAGGGCTGGCAGCTTGCCTGCCTTGACCTTGAGAACATTGGGGGAGCCCACCAGATCCAGCACCGTCTGAACGGGGCTGCGCTCATCCCTTGATCCAAGATGGCGACGATACATCTCCAGTGTGATTGCAGCCGGCATATAGCTGAGCGGCAGAACCTTGTATCTGCGGGCCAGCCGACCGGCTGCATAGACCAGACCAAAGGCGTCACAGACGCGCACCGCAGACCCGTTGTTTAGGTCCACCTCGGCCTTTGCCCGGAACTTTTCGAGGCTCTCCGCAATATCTTCGCGCAGCTTTTTCTCATCCTCGGCTCGCCGTTTTACCAGTATCCGGATGAACCTGCGCAGGGCCGTGCCATAATAACGGGTCATGGCGGCTTCCAGGGATTGGGAGAATTCCGAGCCGCTGCTGAAGCGCTCTGGCAGACTATCAAATATCCCATAGCCATTGTCCGGTACGGGCAATGTCAGCAGGCGATCCATGGCGGCGGCCTCACGATCGGCGCTGCCTCCCCGCATGGTCTGAGCGGCAGGCTCGTTGGAAGACAGAACAAAGATAAATCTATATTGGCGGGAAGAGAGCTGTTCGAAGCGTGTTCTTATACGGCCCTCTCCCAGCTGGATTGCGAGCTGAACCATGGAGCGCGCTCGGTTTGACAGGCTTTGGTCAGGCATGAACAGACCCGCTTCATCCAGCAGCATGGGCATGTCCTGATGGCGCTGCATCTGCGTTTCTAGGCCCGCATGAGTGGAGTTGAGGCTCTGCCAATATGCGCCCTGTCCATTATCGATCCCAGCGCCGGCTGTGGTGGCCATCAATTTAAGGACCGTCGTTTTCCCGGTTCCCTTTGCGCCCACTATCTCGAAGCCGAAATTGTCTGTCCTGGTCGTCAGCTTTAACAAGGGCGCGGCAAAAGCGGCCATAAGCAGGAAAGCCGGTAGCATCTGACCCGCCAGCGGCTCCGCGATGCTATCACGCCATTCCTCAACGGTCCCCAAACTTGCGCGTCGGATCATTGGTCGGAAGAGGGCGCGGGCCTTCGGCTTCGTGCTGCTGATGACCGTGCCGCAAGGGAAGGCGAAACAATTGCCTGCCCAGCCGGGCTCCTCGAGCAAGGGTGCCGGCTTGAACTCGGTCAAACCCTGTACTTCTGCACGGAACTTATGAAGGGTGGGAGGCAGAAGAACCATCGACTGCTCCTTCAGACATTTGGTAAGCTCCCCTCCGGGCATGAACTCAGCATAGGGTATATAAGCGGTCTTTCCCTTGTATCTTACCCTCACATATTTTCGGCCTGACATTGATTTGACGCCGCGGACCTTAATCTCTGCCCCGTTGCCGGTCTGGTTGTTCTTGCTCTTTGTCATTGGCTTATCTTTCATGGATTTTGGACGAGCGGGCTCACCCTCCGGATCGCGGAAGTTTGAAACTCTCTGAATTTTGGTGGGTGGGAGCCCGCTCTCAGGGTGTTAAAACGCCCACTATAGGAACGGTTGGAGCGGTGCGTCTATTTTGGTTTTGTACGGCGGAATCCGAAGGAGCCGGCTCCCATGCCCACCATCAATGTTATGTCATTGAGGTTGAACTGATCGAACCAGAGCAGCAGCAGGCTGTGATATGGTTCGGGCAGGCGATGTTTGCGTTCCGCTGTCTTAAAAGTGCCGTCAGCGCCCACCGGCTTGCGCCAGACGCTGTTCCAGCAGGATTTGAGCACATAGGTGCAGGCTCTGGCCCAGTCACCGGTGGAGCGCCTGATCTCAATCGGCCGATAAATCGGAACGCAGCCAGGTGTTTCCTTGCGTATTGGGCGGTACTTGCTCCGTTTCCTGAGGTTATCGATCACGCCCTGCATCTTGGCACTTGCGAAACCGTGGAGATGCACGGCAAAGAGCTTCCGCTCCGGTTCAAACGCAACATCGATGCCGACGATTAACCAGCCACCGGACGCCCGGGCGCCCGATCTATCCAGATCCCCGCGGAAAGCACGCAGCAATTTGCGTGGGCACAGGTTCATGAGCTGCTCGGGTGCAACCGCCCATTTGTGAGAGATGACGGTCAGAAAGCCCGAGTGCTTTTCTCCTTGGAGAAAGCGGAGCAGAGCCCCGGCAAATCTGAGTCGGTAGCGCCACATATAGCGCCGGGATGCAAGCGTTCTGGCGGGTTTTCCGCTTTCCGCCCCTCGGCTAAGACGATGGGCCAGATCCTCGGCATTGGCAGGGCAAATCAGCGCACTGCCCAGCGCTTTGGAAGAGCGCAGTTTTTGGGCGCGAATAGCATCTTCGGCGGCAGCCTGCTTGACCGTCTCGAAGCCGGTGGCTTTGATTGCCTTTCGCTCCTTCGGACTCACTGGCGGGATACGATGAATAGAGGGTCGAGCCATTATTCTGGCTCCACCTTGGATTGAGCTATAAAAGCCTCGACACTCTCCATAGTAATAAGAGTGCGGCGTCCGACCTTAATAGTGTCGATGCGCTGCTCAGAGATGAGTTCGTACGTTTTTGTTTTTCCTAAACCTAAAAGTCGGCAGAACTCGGATACATTAATCAATAGTGGTTTCATTTCTTTCTCCTTTCCGGCCGATTTTCACTCGGCGGGGAGGAGATTTCTGAATGGATCTGTCGCTAATGTAATCGGTCCAATTCGAAGTTACCAAAAGCGTGATTTTTTCGGTTTTGAAACCGACATTAGGGCAACTGGTAGAATTTCATTCCTACCAGTTGCCATCCTTCCTGTCAGTTGGATGCTATCACGCGGCCCCACGCCTCGTGAGCGAACCGCCTGATCGTTTCATCGTCCAAGCTGTTCAACTCGCCCGCAGCCGCAGTGCAATCGGTAAGGTATTTTTCAAGCGAAGCTTTGTTTGGAAACTTCTCTTCGTTCAATAAGGCGTTTCGTTCGAGCTTTAACATGTCTTCGAACAAAATGGCCCATCCGGCATACTTAGGTTTTCTGCCTCGCTTGGATGGGGGTTTGGAGAGGTTTAGGATGTCCTTCTTCTTGAACTTCACACCTTCGACGATTGTGCGCGATGCAGGTTTCTTTGACTGTGTGGCAACGAAGCGCCCTTCCGGCCAGCGCCAGTAGTCGAGATCCCATGACCAATGTCTGCTTGAGCGCCACACGGCACTGTCGAGTTCAATATTCCGCTCGACCTCAGCTTCCTCTTCGTCCTTGAGAGTCTCCTCTCGATTCTTCCAAGCTGCGTCGAGAGACTTATCGGAGGATTCCCAGGCTAGATCAGCGTGGCAATCGATCAGCCCATCCTTCAATTTGTCAGCGATGAACTCTTTTGTATTGGCGCCATATCGGGGTTCCAGTACCTCAACCGCTTCATTCGGTGAAATCCAATCCGATGCGACAAATTCATCCTGCATTCGTAGCGTGCTCCATTCTTATAGTTAACAGGGGCCGATGCTTTTGAGGAGTTACTGACTGAGCGCAAATGTGTCAGCTGAAATCACGACAGTTGTCTGCGAGCCGAGTTTACCCATGGATGACGTCGAGCCACCTGTCCTCGGTGCGAAAAATCGGACCAAGGCAGCTTCTCGAATCAAATCAGATCAAGAAGCGAGCTTTACGCCTACAGCCGTGAAAGCTCGCTGGATGCCGATCCAGAAGTGGGCATGAAAGTGGGTGTGGGGCTAAAATCTCACCGAAAATTCAAAGAAGTCATAGATTTATGGCGGAGCGGGTGGGATTCGAACCCACGATACGGGGTTACCGTATACACACTTTCCAGGCGTGCGCCTTCGACCACTCGGCCACCGCTCCGCATGCCCTGGGGGCGAGCCGAGGCCACTAGCGGGACATTGGGGGGAGCGCAAGCGGTTCACTGCAAAAACCTTTGCCGACGGGTAATATAAGGGCTTGTCTATCCCCTAGCGCCTGCCATTGTCGGGCGATGTCGATATCCCCACGCGCCGCGCTCGCCCGTTTTGCCTTTTCCTGTGCTCTGACCCTGAGCATGACGGTCCCGGTCCTGGCTGAGGAGCCGGGCCTTCCCACCACGCCAGAGGCTGTCCGCGATGCGGCACCGGAGGCGGATTGGGCGCCCATTGCGGCGGAGGATCTGCTGGTTATGACCCTGGCGCCCGCCGATGACGGTGCGCAGCGGCGGGTTATCATTCAATTGCTTCCAGATCCGGTTTCCGCCGGATGGGTCAGCAATATCCGCCTGCTCGCCAATGCGCAGTGGTGGGACGGGACCAGCGTTTACCGCGTGGTGGATAATTGGGTCGCGCAATGGGGCGATGGGGATGAAACCAAACCTTTGCCGGGTGGGATCAAGACCATTCCTGAAAGTGCCTATACAGTGCCGCAGGCGGATCAGGCCATGCCAGAACCATGCTCTGCCGATGGCAGCGATGCGAACAATCTGTGCGACACCTATGCGCCCCGCGGATTCTTCCGGCAGGGCTGGCCCATGGCGTCGGACGGGGAAAGGGAATGGCCAGTCCATTGTTATGCCAGTGTCGGCGTTGCGCGCGACCTGTCGCCCAATACGGGCAGCGGGTCGGAGCTATATGCCGTGATCGGGCAGGCCCCGCGCCAGCTCGACCGCAATATCGCCGTCGTGGGCCGGGTCATTGACGGGATTGAGCATCTTACCACATTGCCGCGCGGTGAGGGGCCTGCCGGCGTCTATGCCGATACCAATCGGCGCACGCCTATTCAGAGTGTCCGGCTGGCTTCTTCGCTACCGGCGGCTGAGCAGCCGCTATTTGAATATCTGCGCAGCGATAGCGACAGTTTTGCACGCTATCTGTACCTGCGGGCCAATCGGCAGGATAGTTTCTATCAGCAGCCGGCGGGCGGTGTCGATCTTTGCAATGTCGGCGTGCCGGTGCGTGAAGCAGGTTGAGCGGGAGCGCGGATGGGTGGGTTTTCTCTGCCGTAACCCCTGCCGTGCCTACATAAAAACACTCATTCTCAGTCGGGCCTCCACTTTGGGCTGGCTTTGTGAGACAAGTTAGGCGCGCATTCAGGTCACCTATTATGGGAGCACTCCATGGCCGGCCCAATCAGTCTTAAAGTTACGCGACGCGGTATTCTTGCCGGTGGCGCGATGTCCGCCGCCGTTTCACAGGTCGCTCTGGCCAAAGGGCAGGTGGAAACGCCGTCGGCCCCGCCGCCTGCACATCAGAAAGTGCGGCTGACGGTCAATGGCCGCGATCGCGAGCTGGATGTCGATACGCGGGTGACACTGCTCGACGCTCTGCGTGAACATATGAAGCTGACCGGCACCAAGAAGGGCTGTGACCACGGCCAGTGCGGGGCCTGCACGGTGATGGTGAATGGCGAAAGGATCAATTCCTGCCTCAGCCTGGCGGTGATGCATGATGGCGATGAAGTGACCACGATTGAAGGGCTGGGCACACCGGAAAACCTCCACCCGATGCAGGATGCCTTCATCGAATATGATGGCTATCAATGCGGTTATTGCACGCCTGGGCAAATCTGCTCCGCCGTGGCCGTGCTGGAGGAAATCAAGCAAGGCGTGCCGAGCCATGTGACGCAGGATTTATCGAGCAAGATGCAACCGACAAATCTTGAAATGCGCGAACGGATGAGCGGCAACATCTGCCGCTGCGGTGCCTATTCCAACATTGCCGAGGCGATGGCCAAGCTGGCGGTGGAGAGCTGATCCATGCGTAGTTTTACTTATGAGCGCGCGAAAACGCCGCAACAGGCCGCCGCCGCAGTGGCCGGCACACCGGGCGGGAAATTTATCGCCGGGGGCACCAATCTGCTCGATCTGATGAAGCTCGAAATCGAAACGCCGGTGCATCTGGTGGATGTACAGGATGTGGGCCTCGACCGGATTGAGCCGACCGAAGCGGGCGGTTTGCGCATCGGGGCGCTGGTTTCCAACACCGCCCTGTCGGCGGATGCGCGCGTGATGCGGGATTATGCGGTGCTGACCCGTGCCATTCAGGCGGGTGCCAGTGGGCAGCTGCGCAACAAGGCGACAACGGGCGGCAATCTGCTGCAGCGGACACGGTGCCCCTATTTTTACGATACCAATATGCCCTGCAACAAGCGTGACCCGGGGGCAGGCTGCGCGGCAAAGGACGGCTATTCGCGCCAGCTCGGCGTGATCGGCATTTCTGAAAGCTGCATTGCCACCTATCCGGGCGATATGGCCGTGGCGCTGCGGGTGCTGGATGCGGTGGTGGAAACCATTGATGCCGATGGCGAAACACGCAGCATTCCGATCGCCGATTTCCACAGCCTGTGGGGCGATACGCCGCATATTGAAAATGTGCTGGCAGATGGTGAAATGATCACGGCGGTCACCTTGCCCCGTCCACTGGGCGGCAAGCATATCTATCACAAGGTTCGTGACCGGCGTTCTTATGCCTTTGCACTGGTTTCGGTCGCCGCGGTGATTCAGCCCGATGGAACCGGCCGGGTCGCCTTTGGCGGCATGGCACCGAAACCCTGGCGCGTAGCTGCGGCAGAGGCGGCTTTGCCGCAAGGGGCAGCGGCCGTTGCCGCGCGCGCTTTTGCCGATGCGCAGCCGACCGACCATAATCGTTACAAGATCTCGCTGGCAGAGCGTACGCTTGCCGGTGTGCTTGCTGAAGCGAGGAGCTGAGCGCCATGGAATACAACGCACCAGCCGGAAAAAACCTGTTCGATAATGCCAAGGTGGTCGGAAAGCCGACACGGCGGATCGACGGTCCGCTCAAGACCACGGGCACGGCGCCCTATGCCTATGAACGGCATGATGTCGTGCCGGGACAAGTCTATGGCTATGTTCTCGGCGCAGGGATTGCCAAGGGGCGGATCGCTGCGATGGATGTCTCGGCCGCGCGGGCCATGCCCGGCGTGCTGGCAATCGTGACGGCGCCCGATACCAAGCCGGTGGGCAAGGGTATGGGCAATACCGCACCGCTGTTTGGTGGCCGCGATATTGCGCATTATCATCAGGCGATTGCGCTGGTGGTGGCCGAAACATTCGAGCAGGCGCGGGCTGCGTCCAGCGTGATCCGGGTGGAGTATGAACGGCAAAAGGGGGCATTCGATCTCGCCTCTGCCGCGCCGGGTGCGCCGCTGGATACCACGCGCGGCGGTGAACCGGATCAAGTACGCACAGGTGATTTTGAAGCTGCCTATCATGCCGCTTATGTGCAGCTGGATGAGCGTTACACCACGCCTGATGAAAGCCATGCGATGATGGAACCCCATGCCAGCATTGCGGCTTGGGAAGGGGAAAAGCTGACCCTGTGGACATCGAACCAGATGATCGCCTGGAACAAGGGCAGTGTGGGCGATATTCTGGATATGGAGCCAGATAATGTCCGGCTGGATTCCCCCTATCTGGGCGGCGGATTTGGCGGCAAGCTGTTCGTTCGCGCGGATGCCGTTCTGGCTGCGCTGGGCGCAAAGGCCGCTGGCCGACCCGTGAAGGTGATGCTTCAGCGTCCGCTGATTTACAACAACACCACACACCGCCCGGCAAGCATTCAGCGGCTGCGTATTGGGGCCGGGAAAGATGGACGCATCAGCGCGATTGCGCATGAAGGCTGGTCGGGCAATCTGCCTGGCGGCTCCGGCGAAAATACCGTGCAGCAGACGCGGCAGCTTTATGCCGGGGACCACCGGCTGACGGCGAATTACCTCGCCACGCTTGATTTGCCGGAAGGCAATGCCATGCGCGCGCCGGGGGAAGCTTCGGGGCATATGGCGCTCGAAGTGGCGATGGATGAACTGGCCGAGAAGCTGGATATGTGTCCGGTGGAATTGCGGATCGTCAATGATACGCAGACCGTGCCGGATGAACCGGAGATCAAATTTTCCGACCGCAATCTGGTGCGCTGTCTGCGCGAAGGGGCAGAGCGTTTCGGCTGGGCCAACCGCAACAAGACCCCCGGCGGCCTGCGCGATGGGCGCTGGCTGATCGGCATGGGGATGGCGGCTGGTTATCGTAATGGTCCGGTGGGGAAATCGGCGGCACGGGTGAAGCTCGATCGCCGTGGCCGCGTGACGGTGGAAACCGACATGACGGATATCGGCACGGGCAGCTACACCATCATCGCCCAGACCGCGGCCGAGGTGATGGGCGTCCCGCTCAAACAGGTTACCGTCCGGCTGGGCGATTCAGCCTATCCGGCATCTGCCGGATCCGGCGGGCAATGGGGCGCAGCCAGCAGCACCGCCGGTGTCTATGCCGCTTGCGTCAATCTGCGCCGCGCCATTGGTGAAAAACTGGGCTTTGATGGCGATGCCGCCACTTTCGATAATTCGCGGATCGCGGTTGACGGGGGCAGCTTTGCCCTGACCGATGCCGGGGCACTCTCCGCAACCGGTGAGATGACCTATGGCGATTTTCAGGATGATTACTCGGTTGGCACCTTCGCCAGCCATTTCTGCGAAATCGCCGTGGATGCCTATACCGGGGAAAGCTTCATCCGCCGAATGCTCTCCGTGTGCGATGCGGGGCGTATTCTGAACCCCGTTTCGGCGCGCAGTCAGGTGATCGGTGCCATGGCCATGTCGGTCGGGGCGACGCTGACCGAAGAGCTGGCGGTGGATAAGAGATTCGGCTTTTTCGTCAATCACGACATGGCCGGATATGAAGTGCCGGTCCATGCCGATATCCCGCATCAGGAGGTCGTCTTCCTCGACACGCTCGACCCGGTGATTTCACCGATGAAGGCAAAAGGGGTGGGTGAGCTTGGCATTTGCGGGCCGACTGCTGCCGTGGCCAATGCGCTTTACAATGCAACCGGCATCAGAGTGCGGGAATATCCGCTTACTCTGGACAAATATCTCGACCGTCTGCCTGCGGTCTGATTGTTTAGAACAATCTAATATAGAAGTATGAAACACCGCCCGGTTTCTAGCACGCCGGGCGGTAAACCGCGAGGCCGCCGAGCGAGGTTTCCTTGTAACTGTCCTTCATATCGGCGCCGGTGCGCCGCATCGTATCGATCACCTGATCCAGACTGACATGGTGAATCCCGTCACTCGCCAAAGCGAGCCGCGCGGCGTCAATCGCTTTCACTGCGCCCATGGCATTGCGTTCGATGCAGGGTATCTGCACCAGTCCGCCAATCGGGTCGCAGGTCAGGCCCAGATTGTGCTCCATCCCGATTTCGGCGGCATTTTCAATCTGTTCATTGGTGCCGCCCAGTACAGCGCAAAGCCCGGCCGCCGCCATCGAACAGGCCACGCCTACTTCACCCTGACAGCCGACTTCAGCCGCAGAAATGCTGGCATTGCTTTTATAAAGACCGCCAATGGCGGTGGCCGTCATCACAAAGGTCGCGCGCCCTTCTGCCGTCCCGGCGTGATACCGATCATAATAGCGCAGCACGGAAGGGATGATGCCAGCCGCGCCATTGGTAGGGGCAGTCACCACGCGTCCGCCGGCGGAATTCTCCTCATTCACGGCGATTGCCCAGAGGTTGATCCAATCCAGGGTCGATAGCGGATCGGCCAGAATACGTTCCAGACGATCAGCCAGGGACTGGCGCAATTTGGCGGCCCGGCGTGTAATATTCAGCCCTCCGGGGAGGGTGCCGCTCTGGTCCAGCCCGCGATCGATACAATCGCTCATCACACTGCAAATCTGCTCGATCCAAGCCAGCGTTTCTTCGCGCGGGCGCCGGGCATCTTCATTGGCCAGTGCAATATCGGCGATGGAAACACGCTGCTCCTTCGCAAAGTTCATCAATTCTGCGGCGGAGCGATAGGGATAGGGGGCGGGGTCTTCCAGCTTCTCGGAGCTGTTATCGCGCGTTTCGTCCTGATCCAGCACAAAGCCGCCGCCAACGGAGTAATAGGCACGTTCCTCCACCAGTTCCCCGGCATCGTCAAAGGCGCGAAACTGCATGCCATTGGGGTGGAAGGGCAGTTTTTCGCGCCCCCGCCAGAGAATGTCGCGTTTTTCTTCAAATGGGATCAGATGGGCGCCCCCCAGCGGAAGCTGATGCTTGTCGCGCAAATCGGCGATGACTTTCACTGCCTCGTCAGGATCAATCTGGTGCGGTTCAAGCCCGTGCAGCCCGATCATGATCGCCGTATCGGTGGCATGGCCAAGCCCGGTCAGCGCCAGCGATGCATATAGCGTGGTTTCAACGCGGGTGACCTTCGCGATATTACCACTTTCAGCTAAACGGCTGACAAAACGCTGGGCCGCACTCATCGGCCCCATCGTGTGCGAACTGGACGGGCCGACTCCGACCTTGAACAATTCAAATAGGCTAACGGGCATATAATGTCGTCCAACGGAAAGAAGAATAGCGAACCAGCTTAGCCTATTTCGGCGGACCTGTAATCCCTCCTCCCGTCAAGCGTGATGCAGGTGCTATTCGTCAGGCCGTAAACGCATAAACAGCACCATCGAGGTTTGAAGCGAAATGGCTCAGCGTCAGGAAAGAAGGCGTGGTAATATGTCGATATTTCAAGGCTTCTTGACGCAGCGATGGGCCATTTTGGCCAAATCGCTTTGCGACGCCCAAATGGCTTCCCTCTCGAACCAAATCGCCCTTGGAAAGGCAAACAGCCTTCCCGGCGGGCGCTTTGCCCCGATATGTTCGCCATTTGGGCGCCTCGACGGCGCTGTTTATGCGTTTACGGCCTAGTCTGATCCGGTGTCGTCCTTTGCCACGGACCCGGGGCATCTGCGCCCTTGGGGCGGGCGGGACCGATTTGGGCGAAATAATTGGTGACACCATCCGGGTCATTCAGCCAGACAAAGGTCAGGTCGAAATTGGGCAATTTGCCGAGCGGCGTTTCAACAGTGATCTTGCGCTGTTTGCCGAGGGCATCCACCGCAGCGGCATCCCTCACCACATATTGAATGCCGGCGCTGCCTGTATCTGCTGGCAGATCATGCCCGATCGAAAACAGCTCCAGCGTGGTCGCCCCATGGCGATAGGGGTAGATCATCGTTTCCAGGAGAGGAGACAATTCTGCGCTCTCTTGCTCCAGACCTACGAAATCGCGGTAAAAAGCCCGGCTTTCCGCCAGATGGGAAGCGTTGATGCCAATGCGGACCTTCCCATATTGCGCAGGGTCGGCATCGCTCCAGATCACGAGCTTCAGCATGAAGCCTGCCGGATCAGCGACGAAGGCTGCCTGTTTGCCACCTCCAATGGGGGTAAATTGCGGTGCGGCATAGCCCGCCTCTTCAAACCGCTGGGTCAGTGTTTCGGCATCGGGGAAGAACAAGGTGAAATACCGTATTCCCGTCGCCGCCCCCACGCCGCCAAGGTGGTATTTCCGTCCTTCCATATGGCCCGCTGCCAGCTTGATCTGACTATCACCGATACCGAGCAGAATGATGGTCTGTTCTGCATTGAGCTGAATGGGCTGGAGCGGTTTCAGCCCCAGAACCTGCGTGTAGAAATTCACCATTTCCTGTGTCTTGTCCGGCAGAAACCGGCGAAACACATTCATGAAATCCTGCTCAAAATACGCTGCTGCGCTTTGATCGGATTCACTGCCAATTTCTGCTTCATCTGCGGCATGGGCGGCAGCGGCAGGCATAAGAGCGGCGCTCATCCAGGCACTCCACACTATAATCCGGCGAAGTCGAAGCATTGTTATTCTCCCCATATGCGCGCCCTTATTCGGGCAGAGCAAAGACCATCAGCGATTCATTGTTGAGCGGTTTGCCATCAGGTCCGCGCGGGCTGGCGCCGAAATTTGCCGCCACTACCGCCACATATTGCCGTCCATCTCGGCCTTCATAGGTGATCGGTACGGCTTGTGCGTTATATTCCAGTCTGGTGGACCAGAGCTCTTCCCCATTTTGAGAATCGAATGCGCGGAAACGTTGATCATCGGTGCCGCCAATGAAGACCAGGCCGCCCGCCGTGACGATCGGCCCGCCGAAGAAATTGGTGCGGCCGGTTTTCTGCTGCCCCTCTGGCAGGGCGTCGGTTGTTCCCAATACGGACTCCCAGGCGATTTCGCCCGTATTGGCATCGATGGCGAATAGCCGGCCCCATGGCTGCGGGGTGCAGGGCAATTCTATCGAGTTGCCATCGGCGTCGATATAATCGGCGGCGAAGTGAGAATAGGCACCGGGGCCGCTCAGGCTGGCGCGGTCATATTCCTGCGTTGAACCGCCTGCGCCGCGGCCATAATCGCCGCCTTCCTTGCGCTTTTCGACAAAGCCAATGGTGCCGCCTTCGCTCGAATTAACGAAGACATAGCCCGTATTCGGGTCTGCCGCGCTGCCGCCCCAATTGGAACCACCATTGATCGGCAGATCGATCGAGGCGAGCACGGGCCCGCCTTCTTCATGCAGCATGAAGGGCGTGAAGGGGCCGGTATTGTAAAATGTGCCGCCATATTCATCGAGCAAGGCGTGGCAGGCATCGACATGTTGCTGGCTGGTCTGTTGGGCGGTGACGATCTTGTCGGGCGACCAGTAGCTTTGCGAGAGCCGGGGCGGTTTGACCGGAATGGGCTGTGTGGGGGAGTAATATTCCCCCGGAACATTGCCGGCAGCGACCGGCACTTCATCCACGCCGAAAATCGGCTCCCCCGTCTCGCGATTAAGGATGTACATATAGGCCGTCTTGCCGGTTTCGGCGAGCGCGGGGATGATCTTGCCGTCCTTCTCTATATCGATCAGCACAGGCGGCGCGGGCAGGTCCTTGTCCCACAGATCGTGATGAATGGTCTGGAAATGCCACTTATATTCGCCGGATTCGGCATCCACCGCGACCAGTGAATTGCCGTAAAGATTGTCGCCCGGACGATCACCGCCATAATAATTGGGCGAAGGGCTGCCGACGGGCATGTAAATCATCCCGGTTTCCTCATCCACGGTCATGTACCAGATCCAGACATTGGTACCTGACCGGCCCTTCCAGCCATCACCCCCCCATGTCTCATGACCCGGCTCTCCGGGCTGCGGAACGGTGTTGAATTCCCAGATCTTTGCACCCGTGCGGGCATCAAAGGCGCGGCTGTTGCCCGATGGGCCAACCGGCATTTCATTCACATTGGCCCCGATGATCAGGACATTGCGAAACACAGTGGGCGGCCCGCGATAGGGAATGTCGAGTTTGAGCACGCCCTGATCGGCAAAGTCCGTGGCCAGCTTTCCGCTTGCCGCGTCCAATGCGACGATCTCATCCCCAGTGGAATAATATATGCGCGCTGCCAGTTCGTCGTCGCCCGGCCAATAAGACACCGTCCGCCGGGCCAGACCGCCCCCCGTGTCATGCCGCCACAGCTCCTTCCCGCTGTCGCCATCGAGTGCGACCACGGCATTGCCGATTGGCAGGAAGAGCACATCATCAATCACGATCGGCGTGGCGGAGGTGACGATACTGCCGCCGCCTTCAGGGCGCACCTGGAAGCGCCACGCCACCTCCAGCTGATCCACATTATCGCGGTTGATCTGGGTCAGCGGCGAAAAGCGGGTTCCGCCCAGATCGCGCGTATAGCGGGGCCAGTCGCCGGGGGCGGGATCTTCAGCCAGCAGCTGCGTTGCAGGGGCAAGGGCCATAGTGGCCAGAGCACTCGCGAGGATTGCGGAGCGGAAACGCATTAGTCTTCTCCCATCTATAGGTGTTTGGTCCCGCTTCACTCTGCGGCGATTTCAGGAACCAGCTCGGAAAGGATCTCTCCGACATTTTCGTAAATTGCGTGGGGTTGGCGGCTCTCCTGTTGGTTCCGCCATTCCGCACGAGACGTCGTGCCACTGGTTACGGCAATGCCGATGGAACCGCCTTCTCGCGCCATCTGGATTTCGACCCGCGGATCATCGCCGATCACTGCAATATCCTCCGGCTTAAGCCCCAACTGGCTGGCCACAAAGCGCATGGCATGGAGCGATGGCTTGCCGGTGACCTCAGGCTCCTGACCGGTTACGCGCGCAATCGCACCCACGATTGCGCAGCTATAGCCAAAGGCCGGCCCAGACTGGGTGGCGAAGAAGGGAACATCCGAAGCCGTCAGAAATGCCGCACCCTCCAGCACTCGGCCAGCGGCCGCGTGAATATCATCCATGCTGCATTCGGGGTGCCAAGCGACATAGACGGCATCGGCAGCAGAGGCTGCGGCATCGCCGGGCAGGCACACGGGAATGCCAAATTCTGTCAGCGCGTCCAACACGCCCTGCGTGCCGAGCACCATGACCCGGCGATAGTTTCTGTCCTGCATGATGGTTGCAGCGACGCTGTTGGGCGTAAACAGGCGGTCATCACGGATCGGCAGGCCGGCACTACGCAGGCGGGGTCCCTGAACGGAGGCGGGATAGGCGCTGCCATTGGTGAGCACCAGAAAGGGAGTGGCGCGATCCTCCAGCGTTTCGAGCAGTTCCACCGCGCCGGGCAGAACACTATAGCTGCCAAGCTGCCGATTGCTGAGGATCAGTGTCCCGTCGAGATCGAACATGAAGCCCTTGGGGCGCACGGTGAAAGCTGCGTTCATGCCGGTTCTTCGTCGCTTTCCAAGTCGAGTTTAAAGCCCGCTCTGGCCACGCTGACCCGGGTGAGGTCGGTGCGCTGAAGCAATTGGCGCAGCAATGACATGACTGGCGCGTTTGCCGGGACGTAATGCCGCGGGGCGGGGCCGGCACTCTGCATCGCATCGACCTGCTCCGCCGGCATCGTGGCGCGCAGCAGAAATTCTTCGTCGGACAGATTGGAGCCAATGCGCCGGCGCAATTCAGGTAGCGGCGCCATGCCGTCTTCGGCCTGCAATTCTTTTGCGCGGGGGGAGGCCATGATCCGGTCCATCACCGCATCATCTATCGGCCGGTTGGGGCGGCCGAATTTGCCGAGTGCATAGCGGATAATTTCATCCGGGATGGTGGCGTAGCGCTCCTTGCCCGTGACATTCATCACGGCCTGCGTCTGCAGCATCTGGGCGAAAGGCGTCATCACAATTGGCCAGCCCAGCTCCTCGCGCACGCGGCCCAGTTCCTCGATCACGGCACCTTCCAGATGGGACACGCGGTGGTCGGCCAGATGGCGGCGCATCGTGCCCACCATCCCGCCGGGCAGTTGATGGCGCAGATAGGCCGCATCGAAGGCCATCGGGCACCCTTGTGGCAGGTTCTCTGCCTCGGCCAGATCCGTGAAATAATCGGCCACTTCAGCGACTGCCTCTTCATCCACATCCACAGTGTGGCCGAAGGCGCGCAGATTGGCGATTATGCGCTGAATGGGCGGGTTGGACGTGCCATCCGCCGCGCCGCCGCTGGCGCATTGCAGGCCGGCAATGCCAAGCTCTGCCGCTTCGAGATACGCCGGTTCTGCCTGTCCGATGGTGCAATGGGCGTGCAGTTCCAATGGCTTGCCGCCAATTTCCCGTTTGATGGCCGGGATGAGTGTCTGCGCGCGTTTGGGGGTCAGCAATCCGCCGGGGTCCTTGATATAGAGCGCGTCAATATCCGGGCTTGCCGCCATGATGCGGGCGGCTTCGGCATAATGCGCGTCATCATGGATCGGGCTGATCGTATAGACCAGCGCGCCGACCACTTGTTCACCACCCGCGCGTTTGATCATTTTGGCTGCCTGCACATTGGCAGCGGCATCATTCATCGGATCGGCGAGGGCAAAGCGGCGAATGCCATTGCGGGCCAGCGTGCGGTAGGCCAGCTCCATGAAGTCCGGGCTGGCGGTTTGCCAGGCAATGAAGCGAAAGCCGGTGGAGAGGAATTGCAGCGGAGTATTGCGGCAGATGTCCGCCATCGACCGGATGCGTTCCCATGGGTCCTCCTGCTTGAAACGCACCGCTACGCCCATATGGGTGGAGGTAGTGAAGTCGATCGCATGATAGCCGGCGCGTTCCATAGCGGGCGCGATGCTGAGCGTTTTGGCGGTGTCCACGCCCAGGGCCCCCCACAGACATTGATTGCCATCGCGCAGCGAGGTTTCGACGATCTTTATATCGGCCATCAGGCGGCCTCCTCATGCTTGGCCAGCCAGCGGGCGAGAAAGCCTGTATCCACGCCCCCATGACGAAAATCGGGATCGTCCAGTATTGCCGCCTGGAACTGGCAATTGGTGTCGATCCCGCTGATCTGCACCGCATTCAGCGCTGCCTTCAGCCGGGCGATCGCCACCGCGCGGTCAGGTCCATGGGCGATGACTTTGGCGATCATGCTGTCGTAAAAGGGCGGAACACTGGCACCATCGACAATATGCGTATCGACGCGAATGCCCTCACCAACCGGCCAGCGGGCGGTGCTGACCGTGCCGGGGCTGGGCATGAAGCCGCGTTCCGGCGCCTCGGCATTGATCCGGCATTCCACCGCATGACCGGAAAAGTGCACATCCTGTTGCAACAGGCGCAAACCTTCACCTGCCGCGATAGCGATTTGTTCGGCGATCAGATCAATCCCGGTTACCGCCTCGGTCACCGGATGCTCCACCTGAATGCGGGCATTCATTTCGAGGAAGTAAAACTCATCCTGCGCGATATCGTATAGAAACTCCACCGTGCCCGCGCCGCGATAGTTCAGCCTCGCCGCAAAACGGCAGGCCGCATCGCGCATTTGATCACGGATTTCCTCGGGCAGAAGCGGGGCGGGGCTTTCCTCGATCAGTTTCTGGTAGCGCCGCTGGACCGAGCAATCGCGCTCTCCGCAATGGATAACACGGCCTGCCCCATCGCCCAGCAATTGCACCTCGATATGCCGCCCGCTGGCGACATAGCGCTCCAGATAGACCCGGGCATCGCCGAAAGCTGCGCTGGCCTCGGCGCTGGCCATATCCATCACTGCGGGAAGCTCTGCGAGATTTTCGACCAGCTTCATGCCGCGCCCGCCGCCGCCGCCCACCGCCTTGACCAGCAGAGGCGCACCGATTTTCTCGGCCAGACGCGCTGCTTCATCGGCGCTGTTCACCGCGCCGCCGGGAACCACCGGGACATTGGCGGCGACAGCTTCAGCGCGGGCCCGCAGCTTGTCGCCCACCGCCTCTATTTGCGCCGCAGTGGGCCCGATGAAGATGACCTCCTCTGCCTCACACATATGTGCCAGATCGGTTCTTTCAGAGAGAAATCCATAACCGGGGTGGATTGCATCACAGCCTGTCGAAAGCGCCGCCTGCATCACGGTTTCGGCTTTGAGGTAACTCTGCGCGGATGGGGACGCACCAATACACACGGATCGGGTCGCCATTTGCGCTGGCCGCGAATGGCGATCGGCTTCGGAAACGCCCAGAACGGTTTCAATGCCCAGCTGCTGACATGTGCGGAGGATGCGCAGGGCAATTTCGCCGCGATTGGCAATGAAGATGCGCTTTATGTCCATGTCAGTCCGGCCGGACCAGCATCAGCACTTCACCATGTTCGACCATCTCACCATTGGTAGCGCAAATTTCGACGACTTCGCCGCTGATCCCGGCGCGGGCAGAGTTCATCAGCTTCATCACTTCGATAATGCCGATGATGCTGTCTTCCTCCACACGGTCGCCCGGCTCGACAAAGGGATCTTCGCCGGGCTTGGGCGCGCGGTAAAACACGCCCAGCAAAGGAGATTTCACTTCAAGCAAGCCATCTTCGGCGGAACGCCGCGATGTAGGTGTGGGCGCCGCGCTTGCCGCCGGGGAAGTGGCTGCTGAATCCGTGCCTTGCCTTTCTGTGGAAGGCGCGGGTGCAGACGGTGCCACGGTGGCTGTCCGAGCCTTGCTGCCCTCACGTACCAATTCCAGCTTCAAGCCGTCCATTTCCAGACTGAGCCGATCAAAGCGCGAGCTTTCCAGAAGAGCCATGATCTCCTCGACATCCTTGCCGCTGAGGCTCATTTCTTCCCTCCGAAAATCGTCATGACATGGTTCAGCGGGTTGCCTTCCGGCTTCTTGACAGGCTGATTTTTATCACGGGTGGACCAGACGGTTTCGGGGCGGCTTTGCAGCAACAGGATCTGCCCAGCCTGATCCACCGCCCATTCTATATCCTGCGGTTTGCCGTAATGCCGTTCCACTTTGCGCCCGATTTCGCGCAAGGTAAGCAGGTGCTCATCACTGAGGCAGGGCTGGGTGCGCCTGTCATCATCCAGCGCAACCTCGTGAATCCCGCCGCCTGCGGCCTGAACCTGCATGGCGTGTTTGTCAGAAATATCGCGGGTTGAGATTTCTCCGGTGATCTTGCCGATAACCCATCGGTCGGGCGTCACTTCACCAGAAACCACCGCCGAGCCCAGCCCCCATGCTCCTTCGATCGTGATCACGGATTTATCACCCGTGGTGGGGCTGCGGGTGAACATGACGCCAGCCGCACGGGAATCCACCATCACCTGCACCACCACGCCCATGGCCACCCCCTCTTCTGGCAGGCCATGCTTGCGGCGATAGGCGATGCTTTCCAGCGAATAGAGGCTGCCCCAGCATTCGCGAATGCGGCGGATCATGTCCGATGCATTCATCACCCACAAAAACGTATCCTGCAGCCCGGCAAAACTGGCTTCATCGGCGTCTTCGGTGGTGGCGGAGGAGCGGATGGCCACGGGCTCACCCCCTTCGCCCAGCTGCGCATAGGCGCCCGCTATCGCCTGTTCGACATGGGTGGGGAGCGGTTCCTCCTCCACAAGCCGTCGCAAATCCTGCGACACGTCACGGATTGCGTCCAGATCGGAGGGATCGAGATCGGCGACGCGTGCACGAACCGGACCGCGTGTTTCCATCGCCTGCAAGAACATCTCGAAAGCCGATGTGGTGACGACGAAGCCCGGGGGGACGGCAATCCCCGCCCGAGTCAACTCACCCAGACTTGCCCCTTTGCCGCCGACTGATGGGCGATCGGCCAGTCCGACCTCGGAAAACCATGCAATCGGCTGTTCGGTGAGTGCTGCGTTCTCAGCCATTTGCCGGAACCTCCTCATCATCGAGGATGGTGACGAGGCCGCGGCTGCCATCCACACGAATGCGCTGGCCATCCTTGATCCTGCTGGTGGCTGAGCCTGTGCCGACTACGGCGGGCAGATCATATTCGCGCGCGACAATGGCCATATGGCTCATCGAACCGCCAATGTCGGAGACGGCGGCGGAGATTTTCTGAAAGATCGGCGCCCATGTCGGGTTGGTGACCTGGCAGACCAGAATATCGCCCTGCTGCAACCGGCCGATTTCCTTGACCGACTTTACTACCCTAGCGGTGCCTTCCACCAGGCCGGCGCAAGCGGCGAAGCCTTTCAGCTCCTTCTCATTTTCCGTTCCGTCATCCAGCCAGCTATCGAGATTGTCGCGGGTGATGCCCCAGAGCATGACAATTGCCGGGTCGTCGATCACATCCGGCACGACGCCCAGGGCCGGTGGCACGGTTTCGTCTGCCCATAGATTAATGGCCTGTTTGCGCTCCGCCACGATGGCGGGCCAGTGGCCGGGGCCGAGGGGCTGAGATCCTGATGACCATGCCAGCATCAAATCGATGATGGCGCTTTCCAGCTCATAATGCGTGAGATGGAAGACGTCTGCTTCTTCGGCGAAGAACCCGTTTTCAGCCAGAAGTGCGCCGAATTCGCGGATCTTGTTGAAGAACAGATTGGTGTACCAATGTTCGCAATAGAACTTGTGGCCCTCCACATAAGGGAAGACACGGTGGGCCAGGTCAATCAATTGATCGTAAGTGGCCTTATCCTCATCACTGTCCAGCAATTCGCGGTAATCGGATACCAGCTGGTCACGCTCTTCGATCAGCCGGTCCATTGGCCGTTCGATATTCTCGCCGGCCTTCACCTTTTCGATATAGCCGGGCAATGCGGCAAAGGGCATGGACAGATCATCGTTCCATGACCGGTGATAATGGTAGAACCCGTCCCCCACATTGACGTTGAACCATGGATTGCGGCTGGTTTCCAATTCGTCCAGCCATGCCCGGCCTTTGTCGCCCAGCTGATCCAGAGCGGCCAGAACATCCTCTATCACCATATTGTCGCTGAAATGATGATCCACGCCAAGTTCCACGGCGCGGCGGGCGAGGCGTTTGACCTCCTCATCCGGTTTGAAGATTTCGGCCTCCATCCCCGCGACCATCCGGCTGATCGCCTGATCGGATATTTCGGGGAAGGCGCGTTTGCAGAAATCGAAAAAGGTCAGATAGGCCCCATATCCGAGCAGCAAGAACTCGAAATGATGGTGCCACATGCGGAAATAGCCCTCCAATTGCTGGCGATAAATATCGAGCAGCGAATGGTTGGAGGCGATGCCTTTACCGCTATGGGTGGTTTCTATCGGTTCCCATTCGGGCAGTTCCGGCCGGGGCAGGGCCTGCGCATCGGCGATCAGCGCCTTCATCTTATCCTTCCACTGGGCGTAAAGATCCTCCCAGTTTTCGTAATAATAGAAGGCCCGTTCCTGAAATTTCTCCTGCCTCAGGGCGATTTCATCAGGGTCTGTTACCGGCACACCGCCGATAAAGACGCGGCCATTGATTACCCTGTGATCGATGCCCTTGGTGGTGGGCAGGACATGCACGCGGGTGTTGAATGCGCCGAGCGCGCAATAGGCCGCCTCCGCCGTAATCAGGTCGAAATGATGCATCGGTTCAGGGAAATGCATGGAGTTATAGAACCAGAAGCGCGCATCATCTTCGGGCACGAACTGGGTATAATAGGGGAGCGCGGCTTGGGCATTTTCGGTGCCGGGCACCACTTTTACCGAACTTGGCAGCGGGAAGCTCTTCGGGTCGCTCATGCGCCTGTCCTCTCTTGGGCCATAGCGGCAGCTTTGTGCTGTCTCGCACCGGCTTTGGCATCTCTCTGGAAAGGCAGATTAGGGGCAGCCAGTGGCGGACCAAAGGATTCGCGCGCAATGCAAATAGGACAAATGCGCAGAGCGGTTTTACACCTCAGGCAGTTCCGCCCATGCGCCAGCGGCTGGGCGTCACGCCAAAACGCTTGCGAAATTGCCGCGTGAAATATCCGGGATCGAGGAAGCCGCAGCGAAAGGCGATATCGCTGATCGGCAGGTTCTGACCATGCTGCTCAGTCAGAATTTCGGCCGCGTTTTCCAGCCTTGTGGTGTTGAGCTCCTGAGTAAAGCTTGTGCCCTGTTGCGCAAGCAGCGCCTGCAGGCTGCGCTGCGAAATGCCCAGATCATGCGCCATCCCGCTGCAGCTCAGCTCCGTATCGCGGAAGTCACGTTTGATTCTGTTCAGGATTTCCTGTGCCAATTGGTGGCGTTGATAGCTGGGCGGCAATTTCTGAATGCCACTTGCCAGGGTCAGTAATGTGCCCAGTTGATCCGCGATCATGGCACGGGGAAGGGGGGAGCGGTCCATCCCGGCAAGCATGGTTTCCAGCAAGGCGCCCAGGGGTGAGCCCCAGCCTGTATGGGCATCAATTGGGCGGCCCAACAACTCGCCGGGATCGGGCAGATACCGGTCGAGCCAACCTTGCGGCATCATCAGGTCCACGACGTCATGCGGGGTCTGCATTTCCATCTGATAAAACCGGGTATTGTCCAGCAGTACGAACTGGCCCGGCTGAATGGCAAAGCGGCGCCCGTTCATATGCGTGTCGAGCGCACCTTTGCGCGTGTAGATCAGCTGGATCGTGGGGGGCGCTTGTCCTGCGCTGCCATCCTGGCCGCAATGGACCACCCGCTGCGCCGGCGCATGCATATGCAGCATCTGCAAATGGCCCAGCGCCTGACTTTCCCACCGTGCCTGAAAGTGCTGCTGTTCAAATACCCGCACATCAATCGGCGCGATCGTGCAGGCAGCCCAATCCTGCCATTCGCGGATAGCAGCCCGCTGCGACAGCCCGGAAGAGCTCCAGCTGCTATCTTCGTGAAATCGTGCCCTCTCCATGCATCGCCTTCTTGTTATCGTTTGAAAGCTATCTACTCTGGCCAATGGAAATAGAGTCTCGAATCGGCTCTATCCAACGGATAAATATCGCAATTCTCCCAATTACTGCCACATATCCGTATTATGAGACGTATTTTTGGCAAGAAGATCAAGAAAATACTGGGAAGAGGCCGATGATATTATCAAACAAGCGAGCCAATAGTCTGGCCGGCAGCGCAATGGTGATGGCACCGCTGTTGATGATCTTTGCCGCTGCGGGGCATTCAGAGGCGCAGGCGGCTGGCCCGGCACCCAAAGGCAGTGAGCCTGCGGCGGCGAAAACCATGCAGCAGGGGCGGCAATTGTTTCAGGACTGGTCCTGCGGTGCCTGCCACGTTCTCCATGATGCGGGCGGCCATGGGCAGGCCGGGCCATCGCTCGATCAAGGGCACCGGAGCATCCAATATATCGCTGGGCGGATTGCCAATGGGGGCGGGCCAATGCCGCCTTTTGCCGGATCGCTGAATGATGATGAGATCGAGGCGCTGGCCATCTATATCGCGCAGGAACCGGGCCGCTAATCCGGTAGCTACGCAGTCAGGCTGAGGCCGAAGCCCTTGCGTCGCAACAGGGTCGCGGCCTAAATTCAGTCGCCTTTGCCAAGCATTTTCTGAAGATCGTCACGCCATGACCGGCTTTCGATTTCTCTGAGCAAGGCGATGTCGATCGGCTCGCGCAGAGCGCTACCGGCCGGCAGTGCGATACCATAATCCTGCCGACCGAAACTCCCCGGCAGCATGCGCAGATTGCCCAACTGCATCTGCTTGACGCTGTAGCGCAGCAGCGGCGCATCATAGACGAAGGCATCCAGCTCACCGGCATCGACGGCTTCAAGTCCTGCCGCCACATCGGGATAATGGGAAAAGCCAACCCCTTGATCGGACAGCCATTCATCACTCGCCGACTTTTCGATCGAGCCGACTTTCACGCTGTCGAGTTCGTCCGGGCCGGAAATGGCGCCCGAAATCTGTCCTGCCGTCAGGGAGGAAGCAATCATGCCGGTGAATGTGGAAATGATAATGATGGCGGCGAACATCCATATCAGCGCCAATATCTTGCCCGCAGTGGAACGCGGCGCTTTGTCGCCATAGCCGACCGTGGTCATCGTCACGGCTGAAAACCAGAAGCCGGAACCGATCCCCCGTGCTCCCTCGGGAAATTCCTCTGTGTTGTGTTTGCGCTCGGCAAGCCAGAACAGCACACCCACCAGCATCAGCAGGGCGGACAATGCCAGCACCGCTTTGAGGAAGCCCAGAGTGAAGAAATTGTTGAACAGATTGAGCCATCCGGGGGACGATTTGCGCGTCACGATACCGAAGCCGGTGGCGTAAAATGGATGGGTGAAATCAACCAGTTCCTCCCGCTCAGCCGTGATGGTAAGCGCGCCGACACTGGCATCGTAGCGGCCATCTTGCAGCCCATCGATCATGCCCGCCAGATCGCTCTCCACGAAACGGTAATCATAGCCTTTTCCTTCGGCGATATTGCGCCAAAGTTCGATGGCGAGCCCGTGCCATTCCCCATCTTCGTTCTTCATCGCAAAGGGCGGTGCTTCGCGGGTGGCGACCACCATAGAGTTTGCGCCATTTTCGGCGGTACTTTCCTGCGGGGAAGCCTGTGTCTGCGCCTGCGCACTAACGGCCAGCGCCATCAGCACCATGCTGATCAGCATCCGCAAGATAAGCGAAATCCGTCTTGAAAATTGATCGGCCATTTTCTGCTCCCCCTCTTGGCTGCTGACAGGCAGCGCCGAAATTTCTCCGGGCAAACAGCAGGCCAGCAATGTTTTGAAACGCTATGAAAAAGACTGAGCAATGTGAAGGGGATTATCGGGCGACGCAGAATAATACCGAGGAGAGAAGAATGCTGATGTCCCTGTTGCTCGCTGCTGGTGCGGCAACCTCCGTGACGCCCGGTTTCGATGCGGTCGCGCAGCCGGAAGCTGCCCTGGCCCGGCGCTGCCACCCCTATCGTCACAAGACCTCCGCCTGTCATGCGGCGAGAGTTGCGGAGCGCAGGAATGAGCAGGCGGCCAGAAGCAAGGCAGAGACTGCCCGCGCAGAGCAGGGCGCGGTGTGCCATCGCGGACCGCGCAAGGTTGCGCGCTGCAACAAGGGAAATCAGGGCAAGGGCGACACGGTTCCGCAAACGCGGGTTCGTTTCGGCTCTTGATGGCTTCGCTCAGCACTCCTATTCGGTCGGGATAATATTTTGGATAAGTCGCCCCACAGCATGAGTGCCGCATCGATTGTATTGGTGGAAGATGACCCGCAATTGCGGGTGCTGACCGCGCGCGCCTTGCAGGAACATGGATATCGTGTCCGCAGCGTGGCAACGGGGGCGGAGATGTGGGTGGCGCTGGATAATCAGCCCGCCGATCTGATCGTGCTCGATATCATGTTGCCCGGCACGAATGGCATCGATCTGCTGCGCCAGTTGCGCAAGGAAAGCGAAGTTCCGGTGATCTTTGTCAGCGCGCGTGGGAGCGAGCAGGACCGAATTCTCGGGCTCGAACTGGGCGCGGACGATTATCTCGGCAAACCGTTCGGATCGCGGGAATTGCTCGCCCGGATCGGCGCGGTTTTGCGGCGCGGTGCCAGCGATGGTGAAGGGGAGCGCAAGCGCGCAACCGAAGTCCGTTTCAATGGCTGGTCGCTGTCTTTTGCTCGCCGCGAATTGCGTTCACCCACCGGCGCCCTGGTGGACCTTACCAGCGCCGAATTCGATTTGCTGACCACCTTTGTTCAGGAAAGTCAGCGCGTGATCGGGCGTGAAAGACTGATCGAATTATCGCGCAGCCGGCTGGGCAATTCATCCGACCGCAGCGTCGATGTGCTGGTCAGCCGGCTGCGCCGAAAACTGTCCGAAGCAGGGCGAGAGGCACCGATCGTTACCGTGCGCGGTGTCGGCTACATGTTCAATGCCGAGGTCGAGCGACCTTGAAGTGGTTTCGATCGACCGGGCTGCTTGGCCGGTTACTGGCGATTTTCGTGCTGGTGGTCGGGATCGATCTGCTCGCCAATGCCCTGCTGTTTGAACGCGCCAACGAGTTTTCTTTGCAGGAAGAAGATGCGGAGCGCATGGCCGAACATCTGGTGGTGGCACACCGATTGCTGGATGACACGGCGCCTGCACGGCGCAGCGAGATAGCGCGAGAGCTGAGCACGGAGCGGTTCCGGATCGGTTGGGCGGGCGACCGTCCGCAAATTGTCCCCAATCTGGAACTGGATGGTTTGCGCCAGCAAATTCTGACGGCGGAGCCGGATCTGGCAAGCACATCTTTGCGCCTGCATCTCTCGGCTTTGAGCGATGGCGGCGACATTACCGGATCGCTGGTGCTGAGCGATCAATCCACTTTGTCATTCCGTACCTATCTGAATGATACATGGTCGCTGAATGCCGGAAGAATTGCGCGTATTCTGTTGCCTGCATTGTTGCTGGTGTTGCTGGCGGCCGTTCTGGTCAGCGCGGCCTTGCGCCCTTTGCGCAAATTGGTGGAGGCCAGTGCGCGGGTGGGGGAGGACCGGCCCGAAGCCATTCCCGAAAAAGGGCCGTCTGAAATTCGTCAGCTTATCTGCGCTTTCAATGCGATGCAGAACCGGATTCATGAACTGATCGTCAACCGCACCACAACCATTGCCGCTATTGGCCATGATCTGCGCACCCCATTGTCGCGGCTGCAGATGCGGCTTGAAAATCTGCCTGTGACGGAGGATCAGCGCACCGGCCTGCTGCGTGATCTGGATGAAATGCGGGCGCTGCTGGGATCGATGCAGGCCTTTGTCGATGGCGAAGATACGCGCGGCGATCCGGTACGGCTGGATCTGGCCGCGATGGCGGAGACGCTGATCGATAATGCGCAGGATGAAGGGCATGACGCACGCTATGAAGGGCCCGATCATTTTGAAATCACGGCCCATGTCGTGCCGCTGCGCCGTGCACTGACCAATCTGATCCAGAATGCCGTCCATTATGGCGGCAGTGCGGTTGTACGGCTGAAATATGATGCAAGGACCGCCACCGTATCGCTGATCGTGGAGGATCGCGGACCCGGGATACGCGCCGACCGGCTGAAGGATGCGTTACAACCTTTCGTACGGCTCGATGATGCCAGAGCGCGAACGACACCGGGAATGGGGCTGGGTCTGGCCATCGTTGACCGCATCGCAAGCGCAGAGGGCGGGACGCTCACGCTGGTCAATCGTGATGGCGGAGGCTTGCAGGCGACGCTGACCCTGCCATGCCTCGCCGGGAATTCGCAGCAGAACGGCTGATTTCTCTGCGCGGGCAGAGATTTTGCTGCGCAGCAACATATTTTTACAAAGGCGCCAATTTCGAGAAATCACCTGACCGTATGTCTGGCATCCACTCCGCGAAATGCACTGCGGAACATGCAAGCAAAGGGTCTGAAAATGAATGAACTGATTGGCCGTGTCTTCAGCTTCGAGAAGACCATTTTTCCAAATAGCAGCGACCTGTTCAGCAAGCTGACGACCGATGGGCAGAGCCCCAAAGCACTCATGATTTCCTGCGCCGATTCCCGGATCGTGCCCGAACAGATTATGCAGGCCCAGCCCGGCGATCTGTTCGTCTGCCGCAATGCGGGGAATATTGTTCCGCCTTATGCAACCATGAATGGCGGCGTTTCCTCTACGGTTGAGTTTGCGGTTGCGGCGCTAAAGGTACGCGACATCATTGTCTGCGGCCATTCTGACTGCGGCGCGATGAAGGCACTCAGCCAGCCCGAAATGCTCGAAGGAATGCCCAATGTTGCGGCATGGCTGCGCCACGGTGCGGCGGCATCGCATGTTGTGGACAGCTGCCAGCCCGATCTTGAAGGAACCGAACGCGTTCGTGCCCTGAGCCTTGAAAATGTGATGGCGCAAATCGCTCACCTGCGCACACATCCTTCCGTCGCCGCTGCCATCGCACGCGGGGAAATGGCACTCCATGGCTGGTTTGTTGATATTCACGCGGGTCAGGTGCTGGGCCTGAATGGTGAAACCGGTGAATTCGTGCCGCTGCGTGAAGATGAAGAGCTGCCCGTGGCCCTGCCTGCACGCGCCCGTCACGGCCATGCAAATATCGAATTGGAGGCTGCCGAATGAGTGCTGCTGCTTCCACCGGAGAAAAAACGGGCATTTTTGCCCATTTCTCGCGGGATTTTACGGCATCGATTGTCGTGTTCCTGGTGGCGATGCCGCTCTGCATGGGCATCGCCATCGCCTCGGGCGTGCCGCCTGAAAAAGGTCTGATCACAGGGATCATCGGCGGCATTGTCGTGGGCCTCTTTGCCGGGTCCCCGTTGCAGGTCAGCGGTCCGGCGGCTGGTCTGGCCGTGCTGGTTTTTGAATTTGTTACCGAATATGGCCTGTCTGCGCTGGGCCCGGTGCTGGTGCTGGCGGGTGTCATTCAGTTCGCCGCCGGGGCGATGAAGCTTGGCGGGCTGTTCCGCTCCATCTCTCCGGCCGTGGTCCATGGTATGCTGGCGGGGATCGGCGCGCTGATTGTGATCGGTCAGTTTCACGTGCTCTTTGATGCGCAACCGCTGTCAGGCGGGCTGGCGAATATTGCAGCCATGCCGGCGCGTGTTCTCGGCCTTGAACCGACCAATCTTGCTGCCACCGAAATGGCGCTCGCCGTCGGTTTGCTGACCATCGGCATCATGCTGGGTTGGGAAAAAATCCGTCCGGCAGGCATGGGGCTGGTTCCCGGCGCTCTGCTGGGCGTGGTTGCCGCAACATTGGTTACCTGGGGCTTTGATCTCAACATTACCCGGATTGATGTGCCGGAATCGATCACCGGAGCCATCGTACTCCCCGGCGATGGATTTCTCGCGCCGCTGATGCAGCCGGCCGTGCTGGTTGCAGCGATTGCGATTGCCTTCATCGCCAGCGCGGAAACGTTGTTATCCGCGGCCGCGGTGGACCGCATGCATGATGGCCCGCGGACCGATTATGACAAGGAATTGCGGGCACAGGGTGTGGGCAATCTGCTCTGCGGTGCGGCAGGCGCCTTGCCGATGACCGGGGTTATCGTGCGGAGTTCGGCCAATGTTCAGGCTGGCGGTAAAACGCGGCTTTCCACCATCCTTCATGGTGTCTGGATCCTCGGCTTCGTGTCGCTCTTGCCCTGGCTCTTGCGGGAAATCCCGATGGCGGCGCTGGGCGGTGTTCTGGTGGTGACCGGTTGGCGGTTGGTAAGCCTCAAACATGTGCGGCATCTCTACACTTCCTACGGCGCTCTGCCTGCGGCGATCTGGGCGGCGACCTTCGTCCTGGTGGTAACGGTCGATTTGCTGACGGGCGTGTTGACCGGTCTGGCCCTGACTGCGCTGGAATTGATCCCACATTGGCGCGGCCTGAAACTCAAGGTGGATGAAGCGCATGATGATGAGGAAAGCCACGTTGCCCTCGCTGGCTCTGCCACCTTTGTCAGCCTGACCCGTCTGATCAAACGGCTTGAGCTGATTCCTTTCGGCAAACAGGTGAAGCTCGATCTGCATCAGACCCGGTCGATGGATCACACGACCATGGAGATGATGCGGGAATGGCTGGCCCGGCGACGCGATAAGGGGACGGCAGTGGAAGTTGTCGGTCCGCCGCACTTGCTCGACCGATTAGGTCACGCAGCCTGAACCTTTCCACTTAGGGGCCGGGGGGCCTGTCCCCTCGAGCCTTCCGGTCCCGCTTTTTAACTTTCAAGGCCGCTTGCACATCGCGTGTAAGCGGCCTTTCTTATGGCCTCTATAGGTGGAGCCACTGATTGTTTCGCACCGATACGGACCGATATTTTCCCTTATTCAACGGGTAAGGGAACAGCTTCAAAATGCAGCTATTTATAGCGCGCAGGCGGCCTTCATTAAGGGGGGAACCGCTGTGCCGACACGCTCGCGCGCCGGTTGCGCTTCGGCAGCCGCGATCATCCAAACGCCAGACTGCGCATAATCACTCCAGATTGGATCTAGTTCGGCGTGCCACCTTGGTCCCGCTGCCTAGAATGACGGTATTCGATGCAGCTGCGGGGGCACACTCCTCTGCGGCGATCCGCTGCTCCAGTGTAAGAGGATTGCAAAGCAATGGCTAAAAAAGGTGCCCCGCACGGGCCTCTGATCACCTTGTTGAAGGGGGAACTCGGGCCTTATGCGAAGGCGATATTCATCTTCACTCTGGTGGTGAACATCACGCTGCTGGTGTCGCCGCTTTACATGCTTCAAGTCTATGACCGGGTGCTCACATCCGGCTCTTTGGAAACCCTGGCGCTTGTTTCGATGATCGCCGTGGTGATGCTTGGCGTTTACGCAATTGGCGAAGGCGCACGGCGGCGTTCATCGGCATTGGCAGCGGTTCGGTTACAGAATCTCTATGATTCCGCAGTTTTTGCCAAGGGCCTGTCCAGCCAGTCTTCCGGCCAGCTGAGGGAGGATCAGCAAAATCTGACGACTTTGCATAATTTCCTTTCACACGGGATGGCGCTGCCGCTTTTCGATCTGCCTTTCGCGCCTTTCTTCATTGCCATCATGTTCGTGGCGCATCCGCTGATCGGCGCCTTGGGGCTGGGCGGGGCCATCCTGATGGTAACGATCGCCGCAATCGGGGAGCATGTCGGCCGGCCCCGTGTAGAGGCTGCGCAGTCTGCAGAAACCGCAACCTCAACCTATGCCGGAAGCCTGGAGCAGCAGAAATCAGCTATTCTGGCGATGGGGATGGTGGGGTCTTCCTATAATGCCTGGCGAGAGAGAAAGGACGCCGCTGGCGGGCGTTCGCTCGACACGGCCAGCGAAAACGCCGCCTACACATCGGTGACGCGCGGCTTGCGGCAAATGCTGCAGATCGCCAGTCTGGGACTGGGCGCCGTATTGGTGCTGCAACAGCAGGCAACGCCTGGTGTTATCATCGCCAGTTCCATTCTGCTGGGGCGTGCGCTGGCTCCCATCGATCAATCGGTGGGAATCTGGCGGCAACTGATCCGTACCCGTACCGCCTGGAGTGAACTGGGCGTCAGGCTGGTCACAACCGAGCGGCCCGAAGCAGTGATGCCGATGCCACGTCCCGATCCTCAGCTCGTGGCGGAAAATCTCGAAATCGCTGTCCTTGGGGGAACGAAGCCGCTGGTTCCGAAATTCTCGGTCAGTTTTGAGCCCGGCAGCCTCACCGCCCTCGTCGGCAGTGTAGGTTCCGGTAAGACGACACTTCTGCAAAGTCTGGCCGGATCATGGCCCGTTTTGGGCGGAACGGCACGTTTGGGTGGGCGTGACATTCACCGCTGGGCTACGGATGATCGCGGCCGCTATGTTGGCTACACGCCGCAAAGCGCGGAATTGCTGCCGGGAACAGTTGCGCAAAACATCGCGCGGTTTGGTGAAGCCACTCCGGAATCCGTTATCGAAGCGGCCAAGAATGCCGGCGCCCACCGCACCATTCTCAATATGCCCGATGGATATGAAACACGGGTCGGGCCGGGCGGGACGCATCTCTCTGCGGGGCAGAAGCATATCGTCAGCCTGGCACGGGCCTTCTACGGCGATCCTGTGCTCTTATTGCTGGATGAACCGTCAGCCAATCTGGATCGGCACCTGCATGAATCTCTGTTTCAGGCACTTATGAATGCCAGACGGCGGGACGCGGTCATTCTCGTCGCCACACACGACCCTCGGTTGATCGAGAAATGCGACCGTGTCGTGTTGATGTCGCCGCATCGCGTCGCCTCGGCAACCCCGCGCGATTACCTCGATGCACCCCTTGCCGTTGCGCAAAATCAAGAAACGAAACGGGCAGAATAATGCAAGCCATTCTGGAAGATACCTGGCTCAAAAGAGCCCTGATCGCGTGCGGATGCGCACTTGGCCTGTTCCTTCTGTGGGGCGCTCTGGCACCGTTGGCAGAAGGGGTGACGGCTTTTGGTAAAGTCACCAGCGACACCGACCGGCGTGTCGTGCAACATCTTGAAGGCGGGATTATCGAAGATATCCTGGTCCGCGAGGGGGATATTGTCCAGGCGGGGCAGACATTGATGGTCTTGCGGGACGTATCGGCCGTATCGGGCCGCGACCAGGTGGCGATCGATTATGCCGATATCAGTGCCACGATTGCCCGCCTGCTGGCCTTGTCCGGCAAAAGCGACAGCTTCAAGCCCGACGGTATTGAATTCGGCATGATCGATGCTGCCACGATTGACGAGATCATCCGCCGGCAGACCCAATTATTCGAACAGCAAAAGCGGAAACTGAGTGCGGACATCTCCGTTCTCGCTGCCCGGCGCGCGGGCTTGCAGCAGACTGTCCGCAATTCTGAGACGGAAATAAATTCCAGTCTGCGTCAGTTGGAAATTGTCCGCCGCGAACTGGCTGACAAGCGGGACTTGCTGGCAGAACAGCTGATCCCCGCCGATGAAGTCATTCGGCTGGAGCGGGACGAGGCGCGTTTGAGTGCCGAAATCGGCCGCCTGACGACTGCTCGCCAATCTGACGCGGCGCAGGTTCAGGAACTGGGCGAACAAATCGCGCAGATACAGGCGAAATTTGACGAGGAAATCGCGCAGCAACTGGTGGAGGCGCGGGCAAAAAGCTCTGAATTTGCGCAGAAACTGACCGCGATGGAGGATGTCGTTGATCGTTCGATGATCGTCGCGCCGACCTCTGGGACGATCCTGAATCTGGCCTATACGACTACAGGCGGCGTGGTGCGTGCCGGGGAACCCATTCTGGAAATCGTCCCCAACAATGACGAATTGCTCGCCACCGTGGAAATCCGCCCGTCAGATATCGAAAATGTCTATAGCGGGTTGAAAGTGCGCACGCGCTTTTCCGGCCTCGCATCATGGGATACTCCCAGCCTTGCGGGTGAAGTCGCGCAGGTTAGTGCTGATCTGAAAACCAGCCCCTCTGGCGATTACAGCTTTTACGAAGCACGTATTCGGATGAGCGCGAGTGAACTGGCGCAGATGGATTCATCGGTCATCCCTGGCATGCCGGTGGAAGCCTTCATCGCCTCCGGGCACACGCGCACGCTGATCGACTATCTGCTGGAACCTCTGACCGCGACCATCCGCCGGGGAGCGCGTTCATGAGCCGGATTGCGTCTCTTTCCGTGGGACCCATTGCTCTTGCGGCTGTTGGCGGGATGCTTGCTGGCGGTGTGACACTGCCGGTCAGGCAGGCGCAGGCCCAGATGGTGGCTTCTGTTCAGCGAAGCTGTGTCACCATGCCCGATGCTTTGCGGGCAGGAGCCAGAACCAGTCCTGAGATCGCCATTGCCAAGGCCCGCCAACGTGCTGCTATGGGGCGGATCAAGAAAGAGCGTGGCACCGGGCTGCCCAGTCTTTCCGCATATGCCCGGGGGGCCGATGGGGATAGCGGGCTGGTTGATGGGCGTGCCAATACCCAGACCGGTATTATCGCATCACAGCGGATCTATGATTTTGGACAGGGGCATTATCGTCTCAAATCCGCCGCCGCCCGCGCAAGGGAGGCGAAATTCAACATCCTCGATGCCCAGATTCAAAGCCGTGCCGCGGCGGGGCTTGCCTTTTTGGCGGTGCTGGAGGCTCAGGAACGGCTGACGGTTTCAAAAAGCCGCGAGGCCCGCTTTCTCGCCCTGGCAGAAGGTGTCGATCGGCGACTCGATCGCGGGCTGATCACTGTGGCGACAGCCAGCAGCATTCGTGCCGAAGTGGCCTCGGCAACGGCGCAGCGGGTGGAGCAACAACTGACATTGCGCAATGCGGAAACCGAACTGGCCATTGAAACCGGTTTGGCACTGCTGCCATGTTCACAGACAGAGGAGTTGCCGAACTTGCTGGCCGTTCCGCCGCTGCCCACGGATTTTGATGTGCAGCATGCCACCAGCCTTGCCCCGGCAATATTGGGCGCCAAGGCGGCGCGTGATGCGGCGGAGGCGAATGTCGAACTGGCGCGGCGGGTCCAGCGTCCGACGATTTCAATCGAAGGTGTCGGGGCCTATCAATATGACAACTTCACCAAGGAGTGGGAGCCAGCAAAGAAGATCGGGCTGGATGTGTCCATGCCCATATTCAGCGGCGGCAGTTTTGGCGGAGAACGCGAGGAAGCCTGGGCCAACATGGAAGCTGCGACGAGCGAAATTGACCGGCTGAAGCGCGTTTACCGGCGCGATCTTCTGCAGGGTATGCAGCGTGTGGACGCCTATGCCGATCTCGCTGAAGCGCGCGAAAACGCCGCTTCTGCGCAGCGCGACGAGGTCAATGCCGTCAGGAAACAATTTGAGCGCGGTCTGCGGCCGTATCAGGATTATGAGCGGGCTGAAGCGGATCTCGCCCTATCGGAAATTTCCGCAATCCGGTCACGCTATGCCTCGCTTCGTCAGCGGATTCAGGTTCTCGCTCTGCTTGGCAGGTTAACGGATGTGGCGCCCTGATGGACTAATTAACAGGAAACATTTGAACATAAGCTTGTGAGACGGAGCCGGAATGGTTTCGCCAGGACGCTGCCTCAGCCCGGTTTCTGCCACCAACAAGGCATAGGTGGCACTGCTTGACCCGAGACCTAGCTAGCCCAATCCGCCCACATGGCATACGAAAGCGACCAGGTCAGGAGTGGCCCCGCCTGCTATCTTTGCCGGAATGAGCGGAATGTTCAGGGACCGGCGTTCACGCAAAGACACGATAGCATCATCCATGCTCTGGTCTAACGCGTGCCAGGTTTTGGATCTATTCCATCCGGATCACATATCCGCTCAGCCGATCGATCTCTTCGGGGTTATGACTGACATAGAGAATGGGCAGGCGCAATTCATCACGGATGCGCTCTATCAGCCGCAAAATTTCCTCCGCCCGCGCAGGATCAAGCGAAGTGAGCGGTTCATCCATCAACAGGAAATGCGGTGCGGCCAGCAATGCGCGGCCGATCGCCACGCGGCGTGCCTCACCGCCCGACAGTGTGGAGGGGTAGCGATCCAGCAAGTGCTCAATCGCCAGAAAGCTGCACATCTCCTGCAAGGTGATCCAGCGCTCATCCGGGGCTGTCAGCTTCATCCCATAGGTCAGATTCTGTTGCACGCGCAGATGCGGGAACAGGCGATTATCCTGAAAAATCACGCCTGCGCGGCGCTGCTCTGGCGGCAGGTCGATGCCGGAGCTGCTGTCAAATAGCAGCTTTCCGCCGATGGATATCCGCCCATTGGCAGGGCGGGACAGGCCGGCCAGACAATGCAGGATGGAAGTCTTGCCAATACCGGAAGGCCCGACCAGCCCGGTCAGCAGTGCTGCGCTACGTGCATTCAGCTCCAGCGTTCTGCCGCCAATCTGATGGGTCAGGTTCAGCTCAAAGAACATGTGCGTCCCGGCCTGCCTTGCGCATCATCACTTCGGAGAAAAGCAGCGCCCCGACTGACAAGGCCACTGATATCAGAGCCAGTCGCGTGACGGCCATTTCACTGCCGGGAACCTGCAGGCCGGTGTAGATGGCGAGCGGAAGGGTGCGTGTTTCGCCGGGGATGTTGGACACGAAGGTTATGGTTGCACCAAATTCGCCGATCGAACGGGCAAAGCCCAGCACTGCACCGGCCAGAATTCCGGGAATGGAAAGAGGTAGGGTGATGGTCCGGAAGGCATGAAAACGTGAGGCTCCGAGCGAGCGGGCCGCATGGATCAGGCGCCGGTCGACATTCTCTATCGAAAGCCGCATGGCGCGCACCATCAAGGGGAGTGCCATGATCGCGGCAGCCAGCGCCGCCCCGGTCCACCGGAACATCAGCGTAATGCCGAGCTGCGTTTCCAGCCAGTTGCCCAGCACTCCGTTGCGCCCGAATGTCAGCAATAGTAACCAGCCCGTGACCACGGGCGGCACGACCAGCGGCAAATGAATGGCCGCATCCAGCAGTAATTTGCCCGGAAAGCTGCGCCGGGCCAGCAGCCAGGCAAGCGCATAGGCCAGCGGTAATGTCAGCGCGATGGCCACCAGACTGACCCGCAGGGACAAAGCGATAATCGTCCATTCCGTGGCGCTGAACATCGCGGTCTATTCCGCCCGCCCGGCTGAGAAGCCATGTTTGACGAAAATTGCCTGCCCCTGAGGAGACAGCAGAAAATCACGGAAATCCATTGCATCGGAATGGGCAGAGCCAGCCAGTACCGCGAGGGGGTAGCGGATTGGCGGGTGAGATGTTTCCGGAAAACGCGCGATAATTGTCACCCGGTCGGATGCCGCCGCGGCGTCGGTCGCATAGACAATTCCCAGTGGCGTTTCCCCGCTTTCCACCAGACCCAGTGCGGCGCGAACATTATCCGCTGGCGCGATGCGGTCAGACAAATCCGGCCATAGACCCAGATTTTCCAGCGATGCCTTGCCATAACGGCCGGCTGGCACAGCCTGCGGATCGGCCATCGCAAGGCGCCCCCGGTCGCCCAGCGCCGCTGTAAAACTGCTGCTATCGCTGAGATTAATGGCTTGGTTTTGCCCTTTGGGCGCGATCAGTACAATCTCGTTACCGACCAAATTGGCACGACTACCGGCGCGCAGTAATCCAGCCGGTTCGACGCTGTCCATCCAGTCCTGATTGGCGGAGATAAAGAGATCCGCCGGTGCCCCATGCAGCAATTGGCGAGCCAGCGATGACGATGCCGCAAAGGCGACAACGGGCTTTGGATGGCCAGAATCATGCCATTGCTCGGCGGCATCCAGCATCGCCTCCTGCATACTCGACGCGGCAAGGACCAGGGGGCCTTCATCGGGGGATGGAGCGCGCGAACAAGCGGCAAGCCCCAGAGCAAAGAGTGTAAAAATCAGTGTGAGCGCCCGCGCTTGCCACGTCCGGTGTGCCTGATGGGAAGGAGGGCTGGTCATGACAGCGCTATATCCGCGCATATATAGTTGGTCCAGCGCCGTTTCTGCTCTATTCCGTTCACATCAAGGGACAGTCGATGGCGCATCTGAAAATCAAGCTTCAGCTCTATTGCGGGGAAGAGATCGCGATGGGGCCGGGCAAGGCCGATCTGCTGGAGGCTATTGCCAGCGAGGGCTCCATCTCTGCCGCGGCGCGCAGTATGGGCATGAGCTATCGCCGTGCGTGGTTGCTGGTTGATACGATGAACCGGTGTTTTCGGGAGGCTTTGGTGGAAACGCGGCCCGGTGGCGGGGAGCGTGCCGGCGCCTGTCTTACCCCCGCTGGCCATGCGGCTCTGTCCGCCTATCGCGCGCTGACTGCGCAGCTGATTGAACGGGCCGAGGGTGATGCCTGCCGAGACCTTGAAAATGCGCTGCGCGCCGCGCCGCAGGAATCCTGACGCACATTATTCTTGCGACAGGAATTCCGGCGGCCGGGCGGCGCTTATAGCTGCGCCTGACAGAGATATTTCACATTCAGATATTCGGCGATGCCATGGTGGGAGCCTTCACGGCCAAGACCGGACATTTTTACTCCGCCAAAGGGGGCAAGTGGCGTTGAAATCAGCCCGGTATTAATCCCGACCATGCCGCTTTCCAGCCCCATGCTGGCGCGTTCGATGGTCTGCGGATCGGATGCACACAGATAGGCGGCAAGGCCGAACGGGGTCGCATTAGCGAGCTCCAGCCCTTCCTCGAAAGTGGTAAATCCAAAGACGCTGGCGAGCGGGCCGAAGGTTTCCTCCTGCGCCGGTTTCGCGTCCTTTGGCAGATCGGCGATCAGCGTGGGCGTGAACAAACGGCCATCCGCATCGCTGCCGCCAGCGAGGCACTTTGCGCCCGCCTGCAACGCAGTGTCGCGGTGTTCGCGGACCTTGGCGAGGCCGTCGCGGTCGATGAGCGGGCCGATATCGGTTCCCTCGGCAAAGCCGTCACCTGCGGTGAGGCCCTTCACTTTGGAGGCGAAGGCGGAAAGGAAGGCATCGCGGATACCATCCTGCACATAGATGCGATTGGCCGCGACGCAGCTCTGCCCGCTATTGCGGAATTTGGCGGTCATCGCGGTTTCCACCGCATTGTCGAGATCGGCATCGTCAAAGATCAGCAGCGGTGCATTGCCGCCCAGCTCCATGGAGATTTTCTTCATCGTCGGGGCGCATGCTTCATACAGCTTTACGCCCACTTCCGTGGAGCCCGTAAAGGTCAGTTTGCGGACGGTCTGGGATTGCGTCAATGCGTTACCCAATACGCTGGCTTTGCCGGTCAGGCATTGAAACACGCCTTTTGGAATGCCGGCTTCCTGACCCAATTTTGCGAAGGCTAGGGCTGTAAGCGGCGTCTGGCTGGCCGGTTTGGCAATCATCGTGCAGCCAGCGGCGAGTGCTGGGCCGACTTTGCGCGTCAGCATGGCGAGCGGGAAATTCCAGGGGGTAATCGCCGCGCAAACACCTACGGGTTGTCGGTCGGCCTGCATCCGGCGCCCCGGCTGATTGGCGGGAATAATTTCCCCCAATGTGCGGGTGGCTTCCTCGGCATAAAATTCCATGAAGCCATTGGCATAATCCACCTCGCCCTGCGCTTCGGCGAAAGGTTTGCCGTTTTCCAGCGTGATGAGAGTGGCCAGATCATCCCGGTTCTCGGCAATCAGATCAAACCAGCGGCGCAGCAATTTTCCGCGTTCCTGCGCTGTGCGGCCAGCCCATTCCGGAAAGGCACTGCTGGCCGCTGTGATCGCGCGCTGCGTATCCTCTTCACTAAGCGAGGGGACTTCGGCAAAAACCTCCTCGGTAAAGGGATCATCTATTGTGATGGGCTGCTGAGATCCGGCGATCCAGTCGCCATCGATCAGTGCCTTTTCGATGAGGAGATCTGATTGCGTCAGCGTCTTGCGCGGAGTGGGCATATGTCTGGTTCCTTTATCGCTTTACCAGACCAATGCATGAGGACGAATTTTGAGCCTAGTTTGCGCTGTGACCTTTTGCCCCATGGCCAATGAGGCCAAATACCCAGGCGACCAGCACCATTGCCGCAGCGCCCGCGGCGAGGTTGCAGCACAATTCGGCCAGATAGATTGCATCGGCACCCATGCTGGCCGTGAGGATCCATGCCATCGGCACCATGACGAGCAGAACGCGGGCGAGCGAGAGCAGCAAAGTGGTGCCGGCCCGGTCAATCGCATTGAGCGCACCGTTGCAGACAATCAGCAGGCCATAGCCGGCATAACCCCAGACCGAGATTTCCAGATAACGCATGGTTGCTGCAATGACTTGCGGGTCATCGCTGAATCGCTCTGCCAGCCAGCCTCTGGTGAAATAGAGCGCGCAGGCCGCAGCCAGACCGTAAAGCAGGCAGAAACTGCCCGCGCCCAGCATGGCCGAACGCGCCCTGTCAAAGCGTTTGGCACCCCAATTTTGCCCTACAATCCCGCCGATTGAGCTTGATAATGCCAGCAGCGGCACGACGGCAAAGGTCTGCAACCGTCCGCCCGCGCCAAACCCAGCCACTGCGGCCTGACCCTCACTCGCCAGAAAGGCGGTGAGAATGGACAGGCCGACCGGGTTGATGGAATTGGAAAAGGCTGCTGGTGTTGCAACCCGGAAAATCGCCAGCGTCCCGTCTTTCCAATGGGCGCGGCCCAAGCTGGCCGGGCTGAAGCGGATCTGGCTCTTTTGCAGCAGGGTAAAGCCGGTAACCAGCCCGACCAGCCAGCCCAGCAGGGTGGCATAGGATGCCCCGGCGATGCCGAAGCCCTGCCAGCCAAAGGCACCGTCAATCAGGATAGGGTCGAAAACCAGATTGGTCAGCGCATAGGCCATCAGGATTGTGGTGCTGCGTTTGGCCGCGCCTTGCGCGCGTAGCACGCCATTGATCCCGTTCATCATCAGCAACAGAGGGAAGCCGATGGCATAGGGCGTCATGTAATCATCGATCAGCGGCAGCAGCGCATCATCCGCCTGCATCAGCCGGAATAGCGGCTGGCGCAGGAGAAACAGAGTCAGGCCCAGCAGCAGGCCCAGCATCATGGCCAGCACTATGCCCAGATTGGCCCGGCGCACCGCCTGTTCCGCATTCCCGGCGCCGAGCAGGCGCGACACGACCGAGGCCACGCCGACCATGACGCCCACGCCAAGGCTGGAAAGCGCGGTAATTACCGGGAAGATGAAGCTGACCGCCGCCAAAGCGTCACCGCCGACCCGGCCAATGAAATAGGCATCGGTCAGTCCGACTGAAACGATGGCATAAATGCCAATTATTGCGGGCGTTGTTTGTCCCACCAGATGGCCGACTATGGAACCTTGGGTGAGACGAGCAATGTGTTTTTCGGCCATGCGCCCTTTAGATGGGTGGCCGGTCGTGCATTCCTAGTGCTGCACCGACTTTAATCGCCGAGCGGCGCTTTGATGCAAGGATTGGCCGGGGCAGCACATCTGCATATCGAGCGTAATTCCCGCCGTGCAGCGGGTATTGCTCGCATCCTTGCACGGTGTCGCAGCGGCCGACATACACCACGATCTCGTCCGTGCAGGGGGTGGATCGGGCAGGGTCTTCACCGCCAAAGGCTGGTGCAGACCCTGCATGACGGCCGCGCGCGGGGTTCAGGCTTCTTCGGAAATACGCAAGACCGGCTTTACCACCTTCCCACTTTCGCTGGCTTCGAATGCTTCGTTAATGTCCTCAAACGGGAAATAGCCGATCAGCTTGTCGAAGGGGAACTGGCCGTTCATGTGATATTCGATCAGCTGGGGCAGGAAGTGCTGAAGATCACTGTCGCCGCCCAGAATGCCCATGACCCGGCGGCCGCCGCCCATGAATTCGGATTCATTGAATTTCAGCATATCAGCAGGGTCGGATGCGCCGACCATGCCGACGATACCCATGGGGGCGAGCAAGCCGAAGAGATCCTGGATCACCTTGTTGATCCCGGTCGTGTCAAAGGCATAGCCAAGTCCCTGCGGCAGCAGATCCTTGATCTTGCCCATCGCATCATCCTTGGCATTGAAGGTATGGGTTGCGCCCAGTTCCTTTGCCATTTCCAGCCGCGTTTCATTCATATCAACGGCAATGATCGGATCAGCCCCGGCAATCTTGGCGGCCATGATCGCGGCCATGCCCACCGTGCCGACACCGACAACTGCCACCGGCAATCCAGCGCGAACCTTCATGCTGTTGAGCACTGCACCTGCGCCGGTCATCAGCCCGCAGCCGACCGGGGCGAGGCGTTCCAGCGGCAGATCCTTGGCCTTGTCCGGCACCTTCACCACATTGCGGTCATGCGCAATTGCATGGGTTGCAAAGCTGGACTGGCCAAAGAAGTTGGCATTCATCTTGTCGCCATTCTTCAGCACGGTCGCGCTGCCATCGGGCCGCCCGCCGGACCAGTTATGCGGGAAGAAATTATAGCAATAGGTGGGGGCCTCAATCTCGCAGCTGGGGCAATGGCCGCAGCTGTTGAAACTCATGATCACGCGGTCGCCCACTTTGGCAGAGGTAACAGCATCGCCCACTTCTTCGACAATTCCGGCGCCTTCATGGCCCAGAACGACGGGCAGGGGTACAGGCAATTGCTGATCCCGCACCGCCATGTCGGTATGGCAAATCCCGCAGGCAACGACGCGAATGCGCAATTCATCGGGGCGCAACTCGGCCAGCTCGACATCCTCGATCTTGAAGGGTTCAGAATTGCCGTTGCAAATTGCGGCGCGTGCTTGGGTTGCCATGTTTTTCAGTTCCTCAATCATCGAAATCTAATGGTTTGACGGGGCCAAGTTGCATCCCGCCATCAATCATAACGTGCGAACCTGTCATATAGCTTCCTGCATCGGAGGCCAGCAACAAGGCCAGCGGTTTGATCTGATAGGTTTCCGCCACCGCGCCCACCGGCACCAGCTCGTCCCACGCCTTGCGCGCGGCGGGGTCTTTTTTGAGCCAGCCTCCGCCAATATTGGTCACGAAGGGACCCGGCGCGATGGCATTCACGCGGATGCCGAAAGCGGCCAGTTCATAGGCCATGTGGCGCATGAAGTGCTTCAACCCGGCTTTGGCGGGCATATAGGGGACGCCGACGATCGCTTCATTCACTTCCGCCGCGTTGGAGGATGTCATGACGATCGACCCGCCACGCCTGCCGGTGCGGCTTTCGTTCTCCTTCATCACCCGCGCCGCTTCGCGCACTGTGTGGAAGGCGCCGGTCAGGTTGATGCGAATTGAGCGATACCAGAGCTCCGGATCATAATGATCGATCTGTCCTTCAGGATTGCGCTTCCCCTCGGGTGTCCAGAAACCATTTCCGGCATCCCATCCGGCATTGGCAAAGGCGATGTCGCAGCCCCCGAAATCAGCGACATGCCCATCAAAGGCGGCGCTCACCTGATCCAGTTCGGCCACGTCGCATTGCCGGGCGCGGGCATCATATCCTTCGCTGCGGAGGCGCGCCGCTTCACGTTCTGCGCCCTGGCCATCCAGATCGGTCAGTGTGACACCAGCACCGGCTTCCGCAGCGGCTTCGGCATAGGCAAGGCCTATCCCGGAGGCCGCCCCGGTAATCAGGGCAGAGCGGCCCGAAAGATCGAATTGATCAAGTGTTTTCATGTCACGCTCACCAGTCAGAGATAGAGTTTAGGATTGGGAGTGAGGCCGTGCTCGCGGCAATGGGTTTCATAGTGGTTGATGAACCACCAGACATCGACCGATTCGACGAAATTGGCGTCTTCATCGTAAAATTCGATTGGCCCCTGCATCCAGCCAAACAGCTTGCAGCCCTCAGGATGATCGGTCACCAGAGTGTGGCTTTCGCCCGGCGTTTCCAGAATTAGGCCGCCGGGAGTGCCGACCCAGTCATATTCCAGATAACGTACGCTACCCTCCAGCGTGACCATCGTCACCGTGCCGCGGTGTAGATGTGTGCCGATCGTGCCGGGGCCCTTCACCCACAAGATATTCGAATATTGGTTTTGCCGCACATCGAAGGCCAGATGCTTGATCGCGGCATTGTCGCCAAAGGGAACCCAAGGGGAATCATCGTCGGTTTGCGCGTCGATATAGCGCCCACCGGGGCTGAGCCGTTCGACCAGGTGCTTGTAGTTATTGGGAACGTCCACGATTTGCCTGCGCGATGAGGGCGGGGCTTTCATCTGACTTGCCATATATCCTCTCCATTTATCCCCATCGCTCCGATTATTGGGCCGGATTCGATGTGTGCGCCATCATTGCGCCTTTGGTTGATTTTGTCACGCGGCGAGCAGTCCAATCTATCCGCTGGCGCGCGGGGCTGAGCCGCGCTAGGGACAGGGCATGTCGAAAATGACTGTTAATGAACGGCCGGTGCAATTCGATATGGACCGCGACACGCCTTTGCTCTGGGCATTGCGCGATGCGGCCAACCTGACAGGCACCAAATATGGCTGCGGCGTGGGTGATTGCGGCGCCTGCATGGTGCTGGTGGATGGGGAGGCTCTGCGATCATGCCTCGTCACGATCGGAGAGGCAGAGGGCCGCTACATCACCACTATAGAGGGGCTGTCCCGCGACCGGTCGCATCCTGTGCAGCAAGCTCTGGTGGCAGAACAGGCCATTCAATGCGGTTTTTGTACCCCCGGGATCACGATGGCGGCGGCGGCGTTGCTGGACCGATCGCCCGTGCCGGGGGAGACGGAAATCCGGGAAACAATAAACAACCTTTGCCGCTGCGGGGTTTATCCGCGCCTTGTGCGTGCTATCCAGCGTGCCGGACGGGTCGCCTTGCGCCGCGAAACAATCAGCGCGGCACCGGCGCCCGGTATCAGTGCAGAGGATGCCGCGCGGGCCGTTCCCGCGCTGGCTAATCCGGTTGAAGATGAAGGACTTGATTGAGTGAAAGCGACCATCTGGCATAACCCCAAATGCAGCAAGTCGCGCCAGGCTCTGGCGACGCTGGAAGAGCATCCGGACATCGATCTGGAAATTGTCGAATATCTCAAGAATCCGCCCAGCCGTGACACTCTGGCACAACTTTATCGTACAGCCGGAATGAAGCCCGCAGACGGGTTGCGCCTGTCCGGAACAGACGCGAAGGAACGCGGTCTGCCCGATGCCGATGATGAAGAGGTACTGGATGCTATGGCAGCCGACCCCAAATTGATTGAACGTCCGCTGGTGCAGACCGGCAAGGGCGTCCGCCTGTGCCGCCCGCCTGAAAAGATCAAAGAAATCCTCTAATTATCCCAACATATACGGAATAGGACGCAGCCTCTCTTGAAAAAGTTGGCAATATTTGCGAACGGCGGTTCGGCCGTCGGCTCCGATCTTCCGGGGCGCAATCAGCGGGGACGGATCTAAATGGATGGAAGTGAGCTTACCGAAGAGCGCAAGGTGACCAAGCTGAAGCGCAAGTTTCGGCAGATGACCGGCCCCTTGGGCGTCTTCTTCGAAGGCTTCGTGAAAAACCCGGTGATGGTGGGATCGATTATCCCCTCCTCACGCTACACAATCCGGCGCATGCTTGAGCCTGTCGATTGGGCCAATTGCAAGCTGTTCGTCGAATATGGGCCGGGTGTCGGAACATTCTGCCAGACTGTGCTGGATCATTTGCCGCGCGACGGCGAATATATCGTCATCGACACGAACCCGTTGTTTATCGACTATCTCAACCGCACGATCCACGATAGCCGCTTTCATGCGGTGCTCGGATCTGCGGAACATGTCGAACAGATCGTGCGCCGTCACGGGCATGAGAAAGCCGATTACGTTCTTTCCGGCCTGCCTTTCTCGACACTGCCTGAAGGGGTCGCGCCGGCCATCGCCGCGGCGACATATCGCGTGGTGCGCAAGGGCGGGGCATTCCTGACCTATCAGTTCAGCACTGTCGCACGCGATTTCACTGCGCTTCATTTCAGCCGCGTTGATACCGGTTTTGAATGGATCAATATCCCCCCTTGCGTGCTCGCGTGGGGTTGGAAAGATACCGACTGACTGTAATTCCGACGACCCGTCGAAACAGAAAAGGCCCGGAGCGCATGAGCGTCCGGGCCTTTCTTTTGCGCGGTGCAGAGGCGTCTTAATCGAAGGTTGAGCCGATCGCCTGCGTCGAAGGACCCGACAGCTGGTGATGGATGCTCGCCAGAAGCGTGGCAAACAAGGAGGTGGCGGCAGCGCCGATCAACCCGGAGACCACGGCATTCAGAAACAGGCCGATGGTCGATCCGCCCAGAGCCAGAACCAGCCCGCCCATAACCAAGCCGATGACCAGCGAGATGACGAGGTAAGCGACCAGAATCAGCGCGTAGAACAGCAGCAGGCGCACGGAATGGCCCTTGGTCAGGGTCCATGACCGGCGCAATGCACCCACCGGGTTCAGGATATTTTCAATCGCCATCACCGCCGTCAGCAGCGAAAACCTCACGCCCAGATAGAAGAATGCAGCAAGGGCGATGGCCATGCCAAGTGCGGCAAGGGCAGGAATCCCGGTGATCGAAAGCACGCCGACGATCAGCACAAAGACCATCATGAAAATGACACTCATGATGATCGAGGCCAGGATATAAGGCAGCAATGCCTTCAATCCGGCCATCAATGCCTCACCTACGGTTGGCTTGCTGCTATCGCGCAGCAGCGCAATCATTCCCAGAAAACCAATTCCCTGTGCCAGCACTACGATCAGGAACAACCACCAGTAATTGGTGTAAATCTGTGTCAGCATCGCGATCATTGCTTGGCTGTCTTCCGGGTTCGCCATCGCGCCGGACATATCGGGCAGCACGATCGAGGCGAGCAATTGTGGCAGGAAGAAAAATATCCCCGCTACAATCAGCAACACTTCGCGATTGGCGGAAAACATATCCATGGCCCCCCGCCAGGCGCGGTTCATGTCGAAAGTCATCGGTACGTCCCCTATATGTGTTGACGCTTGATAAGCGAGGCATGAGGCTTCACGCAAACATGATGTTGCAAAAACGGAATCATATGGCGACCAATGAACTGGAATGGCGCAAGAGTGGTGCCACGATTTCCTATCGCACCGCGCTGGATGAGATGACAGCGCGCAATGCGGCAATTGCCGCTGGTGAGGCGGAGGAACTGATCTGGTTGCTGGAACATCCACCGGTTTACACCGCCGGGACCAGCGCGGCTGCGGCAGATTTGTTGGACCCGCGTTTCGAGGTCGTCGAAACCGGGCGCGGCGGGCGCTACACCTATCACGGGCCGGGGCAACGGATCGGCTATGTCCTGCTTGATCTGTCGCGGCGGGGACGCGACGTGCGCGCTTTCGTGCACGCGCTGGAAGACTGGGTCATTGCGACATTGTCCGACTTCGGGGTTGAGGGCTGGCGCGCAGAGGGCAGAATCGGGATCTGGACCCGCGATATTGATGGCACAGAGGCGAAAATCGGTGCCATCGGCGTTCGGGTGCGCAGATGGGTGACGATGCACGGTTTTTCAGTCAATTTATCGCCCGACCTATCCCATTTTTCCGGGATCGTGCCCTGCGGTATCAGCGATTTCGGGGTGACCAGTCTTGAGCGACTGGGCCTTTCAGTTGCGCCGGAGCAGTGGGATAGGGCAATGGAGGCACGCGCCGCTGATTTTCTTGGCGCGCTGGAGGAGAATAGATCATCGTGAAGCGAGCCACATGGTACATGACGCGCGCCCTCTTGGCGGGATGCCTGACATTGGGAATTGCCGCTTGCGGTGATGACCCCGCGGAAGAAGGCGCCAGCGGTACGGTTTCGGGTGAAGTGCTCGAAGGCACGATCAGCGATGCGATGTTGCCGGAGGACAAATTGCGTTCGCGTGCTCCGGCGCTGAAGGTGGATTCTTCCGGCGATGCCTCTGATCCAGCGTCAGATGGCAGCGGTGACGATCAGGCGGAACCGGCGGACGATGGTGCCGCTGAAGCGGATTCTACCGCGGAGCAAACATCATCGGAAGCGGATACGGGCGAAGCGGCGGATTAAACCGCTCCGCCGAGCATGACGTGCATGCTCCGGGCCAGTGTGCGTCATGGCCCGGGCAAGATTACGCCGGAAAAGTCAGCCGCTGACCAATCCCTCAGGCGCGATCGAGCAATTTGCGCGCCTGCACCAGATGTGGCTGATCCACCATTTTGCCATCCACCTGCAGCACGCCGGCGCCGGGATTGGCCGCAAATGCATCCACGATTGCTTGCGCCTGCGCCCGCTCTGCGGCGCTGATGGCAAAGGCCTCATTGATGATTTCCACCTGTGCGGGATGAATGGCCAGCATTCCGGCAAAGCCATCGGCCCGCGATTCCGCCGCAATCCGTTTCAGCCCATCCAGATCGCGGAAATCGGCATGTAACGTGTCGATAGCGGCGACTTGTGCGGCATGGGCGCTTAGCAGCACCTGCGAGCGGACCATGCGGAAGAGATCGGTCCATTCGCCCGCTGCATTGCGTTTGCGGCTGGCCCCGACGGCGGCGGAAAGATCCTCTGCCCCCCAGGTCAGCCCGGCCAGGCGCGGAATGGATGATGATCCATAGGCGGGAATGGTCAGCGTCGCCTGCGGTGTTTCACTCACCAGGGGCATGATGCGGGTGGAATTGCTGCGCAGGCCATTATCGGCTTCCACTTCCAGCAAGGTCTTGGCTAGCATTTCAACCTGCGCGGGACCGGCCGCCTTGGGCAGCATGATACCATCAGGCGCAGCGCGGAGCACAGCTTCCACATCATCGCGCCAGAAGGGCGTATCCATTGCATTGATCCGGGTCCAGCGCGGTGTTTTGCCTTCACCGCGTTCCTCACGCAACCACTCGCAGGCCATCTCACGTGCTTTGGGTTTTGCGTCAGGTGCCACGGCATCTTCCAGATCTACGATCAGAATATCCGCGCCGCAGCTTGCCGCTTTGGCCAGCTTGCGCTCGCTATCTCCGGGAATAAACAGCCAACTGCGCATTGTGTGTCCTCTCCTGTGCAGCATCGGGCGCTGGTCGCCTGCCCGAATTCTTGGTAGCGATCTGCGCTATAGGATTATTATCGGAGTGAAGCCATGCGTCGTGTGTTGAATGTTGTTTCGGTCCTGGCTCTGACCGGATGCGCGACCATGCCGGATCAGGCCCCTGTGGAGACAGCGCAAAGCGCCGCGCCAGAAGCGGATGATACGGCGGAGGGCCCCATGGATCACGCCTTTGGTGAGATCGTCGATGCCTATGTCGATACGCTGCTCACGCTTAATCCCGTTACCGCCACGCAGTTGGGTGATCATTCCATGGACGGGGATCTGCCCGTGATCAGCGAAGCGGGCCGCAATGCGCGGCAGAATGCTAACCGGATATTCCTCGCATCGCTGAATAAGGTGGATTTCAATCAGCTGTCGCGGGATCATCAGGTCGATTACCGGATGCTGGAAAATCAGCTCGAATATGCGATCTGGCAGGAAGACGTGTTGCAGGAATATGCCTGGAACCCGCAATATTATAACGATATTGTCAATTTTTCGATCTACAGCCTGATCGCGCGCGATTTCGCGCCATGGCCCGACCGATTTGAATCCATCGTCGAGCGGATGGAGAAAATTCCGGCCTTTCTGGCCGAAGCGCGCCAGCAGCTTGACCCTGCCAGAGTGCCCAAGGTCTATGCTGAAACCGTGGCGAAACAAAATCAGGGATTGCTGGACATCATTGATGCTGCGCTTCTTCCCGAAGTGGAAAGCAGCGGTGTGCCGCGCACCCGGTTCGATGCCGCGCTTGCCAATCTGAAACGCGCGGCGGCCGAGCATCAGCGCTGGCTGGACGAGGAACTTGTGCCTGCCGCCAAAGGTGACTTCCGGCTGGGCGCGAGGCTCTATGATCAGAAAATGGCTTTCGCCATGATGAGCCCGATGGATCGCAGTGAATTGAAGGCAAGGGCTCTGGCCACGAAACGCGATATTCGCAGCCAGATGTACGCTTTGTCGCGCGAGATCATTCGCGATCGGCAGGGGGAGGATTTGCCGGAGGTCCCCTCTGCCGGAACGCAGCAAAGCGCGATCGAACGGGCACTGAGCTATAGTTACGCAGCGCGCCCAAAGAGGGATGAGCTGGTCGAAGCCGCCAGCGAGACATTGGCGGAGGTCACGGCCTTCACCAAGGAAAAGGATTTCGTCACCATGCCCGGCGGTCCGGTCAAGGTGATCACCGTCCCCAAATTCCAGCAGGGCAATTTCGTGGCCTATGATGATCCGCCGGGGCCACTCGAGAAGAACCAGCCCAATTTCTATGCCATTTCTCCGATCCCCGCAGATTGGAGCGACGAACAGGCAAAAAGCTTCCTGTCCGAATACAACACCTACATGCTGCAGGATCTGTCGATCCATGAAGGCGTGCCAGGGCATTATCTCCAACTGGACCATGCCAATAAGAATGACGATATTCTGCGCGCGGTGCTGATGAGCGGGCCCTTCGTGGAAGGCTGGGCCGTGTATAGTGAAGGGCTGATGGTGGAGCAGGGCTATATGGCCGATGATCCGCTGTTTGAACTCATCGTGCTGAAAATGCGGCTGCGCTCGGTCACCAACACGCTGCTCGACATTGGCGTGCATACGGAAGGTATGACGCGCGGTGAAGCGATGGAGCTGATGATGGAAGGCGCATTCCAGCAGGAGCGCGAGGCTGCGGGCAAGTGGCTGCGCGCCCAATTGTCATCGGTCCAGATGCTCAGCTATTTCACCGGCTATGAAGAGCATCTGGCGCTGCGGCGCGAGGCAGAGCGGCGCGCGGGCGATGATTTCGATCTGAAGCGCTACCACGACAGCCTGCTGGCCCATGGCGCCCCCCCGGTGAAATATGCCCGGGCGCTGCTGTTCGATCTGCCGGTGGAGTAAGCGCTCCGTCAGACCGGCAGATTGCCCGCCAGTTCGTGCAAGGCGGTTGCGGCCGCATCGACATCTTCGGGGCTGTTATGCAGAGCCGGCGTGATCCTGACGCAGGCACCGCCGGCAATCCCGTCACGGTGTACGGTGAAGATCCGGTGCCGGTCGAGCAGCGCTTTGGCGATGGCTATATTGTCTTTCACACTGGTCTTTCCGGCAAAGCGGAAGGAGGTGATCGCGCCATGCATTCTGGGATCGTCGGGCGTCAGAACCTGGAGCCCGGCAATATCACGGGTCGCGGATACCCAGCGATCGCGAAGATATTGCAGACGCTTTTCCATGGGCGCACCGCCGATTGACTGGCGGAAATCGAGCGCATCATTCACGCTGAGCAGGGCGGCAAAATCGGTCGTACCGGTATGCACTCGGCTATCGATCCGGTCTTCCCCGCCTTCGCCATTGGTCGGGTCAGGCGCGATGGCAGAGAGACGTGATTTGCGGATATAGGCGGCCCCGACGCCGAGCGGGGCGCCGATCCATTTATGCAGATTGAGTCCGACGAAATCGGCACCGAGTTCGGGCAGAGTGATATCGAGCTGACCCCAGCTATGTGCGGCATCGACAATCGCATCGATCCCGCGGGCCCGCGCGGCTGCGACGATTTCGCGCACAGGAATGACCAATCCAGTGCGGTGGCTGAGGTGGGTGAGCAGCACCAGCTTGAGATCGGGGTTCGCGTCAAAAGCGGCCTCATAGGCAGCGATCACATTTGCATGGGTCGCCGGTTCAGGCAGATCGATCCGCGCAATTCGCGCACCCTGGCGGCGTGCATGACCGATCAGCGCATTCTGCATGCTGTCATAGTCCAGATCGGCAAGCAGCACGGCATTATCCGGCCCGAGACCACGATAGCCATAGATAAGCGCCTCCAGCGCCTCTGTAGCGTTGCGGGTGAAAACGATTTCTTCCGGCACCACGCCCAGCGTTTCGGCCACCCTTGCGCGGATCGCCATGGCATCGGGCCAGAATTGGCGCCGTGAGTAATAGCTGGTGTCACGGTTCACGCGATCAAGATGCACCTTGTAGGCATCGAGAACGGGCCGGGCCATCATTCCCCAATTGCCGTTTTCGAGCTGGATGACGTTTTTGGTCACGTCATATTGACTGGCGATCCGCGCCCAATAGGTTTCGTCATCGGCGGTAATGCCGGCTCGTGGCGCTGCCTCTGGTGCCAGGGCGTGAAGCTTCGATGTGGCGAGGGCGGCACTGGTTAGCGCCGCCCCTTTCACGAACATTCTGCGATCAAATGTCAAACCAGCGTCCTTAGAACTTGAAACCGACACGGACATAATACTGGCCGCCATCGGTGTCATAGGGGGCGTTGCGCGAATAGATGAGGCCACGCACCGACTGATAGGTAGCTTCATCGGGATAGCTGTCGAAGAGATTTTCGGCACCCACACGCAGGCTGATATTGTCGGTCAGATCATAATCGACGGAGAGATCGACGAGAACCATCGACCCGAAATCCTGGAAAATCTGGCCATCGGCATTGTCCGAATAATCCGTCCAGGAGCCATAATAACGCCCGCGTGCGAGAATGCCGAAACGCCCGATATCATATCCCAGCGAAGCGGTGGCGTTATGCTTGGGCAGGGCGTTTTCGAAGCGCTGGCGCTGCTCGTCGCTACCGATTGTCGCGGAAAGTCCGTTGCGGACATTCGTGTCGTTGTAATTATAGGCCAGCGATCCTGAGAACTGCCCTTCACCGAGGCGCGACTGATAGCTCAGCACGACGTCAATGCCTTGCGTACGCGTGGCAAAGTCGTTGGTGTAGTAATTGACCGAGCTGTAGCCATTGGGATTTTCGACGCCATCTGGCACCGACTGGCTGGCCGACAGGCCGAAGCGGTCATCTACATCCACCCGGTAGAGATCGACACTGGCCTGAAAACCGCGGGCCGGCTTGGCCGTAAAGCCGAGTGTGATGGATTTCGAGGTTTCCGGCTTCAGCGGCTCTGCGCCGAGCGCAACGGCGATCGGATCGCTGGGCGAGAGACGGCCCGAAGTGAAGATCGTCATCGTGTTGGTATCGAGGCCCTGCGTGGTCTTCGATGTGTTGAGCTGTCCCGGCGTCGGAGCATGGAAGCCGGTGGCATAGGTGCCGCGCAGCGCGAAAGTGTCGGTCAAATCCGTACGAGCGGAGAGCTTGTAGGTGAACTTGCTGCCGAATTCGGAGAAGTCTTCATACCGACCCGCCGCACCCAGGGTCAGCATCTCTACCGGTTGCCATTCCAGATCGGCATAGCCGGCATAGCTGGTCTGATCCCATTCGCCGGCAACGTCTTCGCTGAAGCCGGGGAAGCCGTTTGAATTGGCTGAAAGACCCTCTGCGGCACCGGGGCCAATGGCATAGCTGGCAGGATCACCGGCTGTGATCGCGTAGGTTTCCACCCGGCGCTCGCCACCAAATGCGATATTGATCGGCGCGTAGCCGCCGGTGTCGAGACGATAGACGAAATCGGCGTTGAGGTTGAATTCACGCTGTTCAAGTTGCCCCAGATAGAATTCGGTCGGGCTGTCCGGGCCGAGCGAGGCATTCAGCGACTGGGACATGTTGTAATCGATCTGGCTACGGCCCCAGCTCGCACTGAAATCATAGGTAAAATCTGACAGACGGTCAGCGCTGCGGATGCCGCCGGCGGTCTGGATGTCGTTATAATCGGTGCCGAATTGTGGGGTGAAGCCGGTCGGATAGATGCTGGTGAAATTGAAGCCGGGAAAGGCTTCCGTGTCCTTGAACACATTGCCGGTGTTGGCGGGATTGCGCCAGTTGAAGTCGGTTACGCCGTTGCCGTCGTTATAGGTGCCGAACGCATAGAGCTCCGCGCTGTCGGTGATCTCGTAATCGGCATTGACTGCTGCTCTGAAGGATTCGAGTTCGGGCTGGCCCCAGCGCTGCACCGGATCGGGCACGTCGAGGTCGGGATTGGCTTCCTGAAAGGCAATCGCATCAGCCCGCTGGCGCGTGCGCGATGTTGCTTCAGACTTGTTATATTCTCCGGAAAACACGATCGAGCCGCGATCGGCCAGACCGAAACCGGCCTGCAAACCGCCCTGATAGGATTCGCCGTCACCTTCATAATATTGGGAGAACTGGCCGTAGCCGTCGATCCCCGGCTGATCATCAAGGATGATATTGATCACCCCGGCAATGGCATCCGAACCATATTGCGCCGACGCACCATCGCGCAGAACTTCGATCCGCTTGATCGCCGAATTGGGGATGGAGGCAAGGTCCGTCGCCTGTGCCCCGCGATTACCGAGCAGCGCAGAGCGGTGGTACCGCTTGCCATTCACCAGCACGAGTGTCTGGTCAGGCGACAGGCCGCGCAGTGTTGCCGGGCGGACGAATGCCGCACCGTCGGCTGCGGGCAGGCGCTGCACGTTGAAAGAAGGCAGGAGCTGGGCGAGGGTGTCGGAAAGATCGTCCGAAACGCTGGCATCGATCGCGGTGTCGCTCAGCACATCGACGGGGGCGATCGTATCGAACTGCGTGCGCGTCGCTTCGCGCGTGCCGGTTACGATAATGGTTTGATCGATCGTCGTGTCTGCTGCGCTGGCAGTTGACGCATCATCGGCAGCGTGCGCGAAACTCGGCGCGCAAAAAAGCAGCGGCGCCGCCATTGCGAGACGAAGGAAATTGATTTGCATGAGGTTTACCTCTGGGACCCGTTATTGATGACGGGCGCCTAGGGGTGCTTCATGACACCGTGTTTACCGATATAAGTCTATTGCGTTGCGAAATTATGTTTCGGCGTCAAGAAACTGTCGTTCGTCTGGCGGGTCAGAGGGTAGCACCTGACTGTCCATTTTCTGGCAAAAGCGAACATAGCGGGCCTCCACATCCACCAAAGCGGGGCCACGCAGGGCTTCACGCGCCTGATCGATCAGGCGATCACCTTCAAGCTTGAGACGCGCTTTGCGGGATTCATTGGTAAGCGTGAGGGATGCGTTGACCAGCGTATCGAAGGTTACCAGACAGGCGATGCGATTGGCTGCGACTGCGCTGCGCAGGGCGCCAAATCCCCGCGTCAGATAATGTTCGTAATTATCATCGAGCAGAATCAGATGATCGGAACTTGTGCCGCTATCATCCTGAAAATGCATGCGCAGATCACGCATGCCGATCACTGCAGTCGCGGCGCCCAGCCAATGAATTGCCGTGATAGCGGTGAAGGGGTCGTTGATACCGGGCGAAAGCGCGCGGCAACCGATTTCCACCAGCTCGTCGATCAGAAACTGGATATCCTGCCCCGGTGTGCGCATGCCGCCAAGTGAGAAACAGTCGCGAATGTCGTCATCCGGGCTCTCTTCGATCGAGGAGGGGTCAGACCAGAAGGCCAGAGGGATGGCGGGATGTACGAAGTCGCCCGGCCTCAGCCCAAGCACGAGCTTGGCTTCCTTGGCGGACGCGATGGATTGCAATTTGTCGAAATCGATGAACTGCACATATCCTGTACCGGCGGCACAAATAGGCAAGCCGTCTGGCCGGCTGAGCGGCACGTCGCCGCGATCTTCATCGGGGAAACGCCTTTCAATACCGCGGAGCAGGCGCTGTCCGATGCCTTCCAGAACGGTATTGACCCGGATTGAAGCCGGAATGTGGTTCAGGAAATAGACCAGGACCATAATGGAAATGGCCGTCAGCGCATAAGCGACCAGCAGGGAAAGCTGCGGCACGAAACCGGGCAGGGAATCGTTTCCCTGCATCAAGAAGCCAGCGCTTTCATCCTCACCGCGCACGGTGCGCAGCACCGTGATGGCGTAGACGAAGGTGCCGATAAAGGTGGCGAGGCTAAGCTGGTTACCCCGGTCTTCCATGAAATTGGTCAGCAGGCGGGGCCCGTAATTGCCGCTGGCATAGGCCACCGCTGCGATCGTGATCGAAAAGACGGTTGCAGCCACGCCGATCATCGCACTGGCAATCACGCTCAGCAACGTGTTCGCCCCATCGGGCCGGGCGGTGTGGATGAAGGGAATATTGCTGATCCATTCGGTGTGGCCGCTGCGATCCAGCCAGATCGTGCCAAGCGCCAGAATGAGAGCAGTCAGGGCAAACAGGCCGGGATAGAACCAGTAACTGGCATTAAGTCGGCGCCATATCTCGCCGATGCGGGTGATCATGCGGCTTCTCCCACACAGTTTCGACGGGCGCTTTCCAGAGTCTCCCGGTCCAGATGCTGCTGCGTTTGCGCAAGGGCGTGATCGGCCAGAGCGTCGGCCTGTGTACATAGAAACGCGCGTAACTCAGGTGATCGGTTCATCATTGCATCGTGATGCAGCAGACGACCGAAATTGTCGATCATCCGCGCGGCAATGGCGGGGTAATCGGCGGCGGATTGGCGCAAGGTGGCGAGTGGACCGGCAAACAGGGCGGCAAAATCCTGCCCGGGAATTTCAAACCGGCAATCATCTGCATAAAGCGGCTGATCAGCGCGATCGACCCAGGAGCCTAGCTGCCCCGCCATGGCGTGGGTCAGTGCATCGCAGGCAGCGCGTGCAGTGTAGGAATCATTAATACCGGGCGACAGCGCCCGTGCCGCAATTTCCACCAGCAGCCGGATGAAAAAGACCGGGCCTTGCCCATCAGAGCGGAAGTCACCAATCGCAATGGCCTTGTCGATATAGTGCGGATCGACACCATCGCGTTCGCACAGGACCAGTGCCTCTCCCTCCAGCACATGCGCGCCGGGGGCCTTGCAGAAATGAAGGCGGCCGGGGTGATCACTCAGTTTTTTGGCGAGCCAAGCGTAATTGATGCCTTCAACATAGCCTGTGCGCCTCGCGGGGATGGTCTGTGCCCATTCACCGCGCCATGCCTCGCCTGCCGTAACAGGCAGATTGGGGGTCGCAGCATCTCTGCCAATTCTGGCAATCGAGCGATCGACAAACATGGTGCGGCCCAGATCATGCAGCGATACGCCCATCATGGCGATGTTGATCATCTGGAGGATGATCAACACCAGCAAACTGAAAAGGGGCACATCGGCCATGTCGGCTGCAGGATCGATCGCGGCCAGAATGATCAGGGAAAAGACCAGACAGAACGCCAGTCCGGCCATGGAAATGCGCACCAGCCGTTTGTCGATCCAGCGATCAATCAGGCGCACGCCCAGATTGCCCGCCGCGAGGGTCAACACCAACAGGGTAATTGAAAAATACAGAGTCAGGAAAGCGGCGGTGACACCGGTTGCGGTGCTGGCGAGCTCTTTCGCCGTTTCGGCGCTGGCAACCGGCGCCAGATCACGTGCCAGCAGAAACTCGCTCGCCCCATGCTGGCCCAGCCACAGGCTGACAATGGCGGCGACCGGTGCCGCGATGACGGCGATGAGGGGCAGGGCCCAGTAATTTATGATGAGCTGGCGCAGGGTCCAGAACGCCGCCCCGCCAAATTGTGCTTCTCGCCTCAAGGCCCGTAACCCCCGCCATTTCGTGCAATGACCCGTTCGGAATATAAATTCCCGAACGGGTCTATTGGTTGAGGCAACGAGTGGAGAAGGGAAGAGTGCCCGATTGTCGCGGCACTCTGTCCGTATTCAGCTGTCCAGACTTGAGCGGATCCGTCCGAGGTCGCCCTGTCCGATCGTGCCGGATGCCATATCCAGCATATTGTCGAGGCTGCGTTTGGCCTTCAGGCGCAAATCCTCTTCAATCTCGATCCGCGGTTCGAGATCGCGCAGACAGATGTAAAGCTTTTCCATCGTGTTAAGCGCCATATAGGGGCAGATATTGCAATTGCAGTTGCCGTCTGCGCCCGGCGCACCGATGAAGTTTTTCTCCGGCAGCGCTTTTTCCATCTGGTGGATAATATGCGGTTCGGTTGCAACGATCAGCGTATCCCCTGCAAAGGTCTTGGCATATTGCAGGATGGAGCTGGTCGATCCGACATGATCCGCATGGTCGATAATATGCGGCGGACATTCGGGATGGGCAGCCACCGGTGCATCGGGATGCTGTTCCTTCAGTTTCAGCAATTCGCGTTCGCTGAAGGCTTCATGCACGATGCACACGCCGGGCCAGAGCAGCATGTCGCGATCGAATTTACGGTTCAGATAACCGCCGAGGTGACGGTCCGGGCCGAAGATGATCGGCTGATCCTTGGGGATTTGCTGCAGGATCGTTTCGGCGCTGGAGCTGGTGACGATCACGTCGGACAGCGCCTTCACCTCGGTCGAGCAATTGATATAGGTCAGCGCGATATGATCGGGGTGCTGTTCGCGGAAAGCGCGGAATTTGTCCGGCGGGCAGCTGTCTTCAAGACTGCAACCAGCGTCCATATCGGGCAGGACAACGATCTTTTCCGGGCTCAGGATCTTGGCCGTGTCGGCCATGAACTTCACGCCGCAAAAGGCGATGACATCGGCATCCGTCTCTGCCGCCTTGCGCGACAATTCCAGACTGTCTCCGACGAAATCTGCCAGATCCTGCAATTCGGGCCGCTGATAATAATGGGCCAGGATCACGGCATTGCGCTCTTTACGCAGCCGATCGATTTCGGCGCGCAGATCAGTGCCGGTGGGGAGCTTGGATTCGACGCTCATTGGCTTTCTTCTTCTCCGTCGAAGCGAATTTGGATTTTAACGTCGCCATAGCCTGCAACTTGCAGGGGGATGGCGAGATTCTGATACACGGCTTCCTTAGCAGCTGTTCGCGCAAGGTCCATGAGTACGGGATTGGCGGCCTGTTTTACTGCTTGCTGTTCTGCCAGACGGGTGTTGTCACGGGTCAGCTTGTCCTGCGCATCGCTGGTAATCCAGATGCCTTCGCGCAGATATTGCGCCCGGGCACTGTCCAGATTTGGTTTGCCCACCTGAACTGGCGGCAGCTGGACGGATAAGGTATCGTTTGCTTCATTCCAGCGCAGCCGGCTGGCATCCACCGCGCCCATATTCAGCGTGTAATTTACCTGAGCCGGAATAACGGCGACCTGCCTGCTCTTGATCGCGCCGAACAGGCGGCTGTCGGTGGAGGCAACGACCGGCGACAGGCTGGCGGAAAAGACGGTCAGCTCGTTCCGTTTTTCAAACGCCGTCAGGCTGGTAGCCAGCGGATCGCCCAGATCGTCGGGTGCATAGGCGCGCCAGCCCAGAAAAGCCGCCAGCGCCATCATTCCGATGAAGAGCAGCCACGGCACGGCCTGCACGCGTGCCAGAGACTTCTCGCGCCTGGGCGCAGGGGGATCAGAGGGCAGCTCGGTGCTGCTTGTCTCATCCGTGGTCAGCTTGTTGTTTGCCATAGATCTCCTGAACGGATGACCTCGCCCCGACGTTCCAGATCCAGCAAATGCGCCGTCACTGATTGGCCCGCGGCAGGATAGAGTTGCTCTTTGAGCCCCTTATACATCAGCGGCACCATCTCCGGTAAAACGCGCGGCTCCTCTGCCAATAGCCGCAAGATCTGACGCTCGCGCTGGCGCCGATGACCCATCATTCCGCGCACCAATTGACGGGGTTTCGTGATCGCAGGGCCATGGGCCGGGTAATAGATGCGGTCGTCGCGCTGATACAGCTTGTCCAGACTGGCGAGATAATCCGCCATATTGCCATCTGGCGGGGCGACCACACTGGTGGACCAGCCCATGACATGATCCCCAGTAAACAGCGCGCCACTTTCCTCCAGCGCATAGCACAAGTGATTGGAGGTATGGCCGGGCGTGGAAACCGCCGTCAGCGTCCAGCCATCGCCGGTGATGCTATCCCCATCCTCCAGCACCCGGTCGGGCGCGTAATCCTGATCAAACGGCGCGTCTGCGCGCGGTTCATCGCTTTGTATGGTGAGCGCAGCACAGCCGATTATCGGTGCATCGAAGTGGCTGGACAGCAATTTGGCGGCAGGCGAATGGTCGCGATGCGTGTGGGTGCAGACCACGGCGACGACGCGGGCCTGCCCGATGGCAGCTATCAGAGCATCGACATGGTCTGCATGATCCGGGCCGGGGTCGAGCACGACCAGTTCTTCCTGCGTCCCGATCAAATAGGTTTGCGTGCCGGTGAATGTGAAGGGGGAACCGTTGGGAGCCAATATGCGGCGTATCAACGGTTCGATATCTTCGCAGTGGCCGGTTGGCCATGGTTTGGGCGGCAACGTCATAGCCGGGATATGGGCCCCCCGACACAGACTGTCGAGGGGGCGGTTATATGAGCAAAGCTATCTCACTAGTAATAGGCCGCGCTACGTTGGCCTTTGGCGGCTGCGGCAGGTTCGGCACAGCGTTCCCGCTCGGCACGCCAATGGCGGTCAAGCCGCGCAATGCGGATATAAAACGCATTGATCTGCCCGATCAGGTCTGGCGTTTGGCCCCCCGATATCGACCAGGATTCCTGATCAATGAGGCTCGGCAAGGCGGGCTGCATCTCAAGCTGCTGAGCGCTGATCATGCCGTCCAGACAAGCCCGCCGATCCATCAGCCAGGCGATGGCATGCATGATGCGCGTGGTGGTCCTGAAGGTTTCTTGCGAAAACGCGGTTGTATCTGCGACAACAGTCTGCGTTCCATCAATCCTATTTTCGCGAGCCCGGTTCTTTTCTTCGACCGTCTGCTGCAGCTCTTCGGCAAGGCACAGTGCTTCCCAGTAAAGAGACTCCAGCAGGGTCTGATTGAGTTTTGTTTTATAGGTCATGGTAGGACCAGGAAATAACGGCTGTTTTCGGCGCGCGCCAGCCAGTCAAAAGCCTTAAGGGCAAACATCCTTAGGGTGTGTCCTAATCAAACATAGGTGGCCCTACTTAATGTACTGCGCGATTCTGTCCCGAATCAGGCAATGATGTCTGGAGTCAGATAGTCCTCGATCATCGACATCTGATCCCGCAATTGCAATTTGCGCTTTTTAAGCCGCGCAATTTGCAGCTGATCGAGTGATTCAGCGGAAGTCAGAGCATCGATCGCGGCATCCATATCGCGATGTTCGATCTTCAGGCCGGTCAGTTTCTTGCGCATCTCCTCTTCGGTCATATTCACCTTCCCGGGATGCTCCCGTGCCTGCCCGCTTCCATGCGTACTACCTTTCGTTTCGCGCGGTTCATCTCTGCGCTGTTTGCCGATCTATAACTATTATGATTTTATGACAATTGCACGGCGCGAAAGTTAGCGATTCTTGCTTGCGATTGCGCCGTGCCATGATCGTTTGGGATCAATGACAGATAAGGAGAACGCATATGGTGACATCGCATGTGTCAGCACTTCAGGCAAAGCATCTCGGTCTGGAGCGTAGCTTGCGAGAGGAACTCAACCGGCCTTCTCCCGATGTTTCGAAAATACAGGCGCTTAAGCGTCAGAAACTTCGGCTCAAGGAAGAAATTGCGCTGCATTAAAAGGCAGGCAATCTGATCATCCCAAGAGCGGCGCCGCCTGATTTTTCAGGCGGTATGCCGCTCTTGCTTTATGAAGAGCTGTTTTGGTGCTCAAAAGAGTAACAAAATCACCAAATGCGATAAGTAACATTCACAAGCGACGTAATGTGGGGTAATCCTGTTGCATGTCCGCAGTCGCCGCCGCCCGATCAATCCTGACCCAGCTGCATGAAGTCATGGCATCGCGCCTCCATGCTCAGGGAAAGCTCAATCAGGTCGTCGATATCATTGGCGAGGCTCTGCATAGCGAAGTGTGTTCGGTGTATCTGCTGCGGGTGGGTATGCTGGAATTATTCGCCACGCGCGGCCTCAATCAAAGCGCGGTTCACGTAACCCGCATGGGCGTGGGCGAGGGGCTGACCGGCACTATCGCGCGCAATGTCGAAACGCTGAACCTGGCTGAAGCCGCCGCGCATCCTGAATTCCAGTACCGCTCGGAAACGGGTGAGGAAAAATTCCATTCCTTCGCCGGTGTGCCCATCGTCCGCAATGAGCGGGCGATCGGCGTGCTGACGGTCCAGCATGTCGAACCGCGGCGATACGAAGAAGTTGAAATCGAGGCGCTGCAAACGGTGGCGATGGTACTGGCCGAACTGATTCACAATGCCAATCTGGTCGATGACGATGACAAGAGCGGCCTGTCGCAGGCGCATTCTGGTCAGGAAACACTCACCGGCCTGACATTGGTCAAGGGGCTGGCGAGCGGTGCCGCCGTGTTCCATCAGCCGCGCATCCGGATCGAGCAGACAGTTGCCGAAGACACAGAGTCGGAGCGGCAGCGTGTCTATCTCGCTTTCGACAAAATGCGCGAACAGATCGAGCATATGACCAACCAGGCCGAATTCGGCGTTGGCGGTGAACATGATCAGGTACTCGAAACCTACAAGATGTTCGCTTATGATGAGGGCTGGGGACGCCGCATCAATGAAGCGATCGATAGCGGGCTGACAGCAGAAGCAGCGATCGAACGGGTGCAGCAGCGTACGCGGATGCGCATGCGCGAGATTGACGATCCGCTGCTGGCGGACCGGATGCATGATCTGGAAGATCTGGCGAACCGCTTGTTGCGGATTGTCTCGGGTCAGCTGGGGACCGCCGCCAGTTCCGGTTTGCGGCAGGATTCCATTCTGATTGCCAAGAATCTTGGCCCCGCAGAATTACTCGAATATGACAAGCGCCGCCTGAAGGGTGTGCTGCTGGAGGAAGGCTCGCTCACCGCCCATGTGGTGATTGTGGCGCGCGCCATGGGGATTCCCGTCATTGGCCGCGTGCGCAATGCCCGCGCAATAATCCGCGAAGGTGATGAAGTGCTGGTGGATGCGGACCGCGCGGCAGTGACCGTGCGCCCATCACAAGGCGTGCTCGATACATTTGATACGCGCTTTACCCGCAGCAAGGAAAAACAAGCCGCTTACGCAAAGATGCGCGATGTCGAACCGCGCACCCGCGACGGCCAGCGCATTACCGTGATGATGAATGCCGGGCTGCGTGATGATTTGCCCATGCTGAGCATGACCGGCGCCGATGGCATTGGCCTGTTCCGCACCGAGTTTCAGTTTCTGGTTTCCGATGCGATGCCCCAGCGTGACCGGCAGACGCGCCTTTATCGCGATGTGCTGGATGCGGCGGGAAAGAAACCGATTATCTTTCGGACCGTAGATATTGGCGGCGATAAGAGCCTGCCCTATCTGGTGAATGATACCAGCCGGGAAGATGAAAACCCGGCGATGGGCTGGCGGGCTCTGCGACTGGCATTGGAGCGGGAAGGCCTGCTGAAGGTTCAGGCTCGTGCATTGATCGATGCTGCGGCCGGGCGGGTGCTCAACGTGATGTTTCCGATGGTTTCCGAACCATGGGAGTTCTACGCCGCGCGCAACGTTTTTGAGAGCCAGCTGGCCTTTCTGAAGGCGCGCAAGCACACTTTGCCCGAAGCCATCCGCTACGGCGTCATGCTGGAGGTGCCATCACTGGCTGAAACGCTGGATCTGATCGCGCCTAAGCTGTCCTTCATATCGGTTGGCACGAATGATCTGACGCAGTTCCTTTTTGCGGCCGACCGGGCGAACCCCAAACTGGCGGAGCGCTACGATTGGGTCAGCCCGTCCATTCTGCGCTTCCTGCGCCGGGTGGTGCGGCAGCTGGATGGGTATTCGGTCGATCTGGGTGTTTGCGGCGAGATGGGCGGACGACGCCTGGAGGCGATGGCGCTGATTGGTCTGGGCATTCGTCGCCTGTCGATCACTCCGGCGGCCGTCGGGCCGATTAAAGAGCTGATTTGCAAATTAGATTCGGCTGAAATTTCGGCCGCGATGGATGGTTGGCTCGCCAATCCGCCAGAGAATATGCGGACAACATTGCAGCAATGGGCCGAGGCGCGCGGAATAGAAGTCGAATAGCTGCTTGCAAGCTCTCGCCGGGTTGACTCGCAGGGTTCGAAACTAGCATTTGATTGCAAATTGGATCGTTTCAGACCGACAGCGCAAGCGGGAGCGTGCATGGCCGAAGAATTAGACGAAAATACAATGTCAGCCACCGAGTCCTCAGGGGTCGGGCCTGATCTGCGTGCAGCGCGGGAGGCCAAGGGCCTGTCGGTGGATGAGGTTGCGCAGGAGACCAAGATCCCCCGGCGGCATATTCGGCACATCGAAGCCGGCGAATTCAACGAATTGCCTGCGCGCACCTATGCGGTTGGCTTTTCGCGAACCTATGCCAAGTTGCTCGATCTGGACCCGGAAGAGATCACCGGCCGTGTCCGTGCAGAGCTGGATGCAATGGAACCCAGACAAGCGCCTCGCGCTGTCAGCTTCGAACCTGGTGATCCGGCCCGTGTACCTTCGGGCAAGATGCTGTGGGTTGTCGTTGTTCTGGGCCTCGCTTTACTGGCCGCAGCCTTGATTTTCTTCCGCACCTTGTTCGTCCCCGCAGCGGAGCTTCCTCCGCTGGCAGAAGAAACGCCCGCCGCTGAGCAGGTGGTTCAGGATGATGCAGACACCGCTGCCGCTGACGCGCCTGCGACTGCCGATGCTGCGGCAAGCGGCCCGGTCGTGTTCACCGCGATGGAAGATGGTATCTGGGTGAAATTCTACGATGCGGATGGCAAGCAGCTGATGCAGAAGCAGATGGCCAAGGGCGAAAGCTATACCGTCCCGGCGGAGGCCAAGGGGCCGCAGCTCTGGACCGGCCGCCCCGACGCCCTGACGATCACCGTTGGCGGGAAGGAAATTGGCCGGCTGGCGGATGATGACCAGATCATGCGCGATGTACCGGTAACGGCTCAGGCTCTGCTCGCACGATAGGGATCCTTGCCAGGATCACGTATCGGCGGCGGTCTTTGCTCGACAAAGGGCGCCTTTATTGGCTAGGTGGTTACGAAATATCGTTAACGCAGGGTTTATTCGTGCCATGCAAGGTTGCGGATTGCTGCGCAGGAGATTGCAAGTGAAAAGCAAAACCCAGGGGCGTTCACGCACCTTTATTATGGCATGTGTTGCGATTGGACTGGGCGCCGGAAGCCTGCCTGCCGTGGCTCAGGCTCAGGATGACGACGCACGTTTGCGTAAGATCGAAGCCGAAGTCAGGGCATTGCAGCGCAAGGTATTTCCGAATGGCGATGGGCGTTTCTTTACACCTGAAGTGCTGACGCCGACGCCCGCGCCCAGCCAGTCGGCGGCTGCGCCATCGCCGACGGTAATAACGGATATTCTAACCCGGCTCGACGCGTTGGAAGGGCAGTTGGCACGCCTCACTGCACGGGGTGAGGAAAATGCCAATGCGATCGCGCAATTGCAGCAGCAAATGAACGTATCTGCCTCGACCAACACTTCTACCGCCTTTACTCCCCAGTCTGCGGCCAGTCAGCCTACCGGAGTTATTCCGGCACCTGGCAAACCACAGGCTCAGGCCCCGGCGCAGCAACAGGTCGCCGCAGCCGCGCCCAGTGCTGCACGCGTGGCCGCCGTACAGGCTATTCCCAAGCCGCAAACCGATGATGCGGGCGACGATGAGTATGTTTACGGGTTCCGCTTGTGGGATGCAGGCTTCTTTCCCGAGGCGCAGCAGCAGCTTGCCTTATTCGTGAAGAATTATCCCAATCATTCGCGCATTACCTATGGTCGCAATCTGCTGGGCCGGGCCTATCTTGATGATGGGAAGGCAGAACAGGCTGCACCTTATTTTCTGAGCAATTATCAGGCCGATAAACAGGCAGCACGCGCGCCGGACAGCCTGCTTTATTTGTCCGAAGCGATGATAGCGATGGGGGATACCAAGCGAGCTTGTATTGCTCTTGCTGAATTTGGCGATACCTATCCTGCACTCGCAACAGGAAGGCTTCAGGGACAGTATGAACGCGACCGATCCCGCGTCAAATGCCAATGATGGTTTCCCGCACCGGCTGATCGCCCGGTTTGCAGGGGATCTGGCAAAGTTGTGGCCAGAGGGGAGCAGGCTTGGACTTGCTGTCTCTGGCGGGCCGGACAGTCTGGCGTTGCTGTTGCTGGCAGAGGCGGTCCTACCCGGTAGGGTGGAGGTGGCGACGGTTGATCATGGCCTGCGCCCCGAAGCCACTGGTGAATGCTCCATGGTGAAGGAACTTTGCGCCGGGCATGGCATCCCTTGCGAAATGCTCAAAGTAGAGGTGCAGTCGGGCAATTTGCAGGATCGCGCCCGCGCGGCACGCTATGCCGTGATGGGCCAGTGGATGAAGCGGCGGGGGCTGGGCGCCTTGGCGACGGCCCACCATGCTGACGATCAGGCAGAAACTTTGCTGATGCGCCTCAACCGGGGCAGCGGCGTTGCCGGTCTGGCCGGGGTGCGTGCCAGAGGCGTTGTGCCGGGCACCAAATTGACCCTGCTGCGCCCGGTTCTGGGTTGGCGCCGGTCAGAGTTGCGGGAGGTGATTGATCTTGCCGGTCTCAGCCCGGCGCTTGACCCCAGCAATGAAGATGAGCGTTTCGATCGCGTGAAGATGCGCAAGAATCTGGCTGATGCCGACTGGATCAATCCGGTCGCTCTGGCGGCCAGTGCCGCGCATCTGACGGAGGCGGAACAGACGATCGAATGGGCAACCACGCGCGAATGGAAAGAGCGTGTGACCGTGAGCGAGGGTGAGATCCGCTATCGTCCGGAAACGCCGCGACTGATCGTGATGCGCATTGTCATACGCGCGATCCGCATGTTGGGCGGTGATCCGCGCGGCGGCGCGGCGGCGCGGCTGGTCGCGCGTCTGCGTCAGGGCAAGGATGCGACACTGGGCGGTGTGGTTGTGCGTATCAGTGGCAGCGAATGGGTGTTCCGCAAGGAACCGGCGCGGCGGGTTCAGGGGCAGTAAGCCCGTTCCGTCAACTTTCTATCAGCAGATCGCCGACGCCCGCCATCTTGCCGCGCGTTATGATGACCCTGTCCCCCTTGGATGCCAGCGCGAACAGCTTGGCGGCGAAGGGTTTGGGCGTACCGATACAGCCATGGCTGGCATAGCCATTTTCCACCTGTGAGCCATGGATCGAAATCCCATCCCAGGTGAGCCGTAACGTGTAGGGCATCGGTGCGTCATAAAGGCTCGACACATTGTCGCGGTTCTTTTCCAGGATAGGAAAGGTGCCAAGCGGGGTGGGGTGGTCCTGCGTACCCAGCAGCACGGCAGTCGCGCCTATTTCATACCCACCGCGAAACACCGACAGAACGCGGGCGTCCAGATCGACTGTCATGACCAGCGGTCCGTCAGCCGGTGCCCCGGTTTCATCCCAGTGCCATTCGCCATAACGTAGCGGGCCGTCGATCGGCATGATGTGCTTTATGACGAAGGGGCTGGCGGCCTTCTTGGCAGCAAGGGCTGGCGCAGGCGGGGAATCGAGTTCGACGTCGACTGATGTAGCAGCACCTTCTGTGCTGGTATCGGCGCGCTGAACAGATGGATTGTTCGTAGCAGGGGCCGGTGCGGAACCGTCCGCGGAGGCCGTGGCTGAACCGGCGGCCTTAGCGGGCTGCGCCATCATCTCTGCATCTGATTGCGCGGAAGACAGCGAATGACCGAGAAACATAACGGCCAGCAAAGCCAGCAGAATGGCCGCCGTAGCACCACCGATCCATTTTACAATAAGGGTCATTACCTATCTATGCCGCATTGGCGGCTGTACTGCCAGCGCAAGCTTCGTGCCTGTACCGTCCCGATACGTTCTTTCGATGATGTCCAAGTGCACGCCCGATCGAGATCGAGCGTGCACATGTCATGCAAGGAGAAGACGCCTAGCCATGCGCGCCGAATTCATTGGCGATCGCGGTGGAAATCCGCAGAGACAGGCCATAGGCGCGGTCAATGGGTTCAATATAATCGCGGCGAATAGCGCCGTAGCCTTCATCCGCACGATCGGGCCAATCGCTGGCTTCATCAAGTGCAAAATCGCCAATTTGCGGGAAGCTGATCGGATAGGCCCGCCGCAATTGTGCCAGCGCATCGTCAATCCGCAGAGTGAACACCATTTCCAGCACATCGTCGCGGCTGATGTCATTGGCGCGGCTGAAGGCCGGGATGGAAACGGCGCGAATGAACATGTGCTGGAACAGCGCCAGCCGCAAAGCATGCATGACACCGATGGCCCGCCGCACATGTTCGCGGTCTTCCATCGGTTCTTCGTCCGGAATCAGTTCCAGCAGCCGGTGTAGCTTGAGCGCGTCCACTCGCAGGCGTGAGGCAAGCCGACGGAACACGCCCGTGCGGTCATCCTTGATCAGATATTCTGCCAGGGCTTCACAGGGTTCTGACAGATGGCTTTCAAACCCGCGATAGGGGCGGCTGGCCCAATAGGCGGAATTGAACAATTCGCCATGTGCAGCGACCGTCTTGATACTGGCCAGCGCATTGGCTGACCGCACCAACCTGATCAATTGCTGGCCGCGCGCACTGTCGCGCAGCAGCTCGGCCAATTCTTCATAATTGCCATCCGCCGCGCTGCCGATCCCGGCAATCACATTCACGGGGTAGCCCAGTTGCTGCAGGATGGAATTATGCGGAATGGCGCGGATCTGCCGCAGGCTCATCTCGCGATCAGCCGACAAATCCGACTGACGGCGAGATACGCGGCTGCCGGTAGAATTCAGCAAGCCCAGACCAAAGGCCGTGATGGCGCGCGAATAGGTCCGGCTTTCGAGATGATCATGCTGATGATCGCGAATAGCGCGATAGAAATCGAGGCTGATATCCGTGCGGCGATAAAACGGGTCGGTCGGCGCATCGGGATCGGTCGCGGCGGGCCGTGCCTCTGCAATCCGCGTCAAGGTGGCCAGCGCCAGATCGCTCGTCGCGAAATACATATAGCCATCGCCGCCCTGAAAACTGACTTCAGGTTCGAGCTGGATATTGGCGCGGACGAAACGGCGGCGGGCCCATGGGCTCAGCGGCCATGCCAGCCGATCCTCAAAACTGTTCGCATGCGCGCCGCGTCCCATGCTTTCACCATGGGTGTTGAAAATCAGCGCGGAGGTTTCAGTCAGGCCATTCTGCTTCATCGCTTCGGCAAGGCGGCCCTGCAAACGCTCTATGGCGAGGCTGGCAGGGATCTGTCCGACAAAGCGGCCCGCATCGGAAAAACCGGTCTGGATGGCAATGCGGCCGCGCTTACGGGCATAGTCACGGTAAATATCTTCCGCCAGCAGAGCATCGAGGAAACGCCCGCCATGCTCCAGCGCGCTTTCGGTCTCGAACAGCGGCGAGACATCGACTTTTTCGTCAATCCCGAACAGCTTGGCAAAATAGAGTGCGGCGAGAATGGTGGCCGGCTCTTCACATTCGGCAATCAGCATGCGGATCGGCGCATCGCCGTCAATGTGGTGCAGGATCTGCGCCATCGCCAGAAACTGCCGGATGGCGGTGCTGCTTTCGATGGCCAGCGCAGCAAAATTGGTGCGCAGCGGGGTCACTTCCTTGAGTGCTTTGCGCAAGGTGGCAATGGCGCTCATGCTCGAAAGGTTAAGCCCGCCATCACTATCCAGCCGCCGGCGAATGGCATTGTGCAATTGCTTGGCGTTAACGCGGAAGTGGATCCACCCCATGCCCAGCCCATCGGCGCGCATCGCGGCGGTCAGGGTTTTGAGCGCAATGGCGCGTTCCTTGTCACTGTCACGCGCTTCGGCTTCCAGCTGATCGATTACCGGGGTGAGCGAGACCAGCTTATCGGGATGCTCTGCCGTCAGATCATTGGCCGCGGCGCTCAGCGCTGCGGGGTCTGACAAATCTGCGCGGAACGCCGCAGCTTGCTCGCCCGCACGCTTCTGCGCGGCTTCGAGGGTCTTCAGAACTTTATGGTCCGGATCGATCCGTGCCAGCGAGACGGCATAGGCACCCAGTCGCCGCTCCTTTTCGGCCAGACGGAAGGCGATGGAGGTGTACCAGGCAATATCGGTGCGACCATCCATGTCATAGCCGACCCAGCTGGCGAAGCGGAATGGCAGCGGTTGCATTTGCTGCCAGGCATCGGGCCAGCTTTGCTGGGCCTTGCGCAGGATTGCTTCGACCAGCGTGTCACGCGCGGCACCGGCATTGGCAATGGCCTGCATCGCCTCATCATGTTCGTAATCCAGCGTGACGGCAGGCCGCTCTGCGCCGATGCTGCATGTGTCCGTGTCGATTGCCTCGTCGCTGCTGGCCGCTTCGGCCACGGTGCTGGCCTGGTCATGCGGCAACAGAAAGGTGGGATGGGCTGTGAATACCGCATGCAGCTGCGGTTCTTCCCAGCGGGCACGAAAGGCGGAAAGATCGCCTGATTCCTGCGACAAAAGCGCCGCAAAGCGATCGGCATTCGTCTCGACATTCACCGGATCGACCATACGCTGAAGGCGCTTGGCGCGGCTTTGCAAGGCGTCGCATTCAAGCTCCCCAATCAGCGCCTCACACTGATCGAGCGTCAGCTCTCCTGCCTCAAGCTTGCGGGAGAGTTCGAGGGATAGCTGAAATACCGGATTGAACAGCGGGGTTTCCGCGGTCCGGTGATGCAGTTCCTGCAGTCTGTCGAGAAGATCGCCTACGCTCATCATACCCCCAGTTCGCACGCCTTTTGCGCGGCTGCTTCGATTGCCGTGTAATCAACTGACCCCTTTGGCGCGATCCAGCTGCCGCCGACGCATAAGACGGGATCAAGGCTGAGCCAGTCTGGTGCGGTGTCCAGCGAAATTCCGCCTGTCGGGCAGAATTGGCACTGACCAAAGGGAGCGGCGAGCGCTTTCAGCGCCGGTATGCCGCCAGCCGCCACGGCCGGGAAGAATTTGAAATGCCGCAGCCCCAGATCGAGGCCGCGCATAATGTCTCCAGCATTGGCGATGCCGGGCAGAAACGGAATGCCCGCAGACATGGCCGCTTTGCCGAGATTCTCGGTCAGGCCGGGGGAGACGATGAATTCGCTTCCCGCTGCTATTGCCGCGTCCAGCTCATCCGGATTGGTGACTGTGCCTGCGCCGACAATGGCGCCTTCGACCTGCTTCATCTCGCGGATCGCATCGAGCGCGGCGGGGGTGCGCAAGGTCACTTCGAGGACTTTCAGCCCGCCTTTCACCAGCGCTTCGGCCAAGGGACGCGCCTGCGCCGCATCATCGATCACCAGCACCGGAATAACCGGGGCTGTCCGCATGATCTGTTCAATATTGTGGGCCATGGTCATGCTGTCTCCGAAAGATGTTCACGCTGAAAAGCTGCGGCAGCGCCAAACAGCCCCGGCTGTGGATGGGTGATGAGTTTGACGGGAAGGCGCATCATCGCCTGTTCAAACCGGCCCTTGAAACGGAACCTGTCGGCAAAGCCGGACCGTTTGAGCGTTTCGCGGATGCGATAGCCAAGGCCGCCTGCAATAACGACCGCGCGGGAGCCATGGGCGAGGGCGTAGTCGCCGCTCGCACTACCCAGAGCGAGGCAGAAATGCTCGATCGCAGCCTCGGCCAGCTTATCTTCGCGTTTCATGCCGCGTTCCCAGATCGCGCGGTCGCCCAGATCATCCACCGCCTTTTTTTCCAGCGCGGCGAGGGTGTTGTAGATTTCGACGATACCCGGCCCCGAAACCACGCGTTCGACCGATACCCGGCGATGTCGCGCGCGCAGGCGGGACAGGATCGCATCTTCAATATGGTCGGTTGGGGCGAAATTGATATGTCCGCCTTCGCTCGCCTGCACGTGATAATGCTCTGCACCACTGCGCCAGAGATGCGCAACGCCGAGGCCTGTGCCGGGGCCGATCACGCTGATCGTACCATTTAGCGGCAGCGGCGTTTCCGGGCCGGTCAGATGGAGGAACTGATCCTCCGGTGCGCGGGCCACGGCATGGGCGACGGCGGCAAAATCATTCAGCACGCAGACGCGGTCGAGCCCCAGCTGTTCATCCAGAGCACCGGTATGGATCGCCCAGCTATTATTGGTCAGCCGCACGGTTTCACCGGTTGCCGGGCCGGCGAGGGCAAGCGCGGCAGCACGGGGAACGGGGCCATCGACCCGATTTTCAAATTCTTCCCAAGCGGTTTGCAGGCTGACGAAATCGCTGGTTTTCAACGTGATGGGGTCATCCATCGCAATCGAACCATCTGCTGCGAAACGCACCAATGCGAAACGAGCATGGGTGCCGCCAATATCGAGCGCGACCAGATCACTGGCTTGGCCTTGCATGGTTTACAGGCCCCCCATGGCCAACATGGACGACGCGCCCTTTTCGGCGCTGTCAGCATTGGCGCGGAACATGCCGAACAGTTCCCGGCCCATGCCCATTGCCGCTGCCGGGCGTTCGGCCGGTTCCCGTGCACTGAGGTCGGCCGTCGTTTCCAGCGTGCCCTCTTCAGCGCAAAGCCGGATCACATCGCCATCACGCAGCAGAGACAGCGGTCCGCCGCCCAGCGCTTCGGGTGTGCAATGGATCGCGCAAGGCACCTTGCCACTGGCGCCCGACATGCGGCCATCCGTGACCAGCGCGACCTTGTAACCGCGATCCTGCAGCACGCCGAGCGGCGGTGTCAGCTTGTGCAATTCGGGCATGCCATTGGAGCGGGGCCCCTGAAAACGAACAACGACCACCACATCGCGGTCAAGTTCGCCTGCGGAGAAGGCCTTGGACACATCCTCCTGACGTTCAAAAACGCGGCAGGGAGCCTCAACCGTCCAGCGCTGTTTCTCAACCGCGCTGGTCTTGAAACAGGCGCGGCCAAGATTGCCCTGAACCAGCCGCATTCCGCCATCGGGCTGGAACGGGTTGCTTGCCGGACGCAGCATGGTGTCATCGCCGCTCGGCCCGACGGGGCGCCAGGTGAGCGTGTCGCCATCAAGAATGGGTTCTTCGGCATAAGCGGACATATCCGCGCCGCCGACCGTCATAATATCCTTATGCGCCAGCCCGGCATCAAGCAGTTCGCCAACCACATAGCCGATCCCGCCGGCATCGTGGAAATGGTTCACATCGCCCGATCCATTGGGATAAACATGCGCCAGCAGCGGTACGACGGAGGAGAGTTCGGCCAGATCGTTCCAGTCGAGATCGATCCCGGCGGCGCGGGCCATGGCGGGCAGGTGGATCGCGTGATTGGTGGACCCGCCGGTGGAGAGCAGGCCGACGGCGGCATTCACAATGGCTTTTTCATCGACGCAGCGGGACAGCGGACGGTAATCGTCGCCATCGCTGGTGATTGCGGCCAGCCGGTGCGTTGCCGCACGGGTCAGGGCCTGCCGCAAGGGGGTGCCGGGATGGACAAAGGCCGCGCCGGGCATATGCAGGCCCATCAGTTCCATCATCATCTGATTGGAATTGGCCGTGCCGTAGAAGGTGCAGGTGCCGGGCGAATGGTAGCTCTTGCTTTCGCTTTCGAGCAATTCGGCGCGCGTTGCCTTGCCTTCAGCATAAAGCTGCCGGACTTTCTGCTTTTCCTTATTGGCAATGCCGGTCGGCATCGGTCCCGATGGCACGAACACGGCCGGCATATGGCCAAAGCGCAAAGCGCCGATCAGCAGTCCGGGCACGATCTTGTCGCAAATCCCCAGCAAGGCCATGCCATCATACATCGCATGGCTGAGCGCGACTGCAGTGGAGAGCGCGATTACATCGCGGGAAAAGAGCGACAGCTCCATCCCGTCCTGCCCCTGAGTCACGCCATCGCACATGGCCGGAGTGCCGCCAGCAACCTGCGCCGTGGCGCCCACTTCGCGGGCATAGATCTTCATTTGCGGCGGGAATGCGCCATAGGGCTGATGCGCCGAAAGCATATCATTGTAAGCGGTGATAATCGCGAGATTGGGGCCGCGCTGGGTCTTGATTGCCTGCTGGTCTTCCTCCGCGCCGGCAAAGGCATGGGCAAGATTGGAGCAGGAGAGCGAATTGCGATCGGGCTGGCGTTCCGCCTCGCGGTCCATCAGCTCCAGATAATCGCGCCGCGAATCCTTCGATTTCTCGATGATCCGGTCGGTCACGCGCTCAACCACGGGGTTGAGATTACTCATGCCAGCTTACTCCATCCCGTTCCGCCAGCGCGATGGCGGCGCTTGGGCCCCAGCTGCCGGAACTATATGTTCTAGGTTTTAGCTTTTCACTGGACCATTGGTTCCGAATTCCGTCGATCCAGCTCCATTGCGCCTCGACTTCGTCGCGCCTGACGAACAGGGTCTGATCCCCTTCGATGAGGTCCATCAGCAGCCGTTCATAGGCAATGCGGCGATGTGTCCCGGTAAAGGCATCAGGCATCGCAATGTCGAGCGGAACCGGGCGCAGCGACAATCCGTCACGGTCCAGTCCGGGTACTTTCGCCATGAGGGTCAGCGAAATGTTCTCTTCGGGTTGAATGCCAATCACCAATTCGTTCGGCACTGTTTTGGCATCGAAGATCGAATGGGGGATGTGCCGGAAGCGGACGACAATTTCGGTCACGCGTTCGCTCAGCCTTTTGCCGGTGCGCATGTAGAAGGGCACGCCCTTCCAGCGCCAATTATCGACATGGGCCTTCAGCGCGACGAAGGTTTCCGTGTCGCTGTCGCGGCCCAGTTCTTCATCATATCCGGGGACGATTTTCCCACTGACTGCGCCGCCGCGATATTGCCCGGTTACGCTTTCGCCTTCACCAATGGGCCGCAAGGCGCGCAGCACTTTGACCTTTTCATCGCGCACAGCGGCGGCGTCAAAGCTGGTGGGCGGTTCCATCGCGACCAAGGCCAGCAATTGCAGCATATGGTTTTGCACCATGTCGCGCAGCGCGCCGGCATCGTCATAGAAATCGACCCGGCTTTCCAGCCCGACCGTTTCGGCAACGGTGATCTGAACATGTTCGATATGGTTGGCATTCCACAGCGGTTCGAACAGAATATTGGCAAAGCGCAGGGCCAGCAGGTTCTGCACCGTTTCCTTGCCAAGATAATGATCGATCCGGAAAATCCGGTCTTCAGGGAAGGCCGAGGCCACCGCATCATTGATTTCGCAGCTGGAGCCCAGATCGGTGCCGAGCGGCTTTTCCAGTCCGATGCGGACATTGCCATTTGCCAGACCGCTATGTTGCAGGCCCTTGATCGTGGGTTCAAACAGGCTGGGGGCGGTCGACAGGAAAATCGCCAGGCCCTTTTCCGGCTGGCCGACTTTTTCCGCCAATTCGTCGAACCCCTCCAGCGTGGTCGCATCAAGCGGCTGATAGCGCAGGCGATTGAGGAATTCGGCCATACCGCCACGGCGATCCGCCGGCAGGAACTTTTCCAACGCGGCACGGGCGAAATTGCGAAATTCGGAATCGGTCATTTCCGAACGGGCCGTGCAGATTATGGAGAGTTCGGAATCCAGCAATCCATCCGCATCCAGTGCGCATAAAGAGGGCAGCAGCATTCTTTGCGCCAGATCCCCGGTCGCGCCAAATAGGAGAAGACGGTCGGCGGTGAAACTCATACGCATAACTCCGGTATAGTCCGGTTGAAGTCGATGTTTTGGCGGTCGCATATACCACCAGCAGCGCCGCCACCTTCACAGGTCATGTGCATTCCCTGCAAGTGCTATATTGCCGTTATCCGGAAAAGAGTGTGCTGCTGCGGCGCCGGATAAGCGTCCATACCGAGTGTCTCTATATCTTGTAGCGCTATATTCAACCTTGTCGGCATTCGATTTGTTTATCACCAAAGGTGCAGGGGCCGAAACTGGTGAGGAAGCTGACATCTGCTGCATCGCGGCCGATGCCGATTTTTACGCTGGTATCGGGCGTTGCCATGTCGGTGGCATCAACCAGATGCCATGCGCCGCCGTTGGGTATCGTGGGATCGGCGAGGAATACTTCTGCCACGGCGTGAAAATCCGGCGGCTGCACACCGGGCGCATAGAGGCTGACATACCGTGCGGGAATGCCGGAAGCGCGGGCCAGAGTGACCACCAGATGCGCATAATCGCGGCAAATTCCCTGCCGGTCGAAAAAGGTGTCGAGGGCGGTGGTGCTGGGGGTGGAACTGCCCGGTTCGTAAGTCAGGTGATCGCGGACCCAGTCACGAATGGCGACAATCTTTGCACCGCCCGATACCGTGCCGAATTCCTCCAGCGCAAATGGCTGAAAGCGGTCAGCGGGACAGTAGCGCGAATCAAACAGATATTGGACTGCGCCGCCAGGCAGGTCATGCGGTTCCATCGCGGCCAGATCTGCCATATTGACGCTCAGCCGTTCAATCTCGACCGTGGCGGAATATTCGACCTGACAGCGGCCTTCCTTGCGCAGCCAGATCCGCTCGCCAATGTCATCCTGCGCCGGAACGCGGGCGAAATAATCCGATTTGTCGATCTGCGTCGTGGCAGAAATGATGGTTTGTTCGGGGATCGCAGCCGCTTCAAATTGAAGAAGCAGATCGGTGGGCTGGTCCAGTTCGAAACTGAAATGCGCGGTGATGTGTATAGCCATATGTTTCAGCAACCATCGCCGGCAGAAACTGTTTCCCGAAACCCGCGCCTATTCGCCCAGCAGATGCAAAATGATCCGCCGCCGATGCGGCCGGGCCCGATGTTCGGCCAGAAATACGCCCTGCCACGTGCCGAGCATCATCTGTCCCGCCGCGACGGGAATGGTCAGGCTGTTACCGGTCAGCATGGCCTTGATATGGGCGGGCATATCGTCCGGGCCTTCATCGTCATGCGCATAGTGGCTCCCTTCTGGCACCGTCCGATCGAGCCAGCGCAGAATATCGCCCGGCACTTCGCGTGCGGCATTCTCATTGATGAGCAGGGATGCGGAAGTGTGCTGGCAGAAAATCGTCAGCAGGCCATCCGAGATACCGCTATCGCCGAGCCAGTCGGCAATCTCATGGGTACATTCATTAAGGCTTTGCCCCTGCGTGGCGATGGTCAGCGTGGTATGAATCTGGCGCATGGCTGCCCATATAGGCGACATGCACAGCCAAGGCGACTTCTTTGCCGACACACCACCTGCGTTTACGGTGCCCGGCCTCACTCTGGTGGAGGAAGCCATCACGTGTGAGCAGGAGCGCGACTATGCTGCGGCGATCGATGTCGCGCCGCTCGCACCCTTCCGCTTCGGTCAGTGGGAGGGCAAGCGGCTGACGGTAAATTACGGTTCAGCCTATGATTATGCCCGCGGCAAAGTGACCGACGCGCCGGATTTTCCCGCATGGCTGGAGGCGCTGAAGCATCAGCTTGCGCCGTTGTTTGATCTTGACCCTGCGGCTCTGCGTCAGGCGTTGCTGATCCGTTATGATCCTGGGGCAGGGATCGGCTGGCACCGCGACCGGCCGCAATATGGCGATGTGTTGGGCCTGTCGCTGAGCGCACCAGCGGTGCTGCGTCTCCGGCAGCGGCAGGAAAGTGGCGGCTTCCGGCGCCATACCGTCCCGCTCGCTCGCCGGTCAGCCTATCGGCTATCCGGCAAAGCGCGGCAGGAATGGGAGCATTCGATCGTGCCGATGGAGGTAACCCGGCATTCAATCACGCTTAGGACGATGCGCTAGGCGTTAGTCCGTGGCAATCACACCATAGAGGTCATGCGCGTCGGCATCTTCAACCATGACATTCACGAAATCGCCTTGCTTCAGCGTTTCAGGAACATTGCGCAGATAGACGGCGCCGTCGATTTCAGGAGCATCGGCACGGCTGCGACCAGTGGCACCAATGTCGCCATCTTCATCCGGCTCCCCGACCTCGTCGATGATCACCTGTTGCAATCCGCCGACCTTGGCGGCGAGCTTGGCCGCGCTGATCGCTTCGGTCTTCTCCATCAGCCGGGCGTAGCGCTCTTCCTTCACGTCCTCCGGCACCTGATCAGGCAGCGCATTGGCCTGCGCCCCTTCAACCGGTTCGAAGCGGAAACCGCCCACGCGGTCGAGCTGTGCTTCCTCGAGCCAGTCGAGCAGATATTCGAAATCGGCCTCGGTTTCGCCGGGGAAGCCGACCACGAAGCTCGATCGCACGGTGATGTCCGGGCAGATCTCACGCCATTTTTTCAACCGATCAAGCACCTTGGCCTCATTGGCCGGGCGCTTCATGGCTTTCAGCACGGATGGCGCTGCATGCTGGAAGGGAATGTCGAGATAGGGCGTGATCAGCCCCTCCGCCATCAACGGAATGACCTGATCGACATGCGGATAGGGATAGACATAATGCAGCCGCACCCATGGCGTGTCGCCGTCCGGCGTGCGCAGCTGCCCCAATTCGCGCGCAAGATCGGTCATATGGGCGCGGGTTTCGCGGCCCTTCCACAAGCGTGCCTCATGTCTTGTATCAACGCCATAGGCGCTGGTGTCCTGACTGATGACCAGCAGTTCCTTCGTGCCGGCAGCGACCAGCTTTTCCGCCTCGCGCAGCACGGCATCAATCCGGCGGCTGACCAGTTTTCCGCGCAGATCGGGGATGATGCAGAAGGCGCAGGAATGGTTGCAGCCTTCTGAAATCTTGAGATAGGAATAATGCCGCGGGGTCAGCTTGATATCGGGCTGGGGCACCAGATCGATGAAGGGCCCTTGGCTGGGCGGGGCGGCCACATGCACGGCATCCACCACATCTTCATATTGATGCGCGCCGGTAATCGCCAGAACTTCGGGGAACTTGGCGCGGATCGCCTCCGCTTCCTCGCCCATGCAGCCGGTCACGATGACGCGGCCATTTTCCTTGATTGCCTCCCCAATGGCGGAAAGGCTTTCTTCCTTGGCAGAATCGAGGAAGCCGCAAGTGTTGACGAGCACGACATCAGCCCCGGCATAATCGGGGCTCATCGCGTAGCCGTCGGCACGCAGCTTGGTGAGGATACGCTCGGAATCGACAAGAGCCTTGGGACAGCCAAGACTAACCATGCCGACACGGCGCTGTTCGGGAATGCGGGTGGCCATGATGCGCGCCCCTAGCTATTGAATGTCCGGAAGTCACGCGCGAACCGTTCGCGCTAAGCAGCGATAATGGGACCAATCATGGGCGAAATCAATATGCTGGCGGTTTTTCTGGCCGCTTGCGCTTTCTTTGCAGTGGGCATGATCTGGTACGGATTGCTGTTTGGCAAGCTGTGGCAGCGCGAAGCGGGCCTGACCGATCAGCATATTGCCGATGGCAAACCGATGGTGTTGATTCTCGCGCTGGCATTTCTGTTTGAACTGCTGATCGCACTGATGCTGGGCCACCAATTTGCTCGCACCAGCCCGAGCGTGCGGGGAATGATGATGATTTCCAGCGGTTTTGGTCTGACCATCATGACACCGGCGCTGGGCATCAATTACCTGTTTCAGCGCAAATCAGGCAAATTGTTCGCGATTGATGCGCTGCATCTCATCACCGGGATGACGGCGATGGGTTTGGTGTTTCTGGCGTTTCGTTAATTTGAAGCGGGTCTAGGCCGTAAACTCATAAACAGTACCATCGAGGTTTGAGGCAAAATGGCTCAGCGTCAGGAAAGAAGGCGTGGGAATATGTCGATATTTCAAGGCTTCTTGACGCAGCGATGGGCCATTTTGGCCAAATCGCTTTGCGACGCCCAAATGGCTTCCCTCTCGAAACAAATCGCCCTGGAAAGGCAAACAGCCTTCCCGGCGGGCGCTTTGCTCCGATATGTTCGCCATTTGGGCGCCTCGACGGTGCTGTTTATGCGTTTACGGCCTAGCTTGCCACTTCATCATCGGTGACGGGCTCATCGCGCGACGGGCGGATTTCGACCACGATATCGCCCGATTGCAGCATGCCTGCCTCATCTTCCCAGAAGCCATGCGCCCCGGCACCGCGATAGACGCGCAGACCTTTACCGCCCGTGGCCAGTTCGGCCAGCGGCTTACCCACTTCTTCGGGCAAGACAGAGCGTTCGACAAGCTGTACCCGCCCTGTCACGGAGGCCAGATCGGCCAGATAATCGGCAATATGCGCCCCTTGCGCGCTACCGGCGAGGAGCAGGCCGGTAAAGCGCACCGGGTTGATCACATTGTCGGCCCCGGCCTGATGGGCCAGAATTTCATTATCGGCCGCGCGCACCACGACGCTGATCGGGACATTGGGTGCCAGATGACGCACGGTCAGCACGATCAGGATAGAGGCATCGTCACGCCCGGCTGAAACCAAAACGGTCTTTGCCTTGCGAATGCGCACCGCCATCAGACTTTCGTCGCGCGTGGCATCGCCCTCGATCACATTGCAGCCCAGCGCCTCGGCATGGGCCAGGCGATCCTTATGCGTGTCCATCACGACGATACAGCTGGGATCGGTGCCGCGTTCGATCAATTCGCCGACGGCTTCAGAGCCGGAAACACCGAAACCCAGCACCACGAAATGGTCGGAGAGCTGTTCCTGAATGCGGGCCATGCGGAATTTCTCCCAACTGCGTTTGATGATGAAATTGTAGGCGGTGCCCACGAAGATGAAAATGACCGCAAAGCGGATCGGAGTCACGATGAGCGCCTCCACCAGTCGGGCGCGATCGCTGATCGGGGCGATATCGCCAAAGCCGGTGGTGGTGATGGATATCATCGTGAAATAGACGACGTCGAGGAAGCTTACCTCGCCATCCAGATTATCGACCAGCCCGTCGCGGTCCCACCAATGGACCATCACCACCAGAAAGACGAGGCCGAGGGCGGCGGACAGGCGGATGCCGATATCTGCCCAGACCGGCACACGCACGGCACGTTTCAGCGGTGTGAACCGGCGGCTGCGCACAGCGTCATTATATTTGCGGGAGCGGTGCGACTGCGCCATGCCGCTTTAGCTGCTTTGGGCGAAGGTTTCACCCAGATCGCCGAGCGACGCATAATGGGTGAGATCAAGCTGGATAGGCGTCAGCGAAATATATCCCTCGGCCACGGCTTCCAGATCGGTGCCGTGGTCAAGCGAATGTTCGATATCGTCCAGCCCGAACCAGAAATAAGGCCGCCCGCGCGGATCGGTCGCTTCCACCAGCGAGCCGCGGGCATAATCGTGGAAACCCTGCCGCACCACGCGAATGCCTTTCACCTCGGCGGCAGGCAAAGCGGGGAAGTTGACGTTGATGACGCAGCGCCGGGGAATTTGCGTAGTGAGCAAAGGGCGAATGACTCTCTCGGCCCATTGCTCGGCTGCATCGAAACCCGGGCCGTCAGCGCCGCCGCGCATGGACTGGCTGAGCGCGATGGCCGGAATGCCGGCCAGGGCGCCTTCCATTGCGGCTGAAATCGTGCCCGAATAGGTCACGTCATCGGCCAGATTTTCGCCATTATTGACGCCTGAAATGATCAGGTCGGGCATTTTGTCAGCAAAGAATTTGCGCAGGGCCAGATTGACCGAATCGGTCGGCGTTCCGGTCACGGCATAGCGTTTTTCACCATGCTCCTTCAGCCGAACGGGCTGGTGCAGGGTCAGCGAATGGCCGGCGCCGGAATTCTCCTCAGCCGGGGCGCAGACCCACACATCGTCGGAAATCTGCCGCGCTATATTCTCCAGAACCGCAAAACCGGGTGCGTGAATACCGTCATCATTGGTGAGGAGAATGCGCATGAAATCCTTTCGCTTATTATTGTTTTACGCTGGTGTCAGACGCTCCATCCCACCGCAATAGGGTTTGAGCGCATCGGGGATTACCACCGAACCATCTTCCTGCTGCCCGTTTTCGAGCAGCGCGACAAGGGTGCGTCCGACGGCCAGGCCCGATCCGTTCAGCGTATGGACGAATTCGGTTTTCTTTGCACCTTCAGGACGATAGCGGGCATTCATGCGCCGGGCCTGATAATCACCGCACCAGCTGACCGAGCTGATTTCCCGATAGGCGCTCTGGCCCGGAAGCCAGACTTCCAGATCAAAGGTCTTCTTCGCCGTCGCGCCCATGTCGCCGGTGCACAGCAGCATCTTGCGATAGGGCAGCTCAAGCGCTTGCAGAATGGCTTCGGCCGACGCTGTCATATAGTCATGCTCTGCCTGCCAGTCTTCCGGGCGGCAAATGGTGACGAGCTCCACCTTGTCGAATTGATGCTGGCGAATATAGCCGCGCGTATCACGTCCCGCCGCACCCGCTTCGGAGCGGAAACAAGGGGTCAGGGCCGTCAATCGCAAAGGCGCTGAAAGATCATCGATAATCTGTTCGCGCACCGAATTGGTCAGGCTGACTTCCGCCGTCGGGATCAGCCAGCGGCCATCGGTGGTGCGGAACAAATCTTCCGAAAATTTGGGCAATTGCCCTGTGCCGAAAACAGCCTCGTCACGCACCAGCAAAGGCGGGGCACATTCCATATAGCCGCGCGTCGCTGTCTGGAAATCGAGCATGAATTGCGCGATTCCGCGCTGGAAACGCGCCATCTGGCCTTTCAGAAAGGTGAAACGCGCACCAGCAATGGCGGCGCCGGTTTCAAAATCGAGACCAAGCGCGGGGCCGATATCGGCATGTTCCATGGGTTTAAAGGAAAATTCGCGCGGAGTGCCCCAGCGGCTGACTTCCTGATTGTCATCTTCATCCGTGCCTTGCGGCACACCGTCCATCGGCAGATTGGGCAGGCGGGCGATCAGATCATTGAGTTCGGCGGAGAGCACGCGGTCCTGCTCTTCAAGCTGGGGCAGGGTCTGTTTCAGTTCAGCCACTTCGGCCTTCAGACTTTCGGCGGTTTCCGTGTCACCCTGGCCCATCGCCTTGCCGATGGCTTTGGACGCCTCGTTCCGGCGGCTTTGCGCCTCCTGCATGCGGGTGGAAACGCCGCGGCGCTGTTCATCCAGCGCCAGGATTTGCGCAGCAGCAGGCTCTGCCCCGCGCAGGGCCAGTCCGGCATCGAAAGTTTCGGGATTGTCGCGAATAAAACGAAGGTCATGCATGGCTGCGCGCTATGCCCGTTCAGCGCGGGACTTGTCCAGTAGGGACAGTGCCGGAAAGGGCGTTTTCGATGCCGGTCTATAATATCGATGACAACTCAAATAAATTCTCTACTTTGCCATGCCATAATTGAGGGAGAGGACATAGATGATGCTTGCCAGACCATTCGCCTTAGCCGCGGCGTTTGCCATTTTCCTTCATCCTCTCAGCGCACATGCGCAGTCTGCGCCCGCGGCGAAAGAAGAATGGGTCACTGTTCACAGTGACGCGATTGCCGGCAACCTTGAGGGAAACGATGCGAACCGTGATGTTCTGGTCGTTTTGCCGGCCAGCTATGAGACGCATCCGGAGGCACGCTATCCGGTGGTCTATTTCCTCCATGGCTATCTCGGCACTCCGAAGGGATATGATGAATATCTCGATTTTTCCGGGGCGGTCGCCGGCGCGGAGGCTGAAGGTAACGAGCTGATTATGGTCGTGCCTGACGGGAACAGCAAACATGGCGGTGCGATGTATTCAAATTCCCCAACCACCGGGAATTTCGAAGATTTCGTCACGCATGAGCTGGTGTCCTATGTTGACGAAAACTATCGGACGATTGCCGAACCGCAGTCACGCGGCTTGGCGGGGCATTCCATGGGCGGATATGGCACTTTGCGTTTGGGCATGAAGTATCCCGGTATCTTTTCCAGTCTCTACGCCATGAGTGCGTGCTGCCTCTCCCAGCGCCCCCTTACGCTTGCCGATGCCAAAGAAGCGGAGGCGAATGACGGAACGGACGACGAGAATATGGACTTTTTGCAGCGGAGTACGCTGGCGGTTCTTGCCTCCTGGTCTCCCGATCCGGCGCGTGAGCCCAACTATATCGACACCGGAATTGAGGGGGATGCGCTCGATCCGCTTGTTATCGGGCGAATGGCCGCCAATGCGCCTCTGGTGATGATGGCGCAATATGTGCCGGCATTGAAGAGTTACGAAGCGATTGCGCTGGATGTTGGTGACGAGGATAACCTCTACAACGACAATAACGCGGTGCATGGTGAACTGTCGCGCTTCAACATCGCACATGATTGGGAAGTGTATTCTGGCGACCATGGCAATCGCATTGCGGAGCGTTTGCGGAGCAAGGTCTTGCCTTTCTTCGGCGAACATCTGGACAGATCTCCGGCGGCGAAGTCACGCTGAGCCACTCGGAAGAACTAATCCCCTAACGTGTCCTGTAGCCTGTCGACTTCCTCGGACATGTCTCTGATGGCCTGCGAAAGGCGGTTCTTGTCCTCTTCGGAAATGGAGTGCGTTAGGGTTTGATAATAGGTCCGGCGATGATCTCTGATCTTGATAAACAAATCCTGACCTTCCGGTGTCGTATGGATGATCAGCCGGCGCTTATTATTCTCGGCAGGTTGCCGCGTGACCAGCCCAGCCTCAGTCAATCGGGACACTGCCCTGCTGATCTCAGCGCGGTCGACATGACCATCGCGCCCGATCAGGCTGGCGCTTGATGGCCCCGCAACACCGATAAAAGCCAGCACGCGCCACTCCGCCAAAGTCAGCCCAAATTCGCCGTGCAAATGCCGGGTGGCCTGGCGGTCAATCTTCTTGGCCAGGATAAGCAATTGGTAAGGAAAGTGATCGCTGCCGTACAGGGCAGACATGGATGAAGGCTTCATCCGATTGAAATTGCCTGAGCCAAGCGGGAAATCAACTTTAAAGATGTTGACGGATCAACAAAATTAGGACTAGCTGCCATCAGATATAAATAATCGTCTGGTGAACCCCTGAAAATGTGCGGCTCCGTCCTGCCTTTCAGGGGGCTGGCGCGATATCCCAGGGGAGATGCTGTTGAACAAGAATGACGAGGAGCATCTGCTCTCCCCCTCCTATCGGCGAATGTTCATTGGTCTCGTATCGCTTGTGGCGGTCTTCAATTATGCGGACCGGGCAATTTTTGCCGCACTGGCTGAACAGATCAAAATCGATCTGAATCTGTCCGATTTGCAGCTCGGCATTCTGCAAGGGCTCGCCTTTGCCTTTCTCTACGCATTGCTTGGTTTGCCGATCGGGCGTCTTGCCGAACGCGCTTCACGCACGAAGATCCTCGCGGGGGCGATCATTCTCTGGTCGGCCATGACTGCGGCCTGCGGCCTGATCGGTAATTTCGTCCAGTTGCTGCTATGCCGGGTCGGCGTAGGTATGGGCGAGGCCGCAGCGCAGCCCGCGACGGCATCTTTGGTGGGCGATCACTTCCCGCGTGATAAGCGCGCATCCGTCATGTCGCTGGTGCTGCTCGGGTCACCCATAGGCAGTTTTCTCGGTGCATCGGTGGGCGGCTGGATCGGAGGCATCTGGGGGTGGCGGGCGGCTTTCATAGCCCTTGGCATTCCTGGTGTGGTCGTGGGGGTTCTGGTGCTGCTGGTGCTGCGCGAACCACGCCGCGGCCTGGTCGATAATACGCCGGTTACACGCACGCCGCCACCTGATTTCCGGGCTTTCCTGCGTGCGATACGGCGGAAGCGGGCGCTGCTCTTCGTCATTCTCGGGGGATCACTGGCCGGTTTTGGCATGACCTCGATCTCTCAGTTCATGGCGGTGTTTCTGATCCGTACCTATGATTTGCCGGTGCAATATGGCGGGACATTATATGGCGTCATATCGGGCGTGTCTTTGACGCTGGGCCTGCTGATCGGCTCTTTCGGAACCGACTGGCTTGCCGGGCGCGGAGATATCCGCTGGCCGGCCTGGGGCGCGGCTGCAGGGCTGATGATAGCACCCTTTCTTTACTGGATCGCTTTCAGCACGACGTCGGTTGCGCTGGGCACGGGCATGCTCATTCTGTCCGGCGCGTGCCTGCTGCTATACTTCGGCCCCACCCAGGGGATGATCCAGAACATGCTGGAGCCGCGAATGCGGGCAACAGGCGTGGCCCTGTTCAGCATACTCTATACGATTTTTGGTTACGGGCTGGGTCCGACCTTCGTGGGGTGGCTCAGCGACTATTATGCCAAAATCTCGTTTCAGGGTGATTTCGCGGCCCAATGCCACGGGCCGAAAGCGGCTATGGCGGCATCCCAATTGCTCGGCCCTGACCCTTGCGCGATAGCAGCGGCCTATGGCGTCAAATCGGCATTGATGAGTGCAGTCGGGATATTCTTTGTCGCCGCGCTCTGCTTCCTGCTGGCATCGCGAACCATGGATAAGGATTATTATATGCCGGGGGATGAAGCATGACCGAGCGGGGCGATCTTCGCGACTGGTTTGAAACCTATCTTGCTGCCTTCAACCGAGGGGATTCTGAGGAATTCGGAGCCTATTATGCCGATCAGGTGGTCTTTCAGGGACAGGCGGCGCAAGTCGTTGGCCGTGATGCGGTGATCCGTTTCTATGATGAAGTGCGTCAATATCTGGAGGAACGGGTCGAATTGCTGAGCTTCGTCGGCGCCGGAGACGGACAGCATATATTCGCCGAATTGCGTACCAATCTGCGTGCTGTGAAGGATTGGCCCGACATGCCAACTGGCGCAATGGCAGCAGGCGATGAGCGCTGGAGCGTCAACTTCGCGCTCTACGATATTGAGGATCAGCGCTTCACCCGCGTGCGGACAGCGCGCGTTGCGAGCAGCAAGAGGGCTTCGTCATGACCGATACAATAAGCCCCGAAGATCACTTTCGCGCCTATATGGCCGCTTTCAATGCCAGCGACTGGGCCGCGCTCAGCGACTTTTATGCGCCTGACATTCGCCTCACCATCGGCAATGGTACCGAGCTGATTGGCCGGCAGGCGATTATTGATTTCTATACGGGGGTAAAATCCCAGACCCGCCGGACGATCAAGGTGCTCAATTGCTTCAGTGATGGGCCATTGCTGGCCGCCGAGCTGGAATCTGAATTTCTGGCGCTTGAAAACATTCCCGACTTCACGTCTCGCCCGCTGAACAAGGGCGATCGCTACTACATCAACAGCGTTGCCTTATATGAAGCCCGGGCGGGGCAGTATATTCGTATTCGCGCAGCGGTGATGAAGCGGGAATACCGTCAGGCTGGCTAGGCCATAGACTCATAAACAGTGCCTCGATGGTGCTGTTTATGGGGCTACGGCCTAGGTCTCAGAACGATATGTGCAGCGGTTTTTCCTGTGCCAGCGAGCCGGGCCAATCGAAGCCGTCCTGCGGAATGTTGGAGGGCTCTCTTGGTTCGAAAGAGGATGCTGAATTGACGTCACCGCCAAGATAACGCGTGCCTGTCGGATAGGCGTAAAGCGGTCGTGTCCGAATGGTGTCATCGTCAAGTGTGGCCACGGCAGTGACCGCATCGGGCGCTTTCCCCGTTTCCACCCAATTGACCACCGCCCCAAGGAAATCCTGATCGTAGGGCACATAGCCGCCGACACAGTGATAACCGCCCGGCACCAGAAACATGCGGGCGAAGCTGCGCACATTATCGAGACCGCCCATCTGGTCGCGCATCGCCTGATAATAGTCGAGCATTCCATAAGCACCGGCCGCATTATCGGCAAAGCCCTGCCACATCAGCAATTTGCCACCAGCGTTTTGAAAGGTGGAAATATCAGGCTGACCGGCATCATACAGCTCTCCCCCCTTGATCAGGCGTTGCAGGCTCTCTTTTGAAAAGCGCCAGTCACGCCATGTGAAATCGGCGGGAAGATCGGGCAGCAGCAGATATTGGAGAAAGGACTGCGCGGCAAATTTGCCAGTCTCGATCGGGCTGCCCCGACCGATCCAGCCGAGCTCTCCGCCATAAGGCGCGCCGCCGGGAAACAGGGCATGACCGTCGGCATCGCTGGGGCCCCGGTAATAGGCGCGTGCAGCCGCAACCTGATCGGCGTTGAGACAGGTGGCATCGCCGTCTTCTCCTTCGCTGCAAGCCAGCTCTGCCGGATCGAAACGGCATTGGCGCGGATCGTCGATCTGGCGGTCAGGAATTCCATCCAGAGTGTCGCAGGCATCGAGCACTTTCCGGTGCAGCAGTTCTACAGCCGCGGAAGTGAAGACGGGCCGGCCATCGTCATAGAGACCCTGCTGCGCTTCCCACAGAAACAGTTGCATCGCAGCGGGCATCGCAACGGAAGACCCGGCGACGACACCGTCGAAATCCTCCGGATATCGCTGCACTTCCACCAAGGCTTCACGGCCACCGCCAGAACAGCCGGCAAAGTAACTCCATTCGGGAGGGGCGCCATAAAACTGCTGGATGATGGATTTGGATGCTACTGCCACGGCATGGGCGGCCTTATGCGCAAATTGTTCGCGCAATTCAGGATCGCCGACAGCCCAGGTCGCGTCGCCTATGCCGGCGCTGTGATGGCCGCCATTGTTGAAGGCGACGGCGAATCCACCGGAAACGGTATGCGCATTGCTGCAACGGGGCGTGATCTGGGTGCCGATGACCCCGCACATGCCGCCGCAGCCCCCCTGAAGAAACCGGCCGTTATAGCCGGACAGTGGGAGGCGCAGCTCGAATTCGGTCTGCGGTGCCGTGTATCCTTTGACGAGGCATGATGCGGGATGTTCCTGATCCGCCTGTTCGCGTGTCGCGGATCGTATGCGATAGACAATATCGCCCGAGTTCTGGGAAACCGGAACGACCAGAGCGTCGCAATCCATCACGGGCGCGATTTCCGCGCGCTCAGGCAGAGCAATCAATGGTGCCGATGATGCAGATATTGGTGCAGCACGGGCCGGTTCGGGCGCTGCAGCAGTCACCAGCCCCGCGATGAGTGAAACACACAATATCGAGAGCTGCGTGAGCTGCTTACGCATATTTTTCCACCAGTAGCTGTTCCGCTTTCAACGGATCGTTGCTTGTCGAAATCTCCGTGTCGAAAATCATCGTCGCACGGCTATCCGCCGCATATTCCGGCCAATCGGGCAGGCAATCGCCATTCGGATTGCCGCTGCGGGCGAAATTGGCCCAATAGGCACTCATCACATCGGCAAGTTGCTGAGCGCTGGCCGCGCGTTCACCAATCGAAGAATAGGCTTCTGCTACATTGTCGAAAACCATGGGCACTTCGACACCGTGCGGGCTGCGCAGCTTCCCACCTTGAGCGGGAGATTGCCATTTGACGAGATAGCCAAAAGCAGGTGCGGTCGCGCCATGCGCTCTGGATTCCAGCACAGTTCTGGCATTGCGTCCCATGCCAGCCTCGGTCGTGATCGCGAAAAACAGATCGCTCGGGCTCGCCTCCGGCCGCAATGTGCGGAATGCGGCGACCAGAGCCTCGGGGTCGCGTACCCGACCCTCCAACGCGCGCGGAAGGCTGTCCCAGTCGAGACTGAACGCATTTTCCGGCGGGAACAGCACGGTCGTTTCGGTGCTGGTATGGCCGGTCAGAACCGGGATGTCCGGCGAGATGACCGGCAGATCAGGGCCAAACGGGGTCTGCTTCATCACTGTGCCATCGGGAACAAGTCCCGGGCCCAACATGGGATTGCCCCCGGTAATTTTCTGTAGCGCAGCCAGCAGCCGAGGAACGGGTATGTTTCGCAAGGCGTCAACATCACCCGCGCTGACTCCCAGCGTGGAACAAAGCCGGGCGGTTATGCGCTCGGCATCTTCGGGCGCGACCGTCACCGTGCCGAAACCACTTTGCAGGATCGCGCGATGGAACAGGCCCTTTGCCTGCGGCATGGCCATCAGGCCGGCGATTTTCAAACCACCGCCTGAATGGCCAAAGATCGTTACATTGTCAGGATCGCCGCCAAATTGCGCGATATTGTCCCGCACCCATTCCAGCGCGGCCGCCTGATCCAGTTGCCCCGGATTGGCCGCCACCGATGGATCATCGCTCAAGGAACCGAAATAGAGATAGCCGAACAGGTTGAGCCGGTGATTGATCGAAACCACGACCACATCCTGCCGCGTGGCCAGATGCGTGCCGTCGGTAATCGGGCTGGCGCCCGAGCCCACCGCCAGCCCGCCGCCATGGATCCAGACCATGACCGGGCGCCGTTTCCCGTCATCAAGTCCGGGCGTCCAGACGTTGAGGGCAAGGCAGTCCTCTCCCGCAGCGGCAGGCTCCGCCCATGAACTGAACGGGTCGTTTCCAGGCTCGCCATTCTGGGGCGCGCGCAGGCCGAAAGTTGTTGCATCCCGCACGCCGCTCCATGGCTGCGGAGGACGAGGCGGAGCAAATCTGTTCGCTCCGCCCGTATCCGCGCCATAGGGAATGCCGCGGAAGATATTCACGCCTACGCGGCAAATTCCGCGAAGTTTGCCGGCGGCGGTTTCCACCACTGGGGTGGTTTCTGCCGCGAAGGCAGGCATGGCAAACAGCGCCCCGGCCATAAGCCCGCATCTGCGAGAGAATGTCCGCCGGGTGATGCCCGCCATTCGCGCATTACTGTGTGCCATGCCTGCTCTCCACAATTTGGCAGTACGCTTAGAAGTTACTGCGGACCCCCATCCGGTAGCGGCGGCCGACATTGTCATAATAGACGGCGTTGTTGTTACCGTTCCAATAGGGCGGGGGCATCACGTCAAACAGGTTGTAGACATTCGCGAACAGCTCAACCTTGCGCACACCATTGTCGATGAGATCATAGGTGACGCCCAGATTGGTATAGAACCGTGCGGGCACGCGGTTGGTGTTGATGCTGTTCGGCAGGTCTATGGAATACCCTTCATCTTCCGGGCCGATCAAAGTGGCATCATATTTACCAGCGGAAATCAGGCGTCCCTGCAGGTTCAGCCCGACAGGTCCGAATTCGACCGAGGCGAACGCATCGACGACCCAGTTGGGAATGCCGCTGGCGCCGTTGTCTCCAGCGCGATCAATGCCGGGCTGGGCGCTGTTGGTGAAGTCGAAGGTCTTGCTCGCCAGGATGCGCAGATCGAAGGAACTGTCTGAACCCAAAGCTCGGCTATAGCTGGTTTCGATATCGAGACCGCTGAGTTCCTGCTTGTTGAGGTTGAGATAGAGCGCCGAAATCGTATCGAGATAGCCGTCCGCATTGCGCGTGACCAAGGCGCAGATATCTTCCGCCCCGGTGTCGTTGCAGGTGTTGATGATAACCTGAACGGGCAAGGTCGAAATCGCGTTGTCGATCTTGATCTTGTAATAATCGACCGAGAAACGCAGGCCGCGCAGACCGCCTTCTGGCTGGATCGTCACACCGGCAGTGAAGGTCTTGGCCTTTTCCGGTTTCAGATTGATGTTACCGCCGGTCAGCGTCTTGGCGAAAATTTCACTACCCGTGACCGAGTCATAGAAAGCACCCACGCCGCCAACAGGCGTAGTGAAAAGTTCCGCCGTGTTCGGTGCACGAATATCCCGCGACTGGGTGGCGCGCAGCATCAGCCATTCGACCGGTTCGTAGGTAAGACCGATTTTCCAGGTGGTGGCGTTGAAGGTGCTGTCGCTATTCGCATTGGTGTTCTTGTAATGCGCCTGGCGAATGGCGCCGTTCAGCTCGAGACTTGATCCGAGCGGACCGTCACGCATCAGGGGCACGCCGACTTCCGCATAGCCTTCAACCACGCTGGTATCGCCGGAGGAAGGCGTCTGGTTGAAGACATAAAAACCGTTCGATGCCGAGATCGGATCGACTTCGATATCGAGCGTGTTGCGGCGTGCTTCAACACCGGCCGCAAAGGCCACTGGCCCGGCCCAGGTGTCGAATGGCATGCCCTGAATATTCGCGGCACCTGCAAGCTGCGTATATTTATTATCCTGCATGGACGTTCCGAAGGCATAGGCCTTGGCGGCGTCCGAATAGGTGGTCTCACCCAGAATGTTGAGCGGGACACATGCCGGGTCATCATTTGACGGATCGCTATCGGCATTCACGCGGCACACCGGTGTTCCGTCACCATTGGCCACCACATCGATGGCCTTGGCATAACGGGCGGATATGCGGTTGTTGATCGTGGACTGACTGTAGTCGGTCTGGCCATATTGCATATGGGCATCCCACGACCAGCCGCCGCCAATATCGCCATCCAGCCCGGCGAGCACGCGATAGGTGTCGCGCGTGGAGGTGCTGTCCATGTTGCCGAAACTCGTGCCCAACTTGCCGATGGTCAGACCGGCGATGTCATTCTCTTCCATGATATCGCGGACGGAATCGGGCAGAAAGGGGTTGTCGATGCCAATGACACTGCCGCGCCCCGGGAAGCCCCCATCGCGGATTTCGGGCCCGCGTGTTTCGCCTTTAACATGACCGTAGCTGCCCTCGATAAATCCCGAGAGAGACGGAGAGAACTCGTAGGAGAGATGCGCCAGGCCATTATAGCGCTCGACCGGAATGGAAAGCAGGGGATCATTGAAGAATGCATTGAGACCGGCGCCTGAGCCACCCTTCTGAAACAGGGCATTGGCATATTCGCCATAGGTGAATTCCGTGGGTGAGCCGTCGGCCGCAAACTGCACGCCGCCCAGTACACCGCCCCTGGCCGCTGTCCGATTACCGGCTGCATCGATGGTAGCGGTGATGAGACCGCCTGGTGTCAGCGTGGCAGGGCGGATGCCGGTGGTGATATTATGCGCAGGCCGCCCGTCGAAACCGGGCGCGCCGGTCAGATCGCCTATTTCATTGCCGCAGAACTCACGGGTGTAGCACCCGCCAGTGCCTTCATTCTTGTTATATTCGCCGCCAATAACGAGATGACCGCGTCCATCGGCAAAGTTTGTGCCGCCAGCGAGCTGGACAAAATATTCATCACCATCACCGCGATCGGTAACGCCGTAGCCTGCGGCCGATTTGATGCCTTCCAGTTCCGTGTCGAGCCGGAGATTGATCACGCCGGAAACAGCATCCGAACCATAGGCTGCAGAAGCGCCGCCTGTGACGATTTCCGTGCTTTTGATGAGCAATGTCGGGATCAGGTTGAGATCGATTGTACCCGCAGACGTGCTGGGGGTGAACCGGCGGCTGTCGACCAGCACCAGCGTCCGTGCCGGGCCCAGACCACGCAGATCGGAAATTCGCGCACCGGCATTACCGGGGAAAATATTCTGCGTATTGGGCGTGCTGGAAGGGCGGAATGACGGCAATTGTGCCAGCGCTTCACCCACGGTCGGGGACGCGGTCTTGGCAATGCGGTCCGCACCCATCACCGTGACGGGGGAGGGGGCGTTGAAGCCGGACGCTTCGAGCCGGGTACCGGTCACGACAATCGCCGGATCGCCGCTCATCACCGTATCATTATTGACTATTTCAGGCTCGACATCCTGTGCATAGGCGGGGCCGGAGAAGGCACCAAACAGGGCCGCGGAAAAAAGCAACGTGTGCTTGAGCGCGGTCTTGCGCTCATCCGAAACAAACACTCTCATGTAACATCTTCCCAATGAGTTTATTTTTTTGAGAAACTTTTGGAAATGCGCCCCCAACCTTCGCATGACAGAGGGTGTTGCGGGTCTGCCTTCTATACATCATCCGGCAGATTTTCCGGCTTATTGCTCCAACCTATTCCCTGCATCTTGTTGAGACATCAATATTGAGTTGTCAACTATATTTTCGGGCTTGTGCCGGGCTTCCAATTTTCGGCTGACGGAAGGTAATGACTGCCTTCAGGGAATTTAGAATAGGTGGAGGATCAGAACGCATGCACACCGCCTATTCCACGTTTTCGCATGAAAACGCAGGGCATCTCACTAACTAAGTCATTGAAAAGATGGTGGGCGCGGCAAGGATTGAACTTGCGACCCCACCCGTGTGAAGGGTGGGAAAACGGCTTTTGGCGCATTTACACGAACAAAAAATCTAGTAAAAACAATCATAGGTGTGCGTGAGTGTGTGCCTGTGTTTTTCATGTTTTTTTCATGGATTTTGGAAGGCCGGAAAAATGCCTGATCTGAGCCGCATTGGAGAGCGCGAGAAATTGAAGCCAAAGGCTGGAGATGAGCCGCACTGGCAACGCCTGCGACAAGGCGTTTATCTCGGTTATCGTCCATCCAAGAAGAAAGTCGGCGGCACGTGGTTTGCGCGCTTCTATGATCCCGAAGCCAACCGCAATATCCGTAAGCGGCTGGGCGATTATGGCACCTTGTCAGGTCATGACGTGTTCAAGCAGGCCAAGGCGGATGCCGAGATGTGGGCCGAAACGGTTGAAAGCGGCGGAGAGCTTGCCCGCAATATGGTAACGGTCAAGGATGCTTGCGAAGCCTATCTGATCGAAAGGCCCGGATCGATTGCGGCGGGAGTATTCCGGCGGCACGTCTATTCTGATCAGATTGCCAAGGTGAAGCTCGACAAGTTGCGGCGGCACCATCTCAAGGCATGGCGCAAACGGCTGGAACAAGCCCCGGCGCTGGTGACGCGCACCAAGGATGCCGATAAGAAACGCATGAAAGAACGCTCTAAGTCGACCGTGAACCGCGATATGGTGCCCCTGCGTGCCGCTCTAAGCTTGGTGTTAAAGCTCGGTGCGCCGAATACGGATGCAGCATGGCAAGAGGCGCTGCGCCCGTTCAAAGGTGCTGATAAGCGCCGGGAACTGTATCTTGACCGTGATGAACGCAAAAAACTGATTGATGCCACGTGCGAAGAAGCGTGCGCCTTCGTGAAAGGTATGTGTCTTCTACCGCTGCGCCCCGGCGCGCTGGCTGGTCTGAAGGTGCGAGATTTCGACAAACGCACCCGTGCGTTAATTGTAGGCAAGGACAAGAACGGCAACCCGCGCCAGCTCACCATGCCCCAAACAATTGCCGATTTCTTTGAAGAGCAGGTGAAGGGCAAGCTTCCAGCCGCATCGATCTTCGCCCGCACTGGTGGAGAGGCTTGGAACAAGGATGCTTGGAAATATCCGATCAAGGAAGCGGTGAAGGCGGTTGGTCTGCCCGGTGCTGCATCAGCCTACACGCTTCGACATAGTGTTATCACCGACCTCATCCGCGCCCGCTTGCCCATTCTTACCGTGGCGCAGCTATCGGGAACAAGCGTTGCCATGATTGAAAAACACTATGGTCATTTGGTGCGTGATGATGCCGAGGAGGCGCTGGCGAGCATTGCCGTATAAGCTCATTTACTATCAAGTGCCTTTTGCCCTAGCTTCCATTTGATGCCTAATATTTATCCCTCCCTCCCGTCAGAACAAGAAATTGACAGGATTTTAGCTCCCGTGAATTTGAAGGCAGCCTCTGGGAAGTGGGTGACAGCGCGACAAGCGATAGCAATGGTTCAAGAGGTATCTCACGTAAATGACGAGGACGCCAGAATAGCTTTGTGCAAGCGAGCGGTTGTCGTGATCCCACTGAACTGCACGTCATGGGCTGTTAACGTTCAGCCTCATGACTACATTGATCGCTTCAAATATCTTGCGAACGAGAAGCGTCAAAATAAACATTTCAAGCGGTATATTGATCAACAATCGTTAGCTGAAATCCTTCACTTTTTCGAGATTTTACTTGAGAAGGAAAATTATAAGGATTCATCACCGATAAGATATGCGAGTTGGCAAACTGGTGATTTCGAAGTTGATCTTGAGCAAGATTTCTCGACGGTGACGTTATCAATAGTAGGGCTGCAATTCGACCGGATTGCTCTTGAGAATTGTCTTGCGGACGGTACTGATGAAGAACCGAAACTGACTTCAGCGATATCGAAAAAGCGAGGCGGAAGGCCACCAAGTGCAGCTTGGCCACGTTGGGTCGCGGAGCTGGTCCATTACATTCACGAAAATGGTTATCCTGATGGCGAAGGTGCGCAAGGCCAAGAAATGCTGATCAATTCGGTCGCCGATAGATTGGCAGAACAAGGCTTTCCTTCACCGTCGCGGTCTACAGTCCAGCGTTCTATTCAAGCGGTTTTAGATCGTTTTCGACACGGCTAGTGTTCAGTTTCCGGCATTTCCGGCAAATTCCGGCAGCAATTTGATCAATTTCGCCGATGATTCCCTGCATCCGCTGGCACCCGTCAGCACTATAAAGGGAAACATTCTATGGAGCCTCTTCTCCTCTCAATAACTGAAGCTGCCAAAGCACTCAGCCTTGGTCGCACGTCTCTTTATGAACTGATCCGCACCGGTCAGCTTGATACCCGTAAGATGGGCAGGCGGCGGCTGGTCACGGTTGCATCGATTAAGCGCTTGGCCGAGAAGCAGGACTGAGGGCGAGGCGATGAAGCGGATCAATCCGCGCCTTGCCAAGAAGCACCGCGCCTACACAGTGCAGGAGCTTGCCGAGAAGCTTGGCGTGCATAAGCACACGGTACGCGGTTGGCTGAAAAAGGGATTACCCGCAATCAGTGACGCAAAGCCTACGCTGATTCACGGCGCCCAATTTCAGGAATGGTGGGCGAAGCAGCGCAAGGTAGCGAAGCGCCCGTGCAAGCCGGGGCAGATGTATTGCTTCAAGTGCCGGGAGCTGACGCGTCCTGCTTTGGGCATGGTGGAATATACCGCCACAAATGCCGCCACGGGCAATCTAAAGGCTATCTGCGAGACTTGTGACACGATGATGCACCAACGTGCCCGACTGGCCAATCTTTCCGCCAGAATGCCTGGGTTGGACATTCAAATCACGCAGGCACCTTCACGCATAGTTGAGCGGGCGCGTCCCTCTTCAAATTGTGCCAAAACCGAAGGAGCCTAGACTATGGCAAAGCACAACGCGGCAAACACACGGATCAAACGCGTATACTTCGACTATCTGGAGCACGCTCAGCGCCGCCATGAAGCATCAATCGATCAAGTGGCAAAGGCTATTTCTCGCTTCGAAGAGGGGACGGGATTTAAGGATTTCAAAAAGTTTCACCGAGAACAGGCAAAGGCATTCAAGCTCAAACTGAGCACCACGATGAATGCGCGCACCGGTAAGCTCTTGTCGCGGGCGACGGTGCATTCCACCCTATCGGCCTTGCGCGCCTTCTTCATCTGGCTGGCAGGCCAGCCGGGCTACAAGAGCAAGATTTCTTACAGCGATGCCGACTATTTCAATCTGAGCGAGAAGGAGGTTCGCATAGCGAAGGCGACCCGCGAAAAGCCAGTGCCGACGCTGGAGCAAGTGCATCATGTGCTCACCACCATGCCAGCCGAAAGCGATATTGAGCGCCGTGATCGCGCCTTAATTGCTCTTGCCCTACTTACCGGCGCTAGAGCGGCGGCTCTTGCCAGTTTCAAGCTGAAGCACATCGATTTAAAGGGGGGCTGCATCAATCAGGATGCCCGCGAAGTGAAGACGAAGAACAGCAAGACCTTCACTACATGGTTTTGCCCTGTGGGCGGCGATGCGCTCCAGATCGTCACTGACTGGTGCGATTATCTGCGCAAAGATTTGCTCTGGAGCGAAGACGATCCGCTCTTCCCGAAAACGCAAATCGGCATTGGCGAACAAGGCGCCTTCGCGGCAATGGGCCTAGCGCGGGAGCCCTGGAGCGGAACGGGTGCAATTCGCACCATTTACAAACAAGCCTTCAAAGCGGCGGGCCTGTCATATTTCAACCCGCATTGCTTCAGGAACGTGCTGACCACGCTGGGCGAGCGCATTTGCACCACGGTGGAGGAAATGAAGGCGTGGTCGCAAAACGTTGGACATAATAATGTCATGACGACCCTGATGAATTATGGCGCAGTGCCAGCGACAAAGCAGGCCGAATTGATCAGGGGCATGGCAGACCGCCAATCATCGACAGATGAGGAGGCAAAGCTCGCGGCTGAGATTGCCAGTCTCATGCGCAAACACCGGAACGTTGCTTAACAGACAATCGCGCAATGGGTAGGGATGGGTAAATCTCTACGGCCTGCCAGCCGGAGGCCACCGTGATTAACGTGTTCAATTGCTAAGCCAGTTTCTGTCCCGCCCGCATATTCGATTGTCTTGCTGGCTGGCTCCGATAGGTATGCGACCGAAAGTTCAGAGGGTGAATAAGTGACCAGTCAACAACAACGTGATGCGCTTTACCGTCAAATTTGGGCGATTGCCAACGAGGTGAGGGGCGCAGTCGACGGCTGGGATTTCAAGCAGTTCGTGCTGGGTGCGCTGTTCTACCGCTTCATAAGCGAGAACTTCACCAGCTACATCGAGGCGGGTGATCCGAGCGTCAACTATGCCAAGATGCCCGATGGCGCCATTCCTGAAGCGGTGAAGATCGATGCGGTCAAGACCAAGGGATATTTTATCGCACCCAGTCAGCTCTTCGCCAATGTCGCGGCGAGCGCGAACAGTAATGACAGCCTCAACACCGATCTGGCGACGATCTTCAAGGAGATCGAAGGCTCTGCCAATGGTCATCCGTCTGAAGAAGACATCAAGGGCCTATTCTCCGACTTTGATACCACCAGCAACCGGCTGGGCAACACGGTGAAGGAAAAGAACACGCGGCTTGCCAAGGTGCTTAAGGGCGTTGAGCAACTCCCGCTCAAGTTCGAGGAAAACCATGGCGACCTGTTTGGCGATGCCTATGAGTTCCTGATCTCTAACTATGCCGCCAATGCGGGCAAATCAGGCGGCGAGTTCTTCACCCCGCAACACGTCTCGAAGCTGATCGCGCAACTGGCCGTGCATGGTCAAAACAGCATCAACAAGATTTATGATCCTGCCTGCGGTTCTGGCTCGCTGCTGTTGCAGGCCACAAAGCACGTCGACGAGCATCTAATCGAAGAGGGCTATTTCGGGCAGGAGATCAACTACACCACCTACAATCTCGCCCGAATGAATATGTTCTTGCACAATATTAATTATGACAAGTTCAACATCCAGAACGGCAACACGCTCGAAAATCCGCACTTTCTGCATGATAAAAAGTTTGATGCCATCGTCTCGAACCCGCCTTATTCGGTGAGGTGGGCGGGGTCTGACGATCCCACGCTGATCAATGATGATCGCTTTGCGCCCGCTGGCGTGCTGGCCCCTAAGTCCAAGGCGGACTTCGCCTTTGTGCTCCACGCGCTGCATTATCTTTCAGCCAGAGGGCGCGCGGCCATCGTCTGTTTCCCCGGCATTTTCTATCGCGGCGGGGCGGAGCAGAAAATCCGCAAATATCTGGTCGACAGCAATGTGGTGGAAACGGTTATCGCGCTCGCGCCCAATCTGTTTTTCGGCACCACGATTGCAGTCAATATTCTGGTGCTAGCCAAGAATAAGTCGGACACCAAAATTCAGTTTATCGATGCCAGCGGTGAGGAGTTCTTTGCCAAGAAAACCAACACTAATGAGATGACTGATGTCCATGTGGCGCGCATTATCGAGCTGTTCGCCAGCAAGGATAATGTGCCGCACGTCGCCGAGACAGTGGACCACCAACGGGTGCTCGATGCCGACTATAATCTCTCGGTTAGTGCCTATGTCGAGCCGAAGGACACGCGGGAGCAGGTGAACATCACTCAGCTCAATGCGGAGCTGAAAACCACCGTTGCCAAGATCGACCGGCTGCGCGGCGAGATTGATACGATTGTCGCGGAGATTGAGGCGTGAGCGATATGCGCTTCCTTGAGAAGCTGCTGGATGGCGGCCAAGTTGAATGGAAGCCACTTGGCGACGAAGAATTTTTCGAGATTGCAAACAGGGGGCGCAAACCAGTCAAGCAGTCGCTACGCGTTGCTGGTGATACGCCTTATTATGGTGCAAACAATATCCAAGACTATGTTGACGGGCACACGCACGAGGGCGAATTTGTCCTGATCGCTGAAGACGGTTCGGCGAGCTTGGAAAACTACTCAATTCAGTATGCGAAAGGCCGTTTTTGGGCGAATAATCATGTTCATGTCGTGCGCGGGAACGACCAGATAAACACCCGATACCTGTTTCACTATCTTTGTATCACCAACTTTCAGCCATACCTGTCAGGCGGAGGCAGAGCGAAGCTCACTAAAGGGAGATTGGTTGAAATCTCCGTCCCAATTCCCTGCCCGGAGGAGCCAGAGAAGTCGCTGGCGATACAGGGGGAGATTGTGCGGATTTTGGACAGCTTTACCGAGCTGACCGCCGAACTGACTGCTGAGCTTGAGGCGCGCAAAAAACAATCCAACCACTACCGCGACCATCTGCTGAGCTTTCTAGATGTTGAGTCCACATGGATCGCTTTGGATGACCTTTGCATTTCTATAACGGCTGGGGGAGACGTGCCCAAGCCATGCGCTAAGGGCCAAACCCATCCGAATGACGAGTACCCCTATCCAGTTTATGCCAATGCAGTGGGTGAGGGGGGGCTCTATGGGTTCACAGATAGCTATAAGATCGAAAGCGATGCAGTGACTGTCTCAGCCCGTGGTGCGAAGGTTGGCTACCATGCGATTAGAGAGGGAAAGTTCACCCCGATCATACGACTGTTGGTTCTAGTCGCGGACAAGAGTCTAATCTCAACGGCTTTTCTCAATTACGCTCTGGATATGACGCTAATTGGAGGGACAGATGGTGGGATTCCTCAGTTGACCGTGCCGATGGTTAAGAAGATCATGATTCCCATACCTTACCCGGACGATCCTAGGAAATCGCTAGCAGAGCAAGCCCGCATCGTCGAAATTCTCGACAAGTTCGACACGCTCACCACCTCGCTCAGCGAAGGCTTGCCCCGCGAAATCGAACTGCGGCAAAAGCAATATGAATATTATCGCGACCTGCTCCTGAGCTTCCCCAAACCAGGCGAGGCGGCTGAAGCATGAGCCAGACCCTCGAACAGATTGCCCAAAAGCTTCACGCCACGAACAAGAAGGTCCAACTGATCTACGCCTTCAATGGCACCGGCAAAACTCGCCTTTCTCGCGCCCTGAAGAAGCTGATCGTACCTAGAACCGATGGTGATGAGGAGGAAGACCTTACGCGGCGCAAAATCCTGTACTACAGCGCCTTTACTGAAGATCTGTTCTACTGGGATAATGACCTGCTAGACGACAGTGAGCCCAAGCTGAAAATTCAGCCTAATGAGTTCACTGACTGGGTTTTGCGAGACCGAGGGCAGGATCGCAATATCGTCGACAACTTTCAGCGCTACACCAGTCGAAGCATAACCCCTAATTTTGTGCCCGAGGAACTGGTAATTGAACATGATGGGAGGCGTGAGAATACGCAGACTTTCCCGGAAATACGTTTTAACTATACAGGCGGCGACGATGTTGAGCAAAACGTCAAAATATCGAAAGGCGAAGAGAGCAATCTGATCTGGAGTGTGTTTTATGCCATTCTTCAAGAAGCGGTAAGTATTCTTCAGGAAAAAGACCCTGCTCTGCGCGAAGATGAGCAGTTTGATGATTTGCAGATCGTCTTTATTGATGACCCCGTAAGCTCATTAGATGATCCACATTTGATTGAGCTTGCAGTGGATTTGGCACAGCTTATCAAATCGTGCGAATCTAGTCTGAGATTCATAATCACAACTCACAACCCACTTTTCTACAATGTCCTGCATAATGAGCTCAAGAACTCGTTCAAGAAGGAACGGGGAGGGGAGTTGACGACTGTTTACAGGCCCAGCCAAGCGATGCGGTGGCGGCTGGAAAAACTGAGGGATGGCCGCTTTTTGCTGATTGAGCAGGATAGCCGAACTCCGTTCTCCTATCATCTGCTCCTGATTTCTGAGCTCAAGAAAGCTATTGATGCCGAGAATCTGCAAAAGTATCACTTCAATTTTTTGAGGAATGTTCTGGAGAAGACAGCGACATTTCTGGGCTATCAAAAATGGGGGGATTTGCTTCCGCAGGTCGATGGTGCTCCCGATCCATTTGCAGCCCGGATCGTGAACCTTTCGAGCCATTCTGCCCATTCAGGGGAGGAAATCTCAGAACCTGATGTTAAGGATAAAGAGAAGCTGGTTGGGCTCGTAAATTACTTATTCGATCGCTATCATTTTCTAGTGCAGGAAGCAGAAGATGGTTGAGGTGACAAAGCCCATAGCGGAGTCGAAGAACTTCATTGTTCTGGACAAATACACCAGCGATTGGAGCATTGCGGATCACTATCAGAGCGAGGCCGAGCTTGAGCGCGAGCTGATCAAGGACCTCGTCAATCAGGGCTACGAGTTCCTAGCCGAACTTACCTCTCCCGATGCCATGCTGGCGAATGTCCGCGTGCGGCTCGAAGCGCTGAACAAGGTAAGCTTTTCAGATGCCGAGTGGTCGCGCTTCGTGGCAACCTATCTCGACAACCCTAGCGACGGGATCATCGACAAAACTCGCAAGGTCCACGATGATTACATCCACGATTTCGTCTTCGATGATGGCCGCATCCAGAACATTTACCTTTTCAGGAAGGACAATGTCGCGCTCAACAAGCTGCAAGTCATCAAGCAGTTTGAGCAGACCGGAACACACGCCAATCGCTATGATGTGACGATCCTCGTCAATGGCCTGCCGCTGGTGCAGATCGAGCTGAAAAAGCGCGGGGTGGCCATTCGCGAGGCGTTCAATCAGATCCACCGTTACAGCAAAGAGAGCTTCAACAGCGAGGCTTCGCTCTACAAGTTCGTCCAGCTGTTCGTGATCTCAAACGGCACCGATACACGCTATTTCGCCAACACCACGAAGCGCGACAAGAACAGTTTCGACTTCACCATGAACTGGGCGAAGGCGGATAACGGGCTGATCAAGGACCTGAAGGACTTCACCGCCACCTTCCTTGAGAAGAGCACGCTGCTCAACGTGTTGCTGCATTATTCAGTTTTCGATGTCAGCAACACGCTGCTGGTGATGCGCCCCTATCAGATCGCAGCGACCGAGCGTATCCTCAGGAAGATCAAAAGCTCCTTCAATACGAAGAGCTGGAGCAAGCCTGAGAGTGGCGGCTTCATCTGGCACACCACCGGATCAGGCAAGACGCTGACCAGCTTCAAGGCTGCTCGACTGGCAACTGAGCTGGACTTCATCGATAGAGTGTTCTTCGTCGTCGACCGCAAGGACCTCGATTATCAGACGATGAAGGAATACCAGCGCTTCTCGCCTGACAGCGTGAACGGCTCGATAAATACGGCGGCGCTGAAGCGTAACCTAGCCAAGAATGATCAGAAAATCATCGTAACCACGATCCAGAAACTCAATAATCTGATGAAGAGCGAAGGGGACCTGCCCGTTTATGGGGAGCAAGTGGTTTTCATCTTCGACGAATGTCATCGGAGCCAGTTCGGCGAGGCGCAGCGGAACCTCAAGAGGAAGTTCAAGCGGTTCTATCAGTTCGGCTTCACAGGCACGCCAATCTTCCCTGAGAACGCTTCAGGATCAGAGACGACTGCCAGCGTTTTTGGCAGCGAGCTTCATTCCTATGTCATCACCGATGCCATCCGCGATGAGAAGGTCCTGAAGTTCAAGGTGGACTATAACGACGTGCGCCCGCAATTCCGGCGCATCGAGACTGAGCAGGACGAAGCCAAGCTAAGTGCTGCTGAGAATAGGAAGGCCTTGCTGCACCCCGAGCGGATCAGGGAAGTTTCGCAGTATATTCTCAACAATTTTCGTCAGAAGACGCACCGTACCAATCCCGGCGGTGGCGGGTTCAATGCGATGTTTGCCGTCAGCAGCGTGGACGCTGCGAAGCTTTACTACGAGACCTTGAACCGACTCCAGGAGGACAGTGAAAAGCCGCTCAAGATCGCGACCATCTTCTCTTTCGCGGCGAATGAGGAACAAAACTCTATCGGCGAAATTCGCGATGAAAGCTTTGATGTGTCTGCCATGGATAGCACCGGCAAGGAATTTCTGGATGCGGTCATCCGCGACTACAATTCGATGTTCGGATCAAGTTTCAGCACTGACGGAAACGGTTTTCAAAACTACTATCGCGACCTTGCCAATCGGGTGAAGTCGAAAGAGGTCGACCTCCTCATTGTCGTTGGAATGTTCCTGACCGGCTTCGATGCGCCCTCATTGAACACGCTCTTCGTGGACAAGAACTTGCGCTTTCACGGGCTTATTCAGGCTTATTCTCGCACCAACCGCATCTTCGACGCGACCAAGACATTCGGCAATATCGTGGCGTTTCGTGATCTGGAGCAGGCTACCATCGACGCGATCACCTTGTTTGGCGACAGCAACACCAAAAATGTGGTGCTGGAGAAGAGCTACAAGGAATACATGGAAGGCTTCTCCGACATCGCTTCCGGGACTGCCAGCCGAGGCTTCAAGATGATCCTAGCCGAGTTGGAGCAGCGCTTCCCTGATCCGAGCGAGATCGTGAAGGAAATAGACAAGAAGGAATTTGCGAAGCTCTTTGGCGAATTTCTGAAGGCCGAGAACGTGCTCCAAAACTTCGACGAGTTTGTTGCGCTTAAGGCGCTTCAGGATGTCGACCAAAGCGATCCGGAAGCGATTGAGGCGTTCAAGGTGCAGCATCATTTGGAGGATGCGGACATCGAACAATTCGGGGCATTCCAGCTTCCATCCGAGCGCGTGATCCAAGACTACAAATCGACCTATAACGACATTCGTGATTGGCTGAGGCGCGAAAGGGAGGCTAATGCGACCGAGGAATCGACCCTAGATTGGGATGATGTTGTTTTCGAAGTCGATCTGCTCAAGTCGCAGGAGATCAACCTCGATTACATTCTTGAGCTGATCTTCGAGAAAAATCGGGGCACGATGGATAAGGGCAATCTCATCGAAGAGGCGCGGCGGATCATCCGGACGAGCCTAGGCAACCGGGCGAAAGAGAACCTAATCGTTGACTTCATCAATCAGACAAACTTGGATGAGATCGATAGCAAGGCAGAGATCATGGAAGCTTTCTATGAGTTTGCCCAAGGTGAGCAGCGTCGCGAGTTTGAAGAACTGGTCGCCACGGAGGGTCTGAACCCCGAGGCTGCAAGGCGTTACGTGGCAAGCTCCGTAACGCGGGAATATGCGACCGAGAATGGCAATGACCTGAACGCAATTTTGCCGAAGATGAGCCCGCTCAACCCTTCATACCTGACCAAGAAGGCGACAGTCTTTCAGCAAGTCTCGGATTTCGTCGCGAAGTTCAAGGGTGTTGGCGGGCAGCTCTGACCGGGGAAAATTCCCGTTGGGGAGGCAATTCTCACGCCCCGTTTTTCATGTTTTTTTCATGGAAATGTGGACCATCTCTTCTAAGTCATTGAAAAGATGGTGGGCGCGGCAAGGATTGAACTTGCGACCCCACCCGTGTGAAGGGTGTGCTCTACCACTGAGCTACGCGCCCGCTCGTCTTGTGACGGCAGGGGCGCGCATTTGCCATGGGTTTGGGGCGAAGGCAAGCCGGCAATTTGCGGAAATTGCCGGCTTGCTTGCATGTTCAATTGTCCGCCGCTGATCAGCGGAATTGTGTCAGCTGCCCATCAGCGATGAAAACAGGGCCCTTTTGAACAAGGACTGGCCGGAAATGGAGGACGCATCATTGCGCTGGCGCAGCGGCATTGCCGGGCATTCGAGGCAGCGCGCCTGCAGTCCCTTTACCGCCATCAGCGAATCGAGATCGTCAGCGATGCGCGTCGCGGCATCCTGCTGCGCCCGGGCGAAATGGCCCATCATATCCATGCCCTGCGGGGCGGAGCTTTGACTTGTACCGAGCAGCCATTGCTCGATCATCTGTTCATAAGGGTCGGGCTTATCCGCCAGATATTCGACATGCCAGTCATCACCGGCCTGCGCGCTTTTGGCGGCATAGGCGATCGCGGTGTCAAGGTCGCCGAATTGATCGACCAGCCCGAGTTGCAGCGCGCTGCCCCCATCCCAGACGCGGCCCTGCGCGATCTCATCGACCCGCGAAGGCTCCATATTGCGGGCCTTGGAGACCAGATTGACGAAGCGCCGATAGCCATATTCGATAGTGCTCTGAACCAGCGTTTCGGTTTCCGGGGTCAAACCGCCGAGGATATCCGGCTGGCCCGATAGCGGCGTGGTGCGCACGCCATCCGAGGTGACGCCCCATTCTGCCAGCGCATCTTCGAAAGTGGGCAAAACGCCAAAAATGCCGATCGATCCGGTAATGGTTTCGGGCTCGGCAAAAATCCGGTCACCAGCGGTCGAGATCCAATATCCGCCACTGGCCGCAACATTGCCCATGGAAACGATCACCGGAATATTCCGCTCCTTCTGCCGCAGGATAGCGCGGCGGATGGCCTCAGAGCCGGTGACGGTCCCGCCGGGCGAATTCACCCGGACGACCAATGCGGCCAGATCACGGTCCAGCGCATCGTCAAGCAGGCGCGTTATTCTTTCCGCACCCGCGCTACCCGGTCCGGCATCGCCATCGCTGATTTCGCCATCCACCGTGATGATGCCGATCGCCTTGCCATCGCTGCTGACGGGCAGCGTGCCGAGATAATCGGCATAATCATTCTTGGCGAAGGCGCCGGGCGAGCGGTCCCAATCATCCTCACCCGAAATCTGGGCCAGCCGCTTGCCCCATTCGACGCGCGTGCCGGTGCGATCGGCCAGCCCGGCGGCGAGGGTGGCGGCAGCCAGATCTCCCTTGCTCTGGGTCAGCCAGTCGCCGATATTTTCAGTGACCAGGGTAATGTCGGCCTGGGGGCGGGCCTGTTTTACATCGGCCTTCCATTCTTCCCAGATCGCTCCATACAGCGCTTCGGCATTTTCGCGCGCGGCGGGCGACATGCCATCGCGCAGATAGGGTTCGACGGCGCTTTTATAGGTGCCGACGCGGAAGACATGGGCCTTCACTTTCAGCTTGTTGAGCAGGCCTGCATAATAAAGATTGGTTCCGCCGGGGCCGGTAATGGCCGCGCCGCCCATCGGATCGACCCACACTTCGCTGGCATGCGCGGCCAGCATCATGGCGTCATCGCTATAGGCTACGGCATAGGTGAGCACGGGTTTCTTGGCAGTGCGGAAACGGTCGATCGCGTCGGCGATGGATTGCATATGCACCTGTCCGCCGCCGGCAAAGGTGGTGAGATCCAGGGCAAGCGCGTTGATCCGCTCATCCGCTGCGGCGCTGTCAATCGCGCGGATAATATCCTGCGCGGCATATTGCTGCACCGGGATGCTGGATGACAGCAGGGTGGACAATGGGTCGATGCTGGATTTTTCCTCCACCACAGCGCCGTTCAGATCCAGCAGCAAGGCACCGTTGCGGATCTGGGTGGGGGAGGGGCGCGCGCTTAGCGCTGCGAAGAGCAGGGCAAAAAATATGAGCATGAAAAGGAGCACCAAAGCGTCTTTGATGCCCACCAGCAAACGCCAAACCTTACCTGCAAACGCCATGCATCGACCTTTTTGAAATGCCACGATCCCGTAAACTGCCATCACCCTAACCATCGTAAAGGCGATGTTCCACTGGAAACCGCTTGAGTGCCTCATGGTGCATGATTAAGGGCTATGTTTTAATGACAGCTTCGCACATATCTCCCGCAGCCAGTGACCGATATCCGGCCGGTGGCCTCGCCTTTCCGCATCGCAGCCTGCTCGGTATTGGCCATCTTGAAACGCATGAGATTCTGTATCTGCTCGACGAGGCGGAACAATGGGTCGAGCTGAACCGCCAACCGACCAAGCATTCCGATGCAATGGCCGGGCTGACCATCATCAACGCCTTCTTCGAAAATTCGACGCGGACTTTGCTGAGTTTTGAAATCGCCGGTAAACGGCTCGGCGCCGATGTGGTGAATATGCAAGCTGCGCAAAGCTCGTTGAAAAAGGGCGAAACGCTGATCGATACGGCGGTGACGCTCAACGCCATGCGCGCCGATGCCATCGTGATCCGCCATGCCTCCAGCGGGGCGGTGGCGCTGATTGCCGACAAGGTGGATTGTCCGGTGCTGAATGCCGGCGATGGTCAGCATGAACATCCCACACAGGCACTGCTTGACGCCCTGGCACTGCGCCACAAGCTGCGCGAGCGGGGGCGGAGCGAATTCAACGGTCTGCGCGTGACGATCTGCGGCGATATTCTGCATAGCCGCGTGGCGCGCTCCAACGCGCTGTGCCTGCGCGGCCTTGGCGCGAAAGTGCGCTTCTGCGCGCCGCCTGCGCTGATGCCTGCCGGGGCAGAACAGGCCTTTGGCGCCGAAGTGGTGCATGATTTCGAAGCCGCGCTGGACGGCGCGGAAGTGGTGATGATGCTGCGGCTGCAGAATGAACGGATGCAGGGGCAGTTCATTCCCTCTCCGCGTGAATATCGCCATCTTTACGGCCTGACCGAAAAACGGCTGGCACTGGCTGAGAAAGACGCCATCGTGATGCATCCCGGCCCGATGAACCGCGGGGTGGAGATTGACAGCGTCGTCGCGGATGATCCTGATATTTCACTGATTACCAAGCAGGTGGAAATGGGTGTTGCCATCCGCATGGCCTGCCTCGACGTGCTGACGCGGCGCGCGCGGGGTGTCGATGGCTGGTCGGAAAGCGATTGGGGAGGCCGGGCATGAAACAGACACGCGCTCTGACCATTACCGGCGGTCAGCTGGTCCTGCCCACGGGCCTCACCAGCGGTGCTCTGCGCTGCGAAGATGGCCTCATTTCAGCCGTCGGCGATGCCGATATTCGCAGCGATGACGATGTGGTGGATGCCGGGGGCAAGCTGATTGCGCCGGGGCTGATTGATTTCGGCAGCTTTGCCATCGACAAACCGGCTTTCCATTTTGGCGGGATCACCCGCGCGGCGCTGATGCCCGATCAATCGCCCGTGCTGGACGTGCCTGCACGGGTCCGGTTCGCGGCGCAAAGCGGCAAGCCGGATTTCTGGGTCCATCCGCTGGCCGGTGCGACAATCGAACTGGAGGGCCGCGAACTCGCTGAAATTGCGATGATGCGTGATGCCGGGGCCAAGGCCGTTGCGACCGGTCGCAAATGGATTGCGGATTCGGGTATTATGCTGCGTCTGCTGCAATATGCCGCGATGCTGGGCATGGTTGTGGTGACACATGCCGAAGATGCGGCACTGGCGGGCAATGCGGTGGCGACCGCCGGGGAAATGGCGACCCGGCTGGGCCTTCCCAGTGCCCCCGCCGAGGCTGAAGCACTGGCGGTTGCGCGCGACATTGCCCTGGCCGAAATGAGCGGCGCACGGCTGCATTTTCGGCAAGTGACGACGCGGGCGGCGCTGGATCTGGTCCGCGCGGCCAAGCTGCGCGGCGTGGCGGTGACGGCGGGTGTGACCCCGGCGCATTTCATGCTGTCCGATCTGGCGCTGAAGGATTTCCGCACATTCGCACGGCTTTCGCCGCCCTTACGCGAAGAGGCAGAGCGGCAGGCGGTGATCGAAGCTCTGGCCGACGGCACGCTGGACGTGATTGCATCGGGCCATGATCCACGCGGGCCGGAGGATAAGCGTCTGCCTTTCTCGGATGCGGCGGCGGGAATGGCCGGGGCGGAAACATTGCTGCCACTGGCGCTGACGCTGGTGCGCGATAACATTATTTCGATGGAGCGCCTGTTCGATCTGATCGCGCGTAACCCGGCTCAATTGCTGGGTGTCGAGGCCGGCGAACTGCGGGTCGGATATGAGGCCGACATTGCATTGATCGATCCTGAGCGCCCGTGGGTGGTGGATTCTGACCGGATGGAGGCGCAGGCCGGAAACACGCCCTTCGACAAACAGCCGGTGCAGGGCCGCGCAACCCATTTATGGAAAGGCGGCGTCGCCGTTGGCGATTAATGCCGGCGTGTGTCTTGCGGCGCACAAGGGCTGATATCTGGCAGCGTCTGATCCGACGGGGCTGAAAATCAGGCCCCGAGGAAAAACACGCTGATCAACGCGCGGATTAGCGACGGGCCAGTTTGGCGCTCTCAGCAATCGTGCCGGGAAGGGTCGTGTCGGCGGCATAGGCAAAACAATCCTGCCCATTGGCCTTCACCGCGCTGCACAGGCTGGCGGCTTCCCCTGCATCGCTGGCCGGTGCAGCCACCCGCCAATATTCGCGTCCATTAATGCGCGCGCGGGTCAGCACCATCTCGCTGCCATTCAATTGAGCATATTGGGCCGTATATTTTGACCATGCCTGATCGGCGTGCTGGCGGCTGAGAAAGCTGCCGAGTTGAACCCGGTGGCTGTTATCCTGTGCTGTCCGGCCTTTGATCATCCGCTGCGCGCCGACGGAATTGCCAGCGGAATTAATGGCATCCGCAAAGGCCAGATTGGCTAATTGCTGCGGAGTATTGCCAGCGGGGATCGATTGCACCACCGGACGCGATACCATGGCCGGGCCATTCGGTGATGGCGCAGCGGCCAGTTTGGTTTCTGCCACCGGCTGCAATTCGCCAGGGCCGGGCTGTGACGGAGCGGCATAGGGCGATGCGGCCACAACCGGTTGGCTCAGCTCAGCATTTGCCGCCAGCAAGGGCGCAGGTTCTGTTTGCATTTGTGCCGGAGCTTTGGCCTCTTCCTGAACCGGGGTGGGTGTTCCTGCATTCGCATCCGCCAATCGGCGTTCTGTGGGATTGAGTGCCAGCATCAGCGGCATTCCGCGATCATTAACGCCGTGGGGCAGGTTCAGCAGGCTGGCCACGCGCTGTTCCGGCGCCGATGGCAGCACACTTTGCGACCATTCCTGCATGCGCTTGCCGATCTGTTCGGGCGGAACATCTTGCGCCGCGATAGCGCGCGCCTTGCCCCATTCTCCGGCCAGTGCATAGCTGTAACCAAGGTTCTGGCGCAGCTTGGCGCTGTTATATCCCTGCTTCAATCCATTGGAGAGGATCGCGATCCCCTGCGATGGTGCGCCGGCGAGAGCGACGGCCAGACCCAGATCGGCCGGAGCGATGCGATCTTGTGCATCACTCAGAACGTGCAGGGCAGCCTCATCCTCGCCTTGCGCGGTGAGCGACAGAGCCAGCTGCAGAGCTGTCTTTGGGGTTTCGTCACCCAGCGTCATCGCTTCTGAAAACGCCTGTGCTGCAGATGTGAAACGACCGGCATCAAGATAGGCCGCGCCCAGCTGTGCACGAACGGAAGGATTGCCCGGATCATTGGCCGTGGCCTGTTCCGCCAGTTCAACGGCTTTGCTTGTCGCTCCAGTCGCAGGCGCATCGGCATCATCCAGCGCAGCCTGAGAGGCCGACATGCTGGCGGAGGAAGCACAGCCCGTCAGCATCGTACAGACCATGGCCGAGCCAAGCGACAGGAGCAGCTGTTTGCGGAGAGGAAAGCGCGCGTTCATGACTGGCCTCGGTTCGTTAAATCGGGATTGGCTTCGGCCAGCATAGGGCCGGGGGCATTATTTGCCAGCATTTGCGCGCATGGCAACACCAGGTTGACCAGCGCGATTCTGGCTGAAGCACCAGTGGGATCAGCAGTGATTGCGATATTGTGCAAAGATAGCTCCCCAGATCCATTGCGCCCGCAAAGGGTGGCGCTTCCTTGCCGCGACCTTGCGTGTTTATCACTAATTTTGCGTTAATCGGATAAAGAAAATGGCTTTAATCCGCTGTTTGTGGTTTTGTCGCATCGCGGGACAGGGGGCAGTGCGCGCTGTTCCTTAACCGCGATTCACTATCGAGTGGCGCGCATCTTGCGCGGTTGAAAGGTTGCCCATGCGTTCACGTTCTTCCCTCTCTGCCGGTGTTGCCCTGGCCCTGATTTTTTGTTCGGGGCAGGCGCTGGCTCAGGCCAATGACGTAAAAGACGGGGTCGAGGCATGGTCTGAGGGCGATTACGCGGCGGCGGTAGAGCTTTGGCAGGAGCCTGCAGCGGCAGGGGAGGCGGATGCCTTGTTCAACATGGCGCAGGCTTACCGGCTGGGGCGCGGTGTGCCCGCAGATCCTGCCCGAGCGAGAGCGCTCTATGCACGCGCAGCAGAGCAGGGGCATTTGCGCGCGGCGGATATTTACGGGCTGATGCTGTTTCAGGATGGGGAGAAGGCGCAGGCCATTCCCTATATTGAAGATGCCGCGAAACGCGGTGATCCGCGCGCGCAATATCTGCTGGGTATCGCCCTGTTCAATGGTGACGAGGTGAAGCAGGACTGGGTCCGCTCCTATGCCTTGCTGACCCTGGCCAATTCGCAGGGCCTGCCGCAGGCGCCGCGCGCCATTGCGCAGATGGATAAACATATTCCCATGAAACAGCGCAGTGAAGCTGTGGAACGGGCACAGCGTATGCGGCTGGAGGCTGATGCGCTGCGCGCCAGCCGGCTCGCCGCGGCAGATCTGGCGATGCAGGCGGGGGATGAAGCACCCGCAATAGCGCAAGCTGGTGCGAACAAGGCGGCCAGCACGCCATCATCCGCAACACCCACACCAACATCGGCCCCCGCGCAGGTGGCGGCAAACACTGCGCCGCCCATCCTCCGCACGAAACAGGCGCTGCGTGATGCGCGCATGGCGGATGGAACCAGCGATCCTGAAATGGCCGGGGCGACCTATACCCTCCCGGTTCGGGCTCCAACGCCAACGCAAACGAGGCCGCAGCGTCAGGCTTCGGCGCCTAAGCCAGCCGCTCCTTCACCTGCGGCACCAGTGCAGGTGGCCTCGCGCCCTGTGGTGCAGAAGGCTCCCGAACGGTCCGCTGCCCAGACTGCGGCGCAACGTGCGGGTCAAGCGGCAGCCAGTCAGCCCCGCCCTTCATCCTCGACCAGCCCATGGCGGGTGCAGCTGGGGGCCTTTGGTGTCGATGGCAATGCGGAGCGGCTATGGGCGAAACTAGCCAGCCGGCCTGAACTGCGCGGGCGGCAGCGTCTGCTTATTCCCGCGGGTAGAGTGACAAAATTGCAGGCCGGCGGCTTCGCCAGCAAAGCGCAGGCAGAGCAGGCCTGTGCCGCGTTGAAGGCATCTGGTCAGGATTGTCTCGTCACGCGTAAATAGGCTATAGCGCCTGCCGGGGGCGCCGGTGCCCTATAGGGGCATGTCATGGCGTCAGATTTTCCACATGAAGCTGGTGGTCCAGCATCCACACCTGATCAACCTGTGCAGGCCGCAGAACGGCTGGTGTCGCTCGATTTCATTCGCGGAATCGCGGTACTGGGGATTTTGTTCGCCAATATAACCGCGTTCGGCCACCCGATGCTTGCCTATTACTGGCCCGGCGCCTTGCCAGATGGCGGCAATGAGGCCGACCGCTGGGTCTGGCTGTTTCAGTTCGTGGCGGTCGATGGCAAATTCCGGGGCTTGTTTTCCATCCTGTTCGGCGCGGGAATGATGCTGTTCATTCAGCGCGTCTGGGCACGGGGCGATACGCGCTGGCTGCAGGCGCGGCGATTATTCTGGTTGCTGCTGTTCGGTCTGGCTCATTTCTACCTGCTGTTTATCGGCGATATTCTGTTCCTTTACGCGATGTCCGGCTTTGCCGTGCTGGGCATGCTGCATTGGAGTGCGCGCAAGCAGTTCTGGTGGGGGCTGATCTGGTATTTGCTCGGTTCGCTGGTCTTTAGCGGCCTGCTGGGGATGCAGGCGGCGATGGAAGCACAGCCCGAAGTGCAGACGCAGCCCGGCATGGCTGAGCAGTGGCAGGCGATGGAACGAGGCTGGGAAATCACGCTGGGGCACGCAGAGGCGGAAGCCGAAGTGCTTTCAAACGGCTCCTATGGCGCGGTGCTGGACTATCGCTTTACCGAACAGAGCGGCGATCTGGCACAGGTGCTGTTCGTGGCCGTGTTTGAAACGATCCCGCTCCTGCTGCTGGGCATGGCGCTGTATCGCTTCGGTTTCTTTTCGGGCGGGTTGGACCCGATGAAAATGCGCAAATGGGGCTGGGCCAGCCTTATCGGCGGAACCATCCTGTCGGGGGCGCTTGGCTGGTGGGTTCTGGCGCGCGATTTTCCGCCCTTTCTCACGCAATTTGTCTTCAACGGCGCATCCACTCTGCCGCGCTTCGCCATGATCATCGGGCTGGCCGCCCTGCTGGCGCAATGGGCGCCAAAGGTCGCGGACGGACCAGTGGGAAGCCGTTTTGTCGCCGCCGGGCGGATGGCATTCAGCAATTATATCGGCACCTCGCTGGTGATGCTGTTCATCTTTCAGAGCTGGGCCGGGGGGCTGTATGGCGATCTGCACCGTCTCGCTCTGCTCCCCATCGTGCTGGTGGGCTGGGCACTGATGCTGCTCTGGTCGAAACCATGGCTGGCACGTTTTCGTTACGGTCCGCTGGAATGGCTGTGGCGCTGCCTCACCTATTTCCGCCTGTTTCCGTTCAGGCGATAGCTGGGCATGATGAATTGCTGAAAAGATGGAGAAAAAGACTTGCTACTGCAATCCAGTCGCATTAGCTTGTTCTTCGAAGTCTTGGAGAGCCAGCTATGTATATCTGCATTTGCAATGCCATCCGTGAAAGTGATCTGCGCCGCGCCGCGCGGCATTGCGGGGGTGATGCGGACTCTGTTTACGCCAAGCTTGGCAAGCGTCCCCAATGTGGCCAATGTCTCGAAGATGCCGATGATGTTTTGTTGGAAGAGCGTGAAATGGGGATGATGTCCGCCCAGGCCGCCTGACTGACTATATTGATATCTATTTTCAAAAGCGCGGATTTCCGCGCTTTTTCTCGTTTTAACTGTGGCTTTTTCTTGCATCTTGCCCCCTACAGGGCGCAAATGCTGCGAAAGCGAATAAAAGGATTATGGAATGAAGGGCGACCAGCAGGTCATCGACTATCTCAACAAGGCTCTCACGAATGAGCTGACGGCGATAAACCAATATTGGCTGCATTACCGCACGCTCAACCATTGGGGTGTGCACAAGCTGGCCGAGTATGAGCGGCACGAATCGATCGACGAGATGAAGCATGCCGACTGGCTCTCGGAACGCATCCTGTTCCTCGAAGGGCTGCCGAACTTTCAGGCGATCCACAAGCTGAAGGTCGGTGAAACGGTCGAGGAAATTCTGAAAGCCGATATGGCGATGGAACTGGAAGCCATTCCGCTGCTGCGCGAGGCGATCGCGCATTGCGAAAAGGTGCAGGATTACGTCAGCCGCGACCTCTTCCGCCGCATCCTCGATAGCGAAGAAGAACATGTCGATTTCCTCGAAGTGCAATTCGACCAGATCGAACTGATGGGTCTGCAGAACTACGTGCAGCTCAACAGCAGCTATGCCGCTGCCGGTGGCACGGGCGACTGATTTTTCGTCAACACTGACTTGATGAAGGCGCGGGCGGCAGAGGCTTCCCGCGCCTTTTTATTGGCGCAATGGTTCCTTTACACGATGCCGGGGCAGCTTTGTCGCAGTGCGAGGTCATCGGTTACAATATTCCGATATTCTGTAGCCATTGCTTGGCCTGCCTTGGCCATTGGGGCGTAATCGCTTCCTCGGTCGGCCGCATGCCGAAAGCTTGACCACCCTCGGCACAGATCCGCATATCGACCTGGACGCCCGCTTCCTTCAGCGCCAGTGCTTACGCCAGCGGATGGCGGATATCATCTACCGAATCGTTCACGGCGTGAATGATCAGCGTAGGGGGCGCATCGCTGCTGATATGGACCCATGGTGCCAAGGATAGATCGTTATCCTGCGCATCGGGATCTCTTATCCTTGCGGTATAAGCGATAATCGCAAATCGGGCCGCGCTGATATCCGGTAGGCTGCGTCAGTCAGTTTATAGCTGCGTTCGAATGTGTTGCTCATATTCGCGGCGAGATAAGCGCCGGCGGAAAAGCCGATCACGCCGATCTTGTGCGAATCGATACCGTAATTCGTGGCATGTTGGCGCAACAACCCCATCGCGCGCTGCGCGTCTTCATTATTGGGCGCAGTCGGGCGAAAAATCGTTATGGTGGGGCGGGTAACATAGGTGGCCCAATGCCATTTGCGCCCGCCAGACGCCCTCCGTCTCAATCTTCGGGACCTCGACTCTTTCTGATTTGCCCCATGCAGCACCGGGCGCGCCCAAGATGATGCAGAAGAGAGCGACAGTGCGGAACCACGAAATAGAGTGAGCGCCTTTCAAACGGTTGGGAATCGTTCCACCCCGGTATAAGTTCAGGGAATGGTTCCGATGGTCGTACAGCCAATCATCTGCCCGGCAATCCCGATTTGAGGCATAAATTGAAGAGACGCTGTTGGGCAGCTTCCGGCAATTTCAATTTGTTGCGGGATCGGCGGAAATGGGATGGTTAGCTGCCATGCAGGTGATAGCGATTTATCCGCAATCGCAGCCATGCGGCTATGGGCCTAAGCGCCACCCGCACGTTCGCCTGCCTTCTTTGTCCATGCTGGCCCGACTTTTTCGATTGCGTCGGTCCAGATTAGCCCGTCGAAGCCTGACGGAACAGCATCGAGATCGTCAGGGTCCGTGATGCCGGGTGCACCATTTTCGTTTTCAATGTCTCCAAGGAAGATCACAGTCGTGTTGGATTGGCGCATTCGGTCTAAAAACCGGTTGGGCCATCCCCATACCAGATGTCTGTAATTGATCGGCACCCCGATAACGCTGCCAGCGCAAGAGGCCGGCAAAGCCGTGCTCCATCCAACCTTCATGTAGTCGAGGGTGCACGTTTTCATCGCGGCTTTGGAGAAGGCAAAGCCGGCCGGATTGATTGCTTTCCAGCGCCTGACAGGCTTGTCGTGGCCATAGACCATGATCCTGTCATCGATCGTGATTCCATGCCGCTTGAGATACTCTTGCAAAAGATCCGCTTCCCGAAGCCATCGGCTTTTGAAATTTATCAGGAAGCGTTGCTCGGGAAAGGCTTTCAGGACTTCGGCCAGCGACGGCATCATGCCCTTGCCCTTTCCGCGGAATGGGAATGTCTTGCCGCCATCGGCAGTATATCCATAGCCTACGTCGAGCGACTTGAGATATTCCAGCGACTGATCACGGGTGACGCCGCTGCCTTCGGTCCGGCAATCGATTGTCCAATCGTGGAAGACCACAAACTCATTGTCGATCGTCGGGTGAATATCGATTTCGAGGATGTCGGCGCCCGCCTGAAAGCTGGCTGCAATCGATGGCAAGGTGTTCTCGATAAAAGGGTTCGTCGGGGGCAGCATGCGGTTGGCGGTGCAAGTGTCCTTGTCGATGCTATCCCGGTCGTAAAGCTGATGAATCCCCCTGTGGGCCATAAGCCGCGCTTTGCCCTCAGGCTCGGGCGCAAGCCACGACGCGTTTGCGAAATAGACCGCGCCGACCACCATCAGCGTTGCAAGAAGGAACGCGCAACGTGGATACATATGTCGGTGTCCAGCCTAGATTTAGGTGCCTGTCTTTAAGCACATATTGCCCTTGGAGGAATAGCGGAATTTGGGGTCGTATCCGGAACGTCCGGTTTTCCTATAGGTGATCCGGAACCGGCCATCGCGCGCATTTGAATTCCAGAACATCCGAACTCAATCGTCGCCATCGCCCGCCTGCGCTTCGAGCGCGTGCATATCGTCGTCGGAAAGGCCGAAGTGATGGCCGACTTCGTGGATCACCACATGCGCGATCAGGTCTTCCAGCCGTAAATCCCGTTGCTGCATTTCGGCGAGCAGGGGGGAGCGGAAGAGGGTGATCACCGGCGGCATCTGGCCGGACGACCAGACGGATTGCTTGTCCAGCGGCTGTCCGTGGTAGAGGCCGGACAGGTGCCAGGGATTGTCGAGCCCGACCGCGGCCAGCGTGTCGGCATCGGCGAAATCCTCCACCTGCACGCGAATACCGTCCAGATAGTCGCAAAACGGCGCCGGGATGCGGCTAAACACGTTGAGCGCAATTGCCCGCATCGCCTCGGCAGAGGGGCCTCCTGCGACCGGTACAGGCGCGCCGGTCATCATCAGCTCTTGGTCGCGTAGGGGTTCTTGGCGCTGCGCAGATGCAGCCGCACCGGAACCGCGCCGAAGCCGAGATCGCGGCGCAGGCTGTTGACCAGATAGCGTTCATAGCTGGTTGGCAATTGCTCAAGCCGGGTACCGAAAATCACGAAGGTCGGCGGGCGGCTCTTGATCTGGGTGATGTAGCGCAGCTTGATCCGCTTGCCGCCGGGGGCAGGGGGCGGGTTGGCGTCCAGCGCATCGTCGAACCAGCGATTGAGCCCCGATGTCGGTACGCGGCGGCTCCATGCCTCACGCGTGTCGAAAGCGGCGGTGAGCAGCGTGTCGAGACCCTTGCCGGTCATGGCCGATACGGCGATCAGCGGCACGCCGCGCAATTGGGCCAGACCTTCCTCCAGCGCGGAGCGAATGCCATTGAACAGCGAACTGGGGCCTTCCGCGACATCCCACTTATTGATCGCGATCATCAGGGCGCGGCCTTCTTCCAGCACCAGATTGGCGATCTTGAGATCCTGCGTTTCCAGCCCGCGCGTGGCGTCGAGCAACAAAACGACGACTTCGGCATAATCCACGGCCCGGCGGGCATCGGCGACAGAGAGGCGTTCCAGCTTGTCGGTGATGCGCGCCTTTTTTCGTATGCCGGCCGTATCGACCAGCTTGATGTCGCGCATCTCACCCGTCTTGGGTTCTTCCCATTGCCAGTCGATCGCGATGGAATCGCGCGTGATGCCAGCTTCGGGGCCGGTCAGCAGGCGGTCTTCCTGCAGGAAGCGGTTGATCAGCGTGGATTTGCCCGCATTGGGGCGTCCGACAATGGCGAGATGGAGTGGGGCAGAGCGGGCGATGGTGGCGCCGCCGTCCTCATCCTCAACCTCGTCAAAATGGGCTGCTTCGGCTTCGTCCTGAACCTGCAGCGGCTCGATCAGCGGCTGAAGCGATTCGAACAGGTCGACCAGGCCTTCGCCATGTTCGGCCGAAAATGGCACCGGATCGCCCATGCCGAGCGAATAGCTTTCCAGAATGCCCGTTTCGCCCGATTTGCCCTCTGCCTTATTGGCAATGAGAATGACCGGCACGCCTTGTCCGCGCAGCCAATGGGCGATTTCTTCATCCAGCGGGGTGAGACCGGCGCGCGAATCGAACACGAACAGCGCCACATCGGCGCCATGCAGCGAAACTTCGGTCTGCGCGCGCATGCGGCCCGGCAAACTGTCGGGATCGTCATCTTCCCAGCCCGCCGTATCGACGATGGAGAATTCGAGGCCCAGCAGATAGGCCTCACCGAATCGGCGGTCACGGGTGACACCGGGCTGATCATCCACCAGCGCGAGCTTTTTGCCCACGAGCCGGTTGAACAGCGTCGATTTGCCGACATTGGGCCGGCCGATGATGATGACTTGGGGGAGTTTACGCGCAGACATACACGGCCAACTGGAGATGGACGCGCCACTTGGCAAGGAAAAGCGCGCATGCACGGTTATTTACCGCAGCAAGCGCGCCTTCAATGTGACAGGTGGTGATGAAGATGTGGGGCGATCAGGCCTTGGCTACGGGCGCGTCATCGCCGAGATCTTCAAACCATGCTTCAACCGGCCCGTTGAGTTTGATGGTGAGGGGGTTGCCCTTGCGGTCCATCGTCTTGCCGGCCTGAACCCGCACCCAGCCTTCGGAAATGCAGTATTCTTCCACATTGGTGCGTTGCACACCTTTGAAGCGGATACCCACACCGCGCTGCAGGACGTCAGCATCGAAATGGTCACTGCGCGGATTGATGGCCAGATGATCGGGCGGGACATCGTTGCCGGCCGGTGTTTCTGGGCTCTTGGGCGTATCTTGGGTGTTTTCGTCTGTCATGTCGCGCGCTTAGCCACCATTGAAGAAGAAAATCAATTGCCGGATCGTATGCCGGTTTATTTGGATGGCGTTACGCCGCCGGGTTTGCCCTCTTTGGCGGGTGTTTTGCCACCCCCGATTTCGATTTCGCTGGGCGTGTCCGTGTCGATCTTGTCCCCAGGCCCCGGCGGTGCCTCATCAGGTGTGTCACCCGGATTGATGCTGTCATCCTCCAGCCCGCGCTGGAATTCTGCCGGATGTTTGCCGGGAAAGTCGCTGTCGCCCTTGTCATCGGTCAGCGTGGCGGCTTCCTCCGGATCGGCATTCTTGTCGATCACCGGCGGGGTGCCCGGGGGAAGGTGGGGTTCGCGGTAGTCGTTTTCGGAATAGTCATCATGCGCCATGGATTTTGTCCTCAAATTATGCTGGATCAACGTTTCGTCCCGCCTCACTGTTCCATTTATGCGGATCAATTGGCCGTTTCGCTTGCCCTTTCTGTCCTGCGCTTATAAGGGCGGCTCCCTGTTTGGCAGGTATTGGCCTGTGAAGTTTTAGTCAGGCTGCGGGCGTGGCGGAATTGGTAGACGCGCTGGATTTAGGTTCCAGTATCGTAAGATGTGGGGGTTCGAGTCCCTTCGCCCGCACCAGTTCCTGACATCTCGGGGGCTGGGTCAAGTTTGGAAGGCACAGAATGCAAATCGTCGAAACCACGAATGAAGGCCTGAAGCGCGGCTATAAGCTGACCGTTCCGGCTGCTGATATTGAAGCGCGGATCGATAGCGAGGTAAAGAAAGCTGCACCCCAGGTGCGGATGCCTGGCTTCCGTCCCGGTAAAGTTCCCGCCAATCTTGTGCGCAAGATGCATGGCGAGGCGCTCCATTCCGAAGCGCTGAACAATGCGCTGCGCGAATCGGTCGATAATCTGATGCGCGAAAAGAAGCTGCGCCCCGCGCTGCAGCCGCAAGTCGATCTGGAAACCGGATATGAGCAGGGCAAGGATGCCGTGGTCACCGTCGATCTGGAAGTGCTGCCGGACATCGAAGCGCCTTCGATCGAAGGTCTCAAGCTCGAAAAGCTGACCGTTGCCGTCACCGATGAAGCGCTGGACGAATCGCTGGGCAAGATTGCCGAGAACCAGAAGAGCTACAAGGATGCGGCCAAGACGAAGAAGGCAGCTGAAGGCAATCAGCTGATCATCGATTTCGTCGGCCGTGTTGATGGCGAGGAATTCGAAGGTGGCAAGGCTGAAGACGCTGCGCTGGTCATTGGTTCCGGTCAGTTCATCCCGGGCTTTGAAGAACAGCTGACCGGCGTGAAGACGGGTGATGAAAAGACCATCACGGTTACTTTCCCCGCCGATTACCCGGCTGAGCATCTGAAGGGCAAGGACGCCGAATTCGACGTCACCGTCAAGCAGGTGAAGGTCGAAGCTGAAACCAAGCTGGATGATGACTTCGCCACGTCGCTGGGCCTTGAAAGCCTCGACAAGCTGAAGGAATTGCTGCGCGGCCAGCTGGAGCAGGAAACTGCCGGCCTGACCCGTACGCAGATGAAGCGTCAGCTGCTCGACACGCTGGCTGCGGATTATGATTTCCCCGTGCCGCCGAGCATGGTGGATGCCGAATTCGACCAGATCTGGCAGCAGCTGCAGGCTGAAGCCGCGAAGGAAGAAAATCCCGAAGACGCGATGAAGGAAATCGAAGCCGAGAAGGACGATTACCGCAAGATCGCCGAACGCCGTGTGCGCCTCGGCCTGCTGCTTTCGGAAATCGGCCAGGCCAACGGGGTCGAAGTTTCCAATCAGGAAATGCAGATGCTGGTGCAGCAGGCTGCTCAGCAATATCGCCCAGAAGACCGTCAGCGTTTCGTGGAATATGTGCAGCGCGAACCCATGGCTCAGGCCCAGCTGCGCGCGCCGCTTTATGAAGACAAGGTCGTCGACTTCCTCTTCGAAAAGGCTGAAGTGACCGAACGCGAAGTAACGCGTGAGGAACTGGAAGCCGCGATCGAAGCCGAAGAAGGCGAAGAAGCGAAGCCCGCCGCCAAGAAGAAGGCTCCGGCGAAGAAAAAGGCTCCGGCCAAGAAGGCTGACGACGCGAAGGCTGATGACGCCAAAGCTGATAAGGCCGAGGATAAGCCCGCAGCCAAGAAGAAGGCTCCGGCTAAGAAAGCCGCGGCAACCAAGGCTGATGATGCGGCCGAAGCAAAGCCTGCTGCCAAGAAGGCCCCGGCGAAGAAGAAGGCTCCGGCCAAGGCTGGCGATGCCGCCGAAGCAAAGCCTGCTGCCAAGAAGGCTCCGGCCAAGAAGAAGGCTCCGGCCAAGGCTGCAGCCACCAAGAAGGCGGCTGACGACAAATAAGCCGCTCTTGAGAGCGTAAAGTTTGAAAGGCCCGCTGCACGGTTCCGTGCAGCGGGCCTTTTGCTGTCCGCTTCGGCTTTGCGCGGCGGCGCATTTGGGGAACGGGACGAAACAGCCGGGATTGATAGCCCATGATCGAGAATTGGGTTCAGGAGTTCACGCTGGCCATTTCGCTGGCCGTAGAAGCGATCGCCGCCTTGCTGGTGGCCTATGCAGTGGGTGAGGCGGTCTTCCACCTTATCGGGCGATTATATCGGCGGGGAACGGCGCGAGAGGGCCGTGAAGCGATTCGCTTGCAGCTTGGCCAATGGCTGGCGCTCGCGCTGGAATTGCTGCTCGGCGCGGACATCCTGCGTACCGCAGTGGCGCCGAGTTGGGCTGAAATCGGCAAGCTCGCGGCCATCGCCACGATCAGGACGGCTTTGAACTATTTTCTTCAGCGGGAAATCGAAGCGGAACGGAGGCGCAGCCCATCACCCTCCAATAGTTCCATGCCGGAGTAGGGGGGGAGAAGGTTCCGTTCCTCCTCGTGATCAGTCTTTACCGCTGCGCTCTTCATCCGTGCTCGCTTTGAGCCCATCGGGGGTGAGATAGGCGATATCCTCATCCGCACCGCGGTGGAGATGGGCGCCCACATCCTCGACACTGCGCATGAAGCGGGTGGTGGTCACGCCATGCACCACGATCGAGATGAGGATGGCAAAGGATATCCCGGCCCACAGCATGTCCAGCTGGCCGAATTCGCCGTGATTCTGGGCATAAGCGAGATAATAGATCGACCCCATGCCGCGAATGCCGAGGAAGGACACGGCCAGCTTCCCTTTGAAGGGCAGGTGGTTGAGGCTCTCCCCCAGCAATCCGCTCAGCGGCCGGATGAGGAAGATGAGCAATAGCGCCATAATTGCAGTGGGCCAGTTCAGCCCGTCCAGCACCCCGCCGGCGAGCATCCCGCCAAAGGCGAACAGCACCATCACCAGCACGATCTTTTCGATCTGGTCGATGAAATGATGGGATATCTGGTGATAGCGGCTTTTGTTTTCGCGCTGCCGGGTGGTCACGGCACCCACGAATACCGCGATGAAGCCATAGCCCTCGATCAATTCGGCCAGTCCATAAGCGAGCAGCAAGGTGCCCAGAACGATCAGTCCTTCGCTGGTGTTATAGTCACCAATCGACACGTCCTCTTCGTCCTGCACGCCATCAGCGCCGCGTTCGAAGACATACCAGGCCCCGGCCCGACCCACCAGCCAGCCAACCGTAACCCCGGCGACAATGGCCCAGACGCCGCTGACCGCAAACCATTGCAGCGTCCAGCCGCCGATTGAGGTCATGCTCACGGCAGCAATGGCGAGATAGGTGAAGGGGAAGGCCAGCCCGTCATTCAGTCCGGCTTCCACCGTCAGGCTGAAGCGCACGTCATGACGCTTTTTCTCGCCAGGTGGTCCCACCTGCACGCTGCGGGCCAGAACCGGGTCTGTGGGGGCGAGGGCAGCGCCAAGCAGGATCGCGGCGGCGGGGGCCAGACCCATCATCCACCAGCCCCACAGCGCAACCCCGGCGATGGTCAGCGGCATGGTGATGGCGAGGAGCGGCCAGACCTGTTTCCAATTGCTCCAGTTCAGCGGGCGGTCGATGGCAATCCCTGCCGCCATGAGCGAGACGATGACGATGAATTCGGTCACCAGCTCCAGCGTGACGGCGTCAAAACCATCATGCACCGGATTAAGGTCGGGCATGCCCAGTGGCAGCGAGAAAATCGCGTAACCGACGCCCACATAAATGATGGGAAGGGACAGCCAATGGGTCCGCGCCAGCAACCGTTCCAGACCGACCGCAAAGATCAGCCCGAAGCCCACCATCACAAAACCAAAAATCCGTGGATCCATCAGGCCCGCCCCCTCTGCGCCTTTGCAGGGGTGAAAGGCTGGCAGGCAGTCAAAGGTTCCGCCAGTGCGAGCATTGCTGGCTCTTTCACGGGAGCGTTACTTTCGGTTCGGGCATTATGGGCGTGCTGCCATCGGGAAATGTGAGCCAGTTCTGCCAGATGACATGCGTTCTCTGACGTGTCAGAGCGATGCGGCAGGTCAGGTTCATGGCCCCGCGGATGGTCCCGCTGCTCCAGTAATAATACAGCGCACCGCATTCATGCTCGCGATAGTCTTCCCACGCTTTTTCCGCAGCGAGAAACGCGCCGGGCGCCTCTGCCTCCATTGCATCGGAAAATTCGCTTGCACTGTCTTTCATCCGCTTCAGTGCGGCAGAGGCATAGCGTTTTCGTTCTGCATCCGCGGTTTCGAAGTCCTGATACAGGCATTCATTGATTTCTATCGTTGTCCTGCCGGGGCATTGCGGCGCGGATGCATCGGGAGAGGAATTGTCTGACGCCGATGCCTCAGTGTCGGGCAGCGCAGCCGCTGCAGCGGGTGCTGCACTGAGAATTGTCGCCGCGAGAACGAACGGAAAATATGATGTCATAGCCATGCTAAGGGTTTAGGGGAAAACAACGAGAATGTCTGTCACGGGTTAATCCCCTTGAACATCGCGCCTACAAACGCGACATAGGGCGTCAGTCAAGACAAGAGGAATTCCATGATCGATCTGTTCGGCTCTGCCGGTGAAACTTATGGCGCACAGGGCCAGTTCCAACGTGACCCCGTAACCGGCGCGCTGGTGCCGGTCGTGGTGGAGAGCACCAGCCGCGGTGAACGCAGCTTTGACATTTTCAGCCGCCTTCTGCGCGAACGTATCGTCTTCGTCACCGGTCCGGTGGAAGACAATATGGCGTCGCTGATCGTGGCTCAGCTGCTGTTTCTGGAGAGCGAAAACCCCTCCAAACCGATCAGCATGTATATCAATTCGCCCGGTGGTGTGGTGACGGCCGGCATGGCGATCCATGATACGATGGCCTATATCAAGCCGCGCGTCAGCACGGTTTGCGTGGGGCAGGCGGCATCCATGGGCAGCTTCCTGCTTGCCGCAGGTGAGCCCGGCATGCGCATCGCGCTCCCCAATGCGCGGATCATGGTGCATCAGCCCTCTGGCGGTGCACAGGGCATGGCTTCGGATATCGAAATCCAGGCCAAGGAAATCCTCCGCATTCGCCGGCGGATGAATGATCTGTATGTGAAATATACCGGTCAGAGCCTGACCGACATTGAAAAGGCGCTGGATCGCGACACCTTCCTCGAAGCGGATGAAGCGATGAAGTTTGGCCTTGTGGACAAGGTTTTCGAAACCCGCCCGGATGCCGACCACATCGGTGACGAGAGCGGATCGGGCGGCGCACCGGAATAATCGCCCGGCTAAGTGCTATAACCGGATCGGCATTTATGCCGAAAATCGGCTTAGTACTTTGGCAACCCTAATGTTTCAGGCTGGAGCAAGTCTGACAGTTTTAGGGTCGCCCGATTGATATTGAGTCATGGGGAGTTACACTCTCCCCATGAACCTTCTTTGCGACTCCGTAGGGGAGGACAGGAATAAGGCATGACCAAATTGAGTGGATCGGACTCCAAAAGCACCCTTTATTGCAGCTTCTGCGGCAAGTCCCAGCATGAGGTACGTAAACTCATTGCCGGGCCGACCGTCTTCATCTGCGATGAATGCGTGGAGCTTTGCAACGACATCATCCGCGAGGAAACCAAAGGTGGCCTGGCGGGCAAGAAGGATGGCGGCGTTCCGACCCCGAGGGACATTTTCGAAACGCTGAACGATTATGTTATCGGGCAGGACCGCGCCAAGCGCGTTCTCGCCGTCGCCGTGCACAACCATTACAAACGGCTGAAACATTCGGGCAAGTCGGACGAGGTTGAACTCGCCAAATCGAATATCCTGCTGGTTGGCCCCACGGGTTCGGGCAAGACATTGCTGGCCCAGACGCTGGCGCGCACATTCGATGTGCCGTTCACCATGGCAGATGCCACCACACTGACCGAAGCCGGTTATGTGGGTGAGGATGTTGAAAACATCATTCTCAAGCTGCTGCAATCTTCCGACTACAATGTCGAAAAGGCGCAGCACGGCATCGTCTATATTGACGAGATCGACAAGATCACGCGCAAGGCGGAAAACCCCTCCATCACCCGTGACGTGTCGGGTGAAGGCGTGCAGCAGGCACTGCTCAAGCTGATGGAAGGCACCACCGCTTCCGTTCCCCCGCAGGGTGGGCGCAAGCATCCGCAGCAGGAATTCCTGCAGGTGGATACGACCAATATCCTCTTCATCTGCGGCGGTGCCTTTGCCGGTCTTGAAAAGGTGATCGCCGATCGCCTGCAGAAGCGTTCAATCGGTTTCGGCGCCCATGTGGCCGATCCGGATAAGCGCCGGGTGGGTGAGCTGCTTGAGAAATGCGAACCCGAGGATCTGCTCAAATTCGGGTTGATCCCTGAATTTGTTGGCCGTCTGCCGGTTATCGCAACGCTCAACGATCTCGATATCGAAGCTCTGGTCAAGATCCTTTCCGAGCCGAGAAACGCGCTGGTCAAGCAATATCAGAAGCTGTTCACTCTCGAAGATGTGGAACTGACCTTCACGTCGGAAGCGCTTGAATCCATCGCCAAGAAGGCGATTGAGCGCAAAACCGGCGCGCGTGGATTGCGGTCCATCGTTGAAGGATTGCTGCTTGATACGATGTTCGATCTGCCGAGCATGGAAGGCGTCACGGAAGTGGTGGTTGATGCCGAAGTGGTCGCAGGGCGCAAGGAACCCGTCCGCGTGATGGGGGACAAGGATCAGGCGGAAGAAGCGGCCTGATCGTCTTATTCTAGACCGGTCCTTGGGATCGGTTGGCCGCGCCTCTTGGTGCGGCCCATATTGCCCGCCACCCTCCTCGGGGTGAGCGGGCAATAATTTTGGACGCTGCCTCTTTCGTGGAGCGCGGGTGTTCCCTAAGAAGCTCATAACCAGTTATATAATGTGTTATGGAGTCGTCTAGTGGACGTATTGGCAGATCTCGGACCCGTTTTTTTGGGCAGTCGGTTGAAACGGCTGTCGGAGCGCTTGCAGAGCGATGCAGCGGATGTCCTCGCCGAAGTGCAACTTGGTGTGCAGCCGGGCCAGATGCCGGTGCTGGCCGCGCTCGACCGGAAAGCCATGCTGATTGGAGAGCTTGCTGAGGCCATTGGCATGAGCCAGCCGGGGGTTACGCGCAATGTCGCGCAATTGGTGGATATGGGGTTGGTGCAGATCGAAGGGGCTACTGATCAAAGGCGCCGCCTCGCTTCGCTTACCTTGGCCGGGGAGGGAGTCATGGCGCGTGCCAAGGCGTTGATCTGGCCGCGCTTCCGGGCTGCTATGGATGAAATTTGCCCGATTGCACCGGAAATTTTCTGCGAACAGATTAGCGCTATCGAAGCCAAGCTGGCTGATAAGTCGCTTGGTGAATATGGGCCTTGCCATCATTCCAGAGCGCTGCGTTTGCGTGAATATGACGAAGAAACGCGCCCCTATTTCCGCGACATAAATCTGGAATGGATCGGCGAGATGTTCACGGTGGAGGATGCTGACCGGGAAGTGCTCGACCATCCCGATGAGGCGATCATTCAGCCGGGTGGAGATATTCTGTTCGTCGAGGCACCGGAACTGGGCGTGATCGGCACCTGCGCCTTGCGAAAAACCGGTCCGGACAGTTTTGAACTCACCAAAATGGGTGTGGTATCAGCCGCGCGAGGGCTCAAGGCCGGAGAATTTCTGCTCGCTGCGGCTATTGACCGTGCGCAGCAACTCGGCGCGCAAGAGTTGTATTTGCTGACCAACAGCGCCTGCGGTGCCGCGATTCATCTCTATGAAAAGCTGGGCTTCGTCCATGATTTCAGAATTATGGACCGCTATGGCGCGCGCTATGCCCGCTGCGATGTGGCTATGCTCTATCAGGGCTGAGCTAGGCCGTGAACGCATACACAGCACCGTCGAGGCGTCGAAATGGCGAACATATCGGGGCAAAGCGCCCGCCGGGAAGGCTGTTTGCCTTTCCAAGGGCGATTTGGTTCGAGAGGGAAGCCATTTGGGCGTCGCAAAGCGATTTGGCCAAAATGGCCCATCGCTGCGTCAAGAAGCCTTGAAATATCGACATATTCCCACGCCTTCTTTCCTTGCGCTGAGCCATTTTGCCTCAAACCTCGATGGTGCTGTTTATGAGTTTACGGCCTAGGAATGAGAGGGGCGCACAGCCCCCTTTCACCCAACCAATATTCCGCGCGGCCTTGAAGTCGGGCGAGGTCCTCCTCACCTTGCCGGGAAGCAGATTCGAATCGTCGCATGCACCTGGCACTGTCCAGAGCATCGATGCCTCACGCCGGGCGCCTCAGGCGCTCAGGTCACATGCCCACAGCAACAGGGCACATTTCAGGAGAATTTCATGTCCACGAACGCACAACTCGCCGCTCAGCTTCTCCGCGATGCCGGTTCCTTCTTCCGCGATGTCGGTCAGCAGAACCCGGAAATCTCCGAGCAGATGAATGACAATGCGCAGGTCTATGACCAGGTCGCGCAGATGGTGGAAACCGATCCCAACGGCCAGCTTCCGGTTCAGGAAGAAGGCGGCGAAGCGCAGCAATAAGCGCAGGATCAAGATCTGTGTCTGGTGCCGTTGCTTCAGGCAATGGGCCAGCGCAGATCGCCTCCGCGCCTAGGCGCGGACAGAACGCTCTGTGCACCGGCAGTTTTTAGACATTGTAGCTGAATGGTCCTGCGCACATCATGATGCCAGACCGTAGAAAAATGTGCCGGGGCAATCGATATCAGACGCGCTGATGCAATGGGGCTTTGGCAAGCTTTAGTCTGATCAGAGTCAGCAAGGCCTGAAGCACCAGCTTCAGATTGTGCTCTCATCTTCCAGCGCGCAATTTTCATGCCCGCATTCGACCTGAATGGTCGGGTGATGGATACCGAATCGGTGATCCATCTCATCGGCAACATCATGCAGAAATGCATCGCCCGGATGGCCGCCCGGCATTACCAGATGCGCCGTGAAAGCGGTTTCGGTGGTGCTCATCGGCCAGATATGGAAATCATGCACTGCGGCCACGCCGGGCAGGCCGGACAGATATGCGCGAACCTCTGTCTCGTCGATATTATCTGGCACGGCGAGCAGGCTCATCTTCACACTGTCTTTCAGCAGCCCCCAGGTGCCCCATCCGATGACGGCCACGATGACAAGGCTGGTGACGGGGTCGATCCACATCGCGCCCGTGAGCAGGATCAACACGCCAGCCGCCACGACGCCGACAGAGACCAGCGCATCGGCCGCCATATGCAGGAAAGCCCCGCGAATATTGATGTCATGCTTGCGTCCGCGCATGAACATCAGCGCCGTGACGGTATTGATAACCACGCCGATTCCGGCGATCCAGATCATCGTCCAGCCCTGAACCTGCGCCGGTTCGAACAATCGGCGCACCGTTTCCACCAGAATGGCGCCGATGGCGATCAAGAGCAGGCCGGCATTGGCGAGCGCGGCGAGAATCGAGCTGGATTTGTACCCATATGTGAACCGCGCAGAGGCTGGCCGTGCTGTCATGACCGCTGCGCCCCACGCGATGAGCAGGCTCAGCACGTCGGATAGATTGTGTCCGGCATCCGCGACCAGCGCCATCGATCCTGACCAGAAACCATAGCCTGCCTCAACAGCGACAAAACCCGTGTTCAGGACGATCCCGATGGCAAAGGCCCGGCCAAAATTGGCCGGAGCGTGGCTGTGTCCATGGGAATGGCCGTGGCTGTGAGAATGAGAATGCGCGTGCATAGGCATCTAATATAGGCCGCATGGCGGGCTGACAATGGAGGGTTTTCGGCAATCGGTGGCCGAAACAGGGATGGGGCGTGGCAAAAATGCCGCAGTGCGGCATCAATCGTGCACAATTGAAACCAGATTGAAACATATTTCACCCGGTTTCAGTGCTGAAAGCCGCTGAAAACAGCCATTTTTGGTCGATTCCCAGGATGTTCGAGCGCTACCCAAACTGTCTTTTCTGAGTCACAATTAACAGGCTAAGCGCTGCGACAGCAAGCCAGAACGCTCAAGGGGGCGGTGGTTTAGCAAGTAACAGCTCCAGTTGAGGGATCAACAGAATGAAGAAAATGCTACTTCGCAGCACCGCGCTGCTGGCAATGGTCGCACCGGTCGCAGCGAACGCTCAGTCGACCGGCTCACTCGACTTTAACGAAGATGAAATCGTCGTAACCGGCGCGTGGCAGCGTGACGTAAACGGCGTGGAAATACCTGATACGCCTAAGGCCAAGCAGGTTCTGAGCCAGGAAATCATCCGCGCGCAGCGCCCCGGCCAGACGGTGAACGATATCATCAACCTGGTCCCCGGCGTCAGTTTCCAGAACAACGATCCCTGGGGTTCGGGCGGTGGTAGCTTCACCATTCGCGGCTTTGCAGCGGACCGCGTCTCTCAGACGCTGGACGGCATTCCGCTGAACGACTCGGGCAACTATGCCATGTACACCAACCAGCAGGTCGATCCCGAAATCCTGCAGGAAGTGAACGTCAATCTGGGCACGACCGATGTCGACAGCCCGACTGCTTCCGCCGTGGGTGGTACGGTCAATCTGCGTACCCGGCTCCCCAATGAAGTGGGCAGCGTCATGGCGTCTGCAAGCTATGGTAACGTGCTGGCTTCCGGTTCGGGCGATCGCCCCTATCACCGCCTGTTCGGTATGTTTGACACCGGCAACCTGACATCTTCCGGCCTGCGTGCTTTCTTCTCCGCCAGCCAGACGGGTTATGACAACCCGTTCAACAATTATGGCAAGAACGAAAAGAAGCAGTTCAACGGCCGTATCTATCAGCCGCTGGGCGAGATGGGTGATTTCATCTCCGTCGCGGCGCATTATAACGTCAACCGCAACAACTTCTTCGGTTCGCAGCGCTTCACCGGCGAAGGTGACACGACGGATAACTTCCCGGACACCAAGGCTGAGCGTTTCTATGACATCGATTATCCTTGCGTCGTGCCGGGTGGTAATAGTGGCGTTGCAGACGTGCCCAATTATGATTGCGGCATGGAATTCGACCGCCGGTACAACCCGTCAAACACCGGCAACATTCGCGGTTCTTCGCGTTTCACCTTGTCCGATGCTCTGGTTCTGACAGTTGACCCCAGCTATCAGTGGGTGAAGGCCAATGGCGGCGGTGACGAAACGCTGCTGGAAGGCAGGAGCGACCTTGGATATACCGGCTTTATCGGTAACAAGTACTACTACGGTATGGATCTCAATGGCGACGGCGACATGCTCGACGAAGTCAATGGTAACGATCCGAGCCAGACGAAGACCAGCCGCTATGGCGTGATCGCGTCGCTGGCCTATGAGATCAATCCTGACCACCGTGTTCGTATCGCCTACACGCTCGATCATGCGCGTCATCGTCAGACCGGTCAGACGGCCGTCATGCGTGCCGATGGCGAAATCAAGACGGTGTTCCCGATTGATGATCCGCAGCTGACGGCTGATGGTTACGCACTGAACAAGCGTAACCGTAAATCCTTTGCCATTCTGAACCAGGTGTCGGGCGAATATGCCGGTAACTTTGGCCCGCTGGCAGTCAATCTCGGCCTGCGTGCGCCGTTCTTCAAGCGTGAGCTGAACCAATATTGCTACACCACCTCGGCGGCTGGCTATGTGGATTGCCTTGGCACTCAGGACGGCACGGCTTACGAAGAAGCTAATCCGAATGCCGTTCCGCCGATTTCGCGGACGTATAAATATGACAAGCTGCTGCCGAATGTCGGCTTCACGCTTGACGTGATGGATAATTCGTCGGTCTTCTTCAACTACGCCAAGGGCCTGTCGGTCCCCGGCACCGATCCGCTGTATAACTCGCTCTACTTCGTAGATGATGAAAATGCGCGCCCGGTCCCGGAAACAACCGACAGTTTCGATCTGGGTGTGCGTTATCAGAGCGGCCGTGTTCAGGCGCAGCTGGCCAGTTACTTCACGCAGTATAAGGACCGTCTGGCATCCTCTTACAACCCGCTGCTCGACGTTGCGACGTATCGTAACCTCGGCAAGGTGAATAAGTGGGGCATCGATGGCAGCATCGCTTACAAGCCCACGCAGCAGAGCATGCTGTATGTCTTCGGTTCCTGGAACGATTCAGAAATCAAGGACGACATCCAGACCGGTGTTGATGATATGGGGAACCCCACTTTCATCGCAACTGGCGGCAAGCGCGAAGGTGGCGCCCCGAGCTGGAGCATGGGTGGACGCGGCCAGATTGAATTTGGTGACTTCCGTCTTGGCGCACAGGTGAAATATACCGGTTCGCGTTATCTGAACGACATCAACTCGATCAAGATCGACGGCTACACGCTGGTGGATCTGGATGCGCGTTACAATGTCACTGACGCCATTGCGGTTCAGGTCAACGTGTCCAACCTGTTCGACGAACTGTATGTCGGCAGCGCCAGCAATGGCCTCGATACGACGAGTGAATATGTGCAGATCGGCGCACCGCGCGCGGCCAGCATTTCACTGATCGTCGGTTACTAAGACGCAGCGAAACCATATCGCGAAATCAGGCGCGGGGAGGGCAACCTTCCCGCGCCTTTTTTGTGGGGTGAGACGGTCTTTACCGGGCAATCCACAGGGTAATTATGCACCGTGCCTGCCGCCATCTGGACACATCTGTGCGAAGCGGCTTAGCGGGGCGGCATGAGTATCGTCGCAACAATCATGAACAGCCGAACCGGTCGCCCCATCCAGAAGATGACCTTTGGCCGGATGCCCAAGCCCTGGGCGTCCTTCAATCTCGAAACCGGAGAGCTGGTGAAGGCCGACCGGGTTGACGTCGGCAAGCCAGCCCCCGGCAAATTCATCGCGCCTGTCGATGTGTGGGTAACACCCAAGGCCGAAGACTAAGCGCACCGCAAAGGGCGCGCGTGGTGCGCCACTTGCGACTGTTTGGATGATGCTGTTATTCGGCGGCGATGGATCAATCGGCTGACATTCTGTGGGAGCGTTACCGCTCCCTTGACCCGGCGGCTCCCGCAGCCCTTCCGCCTCGCTTCCACTTTTGCGATAATCGCGAAGACGCTGATCTGTGCGCGGCGCTGGTCGTCGCAGGGCGCAAGCGCGCTACAGCGACATCGCTGGCCGAGCTTGACCTTGCAGGCGACACGCTGCCGCAAAGAGGTGAATTCGCGATCGTGACCGATTGGGATGGGCGCGCGAAGGCGATTATTCGCACGATTTCGGTCGAGATCAAACGGTTCGGAGACATTGACGGCGACTTTGCCGCGAGGGAGGGCGAAGGCGACCTCACGCTCGAATGGTGGCGGACGACACATAGAGCCTATTTCGAGCGCGTACTTGCCGGCACTGCTCACCAGGTCGATGACAATCTCGAAATTGCCTGTGAGGATTTCGAGGTCGTCATGGCAGCCTGAGCGCCTCAAACCGCACTTCGGCCTCAGATTCTCACTGATAGACGCAGGCATCCAGTTCATCGCGCCGGACGGTGCCGATCCGTGATTGGATGGTGTTGCCATAGCGGGCGGTGAAGCCGGTAGGGTTCTTGACGCTGCGGGTTTTGGGTTGGGGCAGGGCAGCGGCCATGCGGGCCGCTTCGGAGCGTGTCAGCCGTGCGGCGCCATGGTTGAAATAGCGCTCTGACCCGGCCTCGACACCATAGGTGCCGATCCCGGTTTCCGCGACATTGAGATAGACTTCCATAATCCGCCGTTTGCCCCACACGCTTTCGATCAGCATGGTGAACCAGGCTTCCAGCCCTTTGCGGATATAGCCGCCATTCTGCCACAGAAACACGTTCTTGGCGGTTTGCTGGCTGATGGTGGAGCCACCGCGTATCCGGCCGCCCTTGGCATTATGTTCGATGGCTTTTTCGATAGCTTCGCGATCGAAGCCATTATGGCTGCAAAATTTGCTGTCTTCTGCGGCGATCACGGCGCTGACCATATTGCGGTCTATCCGGCTGAGCGGTTCCCAATCCTTGGTGATGCTGTTTTCATCCATCAGCATTGTCATCGTTACCGGCACGGGAACGAAGCGATAGAACACGACCAGCCCGGCGCTGATTATGCAGAACCAGACGATGATCAGCAGAAAGAATCGGATGATGCGAAAAACCATGCGACGGGTTTAGCGGCGCATGGTTTTTTCGAAAGTCGCAGTCATGCAAAAATTCCTCGCGCCCACTTCCCCTGTGGGAAGAGGCGCGAAGAAGGGTCTTTTAATCACGCCGCAGTGAGCATTTTCTCACCGGCGACGCGCTGCATCGCCTTTTGCAGTTTTTCAAAGGCGCGCACTTCGATCTGGCGAATGCGTTCGCGGCTGACATCATACACTTGCGACAATTCTTCCAGCGTTTGCGGATTGTCGGTCAGCCGGCGCTCGGTCAGGATATGCTTCTCGCGGTCATTCAGCGCATCCAGCGCATCGACCAGCATATCATGGCGAACGGAGGCTTCTTCCTTATTGGCGACGGTTTCGTCCTGCAAAGGACGGTCGTCTGTCAGCCAATCCTGCCACTGGCCTGAACCTTCTTCGTCGCTGCGCATGGAGACGTTCAGCGATGAATCGCCGCCCATCATCATGCGGCGGTTCATATTGACCACTTCCTGTTCCGGCACGCCCAGATCCTTGGCAATCTTGGCCACATCATTGGGCGCAAGATCGCTATCCTCATAGGCTTCCAGATTTTTCTTCATCCGGCGCAGGTTGAAGAACAGCTTCTTCTGCGCGGCGGTCGTGCCCATTTTGACCAGGCTCCACGAACGCAGGATAAATTCCTGAATGCTCGCCTTGATCCACCACATGGCATAAGTCGCCAGACGAAAACCCCGATCGGGTTCGAATTTCTTCACGCCCTGCATCAAGCCGACGTTGCCTTCGGAAATCAGATCGCTGACGGGCAGGCCATAGCCGCGATAGCCCATGGCGATTTTCGCCACGAGACGCAGATGGCTGGTCACCAATTGCTTGGCCGCATCGGGATCTTCATGTTCCTGGTAACGCTTCGCGAGCATATATTCCTGCTCGGGCTTGAGTACCGGGAACTTCTTGATTTCGGACAGATAGCGGTTGAGGCTCTGCTCCCCGCCGAGCGCCGGAACGCTCAAAGCGCGGCTGCTTCTGTTGCTGTTATTGTTCACGTCCCTAACCTTTCTTCGTCGACCGCTATTTCCGGACCCCTGATGGGCATCCGCAGGGTGCGGCCACATCTGATGCCCTTATACACCAAAACCTTTCACATGTTCGTGCATTTCATCGATTTAAATGACCGGTTTGGTCGATCAGTTCCCGCATGTCGCGCGGCAGGTCGCTGTTGAAGCGCATCCTGTCGTTTGTGATGGGATGATCAAAACCCAGCACAGCGGCATGAAGGGCCTGACGCTGAAAGCCCAACTGCTTGAGAATCGGTCTTAATCGCGAATTCGCACGCCCATATACAGGATCTCCTAATAGCGCATGACCGATTGACGACATGTGAACACGCACCTGATGGGTACGGCCCGTTTCCAGGCGGCATTCAACTAGCGCGCAGTCCTGTAGGAAATCTATCACGCGATAATGCGTAATCGCGTGTTTGCCGCGCTTCGCATCATCGGGCAGCACGGCCATCTTCTTGCGATTGACGTCCGATCGACCGATTCGGGCATTGATCGTGCCCGCTGGCGGCACGGGGCGGCCATTGACGACGGCCAGATATGCCCTTTCCAGAGAGTGATCGGCGAATTGGCGCGCCAGCCCCTCATGCGCGGCATCGCTCTTCGCCACGACCAGCAGGCCGGATGTGTCCTTGTCGATGCGGTGCACGATGCCGGGCCGGGCCACGCCGCCAATACCGGAAAGCCCGCCCGCACAATGATGCAGCAAGGCGTTGACCAGCGTGCCGTCCTGATTTCCGGCAGCGGGATGCACCACCATGCCGGCGGGCTTGTCCACCACCACCAGATGATCATCCTCATAGGCGATGGAAAGCGGGATATCCTCCGGCTTCGCATGCGGTTCGCTGGCAGGTGGCAGATCTATGATGAAAGCCGCACCCGCTGCGGATTTGGCCGAGGGGGAGGTGACGGTTTTTCCCGCAACCTGCACGCGGCCATCCGCGATCAGGGCTTTCACGCGTTCGCGCGACAGCTCACAGGCCTCCGTCAACGCCTTATCCAGACGCTGGCCACCGCTCAGCACACCTTCAATGACTTTTGCGCCCCCCATGCTACAGAAGATGGGTGCCAGATCTTACCCTGACAAGACCTGCCTATCGGGCAATTTTACACGCTGCGGCGCAAGCTGCCCCGCATGAATGCTGCGGCCTGTTATTGGGCACGCGTGATGCGCGGGGAGTGATAGTTGAAGAAGCCCGCGCGGCCGCCAATATCGCCGCCGATCCCGCCGCGCATTTTGAACTCGACCCGCAGGCTCTGTTCGATGCGTTGCGCGCCGAACGGGCAGGGGGGCTATGCGTATTGGGGTATTACCATTCGCATCCCAATGGCCGCGTGGGGCCATCTCCGCGTGATGAAAGCGATGCCGCCGGGGACGGAAAAATATGGGCAATCGCCGCGCAGGGCGATGTAACGTTCTGGCGCAGCGACAGTGCGGGCTTCACCCGCCTTTTCTATGTGATTGCGGGCGTTTAAGGCTGCATTGGAAAGTCGGCATGACTATGTCGCAGAATCGTCGAACCAGGAAATGCGTGATATTTTTACGACCGGCTTGAGAAACTTGAAGGGTTTACCGCATAGGGTCATGTCACATCAGTCACTTCTGTCATTTTTGAATTATAGTAATAGGCGGCAAACTTTATAATGACGCAAAGCTCCACCGATCTTGCCGCGCTGCTCTGCTCGCGCCTGTGCCACGATATGCTCAGCCCGGTTGGCGCCCTGACCAATGGTCTTGAGCTGCTGTCCGATGAACAAGACGATGATATGCGCCAGCGCTGCTTCGAATTGCTTCAGCAAAGCGCCAAGACCAGCACCGACAAGCTGAAATTCTTTCGTCTCGCCTTTGGGGCCGCAGGCGGTTTTGGCGAAGATGTTTCTGTCTCTGAACCCGAATCGCTCATCTCGGCGCTGGCGGGCAATAATGGGCGGATTTCGCTCAATTGGGGTGTCGAAGGGGACACGCTGCCCAAACGCGCGGTGAAGGTGCTGCTCAATCTGGCCTCCATCGCGATCGAATCACTTCCGCGCGGCGGGACGCTGGATATTGCCGCTGAACGGGGCGCGGATGCTACGGAGCTGGTGGTGCGCGCGGCGGGTGCCCGTATTTCCTTTGATCCGCGTGTTGGTGAAGCGCTGGATGGCGGGCTCGACCCGCTGGATGTCAGCGTGCGCACGGCGCCTGCGCATATGATTGCCTTATTGGCGGCGGAATGCGGCGGGGGGCTGCAACATGCGCTGTCTTCCGATGCGCTGGTGATGGGTGCCGTCCTGCCACATGGGAACGATTAAGGATGAATGAGCTGATCCATCGGGATGTGCCGTCGCCCAATTTCAACGCGCGCAAACGGCCTGTCTCGATGGTGGTGCTTCATTATACCGGAATGCAAACCGGGGCCGCCGCGCTGGAACGGATGTGCGACCCGCAGGCGGAAGTCTCTGCCCATTATATGATCGAGGAAGACGGCACCGTCCTGCGGCTGGTGGCCGAGGAACAGCGTGCCTGGCATGCCGGAGCCAGTTACTGGCGCGGAGAAACCGATGTGAATTCGGCCTCGATCGGGATCGAACTGGTTAATCCCGGCCATGAATGGGGATATCGCCCCTTTCCCGATGCGCAGATGGATGCATTGCTGCCGCTGCTGGCCGATATTGTCGGGCGGTATGACATTCCGCGCGCCAATGTGGTGGGCCATTCCGATGTGGCGCCCGCGCGCAAGGATGATCCGGGTGAATTGTTCGATTGGGAATGTCTGGCCGCCCACCGTTTGGCTCTGCCGCGCCCGAAGGTGAATCTGGGCGATCCGTTTGAGAATGAAGGTGCCTTTTACCTGGCACTGGAACGCTTTGGTTATGACATCACCGATGGCCATGCGGCGGTGCGTGCATTTCAGCGCCGCTGGCGGCCAAACCGGATCGATGGCGAAGTCGATCTGGAAATAGGCGCTCTGCTTTTTGCCTTGCTGCTTGATCGTGACCGCGGAAAGGCTAGATAGCCCCTGTGCCAGGGGGCTGGGCAGCCGCGTCGGAGCTTTTGCTTCGCCGAGGAAAGTCCGGGCTCCACGAAACAAGGGTGGCGGGTAACGCCCGCCGGCTTCCCTTCGGGGGAGCAAGGGATAGTGCCACAGAGAGCAGACCGCCAACCGGCTCGTCCGGAAGGTAAGGGTGAAAGGGTGCGGTAAGAGCGCACCGCATGTCCGGCAACGGAGATGGCAAGGTAAACCCCACCCGGAGCAAAACCGAATAGGGGCGCCGTGCCGGCTTGATCGGCGGGTCTGTTTCGGACCCAGGACGCCCGGGTTGGTTGCTGGAGCGGCGCAGCAATGCGTCGCCGAGATGAATGGCTGCCCTTGCGGATACGGTCCGGTTAATCGGATACCGTCCGCGAGACAAAACCCGGCTTACAGGCCCCCTGGCATATTTTAGGCCGTAAACTCATAAACAGCACCGTCGAGGCGCCCAACTGGCGAACATATCGGGGCAAAGCGCCCGCCGGGAAGGCTGTTTGCCTTTCCAAGGGCGATTTGGTTCGAGAGGGAAGCCATTTGGGCGTCGCAAAGCGATTTGGCCAAAATGGCCCATCGCTGCGTCAAGAAGCCTTGAAATATCGACATATTCCCACGCCTTCTTTCCTTGCGCTGAGCCATTTTGCCTCAAACCTCGATGGCGCTGTTTATGAGTTTACGGCCTAGGGCTCATCTGCCTCAAACGGCGCGGCGGTGATGGCGCCATCGTCGGAGATGCGGGTTTGCAGGTAGCGCCGCTCTGTTCCTTCCAGCACCACGGCCGTCAATGCGCCGGAGCGATAGGCCCCGGTATCCAGACCGATCCGGTTGCTGCGATTTTCCGGCCGTTCGGTGATCGTGTGCCCGTGTACGACCACATGGCTATGCGGCGCGGCGTGGGACAAAAACGGCTCGCGGATCCAGCGCAGATTGCGCTCATCCTGATCACGCAGCGCCTTGCCCGGTTCGATTCCAGCATGGACGAACAGATAATCCCCGATTTCGATGGCATTGTGGAAGCTGTTTATAAAGCTCTTATCCCTGGCCGGGACCTTCGCAATCAGCAGATTTTGCAACTCTTCATAGTCGCACAGATCGTAATCCTGCGCAGACAGGCCATAGCTCAACAGCGTTTCACGCCCGCCATGATTGAGGAAGGGCGCCAGAACGGATCGGTCCTCCATACTGCGCAGCAGCATTTCTTCATGATTGCCCATCAAAATGCGGACATCACGGGCTTTTTGCAATGCGCGCGCGCGCGCAACCACGCCGGCGGAATCGGGACCACGATCAATCAGATCCCCCAGCAATATGATGGTGACTTTTTCGGGCGCGCTGCGTCTCTCATCATCTTCGATCGCGGTGATCATCGCTTCAAATAGATCGAGGCGCCCATGAATATCGCCCAGCGCATAGACTCTCTGGCCATCCGGTATCTGGGGAGCAAAAGACTTCGGTCGACCTTTTAGCATGTGCAGCAATTTGTTGATCATAATATACTTTAACGTCTGGGCAGGAAATTTGAGTATAGCGCATCAGGCCGGGTTTTTTTAGCCCCAATCACGAAAATGGTGTGGTGCACAAAATCCACACAATTCGCCTTAATGTGTATCATCGCGCAATTTAACTTGTCGGGTGACGCAAGAGGCTGCAGTTTAATTACACCTTCGCAAACGGGCCCGCAAAAAAGAGGTCACGGGGCGAATTCGCAGGTGGGACGAAGCTCGAATTTCAATTGAGGGGAATACGAATGCTCACGTCCGTCCGCAGCCTTATGGCTGCAACAATCCTTGCTGGCGCCGCTTTTGCTGCAACCCCGGCCATGGCGCAGGATTCCGAAATTTCGATCTCCGGCAATGCATCAATCGTCAGCGAATATCGTTTTCGCGGCGTTGATTTGTCGGGGGGTGATATCGCCGTGCAGGGCGGTGTCGATCTCGCACATTCCAGCGGCATTTATGTCGGCACCTGGGGCTCTTCGCTGGATGAAGACACCGTCGGCTACGGCCACACCGAACTCGACGTTTATGCCGGGTGGAGCGGTTCGCTCACCGACACGGTTTCGTTCGATATCGGCGCACTGTATTATCTGTATCCGAATTCACCGGATGTGCCGGGCGCTGAATATGATTATATCGAATTCTATTCTTCGGTGGGTTTCGGCCTCGGCCCGGCAGATCTGACTGTCGGCGTTGCCTATGCACCAAAGCAGGATTCGCTGGGCAGCACAGACAATCTCTACATCTATAGTGATCTGGGCATTGGCATTCCCAATACGCCGATCTCGCTTGCCGGCCATCTTGGTTATACCGATGGTTTCCTGACCTACACTGGCAACAGCAAGGCGTGGGACTATTCCATTGGGGCGGACGTGGCGATCGGTGAGAACCTTTCCATCGGCGTGGCTTATGTCGGTGCCGAAGGTGATTATGCACCGGGTCAATATGAATTCACCGATGACACAGTGGTCGCTACGCTTGGCGTAAGCTTCTGATCACCTGATCATCATGTGATGTTTTTCATGCGGGGGCCCGCGTCGGAGACGGCGCGGGCTTTCGCGTGAAGCGGCCGCAACATCACATGGCGCCTCCACGGCGCGGCGATTGCACTGCAGCATCGGCTTTGCCTTGTCAGACTTGCCGCGTTAAAGGCTGCCTATACGCATCCCAGCCCAAGGAGCCGCATCCGTGGTTAAATATTTGCATTCCATGATCCGTGTCAGCGATCCTGACGCTACAATCGCTTTTTTCGACCTGATCGGGCTCAAGGAAGTCCGCCGTCAGGAAAGCGAGAAGGGCCGTTTCACGCTTATCTTCCTCGCCGCACCCGGCGAAGAAGGCATTGCTGAAGTGGAACTGACCTATAATTGGCCGTCCGAGGATGGCTCACCAGCTGAAACTTACACCAATGGCCGGAACTTCGGCCATCTGGCCTATCGCGTCGATAATATCTACGAAACCTGTCAGCGCCTGGCCGATGCCGGTGTGACGATCAACCGACCGCCGCGCGATGGCCATATGGCTTTTGTCAAAAGCCCGGACGGCATCTCGGTCGAACTGCTGCAGGATGGCCATTTGGAGCCTCAGGAGCCCTGGGCGAGCATGGAAAATACGGGCAGCTGGTAAGCCCGCTCTGTAATTTGCATTTAGGAAGCGCGCTCACCGTGAAGGTGGGCGCGCTTTTTTATGGGCGCATGGCGTTGGTGCCAAATCGATGGCTTTTGCTGCAAGGCGCGATGCAAAACGCAGCGTCAAAGCTTGAAAGCCAAGCCGCTGCGCGGTGTGGCTGTGCGCTATGCTGACCTACGGGCCAACGCGCTTAACTCTCTGTCACGCCCTTCTTGCCCGGGGCAAAGCGCAGGATGCAGAAGCCCAGCAGCGCGGAAACCACAGAGCCGCCGACAATACCGATCTTCGCTTCCTCGATCAGAAGATTGCTGGAGAAGGCGAGGCCTGAGATGAACAAGCTCATCGTGAACCCAATACCGCACAGGACCGATGTACCCCAGATCTGCAGCCAGCTGGCATCTTGAGGGCGCGGCGCGAAGCCCAGCCTGTCTGCGACAATGATCGAGCTGAAAATGCCGATCTGCTTACCAAAGACCAGACCTGCCGCCACGGCGAGCGGAAGCGGGGCAAATATCTGTTCCATGCCCAAACCGGCAAAGGCGATCCCGGCATTGGCAAAGCCGAATAGCGGCACGATCAGATAAGCGTTCCAGCCCACCAGGCCATGCTCGATATTTTCCAGCAGACTGTTGCCGTCACGGCGGTGCATCGGAATGGTCAGCGCGGCCACTACGCCGGCAATCGTGGCATGCACGCCGGAATTGAGCACGCAGAACCACAGTACCAAAGCGACCACGATATATGGCCAGATCTTGCTCACTCTCATCCGGTTCATGGCGATCAGCACGCCCACGACAACCATGGATGCGATGAGCCACGCCAGTTTGATATTCGCTGTATAGAACAAGGCGATGATGAGGACGGCGCCAACATCATCCACAATCGCAACAGTCAGCAGGAACAGCCGCAGCGGAGCGGGCACCCGGCTTCCGAGCAGACCGAGTACGCCCATGGCGAAGGCAATGTCGGTCGCGGCAGGAATGGCCCAGCCGCGGTGAAGATTCGCGTCGCCGCCAATCAGCGTGAAAAAGACCAGAGCCGGCGCGGCCATACCGGCAATCGCCGCAAGCACAGGCAATCGCCGCGCATTGGGGTCCGCCAGATTTCCCGAAATCAACTCGCGCTTCACTTCCAGTCCGACGACGAAGAAGAAGATCGCCATCAACCCATCATTGATCCACAAATGCAGATTGTAGAGCTTGGCGATGGGCGTCCATGCCAGGGCACCATGAAACAATTCATGATAGCTGTGGGCCAGCGGCGTGTTTGCGATCACCATGGCCGAGGCGGCCACCAGGATCAGGAGAATGCCTTCTGAGGCGTCGCTGACGAACAGCGCCTTGAAAGGGCGAACGGCGGCGGCAATTAGCTTTGGCTGTGGCATACCTTCCCTTTTCCCAAAACTGGCCCTGTTGCAACCCCTTGCGGCCTCGTCTTGCGCAAAAATTAATTTAGTATTAACACATATGACAGTGTGGGGGGTGACGTGGATTTTTCGATTGAACATCTTGTCAGCTGGTTAGGCGTTGTCGAATTAGAACTGCTGATATTTACGAGCGTGTTCTTGCTGATTGGTGCTTTGGATGAAGCATTAATGGATGTTTTCTGGTTCTTTCTTCGCTTAAGCGGGAAAGTGCCGGCCAGACGGGCGAATCGTTCCCAACTCGAAGCAAAACCCTTATCCGCACCGACCGCTGTGATGATCGCTGCCTGGCAGGAAGCGCGCGTCATTGGCGGCACTATTGAACATATGTGCCATGCGTGGCCACAGGCCAATTTGCGGATCTATGTCGGCTGCTATTGCAACGATCCGGCGACGATTGAGGCGGTCATGTACGCCGCACAAAGCGATCAGCGTGTACGGATTGTCATCCATGACCAGTTTGGCCCAACCACCAAAGCGGACTGTCTGAACCGGATTTACCGCGCCATTTGCACCGATGAAGCACGTAGCGGCACGACGCGCCGGATGATCGTCATGCATGATGCGGAAGATATGGTGGATCCGGCTGCCCTGGCGCTGATGGATGGCGCGATTGCAAATTCCGATTTTGTCCAATTGCCCGTTCTACCCGAACCGCAGCACCGCTCCCGCTGGGTTGGCAGCCATTATTGTGAAGAATTTGCCGAAGCGCATGGCAAGGCGATGGTGGTTCGCGATGCGATTGGTGCAGCGCTTCCCAGCGCTGGTGTCGGCTGTGCGTTTTCCCGTAAGATATTGTCCGAAATGGCATGGCGGAACGCCGGAAACGGGCCCTTCTCCGAGGATTCTCTCACCGAGGATTATGAGCTCGGCCTCCGTATAAAAGCGGCGGGTGGGCGGTCGCGTTTCTTGCGCTGCCGGGGGGATGACGGCGAGTTGATTGCGACCCGCGCCTGTTTCCCTTCTCATGTCGGCGCCGCTGTGCGGCAGAAAGCACGCTGGCTGCACGGGATCGCCCTTCAGGGGTGGGACCGCATGGGCTGGAGCAACACGCCGGTCGAGTTGTGGATGCGCTGGCGCGATCGCCGCGGGCCTATTTCTGCGCTGGTCCTCGCCGCAGGATATCTGCTGCTGATCGCGACTGGGCTGCATATCTTCTGCTTTTGGCTCGGCTATGGCAACCTGTGGTATCCGGGGCCGCTGCTGACCACTTTGCTCGCGCTGAATATGGTGAGTTTCGTGTGGCGGGCATTCATCCGCTTCATTTTTACCGCCCGCGAATATGGCTTTTCGGAGGGATTGAACGCAGTTCTGCGTATCCCGCTGGCCAACCTCATCGCCATAATGGCCGGGCGGCGAGCGCTGATGGCCTATTTTCGCGCCCTTGGTGGCGGTAAACTGTCCTGGGACAAAACCCGGCATGATGATCATCCTCCGGGTATGAAACAGGCGCGCGGAGCACAATCGTAATGCTTCGCAGTCTCACCGGCAAACCGGTCTTATATTACAGCGCCATGCTGACGATGTGGGTGATGGCGCGGCTTTTTACCGGAGAAGCCACTGAGGAGTCGCTCTCGTTGACCTCCCATATGGATATGGGGCATGAAATATCCGGACCGCGCTTATCCCGCTGGGACGGAATGTCCTATTTTGCGGGGGGGGCTCTGCCCACGCACACGACCAGCATAGGCACGCGCAATGTGGCAACGGATCGCGCGGTAAATGCTCCGGCGGCCAGCCTGTATGCGCCGCTCCGTCCGCTGGATTACCCCGGATATTCCTCTTCCGTGACACCTTATGATCCTTCAGCACAGGGCCTGGCGTCAGGCCGTGATATGCCGGAGCCGAGGTCCGGCCTCATTAGCCGGGTCATTCCTTCGCGGCGCGATGCGCAATTGGCGGAGTTTGGAACATATCGCTCATCCGTTCCGCTGGCGCCGGGGCCGCTGACAGGGCGGCAGCGGTTGAGCAAAAATGGCCGTCCCGATCGGCTCAGCGTGGACAGCTGGATGTTTGTCCGCAAGGATGGATCGGCTGCGATTTCTGGTGCGCCGACCTATGGCGGCAGTCAAGCAGGCGCCATTCTTCGTTATCGCTTCAAACCGTCGAGCGGGCTTGATCCCTTTGCCTATATTCGCAGCAGTTCGGCGCTGCGGGCCAAGGAAAGCGAATTGTCGGCCGGTGTCGCCGCGCGGCCATTGGCATCGGCACCCCTGCGGCTGGCGGCGGAAATGCAATTGCATAATGTCCGTGGACGCAAGGAATGGCGGCCTGCGCTTTACGGTATCAGTGAGGTGCCACCCTTCAGCATGCCGCTTGGCCTTGAGGGTGAGATGTATGTGCAGGGCGGCTATGTCGGCGGCGATTACAGCACCTATTTCACCGATGGTCAGCTGCGTGCGGATCGCCGGTTGCTGTCGCTGAAGGATATCGAGCTTTATGGCGGGCTGGGAATCTGGGGCGGGGCGCAGAAAGGTGTCCAGCGGCTGGATATGGGGCCGTCAGCCCGCATGATGCTGGATGTGTATGACACACCCGCACGCGTCACACTGGACTGGCGCATGAAAGTGGCGGGCAATGCAGAGCCTTCGTCAGGACCGGCATTGACGATTTCTGCCGGTTTCTGATGCCAAACGCATAAAGCTGGCTTTTCTCCGCGCGCGGGCTGGGCTAACCCCGCAGGATGGATGTTTACCTCCCCATAGCCAATCTCTCGGTCAACGGGCTGGTGATCATATTGCTCGGTCTGGGAACAGGCCTGCTTTCGGGCATTTTTGGCGTCGGTGGAGGGTTCCTCACCACGCCGCTCATGATATTTTACGGGATTCCACCGACCGTGGCCGCCGCCTCGGCCGCCAGTCAGGTAACCGGGGCCAGTGTCTCCGGCGTGTTCGCGCATCGCAAACGCGGCGGCGTTGATTATCAGATCGGCATCGTCATGGTGGTGGGCGGCGCGATCGGCACCGGTATTGGCGCGTTGCTGTTCAACCTGCTCGAGGCTTTGGGCCAGATCGATGTCGTCATCAGCATTCTCTATGTCCTGCTGCTCGGTACGATCGGATCGCTGATGGGGCGGGAAAGCCTGCAGGCAATGTCATCCAGCAAGTCCGGGACAAAGAAACGCGCGGCCAAACGCCGCCATCACCCGCTGGTTGCCACTTTGCCGCTGCGTTGGCGCTTCTATCGTTCAGGCCTCTATATTTCACCGCTGGCGCCGCTTCTGCTGGGGCTGCTGGTCGGTATCCTGACCATGCTGATGGGCGTTGGTGGCGGCTTCATTCTGGTGCCCGCGATGCTCTATATTCTGGGAATGAGCGCCAATGTGGTGGTTGGCACCAGCCTGTTTCAGATCCTGTTCGTGACCATGGTTACCACCATGATGCATGCGCTCACCACCAAGGCGGTGGATGTAGTGCTGGCCGGGCTGCTGCTGGTGGGGTCGGTGACAGGTGCGCAGATCGGGGCGCGTTTCGCCCAAAATGCGAAGCCTGAATATCTGCGCCTCATTCTGGCCGTGGTCGTGCTCGGCGTTGCGCTGCGCATGGCATTTGGCCTCGGTATTCGGCCCAGCGAAGTCTATTCGGTGGTGCCGCTATGAACCGGCGCATGGCACTCTGGCCCTTTCTGCTGCTGGCCTTTTTCGGGCTGACGGCGCAGCGGGACCCCATTCTGGTGCCCGAAGTGTCGCAGCATGAAGTTCAGGTCCGGCAGGGATTCACTGGTAAAGAACTGCTGCTCTTCGGCGCCATTCTCGATCCTGATGGTACAAGGGGCGGGGGCGATTACGATATTGTCGTGGTGCTGAAGGGACCAACCGAAGCGATCCGTTTGCGTGAAAAGCAGAAGGTCTTCGGGATCTGGCTCAATGCGGAAAGCACCGGATTTCGGTCTGCGCCATCCTATTTCGCCATGGCCAGCTCTCGCCCGATTGGTGAGATCGTGGATGAGCGGACAGCGGCAATTTATGAATTGGGGCTCGATTTTCTGCAGCTTTCTCCGATCGGGACGATTGATCCGCAGGAGCAGGATCGCTTCAAGGCGGGGCTGGTCGATCTGCGCAGCCGCAAGGGGCTGTTCGGGCAGCAGGATAATGGCGTCACCATGAGCGAGGATGTGCTGTATCAAGCGCGGATCACTCTCCCCTCCAGTGTGCAGACGGGCACATATACAGCGGAAACATTTGCGATACGCGGCGGCCGGGTCATTGCCTCTGCCACGGCCCATGTTGATGTGCGCAAGGAAGGGTTCGAACGCTTCGTTGCCGATACTGCGATGAACAGTCCCGTTCTCTATGGCCTGTTTGCCATGGCGCTGTCCGTGTTCATGGGCTGGCTCGCCGGACGCTTGTTCTCGCTCGGTTAGAGGCATCGCATGGGGTTGCCGCACGTCTATTGATGGAGCCCAGTCACTCCAAAGAACTGCCCGCGTTATATTGGCGTCTATCAGGCGACGAGGCGGACCTGTCGCATCAGGTCGCGCCGCATTCTGCCACCTTGATCGGAGCGGTGCCTTGCGCGGCATTCCGGCTGGCTGCGAGGGGCCGGCCAGCGGTCCAGTTTTCCTGCATCCGCACTTTGGGATTGGGGGCGCACCAGATTTCGCCCGTACCGTCGATCGCGGTGACCCAAATGAGATTATGTTCGATGCCATAATCTATGACACCAAGGGCAAGGCCTTTGCCCTTATCCAGAACGAATAGCGGCAGGGGAGGATCAAGACGGGTAAACATGCGCATTCTCCATGTTAGCGCTGCTTAACGTCAGAAGCGGGGTAAAGGCTCCCGCGGCATGATTATTTATGTATATCAGAAATTTAATTGCCTTTTGGGGCTGCTGAGCGCTCGCATCACAGCGGCTTTTCTGACACAGACAGCTTATGTTTATAGATCCTCCATTTGATGACAGCATCATTCGCGGTTTCGCGCTCGCGCCCATCGCGCTCCTCTGGGTAATCTTCCTTGTGCGGATGATCGGCCTGCGCGCTTTTTCCAAAATGACGGCCTTTGATTTCATCGTTACGCTGGCGACAGGCTCGCTGCTTGCCAATGCCGCCACTGTCACCAGCTGGCGAGCTTTCATTCAGACGGTGCTCGCGATCGCGGTTCTGCTCATCATTCAATATGTGTTGGCGTGGCTGCGCCGGTATTCAGGCGCGGCGGAACGGGCGATGGGGAATGAGCCCTTGCTGCTGATGCGGGACGGTGAATTCTGCGAGGAGGCTTTGCGCAAGAGCCGCGTCGACCGCAGCGATGTCTATGCCAAACTGCGTGAAGCGAATGCGCTGGAACTCTCAAAGGTGCGCGCCGTCGTGCTGGAAACGACCGGGGATATTTCGGTGCTGCATGGCGACCGGCTGGACAGCGTGCTGCTCGATGGGGTGCGGGGCGCAGATTAAGAGCCCTACGGCCGGCCACTTACTCAATATTAACCGCCACGCCCTTACGCTTCGCCTTTAATCTAAAGGGCGCAGCGCATTATGATAGATCAGGAAAATCAGGGCTTTGGCCAGACTGCGGCACCCTCTCAGGGCGCTGCTTCGGATTCCATGCTTGGCCTTGGTGAAGAAGGCGCGAAGCCGATTGGCAAGCTGGTCGAAATCGCTGGGTCCAGTTCGCTTGCCGCACTGGATTTGCAGCGCCTGATTGAATGTTCGCAAGACGCCGATGCCTCGATCGCACAGGCCGGGCAGGTCGGCAGCCAGATCAAGATCCGCACCTCCGATGGCTGGCTGATTGCCAGCGTGCGTAATCAGCGTCAGGACCGAGAGGGCGATGGTTCCACTGTCATGGCCAATATCGATTTCCTGGGTGAAGGGGATGAGGAGAAGCTGACAGGCAAGATCCACCGTTTCCGCCGCGGCATCACCCGCTATCCTATCCCCGGCGCGCTCATCTATGCCGCCAGTGACGCAGATCTGCAGCAGGTCTATGCCTCTGACGGGCGGTCATCGATCCAGATCGGCACCGTCTATCCGACAAAAGACATCCGCGCCGGTCTGTATGTCGATGCGATGCTGGGCAAACATTTCGCGCTGCTGGGCTCCACCGGTACGGGTAAATCGACCAGCGCCGCGCTGATCCTGCACAGGATCTGCGATGCTGCGCCGCAGGGCCATATTGTGATGGTCGATCCGCATGGGGAATATGCGGCGGCCTTCAAGGATACCGGCATGATCCTGAATGTCGATAATCTGCAAATGCCCTATTGGCTGATGAATTTTGAGGAACATTGCGAAGCCTTCCTCACCACATCAGGGTCGGAGCGGAATGAGGATGCCGATATTCTGGCCAAATGCCTGCTGAAGGCGCGGAGCAAGAACCGGCTGGCGGAATCGATCGGCAAGATCACAGTGGATTCACCCATTCCTTATCTGCTCTCTGATCTCACGCAGATATTGCAGGATGAAATGGGCAAGCTCGACAAGGCCAGCTCCTCTGCACCCTATATGCGGATCAAGAACAAGATCGACGAATTGCGCAATGATCCGCGCTACGGCTTCATGTTTTCTGGCATGCTGGTGGGGGACACCATGCGGGCCTTCATTTCCAAGATTTTCCGCATGCCGGGTGAAGGCAAGCCGATTTCGATCATCGATGTGTCAGGGGTGCCTTCCGACATCACCTCCACCGTGGTCGCGGTACTCAGCCGGCTGGTGTTCGATTTCGCCATCTGGTCGCGCAATGATCAGCAGCGGCCGATCCTGTTCGTCTGCGAGGAGGCGCATCGGTATGTCCCGAATGAGAAGAATGCCGAGAGCAGCGCGGTGGGCCGGATCCTGTCGCGGATTGCCAAGGAAGGCCGTAAATATGGTGTTTCACTGGGCCTGATAACGCAGCGCCCCTCGGACCTTGCCGAAGGCGTGTTGTCGCAATGCGGCACCATTATGGCCATGCGGCTCAACAATGAACGCGATCAGTCCTTCGTGAAAGCCGCCATGCCGGAGGGGGCGCGTGGCTTCCTCGATTCCATCCCCGCCTTGCGCAACCGCGAATGTATCATTTGCGGAGAAGGCGTTTCCATTCCGATCCGCGTATCCTTCGACAATCTGGAAGAAGAAAAGCGCCCATCCTCGGACGATCCGAGCTTCGTATCGCTGTGGCAGCAGGCAGGCGGAGAGGAAGATCTGGTCGAACGCACAGTCGAGCGCTGGCGCTCTCAGGGCCGCAAGAAAGCCGATACGTCACTCTAGCCTGCGCGGAAAAAGGGGGGGCGCACGGGGGGGGATTCCCGCCGCCTCTCCCTTACACGCTGGGGGCGAACCTGCCGGCGGGGTCGCCATCCGTGTTGGATTGTTCGCGCGCTTCCTCTTCGCTTTCGGCTATGGCCTTCTGTCGCCAGCCGGGACGGCGATAGAACCACCAGGCGAGCAGGAGCGCGGCAAGGGCGGCCACCGGGAAGGAAATCCAGATCGCATCCGAACCCAGCCAGTCATAGGTGAGGTAATAGAAGCCCAGCCGGACGGGATAGAGCGCGATCGCCAGAATGATCAGCGGGATCGTCACGGCGCCGCCAGCCCGCATCGTGGCGGTCAGCACCATGGTCACGCCAAACAGGATGAAGTTCCAGCTCGCCAGCAATTGAATATGCCGCGCGAGGGGCACGGCGGGGCTGTCGGGCCCGAGAAATAGCCCCAATGCCGGGCGATCGAACAACAACAGCAGAATGGTCAGCGCCCCGGTCATGCCCAGATTGACCAGCACGCCTGCCCGGGTCACATGATCCAGCGCATCCCATTTGCGCGCGCCGATATATTGCGCAGCCATCGCACTCACCGCGCCGCCGATCGCCATGGCAGGCATCTGGATATAGGTGAAAAGCTGCATCGCCGCGCCATAGGCGGCAGTCATCAGCATGCCTTCGCGGTTGACGAGCCCGACCACGATGATTCCGGCAGCCGACATGATCAGCATCTGCCCGCCCATCGGCACGCCCTTGGCAATGATGAAGCGCAATTCCTCCCGCGTGGGTTTCAGATAAGCGAGTTCCGCACCGCGCAGGCGCAGCGGCAAATCCTTGTAATAGACATAGGCGACCATCGCGATCAGCGAGAGGATATTGGCGATGACCATCGACAGGGCGGAGCCGACAATGCCCAGTTCGGGCAGCGGGCCGAGGCCGATAATCAGCATGGGGTTGAAGATGACGTCCAGCAGAACGGTCAGCCCCATGAAGATCAGCGGTGTGCGTGAATCACCTGCACCGCGCAGGCCCATGGATAGAATTACTGTAACCATCACCATCGGCATGGCGACAAACACCATGCGCAGATAGCCCAGTGCCAGATCACGCGCCGCGCCCGGCGTGCCCAGCGCGTCCAGCAAAGCCGGCGCGGCCAGCCAGCCAATCAGGCCGACGACCAGCGAGAGCAGGAAGCAAAAGCCCACAGCGGTGCCGAAGGTGCGCCGCGCACCGTCCAGATTGCGTGCGCCATACCGCTGGCCGATCTTCACCGTGCCAGCCATGCCGAAGCCAAATGCCGAGGCGGACACCAGAAACATGATGATATTGGCATTGGCCGTGGCTGCCAGTGCCTCTTCCCCGATCAGGCGGCCGACCCAGATCGAATTGACCGTGCCATTCAGCGATTGCAGCGAATTGCTGAGCAGGGTGGGCACGCTGAAATAAATCAGTGTCTTGAAAATCGGACCGTTGGTCAGATCGCCGGAAAGATCGGGAACATGATTCGTATCGTGACTTTCGGCTGTATTTTCAGATGGATGCAAGCCGGTGTCAGAGGGTGGTTGAGAACTCATGTACCTCTACTGTCGCCAAACAAATCAATATGCAAGCGCTTGGACATAGTCAATTTGTGCTGAATGCAGAACGGTGCCAGCCACGCTTCGCGCTGAGACAGGGTTTCGCTGTCCACACCTTCGCCCATCAGCATGATCTTGTGCCGGGAGATTGCGTGCGTTTCGGCCAGTGCCAGCGCTTCCAGTGCATCCGCTTCGCTGGCGACGACGAATTTCAACCAGGCGCGTGGCTCCTTTGCCCATTGGTCCAGCCTTTCAGGGATCAGCGCGATGGACGCCGGATTGCCTGAATGCGCCAGTTTGGGGCTGACATTATATTGGTGGATCAGCGGGTCCAGCGCGGGATGGGGGGCAACGCTGCCATTGGTTTCCACCTCCACCACCATGCCCGGCAGCAGCGCCAGCATCCGGGCGAGGGCGGGGGCCTGCAACATCGGCTCTCCGCCAGTGATGATCAGCCGGTCCTGCCCCAGATCGCGTATGCGCTGCGCGGCGTCCTCTTCGGACAATTTCACCTGATTGGCCGCGCGGGACACGGTGTCAGCGCTGCGATGCGGGCGATTGTCACCCTCGAAATGCCACGTATAGGCGGTGTCGCACCATTCACAGGCAAGGTTGCAGCGTGACAGGCGGATGAAGGTGCAGGGCTTGCCCATGCTCGCGCCTTCGCCTTGCAAGGAGGCGAAGATCTCCGGCTCGCCCGGCGTGACGGTGGCGAGGGTCAGGGACATGGCTTGCTTCCCGGTCCGTTCCGGTCATGCCCGGAACTTCTCTCACCGTCCCCCGGCAGGCCGGAATCCAGCGAAGATCTGCGCGATCCATTCTGGATTCCCGCCGGCACGGGATTGACGAAAGGAGAGGGACCGCTTCCGCGCATTACCCCAGACGGGCCAGTGCAGCGTCGAGCCTGTCGGCTTCCGCCGCATGATGGGCGTGGTCGGCCTGCGCCTTTTCGACGGCTTCGGGCTTCGCCTTTTCGACGAATTTCGGATTGCCCAGCCTTTTGGCAAGACTGTCGCGTTCCTTCTCCGATGCCGCTTTGGCCTTGGTCAGCCGGGCCTTCTCCGCCTCAATATCGATCACGCCTTCGAGCGGGATAATAAAGACATCTTCGCCGGCGGTGATCTGCATGGCGGCGCCAGCAGGGGCTTCAGCAAATTCCACCGGAGTCAGGCGCGCCAGACGCTCGATTGCGGCGGCACTGCGATCGACCACGCGCTTGGCGAGATCGGACGGGGCGGGGCAGAAGGCGGCGAGCTTGGCCCCCGGCGCAATGCCGAGTTCGTTCTTCGCCGCACGAATGGCGGTGGTGAGCTGGATCACCCAGTCGATCGCGTCCACTGCGCCCTGATCCACCTGTGCCTCCGGCGCGGGCCATTTGGCGAGGATCAGTTCGTAGGGGCGATCCCCCTGCGCATGCCATAATTCTTCGGTGATGAAGGGCATGAAGGGATGCAGCATGACCAGAATCTGGTCCAGCGCCCAACCGGCAACCGCGCGGGTTTCCTTGGCCGGCATGGCATCGGGATCGCCCTGGAAAACCGGCTTGATCAGTTCGAGATACCAGTCGCAGAAGGTCGCCCAGGTGAACTGATAGATCGTGCTGGCGGCCGCATCGAAGCGCAGATCGGCCATGGCCTTGTCCAGCGCTTCAGCGGTTTTGACGACTTCGCCGATGATCCACTGATTGGCGGCGAGTTTCGCCTCCGGTGCGGCCACGCTGTTGCTGGCGCCGATGCCGTTGGACTGGCAGAAACGCGTCGCATTCCACAGCTTGGTGGCGAAATTGCGATAGCCTTCGACGCGCTTCTCATCCATCTTCACATCGCGGCCCTGACTTTCCATCGAGGCCATGAAGAAGCGGAGCGCATCGGCACCATATTTGTCGATCAGCGTCAGCGGGTCGACGACATTGCCCTTGGACTTGGACATTTTCTGCCCATCGGCGGCGCGGACGAGGCCATGGAGATAGAGCCGCTTCCACGGCACGTCCCCCATGAATTCCATCCCCTGCATCGCCATGCGCGCATCCCAGAAGAACAGGATGTCAAAGCCCGAGACGAGCAGATCATTGGGGTAATGCTTGCGGACCAGTTCGGTATCGTCGGGCCAGCCCAGCGTGCCGAAGGGCCACAAAGCGGAGGAGAACCACGTATCGAGCACGTCGGAATCGCGGGTAAGCGCCACGCCTTCTCCGGCGATAGCCTGTGCCTCTTCCTCGGTCCCGGCGACATAGACCTTGCCATTGTCGTCATACCAAGCCGGAATCTGATGACCCCACCACAGCTGGCGGCTGACGCACCAAGGCTGGATGTTTTCCATCCAGTTGAAGAAGGTTTTCTCCCAGCTCTTGGGGACGATTTCGATCCGGCCATCGCGCACCGCCTGCATCGGCGGCTGGGCCAGCGTTTCGGCATCGACATACCATTGATCGGTCAGCCAGGGTTCGATCACCACGCCGCCGCGATCGCCAAAGGGCGTCGCCACGGTGCGCGGCTCTGCATCATGCAGTTCTTCCTCGCCATCCTTGTTTGTGGTGACATGCGGGATGAGGCAACCGGCTTCCTTCATCCGTTCGACCACCAGCTTGCGCGCATCGAAACGGTCGAGACCGAGGAATTCTTCGGGCACCAGCTCGTCGGCGGTCTGTACCACGGCGGCATGCTGATCGAGCATGTTGAGCATGTCGGCGGGTTTGATCCCGGCGCGCTTGCCCACGTCAAAGTCGTTGAAATCATGCCCCGGCGTGATCTTCACCGCACCTGAACCCAGTTCCGGATCGGCATGTTCATCGGCAACGATCCTGAAACGGCGCCCGGTGATCGGCTGCAGGATCTCCTTGCCGACTACGCTCTTGTAGCGCTCATCATCGGGATGCACGGCCACGGCCATATCGGCCAGCATGGTTTCGGGCCGGGTGGTGGCGACTTCAATGTAATCGCGCCCATCATCCAGCGTCACGCCATCGGCCAGCGGATATTTGAAATGCCAGAAGCCGCTCTGCACATCCTTGGTCTCGACTTCGAGATCGGAAATGGCGGTCTTCAGCTTGGGGTCCCAATTGACCAGCCGTTTGTCGCGGTAGATCAGCCCCTTATTATAGAGATCGACGAAAACCTTGAGCACCGCCTTGGAGAAGTGATCATCCATGGTGAACTGTTCGCGGCTCCAGTCCATCGAACAGCCAAGCCGGCGCATCTGGCGGGTGATCGTGCCGCCCGATTGCTCTTTCCATTCCCAGACATGTTTCAGGAACGCCTCGCGGCCGATGTCGGCGCGTTTGATGCCCTGCGATTCGAGATTGCGCTCCACCACCATCTGCGTGGCGATACCGGCATGGTCGGTGCCGACGACCCACAGGGCGTCCTTGCCCTTCAAACGCTCATAACGGACCACGATGTCCTGCAGCGTGTTATCGAGCGCGTGGCCGATGTGCAGTGATCCGGTCACGTTGGGCGGCGGATTCACGATGGTGAAGGGCTGGGCATCCGGTCGCTCAGGACGGAACAGGCCGTTTTCTTCCCAATGGGCGTACCACCGGCCTTCAATGGCGGCGGGGTCGAAGGTTTTGTTTAGCTCGCTGGTCATGACGGCTCAGGCCTTTGCCAGCGGCTTTGCCGAAGGGCAACTTGTTTGCCATACTTGTTTGGCTTGTCGAAACATCATTTTACCATCATAGCAGGCACAATGCGCGAATGGGCCGAATATAAACTGGATGAATCGGATGGGGGCAGCACTGTTTCCATCTCCGGACCCTTGCTGATTTCCACGATTGGAGTGCTGGACCGGGAACTGCGCGAGTTTGAAGGCTCTGTGCAGCGAATCGATCTTTCCGGCGCGACTGAAATCGATACGGTTGGTGCCTGGGTCGTTCGCCGTTTTTCCAAAGAGCAGGACGCCGAAATTTCGGGCGCCAGCGATCAGGCCAGCGATCTGCTGGCGAAGGTCGAGGAAAGCGAAAGCACCGCCGATATCAAGCCGCAGCGGCCGCGCACTCTGGAACGCGTGCCGGAGGAAATTGGCGAACGGGTGATCGAATTTGGGCACGGCGTTGTCCGTGTGGTCGGTTTCCTCGGCGCGGTGGTGGCGGGTTTCGGCACATTGCTGCGCCATCCCTCGCGCTTCCGCGGTAAAGCTCTGGTGCGTCAGCTGGAACTGGTCGGTGTATCTTCGCTCGGCATTATCGGGTTGATGAGCTTCCTGATCGGGATTGTGATTGCCCAGCAGGGCGCGGCGCAATTGCGGCAGTTCGGCGCAGAAATTTACACCATCAACCTCACCGGACGGCTGACCTTGCGAGAGCTGGGTGTCCTGATGACGGCGATCATGGTGGCGGGCCGATCCGGCTCGGCCTTCGCGGCGCAGATTGGCACGATGCGGCTGACCGAAGAAGTGGATGCGATGCGCACGATCGGTGTCTCACCGATGGAGGCCTTGATCCTGCCGCGTATTCTGGCCGCGGTGTTGATGATGCCGCTGCTGGGTTTTTATGCCTCGGTGGTGGCGATTATCGGCGGTGCCTTCGTATCGGAATTGACGCTCGACATTCCTTTCCTGACATTTCTGTCACGGATTCAGGACGTTGTGCCGATCTATGACCTTTGGGTGGGGCTGATCAAGGCTCCGGTCTTTGGGCTGATCGTCGCGCTGTCCGGCTGTTATCAGGGCATGCAGGTCAAGGGCAATGCCGAGGAAGTCGGCCTGCGGACGACCCAGGCCGTGGTTATGGCCATCTTCATGGTGATCGTGCTCGACGCATTCTTTGCCGTGTTCTTCAGCGAATTGGGTTGGGCATGAGCGAAGACCACATCGAAGAACAGGTGATTTCCGAAGCGCATGACGAAACCGCGGAGCATTTCGATGGGAAATATCCGATCGAGATTGAAGGGCTGACCAACAGTTTCGGTGATCAGGTTATTCACGAAAACCTGTCGCTAAAAGTAAAACGCGGTGAAATTCTGGGCGTCGTCGGCGGTTCCGGCACCGGGAAATCGGTGCTGATGCGCAGCGTGATCGGCCTGCAAATTCCCGATACCGGCACCATCAAGGTGTTCGGCAATGATGTGACAGCTGCCGAACCGGATGAAGAAATCGGCATCCGGTCGCGCTGGGGCATTCTGTTTCAGGGGGGTGCGTTGTTCTCCACGCTGACGGTCGGGGAAAATGTCGAGGTCCCGATCAAGCAGTTCTACCCTGAACTGGAACCGGAATTGCGGCATGAAATTGCCCGTTACAAGACTGTGATGTCAGGTCTGCCGGCAGAGGCGGCCAGCAAATATCCTTCCGAATTGTCCGGCGGCATGAAAAAACGCGCCGGTCTGGCCCGCGCTTTGGCGCTGGATCCGGAATTGCTGTTTCTGGATGAACCGACTGCCGGGCTTGATCCGGTGGGCGCAGCAAAATTTGATGAGTTGACGCGGGATCTTGCGGACACTCTGGGACTTACAGTATTTCTGATCACGCATGATCTGGATACGCTATATGCAATTTGTGACCGGGTGGCGGTGCTGGCTGACAAGCAGGTGATCGCCGTCGGGACGATACCGGAATTGCTGGAAACCAAGCATCCCTGGATCGAAGAATATTTCAACGGGCCCCGCAGCCGTGCCGCAAGCGCCACGCATGAACGCGCGCAGGCCATGGACAAGCAGCCGGAATCGGGGGCATAGGGAAGTCTGATGGAAACGCGCGCAAACCATATCTGGGTCGGGATCGTCACGCTGGTGCTGATGGCGGCGCTGGCCGTGTTCATCGTCTGGCTGGCTCAGCTGGGCACCAATGACCGCAAGGAATATGACATTTTCTTCAAACAGTCGGTTGGCGGTCTCGCCACTGGCTCGGAAGTGGCATTTTCCGGTGTGACGTCCGGGCAGGTAAAGAAAATCGAGCTCTGGCGGCAGGACCCCGAATTCGTCCGCGTGCGGATTGCGGTCAACGATTCTATCCCCATTCTCCAGGGTACGACCGCCTCGATACAGGCGAGTTTTACCGGCGTTTCGACCATCTTGCTGGATGGCGCGGTCAAGGGCGCCCCTCCGATCACCGAGCCGGGGCCGGAAGGCGTGCCGGTTATCCCGACCAAGCGGGGCGGTCTGGGCGAAATTCTGGCAAGTGCGCCGCTGTTGCTGGAGCGGCTGGCGACGCTCACAGAGCGATTGTCGGCCACCTTGTCGGATGAAAATCAGGAATCGATTCAGGGCATTCTGGCCAATACGGAACAGATGACGGCGACGCTGGCGGATACGGCACCGCAAGTGAAGGCGACGCTGGCAGAATTGCAGGGCACGCTCAATCAGGCGACCGACACGCTGGGCGCGTTTGAAACGACGCTTAACAGCACCGATCAACTGCTGAACAAGGAAGGTGCCTCGCTGGCGGATGAATTGCGTGAGACGCTGGTGTCGGCACGCAAGGCCTCCGAAGCACTTGAAGGAACGCTCAATGATGCCCGGCCTGCGGCTCAGCAATTGAGCCAGGATACGCTGCCCGCTGCGGAAGCTACGCTGCGCGACCTGCGCCGGACCAGCGAATCCCTGCGCAAGGTGACGAACAAGCTTAATGAACAGGGCGCAGGCGGCCTGCTCGGCGGCAACAAGCTGCCGGATTACGAAAAATGAGGATGAGTGCGATGCATAAGGCTAAGGGCAACATGCGCTTTCGCGCCACTTTGGCGGCTTTATCCGGCGCAGCGCTCCTGCTTGGCGGATGTGTCAGCTTTGGCGAAGATCCCCCGGCCAGCCTGCTCACGCTGACGTCTGACGCGGCGGCCCCGGCGGGTGCGGCGGCGCGCGGAACGAACAAAGTGGCACTGGCGGTGCTGGATATTGGCGCGCCCCAGCGACTGGATGTCAACCGGGTCCCGGTGCAGATGACATCCTCCAAGCTGGCCTATCTCAAGGATGCTGTGTGGGTTGAAAAGCCGGCCAGCCTGTTTGCCCGGATGCTGGCGGAAACCATCCGCGCCAAGGGCAACCGGCTCGTGGTGGAGGGGGCGCAGCTGCAATATGGCGCAGCCACGCAGCTCTCCGGTCAGCTTGTGGATATGGGCTATGATGTCGGCAGCCAGAGCGCGGTCGTGACCTTCGATGCAACCTTGCAGACCGCCGATGGTGAAATCCTGACGCGCCGCTTTCAGGCCGAACGTGGCGGGATCGCAGCCGAAGCAGATGCGGTTGGTCCCGCGCTGAATGATGCCGCCAATGAAGTGGCCGATCAGGTCGCTGAATGGGTCGGCTGATTTTGAGTTTATGGCTTAAGGCTCGAAGGCAGGCTGATAGCCGGGCGGTGTCGTCTGCCCGGCATCTGCAAAATCAGCTTCGCAGCATTTCCAGATAATGCATGGCCTGCGTGAAGGCATCCAGCCGCTTCTGGCGGATGTCTTCGGCCTCGGCATCCCAGCCCCATTGCTCCGCCTGCCAGTCTTCCTCCGCATTGGAGATGGCATAGAGCGTTGCCGGATCGTGCCCGCCCTCCAGCGCGGTGAGCGCGATGGTGAGCGAGGCGGCAAGCGAGGCCAGCGTCAGCAGGCCGGCCATCGTGAAGGCATCCTGCTGTTCCAGTTTCGCCCGTAAAGTGGCCAGCGTTGCTGCGGGCTGGGGGCGATGGATGATGCCGCTGATCAGTTCGAAGCGGATATCATGGCGGTTTTCCAGCCGGGTCAGCACAGGCTCCCACAGATCCTGCTGCCGCTGGAAGAAGGGCTCATCGGGCGCGGCCTGATAGCACAGCGTATCGGTTTCCCCGAAGGCCAGCAATTGGTCGACATGCGCGGCGTGATCGCTGCCGATCTGATCGATCGCGAAATCCACCAGATCGCGCAGGAACAGGCTGCCCGTGTCGACTTCATCCCCTTGCGCGGCCCATTCAGCCGCCATCGCTTCTGCCAGGCTTTCACTCGGGACGATCTGCGGCGCTCCGCCAACCGTTTTTAGCCCGCGATCATCCAGCAATATCTGATAGCCGCCTTCGAGAGGGGCGACGGAGACGTTCTTGTAGAAGCGCTTCACGAATGGCGTCCTCCGCCGCTCCGCCATTTACGGGCGAGATAGCGGGTGGCGCCGAACATGGTCAGCACCCCGGCCACGGCCAGCACCACAGCAACCGCATCAGGCGCGTGGATTTCGTTGTAATAGATCATCATGGCCAGCAGGATCATCGCCAGACCGGCGATGCGCACCAGCGCGATGATGAAGAAACGGCCCTTTGCCGGATCAGCCATTGATCAGATTCTCCAGATCGGCAGGCGTCGCGGCTATCGCCTGCGCGCCGGCCTTCAGCAATTCTTCGGGTTCGTGATAGCCCCAGGCGACCCCAAGGGCGCGGACGCCGATGCTGCGGGCCATTTCGATGTCATAGACCGTGTCACCGATCATCACTGCATTTTCCGGCCGGGCGAGCGTATCATCCAGCGCCGCCTCCAGCATGGCGGGGTGCGGTTTTGACGGGAAGCTGTCGGCGGTTTGCAGTGTCTGAAACAGATCGCCAATCCCATGCGTCGCCAGCGTGCTTTTCAACCCGCGATAGGATTTGCCGGTGGCTACGCCGAGTAACCAGCCGCGCGATTTCAGGGTGCGCAGCAATTCCGGGATGCCATCATACAGCGGTTCATGGAGCGATCCGTCGAGCCGGGCCTGCCGGAATGCCGTTTTGTAGTTTTCGACGATATCGGCGCAGCGTTCTTCGCTTTCCTGTGGAAGGAGCTGCGGAATTGCACGATGCAGGCTGAGGCCGACAATCCGCCGCACCCGATTGCGGTCCGGCGCGGGCAGGCCTGCTTCGGCAAAGGCGATGTCCATCGCCTCGCAAACCGCCGCCTGTCCGTCGCTCAGCGTGCCGTCACAATCAAAAACGGCCAGACGAATGCTCATTTACCGCCCTTTCGCGGCCCCGATGATGGGCGGGAGGACGGGCGACCTGAAGGCCGCTTCGAAGACGGCCGTCCGGTTGAAGAGCGCGAGGGCCTGGGGGCGGGCTTGCCGCCGGCCTTCTTGTTCAGCTGAGACTTGGGCACCGGGCTGCCTTTGCCCTTTTTGGGGCCGGATTTCTTGACCGGCCGGTCTGCCGGGCGGCCGCTGGTCCGTTCTGCTGCTGGTCCGTCCGCGCGTTTGCGCCGTTCGCCCCGGCGTTCCTTGCGGTATTGTTTGGCATGCTGCCGCGCGGCCTGCTTTCTTTCTTCCTTGCCCGGCGGGGGTGGGCCTTGCTCGGGTTCGGCATCGCTCAATGTCAGGTCGAAACCCAGCTGTTCCATACTGGCGGCGAAATGCTCCGGCAGTTCGGCCATCACATCCAGCTTCTCACCAACAGGGTGGTCGATAATCAGGCGCCGTGCATGAAGATGCATCTTGCGGCTGATCGTCCCGGTCAGGAAGGCATCCTGCCCGCCATATTTGCCGTCGCCCACAATCGGGTGGCCAATGGCGGCCATATGCACGCGCAATTGGTGTGTGCGGCCCGTCAGCGGCTCCAGTTCGATCCAGGCGGCGCTGTTGCCGGCGCGTTCAACCATGCGGTAGCGCGTTCGGGCGAGCTGGCCATGTTCTTCATCGACCTGCATCTTCTCGCCGCCAGAGCCGGGCTGTTTCGACAGTGGGGCGTCGATCATGCCTTCGGCAATGTCAGGCACACCAACGACCAGTGCCCAATAGACCTTTCTGGCCGAACGACCCGAGAAGCGTTTCGAGAAGAAGGCGGCACTGCCCGGCGTACGGGCCACCAGCAAGACGCCGGATGTGTCCTTATCGAGCCGGTGGACCAGACGCGGACGCGGATCATCTTCCCCCGCGAAGGCATCCAGCAGGCCATCGACATGCTGCGTCGTGCCGGTGCCGCCCTGTGTGGCGAGGCCCGGTGGTTTGTTCAGCACGATGGCGGAGCGATCCTGCGTGATCACCATTGCTTCGGCTTTGAGGATCTGTTCTTCGGTCAGTTCGCGGCGCTGGCTGGTCTTGCGCTGGGCGGGTTCGCCGCCGGGCGGAACGCGCAGGGTCTGGCCCGATGCCAGCCGGTCTTCGGGTTTTACCCGTTTGCCATCGACCCGGATTTGCCCGGTGCGTGCCCATTTGGAGACAGTGCCAAAGCCAATTTGCGGCAAATGCCGTTTGAACCAGCGATCCACCCTGATCCCGTCATCATCATGCTGCACGGTGAATTGCCGTACATTGTCTGAAGGTCCGTTATTACTCATCCTGCCACTCGCATCACGATAAGGCCGATATAAAGGGCGGTAAGTCCGGCCAGAAGAGACACAGCGCCATAGGTGAAGGCCATCAGGCCCTGTCCCCGTTCGATCAGCAGCATCATTTCGAGACTGAAGGAGGAGAAAGTCGTAAAGCCGCCAAGCAGGCCGACGCCGATCAGCAATCGGGCCTGTTCACCGCCCTGTCCGTGCCGCGCCAGCCATCCGGCCAGCAAGCCCATGGCCATGGAGCCAATGACATTGGCCGCAAGAGTCGCCCAGGGAAACGCCATCACAACGGAAGATCCCAACCAATGGGTCAGGAAGCGACCGAGTTGATAACGTAGCACGGCGCCGACTCCGCCGCCACAGGCGACATAGAGCGAAGCGGAAAGGGGGGAGGGTAGAGACATGGCCCGGCCTTAGACGCACAGAAGCCATCTTGAAAGTCCCGCAAAACGCACCATATTGAGCTTTCAGACGAATGTACTGCGCGGCGTGAGGCTTTCCGGGCCGTTCCATGCTTGCCAAACACGTGAAATTTGCTTAAAGCGCGCAGCCTGATAGCCGACCCGAAGCGGATTCGGCGCTATTTTCGTTGAATCTTTACCGGTGATTCCCGCGAATCGGGGGCCGGAACCGAGTTTTGAAAGAGGTGGCTTAGTTTATGCAGATCGTCGTTCGCGATAACAATGTGGAGCAGGCTCTCCGTGCACTCAAGAAGAAGCTGCAGCGCGAGGGGGTGTATCGCGAGATGAAGCTGCGTCGCCATTACGAAAAGCCCAGCGAAAAGCGCGCCCGTGAAAAGGCCGCTGCTGTGCGCCGCGCCCGCAAGCTGGAGCGCAAGCGCGCTGAGCGTGACGGCGTCAAGTAAGGCAAACACGCTTGAACCCAGCCTTGGGATAAGCCAAAGGGGCGCGGAAACATATTTCCGCGCCTTTTTTGTTTCAGGCAGACTCGTTCCTTTCAGACAGGCCGGTTCTTTGCGAAAAGAAGGCCGGTTCTTTGCAAGCAGGATAGTCCGATGACCGAAGTGACCCGTGTCCCCCTTCATCCGATCGCCAAGGGTTCGCTCACCAAATTGTGGGTTGGCCTGTTTGTTGCCCTGCTGATCGCAGCAGGCGTGGCATGGGCTTCCGCCCCCCATTTTGAACGTCTGAAAGATGGCGTCATGCTGGAGGTGCTGGAAGAAGGTATGGGCAAAAGCCCGACCAAGGACGATTACGTGCTGGTGAATTATCGCGGCACCTTGTCCGACGGCACTGTCTTTGATCAGAACGATCAGGCGGCATTCCCGGTATCCGGCGTGGTTCCGGGTTTCAGCACCGCGCTGCAGGAAATGCAGACGGGCGGCAAATATCGCGTCCGCATCCCTGCCGACCAGGGTTATGGCGATCAAGCCAAGGGCGACATTCCGGCGAATAGCGACCTGACCTTTGAAGTCGAACTGATCGAATTCAAGAGCGCTCAGGAAGTGCAGCAGATGCAGCAGCAAATGATGCAGCAACAGCAGATGATGCAACAGTTGCAGCAGATGCAGGGCGGTCCGGCCGGCCCCGCAGGGCAGTAAGCATAATCAAGCCATAAACGCCGGAGGGGCAGCCTGCCTGTTCCCCCGGCGCATTGCAGGTCCGCTGCGCGGCTGATACGCGCAGGGACACTCACAACCGCAAGGAAGGACGGAGACGATATGTCCGTCGATAAGGCCACTGTGGCTAAAATCGCGTCACTGGCGCGGATCAATATGAGCGAGGACGATCTCGACACTCTGGTGCCTGAGTTCAACAATATCCTCAGCTTCGTCGAACAATTGAGCGAGGTGGATGTTACCGGTGTTGAGCCGATGACATCGGTCATCCCCAATCAGCAACGGCTGCGCGAAGATGCTGTGAATGCCGACCCGCTGACCGGCGGCGACATTCGCGACAAGGTGCTGGCCAATGCGCCGGTGGCCGAACATGGCTTCTTCGGCGTGCCGAAAGTTATCGAGTGATGCGGCTTTGCCGCTCCTCCCGACACTAAAATCAGGACACGAATTGTGACCGACCTTACAGAACTCGGCATCAAGGCAATCCGCGAAGGCGTGAAAGCCGGTGATTTCACCGCCCGCGAAGTGGCGGAAGGCTTCAACGCCAATGTCGCCGCGGCCGAAAGCCTCAACGCTTTCATCACCGCAACGCCGGACAAGGCGCTCGACGCTGCCGACCGCGTGGACGCAGACCGTGCAGCGGGTAAAGAGCTCGGCTCCATGGCCGGCGTGCCGATCGGCATGAAGGATCTCTTCGCCAGCGAAGGCGTACAGACCTCCGCCGCCAGCCACATTCTCGAAGGCTTCAAGCCCCCATATGAAAGCACCGTCAGCCGCAAATTGTGGGAAGCGGGCGCGGGGATGCTGGGTAAACTGAATCTCGATCAGTTCGCCATGGGCTCCTCCAATGAAAGCTCCTATTTCGGCGAAGTGGTCAGCCCCTGGCGCAAGCAGGGCAGCGATGCGAAGCTGGCCCCCGGTGGATCATCGGGCGGCTCCAGCGCCGCCGTTGCCGCGCGGCTTGCCCCGGCAGCCACCGGCACCGATACGGGCGGTTCCATCCGTCAGCCTGCGGCCTTCACCGGCATTACCGGGATCAAGCCGACCTATGGCCGCTGTTCACGCTGGGGCATCGTCGCCTTTGCTTCCTCGCTCGATCAGGCGGGGCCGATGGCGCAGGACGTCACCGATTGCGCGATTATGCTGGAAGCGATGGCCGGGTTCGATCCGAAGGATTCGACCAGTCTCGATATGCCGGTGCCCAATTGGGAAGCCGCGCTTTCTTCTGACCTCAAGGGCAAGACAGTCGGTATCCCGAAGGAATATCGGATGGACGGCCTGTCCGCCGATGTCGCCAAGGCATGGGATGATGGCATTCAGTGGCTGAAAGATGCCGGGGCCGAAGTGGTCGAGGTGAGCCTGCCGCATACCAAATATGCGCTGGCGTCTTATTACATCATCGCGCCTGCGGAAGCCTCTTCCAACCTCGCGCGCTATGATGGCGTGCGCTACGGCCTGCGCGATCTGCCCGAAGGGGCCAATCTGCAGGAGATGTACGCCGCCACTCGCGCCGCCGGGTTCGGGGATGAGGTGAAGCGCCGTATTCTGATCGGCACCTATGTGCTCTCGGCCGGTTTCTATGATGCCTATTACACGCAGGCGCAGAAGGTCCGCACGCTGATCCAGCGCGATTTCATGAACGCGTTCGACCAATGCGACGTGATCCTCGCGCCGACCGCGCCGACCGCCGCCTTCGAACTGGGCGAAAAAACCGGCGATCCGCTGGAAATGTATATGGGCGACGTATTCTCGGTCCCCGCATCGCTGGCGGGCCTTCCGGCCATGTCGGTTCCCTCGGGCGTCAATGGAGACGGTCTGCCGCTCGGCCTGCAGATCATCGGCAAGCCTTTCGACGAGCAGGGCGTGCTGAATGCCGGGCTGGCCTTGGAAGAACGTGCTGGCTTTACAGCCAAACCGCAGAAGTGGTGGTAAGATGAGCAACTATCGTATTCAGGGCGCAACGGGTGAATGGGAGGTCGTTATCGGCCTCGAAGTCCATGCGCAGGTGACATCCGAGGCGAAGCTCTTTTCGTCTTCCTCCACCAGCTTCGGTGCGGAGCCGAACACGCAGGTTTCGCTGATCGATGCGGCCATGCCCGGCATGCTGCCCGTGCCCAATATGGAATGCATCCGGCAGGCCGTGCGCACCGGCCTCGCCATCAATGCGCAGATCAACAAATGGTCGCGCTTCGACCGCAAGAACTACTTCTATGCCGATCTGCCGCAGGGCTATCAGATCAGCCAGCTCTATCACCCGATCGTGGGCGAGGGCGAATTGCTGATCGAAGCCGATGAAAAGGCAGGACTGCCCGAAGACAAGATCATCGGGATTGAGCGCATTCACGTGGAACAGGATGCGGGCAAGCTGATGCATGATCAGCATCCCTCCATGTCCTATGTCGATCTCAATCGCTGCGGCGTGGCGCTGATGGAAATCGTCAGCCGCCCGGATATGACCTCGCCCGCCGAGGCCGGGGCCTATCTCGCCAAATTGCGCTCCATCCTGCGCTATGTCGGATCATGCGACGGCAATATGGATCAGGGCTCGATGCGGGCCGACGTGAATGTTTCCGTGCGCCGTCCGGGCGAAGAACTGGGCACGCGCACCGAAACCAAGAATGTGAACTCCGTCCGCTTCGTGATGCAGGTGGTCGAAACCGAGGCGAACCGTCAGGTCGAAGTGCTCGAAGATGGCGGCAGAATCGTGCAGGAAACACGCCTGTTCGATCCCACTGCCGGGACCACGCGCAGCATGCGCAGCAAGGAAGACGCGCATGATTATCGCTACTTCCCCGATCCCGATCTGCTGCCGGTGGAACTGGACGACGCCTTTGTGGAAGCCTGCAAGGCCAGCCTTCCCGAACTGCCCGATGCAAAGCGCACGCGCTATGTCGAAACGCTCGGCCTGACGCCGTATAATGCGCGCGAACTGACCGCCGAGGTGGAAACCTTCGCCCGCTTCGAAACGCTGCTGTCCGAAACTGCCAGGGCTCTGGGCAAGGATGAAGCAAAGCTGGCGACGCAGGTGGCCAACTGGTCGCTTTCGGTGGCGCCGGGCGTGCTGAAATCGCTGGGCGATGAAGCCGATCCGGCGAATTCCACGGCAGAGGCACAGGCCAAGATCCTGAAATTGCAGGATGCCGGTGAAATTTCGGGCGGTCAGGCCAAGGAAATCTACGAGATCGTGCTCAAGACCGGCCGTGATCCGGAAGAAATCGCTGAAACCGAAGGGTTGAAGCAGGTTTCCGATACGGGCGCGATCGAAGCGCAGATCGATGAAATCCTGCGCGCCAACCCTGAAAAGGTCGAGGAATATCGCGGCGGCAAGGACAAGCTCTTCGGTTTCTTCGTCGGTCAGACGATGAAGGCGATGAAGGGCAAGGGCAATCCCGCCGTGGTGAACCAGATCCTCAAGCAGAAGCTGGGCTGAGGTCCGGCCAACTGCGCGAGGCAGGCGAAAGGTTCGGCTGTGGCTGACAAGCGCATGGCCATCGTGCTGGTCCAGCCCGAGATCCCCGGCAACACCGGGGCTGTCGGGCGGACCTGCGTCGCGCTGGATCTGGAACTGATCCTGATCCACCCGCTGGGGTTCCAGATTTCCGACAAGCGCGTGAAGCGCTCTGGCCTCGATTACTGGCCGCATGTACAGCTGACCGAATATCGCGGCTGGGATCACTTCGTCACCGAACGCGCGCCGCGCCGCAACCAGATGTTCCTGTTCGAGGAATTCGGATCGCGCAGCTTTTATGAGCCCGATTATCCCGAGGATGCCTTCCTGATCTTCGGGCGCGAGACCAAGGGTATTCCGCAAGAGATCATCGCAGAGTGGCAGGACAGGCTGTTCCACCTGCCTATGCGCTCCGACCATATCCGCTCGCTCAACCTCGCCAACAGCGCCACGGCGGCGGCGTATCAGGCCATGCGGGGCAAGTTGGGATAGACGGAAGGCGGCTTTCTCAGCTTGCCTGTCTATCCGTGAGCAGATTTTCGCTGCTCTGGACCGCAATGTAGCCATCGGACCATAACACGCTTCCTGCGCCGTCCTGCAAGACCTCGGGGCCGAAGAAGCCGCCAGCAAAAATCTTGCTGTGCTTTTTGCTCGTGAGATTCTTGAAAGTATCGCGATCCAGATCGAGAGCGAAGGGAATTATCCCCTCCAGCCGAGTGAAGCCCGCTGTCAGAGCAGCCTTGGCAAGCAGGCCGTCTTCGGCGGCCCACTGCGCAATATTGGCGCTTTCTTCGTAGGATCGCTTTTCCAGCTGTACGCTGCTCAGAAATCGCTGTGCGAAAACTTCTTTGCGCGTTCCGGTATCGAACACGCTCACATCCGCCATAATCTGAATTTGCGTGAAGTCTGGCGAGAGCTGATAGCGGTAGCTGACAAACGTGGATTGCGGCGCTGTCTGCGCGGCGACAAAATCTTCCGCAGGGGATTCGACAACATCCGGCATGCGTTCAATGGGGCCAGCATGAAACCATGTCGTGGCCGCCAAAGCATGCTGAGTGGTTTCGAGAGCGAGCCGTTCGATATCGAAATCCTCAAGCGCGGAGAATAGCGGCTGTGCCACCTTCTCCGCATCGCGAGTGGCGTGGGCGGACATGATCTCGCGCTTGTCGTCCATTTCCGTAATGATCAGCCACCCGATCAGCCCGCCTCCGGGGCTGTCGACCGCCAGGCGTCCGATATCGACAGAGGTGGCAAGCCCGTCCTGGGGCAGCCACAGCGCAACAGGGCGTTCGCCCGCAATTTCGCGTTCCTTCGCCGTCATGACGGAATCGCCACGGGTTGCGGCTGCGGGGGCGTGCAGAACCCCCATAGCCGCAGCCAATGCCAGAAGAGCGGCACTTTTCATGAGCGGCACCCCTGTGCCATCGGGCTGATCATATCTTCTTCGAATATTCGAGAAAGTTTTTCACGAAAGCTTCGCGCAGATCCGCATCGGCGGCTTCGATGCCATCTTCGTTTTCGGGCGGGAAATGCGACAGTCCATTGCCGCCGCGTCCCTTGACCAGCTTGGCTTTCTGGACGCCGTCGCGGAAGTCTTTGAAGATGAAGCGGTTGTTGAGCGAACGCCCGTAAATCATCTTCTTCTGATAGAGGTTCTGCGTGATGACGAGTTCCGCGTAGCAGGGAGCGGATGAATCGCTCAGCCGGGTCTTAGCCTTTGTGGTGATCTTGCGATCGGCGATCGGTGTTTCATAAACGATCTGTGTGTCAGCCGGCATGCTCAGCTCGGCCGGAAGATCAACCGACTGAAGTGCTTCCATCTGCATTTGCGGGCCCAGGGCGTCGCGAAGATATTCGGCATCGCTGACATTTTTGCCCTTGTGGGAAGCCGCGTCGGCGACAGCGCCCAGCACGCCCATCCCGGACAGGAGCGATGTAGTTTGCGCCTGACCTTCCGTCGTCGGGAAAACGTGGAGTTCGCATGCACTCGGCTGAGCCGTTGCGCCATTTTGCGCGGCTACAGGGGTTTCCGCATCCTGCGCTATAGCCGTTCCCGTCAGATTCAGCGCAACTGCCAGCCCGATACCCCATTTACCTAAATTCATCTGTTGATCCCCTTTTAAAGTGTCAACGGGAACCTTGGTGCAAGTCATACAGAATGCACACAATAATACCCTCATGCGATATGCAATTGCATATTACATGGTGATTATATGTTCACGTTGTGACGAAATTGTGACTAAGCCCCGTTGCCCTGACGTGTATTAATTAATCAGCTAGTCAAAAAATGTCGATATTTATTAAGGAAAAATGGATTATGGGCTAAGTTACTGTTTAATCAGGGGTGATATTAGAGAATATAGCGTCATTGCTTTTAGCTATATTACTCTACGCCTTCCAGATAACGCACCGGCAGGCCGATATCGGCGAGCTGCGGTTCGACTACGCTGCGATCACCCACCACCACGATGGTCATATTGCCCGGCTGGAGATATTCCGCCGCGGCCTGATCGATCACCGTGCCGTCAATCGCGCCGTAGATTGCGGGCAATTGCGCGTAATAATCGTCGGGCCGGCCGAGCTGCTGGTTCTCCATGATCCCGCCCAGCACCTGCGCATTGGTCTGGAACCGGTTGGGAAGACCGCGAATATTGCCTTCGGTGACGCGTTGCAATTCGGTGGTGTCGACCGGCGTACTGGCGGGGAAGGCTTTCATGTCATCCAGAATGAGACGGATTGAATCCGCCGTCCGGTCGGCCTGAACCGGGGTGAAGACGGTGAAGCTTTCCGGCCCTTCGCTTTCCGACAGCGCACTGCGGATGCCATAGGTCCAGCCCTTGTCCTCGCGCAGGTCCATGTTGAGCCGCGAGAGGAAGCCATTGCCGATCACTTCATTGGCGAGTTCGAGCGGTTCCTTCCCCGGCTCGCTGCCGGTGATCGGCAGAACCTTGGCGAAGAGCAGCACGCTTTGCGGTGAATTGGGACGGTCGATCACGAAGATCTGCGGCTGCTGCGGAGCGGTGGGCAGTTGGGCTTCGAGGTTTTTCTGCGGAGTTTCGCTGGTGGGGAGCTGCCAGTCGCCAAAGGCGCGTTCGAGCTGTGGCAGCAATTCCGCCATGGTTACATCACCGACCACGGTGATGCGCGCCGTGTCCGGGCGCAGCCAGGTGTCATGCACTTCCTTCAGCGCTCCCGGCGTGAGGTTTTCGATTACGTTCGCGCGGCCGAGTGCGCCCACCGTGCCATAGGGGTGATCCTGACCGTAGATCAGCGGGCCGATGGCGCGCTGCGCCAGGCCGATGGGGGATGCCTCCGCCTGTGCGATTTCGGCCAGTCGCTGATCCTTGACCCGCGCCACGTCGTCCGAGGTGAAGGCGGGGTTGCGCACCACATCGGCCATCAGCTCCAGCGAGGGGGCGAGGTTGGCGGTGAGGGCGGAAAGCATGACCGTGCTGGTATCGCGCGCGGCACCGGCGGAAATCGATGCGCCGAGCCGCTCCTGCGCTTCGGCGAGTTCCACCGCGCTGAGGCTGGTGGTGCCTTCTTCCAGCATGTCCATCATCATGCTTTGCGTGCCCGCGCGCGCGGCGCTGTCAGCGGCGTAGCCAGCATCGAATTCCAGCGCCAGGCTGACTTTGGGAACGGCCGTGCGGCGCGCGAGGGCGACTTCGATGCCGTTGGAAAGATAGGCCCGCTGGATGACCGGGAAGGTGAGCTTGGGCGTGGTCGACAGGGCTGGCGCCTCGCGCGGCGGACCGGCCTCTGCGCGAGCGGCAAGCTTCGCTTTCTCAGCGGCGGAAAGTGCCTGCTGCGGTCCGGCGTCATTTGCCCCATCATCGCTCCAGCCGCCCATGGTGGCGCCATCTTCGACCCGGTCACCCGGCACAACGGTGAGCGCATAGACCGGGCGTGAGAGCCAGCTTTGCAGCGCCTGCGTCACTTCCGCCGGTGTGAGGGCAGCAATATGCTCCAGCTCTTTCTTGTACCATGCGGGATCACCGGCATAGAGCAGCCCTTCGGCGAGTGTCGAACCCTTGCCGGAGAAGCCGCCGACCAGTTCCAGTGCACCGATCTGGCTGGAGACATATTCGGTTGCGGCGCGGGTCAGTTCGTCCTGTGTCGGGCCTTCGGCGACATATTGCGCGACGACTTCCTGCAACCGCTTTTCGGCCATTGCGCGATCGACGCCCGGCTTCACATCCATCTGGATCTGCAGGAAGCTGGTCTGTTCGAATTGCTGCACATAGGCCGATACGCTGACGGCGAGCTGTTCGTCACGCACCAGCACATTGTCGAGCCGGGAGGACGCAAGGCCGCCGAGCACATGCATGCCGATGGCCAGCGGGGCGGCATCCTTGCTGGTCCAGCCGGGGCCGCTCCATGCGCGGATCAGCCGGGTGACGGGAACCTGATCCAGCATTTCACGGCTGACGGGGGTATCCAGCGTCACCGGTCCGGCGCTGGTGTCGGCCACTTCAGGGCCGCGCGGGATGTCGCCGAACCATTGCTGCACCTTGGCGCGGGAGGTTTCCGCGTCGATATCACCGGCCAGCGCGATCACGACGTTGTTGGGGCCATAATTGTCGACGAACCATTTGCGCACATCGTCGAGCGTGGCGGCATCGAGATCGGCCATCGAACCGATGGTGGAATGGCGATAGGGGTGGCCGACCGGGAACAGGCCGTCGCCGATCGCATAATCGACCAGACCATAGGGCTGATTGTCGCCCTGCCGCTTCTCATTCTGGACCACGCCGCGCTGCTTATCGAGCTTGTCCTGGCTGACCGCTGGCAGCAGGTGGCCCATCCGGTCGCTTTCCATGAACAATGCCAGGTCGAGCGCGCCGGTCGGCACGGTTTCGACGTAATTGGTGCGGTCATACCAGGTGGAGCCATTGGTGCTGGTGGAACCGGCAGCCTCCAGCGGAATGTCGAAATTGGGCACATTGCGGCTGCCCCCGAACATCAGATGTTCGAACAGATGAGCAAAGCCGGTCTTGCCCTCGGGCTCGCTCTTCGATCCGACCCGGTAATAGACGGTGACGCCCACGACCGGCGTCTTGCGGTCGGTATGGACCAGCGTGGTCAGCCCGTTTTCCAGTGTGAAGCGCTCATAGGGAATGTCGACCTGCTTCACCAGTTCGGCCAGCGGTTCGGGAGCGGCTGCCTGGGGCAGTGTTTCCGGCGGCAGGGTTATGACGGGCTTTTCGCGGGCACTGGCGGTCGCCGGAGCCATAGCAAGGCTTGCCAGCACGAGGGGAAGGGCGGCGGAAAGGTGAAAATGGCGCATTTAGGATAAGCCCCGCAGGATGGTTTCAGGTCCGCACCCTAGCACCACCAAGGCTGGAGGGAAGTGACAAAGAATGGCCAGAATCTTTCGCGGAGTTTTTCCAGGAATTTTTCCCGAAATTTTTTATTGTCCTACAGCGAGTAAAGCATTTCCCTTGCCCCGATACTTGCAGGCTCAAGTGAGCGCCCCATTTTGAGCGGGAGCAAAGGCCGCGGAGCAGATACGCCGTATTATGCGCCATAGAACAGTGTCACTTCCGTTCCATGTCTGTGTTGCGCAGGCAATACAGACAGAGTGTGGCAAAGATTCATCGCCTGGGCTCTTGTGTTGCGTAAATGCAACACTATCTAGAGGCGGAAAGGAATAGGGATAGCCATGAATCTCGAAAAATTCACCGACCGCGCGAAAGGATTTCTCCAAGCCGCGCAGACCGTTGCCATTCGCCTGAGCCATCAGCGGATCAGCTCCGAACATATCCTGAAAGCGCTGCTGGACGATAATGAAGGGATGGCCGCCGGGCTGATCCAGCGCGCCGGAGGCAACCCGCAAATCGCGGTGGCCGAAGTCGACAAGGCGCTGGAAAAAATCCCGGCTGTATCAGGCGGCGGTGCGCAGCAGACGCCGGGGCTGGATAATGATGCGGTCCGCATGCTGGATCAGGCCGAACAGATCGCCACCAAATCCGGCGATGCCTATGTCACGGTGGAGCGGTTGCTGCTGGCGCTGACGCTGGCGGGCACCACTCCCGCAGGGCAGGCGCTGAAGGCGGCCAATCTCGATGCCAAGGCGTTGGAAGAAGCGATCACCGAATTGCGCGGCGGGCGCAAGGCCGACACGGCCAGCGCCGAGGAAAGCTATGACGCGATGCAGAAATATGCCCGCGACCTGACCGAGGCTGCGCGTGAAGGCAAGCTCGACCCGGTGATTGGCCGCGACGAGGAAATCCGCCGCACCGTGCAGATCCTTGCCCGCCGGACCAAGAACAACCCGGTGCTGATCGGTGATCCCGGCGTGGGTAAGACCGCCATCGCCGAAGGTCTGGCGCTGCGTATCGCCAATGGCGATGTGCCCGACAGTCTGAAAGACCGCGCGCTGATGGCGCTCGATATGGGCTCGCTGATTGCGGGTGCGAAATATCGCGGCGAGTTCGAGGAACGGCTGAAGGCGGTGCTCGATGAAGTGAAGGGCGCCGAAGGCCACATCATTCTGTTCATTGACGAAATGCATACGCTGATCGGTGCCGGTGCTTCCGAAGGCTCGATGGATGCCGGCAATCTGCTGAAGCCTGCTCTGGCGCGCGGTGAACTCCACTGCATCGGCGCGACCACGCTCGACGAATATCAGAAATATGTCGAGAAGGACGCGGCGCTGCAACGGCGTTTCCAGCCGGTCTTTGTTGATGAACCGACCGTTGAGGACACGGTATCGATCCTGCGCGGATTGAAGGAAAAATACGAACTCCATCACGGCGTGCGCATCACCGATGGCGCAATCGTGGCGGCGGCGCAGCTTTCCAACCGCTATATCACCAACCGTTTCCTGCCGGACAAAGCCATCGATTTGATGGATGAGGCGGCAAGCCGCATCCGTATGGAGGTGGAGAGCAAGCCCGAGGAAATCGAAAATCTCGACCGGCGGATCATCCAGCTCAAAATCGAGGAATCGGCGCTGACCAAGGAAAGCGACGATGCGTCGAAGGATCGGCTGGCCAATCTGCGCGAAGAGCTGGCCAATCTGGAGCAGCAATCATCCGAACTCACCACGCGCTGGCAGAATGAGCGCGACAAGATCGCTGCCGAAGGCAAGATCAAGGAAGAACTCGATCAGGCCCGGCTGGAACTGGAACAGGCCCAGCGCAGCGGCGATCTCGCCAAGGCGGGTGAGCTGTCTTACGGCAAGATTCCGCAGCTCGAAAAAGCCCTCGCCGCGGCGCAGGAGCAGGCCGGTACGGCCATGCTGCGCGAAGAAGTGACCGATGAGGATATCGCTTCCGTGGTCAGCCGCTGGACCGGCGTGCCGGTCGACCGGATGATGGAAGGGGAGCGCGAGAAACTGCTCAATATGGAAGAGGCTCTCGGGAAGCGCGTGATTGGCCAGAAACAGGCTGTCACCGCTGTCTCCAAGGCGGTCCGCCGTGCGCGGGCTGGCCTGCAGGACCCGAACCGTCCGATGGGCAGCTTCCTGTTCCTCGGCCCCACCGGCGTCGGCAAGACCGAGCTGACCAAATCGCTGGCCGAATTCCTGTTCGACGATGACAGCGCAATGGTGCGTATCGACATGAGCGAATTCATGGAGAAACACGCGGTCGCCCGGCTGATCGGTGCGCCTCCGGGCTATGTCGGTTATGAAGAAGGCGGCGTGCTGACCGAAGCCGTGCGGCGGCGGCCCTATCAGGTCGTGCTGTTCGACGAGGTCGAGAAGGCGCATAGCGATGTCTTCAACGTGCTGCTGCAGGTGCTCGATGATGGCCGTCTGACCGACGGTCAGGGGCGCGTGGTGGATTTCTCCAACACGCTGATCATTCTCACTTCCAATCTGGGGAGCCAGTATCTCTCCAATATGGAGGATGGGCAGAATGTGGCCGATGTCGAACCGCAGGTGATGGAAGTCGTGCGTTCGCACTTCCGCCCCGAATTCCTCAACCGTCTGGATGAGGTGATCCTGTTCCACAGGCTGGGTCAGGCCGATATGGCGCCGATCGTGGATATCCAGGTCGACCGGGTGCAGAAGCTGCTGAAAGACCGCAAGATCACGCTTGATCTGACCGATGCCGCACGTCGCTGGCTCGGCCGGGTGGGCTATGATCCCGTCTATGGTGCAAGGCCGCTGAAACGCGCGGTTCAGCGCCACCTGCAGGACCCGCTGGCAGAGAAGCTGCTGCGCGGCGAGATCCCCGATGGCTCCAATGTCCATATTGATGAGGGCGAAGGGGAACTGAAGATCGAGGTTGCTTGATTATGTCCGAAAGCGGGAATAGACCGCCTGCAATTATACAAAGCCCCCGTCCGGCATAGCAGCCGGGCGGGAGGCCGGATCTGGGAGAGTTGAGCAATGAATATCGATCAAACGATTGCCGCAGTGGTGACCGGCGGCGCTTCGGGGCTGGGCGAAGCCTCCGCCCGGGCGCTGGCCGCCAAGGGCGCGAAGGTCGCCCTGTTCGACCTTAACGAGGAACGCGGCGAAAAAGTCGCGGCCGAGATCGGCGGAACATTCTGCAAGGTCGATGTGTCGGATGAAGCATCGGTCGATGCCGGCTTTGAAAAGGCGCGGGCGGCGCATGGCCAGGAACGCGTGCTCGTCAATTGCGCGGGTATCGGGACGATCGGCAAGACCACCCGGCGTGACAAGGAAACCGGCGAGATCAGCCACCTTTCGGTCGATCTGTTCCTGAAAACGCTGAACGTCAATTTGAAGGGCACGTTTCAGTGTATCGCCAAGTCCGCCGCCGGCATGATGACACTGGGCGGGCTGGAAGATGGGGAGCGCGGCGCGATTGTCAGCACGGCATCGGTCGCCGCGGTTGATGGCCAGATCGGGCAGGTCGCCTATTCCGCTTCAAAGGGCGGCGTGGTTGGCATGACCTTGCCGATTGCCCGCGATCTGATGAGCGAAGGCATTCGCGTCAACACGATCCTGCCCGGCATTTTCAACACGCCGTTGATGAAGGGGCTGCCGGAAAAGGCACAGGAATCGCTGGCTGCTTCTGTTCCGTTCCCCAAGCGGCTGGGTAAACCGGAAGAATATGCCAATCTCGTCCTGACCATGGTCGAAAATGGCTATTTTAATGGTGAATGTGTGCGGCTGGATGGCGCCATTCGGATGCCACCGCGCTAAATAGAGGCGATTTTATGCAGGGGGCAGACTGGCATATCGGGGTGATCGGCGGATCGGGGCTTTATGCTCCGGGTGGGCTGGATGATGCGCAGACGATTACGGTCGAAAGTCCGTTTGGCGCGCCGTCCGGTACAGTCACCACCGGCACGCTGTCGGGCATTCGCTTCAGCTTCCTCGCCCGGCATGGGGAGGGGCATCGGCAATCGCCGTCCTCGATCAATTATCGTGCGAATATCGATGTGCTGAAACGCTGCGGGGTGACCGATATCCTCGCGCTTTCTGCTATTGGCTCGCTGCGTGAAAATATCGCACCGGGTGAATTTGTGGCGGTCGATCAGCTGATCGACCGCACATTGCTGCGCGAACGGAGCTTCTTTGGTGAAGGGCTGGTGGCGCATGTCGGGCTGGCGGACCCGGTCTGTGCGCGGTTTTCGGCCATGGCAGCAACTGCGGCGCAGGCTGCCGGGGCGACGGTTCACCGGGGCGGCTGCTATGTCGCCATAGAGGGGCCGCAATTTTCTACCCGCGCGGAAAGCCACATGTATCGCGGCTGGGCGGCGGATGTGATCGGCATGACGGCCATGCCCGAGGCGCGCCTCGCCCGTGAAGCAGAGCTGCCCTATGCCTTGCTCGGCATGGTGACCGACTACGATAGCTGGCGCAGTGATGAGGCCGGTGTCGAAGTGACCGATATTCTTAAAGTCATGCGCGGCAATAGCGATCTGGCGCGCGCCACCTTGCGCAAACTGGCCAGTGCGCTGCCGGCGCAGCGGGCGCCATCACCCATTGATACAGCCCTCGATCATGCAATGCTGACCGGGGAAGCGCAATGGTCGGCAGAGCGCGTTGCGCAACTCGACGCGGTTGCAGGACGGGTTTTACGTAAGAAAGAAACAAGATAAACTAGGCCGGGGGAAAGATCTAAAAAGCTTGCCATTTGGCGCAAGTTCCAAGAGATAGACGACCCATGTCCAACACAACGCGCCTTGCCAGCTTTTTACCTTATCAGCTTTCGATCACTTCCAACGCGGTGAGCACCCGCATTTCTGACGAATATCGTCAGCGGTTCGGGCTCAAAATCCCTGAATGGCGGGTGATGTGCGTGCTGGGTGATACGGGCGGCAAGACCCAGCGTGAACTGACCCAGCTCACGGTGATGGACAAGGTTGCGGTCAATCGGGCCTGTAAGACATTGGAAGATCGCGGCCTCGCTCAGCGTATGCCGAACAGCCATGACGGCCGCTCCCACACGCTGGAACTGACCGAAAGCGGTCAGGAAATGTTTGCCCAGATCATGCCACTGGCCACGGAGATGGAGCGGCGATTGATGTCCGGTTTCAGCGAAGAGGAATGCAATTGCATGCGCTCCATGCTCTCGCGCCTGCGCGATCAAGTGGATGATCTCGACGCCGCCGATATCGATAGCGGCAATTTCGGGATCTCCTGATCAGGATTAGCCCGGCCTGATGGCCCCTCTGTTCGTTTCGTTTAGCCGCCCATCGGTCCTTCGGAGAAGGCATCGGCAATCGAACATGCAGCCGGTCCCAGAATAACCACAAACAGAACCGGCAGGATGAACATGATCAGCGGCACCGTCATAATGGCGGGCAGCCGCGCGGCCTTTTCCTCGGCGCGCATCATCCGTTCATTACGGAATTCGGCAGAGAGAACCCGCAATGCCGATGCCAGCGGCGTACCGTATTTTTCTGTCTGAATCATGGTGGTGATCATATTGCCGACCGAATCCAGATCGACGCGGTAGGCCAGGTTTTCAAACGCTTGCCGCCTTTCGGTGAGGAAGGAGAGCTCAATCGCGGTCAGCGCGAATTCTTCGCCCAGTTCCGGATAGGCGCGGCCAAGTTCACGCGATACGCGGTTGAAGGATGCATCGATGGTCAAACCGGCTTCAGCACAAATCACCAGCAGATCGATCGCATCGGGAAGCCCTTTGCGAATGGCGTCGGAGCGTTTCTTCGCTTTGTTGCTGAGATACAGATCGGGGGCTTTATAAGCGATCAGCACGCTGCCCGCGAAGGCCAGGAAGCGCTTGAAACTGCCCCATTCAGGAAAGGTGTTGCTGAAATAGACGAGCACTACGGCGATCAGCCCGACAGCGATGGGTAAGACCATCCTGCCAAGGATCACCATCACGGCCAGTTCCTTGTTGCGATAACCCGCCTGGGCCAGTCGCCGCTGCACGACCTTGATCTGGCTTTCTTGGAGCACGCTCATTTTCTGGAGCGTATCGCGCACGGAATCGGTGGTGTCCGAGCGGCGAACGATACTTTGCCGCTTCTTGGGGCGCGGCGCCATAATGCCGGCCTTGAGCTCCGCCCGGCGGGCGTTAAGCGATTTGACCCGTTTGGCCATCGGGTCGCGCACCGTCACAGCGGCATAGATCGCGAGCATGATGGCGGCGGCGGCCACCCCGGCAAGGATGGTGCCAACCAGAATAACATCAACGCCAAGGAGCGTGGGGCCAGTGGATTGTGTCATCTCAGCCCCGCCTCAGATCTCAAAGCTGACCATCTTGGCCATTACAAAGGCCCCGATGCTCATCCAGAGAAGTCCACCGAGACCGACCGCAATCAGTCGGTCATCGGTGAAGAAACCGCCAAGATATTCGGGGTTGATCCAATAGATCATGGTAAACACGGCGAAGGGCAGGAAGCCGACAATATAGGCAGATGCCTTGGCTTCGGAGCTGAGCGCCTTGATTTTCAGCTTCATCTGCGTGCGTTTGCGCAGCACGTCGGACAAATTGGCCAGCGTTTCGGCGAGATTACCACCGGTTTCGCGCTGAATGGCGAGCGTGATGACGAAAAACTGGAATTCTGGCGTTCCCAGCCGGTCAGCCGTCACCTGGAGGGCTTCCTCCATTGTGCGGCCGATCTTGATCCGTTCAACCACACCGCGAAACTCCTTGCCCACCGGGCCACCAATTTCGCTCGCCACCAGAGTAAATGTTTCCGATACCGGCAAGCCGGAGCGCAGACCGCGGACCAGCAAGTCGATCCCATCGGCGAATTTTGCATTAAATCCGTTGATCCGCCGCTTGATCATCCAGTTGACGATCATATGCGGCAATCCTGCCCCGGCTGCGACGCCAATGCCAAGTGAGAGCAAGGCAGCTCCGGTCTGCAAGAACAGCAACACGGTGAAGACAACCGCAATCCCGATGGAGACATAGAGATATTGCGAGAGTGACCAGCCAAGCCCGGTGCGTTCGAGGCGCACGGAAAGTGCTTCGACCCGCGAACCTGAACCTGCCATCCGATGAGCGCGGGGGCGCCGGGAGGCAATGGCCTTGCGCAACTGCGATTCAACCTTGTCGGTTGTACTGGCGGCATGCCGAAAACGCACAGCCTGCAAGCGGCGCTGGCTGGCTTTATTGGCTGATGGGCCGCCCAGCAGGCGATAGGCCACATAGCCAAATACCAGCACAATCGCTGAAAGAAGGATGATTTCGGTCATGCCCATTATGTTAGCCGCCGTGCTTCATTTTAAGCGCGTCATTACACCTTTTCGTGAGTGGTTGGTTTCGCCTTTTTCGAAATCAATGACTTGAGATCGAACTTATCCAAAAAGGAGGTCGGTCCGGTGTCGGAAAGATCGATATCGCCATCTTCACTTGCCTCAACCATCGCCTCGGCCACTTCCTTGAGAGCGGTAGCCAGTTTGCTGGAACTGCCTGCTTGCGCCACGGTCTGGCCCAGTTTGGCGGCGTTGACGGAGGCTTTGCGGTCTTCGGGAAGCGCGAAGTTCACCTTATGCTCAACCGAGCTTTCAAAATCTGCTTTGCTGATTTCCTGAGCACCGCTCTGCATTCGGTTGGCAACCAGGATCGTGGTCGTCTCCGGCGCATTGTTCTGAAGCCAGGCAAGAATGCGGATCGTGTCGCGCGCAGAAGCGAGCGTCATTTCCGCCACCAAGACAATCGCATTCACGCCCTTCATCATTTCAGGGAAGTGGATCATAATCTCCCGCGGAAGATCGATCACCGTCATGTCGAACGCTTGCCGAAATTCTTCGGTTAGCTGCACGAATGAGGCGCCATCGGTCATCAATTCCTTGTCGAGTGGGGCCTCGGCTGAAAGGATGGCAAGTTTTTCCTCGGGCCGGATCATCGCGCGTTCGATAAACAGGCTATCAATCCGGTTGGGATTGGCGATAGCATCCACCAACCCGCGTCCAGGCTCAAGATCCATCGACAATGCGGCCACGCCAAAATGGATGTCCAGATCCAGCAAGGCGGTGTTGCGATTATGCTTTGTGGCGAGCAACCAGGCCAACGATGTGGCCACAGTCGATCCGCCCGAACCTCCGCGCACACTGACCACGGCCGTGGCTAAATGCTCATTGGCCCGATCTGCTTCACTGGTTTTGGGCGCGGCAAATACCAGTTGGGCACTGGCCAGAGCGGTTTTGACCTGTTCGACATTCAGGGGTTTGACCAGATAATCGTGAATGCCGCTGCTCAGAAGATTGCGGTACAACTCCACGTCATTGGTGCGACCGATGGCGATGACGACTGTTCCGGGTTCGCAAACTTCCGCCAATGCATTGATGTCGTTGATGGGGTCACTGCTTTCCGACAGATCAACCATCAGGATGGACGGACTGGCCGAAATCGACAGGGACTGCACAGCAGTGCGCAGGCCACCTTTTTTGCATTTTTCTGTTGGCCAGCCCATTTCAGTGATCACCGGACGGATGACATCAACCGAAGCATCATCACAGATGAACGCGGCAAAGGGATCGCGGTTGGCAGGCATACCGTTCGTCATGATCAGTTCTCTCCGGCCGATTCCTCGCTCAACCCTTCACCGCCGGTGAGCTGTCTGTTGCGATAGGCGTCAACGGATTTGTTGGCGGTAAGACCGGCGGCGATCACGCTGTCATCACTATTGCCGCGGATCAGGTCTTCGGGATCAGCCACCATGGCGGCAAGGTTGCTATTGACCGCGCAGCCATAATTGTCGTCCGTCGCATTTTCGAGAAAGCTGGCTATTCTGTCCGACCAATCGGGGCAGCCGGGCACATAGGCGCGTGAACGGCTGACCACGACGCGCACAGTTCCAGGCGCCAGCGGTTCGGCGACGGCTGGCGGAACGTCGCTCAGCAACAGGCCATAACGGGCCGCCACTGCGCCGATGCTTTCCTTGGTTTCGCGGGCAGTGCCGGAACCGGCGATGGCAATCCGGTCGCCATAACCCAGTTCGAGGGCATTGAACCATTCACCGAGCCTTTGCTGCTCTGGCATGGAGAGACCGCCATAGCCTTCACGCAGATCCATTGCCAAAGTGTGTCTTTCGACCACGGGCTGCTTCACGCTGTAGAGCGAAGCATTGGTAGGGGTGTCGCCGCAGGCCGACAGGCTGAGGCCCAACATGGCGACTGCTATTCCGGCGCCGGCTCGTTTCAGGAAAACTTGCATCACGAAACCCTTTTTAGTCGAAGCTGAAGCCCGCATTGGGCGTATTGGCGGGATCTGCGGCGTTTTCGCGGTTGCGATCATCCGCCTGGCTGTTGGCGCTGGGCGTGGCTGGAGCCGGAACGGCAGGCGCGGGGGCCAATTGAGGCATGGGGCGCGTGCCGCCCGTTCGTCCATCATGGTCTATATTGAAGAAGTGTTCGGCGGCATCGGCCGATTCAAAGCCATCCGTCGGCAATTTTATGTCGTTCGCATTTACCGGTTTCACCAGATAGGGCGTCACGACGATGACCAGTTCGGTCTGTCCTTTCTGGAATTCGCGCGATTTGAACAGATTGCCGAGTACGGGCAGATCACCCAGGCCCGGCGCTTTGTCGATCGCTTTCTGGGCGTTGTTGCTCAGCAGCCCGGCAATCATGAAGCTTTGACCCGAGCCAAGTTCCACCGTGGTTTCTGCCCGGCGAATGGTCAGGGCGGGGATGGAATAGCCGCCGAGTGATACCGCACCTTCGCTGGAAAGCTCCGACACCTCAGGACGGACCCGCATCGAGATACGGCCATTGCTGAGCACGGTGGGCGTGTAGGCGAGACTGACACCATATTTCCGATATTCGATCGAGACGGTGCCGAAACCTTCACTGATCGGGATCGGATATTCCCCGCCTGCCAGAAACTCTGCGGTTTCACCGGATAGAGCGGTCAGATTGGGCTGTGACAGGGTTGTGACCAACCCATTGCGTTCCGCGAGGTCGAAGGCAGCGCCGATATCCAGTCCGAGCAACTTGCCGATGCCGCCAATGGTCGTGCCGCCGGGACTCTGGATAATTGAACTATTGCCGGTGCCATCCTCAGCGAAGTCAATGGCACCAGTACCGCGCCCCTGGCCGATACCGAACTGGAAACCGCCGGTTTTGTCTTGCGTCGCGAGATTGGCCCCCATGGAGCGCACCAGCGAACGGCTGACTTCCGCGATCCGGACCTGCAGATTGACCTGCTGCGGAGTCGACATTTTCAGGCGTGAAACGACCAGCACATCGTCACCTGAAAAGGCCTGCACAAGCCGTTCGGCCTCGGCCACGTCTTCCGGGCTGGCTACCGTTCCGGTCAGCAGCAAGGCATTGGAGCCCATGGTGGCCACACCGATGGTTGCATCCGGCATGGCCAGAGACAGCATCTGGTCGAGGCTGTTGATATTATTCCCAACCCGCACGGTGGCGGACCAGATGATGTCGCCGGCGGAATTGCTGGCATAAACGGTGGTTTCGCCGCCGGAACGGCCGAACAGATAAAGCTGTCTTGCTGATTTTATCTTCACATCAGCCACGGCTTCATTGGCGATGAAAACATCGCTCATCCGCCCCGGTATGGTCAGCAGATGACCGCGACCGATTGACAGGTTAATCTCCTCGCGCGGTTCCTGTGTCACAGCCTGCGCCTGAGCGGGGGCTGTGCTGACCGGAAGCAGGGGCACCAGTGCACATGCAGCGCCCAGAGCAGCCTTCAAAACGGTCCTCGTCATTGTGCAATCATCCGAAATATCGCTGGGGATGCGAGCTGTGTTGGACATGGCGATCAATTCCCCAACGGTACTTCTACGGTGTTTTCGCCGCGTGTCACGCGAACTACCGGACCGTTGTTGCTGCTTTGCTGCGCGGCAGGTGCGGCGGCCATGGCCGTCGGGGGAGGCGCAACATTATTATTGGCCGCCAGGTTCTGCGGCGGGATCGAGCTGCGCTGAAAGCGTGAGACATCGCCGCCCGTGACATAGGTTGATCTTCCATCCTCGGGGCGGGAGCTGGCCGCTTCCAGAATGGCGGCTTCTTCTTCGGGGGTGGCGTTATCAGGAACGGATACGTCACCCGATGCGATGGCACGCTCAAGCTCGGTGCGGTTATCCGCCAGCGAACGCAGCGAGAATGACAATTCACCAATGGTTTGCGCGACCGAGATCTTCTCTGCGATCCGCGGTGTAACCTCCAGCGTGACCAGGCTGAAAGTGCGCACCTGTGTCTTGCCGTCATCACCCTTGGTGGTTTCCGTGGACTGGTCTGTTGCCAGAACGCGCAAATTGCGGAGGATCGTTTCCGACGCATGCAGCGCGCGGCCGTCCCCCTCAACCGATTGCGTCAGCATCAGATCGACCCGGTCACCGGGAAAGATAAAGCCTGCGACACCGGTCTGTGCGGATACGGGAACGGTCACGGCGCGCATGCCCGGTGTCAGAGCTGCGGCCAGGAAGCCGCGGTCACCGGGTGCGACCAGAGTGCCCTGTGTAATCGGTTCACCGGCGGTAATGGGGTTGCGCACAACGGTGCCCAACAGGCTCTGAATATCGGCTTCGCCGTCAATGTAATAGGCGTCCTTAACCAGTTCCTTTGGCCAGAGCTGGAAACTGACGGAATCGGCGGTCAGGATTGTTCCCACCGGCAGGGAGCGCTGGGCGACAAGCACTTTGGGGCCTTGCGGTTCGGCCATCACGGCCTCCGCTTCCGGAGCACCGCTGCCCGCGAAGATGCTGCGTGCCGCCATGGCTGTGCCGATCGCAATGATCAGCGCACCAATCAGCAATACGAGCTTTCTTCTATCCATGGTCCGTTATGCCCTTCATGCTGGCGTTGCCGCCGGTTTCTTATTGCGACTGCCTAATGCTATGATCCCAATGGTTAAAATGAGGTTCATGGCCTCACACCATACTGGGCGTGAGGGGCGCGAAGTAATGCACGGCCAGAACCCACAGACCGGCAAAGGCAATTGCCACGCCATAGGGAATTGCGATGCGATCCTTGCGCCGACGCATGACGTGAAATGCGCCGAAGATGATCGTCAGCACGCCGCCGGCGATTGCGGTGATAATTACCAGTTTCAGGAACCATATGGGTGATATCCAGAGGGCCAGTGCGGTGAGCAATTTTACATCGCCGCCGCCCATGGCCCGCAAGGCGAACAGGCCGCTCAAAACCACCAGCGTCACCAGCATCAGCCCGATCTGTATCGCGATATCCGGCCACAGGCTTAAATTGCTGGACCACCAGAAAACCGGTGCGCCCAGCGCAATCGCGCCATTCAGCCAGTTTCCGATCCTGCGCGAGCGCAAATCTGTGAAGGCAGCAATCAGCAGGCCGATTGCCAGGATCAGTAGCAGGCCATACTGGATTGTTTCTTTCGTCATCAAAAGGCCCCTGTGTTTCGAAGCCTCGTGCTACAGATCAGGGCTTACCAAATAGTAACCACGATAGGAGCAGGTCATGGCCGCACCGCTATCCTCTGACCGTGCATCGTTCGACCCGCGTGAGATCCCGCAAGACGTATCGGAAACGCGCTGGCAGGCGCCCGACGGCCATTCTATCCGGCTGATCGAATGGCCGCAGCAGGTGGGGCAAAAGGGCACCTTGCTGTTCCTGCCGGGGCGCGGCGATGCCTATGAAAAATATCTCGAAGCGTGCGATCACTGGGCCCGAAATGGCTGGCATGTGGTGTCCACCGATTGGCGCGGACAGGGGGCATCGGGGCGATTCGGGAAGGATGCATATACCGGCCATATCGCGGACTTTGCCATCTGGCTGGATGATCTCGCGGCCCTCTGGCAGGCGAAAGTTGCCGGGCAGCCGGGCGCGCATATTCTGCTTGGGCATTCGATGGGGGGGCATTTGGCGATGCGTGCCGTGGGTGAGGGACGCGTTGCGCCCGATGGTCTCATTCTATCCGCACCGATGGCCGGATTGCTGCCGGAAAAAGTGCCTCTGCCGATCCTGCATGCGATCGCCAAATTCATGAGCCGGATTGGTGATGATCGCCGCCCGGCCTGGAAGTGGAGTGAAAAACCCGGCGCTTTCCCCGAAGCGCGCAGCATGCTGCTGACCCATGATCACGAGCGCTATCGGGATGAACAATGGTGGCGCGAAGCCCGCCCGGAAATCGTGATGGGGCCGGGGAGCTGGCGCTGGGTCGAACGGGCGCTGGCATCGATCCGGGTGCTTGAGCAGCCCGGTTTTCTGGAGAAGATTACCATACCGGTATTTCTGTTCGGCACGCGGGCGGACCGATTGGTCAGTTTTCGTGCGCTCGAACGCGCGGCGCAGCGTTTGCCCAATTGCGAAACCTTGTTTTTTGGCGAGGAGGCGCGCCACGAAATATTGCGCGAAGTGGACCCGGTGCGGCATCTGGCACTTGAAAGGATCGACAACTTCCTCGACCGCATCACCCAACCATGAACAATCGATTCGATATTGCGATAATCGGCGCCGGAATGGCTGGAGCCAGTCTGGCCGCAGAGCTGGCAGGCGATGCAAAGGTTTTGATTCTGGAGGCTGAGGACAGGCCCGGTTATCACGCGACCGGACGCTCGGCTGCCTTCTGGGTGGAAACCTATGGCGGGCCGGGCGTGCAGCCGCTGACCACTGCCGCTGGCCCCTATCTGCAAGAACAGGGCGTTCTGGTTGATCGCGGCGCATTGACCATCGGGCGCAGTGATCAGCAGAGTGAAGCGGATGCCTTTGCCAAGAGATTCGCTGCATCCGGTGTCGAGATGCACATGCTCGGACGCGCAGAGCTGGCCGAGCGGATTCCCGGCTTGAAGCCCGATTGGACGATCGGAATATTGGAGCCCACTTGCTGCGATATCGATGTCGCGGCTTTGCATGCGCATTACCTCACCCGCTTGCGGCGTGCAGGCGTAACGCCGCGAAGCCGGGCGCGCCTTGTCCGGGCGGAGCGGCGCGATTGCGTCTGGTTTTTGGAAACGAGTGACGGGCAGCAATTTGAAGCAGCGGTGGTGGTGAATGCGGCGGGGGCATGGGCTGATCCGGTGGCGCAAAGCTGCGGCGCCAACCCACTCGGCATAATTCCCTATCGTCGTACGATCGCGCAATTGCGGACCGATCCCGCGCCATCGGCCAATCTGCCGCTCGTGCTTGACCTTGCAGAAAAGTTCTATTTCAAACCCGAAAATGGACGGCTCTGGCTAAGTCCGCATGACGAAACGCCCAGCGTTGCATGTGATGCAGCGGCCGAGGAACTGGATGTAGCTCTGGCCATCGACCGGTTGCAGCAAGTCGTCGATTGGCGCGTCGATGTATTGGAGCATCGCTGGGCCGGATTGCGCAGTTTCGCCCCGGATCGTTTGCCGGTCTATGGTTTCGACCCGGATTGTGAGGGCTTTTTCTGGTTCGCGGGGCAGGGTGGTTTCGGCATTCAGACGGCGCCCGCGGCGGCGCGGCTGGGGGCACAATTGCTGCTGGATCAGTCCAGAGATGCGATGACGCACGATCTTGATCCGGCGGCCTATTCGCCCAGCCGTTTCAGGTAAGCTGTTGCTGTTCGGCGAAAGCCGGTTTGCCGCTTAAAGCGCTGCGGCCGCGTCGCTGGCGAGCTGGTCCACCCGCTCATTTTCGACATGGCCGTCATGTCCTTTGACCCAATTCCATGTGATATCGTGCGGTTTGATTGCCGCCAGCAGCTCCTGCCAAAGATCGGTATTGGCGACAGGTTTCTTGGAGGCTGTCTTCCAGCCTTTTTTCTGCCAGCCATGGATCCATTTGGTGATGCCATCGATCACATATTTACTGTCTGAATAAATATCGACCCGGCATGGCTGGTTCAGCGCGTTCAGACCCTGAATGACGGCCATCATTTCCATGCGGTTATTGGTGGTCTCCGGCTCGCTGCCAACCAATTCCTTCTCATGCTCGCCCATGCGCAGCAAAGCACCCCAACCGCCGGGGCCGGGATTACCTTTACAGGCCCCGTCAGTGAACAATTCGACATATTTCATGATTGGACCTTGCAGCCGGGGAAGGCGGCGCTGCCCGTTTCAGCATAGAAATTCAGCCTGCGGGCAAAGGCCATCGGGTCCTTGCGCGTGACCATGGCGTCCGCCGGCGTATTCAGCCAATCATAAGCCCGCGTTGACAGGAAGCGCATGGCCGCGCCCTGACCCAGCACGGGCAGGGCGTCATATTCTGCGGCTGAGAGGGGACGCTGGCTGCTATATCCCTCCAGCAGGGCAGCCGCGATGTCTGGCTGGAACTGATCATCATCATCAAAGCACCATGCCGCATGTGTTACGGCAAGGTCGTAAACGGTTGTGTCATTGCAGGCGAAATAGAAATCGATCAGCCCGCTGACCTCATTCCCGCGCATCAACACATTATCGGGGAACAGATCGGCGTGAATCACGGACTGTGGCAATTGCCGGGGCCAGTTATCATCGAGGAAGCTCAGCTTTTCGCTGACCAGATCGGGCAGCGTCGGATCGATACTGGCAAGGCCCTGCCGCCCGCAATCCTCGAGCAATTCCCGCCAGGCGGACAGGCCCATTGTATTGTCCCGGCTGGGTTCGAAATCTGCCGAATCCTTGTGCAATCCGGCCAGCGCCGCGCCGACCGCGCGTGCTTGCTGCGGCTCAGGCGTGCCGATGGAAACGCCTGACATGAATTCGATCAAGGCAACCGCTTTACCGTCCAGCATCCGGTAGGCGGCGCCTTCCCGATCATGAATCGTGCGCGGCACCGGGCTGCCCTTGGCGGCCAGATGATCGAGCAGGCCAAGGAAATAAGGCAGATCTTTGAGATCCAGCCGCGTTTCATACATGGTCAGGATATAGCGATCGCGGGTGGTTTCGATCAGCCAGTTGGAATTGGAAACCCCCTCCGCAATGCCCTTTGCGGAAATCAGGTCGCCAACATCATAGGCATGGATCAGCTCGCCCAGCTTTTCGGCGGACAGATGCGTGTAAACGGCCATGAGCGTGCTCTATTCAGTGACTTCGCGGGGGAGTTTGAAGACCATTTTTTCTTCGGCGGTCACCAGCGTATGCTCTTCCACCTCGCGCCATTCGGCCAGACGGTCGATCACTTCACGCACCAGTTCCTCTGGCGCCGACGCGCCTGCGGTCAGTCCCAGCGTTGCGACACCTTCCAGCCATGAGGGCTCCATTTCGGATGCCCGCTGAATCAGATGAGCCTTTGTGCCAAAACGCTCGGCGACTTCGACCAGACGCAGCGAATTGGATGAATTGGGCGCGCCGATCACCAGCACCAGATCACTGGCCGGGGCAATTTCCTTTACCGCCGCCTGCCGATTCGATGTGGCGTAACAAATATCCTCTGCTTTGGGTGCGACGATATTGGGGTAGCGCTGTTTCAACGCCTCGACGATAGCAGCGGTGTCATCGACAGAAAGCGTGGTCTGGGTGAGGAAAGACAGCTCTTCTCCTTCCGGAAAGTCCAGTGTTTCGACATCACTCAGCGTTTCGACCAGAGTCATTCCGCCGGGGGGAACCTGACCGAATGTGCCGATGACCTCGGGATGGCCGCGATGGCCGATAAACAGAATATGCCGCCCCGCTTCGATCTGCCGTTCGGCCTGACGATGCACCTTGCTCACCAATGGGCAGGTGGCATCAACATAGGTCAGGCCGCGTTCTTCAGCCTCGGCCGGCACCGATTTGGGGACGCCATGCGCGCTGAAAATCACCGGAACCCCATCCGGCACTTCGTCCAGTTCCTCGACAAAAATCGCGCCTTTGGCCTTCAGACCATCCACCACATAGCGGTTATGCACGATTTCATGCCGGACATAGACCGGCGCGCCGTAGCGTTCGATCGCCCGTTCGACGATTTCTATCGCGCGGTCGACACCGGCGCAGAAGCCCCGTGGTGCCGCAATCAGCACGGTTAGGGGCAATTTAGCCGCGTCTGCGGCGCGATTTGGAAAGGGCGCGTTCATACGGCTCGCTCTAGCGGTTGTCGGCCTGCGGCGAAAGGGCTAGGAACGCCGCGATTATTCCTGATTGAGGATCTGTGATGAAATTTCGCGCTTTGCTCACCGTTGCTGCTGCCGCCACCGCGCTGGCGGGTTGCAAGTCTGAAGGCGACATTGTGGTACAGCAGGGCGTGGGTATCACTGCATTAAGATCAGTGTGCCCGGCCGTTGGTGTGCCTGACTATACCGGGGATGTGACCCTGTTCTCGCCCGCCAATGCCCGCACGGCTGATGCCATTGATGTGACGGCCAGCATTACCAATGTCCGCACGCAATGTGATGATCTGAACGCGCAGGATGTCCGCGCGACGGCCAGTTTCGATGTGTATGCCCAGCGCCGTGATACACGCGGTGCGCGCAGCGTTGAATTGCCCTATTTCTCTTCCGTCGTTCGCGGCGGGAGCGCGGTTGTGGCCAAGCGCCTGGGCACGGTGACGCTTCAATTTGCCGATGGCGAGGCGCGCGCGCATGCAAGCGCCAGTGCCGGGGCTACGATCAACCGGGCAGAGGCAACCCTGCCGGATGAGATTCGTGAAAAAATCACCCGCAAGCGCAAGGCAGGCGATGCGGATGCGGCGATTGATCCGTTGACGCAGCCAGATGTCCGCGCCGCTCTGGCGCGCGCCAATTTCGAATTGCTGGTCGGCTTTCAGCTGACCGAGGATCAGCTGGCTTATAACGCAACACGTTAAATGCCGGAGTTTTGAAGGGAGCTAAGGATGGGGCGCTGCCCCATGAAAAGATGCTCCCTTCTTCCCCCCGGGGGCAATAGGCGCTAACGGCGCCTCTATGTCTAAGCAGCAAACTCTGTATGCGGCCTATGCCGCAAAGATCGACGCGGTGCTCGATGCACTGGAAGCCGAAGCCGTTCTGCCCGCCGGTACGCCGCGCGGGAATGTTGCGGTCGAACCGCCGCGCGATCCCTCCCATGGCGATCTGGCCACCAATGCCGCGATGGTGCTGGCGAAACAGGCCAAGACCAACCCGCGCGCTCTGGCTGAAAAGCTGGTGGAGAAACTGGCCGATGATCCACAAATCGATGCGGCTGAAATCGCCGGACCGGGCTTCATCAATCTGCGGCTGGCCCATTCGAACTGGCTGAAAGAGCTGGATCTGATTGCGGCGCAGAAGAGCGATTACGGCCGCTCCACGCGCGGTGCAGGCCGGACGGTCAATGTCGAATATGTCTCCGCCAATCCGACTGGTCCCATGCATATGGGCCATTGCCGGGGCGCGGTCGTGGGCGATGCACTGGCGGCCTTGCTTGAATTTGGCGGGCATGACGTGATCCGCGAATATTACGTCAATGATGCCGGTGCGCAGGTGCAAACACTCGCCCGCTCAGCCCATCTGCGCTATAAAGAAGCGCTGGGGGAAGACATTGGGGAAATCCCCGAGGGCTTCTATCCCGGCGAATATCTGAAACCCGTGGGGCAGAAGCTGGCCGATGAATTCGGCGATCAATATGCCGCCGCGCCTGAGAGCGAATGGCTGACGCTGTTCCGCGAAAAATCGGTCGCCGCTATGATGGACATGATTCGCACCGATCTGGCCATGCTGGGCATTCATCACGATGTCTTCGCGTCCGAAGCCGAATTGCAGGCCGCCGGTAAACCCGAAGCGGCAGAGAAATGGCTGCGCGCGCATGATCTGGTTTATGATGGCATATTGGAGGCGCCCAAGGGCAAAACGCCCGAAGATTGGGAGCCGGTTGAACTGCCGCTGTTCCGCTCCACCCGCTTTGGCGATGATCAGGATCGCCCGATCAAGAAGAGCGATGGCAATTGGACCTATTTCGGTGCCGATCTCGCCTATCATATGCAGAAGGCGGACAAGGCCGACGAACTGATCGACATCTGGGGTGCTGACCATGCCGGTACGGTAAAACGGATCAAGGCGGCGGTGGCCGCGCTGTCCGAAGGCGAAGGCACGGCGATTCCCTTTGACGTGAAACTGGTTCAGATGGTGCAGTTGCTGCGCGGCGGTGAGCCCGTGAAAATGTCCAAGCGCTCGGGCAATTTCATCACCATTGCCGATATGGTGGAGGAAGTGGGCAAGGATGTGGTGCGTTTCACCATGCTGACCCGCAAGCCGGAAGCGCAGATGGATTTCGATTTCGCCAAAGTGGTGGAAGCGAGCAAGGACAACCCGGTCTTTTACGTCCAATATGCCCATGCCCGCATTCATTCCACTTTGCGCAAGGCCAAGGCCGAGGCCGGAGTGCAGCCATCTGCTGACGCGCTTGACCGGATGGGCGATGATGAAATGACCCTGATCAAGCAGGCGGCCCAATTCCCCCGTCAGGTGGAAGCCGCCGCATTGGCGCGTGAGCCGCACCGGATCGCATTTTATCTGTATGATCTGGCGGCTGCGTTCCATGCCTTCTGGAACATGGGCAATGATGACCCCGGCAAACGGATCATTCTGGCTGAGGATGCCGAATTGACCGCAGCGCGGCTTTTCCTGGCCGATCAGATTGGGCAGGTGATCCGCAATGGTCTGGCATTGCTGGGTGTGGAGGCAGTCGAGGAGTTGTAATTCATGTCCACGGCAGGCGGGAACTGGGGCAGTAGCAGGGATGCGCAGGATCGTGCTTTCGATCTTGAGATCGAAGAGGATCGTCTTCCCTGGCTGGCAAGCCCGGATGACGATTCGGATCGGCGCGAAGTGGATACGGCCCGCGTCGTGGCTTTCTCCCTGTCGGGACTGTTCCTGCTCCTTCTGATTATCGGAGGACTGTGGTGGGTTTTTCACGGCGATTCTGAGGACACAATCCAGCCCGATGGCAGCACCATCGCCGCGCCGGAAACGCCCTATAAAACACGGCCGGAAAACCCCGGTGGCATGACCTTTGAAGGGACCGGGGACACCAGCTTTGCCGTGGCCGAGGGACAGAGCCGTGAGGGACGGATAGCAGAGCTGCCCGACGTACCGGACCCGGCAGACGCGGCATCAGGCGATGCCTCTGACAGCAAATCCGACCAGGCTGAGATGTCGGATGTCGGCGTACAGGTCGGGGCCTATACATCGCGCGAAGATGCCAGACAGGGCTGGAGCGAATTGCATCGCCGCTACCCCGTGTTGCATGATGTGAAGCACCGGATCGTCGAAGGGCAAGCGGATATTGGCCGGGTGTATCGCCTGCAGGCCGTGAGGGCGTCACGCAAGGAGGCCCGATTGCTGTGCCGCGAATTGCAGGCACTGGGCGCCGCCTGTCAGGTCAAACGCTGAGCGCTAGCACGCGACCGGCCATGCGACGCTTGCACCGCATCGCAATTGCTGCAAACTCGCTTCCATGACACCAGCTATATTCGGCCTTTCCGGCCTGACCCTGAATGATGATGAACGCGCTTTCTTTAAGGAAAGCGATCCGGCGGGCTATGTCCTGTTCGCCCGCAATATCGAAAACCGGCAGCAATTGCGCGCTCTGACTGATGATTTGCGCGCGGTGCATGGGCGCGATGATCTGTTGATATCGATTGATCAGGAAGGCGGGCGGGTCGCCCGGATGAAACCGCCGGAATGGGACGCTTTTCCCTCCGGCGCAGTCTTTGCCGATCTCTATGATCTGGCCCCCGCCAGCGCGATAGAGGCCGCGCGGGTCAATGCGCAAATGCTGGCCTTCGATCTTGCTGAAGCGGGCATCAATGTCGATTATCTGCCCCTGCTGGATGTTCGCCAGCCCGGCGCGCATGATGTGATCGGCGATCGCGCCCTGGGCGGAAGCCCGATGCAGGTTGCCGCCCTGGGCCGGGCCATATTGGACGGCCTGGCGAGCGGCGGCGTGACGGGCTGCATCAAGCACATTCCTGGGCACGGCCGCGCCGGGGCGGACAGTCACAAGGAATTGCCGGTGGTGGATGCTGCCCGCGATGAGCTGGCGATTGATTTTGAACCCTTCCGCACGCTGAATCACGCGCCGATCGGCATGTCGGCCCATGTGCTCTACACGGCGCTCGACAGCGACCGTCCGGCGACCCTATCGCCCACGATCATTACCGATATTATTCGCGGAGAGATCGGCTTTGACGGTCTGTTGCTGACCGACGACGTGGATATGGAGGCCTTGTCCGGTACGGTGCCGGAACGCGCCGCAGCGGCTCTGGCTGCAGGCTGCGATATTGTGCTGAATTGCTGGGCAAAAATGGCCGATATGGAAGGGATTGCGGCGGCGTGTCCGAGCATCACCGAAAATGCCGCCGCGCGTTTGCAGCGTGCCCTTCACCCTGTCCAAAACGCCGCTGACCTTCCGGACCGCAGTGAATTGGCGGCGAAGCGCGATCAATTGCTTGATCTGGTAAAACAGAACGCATGAACCAGACCGGTGCCTCGTCAGGCAATGCTGCCTTTCCCGGCGCCGAGGAATGGGACCGCCTGCCGGGCAGTGCGCCAGCGGCGGATGAGCGTGAGGCGCTCTATCTCGAACTGGACGGGTGGGAGGGGCCGCTCGATCTGCTGCTCGATCTGGCACGGCGGCAAAAAGTGGATCTGCGGACCATTTCCATCCTGTCGCTGGTGGATCAATATCTCAGCTATATTGACGAGGCAGAGGCGCTGAAGCTGGAGCTGGCGGCGGACTATCTGGTGATGGCAGCATGGCTGGCCTACCTTAAATCAGCGCTGCTGCTGCCGACGGATGAACAGGAAGATCCCAGCCCTGAAGAACTGGCCTTGCGGCTCCAATTGCGTCTCCAAAGGCTGAGCGCGATGCGCGAAGCGGCAGCCCGGCTGATGGCGCGTGACAGGTTGGGGCGCGATGTCTTTGCGCGCGGTGCTCCCGAGGGTTTGCGCGTTGACCGCAAGCGCGCCTGGGATTGCGAATGGTTCGATCTGGTGCAAGCCTATGGCTGGGTTCGCGCCCGAACCCAGCCCAGCGTGCATATGGTGCGTGAGCGGCCCGTCATGACCCTTGAAAGCGCGCTGGAAAGGGTTTCCTCCATGCTGGGCGTGACGCTGAACTGGGTTGAATTGCGCGACTTCCTGCCCGCTCATGCGGAAGAGCGCCTGCGTCGTTCGGCCCTGGCCTCCAGCTTCGTCGCTGCGCTGGAACTGGCGCGGTTGGGGCGGGCGGAACTCCGGCAGGACGAGGCCTTTGGCCCGCTGCATCTGCGGCGGCTCAGCTGATGAGTGAAAAGCCGCTTTCGGATGATGTGCTGCGTGCTGTGGAGGCAACGCTGTTCGCCGCGGAAGAACCCCTGAGCGCAGAGGCGATTGCGACGCATCTGGGGGCCGAAGATGTCCGGCCGGTGCTGCGCGAATTGCAGGAATTCTATGAGGGACGCGGGATCAGGCTGGTGGAAATCGGGCGGCGCTGGCAATTCCAGACGGCGCCTGATCTGGCGCATTTGTTGCGCAAGGAAAAGGCGCAGATCCGCACCCTGTCCCGCGCGGCAACCGAGGTGCTGGCGATCATCGCCTATCACGAACCGGTCAGCCGGGCGGAAGTCGAATCCATTCGCGGTGTGCAGACAGCCAAGGGCACGCTGGATGTGTTGATGGAAGCGGGCTGGGTGCGTGTCGCCGGACGACGCGAAGTGCCGGGACGTCCGGTGATTTATGCAACCACACCCGATTTTCTGCAACATTTCGGCCTTAAAAGCCGCCGGGAGTTGCCGGGACTGGACGAATTGAAAGCCGCCGGGCTACTCGACCCGGTGGAAGATGCCTATGATGCCCTGATGGGGGACACTGGCTCTGATGCCGAGGGCAATGCCAGCGAGGGCGGCGAAGAGCGGCAGAATTCAGTAACATCGAATGATACAGATTCATCTTCGCGCGTATCAAAGCTGGAAAATCCTGAGCAAAGCGCCTAGGTCAGTCACACATTTTTGGAGTTTCCCGCTGTGAATATCGGACCCTTTCAGATCATCATCATTGCGCTGGTCATTCTTGTGCTGTTCGGCCGTGGCCGGATTTCCGAGATGATGGGCGATTTTGGCAAAGGCGTGAAAAGCTTCCGCCAAGGCCTTGGTGAAAACGAATCTACCCCAGAGCCCACCAAGCCCGCGCCGCGGATTGAAGGCCCTGTGCATGAGGCAAAGCCCGCCGAACAAGCGGCGCAGGACCCGAAGCCTGCGGAACCGGCCGCGCAGGAGCCGAAGCCCGCCGACAAATCCACCCATTGATCCGCAGCATTTACAGACACAGGACGGGCGCCGCCCATGCTTGATATTGGTGCGAGCGAGTTGCTGATCATCGTGGTGGTGGCGGTTGTCGTCATTGGCCCCAAGGATATGCCGCTCGCCATGCGGACTGCCGGACGCTGGATCGGCAAGATGCGCCGCGTTTCTTCCCATTTCCGTACCGGTCTCGATACGATGATTCGAGAGGCCGAGATGGAGGATATGGAAAAGAAATGGAAAGAGCAGAACGCCAAGATCATGGCTGAGCATCCGGCAGAGGAAATGCGCCCGCTCACTGATCAGAGCGATACTGGAAAAAGTGATGGGGCCGATGACGGGAATGCATCGGCTGTGGCGGGATCGGCTGAAAGCCGGGCCGCGGCCAAGTCATCGCCGACGCTGGATAAAAGCGCGGGCGCGCAGGCCTCAACATCTGCGCCTTCCGGCAGCGCCGCAAGCGGAACAGGCTCCGCCGCACAGGACCAACCCGCTGAAGAGCCGCGCGTGCCGCTCGACAAGCCTCAATCAGAGCGCTGAACCCCATGGCTTTTTCGCTCAAAGATATTGATGACACGCAGGCACCGCTGCTCGAACATCTGATCGAATTGCGTAACCGTTTGATGCGCTGCGTCATTGCGTTGGCGATCACTTTTGCCATTTGCCTCTATTTCGCAGACGATATTTTCGGATTTTTAGTTCGTCCGCTGACGCAGGCCTTTCCCGCCGGCGAAGGCAAGCTGGTTTATACCGCGCTTTACGAAGCGTTCTTCGTAGAAATCAAAGTGGCGATTTTCGCGGCATTTTTCCTGAGTTTTCCGGTGATTGCCAACCAGCTATGGGCCTTTATCGCACCAGGTCTTTATGCGCGCGAAAAGAAGGCGTTTCTGCCCTTCCTGATTGCTACCCCGGTCCTGTTCACGCTGGGCGCGTCGCTGGCCTATTTCATCGTTATGCCCACCGCTTTCCGCTGGTTCCTGCAATTTGAGGGCGAGCGCGGCGGTTTGCAGCAGGAAGCCCTGCCGGCGATGGGGGAATATCTCTCGCTCGTCATGCAGTTCATTCTGGCCTTCGGGATCAGCTTTCTGCTGCCCGTCCTGCTGATGCTGCTGAACCGTGCGGGCATTGTGTCACGCGAACAATTGGTCAGCGCTCGCCGCTATGTCATTGTTGGCGTGTTCGCCGTGGCGGCTCTGATCACGCCGCCGGATATCGTCTCTCAATTCCTGTTGGCAACACCGCTGATCGTGCTGTTCGAAGGCTCGCTGATGCTGATGTATTTCAGCGAGAAGAAGGATGCTGAGGAACGCGCGAAGGCAGAAGCAGAGACCGGATCGGTTGACGAAGCGGCGCCTGAGGAAAAAGACCCAGTCTGATTTTGGCTGTGTGATTATCGGGGCCAGATCATCAATGGCTGACCGATAAAACACGCGGAATGAACGGAAAGCTGACCGGGCCGAATGATCAGTGTCATTCGGCCCGGTGTGTTTGTGCGGATGATGTTGGGTGTCAGGTCGGGCTGGGCATCAGCGGCCAATTTCGCCCGTATCTTCCCCTGCCGTATCTGCCTGCATCGTGTAGTCTTCTGCCGGATCGTAATCAGCCGCGTCATCTTCAGTTTCAGTCTTTAATTCTTCCATGCCGTCGCGGGCATCATAGACCTTCACGCCGCCAATCCATGTCTGCAGAACCCGCGTTTCGCGAATATCCTCGGGATTGTTGAGGGCGGGGTCGCGGTCGACCACGATGAAATCGGCATGCTGCCCTTCCTTGAGTTCGCCAAAGCGGCCCTCACCAAAACCGGCATAGGCACCCACTGAAGTATAAGCGGCCAGCGGCTGCCCCAAGGAGACCGTTTCCTGCGGCTGCCATCCGCCAAAGGGTTGCCCCTGCGCATCGGCGCGTGACATGGCAGCGGCTATGCCGGCGAAGGGATCGGGAGCTTCCACGGGGGCATCCGATCCGAAGGCGAGCGGCGCGCCGGTTGCCGCGATCGAGCGCCAGGCATAGGCACCGGCTAGCCGATCGGGGCCGAGCCGCGCTTCGGCCATCAGCCGGTCGGATGTCTGATGGATCGGCTGCATGGATGCGATCGTGCCATGCTGGCCGAAACGCGGAATATCGACAGGATCGACGATCTGCGCATGTTCGATCCGCCAGCGCCGGTCCCCTTCGTAGGATTCGGACAGCTCATCCACCGCGTCCAGCACTTCGGCATTGGCAAAATCGCCGATCGCATGAATGGCCACCTGAAAATTATCCATCGCCGCGCGGCTCATCAGATTGCGCAATTGGGTGCCATTCAGCAATTGCAGCCCCGAGTTGCCCGGGTCATCGGCATAAGGCTGCTTCAGCGCGGCCCCGCGCGAGCCAAGCGCTCCGTCGAGATAGAGCTTGATTCCATTCAGCCGCAGCCGGTCCTGATAAAGCCACGGTGTCGGCCCGGTCCCGCCGATCAGCAGCATTTCCGGCAGGCTGGCGGCATAGGACATGATGCGAATGGTCAGGTGGCCTGTGTCGCCCGCACGGCGATAGGTCATCCAGTCTTCAATACTGGTGCCCATATCGGCGGCCGCCGTTACGCCTTGGGCGGTCAGCAGGGTTTGTGCATTATAGAGCGCCAGATCGCGGTCTTCAGGGCGGGGCGGGGGGACCTGCTGATCAACCAGCGATGTTGCCGCATCCACCAGCACCCCGGCGGGGGCCTTCGACCCGGCCTGCCGCATGATCAGGCCACCTTCGGGGTTTTCGGTCTGTTCGGTGATCTCGGCAAGGGCCAGAGCACGGCTGTTGGCCCAGCCGGCGTGGCCATCCACCCGCATCAGCCAGACGGGTCGATCTGCCACTGCCGCATCCAGTTCGGCTGCGCTCGGAAAGCGATCAAGACCCCATTGCTCCTGATTCCATCCGCGTCCGACGATCCATGGGCGGTCGGGGAAGCGGGCGGCATAGGCGGCGATTTTCTGCTGCGCCTCGGCAAGGCTGCGCGTCTCGGAAAGGTCGAGCGACAGGGTGGCGAGGCCGACCCCCATCAAATGGAGATGCGAATCCACCATGCCGGGCAGCACCACACGGCCCTCTCCATCCTCCCGGTATTCGACATCTTTCGGTGGCTTGTCATCCCGCTTCAGAATGTGGGTGATTCGGCCATCGTCGCCGACCACCATCGCGGCAAAACGGTGAATTTTCCCGTCACGGCTGATCGACATGCCATTGATATTGTCGAACAGCGTATCGGCCTGCGCCGGCATGCTTAGCGCGGAAATGGCCAGCGCGGATAGCGCCGCTCCGGCGCGCAGGCAGGTCACCTTGTTCATCATGCATCGCCCTTGGGCAGATGGCGGATCAGCGCGCTGGTATCCTGCCGCGCGCCGCCTTGGGCCTGAACCTGCGCGTAAAACTGATCGACCAACGCCGTGATGGGAAGCGAGAGACCGCGATCCTTCGCTTCGCTCAAGGCAATGGCCAGATCCTTGCGCATCCAGTCGATCGCGAATCCGAAATCGAACTCCTCGCGCGCCATGGTTGCCCAGCGATTTTCCATCTGCCAGCTTTGGGCAGCACCGCCGGAAATTGCGGACAGCAACTTATCCATATCCAGCCCGTTGGCATCGGCCAGACGCACCCCTTCGCTGAGGCCTGCCAGGATGCCGGCAATGCAGATCTGATTGACCGCCTTGGTCGCCTGACCCGCGCCTGCATCCCCGACATGGGTAACGCGCGCCGCATATATGCTGATTATGTCATGCGCCGCTGCCATGGCTGCATCGCTGCCGCCGCACATGATGGAGAGTTTGCCATTTTCTGCTCCGGCCTGACCGCCGGAAATCGGTGCATCGAGCGCCAGCAGATCGCGCGCCGCCGCCGCATCGCTGATTTGCCGCGCAATGGCGGGGGACACCGTCGTATGATCGACGAAACATGCGCCCGGCTTCATGGCGGCCAGTGCGCCATCATCGCCCAATGTGACCTGGGCCAGATCAGCATCATTGCCGACACAGGTCAGCACCAGATCCTGCGCTGCAGCGGCCTCCGCCGGAGTGGCCGCCATGGCGACGGAATGGCCGCGTGCCTGATGGTCAGCCAGCCATTTCTCCGCCCGCGATGCCGTGCGATTATAGACGGTGACATGGTGGCCGGCAGCGGCCAGATGGCCGGCCATGGGGCTGCCCATTACGCCGAGCCCGAGAAAAGCGATCCGTTTTGCTGTAGTCATAGCTGCGCTTGGTGCCCCGTCATTGCCCACAAAGCAATCCGTTACGAAAGGCAATAAGGACGAAGCCGCCGTTCCCCTATGGCGTTTTTTGGGTTACGGGGCGCTCACCATGACAGAAACAGATAATTCCGCCGAGCTCCTCACCATTGATCATATCCGTGCAGCTGCCTCCCGAATTGAGGGTGCAGTGCAGCGGACGCCGACTTTGCATAGCAAGACGCTGTCGCAGATTACCGGGGCGGAAGTCTGGCTCAAATTTGAAAATCACCAGTTCACCGCCGCTTATAAGGAGCGTGGTGCGCTCAACAAATTGCTGCTGATGGACCCGGCTCAGCGTGACCGCGGCGTGATTGCCGCTTCTGCCGGGAATCATGCGCAGGGCCTGTCCTATCACGGCACGCGGCTGGGCGTTCCGGTAACGATAGTGATGCCCAAAACGACTCCGCTGGTGAAGGTCATGCAGACCGAACAGGTAGGCGGCAAAGTGGTCCTGGAGGGCGAGACATTTGATGATGCCTATGCCCATGCGCTGGAACTGGAAAAGGAAATGGGCCTCACCTTCGTCCATCCTTTCGATGATCCCGATGTTGCCGCCGGGCAGGGCACCGTTGGTCTGGAGATGCTGGAGGATGTGCCTGATCTGGATGCGCTGGTCGTGCCGATTGGCGGGGGCGGACTGCTTTCCGGCATCGGGACGGCGGCGCGTGCGCTGAAGCCTGATATCGGGCTGTATGGTGTGCAGGCGCAGCTCTATCCCTCCATGTATGGCATGGTTAAGGGCGAAGATCTGCCCTGTGGCGGAGACACTCTGGCCGAAGGTATCGCGGTCAAAAGCCCCGGAAAATTCACGTCTCAGGTCGTCAAGCGGCTGGTCGATGAAATCGTGCTGGTGGGTGAGGAGCAGCTCGAAGGCGCGCTCGCGCTGCTGCTGCAGATAGAGAAAACCGTGGTTGAAGGCGCCGGTGCCGCCGGTCTGGCTGCTGTGCAGGCCTATCCCGAGCTGTTTCGCGGCAAGAAGGTGGGCATCGTCCTGTGCGGCGGCAATATCGACACACGCCTGCTCGCCAACGTGCTGCTGCGTGATCTTGCCCGTTCGGGCCGTCTGGCGCGGCTCCGGGTCTTCCTGCAGGATCGTCCGGGCGCTTTGTACAAGGTGATGGGCGAATTCAACAATCACCAGGTCAATATCCTGGAAATCTACCATCAGCGTATTTTCACCAATCTCCCTGCCAAGGGGCTGGTGACGGATATTGAATGCGAAGCCCGCGACCGCCAGCAATTGGAAGCTTTGATCGTGGCATTGCAGGCCAAAGGCTATGCCGTCAGCATGGTGGAACTGGATTGATCGGAAATGGGGCAGACAATATTTGCGCTGCCTCAATCTTCGAATCTATGTCAGTGTTCAGCTAGTGTTTTGAAAAAGCGCTTCAAACAAGCCCTATGACACTGCATAATGCAGTGAAGACGTTGTAACATTTCCATTTGGCCGAGAGGACCGCCTTGCCGTGACGGCTCCCGTCAGTTTTCCGCGTTTCTTCGTGACCAGTCCGGCACCGTGCCCCTATCTGCCTGACAAGACAGAGCGGAAGGTGTTTACGGAGCTGAAAGGCGCGAATGCAGACCAGCTGAACGATGCGCTCGGGCGGATCGGTTTTCGGCGGAGTCAGACTGTTGCCTATCGTCCAAGCTGCGCCGACTGTCAGGCCTGCGTGTCCGTGCGGGTTGTGGCATCTGAATTTACGCCCAGTTCATCGCAGAAACGCGCCTTTCGCAAAAATTCTGATCTCGAAGTCAACGAATGCCGCCCATGGGCAACGGTCGAACAATTCGAACTGCTGCAAAAATATCTGGCATCGCGTCACCCCGGCGGTGGCATGGCCGCGATGGATGAAATTGACTATGCTGACATGGTTGAACACACGCCGGTCTCCAGCGTGGTGGTTGAATATCGGGAACCTGCGGTAAACGGGAAGCCGGGACGGCTCGTCGGCGCCTGTCTGATGGATCGGCAGGGCGACGGTTTTTCAATGATTTACAGCTTTTATGATACGGAGCCTGGCGCGCGCACCGGCCTCGGTAATTTTATCATCCTCGATCACATTTTTCGCGCCGCGAAGCAGGGCCTGCCATATGTCTATCTGGGCTATTGGGTCGAAGGGGCTGACCGGATGCAGTATAAGATTCGCTACCGTCCGCTCGAACGGCTCAGCCCTGATGGATGGACGCGCTTTTCCGGCAACGAACAATCCCGCCTTATTGCTGACAGCGCCAATGCACCGCGCAGCTCCTCATGCAGCGCCGCCAGCAGCGGGAAGGATGGAATTACCGCTTCCGGCGATTCCAGAAGTTTCGGTTAAGACCGGGGCTTCCATGCGCAAAATTTCAGCGGCTCTGGCTGCGTCGGCTGCGATGCTGGCCGTGCCCGTCATGGCTCAGGACTATGATGCCCCCGCGTCGCTGGAGGATCTGATCCCGGATGAAGCGGTTGATAATCCGGAGGATTGGGCCAGTCAGGGCGTGTCGGATGGGACGGTTGAGGCTGAGGACCTGCCGCCTGAAGTGGATCCCGATGCACCGCTCGCTGAAATGCCAAGCCTCACCGTGCCATGGCCCAATGATACCGAACTGCCCAAGCTGGCCCCCCTGTCACCCGATACATCAATCCAATTCGCTGATTTTGGTGATGATATGCCGCGCCGCCGCGATGCGGATGTCGAAACGCTTTCGGACGAACTGACACTGGCATTCCCGTCAGACGATGACTTGCTGGCGGAGCGGGAGGAATTCGTCAAACGCTTCACTTCGCTCTCCACTATCCTTGAGCTGGACGATGATGATAGCGAGGCCCGGCTTGCCGCCCAGGCCAAGGAGGATGAGAAACTTCTCACCCGGTTGCTCGATATTTATGGCTATTATGACGGCCAGATTTTCCGCTCTGCGAATGCTGCGGCGGGCGGTGATGGTACCGGGCAAAGCGGGCCGAAAATCCGCTTCGATATCCTGCCGGGCGTCCAATATAAATTCGGTGCCATTGATCTTGGTTCGTTGAGCGACGCCACTGCGGATTATGACATGTTGCGCGGCCGTTTCGGGATCCAAACCGGCGATCCGCTGCTGTCTGATGTGATTGAGGAAGAGCGGGACGATCTTGATCGCGCGCTTGGCGAGAATGGCTACCCCTTCGCCCATATGGACGAACCTGAATTGCTGATCGATCATGCGCGCGAGGAAGGCGATCTCAGTCTGCTGGTGCAGCCGGGCGGCAAATATGCCTTTGGCACCGTCACCAGCAATTTGCCTGATTTTCTCTCCGGCCAGCATTTGGCGAGGGTCGCCCGGTTTGATCCGGGGCAAACCTATCAGCGCAGTCTGCAGGATGATTTACGCCGGGCGATTATGGCGACCGGGTTGGTTTCGAGCGCGACACTGACCCCGGTAGAGCGTGAGGCGCCCACGCAAGGTGCGCCCGGCACAGTGGATATAGCGGTGGAACTGGCAAAGGCTCCGCTGCGCACCATTGCCGGATCGATCGGTTATGGCACAGGTGAGGGGTTCCGCGCTCAGGCAAGCTGGGAACACCGCAATCTCTTTCCGCCAGAAGGCATGCTGCGACTACGCGGGATCGCCGGGACGCGGGAACAACTGGCAGGGGTGACGTTCCGCCGCAACAATGTGAAGGGGCGTGACCGGATTCTGACGCTCGACGCCTTTGCTACGACCAAGGATTTTGAAGCCTATGAAGCCAAGACGGCTTCGCTCGTTGGCACCTATGAACGGCAAAGCACGCTCCTGTTCCAGAAACCGCTCGGCTGGTCGATCGGCGCGGAATTGATTGCAACGGCGGAAAGGGAACGCGACGCGGCCGGAAACAAGGCGCCTGAGGAAACCTATCTGATCGCCGCGCTGCCGCTTTATGGGCAAGTCGATATGTCGGATGACTTGCTTGATCCGAAGCAGGGCTATCGCCTCAGCACACGGCTATCACCTGAAATCTCCCGTCATAATGGCAGCCAGAGCATCTATTTGCGCAGCCAGATAGAGGGCACCTATTATCAGTCGATGAGCGATCGCATCGTGCTGGCTGCGCGGGCGAAGCTGGGCAGCATTCGCGGCTCATCCATCACCAATATAGCCCCGTCACGGCGCTTTTACGCCGGCGGCGGCGGGTCCGTTCGCGGCTATGGCTATCAGGCAATCGGGCCGAGCGATTCTGAAGGCGATCCCAGCGGTGGCCGTTCGCTGGTCGAATTTTCTCTCGAAGCACGTATCGGCACCGGGTTCTTTGATGGTGCCCTGTCGGTTGTGCCATTTGTCGATGCGGGCGCTGTCGATAGCAGTCAGACACCCACTTTCAGTGATATCAAGGTCGGTGCCGGATTGGGCATCAGATATAATACCGGGTTTGGCCCGATCCGGGTGGATGTGGGCACGCCGATCAATCCCGGCCCCAATGACGCCCCGATTGGTGTCTATGTCGCTTTCGGGCAGGCATTCTGATGGCGGCCAGCGATGAAAATCTGCATCCGGGCAGCGACACGGCGGATCAAACAGCATCCGTAGCCACGCCGGATGGTGAAGCGAAACGCCAGCCTTATGCCTTCCTGAAATGGCCGCGGCGGATTTTCCGCGCGGTCAGCTACATCATCGCCGGGCTGCTGCTGCTCGTGCTGCTGGCCATCGGGTTTCTGCATACGCCTCCGGGGCGGCAGTTCATTGTCGATCAGCTTTCGGCCTATGCACCGGCATCCGGCCTTTCCGTTGATGTGGGAAGCATTGACGGGTCTGTCCTGTGGAGCGCGAGCTTCAATGATGTGAAATTCTACGACAAGAACCAGGTGTTGTTTCTGGAAGTGCCGGAAATTGACCTGAACTGGCGGCCTTACAAATTTCCCTTCAGTGGTCTCGATATCCGGTCCGTAGCGCTGCACGATGGCACTCTGTATGCCGCGCCAGAACTTGGGTCCGGCGATCCCGAGGCGCCCACACTGCCGAATTTCGACATTCGCGTGGACAGGTTACTGGTTGACGATCTGCATGTCGCAGAAGGTCTGGCGGGTGCGGAAAGACTGGTGAATTTACGCGCGAAAGCCAATATCCGAGATGGTCTGGTCTATCTCGATGCCAAGGGAGAGCTGGGCGGGGGGGATCGCCTGTCGGCCCTCATCCATGCAGAGCCTGATGGCGACATATTCGATGTGGATGTCGATATTCGTGCTCCGGCGGACGGGCTTCTGGCGAATCTTGCTGGTCTCGAAACTTCCACCCGGATTCGCGCCGTAGGTGATGGCAGCTGGTCCGTTTGGGACGGTGCGATTGTCATCGATCAGGGCGAGACGCGGCCTGTTGCCTTGCGGCTGTTCAACCAGCGCGGAATGTACAAGCTGGTCGGGCAGGTGCGGCCTGGCGCCTATCTGTCTGGCCTGCCTGCCGATGCGCTGGGCGAGGTAGCGAATGTCGCATTGGTCGGAACTTTGAAGCAGAGCGTATTCGATGGTGGCTTCGCCTTGCGCGGCTCGGCCATTACGCTGGATGCACAAGGTTCCGTCGATCTGAATGACAATATATTCAATGATGTCGCGATAGAGGGCACACTGACCAACCCTGGCCTGCTGGGCCGGAATGTTCGCCTGCGGGGCGCACGAATTGTGGCCACATTGGATGGCCCTTTCCGCAAGGATCTGAGTATCCAGCATCAGGTGAATATTGCCGCGCTCGAGATAGATAAAACCATTTTGGAGGGCGTTCAGCAGCGGGGCACACTCCGATATAATGGCCAGCAATGGACCCTGCCGCTTGATTTCACGGCGGACCGCATTGTGACTGGCAATGATCTGCTCGATCCGAGGCTGCAAGATGGCAGAATTCGCGGTACAGTCTTGCTGAACGGTCAGACTTTGCGATCGGATAATCTGGCCATTCGCTTCAAGGGACTGCGGGCGGACTTGTCTGCGCGCGGTAACCTCAAGGGAAATGGCTATGCTCTGGCCGGCCCGGTGGAGGCGCGCGGTCTGGTACTGGACGGTCTGGGCACGCTGGATGGCGGGGCCAAAATCCGCTTCAAGATCGGCCAGAATACACCGTGGAGCCTGCGCGCCAATTTCAACGGGCGGATGGCCAGGGTGGCGAACAAGACATTGACTACGCTGGCCGGCGACAACATTCGCTTCCGCGGCGGTGTCGCGCTCGGGGCGAAACGACCGATTATCCTGAATGATGTGCGGGTGGATGGCAGCAAGCTGAAGCTGCAACTGGATGGCCGCCTGCAAAACGGCGAGACCACTCTGGCCGGCAGCGGGGAGCACACCGAGTATGGGCCCTTCACCGTCACAGCTGAAATGGGCGATGATGGCCCCCATGCAATATTGACCTTCGCCAGCCCGCTGCCCGCCGCCGGCCTCAAGGATGTGCGTGTTGAAATAGGGCGTGAAAAACAGCGTGACGGGCAGCCTTCCGGCTTCCGGATAGTGACTGATGGCCAATCCACGCTCGGCCCGTTTGATGGCAGGGCTTTGCTGTTGACGCCTCCAAATGCTCCAGCCCGGCTGGATGTTGACCGGCTGACTGTGTGGAAAACGGATGTGAGGGGATCCATCGCCTTTGCCGAAGGCGGTGTCGATGGGGCGCTAGACATTCGCGGTGGCGGTCTGGACGGTTCAGTCACATTACAACCTCGCGATGCGGGGCAGGGTTTTGATCTGAAGCTGCGGGCACGAAATGCGCGCTTTGGTGGAGAGGCTGATCTGGCAATTGCGCGCGCAAATATTGAGGCCGCCGGAACGCTCGACAAAGCGGGCGCCACAATCACGGGTAACATCAGTGCGCGGGGCCTGCGCTATGGCTCGATCTTCATTGGCCGCCTGGCAGCGCGGGGCAATATCGATAAGGGTGTGGGGCAGTTTAATGCATCGCTGACCGGGCGGCGCGGTGCGCGCTTCGCGCTGCAATTGGAAGGTGATGTTACGCGGCAGAAAATCGGCGTGGCCGCTCGCGGAACCTATGCCGGGGACCGGATTACCATGCCGCGGCAGGCCGTGGCGCAAAAACAGGCTAATGGCGGCTGGATCCTGCAAAAGACTCAGATTTCCTACGGATCGGGCTATGCCATTCTGGAAGGCGGCTTTGGCGGCGAGAATCCTGCCCAAGCCAAAGTCAGCCTGTCGAAAATGCCGCTTTCGCTGATTGATGTCGTGGCGCCGGATATTGGTTTGACGGGGTCAATTTCCGGTGTGGTCGATGTCGATTCTGGCGCCGATGGTGTGCCCAGCGGTAATGCCCGGTTGCTGGTTTCCGGTTTTAGCCGTTCAGGGCTGACACTCAGTTCACGCCCGATTGATCTGGCTGTCGTTCTCAAGCTGACACCCGATCTGCTGCAAACGCGCGCGGTGATTCAGGATGGAGGCGGGATTAAGGGACGGCTGCAGGGCCGGATTGCCAATTTGCCTGCCAATGGTGGTTTGATCCAGCGGCTTCAGGCAGGCGATTTGTTTGCCCAATTGCGCTATTCCGGGCCAGCAGATGCACTCTGGCGTCTGACTTCCGTCGAAATTTTCGACATTACCGGCCAGCTTAGCCTGACGGCGGATACGCGCGGTTCGCTGCAGAATCCGCAGGTCACAGGGTCTCTGGCTGGTGACGCGCTGCGTTTGCGCAGTGCCGTAACCGGCACCGATCTATCCAATGTGAAACTGCGGGGCAGCTTTTCAGGACCGCGTCTGCAACTGACCAGTTTTTCCGGCACGGCCCCCAATAATGGCACCATAACGGGCAGTGGGATGGTGGATTTGTCCGGGCTTGGGCCGCGCGGACCGAAGATAGACGTTCGTCTGGCGGCAAAGAATGCTGAAATTGTCGATCGCCGCAATATGGGCGCCACCGTAACCGGACCGTTGCGCATCGTTTCCAATGGCCGGGGCGGCACCATTGCGGGCCGCGTTCGTGTGAACAAGGCACGCTGGACTCTCGGAACCTCCGATGCCGAGGCTGACCTACCCGACATCAAAACGCGTGAGATCAATCTGCCGCCAGACATGGGGCCAGTTGCAAGACAGTCTGCGCCGTGGCGTTATCTGATCGACGCGAGTGCCGGTAACAGCATCAAGGTGACCGGAATGGGGCTGGACAGCGTCTGGGGCGGCGATGTGATCATCCGGGGCACCACCGATGACCCGCGCATTGGCGGCGCAGTCGAGATCGCCCCACGTCAGGGTTTCTTCACATTCGCAGGCACGCAGTTTGAACTCACCCGTGGGCGCATCGATTTTGACGAAAATGTCCCCATCAATCCGCGTCTCGATATCGAAGCGGATACCCAGGTGGACAATTTGCAGGTCACGGTGAAAGTCGATGGTTACGCGGAGAAGTCCGATATTACCTTCAGTTCAACGCCGTCTCTCCCGCAGGAGGAATTGCTCGCGCGCATGTTGTTTGGCGGATCGATCACCAGCCTGTCGGCCACTGATGCCTTGCAGTTGGGCGCCGCGCTGGCCGCATTGCAGGGTGGTGGGGGATTGGACCCGATCAACGAATTGCGCAGCGCCATTGGGCTCGACCGCTTGCGGATCGTGCCGGCGGATCAAGCACTGGACCGGGCAACGTCGGTGGCGCTGGGCAAGAATTTCGGCCGCAAATTCTATGCTGAAATTATCACTGATGGGCGTGGATATAATGCCAGCGAAGTCGAATTTCGGGTGACGAGCTGGCTGTCTTTGCTGGCCACGGTTTCGTCGCTTGGGCGTGAGGGGATCTCGGCAGAAGTCAGCAAGGATTACTGAGCGGGCGCGGACCCCCCACGAGTATAGTCACTAGTCAATAATCGACGTGCGTTATTCGGGTGCTTGGATATTCTCTTGGCCGGGCTTCACGCTGCGCTGGTCCAGCTTTACATCCTTCAGCACGACATCAATAGGGATCGCCACGCCATTGCTGCCTTCCAGACTTTTTTGGGCAAGATGCGCCCTCTGGCCATTCTCGCTTGTCACAACCAGCCCGGATTGGGCGTGTGAAAATGTGATGAAATGGTTGCCGAGCGTACGCATCCGGACCTCTCCGCTATCAGCCGCTTTCACAGCATTATCGATGTCCTGACGTGTCAGATATCCGGGAATGATGTGATCGCGCAAAATGGCGGCCATAATGGGCGCTTGTTCTGGTTGCTGGAGATAGGTGCCTGTTTCGCCGAGTAATCCGAATGCATCATCATCAGGCGCCAGAATGGTGTAGGAGCCAGCGCCGTCAAATACGGGCGCTATACCGATATCGCGCAAGGCGCGTGCGGTTATGGTCAGGCCCGGCGCATCGGAAATGGTCGCCGCCAGCGTCTGCGTTGTGTCCTGCTGCGTCGAGGGAGCCGGTTGCTGATCCTTCTCGGAAGAGCACGCACTGAGCGGCAAGAGGACCACCGCGGCGGCGCAGAGCAAAAACGAACTTCTTTTTGAACGTCCGATTGGGAAGCGGTTGGCCAGATTTGTCATGTAATATGTCCTCAAGCAGCAATCAGTTCGATCGCGGCACGGATTTTCCATGATCTTGGATCGATTTTGTAAATATAGCCATCGGCATAGCGATAGGCCGTGTCTTTGCTATCGGCATATTGTTGGCGATAGATGCTGGGAATGTTGTAGATATCATACCCGTCGGGCATTTTTTGGCCGACGATGAAGCGGTCGCCGGACAGCAATGCGGCGATGCCGGTGATTGCTCTGCTGTCACTGTCCAGACGATAAACGACGTGGTTCGCATAGCGATAGGACCGCTGAGGCCCGAGATCGTAATAATCGATATAGTAGCGCGGGATGGTTCCGAAACCATAATCGCCGGGCCAGATATTTCCGATGGAGAGCGCTCCGCCGAGAACCGGCAAATAGGCCGACACCTGATTTTTATCATTCAGTCTCAGCAGATAGCCGGAACGATAATAGACGGAACTACGCGCGATATTTTGCGCCGAGAAGCCCCACCAATTGCCGGTTCTGCGCGAAAGAACGGAGGCTCGATCGCTGCTATCTGTTGATACGAAACATTCTTTCGTTCGTTTGGATGCGTCCTGTGCGTCCTTGTCGACGGGGCAGCCTTTTAGGAACGTGCTGACTTTTTCTGGCAGGCTGGGATTGAACCCTGCCCGGGTGAAATAGCGATAGCCATCTTTTTCGGAAGCTCCGGGAAGCCGTTTGGGAGCATCGGGAGAAGCCCTGCGTCTGGCCTGCTCGGCCTGCGCGCGCCTGGCAGCGATCAGGGCGGCAGTTTCCTCTGTGCTATCGGCATCTGTCCGGGCCCGGGGCGGCGTTGGTGAACTACCTTGTTCCGTGCCGCCGGTATCAGTGTCAGCTGCAGATGGCTTTTGGTCTTGCTTTGCCGCTGTGGGTGCTTCCCCGGCGCTTAGATCTTTTGCTTCTTGAGACCCGCCGGAAGATCCAGTTTTACCCGGATCAGAGGTCAGCTTTCTGCTGTGCAGATCAGGCGGTAAAATGATGATCGGTACAGTGCCATCCGGGGCTTTTGCGATCAGGCTTTTTTTCGCCGAACTTTCCGGGATGACGCTTTCGGCATCAGAAGTTTCAGAAACCTGAGTTCCCGATTGGGCACTGCTTTGCTGAGCAGACACACCACTGACGGCGGTCATAGAAAGGACAAGAATTGGGAGGGCGAACCCGGTTTTCATTATTTTAAAGGACACTCCATTCACTCACCTAAACTGGCGCTATGACTGCAAGTTCCGCGATGCGGGGCGGAATCTTCAGTTGTCACGTAGCGGGACAATATTACTCCCTTCTGGAATATAGCTCTGCCTCCGCTGCACGGCGCCGCGATAATCCGGCAAGCACGCGTCCGCCGGCCTTGTTCCAACGGGCAAATTCTTGCGCAGCTCCCTCGAAGTCGCCTGCACAATGCATGCGGGTGAGTGTGGCTCTGGCGATCGCTCCGGTGTTGTAGTGAAAGGATACCAGCGCATCGAATTGATTTTGCCGGGTTGGACAATCGCCGATGGTGTGGGCCACCTCCGCGGCAAACCGCGCCGTATCGCGCTCCAAACGGTCATCGCATTGCGCCTGTGTCCAGATAGTGCCGGGGCCGATCTCTGGTCCGGTTGCGCCCCAGCCAATGGTCCATGGTGCACCTCCGGTTCCGGGGTCGGGATAGGCTTCAATGCGTCCATCGGCCCGGATGCGGGCACAGCCTTCAAACCGTTTGATCAATGCGAGCCCTTCCGGGCTGAACTGGTGCCTGGCAGTGCATGCCGTGTCATCAATCGCACAATCTAGCGCCCGGTCGAGCCGGGATACTTCACCTTGCGTGAAACCTCTTCCCAATATCTGGCGGATCGTATCGAACACAGCTTTTCGCATGGCGCCCTCCTTGGTTTGGAAAGCGGGCATCGGGGCGCTTGCGTTCTGTAGGAAAGCCTTATTGCGCACTGTGCGTATCAGATGGTTTGGCGAAAACGATGGCAGGGCAGGGGAGCTGCAATGCCCTATCAAGAAAAAGGGCGCCCGGTATTCCGGACGCCCTCTTTTTACGTACTGATCGTAATATGATCAGGCGCTGTAATACATGTCGAATTCGGCGGCCGAAGGCGTGGTTTCGACGCGCATCACTTCTTCCCACTTCAGTTCGCAATAGGCTTCGATCTGTTCCTTGGTGAACACATCGCCCGACAGCAGGAAGTCGTGATCGGTAGCAAGAGCTTCCAGAGCTTCACGCAGCGATCCGCAAACGGTTGGGACTTCTGCCAGTTCTGCCGGCGGCAGATCATACAGGTTCTTGTCCATGGCTTCGCCCGGATGGATCTTGTTCTGGATACCGTCCAGACCAGCCATCAACAATGCAGCATAGGCAAGATACGGGTTTGCCATTGCATCGGGGAAACGGAATTCAACACGCTTCGATTTTTCGCCCGTGCCATAAGGAATACGGCAGGAAGCGGAACGGTTGCGTGCGGAATAGGCCAGCAGAACCGGTGCTTCGAAGCCCGGCACCAGACGCTTGTAGCTGTTGGTGGTCGGGTTGGTGAAGGCGTTCAGAGCCTTCGCATGCTTGATCACACCGCCAATGTAATAGAGGCAGTTGTCGGACAGGCCAGCATAGCCATTACCCGCGAAGGTCGGCTTGCCATTGTCCCAGATCGACATGTGGGTGTGCATGCCCGAACCGTTATCGTCCTTGATCGGCTTCGGCATGAAGGTTGCGGTCTTGCCATAGGCATGGGCAACCTGGTGCACGACATATTTGTAGATCTGCATGCGGTCGGCAGTCTGCGTCAGCTTGCCGAAGGTTACGCCCAGTTCGTGCTGTGCAGCGGCCACTTCGTGGTGATGCTTGTCGCAGGGCAGGCCCATTTCGAGCATGGTAGAAACCATTTCGCTACGAATATCGACGGCGCTGTCCACCGGAGCAACCGGGAAATAGCCACCCTTGACCTTAGGGCGATGGCCCATGTTGCCAATGTCATATTCCTTGCCGGAATTGGTCGGCAGTTCGATATCGTCGATGGTGAAACCTGATCCGGCATAGCCGTCTTCAAACTTCACGTCGTCAAACATGAAGAATTCAGCTTCCGGGCCGACATAGACGGTGTCGCCAATGCCGGTCGTGTTCAGATAGGCTTCTGCACGTTTCGCGGTCGAGCGCGGGTCACGGGCATAGAGTTCGCCGGTCGAAGGTTCGACGATGTCGCAGAACACGATCATCATCGGCGTGGCGCTGAAAGGATCGATGTAGACGTCTTCCAGATCCGGTTTCAGGATCATGTCGGATTCATTGATCGTCTTCCAACCGGCGATCGATGAGCCGTCAAACATCAGGCCTTCTTCAAGCTCGTCTTCGGTAAGAACGGAAGCAACCATCGAGAGGTGCTGCCATTTACCCTTGGGATCGGTGAAACGAAGATCGACCCATTCGATCTCCTCATCCTTGATCCGCTTAACGATTTCCTTTGCAGTGGCCATTGTATTCCTTCCTTAGAAATAGAGCCGTTTTAAGAATGACTGCCGGTTGCCGGCAAAGTCTGTCCGTCCGCCGGATGGCGGAAGATCTGATCAGATTGCGGCGTCGTCTTTTTCGCCAGTGCGAATGCGCAAGGCGGTTTCGACATGGGAGACGAAAATCTTGCCGTCACCAATCCGTCCGGTCTGCGCCGCAGCGGCGATCGCTTCGACGATGCGGTCTGCCAATTCGTCGCTTACAACCACCTCAAGTTTTACCTTGGGCAGGAAGTCGACAACATATTCGGCCCCGCGATAGAGTTCCGTATGGCCTTTTTGCCGGCCAAAGCCCTTGGCTTCGGTAACGGTGATGCCAGAGACGCCGACTTCATGCAGCGCTTCCTTCACCTCGTCGAGCTTGAAGGGCTTGATGATTGCTTCGATCTTTTTCACGTGACCCCTGAGCGCATATCGGGCGCCCTCAACAGGCGCGCAAAAGTTCCGAACAAATCCTTAGCTGAGATACTAACAAGAATCGTGCCAAGGCGTGTCAGCTAGGGGTAGCCAATAGTGCACTCCGGCGAAAGGGTGCAATTGGTAAGATATGAAGCTTCCCTAGTGTTTCCGTGGAATATATGTGCGATCGCCAAACGCATATTCATGCATAAAAAACAGGCAGCCACCGCCTATAATTTAAGCACTACAGTCGGAGGCCCGCAGTTTCCGCCAGACCTGCCATCAGGTTGAGCGACTGGACCGCCGCGCCACTTGCACCCTTGCCCAGATTGTCGAGCAAAGCGATTAATCTGGCCTGCTCACCATTCTCATCGGCAAAGACATGCAGTTCCAGTGCGTCGCTCGGTTCAGCCGAACCGCGCAGCAGCAATTCACCCGGCGCGCTTTCACCGGCGACCCGCACAATCGGGCTGTCGCCGTAATATTCCTTCAGTGCTTCGCGCATTTCGGAAGGGCTCGCCGCTGCGCGCATGGCTTCCAGCGGGAGCGGCACATCGACCAGCATTCCGCGAAAGGCCGGAACGACCGATGGCGAGAAGACGGGGGGATGTTCCAACCCGGCATGGGTCTGCATTTCGGGCACATGCTTATGCCCCAGGGTCAGGCCATAGGCGCGAAAGGCGATGTCGCGGTCCTCTTCGAACCGTTCGATCAGCGCCTTGCCGCCGCCGGAATAGCCCGACACGGCATTGACGGTGAACGGATAATCAGCGGGAAGCAGTCCTTCGCGCACCAGTGGCGCGACCAGCGCCAGAAAGCCGGTGGGGTAGCATCCGGGGTTGGCCACACGGTCGGCCCCGGCAATGACCTTTTGGCCGACGATTTCCGGAAAGCCATAGGACCAGCCACTGGCAACACGATGCGCCGTTGAGGCGTCGATAACACGTGTCGATGCGTCTTCATCGATCAGGGCCACGGCTTCGCGCGCGGCGTCATCTGGCAGGCACAGAATCGCAAAGTCGCTGCTGTTGAGCGCTTCGCGGCGTGCCTCAGGGTCTTTGCGCCGGTCATCGTCCAGAATAACCAGATCAAATTCGCTGCGGTCTGTCAGCCGTTCCCTGATTTCAAGGCCGGTGGTTCCGGCTGCGCCATCGATAAAGACTGTTTGTGCCATTAGTTGAGCGGCTCCAACCTATCCAAATGTACATAACCGACCGGACCGTTTGGCCCGAGGCAGCCCCATGCCCAGCCGGCTGAGATATCGAGAACTTCGAAACTGTCACCTTCCATCAGGGTGCAGATTTCCTCGGCACTTTCTGCCGAAGCGGTGTGCAGTGCCGCGCCGCCCGGCATGACGATGCGGGGCTGGGGGACGGCATAATGCGGTACGAAATACTGTCCGGCGAGCGCAATATGGGCCAGGTCGCCGCGCAGCGGAACGCTTTGCAGATCGGGTCGGCTATCCACCGGACCGGACAGTGCAAAGGGCCCTTTGGGGGCCTGAACCGTCGCTTCTGTTTTATCGCTGTTGCTCACATGGTCCTCTTGAGGCGATTTCTGCGCAAAGCGCGCCGAGTAGACGCGCCTTGCTCACGGGGCAAGTCGGCTGTGTTAACCCCGGTCAGGCAAATCGTTCGGCAATCATATGCCAGGCGGCCCGCAAACCCAGTGCTTCCCCGCCTTTGGGGCGGCCTGGTTTTGCGGTGGGACGCCAGGCAAAAGTGTCGAAATGTGCCCAGTCAATGCCTTCACTGACGAACTTTTCAAGGAATAGCCCGGCCACACTGGCACCAGCGAATGCGTTTCCATGAGCGTTATTCGTGTCGGCAATATCCGAATTGAGCCATTCGGCATAGCTTGCCTCCAGCGGAAGCCGCCAGACACAATCATCATGCGCCTTGCCGGCGGCGATCAGCGCATCGGCAGTTTCATCGCGCCGGGCGAACAAGGCGGGCAGGTCGGGGCCGAGCGCCACGCGGGCCGCGCCGGTCAGCGTAGCAAAATCAAGCAGCAAATCGGGCTCTTCTTCGCAGGCCAGCGTCAGCGCATCGGCCAGGATCAGGCGTCCTTCGGCATCGGTATTGCCGATTTCGACGGTCAGCCCCTTGCGTGATTTCAGAACGTCTCCGGGGCGGAAGGAATTGCTGGCAACGGCATTTTCCACCGCCGGCACCAGGCAGCGCAGACGCACGTTCAGGCCGTTTTCCATGATCAGTCCGGCCAGTGCCAGAGCATGAGCGCCGCCGCCCATGTCCTTTTTCATCAGCTTCATTCCGCTGGCGCTTTTGATGTCGAGCCCCCCGGAATCGAAACAAACCCCCTTGCCGACAATGGTCAGGCGCGGGGCATCCTCACGGCCCCAGCGGATATCGATCATGCGCGGGGCATGTTTACGCGCAGCAGCCCGGCCAACCGCATGAACCATGGGGAAGCCCTGTTCCAGCGCGTCGCCTTGCGTGATGGTGATCTCGGCCCCATTCGCCTTGGCCAGTTTTTCGGCCACTTCTTCGAGGCCCGCCGGCCCCATATCTTCAGCCGGCGTATTGACCAGATCGCGGACCAGCGCGACCGCGCGGGCCTCGGCCTGAATCCGGTCGATCCGGCCGACATTGGTGGTCAGAAGAATGCGCGGGCCCGTGGCATTTTCATCCGCGGAATAGCGCGTGAAGCGATATTGCGCCGTTTGCCAGCCATGCATGGCGGCACCCGGATTATGCCGGGCCAGACGATAGGTGCCGGCTGGCAGGGTTTCCGCCAGCTTCGCCAGGCACCAGCTTGACAGATTTTCGGGATCGGCAACGCCGCCCAGCGCAAACCAGCTTTCACCATCGGGCACGATGGCGGTTTCATTCGCACCGCCGGTGAATTTCTGCGCGTCCAGCGCGGCCCGCTGACCAATGGTCAGGCCTTTTCTGAAATCGGAAGCATCCGCCTGATTAACAAGATGAATCGCAATGGCGTCCTGATCGCGGTCAGGCTGGATAAAGTCTGTGTTCATATGCTGTGTGCTTGTGCCCTCTTCATAAAATGTCTTGGCGGAGTGCATGCCCCTTTGCCGAGATGATGAAAAGGGAACGCTTCATGAAAACTCTGGTTTCGCTTCTTTCACTATCTCTTGCCCTGACCGCCTGTAACGGCGCAAAGGATGCCGCGCCTGATGCGCAGACCGCTGAGGCCACAGCCACGGCGAAGGCGCAATCGCCCGATGAGAGCGACGGTGGTGGCCGGAACGTGTCGGCGAAGACAGATGATTATGAATTCAGTTATGAATATCCTCAGCAAGTTCAGAACATACCCGAGCTGGAGGCAATTTTCGACAGCCGCTTGCATGACAAGCGCGAGGAGCTTCAAAAGCAGGCGGCAGAGGCCCGGGTGGATGCGGCGAAGAATGATTACCCCTTCCGCCCATATTCGCTCGATGTTGAATGGGATGTGGTTGCCGATATCCCTGCATTTCTGAGCCTGTCCTCCGAATATTATACCTATACGGGCGGCGCACATGGCATGGCGGTCTTCGATGCTCTTGTCTGGGACAAGCAGGTGAAAAAGGCGCTCGAACCGATCGAGATGTTCACCAGCTCAGCCGATCTGGCCGATGCGGTGCGCAGCGATTATTGTGCGCAGCTTGATAAAGAGCGTGCGGAAAAGCGTGGCGAACCGGTGAAGGATGACGGTTCGATGTTCAATGATTGCATCGACCCGGTGGAAAATTCCATGATCATTGTCGGATCCTCAAATGGGGAGACATTTGACCGGATTGGTTTTCTGATTCCACCATATAATGCCGGGCCTTATGCGGAAGGAACCTATGAAGTGACCTTGCCCGTAAGCGCTGCCGTGAAGGCGCTGGTCAGCCCGAAATATCGCGATGCATTTACGACGGGCGACTGAGTGGCTCGCATTTTTCCGCAAAAGGCTTAAATGGGCGGGCATGACCGAATATCAGCACATCACCGGAGACGAAGCCGTCCTGCGCGACGGTACTATCAAACTGCATGGGGCCGAGGGCTTTGAAGGTATGCGTAAGGCGGGGCGGCTCGCGGCCGAAATCCTCGACGCGCTGGTGCCTCTGGTAAAGCCCGGCGTGACGACGCAGGAACTCGATGATGTGGTCCGTGAGATGACGCTCGATGCTGGCGCTGTGCCAGCAACGCTGGGTTATCGCGGCTTCACGCATAGTTGCTGTATTTCGATCAACCATGTGGTGTGCCACGGCATCCCGTCCAGCAAGGTGATCAAGGATGGCGATATTCTGAATATCGACGTCACCCCGCTGCTGGATGGATGGCATGGTGATACCAGCCGGATGTATGTGGCGGGTGATGCCTCCATCAAGGCGCGGCGGCTGATTGATGTGACCTATGAATGCCTGATGATTGGCGTTGATATGGCGCGACCTGGCATTCGTCTGGGGGACATCTCCGCCGCAATTCAGAAACATGCCGAAAGCCACCGCTACGGCGTTGTGCGCGAATTCTGCGGGCATGGTGTCGGGCGTTTGTTCCACGATTCGCCCGAAGTGGTCCATGCCGGAAAGGCAGGCACTGGCCCGGAATTGAAGCCCGGCATGTTCTTCACGATCGAGCCGATGATCAATCTGGGCAAGCCTGCGGTGAAGATGCTCAATGACGGCTGGACCGCAGTGACGCGCGACAAATCGCTGACCGCGCAGTTCGAACATTCCATCGGCATTACCGAAGACGGGCGCGAAATCTTCACCGAAAGCCCCAAGGGACTGCATCAGCCGCCCTATCAGGGCTGATCGGCGGCTGAATATAAACGCTGTGTACGCTTAGTTTTCGCGGGCGGCCCGGATGGCTGCGCCGCCTGCGAAAGGCGTAATTGCCACCAGCACCAGGCTGAGCGCGGCGGTTAAGGCCAGCCCGCCTTCGCTGCCGGTCGAAAGGCTCCCCGCACCAAAGATCAGCAGCGGTACGGCGAGCGGAATCAGCAGCAGACCCGACAGCGCGGCACCACTTTTGAGACCGACTGTCAGCGAGGCAATGGTGACGCCAATGGCTGCCAGCCCCGGCGTCCCGGCCAGCAGGCCTATTTCCACGATCCGCAGCGCATTGCCATCAATTCCGAGCAGTGCAGCGGCAGGCAGTGCAGCCACCATCAAGGGCGGCCCGAAGCTTAGCCAATGGGCGAGCACCCGGATGGCGATGACGGCCTCTTCAGAGATGCCGCGCAAGGCCCATTGGTCGAAGAAACCCTGTTCCAGATCGGGCGCGACCAAGCGGTCGAGCGGCAGGATGGCGGCCAGCAAAGCGGCCACCCAGATCACGCCGCCGCCGGTTTTGGCCAGCAGCGGAGCATCCGGTCCAACCGCAAAGGGATAGAGCATTGCCACGGCCAGAAAGAACAGCAGCGGGAGCAGGCTGCCGCCGCCGCGGCCACCACCGGGAAACAGCATGGCGAGATCGCGCCGCAGGATGGTCCAGAGCGCGCTCATATGACGCTCTCAGATGAAAGTGCCGGGTCTTCTGCCGACGATGAGGTCACCGCGAAATCGGCCAGTTTCAATTCCGTCATGCCGCTGATGCGCATGCTTTGATGGGATGCGATGATCGCGATGCCGCCCTTGTTACAATGGCGCTCCACCATCGCTTCACATACGGTGACGGCTTGCGTGTCGAGCCCGTTGAGCGGCTCGTCCAGCAGCCAGATCGGTGCGCCTTGCCCCATAAGCCGGGCAAAGGCCGCGCGTTTGCGCTGGCCGGTGGAAAGATACCGCACCGGCACCTCCATCAAGGCTTTGAGGCCCAGTTCCTGGAGAGCCTGATCCTGTTCCCCGTCCAGATTACGCCAGAAGCCAAGCGCGTTGCTTAAGGGGCGATGTTCATCAAGGGCGGGGCGTTCATCCAGCAGTCCGGCCGCGCCATTGCGCTCTACCGCCCCCGCAAAGGGACGTGCCAACCCGGCAAGAATTCGGATCAGGCTGGATTTGCCCATTCCATTCGGCGCCGTGATCTGCAGCGCCTGTCCCGCCTCCACAGCACAATCGAGCCGGCGGAAGAGCAACCTGTCGCCCTTACGGCAGGCAAGATTCGAAGCAGCGAGGCGGCACGCATTCATGGTGGGTGCGTTAGGGAAAAGAATGGGAATCGACAAGCTGCCCGCATGGGTCGCGTGGCGATTAGAAAATGCCTTTGAAGGAGAGAGTAGATGGCGATCGAAAAACTGACTGAAGAAGAGTGCGATGCCGCACTGGCCGATCTGGATGAATGGAAGTTGGCGGATGACCGGCAATCAATCTCGCGTGTTGTCAAATTCGGGGATTTCAGCGCGGCATTCGGGTTCATGACCCGCGTCGCGCTGATTGCCGAAAGCATGGACCATCATCCTGAATGGTCCAATGTCTACAATACGGTCGATATCACATTGACCACGCATGATGCCGGGGGACTTTCCAACCGGGATATCGCCATGGCGGGCAAGATCGACGCGCTTCTGTAAGCTGAGAATCAAATCCCCCGTGCGGATTTTGCAGCACGGGGGATTGCAAGGATTAGTCAGCCACAGCTTCTTCCAGCCCTTCGACAAAATCTGCGCCGGTAACGATGTCGGCCGTGGAGGCCTCCAGCGTGTCACCGATCCGCTCGGCTCGTCCGCCAAGGCAGGTGGCGAGGAAGTTTTCCGCCACAGCGTTGAAGGCGATGTTGTTTTCCGGACGATGGAAACCATGCCCTTCATCGGGAAACAGCACATAGGTCACCGGAATGCCCGATTCCTGCATCGCGCCCACAATCTGGTCACTTTCCGCCTGTTTGACGCGCGGATCATTGGCTCCCTGTCCGATCAGCAATGGCTTGGTGATCGCATCGGCGCGATAGAGCGGGCTGCGATCCTTCAGCAATTGCAGCCCTTCTTTGGTATTGGGATTGCCCATGCGTTCATGAAACTGCGCCACCATCGGTGCCCAATAAGGGGGGATGGTTTCCAGCAATGTCTCGAGATTGGACGGACCGACAATATCGACCCCGCAGGCGAATTTTTCAGGCGTGTAGGTCAGGCCGACCAGCGTTGCATAGCCGCCATAAGACCCGCCCATAATGGCAACCTTGTCAGGATCGGCGATGCCTTCGCCCACGGCCCAATCCACTGCATCGATCAAATCATTATGCATAGTACCGGCCCATTCCAGATTGCCGGCATTGATGAAATCCTTGCCGAAACCGGTGGAGCCGCGGAAGTTCACGCTCATCACCGCATAGCCGCGATTGGCCAGCCATTGGTGCGCACGGTTGAAGCCATAGCTGTCGCGTGCCCAAGGGCCGCCATGCACCAGCAGCACCATCGGCACCGGCTTGCCGCTGCTTTGGGCACCGGCGGGCAGGGTGAGGTAAGTCGGCAGCGTTAGCCCGTCGCGCGCCTTCAATTCCAGCGTCTGCATTGGCTGCAACGGTGCGCCTTCCAGCTCAGGCCGGGTGGTGTAAAACTCGGTCAGCGTTTCCGCTTCGCGGTCAAACAGATAGGTCTTGCTGGGGGAGATCAGCGGATCGTTCCAGATCAGCCACTTGCTGTCATCCTCGGTGCGTGACTGGACGCCGAAATCACCCTCCAGCCGTTTATCCAGCCAATCAAGCGCGGCCCCGATTTGCGGGTTGAGCGCGTGCCATTCGGTCGTCAGATAATCGACGGAATACGCTTCGACTTCACCCGTTTTGGGATGCGTCATAACGCCGCCGATATCGGCCTTGTCGCTTTCCCCCAGAATCGTCTTTTCGCCGGTTTCGACATTCTGTGCGATCAGCGCTGCCGTATTACGGTCACGGCTGTCGAGCCAATAAAGCGTATTTCCGTCAGTGGTATAGCCCAGCGCTGTGGTGGTGAGCGCGTCCTCCAGCGTCGTGCTTTCTGCCGGATTTTCGGCAATGGTCCCATCACTGATGGGGAACATGTCCATTCCGCCCTCGGCATTTTGCTGCATGGCCCAGCGCAGGGTCAGGCTGTCGTCGGCCAGAAAGCCGATATAGCCATTGTTCTCCAGCACAGGTGTCAGCTCGCCGCTATTCAGATCAAGCTGATAGACGTCGTGAAAACGCGGGTCGCGGTTGTTAAGGCCGACCAGCAATTGGTCCCGCATGGATTCGGACGTGCCGACCAACTGCACACGGGTATTTTCAAATGGTGTCAGGCTCCGTTCAACGCCGGATTCCACATCGACCCCGTAAAGCAGGTAATTCTCGTCGCCGCCTTTGTCCTGAACGAACAGCAGGCTGCGCGAATCCGGGGCCCAGAAATATTGCGGAATTGGTCGCTCGCTCGCATGGGTCATGACCCTGGCCGCATCGGGATTGTCGGCCGGGGCAATCCAGACATTCATCACGCCATCTTGCGGGGCCATCCAGCTCAGCCATTTGCCATCCGGGCTGATCTGACCGGAGGAGCGCGTCGGATTCCCATAAAGCGCATCCCTCGGGATCAGCGGCGTATCGGCAATATTGGTGGCTTCGCGAATGCTCTGATTGGCTGTCATCGTCTCTCCTGATGTGTCTGTTCTGGCGTCCTGAGCCTGTGCCCCGCCGGCAAGGGCGATACTGGCAGCAAGGCTCATCGCGGTAAGTGGCTTCTGTTTCGTCATGATTGAACAACTCCCCCGATCGTTCTTACGCAGGCGAGTGTCAGGCCAAACCGGTCTTTGCGCAAGGGGGCGTTGGCCTAGTTTCGGCCAGTGGGCCAGTGCAGGCGACAGGACGCTGCCAAGACCGCGGAACCGCTGCGTGAGCGCCGATTTTGGCGGGCCCGCCTACAAAGCGGGATTGTTGCAGCAATGCCATGTCAGGATGGCCGCGGCTCCGCGATGGGGACGCCAGCTTTCCGCCAGCAAGCGGGTTTCCTTCTCGCTGGGGCGTTCTGGCAGGCCGAGAATCTTGCCTATGCCGACCTGCACGGCGAGGTCGCCCGCGGGCCAGATGTCTTCCCGACCTTCGGCAAACAGCAGATAGATCTCCGCCGACCAGCGGCCGATCCCCTTGATCCGGATCAGTTCGGCAATCGCGGCTTCATCATCTTGCGGCAGATTGGCCAGATCCAGATCATCATTCACCACCAATTCGCACAGGGACCGGGCATAGCCCTGTTTCTGGCGAGAGAGACCACAGGCTCTCAGCGTGTCGAAATCCTGTTCCAGCAAGAGGTCGGGCGGAATATCTTCACCCAGCAGCGTCTCCAGCTTGGTCCAGACACTGGCGGCGGCGGCAACCGATACCTGTTGCCCCACAATGGTGCGCAACAAGGTGCGATAGCCGGTCGGTCGGATCCGCGCATCGGGATACCCCGCCACAGCGAGTGCGCGGGAAATGGCGGGCTCCTGCTCTGCTATTTTATCAAGCGACAGGCGGAGCCTCTCAGACGTCATTCCCATATTTCTGCTTGCTCCAAAAATTGATGGTCCGGCCATCGAAACTTTGCCGAATGCGCATTGTTGCCGCCGATTGCTTGCCAATTGCGGTGCTATTTCCTAGCAGGCCCCTAACTGGTGATCATGCCGTATCCCTCAAGGAAAGAGTAAGCGATGCCCAAGTTGCAAGTTGTAAACCGTGAAGGCGAGGAAAAAACCGTCGAGGGCGAAGCTGGCCTGACGGTAATGGAAATTATCCGGGATAGCGGTTTTGACGAATTGCTGGCGCTGTGCGGCGGCTGCTGCTCTTGCGCGACTTGCCACGTATTTGTCGATCCGGCTTTCAAGGACAAGCTGCCGGCCGTGAGCGAAGATGAAGACGATCTGCTCGACAGTTCCGACCATCGCAATGCGGATTCGCGCCTGTCTTGCCAGATCAATTTCAACGATGATCTGGACGGTCTGCGGGTCACGATCGCTCCTGAAGATTGAGCGTATCTGAAGTTTGAGCGGAAACAGCAGGGCGCACAGGCAGAACTTGATCTGTATTTAGCGGATCTACATTGCGCATGAGGGGCGGCGCGCCTAACTCTGCAATCATGAATGTGCTCCCTGCTACGACAAATACGCTCGACCTTATCGGCCACACCCCGCTCGTCCTGCTCGAGGGGCCAAGTGAAGCGGCCGGTTGCGAAATTTACGGCAAATGTGAATTTGCCAATCCCGGCGCATCCGTGAAGGATCGGGCCGCGCTCTGGATCATCAATGATGCGGAGGCGCGCGGAACGCTGAAACCGGGCGGTACGGTCGTGGAGGGCACGGCCGGAAATACCGGGATCGGTCTTGCCCTGGTGGCCAATGCCAAGGGCTATAAATCCATCATCGTGATGCCCGAAACGCAATCGCGCGAAAAGATGGATACGCTGCGCGCTCTGGGTGCGGAGCTGGTTCTGGTACCCGCTGCCCCCTACAAGAATCCCGGCCACTTCGTGCATACGTCTCGCCGTCTGGCCGAAGAGACCGAAGGCGCCATCTGGGCCAATCAGTTCGACAATATCGCCAATCGCAAAGCCCATATTGAAAGCACGGCCCCCGAATTATGGGCGCAGCTAGATGGACGGATTGACGGTTTTACCTGCGCCGCGGGTACCGGCGGCACGCTGGCCGGTGTCGGGATGGGACTGAAAGAATTCAATCAGGACATTTGCATCGCGCTGACCGATCCGCATGGGGCCGCGCTGTATAATTATTTCGCCAATGGGGAATTGAAGGCTGAAGGGTCTTCGGTGGCCGAAGGTATCGGGCAAGGTCGTATCACCGCCAATCTGGAGGGTGCACCGATTGATGATCAATTCCGCATTTCCGATGAAGAGGGCCTGAAATGGGTCGCACATCTCTTGCGCGAAGAGGGGCTGTGTCTGGGGCTGTCTTCAGGGATCAATGTCGCCGGCGCCGTGGCTCTGGGGAAAAAACTCGGCCCCAATGCCCGCGTGGCCACCATTTTGTGCGATACCGGTTTCCGTTATCTTTCCTCGCTCTACAACCGTGAGTGGTTGCAGGAAAAAGGATTGCCGGTTTTCGACTGGTTGAAGTGAGCGACACGCGATGGCCAAGGATCATGTGAAATCTCTGCTTCCTCCCCGGGAGGAGGGTGAACAGGCCACGGTCACGCTGTCAGGATCGCGGTTTCATTCTGTTCAACGGCTGCAGATCGGTTTTGCCGGACTGGCGGCAATGGTGCTGATGGTGGGGCTTGCCAATATCGTGATGGAACGCGCGGCCGTGGTCGAGGCCACCGCCGTGCCCGAGGCGGCCTCCACGGTTGGTCCGCAAAGCAATCAGGGCGAAGGCGCAGGCGATCCTCTGGCCGATGCCGGGGTTGTCCCAACATTACCGGCGCCGCAGCCCCAGAAGCCTGCATATGACCCCGACATGCTGCCGGAGACTGGCGATGTCCCAGTGGCGCCACATTCTGACTAGGCTCTTTTCGGGCACTTTCTCGCTCCTGCTTACCATGTCGATCCCGGGCCTGCTGGTTCCGGTTCAGACTGCCTTTGCGCAGGAGAGTGCGGAGCAGGTGTCAGGCGGCGGAAAGATCGCGGATGAGGTTGCTGCAGATCCTGCCAGGAAGCTGCCAGAGCTGGGCCTGATGGGCACGGTGCCGATTTACTGGGGCAATGCGGCCAGTGTGGAAGATGCGCTCAGGGTGGACGCAGAACCGCATTGGGCGCGGGCGATTATCGAGCGCAGCTTTCACCTGAAGCCGATCTCCTTTCTGGATGCCGAGCGGCTGAAGGATGTATCCTACCTGCTGCTGGCGCAGCCTCGAATCCTGTCACCGCAGGAAAATGTCGCGCTGGATGATTGGGTGCGCGGCGGGGGGCGTCTGCTGCTGTTTGCCGACCCGATGATGACCGGCCATTCCCCCTTCGGGCTTGGCGATCCAAGGCGGCCGCAGGGTGTGATCCTGCTGTCCCCGATATTTGATCGCTGGGGGCTCGAACTGCTCTTCACGTCGGATCAGCAGGATCATGTTCATCTGGCGCAAGGCTGGATTGCTCCGATTCCGATATTTCTCGCTGGGGAAATTGCGGGAAGGCCGGAAAAATCAACCGCGCCGGGGGCCTGTAAATTTGCCGCAAAGGGTGTGCTGGCTCTGTGCGAAATCGGGGCAGGGCACGTCACAATCCTGGCAGATTCGGTGATTCTTGACGATGAAGTGCCTGAAAAAAATAGAATATTTGCGCTTGAAGCATTGTTGGGGCAACTCAGGGGCGAATCCGGGGATATTGCGGGCGAGCCCGATTCCTGAGTCGGTCCCTCTACGGGAAATCCAGTGATTTTAACGACTTCGTAAGGAAATCTGCCACTGACAGATAGTTCAGCAAGTAAATGAAATTGTTATAAAACAATAACTTGCGATGTATTCCCCAAATTTCCCGTGTTTTCCCCTTTCCTCCCGGAATTGGGCGGGTTAGTTATTGTCCATATCGGAGACATCACCCGCTTTGCGCCTCTGACGGGGCGATCGAGCCGCGCTTCGGCGCGTGTCCGAGCGGGTGAGATATGACCGATGGTGTACAATTGTAGCCAGGGGCACAGCGTCAGTGGCAGGGCAGCCAGTCAATTACAGCGGACAGGGCTTTTCGCTTCGCGGCGATAAAGGTCGGTTCGTGCTGCCTCCAGCCTTTCGCAAAGCCGTTGCCGAAAGCAGCGATGATCGTATCCTGTGCCTTGCCAAGCACGACCGCTGGAACTGCCTGACCGCCTTTGGCCTGTCACGCCGTGATGAGCTGGCCAACCAGATCGACCGCGAAGAAGAACGCGCCATCCGGCTGGGTCAGGATTTCGATCGCGATCTGCGTGCCATGCAGCTCTACGGCTTCAGCGAATTGCCCTTTGATGCAAGCGGTCGCTTCGTGATGCCCGATCATTTGGCAGAGCTGGGCTGCATGGATCAGGGGGTCTATTTTCAGGGTGCCGGTTCCTTCTTCACCCTGTGGAACCCCGCTGAGCTTTATCGCATGGGCACGGGCTGGGAAGGCGCGCAGGCGGCCTGCCGTAAGTTGGAAGCCGAAGCTGCTGCCAAGGGGAAAAAGGCATGAATGCGCCGCATATCCCCGTCTTGCTTGATGAAGTGATCGACGTGCTTGGTCCGGCTCAGGATGCCGTCATCATCGATGCGACTTTTGGCGCAGGCGGCTACACGCGCGCGCTGCTGGATGCGGGCGCGCGGGTTCATGCATTTGACCGGGACCCTGATGCCATCACGGCTGGCCGTGAATGGCCTGAAACCCAGGGCAGTGAACCCCGGCTGGTGCTGCATGCGCGGCGTTTTTCCGAAATGGTCGCGGCGATGGCGGAAACCGGCATAGAGCAAGTTGATGGCGTGGTGATGGATATTGGCGTGTCCTCCATGCAGCTTGATCAGGCCGGGCGCGGCTTTGCCTTTTCGATGGACGGGCCGCTCGACATGCGGATGAGCCAGGAAGGGGATAGCGCGGCCGATTTTCTCAACACTGCAGATGAAGCGGCCATTGCCGATGTGCTTTATCTGTATGGGGAAGAACGCCAGTCACGCCGGGTGGCGCGGGCAATCGTTGCAGCGCGTCCGCTCACCACGACAGGGGATCTGGCGCGGATCGTGCGCAAGGCTTTGGGGTATCGCCAGGGCGCACCGAAGGATCCGGCCACACGGACATTCCAGGCCGTGCGCATTCATGTGAATGCGGAACTGGATGAATTGAAACAGGCGCTGCATGCGTCCGAGCACTTGCTGCGTCAGGGGGCGCGGCTGGCTGTGGTCAGTTTTCATAGTTTGGAGGATCGTATCGTCAAACGCTTCCTGCGGGATGCGTCGGGCGGCAATGCGCGTGTTTCACGTCATTTGCCGGATATCGGGGAGGGGGCTCAACCAACATTCACCGGGCTGTCCAAGGCCATTCGGGCCGGGGACGCCGAAATCGCGCGTAATCCACGTTCGCGTTCCGCCATTTTGCGCGGTGCCACGCGGACGGCGACTGCCGCGAGGGAGGCCACATGATACCGCAAAGCCGTCTGCGCCGGATGGGCTGGATCGCCGTTCTGGCGCTCTGCACCGGGCTCTATCTCGTTCTGCATCTCAAAGTGCACGCCGTGCGCAGCGATGTCGTGCGCGCAGAACGCCAGATCGTGCAGCTGGAGCAGGACAAGCTGTTGCTCGAAACCGAATTTGAAACGCGGGCCAATCAGCAGCAATTGGCGAATTGGAACCGCCTCGAATTCGGCTATCGCGCGCCGACGGCCGAACAATTTGTCGAAAGTGAACGGAAGCTGGCACAATTCGGCGTTCCGCGCGGCAAGGATGCACCGGCGCCTATCCGCGTCGCGCGTAATGATGCGGCCGATGGTGGATCGCCGCCTTTCCCCCGGCTGGTTTCTCCCCTGACTGGCAAGCCTGTTGCCTCCGACCTGCTGGCACCGCCAGAACAGGATGAAGAGCAGGAGGCGATCTCCAATGGACCGATGCGTGTGGCGCTGGGGACCGTTGCGGGGGGCTCCGTTAAATGACATCGCTGACCGCGTCCGGGGCTTTGGCCAGCGGGCGGGTTCGCCTCGTCAATATCCGTGAGCGCTTGCTGCTGACGGCGCGATTGCGCGTGCTTTTGATTATTGTCTGTTTTCTCGCTCTGGCTCTGGCGGCGTTGTTGCGGATTGCCTGGATCGGACTGGTTCAGCCGACCCCGTCGGAACAATCCATGGCGGAGGCACTGCTGCCATCGCGCGGTGAAATTACGGATCGCAATGGCGTTCCGCTGGCGCGCGCGTTTCCGGCCTATGCCCTGTGGTATAATCCCAAGGCATTGGGTGACGGCGGCTCTCCTCTCGTGAAATCCCCGCGTGTGGTCGCGCAGCAACTGGCCGCCATCTTTCCGGGAATGGATGTCGACGACATAGCCGAGCGGCTGGAGGCCGGAAAGGCCGGCTATCTGCGCCGCCGCGTTCTGCCGGAAGAAGCCAACCGTGTGCACGACATTGGCGAATTGGCGCTGGAATTGCCGCGCGAAAGTGATCGGCATTATCCGCAAGGGTCCATGGCGGCCCATGTACTGGGCTATGTCGCGGCGGATGGGCATGGCCGCGTGGGCATGGAATCCGTGCTGGATGATCAATTGCTGGACCCGGCGACCCGCGGAACGCCGACGCCGCTGTCTATCGATATGCGCGTGCAGGGTGCGCTGGAGGATGAACTGCGCCGCGGCATGCTGGCGGTGGATGCACTGGGTGCAGCAGGCATTGTGCTGGATGTGGATACGGGTGAAGTGCTGGCGCTCGCTTCCTTGCCGGAATTCGACCCGAACAAGATCGATGAACAGGGTGAAAAACTCATGTTCAACCGGGTGACCAACCAGGTTTACGAATTGGGGTCCACCTTCAAGCCGCTAACGGTAGCTGCTGCGATCGATGCTGGTGTGGTGACGGATCTGTCGCGCCGATATCAGGCAAACCGACCGCTGAAGGTGGGTGGTTTCCAAATTCGCGACAGCCACACGATTGGCGCCTCGCTGAATGTTCCGGAAACGTTGATCCATTCCTCCAACATCGTCACCGCGCAGATTGCTGATGAACTGGGGGCCAAGCGTCTGAAGCGGACCATGGCCGATCTCGGCATGAATGAACGGCCTTATATCGAACTCCCTGCGCGCGGTTTTCCGATCTGGCCGAAGGGCGAATGGCGGCGGCTGCGTGCGATGACGGTCAGCTATGGCCACGGTATCGCGGTGACGCCGCTGCATCTGGCATCGGCCTATGCGACGATGGTGAATGGCGGCATCTGGCGGCCGGCAACATTGCGTAAGGTCGCACCCGGCGCTGCGCCGCGCGGACGGCGGGTGTTCAAGGCCAGCACCAGTGCGCGGATGAACCAGCTGCTGCGTATGATTGCGGTCTATGGCACGGGGCGCAATGCCGATGCGCCCGGCTTCCGGGTGGGGGGCAAGACCGGATCGGCGGAGAAGCCTGGTGCAAATGGTTATCGCCACCATACGCTGGTTTCCACTTTTGCCGCCGCCTTCCCGATGGACAAGCCGCGCTATGTCATTATCGCGATGCTGGATGAGCCGAAGGGCACAGCTGCCAGTTCCTATCAGCGGACGGCGGCATGGAACGCCGCGCCGATTGTGGGCAAACTTGTCCCCCGAATTGGACCACTGCTTGGGGTGACGCCGGATTCGACCCACGATATCGATCTCACAGATCTCAAGCCTTTGGTTAAGGGGGATGAGTAATGAAGTTGAGCCAGCTGGTCGATAACGTACCAAGTGGCGCGGATGTTTCGGTTACGGGATTTGCCATTGACCACCGCAAAGTGGCGCCTGGCACCGTTTTCGGTGCCTTTCAGGGCGGCCGGGTGAATGGGGAGGATTTCATTCCCGCCGCGATTGCCGCCGGAGCAGTGGCAATTGTCACCCGTCCGGGTGTCAGCGTGGACGGCGCCGTGCCAATTACCGATGCGCAGCCGCGGCGCGCGTTCGCGCGTCTGGCGGCGCGTTTTTTCCGTCCCGTGCCGCCCAATATAGTTGCCGTCACCGGCACGAATGGCAAAACTTCCACCGCCGAAATGACCCGCCAGCTATGGCGTATGTGCGGCGAACGTGCTGCTTCAATCGGTACGCTGGGCGTGACGACGCAGGATGAAAGCGTGTCCACCGGCCTCACCACGCCGGATATCGTTACGTTCCTGTCGAATATGACCGGCCTTGCGCGTGAAGGCGTGACCCATGTCGCTTACGAGGCATCCAGCCATGGATTGTCTCAGTATCGCAATGAAGGTCTGCCAGTCTTGGCCGGAGCCTTTACCAACCTCAGTCGTGACCATCTCGATTATCATGCCGATATGGATGATTATTTTGCGGCCAAGATGCGCCTGTTCGACGAAGTGGTCGATCCGGGTGGCACGGCCGTGGTCTGGGCGGATGATGAATGGTCGGCGAAGGCGGTGGATCATGCGAATGCGCGTGGATTGCGTGTCATGACCATCGGCGAAAACGGCGAAACGATCAGATTGAACGGGCGTGAGCCGGGCCAGCTGGGTCAGGTTCTTTCGCTTACCTGCGGGGGGCAGGATTATACGGTCAATCTGCCGCTGATCGGTGCCTATCAGGCGGCCAATGCCCTGACCGCAGCCGGGCTGGTCCTGGCATGTGGCGGGGAAGCGGACAGGGTGTTTGACGCCATGAGCCGTTTGCAGCCCGTTCGCGGGCGGTTGGAACGCGCGGTGATTACGGCGTCACGTGCGCCGGTTTATGTCGATTACGCCCATACGCCCGATGCGTTGGGGGCCGCCATCGCGGCATTGCGGCCGCATGTGACGGGCAGGCTGATTACGATCTTCGGTGCTGGCGGTGATCGGGACCGGGGCAAGCGCGCACCGATGGGGGAAATTGCCCAGGCCCAATCCGATCTGGTGATCGTGACCGATGATAATCCGCGGGGTGAAGATCCGGCGACGATCCGTGCCGAAATCATGCAGGCTGCGCCGCAAGCGCGCGAAATTGCAGGGCGGAGAGAGGCGATTGCGGCGGCACTGTCCGAGGCTGGTCCGGCCGACATTGTGCTGATCGCGGGCAAAGGCCACGAACAAGGGCAGGTCATTGGCGCTGGCGACACGATGCGCGTTATTCCTTTTGATGATGTTTCGGTTGCCCGGGAGTGTGCCGCTAGCGTGGGAGGAGGCGCCGGATGAGCGCGGTAAGAAAGATTCTCAGCTGGCCCGGCCGGGCGGGAGACACAAGACCCACCGCTTTGTGGACGGCGCAGGAAATCGCTGACACCACAGGCGGAACAGCCAGTGGATCTTTCCAGGTTTCCGGTGTTGAAATCGATTCCCGTGATGTTCTGGCGGGTGATTTGTTCGTCGCGCTGATCGGCGAAAGCATGGATGGCCACCGTTTCATCGACAAGGCGTTTGCCAATGGTGCCGCCGCTGCCATCGTGGATCGGCCGATTGCCTGGCCGCATGTGTTGGTGAAGGATACCGGCGCGGCGCTGGAAGATCTGGCCCGCGCAGCCCGTGCCCGCGTTGATGCGCGCATTATCGGCGTTACCGGATCGGTTGGCAAAACGGGCGTGAAAGAGGCGATTTTTGCGGCGTTGCAGCGTAGCAGCCGAGGCAAGGCGCATCGCTCTATCCGTTCCTACAACAACCATGTCGGCGTTCCTCTCAGCATCAGCCGGATGCCGCCACGCAGTGCCTATGGCATTTTTGAGATGGGAATGAATCATGCAGGTGAGATTCGCAATCTGACCGCGCAGGTGAAGCCCGATATTGCCGTCATAACCACCATCGCGCCTGCCCATATTGAAAATCTGGGCAGTGAAGCCGCGATTGCCGATGCCAAGACCGAGATTTTCGAGGGATTGAACCCGGGGGGCGTGGCCATCATCCCGGCGGATAATCCGCACTATGAACGGCTGTGCGCCGCGGCGGAAAAGCACGGGGCGCGGATTGTTTCTTTTGGCGCGGACCCATCGGCCGATATGCGCTTGCTGGATGCGATTCCCGCCGCCACTGGCGGTTCTCTGGTCACGGCGCAGCTGCATGATCAGCGTTTATGCTACACGGTGGCAGAGCCGGGCGACCATTGGGTCATGAATTCGCTGGCAGTCATGGCCACCGTCCATGAAGCGGGCGGTGATCTGGGTGCGGCTGGTCTTGCACTTGGCGAAATGGGCGGGCTCAAAGGGCGCGGCGCGCGGCACCGCGTCGTGGCACCCGGCGGGCATGTCTTGTTCATTGATGAAAGCTATAATGCCAATCCTGCATCCATGCGGGCCACATTGGCGCAATTAGGGCAGACTCCCGCCACGCGCAGGGTCGCAGTGCTGGGTTCGATGAAGGAACTGGGCGATTTTGCCGCCGCCTTTCACAGTCAGATCGCCGAACCTCTGGCGCAGGCCAATATCGATTTTGCGGTGTTGGTGGGCGAAGAAATGGCTGTTCTGGCTCAGGAATTGGGGAAAGGCCCCAGCGCAACGCTTGGCAAAACAATCGGATTCGCTCATTGCGATGGTCCGGGCGATGCCATCGCCGCACTCGAAGCCTATGGGCTGGTAGGCGGTGATGCGGTGCTGGTTAAAGGGTCAAATTCAGTCGGACTGGGGCAAGTCGTTGCCCGCTTTACCGACAGGGAACGCTGAATGCTGTATTTTCTTGCGCAATGGATGGAATTCGAGGGAATTTTCAACCTCGTGCGCTATCAAACGTTTCGCTCCGGGGCCGTGCTGATCACGGCTTTGACGATTGGCCTGATCATCGGCCCGCGCTTCATTTCAATGCTGCGCGTCCGGCAGGGTAAAGGCCAGCCGATCCGGGAAGATGGCCCTAAATCGCATCTGGCGAAAACCGGCACCCCCACCATGGGTGGGCTGATGATCCTGATCGCTTTGCTGCTGGCCATGCTCCTCTGGATGGACCTCACCAATCCTCTCGTCTGGGCCTGTATGGCGGTGACGGGGGGATTTGGCCTGATCGGTTTTGTCGACGATTTCGACAAGGTGACCAAGCGCAGCCACAAGGGCGTGTCGGGCAAAGTGCGTTTGCTGGCGGAATTCGCGGTGGCCGGGGTCGCCAGCTGGATCATCGTCAGCCAGCTCAACACCAATCTTTATGTGCCCTTCCTGTCTGACTTCGCGATTCCCTTGGGCCCGTTCTATTACATATTCGCCGCTTTCGTGATTGTCGGGGCGGGCAATGCCGTCAATCTGACCGATGGTCTGGACGGTCTGGCGACCATGCCCGTTATCGTTGCGGCGGGCACTTTCGCGATCATCTGCTATCTGGTTGGCCGGGTCGATTATTCCGAATATCTCGGCATTCCTTATGTCGAAGGCGCAGGCGAACTGGCGATATTCTGTGCCGCGATCATGGGTGCGGGTCTGGCCTTTTTGTGGTTCAATGCCCCGCCGGCGGCAGTGTTCATGGGTGATACGGGCAGCCTTGCTCTGGGCGGTGCGCTGGGCGCGATCGCCGTGGCCGCGCATCATGAAATCGTGCTGGCGATCGTGGGCGGCTTGTTCGTTCTGGAAGCCGTGTCGGTCATCATTCAGGTGTTCTTCTTCAAACGCACCGGGAAGCGGGTGTTCCGTATGGCCCCCATCCACCATCACTTTGAACAGCTGGGCTGGGCCGAAAGCACGGTTGTGATCCGGTTCTGGATTGTTTCCATCATGTTGGCGTTGCTGGGTCTTGCGACGCTCAAGCTCAGGTGATTACTTCCCCTGCCTTCTCCGGAAAACGCTATGCAGTGCTGGGTCTTGCCCGATCAGGGATGAGCGCGGCGGAGGCTTTGCTCGCCAGCGGCGCACAGGTCACGGCATGGGACAGGCGCGACACGCCGCGTGAGCAACTGGCCGGACGTGCTGACATTGCCGATCCGCTGACAATTGATCTGACCGGATTTGACGGGATTGTATTGTCCCCCGGCGTGCCGCTGAACACCCATCCGATTGCGGATAAGGCGCGCGCTGCAGGTGTGCCGATAATTGGCGATATAGAGCTGTTCGCACAAAGCCGGGCGGCCTTGCCCGCGCATAAGGTGATCGGCATCACCGGCACGAATGGCAAATCCACCACGACCGCGCTGGTCCATCATTTGTTTGCTGCCGCGGGCGTACCGGTTCGCATGGGCGGGAATATCGGCCTGCCCATTCTGGGCGAAGAACCGCTGCCGGAAGGCGGGGTCTATGTGCTGGAATTGTCGAGCTACCAGATCGACATCACCCAGTCGCTCGCCTGTGAAGCGGCCGCGCTGACCAATATCACACCCGACCATCTCGACCGATATGACGGTTTCGCGGATTACGCCTTTTCCAAATCACGGCTTTTTTCGATGCAGGGCGCCGGGCAATTTGCCGTCTTTGGCTGTAATGACCCCTCTACCAATGCGGTGCATCTGGCCGAAGCAAGCCGCCGTGCATCGGGGCGGGTATTATGCGCGGACATGAGCCATTGGCGGGAATATCAGGCAGACTGGCCGAGCCTGCAAGGCCCACATAATCTCCAGAATGCGGCCATTGCGGCCAGCCTGGCGCTGGAGCTGGGACTGACGCGGTCCCAGGTCGAAAGCGGGCTGGCCAGTTTTGCGGGGCTGCCGCACCGGATGGAGCGTCTGGGAGAGCGAAACGGCGTCCTGTTCGTCAATGACAGCAAGGCGACCAATCCAGCCTCCACCGCGCCGGCTCTGTCGGCCTTTCCGCCCAATCCAAACCCGCGTATTCACTGGATTTGCGGTGGTTTGCCCAAGGCGGACAATCTGGATGAATGTGCGGATGCCTTCGGCAACATCATCAGTGCCTATACGATCGGGGAAGCCGGGGCGATGTTCGCGGATTTGTTAGGCGATCATATGCAGGTTGAACCTTGCGAGCTGCTGCATGAAGCAGTTCGGCGGGCGATCGCAGCGGCGCAGCCGGGCGAGGTCGTGCTGTTTTCGCCTGCTTGCGCGAGTTTCGACCAGTTTCGCGATTACGAGACACGGGGCAATATCTTCCGCTCGATCGTCGATGAGCTTACCGGAGATAGAGAGAACGGGGCGTGACAGCAGCTAGGCCCTATATTCCCACAGCTACGCGGGAACGGAATGATACGCCGCGTTTTCCGCAAAGCCGCAAGGCGCAGCTTAAAGTGTGGTGGCGCGAAATTGACCGGGTGCTGCTGGCGCTGATCATCACCTTGATGGCGATGGGGATGGTGGCCGTGGCGGCAGCGTCCCCCGCCAGCGCGCATCGTCTTTCGACCTCCCAGACAGCGCTGAACGATCTCTATTTCTACTGGACACATTTACGCTGGCAGGCGCTGGGCCTGATTGTGCTGTTCATCACCAGCATGGTCCCGCGCGAATGGGCACGGCGCGGCTCTGTCCTGCTGGCCGGTGCCATGTTGCTTGCCCTGATGCTGGTGCCGATATTGGGCGTGGAAGTGAATGGCGCGCGCCGCTGGATCAATCTGGGGGTGCGCTTTCAGCCCAGCGAGTTTCTGAAACCTGCCTTTGCCGTGACGATGGCCTGGATATTGTCCTGGCGGCTGCGCGATCCGGGGATGCCGGTTATTGGCATTACTGCGGGCGTGCTGGCACTGATTACAGCTTTGCTGATGATGCAGCCCAATCTGGGTGAAGCGATATTGTTCGTCGGGTGCTGGCTGATCATGGTCATTCTGGCCGGTTTACCGTTGCAGAGAGTGGGCATTATCGGCGGTGCCGGTATAGCGCTGCTGGCTGCGGCCTATACATTTTATGATAATGCGCGGCACCGGATCGATGCCTTTCTGGGCGGCGGCACTGCCTTCGATCAGGTCGATCTGGCGCGGCGGACGCTGATGGGCGGCGGGTGGACCGGCACTGGATTATGGCTGGGCGCGCGCAAGATGAGCCTGCCCGAAGCACATACGGATTATATTTTCTCGGTAATCGGGGAAGAATTCGGTCTGCTGGTATGCGGCTTGGTGGTGATCGTCTATCTCGCTATCGTGCTTCGTGTACTGTACCGCCTCATGAATGAAGAAGATCTCTTTACCATCCTCGCCGCGTCGGGGTTGATCGCCTTGTTCGGTGGGCAGGCTTTCATCAATATCATGGTCAATCTGCAGCTGTTCCCGAGCAAGGGGATGACGCTGCCATTGGTCAGCTATGGCGGCTCTTCGACAATCGCGCTTTGTTTTGGCATTGGGCTGTTGTTGTCGATCACCCGGCGGAACCCGTTTCTCAGCCGGAGCAAATTTGATCTTCGCCGCCTGTTGGAAAAGGAGCGCGCCGCATGAGTGGTGCCAGCAAACATTTCATTCTCGCTGCGGGAGGCACTGGCGGCCATTTGAGCCCGGCCTTTGCCCTGGCGCAGGAACTGCATCAGCGCGGGCATAAGGTGGAATTGATCACCGACAGCCGAGGGGCGGCCATTCCCGGCAAACCCGATTTCATGCCTGCCCATGTGCTTCCCGCCGGACGGTTCGGCAAAAATCCGTTGAAATGGCCGAAAGCTATTCTGGCGGTTCTGAAAGGCCGGCGGATGGCCTTGCGTCTGATCGACAGTTTCGCGCCCACCGCGATCGTCGGCTTTGGCGGCTATCCCGCAATGCCTGCCTTGCTGGCCGCACGCGGTGCCGGCGTGCCCAGTGTCATTCACGAACAGAACGCTGTGCTCGGGCGGGTCAACCGCCTTCTGGCGCGCGGGGTGAATGCCATCGCTACAGCCTATCCCAAAGTGAACCGGTTGCAGCCGCGCTTCACCGACAAGGTTCATCTGGTTGGCAACCCGGTGCGTGCAGAAGTGCTGAGCTTGCGTGATGAACCCTTTCCCGACCTGACGGCTGACGGGTTGGTGCGGGTGCTGGTCACTGGCGGCAGTCAGGGTGCACATGTCCTGTCGGAAGTGGTGCCCGATGGACTGGCAATGCTGCCCAATGCGCTGCGCAACCGTTTGCAGGTGACGCAGCAATGCCGCCCGGAAGATCTTGAAGCTGTGCGGCAACGCTACGCCAATCACGGGATCGCGGCAGAACTGGGCACTTATTTCGAGGATATGCATCTCCGCCTGTCCGACGCGCATATTTTTATCGGCCGGGCCGGTGCATCGACCATTGCGGAGCTGACCGCGGTTGGCCGTCCTGCCATTCTGGTACCGCTGCCCATTGCGACCGATGATCACCAATCCGCCAATGTGCGGGAAATGGTCGAGGCCGGCGGTGCCCGGTCGATCCGTCAGCCGGCCTTTACTTCCAAGGAACTGGCCAAGCAGATCCAGGCTTTGGCGCAAAAGCCCGAAACGCTCGCCAATGCGGCGCATGCAGCGTGGAATTGCGGCCGGCCCGATGCCGCGCAAAAACTTGCCGATCTGGTGGAGAGTTTCGGCGCCAGCCCCATTCAGGATGTTATTCGCGTGACCAGTAAAAAGCCTGCCGCCATTGGTGAAGCCTTGCCGAGTGGAGGCGCTGCATGAAGGGCGTCGGCACAGATATCGGCACGATCCATTTTGTCGGCATTGGCGGCATCGGCATGTCCGGCATTGCCGAAGTGATGCACAATCTGGGGTATATCGTGCAGGGGTCCGACATTGCCGAGGGGCCAAGTGTCGAACGGCTCCGCGCGCGCGGCATGCATATTGCCGTCGGCCATGCGGGTGAAAATGTGGAGGGCGCCGCCGTGGTGGTTACCTCCACCGCTGTGAAGCGGGATAACCCCGAAGTGGTCGCCGCGCTTGAGGGCCGTATTCCGGTGGTTCGCCGCGCGGAAATGCTGGCCGAACTGATGCGGCTGAAACATACGGTGGCGGTTGCTGGCACGCATGGCAAAACCACCACCACATCCATGATTGCCGCGCTGCTCGATGCAGGCGACATCGACCCGACCGTGATCAATGGCGGGATCATTGAAAGCTACGGTTCCAACGCACGTCTGGGTGACAGTGAGTGGATGGTGGTCGAGGCGGATGAAAGCGACGGCAGTTTTCTGAGGCTGGATGGCACAATCGCGGTTGTCACCAATATCGATCCTGAACATCTCGACCATTATGGCTCCTTCGATGCGGTGAAGGATGCTTTTGTCGAATTCATCGAAAACGTGCCCTTTTACGGCGCGGCTATCCTGTGCATCGATCATCCGGAAGTGCAGGGCGTGATTTCAAAAGTGCGCGACCGCCGGGTTGTCACCTATGGTTTCTCTGCGCAGGCTGATTTGCGCGGCGACAATATTCGTCCGCATGAAGGCGGCAATCGCTTTGACGCCGTCTGGCGTGAACGGGACGGCACCTTCCGCCGGATCGAAAATATCGATCTGCCGATGCCGGGGCGGCATAATGTGCAGAATGCACTGGCCGCTGTGGCTGTGGCGATTGAAATGGGTTGCCCGGATGAAACGATCCGTACCGGCTTTAGCAAATTCAGCGGTGTCCGCCGCCGCTTTACCAAAGTGGGCGAAGTGGCCGGCGCGACGGTGATCGACGATTATGCGCATCATCCGGTTGAAATTCGCGCCGTGCTGTCCGCCGCGCGGGAAGCGGCCACCAATCGCGTGATCGCGGTGATGCAGCCGCATCGTTATACCCGTTTGCGCGACCTGATGGATGATTTTCAGGGTGCCTTCAACGATGCCGACATCGTCTATGCTGCGCCGGTCTATGCCGCCGGGGAACAGCCGATTGCGGGTGTTGACGCGGCCACTCTGGTCGAGGGGCTGAAAGCCCGCGGCCATCGTCATGCGCTGGAAGTTAGCGGTCCGGCTGATCTGGCCGAAAAACTCTCTGAAACCATTCAGCCGGGCGATCTGGTCGTCTGTCTGGGCGCGGGCGATATCACCAAATGGGCGGCGGGTCTTGCCGGTGAAGTGGCCAATTGGCAGGGCCGCAAGGCATGATTCAGCCGGGCGACGATATGGCCAATGGTGGCGCGCCGGGTTCGGCGCAGGATCACGAGGAGCGGCTTAAAATCCCGCAAGATGTGCGGGGCAAGCTGCGGCGTGATGCGCCGCTGGACAAGCTGGTCTGGTTCAAGGCAGGCGGCGTGGCAGACTGGCTGTTTGAACCCGCTGACCGGCAAGATCTGATCGCATTCATCAATGCGTTACCGCCCGGTGTGCCGGTCATGCCGCTGGGGCTGGGGTCCAATCTGATCATCCGCGACGGGGGAATTCCCGGCGTGGTGGTGCGATTGGGGAAAGCCTTCGCCGGCGTCGAAACGGGCGAGGGCAATGTGCTGCGCTGTGGTGGCGGTGCCAGCGGTATTCTGGTGTCCTCCACCGCGCGCGATGCCGGGGTGAAGGGCCTTGAATTCCTGCGCGGTATCCCCGGTACTGTCGGCGGTTTCGTGCGCATGAATGGCGGCGCTTATGGGCGCGAAGTGGCTGATATTCTGCTGGATTGCGATGTTATTTTGCCGAGCGGTGATTGCGTCACGCTATCCTCCGCGGAACTGCGCTATTCCTATCGCCACTCTGCTTTGCCCGAAGGGGCGATCGTTTTGTCTGCCCGGTTTGAGGGTGAACCCGGCGATCCCGCCGAGATCGGCGCGGAGATGGACCGGATTGCCGCGGCGAGGGAGGAAAGCCAGCCTTTGCGGACCAAGACCGGCGGATCGACTTTCAAAAATCCCGATGGTGACAAGGCCTGGCGTCTGGTCGATGCGGCGGGATGCCGCGGATTGACAATGGGTGACGCGCAAGTGAGCGAGAAACATACCAATTTCCTGATCAATAAGGGCGAAGCGACCAGCACCGATATTGAAGGGTTGGGCGAAGAAGTGCGTCGCCGCGTGGCGGAAAGTCAGGGGGTTACGCTCGAATGGGAAATCAAGCGGGTGGGACGCCCATGAACAATCAGATAAAATTGCCTGAAGATCTCCATATTGCCGTCCTGATGGGCGGTTGGGCCAATGAGCGCGACGTGTCGTTGATGTCGGGCGAGGGTATTGCCAAGGCACTGGAAGAACGCGGCCACCGCGTGACGCGGATCGACATGACCCGGCAGGTGGCGGCGCAGATTGCCGAAGTCGCCCCCGATGTTGTCTTCAACGCGCTGCACGGTGTTCCCGGAGAAGATGGCACGGTGCAGGGTATGCTGGATCTGATGGGTATTCCCTATACCCATTCCGGCCTCGCCACATCGGTGATCGCGATTGACAAGGAACTGACCAAGCTGGCGCTGGTCCCGCATGGCATCCCGATGCCCGGCGGGCGAATCGTCAAAAGCGCGGATTTGTATGAAAGCGATCCGTTGGCGCGGCCGTATGTCCTCAAACCCGTCAATGAAGGGTCATCGGTGGGCGTAGCCATCGTGACCGATGACAGCAATTTCGGCAATCCGATCAGCCGCGATGCTGCCGGGCCGTGGCAGCAATTCAGTGAATTGCTGGCAGAACCCTATATTCGTGGGCGTGAATTGACGACCGCTGTGCTGGGTGATCAGGCGCTGATGGTGACGGAGCTGGTCCCCAAGTCCGGCTTTTATGATTTCGATGCCAAATATACCGATGGCATGACCGAACATGTCTGCCCCGCCAATATTCCTGAAAATATCGCTGATTTGTGCCGCCATTATGCACTCCAGGCGCATCGCCGCCTTGGCTGCCGCGGTACGAGCCGGTCGGATTTCCGGTGGGATGATGAACGCGGTGAAGACGGTCTGTTCCTGCTGGAAACCAATACGCAACCGGGCATGACTCCGCTCAGCCTGGTGCCCGAACAGGCGCGCCACTGCGATATTTCCTATGGTGAACTGGTCGAGATTATTATTGCCGATGCGCTGAAGCATTTCGGGCGCCTGCCTGCGGGAGAGGCCGCCAGCTCATGAGCCGGACCATCAGTCGCAAGGCCAAGGGCGCCCGGCGACAGGCGCGCTCTCAGGGCACGAAACGCCAGATGCGCAAAGCGCAGGCGACGACGAATTCCTTTATCGATGCGCTGATGCGCGTGCTGCCCTTTACCGAAGAGCAGCTTCAGCGCGCTTTTCTGGTGCTGATTCTGGTCGGATTGCTGGCGCTGGCATGGGTCATTGCCAGCGTGTCCGGCCTCACCGTTCTGGTAGAGCAGCAGGCTGCCAAAAGCGCTGCCGAGGCCGGTTTTCAGGTGCGCCGCGTGGAAGTGCGCGGCGTGGAGCGGATGAACGAGCTCAAAGTATATGAGCGGGTTCTGTCCCAGCGTGATCAGTCGATGATGCTGGTTGATCTGGCGGATCTGCGGCAGGAATTGCTGACCCTGCCATGGGTGCAGGATGCGCGGGTCTCCCGGCAATTGCCCGATGCGGTGGTGGTCGATATTGTCGAACGCACGCCCCATGCGGTGTTGAAAAAACCGCGGCGACTGATGCTGATTGACGGAACCGGGCATGAGCTGGAGCCTATTTCTCCCGAAAAGGCCGAAGGTATGCTGATAATCAGCGGACCGGGCGCGGCGAAGAAAGTGGGTGATCTCACGAAATTGCTCGACGCTGCACCGGCGCTGAAACCACAGGTCGCGCGCGCCGAATGGGTCGGCAATCGCCGGTGGAACCTTACCTTCAAAACCGATCAGATTCTGGCGTTGCCCGAAGGGGAGCAGAAGGCCGCCGGGGCATTGGTGTCCTTTGCCAAGCTGGACGGAGTGAACCGTTTGCTCGGCGGAGATGTCACGCGCTTTGATATGCGGACGGGTGACCGGCTCTATATGCGCGTGCCGGGGCGCGAAAAGGCGCAAAGCCTCGCCGCGTCAAAGGATACATAATGGCTAGTCAGGCCCGCCTTTCGCGCGTTTTCGGAGCCGTCAATATCGGCTCTTTCCGGGTGTCTGCCATGATCGCCGGGCTGACTGAGAATGGCGAAATGGTGGTGCTTGGTTCGGGGCACCGCGCGGCACAGGGGATCAAGCGCGGCTATGTGGTCGATATGGCGGCGGCGACCCATGCCGTGCGCGCCGCGATTGAAAAGGCGGAGAAATTCGCCGGACATGAAGTGTCCAGCGTCTGGATCGGATCATCCGGCGCCGGGCTTTCCAGTATGATCGAGAGTTTTCAGCTCGATATTGGCGGCCGCCGGATCGAGGATGAAGATATTGAGCAATTGCTGGGGGAAGCGCGCAAGGGCTTGCCCGGTGAAGGGCGCATGGTGCTGCATGCCCATCCGGCCTGTTACATGCTGGACGGGGCCGAAGGTGTGGCCAACCCCAAGGGGCTTTATGCAGAGCGGCTGGGCGTTGATGTCCATGTGATCATGGCGGACAGTGCGCCTGTCCGCAATCTGCGGGAAGCGGTTCAGAACGCCCATCTGGATATCGAACGGATCGTCGCGGCACCCATTGCTGCTGGTTATGCCTGCCTGACGCCTGAGGAACGCAATTTGGGTGTGGCACTGGTGGAATTTGGCGCCGAAGTGACCAATGTCGCCCTATATGCAGGCGGAATGCTGGTGGATCTGCATGTCATACCCAGCGGATCGGCCGATATTACCGATGCCATCGCCTCCTCCTTCGGAATTCGGCGGTTTCAGGCAGAACGGCTGAAATGCGTTTCCGGATCGGCCAATGCCAGCCCAACCGACCACCGGGAAATGGTGTCGATAAATGGTCCGGATGATGAGCAGACCGGGCCTCTGGCGCTGGGCGCTGATGACAAGAACCGTATTCCTCGTTCTGAACTCATTGCCGTCATCACCAAGGAATTGGATCAGTTGATGAGCGAAGTGGGGCGCTCGCTTCAGAAAATGGGTTTTGCGGCGGCTCAGGGCGGGCAGGTCGTCCTCACCGGTGGCGGCGCGGAACTGGCCGGGCTGGCTGATTATACGCAAAGCGCGCTGGGCAAACCGGTGCGTATTGGCCGCACGCCTGCCTTGCGCGGCCTGCCAGAAGCGCATGCCGTGCCGGGCTTCGCCACGCTCGCCGGGCTGGTGCTTTATGCCGCAGAGGCGCCGCCGGACATTCTCGACATGAAGCTGCGCGGGGGCGTTTCAGGAAATTACGGCGGCCTTGCGCTGATAAAGCGCATATGGTTGGCAATGAGAGATTATTTTTAACCGCTTGTCTCACTTCATGCGAAATCAAGGCGAGGTTGTGGAAAAGGGAATTTACCTTTTGTACCAATGATTCGCTTTGTGGCACAAGCGAGACGCATTTTTATACGACTGCCTCCCTGGAGAGCTTGAATGAGCATCAATATCGGCCCGCCCTCTGTCGAAGAGCTTCGCCCCCGTATCACTGTTATCGGTGTGGGCGGCGCGGGCGGAAACGCCATTGCCAACATGATCGAAGCCCAAATCGAGGGCGTCGATTTCATCGTGGCCAATACGGACGCGCAGGCGCTGAACAATGCGATTGCAGAACATCGCATCCAGCTCGGCCCTGAAATTACGCAGGGTCTTGGCGCCGGGTCACGCCCCGAAGTCGGCCGTGCTGCGGCCGAAGAAACGGTTCAGGAAATCGAACGCGCGCTGGACGGCGTGAACATGGTCTTCATTGCGGCCGGCATGGGCGGTGGTACCGGTACAGGGGCTGCCCCCGTGATTGCGGAAACCGCCCGCCGCATGGGTGTGCTGACCGTCGGCGTCGTGACCAAGCCCTTCCTGTTCGAAGGTACGCGGCGCACGCGCTCGGCCGATTCGGGTATTGAAGAGCTGCAAAAGCATGTCGATACGCTGATCGTCATTCCCAACCAGAACCTGTTTCTGGTGGCCAAGGCGGATACCACCTTCAAGGAAGCGTTCCAGCTGGCTGACGAAGTGCTGCAGCAGGGCGTACGCTCGATCACCGATCTCATGGTCATGCCGGGGCTCATCAATCTCGACTTTGCCGACGTTCGCTCCGTGATGGGTGAAATGGGCAAGGCGATGATGGGAACAGGCGAGGGCGAAGGCGAAGGCCGCGCTCTGGAAGCCGCCGAACGCGCGATTGCCAATCCTCTGCTGGACGGTGTTTCCATGCAGGGCGCCAAGGGCGTGATCATCTCGATCATTGGCGGCGAAGACATGCGCTTGCTGGAAGTGGACGAAGCGGCCAACCACATTCGTGAACTGGTTGATCCCGATGCGAACATCATCTGGGGCTCGGCGTTCAATCCCGACCTGGAAGGCAAGATCCGCGTTTCCGTTGTTGCCACGGGCATCGAAGGAAATGGCGATCAGCCGCAAATGGCGAAGCCGGCCGAGCAGTCGCTCAGCCTTTCGTCCTCGCGCGGCCCGAAGAAGCCGGTGACGCCACTTGCCCCGGGGCAGGCTCCTGCCGCTCAACCGGAGCGTTCCAGCGCGGCATTTGAATCTGATATTCAGGCAGATGCAGAACCTTCTCCTGCCCCCAGCCCGGCGCAAACCGATGCACGTCAGGCAGATGATGCGAATGACACGCTCGAATTGAGCCTGGATTCCGCTGAAGACAACAATCAGCCGGAAACGGGCGAAGACGAACTGCTGCTCGATTCCAGCGATCTGGCTTCTCCCAAGCCGGAAAGCGCGGAAGCTTCCGACCGCCGCAATCTGATGGGGGCCTCCGCGGCAGATCCCGATCCGGCAACAACGCCTGCGCCGCGTCCGGCACCGTCCGGCGGCGGAACACTGTTCGAACGGATGGCCAATTTGTCGCGCGGCAATGCGGGCGGTGATGAAGAAGAGGCGGATTCGGATGACAATGCCTCTCTGCGCATCCCCCGTTTTCTGGGGCGCCAGAACAATCAGTGAAGCATTCGCCGGAGGTTAACCGGGGCCGTTATATTGGCCGTGGGTGAATAGGCGAGTTGGAGTCACTATGGGTTGCGTGTTGAAAGCTGCTTTAACCGGTGCGGTCCTGTCGATCACGATGGGACCGGCCTATGCACAATCCGGCAATGATGGCTCCTATGCGGTGGTGCAGCCAGTGCCGCCGCAAGCCGCCGGTGATCTGAACGCCGCACTGCAATTGCTGGCGCGCGATTCCACCAATGTCGATGCTCTGGTTGCGGCAGGCGATGCCGCTTTGCAGCTGGATGATCTGGACGCATCGCTGGGCTTTTTTCAGCGCGCACAGTCGCTTGCCCCCAATGATGGGCGGGTGAAGGCCGGACTGGCCGGCATTCTGCTCAAGAAAGACCGTCCGGTCCAGGCGCTGGGTTATTATAAACAGGCGGAAGCTGCCGGCGTGGCGATGGACCGATACGCAGCCGATCGCGGTCTGGCTTATGATCTGGTCGGCCAGAACGCTGTGGCGCAAAGCTATTACCGCAAGGCACTGGCTACCGCGCCCGAACCACTGGTTCGCCGCCGTCTGGCAATGAGCCTGGCCATATCGGGCGATGGAGAAGGTGCCGAGGCGGCTTTGCTGCCGTTGCTGCAGCAACAGGATCTGGCCGCCTATCGCACGCGCGCCTTTGCTCTGGCGGTTCTGGGCCGGGATGATGAAGCGGCTTCTATTGCGGAAACGGTTTTGCCCGAACGCATATCAAGCCGGCTGGTCCCATATTTGCGCTATATGGTTCGCCTGACACCGGCGCAGCAGGCTGCGGCGGCCAATCTCGGTGCCTTTCCTTCGGCGGCGGAAATAGGTCAGGACGGCCCGGAAGTTGCGCAATTCGCACAGGCTCATCCCGCACCATCATCCGAGTTGCCACAATTTGCTTCTGCGCAGCCTGCTGGCTCGTCGCGGAATGGGGATGAGCGTTTGCGGCCGAGCGGCCGTCCCTTGGGACCGCGCACGTCTCAGGAAGTCACGAAAAATAGCGCTGAAACGGGCAGGAAATCTGCAAAATCTGCGGCCAAGCCGGGGCGCACGCCTTTGCCGGAGAAAGCGCCTGTCACTGGGGAGCTTCCGCCGGTCGATGGCTCTTCCACGGATCGGGTTGATGTTGCGAAATCGGCCGATCCAGCCGCATCGGATCTGCCACCCGGTTTTGTCGTGAATACGCCGGCCGCATCGAGCAGCACAGCACGGAAAGATGCAGAAAGGGCAACACCTGCACTTTCGCGCACAGACATGACGCCAGCGCCGGCACCGACCGATGGTTCATCGCTGCAAAATCCCGTGCCAGAGAAATCCGCGCCGGAAAAACCAGTCCATCGCTCCGTCGCGGCACCTTCTGTTCTGGCCAGGACAGACCCTGATGCGGGTGCGGTCGAGCCGCTCCCGCTCCCGGGAGAAGATCCAGCGCCCTCCGTGCCAGCAGCCATCAATAAGCCAGCGGCAGCGAGCCCATCGCTGGATCAGGCATTCGCCGATTTCCGCTTGAGCAGCGATAGCGAGCCGACCCCGGCAGCGGGTGCAGTGGACATCACAAGCATCGAGCCACCCCGCGAACGGCCCGAGCCGCCCAAACCGCCAAAGCCCCAATATCCATCACGTCATTGGGTTCAGGTTGCCACGGGCAAGAATATCTCGGCATTTGCCTATGACTGGAAGCGGATTCAGCGCAAAGCCGGGGGCCTGCTGGATGGCAAGGAAGCCTTCATGACCCCATGGGTTGAGGCAAATCGCCTGCTGACCGGTCCCTTTGCCAGCAGTGATGAGGCGCAGGACATGGTGACGAAACTGAAAAAAGCGGGCGTGGATTCGTTCTCTTTCACCAGTGCCGAGGGTGAAAAGATTACTGCGATCAAGTAATTTTTCTGAATGATGACGAGGCAGGGCTGAATTTATTCAGCCATTATCCGCAGCTTTCCCCCTTGCTATACACAACTTGTTAACAGCCTTGTAGAGTTTCCCCCAGAGACCAGAACCCGCTTCATTGCCATTCGGGGGGCAAACATCCCATGCATGTGTTCGACGCGAATGTGTGCGACGCTGGGGATGGGGCGCAAGGCTATGAATTTCGAAAGACGGATAGATGTTGAACAGGGCGAGCAATCGGCTCCTGTCGATATGCTGGCACAATTGTTCGAAGCACGTGGCTGGCCTTGCGAATTGCTGAGCGATGATGAGCTGGCCGGTGAGGTCACCGGTAGCTGGACCACCTATCAGCTGCGCTGCGTATGGCGTCAGGAAGATCAGGTTCTGCAGATGCTCGCACTGCCTGATATCCGCTTCCCGGAAGAAAAACTGCATAGCGGATATCACTTGCTCGGCCTGATCAATGAACAGGTCTGGCTGGGCCATTTCGATATCTGGTCCAATGGCTCGGTGCTGCTTTATCGCCATGGGGTCATGCTGGGTGAAGATGGCATGCTCGGCCTGCCGATGGCCCAATCGCTGGTAGAATCCGCGATTGAGGAATGCGATCGTTTCTATCCTGCTTTTCAGTTCCTTCTATGGGGCGACAAGAGTCCCCAGAATGCATTGGAAGCGGCGCTGGTCGATTATGCCGGTGAGGCCTGACTAAGATACGCTGAAGCGCAGGGCAGGGGGGTGACTTCGCGCCCGTCATGCGCCACATGGGGGGGCATGAAACAGATTGAATCCATGCTCATCATCGGTTGCGGCAATATGGGTGGAGCCATGCTCGACGGCTGGCTTGCTGCCGGATATTCGCCGAAAACCTTCACTGTTGTTGATCCCAAGCGCGAAGAGCTGCCGCAAGGTGTTGAATTGCTTCGTGAATTGCCAGAGGGTCGCAGCTTCGATTCCATCCTGCTGGGCGTAAAGCCGCAAATGCTTGGCGACGTCGTGCATGATGTCGAAAAGCTGGCCGGCCCCGATGTGGTCATGCTCTCCATCCTTGCCGGGGTTCAGCTCGACACGCTTGCAGAACGCTTCCCGCGTGCAACCAATGTGCGGGTGATGCCCAATCTTGCAGTCGCTCTGGGCAAGGCGCCGGTTGCGCTGGCGGCAAAGGACCTTCCCGAAGCGGATCAGGCCGTCATCAAGACATTTATGGACCCGCTCGGCACGCCGGAATGGATCGATGAAAGTGATTTCGATCTCGTCACCGCTTTGGCCGGGTCCGGCCCCGGTTTCGTCTATCGCTTTATCGACGCACTGGCGAAAGGCGCCACGGCGCAAGGCCTGCCGGCTGATCAGGCGGAAAGACTGGCCGTGGCCATGGTCGAAGGGGCCAGCGCTCTGGCTGCGGATTCGCCGCATAATGCCGGGGAACTTGCCCGCCGCGTGGCCAGCCCGGGCGGCGTGACGCAGGCCGGGCTCGACGTGCTGGATGATGGTGAAGCGATAAACAAGCTGATGGAAAACACGCTTGCCACCGCACGCGACCGCAGTCTGGCAATGGCCGAGGAAGCCCGGTCGGGCGACTGATTGTTACGAAACATTGCTGAAATCCGGTTTTCCTTGAAAATCGGGTGTGAAAACCCGATATTGTAGAGGAAACCGGCTCGCACTCATGCGAGCTTTCAACGGAGTAGGACTCAAATGGCTAATTGGAATGACCCGCGGACAGGCCGGAATGGTCTTGGTGCGTCGTCAGGCCTGAGAGGTGATGTCGCAGGCCAGGCAACAACTTTCGACGCAGGTCTGCGTCGGCACATGCTGTCGATTTATAATTACATGGCATCCGGCGTTCTTTTGTCGGGTGTTATTGCGTTGCTTTTCGCGCGCTCGGGCATGGCTGCTTCGGTAATGACTGGCGGCCTTGGCTGGCTGATCATCCTGTCGCCGCTGGCGATCGTGATGGCGATGAGCTTTGGCGCCAACCGTTTCTCCACGGGCACGCTGCAGGCGATGTTCTGGGGTTTCGCAACTCTCATGGGCCTGTCGCTCTCGACCGTGTTCCTCGTTTATACGGGCGGATCGATCGCGGCGACATTCTTCGCGACGTCCGGTGCCTTCGCTGGCCTCAGCCTGTTCGGTTACACCACGAAGAAGGACCTGTCCGGTATGGGCAGCTTCCTGATCATGGGTGTTGTCGGACTGATTATCGCCAGCGTGATCAACATGTTCCTCCAGTCTCCCGGTCTTATGTGGGCGGTGAGCTTCCTGGGTGTGCTGATTTTCGCCGGACTGACGGCCTATGATACGCAGATGCTGAAGCGTCAGTATTATGCGGTTCGCGGCACGGAATTTGCCGGCAAGGCAATCGTCCTTGGTGCGCTCAGCCTGTATCTGGACTTCATCAACATGTTCCAGTTCCTGCTGATGTTCATGGGCCAGCGCGACTGATCTTCTTTAAATACCTGAATATCGCGCCCGGGACATTTTCGAATGTCTCGGGCGTTTTATTTGCGGCCAAAGCAGTTTAAGGGCTACAGCTTAATCTCAGGGCAAGGCGCAAGATGTACAAATCTTGAAAATGCGTCAGAGGTGAGGGGCCGGTCCACATATGTTTTCAATTCGTACATTTCCCATGCGCAAGGCACTGGTCGTAGCCGGTCTCGCATTTCTGGCAGGCTGTGCGACACCGCCGCCGCCCCCTCCGCCGCCACCGCCGCCGCCACCTGCCCCCGAACCTATTCCGGCACGGCCAGTGGCGCCCGGGAACGCCTCGCCCAAGATGGCTACTCCTTCCAAGGGGCTGGATGGTGTGCGCCAAACGGTAAATGTAAATTTGTCATCCGCGCAGATGACATGGAATTTACGCTCGGCCATGAATGTGGCGGCGCTGAACTGTCTGGGGCCGAAATATGAGCCCATCCTCACGGCCTATAAGGCTATGCTGGATGGTCATGGAAAGCGCTTGAAAGCCGCAAACCGCTCCATGGATAGCGAGTTCCGCCAGAAATATGGCCGGTCTTATGGCGATGAGCGTGAAGATTACATGACGCGGGTGTATAATTACTTCTCCTTGCCCCCGGCACGATCCTACTTCTGCGGAACAGCCCTCGACCTGTCAGAGAATTTTCTGGTTACGCCGCCGGACGATATCGATACTTACGCAGCCATGGCGCTGCCCAGGTTCGAAGCGGCGATGAATGAATTCTACGACGATTTTGAACGCTATCAGGTCATGTCGGCCATGTGGGACATGAAATATGGCGCAGAATACGGCGAACAGAGCGGCGTAAAATCAGCCGTGCTGGAAGGCAAACCTGTGCCCGCGACAGGGGCAACAGTTATGAATGTGCCCGCTGACGCTGAAAATCTGGACACACCCACCCAGCCTGAAACCAGCGGATCTTAACGCAGCAAGGCGGCGAGTTAAGCCTTTCAAGGCCTCGCCGCTTTCGCTAAAATATCACTGTCAAAGCGGCTCCGCCGCACTCCACTGGAACGGGGCCGTAGCTCAGTTGGGAGAGCGCGTCGTTCGCAATGACGAGGTCAGGGGTTCGATTCCCCTCGGCTCCACCAGTGACCAGCTAAGTCCTTAAAACGGAACGAATAGCTAGAAAATCAGCCATTTATGCCTGCTATTGGGATACCGGACTGGTATACAGGAAGGCATGAAAGACGTGTCAGACAGGCTGCATCTCCATTCAATGCAGAGATTGAATTGGATATTCTCTGCAATCCAGATGACCATCGACAAGACCAGCTGATCGCCATCGCTGAGGGCCACACTTTTTCAAAACTAAAAGCTGAGTTGACCGGTAGCGATCAAGAGTCCCGATTCGGTGAGACGGTGTGGCAGGGCCTGATGCGCTTGCGCAGTAAGGAAAAGATCCCCGATGCGGATATGGAACCGCATCGGGGATGATATTCAAGGTCCGATCGTTTGACGCATCGCCAATCGATCTATCGCGGTGACCTTCGCTTTGCGCAAAGGCACATTCCTTGCGCTATCCTGTCAGAAGCGTTTGCTTACCGTCACTGCCCATTCGCGAGGGCGCCCCGGTTGGCCAGCCACCGATCCCTGTCCCAGTGTCTGATCAAATGACGTCACCAGATAATATTTGTCGAAAATATTGGTGGCCGAGAGAGAGATGTCGAGATCGTCTGCGGCATTGCTCCAAGTCAGGCGCGCATTGGCGAGCGTATAAGAGGAAATGTAGCTCGTGGGTGCATTGTTCGCAGCGGTGTAAAGGCCCGATTGATATGTCACGTCAAAACGGGGCGTGAGCGTGGACCCACCTGGCAATACTGCCTCATATTGCGCGCCGATGCTCCATTTCCATTTGGTCGTGAAGGGCGCGACATCGTTAAGCTCAACACCCTGCGGGCCGCTGGCGGCAGGTGCAATGCTGGTATATTCGAAATCGATATAGCTCAGCGATGCATCGATCAGCATTCCCGCAAGCGGACGGATCGTGGTTTCAGCCTCGAACCCTTTGACATCGGCATTGCCCGCATTGGCTGTCATCGAGCAGGGCGCCACAGCGTTGCCAGGGGTGAATGCCGGGCAGGATGTCAGCACCAGCTGAATGTCGCGGTAGCGATTGTAATAGGCCGAGAGATTGAGCCGAACAGCGCGGTCCAGAAAATCGCTCTTCAGGCCGATTTCATAGGCATTGATGCTTTCCGAACTGAAGGGCCGCACCTGGCTTGCGAAATAAGGCCGGGGATTGATACCGCCCCCCTTATAGCCAGTGGAGAACTGGGCATAGGTCATCAGGGTTGGCGTCCATTCATACTGAATGTTTGCCCGATAATCCCAACGGTTTTCGCTATATTCTCCCGTCTCGCCATCAAGTGACCCCACGATGGGCTGCCCCACGGAGCCATCGGCAAAGCGGCGCGAGAAGGTATAATCCTTGCTCTCATGCGTGCGGCGGATGCCGGCATTGACCGTCAGGCCGTACAGCACTTCCCAGGAAACATGGCCGAAGAAGGCGAGGGATTCGGCAGGCACTTCATCGCCAAGGCTTGCGAATTGCAGGCCAGCATAGCGGATGTCCTGAATATTCGCGAAACTGGTCTTCATGTCACTGTAATAGCCACCGACGGTGTAATTGATCGCATCCGCAGCCAAGGTCCCGCTGAGGCGGATTTCCTGGCTAAAGAAGTCGGTCGAAATATCGGTCGATGAGCCGTTCACCGGCAAGGGCGAAAGGTCCGCATCCGAACCGAAGGAGCTGTCGAAGGAACGATAACCTGTGATCGACTTCAATTGAAGATTGTCAGACAGCGTGAGATCGATCGTGCCGGAAAGACCATAGCCTTCATATTTCGTCGTCTGCGGCTGCCGTGTCGCATAAGGAATCCCGTTCTCGGGATCTGCCGGCATTACGGTCGTGGCGTAGTTACAATAGCGCCCGCAGATGAAACGGGAATCGAAGGGAACATTGTAATAGTCGCCGCGCAGGGCGCCGGTGGAATCATTATCCGCCGAGACCAGCACTGATGCTGACTGAGCGCGATTATCGGACACGTAATCGGCCGAGAGATTGATATCCAGCGTGTCGCTCGGATTGTAGCGCAGCTGTCCGCGCACCGCCTGATAATTCACATCACCCATTGTCCCGGTCTGACAATCACCGGTCGGTTGGATCGCGGGGATGCCGCCTTCGGCAGGGTTGTTCGCACTGCCGGGAGGGTTCACGCAGCCGTAATCATAGACTTTAACGTAGCCATTCTGGCGCTTGGCTGCGGCTGAAATCCGTGCACTGAGAGTATCGGTCAATCCGAAATCGGCGGCACCGCGGATATCGACACGGTTGCGGCTGCCGTAGGTGGCCTGCAACCTGCCGGACCCGTCGCCTTGCGGTTTCTTGGAATAAAGCTTGATCGCACCGCCAATCGAGTTGCGGCCAGCCAGCGTCCCTTGCGGCCCGCGCAGAATTTCGACCCGATCGAGATCGAGAAGGTCAAAGACGCCGCCAGTCAGAGAGGGATAATACACATCGTCCACATAGAGACCGACACCCGGCTCCACTGCCGGGCTGGGATCATATTGCCCCACGCCGCGAATCGAGGCGGCCATGGAAGGGCCGAAATTGGCATTGTTGGGCTGGAGATTGAGACCGGGCGCCTGGCCTGCGACCTGCGAAATGTCAGTCTGGCTGCGCGCGTCCAGCATATCTGACGAAACTGCGGTAATGGCGATGGGCGTATCCTGCAGATTCTGCTCGCGGAACTGGGCCGTAACCACAATTTCATCAAAGTCGCCCGCTGCAGATCCGGCAGCATTTTGACCGGACTGCTGTGCACCATCCTGAGCAAAGGCCGCCGGCGAAATGGCAAGGGCTGCCAACGCTGCGCAGGACATAAGACTCGTTTTGAAAGGCTTCATTCTTGCTCTCCTCTCGTGACCAGCTGTTCCCACGGCATCTTCGTGCCGGCTTGCAGCAGCAGGTCGTTATTATCGGGTCGGCGGATCGCTTTTGTCGGGCAATACCGTCGGTGGAGTGTCTCTAGGCCGCGCCACAGCATGTCACTTGCATGACAGTGCCGTTATTGGTCTCGTTGTGCCTTTGCTGTGGCGCGGCGGTCTCAGTTGGCTAATGCGGTTTCCGTGCGCCGCCAGCGTGCGGCCCACAGCATGTGAAGGCCGCTCCAGATATAGAAGGCACCGAAACAGGCGATGGCATAACGGATGCCCGTTGCTGCAGCGCTCGCACAATCCGAACCGGGCACCTGCCCTGCGGCTCCCGCGCAGACGGTACTGAAATTGCCGCCACCATATGACCAGGCGGAAATGGCATCGCTCACAATACCGGCGATGGGAGGGCCAAGGCCTTGTCCGGTAAGGTGCATGATCAGCAGAAAGATGGCCGAACCGGTCGCGCGACTGCGTGAATCGAGAAGCGCGTGGAGGGCCGCAATGGCTGGCCCCATCGCCATGTAGAAGAAAAGTGATCCCGTAAGCATCAGGCCGAAAGCGAGTGGCAGGCTATTCTGCATGAGACCGGTGATGAAGATCGGTGCGCCAATCACGGCACCCAACCCGGGCACCGCTATCAACCAGCGCGGATCGCGCCGCGCGAGCCATTCGCTGCCATATCCGCCCGCTATCGTGCCAACCGCAGAGGCGATGCCGGTGAGAAGGCCGAACAGCGTTCCGGCTTCCCCAACGCCAAGCCCGTAATTGCGCGAGAAGAATGCAGGCAGGAAGGTGTTCATCCCAAAAGCACCCAGGCTGATTATCGATACGCCCAGCAGGATGTGCCGCATGCAGCGATCACCCACCATAACTTTGAAAACCGTCTTGATGCCGGGATTGTTTTCTGACAATGCTTCCGATTGTGGCGTAGCCTTTGCCGCGACTTCACCGCGTGCCGGTTCGCGAATGAAGAGGAACGAGATGAAGGAAACGATCATGCCCATGCCGCCGATCACGTAAAACGTCGCCCGCCAGCCATATGCTGCGGCCACAGTTCCTCCGGCTGCAGAGCCGATAAAGGCGGCGATCGGTACGCCCAGCATGAAGAGCGACATAGCCGAAGCGCGTTTTTCCGGAGGATACATGTCCGAAATCATGGAATGTGGCGGCGCTTCTGTGCCTGCGCTGCCTCCTGCCATGCCCAGCCTGGCGAGAACCATATGGAAAAAATTGCTCGCAAAGCCGAAAATACCGGTGAAAATTGATGCAAGGAGCAGTGATCCACCGGCGATCCATTTGCGCGGGTAGCGATCGGCCAGCCAGGCCAGGGGCAGCGCAGCAAAGGTGTTCACCACCGCGAAGGCGGTGCCGCCCAGCAAGCCGATCTGGAAGTCGCTGATTCCGAAGTCGGCTTTGATATCCTGAGCTACCAGCGCGATGACGATGCGGTCGATAAAACCGAAACCGTAAATCACGGTCAGTAACAACAGAGCGGTTCTGCGTGCGGCAGGGCTCATCGCGGCGATCTCTCCTAAACTTTATTGTCCGCGATGTAGGATGGGGGAGGCCAGCGCCGCGTGGACGGGAGCGCCTCTATGTGGCTGCCAGTGCAGCTATACCGATTATGCGCTGATGTCCGCCGCCCGGAAGCGGCGGTGTATCAGTGAACCAGATTGCCGTTACGGAAATCGCGCGGCGATGTGCCGAAGCGCATCTTGAAGGCACGACTGAAATGCTGAGAATCGCTGAAGCCCCAGGCATGAGCGATCTCCGTAATGGACCGGCGCGACTGAGACGGATCAAGCAGTGCGTGTCGGCAATGGTCGAGCCGCCGGTTCCAGATCAGACGATTCAGCGTGGTAGCTTCCTCTGCGAACAATTTATGCAAAGTGCGCTTCGAATAGCCCAAAGCTTCCGAGATCCAGCTGATGGAGAGGTTGGGGTCGGCAAGGTTGCGCTCAATGAAATCCAGCACTGCACGGCGGCGCGCGCGGTGTGTTCTGGCCCCGGAGATCTGCGGGTCGGCTTGCCAGACCATGTTGAGCATCTCGACCAGAACGTCACCCAGCCGCGCGCGATCGCGCCTTCCGAGTACGGTTGCTGCGTTGATCGCAGAAGCCGCACTTTCGTGCAGCACATTGCCGGCGCCGTTCAGAAAACATTCTACCATCGCAAAATGACGCGGAGCTCCGCGCAATTCTTCGAGCCGTCTTTTGGGGATGGCGATTGCCAATTGCCGTGTGGCACCGCGGGCTTCTGTCCGGAAGGGCAGAGTCTTGTCGATCGCGCACCACTGTCCGGCAAAAAGGGAAACTGAACGACCACTTTGCTCGACCAGGCATTCACCTTCTTCGAGAAACAGGAATTTGACCAGCCCATTTTCTGGATCAGCCAGAACCGCCCGATCATTTTCAAGCCGATGCTCACCCATCGCGACGGAGGCCAGTCGCAGCTCACCCAGATCGCAGCCTCTGATCGAAGCTTCGCGATCATCACCCAATTCTGCCGAAGGTGCGCGCGTGATCATCTGCCATTGCGCTGAGCGCTCCTGACGGCTGGCGGCCTTGGTCGAAAAATTGAGATAATTCATTCTATCTCTCCCGCGGATATGCCTTTGTTTTTTCTATATCTAAGAGAAGCTGCCCGGCATTTGCGCCCTCCTTGGCCCGCTGCGAGGATATCGCGCAGACCGGTTAACTATAGCGTCAATCGCCATTCTGTCCATTGGTCCATAACGGTCGGTCTATCTGTGATCGTGCTCTGTGGCACTTAGTCAATGCACGTCGAAACAAGTTTTGCTGTTGCGGCAGGGGTAGGACGAAGGTGGATAATATCCGGACTTTCCGGAGACCGGCAGATAAGAATACGAAAAGAGGATTATGAACGCTAAAATAATGCGCCGCGCACCGGCACTCTATATCGGTGGCGAATGGCAGGAAGCACAAAGCGGTCAGGTAATCGATGTCGTGGACCCGGCGACGGAAGAGCGTCTGGGCGAAGTTGCAGCCGCCGGTAAGGAAGATATCGACCGTGCCGTGAAGGCCGCTTCGACTGCGTTGAAGAACTCCTCCCGCAATGGCTGGACACCGGCAAAAAGGCAGGACGCCCTGCTGGCTCTGGCGGGCAAGATCGATGAACATGCCGAGGAACTGACCGAGCTGGAAATGCTCGATACCGGCAAGCCGATCAACAATGTGCGCAATCTGGATGTCCGCCAATCCGCAGCGGGTCTGCGTTATTTTGCCGGCTGGGCAACGAAGCTTGCGGGTGAGACCATGGAATTGTCAGTGCCGGGCGACTGGTATGCGTCAACCATCCGCGAACCTGTGGGCGTGGTCGGGCAGATCATTCCGTGGAATTATCCGCTGATGGGCGCGGCGATGAAGATCGGGCCTGCGCTGGCAGCGGGTTGTGCGGTGGTGCTCAAACCAGCGGAACAGACGTCTGTTTCGGCGCTGCGCCTTGCCGAACTGATCGATGAGTGCGGTTTCCCGGAAGGGATGATCAACATCGTTACGGGGCGCGGAACCGAAGCCGGTTCTGCACTGGTGGCCCATCGTGATGTCGCCAAGATTTCCTTCACCGGCTCCACCGCGACGGGGCGGATCGTATTGCGCGATGCAGCAGCCAATGTGAAACGCGTGACCGCCGAACTTGGCGGCAAGTCGCCCGTGATCGTGATGCCTGATGCCGATCTTGATGCCGCGGCACGTAACATCGCCATGGGCATTTTCTTCAATTCCGGCCAGACCTGTTCCGCCGGTTCGCGGCTGCTGGTGCACAGCTCCGTGCTTGAAGAACTCACTGCCAAGGTGGCGGAGATCGCGGGCGGTCTGAGCATGGGGCAGCCGCGTGACCCGGTGACTACGCTCGGCCCGGTCATCAGCGATGTTCAGCGGGACAAGATCTTCGCCTATATCGATCAGGCCATTGCCGATGGTGCGCGCTGCGCAATTGGCGGGGAGCGGCCGGGCGGGAAGGGCTATTTTGTACCGCCAACCGTGCTTGCCGGACTTGATCCCGCTGCCCAAGCCGTGCGCGAGGAAATTTTCGGTCCGGTGCTGGTTACCATGCCCTTCGACACGCTGGATCTCGATGAAATCGCCGATCTCGCCAATGACAGCGATTATGGGCTCGCGGCCTATGTCTGGACCCGCAATGTCAGCCATGCACTGGGTCTGACCAAGCGCCTTCGTGCTGGCACTGTCCGGGTCAACACTGCGGGCGGAAACGATTTCGTCTTGCCGTCGGGCGGTGTCGGCCAGTCAGGCAATGGCCGGGAAAACGGCCGCGCTGGTGTTGAAGCCTATACCGAACTCAAAGCCGTGACAGTGGCGATCTAAGAGGAAGCGACGATCATGAATCTCGATCACGAAGATATGCCATCGCCGGGTCTGAAACCCGTATTCACGCTTGATCAGCAATTCGGTGAAACGATCGATTTGGGGCGGCTGGCCACCGGGGGACTGCGGTCCATGCGCATGGTGACCGGCGGGACCATCGCTGGCGAGCAACTGAATGGCCACATTCTGTCGGGCAGCGAAACCTATCTGACCCGTAAGGATCAGGTGACAACGATTGAGACCGTCTATGTCATGCGGAGTGACGATGATGTGATCATCCGCGTCATCGGCACAGGCAATTCTTCCGCCAAGAATGATTTCGACGGCATCCGTCTGACACTTGTCTTCGAAGTTGATGAAGCAAGCCCCCGTGCATGGCTCGCGACGCGGGCCTTTGTGGCCGAGCGCAAGCGCGACTCCGCTTCCCTTTCCATAGTTCAGATCGTCTGAGGGCCTTTCCATGAAACTCGAATTTGCTCTGGAAATCCGTGTCTCTCTCGGCGCGCGCATGCATATGCATATTGCCGAGGATTACACACGCGGTGCGGTCCTGATCGAAGGCGGTAGCTTTTCCGGTATCGACGGCCTGTCCGGCATCATCGTGCCAAAGAGCGGGGGTGATTTCCCGCTGGTGCGCGCTGATGGCGGGGGCCGGTTTGAATCGCAATATCTTCTGCAAACGGATGATGGCACCACCATTCTCAAGCGCAGCGCGGGCGTGCGTCATGCTCCCCCCGAAGTGGTCCGTAAATTGCTGGCCGGAGAAGAGGTCGACGCGCACAGCTATTACATGCGTATGACGCCGCGTTTCGAGGCGCCGGAAGGGCCCTATGACTGGCTCAACCGGACGATTTTCGTCGGGGTGGGGCGGCGCAATCCCCAAGGGTCCATTTTCCGTTACTGGAAAGTGATATAAGCATGAGTGAAGAGCGTTTTGACTTTATCGTGGTTGGCGCAGGCTCGGCAGGCTGCGTCCTCGCCAACAGGCTGAGTGAAGATGGCAGGTCGCGTGTGCTGCTGCTCGAAGCAGGGGGAGAGGGCGACCGGCTTGATGTCGCCATGCCGCTGGCCGTATCAAAGCTCTGGCCTAATCCCGACATCACCTGGGGCTTCATGTCCGAGCCGGAGCCCGAGCTGAACGGGCGGCAATTGCCGGTCGCACGCGGCAAGATGCTCGGCGGAACCTCCTCACTCAACGGCATGATGGCCATTCGCGGTCAACCCAGTGATTATGATCGCTGGCGCGATCAGGGTCTGCCCGGTTGGGGGTATGAGGATGTTCTTCCTTATTTCCGCAAACTGGAAAATCACTGGCGCGGAGAAAGTGACCTGCATGGGAGCGATGGCCCCCTATCGGTTCAGCCGCATCCCGCTCCCAGCCCGCTCTTTGCCAGGGCCAAGGACGCTGCGCGGTCGATGGGTTTTCCTGTCACGGATGACTTCAATGGCGATCAACCCGATGGTTTCGGAATGCCCGATTTCACCATCACCAAGCGCGGCCGCCGTGCAAGCACGGCTCTGGCTTATCTCAAGCCAGCCCTGAACCGGGGCAATCTTACGGTGCGGACTCATGCCGAAGTGCAGAAGGTCATCATCGAAGGGGGCCGTGCAAAAGGCGTGCTCTATCGCCGTGACGGGCAGGAGCACCGTGTTCAGGCCGATGCGGAAGTGATCCTGTCTGGCGGTGCGATCAATTCACCGCAATTGCTGATGCTGTCAGGCATCGGCGCGGGTCAGGATTTGCAACCCCTTGGCATCGAAACGCTGACCAACAGCCGTGATGTCGGTGCCAATCTGCAGGACCATCCCGGAGCGGCGATGGAATTCGAGCTTGATCGCCGCTGGGCGTTTGAGGAGGAAGTCAGGGCAGATCGTCTGGCGCGCTCATTGCTGAACTGGACCGTGCGCGGCAAGGGTATTGCCGGTGCACCGCCACTAGCCGTTTCTGCCAATGTTGCCACGCATCAGGGCAATCCGGAGGTCAATCTGCACTTCCTGTTGGTGCCGCTGGCGATGGAAACCCAAGTCTGGTTCCCCGGCGTGAAGAAGCGTTTCGGTGCAAGGCTCGGAGCAATGTGGTCACTCAACTATCCGCGTAGCCGTGGGAAATTGAGCCTCAAGACCCCGAATGCCGCCGACCACCCCGCCATTCAGTTCAATCTCCTGTCCGATCCGCATGACCGGGCAGAGATGATCCATGGTTATCGCACCTTGCGCCAATTGGTTGGTCAGCCGGCTCTTGCCGATGTCACCGGCGCGATGACACGGCCAGAAAGGCCTGAAAGTGATGAAGCCATTCTCGATCACGTGCGCAATACCGGGGCCACTGCCTATCATCCTTCCGGAACATGCCGGATGGGTTCTGACGCGGATGCGGTGGTCGATGGTTCGCTGAAGGTCAGGGGTGTGGACGGCCTGAGGGTGGTCGATGCATCGATCTTTCCGCTGCTGCCCGGCGGCAACACGAACCTGCCCGTCATCATGGTGGCGGAAAAGGCGGCGGACCTGATCCGCAAGGGTAAGTGACCGAAACGAACAAAATGCGACTGGTCCAGCGCCTCCATTTCGGAGGAGTTGGACCAATTAATACGAAGCGCATGCAATAAAGTTGAGGAGGATGTCTTGGGTAGATTTCGCAAATGTATCAGTAGGCGTTTAACGGGTACGGCTGCTGCCACCATGGTGATTGCTGCTGCGGCCCTGACCAGTCCGGTAGCGCATGCACAGGATCAGTCCGCTCAGGAGCCACCTGTCGCAAAGGACGGGAAGTGGCAGTATTATCCTGTGTCCAGGGAAGCGCCGGAAGGTGCGCCGAACGTTCTGGTGGTGATGACGGATGACGTCGGCTATTCGGCGGCGACCTCTTATGGCGGCCCGGTGCCCATGCCCAATTTTGACAGATTGGCGAAAGATGGCCTGCAATATACGCAGATGCACACGACAGCGATGTGCTCGCCCAGCCGGGCATCGCTGCTGACGGGAAGGAACCATCATGCGGTCGGCAATGGCTCGATCAGCAATGTCTCCATCGATGCGCCGGGTTACACAGCGGTCATTCCCAAAAGTGCCGCCACGCTGGGCCGCGTTTTGCGCGACAACGGTTATGATACCGGTTTTTTTTGGAAAGAACCATAATACGCCCGACTGGGATCTGGGGCCGATGGGGTCATTCGAAAACTGGCCCATCGGATGGGGCTTCAACTATTTTTACGGCTTCAACGCAGCTGGTACCGACCAGTTTAATCCCCCGCTGCTTGAAAACATCAACTTCGTGCGGCGCGATCCCAATGATGAGAACTATATTTTCGATCGCGATCTGGTCGATCATATGCTCGGCTGGCTGAGCGCACAGCATGGCGCTGCGCCGGACAAGCCGTTCTTCATGTATTATTCGCCCGGAACGGTTCACGGTCCGCAACAGGCTCCGCGCGAATGGATCGACAAGTTCAAGGGTAAGTTCGATATGGGCTGGGATGAGCTGCAAAAGCAGACATTCGCCCGGCAAAAGGCAATGGGCCTGATTCCGCAATCGGCTGAAATGCCTGAGATGACGTCAGACGTGCCCCGGTGGAATACGCTGACGGATGATCAGAAACGGCTATATTCCCGCATGATGGAAGTGGCTGCCGGTCAGCTGGCCTTTATGGACTATCAGTTCGGACGCGTGCTCGACCGCCTCGAGGAAACCGGCGAGCTCGACAATACGCTGATCATCTATGTGCAAGGCGACAATGGCGCTGCCTTGCATGATTTGCATGGCACCACCAACACCTATTCCCAGTTCGCCGGTGTCCGCCCGACCGAAGAGGAAATGCTCAAGCAGTTTGATGAACTGGGCGGCGAAGACACATTTGGTGACTATCAGGTAGGGTGGGCGCTTGCTCTGAACACGCCGTTCCCCTGGGGCAAGACGGTGGCTTCCAAACTGGGGGGACAACTTGATGGAATGGTCGTTTCTTGGCCGGACCAGATCAAGGATACCGGAACGCTAAGGACACAGTTCACCCATTTGATCGATATCGCACCGACCATTTACGAAGCGACCGGCATTACGCCGCCTGACACAGTTGATGGAGTGAAGCAGCAGCCGATCGACGGCATTTCGTTCAAATATACGTTCGACAATGCCGACGCTCCTGCCCGGCATCGTGAGCAATATTTTGAGATGCTGGGAAGCCGCGCCTATTACAAGGATGGCTGGCTGGCTTCGACCATCGTCAACTGGAAACCATGGGAAGCGAACAAGACCGATCCGTACAAGACGCCGTGGGAACTCTATAATCTCAATGAAGACTATACGCAGGTTCACGACGTTTCGGACAAATATCCCAAGAAGCTTGAAGAGCTGAAAGCCGACTTCGACGAGGCTGCAGAAAAGTATAACATATATCCTCTTTCGGCAGATTTCTTCGGGCGTATTGATCCCAAATACCGGCCTTCCGGTGTGCAGGAGGGCGTGCCGCATACCTATTATCCAAGCGACTTCCGCTATCCGGCACGGGCATTTCCGACCATGACCAATGATTGGCACGCAAATGCCCAAGTGACCGTCAATGGCCAAAGTGATAGCGGACCTATCGCTGTTCAGGGCGGCAAATTCTCCGGCTGGGCCTTGTCCCTTGAGGATGGGTTCCCCCAGTTCATCTACAATCCCAGCGGGCGTGCTGAAGAACGGCGCATCCTGCGCGGCATGAATGCGCTTGCGCCGGGCAAATACCAGATCGATGTAGGCTTTACGCCTCAGGAGCAGGGTTTCCTGCTCACAATGAAAGTCGATGGCACGCTGGTGGATCAGGTGAAGGTCGATCGCGTGATTGGGAGCCTGGCCGGTGAAGCTCTGATTGGACGCCCGCAAGTGGATGATCGTAAAGGCCCCCGGCGTTGCGACTGCACGGTCGGCCCGGTAACTTTTACCAACTGATCGCGGGGAAACATAATATTGCAGACGGAGCGCCAGCAATGGGTGCTCCGTCTGTACTTCAATCCGGCAAGCCAATGCTGGATAGGCGGATGGCGCCGGCTGTTCCTGTCACTCGCCATGATCGGCAGGAACAGGTCCGCGCCGTTCGAGCAGATAGCGGCTTGGCGGTTTACCGACCATCTTGCGAAACATCGTCACGAAACTGCTGGCGCTTTCATAGCCGAGATCCATCGCGACCGCCTGAACGGTCTCGCCGGCGCTCAGATGCCGCAAGGCAAGGACAATATGCAGCTGACGGCGCCAGCGCCCGAAGCTCATGCCCACTTCCTCCGTAAGCAAGCGGCTCAGGCTCCGCTCGCTGAGCGCAACGCGCGACGCCCACTGGGCCACGGTTGCACGGTCGGCAGGCGCAGCGATCAACAGGTCGGTGAGCTTTTTCAGACGGGGATCGCTCGGGATCGGGAGGCGGAGATCTTCGATCGGTGCCACGGCCAGTTCGTCAAAGATAACGGATACGATCCGGCCATCCGGGCCATCCGGATCATAAAGCTCCGGCAGTTCGTTGGCCCGCAGCAGCAAATGCCGGAAGAATGCCGACACTGTGATCGTACAGCACTCTTTCGGAAGATCCGCAGATTCAGGCGGGTCAATGAAGAGCGAGAGGCACTCCACCTCTCCCGAGCCGAAAACCGTATGGGGCAGCCCGCCGGGAATCCACACCGCGCATTGCGGCGGCACGATCCAGACCGCGTCGTCCACTTCGCAATTGATGACGCCGCGGACGGTGAAAAGCAGTTGCGCCTTCTCATGATGGTGGCGCGGTGATTTTTCCAGCGCCTCAAGATTGGCGACAGCGTTGGATGCGACAAGCGCGCGCGGAACCTCATCGACATGGGAAAGCCAATCATTGCGGACGTCAATATGCATAAAAGGTCTCGGTATATGTCTTTGGCCGAATCAAAACATATAATGGCAGGATTACGCAATGACGTCATTAGCCGACTGTCGTATTGCTTGCAGACAGAAGGGGCGCGTGGAGCCGTCCCGTTGAGCAAATTCGGATCGGAGTTTTGACGTGATCGACAATAACCCAGCTAAGCTCGCAGTGGCATGGCTCATCCCGGCGGTGGGTGCTGTCTTCTTCGTCACGATCCAGAGCTTCTCTTTTCTGAACGATTATGTCGCAAGCGGCGGAACGATCGAGGCCATCACCTTCAGTCCTGCCGCCATGTGGGGCGTCGCCCTTTTTTATGGAGCATGGATTCTCCCGCCTTTGCTGGCACTGGCCGGAACGCGCGCGACCGACTGGGCCATGCTGGTTCTTGGCGGGTTCCTTTTCATCATGAGCACGCTGGCCGGCGTGACGGACGGGCTGCGTGACGGCACCCATCTCGTGGGGCTGGAATTGTTGGCCGTCACGCTTCCGGGCGTGGTCGCGATGAGCATGTCGTGGCGGCATATCCGCTCGAATTGACATCACCCACCCCTGCAAGGAGACGACCCATGCCTTTAGACATTACCAACTTCCCGCTCGTGTGGATGAGCTATGAAAAAACACCCGATCACGACCACGATGAGGATTTCAAGGCGTTGGAGGCCAGCTTTGCACGCGGCGAACCATTCGTGATCTTGACCGATAACGCTCCGACGGAAGACCATGAGCACAGCCAGGAAGAGAAGAAGCGCACCGCGCTATGGCTGAAGAACCACAAGACCGAATTGCGGACACTCGTGCAGGCGATGATCGTGATTGAACCAAGTGCCACCAAGAGGATGGCCTTCAAACCTTTCGGTGTGGCCTTTGGCAAACTCTGGGGATTTCCGCTGAAACTCACGTCGTCTCGCCAAGAGGCAATGGATATCGCTGGCCAATTGTTGGCACAGCGCACCGGAACCGTAACGGCCTAAGCCACGATCACCGAATCCTCTCTCCTTCATGCAATCAGATCACCGCTTTGAAGGAATTGGCCAATATGTCCCTCAGCTCTGGATGGGCATCGCTACGGCTCGCAAGGGTGAACCAATAAGCTTTGGCCTTTGGCTTGACGACTTCCAGGTATCCCTCCGACACAGCCTCCGCCGCGTGATCGTCGAGTATGAAAATTTTCGCCTGGCGTTTGATCGATTCCTCGATAAGCTGGTCAATGAAAGCCGGGATCTCGATAATGAGTGGCGCCCCCTTCGCAGTTTCCTGCGCCGCTTCGATCGAAAATCCGTTTATTTCAAGATTGTACTGTGGGGTGATGAAAGGAACTTCGTTTTCTTTCAACAAGCCCGAGCGGATCTTATCGCACACTTCTCTTGGGGCAAAGACCGAAGCGTTGCTTTCTTTGAGATAGGAAAAAGTCAGACCCTTGCGTTCCTGGAGACCTCCCCGAAAGAACGCAAATGCATTGGCATCGCGCTCCAGCAGAGAAAGTATCTCATTGGTCGTTTCGACGATGGTGAAGGATGCTGTTTTGGGCCAGCCAGCCTCGTGCAATTTTGCCAGATTAGGCCTGATGAGAGATTGCATCAGGAAGGGACGAATGATCAATTTGGGCGAGGGGGGAAGGGCTGCGGATTCGGTGCCACCCTGCAACTTTTCCTGCAACGCCAATGTCTGTTTCGCAACGTTCAGGATGCTCTGCCCCTGCGCCGAGAGTTGGGCAGGTCGGCCTCTCTCCCTCGTAAATAGGGGCTGACCGCCAGCGGTTTCCAATGCCTTCATCTGCTTGCTGACCGATGCTTCGCTAATATGCAGTTCATCTGCCGCTTTGCGAAAACTGCCGCATCTCACGATTGTCAAAAACACTTCGAGCTGGCGTTTTGTAGCCATTGCGATACCCCTCCGATGCCTAACCGATAACCATTAGGTTGTTGGTGTGATATCGCTTCATGCCGTTGCTTTGCAACTCTTCCATGCCGATTGCTTGTTCCAAAGCGCACTTAAAGAGGCGCGAGATAATTTGTGGAGGGATATGAAGGCATGCGTAAAGCTACTCGTTTACTGGCGTCTGGCGCCACTCTTTTCATCGCAACGTCAACCGTATTGGCATCTCCTGCACTAGGTCAGGACCGGACCTCGTCTGGAAGCGTGCAGGAAAGCGATGCAAAGGATAGCAACTCGATACGTGAAATTGTGGTGACGGCGCAATTTCGGGAGCAAAGTCTACAAGACACGCCGATTGCAATCACAGCGATGGACAGTGCTGGCCTTGAAGCGCGTAGCTACAATACCATAACTGACCTTACGAATAGCGCCCCGAACGTGGTTTTGAAGCCCACGACATCAGCCTTCGGGCCGGGGGCCGCGATTTATATTCGCGGAGTTGGTCAGGCGGATACGAATTTTGCTTATGAGCCTGGCGTCGGCCTGTATGTCGATGATGTCTATCACGGTTCGGTCTTTGGCTCTCAATTGGATCTGCTCGATCTCGACCGCGTCGAGATTCTTCGTGGACCGCAAGGGACCCTCGCAGGCAAAAACTCGATCGGCGGTGCCGTCAAGCTCTACACCAAGAAACCGCAGGGTGAAGGTGGCTTCGTGGAAGGCACGATCGGCAGCTATGACCGGATCGACCTGCGAGCGAGCGCGGATTTCGCACTCGTTCCCGACAATGTCTTTGTTCGCCTGTCCGGCGTAACGCGTCACAAGACTGGCTTTCTCAAGCGCTATGATTTTGGCTGCCGCAATCCCGGCAACGGCATATTTGAAGGCTCTGCCGCTAGCGGGAAAAATTGCGTCATCGGCCACGAAGGCGGCAAGGATTACACAGCAGGCCGAATAGCATTGCGCTGGGTTGCAAGCGACGATGTTGAGGTAAATATCGCGGCCAGTCGGTTGGTAGATGATTCCGAACCGGGCGCAACGAAACTGCTGTCGATCGGCGTTTCACCCGCGCTGACACCGGGGGTGAGCGATCAAAGCATCTTTGTCACCGATCCGCATGAATACAGCAATTATGCGACCTACACGACTCCGGCATTTACCGATTCAGCCGGAAGCCACGATACGACCGTGTGGAGCCCCAACACGCGCCTGCGTAGCTGGGAAGTGTCCGGTACGATCGACTGGACGATCAATCCCGACCTGTCTCTGAAGTCGATCACGTCCTATCAGAGCCTCTCTGGTCGATACGGCACGGATTTTGATACGACCCCCTTCGGGATCAACACAAATAATGTCACGAATACGCACCATCAGCTCACCCAGGAACTGCGGCTTAGTGGTACGAGTTTCGACCGTTTTCTCGATTGGACCTTGGGCACATATTATTACGACGCCACTAGCTATATCGAAGGCGGCAATATCATTGCTCCGGGTTCTCCCTTCACTTCAGTGTTCTATTCTGACGACAGAATTCCGGCGCGAAGCATTTCAGGCTTTGCCCATGCGGTGATGCATCTGACCGATCGGCTCAACCTCACCGGTGGCATCCGCTACACCGATGACCGCAAGGATTACTATTTCCGCCGGCTCAACCCCTTCGACACCAGCGAGGTAAGCTACACCGCACAGAGCAAGATCGACGGTGCCGTCGGCAATTTCCACGGAAAACGCTGGGATTACCGGGTAAATCTGGATTATCGATTCAGTGATCAAGTGCTCGCGTACGCACAATTCTCGACCGGTTTCCGAGGGGGCGGGATCAATCCGCGACCCTTTGTCATTCAGCAGGTCCAGCCTTTCAATCCGGAGACGCTGAACGCGTATGAGATCGGTTTGAAGAGCGATCTCTTCGATCGAGCCGTACGTTTCAACCTGTCTGCTTTCATTAATGATTACAGCAATATCATCTTCTCAGATACCGCTCCGACGGTCGTGGACGGAGTAGTCATTACCCCGCAAAATGCCACCCCGACCAACGCCGGCGATGCGCGTTTCAAGGGTATTGAAGCAGAATTGACCGCAGAGCCCATATATGGACTGACCATCGATGGTTCGCTCAGCTATCTCGATTTCGATCTCAAGAGTATCGGAGCCGAAGGCGCCAAAATAGCCGGTATCACGCTCGATTCCATTGCTCCGTTCGTCACCAAGTGGAAGGCGAGCATGGGAATTCAATATCAAGCCGAGATCGGCAATGCCGGCACCCTGACGCCGCGTTTCGATCTGGCCTATCAATCCTCTTTCTTCACCGCATCCGACAATAATCCTGCGGCGCAGGTTCCCGCTTATACGGTTATGAATGCGCGCCTCACGTGGGATTCCCCCGATCGTGATTGGCGTGTGGCGCTCGCCGTCACCAATCTGGCGGACAAGTTCTATTATCAGAACAAGACCAGGCTGCCGATCGGAATTGTCATTGGTTCGCCAGCCGCGCCACGCGAGTGGTCACTGACTGTACGCCGCTCCTTCTAATCTGCAGCGCCGCCCTCTGGCCAGGCAACGGACAGTTCTTTCTGATCGAAGTTTCGACCTGTGAAAGAATGGCTGTTGCTTGCCAGAGGGCGGCCCTCACTCCGGTGATGAACAACCACCTATACCTAAAACGATGAGGCCTTCTTCGTAAGGGACCCTCAGCCTTGTTTCTGACCGGCACCATCCTGACACAGCACCGGCGGGAAAATCACGGGGCAGCCCATTCTGGAACGCAGCGAGGATATTCATGACGACGAGACGCAAATCTTCCATTCCCCGCCTTGCGGGCGTAGCGTTCGCGCTGCTTCTGCTGACCCATTCTCCGTCCCCGGCTATCGCGCAGGAGGGAGACGATACGCAATGGAAAGCCTATCCGCGTGCGGCTGAGGCACCCGAAGGCGCCCCCAATGTCTTGCTCATCATGACCGATGATGTCGGTTTTTCTGCTTCTTCCACTTTTGGCGGAGCGGTGCCGACGCCGGCTTTTGACGAACTGGCACGTCAGGGTCTGCGCTATAACGCGTTCCACACTACGGCGATGTGCTCTCCAACGCGCGCTGCCCTGCTTACCGGACGCAATCATCATGCGGTTGGCAGCGGATCGATCGCGGATGTTTCCCTGGACGAGCCCGGTTACACGTCGGTCATTCCCAAAAGTGCAGCCACCATCGCGCAGGTGCTTAAGAAAAATGGGTATGACACCAGCTTTTTCGGCAAGAATCACAATACGCCGGTTTGGGAGAACACGCCGGTCGGGCCGTTTGATAATTGGCCCAACGGAATGGGCTTCGATTATTTCTACGGTTTCAATGCACCCTTTGCAGATCAGTTCAACCCAGCGCTGATCGAGAACAGAAACACGGTCCGCCCGCCTGACGAGGCGGATTATATTCTCGATCGCGATTTGGCCGATCACCTCATTCACTGGCTGAATGTGCAAAAGGAACTGCGGCCAGATCATCCCTTCTTCGCCTATTTCGCATCCGGTTCCACCCATGCGCCGCATCATGCACCTGCCGACTGGATCGCCCGCTTCAAGGGCAAGTTCGACATGGGCTGGGACAGGCTGCGCGAAGACACTTTCGAGCGGCAGAAGAAGATGGGCATTATTCCGCCCGACGCCGTTCTGACCCCCCGTCCCGAGGGCTTGCCCGCCTGGGATAGCATTTCTCCAGAACTTCAGGCTGCCTATGCCCGGACGATGGAAGTCGCGGCCGCGCAGCTGGCCTATTTCGATTCCCAGATCGGTCGCGTTCTCGATACGCTGAGCCAGTCGGGGCAGCTTGAGAACACTCTGGTCATCTATATTCAGGGGGACAACGGGGCGAGCGAGGAGGACCTCAACGGTTCGGCCGACCTTGTGCGCGTCATTTCGGGATCACCCATGACCAATGCAGACCTGATCGCGGCGAAGGACGATTACGGTGGTCCCTCGACCTTCGGCACCTATCCCGCGGCCTGGGCCTGGGCGACCAACACGCCTTTCCAATGGGGCAAGCGCGTCGCATCCCATTTCGGAGGTCTGCGCGATGGCATGGTGGTCAGCTGGCCCGCAGGCATTAAAGATAAGGGCGAGGTTCGCGATCAGTTCACGCACGTCATCGACGTTGCGCCGACCATTTACGACGCTGCGGGTATTACCCCGCCGGAAAAGGTGGACGGGGTAGTCCAGCAGCCAATCGACGGAATAAGCTTCACCTACAGCTTTGATAACGCCTCGGCGCCCGAGCGCCATAAAGAGCAATATTTCGAAATGCTCGGCAACCGGGCCTATTACAAGGATGGCTGGATTGCATCGACCATTCCGGGACGTATGCCATGGGATTACGCGGCCCGGACTGCGCCGGAGGATTTCAAATGGGCGCTTTACGATCTGAAGAATGACTGGTCGCAGTCGCGGGACGTTTCGGCGAATTATCCCGAGAAACTGGCTAAACTCCAAGCCGATTTCGATGCTGCGGCAAAGAAATACCACGTCTATCCGCTCAATGCCGATCTCAACGCCAACATGGCGGCGCAGCTCCGTCCCAGCCGGCTCGGTTCACGGACCAGCTTCACTTATTATCCCGGCGATACGCGCTACAACAATTATTCGTTTCCTTCCGTATCGGCAGGATGGGAAATCATTGCGAATGTCGGAATTTCAGGCGATGCGTCCAACGGCCCGGTCCTTGTCCAGGGGGATCACTTCGGCGGTCAGGCAATGATCATCGATAGAGGAAAGCCGACTTATATCGTCAATCCGGGCAGTGCTGGTTCGCCGGTAACCGTGCAGCCAGACGCGCCGCTTCCGGCCGGTCAATATGAAGTAAGCGTAGCGTTCCTCCCTCTGCAGCAGGGAGGCACCCGACTGGAGATGCGCGTAGACGACAAGCTGGTAGCGTCCCGCGAGACCGCGCTGACCATCCATGGGCGTGGGGATGCCTATATCGGGCGACGAAGCATAGCGCCCTTTTTCTCCGATCCGCTGGCAGAACGGATAGCCGAACGCTGTAGTTGCTCTATCCAGTCAGTCACGCTGCAAAAGATGAAGCCGTAAAACAGAGAAATTCGCCGGAATTCATCAAAAACCATTTAAATAATAGCAGTTTGGAGAGCGACCATGAAAAGTTTATACAAATTTCGTCACCCGCTAGGCGGTGCGGCTTTTGGCTTGCTGTTTGCTGCTCAAGCTCTTGCGGCGCCTTCTCAGGTGGCTCCGGGGGATCGTCCTGCACCCGATTTCGGCTCGGAAAGGCAGGAACGCTGGAACAACTATCCCGAGCCTCCCCGCGCTCCCGCAGGGGCTCCCAATGTTCTCCTGATCATGACGGACGATGTCGGTTTCGGATCGGCTAGCACTTTCGGTGGGTTGATCCCCACTCCGACCTTCGACGAATTGGCCCGGCATGGCCTGCGTTATAACGAATTTCATACAACGGCCATGTGCTCGCCTACGCGCGCAGCGCTACTGACGGGGCGTAACCATCACGCCGTCGCCACCGGATCGATCACGAATGTTGCGATCGATGAACCTGGCTATACCTCTGTGATTCCTGACAGCGCAGCAACCGTCGGGCGAGTTTTACGCGATAGTGGCTATGACACCGCGTTTTTTGGCAAAAATCACAATACGCCGATCTGGGAAACCGGGCCGATGGGCCCCTTCAATCACTGGCCCAATGGTCTGGGATTCGACTATTTCTATGGTTTCAACGCGGCGGCGGCGGACCAATTCCGGCCTGAGCTGATCGAAAACCGTAATGCGGTCGAGCCGCCGGAGGACCCCAGTTACATCTTCGACAAGGACCTTACCGATCACATGATCAACTGGCTGCATGTGAAATGGAGCCAGAAGCCCGACGATCCCTTCTTCATATATCTTTCCCCTGGCACGATGCATTCCCCGCATCAGGCACCTGCCGACTGGATCGCCCGCTTCAAGGGCAAGTTCGACATGGGCTGGGACCGCATGCGCGAGGAGATCTTCAAACGCCAGAAGTCCATGGGCGTCATTCCGCAGGACGCCGTGCTGACCCCGCGTCCCGATGCACTTCCCGCCTGGGACAGCCTCAGTCCCGAAGCGCAGAAAACCTACGCTCGCCAGATGGAAGTGGCGGCCGCTCAATTGTCGTTCTTCGACAATCAGCTCGGCCGGGTCATAGATGAGCTGCGCTCTTCCGGTCAGCTCGACAACACGCTCATCATCTATCTTCAGGGTGATAATGGCGCGAGCATGGATAGCCGGCGCGGCGCGGTGCAGGAATTGCAGAGCCTGGTCGGGATCGAACCCACCGAAGCAGAACTGATAGAAAAATCGGATGAGAACGGCACGCGCGACAGCTATTCCAACTATAATGCCGCTTGGGCCTGGGCCCAGAACGCGCCTTTCCCATGGGGTAAACAGGTCGCTTCTCATCTGGGCGGTTTGCGCGACGGTCTGGTGATAAGCTGGCCTGACCGTATTCATGCTTCAGGCCAGACCCGCCGGCAGTTTCATCATGTTATCGACATCGCTCCGACCATCTACGAGGCAGCGGGAATTCATCCGCCTGAAAAGGTCGATGGGGTGGCGCAGCAGCCGATTGATGGCGTCAGCATGGTCTACAGCTTCAGTCATCCCGATGCGCCCTCCACCCGGCATCAGCAATATTTCGAAATGCTCGGTAACCGTTCCTTTTACAAGGAGGGCTGGCTTGCTGCGACGACACCGCCGCGTGCTCCATTCGACCGAAGCACAAAGCCGCTCGATCCCGCCAAGTTCAAGTGGGAACTGTATAATCTGACCGTCGATTATTCACAGGCGCACGACATTTCCGCCCAGTACCCCGGCAAGCTTGCCGAACTTAAAGCGGATTTCGACGAGGCTGCGAAGCGCAACCATGTCTATCCGATTGAGGCCGATCTGATTGGCCGGGTAGGGCCGGGCAAGCGCCCCTCGCTGATAGAGGGCCGCGATCACTTGACCTTCTATCCGGGGGATACGCGCTATGCGGCGGGCAACTTCCCCTCGCTGAAAATAGGCTGGAAGGTCGATGCCCATGTCACCGTGACCGGCGACGGGGCGGAAGGACCGGTCGTGATCAATGGCGACGAAGCGGGGGGAGCGGGTCTGCTGCTTGATGATGGCCGGCCACTCTATCTGTATAACCCGTCCGCGCGGGCGCAGGAGCGGGTGGAACTCGTTGGTGAGCCCCTCCCAGTTGGCGACCATACGATCACCATCGCTGCGACGGCCGATCCTGAACACGGCCCGCGCGCTGCCCTCCTTTCCATGCTGGTTGACGGAAAGACTGTGACCTCGGCAGAAGTGCCCATTCTCTATCCGGCCCGCGGCAGCGGTGTGGTGGGGCGATACAATGTGCGCACCCTGCTGAAAGGCATGGACGAACCGTCGATGCGTAATCTCTCAATCAACTACGTGGAATTCACGAGGAAGTAGTCTGTGCCTGCCCGGCAGGCCGGCGGCTCACCTCAATGGAGAGAGGGTGCTGCTTCGTTGCCGGGGCAGCCGCTGCTGACCGAAAAAACTGAACAGGAAGGAAGTGTCATGTGGTTTAGAAAATTAGGTCACTTGAAGACGATGGCGACGGCGAGTGTCTCAGCCATGGCCGCTTTTTCTATGGTGGCAGCGCCTGCCCATGCGGCAGAAGAGCCCGCTGATCATCCCAATATCGCGCTGATCATACTCGACGACATCGGAACCGACACGGCCTCGGATATGTACCCCGGTCTGATAGACCAGCTTGAGGATATGTATGGACCGTCGGGCCGCAACCATGCGGACTATGCGAAGATTAAGGGGGCACCGGCGTCGACCCCTGTTCTCGATCATTTCGCGGCACAGGGCATGACATTTAGCGAGGCGTGGGCTCAGCCGTTCTGTTCACCCTCTCGCGCCTCGATTCTTACGGGTCTCTATGCTTCCAAGACGGGCGTGCGCGACTATACAAACTGGCTTACTCAGGACAGTCACTCCATTGCGCTGGATCTCAAACATGCCGGGTACAGCACAGCGATCTTCGGAAAATGGCATTTGGCTGGGCTCAATCAATATCCCGGCATGAAGCCCAAGCAGGCCAGCTTCGATTTGTTTCGCGGCAATATGAATGGCGCGATTGAGGGATATTGGGACTATACCTATCAGGTTCAGGACCAGAATTCGAAAGCGGACCAGGTGCGTGATGAAGCGGCGCCCGCCAACGCGCTGCCGGGGATCAAATCGACCACCTATGCACCGGTCACGAAGATTGCCGATGCGATAGACTGGATCAATGATCGCGAAGCGGATGACCCCGATAAACCGTGGTTCGTCTGGATGGCCTATAACCTTTCCCACATCACATCGAAGATGGGCGCTCCGACGGTGGTGCCCAATGAGGACGCGCTGGATGAAGCCTCGCGCAAGGAAATGATCGCCTGCGGGGGGCAATTCGGCACCGCCAATGTCGGGAATTGTTCGGCTGAGGCGATGAATCGGGCCATGACCAATTCCATGGATACGACGATCGGCAAACTATTGGACTTTATCGATAAGACCGATCCGAACACCTACGTCATCATCGTTGGCGACAATGGCACGCCAATGTACGGACCTGAATTCATCAATTTCATCGACAACATGTACATTACCCGCGTCGGCCGGGGCAAAGGCACCGGCTATGAAAGTGGCATGCGGGTCCCCCTTGCGATCCGGGGACCAGGCATCGAACCGGGCACGACGAGCGCTGCCTACCTCCATGTCGCCGATCTGTTCTCGACCATTCTGGATCTCGCCAAGGCTCCTGTTCCGGAAAATGTGTCCAATCGGGAAGGCACTGGCATGGTCACGCTTGATGCCCGGTCGCTGGCGCCGGTCCTGTTCGGTGAAGAAGCGAACGTCCGCGATCCCGTTCATGACTATATTGTTTCGGAAACCGCAGTGCCCATCCTCGAAGACCTCACTCCGACGGGAGAACTGTCAAAGTATCAGGTCGCGGTACGCAACGCGACATACAAGGTTCTTTGCACCGAAAAGCAGGGCAGCACGAATTGCGAATTCTATAATCTGGTGACCGATCCAATTGAGGAATATCCACTCACAGCGCCCACCAGTTGCCCGAAGCAGCTGAACAGAAACTTCGCGGCTGATGATCAAGCTGCCAATTTCTGTTTTCTGCGTCAGGCGGTGCGGGAGCAGGCGGACATCTAGGCATTCGCCACGTTGATCGAGGCGCGCACCGCCTCCAAGCGGAAGGCCTATGTATCTGACGCGCTGGAAACGAACAGGAGAGCAGATGAAAGGATAGGCTTACACCACTTCTCGCGCCAGTTGCGTTTGTCATTCGAGCGGCGCAGCCGACCTGCGCGATGGTGGGCAGGGCGAAGAGCGTGAGTGCGGTCGCGGTCACTAATCCATCTATCTCCACCGTTGCCTGTGGACGCTTAACTTCTGCGCCCACTGGCAACGGTCGCGAGGGCCATCGAGACAAAGCCGGACGAAGTCACCAGCTCGGTCATCCGCACCGGGCGCAGCCTCGCGAGTGCGCCGCGAGAGAGCGCGTCATCGAACGATATGCCCCTGTCTTCTTTCGCGGGGCCACAGGACAACCCAATCGTGCCTAATTGCTCGCGAGCTCGGGGTTCGACCACCCTCCGCCCAAGGCGCGAAACAGATCGATCTGCGCGCGGGAAACGGCACCGTCCTGGCTGGATTGCACGGCGCGTGCCTCGGCCAGCGTACGCTCTGCATCGATGACTTCGAGTGAGTTTGCAGTCCCCTCCCGCAGGCGGGCGCGGGTAATACGGGCCGCTGTTTCGGCGGCACTGGTTGCCGATTGCAGGCTCTCTTGCCGGCGCAGGGCCTGCGCATAATTGGACAATGCCGTCTCGGTTTCCTGCAAGGCCTGCAGCACGGTGCCGTCGAATGCGGCAAGTGCGATTGTGGCATCCGCCTCGGCCGCGTCAATGCGCGCGCGGACAGGTTCGCGATTGGGAAATGTCCAATCGATCAACGGGCCGACGAGGAAGCGGAAGGCGCCTCCTGTAAACAAGTCACCGATGCTGGTCGAAGTCGCGCCGGCGGACCCGCCCAGCGTGATGCGCGGGTAGAGGTCTGCAGTGGCAATTCCGATGCGTGCGGTGTCTGCCGCCAGACGGCGTTCTGCGGCGCGAATGTCGGGGCGCCTTGCCAGGAGCGCGGCCCCATCACCGATGGGGAGCGGGGAGGTTATTTTGAGAGCGACACTGCGCTCGCTGGCTACCTCTGGGAGCTCCGCCGGAGCGCGGCCGGTTAGGGTGGCGAGAGCAAACAGGGCGGCGTTGTGCTGCGCTTCCAGTGTGGGAATCTCGGCTGCCCGCTGTTCGCGCAATGCCTTGATGCGGGCAACGGCGAGACCGCTTTCGAGACCGACTTCATGGCGCCTGCTTGTCAGGCGCAAAGTGTCGTCCAGAAGCTGAACTATCTGGCGGGCAACGTCGATCTGGGCCTGAGCGCTGGCCGCATCGGCATAGGCGCCCATGGTTTCGGCGACCACCATCACCCTGACGGCATCGGCATCGGCTTGCGCACTCTCGACATCGGCGCGCGCGGCTTCGATCCCGCGCCCGACCCTGCCGAACAGGTCAACCTCATAGGAAACGTCGAGCCCGGCATCGAAGGCGAAGCCTTCACGGTCAGTGCCGCGCGCTGTCTGACCTTCGCTCACCCGCCCGTAAGTGGGGGATGCCGAGATTCCTGCCTGCGGCAATCGATCCGCTGAAGCACCACGAAGGGCGGCCCGTGCCCGGGTGATCCGGGCGCTTGCCTGGCGGATGTCGGTATTCTCCGCCAGTGCATCTTCGACCAGGCCATCCAGCACTGGATCATTGTAGAGCCGCCACCATTCTGCGGGCAGGGGACTGGGGGTGACAGCCTCATAATCAGCGGAAATGAAGGGGCCGGTTGCCGCGGGCGCAGGGGGGGACGGGGCGACATAATCCGGCCCCGCCGCACAGGCCGCAAGGGCCAGTGCGGATAACGAAGCGAGGAAGAAAGAGCGAATGCGCATGGTGTGCATTTCCTATTCGGCGGGAGTGGCGTGGGGGGCTGCGATCGAGCCGTCCGATGACTTGCCGCGATGGCGCGATTCATAGATCCGGTCGCCGAGCGCACGGCACACGACATAGAAGGTGGGGGTGAAGAGGAGGCCGAAGCCGGTCACGCCGAGCATCCCGAAGCACACAGCGGTGCCAAGTGCCTGGCGCAATTCGGCTCCGGCCCCGGTTGCTATCACCAGTGGAACGGACCCCAGGATAAAGGCGAAACTTGTCATCAGGATCGGGCGCAGGCGGGTCCGTGCGGCCTGAACCGCTGCTTCTACGGGAGAAAGCCCGTCGCGCTGCTCACCCTGGCGGGCGAACTCGACGATAAGGATGGCGTTCTTCGCCGCCAGGGCAACGAGCACGATCAGGCCGATCTGCGTCAGGACATTATTATCCATCCCCCGCAGGTTCACGCCGATCATTGCAGCCAGCAGGCACATGGGCACGATCATTATGATCGCCAGCGGCATGACCAGGCTTTCATATTGCGCAGCCAGCACGAGGAAGACCAGCAATACGGCCAGGGCGAATACCAATATCGCCGTGTTTCCGGCATTGTCCTGCTGATAGGCGATGCCAGTCCATTCGGTTTCATATCCGGAGGGTAGCGCCTGTGCGGCGACTTCTTCCATGGTCGCCAGTGACTGGCCGGTGGAATAGCCCGGGGCAGTGTCGCCATCCACGGCCACGGCAGGCGCAAGATTATAGCGCGTAACGCGGTAAGGTCCGGTTGTGTCGCTGAAATTCGCCACCGATCCCAGCGGGACCATCTTCCCGTTGGACGAGCGGGTGTGAAGCGCGGCGATGTCGGAAGGTTCATCACGAAAAGGCGCGTCTGCCTGCGCTGTGACGCGATAGGTGCGCCCAAGCAGGTTGAACTCGTTGATGAAGGCGCTGCCGAGATAGACCTGTAATGTCTCGAAAATGCTTGAAGGAGACACGCCGAGGATCTGCGCCTTGTCACGATCGATATCGGCTTTCACGCGGGGTGTGCTGGTGTCGAAGAATGTATAGACGCCAGCGAGACCTTCGCTGTTGTTGGCCTGCCCGATCAACGCATAGGCGGCATTCTGCATGGCCTTGAAGTCCTGCCCGCTGCGATCCTGGATCATCATGCGGAAACCGCCCGCCGAACCGATCCCGCGGATGACGGGCGGCTTCACCACCATCAACCGCGCCTCGCTAATGTCGGCGGTGGCTGCCTGCGCCTTTGCGATCAGAGTATCGATGTCCTGTCCCTTGCCGGCACGCTCATCAAAATCGCCGAGGACCCAGTAAGCGGCGGCCGCGCTGGCGGATTGTGTTTCCGAAGTGCCGTCAAAACCCGACAGCATCACGGAGTTGGTAATCCCCTCGATCGGCAGCACACGATCTGCCACTTTTTGCAGCACTTCATCGGTACGGGTGGTGGAAGAGCCAGGCGGGAGCTGGATGACGGTAAGAAAGTAGCCCTGATCCTGCTGCGGGATGAACCCGCCAGGCGTGAGGGCGAGGGCGGCACCGGTAAGCCCGATCAACACGCCATATACCGCCATCATCCTGCGCGGCATCCGCACCAGCTTCAGGGTAAGGCGCGCATAGGCATCACTGGCCCGTTCGAAGGCGGCGTTGAACTTCTCGCCGGCGCGATCGATTCCGCGGCGCCAGCGGGGGGCATCGGCGGGCAATTCCTCATGCTTGCTCAGCAGAATGGCGGATAATGCCGGTGACAGGGTCAGCGAGACGATCAGCGAGATGATCGTCGCCGCGGAAATAGTCACGGCGAACTGCTGATAAAACGCGCCAGACAGGCCGCCAATGAACAGGGTCGGCACGAACACTGCGCACAGTACCAGCACAATGGCGATCAGCGCGCCGCCGACTTCGTCCATGGACTTACGCGCAGCAGCGAGCGGCGAGAGCCCTTCCTCGAGGTTGCGTTCGACGTTCTCGACCACCACGATCGCATCATCGACCACGATGCCGATCGCCAGCACCAGGCCGAAAAGAGACAGATTGTTGAGTGAATAGCCCAGCATTGCCAGCACCGCGAAGGTCCCGACCAGCGATACGGGAATCGCAAGAACGGGAATGATCGAAGCCCGCGCCTTCTGGAGAAAAGCGACGATTACGATGACCACCAGGATCACCGCCTCGAAAAGGGTGTGAACGACGGCGCTGATGCTTTCGGAAATGAACTCGGTCGGGTTGTAGACGATCCGGTATTCCATCCCCGCGGGAAAGCTTTCGGAAATTGTGGCCATCACCGACTTGATCTCGTCAGCCGAAGCCAGTGCGTTGGAGCCAGGCTGCTGCAACACCGGGATGATCACGGAGCCCTGCTTGCCCAGATAGGCTGAAGTGGCGTAATCCTGTGCGCCGATTTCCACCCGTGCAACATCGCGCACACGCACCTGCCGACCGGCTTCGTCGGTGCGGATCACCACATTTCCGAACTGCGCCGGATCGGTGAACCGGCCCTGCGTTTCGACATTGAGCTGGAAGGCACTGTCGGGGCTGGGCTGTTGGCCCAATGTGCCTGCGGCGACCTGCACGTTCTGTGCACGCAATGCCTGGACAATATCGCCCGCCGTCAGATCAAGGGCGGCCGCGCGACCTGGATCGATCCAGACCCGCATCGACAGCTCACGCTGACCGAACAATTGCACGTCGCCCACGCCTTCGATCCGCTGCAATCGGTCACGAATGCGAGTCTGGGCAAAGTTCGACATATATTCACGGCTGATCGACCCATCGGGGGAGATCAGGTTCACGATCAGCAGGAAGTCTGGCGTGGTCTTGCGCGTCACAATGCCCAGACGCTGGACTTCCTCGGGCAGGCGGGGCTCGGCGATAGCGACGCGATTCTGCACCAGCACCTGCGCTTCATCAAGATCAGTACCCGGCTCGAAAGTCACGGTAATGATAGCGCGTCCGTCACCGGTCGACTGGCTGGAAAGATACAGCATCCCGTCGACGCCGTTGATTTCCTGCTCGATCGGATTGGCAACGGTATCAGCAACCGTCTCTGCCGAGGCACCGGGATATGTCGCGTTCACGGTGACCGTGGGCGGGACGACTTCCGGATATTGGCTGATCGGCAGGAAAAAGTACGAGATCGCGCCAATCATTGTTATGATGATGGCGATGACCACCGCGAAAATCGGTCGGTCGATAAAGAAGCGGGAAAGGCGCATAGGAGCCTCCGTGCGAGGGATAACTGGAGTAGGGCGGTGGTACGGCGCTACGGCTGGGGTCAGCCGCCCGGAGCAGGATCGGCGGCGGCTGCGACAGCGGGATCGGCGCCCTTGATCTGACCTGCCTTGGGTTTGACCTTCTGTCCGGGCATGGCCATTTGCACACCGCTGATGATCACACGATCACTCGCCTTAATGCCGCTATGGATCACCCGTAAGCCATTGACGATCGGCCCCAGTTGCACTTCGCGTGCGGCGACTGTGTCATCATCGCCAACGACCAGCAGCAATTTGCGCGTCTGGTCAGTGGTGACGGCCGTATCGGGAACCAGCAGCGCCTCGGAAGTACCGCCGGTCGCCATGCGCATATTGCCGAAGAGGCCGGGGGTGAGAAAACCTTCGCCATTGCGCAGGATGGCGCGGGCGCGGACCGTACCGGACTGTTGATCGAGGGCGTTGTCGGTGAAATCCAGCGTGCCGTGCCAGCGAAAATCGTCCTCATCCGCCAGGCGGATTTCGATCGGTGTGTCCCCGTCGAGCCCTTCACGCCGAGCCTTGAGGAACATTGCTTCGGAGCCTTCGAAACTGAAGTAGATCGGGTCGATCGCGTTAATCGTTGTGAGCAGGGTGTTGGCATCGCCCCCGCCTGCGGCCACAAGATTGCCAGCATCCACGCGGCGATCGGAAATGCGGCCCGATATCGGTGCGCGCACCGTTGTGAACTCGACATCGAGGGCGCGCGAGCGCACCGCCGCCTTTGCCGCGGCCAGTGATGCCTCGTTGGCGCGGACTTCGGCTTCAAGCCGGTCGATCTCGGTAGCAGCGACGGCATCTTCCTCGATCAGGCGCCGGGCGCGGTCGAGATTGCTGCGCGAAAGGGCGAGCGCGCTGTTGATGGTTTCGACGCGTGCCTGGGCTTCAGCCAGCGCCGCCCGGTAGGGGCGGGCATCGATAGTAAACAGCGGCGTGCCGGAGCGTACAAATTGGCCATCGGTGAAATGCACCCGGGTAATCTGGCCCGAAACACGCGGCCTCACGTCCACACTGCGGCTGGCTTCGAAGCGGCCGATGAAGTCGTCCCACTCGGTCACTTCCTGTTGCAGAGGACTGGCAACGGTCACTGTCGGGACGGGCGGCGCCGCGGCAGGTGCCTGCTCTCCGGTCAGTAGCCACCAGCTGACGACGATAGCGGCGAGTATACCGAGCAGCGCGAGCCACTTCCGTGAGCGGCGCGGAGTATCCTCCTCCACCGCCTCGCCTTTTTGGGTGTCAGATGCGGCAGCGGCTTTGCGATAGCGCTCGTCGTTTTGCTCATCGAATGGTGTATCAAACATGACTTCTTCCCTTGCCGGCGCCGCAGGACGCAGGTGTTCCTTCCCGAAAGCCTGATCGGCACGGGTTGGCAGACAATTTTGGATATGCTGGCCTGATGCGGCACGGAACTGGCGCTCGCTGTCCCGCATGGATGCGGCACAACGAACCCGTCGTTCAGCAGCTATACTTCTGTACCGCTAAGTATGTAATCTGAGGTTCAGGTCAAGGGATAATTATGTATCGACCGGTATTTTTTTATGCAGTGCAGCATTCAGCGCCGCTTTAACGCGATGGCCACCCAGCCAGCGTGGCTTCTGCAACTTGTTGAAGTTCTTCAAGTTTTGCCCCGGCCTGGGCTTGAACAGACATGCCCTGCAGCACGGCTTTCAAATAACGCGTGATGGCTTCTGCATCGGCAGGCTCTGGGAAATCTCCATCGTCGATCCCCTTCTGCATGCGCTCAACCAGTGCGCGATGTGACGATTCATTACGCCGGTGAAGGTCTTCGCGAATAGTGGCCTCGGCGTCCTGGCAAATAACCGATGCAATCACGCCCATGCAGCCGCGACATTCGCCGTCGGTCATCGTTTCGATCGCACCATTCAACATTTTGCGTGCGACACCCTTTGCGGTTTCGCTCTCTAGTGCCTGACCAACATATGCCAGCTTTACTTCTTCATAGAGATCGAGCGCCTGCTTGAAGAGCGCTTCCTTGTTACCAAACGCAGCATACAGGCTGGGACGGGTAATTCCCATCGCCTCTGTCAGGTCGCTCAGGGAAGCCCCTTCGTAACCTTTGGTCCAGAAAACGCGCAGTGCCGCGCTCAATGCCTCATCAACATCGAATTCGCGCGGGCGGCCTCTCGTAGCAACTTTTTCCATAACGGCCGGTATATAATCGCTTACGCCGCTCGTAGCAAGCTGGACTGGACGCTAACGCGTCCTGATGCGCAGCGCATGTCCCTGTTTTTTAACCGATAAATGACCGATCCGCTCGAAAAAAATCAGGCGGAATACGCTCCATTTTCTGTGTGCGGCTGGTTCATCCCGGACCTGGGTCGCTTTGATTCGACGACACAAATTGGTCAGCAGCACATCTGTACCCCCGCGGGGTGACTTGCTGATCTCATGGGGGCGGGGGACTATCCGGCAAGTCAAAAAGACAAGCAGGCAAGGAACGGGGCTACCAATTATCGACACATAGTGGCTATTTCGTTCAGCCGACGATCCTGGCTGAAACAACGCCCGATATGGCGGTGGTACGGGAAGAGATCTTCGGCCCGGTTCTGGTGTCATCCGCCTTTGCTGACGGAGATGTGGCCGGCGCGGTAAGAGAAGCCAATAACAGTATCTACGGGCTGGCGGCGAGCATCTTCACGCAGGATATTGACAAGGCGCATGTCGTCGCGGGAAAGATCAAAGCCGGCACTGTCGGGATCAACACCCACCATGTGATCGATCCGGCCCTTCCTTTCGGCGGGTTCCGTCAGTCGGGCTGGGGCCGCGAAATGGGGTGGAGCGCCATCGAACTTTACACCGAACTGAAGTCGATCGGTGTTGCGCTAAAGCACTGAAGTCAGGAGGCGCCGCAGATACAGCCGGGCATGGTGGCAGCCATCCGGGCAACATCTCTGTTCGACTGCAGGCTCGTTTCAATGTCGGCGGGCCTTGTCAATGGGCAGGGCCGCGCCATACTGCGGCTATTCCCGGCTATGGGGATAAATGACGATCTTGCGGCACATATTTACAGGAGAGGCAGGATGATGAGGACGGTTCAAGCTCTGGGCACGCTGGCGATCGCTTGCATGGCAACACAGGCATCGGCTGAAAACACCGATAAAAAGGAGCCCGGTGCACCGCAGACGGAGCTCGTTTTCACCGAAACGGTGCTGCTTGGCGAGGCGATCGATGCGGGACAGACACCGAAGGGCGGACGGACCATCATTCCGATCACAGGCGGCACATTCGCAGGGCCGGATATGCGCGGGCAAGTGATGCCGGGTGGTTGGGACTGGCAGCTTCATCTCGCCAATGGCTGCACCCTTGTGGAAGCCGATTATTTCCTGAAGACGGATGATGATGCGATCATCAATATCGTCAACAAGGGCACTCTATGCCCGCCGGAAACACCGGCTGAAGAGTCGGGTTTCGCATTTCTGGCATTTACTCAGCCCGTTCTCGAAGCGCCGCTGGGTAAATATGAATGGGTGAACGGCGCAAGCTTCGTTGGCACTCTTCAACCTGGTCAGGGCCCGGAGGGTGAACCCGCAGTCATTATTGGGGTGTACAAGGTGAAGTGACACCGGAATGCAACACTCCTGGTGAAATCTGCAATCGATTGCTGGACTGTTTTGGCAGTCGCTGGTCATGGTGACGTCGCGGTGGCCTCGTGGTCATTGCTGGTACCCATCTGTTTTCAATTGATAATTTGAAACCCAAACATCGCGCTGCGTCTGCCTTCCAGATGCGTCGCGCGATGTTTGGGTGCGGCAGTTGCGCCCTTGCGTCTCCGGTTTTAACGGCTAAAGACGACAACAATCGATTGCAAAGATGATCGAGGAGAGAGATGCGACTGACCGTGCGACCGGCATTCCCGAGCTGTTCTGCTCATTGCTGGCTTTCATGAACTGTCCTCCTGGTGTTCTCCGACACCTTTCTCCTCGTCTCGAAAAGGTGTTTCAGCCTTTCGGATCGAGAGTGATGTGTTTGATAGAGGATATGCACGTGAGAAAATTTGTTTGGCTGACCGCCGTCAGTATGGCCGCCGTTGCCAGCCCCGCTGTGGCTCAGGAAAGCCAGAGTGTTTCCGACGAGAAACCCGCCTTTGACGAGATCGTTGTCACCGCGCAGAAGAGCGAAGAACTGCTCTCCAAGGCAGCGGTTGCCGTCTCGGTCGTTTCGCAGGATTCGCTGGATCGCCAGAACATCAGCACGGCCGAAAACCTCGTCAGTACAGCGCCGAACCTCCAGCTGAGCCTCAACGGTTTCTCGATCCGCGGTATCGGTTCGAACAACGCCTATAGTGGCTATTCGACCGTGGCGACTCAGATCGATGGCATTTATGAGCCGTCATCTCAGGTGTTGAAGCTTGGCCTGTTTGATCTCGCATCAGTCGAAGTGCTGCGCGGTCCGCAGGGCACGGTCTATGGCCGCAACGCTACTGCCGGTGTTGTGAACATCAACACGCGCGATCCGGGCAATCAGTTCGCAGTCGATGGCGATTTCCAATATTCGAGCTACGACAGCGTGCGCACCCGCCTGGGTGTCGATCTGCCGGTGACGGATGACTGGTCGCTGCGTTTCTCGGCCATGCATGAAGTGAATGACGGGTATGAGCCCAAGCTCAATGCCGATGACAATTTCAGCAAGACCGATACGACCGGCCTGCGCCTCACCAGCCTTGCATATCTGACCCCTGACCTCGATTGGCGGGTGGCCCTGTCCTATGGCAAGAACAAGGGCACGACGCCGCTCACCTATCTGCGCAGCTACGTCTATTATCCCGATGCTGATCTCGTCACGGGGACTTTCGGTGACGGTGTGCTGGTCAATCCCGAAGACGGCACGATCAACCCCGGTTCGCGCTCGATCGAAGACAACCAGCAGGATCTGACCTATTACAGCGCCCGTTCGCGCCTGACCTGGAATGCCACGGACAATCTTACCGCCACGCTGATTTCGGGTTATTCTCACATCGAGGATGACGGCATGGACGCTGCAACCGGTGTGTATGATCAGCAGGGTATCGGCATCGCCACCAAGAGCTGGTCGAACGAACTCGACATCAATTACGAAAACGGCCCGCTGTCGATTGTTGCCGGCGCCTATATCTACGAAGACAAGCAGGACGAAGGCAAACGCCTGATTCACGCTGGCAACACCGCGCCTTTCCCGTTCAATTCTGTGTTTAACGCCGTGGGCGCCAACTATGCTGGCGAAGGCTTTGAAATCTCGACGATCAATGCGGTCGACGTGATCACTGCGCCGAGCAATGTCGGGAGCCGTTCGCAGGCGCTTTTCGGCCAGATGAAATATGAACTGACCGATAGTCTGCGCCTCACCGGTGGTATTCGCGCCACCTGGGATCAGGTGTATAATCAGAATATTCAGCTGGTCTGCTCGGGCGGGACTGTCACGCGTGAGAATATCAGCCTTGATTCCTGTCCGGTCGCGCAGGTCGCCTTTACGGATGACACCAATCGCGACAAGGCGACCTTCAGCAAGGTGAACTGGAAACTTGGCATCGACTACGACATCACTCCCGATGTTCTCGCCTATGCCACGGTCAGCACGGGCTATCGCTCAGGCGGACTTGAAGCGAGCACCAATCCGGAAGGCTTCCGGGGTTATGAACCGGAAACGGTCACCAATTACGAAGCCGGTCTGCGTGCCGATCTGTTCGGGCGGATGCTCTTCGTCGGCCTGACGGGCTATTGGATGGATTACAACAATCTGCAGGTTTCCAGCGTGATCGTCGACCCGATTCAGGGACCGGTTCCCGTCACCACCAATGCCGCCAAGGCGCGCATTCGCGGTGTCGAACTGGAAACGACGTTCCGTCCGACGTCGCAGGATCGCTTCAGCGGGTATGTTTCCTTCCTGGATACGGATTTCCGTTCCTATCCCGACGGTCAGGACAATCTCTATTCCGCGGATACGATGTATAACATCTTCGCGCCGAGCTTTGGCTATGCCACGATCCCTTCGGCGACGGCGGACTTCACGGGTAACCGTCTGGCCAATGCCCCGAAATGGAGCGCGCGTTTCAGCTATGCGCATGACTTCTATGTCTTCAACGGCACGCTGACGCCTTCGGTGGACTTCTATGTCCAGTCGGCGACCTATGCCGATGTGGCCAATTATGTGCAGAGCCGGAATGACAGCTACACGAAGACGGATATCAACGTGACTTACGAGCCGGATGACTCGCCGATCACGCTGACTGCTTTCGTGACCAATCTGGAAAATGAGCGTCAGCCCAGCACTGTGACGACGACCTGGAGTTCCACCGTGGTGAATTACAAGGCACCGCGGATCTGGGGCGGCCGGATCGGCTTCCAGTTCTGATGGATCGATCATGAGGGTGGGGGAAACTCCGCCCTCATCATCTTTCCATAAGATGCTGCCCGACTTCTTTCCGGGTGAACAAGAAAGGCTGAGTTACAAGAAATGAAATGGATCGTTTTCGCCGCCTCCCTTCTGGTCGCTACCACTCCGGCTGTGGCGGCGGATCTCCCACAGCGATCCTTTCATGCTGGTGCCGTGCGTGAGGATATAACTCCTCCGCCGGCCCAGCTCCCTGATAATTTCGATGGCGTGCTGGACCCGCTCTATGTGCGCGCTCTGGTGCTTGATGATGGGCAGGAGCGTGCCGCGCTGATAACGGTCGATGCTATCGCCCTGCGGACGGAAACCTGGGACCATATCGCGGCCGGCATTGAGCGCGAGCTGCATATCCCGCGCGAACGACTGATCCTGGCGGCATCACATAGCCACAGCGTGCCCTTCTTCGACGGCGAAGATTTTGAAAATCAGGTGATTGCCGCGGTGAAGGACGCAGCCGGCAGGCTGGAACCTGCCGAAATGCGTTTCGGCACCGGTGTTTCCTACATCAACGTCAATCGCAATATGATCGACCCGGAAACGCAGCGCTGGAGAGAAGGCCCGAATTACGATGGCCCCTCCGACAAGAGCGTGGCCGTGCTGCAATTTACGCGGCCCGATGGCAGCCCGATCGCCGTCTATTACAATTACGCAGTGCACGGCGTGCTTACGGGTATGCTCGACAAGGTCAGCGGTGACATCCCTGGCGCATCCTCACGCTATATCGAACAATCATTGGGCGATGGCGCGGTGGCACTGTGGAGCATGGGCGCGGCGGGTGATCAGAACCCGATCTATTTTCAGCAGACTTATGATCTGCGCCAGATCCGCATCGATGATTTCGCCGCGCGCGGTGAAGACATCAGCAACACGATGCCGCCCGGCGGGAAGGGGCTCGACAAGAGTGATCCCGAGGTGAAAAAGCTGCTCGATCAGCAAGCCAGCATGGCCAGAACCATGGGGCAGATGCTGGGCGAGGAAGTGCTGCATGTGATGCGCGATAATTCGCAGCGGCCCGTGCGCGCGCCGCATCTTGCTGGGTTGCAGAAGAGCGTCACCTGCCCGGGGCGCAAAAGAACCGATAGCGGCAGAGCGGGCTACCCCGGAAGCTATGTCGATTCCGACCCTGTGGATTTGCGACTTGGCGTGCTGGCGATCGGCGATACGGTCATCGGTGCAGTGGACGCGGAACTGTTCACGCGTATCGGACAGCACTTCAAGCAGGAATCGCCTTACAAGAACACGCTGGTCGTGACGCTTGCCAATGGCGCCGCGCCGTCGGGTTATATTCCTTCCGAGGAAGCTTTTGGATATAACACGTTTGAAGTATTGTCATCGCGGTTGAAGCCGGGCTGTGCCGAGAATGCTATCGTTGAAGGGTTGATCGACCTGACGGAAGAAGTGGGCAATTAAAGCGCCATCTGGGAGCGGGAAATGACAGAATTGACGGTGGGCCGACGCGGCTTTCTTCTGGCAGGCGGAGTAGCTGCGGCGGCGATCAGTGCGTCGCCGGCTGTCGCGAAGATGATGACCCCGCAGGATGCGATCCGGCGTTGGCGCCAGATGCCGGTGATGCCTCTGTGGCCTCAAGGCACCCCGGAGGGCGGTTTCAAGGCGCAGAAACTGCCTGGCGACTGGCCAGCGTTCTTTCTGCGCAACACCGACCAGCCCGAATTGCGTATTTTCCGGCCAGAAAAGCCGAATGGCCGGGCCCTGCTGGTAATGCCGGGCGGGGCCTATACTTTCGTGTCGATCGGCAATGAAGGCCTCGACATTGCCGACCGGATGACGGCGAAGGGATACACGGTTTTCGTGCTGTCCTATCGTCTGCCGGGCGAGGGCTGGGGGCATCGCGAAGACGTACCGCTGCAGGATGCGCAGCGCGCTATGCGTTTGATCCGCGCAAATGCCGCGAAGTTCGGGGTCGATCCGGCGCAGGTCTATGCGGTCGGGTTTTCGGCTGGTGGGCACCTTGCTGCCAGCCTTGAAACAGCATTCGACGAAGACGTCTATGACCCGCGCGATGCCGCTGACCGGCAAAGCGCGCGTCCCGCTGCCGTCGGGCTCATCTATCCGGTGATCACTCATACGCCGGGGATCGGTCATGTGGAATCCAGCCTTCAGCTGCTGGGTGAAAATCCCGATCTGATGGTCATTAACAGGCGTTCGCCGGCCTATCATGTAACGGATAAGACCCCGCCGACTTTTCTGGTTCACGCATTGGATGATCCGGCCGTTTCACCCGATAACAGCCTGATCATGATGCAGGCGCTGCGCGCCGCCAAGCGGCTGTGTGAAGCGCATTTCTTCGAAGAAGGTGGCCACGGATTTGGCCCCGGTGATCCCGCCTTGCCGGTGCATAGCTGGATTGATCTGTTTGCAGCCTGGCTGGACCGCCAGGCAGGTTGAGCGACGTCCACAGCGGCGTGTGAATGGGAAGGATAAGGCGAAATGAACAGGCGTGAATTTGCAAAGCTGGGCGGCGTGGCACTGGCAGGAACGATGCTGGCCACCCCCGGATTGTCACTGGCTGCAGAGACGGCAAAAACCGATCCTGCCCTGGCCTTGAAATATGTCGCTCCCGAATTGCGTCCGGCCGCGCAAAGCGTGCTGGATATGATGGCGTCCATGCCGCCTTTCGATGCCGAAACCATCCGCCAACCGCCCCCGGAAGGTGCACAGATAATCGCGCCGCGTCTGCCCGACATTGCGGTGGAAGAGCTCAGCGTGCCCGGCTCCAACGGAGAGCCTGACGTAACCGTCTTTGTCATAAATGCAGGCAAGAAAGGCTCCCGGCCTGCAATCCTTCATACGCATGGGGGCGGTTTCATTCTCGGTTCGGCGGAATCCGAAGTGGGCCGTTTGCAGGCTTTGGCAAAGGATCTCGACTGCGTCATCGTGAGCGTCGAATATCGCCTTTCGCCCGAGGTGACCTATGCTCAATCCATCGAGGATAATTATGCCGGGCTGACCTATCTCTACAGAAATGCAGAGAAGCTCGGTGTGGATACCACACGGATCGCGGTGATGGGGGAGAGTGCAGGTGGCGGGCATGCTGCTCTGCTGGCGTTGACAGCGCATGATCGCGCTGAAGTTCCCATCTGCTTCCAGTCGCTCATCTATCCCATGCTGGACGATCGCACCGGGTCGACCCGCCAGCTTCCCCCCTATATCGGCGTGATCGGATGGGATGCACGGGCCAATAAATTCGGCTGGGAAAGCTTCCTGGGCTGTGAACCAGGCGGCGCAAATGTGCCTATTGCCGCGGTGCCGGCACGGCGCGAGGATCTCAGCGGCCTGCCGCCGGCCTTTATCGGTGTGGGCGGTGTCGATCTCTTTATCGATGAAGATATCGAATATGCCCGGCGGCTCACCGATGCAGGCGTGCCGACGGAGCTTTTCGTCACTCCCGGCGCCTTCCACGGCTTCGATCAGGTGGCAGCCGGTACGAGCCTCGCTGATCAGTTCACCAAGGTCAAAATGAACGCGCTGCGCCGCGCATTTGGCCAGCCTATGGTCATCTGACTCGCGTGATTGCAGTTCGGGGGCTGGGTAAGGTTACTCGGCACCCCGCGCTGCACTTCCAACCTCTGGCAAAACTAGCGCGACTGACCGTTGTTCAATGCGGCTGCATCAAGCGCCAGCGCAACAGCGCCCATCGGGCCGGCGTCGGCGCCAAGGCCGGGCGCACGGATGATGTCTCCGATGGTTTCGCGGGTTACGAAGGGCAAATATCCCGCAAGGCGCTCGATGACATGTTCATGCACGAGTGGCAGCAATGCTTTGCGAGCGATGCCGACACCGCCGCCGATCAATATCTGCCGGCAGGAGCCTGTAAGAAGGATGGTTATGACCATCTCGGCCAAATCCGATGCAACGAATTTCCAGCGTGGGTCGCTGTCCGGTATCTGAGCAGGATCGCCGCCGAAACGCGCCGCCAGGGCGGGGCCGCACACCAGGCCTTCGAGGCAATCGCCGTGAAACGGGCAAGCGCCGGAGAAACTGTCGCCTTCCGCGCGGCGAATCCGCAAATGGCCGATTTCCGGATGCATCGCGCCATGAATAGGCCGTCCGTCAATCAGAAAGCCGCCACCTAGCCCGGTGCCGATTGTCACATAGCACAAGCTGTCGCTGCCTTGCGCTGCGCCCCAGCGATGTTCTGCAAGCGCGGCAGCATTGACGTCCGTATCGATCAGTACAGGGCAGCAAAGCCCGCTGCTCAGCGTGCCAAGAATGTCGGCACCGCTCCAGTTCGGCTTGGGCGTCGGCAGCATTCTGCCGAAATCGGCTTGATCCTGCGAAAGCTGAAGTGGACCGAAGGAGGCTATGCCCAGCGCCTGAAGGGGGGCCTGTGCATGCCATTTTTGCAGCAATGTATGGATCGCAGAGAGCGTTTCTTCGGGCGTCGTTGTCGGCGCGGTGACACGCTCGAGAATATTCTCTCCCTCGGTCAGCAAGGCGATTGCCTTTGTTCCGCCAAGTTCAACCGCGCCAAGCCGCTGCACGTCTCTCTGCCCCGTCATCGATCAGGCCGCCACGCTGGCACGCGCTCCATCGAGCTGCAATGTCACGTCCGGCGCAAAAGTCCCGCCAAAGCGGCGTTCTCCCTCGGCCAGCTTAGCCGGGCCCCATTGATCGGCAAAACTTGTGACCGTGAGATCCGGCATGACGAGCCAGCTATAGGCCTGCTTGGATGCCTCTGCCGGATTGGCAAAGACCAAGCCGGTTTCATTGATCGGGCGCCACCCGTGATCAGGATGTTCCGAAACCATGCCGTAAAGTCCGGTTGGCCCGAGGGGGCCAGAGGGATCGAACACATGCCGCTGGGTCGACCAGAAAAGATAATACAGCCCCTTGTGGTGGATCACATGCGGGCGCTCCAGCTCATTATTGAGCCCCTCGGCGCTGATGATCGGGGGGTGTGTTTCCCATTCGTCTAGCGCCGGGTCCATGCAGCTTGCCATGCCGACCACACCGTTAAAAGCTGATGCGGAACCGGCCAGTGAAGCGGCAAAATAGAGGAAATGACGGCCAGTTTTCTGGTCATGAAAATAGGCCGGATCGCGAAAGGCCTTGATGGTGCCGACCTTGCCGGTGCCAGCGTCGCTCGGCATATACCATTCCGGTTTTTCCGGGATGATTTCGGTAAGATCTCTCCAGTCGGTGAGTGCCGGAGCCTCGCCCTGAACAAGGGTCGATCGGGCACTGAACATGCGCTGTAAAAAGGTCAGTTCACTTTCACCGCGCTGACCGGTTGCGGTGAAATAGAGCGTCAGCGTCTTCCCATCCTCGTCGAGTACGGCGGACCCCGACCATTCACGGCTTCCGGGAGAGAAACCTTCCGGCATGGCCGGCCCCAGATGGACCCAGCTTCCGTCACGCCGCATCAGCAGATGTATCGCTGCATGGCCATGGCGCTCCTCCGGATCATCGAAACGCGGCGCCGCGAGCGCCATCCACAAGGTCTCGCCTCCTGCAAGACGGGAGGGCGCACCGCCGCGCTCCTGAATTGGCCATGCGTCCCAGATGTCTATCCCCGGAGCTATGGGCTCGAGCATGTCAGGGCCGAAGGTCGGTGTCTGCGGAAAGTCACTGCCGCCCAGCGCAAGCAATGGTGAGGCCTCCCAGCGAACCGGAGGCAGGGGGGCAGCAGACGTATTATCGGAGGGCACGGCTTTGACGACCAAGGTTATTTCGCTCTCTTGTGACGCAAGAGACGAACGCCATGCAAGGCAATGTTAGCCAGATCATGCCAGTCCCTCTCTCGATTGTTTCTTTTGGCCTGCCTAGCCGATAGAAAGTGTCTCCGCAATCGATTGTAAGACTCTGGCGCGTCAAAAATGTCAGGTGCTTGATCCGCGGACGATCAATTCCGGGTTGAGCACGATCGAGCCGGTCGTTTGCCCATTGATACGCGCGAGCAGGCTCTCGACGAGATGACGCGCGCCCTGGCGAATATCCTGGCGAATGGTGCTGAGTGTCGGGACACTCGTTTGGGCGAGCAGAAGGTCATCATAGCCCATAACGCGGACATCGTCCGGCACGGACATTCCCCGGCTTGCCAGCACTTGAATGGCCGTGACGGCGATGAGATCGGAGGCTGCGAGTATGCCGTCGGGCATGATGGACGTCGCATCAAGAAATGCGTCGATATCGACGCCGCTCGCTTCTGCGGCGAGATGGGTGGGGGATTCGAGCAGGGTGATGTCTTCGCCAGCGCGCGCGACCGCGGCCCGTGCACCGTCAAGGCGTAGCGCAATCTCGATGGCTTGCGGATTGCCGAGAAAGGCGAGTCTTTTGCAGCCTCTTTCGATAAGGTGGGATGCGGCGAGCGAGCCGCCGAGATAATTGTCGGAGCCGATTGCGCAGTGGGTCTGGCCCGGAACGAAAGCACCCCAGGCGACCATGGGCAGGTAATGGCGAGCAGCCTTGTCGAGAATCTCCGACTGATTTGACTGACCGATAATGATGAACCCATCCACCCGCGCGGAATCAATCATGTTTTCGAGCCAGTCGTCATGGTCCGGAATGACCCGTGAGAGCATCAGGTCAAAACCTTTCTCCGTCAGCTCATCGGCAAGCGCGCCGATAAGCGTCATGAAGAATGGATCGCTGATATGCTGGCCCTGATCATGGCCGAGCGGGATGACAACACCGATCGCGCCCTTGCGCTGAATGCGCAGGTTGCGCGCCAGCGAACTCGGCCTGAAGCCGTGTTCCTTGGCCAGCTCCCTGATCCGTTCGGCTGTCTTCGCGCTGACCACGCTGCTACCGGCAAGAGCACGCGAAACGGTCGCGCCGGAGACACCGGCGAGCTTGGCGAGATCATAAATGGTGCGAATTTTCTCTGACATCGTCTCTCAATCTGCGTTCAGCGGCCACTCCATGACGTTCGCGCAGGTCAGGTCAAGCCTTTCCGCGAGGGGAGATACGCGCGCTGTGCCTTGCAATATCAAACGGCGCAGACCGTCAGGAAACGCCCTGCGCTGCGCCCTCGGCCAGGGGAACATCGCCATAATCAGCGCTGTTGCGTTCGGCCAGTTTGCGAGCAATGGGCTGAGCTATCAGGTTCCATAGGCACAGTACCGCCAGAACGCTCGCAAAGACGCTTCCGAGCACCATCGAATAGTCGCTATTGTCGAGCCAGTCGCCGACTGCCCCCATCGCAAGCGGAGCGATGACCGCGCCGACGCAGGTGAAGAAAAGCAGGAAGCCGGCAATCGACCCATGGCGCGCCTTTTCGAAACAGGAAATACCGGTCGAATTCATGGTCGGGTAGAGGACCGACATGAAGATGCCCGTGGCAGGCAGGGCAAATACCGCGACATTTCTGCCACCGGCCACGCCGATCCAGAACAGGATCGCCATGGCGGTGCTGCAGATTGCGATCACCTTCGTCCAGTCGAGCTTTGAGAGCAGCCAGGCACCAAAGAAACGGCCAACCGCGCGCAAAACAAAGAAGACCGATACGAGATAGGCTGCGAGCCAGGTGTAGGAGCCGTCATAATCGGCGAAATAGGTCGGCGCCCAGACATAGATGGCTGCCTCCGCGCCGACATAGAGCATCAACGCGGCGGCAAAGAACAGCGCAAAGGGATCGCCCAGCATGCGGAAGGCTTCGCGCGTATCGGTCCTTTCCTCAGCGCCAGACGCGGCCTGGGTTTTGGGAAAGGGCGCGAAGAGGGTGCCGATGACCAGCAAGAAACAGAGCGCGGCGGCAATGAGATAGACGATTTTCCAGCTGGCGCCGCTATGCAGTGAATATGTCACGATCGCCGGACCGATCACGGCCCCCACACCGAAGAAGCCTTCAACCAGATTCATATTCGCCGCGTGCTCTCTGGTGGAATGAGAAATTTCACCGATGAGGGCAAGGGCCCCGGCCTTGAAGATACCGATGCCAAGCCCCGAGACGAACAGCAGCAACACGAAAATCGCAAAACTGTTACCTATGGCAAACAGCGCGCAGGTCGCGCAGAATAGACCGAGCCCGAGCAGGATGGTCGCCTTGCGGCCGAACCGATCGGCCAGAAAACCGAGCAAAATTGCAGCCAGGCCAATCCCTGACATCGACGCATAATGGAATGCCCCGGCTGCAGTCATGCCCAATTGGTAATCGCGAATGATCTCCGGAATGATCGTTCCGACAGAATCCGTGGTCATCGCAAAACTTGCGAACATCAGGAAGATCAGCAGCTTAAGAAGCCTGGTCGAGCCAGCCTGAGCGGTCATATCGGAATTCATCAAAGAGGCTTTCGTTTTCAGAGCTGATTATCGCACGCAGACGAAATCGTCGGCGCTTTCACCAGAGGTCTTGCCGGGGGCAGGCCGCGCGGTGAGCGGATAGGCGCAGATCGGGCGGCTTCGGCCGGGCCAGGGCGTGGCAGGGCCGGCCTTGGCGACGAGTTTCTGCGGCGCGTTATCTGTTTCCACCCAGTCGACCAGAGCCGACAGAGCATCATATTGATCGGTCGCCGGGCCGCCCTGGCAATGGGCCATTCCCGGCACGGGGAATACACGCGCAAAACTGGAGGCCTTGCCGCCGGTGTTGTGATTGACTTCATTCCACCATTGCAGAGTGTCATTGATGGAAAACACGGGATCGGAAAGCCCATGCGGCACGATCAGTTTGCCGCCACGCGCCTGAAATGTGCTCAGATCAGATGATCTCGCATTGATCACATCCCATGCCGATTGCGTGAATGTGCTGTTCGTTGCGTAGATCTTGGCCGTGTCGCGATCGAAATCGAAGGCCTGCTGATAGGCCAGATAATCGGGTAAGGATGTACCAGGCAAGTGCGGCGGGGTGCTGAAGATAATCGCGAGAGACGGCGCGCCCATCGCGACATTGATGGCTGGAACATTTCCATCGGGTGTCCCGATATGCCAGATCCTCCAACCCATATCACCCCATCCCGCATCCCAGGGCGCGCCGGGATAAAGCTGTTCACCAGCGCTGCTTTGCGGCCCTTGGTGCACTTTTTCGAGGGCGTCGATCTGCAGCTCGGTGAGGCATGGCTCCGCGCCGCCTGTCTTGCAGAGATTCTGCTTCAGGCTCGGGACCACCTTCGCGCTGGTGCATTGAGCATAGTCATTGACCATCCCGTCCTTTGCGCCGTCATCTGCGTCGCATGCATCGAGAATGGCGCCGCGCACCAACCCCATTTCACCTGTTGTAAAGGTGGAAGCGAGATTTGCGAGCGTGACCGGTTTGTTTTCGGCTTCCAGAATCCCGGCATAGGCCTGGGTATTCCAGGCTTCCGCGACTGCTGCGCGGGGGAGCGAGAAACCCGGTGCGGCAGCGACAATCCCGTCGTAAAGTTCGGGATATTGCTGCGCAAGCGCCATCCCTTCCTGCCCGCCCTTGGAGCAGCCGAAGAAATAGGAATAATGCGGATCGGCGCCGTAATATCTGCGGATCAAGGCTTTTGCGGCGAGCGTAACCGGCTTGAGCGAAGCCCCGCCATAATCGCGACGAGCCTGAGGGTCGAAACCAAATGCTGTGTCGCCTCCGCGATCGGGCTGTGAGTTAATCTCGTTGCTGTGGCCGGAATCCTGCGACAACACCGCGAACCCTTGGGCGAGGGCAGGGGCAACGCTGCCACCCGTGAAGCCGAAAGCATCGCCGAGATTGCCATTGGTGCCGCCGCCGCCTGTGAAAAGCAGTCGGCCCGACCACTGAGCAGGCAAGCGCATATGGAAACGAATGGCATAATTCTGGCCATCGACGCCTGTACGCTCATGCATGATGCCGGTAATTTCACAGTGAGCAGGCAGATCGACCGGTGGGCGCTGCATCCCCGGCGGTCCAGAGGGGGAGGGCATGGGACCAGCCTCGTGAAAGACACTGGATGTCAGCCTCGTGCCCGCTTCCGGCCAGCGCCCTGCCATGTATTTGGCAAGCGCATCGCATTGGCGCTCAGGGGCAGAGCGCAGGTCTGGCTCGGCACTGGCAAGCGTGTCGGAGGGCGAAGCGGCGCAGCCTGCCAGAGCTGCAGTTCCGGCAAGCAGCATTGCGGAGGCAATTTTGTGAAGATCAGCCATTCTTTTTCCCCTCAGAAACGAAGTGATGCGCGTGCGGCATATTTTATCCGGCCCGCCCACACTGACCAAGCTGCTCATGCGATTGTGCCAGGGCGCTCTGATGAAGGCCTGCTGCTGACATCGTTTGTGGCGGATATAGCATCGCCTTCTTCATGACCTTCCTCTTTCCCGGCTTTCTGGCTCTTGCGGCTAGCGGCAAGTCTAGGAGAATTTCAATCGATTGCAAAGAGAAACGCATGCGCCTGAAAAAGCGGCCTTGGATAGCGTAAGAGGGGCCGTCTTTGACCTCTCCTCGTTTCCAGCTGACTTCGTTTCAGAAAGAACGCGTGATGCGCATGAAATAGGAGCGCGGCTCTCCACCATAAAGCTGCACGTTGGAAGACACGCTGGAACTGACGCGCGTCGCTCCAATCGAGTTGAGAACATTTTCGATGCCCATGCCTATCGTCCAATCGCGATAGTCGAAGCTGACAGAGGCATCAAAAACGACATGGCTGCTCAGCTTTTCATAAAATTTGAAGCTGTGGTTGAATTTTGAATGTGTGCCGCTGATCCCCTTGGCATTGACCTGAAAGACGGCTGAAATCTCCGGGCTAAGCGAGGTCTTCCAGACGCTGCCGAAGGAATAGCTGAAAGGCGTGATATCGGGCAGTCGGTCGCCCGGCTGTGCGCCCAGTGCGAGAGCGCCTGAATCCGCGAGCCGGGCGTCTGTATAGCTCAGGCGCGCCTGCACAGACCAGAGAGGCGCCAAAAGGAGATTGAAGCGCGCCTCCAGCCCATTGATATTCACGCTGCCGACATTTGCGTTATAAAAGAACGCACTATTGGGGCTTCCTGTGAAATATATCATGTCTTCCCAGTCGACATGATACACCGAAGCCTCAATATTACTGCCTTGCCCCATCTGCAGTTTTGTCCCCGCTTCATAGCTCCAGAGCTTGTCGGAATTATAGATCTGCTCATCCATGCTAAGGCCGGGCGTGATGTTCACCCCGCCGGGCCGAAATCCTTCGCTGGCGCGCAAATACAGAAGGATATTCTTATGGGGCTCGTAGCTCAGTTCGAATTTCAGTGAAGTGCCGCTCGCACGGGTGGAGAAATGGCCTTCGGCTATATCGCCGGTTCCTGTAATGATATTGGGCACCGCGACGTCGCCATAGGCTTCCCGCCGATAGAAGAAGCCGCGCAGACCTGCGGTGAATTTCCACCTATCCGTCAGGTCAAAACGATATTCCCCGAACAGGGCGCGCTGTTCGAGCCGGGTCCGGATGAACCGCAGGCCCGTGATATCGAGCGGAAGAACAGGCGTTCCGCTCTTCGCATCGGCGCGTACCGTATAGCTATCCGCCCGGTCCGCGCGATTTTCGAAAAATGCCCCGAGGCTCCATTGTGATGCGCCATCGCCTGCCGATTGCAGCCGGATTTCACCGTTTACGCTATGAACCCCCATCGGCTGATAAAGCATGCCGGGCAGGCGTGAATCCACGAAATCCCCGTACTGCTGAAAAGCTTCGGCGCTGCATAGCTCCCCCGGATCGAGCCCGTACAGCCTTGCGCATCCGGCCTGGCTTTCACGTTGGGCAGCAAGAACCCGGGTGAAGTCATTCTGCCGCAGCAAGTTCCATTTGTAATAGGACACGGTCGCGAACAGGCGAACCTTGCCAATATCTTCCGACACCGAGAGGCTGCCTAACCTGAGGCGACTGGAATAGGGCGTCCTGACAGAATCGTAATTCTGATAGCGTTTTGCGCCCATCTGCCAGCTGAGGCTGTCATCGAGCGACAGGCGATGGGAAAAGCCCGTGGCGGTCAGCGCAAAACTCTCGCTTGGTTGCCAAGAAAGGATCAGCCTTTCCCCCCGTCTTTTTACGCTGCCCACATTGGTCAGATCGAGAGCGGGCTTGTCGATGAAGCCAGAAGATGCGCTGCGATAGATGACCGCACGCACCGCCAGTTCGTCCTTGATGATCGTGGCATTGAGAACCGCTGATATCTTGCCGCCCGGGTCGCCGTGTTGGGCGATCGAGGCGCCTGATGTAACCGTTTCGGACCAGCCGGACATGTCCGGCTGTTTGAACAAAAGGCGTAGCGTGCCCCCCATGGAACTTGCGCCATAAAGCGTTCCCTGTGGTCCGCTCAGCAATTCCACCCGGTCCATATCCACCAGTTCGATATCGGGTGTGGTGCCGCTGGGGTCGAGCGTGGTCCCCGACGGTCCGCTGACAGGGGTTTCACCGAAATAGACCCCCACCGTGGCTTCTCCGGTGCCGTAAATGCCGCGGATGGCAATGCGCTGCTCGCCATTTCGGGAATCGATTACCGACAGGCTGGGGCTCACCTTCACCAGATCGCGCAATTCGGTGAGGTTCTGGAAGGCAATATCCTCCTGCGTAACCACATTGACCGTGCCGGGCGTTTCGAGAACCAGGCTCGGTCGTTTGAGGGCGGTTACGATGATGTTCTGCGGAATGGGCGCGGTTGGCGCTGTCTTCGTGTCTGCTCGGTTGTGCCAGCTTGGCGGACGGAAGATCAGGATTAATCCACCGTCGAGGAGCCTCGCCTCGAGGCCGGAGCCGCGCAAGATTTGCTGCAGGCCGACCAATTCATCGGTGGAAACGGAAATAGAGGCAACGCGCTTTCCGCGAACAAGCGCGGGATCAAAGAGGATCTGCCGATCCGTGCGCGCAGCATAATGTTTCAAGGCTGCGCTCAATGAACCGGAGGGGATGGTAATCGGAGTCTGAGCTTGAACGGAAACGGGGAGAAAACCGCAGGTCAATGCAGCTACAATAGCTGCTCTTGCTATCCAGCACCTGATCGTGGCGCGACGTATCAGCAAATTCATCCTTAAGCTGGGTAAAGCTACGGGAGATTTCATTCGAGACGCGCAGCCCCCCAAAAGCCTGCGATAATCTACTATGCATACTTGACGGATGTTTGACAACGCAGCACGATACCCCAAGCGCATCTTTCTTTTCGGGATTATGCGGGGGGAACATATGAGCAGGGGACATGCCGCCGCGACCCGACATGCTGAGATGGAGAGGGATAAGCATGGTCTCGGGGGCGAAGTAATTCAGCAATATCTGCGCGCCGTACGGGGCTTTTTCGTCGGTCGCGTGCAGCCTTCAGAAGTGGATGACATGGTTCAGAATGTCGCATTGCGCATTCAGAACCGGGGCGCTCGTGAAGGGGTAGATAACCCCGAAGGCTATATCTTCCAGGTCGCGCGTAGCGTGATGATCGATCAACATCGCAAGAATCTCAGCCACCATACGAAACAGCATGACAGTCTGGAGGAATGGCACCATCCGGTAGAAGAGATTTCGCCGGATCGTATCGTCGAAAGTGCCGATGCTCTTCAGCAGGTCATGAATGCCCTGCAGCTCCTGCCTGAGCGAACCCGGCAAGCATTTGTTCTCCATAGATTCGAACATCTCAGCTACAGCGATATTGCGCTCGAGATGGGAATCTCTATGAGCGCTGTAGAAAAACACATAATGAGAGCGATCCGAAAGCTAAGCGTAGCCCTAGAATGAATGATGATGTTCGACCCTCCGGCAAAATGGATGAGGCGGCCACGTGGTATGCGCGGCTGAATGCACCTGATTGCTCGGCAGAGGATCGGCAGCGCCTGAGCGAATGGCGCAAGGCCAATACGCGCAATGAAGCCGCCTGGCAGGGCATCTTAGCCGCTGATCGCCGCATGGATGCTGTGGCAAGTCACCCCATGATTGCCGATATGATTCGGGATGCCCGTTCCCTACCGCCAGTCTCGGCGGACGCATCCGGGCAGGAGCGCGGCGGTGAAGCGTCCTTCACGTCGTCTCGGCGGAGCTTCGCTGGCTGGCAATATGGCATTGCCGCTGCGCTGACACTGGCTGTCGGGCTCGGCGGCCTGGCCGTATGGAACAGGATGAACAGTCCTGCTCGTGACGCGGTCCAGATTGCTGACGTGACAAGCTATACCACGACCATTGGCGAAACACGCCTTGTTACATTGGCTGACGGCTCGCGCATCACGCTCGATACGGATAGCGCAATCGAGGTTCCGCAATGGAAAGATCGCCGGATCGTCCATCTGACAAAAGGACGCGCTTTCTTTGAGGTGGCAAAGGATGCCGCGCATCCCTTCGTCGTGGAAAGCGATGGCAAGTCGGTCGAGGCGCTGGGCACGTCTTTTACAGTACGCGATGAGGGCAAGGCATACAGTGTCGCCCTGCTGGAAGGCCGCGTGAAAGTGGATCTCGGCATGGCCGGAGCACGCAGCACCATTCTGGCCCCGGGTGACACCTTGTCACTGATGGGAAAAACGGTGGCGGTTCGGCATCAGGATGCCGATCGGCTGTCCGGTTGGTTGAACGGGCGTCTGACATTCGAACAGCAGCCGCTGGGGACCATCGTTGCTGAAATGAACCGGTATTCGGCACGCCACATCGTGCTCGCCGATCCCGAACTCGAAACACAGAAATTCAGCGGGACATTCACCCTCGATGGGAGTGATGCCCTGATCCGCGCGCTTGATGCTTATGGAATTGCCCGTGTGCTGCGACGCAGTTCCACTGAAGTGGTGCTCGGCGCTCAATAAGGGCTGGAAGCGTCACCGGGTGCTGTACGCAGCGTGACACATGAAAAGCAAAAAGTCTGAGCGGCCGATCCGATGTGCCGGACCGGCCGCGCTTAATCGTGTGATGTATCAGTCGCCTTTGGAGACGTTGTCGCGATAATCGAGCGGCGGTGCACGATCACCTACCAGAGCCTCATATTCGAAATCAGGCCCCACACGCTCAGCCAGCTCTTCCTTGGCTTCATCGATGACGTCGGGACTGCGAAACAATTCGGCGGCGGTAAGCGCGAGCGTCTTGGTGGCGACCACCGCGCCCTTGATACCGACACTGGACCCTGCAGCCGCCGTATTCTGCCAGCTATGCCCCGGTGATCCGGGGACGAATGTGGCGGTGGAAAGGCCCACGGTCGGGACTATCCAGCTGACATCCGAAACGTCGGTGGAGCCACCCATTGCTTTATCATAAAGCTGTGCGTCCTCCACTTCGCCCACCGTATCAAGCGCCGGTGCTTCACGGCCGAAACTCTTCTGAATCGCAGCGCCGAAAGCCTTTTCTTCCTCCGTCCAGGTGATCCCGCCGACACGATGCAGATTGCGGTCCATCACATGCATCAGCGTTTCGTTGGGCATCATCGAATAAACGCCGCCGGTCTGCTCGAATTCGACTGTCGTCTGCGTGCCGAGTGCCGCACCTTGCGCTGCCTGCTTCACCCATTCCATAACATTGCGAACCACTTCCGGGTCCTGATGGCGGACGTAATAATACGCCTCGGCAAAGTCGGGCACGACATTCGGTGCCTTGCCGCCATTGGTGATGACGTAATGGATGCGGGTATAATCAGGGATATGCTCGCGCATCATGTTGACCATGTCATCCATGGCTTCGACGCCATCAAGCGCAGAGCGCCCCTTATCCGGATTGCCGGCCGCATGGGCAGAGATGCCGTGAAAGCGAAATTTGCCGCTGATATTGGCCAAGGTGGGGCCCTGCGACGCTGAATTCACATTTCCGGGGTGCCAGTGAATGGCGATGTCGACATCGTCGAAATAGCCATCGCGCACCATAAAGGCTTTGCCCGATCCGCCTTCTTCGGCAGGCGTCCCATAGACGCGGACTTCGCCCTTGATATTGTTGGCCTTCATCCATTCTTTCACGGCAATGCCGGCATAGGTGGAAGCGGTGCCGAACAGATTATGGCCGCAGCCATGACCGGCAATGCCGCCGGCGGATTGCTGCGTGCCCACCCCGGCTTTCTGTGACAGGCCGGGCAGGGCATCGAATTCGGCGAGCAGAGCGATTACCGGGCCATCGCCATTCTTGTAACTGGCCAGGAAAGCGGTGGGTTCACCGGCAATGCCCGGGGTAATGGAGAAGCCGGCTTGCTTCAGTCGCTGCTGTAACAGGCCGGAGCTTTGCGTTTCCTTGTAACCCAGTTCAGCGAAGTCCCAGATCGCAAGAGCGGTTTCTTCAATCGGCTGGGCATCTTCGCTGACATTTTCGAGGATTTCACTCTCGTCCGTGCTGCTCAGCTCGGCGTAGGCGGGCTGGGTCAGAAAAGTGGATGCAGCAAGTGCTGCCAGTGCGAAATATTTCATGGCGATCCCTTGTACGGTGCACAGGGTGATGATGCATTTGATCATTACCCAAAAAAAGCCCGGCGACAGTGATGCCGCCGGGCAAGTGGGTGGCTCAGAAATTCTTCTTTAGGCCGACGAAGAAGTAGCGGCCAAGGACATCGTAATTCTGCGCATCGTAATTGCCTTCTCTGTTACCAACCTGCGGCGGTTTACGATTGAACAGATTGGTGACGCCAACCCGCATCTCGGTTTCGGCCGGCAACATCACACGCCCGTTCAGATCGAAGATGTTATAGGATTCCACGCCGCGCGTCGTGCTGTCCGGATTGACCACCTGGCTGGATGATTTCATCGCATCGATGAAGCGCCAGCGCAGGCCGATACTCGCGTCACCCAGCGTATAGGTGAAGGACGTGACCGATTTCCAGCGCGGGTGCGCGGTTCCGGCATTGCTCTCGATCGATTTGCCGATGCTGCCGGCATAGTCATAGGTCGGGGCGCCCGGCAGATTCTGTATCTTGAAGCTGTCGAGATAGCTTATCGCCGTATTGATATCGAAGCGGCCGCTATTCGTTCCTACACCCAGATCTTCGAGATCGAGTCTCCAGTCGACCTGAATATCGATGCCGCTGACCGAGAACTGGCCCAGATTGAGCAGTGGCTGTTGCGGATTAAGGGGCACACCGCTGGCTGGATTGCGTTCGATGAGCGAGCAATAGTAATTGTCCGGATCGAATGTTGGGTTGTTGCCGCCTTCGTCGAAGCAGAACTGGAAACCCTGGGCGATGGACAGCGGACCCACAGCATCCTTCACCTTGATCTTGTACCAGTCGACCGACAGCGACAGACCGCTGAGCATGGGCGAATAGAAGGGGGAGCGGATCACACCGCCGAAGGAATAGGTATCGGCCTTTTCCTCCTGCAGATCGGGATTCCCCCCGGTCAGCGCGAAAACCTGCGCCGTTCCGAGCTGATAGGAATCAATCAGCGCTTCGGGAACACCCTGGGCGAGGCAAAGGGCCGCCACATCATCCCCATTTGGCCCCTGGCGATAGGACGAACGCACATCGCAGGGGTCGCCTTCCGAACCGGTAGGCGTGGGGTTGCCGATGTTGACGCTGCCGGTTGAAACCGGCGCGTAGAGCTCACCTACGCTCGGTGCGCGAATGGCGCGATTATAGCCGCCACGAAAGCGCAGCCAGTCAGTGGCTTGCCAGTCCACATCCGCCTTGTAGGTGTGCACTCCGCCGACCGAACTGTAATCGGAATAGCGATAGCCAAGATCCAGATCGAGTTTCTGGATGAAGGGCAGATCATGCAGCAGGGGCACCAGCAATTCGGCGAAGAACTCAGTCGTATCGACCGAGCCTCCGGCTGGCCGAAGCACGCTATACCCCAGAATATCGCTTGTGCCGTCGGGCTGGTTAAGCTGCGCATCGGGCTGGAAGTCATAGCTGTTGTAGCGGTAATCGCCGCCAAGTGCGAAGCGCACCTGACCTGCGGGCATGTCGAACAATCCGCCCTGAACACTGCCTTCCACAATGCGCTGTTTCAGCTCGTTGGTGTTCAGCGTGCGCCGATAGATATAATCGACACACTCCTGAGAAGGCGTGACATTGCCGAAGGGATTGAAGCCGCCTTCGCAATATTCGGTGCCTCCGGTCGGGCTGTAGAGAAGACGCTCAAGCGCCGAAGCGCTGGCCCCGCCAACCTGTTCGTTTTCGAACTTCGCGCGGCTGACGCTGCCATAGACATCCCAGGTCAGGTCTCCGAGCCCCAGATCGCCTGAGAAGCCCCCGGTGATCTGATAGACGTCATAGCGATATGACTGGATACGCGGCCCGAGGATGTTGAAGGCCTTGTAGAAGGTGAAATCTCCCGTGGGATCGGGGCGGGAGGCAAGAATGCTGGCGAAGTCGTCGGTAATGAACGGATTTGAAGAGGGAACGCTCAACCCGTAGACATTGGACGCCAGCGTCGGATTGCCGGTCGCTATGCTTTCATAATTCACATAGCTGAATTGCAGGAAGGAACGGATGCTGTCCGTGAGTTCGTAATCAGCCTTGCCGAAGACGGAGTAGCGTTCCAGATTTGCCTGTAAGGCACCATCGGCATAGCCATAATTGATCTGCTGACTGTTGGGGCCGCTGTCTACGATATAGGCTTCGTCGGTTTCCGGATCACGGAAATTCTGCACCGGCACGCCCGAGGTCGTGAACAGCGTCTGGTCGGTGTTGAAACCGATCTGGCCGGTATAGTAGCCGTCGCTGCCCGAAATCGGATCGAAACCATACCCAGAAAAGACCGAGTTTACCGCATCAAGCGTGGGCCGGTTGGCACCGAAGATCGTGTTCCCCTGCGGAATGGTAGCGAGGCCGGGGGTCGTACGGCGGAAGAAGAAATAGTCACGATCACCTTCCAGAGCGCGCCAGCGCTTGGTGTAATCGACCGACAGCACCGCATTGCCGCGTCCATCGGCAAAATTGCCGCCCAGCGTGCCGTTGATCCGGAAGCTGTCGCCATCGCCATAGTCGCTGATGCCATATTGCGTGCCGACGGTAAGACCTTCGAAGTCGCGCTTGAGGCGGAAATTCACGACCCCTGCGGTGGCATCCGAACCATAGGTTGTCGACGCGCCGCCGGTGATGACTTCGACATTTTCGATCAGTGCTTCGGGAATGATGTTCAGATCGACCGAACCATCCGGGTTGGAAGGCTGCATGCGCCGCCCGTCGAGCAGCAGCAGGGTGCGTTTGGAACCGAGGCCGCGAAGGCTCGCATAGGATTGGCCGCCATTCAGCGACGTGCTGGTGCTGCGCGTGTTGGACTGACCGAAGGAGCCGGTGAATTGCGGCAATTCCGACAGCGCACGTTCGACCGTGACCTGGCCCGAATTTTCGATCGCATCTTCACCGATCGAAACGATCGGGCTGTTGGCCTGATAATCCGGCCGCGCAATGCGGGACCCCGTTACGACGATCTCGGTCGGTGGCACAGCACCCGGCGCTGTATCCTCCGTATCCGGCGCTTCGATCTGGGCGAAGGCTGGCTGTGATACCAAGGTCGCAAATGCGCTCCCACAAAGCAGAACACTGCGCGATGACACTTTAAAAGTTTTCATTCCTAAATCCCCCGTGTTGCTAGGAATATTTCGTCGCCAGGAAGATTGACGCAGCGCAGCAAAGGCCCCTCACTCGCCGATTTCATTTTTTTGTCATGAATAGGAAAAGGGCCGGGCATTGCTGCCCGGCCCCTCACGCCCCTCAGAAAGGGAATGGCTTATTTCGTAGCGGCAGGGCCGTAGAACAAGCCGTTGAAAAGGAACTTGAAAGTTGCATAGGGCTGGGCGCGCTGGGTGACTTCAGGGCCCATCATGAAGACCTTTCCGTCGCCCAGATCGGCATCGAATACGGCGACCGTATCTTCCAGCTTTTCCTGACCCAGTGCCCATCCGCTATGCAGCGGATCTGCTGAATCGTACCAGGAAATCGGCGTGGTGCCGCTGCCCTTGGCCTTGAAGGACTGGCTGTTGTCGAAGAACAAATCCACCGTGTCGGGCATGCCGAAAGCCAGTGGCTGGGTGTTGTCGACACGGGCCGTGACCAGAGAACCAGGAATGTAGAATTCACGCCGGTCAAGAACTTCGCGCTTGTTGCCGTCCTGTTTGTAAAGCGCCGCTTCAACCGGCGCGCCGATCAGTTCTGCCAAGCGATTGGCGCTGCCCACCGTGATCACCGTGCCGCCTTCACGCGCGAAAGTGGCAATGGCAGGGACGGTCTTGTCCTGCGTGATTTCGCCAAGCCACGGGCGGTACTTTGCGGGAATGTCCTGTGGGTCCGGCTGCCGGGATTCGCGCGGTTTTTGATACAGGCTGTCCTCGTCACCGGGCACTGTGCCGTTGGCGAAGATCAGGACATCATATTTGTCTTCGAGATCGCCCTTGTCGAGTTCTTGCGGATAGACGACCGAGAAGGGGAATTCATATTGTTCCAGCAGCCAGCGGGTCCAGCCCGAGGGCATGCTGCCGCCATATTTGTCGATCAGCCCGATCCGCGGCTTGGTGAGGGAGAGCATTTCGGCTGTCGGACTGGCGGAGAGGCCGTAAGCATTCACGCCCAATTCGTCGGCGCCGAGGGTCATGATCTGTTGCGCGGCAGCGGAAGCGGGAACCCAGATTGCCCCCGGCTGAAAATCGCGGCCGGCAGCGTTAATCGGCTGTTTGATCCATGAGACAGGGACACCGGCTTCCTGCAGGCGGTTGGTCAGGGCGAAGCTGTTATTGCTGGTATGCGGAACCAGCCAGCCGGCACTCGCCGTACCGCTAATCGTCCCGTCCGGCGTATCGATCAGGTCTGGGACAAGCGTGAAGGGGCCGTCAAAACCATCCAATATCCGGTCGAACTGGATGCCCATCTGATAGGCCAGCGTGTAGCCGGTGATATCATAGGGCGGCTTAGGCGGGCCGCCGGGATATTCGAAATCATGCGGGTGGTCCTGTGGTTCGAACATGTCGAGCACGTGCGGGCGATAGGCCTGCGCCGTCTTCACCACATAGGAACCGGCCGGATATTGCGTGCCGCCCACGGTGAAGTCGCTGGTCGCCTGTTCCACGTCCACCCCGTTCTTGATCAAGGCGTTGAGAAACGTGACGACGGTCGGCATGTCAGCCTGTCCGGCCGGGATGACATAACCACGCGGATCGCGATTTTCCGGCTGTTGCAGCATGGAATACAGATCGGATGCCACGCGTCCCTTGGCGCGGTAGACGTTAATGCCTTCCTCTGGGGGAGGCGCTTCATCTCCCGCTGCTTCCTTCAGTGCATCGACGTCTCGCGGGGTAATCGTCCAGCTGTCTTTGTTGCCCTTGGCGATGTTGGTCGCGCCCATCTTGTAGAAATTGAGCAGCAATTTCTCACGGTTTCGCGAGGCGTAGTCGAGCACTGCGCGATTGAGGAACCACTGATATTCCAGACTGTCCTTCAGATGCCATTCCTGCGGCGCAATGGGCATGGGCTCATCATTGCGGGCAAGCTGCGTGTCGGGCATCAGCGGGATGCGCTGAGGTGTCGGGCCGCCGATGATTTCAGTCAGCAGTCCGACCGAATTGTGAAAATAGGCGATCGAGCGGAACATGCCGTTATGCCAGGTGGAATAGGGGGCCACGCTGCGCATACCCGAGCCCGGTTTGTCTTCCGCAACCAGACGGCTGTGCATAGTGGACCCGACTTCATCGAGCGTGGTCATCACCAGCGGATTGTAATTGTAATTGAACGGGTCGCGGAAGGGCGGCACGAATACGACCATTCCCGCCGGACCGGTCTGGTGCTGATTGTAGATTATCTGCGGATACCATTCGCGAAACATCACGCGATTGGCATTTTCCGTTTCCGGCATCTGCGCCATGAAACTATCGCGATTGTTATCATGGCCGACGTATTTCTGGTAAAGCCGGGGGATAGAGTCGAACTCGCGTTCCTTCGGGTCCTTCTTGCGCATATACCAGTCGGCCACGAGATCGAGCCCGTCAGGATTGTCATGCGGGAAGAGCATGATCACATCGTCGAGCTCGCGCAGCGTTTCGGGATCGTTCTGGCTCAGCAGGCGATAAATCACATGGATCTGGCTCTGCGTGGTGACCGTTTCGGTCGCGTGAAGACCGGCGTCGATCCAGACCACCGCTTTGCCTTTGGCGGCCAGCGCCGCCGCTTCCTCTTCGCTGAGGTCTTTCGCGCGGGCAAGGCGGCTGGCGATGTCACGATATTCATCCAGACGGGCGAGATTTTCCGGGGAGGATACGATCGCCATCCACTGATCTCGCCCTTCCGCCGTCTTGCCGATATTGACAAGCTTCATCCGGTCGGACTGCTTCTCCAGCTTTTTCAGATAGGCTTCATATCGGGTGTAATCGGCAAGGAAGTAATCGCTGCCCGGCTCTTGCGGGAAGGCGTCGGCGGGGGCGGTGATGCCCATGTCATTGCCGCCTGATATCCGGTCGTCCTGAGCCGCAACTGTGGCCGGGTATGCGGCCATGGTCAGAATGGCGGCGCTGCAAAACAGAAAATGTCTCATTATTCCCCCTCGCGTCTGAAAATTCGGCCTGCTTCCCATTCAAAAGTCGGCAGGCCCCAATTGTAACGACGCGGCAGGAAAGCTTCCCCTCACCCCGGTCGTGAAATAAAATGTAACTTTATATCCCGGGCAATATGTCAAACGCCACGGTGAGGCGTTTTGCATCGCCTGAAAATACTTCCGTGCCGTGCCACAAATAGCTGGGAAAGATGGCGAGCATGCCGGGCTGGGGGCGGATGTAATGGAAAGGCTCCAGTGCGGGACGTGTCGGAATGCCCGGCCGGCCGAAGGCCAGCCAACCCTCCCGGCCGCGTTCAACCGCAGGCGGCAGGTCGACATAGAAGGCTGATGACATCCAGCCCTGCGGATGCACATGGTCGACATGGAAACCGCCGGGCGACAAGGCGACCGACCATGCGGGGCAGAGACGGAACCGACCGTTGGAACGCATCCGTACCGGATCTTTCCCGGCGCCCAGCGCGGCGATGTGGCGTTCGATCACCGGGCGTATTGCCACGAAAAGCGCGTGGATGGCCGGGTCGCTGGATTGGGTCAGATCTTCCTGCGTCTGGCTTCCATGGCGCAGTGATTGATCCAGCGGATGGCTTTTCCAGGGGTGGCGCCGCAGGAGCGCTGCCTTGAGATCATCCAGATAGGACGGCAAATCGTCCCAGCCTGATGGCGTCTCGATCATTCCTGAGGAAACGAGGCCGAGCTGGGTACAGAATGTTTCATGCCGCGGATCGCCCCTCATGCGCCAGGCCGTCGTCAGCAACGCGACAATGCCCTGATCGCCGGGGTGCGCCTGCAGAATGCGGATGGCCAGATCTTCGGCTTCCTGCGCGCGGCCGCAATGTAGCAGCGCTTCCAGAACGGCCTTGGCGGCGGTGTGGGAAGAGCGATCGAGCTGCAGTGCTTGGCTCGCAAAGGCCAGTTGCGCGTCGGCTTTCCCCTGCCGGGCGGCAATTTCGGACTGCACGATCCGCAGCTTGGGTGCTTCGGGCGCCAGGGTCGCGGCACGTTCTATGGCCGTCGCCGCTTCCTCCAGACAATCGGCTGACCGCAGGATATGCGCTTTGAGTTCAGGCAAAGCGGCGTTTTCGGGATCGCGTGCCATCTCCCTGTCGATTGCTGTGGAAGCCTGCCGGGCATCGCCGCTCAGCATCCAGCGCAACTGGGCGAGATCGTGATGCGCCTCGATAAAGGAGGGGCGGGCGGCGAGCGCTTGCTCAAAGCTCTCTTCCGCCTTCGCGAAATCGCCTTGCCCCTGTTGCGCGCGGGCAAGCACCAGCAGGCTTTCGGGCGCCTCACGGTTTAGCCGTACAGCTTGTTCTGCCCAATGCCGGGCTTCGGAGAAGCGCGTCATATCCCCCAGCAACGCCGCCAGATTATGGGCTGCAACCGCATTGCCGGGGTCAGCTTCCGCCGCGCGGCGATAAAGTGTGAGCGCTTGGTCGAGCTGCCCCGCTGCCTTGTATTGACGCGCCTGCGCAGACAGCGTGCGAAGGTCTTGGGCGGAAGAAGACAGCGTCATGACCGCCACCGCAAAGGCCCGTTCGACCACCCGAGAAATCTGTGACCGGTCATGACCGGACCAGAGGCCGAAACGCTGAACGTGCAGACACGGGCGATTATCATGGCGGCAAACATGCCATTGGAAAGGGACACTGACAATCGCCCGCGCGCTGATAATTTTGACAGCGGTTTTGGAGGCCTATTTGCTGAGCGATCGGCGGTTCACTCGCTGGCGGAAACGCTATACGTTGCGCGCAATTGTGGCCCTCAAACGCTCCGGCGTCACCGCATAGTCTCCTTTTTACGTGCCTTCTGAAGCGGCTTCTCTCTGCCTGCTGACCTTGTTTTGTGAATTATTCTTGCCACCCGGAATTTTTATTCCTAGGCTCATGAATAAGTCGATAAAAAACGACGATTGGGAGAAGAATGATGAAGTTGCAGCTGCCCGTAAGGGCTTCATGGAGTACATTGGCTTTGCTGGCTTTTGCGGGGTCGGGAACGGTTTACGCGCAAGATAGCCAAAGTCCGGCGCAGGCCGATCAAAGCGGCCCGGTGCAAAGTCAGGGTAACGCGTCTGTCGGTATTGCCGATATCGTGGTCACCGCACAGCGAATCGAGGAAACTGCACAACGCGCGCCCATCGCGATCGATGTGGTCGATGCGGACGAACTCGTTCGGCAGGCGGTCACACGGCCGGAAGATCTGGCGAAGTCAGTCCCCGCCTTGTCCGCGACCAATTCAGGCGGCCCCTATTCGGTTTTCTTCGTACGCGGCGTGGGCAATTCATCGCTCAATGCCTATTCGGACCCGGCGATCGCCTTCAATTATGACGGCGTCTATGTCGGACGTCCGTCCTCCACCAGCGGCGTTTTTTACGACCTGCAGCGGGTCGAGGTGCTGAAGGGGCCGCAGGGTACGCTCTATGGCCGTAATGCGACCGCCGGTGCGATTAACGTGATCCCCAATCGTCCTGCTCTGGGCGAGCTGGGCGCGGGCGTGGTGGCGAGCTACGGCAATTACGATGCCATCAACGCTCAGGGCTATGTCAATCTGCCAGTGGGTGAAACGTCCGCTTTCCGCGTGTCCGGCACGATGGCCAAGCATGATGCCTGGCTCAACGATGGCACGGGCGATCAGGACGAATGGGGCGTGCGCGGCCAGTTCCTGACCGAGATTTCTCCGGCGATCGACGTGCGGATCGGGGCTGATTACTCGCATCAGGGCGGTGTCGGCTCCTATTCAACCTATCTCGGCAATGTCACGCCGACATTCGGGCCAACGGGCTTTGCCGGTTATCAGCTAAACTCCACCGGTTTCGACCCGGATAACGGAATACTCAGCCCGCAATCGCGGGAATATCTTGCCTCTCTCTTCGCGCCGCAAGCCGGCCGTGCAGGGCAGGTGACGGAGGGAATGCCCTATAATGACAATAGCTATTGGGGCATCAATGCCGAACTGAATGCCGATATCGGTGACGGAACGCTGACGGTTATTCCTGCCTATCGCAAAGCCAAGCTCGATAATCTGTTCACCTCCGGCATGAGCGGCGCCGGTACGCAGGAAGAGGATGAACAGACCAGTCTGGAAGTCCGCTATGCGGGTAATATCGGGGACCGTTTAGATTATATTCTCGGCGGCTTCCTGTTTCGCGAAAACATCGAGACCAGCACCTATTTCTCGCAATTCACGATCGTCCCCTATCAGGATTTCAAAACCAACACCGATTCAGAGGCGATATTCGGCAAGCTTACCTACGAAGTCGCGCCGGGCCTCGAGCTGACTGCGGCGGGGCGCTACACCTGGGACAGCAAGAGTTTCGACGGGCAGGCCGACGTGCTGGCGCTGTTCTGTGGCAATCCCGGCAACCAGCCGCCTAACGCGTGCCCCGATCTGCCTTTCATTCCCTTGCGGGACAATGCGCAGGACGTGCGCGATTTCTACGCTGATCTTGGGGTGCCGATCACCCCTGTCCCGCTGTTCGCTCTGCCGCCGCAGGCGGGTGGATCGCAGACTGCACCATTCCTGCTCGACGTTCCGCCGCTGGTCATCGATGAATCGCTGGACAATAAGAAGTTCACCTATCGGCTTGCCGCAGAATATGAATTCAGCCCGAGAAACATGGTCTATGCCAGTTTCGAAACCGGTTATCGCTCAGGCGGTTTCGCCTTTGCGCGCGGGCTGGAGACCTATCGTCCTGAAACGCTCGATGCCTGGACGCTCGGCACCAAGAACCGTTTCCTCGACAACCGTTTGCAGGTGAATGTGGAGGGGTTCTACTGGAAGTATAAGGACCAGCAGTTCAGCCAGTTTGGATATGATCTTGGTACACCGCCCACCACAGTCTTCCTGACCCGCAATATCGGTCAGGCCACGATCTATGGTTTCGATGCGGATGTGCAGGCGCTGCTCAGCGATTTCACCACGATCGGCGGACAGGTCCAATATCTGAAAAGCGAATATGACAGCTTCAACTATTTCCTGCCTAATCAGGGTCTGCCTCCTGTCACGAGCTGTGATTATGCGCCGACGACCCAGTCGGTGAACGGATCGGAAATTGCCGTTTTCGCCGTGGATTGCTCAGGCAAACCGGCGCTTAATTCGCCGAAATGGTCGATCAACATGTTCGTCGAACAGGTTGTTCCGGTGGGCGATTACCGGATCAAGCTTCATGCCGATGGACGGTATCGTTCTGCCGCTGAGATCGACGCCAATTTCTCGCAATTCTTCAAGGCGGACGAAGCTTTCGTGGCGAATGCCGCGATCACTTTCGGACCGGAGGATGAGGCGTGGTTCGCAACCGCCTTTGTCAATAATCTGACTGACGAACGCCGTCTGGCCTCCACCTCGCTGATATCGAGCGTGAATGTGCAGATTGGAAATTACGAGCCCCCGCGCACATATGGGCTGCGTTTGGGCTATCGCTTCCCGTAAGGTGAGCAAAATAATCGAACATTCCGGGCAGCCCCCACAGGCTGCCCGGATCAATGAAGAGGAAATATGAATGCCTAGCGTTACCGACCTTCACTATGTCTCGCTCGCGGTGCCAGACCTCGCGGCGGAGCGCCGCTTCTTCGGTGAAACCTGGGGGCTGATCGAAGTCGCCGAACAGGACGGTAAGGTCTACTTCGCCGCTGAAGGCATGCCGCATCCCTATGTCATCGTGTTGCGAGAGAACGAGGAACGGATGACCGACCTGATCGGCTTCTCGGCAGAATCGCGCGAGGATGTCGATGCGCTGTTCGAGCAGGTGAAGGCATCCGGTTCGAAAATCATCTCTGAACCCGGACCGGCGGATGGCCCGGCAGGGGGCTATGCCTTCCGTTTCTTCGATCCCGATGGCCGAGCGATGGAGGTCATCTCCGACACGACGCCCCGCGAATTCCGCGAGCTCGACAAGGGCGAAGCCATTCCGATCGGCATCAGCCATGTTGTCTTCCATTCACCCGACCACAAGGGCCTCGCGAACTGGTTCGAAAATGCGCTGGGCTTCCGGCTTTCCGACTGGATCGGCGAATTTATGGTATTTCTGCGCTGCAACAAGGCGCATCACCGGCTGGCTATCCTGCCTGGCCCGCCGGCGCTTAATCACATCGCCTTTGACGTGTCCTCCGTTGACGAGATGATGCGCGGTCTTGCCCGGATGCATCGCAACGATGTCGAGCTGAGCTGGGGGCCCGGTCGCCATACGGCGGGCAACAACACCTTCAGCTATTTCCTGACGCCCAATGGCAATGCCGTGGAATACACGTCCGACCTGGAGGAAGTGGATGAGGAAACATGGGAAGTGACCCATTACGAGGCGACACCGGACATTACCGACCAGTGGGGCACGGGACGCATCATTACGGGCAATGTTCCCCATGCCGAGATGAGCCCGGACAAGGCTCTCTGGCAGGTCCCGGCGTGAGGATGACACGATGATAGAAAAAGCCCTGGTGGTCGGCGGCGGCGTCGGCGGGATGAGCGCGGCCCTGTCACTTGCCAAGCGCGGTGCACAGGTCGAATTGATCGATATCGATCCTGACTGGCGAGCCTATGGCGCAGGCATCAGCGTAACCGGCATGTCGCTGCGCGCGTTTGACGATCTGGGTATTCTCGACCGTGTGCGGACAGAAGGCTTTGTCGGTTCCGGCATTCGTCTGCGCGCGGTGGATGGCACGCTGATCATGGAAAGCCCTCCCATGGCGGGCACTCCTGATCCGGTCGATTGCGGCGGCGGGATCATGCGGCCGGTCCTTCACGCAATCATGCAGGACAAAATCCGCACCACCGACATTGCGGTGACGCTGGGGGTCGAGGTCACGCGCTATGAAGAAGATGCTGATGGCGTGGAGGCCCATTTGTCTGACGGCAGCAGCCGGCGGGTGGATGTCGTCATTGCGGCTGACGGTATTTCTTCATCAACGAGGGCGAAGCTGTTTTCCGACGCGCCGAAGCCGCTCTTCACCGGACAGGGATGTTGGCGGATCGTGGCTGACCGCCCTGCCGAAATCGACCGGACGGAAATGTATCTCGGCGGCCCGGTCAAACTGGGGCTCAACCCTGTGTCGGACGACAAGCTCTATGCGTTCATCCTTGAGCATGTGCCCGATAACCCCTGGTATGCGGAGGATCAGCTGCTTCCCCGCGTGGCGGAGCTGCTCGAACCTTTCGGCGGTGTGATCCCCGAAATCCGGGCCAATCTCGGCCCGCAATCGCAGGTCAATTATCGCCCGCTTGAATGGCTGATATTGCCGGCGCCGTGGCATCGGGGGCGCGTGGCGCTCATCGGGGATGCCGTTCATGCGACGACACCTCACATGGCCTCGGGCGCCGGCTTGGCGGTCGAGGACGGCCTCGTGCTTGCCGAAGAACTGGCCGCGGCGGACAATGTCGAAGCGGGCCTGACGGCCTTTGCCGCCCGCCGGATGGAACGGGCCCGCATGGTGGTAGAAAACTCGGTAAAGGTCGGTGAGATCGAGATGACCGGGGGCGATCAGGTACAGGCCAATGAGATGTTGGGCGGAACCATGGCGCGTTTGAAGGAACCTTATTAATGAATTTCGGACTGGCGACAGTAGCAAATCAGGCGGTGCTGGTGCGGGAAGGGCGCTATGTCCCGCTCGCGCATTGGGGTGAGGAGCGCGCGCTTCTCGCACTGCTGAGTGATTGGGGAAATATCCTGCCACAGATCACGAGCTGGGCAGCGGACTCTGCGACTTTTGAAAATTCTGCTGACTTTGATGCTGCGGAAATTGATCTGCCCTACCGGCCCGGACAGGTCTTTTGCACGGGGGCCAATTACAAGAAGCACGTGGTCGGGCTGATCATGGGCGATCCCTCCATGCGCACGGCGGAACATGAGAATATCTCGGAAGAGGAACGCCGCAAGCTGGTTGAAGAGAAGATGGATCAGCGCGCGCAGTCGCTGCCCTTCTGTTTCATCAAGCTCCCCTCATGCGCTATTGGCGCGCGCGACGAGGTCATCCTGCCCTCCAATGTCGAGAAGCCCGATTGGGAGCTCGAACTGGGGGTCGTCATCGGCAAGCGCACGCACCGCGTGGCTGAAGATGAGGTGATGGATCATGTCGCGGGCTTCACCGTGGTCAACGACGTCACCGCGCGCGAGCATATCTTTCGCAAGGATGGATCGGCCATCGGCGCGGACTGGCTGTCGGGCAAATGCTTCCCGACATTCCTGCCGTTCGGACCGATGATCGTGCCGCGCGATCAGGTTGCCGACCCGTATGATCTCAACATCCGGCTGTCGGTCAACGGCAAGGTCTATCAGAACGAAAGCACGGCCGACATGATGGCCTCCATCGAACGGCAGATTGCCTTTCTTTCGGACCGGGTGGTGCTGGAGCCGGGCGACGTCATCTGCACGGGATCGCCCTATGGCAACGGATCGGCCTTCGGCGTTTTCCTGAAGCCGGGCGATGTGATGGAAGGTGAGATTACCGGCCTTGGCACGCAGCGCAATCGCTGCGTGGCCGAAGGTGATGGGGCCGCTGGCTAACGCCGCTGCTTAAGTGTCCGCGTCTTCTGCTCGTTTGCGCAAGCCATCGAGCAGAAGACGTTCGACAAAGGCTTCATACTCCTGGGCCAGCTCATCCATGTCGGTATCTTCCGGCACCAGCAGTTCGATCAGTGGCCGCCCGGTGACGAAGAAGTCACTGATGCCAATGACGGCCAGATGCAGAAACAATGGGTTGAAGTCTGTCAGGTGGCCCTTGTCGTCCAGCTCCTGCAACCCGGCGTAATAATCGACCGGCACCTTGTTCCACTCCCGCACGCTTTCGCGCATTTCGGGGGAGCTGGTGGAATCGAGTTCATCGATCATCAGGCGCTGCATATTGCGCGCGGAACGTGTGAAGCGAAATGTGGCATGGATGAAAGCACCCAGCAGCTCGACCGGATCACCCTTGGTCGGCGGCTTTTGATTGCTTTCCTCGCCAATGCGCTTGGCCACTTCCAGCAGCAGGTTTTCGCGATTGCCGAAGTAATATCTCACCAATGCCGGATCGCCGCCTGCCTGACGGGCGATGGCGCTCGCCGTCACCAGCGCGGGCGGCGATTCCTGCAGCAATTCTCTGGTGGCGGCGATCAACGCCTCGCGCCCGACACCACTTTGTTTCGCAGGGGGGCGACCCTTGCCCCGTTTCTTTGGTTCGCTTCCAGCCATGCCCAGACTGCTACGCCCGATCCGCAGCAATATCTATACCGCGGCCCTCAGAAATATTCTTGCAGGCAGGAATTAAACCATTAGGGTCGCCGCCGAGGAGAGATGCAAACTATGACGAACTGGCCTTTTACCCAGGGTGTACACGATATTGGCAATGGTCTTTATGGCTATGTCCAGCCGGACGGGACGTGGGGTTGGTCCAATGCCGGACTGGTCACATCCCGCGGGCAGACGCTCCTGGTCGATACGTTGATGAGCGTGCCGCTCACGCGCACGATGCTGGAGGATTTTTCGCGGGTTGCAGGCGGCGACCATGTTGATCAGGTGGTCAACACCCATGCCAATCCCGATCATTTCTTCGGCAATGGCGTGGTGGGTGATGCCGAGATCATTTCCACGGCGACAACCCGTGAGGAAATGAGCGAATTTGACCCCCGCGCATTGGCCGGCCTGGCCGACAATTACGACAAGATGGGCGAGGCGGGCGAATTCCTGTTCGAGACAATGGGGCGCAAATTCGACTTCTCCGGCGTGGATGAGCTGACCTTGCCCAACCGCACTTTCGACAAGAGCCTCAAGATCGAAGTGGGGGACAAGACCGTCGAACTGACCGATCTCGGACCCGCCCACACCCTGTCGGACACGATTGCCTTCGTGCCAGAGGACAAGGTCGTCTTTACGGGTGATCTGCTGTTTAACGAAGGACATCCCATCATCTGGGCCGGCCCCACCTCCAACTGGATCGCGGCTTGCGAATTTATCGAGGCTCTGGAGCCCGATGTGGTGGTGCCCGGTCATGGGCCCATTTGCGATGTCTCAGCGGTGCGCAACATGAGGAGCTATTTCGAGCATCTTCGTGATGAGGCACGCGGACGGTTTGAAGCCGGGATGGACTGGCGCCAGGCGGCGCGGGATATTCCGATGAAGGAATATGCGCACTGGACCGATCCCGAACGGGTCGTTGCCAATGTCTATTCGCTCTACCATCAATGGGACCCCAACATGGAAGCGGCCCCGCCGCCGACCCTGTTTGCCGAGATGAACCGCTATCGCCACGAACATGGCGCGGGAGGCTGCGGACATGACCATGGAGCTTAATCTCACCCATGATGCTCAGCGGCGCAGCTTCGTCGAAAGCGCCAATGTCGACAGCACCGACTTTCCCATCCAGAACCTGCCCTTTGGCGTGTTCGAAGATGCCAAAGGTGCGCGCGGGGGTGTGGCTCTGGGCGATTCCATTATCGACCTGTCCCGCCTGATCGAGGATGGAGCGTTTGGCGGGCCTGCTGCTGAGGCAGCGCTCGCTGCGGCACAGCCTGATTTGACGGGCCTGTTCGAAGCCCCGGCAGCATCGGTATCGGCGCTGCGCAGCGCCCTTTCGGATCTCTATCGCCGTGATACGGATCGCCGCGGCATGGCCGAAGGCGCTTTGCTGCCAGCGTCTTCGGTCACGATGAAGATGCCGGCAAAACCGGCGGCCTTCACCGATTTCTGCACCAGCGCCGACCATATTCTGCGCATGGCAAAATATGGCGGGCGTCCGGCACAGCCGGCATGGGCCACGCTGCCCGTTGCCTATAATGGCCGCGCCAGTTCTGTGGAGGTCAGCGGAACACCGGTGGTTCGCCCGATGGGACAGGTCGTTCCCAAGGGCAGTAGCGAGATGCAGTTTGCAGCGGAGCCGATGCTCGATTTCGAGCTCGAATTCGGTGCCTGGCTGCGCGGTCCCGGCAATCCGCTGGGCGAGCCGATCGATATGGCGCGCGCCGAGGATTTGCTGTTCGGCTGCTGTCTGGTCAATGACTGGTCCGCCCGCGCGATCCAGTTTTACGAGATGATCCTCGGCCCCCATCTGGGCAAGAGCTTCCTGACCACGATTTCACCGTGGATCGTGACCATGGAGGCGCTGGCTCCCTTCCGCGTCCCCGGCCGTGGCCGCACCACGGATGAGCCTGCGATCCCGGATTATCTGAACGCCCCCTATGACCGGCAGTCCGGTGGTCTCAATGTTGAACTGACTGCGGAGATCGATGTCGGAACCGGCCCGCAGCAGATTGTGCGAACCAACGCGGCCGAGCTGTTCTGGACGCTCGCCCAGATGCTGACGCATCAGGCGAGCAATGGCGCTCCTTTGGAGGTGGCAGACCTGATCGCGACCGGGACCGTGTCTGGCGCAGCCGATGAGGCGCGCGCGTGTCTGGTGGAGCTTACCAGCCTGGGCCAGGAACCGCTTGAGCTGGAAGGCGGCGTGACCCGCACCGCTCTGGAAGATGGAGACATTCTGTCGCTGCGCGGACGGGCAATGGCAGAAGGATATGTGCCGATTGGCTTCGGCGAGTGCAGCGGCACGATTACACCAGCAAGGAAGATGGCATGAGCGGCGAAATTTTTACCTGCGGCGACCAGCAGCCGATACCGGTCAATGCCCGCGGACAGCATCTGGTGGTGGACATCCACTGCCATCTAGGCATTCCGGCAGCCGATGCGATCGTGCAGGCCAAATATCCCGGTCCGCCTCCCGGGATCAATGATTTTACCAGCCCGAAAACCAGCGAGGTCAACCGCGCGCAATTCGGCAAGATTGGCCGCACGCTGAATTCGCTCGACGGGCGGCTGGCCGATATGGACCGGCTGGGGATCGACGTGCAGGCGCTTTCACCCAGTCCCGGTCAATATTTCTATTTCACCGATGCGGATACGGGACGCGCCGCCGCGCGCGCGGTCAATGACGGCATGGCCGAAGCGGTCGCCACGCATCCTGACCGGTTGGTGGGGATGGGCAGCGTCCCCTTGCAGGACCCGCGGCTGGCGATTGAAGAGATGCGCCGCTGCGTCAAGGATCTCGGCCTGCGCGGGATCGAGATCAGCTCGAATGTCGAAGGGCGTGATCTCCACCGCGAGGAATTCCGCCCGTTCTGGGCTGCGGCAGAGGAACTGGGTGTTCTGATATTCCTCCACCCGCTGGGCTTTACCCATGCCCAGCGGATGAGCGAATATTACTTCAACAATCTGATCGGCAATCCGCTGGAATCCACGCTGGCGCTCGGCCACCTTATCTTCGGGGGCGTGCTCGATGACTACCCCGGGCTGAAGATCTGCGTTGCCCATGGCGGCGGCTATATGCCCTCCTATTGGGGGCGGATGGACCATGGCTGGCGCGCGCGGGCCGATTGTTCCGAACATTGCCAGCACGAACCCTCAAGCTATCTGCGCAAGATCTGGTTCGACACGCTGGTCTTCGACCGCGATGAGCTGGACAGCCTGATCCGCACACATGGCGTGGATCGGCTGTGCCTTGGCACCGATTATCCCTTCGACATGTCGGAGCCGGACCCGGTTGGTTTCCACGATCGGATCGACGGAGAAGCCCGCGCAAAGATCCTCGGACTGAATGCGGCTGAGCTGCTGGGACTGAAAACCGCGCAGTGATCCCGCCGATGTGAGGGTATGATCCCGGATTGTGAATGTTCAGAGTGAGAGCGGGACACGGCCCGCTCTCACCCGGTGCCTTGGCCTGCCGGATCAACCGGACTGCTTCGTACCGCGCAGGCCGAGAAAGCGAGCAGCGCGGCGGCTGCGTTTGACGGTGATCGATTCAAACAGCGTGACGAGCGCCAGACTGATACCGAACAGGGGCATCAGGAAAGCCAGTGCCAGTGTCGCGCCGACCAGCGCCCAGACATGCGGAACATGTCCCGTGGCAGGCGGCGCGCCCAAACCCTCCTCCGGTCGTCTGCGCCACCACATGATCACACCCGATACGGAGAGCAGCATCAATCCAATCAGGATGGCCAGATTGATCAGCTGATTGAGCAGCCCGAAAAAGGCGCCTTCATGCAGCGCGACACCGTATCCCACTGTCTGGTCGATCCAATGCCGGCTGGAGAAAGGCTCGGTGCCGATAATGGCCCCGGTTCCCCCATCTATTTCCACGGTTACCCGTTCGGGGCGGTTGTAGGTGTTGGACACGATCCGCCATCTGTTACCGCCATCCTTCGGCGGGGTGATCTGCACGGGGGCGGGCAAGGCAAGATCATGCGCAGCGGGTATCAGCCGGTCGAGCGGCTTCAGCGTGAAGGAAGCGGCGGCTGGCGCCATATTATGCTCGGCATGGATGCCGCCGGAAGCAGCCGCGCCGGCGGAATGTGGTTTCTGGCGCAATTGCCGGTCAAGCTGCGCGCGTTCCCTGGCATCGCTCTCCGATCCGCTGGACCAGTCCTGTTTGACCGAGGCCGTTCCGGTCAATGTGCGGATTTCCCGGAAATAGCTTCCCCAATTTTGCGCCCAGGGCAGGCCGGACATGATCAGCAGCAGCGCTCCGACGGAAATCCAGATTCCGGTTACGGCGTGAATATCGCGCCAGAAGATACGCCGCCCCTTCCGAAGGCGTGGATAGAGCGTGCCGGCAAGCCGCCTGGCCCCGCGCGGCCACCACAGAAACAGGCCGGTAATCAGCATGATGATGGTCCAGCACGCCGCGAGTTCGATCAGCATGGACCCGAAACGGCCGGCCAGCAGCTCCCCATGCAGGTGGAAGATCACCCGCATGAAGCGGTCCTGTTCGCCGATCTGTTTCAGCACCTCGCCATTTGCGGGGTTCACATAGACCCGCGTTTCCTCGGCCCCCTGACCGACGACTATCTGATGCGCCTGTGTGGGCGAAGCGGGCAGGATATAGTGATGCAGGACCGATCCCGGCACTGCGGCCTGGGCCTTGGCAGCGATTTCGGAAGGCTGCAGCCTGTCCGGCCCGCTCGCCACCTTTTCATATGGCCGATCGAGCATGTTTTCGATCTGCGGCCTGAACAGATAAATCGCCCCGGTGGCGGATAGCCACAGGACGAACGGGATGGTGAAGAGCCCGGCGTAAAAGTGCCAGCGCCACACGATCTGGTACCACCGCTCCTTTCGGAGCGGCGGTGCTGACAGGGCGGGGCCGGCCATTACAATCCGCCTTTCCAGTGCAGCCCGATGGAGACAGTCCGCCCCGGATAGGGATGGAATACGAAGGCCTTTTCATCGAGCAGATTGTCGACGCCCACGGACAGATCGACCGCGCCCAGATGGGTCGTGGCTTTCAGATCGACAAAGGTGAAGGGCGATACGCAATAATAGGTGCCGCAGCGCGACGAACTGTTGTTTTCAATATTGCGGTCGGGCGTATTCTGATGCCGGACATTGGCCGCCACATCCAATGCGTCTGACACGCGGTACCGTAAAGACGCATTGGCGCGCCATTCGGGCACCCTTGGGAAGCGATTGCCGACCAGCGCGGGATTGAGCGGATTTTCGGTGATCTTTGCATCAATCCACGACAGATTGGCATCGAGATCCAGCCCGTCGAGAATCAGGTCCTCCGCAGCCACGATCAGATCAATTCCCCATGTTTCCACTTCGCCAATATTGGTAATCAGCGACTGGCTGACGATCGTGCCGGGATCATCGGAAGAGGGGATCAGGATGGACTGGGAAAACAGCGTGTCCTCCACCGCCTGACGATAGCCGCTGAGCGTGACCTTCACATTGTCGATCCGGCGCGATGCGGTCAGTTGCAGGTCGAAGCCCTTTTCGGGGGTCAGATCGGGATTGAAACCGTCCAGATCCACTTCGCCGACATTCGGGCCGTAGGAAATCAGGCTGGCCTGATACAATTCGCCAATCGTGGGAAAGCGGGTCGCCCAGGCGGCCGATGCGGTGAATTCGGTCATCGCATCGGGGCGCCAGGTCAGCGCGGCTTTGGGCGACCATGCATCGTCGCTGCGCGAGGCGTAGTCCACCCGGTCATCCCCATTGAGCAGGAAGCCGTTTTGCGCACGCCAATGTTCCCAGCGCAGGCCGAGCGTGGCGGTGATTTCCGGGGTCAGCGCAAGCGCATCTTCAGCGAACAGCCCGACCAATTCGGTTTCACCGCCCGACGCGTTCTGCAGCACCGGATCGCTCATGCTGCGCCATGCCGTGGTCGCGCTGGTTTCCGAATTGCCATAATATCCGGTGTAGGACGCCCCGAGGCTCAGGGAATGGATGCCCAGTACCCGTTCGGCGGTGGCATTCAGCGCTGTCCAATGCGCATCATCGTCAGTGACCTTTCCGCTATCAGGAATGATCCCCGTGGTGACATCGGCCGGGTCCGATTGGCGCTGACGATCTTTCAGCAGGGTGAAGCGGCTGGCGGCCAGATCAACCGACCAGCCGGAAATAGTGCCGTTCAGACCAAGACCGGTCAGCAATTCGTGGCTTGTCGAAAGCCCCTGGGTGATCCCGCTGATCCCGATGAATGTCGGCGCACCGCTTTCATCGCGCAGGAAGCTTTTGGGGTTGGTCGTATCATCCTGATCAATCAGCAGTGCGGCAAGTGCCCGCATTGTCCAGCCCTGACCAAGGTCATAATTGCCGCGTAAACGGAATTGATCTTCGGTGGCATCGGCAATCGCATCCTGCGCGGCGATCCGCAGCGGGAAGCCAAGCCCCATATCGACGATGGCCTGATCAGCATAGGGCGTTCCCGGCGTAACCGTGCGCCATTGCTGCGGCTGGCCTTCATTTTCAAAATGGCGATATCCGAAGCTGATTCCGCCGCGATCATCCAGTTTCAGATCGGCCTGCGCATCCAGCGAATAGCCGTAGAGATCTTCATCGGTGTCGTAATATTTGTAATTCTGAAAGAAGCCCTGCGCGTTCAGCCGCAGCGCGTTTTCGGTAATTTCGCGCGTGACCAGTTCCAGCGTGCCGCCCAGCGAGTTGCCGGAATAGCGGGCCGAAGTCGGGCCATAGATAATTTCGGCGCGGGCAATATCGCCCGGTGCCAGAACGGCCCATTTGGGGGCGGTGCTATAGCTGGCGCCGAGAAAGTCGGAGATCAGGAAGCCATCCACGGTCACCAGCGCGCGCGGCGTCTGCGTGGTGTGCATATTGCGGAAAGACAGGGTGGCGTTGGCATCACCAATATAGCGTTTACGCACGATCAGATTGGGCGCGTAACGAATGGCGTCCTCTGTATTGATCGTGTTGATCGCGCCGATCTGCTCTGAATCGATACTCACGCCCAGCGCGGGAGATTTCAGTTTCTGCAATTCGCGGCTTTCCAAGGTACCGGTGACGACGATCTCACTATCTCGCACGCGTTTTCCAATGGCCGATGCCTCGGCATCGGCTGCGCTGGTGTCCGCACTGGCGCCCATACTGGCGCCCATACTGGCGACCGCGCTTGCAGTGAAAGGAATGTCGGAAACAGAATGGGAATTGGAATTGGCGTGGGAAGGGGCATCGGAAGGGGCGGGTGCCGCGGCGATTGCCGCTGCCAGCGCAATAAGGCTGCTGCTCATGTATAAAATGTCCTGATCTGCCGCGCAGGTTTGGCCTGCGGGCGGCCCGCAAGGCGGCGGGCCAAGAAATATCCGATCCGGTGGGATCTGGCTGTTTCAGCAACACGGCGGATGGCATCCCATGCTAGGCAGAGCCAGCAGAGGTCGCACCGTGGATCAGGCGTGTGCGGGCGGTCCTCTCAAGGGAGGACGCAGATACTCATTGCGCGTGGCCGCGACGGCTCTTTGCGGCTCAAAGCCGAGCGCGAGAATAAAGGCGAGCTGATCTGCGAGAAGGTCCGCATCGGCGGCAGGCATCGTCGCCATCGCCAGCGCGGCATAGGGGCATTTATGCGTGTCGTCCGCGTCACTGTCGCCGGTTTGATCGCGGCTCTGGGGAACATGGATCGTGGCGCCCGCGCTGTTGGCGAGGCCTGAGCAAATCTCGATCGTGAAACTATCCGAATCCTGGCTAATCATATAGCCAGTGGGGATCAGGGCTTTCAGAAGCAAAGCCGCCGCCACCAATGCCATGCCCATCAGGCGCAGTGATGGCAAAGAGGGGGCGGCTGGTTTCATGGCGCGGCACCTAGCGTTCAGACCCGTGCTTGTCATGCCCAAAAAGCGGATGGGGATAGAGATGGGAAGATATTGGACCAGCCGCTGCACCGGGGGCGCATCTCCGAAGCGTGGGACCTTTCCTGCGAGCAATTACGGGGCCGCCCCCCTTATGGATCGTAACACGCTGGCGAACGTTGGCGGGGTTATGAAATTCCTCCGCCAAATCTTGTGCCTGCTCCTGCTGATGGTTGCGACTGCGCCTGCGGCCGCTCAATTGCTGACCACTCCGACGCCGGAAGCATCCCAGGCGGCCGACCCCTATGGCCGTGAAACACCGCGCGGCACCGTCACCGGCCTGATCGATGCACTGGCTGCACAGGATTACACGCGCGCCAGCAACTTCTTTGCCTTCACCAAGCGGGAAACCTCCGCCGGGCTCGATAAGCAGGCCGATATTGCCCGCCGGATGCAGGCCGCATTGGATAGCGGGGGCAAGCTGGAGCCTTTCGCGGCATTGTCCAGTGACGACACCGGCCGCGTGGATGATGGCCTGCCAGAGGATCAGGAGCGCGTCGGCACGTTTGGCGGGAATGAGGATGTCCCCTTCCTGCTCAGCCGAACGGAAAACGATACGGGCCGGAAGGTCTGGAAAATATCGCGCAAGACGATCCGGGAACTGGGCAAAATCGCGCCGTCGGGCGATGCGGTGGATAGTGCTGGAGAGCAGAGCGGGCTGGTCATTGGCGGTGCGCCGCTGGGCGACTGGCTGCTGCTGATCGGCATCGCCATCGGCAGCTTTCTGCTGTTCTGGTTGAGTGCCTATGGCATTATCGCTGTGTTGCGCATGTGTATAAAAGACCGGGAAAAGAGCACCTTTTTCCGCTTAATCTATGCGGCGCTTCCCCCGCTCAGCCTGTTTCTGTCGGTCCTCTCTTTTCAGTTCTGGACGGAAAGTCTCGAAGTGTCGATCGTCGCGCGGCAGACGCTGCTGCGCTATATCGGTATTGTTGCCTGGGTCGCGCTGGCATGGTTCGCGCTGCGTCTGGTGGATGCGGTTTCGCGGCTCACCATCGCGCGGATGGAGCGGCGGGAGCGCCGTCAGGCGGCCTCAGTCGTGGCTTTGGCACGGCGCGGTGCCAAGGTCATGTTGCTGGCGATGGCGGTCGTGGCCGTCCTCGATACCTTCGGTTTTGACGTGACCACCGGTATCGCTGCGCTGGGTATTGGCGGTATCGCACTGGCTCTCGGCGCGCAGAAAACGGTCGAAAATCTGGTCGGCAGCGTCAGCGTGATTGCCGACCGGCCGGTGCAGGTGGGCGATTTCTGCCGGGTGGGCGATGTGATCGGCACGGTGGAAGATATCGGTATGCGGTCAACCCGGGTCCGCACGCTTGATCGCAGCCTTGTCACCATCCCCAATGGCGATTTCTCCTCCCGCGAGATCGAGAATTACGCCAAGCGTGATCGCTTCCTGTTCGCTCCCGTTATCGGCGTGGAATATGGGATATCGGCTGACAAGCTGCGTGAAGGGGCGGAGATCATCGAACAGATCCTGCGCGATCACGATCAGGTGGAAACGCACGGAATGCGCGCGCGCTTTGCCGATTTCGGTGCCAGTTCGCTGGATATCGAAGTGTGGGCCTATATTACCACTTTCGATTATGCGGAAAGCCGATTCATCCGCCATGATCTGATGCTGTCGATCCTCGAACAGCTGGAGGCTGCGGGTCTTTCCATCGCCTTCCCGACGCGAACAGTGCATCTGGTGCAGGATAAAGTTCCTGAATCTTCCAATAATGACGATGAATTGTAGCAATTTGGCAAAATTGCGTCGTAGCACTTCCGATTCCCGCGCTTATTGCCTACATCGCCCTCATGCATTTTCTCGATCAGGCCAAAATCTACATTCGCTCTGGCGCGGGTGGCCCCGGAGCCGTTAGTTTTCGGCGCGAAAAATATATTGAATATGGCGGTCCCGATGGCGGCGATGGCGGGCGCGGTGGTGACATCGTGTTTGAAGCTGTGTCCGGCCTCAATACGCTCATCGATTTTCGCTATACGCAGCATTTCAAGGCCAAGCGCGGCAATCACGGCATGGGTAAGGATCGCACTGGCAAGGGCGCGCCTGATCTGGTGATCGAGGTTCCCGTCGGCACGCAGATACTGGCCGACGATCAGGAAACTGTGCTGGCCGATATGCTCACCGCCGGACAGCGTGTCACCATGCTCGAAGGCGGCTTGGGCGGGCGCGGCAATGCCAGTTACAAGACGTCCACCAATCGCGCGCCGCGCAACCATCAGCCGGGTGAACCCAGTGAAGAAATGTGGGTGTGGCTGCGGCTCAAACTGCTGGCCGATGCCGGCATGGTCGGGCTGCCCAATGCCGGCAAGTCGACCTTCATCAATCAGGTAACGAATACCAAGGCCAAGGTGGGTGATTATGCTTTCACCACCTTGGTGCCGAAACTCGGCGTGGTGCGGCATAAGGGCCGCGAATTCGTGCTGGCTGATATTCCCGGCCTGATCGAAGGGGCCGCAGACGGCGCGGGCATTGGCGATCGTTTTCTGGGCCATGTCGAACGCTGCCGCGTGCTCATCCATCTGATCGATATTGCCGGGGAGGACCCGGTCGAGGCATTGCGCGTGGTCGAAGGTGAACTTGAGGCTTATGGCTCGGGCCTCGAAGGCAAGCCGCGGATCGTGGCTCTGAACAAGGTCGATCTGGCCGATGCCGAACTGGTTGATGCCTTTGCCGAGGAATTGAAGCAGGCCGGCGTGGACCGCGTCTTGCCGATTTCCGGTGCGACCGGTGCAGGCATTCAGGAATTGCTCGACGCCGTGCTGGCTTATCTGCCTGAAAAGAGCGCCATCGAAAATCCATCGCAACCGCCCTTGGCGGATGGCGATGAAGGAGAGGCCGATGCAACTTGGTCGCCGATTTGAGTTGAAGCGCTCTCGCGCTGCGACACGGCAACGGCCAAAATAATACAGCCGGTTCTCATTTACACGAAGCTCGGTTAAAGGGTTCCGATATGTCTATATCAAAGCTTTCTGATCTCGCTGATCCCGTCAAAACTCCCCGCATCGTTTTCAAGATCGGCTCTTCGCTGCTGGTCGAAAAAAGCGGGGATCTGCGCAATGTCTGGCTGAACAGCCTCGCCGGTGAAATTTCGGAGGCCCGCAAGAGAGGGCAAGAAGTCATCGTGGTGAGTTCTGGCGCCGTGGCGCTGGGTGCTGCGCGGCTGGGCCTTGAAAAAGGTGGCCGTGGAAGCCTGGCCGATAAGCAGGCTGCCGCCGCTGTTGGTCAGATTGCACTGTCCGGCCTGTGGGCTCAATTGCTCAGCCAATATGGCCTAGTCGCGGCGCAATTGTTGCTGACGCTCGAAGATCTCGAATATCGCCGCCGCTATCTCAATGCCTCGGCGACCATCGGGCGGCTGCTGAAGGCCGGAACCGTGCCGATCGTGAACGAGAACGATTCGATCGCGACCAACGAACTGCGTTTTGGCGACAATGACCGTCTGGCCGCACGTGTGGCGCAGGCGGGGCAGGCTCAGGCGATTGCACTGTTTTCTGACGTGGACGGTCTGTTTGACCGCGACCCGAAGCATCCCGACGCCAATCTGCTGGAGCGGATCAAGGGCGTGACGGAGGACCATCACCAGATGGCCAGCGGGGCCTCCAGCTCGGGCGTTGGCACCGGGGGCATGTCCTCCAAATTGCTGGCCGTGGAAATTGCCGAACGCGCGGGGATTTCGCTCGCCATTCTGAATGGTCTGGAAGATCAGCCTTTCCGCAACGCGATAGAAAGCGACACCGGTACCCTGTTCCTGCCGCGCCGCCACGACACGGCGCGCAAGGCATGGCTGGGCGGGCGTCAGCGTATGCGCGGCACCCTGATCGTCGATACGGGCTGCGCCGGCGCTCTGGTTGATGGGGGCAGCTTGCTTGCCGCCGGGATTACCGAAGTGCAGGGCAATTTCCAGCGCGGTCAGCCTGTTGCGATCAAGAATGAAGAGGGCAAGAAAATTGCCCAGGGCATGGTCGAATATGACCGCGAAGATGTCGAAAAGATTATGGGCCACACCAGCGAAGAACAGGAAGAGCTGCTTGGCTATTCCCCGCGTTCGGCTGTGGTCCATCGTGATCAGTTGGTGGTTCTGTGACATTAGCCATTACTGGCGCGACGGGTTTCGTCGGCCAGGCGCTGTTGGATAAAGCGGCCGCAAGGGCGCTGGATATGCGCGCGCTCACGCGGCGTGATCAGGCAGCGCGATCTTATGTCGAATGGGTCAGCGGTGATCTGTCCGATCGGGCCGGATTGCTTCGCCTGATGAAACAGGCGGAATGCGTCATCCATGTTGCGGGCGTGGTCAATGCGCCCGACCGGATGGGTTTTCAGACCGGAAATGTGAACGGCACCCTGCAAGTGGTGGAAGCCGCCGTTGCAGCAGGCGTGCCGCGCCTGATCTTCGTGTCATCGCTGTCCGCGCGTGAGCCTGGCCTGTCCGATTATGGCGCGTCCAAACGTCAGGCGGAACGGCTGGTCGCGGCCAGCGGGCTGGACTGGACGATTGTCCGTCCACCGGCAATTTATGGCCCGCGTGACAAGGAAATGCTGGAGCTGTTCAAGGCTGCCAAATGGGGCGTCGTGCCGATGCCTGCCGGTGGCCGCGCATCGGTGCTGCATGTTGAGGATCTGGCACGTTTGCTGTTGGCGCTGGTGCCATCGGGCCGGGACGTTAGTTACCGTCTGTTTGAACCCGATGATGGGCGTGAAAATGGCTGGAGCCATCCCCGTCTGGCGCGTGAAATCGGGCGGGCCATGGGGCGCCCCGGTGTCTGGGTGCCGCAATTGTCCCCCCAAATGATGCAGCGCGCGGCGAAGCTCGACGCCATGTTCCGCAAGGACAGGGCCAAGCTTACCCCTGACCGGGTGAATTACATGACCCATCCGGACTGGGTCTGCTCACCGGAACTGTCGCCGCCTGCGCGCCGCTGGGCACCGCGGGTCGAAACCACGGAAGGTCTGGCTCAGACCGCGCAGTGGTATCGCGACAATAAGTGGCTGTGACCATACGCTAAGAAGCGGGAAAGGCGTACTCCCCTCCCGCTTGCTTAGTCTCAGACGCCCGTAAATCGGGGGTTCCGACCTAGGGTTAGAATGCCGGTTCGTAACCCGGGGGCAGATCGTTCTGATCGCCATTCCCTGCATCGGGATTATTGGGGCTGTGAATGCCGCATTCGGTCTTGTCCCAGCCCGACCAGCGGCCCGAGCGGGGATCTTCGCCTTCGGCCACGCGGCTGGTGCAGGGCATGCAGCCGATGGAGGGATAGCCCTGTTCAACCAGCGGGTGACGCGGCAGATCATGCTCCTCGAAATAGGCGGCGATATCGTCTGAATTCCAGTCGATCAGCGGGTTGATCTTGAGCCGGCCCTGACTGTCCGAACTGTCGATTTCAAAACGCGGCAGATTGGCGCGGGTGGAGGACTGGAAGGCCTTGCGGCCGGTGATCGAGGCATCGTAATGCGCCAGCGCCTTGGCCAGCGGCTTCACCTTGCGAATTTCGCAGCAGCCATCCGGGTCCCATGACCAGCGCAGCTCATTTTCATCCTTGGCGGCCAGTTCTTCCGCGTCAGGCGTCAGATTGACCAGATTGGTGAGGCCGAGCCGTGCGACCAGTTCATCACGATAAGCGAGCGTTTCGGGGAAATGCTTGCCCGTTTCGAGAAACAGAACCGGTGTATCGGGCGCGACCTGTGCCACCAGATGGAGCAGTACTGCGCTTTCAGCGCCAAAGCTGGAGACCACCGCGACATCACCCGCCAATCCGTCATTGAGAACGGATGACAGCATCTCCAGCGTTTCCTGCCCGCGAAACATTCGGTTGAGCCGGATCGCGTCGGATTCGCTGAAGCGTGGGCCGGTGTCGATCCGGTCCAGCTGGCGGGCCTGTGTCTGAGTGGTCTCAGCCATCATACTTACCTTTCGTGCCGCAAATTCCAGATCGGCGTGCGATCATCGGCGGCGGATTGATAGACATGCGGCCAGCGGTCGAAGGCCGCCTTGGCATCATCTTCATTAAGGGGGGCGTCGGGAGCGAAGGCATCGAAGCCGCAACGCTTCATGTGGGACAGCTGATCGATCAGCACATCGCCCACGGCGCGCAATTCACCGGCATATCCCGCTTCGCGCAGGATGCGCGCGGCGGAATAGCCCCGGCCATCGGTATAGGCCGGGAAATTCACCTCCACGAGCGCGATGCGGTCCAGATGCGGCAGCAATTCACGCGCATCATCACCTGGTTCAATGCGCACGGCCACGGCATTGCTCTGCCCCACAAAGGCATCCACCGTCACTGCCGGATCGCTAACCAGTTCGTCATCGCGAAACCGGAACTGCACATCGCCGGAGGCAAGTGCTTCGGCGGGATTTTCGGAAATCAACTCAGCCATAAAGCGCCTCCTTGAACGGGGCCATGCCCACGCGGCGATAGGTGTCGAGGAAGCGTTCGCCTTCCTGCTTTTCATTGAGATAGACTTCGGTGGCTTTTTCCACCGCGTCCACGATGCCGTCTTCATCGAAGCCGGGGCCGGTGATCTTGGCGAGCGAGGTGTCCTCACCCTCCGATCCGCCGAGCAGGAGCTGGTAGTTTTCCTTGCCCTTCTTATCGACCCCCAGAATGCCGATATGGCCGGCATGGTGGTGGCCGCAGGCATTGATGCAGCCCGAAATCTTCAGCTTCAATTCGCCCAGCGTATTGCTCTGGCCTTTTTCTTCGAAGCGCTGGGCGATTTTCTGCGCCACGGGGATGGAGCGCGCATTGGCAAGGCTGCAATAATCAAGGCCGGGGCAGGCGATGATATCGCCGATCTGGTCCAGATTCGCCGTGCCGAGGCCGGCCGCTTCCAGCTTCTGCCACAAGGCATAGAGATCCGCCTTCTTCACATGCGGCAGAACGATGTTCTGCGTGTGCATCACGCGGCATTCGTCAAAGCTGTATTCACGCGCGAGATCGGCCATCAGGTGCATCTGCTCAGCCGTGGCATCACCCGGAATGCCGCCCACCGGCTTCAGGCTGATAACCGCGCTGACATAGCCCGGTGCCTTATGCGCATGGGTGTTGGTATCCACCCACAAGGCGAAATCGGGATCACTGCGGTCGATGTCATCGGACAGGCCGGTTTCAAAGGCCGGATCGGCGAAATAGGGGCGAATGCGTTCCAGCTCGGCAAAAGGCGGTTCAATGCCCTGATCGAGCATGTGCTGGAATTCTTCCTCGACCTGACGCGTATATTCTTCCTTGCCCAGTTCATGGACCAGGATCTTGATCCGCGCCTTGTACTTATTGTCGCGCCGGCCATAGCGGTTGTACACACGCAGGCAGGCTTCGGCATAAGTGATCAGCTGATCGAGCGGCACGAATTCGCGGATCATCGGGGCGATCATCGGCGTGCGGCCCATGCCGCCACCGACATAGAATTGCGCGCCCAGTTCACCCTCGTCATTCTTCACGATCTGAATGCCGATATCGTGCAGCTTCATCGCCGCGCGGTCTTTGTCAGCACCAATCACGCAGATTTTGAACTTGCGCGGCAGATAGGTGAATTCCGGGTGGAAGCTCGACCACTGGCGCATCAATTCGGCATAGGGGCGGGGATCGACCAGCTCATCCGCCGCGGCGCCGGCAAAGTGATCGGCGCTGATATTGCGGATGCAATTGCCGCTGGTCTGGATGGCGTGCATTTCCACCTTGGCCAGATCGGCCAGAATGTCGCCCGCATCCTCCAGCTTGATCCAGTTATACTGGATGTTCTGGCGGGTGGTGAAATGGCCGTAACCGCGGTCATATTTATCGGCAATGTCGGCCAGAGCATCCATCTGCTGGCCATTCAGCGTGCCATAGGGCACCGCGACGCGCAGCATATAGGCATGCAGCTGGAGATAGAGCCCGTTCATCAGCCGCAGCGGCTTGAACTGGTCTTCGGTCAGATGGCCTTCCATCCGGCGGCGGCACTGGTCGCGAAATTCCTCGACCCGGGCATCGACCATGGCCTGATCATATTGGTCATACTTATACATTACAGCACCTCTGCGATCGCGTTTGGATCGTTTGGCTTGAGGGTAAGATCGGGCCGGACCGTCGGGCCAAGAGCGCGCACGCGGTCCTTGATATGGGCCGGGCGGACCCGTCCATCATCCAGTCGTTCAGCGTCAATCGCATAGGCGCCAACAACGCGGCGTTCGGCTTCTTCGGTGGCGAGGAGCGTTTCGAACTCCTCCCCGGCATCCACCGCGTCGTCAACATGGAGGGACCAGCCTTTGCCTTCCCACCACACGACCGCGCCGGTTTCCAGATTGTTACCCGTCAGGATCTTCATTGATGCGCCTCCAGCGCGATTTGTGCGAGCGCTCCGTCTTCACGGTGCGCAGTTACATCCCCGATCACGATGAGAGCGGGGCTTTTGACCTTTTTGGCCTCGACCATGTCCGGCAGACCGGCGAGGGAGCTGCGCAGCACGCGCATTTCAGGGCGCGCGCCATTTTCGATGACGGCAATGGGCATATCGGGCGACAGGCCATCGGCCATCAGCTTGTCTGCGATCGCCGGGGCGGTCTTTACGCCCATATAGATCACCAGGGTGCGGCCCTTGCCGGCCAGACCGGCCCAGTTCTGTTCGGACAGGCCCTTGCACTGGCCCGCCACGAAACTGACGATGCTGGCATGATCGCGGTGGGTCAGCGGGATCTGCGCCGCAGCAGCGGCCCCGTTCGCGGCGCTGATGCCCGGAACGATTTCCACCTCTACGCCATGCGCACGGCAAAATTCGGCCTCTTCCCCGCCGCGTCCGAAGATGAAGGGGTCGCCGCCTTTCAGCCGCACGACATCGCGTCCGGCCTGTGCTTCGCGCACCAGCAAGGCGCTGATTTCTTCCTGCGGAAGCGTGTGGTGGGACCGGCGCTTGGCCACGGACACCAGCTTCGCATCGTGATGCGCCATCGCCAGGATCGAGGGATCGACCAGGCCATCATGCACGATCAGCCTGGCTGACATCAGCAGCCTGGCTGCGCGCAGGGTCAGCAGATCGGGATCACCGGGGCCTGCGCCCACAAGATAGACAGTTCCGGTATTTTTCATGGGGCCGAGATGGCCCTGTTGGGCACCACCTTCCAGCGAGAATGGTTTTCCGGCCAGTTAGCGGAACTTTACTCGCTCGCTTTATCCGGCTTTCCGCGATCATCCATACGCTGAGAAATGGCGGCAATAAGCTGTTCAAACTGTTCATTGCCGCGCAAATTGACATCGCGCTGCGGGAAGGGAATTTCGATTCCCTTTTCCTGAAACTGCCACCACAGGTTTTTCAGCACTTCGGACCGGACATTGCCGACGCCTTCTTCCGGGTCGCTGATCCAGCATTGAATGACGAAATCGACCGAGGAATTGCCATAGCCATCCAGCCAGACGGTCGGGGGCGGGGAATCGAGCACGCGCTTGGCGGACTTGGCCGCTTCCAGCATCAATTCTTCGGCCAGTTTGATATCGCATTGATAGGATACGCCGACCGGCACCTGAATACGCACCGTCTTGCTGGAATAGGACCAGTTTTCCACCTGATTGATCATCAGCTGTTCGTTCGGGATCAGATATTCCCGCCGGTCGCGCGTGGTGACGGACACCGCCCGAATGCCGATCTTGCGGATTTGTCCGAAGGTGGAGTTGCCCGCCTGGTCGCTGACCGCGATCACATCCCCCGGCTTGATGGAACGGTCCATCAGCAGAATGATCCCGGCAATCAGATTACCGAATGTTTTCTGCAGGCCGAAACCGATGGCGAGGCCGAAGGCGCCGGAAAACACTGTGAGCGCGGTGAGATTGATCCCCAGCACATCGATGCCGATCAGGATCGCTACCGCCCAGACCACCAGCGTCAGCAGTTTTTCCCCCAGCAATTGCTGGGCCGCGCCGAGGCGGGTGAAGCGTTTGAACATGGAATGGGCGGCCATGCTGCCAATGCGGGCAAAGACGATCACGGCCGCAATCACCAGCAGCACGAGCAGCGCGCCCCAGACCGAAACGCGCGTGGTCCCGACCGTAAAGCCGATAGCGTCCAGCTTGTTGATCAAATCACCAATCGTAAGACTATGCTGACTGATGGCATTCTTGATGCTGTCTGCCGCTTGAACAGCCTCCTGCCCCGATGCTTCGGGCGTGGGCACAGAGGTCGGAATGGCTGAAGCCGCTGCGCTGGGGCTGGCGGAAGGTTCGACCATCGGCATCAGCTCATCGACCATGGGATTGCCGGTCGTCGAACTGGTCAGCATGTCCAGGATCATGTGTTCGTCATGTGTCTGAAAGCCTGTTCCAAATCCAAAATCAGATCATCGGCGTCTTCCAGGCCGATGGCAAGGCGCACGCCCAGCCGGTCTTCCCTGCGCACGCCGGATGGCGGCCAGGACGTGGCGCTGCGGGCGCGGGAGGGTTCAAACGGAATCGCAAGGCTTTCGAAACCGCCCCAGCTATAGCCGATGCCAAACAGGTCGAGGGCATCGACGAAGCGGGACTGCATGGCAATATCGGCATCTTTCAGCAGGATGCTGAACAGGCCGCAGCCGCCGGTAAAGTCGCGCTGCCACAGATCATGGCCGGGCGCGCCGGGGAGCATCGGGCACAACACATGCGCCACCTCTGGCCGTTTGGAGAGCCACTCCGCCAGTTTTACCGCGCTGGCCGCGGTGTGTTTCAGACGCAGCGGCATCGTGCGCAAACCGCGCAGAGCCAGCGCTGCATCATCGGGAGACACGACAATGCCCAGCGCCTGTGCCTTCTGGCGCAGATGGGTGTAGAGCTGCGTGTCGCGGCAGGCGACCGACCCCATCATGACATCGGAATGGCCACCCACATGCTTGGTCAGCGACATGATCGCAATATCGCAGCCACGCTCCAGCGCAGGCAGACCAAGCGGGCTGGCCCAGGTATTGTCGATCAGACTGAGCGCGCCCTTTTCGCGGGCGATGGTGGTCAGCGCGGGGATGTCGGAAATTTCCATCGTCAGGCTGCCGGGGGCCTCCAGCAGAACCGCCTTTGTCCGATCGCAGAAATGGCCGGCAAATCCTTCCAGATCGAGCGGATCGAAGAACCGCGTTTCAATGCCGAAATCGCTCAGCAGGCTGTGCGTCATCATGCGGCTGGGATCATAGGCATTGTCGGTCATCAGCAGGACATCACCCTGCTTCAAAACGCCCAGCAAAGCGCCCGATATGGCGGCAACGCCGCTGGGATAGAGCAAGGTGCCGCAGGCCCCCGGTTCCAGTTCGGTCAGCGCCTCTGCCAGCGACCACTGGGTCGGGGAGCCGCGCCGTCCATAGTGGAAATAGCCATCCTCATTCGGGTGGCCGCGCTTCAGTTCCGCGCTGGTTTCATAGAGATGCGTGCTGCCGCGCCAGATGGGCGGATTGACCACTTTGCCGGTCCATTCCTCGCGCCGTCCGGCATTGACTGCGCGGGTTGCATTGCCGCCTTTTCCCGGCGCGCTCAAGATGCGGCTCCGGTCGCCTTGGGCGTTGCGGGATCAACGGCCCATTCGCTCCAGCTGCCATCATAGAGCGCGACATCCTGCTTGCCGAACAGCTGGGCCGCGAACAGCAGCACGGCCGCCGTCACGCCGCCGCCGCAGGTGGTGATCAGCGGCGCATCGGGATCAATTCCGGCTGCGACAAATTCCGCGCGCATCGCGCCCGGTGATTTGAACGTACCATCAGTGTGAAACAGCGCGGTGAAGGGCAGGTTGCGTGAACCGGGGATATGGCCGCTGGGCACGTTGGGGCGGAAATCGGGTATCTCTCCGGCAAAACGGCCCGCATCACGCGCGTCGAGCACTTGTTCACGCGCGCTTGAGCAATTGGCCAGCATGTCCGCTTTGTCGCGCAGCTGACCGGTCTGGGCCGCAAAAGCGCGCTGTTCGGGCTCGGTCGCCGGGGCTTGAGCCTGATGCGCGCCGCTTTCCAGCGGTTGTCCCTCTGCCCGCCATTTGGCCAGTCCGCCATCCAGAATGGCGAGGTTTTTCAAACCATAGAGGCGAAAGATGAACCATGCGCGCGCCGAGGTTTTTACCTCGCTATCGTCATAGAAGACGATCCGCATTTCTGGATCAATGCCCAGATCCTGCAACCGCCGGGCGAATTGCTCCGCTGTTGGCAGAGCCGCCGGGACGGTGCTGTCCGTATCGATCAGCGTGGTCAGATCCAGAAACCGCGCGCCGGGAATATGCGCATCGGCAAATTCGGCCCCCGCATCGCGCCCTGCCATGGGCAAGTGGCTGGAAGCATCCAGCACGCAAAGATCGGGGGCGGGGTGAGTGGCTGCGAGCCACTGGGTAGAAACGAGACTGTCCATAGGGCAGGGATACCCCGCCGGGCGTTGCAGGTCGAGACCTGTGTGCGCCTGCTTTACCGAAAAGTCCGCTGTGCAAGTTCCGTCACATTATGCGGCCCGCGATCGAGCCGGATTGGGAGCAATCCGCTACCGGGACGCGGCGAGAGCTGGCCGATGACGGAGGTTTGGATCACCGGCGTCTCAAGCTGCTCTGCCACGATCCTGAAGCGGGCGAGCAGCAGCAGCATGGCGGCGTCACCTTGCCTGATGGGGCGAATGCTGGGCAGCGGCAGGCGGAAGCTGCCGGTCATGACATGGCTTTGGCCGGGCGCGAGGCGGGCAATCCGCTCCTGCTCCGGCAAAGCGGCATGGGGGGAGGCCAGCTGCTGTTCCTGCGACAGCGAGGCATGGGCCGATATCATGTCAGCCTGCACGACGAGATCGGTCAATCTCTCATCACCGCTGTTGCTCAGCAAAAGCCGGTAATTGAGCGTGGCATTGATCAGCGTCAGGCTGAAGCGCAGCGGTTCAAAAGCCAGACGAAGTGTGGTTTCGGCTGCATCCTCTTCGTCTTCTGCCGTCGCTGCGGCGTTCGGCATAGCGGCGGGTGCAGCCTTTGCGGCAGGCTTCGCGGCAGGAGCCGTTTTGGCGCCGGGTGTTGCCGTGGGCGTCTGCGCCGTGGCGGCGTCCTGATTCTTCTCAGGAGCCATGCCCTGCTTCGCGCTGCCTTCGGTGTCCTTGAAGCGGAACGGGATCGGGGGCTCTTCGTCCTGCACCGGTGCGGGCAGGGCCAATTGCCGATTGCGCCTCTTCCAGGCCCAGAAAGCGAGCAGAATCACCGCCAGACCGCCTAGCCCCACTATTATCCACCAGAACGGAATCGCGCCGTTATCGCCGGCTTTCTGCGATTGGTCGGCGGCGTCATCGGTCGGGTCTGCCACGACAGGACCAGCGGGCGCAGCCGAAGTGGATATATCCGCCGCCGGCGCGTCGCTGTCAGGCTGGGCAGAATTATCTGCAAGGCTGGACGATGACGCGTCATCGCTATCCTGCTCCGGCGCTGGCGCCGCGCTGTCTGCGGCAGGGGTGGGCGCAGGTGATGGCGTCCGGCTCTGCGTGGGGCTTGGGGCAGGGCTGGAGGCTGTACGCGGGGAAGAGGTGGCCGCCGTGCTCGGCTGAGATGTCGGAGCCGCTGAAGGCTTTGAAGTCGGTGCTGCGCTCGGGGCAGGCGTGGGCGTCGCAATGGGTGATTGTGTGGGCGCCGGACTGGGCGATGCATCGGGACCGGTAACGCGCGGGGCCGGTACGTCTTCCACGATCGGCCCCTGAATCTCAGGATTTCCCGCCGTATCCGGGGGGAGACGGAATTCGGTTACCGAACCCGGATTCGCGGAAGCGGGAAAAGCGGCAAACAGGGCGATGGCCGGGAGGATATGGAAACGAAAATTCATGATGCCGATCAATTTCTCCGCGCGAAAGGCGCGGATGGCGCTGAATAGCGGCTGAATTGCGCGCGTCAATTCGCTGACTTGTGCGCAGCGCCTGATCAGGGCATTGCGGGCGCATGACCAAGGATGACACTTCACCCCAGCCGCTTCATCTCGGACAAGCGAGCGCGTTGCCCGCATCGCCGGATGAGGCCGTGCTCGATTATGTACCCAATCCGCGCAAGGGCAGCCTTTATCTGGTGCGTTTTGCCGCGCCTGAATTCACCTCGCTCTGCCCGGTGACCGGACAACCCGACTTTGCCCATCTGGTGATCGATTATGCCCCCGGTGACAGCATAGTGGAATCCAAGAGCCTGAAGCTTTTTCTCGGCTCTTTCCGCAATCATGCCGGTTTTCACGAGGATGTGACGGTCGGAATCGGCCAGCGTCTGTTTGATGAAATGAAGCCTGCTTGGCTGCGCATTGGCGGATATTGGTATCCGCGCGGCGGCATACCGATTGACGTGTTCTGGCAGAGCGATGCGCCGCCCGCAGGTCTGTGGGTGCCCGATCAAGGGGTCCAGAGTTACCGGGGGCGCGGCTGATCGCGCTTCCCCGCCTGTACCGCCGGTAACATTGGCCCGGCGGTACCATAGGACAGTCAGGGCTTTGGCTTTGCCCGTTTGATATTGCCGTCGATCAGCCATTCGGCCCGGTCGATCAGCTCGCGCGGTTTGAAGGGCTTGGTGATATAATCATCGGCCCCTTCATAAAATGCGATATTCTGATCGGCATCGCCGGAATGTGCGGTCAGCATCAGCACCGGGATCATGGCCAGGTCAGAATCGGACCGCATGGCCCGCAAGACCTGCACCCCGCTCAATCCCGGCATTTCATAATCCAGAATCACCAAATCCGGGGTGCGCGCCTTGATGGCTTCGAGTGCTGAATCGCCATCTTTCAACCAGCCAACAGCATGGCCAGCATCCATCAGGGCATCGGACACGATCTCCCCCACAATCTCGTCGTCTTCGGCGTAGAGGATGCGTGCCATCCATCAATCTCCTGAATATACTTGTATTTTCTTTGCGACCCTGTGTTTCAGGGGACCGGATCAGCGCAGCGAAATGGAGGTGTCTCTATTTTCCAGCAACGCATTTCGGGAGCGCCGCGAGCGCTGCATGTGTGAGGCCATCTCTGTCAGTCCTTCTTTCGAAACAAAGTTTTGGCCCCATAAAATGCGTTGCGAGGGACGACCTGATTATTCGGTTCGCTATTCCGACATCGCTATCATAGGGGAAAATACGTAAAAGTTCGTTAACCTGCGCCTGTGTGTGATCTCGCAATGGAACTCAGAAATCAGCTGCCTGTTCCGGACTGCAATGGTTAATTGGCACAAGCGAATAAGTCACTGTAATACAGTCGGTAAATGCCAGAGGACCCGCATCTGGCGGCGCGGACTTTTTGCGGATCACGATGTGTTGCTACGGCGGCTGGGCGCAGACTGAATGCGCGACACCGCGCCTGCCTGCATTCAGGTGAAGGCCGGAATGCCTGTCTGCGCGCGGCCCAGAATGAGCGCGTGAATATCATGCGTCCCTTCATAGGTGTTTACCGCTTCCAGATTGCACATATGGCGCATGATGTGGAATTCATCGGAAATGCCATTGCCGCCATGCATGTCACGCGCGGCGCGCGCTATATCCAGCGCCTTGCCCGCGCTGTTGCGCTTGATCATCGAAATCACTTCGGGCGCGCAATCGCCATCGTCCAGCATTTGCCCGGCGCGCAGGCAGGCCTGCAGGCCCAGCGTGATCTCCACCTGCATCTCCACCAGTTTGCGCTGAATGAGCTGGTTGGCGGCCAGCGGACGGCCAAATTGCTTGCGCTCCAGCACGTAGGTACGGCTGCGATGCCAGCAATCACGCGCAGCGCCCAATGCGCCCCAGGCGATCCCGAAACGCGCCTTGTTCAGACAGCCGAAGGGGCCGCCCAGACCGGCTGCATGCGGCAGCAGATTGTTCTGCGGCACGATGACATCTTCCATCACGATCTCCCCCGTAGAGGAGGCCCGCAAAGACAATTTGCCATGTATTTCGGGCGTGGAAAATCCGTCCATCCCGCGTTCCAGTACGAAGCCGCGGATCACGCCGTCGAGCTTGGCCCATACCACCGCTATATCGGCAATGGGTGCATTGGTGATCCAGGTCTTGGTGCCATTCAGGCGATATCCGCCCGCGACCTCTTCGGCGCGGGAGGCCATATTGCCCGGATCGGAGCCATGATCCGGCTCTGTCAGGCCGAAACAGCCCACCATTTCGCCGCGCGCCAGCGAAGGCAGCCAGCGTTCCTTCTGTTCCTGAGAGCCATAGGCGTTGATCGGGTGCATCACGAGCGAGGATTGCACGCTGAGCGCCGAACGATAGCCCGAATCCACCGCCTCCACTTCATGCGCGATCAGGCCATAGACCACGTGGCCCGCGTCCAGACCGCCGAACTCAGACGGAATGGTAACGCCCAGCAGGCCCAGCTCGCCCATTTCGCGCATGATCGCCCGGTCGAAAGTTCCCTCCCGATTGGCCTCTAGGATTCGCGGGGCGAGCTGTTTCTGCGCATAGGAACGGGCGGTATCGCGCACCATCCGTTCTTCATCTGACAGCTGCTGGTCGAAATGGAGTGGGTCGTCCCAGGTAAATGTCGGCTTGGCCATGAAATGAGCATCCTTGCGCAAGGTTGCGTCCGGGCGGCGTGATCGACGTCCGGGGTGAATGATCTGATCCTTATATCGTGCCTCTTACAGCACGGTGCGCTGTATTTGCGAAGTGTCAGCGCGCATAGAGGCGTGAAAATAGTAACGATCGTGACCGGATGGCGGGAGCGATTGCAATTGCCCTGCATTCTCTCTTACTGAAGCCATAACTGACCACCATTGGAGCAATTCATGTCGTCCCCATCGCAACGTCCCACCCTGCAGGACACCCTGCCTCTGTTCATCGGAGGTGAGCAGCGGCTCACATCGGACACGTTCAAAGTTTTCGATCCGGCAAATCCTGATGAACTTATCGGAACCGCCGCGTCTGCGTCAGAGCAGGACGCGCTGGATGCCGTGGCTGCCGCCGATCGCGCCTTTCCCGAATGGAGCGCCATGGCTGCGGAAAAGCGGGCCGCCATGCTCACCGATGCTTTGTCCGCACTGGCCGATGGTCTGGAAGAGCGCACCGAACTGCTCGTGCGTGAAAATGGCAAGGTCCGCATGGAAGCGGGCATCGAAATGCATGTGTTCGAAGGGCGCTGCCGTCTCGCCGCCGAGCTCGCAGCGGAAATGGACAAGATTACCCATTTCTCGGCTGAATCGGGTGAAGGTCTGTCACGCGCACCGATCCCTTACACATCCGAAGTGAGCCGGATGCCGATGGGCGTCATTTCGATCATAGTGCCGTTTAACTGGCCACTCGCCATTCTGGCCGCCAGCCTGCCTTATGCGCTTGTGGCGGGCAACACCGTGACCGTGAAGCCGCCGCCAACGACGCCGATCGCCACCACGCTGACCCTGATGAAGCTGGCCGCACGTCTGCCGGCGGGTGTTCTCAACATCGTCAGCGGTTCGAATGAAGCGGTTCGCCCGCTGCTGGTCGATCACCGCGTGCGCAAGGTCGTCTTCACCGGCAGCACGGGCGGCGGGCAGGCGATCCAGAAAGAATGCGCCGGCAATCTCGCCCGCCTGACGCTGGAACTGGGCGGCAATGATCCCGCGATCCTGCTGGATGATGTCGAATTGAACGACACCGCTTTTGGCCGTCTGAAAGCAGCCGGTTTCCTGACGACGGGTCAGGTCTGCATGGCGATGAAGCGGCTCTATGTGCATCGTTCGCGCTATGATGAAGTGGTGGACGGCCTGTCGGCCATGCTGAAGGATTACCGTATCGGCCACGGGCTGGATGCAGATGTGTCCATGGGCCCGCTCAACAGTGCCGCACAGCGCGATTTCGTCGTGAAACTGCGCAAGGAAGCCGAAGCATCGGGCGCGGAAGTCCGCGAATTCGGCACGATGACCGACGAAGCAGAGCAGGGCAATGGCCACTTCCTGAAACCCTCTCTGGTGCTGAACCCCGACCCGTCGATCGGCGTGGTGGAGCAGGAACAGTTCGGCCCGATCCTGCCGATCATTCCGTTCGATGATGTCGAACCGCTGATCACCAGCGTGAACAATCACTGGTCTGGTCTGTGCTCCTCCGTCTGGAGTGCCGATCTCGATCGTGCGGCGGACATTGGCCGCCGTCTGCGCACGGGCACGACCTGGATCAACAATGCCAATGCCGTGACGCAGGATGACCGCACCCCCTTCGGCGGCTTCCGCATGAGCGGCGTCGGGCGTGAGCTGGGCGTGACCGGGCTGATGGCCTTCACCGAAGCGCATACGATGACCTTCGCCAATGATGGCGGTCATTGATCGGCAGCGCCGATACACTGTGCTGAAAAAATGCCGGGCTAAGACACCCGGATGAATTGCTGGCGCCGGCGGCGAGAGGATTACCTCTCACCACCGGCGCCATTTTTGTGACCAGTCAATCGCGCCGTCACATGAAACTGTGCTGGGATGGCGCTAATTGGCGCGAGCCGCCGAAACGATATCCTGAAAGAACACGATAAGTGACGGATCAAAACTCTCCTGGTTGATGGCCAGAAGATCGTGACGGTCATAGACAAGCGCATAGCCCAGTTCCGTCAGCCATTCTTGAAGATCTGCCGATGCCGATGCTGAGAGATGCACATGTTCAAGCTGCAGAACGTCTGGCTTGTGTCTGGAAACTGCTGGCAGTGGAGGCAGTTGAAACTGTTGGAATTTTCCCACGCCGCTTAGCAAAGATGCCTGGCTGTTCGTGAAAAGCGTTCCTCGCAAAACCGTTATTTAGCGCTCCATTGTTAACGATCTGAAAAGGCGTCTGGCGTATTTGGTAGATATGCGTGGTGCAGGAATCAATTTTGACGAAAAACAGCGTCTTAAGGCGCTGCTCGACCTTGGGGTCATGGACACGCCGCCCGAAGAGCAATTTGACGGGCTGGCGCGTCTGGTGGGGGCTGCCTTGGGCGTGCAAAGCGCCGCGGTGAGTTTGATCGATGGACACCGGCAGTGGTTCAAGGCACGGATCGGTATCGATTTTAGCGAGACACCGCGCGATGTTGCCTTTTGCGATCATACGATGGCCGCGCGGGAGGTGTTTGTCGTGCTGGATGCGCAGGCAGACCCCAAATTCAAAGATAATCCGCTGGTTACGTGTGAAAATGGCATCCGCTTTTATGCCGGTGCGCCTCTGTATCTCGACAGTGGCGAATGTGTCGGGACCCTGTGCGTCTTCGACCCGCATCCCCGCGATGCCATTACGGACGAACAGGTTTCGCTGCTGCGCGATCTGGCCGATGTCGCGGCCGAGCGGATACAGGCACGCAGCAGCCGCCATCTGAACGAAATTGCCGCGAAGCTGGTGGAAACCACCCCTGACGCTGTGATGGCGGCGGATAGCAATGGGTTTATCGTCTATTGGAATCAGGCTGCATCGGAGATGTTCGGCCATTCGGTCGATGAGGCACTGGGCCAGTGTATGAAAATGCTGACGCCTCCTGACATTCGCCCCAGCGTCAAAGATATTCTGGAAGAAATAGCGTCCGACCCGGAGAACCCCTTATTGGGGCAGGTCCATCAATTTACCGGATACAGGGCTGATGGCTGTACATTCCCGATGGAAGTGTCGCTGGCGGAATGGCGCATATCTGAAAGTGAGCGCGGTCTGGCAGCGATCATGCGCGATATTTCCGATCGTACCGAACTGGAGAAAGACCGCCAGAGCGCGCAGCAATTTCTGGATGCGGTGGTGTCCAACCTACCCGGCATGCTGTTCGTCAAAGATCTGGAAAGCGGTAAATACGTCTTCATCAATGACATGGGGCAGCAACTGATCGGCCTGCCCGAAGAGGAAATTGTCGGCAAAACGGATCATGACTTGTTCCCCGGTCTGGCGGAGGGATTTCAGGCGCTTGATCAAGCCGCGTCGGAGCAGGATGAGCCGCTTGTTTACGAAAGCGACTTCACCAATCAAGCTGGTGATCGCACGCAGCTCAGAACGACGCGGGTGATCATTGATGGCGAGGATGAACGCCAGTATGTTCTGGGTCTCACCGAAAATATGACTGTCACACGTCAGGCGCAGGCAGATGTTTTCCGGCTTGCCCGCTATGACATGCTGACAGGGCTGCTGAACCGCGCGTCTTTCAGCGAATTGTTGCATTCTCTGGTCGAGAAGGGCGAACCCTTCGCGATGCTCAGCCTTGATCTGGAGCGGTTCAAGGCTGTGAATGATCAGTTTGGTCATGGTGTAGGCGATGCGGTGTTGCGCGAAGTCGGGCTGCGGCTGAAGCGGCTTACCGGAAGCGAAGAACATGTCGCGCGGATGGGGGGCGATGAATTTGTTGCCATCCTTACCGGGCAAAACCTGCGAGCACGTGGAGAGCGACTGGGCCGCGCCATTGCCGCCAATATTTCGCGCCCGATCGAGGTGGAGTCCATTTCCGTCTATATCGGCGTGGCGGCGGGTATCGTCCTGTATCCGCAGGATGGTGCGACTACGGAACGGCTTCGTGAAAATGTGGATCTGGCACTATACCGGGCCAAGCGTGACCATCGCGGCATTTGCCTGTTCGATGCCAAAATGGATGCTGAAATGCGCGATCGGCGCAGGCTTGAAAACGCTTTGCGCAAAGCCGTCGAGGCCAACCAGATCGAGCTGGCCTATCAACCTGTGATATCCACCTATCAGGGGCGTGTTTCCAGTGTGGAAGCGCTGGCCCGTTGGTCCCATCCGGTGCGCGGGCCGATCCCCCCTGATTGCTTTATCGATCTGGCAGAGGAATGCGGTCTGATTAACAAGCTGGGTGAGCAATTGCTTCACAGAGCCTGCCGGGAAGCATGCGACTGGCCGGCGAATGTCGCCGTCGCAGTCAATCTGTCGCCGCTGCAGTTCCAGTCGGGCGATCTTCTGGATACGGTGGCCTGCGCGCTCAAGGAATCAGGCCTGCCGGCGCAGCGTCTGCAGCTGGAAGTAACAGAGGGCCTGATGATCAAGGATGTCGACCGGACATTCAGGCAGCTGGAGGAATTGCGCAGCCTGGGGATTGCGATCCTGATCGATGATTTTGGCGTGGGTTATTCCTCGCTCAGCTATTTTGAACGTTTCCCTTTCGATAAGGTCAAGCTCGACAAATCCTTTGTCGACCGGATCACCACCTCCAAGACATCGCAGGCCATTGTTCAGGCCGTTGCGGGTCTGGGGGAGAAGCTCGACATGGCAATTGTTGCAGAAGGGATCGAGACGAAGGCACAGGCCAGATTGCTGACCGAATATGGATGCACCCATTTGCAGGGCTATCTCTTCAGCCGTCCCCTGGCACCGCAATCGGTCCGGGATTTTGTCAGCGAGACGAAAGTTTACGCCCATGGCTGAGCGCGCTCGGGCAGGCTGCTAATCCGATTTTCGTCTCAGCGTAGCTGCTGACCACGCTCCAGCGCAAAGCCGCTCAGATTGAGTCGGTCTGCGGCGTGCTGTCCCCATCTTCGACATGATCGCCCGACAATACGCGCCATGTGATGGCGGTAATCACGATAAAGCCGCCGAGATAGCCGACCGCCACCGACCAGGCGATGCCCGGGGAGCCATATTGAAGCAGGAAGAAGCCGGCAGTAATCCCGATGGCAATCGCGCAGAGGCGTGAAAACAGAGACAGGATGGCACGCCCCGTGGCATGCAGGACCGGCTCATAGGCGATACTCGCCAGTTCGAGCGAGCAGCCCAGAGCCAGCGGTATCAGCACCGTATGGCCTGCGGAAAAGGCATCGCCGCCGATAAGGTCGAGAATTTGCCGCCCGCCGATTGCCGCGATCAGCAGAATGATCAATCCGCCAAGGCTGGCCATGATGCTGACCCGCGCGACGAGACGTTTGAAATGCTTGCGCGTTTCCGCAACATTGGCATTGGCGATTTCAGAATAGAGGGCCCGCGCCAGCAGGGCGGAAAGCTTGCTCAGCCCCTGTGCGAGCTGGTCCGCCAGGCGATAAATGCCGGCAGCGCTGGTGCTGAGGAAGAAACCGACTGCCAGCAGCGGCCCCTGCTTGAACAAGGCATCCATGCTGGACCCGGCATAGGTAATGCCCAGAAAACGCAAGATACCGGGATAGGTGTCGATGGTCTTCCGAAACTGACCGAAATGGCTGAGCCGCAGCGCGTCCGGGGCCAGCCGCCAGGCCGCGATCCAATAAATGGCGCTGGTGATCAGATCGATCGCCGCCCAGGCAATCAGAAAGGCCAGCACGCTGGGGCCGGTTGCCCAGATGGCAAAGGCTGCCAGCAAACGGCTGATCGGCACGATCGCTTCGACAAAGACAGAGATATCGAACCGGTCGAGCACCCGCAAAATGCCTGCCGCCGCCGTGGTTCGTGCCCAGAGCAGCGCGCAATTGAAGGCGAATGTCATATTCACAAAATCGGGATTGAGCCCCAGCTCATCGGCAAAACCGTAATAGATGATCGCGGCAAGAACGCAGCCCGAGGCCGCGCCCAGCGCATCGATCAACCCGCACATCAGTGACAGCCGCCCGAAGGATTCGTGATCGCCGGCATGGATCGGTCCTGCGCCATATCGGACAACGGTTTGCCAGGTCTGAAACCCGGCCAGTGCGACCAGCGCCTGACCCGTACCGAAAATCAGCGAGAAGTGTCCGAAATCCTTGATCCCCAGCGACCGGGCCAGCACCGCCAGATAGATGATGCTGCACACCGCGCCGAGGCCTTTGCCACCCACCAGCCAGCCCAGATTAGACAGAATATTCCGCAATCGGCTGTCAAGCGTAGGGCTTGCGGATCTGTCTCGAGAGGTGAAAGCCAATTGTCTGCCGCGTTAATTGATGTGGTTTACATAGCAGTGCCAAACGTGGCAGCGCGCTTTACGCGTATCAACTTCACTCTGGATCCACTAGGGCGCGCTCTATGCGACGAATCTGCTTTCTGTTCAACCATGAACAATTGCACCAGGTGGCCCACAGCCTGCCGATTGCAATGCGTATGGTCGAGATCGAAGGGGCGCAGGTTACGCTGGCCTTCTCGGATCCACGGCTGGAGGCGCATGCCAGAGCGATAGCGGGAGCGATGTGGAGCCGTTTCCGCGTCGTGCAAATCGGGCTGCGGCGGCGCGCTTCAAAGATAATTTCAAGCACCCTGCAATCAGTGGTTCCCGCGCGCAAGATCTTGCTTTACCGAGACAATCTGGATTTCTTTCGTGGGTTTGATGCGCTGGTGGTGCCGGAAAAGACATCGCTGCTGCTCAAAACCCGTTACGGGCTGGAGGATGTGAAGCTGATCCATACGCGCCATGGGGCAGGGGACCGCGCGATTGGTTTCAATCCGCAAAGCCGCCTGTTTGATCTGACGCTGGTGTCCGGCCCGAAAATCGCCCGGCGCTTGACGGAGGCCGGCGTGGACCCTGCGCGCATTCGCATGGTCGGATATCCCAAATTCGATCTCTATGCCGAAAACAAACCCGCATCACCCTTTGCCAATGATTGGCCGATCGTGCTGTATGCGCCGCATCCGTCACCCAAATTGTCCAGCTATTATCTGATGGGCAAGCAGGTGATTGAACAGATTGCAGGGGCGGGGCGCTATAATCTGATCTTTGCACCGCATGTCATGCTGATGCGGCGGCGCTGGACGCTCACGATTGCGCCGCCCGCCCTTGCCAGAGTGCCGCAGCCTGATCCGGCCATCATGGCGCAGGCCAATGTCCTGCTCGACACGGGCAGCCCGGCGCTCGCGGATATGAGCTATACCAATCTGGCGGATATCTATGTGGGCGATGTCAGCAGCCAGATCTATGAATTCCTGCTGCATCCACGGCCATGCCTCAACCTCAATGCGCATGATGTGCCCTGGCAGGGTGATCCTGATTACGGCCACTGGCGTTCAGGACCCGTGATTGGCGCGCAGGATGATATATTGTCCGGGCTTCTTAATGCTGTAGCAAGTTGGCCCGAATATAGCGGCGTACAGCGTGATCTGCGCGACGATACATTTTCGATGACGCAGCAGCCGGCCGGTGTCCGGGCGGCCCAAGCAATATGGACATATCTTAATGCCGAAAAATGACCTGTGCACTCTGACGGGGCATTCCGTATGGGTCATGGCCAAAGGCTTCAGGCCGGATGAAGGCGGCATGCAGACTTATGCTGCCGGTGTGGCCGATGCCTATGCAGAGCGCGGGGCCAGAGTAACCGTCTTCACACAGACGAGTGTGGGCCCGCGTCAGGTGCGATGCAGCGATGTCTGGCTGCATGATGTCGGTCCGGGCAATGGTGCGGCCACTTTCTGGCGATTGTTCAAGGCCGTGAAAAAGGCAAAGCAAGAACACGGGCCCCCCAGCTTTGTGCATGGCACGACATGGCGCACATCGGTTGTGCCGATGCTGCTCGACCTGCCGTATCTTGTGACATTTCACGGACGCGAATTCATGGGCGGCGGTAAGCTGCTCACCGCGCTGATGCACCGGATTGCACGCAAGGCGATCTGCGTGGTTACGGTCAGCAATTATAGCGCGCGAAAATTGTGCGCCCGGCTGGGCGAGGGGCGAAAGCCGGTGGTGGCGCATAATGGCACGGGGCTGCGCATTGGTGCAGCAGAGAGAAACATCTGTGCTGCCGCCAAGATAACCGATGCTCCGACCAGGCTGTTTTCGCTCTGCCGGCTGGAGCCGCGCAAGAATATCGCCGCCTGCGTGCGCGCGGCGCGGCGCCTGAAAGATGCCGGATACACATTCCATTATGTGATCGCGGGCCGGGGCCCCGAATATGAAACGCTGAAGCGGATGATTGCCGAGCTTGATGTGGCCGATGTGGTTGATCTGGTCGGCTTTGTCAGTGATGAGACCGCGCGGCGTCTCTATGCCGAGGCGGATATCTTCATTCATCCGCAGATGGAAATTGCCGGTGGGCGCGACTTTGAAGGTTTTGGTATCGCAATCGCCGATGCCATGCTGTTCGGCAGCGCGGTCATTGTCGGGCAGGAAGGCGGCGCCGTTGAACTGGTCGAACATGGGCATTCCGGCCTGATCGTGAACGGCCGTGATGACGATCAGCTTACCCAGTCAATCGAAAGCCTGCTGGTCGATGAATCCTATCGCCGGTCGATGGCCAAGGCAGGACATGACCATGCGTGTGAGAATTTCACCTGGATGCGCCATGTCGAGATCATCCGGCAAGCCCATCTGGCGAAGGGCGCTGACGCCAGCCTGATCACCGCCTAGAGTGCGGCACGTTTTACTATCCGGCTGCTCGGGCGGCGGAAAATCAGCCATCCTGGCGGAATTGGACCGGAGAGGTTTCGCCACTGTGCCCGAGCCTGGTCGCAGGATCATTGAGGACGAGTTACGTGGTAGCGGCATAGCGCTGCCCTGGGTGAATATGCGTGCCTTCGCAGAACGCGCCATCGATGTTGCCGCCGCTGATCGCAAGCGCGTAGCAGAGGAACCGGGCTGGGTGTTCTTCGACCGAGGTTTGGTCGATGCTGCTGTAGCCTTAGAGCATGTTTCGGGGCGCTCAGCGCGCGAGACGCTCGCGTCCTTCGACCGCTATCATGAGACAGTTTTTCTCGTCCCTCCCTGGCCGGAAATCTATCAGAATGACGATGAGCGTAAGCACGGCCTGTCCGAGGCGATCGCCGAATATGAGCGTTTGGTAACCGCTTACAACGACCTTGGATACAGCACGATCATCCTGCCTAAAACCAGCGTCGATGAACGAGCAGATTATATTCTCGGCTGTCTCGCCAAGTGACGCTATTGCAAACGCTGGGGCATGTCCCCGCACCGGGATTTCGTATCGGAAGCCGATAGCCGGCAATCCAAGACTTTTCGAATTTTCGCTCGATCTCTGAACGTGGACATGACAGCCTTACGGGACTTATGGCCGAATGCTGCTGTTCCGCATACGACCCAATTCCGGACCTTCCCTGGCGACACTGATTGCAGTGCACATAACAGTCGCTATCATTCAGAAATGATTTCGTGTGAACAGCCGAAGGCCAAAGTCTCTGCGTGGAGCATTTTGCGTCTTCTGGGTCCCCTTTTTGTCGGGACCATCCTTTCTGTTGGTCCCTTGCGCGCGGATAGCTGGACGCTTCCCACAGTCGTTACCTACATGTCTTCTCACGGTCAGGCCCGCGCGATTGTCACGCCCCGTGACCTCGACAGCCAAATGACCTATTTCGAGGACAAGGTGAAGGGCGTCGAACCGGCGGGGCAAGAAAAGTCAGGGGCACCCGCAGCCAACGCTGAGCTACAACGGAAGCAAAATGGGCGTTGGGTGGTGGCTTGGAAGGCACCATTGACGAACGATGTCGCACCTGTCGACGCGATTATTCGGAACGACGGAGCCTATTTCGTTACGTTCGACGATTGGCATAGCCTCGGTCACGGACCTAATGCCGTGGTTATTTACGGTTCCGAAGGCGAACGTATAGCTAGGCTCGCTCTCGTTGATATAGTGCCCGCTAACTACATCGAAGTTTTGCCTCATTCTGTAAGTTCTATCCATTGGCGTGGCGATCCGCGCTTCTCCAGAGATGGCAAACATGTCGTAATTCCCGTGCCCATTCCATCAGAAAAATTTTCCACGCCTAGGACCGTCGATTTGGCTATCAGCCTTGCTGATGGCTCGGTGTCACCTCTCGATTCTGCTGCTTGGAAAAAAGCAGTTGAAGCTACCAGTTTAGTTCGCACGGCGCGAATGGCGGAAGCTCGCGCCGTTAGGGAAGCTTTTTTCGCTCCACTGTTGGGCCCCCGCGAGAACACCCAACGACATTGGCACATTTATCTGCGCGAAGCAGTCGCCCGCCTGATCGGCGATGGCAACACGCCGTCCACGACTGTCCTGCGGTCGCCCGGCGAACCTGATTATGCAGTGTCAGAATCATGGATTCGGGAGGCCCTCCTCGAACCAACGGGTGACAAGGTCGCTTTGGCGACGCTCTCTGAATCCAACCTCGCAAGGACGCTGGCGAAGATTGCTCCGAAAATTACGCCTGACTCTCTGTCACAAACGACCATCTTCGTCGCAGTTTCGGATAAATATTGGTCAGACATAGTGGCGGCAATGCGGCCTACAGGCGCAAAGCTCGTTCAACTGAACCCCAGCATTCCTCTCGAGCAACGGCAGGAACGCATTGAGCGGCGCTACGGTTCGAGCGCAGCTGGCCTGCTTCAGAGCGATCAAGGTGTCCTGGGCCATCCCGCAGGAAGCGTCGCTTTGTTGGCGGGGGTCCTGTGCATTTTTCTTGCGGGGTTCTGGATGGCTTGCCGTCGTTACCGTCGACCCTCCTAGCCGAAGTCCGCTTTCCTCCCCAATATCAGACATTCGGGGCAGCTGACGGACGTCCCACCAGCAGACCGGCAGCTTGGAGCGTTCTTGGCCCGAAAGCAGCCGGTCGGCAAACGACCCCATTGCGGACGTTACGGTTGGTCGCCAAACTCTTGGCAATGAGCACAGGCCTTTCCTTTCGCTACCAACATGACGGCGACCCGAACGACGACTTTGGCTGGTTGGATGTAGAGGTCAAAGGCGAACAATTCTCAGGCAAGGGCGGCTTCTGGGTCCAATGGCAGGATGTAAGAGACTTCGGCGAAAAGCTGGCCACCTATCCTATCGTGCAAGATGCCCCGGTCGAAGCATCCTGGGGATACGAGCCTTGGGAGGGCGACTCACTCGTCGTTAGTGTCTCAGTCGCGCCAGCAGACACCCGGGGCAATTTGTCGGTTCAAGTTTGGCTTCGTGACTACACCGAGAAAGGCGAAGGGAAGCCGCTGAACTGCGTTCGCACGACCTTCAAAACCAATTATCCCGACCTTGAAAACTTCCGTCAGGGTATCGCGCAGCTGATGGACGGTAAGTCTGACGAGGCCATTTTGGTCGGGCAATAAATGTCCGCTTCCCACGACAATGGTATTATTTCGGCATTTCCAGACAGCGTTGCGGATGTTTGATGCGATAAGTAGGTTGTGTTGATGGGTAAGCGATCTGGCGTTCCACACAGAGATGATGAACTGGATAAGCTGAGCAGCGATGAACTGCGGTCAGAGCTTGCCCGGTCGCGGACGCGATTGAGTATCGCACCTTCAACCAAAATGGCCAAGCTGTCGCAAAAACGCATTCACTGGCTTGAGAGTGCTCTCGCCGTGCGCGAGATCGAATGACTGCTTTCCACCCTAATTCCCGCCGTTCCCGCATTAGTCAAAAGTACGGTAAAGCAGTCGGTCGGCTTCGGAACCGGCTTTCACCCCATTTCTCGGCTTCGCGTTAGAAACCGCCTTTGCGCAGTTGCACCACGGCCTTGTCGAGTTCCTGCAGGAAACGGGAGCGGTCATTTTTGGAGAAGGGCGGGGGGCCGCCGAGTTGGTCGCCGCCGGCGCGCAGGTCGGCCATGATCGCGCGGGTGGCGATTGCGCCGCCGATGGAGCCGGCAGTGAAGGGCTTGCCGTTGGGAGCCAGCACGGTTGCGCCTTGCTTCAGACAGCGATCGGCCAGCAGAATGTCGGCGGTGATGACCAGACTGCCCGGCGCGCAGGCCTCTGCAATCCAGTCATCAGCAGCGTCGAAACCGTCATCCACCACCACCCGCCGGATGCTCTGGTTATCAGGCACCCGGATCGGGCTGTTGCTGACGATGGTGACCGGCAGGCCGTAACGTTTGGCGACCCGGTAAATTTCTTCCTTCACCGGGCAGGCATCGGCATCGACTAGGATGGCCACAGACATCGCTTAATCAGCCAAACGGATCAGAGCGGGGCTTGCCGCCGCCGGGTTTGCGCTTGAAGCCGCTGTCCTTGCGGAAATTGCCCTTGCCACCGGGGCCGCCTTTGCCGCCGCCGGGTTTCCGATCGCGGAAAGGGGGTTTGCCATTCTTGGCATAGACGCGCGGCTTGCCGCCCGGACCGCCGCTGCCGCGATTGTCGCGCGCGCTTTCACGCGGGCCTTCCGAAGGTTCGATCAGGATTTCGTCACCCTTTTCGGTGCCTTCACCCGTGCGAGACAAGGCATCTTTGAACTTGTCGACCACGCTGCGCGGAACCTGAAAATGGGTTTCGGCCTGGCCAATGCGGATCGCGCCGATTTCATTGCGGGTGATATGGCCGCGGCGGCATAGCAACGGCAGGATCCAGCGTGCTTCGGCATGCTGACGCCGGCCCACATCCATGCGGAACCATTGCACATCTTCGAAACCGGGGCGGTGGCGTTCCTGCTGCGCTTCGCGCCGCGCCTCGGGCGTGTTGGCGATCATTTCCTCTGGCTGCGGCATGGCGGCGCGGTGGGCATGGACCAATGCGGCGGCAATATCCTCGGCCGGACGCTCTGCCATCAGCCGCTCGGCCAATGCGCGGTCTTCATCGTCATATTCGGCCGGGGTAAGCAGCGCGGTCATCAGACGTTCGCGGTCCTGCTTGCGGATATCCTCCGGCTTGGGCGCATTCATCCATTCGGCTTCGATCTTTGCACCGCGCAGCATGCTTTCGACACGGCGGCGGCGTGGATACGGCACGATGATAACCGCCGTGCCCTTCTTGCCCGCGCGGCCGGTACGGCCTGAACGGTGCTGCAGAGTTTCGGCATCACGCGGGATTTCCACGTGAACCACCAGGCTCAGGCTGGGCAGATCGATCCCGCGCGCGGCAACATCGGTGGCGACGCAGACGCGTGCGCGCTTGTCGCGCAGCGCCTGCAGTGCGTGGTTGCGTTCCGACTGCGAATGTTCGCCCGACAAGGCGACGACGGCAAAGCCGCGTTCCTGCAAGGTAGAGTGAAGCCGGCGCACATTGTCACGCGTGGCGCAGAACAGGATGGCGGTTTCCGCTTCGTGAAAACGCAGCAGATTGACCACGGCGGCTTCGGTTTCGGCGGGCGAAACGGTCATCGCCTGAAATGCGATATCGCCATGGCCGCGCCCTTCGCCCTTGGTCGAAATGCGCAGGGCATCGCGCTGATAGCGCTTGGCGAGCGACACGATCGGCTTCGGCATGGTGGCGGAGAACAGCAGCGTGCGGCGCGTTTCCGGCGTTGCGTCGAGAATTTCCTCGAGATCTTCGCGGAAGCCCATGTCGAGCATTTCATCCGCTTCATCGAGCACCACGGCGGCGAGGCGCGAGAGGTCGAGCGCGCCGCGTTCCAGATGGTCGCGCAGACGGCCCGGTGTGCCGACCACGATATGCGCGCCATGGCGCAGCGAACGCCGTTCCTTGGATGCGTCCATACCGCCCACGCAGGTGGCGATGCGGGTGCCGGCTTTGGCAAACAGCCATTCCAGCTCGCGGCTGACCTGCAGCGCCAGTTCGCGCGTCGGCGCGATCACCAGCGCCAGCGGGGACTGGGCGGGGGCGGAAAACTTATCGAGCAGATCATTGGCAAGGGCGATACCGAAGGCAACGGTTTTGCCCGAGCCGGTCTGCGCCGATACGATCATGTCGCGTCCGGCGGCTTCTTCGCCCAGGACCGCTGCCTGAACCGCGGTCGGTTCGGCATAGCCGCGTTCGGAAAGAGCTTCGGAAAGAATGGGGGGGAGAGTAGAAAAAGAGGACATTGCGCTCACAAATAGGCCCGGCTGCGACGGCGGCTGGGCAGGAATCAGGGTAATGCAGGGCAGCCCGTCTCAAGGCGTTCTCTTGAGCGATGCTCAGGAGAATCACGGCCGCCGATAAGCTGCACAACTCGCAGCTTCGGGCGGCCCTTACACGAAAAAGCCGAGTTTGGCTTCTATTTTGTTGCGCTGCGGGAAAAGCGCCTGTCTCGCAGCGGGATTCAGGCCACCTCACCAGGCGGAAGAATAGCGTTTTCGCGCTTTTCCGGGCGGACGTAGATGGAGGTCAATTCGGGAATTTGCGCGATCAGTTCCTGTTCGAGTTCCTCGATCAGTTGTTCCGCCTCCCCGATAGAGATGCTGTCCACCATATCCGCGCTGATCGCGGCGAAGATCTTGCGCGGGGATGTGTGCAGCGTGCGGACATGGTTGACCGAGGTGATCCATTCCTGCTCCCCGACGATATGCCGGATCTTGTCCACCACCTCGACATCGGCTGCTTCGCCGATCAGCAGGCCCTTGGCCTCGCGCGCCAGCAACACCGCGACCATGGCCAGAATGACGCCGATCACCATGGAGGCCGCACCGTCCAGCTGCGGCGCGTTGTAATAATGGCTTGCCCAGATGCCGATGGCGGCCACGATCAGACCGGCCAGAGCAGCGCTGTCTTCAAACACCACCACGAAGAGCGAGGGGTCTTTCGAGCGGCGCATGGCCGACCACCAGCCAAGCTTGCCCTTGCGCGCGGAGAATTCACGGATGGCGATGAACCAGCTGGTTCCTTCCAGCAGCATCGCGACGCCCAGCACGATGTAATTCACCGTCGGATCGCGCAGCTCCTCGGGGTCGATGTAATGTTTGAAGCCTTCATAGAAGGACAGCCCTGCGCCCAGACCAAAGATCAGGATCGCCACGACGAAGGCCCAGAAATACAGCTCTCGCCCATAGCCGAAGGGGTGGGCGCGGTTGGCCGGGCGATCGGCGCGATGTTCGCCATAGAGCAGCAGCAGCTGGTTCATGCTGTCGACCACCGAATGGATGCCCTCCGACAGCATCGAGGATGATCCGGTGATGCTCGCCGCGACGAATTTGGCGATCGCAATGCCGAGATTGGCGGCGAAAGCCCCCAGCAGGACGATGTTCTTGCGGATATAAGCGAATACAGACATTTCAGTCTTTTAGCGGCAGTTGCGGGAATAGCGAGCGGGCAAATCACCCGCCCGCCAAATCAATCTTACGCAGCCCCTTCGAGCAGCTCGCCGGCTTCGATCCACGCGGCTTCGGCGGTTTCGAGGTCGCCCACCAGAGCCGCGCGCTTTGCCGCCAGCGTCTCCAGGCCCTCACCGCCCGGTGCGGGTTTGCCGGAAGAGACATCGAGCATCGCCGCGTCCACCTTGGCGATCTGATCCTGCACCTTCGCCATCCGCTTTTCCGCCTCCACCAGTGCCTTCTTCGCCTGTTTCGCGGCGTGGAAATCGAGCTTCGGTTTTTCCGGTTCGGCGGGTTTGGCCGGCGCCTTCGCTGCGTCCTTCTTGCCGCCATCCTTCTTCGGCTGGTTCCGGCCGAGCACGAAGTCGATATAATCCTCCATGCTGCCGGCATATTCCTTCGCCGTGCCGCCATCGACCAGCACCAGCCGGTCGGCGGTCAGTTCCACCATATGCCGGTCATGGCTGATCAGGATCACCGCGCCGCCATAATCATTGAGCGCCTGCACCAGCGCCTCGCGCGCATCGACATCGAGGTGGTTGGTCGGTTCGTCCAGAATCAGCAGATGCGGCGCGTCGCGGGTGATCAGCGCCAGCGCCAGCCGCGCGCGTTCACCGCCCGACAGGCGCGATACTTCGGTCGTGGCGCGCGGACCGGAGAAGCCGAACCGCCCCAATTGCGCGCGCACGGCGGTGGGCGCTTTGCCCTGCATCGCGCGGGTCATATGGTCGAGCGGCGTCGCGTCGGAGGCCAGCTCCTCAACCTGATATTGCGTGAAATAGCCGACCTTCATCTTGCCCGATGATTGCATCGAACCTTCCATCGGGGTGAGCTGCGCCGCCAGCAGGCGCGCCATCGTCGTCTTACCATTACCGTTGCGGCCGAGCAGCGCGATGCGGTCATCCGGGTCGATCCGCAAATTGAGCCGTTTCAGCACCGGCGTTTCGGCATAGCCCACTGCCGCCAGATCCAGCGTGATCAGCGGCGGGCGCAGTTCCGCTGGGGCCGGGAAGCCAAAGCTGAGCGTCGGATCATCCGCCAGTTCGGCAATCGGCTGCATCTTGGCCAGCATCTTGGCGCGCGACTGCGCCTGTTTGGCGGTAGAGGCGCGGGCGCTGTTGCGCGCGACATAATCGGAGAGGCGCGCGCGCTGCGCATCCTGCGAAGCCTTGGCCGCGGCCAGATGCGCCGCCCGTTCGGCCCGCTGCCGCTCGAAATCGTCATAGCTGCCGGGATAGACGGTCAGCTTGCCGCCCTGCAGATGCAGGATCGTATCGACCACATTGTTCAGCAGATCGCGCTCATGGCTGATAATGATCAGCGTGGCGGGATAGCTTTTGAGGAAGTTTTCCAGCCACAGCGTCGCTTCGAGATCGAGATGGTTGCTCGGTTCGTCCAGCAGCAGCACGTCGGGCGCGGAAAAGAGCAGGGCGGCCAGCGCCACGCGCATTTTCCACCCGCCCGAAAAGCTCGAAAGCGGCTGGTCCTGCATCTCTTCGTCAAAGCCGAGGCCCGTCAGAATCCGCGCCGCGCGGGCCGGGGCGGTATAGGCATCGATGGCGATCAGCCGGTCATAGAGATCGCCCAGCCGGTCCGGGTCCTCGCAGCCCTCGGCCTCTTCCATCAGCGCGGTGCGCTCGGCATCTTCGGCCAGCACGCGTTCGAAGGGCGTCTGCGTCCCGTCGGGGGCCTCCTGCGCGATATAGCCGATGCGCGTGCGGCGCGGCACGTCGATCGATCCGCCATCCGGCTCGATCTGGCCCAGCAGCACCTTCATCAAAGTGGACTTGCCCGCGCCATTGCGCCCGACAATCCCCGCCTTGGCCCCCGGCGTCACCGAAGCGCTCGCCCCGTCGAGAATCAGATTGCCGCCCAGGCGCACGGAGATGTCGTTAATCGTAATCATCGCGCGCCCTTACCAGCGGGGCCGGGGGATGGGTAGGGGGATGCTGTGAGCGTGGTAGCTTTGCGCCCCAATTTCGGCCATAGAGCCTGTAATTCCAGTTTCCTGAAAGCGGGCATTACTCTTAACTAGGGCAGTTCACTGTTGGTGTCTTTGGCGTAGAGGTAACCCCCGGAAACGTTCCGCGGCGACTTCCCTATTCGAAAACGGTAAATCCTGGAACGACCTCACCATCGGCAGGGTCGTAGACCACTGCCACAGTATGCCTCGCCCGAGTGAGGCCGACATAGAGTTTTGCGCGGGTTTCTGGCTTCAACGGCGATTGGGCATTCTTTAGCCAGTTCATCATTTCTTTGGTGGGATAAATAATGACACGGTCGAAGCCGAGGCCCTTGGACCTTCCAAACGTTAACGCGGGCAGATCGGTAGATGAGATCTTGACGGTCGAGCTCCATCGGAGCTGCACCGGCCGTTTTGTATCGAGGTAACGAAGCAGGTCCTTACGCCGCACAATGACCAGACCCGCATCAAGAGGGACTAATTGCCTACAGCCGGGACATCCGCAAGCAGTCGTAGCAACCAAATTTGGATAGAGCTTCGACGACAATTCGCAAATAGCTGGGCTATTGCGGTGCGATTCTAAGAGGCTAGTCTCATCGATATCACACGTAACTTTCCGGGGAAGTTCCTCCCGAATGAAGTCGGCAATGCGTCCGTCCCTGTACTTCTTGAGGCGAGTCTCTAGATGGGTTACATAAGTGACTTGACGTGGATCACCCACCATGACGACGTTGGCGGGACTTTTGAAGAGCGCCGCCAAAATGTCGAGGTCGTAACCTGCCAGATCTTGCACCTCATCTACGAAAACAAAGGGGTAGATACGGGAAAGTCGCTCGATGACAGCGCCGTCCGATGCGTCGTTGCACCGTATCATCAGTCTCGACAATTTGTCTGAGTAGACGCGATTTCGACGATCGAAGTAGCAGCGTCTGAAATCTTCCTCACCCCAATAGATGGGACGGCCTTGCCAGTTGCGCCCGCGAAAACCGGATCTCTGCGAAACCAGAAGCATGCCATCGACATCCCAATCGAACAGCTTGCCTTGAAAGGGTTTGATGCCGTGCTTGATTAGCAGACTGAACCAGGTCTGGATATGCACGTTGCCCGGAACCGAGCCATTGATTTCGAAGAATTTGCGCCGGATCTCTTCTTCGTTCGATTCCGTGTAGGTGGTGATGAGGACCCGTTTTTGTTCAACCGCAAGCGCCTGCCTGACGAGGTAGGTAGTCTTCCCCGAGCCTGCCGCAGCAATGACGAGCTTATTCGGCCCCATCATTCGGCAATCGCATCCAGAATATATTGCGGGTAATTGATATCTGTCTTTGCTGAGAATATCGCCAGCGCACACTCGGTCTTGTTGTTCTTCATATAACGATGGAGGCCATCTAGGTCATAATTGGTATCGAACAGCTTGTTGAAAGTCTCGACGCTATTGGATTTGACCAGTTTCGGCTCAAGGGTATTATAATTGAAAGGCTTGCCAGCGTGCATCATGCCGCCCTCATCCACCACAGGATCGTAGCAGATTTTGATATGATCGAATTTCTGGTAATCGGCGTACTTCTTATCAAGCGCGCCGATATCTCCATCATTGTCGGTTGCGACTACGACGGGGATTTTCAGTGCTGTCGCCAGTTCTAGAAAACGCAGGAATGAAAGCCCCACTGAGATGACATCGATCTCGTCGTCGATTGGCAACTTTCCTTCATTAGTATCCATATACGCACGCTGGATGACCAGTTCGTCCGCATCGCCCTCGACAAGGATCGACTTTTTCGAAAGCACAAGACGAAGGGTGTCATAACCAGGTAGCTTATGGAAGAAGTCGCTCGCGTTCAGATCCTTGATCCGAGCGACCTTCGCTTCCCGCAACAGTATGAGATGTTGCAGTCCGAGTTTGTTCGCAACGAAGCTGCTATGAGTAGTGATGATGACCTGCTTGCCGCTGTTATCGGTACTGATATCGCTGATGAGCTGGTTGAGCTTCGAGTGCGACAAGTGGTTTTCCGGCTCCTCGATTAGCAATACAGTCGCTTCGTTGTTCTTCTTGCTGCTCAACGCGAGGCGCGTTTTGACGATGCACTGCTCACCCTTGCCGATATAGTGGAAAGGGACATCTTCTATATAAGTCATCAAGCTGTTTTCCCAGGCACGATGGGAAGACATATCCACTGAAATGCTAACCCTTTTTCGGCTGATCTTAGCCGCTTCCGCTAATCTTTCATTGATAGCGCCGACATTGCCGTCTGCTTTAAAGGCGTCTTTTAGCTTACGGTGGGCTTGAGATATCGCAACTTGTTCCTTGTCGTCCAGAAACTCCCTGACGATGCGGGAGATGTACATGTCCGAGCCGCTCTGCATTCGCGTGCTCGTTGAATCGATAAGGGCTGATTTGACAGGAATCTTGCGAGCCGTAGCCGGTTGGCGGGAGAACTCGCACCATTGCACCTGATAGAATTCCAAAGGTATCGAATTGATCTCTTCGGCTTTCAATAACTCAGTGTAGGGACCATCGTATTTCTTATCGAACTCGATTGAGAAGAGAAGACCTCGCGCCTTATCGTTCTTCTCCGAATTGCCGTTTCCACGAAGGTCTTCCAGCGCATCGTCATTTCCGTCAAGAAACAGTTCGATCCGTATTTCCGGCGGTTGAAGTGGGTGTTTCGTAGCAAGACTCTCCAGATAAGCTCGCTCGACCCTCCTGTTAAAAAGATAGGGAGATAACTCATTGCGCAGATATTTCCCATTCAGCACGCCCGTCAGGCAGAGATGGATGGCTTCGAGCAGTGTGGATTTTCCTGCCTCGTTGTTGCCGACAATAATATTGACGCCCTGATTGAAATCAACCTCGAACCAGTCTTCGAAGCATTTGAAATTCTTTATTTTTACCTTATTTATAAACATCGCTCGTCCCCCTTTCCGCGAGGCAACTATAGCTTACTTCGAGAAAAAAAGTGAGCCAACGTTAGACATTGTTATAAATTGATAGTGACCGGACTGATGTCAGAACCTCTCGATACTCTTACATTCCAAGTGATCAGCATCGCCAGCCTCGGAAAAGCAGTCCTGCATAACGCTAGAAGTTCGTTCGTTCAGACCGTGGCAGCGCCCTAGGTGAAAACAACCTGTTCGAAATACGTCCCATACGGCTGTTCAGGCGCGCGGATCTCGAGCCGAAAAAAAAGCGGCCCATGGAGAGGCGTGATTGAGCGCGCTGGACGCTGATCTAAATCACCGAACAGCGCAAACAGTGAACGATAACGGCCTTTCCTTGCCGAACACCAGTTCAACAGCTTTGATCAGCCAACCGGCAATGGCTTTTTCTTTTGCCAGGTAGCGCCCTAAAAGCTGACTGACCGCTCCCTGCCTAGACCCAGTCGTTCCTCCTCCCCCCTTCCCAAAGCGCCCGCTGACCCCCACATCCTCCGCAACCAATTCCGGTCCTCCTGCGTATCCTTCACGCATGGCTCTTGACCCACACGAACATTTGCGGAACATCTCCCTTCATGGCTCTTACCAAAATTTCCGTCCGCGGGGCGCGCGAACATAATCTCAAAGGGGTGGATATCGATCTGCCGCGCGATGCGCTGATCGTCATCACCGGGCTCTCCGGCTCGGGCAAATCCAGCCTGATGCTCGTCAGGTCATCATCCGGTCGAGGGGCTCCTGCGCCGGGCGCCGCGTAACAGGTGCTGACGCCAGAGCCAGAAAGAGGTGGGAGGGCTTTGATCATACAGAAAGAGAAGCCTCGGCTTACCGGCCCGGTACGGCCATAGAAACCCGCTTTTACGCGTGAATCTATGACCGGTTATTCCGATTTATTGACTTTTCATACATTCAGGTATCTGCCCACCATTCTGCGCCATTTGCTGCGCTGCGACCTCTTCGACATGACGCTGATAGGCATCTTTGTGCTTCTGATAGAATTCCATATTCTCGGGGCTGACGATGCGGTCGGTATCGCTGTGGATCTCAGCCCCGGGGATTTGCGACATCGTATCTTTCGCCGCAGCGGAGACGAGAATCATCATGCCTGTCAGCATTTCACGCGCGGTGAGGCCGTGCCGGTCGAGCGCTTCCTGCACCCCAGGCCGGGCAGCGAAACGCTCCGCCGCTTCCTCGATCGACCGCGCTTCATCCGCGCCGCTTCCGCTCGGCATGGCCGGGGAAAGCGCGCAGGGGCGCTCCGCCGCCTCGTCGCTGAAAGCCTGATAGCGCGTGAGGAAATCCTCGGTAAGGCGGAAGTCGCGGATCGCCGCGAGTTGCCCTTCAGCTCCGGGTTCAGTGCCGCCGCCAGCAGCGTTCGCGGCGCTGATCTGAGTATCTTCTTCGCCATTCGCTCCGCCATCCGCGTCCGCATTGCCTCCCCCGCAGGCGCTGAGGCTGAGTAGGAATGTGCATGTAAGCGCGGGGAGAATAATGCGTTTCATTGAGGGGGCTCCTTTTGATGAACGAAAATTCTCATCGTAGACATGTCGATCGGAGGGCAAAAGGGGAGGCCGCCCGGTGTCGCGGTGCGCAGAGCCAGAAATCGTTCGAGATGTTTCATCGGCTGGATAAAACCCGCGCAGAGGCTATCCTTGTGCCTCCCCCCTTCCCAAAGCGCCCGCTGACCCCCACATCCTCCGCAACCAATTCCGGTCCTCCTGCGTATCCTTCACGCATGGCTCTTGACCCACACGAACATTTGCGGAACATCTCCCTTCATGGCTCTTACCAAAATTTCCGTCCGCGGGGCGCGCGAACATAATCTCAAAGGGGTGGATATCGATCTGCCGCGCGATGCGCTGATCGTCATCACCGGGCTCTCCGGCTCGGGCAAATCCAGCCTCGCTTTCGATACGATCTATGCCGAGGGGCAGCGGCGCTATGTCGAAAGCCTGTCCGCCTATGCGCGGCAATTCCTCGAAATGATGCAGAAGCCCGATGTCGAGCATATCGAGGGGCTGTCCCCCGCGATCTCGATCGAGCAGAAGACCACCAGCCGCAATCCGCGCTCCACCGTCGCCACGGTGACGGAGATCTATGATTACATGCGCCTGCTCTGGGCGCGGGTCGGCGTGCCCTATTCGCCCGCCACCGGCCTGCCGATCGAGGCGCAGACCGTCTCCAACATGGTCGACAGGGTGATGGCTCTGCCGGAGGGGACGCGGCTCTATCTGCTCGCCCCGGTGGTGCGCGGGCGCAAGGGGGAATATCGCAAGGAACTGGCCGAATGGCAGAAGGCGGGCTTCACCCGCGTGCGGATCGATGGCGAAATCTACGAGATTCAGGACGCGCCCGCGCTGGAGAAGAAGCTGAAGCATGATGTCGAGGTGGTTGTGGACCGTCTCGCCGTGCGCGAGGGGATCGAGACGCGGCTGGCGGATTCCTTCGAAACCGCGCTGAAACTGGCCGAAGGGCTGGCCTATGTCGACCTTGCCGATGGCGTGGTGCCGGGGCGCGAGGATGAGGCGAGCGGGGAGGGCAATCTGAAGGGCGCCGGGCTGCCCGCCAACCGGATCGTCTTTTCGGAGAAATTCGCCTGCCCCGTTTCGGGCTTCACCATCGAGGAGATCGAGCCGCGATTGTTCTCCTTCAACGCGCCGCAGGGGGCCTGTCCGACCTGTGACGGGCTGGGGGAGAAGCAGCTCTTCGATCCGCAGCTGGTCGTGCCGAATGAAAGCCTGACGCTGAAGAAGGGCGCGATCGTCCCCTGGGCGAAGAGCAATCCGCCATCGCCCTATTACATGCAGGTGCTCGAAAGCCTCGCCGCCGAATATGGTTTCGACCTGACGACGCCGTGGCAGGATATGGCGGTGGAGCACCGCAATGTCATCCTGTTCGGGACGAAGGGCAAGCGGGTGCCGCTGACCTTCAAGGACGGGCGCAAGAAATACACGGTGGAAAAGGCGTTCGAGGGGGTCATCGGCAATCTCAACCGCCGGCTGATGCAGACCGACAGCGCGTGGATGCGCGAGGAGCTCAGCCGTTTTCAGGCCGCGCAGCCTTGTGAAACCTGCGGCGGCGCGCGGCTCAAGCCCGAGGCCTTGTCGGTGAAGATCGCGGAGGAAAGCATTTCCGGCCCGGTCCGCCTGCCCGTGGGCGAAGCGGTGCAGTGGTTCGCCACGCTGGAGGAGAAGCTCACCAGCCAGCAGGCGCAGATCGCGCGGCCGATCCTGAAGGAGATCAACGAACGGCTCGGCTTCCTCGACAATGTTGGGCTCGACTATCTCAATCTCGACCGCAATTCGGGCACGCTTTCGGGCGGGGAGAGCCAGCGCATCCGCCTCGCCAGCCAGATCGGCAGCGGGCTGTCGGGCGTGCTCTACGTGCTCGACGAACCCAGCATCGGCCTGCATCAGCGCGATAATGACCGGCTGCTGGAAACGCTGAAGCGCCTGCGCGATCTCGGCAATACGGTGATCGTGGTGGAGCATGATGAGGACGCGATCCGCGCCGCCGATTACGTGGTCGATCTCGGCCCCGGCGCGGGCGTGCGCGGGGGCGAGGTGGTCGCCGAAGGCACGCTGAAACAGGTGCTGAAATCGAAGAAATCGCTCACCGCGCAATATCTGAGCGGCGCGCGCGAAATCGCCGTTCCGGCCAAACGGCGCAAGGGCAATGGCAAGAAGCTCACCGTCCATGGCGCGCGGGCGAACAATCTGAAGAATGTCACCGCCTCCATTCCGCTGGGCACCTTCACCTGCGTCACCGGCGTGTCCGGTTCGGGCAAGTCCAGCTTCACCATCGACACGCTCCATGCCGGCGCGGCGCGGCAGCTCAATGGCGCGCGGATGATCGCCGGCCCGCATGACAAGATTACCGGCCTCGACCATTGCGACAAGGTGATCGAGATCGACCAGTCGCCCATCGGCCGCACGCCGCGCTCCAACCCGGCGACCTATACCGGCGCCTTCACCAATATTCGTGACTGGTTTGCCGGCCTGCCGGAATCGCAGGAGCGCGGGTACAAGCCGGGCCGTTTCAGCTTCAATGTGAAGGGCGGCCGGTGCGAGGCCTGCCAGGGCGACGGCGTGATCAAGATCGAAATGCACTTCCTGCCCGATGTCTATGTCACCTGCGAGGAATGCGACGGCAAGCGCTACAACCGTGAAACGCTGGAAGTGCGCTTCAAGGGGATGTCGATTGCCGATGTGCTGGACATGACGATCGAGGATGCCGAAAGCTTCTTCGAAAATGTCCCCCCGATCCGCGACAAGATGCACATGCTGAACGAAGTCGGGCTGGGCTACGTCAAGGTGGGTCAGCAGGCGACGACCCTGTCAGGCGGGGAGGCGCAGCGCGTCAAACTGGCCAAGGAACTCGCTCGCCGCTCCACCGGGCAGACGCTCTATATTCTGGATGAGCCGACCACCGGCCTGCATTTCGAAGATGTGCGCAAGCTGCTGGAGGTGCTGCACCGGCTGGTGGATCAGGGCAATTCGGTGGTGGTGATCGAGCACAACCTCGATGTGATCAAGACCGCCGACTGGCTGCTCGATATGGGCCCCGATGGCGGCGTGCGCGGCGGCGAACTGGTCGCCGAAGGCACCCCCGAACAGGTCGCCCAAAATGCGCGCAGCTTTACCGGGCATTATCTGAAGGGGATGTTGTCTTAAAGTGCCTGAGCCCGCTCGACGAAGGCGTGTAAAGCGCCCTCTTAGTTCAGGCCTATCGATTTCTTGCCAGACTTGCTAGTTGCTTTCCGTTTGTCGACCTCTTTGCCGAGTTCCATCACAGCAAAGCTTAGCTCTAAGGATGAAGCAATCTCTAAATTTCTATAATAGGGATAGTGGCTCAAAAATATCGGAGAGGAAACTTTTGGATCCCAATTTATTGCGGTCCCATCTTTATTTTTTCTTCGATGAGATCTGTGGAAAGCAATCTTGTAGCCGTTTGGCGTAACACCTTTTAGTGTCTCAAATCTGACTTTGTCATTCCTGTGCGGTTGGTCAATTGCAACGGAGTCATTATAAAGCTCGTGAACTAGACTTTTGGGGTAAGGTTGAACATACACGACCCGCTGGATGCCTGCCGCTATTATCAATCGCGTGCATAAATGACATGGCATGGTTGTACTGTAGAGCGTCGCTCCCTGTGTTGTTTTGTTTGAGCGGGCTGCGTCAGTGATGGCGTTCATTTCAGCATGAACCATGCGCCCATATTCCATCACGTCTGATATCATAGACCCTTTGAGTGGAGAATCTGGGGCATCAAATGCCCGGTATGCCAGTTCTTCAGGTTTGAGATCTGAGTATTTTTTATCCAGCCAATCGGGCTGCAGTCTCTTAAGTGCGTCCGTTGCCATATCTTCACGCACTTGATGATTGGAATCGCGTCCCAGCACGTAATCACGTCGATCATCGGCATCGTCGCTCCAATATGTACCTCCGCCCGCTTTAGGGACTTCATTGCATCCCATAGAGACTATTTCGCAATTCTGGTTGAATATCGCTGCTCCAACCTGTCGTGACAGGTCAAGTGATCGGTAGGCCGCTGCGTTAGCGTGATAACTGCAATATTCGTCGATCTTTGGCGATATAAAAGGGCTGCCAAAGTAAATTTCAACGAGCCTCTGACAAGACTGTGAGAGATCCATCTTTGACTGGCAATCCAGTACATAATCAGCGTGCTGATAACAGTCTAATACTCTTTGCCCTGCGACATGTCCTCGTTCATCTTCATCAATTGCAATTATTTTTAATGCTTCAGACTCAAGATCAGTGCGCGATCTACCCCTCTGAGTTTTTAGCAATTTCTTAACAAGATTGTTTATTCTATTTTCTCTACTATCATAGCAGGAGACAAATAAAATATTTCTTCCGAAGGTATTCTTTAGAGTTTCGATTTCCTCAGGCCTCTTTATTTGCCTGAAAATATGTATGATATTATTCGGTATTTCATCACCAATATCACGATCAGAGAATTCTGTTAACTTATGGATTCCATAAAGTGCGAAAATATCATTTCGTTTTGAATCGACTCTTAATTTGTCGCCAGCTGAGATTAGCTTTTGGTATCGTTCGAATTCATTTTTTATATTCAAGTCATAGTCGTGTTCTATGTCTTTGAATATTTCTGTCAACCTTAACCTGTTGGTCTCATATTCGACCAATTTAAACTGATTTGTTAAACAAATTTCAACTTCATTCAGGTCTACTCCAATGGGAGCTATCAGAGCTACAAAAGCTTCGCGGCGATCAGAATTATTTGTCATTATCCCCCCCAATCTCGGGAAAACGCATATTGTCTTATGGTAATTTGGATCCCAATCGGGATATTGGCAAGCAGATGAGTCATCTTGGGGAGTGTTGTGGAAAAATCAATTAGAGGGTCAGAATGGCTGATCAATTCGTTGTCTCGCAGTGGCAGAAGTTATTTGCAGCTTCCGAAGGCGGTGCAGAGTAGATCTTCTGTAGGAGTACCAGCCGGTCCGGTTTCGCCTAAGTCGCCTAAACAGGATTCAGACTTTTAACATAACTTTAAAGTCTTCCCTACACCCACACAGCCATGCCTCACCGGAGGGTCTTTCAACCCACCGATGAGTCTCTGCCATGTCCATTTCCCGTCCGCCCTCCAATGATTCGCAAGCGCTGGAGCATTTCGCCCGCTGGCTCGATCATCTCGCCGCAGGCCGCATAAAGACCGACGTGGGCACGACCGTAGCCCAGCGCGCGCGGCATAGGCGGCATGAGGCGCTGCTGTGCGGGGCTGTGCGGCGGAGGGCAGTGTGATGGGGGCGCAGGACTTTATCCCGCATCGCCCCGCCTTTGATCTCTCGGCCGGGGAGGCAGCTCCGTGGAGCGCCGCGCTGCTGGCCACGGGCGAAAGCGGGGCGGCGCAGAGCGTGACCCAGCATAATGGCTTTGCGCCCGAGCGGATGGTGGGCTTTTGCGATCATCTTGCCGGCGCTGGGTCAGTCCGGGCGGCCTGCGCGGCCATGGGGATTGCGCCGCAGACCGCCTATCGCGCGCGGCGGCGCAATCCGGCCTTTGCGCGCTGCTGGGATGCGGCGCTGCTGCTGGCGCGTGACCATGTCGAGGCGGTGCTGGCCGAACGCGCGCTCAACGGGGTGGAGGAAGCGGTGTTTCATCGCGGCGAGCAGGTCGCCACGCGGCGGCGGCATGATGCGCGGCTGCTGCTGGCCTTCCTCGCGCGGCTCGATGCGCGCTGCGGGCCGGCGTCTCCGCGCGGGGAAGCGGCGGATTTCGACACGGCGCTGATGCGGCTCGGCGGAAAGGGCGCGGCGCTCGATGCGGCGGGCGGTGATGAACAGGCGCGTCTGACCTATCTCGATCGCTGCGCGCGGGAGGCGGAGGAGGCGATGGCCGAGTGCTGCGAGCGTGAAATGGCCGAGGCTTTGTTCAGTGACGCGGATGAGGGGCTGCATCCGCGCGAGCGCGAGGCCCTGAATGCCGACCGTGTCTATGAGGCGGGCGCCTCTGCCCGCGCCGAGGCTGCTGCGCGCTGGGAGGCGGCCTTTCAGGCGCAGCGCGGCGCGTTCGATCCGGCGGGGGAAGTGGATGCGATGGTCGCCCGCGCCGCCGGCGGTATGGAGGCTGGCCGGTCAGAGGAGGATGGCCCGTCAGAGGGGCGCTTTTCCGTCCCTCAGAACAGTGTCACTTCCGTTCCATCCCCCTGCCTGACACGCCGCGCCGATGCGCGGGTGCAGCGGGTCATATCCGCCGGGGAGGGCGGATCACTCGGCGGCGGGGGCCGTGTTGCTGAGCTCGCCGTCACGGGGGCCAGTGCCAGTGCCGGCGTCGGGCTGGATACGGCCTTTCCACGGCGCGCCGGCGCGGGGAGAAAAAGTGATGATCGCGGCGGCCATGGCGATCAGCGCGGCATTGATCGCGAGCGAGCTGAGCGGTGCGAAACCGAAGATCAGCCCATGCGCCAGAGCGGTGATCACCAGCCCGGCGGCGAGGCTGTAGCGCAGGATGGGGGCGATCCAGACCGAGGGGCGGGTCATTCCCGCGAGCATCGCCACGGGCAGCGCGACCCAGAAAAATGCCGTCAGCGGCATGGCGGGGCCGCCAATCATCCGGAGCCAATAGGCCATGATCAGCAGCAGCGGGCTGCCCCAGACGGTGATGCTCCAGAAGGCCTCCAGCCGGGGTTCGGCCAGTCCGCGCGCACGGCGCTTCATCAGCCAGAGCGACATGCCGGTGGCGGTCACGGCGCATAGGCCCAGCCCGAATAGGATATAGGCCAGCTCCACCGGAATACCGGCAAAATTGCCGAAATGGAGCTTATAGGCCGACGCGATGGCCTGCTGCCCCAGGGCACCGTCGGACAGGCCGATCTTGCCATCGGGAAAGCCGTCGCCGTCGAAGACATAGCTCTCCCCATAGATCAGCCGCTGATCATGGTCGGCGAGGATGGAAATCTGCTGGCCCGCCGTTTGCGGATGCTCCAGCGTGACATAGGTGATGCGCCGCTGAGGGTGGTTATCCGCCATCCAGGTCAGCGCAATGTCGGCCCGGGCAAGCGGGGCGGGGGCCGGGTCCTCATGCGGATGGTCGCCAAACAGGGGGCCGTAAACCGCCTCCATATCGCCGCCAAACCGCTCGGCCGCGATGCCCTGGAACACCGCCACGCCCAGCCCGATGGCTGCCCCGGTCAGCGCCACGGCCAGCGTGAAGGGCAGGGTCCAGCTGCCGATGCGGTTGTGCCAGTCGGCCTGCGCCAGCTGTTTCTGCCCGCGCGGACGCAGGCGGAAGGCATCGCGGAAAATCCGCGGATGCGCCAGCACGCCGGTTACCGCCGCCGCCGACAGCGCGACGCCCACTATCCCGACCAGGATCAGGCCGGGCGTCATCGGCAAATTGAGGTAATAATGCAGCGCGAGGATAAACTCGGTCCAGACATGATCCTCCGGCGCGGCCAGCTCGCCATCCTCGGTCACATAATGCGCCGAATAATCGGTGGTCACGATCACGCGCGGCAATTTGTCGGTCGGCATGTGGAGATAGGCATGGGTGGTGGGCTTGCCATCTGCCGCAATCGCCGCCTCCAGCGCCGCCTGTGCCGCAGCCGGGGAAATATCGGTCATTTCCGGCGCAGCGGGTTCTTCCCAGCGTTGCCAGCGCTCCGCACTCACCGCCAGCACCCCGGAGAGCGAGAGGAGGAAGATCAGCGCACCAGCAATCAGACCAATCGCCGCATGTCCGCGCAGCGCACGCTTGGGGAGGTCGTCTTTTTCTATCTGATCAGCCACAGGGCACCTCCGGCAAGAAACAGGGCGGCCGGGGCCAGCGCCATTCTGAAAAGTGTGCCGCACAGCATCTGCCAGCTCATCGCGATGGTCCAGATGATCGGCGCGGCAATCACGGCGGTCGCCATACTGTTTGCCTCGGAACTGCCGCTGGCCACGGCGAACGCCTCCATCCGCACCGCCAGAAACAGCGTTGCCAGCAAAGTCAGCGGAAAGGTGATGATGAAGACGCCCCAGCGCCTTGCAATGTCCGGCCAGTCTGGTGCGCGGCGCGCTTTGCGTTCAGGGAGACGGCCCTTCGCCAGACGTCCTGCCGGCGTGCGCAGCGCCGCCACGGCGAGCAAAACACTGGCGCTCGCTATTGCCGCACATGTCCCGATGGCGAGCCCCCATGCGCCATATTCGAAGGTGAGCAGCACGGCGGCCATCGTGAGCAAAGCCCAGCCGCCCATGATCCATCCTGATTTCCGATGCCAGCCGAGCCGCAACATAAGCGGCCCCAATAAGGACAGCACAATTCCGTAGGGAAGCATCATAGTGCTGTGCCGACCGCCTGTTTACAGGCGGAGCCGAAAGCTGTGACAACACTTTTCATAAGGCAGGAGATCATCTCGCCATCCTGTAAATGCGAGTAGTTAGCACTAGTCTTGCTCCTAGGGACCGGGCAAGCAGGCGTCAACTTTCGCGCACCGTTCAGGCGGCGCTGGCGATAATCTTCAGGATAACAGAGGGGTAACCGGCCGGGCAGGCCATCAGTCTCTATTCGGCGGAGGCGGTGCTGGTACCCAGATGGGGCAGGCCAATGGTCCGCCTTCCACTATAATCGGTCCGCATGACGATCAGGCCGGTTTTTTCGAAATGTTCGAGCAGGCGGCGGATCCGTCCGGCGGAATTGGTGCCATATATGCGGGCCAGTTCGTCATCTGGCGGGCAGGATCGTCCCTCCTGCGCGGCTCGAGCGATCGTCAGGAAAGGGGCGAGCAAATCATCCGAGAGTGACCGGCCCAGTTCCAGCATGGCGGCGTGATCCTCATCATGCGAAGACACTCCCGCCACGGCCATGGCGAATTGCCGGCGGAAGCCGCTCATATCCAGCCCGTGCGTGATGCGCTGCATCCGGCAGCGGAGAGTAAAATCCTGAAACAGCGAGGAAGCCGCCTGGAAACAGGCATTTTCCTCCGCAGCCATATCGCTCAAAATATCATCGATGATTTGCTGACGATCGGAATCGTCGGCATTTTCCGGGCTTTCTCCAGATATCCCCATGCCGCTGTCTTCGCCTTCAATATCGGCGCCCCCGGGGTGCGGGGCTTCATAGGTGGCGATCCGCTGCGCCATGGCATCGGGATCGGAGGATGGACGCGGGGGCGGTGGAGGCGGCGGAACGATGGCTGTGGACGCGCCCAGATCGGCATGGAGCAGCGCGGACATATCCTCTGTCGAGGATGTCGGCGGTGGCATCATGCCATGGGATGTGGTGCGAGCGGATGTCTGCACAGCGCCGATCTTCACCGCGATCGGGCGGCGGCTGATGGCCGGACCCAAACCCAGAAAGCGGCCGCGCTCCAGATCGCGGATCTGTTCCGCCTGTCGGCGTTCCATGCCCAGAAGGTCCGCCGCGCGCACCATGTCGATATCGAGAAAGGTCCGCCCCATCAGGAAATTGGAGGCTTCGGCGGCAACATTTTTCGCCAGTTTTGCCAGCCGCTGCGTCGCGATGACGCCCGCCAGGCCGCGTTTGCGGCCCCGACACATCAAATTGGTCATGGCGGATAGCGACATCCGGCGCACTTCTTCGCTCACATCACCCGAACTAACGGGAGCGAACATCTGCGCTTCGTCGACCACCACCAGCGCCGGATACCATTGTTCACGCGGGGCATCGAACAAGGCAGAGAGGAACTGCGCGGCGCAGCGCATCTGCGCGTCGATTTCCAGCCCGTCCAGCGCCAGCACGACCGAGGCGCGATGTTGACGAATACGTCCGGCAAGTTCGATAATCTCGGCATCGCCATAATCGGCGCCTTCAATGACCACATGGCCGAAGGGCTCCGCCAGAGTGACGAAATCACCCTCCGGGTCGATCACGACCTGCTGTACCAGAGCGGCGCTTTCTTCCAGCAGGCGGCGCAGCAGATGGGATTTGCCAGAGCCGCTATTGCCCTGCACCAGCAAGCGGGTCGCCAGCAGTTCTTCGATGTCGATGGGGACATCCCGTTCTGCCGCATCGGACCCGATGATGATGGAAGCGCTCACGCCCAGCCTGTTAGCGCCCTTGGTGGAAGAGCCAAAGCCGCGCCACGGGGTTTTCCATAGGTTTGGTGATCAGGAGGCGCTTTGCGTGGCAATATGCTGTTGCTTTTGGCGTTTCGCATCGGAGCGGGCACTGCGGTTCAGCCAAAGGGTTGCGAGTGCGATCAGTCCCAGAAGTGCCGCAAATCCAGTCAGGATCGGGCGATAGCTGCCGGTGGTGTCCGCCACCCACCCTGCGCTGACGGGACCAACCACCGCGATGGTGGTGGCCATGGTCGCCATTGCCACCAGATCGCCGATAATGCTCTTCCCAAAATAGCGCAGCAGCAGAGTGTTCGCGCTAAGCCATGCCGCACCCCAGCCAAGCCCGGCGAGAACGGCGCCGAGATAGGCCCAAATGGGTGCCGTGGCTGCAGCAAGCGTGGCCATGGATGCGGCCTGAAGAATGAGGCCGGCGACCATCAGCCATTGCGCATTGAACTTTTCAGCAAGACCGCCCGATATGCCTTTGGAAATTGTACCCGACAGCGCCAGAGTGCTGAGGGCAATGGCCCCGGCGGTGGAGCCGGTCGTGAAAGAGGCCATATGCATCACCAGAATGGAATGCAGCGTGGTGTAAACGGTCTGCATCGCGGCCATGGTCAGGGCGAGGATGATGAAGGCCCGGCTGCGCAAGGCCGCCTTTACTGTCCAGCCATTGGCATCGGCTGAGGCGGGCGTTGCGGCATTATCCGGGCTTTGCTGCCTGGTTGGCGCTGGTGTGCCTGTATCGTCCTGCTGATCACGAATGCCCAGAGCGCAGGCAAGGGCGAGGATGAGAGCCAGCGCTGCCATGATGGCCCAGTGCAACCGCCAGCTGCCTGAAAGCGCGACAATGGCACCGACCAGCAAGGGCCCGATCACCCCGCCGAAGGAACCGGCCATGAAATAAACACCGATCATGCGCGGGGCGCGGTCCCCGAACCAATTTGCCATCAGGAATACGCCGGGCGCGGGAGCGAGGAGTGAAAAACCTGCGCCCATCAGCGTCGTGGCGAAGAAGAACAGGATCAGTCCGGGCGTCAGAGCAGCGGCTAGAAAACCAGTGGCGAGTACCAGGCTGCCACTGACCATGGTGATGCAGGTGCCAAAGCGTTTCATCATGATGGCCGGAAGCGGGCTGGAGAGGCCGCAGGCAAGACCGAGCAGGGAAAAGCTCATCCCGGCGGCCGTACGGCTCCAGCCAAGATCTTCTGCCATGGTGAAAAGGATATAGCCAAGCGACGTGAAGGTCGTCGCGGTGACAAGGAAGAAGGCCGAGCAGGCCACGATCAGCACCCAGATTGCACGCGGCACACTTCACCCCCTTTGGCCCGATTGCCCCGACTATGAGCGTTGTGCGGCTGTGCTGGCTTGATTGCCTGCGCCGAAATGTTTGAGGTTCAGCCCCGCGGCTCTTACGCCAAAAAAACGGGGCGCATTGCTGCGCCCCGTACCAAGGTCATGACTTCGGGGTGGTTAGAAATCGAAGCCAATTGCGAAGATGAACTGGCGCGGAGCGATATAGGTCTCCATCGTCTGCGCACTTCCGTAAGGATCGGAAAAGCGCGAATTGACGCCATCTTCATCAAAGAGGTTTGTGACGGTTGCGGAGAACTTGAGCGCACTGCCTTCAGGCTCGTAGCCGAAAAACAGATTGAACTGTTCATAGGACGGCGTGACGTCAAATTCGGAATTGTTGAACAGGCGGTACTGATATTCCCCGCGATAGATCAGCTGTGCCCGGGCAGTGAAATCCCCGCCAAACAGGTAATTGTTATAGGTCAGCGCCGCCGTCCCCTGAACATCGGGAATCTTCGGCACGGAATTGCCATTGATATTCATCCGTGCGCCGTCGCGTGCCATGATCCCCGGGAAGAAATTCTCATCCAGCCAGATCAGGTAATCGGCGTAGCCCGCTTCATTCTGTGCTTTGGTGGCCTCTGCGGGGTCGAGAGCGAAGTAATCCTCGGTGAATTCGCCATCGAGGAACGCAACGGAGCCATCGAACCGGAAATAGTCATTGATGACCCATGACCCTTCCAGCTCAAGACCATAAATCTCGGCCTTGGGGGCGTTGCTGGTGCCCTCGCCATAAGGAATGGGGTCTTCCTCAAGGAATTGCATGTTGCTGTAATCGTAATAGAACGCCGAAGCATTCAGCTGTAACGTATTGCCCGCAAAGCGGTTTTTTGAGCCGATTTCAAAGGAATTGACGGTTTCAGGCTTATAGGTCGGCAGGATACTATAGGAATTGCCTCCGGCCGATGCCGAGTTGATACCGCCCGGTTTGAAACCACGCGTAAAGCTCGCATAGACCATATTGGCGGGTGTGAATTTGTATTCCAGCGCCAGCTTTCCGGTCCACTCGCTCGTGGAATAGCCATCGACAGACTCTGGCTGGAGATAGACACCAGACGTATAATCTGCAGTGTCGGAGTTGGTCGCGCTTTCACCATCATACTTATCGTGATTGTAGCGAATACCGGCTGTCAGGCTCAGCGCGTCCGTCATCTCATACGTGCCTTGGAAGTAAGCAGCCCAGGCCTTGCGTTTGATCGACGAAAGCTCGGCGTAGGTCACCGAAGACAGAACGGGATCATCAAAGGCTGTAGTGAGCGGCAAAGGCGGGCGGAGCAGATTGTCGTCGTCTCCCCGATATTCGACGATGTACTGGCTGTTCTTGGATTCCAGGTAGACTGCGCCTGCAATCCAGCTCAGCGGACCATTGCCGTTGGATGTAAGATTGACTTCCTGTGTCCAGCTCTCGGTGTCGCTTTGCCAGGTGCCGACATGGTCATAACGAACGCCGGTGAAGGAATCCGGGCTATAGCTCAGATCATAGAACAGGTCTGCGGTCAGGCCGTCAGCGTCCCAGGACTGTTCGGAATGCAGCTTTTGATAGGAGGTGATCGATTTCAGCGTCGCGAAACCCATGTCGAGCGCCATCGTGCCATAATACAGCTCGGTATCGACCACCGACTGGCCCGGAAAATCCTGCGTCAGTTCACGTGGATCGGGATTGGGATCAAACACGTTCTTCTGTGCCTGACCATGTGTGTCGCTGCTATATTGGATGGTGTTCAGCGTGATCGAGAAATTGTCGGTAGGTGCCCATTTTGCGGCTGCTTTCCACGCAGTTTCATTGGCATCGTCCAATTCCCATTCGCCGAAATTCACGACGTCTGTCGTCTTCGCATAGCCATCATGCGACTGGTGCTGGCCCGCTACACGCACAGCCAGAGTGTCGGAAATGGGCAGGTTGGCACCGGCTTCCGCCTGAACCAGGCTGTAATTACCCAGACCAACGCGGGCATTTCCGCTGATTTCATTCAGTTCGGGTTGACGCGTGGCGACGTTGATCGTGCCGCCGGTTGAGCCCTGGCCAAACATCGTGCCCTGCGGTCCGCGGAGAACCTCAACCTGAGCCACATCAACAAAAGCGGCATTCGCGGCGATTGAGTTGAAGATATAGACGCCGTCGACGTGATAGGAGACGCCCGGCTGGGTGTTGGTATTTTCGGGTGTTTCCGAGCCAATACCGCGAATGGAGATAATGCGTTCTGCACCGCCGCTCTTGGCGACGACCAGACCGGGCACCAGGCCGTTCAGACCGGTAATATCGGTGACATTGCTTTCCTTGAGGCTTTCATTGCTGATGGCCGAAACCGCAATGGGGGCATCCTGCAAACCGACTTCACGGCGTTCCGCCGTCACAACAATATCGGTAATCTGGTTCCCCGGCGCGGCATCGTCAGCCATTGCCATATCGGCAGTAGCATCATCGGCCGCAGCAGCCAGTACCTGGGTCGGGGCAATCGCCAGCAGCGATATCCCCGCGGCGAGTACCATTTTTGGATTCATTGAGTTCGTCATGGCGTATCCCCCACTGATGAAATTGCGTCCTCCCGTGACCAGCCTCTTCATGAGCTGTCTCAACGATCGCCATAGAGCCCTGAGAACAGCAATTCGTCTTGAGCCAAGGCGAAAAAGTAATTGACGAAATATCCCTGCCATAGTGGCGCAGTAGCGCAGCAGGGGGTGTTCCTTGCGAAGGAATATGCCGTTAAGTATCTGTTTTTATGTGGGGAGTGGGTTTCTGGTGGCTGCAAAACGAACTGGCCCGGACCTTGGATGGACCGGGCCAGATATGTCGCCAAAAGATGCCCGATTTGAGCGGGCGCAGAAAACGGTGATACGAAAACGACTGATTTAATGCCGAGGCGCCGCGTTTTGACGCTGGCGCCCCGATTGGATGAGAATCAGCCAAGAACTGTTTCGGTCGGCGTCCATTCATAGCCCAATTCGTCCGCCACGGCCTTATATGTGACCTGTCCGGCATGAACATTCAGACCGGCCGCCAGATGCGGATTGGCGCGCAGTGCGTCCTTCCAGCCCAGATTGGCGATCGCCAGAGCATGCGGCAGCGTGACATTGTTGAGCGCATAGGTGCTGGTCCGTGCAACCGCACCGGGCATATTGGCTACGCAATAATGCACTACGTCATCGACGATATAGGTCGGGTCCTGATGCGTGGTGGCCCGGCTGGTTTCAAAGCACCCGCCCTGATCGATGGCCACGTCCACCAAGACGGCGCCTGATTTCATTTTCTTCAACAGATCGCGGCTAACCAGTTTGGGGGCCGCCGCGCCGGGAATCAAAACCGCTCCGATCACCAGATCCGCCTCGCATACGCTTTCTTCCAGATTGGCTTCATTTGAGAACCGCGTTTTTGCGCGGCTTTCAAAATGAATGCCCAATTGTTCCAGCACTTCCGGGTCGCGATCCAGAATGGTCAGGTCCGCGCCCAGTCCAGCGGCCATCTGCGCGGCGTTAAATCCCACTACGCCGCCGCCGATAACGGCCACCTTCGCTGGCATGACACCCGGAACACCGCCGAGCAGCATGCCGCGGCCGCCATTGATCTTTTCTAGCGCGGTGGCGCCGGCCTGAATGCTCATACGTCCGGCCACCTGGCTCATGGGTTTCAGCAGCGGCAACCCGCCACGCTGGCCCGTGACCGTTTCATAAGCGATCGCGGTAACGCCGGATTTCAGCAGATCTTGCGTCTGCGGCGCATCGGGGGCCAGATGGAGATAGGTGTAAAGAATCTGGCCTTCGCGCAATTGGGCGCGTTCTTCCGCCTGCGGCTCCTTAACTTTCACCACCATCGTGCATTCGGCGAAAATCTCTGCGGCTGATGGTTTGATGATCGCGCCAGCGGCTTGATAATCCGCGTCGCCTGCCCCGATACCTGCCCCGGCGCCGCTTTCGATCCAGACTTCGTGGCCGTGCACGACCAGCTCTCTTGCGCTTTCGGGGGTCAGGCCGACCCGATATTCGTGGTTCTTGATTTCCTTGGGGCTACCGATGCGCATAAAAATCTCCTGAATTCCGAGTGCGGAAAGGATAATGCAGAAAGAGTGAAAAGACTTTCCTTTCTTTCCCGCCTGTGGCGTATAATCGGGAAAATCCACCAGATATAAAAAGGTTTCCGGTTTGCTTTCCATCTCCGATGTTGATCGCGCCTTGCTTCGTGCGCTTCAGGCGGACAGTTCGCGCCCGCTGGTACAGCTTGCCGAACAGCTCGGCCTGTCGACCTCTGCCTGCCACCGGCGAATCAAGGCGCTGGAGGAAAGAGGGATCATAACTGGCTATGTGGCGCAGCTCGATCCGCTCAAATTCGGCTATTCGCTGATCGCCTTTGTCGAGATAACTCTGGCCAGTCAGAGCCGGGCTGCGATGGAGGCGTTCGAAGAGGCTGTGGCCGAATTTGACCAGATATTGGAATGTCATCTCATGACGGGCGGAGCCGATTATATCCTGCGGATTATCGCCCCCGATCTGGAGGCATTTTCCGAGATTCACCGCGATTATTTGTCACAATTGCCCGGCGTTTCCTCCATGCGGTCCAGCTTTTCGATCAAAACCGTCAAGCTGCGCAGCCAATACCCAGCTTAACGGCTGTGACATTCCTGCATGTGGTGAGCGGCAGGCGGGTCAGCCCTCCCATTTATGTTGTTTGCGATAGATCGTGGATGGGCTGATTGCGAGCGCACGGGCCGCATCGGTAATGTTACCATCTGCCTGCGCGATCGCGATTTCGATGATGTGGCGTTCCAGCTCATCCATTGTGCATGTGGCAACAAGAGTTTCCAGCCCGGCTGATCTGCGCAGGGCCGATACCGACATTCCCTCCGGCAAAGTGGGAGAAAAATTGTCCGATTGGGCGGTGGAAGGTGATGGCAATGGTTCCGAAGATACCAACGGCGTTTCCGGCGGTGGCGGTGGCATTGATGCTGCTGCAGCCGGAACCCCTCGCGGTGCCGCCCGGTCATTCTGCTGCAGCTCCAGCAAAGGCCCGCTGCCGGTAACAACCGCACGGCGCACGGAATTTTGCAGCTCACGCACATTGCCCGGCCAGGTGTGATTGTTTAGCCATGCCACGCTGGCTTCCGACAAATCATCGAATTGCCGCCCTTCATCATGGGCAAAGCGTTCCATAAAGGCGCGGGCGATTTGCTCCACATCATTGCCCCGTTCGCGCAAAGGGGGCAGCTCCAGCGGGATCACGTTCAGGCGATAAAACAAATCTTCGCGAAAGCGGCCTGCGGTAACCTCCGCGGACGGGTCACGATTGGTGGCGCAGACGATCCTGACATCAACCGGCTCGGGCTGGCTTGATCCGACCTTTTGTACCATGCCGGTCTGCAGGAAACGCAGCAATTTAACCTGCAGCTTAAGCTCCATTTCGCAGATTTCATCGAGAAACAGAGTGCCGCCATTTGCCTCTCTTGCGGCGCCGGGGCGATTTTCGATGGCCCCTGTAAAGGCGCCTTTGACATGGCCGAACAATTCGGACTCCAGCAGATTTTCAGGGATAGCCCCGCAATTGACTGCGATGAAGGGACCCTTTGCCCGTTGTCCGCTGCGGTGAATGGCCTCGGCGGCGACTTCCTTACCCGTGCCGCTTTCACCCGTGATGAAGACGGTCGCGCGGGAATCCGCGACATTCTCTATCTGCCGATAGATCGCCTGCATGATTGCGGATTTGCCGATGAAGCCCTGAAACTGTTCGCGTCTTGCGGCCTTGCGTACGGTTTTGACTTCACGCGCCAGACGTCCCCGCTCGGCCGCATTGCGCACGGTTGTCAGCAGTCGCTCTCCGGCGACGGGCTTGACCAGAAAATCATAAGCGCCGAGCCGCATCGCGGTGACCGCGCGCTTGAGCGAACCATCCGCCGTGACCACGATGAAACTGGTTTCGCTCAGCTTCTCGCGGTAGCTTTCCAGCAGATCGAGCCCGTCGCCATCGGGCAATTGCAGATCGAGCAAGACGGTGTCGAAAGCGGCGCCGTTCAGCTGAGCGCGCGCGGATGCCAGATCGGCAGCGATTTCGATCGCATGACCGGCTTCTTCCAGTTGGGCAGCATAGCCAAGCGCGAGCGAAGCGGTGTCTTCGACGATGAGAACCCGCGCGCCGCTCATGACACGATCCGGAAAGTTGCGTGGTCGGACTGATTGTCATCAACCCATTCCAGACAGCGCGTGTCGCCGTAATGTGAGAGCGCACCCGAAACGAGCCCATAGGCAATATGGGCGAAGGGGCGGTGGGATTGATATTCGATCACCAGCACATCTCCCTCTTTCCTCGCCGTTACACACGGGGGCACGGCATCGGGGTATAGTAGTTTGACTTCCTCGTGAATATGGGTGTTCACATGAGTTAACAGCGCGTCTGCGGTTGAGTATGCCGCCAAAAGATTAGCATATAGTTTAGTAAATCGATCGAATAGAAATTCGCCATATTCACGGCAAAGTTTATCAGCCGGTATTCCTGACAGTTCACTGGCAGCACTGACGAGCGACGTCGCATAATGCGAAGGATACAGACCGACTGTCGTGAAGGCAGCATCATTTGGCAGATTGGCTTTTTCCAATACTTGCTCGGCGAATACCATTCCGGCTTTGGCCTCGATAAAGCCAAGCAACTCGGTGAATATGATACCTTTCATGGCATGCTCCGGATGTGATCTATGTTCTCAGGAGCATACAATGCAAAATACATGCCAGCCGGGAGCCCACGCAATTGCGTCGATTGTCGCGTAAGCGGGCATGCAAAATGCAAAATGCATCGCAATTTGCGAAAAAAGCGATTTGAAATTGGCAATTTGCGAATCGCAAAATGCGAAACCCTAGGCATTCTCTACTATTCTGAAACTGGCACGACTCTTGATGAGGGAAGGGAAAGATCCCGCCCCGGATCAGGAGGAGAAATCAGATGTACCGCAAGACCGCTTCCATTGTTGCTTTGGCTTCCGCTCTGTTGACCGCCGGCTGTGTTGCTGGTCCGGCGCCGGAAAATTATTCAAGCGCCCGCTGGGCGCCTGGTCAGGTTGCACAGGAAACGGGCCATCCTGAAGGCGATTGGGTTGCCCCTACGCCGGTGGGCCGCGGTGCGCCAAGCTGCGACTGGACTCAGCCGCGTGAAATCAGCCAGTTGCGCCGCGCTGCGCCCGGTGAATTCCTCGATCGGATGAGCCCGCTTGCCGCTGGCGACCGTCTGGATATTCAGATCCTCGGTGACGCCGGCCGCCTTTCGGGCATTTACGTAATCGGCAGCGATGGGAGGATCGATGTTCCCGGCATCAACCCGCTCAATGCTGCGGGGCTTTCGGAACGTGATGTCACCACGCAATTACACGCTGCCCTGGTCGCGGCGCAGATTGTCCGGCCGCTGCGCAATGCGGTTCGTCTCTCCCTGGTTGAATCGAGCGGCGTTCCGGCGGCTGTCTCGGGTGCGGTTTTCGCGCCGGGGGCTGTTCGTGCCGGAGAGCGCAACCCCGACAGCCGCATCGGTTTGAAAGAAGGCGCCGTTCGCGGTGATGACAACATCAGCCGCTCCGTTTCCAGCGCGATCCGTGCGGCTGGCGGGGTGCGCCCTGACGCCGATGTTTCACGCATCTATCTGATCCGCGCCGGCGCCTATATGGAAGTCGACCTTTCCGGCATGATTTATGGCTGGGCATCGCGCGATGTGAATGTCACGGCGGGCGACCGGATTGTGGTCCCCAGCCGGACCTGCTTCGACCCCGAACTGGTCCGCCCGACGCCGCTCACCATTCCGGGCATTCGCGTTTACATGTCCAACCTGACGCGCAGCGCCAACAACAATGCCGGCGCCGCGATTGGGAAAGAAACCACATCGCTGCCCTATGGTACCCGCTTGCTGCAGGCGCTGGTCGCAATGAACTGCGTCGGCGGCAGCTATATGGCGTCAGACCGGCGTGCAGTTCTGATTTCACGCAATCCCATGAATGGGCAGAGTGTGGTGGTGGAACGCGATATCGAGAAGCTGGTCCGGCTGGCCAATCGCGACAGCGTGAACCCCTATCTGATGCCGGATGATGCCATCGCCTGCTATGACAGCCGCTGGACCAATTTCCGTGACGCTCTGGGCATGGTCTCAGAAGCGGTTTCGACCGCGACCCCCGCAATCCTTATCGGACAGGCAGCAAACTGATGCATATGCGAGTCACACGTCCGCCGCAGCTTAAAGCTGACACCAAACCGCGCCGTCTGGTTCGTCTGTGGTGGCTGGTTCGCGATGGTCTCCCTGCGATGGGGCGGTATCGCCGCTATTTCATCGCGCTGGCCGCGCCGCTGGCTGCTATCTGGATCCTGACCGGTGCCTATCTGGCACTGGTTCCTGATCGCTATGACAGCCGTATGACGCTGATCCTGCCGGGTTCTGGTTCGGGTGGTTCGCTTAATCTTGAATCCATTGGTCAGGCTTCGGCCAGCACATCCTCCGCATTCTCCAGTTCGACCCTCAGCCCTACCGAGAATTACAAGCGGCTGCTGATGTCCGATCCGGTTCGCGGAGAGGCCGCACGCCAGTTGGGGGAAGATGTTGCTGGTTTTCCGGCTCCCGACATTAAATTGATCGACCAGACCAACCTGATTGAACTGCGCATGTCGGGTGCCAATCCGGAGCAGGCCAAGGCGCGGATGGAGGCAGTTCGCAATGCCTTCCTCGATTCCCTGTCCAACCTGCGCGAGGATGAAGCCGCCAAGCGTGAAAGCGCCGATGCGCTGAGAATCGCTGAATTGCAGGCCAAGGTTGATAGCGCCCAGAAAGCTGTTCTCGCCTTTCAGGGGGAAACAGGACTGGTTTCGCTTGATCAGTTTGCTGGACGTGTTGCCGCGCTGGACGATCTGCGTGGACGCGAACGGGATCGCCGCACTGAACTGAGTGAAGGCAATGCCGTCGCCGGTCGGCTGGCCTCAACTCTGGGTATTTCGCTGCCTCAGGCACGCCAGGCGCTTCTTTTAAAGGGCGACCCTGTTTTCCAGGAGCTCTTGTCGCGCTATGCTACCAGTGTGGGAGACAAAACACAGAAGAGCGGAACGCTGGGTCCGGCTCATGGCCGGATGGAAGAGCTGAACGCTGAAGGCCGCGAATTGCGCGCAGCCTTGTCTTCGCGCGGGGCAACCCTGTCGGGTCTCGCGCCAAAGCAGGTCGCCGCTTTTGCCGATCTGTCGGTTTCGGAAGGGCGTGGACGTTTGATCGAAGCCTTTGTCGCACGCGATAGCGGCCGGGTCGGTTCTGCGGCGGCCTTGAGCGAAATCCGCCGGCAAATCGCCGAGCAGGAAAACGGCTCCGAAGAATTGGTCGAACAAGCCGCTCAACTGGCTGATCTGGTCCGTGACCTGCGCGTTGCCGAGGCGGTGTTCTCCTCCGCACTGGCGCGGCTGGATACCAACAAGTCCGATCCTTTCGCTTCCTATCCGCTGGTTCAGACGCTGGAGGCTCCCACGCTTCCGGGCGGACGGGCCGCGCCATCGCCGATTATCGCTATCGCCGGTGCAATGGGCGCCTCGCTCGTCATTATCTTTGGATTTTTGCTGCTGTGGCTGCGCCAGCCCATCATCCGCAAACTCCTCCCGAACGCCTGATCGCGGCAGCGATCGGTGCCAGCTGGGCGCTGTGGCTGATCGGGGGATTGTACCCCGCCGGCCCGGCGCTCGGTTGGATTCTGGCCTTCCTGGCGGCGGGTCAGTTTTATCTTTCCCCCGCATTGGGCGCGGATAATCAGCCGGAAAGAGTACCGTTCACAATCTGGTTGTGGGTGGCGGGAATGCTGGCGATGCTGGTCATTCTATGGGCCGGCCATGCCAATTACGATCTCGGCACTGGCAAAACGATCAAGAGTTCGATCGGTTGGGCCAAGGGCTGGGCCTTGCTGGCTCTGTTCCCGCTGGCCGGGGCTGCGCTGAAGATCCGGCCCGAAGTGATCTATCGCGCAATCTGTAAATTGGGGCTCCAAACTCTCATCTTGCTGCCGCTATTTCTTGCAGCTCCCTATATTGGCCTGCCCAGCCAGCTCTGGGTTTCACCGCTCAAGATAATCGGCGGCTCGGGCCCGGAATATTTTGCGGCGATTCTTTATACGATAGAACCGGGCGTGGGCACGCCGCGTTGGCAATTCTTTGCCCCTTGGTCCCCGGCTGCGGGCATGGTCGCGGTTATCTATGTGCTGCTTGCGGCGCAGGAGAAGGCGCTGGGCTGGAAAATCATCGGCATTACGGCGGGCCTGGCACTGGCGATTTTTTCGCAATCGCGCCTCGCCCTGGTTGCCCTGCTGGTGATTGCACCATTCTGCTTTGGGGCAGGTCGGATCGCGCGCCCATCCACATGGATGCTGGCGGCACCTCTGTTGCTGATCGTCGGTTTTTTTGGGCCCGCTCTGCTGGAATTCGCTGATCAATTAATGAGTGATTTTTCCTCCGCCAGAGCGGATTCCAGCCGGGTGCGCGCAGCATTGGGCCGCATTGCGCTGCACCGCTGGGAAACAGAGGCACCGTGGTTTGGCCATGGTATCGTCGAAAATGGGCCGCATCTGGTGGAATATATGCCGATCGGCAGCCACCATACATGGTACGGGCTGCTCTTCGTAAAGGGGCTGACCGGCGCGATTGCGCTCGCCATTCCGCTTATCGTCAGTTTTGTCGTGCTGTTCTGGCGTGCGCGCTGGGGCTCGCTTCAGCGTGCCGGCCTGGCCATGGTCATGGTGCAACTTCTCTATAGTTTCGGTGAGAATCTGGAGATGCTGGCCTATCTTACCTGGCCGGGCCTGATGATTATCGGGATCGCTCTGGGGCAACAAGAGCCGCCCAAAGACGAAGCTGAACCTGAGACTGAAGCTGCTTGAAGCAGGTCTGCCCGACCGTCCTCATTTCCCCCATCACCTTCTCATATCTGATGGGCCACGAGTCCTGAGCGTAAGGTGTGGTTCGCCAGGCAAATGGGGCAGCGCCTAAGTCGAGAGCTGCCATGTTCGCAAAGCAGGACAGCGCTTCGGCGGTTGCAAGTAAGCCGGAGATCCAAAAACAACGCGGCAAGCCAACCCGGACAGCAGGCAAAGAAAAGGCCCGCCTGAGGGAGAATGGCGGGCCGTAAGTTACGGGGGAGGGAGGGCTCAGGCTGAGAGCCGTGCGGGGTTGTGCCCGTCTGTTTGATAATTGGCGGCCCGGCCGTGATGGGCGCGCAGATATACGCCGCGCCATCCGGCCAGGACTTCACTTTCGATATTGCGGGCAGCCTGCCGGCCCCGCCACCCCATTTCGGACAGCGGCAAGGTGCGGAAGTGGCGGATCGCGCGTTCTATATCATCGGGTGTGCGCATTTCGGCGACCAGCCCGGCAGGATAGGCTTCACCCACTTGTTCGGGCAGGCCGTCAACATTGGCGACCAGAATTGGTCGGGCGGCAAGCCGGGCTTCTGTGGCGACCAGACCGAAAGCTTCCCATTCGGAAGGCACGATCAGGGCGTCGCATTCACCCAGAAATGCGGGCACGTCGTCGATCATTCCGTGAAAATGGATGCTGCTGCATCCTTCCGTACTTGCGCGCATTTCTTCCTCATCCGGACCGGTGCCGCCAAGGTGGAGCTCCACCTCACCCGGCTGGAACCGGCGAACGGCCTGGATCGCGGCGAGGAAGTTCTTTGGCTCGGCAAACCGGCCATAGGCGGCAAGGCGAAGTGGTGCGTTTTTGGCGAGCGGCTTGAGCTGTTCCACCTGAAGCAATTGGGCGCGGTTGGACCATGGATTTATAACTATCGGTTTTTTATGGTCCAACCGCGCGGCTTCTTCGAGCCAGTCCGCCTGCGCCTGAGAGACGCAGAGGATTTCGTCGAAGAAGCTAAGCGCCAGCGTGAGCATGGTTCTGAACCGTGCTCTTTTTGCGACCCGCCGGGCTTCAAAACTCTTGGTATAGCTGTGTTCGACATGGATCAGGCGCGCTTTAGGGTTGCGCAGGCGGAGGCTCGCCAGAAAGCTCAACCTTTTCCATGACGGGGGGAAGTGGGTGATGATCAGATCGGCGTCGTAATGCGGGGCCACGCGGCAGCTCGCCGCAACCGGGACGACCGTGGATCGTGCGATCGAAGCCAGCTCCGGGCGTTCATGCAGCAACAGGCTGCGGGTAACACCGCCCATGGCGAAATCGTCGAGCAGGTGAACAGCGCGGATCATGCGACGGCTCCTTTCAGATAACGCGTGGCAACGCGGCGGAAACGCTCCGGGCCGAGGATATTGGCAGCCAGGACGGCGGCGCCTGTAACACCGGTCTTGATCGGTTCAGCGAAGGCGATCCGGGGTGATGTGGTCAAGGCTTCGCTCAGCAGGGATTTGGCGAAATGGGCATCACCCAGCTGAACTGCGCGGCGAGAGAGGTAGCGCAGCTGATAGGCGCGGGCCTGATGGCCGTGGCGGGCAATCAATTCCGGTGCATATTCGCGGGTTTTGCGCAGCATGGCATTCCAGCTGAGATATTGCTTCACGATATTGGCTGACAGCGCACCGGCAACGATACGGTAATCGGTCAGCAAACCTTCAATACCTTCAAACAGGACACCGTGCTTCGCAGACAGGCGGATCCAGAATTCGATATCTTCGGACTGGCGGAAGCTCTCATCAAACCAGCAGCGGCGATAGGGTTCACCTTCCATGTTGAAGATGGCCCGGTCGATGGCCGAACGGCGCAAAACGGCTGCACTGCCATTGCCAATCGGATTGCGGCGCAGGATCTGCGCGGAATCAATTCCGGTCAGTTTCGGACGCATGGCGACAGACAGCGGATTTCCTTCAGCATCGATCATCCGTGATCCGGCATAGCTGACACCGATCATCCGGTTTGCTTCCAGATGGACGAAATGCAGGCGCAGCTTGTCGGGGTGGTAGCAATCATCCGAATCCAGCAGCGCGATGTAATCCCCCTGCGCCGCAGCGATGCCGGTATTGCGTGCACCAGCAAGGCCGCGATTGATCTGCGAAACGATGTGGATCCGCGGATCATCATAAGAGCGCGCGATTTCAATCGAATTGTCGCTGCCGCCATCATCAACGATGATCAGTTCGAAATCTTCGAAGCTTTGGGCGAGGACGGATTCGATCGCCGCACCGATGTAGGCTTCGACATTGTAAACGGGCATTACGACAGAGATACGAGGCGTGTTCATGAGCTTTACTCCGTTAAAGATGTGATCAGGCAAACAGATGCGGGCGAAGATTGCGGGGGATGGCGGGGGACAGGGCAACGCCCAGTAGGGTCATCCATCCACGGCGCATGTCGTTGAAAAATGCGGTTGCGTTGCGGTTCAGCCCCTGGCGGGCAAAGCGATAGGCGCTGCTGACAGGGGCGCCGGTGCGCAGCGCGCGGCGGGCGAGGTAACGGCAATAGATCGCTTCGGCGCCGGACATGTCGCGGCTGCCGGCATAACGCTCAACCAGAGAGCGCCAGCCATTCAGCATCGCGTCGAGATCGGCGGAAAGACCGTCATCGCTCATCCGGTAATCGACCAGCAATTCATCGATCCCGCACAATGCGAAACCGTGGCAGATCAGCCGGGCGAGCCATTCCTGGTCTTCCGCGTGGTTGAGACCAGCTTCGAACGGGCCGGTGGTGTGGAAGGCGGCGGCCGAAACAACCAGATTGCTGGTGGTGCAAACCGGGTTTTCCGAAAGAATCTGCATCAGGCTCAGCGGACCCTGCGGCACCGAGGAAAGCGTCTTGGCAGGCTGAAGCGTGCCGCGGCGGTCTTCACGGAAGGCGATCTGGCCGAAGCTGGCCGCGACATTCGGATTTGCGGCATGGAAGTGGCGGTGAGCCGCCAGCTTGTTCGGGTACCACTGATCGTCTGCGTCGAGGAAGGCGATGAACAGGCCGCGGGCCATTTCAACGCCCAGATTGCGGGCTTCGGAAACGCCGGCATTCTCGCGGGAAACCACATGGATGCGGCGATCATCAACTGCCAGATGCAGCGCCTTGCGCAGGGTCGAATCCTGCGAACCATCATCGATGACGATCAGTTCGAAATCGTCTTCGGACTGTTCCAGCGCGCTGTAGATCGCAGCTTCGATGGTCTTTTCAGCATTATATGCGGGCATGATGATCGAGAAGAGTGGCTGGGTCATGACGTGGCTTCCTTCGCGGTGTGAATGGGGCTCGTGGGCAGCACTCTCTTGAGCGCGGCGGGGATGAGGGTGATGGCAAGGCCAGCGGAATATCCGGCGCAGGCCAGGGTGAGAGAGTACGTCGCGCCGACGGTGAGGCCGGCAAGGCCTGCGGCGGTGGCGATAGCGGCCAGGCGGGTTTCGCGGCCCGGCCGCTGATCGGCGCGGTATGCGGCGCTGAGGGCGCTACCGCAGAAGAGCGGCAATGCGGCCAGGCACAGCAGGGAAAGATAAGGGGCTGCTGGCGTCCATTCATTTCCAAAAAGGAACGGGACATAGAAGGGAGCGAGCAGCCCCTGCGCGGCGATGAGAGGGACCAGGAACAGGAGGCCCAAGGAGGAGGCTTCACGGAGGCGAGCCTGCCGTTCCTGCTCATCGCCGGCCCGGCACAGGTGAGGGAATACAACTGTGCCGAAAGCGGAAGTGAAACTCTGGGTAATGCCGAGGCCGGCATTGAAGGCGAAGTAATAGAGGCCGAGCGCTTCAACGCCGAGCAAGGCGGCAATGATCAGCTTGTCAGCCTGCAGTCGCAGCGCGCCCAGCAGTTCCGAACCAAGAATAGCGAAACCAAAGCCGTGAAAGTGGCGGACGGGGGCATAGCCGGCGCTGCGGTCGGGCGACCAGGGCTGCGCGCGGCGGGCCAGAACCGTCCAGATCGGCGCGGTCAGCAATTTGGGCAGAACGATGGCCCAGGCGGTTGGCCAGATCAGAACCAGACCAACGGTGAAGATATGATCAGCCATCGTCTGCGTCGCACCGATCCGGGCGGTGGCGCCCAGACGTCCGGCACGCATCAGCAGAAAGATCTGAACCAGCCCCGGGGGCATAATCAGATAAACGGCTGACAGAACGGCCAGCATCAAGGCGGCTTCATCCTGCACGGTGAAGAGATACAGGCCGCCGGCAATGGTCAGCTGAATGATCGAAACGGACAGGCAGATCGCCCAGAACAGCCGTGCTGCCGTGTTGCAGATTGCGGGCAGTTCGGCATCCGATGCGGCGATGATGCGCTGTCCGATACCGGCATTGGCCAATACGCGGATCAGTTCAAACAGGCTCAGCGCAGCAGCAGCGGTGCCGAGCAATGCGGGGTCCGTCCGGCGAGCGATAACAAGGATCGCACCGATGCGGACAACACGGGTGATCATCTCTGCCGAAGCATAGGCGCTCAGACCGGCAAGAACCGGCCGCACCGAACGCGGCAGATATTTGTCTAGGCTGAGATGAATGAATTGCATGAATTGAACTCCGTGTTTGCCCAGAGCAATTCAATTTGCGTGCCACTTTAATTAAATAATTGAAAAACAACGATTAAGTGAAATCAGCTAAGGATCACTACTCAGTTTCCGCAATTTGCAACGCTGCAATTTGCAAATTGCGAAGAACGGCCGTCGCATTTTGCGAAATGCAGAAAATTCAGATGGTTAAGATCAGGTGTATTCGGTGTAGGTATTTGATTTATATGTAAATTTCAGATTCTGGCACGGCCCTTGCCGAAGAGCTCTCATTCACTCGCAACAGGAGAGCCGCCATGAAAGCCATGTCCTTTGAAGCCGGTGCCGTTCTTTCACCGGCAGAAGCACTCGAACTGATCAATGGGCGCAGCAAATTTGCTCTGCGCCGTGAAACGATCTTCGGTCTTCCGCTGGTCCATGCCCAAAGAACTGAAATGGCACAGGAAATTGTGCGTCGCGCCAGCTTTGGCGTCACCAGCACGATCAATTTCGTCAATGCCCATTGCATCAACACCTATTTCCGCGATGCCGATTATGCGCAGTCACTTGAAAGCAGCGATCTGATCCTGCCTGACGGCAGCGGCATGAGAGCGGCTTCGAAATTATGCGGGGTTGAGCTTGGCGACAATCTGAATGGCACGGATCTCTTCCCGGAAATCTGCGAAGCGGCTGCGCAAAATTCCGCGCCGATCTATCTGCTCGGCGGGTCGCCTGACATTGCGGCTGAAGCTGGCAACACCATGCAGGCGCGGTTTTCGCAATTGCAGATCGCCGGCACGCAGGATGGCTATTTCACGGCAGAGCAGGAAGCGGATGTGATCGCCAAGATCAATGCATCCGGGGCGCAGATCCTGTTTGTCGGTTTCGGCGTTCCGCTTCAGGAAAACTGGATTGCCCGCAATCGCAGCCGGATCACGGTCCCAGTTGTGCTGGGTGTTGGCGGGTTGTTTGATTATTATTCCGGCCGCATCCCCCGCGCACCCGCGCTCTTCCGCGCCGCGGGATGCGAATGGGTCTGGCGTCTGGCGATGGAGCCGCGCCGTCTGGCCAATCGCTATCTGGTCGGCAATGCTGTTTTCATGCTGCACGCCCTGGCAGCGGCCAGTGTTCAGCGTGGTTACGCGGAGCGCGCGTCACTTGCTACAAAGCGAGCAATGGATGCCGCGCTCTCTGCCTTGGCAATTATCATGCTGTTGCCGATCTTTTTCGCGGTGGCCCTGGCGATCAAGCTGGAAGATCGCGGCCCGGTCTTCTTCCGCCAGACCCGTGTTGGGGAAAGGGGGCGCAATTTCGGCATGCTGAAATTCCGGTCCATGCATATTGATGCAGAGGCGCGGCGCGCACAATTGCTGGCCCTGTCCGAACGCGATGGAACTTGCTTCAAGATGAAGCACGACCCGCGCATCACCCGGACCGGACGGATTCTGCGCCGCTTCTCGCTGGATGAATTGCCGCAATTGGTGAATGTTCTGAAGGGTGAAATGTCTCTGGTCGGCCCGCGTCCAGCCTTGCCGGTGGAAGCGGAAAAATACTCGGCTGCGGCATTCAACAGATTGTCTGGCAAACCCGGCATCACTTGCATCTGGCAGGTCAGTGGCCGCGCCGATATTGCCTTTGATCAGCAATTGGAAATGGATTGCAGCTATCTCGAAAGCCGTTCTTTCAAGACCGATCTCTCCCTGCTGTTCCGGACTATTCCGGCGGTTGTCAGCGGCCGCGGTGCCTATTGATTGGCAATCTTTTCGGTAAACAGATTGCCGCAGGCGGTAACGCTTGCGGCAATCGTGCGTTCAACGTCGGGCCAGTGCTCCGCCGCCTGGGCCGGGTCTGCACGCCGCAGCTGCGCCACGGAATCCATCAGCCCATTGGCACCGATATTCCCGGCAACACCTTTGAGACTATGCGCGGCGCGGCGCATATTTTCCTCATCCCCGGATAGTGCTGCCTCGTGCAGATCCCTGCCATAGGTTTCGATATCCTGAAACACGGCCTCCAGCAGGCGGGGGCGATAGGATGGGGCCAGCGCCAGGAAGGCCTGGCAAAAAGCCTCGCTATCAATCAGCGCGCTTTCCGCAGTAGTCGGGCTTTCATCGGATTGTGTCAGATATGATGCAATCGCGACGCGCAGATCGTCACGGCGAACCGGTTTTGTCAGGCAGGCGGACATGCCCAGATTGATCAACCGGTCGCGTTCCGATTGCAGGCTGTGCGCTGTGATGCCGATGATGGGTGTCCTGGCGGCGCGGTCATCGGGCAGGGCGCGGATCGCCTGCGTCGCTTCCGCACCATCCAGCACCGGCATCATCACATCCATCAGGATAATGTCGAAATGTTCGCGGCTGATCGCGTCCAGCGCCAACTGTCCGTTTTCAACGCTCAGGGTTTCGCAGCCCAGACTTTCAAGCTGGCTGGTGATGACATAGCGGTTGGTCGGCGTATCTTCGGCCAGCAGAACGCGCGGTGTTCGGCCATCGGGCAGGGACAGTGCGCCGTCTTGTCTGGCAGTGGTTGATGGATCAGGCAGGTCAAGCGGCAGAGAAATCTGCAAAGTGCTGGGCTGGGGGAAGTGTATCGTCCCGCCCATCGCCCGCACCAGTCGGTGGGCAAATCGCAGACCAGGGTCTTCGATCTGGCCGGTGTCGCGTTGCAGAGAGGCAGGCCAGTGGCCGCCTTGTACCTCTGTTTGCAGGATCAGCGCATCCTGCCACGTCACCTGCAGCGTGATATCGCCGCCGCTATCGAGGCACGACCCGATCAATCCATCCAGCAATATGCGAAACCGTGCCGGATCGACCATCAGCATTGCTGGCAAATCCTCAGCAAGATGCAGCGTCAGCCGCGAGGCTTCCGGATGAATTTGCTGCCAATAGGCGATACTCTCCTGAAACGCAGTGTGGGTATTCACTGGAACTGGCGTCAGCGTAACTTCGCTTAACTCGCCTTCCGCTTCTTCGATCATTTCGGTGATCAGGGCGGATAATTGCCCGGCAGAGCGGGTCGCAACATCAACGCGGCGCTTCTCCTCCGGATTATGCGCCTCGATCGCAAGCAGATCGAGCGATCCGGTGAGGGACGAAAGCGGGGTCCGCAGATAATGCCCCATGGAGGACAGAAATTTATCGCGTGTTTGCAGGGCGGTTTCCGCCTGTGCCTTGGCCGTCGTCAATTTGCCGGTAAGTTGCTTAAGATCGCGGACGCGGCGCTCGGCACGTAATTGCAGCGCTTTTACCTCACGCTGGGTGCTGCGCTGCTCGGTCACATCCCGCACACTGCCGTAGATGCGCAATATCTCGCCGGTGTCGCTATTCTCTTTGCGCAACGCCCAGCGGAACCAGCGGGTTTCGCCATCCGGCCTGATGATCCGATGGTCAAATATGTGCGATTGCTGATCCGGCATATCGTCCATGAATGATCGGTAAGCGTCGAACACTCTTATATGGTCTAGTGGATGCAGCCGCTTTGTCGCTGTCTCGATTGTAATTGGCACGTCTGCATCCAGACCGAGCAGCGCCCCCAATTCACCGGAAGAGGAATAGGTGTCGCCCTTTTCCCAATAGACGGTCGCAAGCGCGGCGGTACGCTGGGCATCGAGCAGTTTACGGTTCTCGATCGTTAGCCGGCGGGCGAGATCCTCTTCGCGTTTCTGTAATTCACGATTGGCAGTGTCGAGCTCGCGCAGGCGCGCCTCGAGCGCAGTCTCTGCCTCCCGCAATGCGGCCTCGGTGCGCGAAAGGCGCTTGGCAAGAATGGCCGCCCTGTCTTCGGCGGATATCTCAGAGGAAGAGTCCGGGCCGTTGAAGCTCATTTTGTCGTCGCCCGGTGCAGCTCGGCAATATCAAGCGGCTTGTTGAGAGTGGGTATTCGCTGGTCGGCCAGCTTTGCCTTCAGTTTGGTATTATCGGTTGAGACGAGGGCGAGGACTTGCACCTTGTCGGCCACCATATTCGTGCCGGGCCAATCATCATCGGACAAAGTGTCCGCATCACAGATGACGAACTCGTAGTGGGTCAGTTCCTCCTGCGTAGGGAGATCGTCGCGGCATTCCACTTTGAAACCCAGCTGTGACAGCAGTGCGCTCGCCGTCAGTTTACCGGTGGCGCTGCGATCTATCAGCAAGGCGCTGCGAAGGGGTTCCGATGTTTCGGTTGTGGTTTGCTGTTTCAGCGGCACCTCGAAGAAGACGCGGCGATGGTCTGGGCCAGCGTCCTCAATCCCGATCTGGCCCCCCATTTCATGCGCCAGCCTGCTACATATTGTCAGGCTGAGGCCAGCCTGCTGTTTGTCTCCGGGGTGATTGCTGGCAAGCCGTTCGACCGTATCGAACAGATAGTCCGTGCCATCCTTGCTCGAAGGACGGCCGCGATCCTCAATATAGAAATGGGCGAGGGTGGTGCCGGGCGGACTATCCGGCCGGCAGACACAACCGATGACGATTTCCTGCCGCACCGAAAATTTGATCAGGCTGGTCATCAGATTGGTAAGAACCTGTTCGACCCGTGCGGGGTTTCCGGAAAGGGTTTCACTGCATGAGCCATTATTCTGCAGAATAATGCCCTTACGTTGGGCGAGCCGCTGAAGATCGGTAACGATCTTTTCCATCATGGCCTTAGGATTGAAGGTGCCGCTTTCAGATATCGGCGCTCCCGCTTCAAGACGCGCTTCCTCGACGGCATTATCCAGCGTCCGCAGCAGATTGTAGGCGGACAGTTCGATAATCTCGAAGGCCTTCGCGCGGGTTGCGCTGCGAGGATCGTCTTTCGCCTGGTCGACCATCCCGACAATTCCCGAGACAGGGGTACGCAAATCGTGACTCACCTGACCCAGGATCTTCAGCCGCTTCTCGGCGAGGCCTTGTGTTTTGAGCAGCTGTGTCTCGGTCTCTCGCTGCAAGGCTTCGGTTTCTTCCAGCCGCTGCTCCAAGGCGGCCTTTTCTGTGACCAGATCTTCGACGTTAAGTCTCTCAGGCCCTGCGGCGACATTCTCGCCACCGGATAGGTTGACGGTATCGTCTGCATCATCACGCCAGGTTTCCATCTGCCGACGAATCTTCGCCAGGCGGAATCGGCCGACCGCTACGCCCATTGAAAAGATCAGACCGGCGGCGATAGCCATCAGGAGCATGTTCAGGGGGTCATTCACAGACAAAACAGCACCATTTTCACCTAAAACTGAAGCGCTAGCAAAGAGCGCCTAAAAGCAGTCCATAAAGCACATACTATAATAGGAACGGCAACCGGGCACGGCACAGGCTTGATATCAGGATCGGATATTGGCTTTAATATGACTATCATTCTCCGCCGGGCATCTTCTCGTAATCACATCAGTTAGACCGATTTTGCCAAGCCATGAAGCAAGATTTTTATATCTGTTATGACTAATTTTACCTTTCGATCACCGCAAATGGAGCAGATTTTAGAGGCGAATTGTTCGTTCCGGGTGATCCATTCTCGAAAGCAAAGGGGATTCGCTTTCGTCACCGCGATCACCACCTCGCCAAGGCTCTGAAAGACGCTAAAAATAACAAAAGATCGATTTATTTTCAGGGGCTTATCAAAAACCGCCACAAATCTGCAATGTGAGTGTTGACGCCAAGGGGTGATCCTCATAGAAGCCATCTCACCGGACGGGGCGCGGCGGTTTCGCCAGCTTCTAACGGTCGCCCAAATAGACGGAC
>NZ_WTYT01000004.1:9316-458564 GCF_009827595.1 Altericroceibacterium endophyticum | reverse complement strand
GCGCCATGCCGGCCGCCAGATTGGTCCAGACATTGCGAGAGGAACTCCAGCACGGCGGATCCGATTTTGCGGCAGGCAAAGCGACGCGAGCTGGTTCCGGCAAGTGATACTCACGCCCAGTGTTGTCTTCAGCCGCCAACAAAGGCGGCATTCACGATGCCTCGCTTGTCCCTCGAAAACTGCCGTTCATTCACGCGGCCAATTATGGCGCCACCTGGGCCGTTAGCGGAACGGCAGCTCTTGAGTTATCGGCGGCGGAAACCGGACAGTCTCCTCCCGACCCCGTTGCGGTCATTGTGGTGGCAGGTTAAAAGAGCGCAAAGCAGACAGATCCCGCTGTCTGTGTAATTGAGCGCCATGGACAATTTCGACCGCAGCAAGCTCGCACCACCGGACGATGCCGCAATGCTGCCTTGGTATCGCGGTGCGTTCAGCCACGGCTTCGTGGCCTTGCATCCGTTTTTTACCGTCGACGGCCTTGATCCGGCCACGTGCGATTACGGAACGTTGGTCATGTCCGGATCGGACCGCCCCGATGACGTGAATTTGCTCGAGTGGATGGATGTGCTCGGAGCCGAACGTCGTGCCGGAAAGGAAATTCCCCACGGCTCTCTCGCCGACATCACAAAGCGATTTGCTAGTCGAATCCGATGGCAAACAATCTGCCAGCAACTAAACCTGCCCGATCATCGCGCTCTCGACCGTGCTTTGAGGACCAACATCTTGGGGCTTCGACGCGACCTTGAAGATCGGGCAGCCGTGGAGAGGCTAGTTACCTATTGCCGCCAAGAACGAATTTTCCTGCCGACTGAAGGCTATTTTCAGCCGACAATGGAGGCCGATCTCGTCTCCCTGTTCCAACGCGCCGGTCTGTCGGAGGTCATTGTGGGCGATGAATTTGGCGAAGATGAGATCGTAGTATCGCTGACCACTCTAGCCGACTGTTCCTCTTGGGAGACAAGGGACGATTTGCCGAAATGGGGCGCGAGGCGGCTCATCGCACCTGATCGATCATTGCTCGCTTGGGTGCACTGGGACAGCTTTTACACGGCGGTGTTCGGCACCCAGGAGCGTATGCGGGATATTCAAATAGGGGAAAGCTTCGAAGGGTTTTGGTGCTCGGAGGAGACCACAACTTTTTGGCTGATGGAGGATGCCGTTCCCATCGTGCAATGACCAATGAAAGTTGCGTGAACCGCAGTTAAGCCTTCGTAAGCTGCCAGACCGCTTTCCACGACTTTTTTGCCGTACCATCGTTTCTCGCGCTTCTCTGAAAGCCGAAATGGCAGCTTTGGCGATTTTCTGATTAAAATCTGCCTTTCCGGATACGACCCCATTGCGGACATTCGGCTTCGCGCTAAGAAGCAGTAGTGATTGATGTCCCACCTGAACCTTTGTCCACGCAAGAACAGGTCATCGAGCAGCGATTGCTCGACTGTGGCCTCAATAGTGGCGGGTTCAGCGTCAGATACGAGGATTACCTCCAAAGCATCGAGATCGTCATCGCGTCGAGCGCTGGCGCGACCACAGATGATTTCAAATGCATTAGCGAGGCCTCTGGCTACGAGATTGTCAGGTTTGAAGACGGTGCGATGTTCGCCGCTTATATGGACTTCGCTTCGGAGCTAGCCCGACCTGAAATGATGGTGATGTTTGAGGATTCGCTGAAGGAGGTCGGCCTATGGGAAGGCTTTCCAGAGCGCGAAGACTTCGGTTCACTCAAAGACTATGCCGAGGCACTTGAGGTGCACGCTGGCTTAGAACCGGGAGCGGCATTGCGTGTTTCAGGTGACGGTATTCTCTTCGATCCGCCAAACGCATCCGCCGACTATGAGGACTTTGCCGAGCGATATTCGAACCTCCTGTCGGTAGTTGCTTACGCGTCCACTAGAGATCGGTTGAACTTTGGTTTCCTCGGAAACGAGAGGGTCGAAGAGTAGCAAAATAGGTCGATGGCTGATTGTCCGCTTTCCACCCCATCATTCCCGTGAAACTCGCGTGACAGTGAACCTGGAAGCGGCCACCCAGAGTCTCCAGGCGACCGCTTGAATGTCAGATTTCTGTCTTCTCCGCGAGCGTGAGAGCGTCTTCGATGTCTACGCCGAGGTAGCGGACGGTGTTCTCGATCTTCGAGTGACCAAGCAAAATCTGGATCGCCCTTATGTTGCCAGTAGCCTTGTAGATGATCGAGGCTTTGGTTCGACGCAGTGAGTGAGTCCCATACTCCGCTGGCAGCAGTCCGATCGCGTCGACCCATTCGTCAACGAGGCGGGCATATTGGCGCGTGCTTAGATGGCGCGAAGCATCAACTCGGCTCGGGAAGACATAGTCCTCGACTGCTCCGCCTCTAATTTCTAGCCATGCGAACAGACTTTCTCTCGCATCTTTTGCGATCTCGAATTGAACGGGCCGACCGGTCTTGCGCTGAGTAATCGTGGCTCGCGTCTTGATCTCTGGGCCACTGACCAAATCGCCAATCTTCAGCTCGACGAGATCACAGCCTCGCAGCTTGCTGTCGATCGCTAGATCAAACAATGCTCGATCCCGAATGCGTTTCTCACGATCCAGGAAAAACCGGATCGCCCATATTTGCTTTTGATTGAACGGACGCTTGGGCCCGATTTTAGCGCCAAAGTTCCATGGCACACGGTTCTGCGCAACTGGGTCAAATTGTGAGTAAGTCATTGTCATTCTCCTGGGCCGGAATGGCCTGGGATAATGTCCGCTCTTGGGAACTAAGAATTCGGAACGCTACGTCCGATACTAGGGCGCGAAGCTGACGCACCGGCTCGCCGTCTGGAACGTCCGCGATCCCATTCGGCATCCCCAAAAGCCGCCGTTCCGGATTGTCCTGAATTGCAGACCGTCAAATGGTGTCCGCGTGAGGTCCGCTGTCGCTCGTCTTGAAAAGATCATGCAATGAATGAGATCTGGTGCAGCTCGGCATTGTCCGTTCAACGGAACAGTAATTTCCCAGTGATTACAGTGCCCATCATATTCATGTCGGGCGCACCTTTTCTCCCTTCGCTTTAATCGACAGGCCCCTTCTCAAAGGGGGGCAAACTAAGGTTTGTTGGACGCACCGAGTTTCAACGGGCACGTGCCTCCGTTCCGCAGAGGCGTATGAAATTCAGCGCAGCAGTCTTGGAATGCTGCGCTGAACTGTTTTGTGGGAAGCGCAATGTGCCGGTTCAGAACCTGGGCGTCAGGGGCATAGTGGGCATCTCGATGGAAACGCTCTCCACCACATCGTCAGAGGCGCGTGCCAGATGTACCTGGTAGGTGCCACCAGTGATATTCCAGCCGCCTTGTGCGCGGTTGAACGTTGCAAAGGTGCGTGGATCGAGCAGCACTGCCACCGAGCTGCTTTCGCCCGGTTCAAGCTCCACCTTTTCAAAGCCGGCTAGCCGCTTGGGGGCTTCTATGCCAGGTCCCGATACATAGATTTGCGCAACATCCTTCCCGGCGCGCTTGCTGGTGTTTTTGATGTGAAAGCGTGCTGTGACAGAGCTGCCTGCCGTTTGTGCGGTAAGCTTGCCATAGTCAAAACTGGCGTAAGACAGGCCATGACCAAAGGCGAAAGCAGGTTTCTCCTTGTGGCTTTCGTACCATTTGTAGCCAACCATCGCGCCTTCGATATATTTCACTTCGGTCGCCGCCGGTGGATTGACATGGGGCAGCTGAGCGAGGCTGTCGACGAATGTAACTGGCAGATGCCCTGATGGATTGACCGCACCGGTCAGGACGTCGGCAATGGCTTCGCCGCCTTCGGTGCCGGGGAACCAGGCGGCAATGATCGCCGCCGTTTTTTCGCGCCACGGGGTCAGCACGACACCGTTGGTTTCGAGCACCACAATTGTGCGGGGATTGGAGCTTGAAACGTCTTCAATCAGTTCGTCCTGATCGTTTGGCAGCGTCAGCGAGACATCGATGCTTTCAGCCGCCCATTGAGTGGCAAATATGATCGCAACGTCGGCCGTACGTGCAGCCTCGGAGGCCGCCGCGCGGTCAGTGCCGTCGACGAAGCTGATCTCGGCATTCGGCAGACGGCGACGGAGTGCCTCCAGCGGTGAAGAGGGATAGAACATCTTTGGTCCTGGCCACATCCGCGGTTCGGCTTCCGGCACGGCATTGCCGCCTACCGGATAAACGAGGGAAGAGCCGCCTCCTGCCAGCACGCCTTTATCGGCGTGCCCGCCAATCACGACGATCCGCCGCGCATCGGTGAGCGGAAGCAGATTGTTGCTGTTCTGGAGCAGCACGATCGAATCGCTCGCTGCTGCGCGGGTTACCTCGGCCCCATGGTCCAGAAGATCGTCCGAAAGTGTCATGGCCGCTTCGGTGATGGGGTGATCGAACAGGCCGTGTTCAAACATTGCAAAGAGAATGCGCGAGGCCGCGCGGTCAACCAATTCAGGTGCAACGGAGCCGGATTCGATCGCCGCCTTCAGATCTGCTCCATAGAATGCACTGGCATCGAAGGGGTAGCCCGACTGCTGGTCAAGTCCGGCGCGCAATGCCGGACCAGTGGAATGGGTGCCGCCCCAATCGGACATGACGTAGCCCGGCCATTTCCAGTCCTCGCGCAGCACTTCGTCGAGCAGCCACGGGCTTTCACACGCGTAATCGCCATCAACCTTGTTGTAGGCGCACATGATCGAACCGGGGCTGCCTATTTCGATCGCGATCTTGAAGGCGAGCAGGTCTGACATCCGGGCGGCGTCGTGATCGATAATCACGCTAACGGCATTTCGATCAGTCTCCTGATCGTTCATCGCATAGTGTTTGGCAGTCGAGATGATATGGTTCGACTGAATTCCGGCGATGGCCGATCCGACAATAGTTCCGGCTAGCAGAGGGTCCTCGCCCCCATATTCGAAATTGCGCCCGTTGCGTGGCTCGCGCTCCAGATTGACGCCGCCTGCGAGCATGACATTGAAGCCTGATGCGCGTGCCTCGGCACCAATCATCTGTCCGCCCTGGAAGGCTAATTTTTCATCCCAGCTCGCCGCGATGGCAAGATTGGAGGGCAAGGCAGTCCGTTCCCGTTTCTTCGGCGCCAACCCCTGGGTCGCTACGCCGATCGCGGCATCAGTTTGCCATTGCGGCGGAATGCCGAGCCTGGGGACCCCTGGAACATAACCGGCTGACCCCTGCCGCGCTTCTTCCGGTGCCTTGGACCCTCGCGGCGGAAAGTCGGTCCCGAAATAACCCATCATGAGGGTGCGTTTTTCCTCAAGCGTCATTTGTGACAACAACAGCGCGACGCGCTTTTCCGAAGGAAGGGCGGCGTTCATCCAGGGCTGTTCGCCTTCAACCATTTCCGCAGTGGCCGATTTCTCCTGCGCATTCGCTTCGCCGGTCCACGCAACCGATGCAGTTCCCACCATCAGCAGGCCGGCCATCCAAATTCTATTCTTCATGTGCTTTCCTCTCCCGACTATCGCGGTTCCGGTAATAATAGTGTCGGCATGCGCACGTGAATTCAACACGATTTACATGATCGATTGATCAGTCGGGTGGATAAAAAAGACAAAATTCTTATCCGTTTAACTGATAAATACGCGGCAAATAGTGATTTGCTGCCTTTAAATTTGCAGTCAATACTGCGCCGGAGCTCGTTTCCAGTGCGCGGATCAAGAACTGATTTCCCCCGGAATACGAGCTCAGGCAGGCGAAAAAATTCGCCGTCATAGGGGAGGTTCGAAAGTGAATTGCAACAAAACTCGGCTGTCTACGTGCGTCAGCAGCACGGCGCTCGCATGTGTAGTCTTGATGGGGTCGGCCGCGCATGCGCAAACTGCTGGTACGGGCGCTGGCCCGGTTACTCAACAGCTGGATCCAGAGGACGAAGCGATATCGGATAGTGCGCAAGACGAGGTGTTTCTGGGCGACGAGGTGATCGTCGTAACTGGCACGAACATATCGGGCGTGAAACCGGTTGGCAGTGAAGCGATCACACTGGACAGGCAAGCCATCATACTCCACGGGCCAGACCAACGCAGCCGACGTGGTCCGGACGCTGCCACAAGTGCGTAATCTTGGCGAATTCCGCGAGGGCGGAACGCAGGGCGGCAACAACAATCAACAGGGCAACGCGATCAATCTGCGCGGCCTGGGGCAAGCCGCAACGCTGGTACTGGTCGATGGTCACCGCATTAGCAATACCGGTGCTTCGCAGACATTCACCGATGCCAATGTCGTTCCGCTCGCTGCGCTTGAGCGCGTCGAAGTGATCGCTGACGGGGCATCGGCGATCTATGGTTCGGACGCTGTCGCGGGGGTGGTTAATTTTGTGGTCCGCAAGGATTACGAGGGGCTTGAGGCAACCTTTCGCGCCAGCAATTCCAATGGTGGATGGGAATTGACCCCCAGCATCACCGGAGGGACTACCTGGGAAGCCGGGTCGCTTGGTCGTGGCAGTATCATCGCAAGTTATGAATATTCGCATCGCGATGCCTATCGGCGCGGCAAGAACCCTTATCTGCGGCAGGATCTCACCCGGTTTGGCGGCTATGATGATCGGCTCAACGGGACCACTGCGACCGCCGGATTTAACGGCAACATCGTCGTCCCCACTGCTGATCCGGACGGCCCCGGACCGCTGCTTCCTCCGACGAATTCGGCGATCCCCCTTGCTGGCGCGAACCTCTATTATGGGCTTCCGGAAGGTACCAATGCCAATCTGACTCTGGCGGATCTTGCGCTGAACCAACCGGACCTGCTCGATTCAAGCGATTTCAGCGACTACACCGGCGAGATGAAGCGGCACCAGGTCAGCGCTTATCTGCGTCAGGAACTTGGCAGTTCGGTCGAAGTCTTCCTGCAGGGGAGCTATAATAAACGCAGCACGATCTCGGCGACGTCCCAAGGGGTCATAACGAATGTGCAGCTGCGGCCCGTGCTCTACGACCCAGCCACGAACACGCCCACTGACACACCCAACCCCTATTATATTGAAGGCCTGGCTGCCGATGCGCTGACGGTTCAATATAACATGATCGACAGTATCGGGCTCAACAACTGGACCGGCGATAACAAATCGTACCACATTACCGGGGGTGTCACCGTCAAGCTTCCCTGGCAGTGGGAGATGGATGCCTATTACACTTACGGGCGCGACAAAGCCTGCAATTATTGTCAGCTGGGCACCAACATCAATTTCGCGGCGCTGCAATATCAGATTGATATTGGCGCGATTAATCCGCTCGACAATGTAACGGGGCTTTCACCGGCCCTCATTGCCAGCATCACCGGCGACAATATCCAGCGCAGCGGCAGTGGCATTGATGACCTGGTGGTCAAATTTGATGGCCCCCTGTTCGAGTTGCCGGGGGGAACCGTGCGCGCGGCTGTCGGCGGGGAACGCAACAAGGTTTACAATTACAATATCAACGGCGCCAATCGTCTTTATGATAATACGTTCCAGCTCGATACGGATGAGAATTCGAGCCGCGGAGACCGGACCATTAACTCGGCTTTCGGGGAGATATATGTTCCCCTGATTTCGGACGATATGGACGTGCCACTGATACAGTCGCTGACGGTGAGCGGCGCCGTGCGTTATGACGATTATTCCGATGTCGGCAGCACCACCAATCCCAAGATCAGCGGCACTTGGGAAATATCCGATGCGCTATCATTACGCGGGTCATGGGGAACGTCATTCCGCGCGCCGAACCTGCCCGATGTCAATCCCAGTGCGATATCAAGCGGCGGTACATTCGGTTATTTCTATAACGGTGCGGACCCGCGCATTGCGCAAGGGCCGATCACCGTCGGCTATATCACCGGAGCGAACCCTGTCATCACGCCCGAAAGCGCGGAAACCTGGCAGATTGGCGGCGATTTCGAGCCGATTAACGGCCTGCGGTTTTCCGCGACCTATTATAACATTGTGTATGAAGACCGGATCGCTTCTCCGGATGTTTTTGGCGCGTTGTTCAATCCGCTCAGCTACCCGGATTATCTCGGATATGCAGATTTCATCTATCCGATCAACAATCCGGCCAGCTGTACCGTTGGCGATCCGTCGACCTACGATCCCGTGCTCGCTGGTTTCCTCGACCGCACATTGCTTTACGGCAATGGATTTCCAAATCCCTGCGGGGTCGCGGTTCTGCTGGATGGGCGGAACACCAATCTCGCCGCTACCCGGCAGGATGGGCTCGATCTGCAAGCCAATTACGTCCACCCGATCGACGGTGGGGCGATCACTTTCAACCTTGCGACCAATACCGTGCTGTCGAACGAGCAGCAGGTTAATCCCGATGATCCCTTCATGGATCGCCTCGGCTATTACAGTTCACCGATAAAATGGCGCGGGCGTGGTTCTGTGGGATTGAACTATCATGGCTTTAGCGCGCTCTTATTCGCCAATTACACGGGCGGCTATACCAATGATCAAGCTGTTGATGATCAGGCGCAATCGGTCGCACCGGTTGAAATCGGGTCCTACACCACCTTCGATCTGAACCTGAGCTACAGGGCAGATTTTGATGGCCGCCTGGGCGATATTTTGAGCAATCTGCGAGGATCGGTGAATATCCAGAACCTCACCGACAAGGCGCCGCGTCTAGCCTATACGGCTGGCTCGGTGTTTAATGCCGCTTACTCGTCACCGTTCGGTCGGACGGTGACCTTGCAAATCTCGATGGGTTTCTAACGCAGCGGGATGAATAACTGCTTGGGTGAGTGCGGAACAGTATTCTCCACCCTGCCATAAAAGAGAGAAAATGATGCGATCCAAGATATTTATGATGCTGCTTGCGGGGACCGCCGGAATGGCTGTGCCGCAGACGGTGTTCGCCCAATCAACCGAAACGCAGATCGACAGCGGTACCATCCGCGGCGATCAGGAGGATGGCGTGCTGAGCTGGAAGGGTATTCCCTTTGCACAGCCTCCTCTGGATGATCTGCGCTGGCGCGCGCCGCAACCAGTGGAACCGTGGACGGGCGTTCGCGACACGACCGAGTACAGCAATGACTGTATGCAGATCCCCTTTCCGAGTGACGCTGCACCGCTCGGCACGGAACCGGCCGAGGACTGCCTCTATGCCAATGTCTGGCGACCGGCGGGTGAGCAGACAGATCTCCCCGTGATGGTCTGGATCTATGGCGGCGGGTTCGTGAATGGGGGCGCATCGCCGCCCACCTATTCGGGTGCCCATCTGGCGCGTGAGGGCGTGGTGTTTGTCAGCTTCAACTATCGCGTCGGGCGGTTCGGCACCTTCGCTTTGCCGCAGCTCACCGCCGAGAATCCCGATGATGGCCAGCTTGGCAATTACGGCACGATGGATCAGATCGCGGCTCTCAAATGGGTTCAGCGCAATGTTGCTGCTTTTGGCGGAGATCCGAAAAATGTGACGATCATTGGCGAGAGTGCCGGGGGTATGTCCGTGCATAGTCTGGTTACTTCGCCGATGACGGAGGGGCTGTTTCAACGCGCAGTCGTGATGTCTGGCGGAAACGGCAAATCCGAAGACGGCAAGACGCTGGCCGAGGTCGAGCAGGTCGGTGAGAACTTCGCCCGTCGCTATGACATCGATCCCGATGCCCCCGATGCGCTCGCACGTCTGCGGGACTTGTCGGCAGAGGAAGTCACCGATGGGTTGAGCATGATGGCCCGCCAGGATGGTCCGGAAACCTACACTGGCCCGTTTGTCGACGGTACCGTCATTGTCGATATGGATGAAGCCTATGAGGCGGGCGATTATGCCAAGGTGCCGATGGTGATCGGGGCAACAAGCGCCGATATGGGCGGGAAGAGCGGTTTCATGATCGCTGGCGCACGCGATGCCGCTGGTGTGATCGCCGATCAAGATATTCCCGTCTGGGAATACCGCTTTTCCTATGTGGCGGATTCTATCGATATGCCCGGTGCGCAGCACGCAGCTGAAATCCCCTATTTCTTCGACAACACTGAGATCAAATATGGTGATGCGACGACCGCAAAGGACATTGCGGCCGGCAAGACGGTGAGCAGCTATCTCCTTAATTTCGTCAAGACCGGGAACCCCAACGGTCCAGGCGATACCTATTGGCCTCAGCATACGACGTCAGGTGATGAAATCATGGATTTCTCCGTCTCCGGCCGCGCTGTGCCTCAGAGGGACCCATGGGGAGAGGAAATCGAAACCGAACGCCAGCGGATGAAGGATGCACGCGCATCTGGGCATTATAATAGCCTCACCACGCCGATCGGCGAGATGCTCGATGATCCAGCGGCACAGGTGATTGTTGCCCGCTATTTCCCAGATCTTGTGAGCAGTCCACAAATCGGCATGGCGCGTGGCATGACCCTCAACGCGATCAAGGGTTATATGCCCCAGGTCATGACCGAAGAGCGGTTGAAGGCTCTCGACGAAGAACTGGCGCGGCTTCCCAAACAACAGTGAATAGGGCGCCCGGCATCGGATCATTAACGAGCCGATGCCGGGCGCGTCACGTTACTCCATTTGGGTCGAGCGCTGTGCATCAGGGGCGCTCGACTGTCGGCTCTTTTCTCGAAGAACCAAATGTCTCTTTCGCTACATACCTCCGCCATCGCACGTCACAAATACGCATCAATGCGCAGAACTTCAGGAGTTCGCCTAGCTTACCCAGTCATTCGTTTTCTGGATTAATCCATTGAACTTTACGATTTAACTAATGGATGGACATTGCTCAATGTCGATCTCGCGCGGCACCGGCTCGACACAGAAGCCAGGTCGCAGAGGAGATGATGAATGGCTCAACGTGTTTTTCCAACGCGTCACGGTTCGGTTGCGGTTTCCATGATCGCACTCGCCGCAACGCTCGTCACACCGGGTACCACACAGGCACAGGATATTGCGCCGAGCGGCCAGAGCGAAGCAGCCGATGGCGCGCAGACTGGCGAAATCATTGTGACTGGCAGCCGCATTGCCCGGCAGAGCCAGGAAAATCTCTCATCACCGACACAGATTCTGAGTCAGGAAGACATTGCCGAATCCGGGTTGGTCGGGGTTGATGATCTGCTTTTGCTCGACACCGCGAATATCGGCAGTACCGGCGGCGCACAGGATCTGGCCGGGGGCGGGGCCGATGATCGTGCGACACGCTCCGCCAATCTGCGCGGTCTGGGCGTTCAATCCACGCTGGTTCTGCTCAATGGTCGGCGCGTCGCCCATACCGATAATTATGTCAATCTCGTTGCGCTCACTCCTTCGATTGCGGTTGAACGGGTCGAGACGGTGCTTGATGGCGCGTCAGCGCTGTATGGTTCGGACGCGATTGCAGGCGTTATCAATGTCATCACAAACAAGCGTTTTGATGGGGTGCGTCTGTCCGGTCAGTATACCGATATCGCGAATGCGCCCGGTTACATCGTGCAGGGCATGGTTGGTGGCGGCACCGACCGGTTCCATGCCGTTCTTTCGGCGAGTTACGAATATCAGGACAAGCTCCAGGGGTATGAACGCAGTCGTACCAATTTCGACAACACCTCGGGCCTCGCGCAGCCGGGCAATTATGTGTTGCGGAGCCGTCCGCAAACAGCCGGCGGCGGTGATGTCATCATCGACAATGGCATAAATGGCCCGATCAATTATTCGCAGCTTTACGATCAGCAAGTCGCCGAAACGGGCAGCAATACGGTGCAATTTGCCGACCCCGACTGCACCGATCCGACGACTGGCGGCATCTATGCTGGCGCAGACGCTTTCCCGCTGGGATCATGCCGTTTCAGCTACCAGCAGCGCAACCCGATCAAGCCCCGCTCACGCGTTACACTCGTCCATGCCGACGCGAATTATGAGCTGGGCAACGATTCCGATCTCTATTTCGAAGGCCGCTATTATCAGCAGGGCACCGAACGGTTCGGGGTAGGCAGTTTTCCCATTACCACCGGTTCGCTCGTCGTGCCCGCTTCCAACCCGTTCAACCCCTATGGTGTCGACGCGACCTTTGTCGGAAGGCTGCTGGGCAATACCGCGCCTGACCGGGTCGAACGGGTCGATGTCGATGCTATGAGCCTGATCGGCGGGGCGAAGGGGCTGCTGCCGTTCGGCAACAATTGGCGTTACGATGTATCCGCAGGCTACTCGCGAGAACATTTTGTTCTGCACAGCAGCGACACCGACCTGATCGCAGCGCAGAATGCGTTCAATGGTTTCGGCGGACCCGATTGCCAGATCGGTCCCAATGGCGTGCCTTCAGCAAACGAAGTCGCCGGTGAAGGTAACTGCGTCTATTTCAGTCCGTTCGGTCAGGATCAACAGACCAACGACCCACGAACCAGCTACAACACGCTCACGCCGTTTCAGCGGGGACAGACATCAGAGGTTCGCTTTGCCGAAGCGGTTGTGTCGGGCGATTTGTTGGAACTGCCGGGCGGCACGATGGGCGTGGCAGTCGGAACCCAGATCCGTGAAGAGAGCGAAGACATATTTCTCGACTCAGGCCTGATCAACGGGCGCTTCGGTTTTCAGGGCAAGTCGCTGCCGGGCAAGGGCAGCCGCACCATCAAGTCCGTGTTCGGAGAGGTCTATCTGCCACTCTTCGAGAGTCTCGATATCCAGCTTGCCGGCCGTTACGAGGATTATGGTCAATTCTCCACCGTCGATCCCAAGATCGGTATCAATTTCAGGCCAGTCGAATGGCTCGCTATGCGCGGGTCATACAGCACCGCATTCCGCGCACCTGATCTGGGCCAGGCGGTCACCAATACGGTCACCTCGGGTGTAGGGCAGACAGTCGATCCGCTTGATCCAACCGATCAGGGGACGTTCCGCACGATCAGGACGGTATCCAATCCCAATCTACGACCCGAACAATCCCGAAACTTCAATTTGGGCTTCACCGTAACGCCAAGCCGGCGCACGCATCTATCGGTTGATTACTTCGACTTTAAGTTCACCGACCGCATTACGCTGGAAGCCGCGCAGCAGGTGATCAATGCCGATCCGAACGGTCCGCGTATCACGCGTGACGAGTTCGGCAGGCTGCTCGCTGTCAATATCGGCTATTTCAACGCCGGGCGGACGGCCACCAACGGCTTTGACGTGCGCGCAGGCTATGCGCTGGAGGTGGGCCTCAACACTTTTTCCATAGAGAACAACGCAACCTTCATCACCACCTATGAAGTGCAGCTGGGTGTGGGGTCACCCGTCATCGATGCGCTTGGTGGTCGCAATGCAACCAATCCGGGGGCGCCAGCGCCGAAATTCCGCGACAATTTGCAACTGTCATGGAAGAACCAACGTCATTCGGCCAATGTTCTCATGCGCCACACCAGCGGGGTAGAGGATGATCAGGGCACTGGCCGCATTGATGCATGGACGGTGTTCGACGCCCAATATGCTCTCAAGCTGGGCGATAACGGCCAATATAAGATCGCGATTGGCGCCCTGAATCTGTTTGATCAAAAGCCCCCACAGGCTGGCTTCACTGGATATTTACCGTCGCTCCACGATGTCCTTGGTCGCCAGGCCTATGCGCGATTGACGGTCGATTTCTGAGCGCATGGTCACGTCGCTTATCTCGGAATTTATCGGTTGGCAGGGGGCTCGCTCTGGCGCGCTTCCTGCCGATTGCGCCAAAGCCAAACGGACTGCACCGGACAAGAGGCGCAGGTCTCATGTGCCGTGCATCGACCTTTCACGGAACCTTGGCGAGCTGACTGGGGCCGTTCACGCCGCATTCCTCGCGCAGAATATCCAGGAATGCCGCCGCAGCCGGAACAAAGGGGTTGTCGCGGGTGCGGATCACCGAAAGCTTGCGCTCTATGATTGGATCCTCAAGGTCAAATCTGACGACGCCCTCCAGATGGTCGGGCACGCCGGAACTTGGCAGGATTGCGACACCGAGGCCACTGGAGGCATAAGCAATTGCTGTCGGCATCAAATTGGGTTCAAGCACGATGTCCGGCTGCACGCCTGCTTTGCGAAACCCGCTTTCCAGCAAGCTTCTGATCGTGGTTCCCTGGCTCATCGCTATCAGCTTGAATTGTTCAAGATCGCGCCACGAGAGACTGTCTCTGCCGGCAAAAAGCTCCTTCGATGCGATCGCAACAAGGCGATCGACCATGATCGGTTCGCTCACGACCATTTCCGTTTCGCTGACATAGCCGATGCCAAAATCCACTCTGCCTCTGGTCACGTCTTCGACCAGTTGGTCACCCGGAACGTCGATAATCGATATGTCGATTCCCGCGTGACGGGAGGCAAAGACGTTGGCGACCTTCGGCATGATCACCATGCACAGCGACGGCAACGCCGCTACGCGCAAACGGCCGCGGCGCAGGTTCGCAAAGTCCTGAATTTCGGAAACGGCATTCTGCAGATCGGCTACGATCCGCTTGGCCGAAACGAGAAACTCTTTTCCGGCAGGGGTGATTTCCACCAGCCGTGTGGTTCTGGTCAGCAGCGGAATCCCGAGATCTTCCTCAAGCTGGCCGATCAGCGCACTAAGCGCGGGCTGCGACTTGGCCAGCGTTTGCGCAGCGCGCGTGAAATGACGCTGTTCGCACACTTCAACAAATGCCAGCAAATGGCGAAAGTCGATTCTGTTGCGGCTCATGGGAATTCTTTTCATAGCCTCTCCGATTTATTTATTAAGTCAATTAATCTCCGTTACTTATATAGATTGCAAGTAAATTTACGTTTTTGGTCGCGGATGGCTGGTTGCCAAAGGAATTTGTTATAATGTTGTCTCTCTTGCGAGGAATACGCGTCCTGGACCTGACCACGGTCGTCCTTGGCCCCTATGCCAGTCAAATTCTCGCCGACATGGGCGCGGAGGTGACCAAGGTTGAGCCGCCCACGGGCGATGTCTTTCGATCGGTGCGCCCGGGGCGTTCGGAAAAACTCGGCGCGGGCTTCATCAACACCAACAGAAACAAGAAATCGATCGCGGTCGATCTGCAGACGCCGGAGGGGCGGAAGGTGCTGGCGGATCTCACCCGAAACAGCGATGTCGTGGTGCATAATATGCGTCCGGTTTCGGCGAAGAAGCTCGGTCTCGATTTCGAGACGCTGAAATCCTTCAACCACCGCATCATTTATTGTTACGCGGCTGGTTTCGGGCAGGGCGGCAGCAATGCCAATGAACCGGCCTATGACGATACTATCCAGGCTGCCTCGGGCCTCGCATACCTCAATGCCAACGCACAGGGTGAACCCCGCTTTCTGCCGACCATCATCGCCGATAAGGTGGGCGGACTCCATCTGGCGATCGCCGTACTTGGCGCGCTGGCATCAGAGGATCGCGGCAAGCGAGCTATGTGCATTGAAGCACCGATGTTTGAAAGCCTGATATCTTTCCTGCTGGTAGAGCAGCTGGCCGGCAAGACTTTCGATCCTGCCCTGGGCGGTATCGGGTACGACCGCCTGCTCTCCCCCTATCGCAAACCATTCAAGACCAGCGACGGTTTCGTGTCGATCATTCCCTATAACGGGACGCATTGGGCGCGTTTTCTCGAGCTGGTGGGCCGCGACGATCTGGCGACTGACCCCCGCGTGCTCGATCCGGTAAAACGAAGCCAGAATATCGATATGCTTTATGCGGTGATCGAGGAGAGCACGCCGGACCGCACGACCGACGAATGGATCGAGCTGCTCAGCGAACGGGACATCCCGCATGCCAAGGTCAACCGTGTTGAGGAGCTGTTCGAACATCCGCACCTGAAGGAGGTCGGCATGTTCTCGCATGTTCAGCACCCTACTGAAGGATCGCTGCTATCGGTGCGCACGCCATTCTCGGTATCCGATGACACCGCGTCGCAACCGGATAGCCTGGCGCCTGCATTGGGCCAGCACACCAGAGAAGTCCTCCGGGCCATCGGCTATGACAAGGCCACGATCGACGAATTGCTGGAGCGCGATATCGTGCGCAGCGACGAAGAGACATCAGACCAGGAAAAGGATCGCTGATGCACCAGTTTCCCGCCCGCAAGGCCGCAGCCTTTCTCCTCGCACTGACCATTGCTGTGCCAGGATGCACCGCTATGCCTGCCCAAACCGCGACGTCATCAGCGACGCAGAATCCATCTGCGCGTGACGCCGCAGCCGTCAGCGAGCTTCGCTCGACCCTCTCCCGAATGGTGAAACAGAAACAGATCCCGGGGGCAATCGTGCGCATCGTACAGAACGGTGAAAGCCTCGCCGATATCCGTGTCGGCTTTCAGGATGTGGAGGATAGGACCTCGATCTCCGAGAATACGATCTTCCGCCTGTATTCCATGTCAAAACCGATCACGAGCGTGGCGATCATGATGCTCGCTGAGGATGGCAAGCTTTCGCTTGACGATCCAGCATCCAGATTCCTGCCCGAATTTGAGGATATGCGCGTTTATTCGGGCGGCACGCTGGAAGACATGCAGACCGTGCCGATCGCGCGTCCGATCACGATCCGGGATTTGCTCACCCACACGTCGGGCATCACCTATCATTTCACCGGCAACACACCGGTTCATCAATATTACCGCAAATATGGCGTGATGCGGGATACGCCGGTGGGCAGGAACCCCGGTGACGGCGCTCCGGCGCGCTCGCTCGATCAGCTGGTCGAGCGGATTGGCAAGGCACCGCTGCTCTATCAGCCAGGCGAGCATTTTGCCTATAGCTATTCAACCACGGTTCTGGGGGCGATTATCGAACGCGCAAGCGGCATGCGCCTCGACCGGTTCATGCGAACGCGCATTTTCGATCCGCTCGATATGCGTGACACGGGCTTTTTTGTGCAGGGCACGGCGCTGGACCGTTTCATTGTGAATTATCTCGCTACGGCGGATGGCTTGGAGGCGATCGAGGACCGCAACAATACCGATTATAAGGACCCGGACCGACTGCTTGATGGCGGCGGCGCGATTGCCAGCACGGCGGAGGACTATCTCCATTTTGCAGAGATGCTCGCTAATCGCGGTGAGTTTCGCGGGCGGCGTCTGCTGAGCGCGCGCAGCGTGGACGCCATGTTCTTACCCCGCACCCATGTCGAGGGATTGGGGCCGGAAAAGACACCATTTGGGTATGGTTTTGCAATTGGCGATGCGCAGAGCGCGGCCGCAGGAATGCAGCCCGCTAACACCTATGGTTGGTCAGGATCTGGCAACACCTATTTCTTTGTCGATCCCGACCATGACGCGGTCGCTTTGCTGATGACGCAGGTTCTGGTGGGGGCCGACAGCCAGGATCGCACGATGTTGCTGCGCAAGGCCGTGAACAAGGCCGCGGAAGCGCTGATACACTAATGCTCGCGCTTGCTGGCCTTCTCACGATCCTGGCTATCCTGGCGGCGATCCTGACCAAGCGTCTGTCGCCGATGGTCGCGCTCGCCGGAATTCCGATGCTGGCACTCATCCTGCTTGGCGACGGTATGGCCATTGGCGAATATGCCAGTGCAGGCATCATCACCGTCGCGCCGATGGCGGCTATGTTTCTGTTCGCGATCATATTCTTTGGCATTCTCGCCGATGCGGGGCTCTTCGCCCCCGTGGTCAAGGCCGTGATCGGAGCGAGCCGCAACCGTCCGGCGCGGATCACGCTGGGAACGGCGCTGCTTACCTCAATCGTGCATCTCGACGGATCGGGCGCGACCACATTCATGATCGTTATTCCGGCCCTGCTACCGATCTATGAGCGGGCCAGGATGGACCGAAGGCTCCTGGCCTGCGTAGTGGGGATGGCGGCGGGCGTGGGCAATATGCTGCCATGGGGCGGGCCGACCATCCGCGCGGCCACTGCGCTCGAAACGCCGGTGATGACCCTGTTTGCCCCGCTCGTGCCAGTCTATCTTTTCGGATTTGCAGCGATGCTTTTCATTTCCTGGTGGCTGGGCCGGCGTGAAACGTCGCGGATCGGCAAGACGGAGGAGGCCGATGGCTTCGGTCTCAGTCTGGACAGCGCCGACCAAGATGTCCTCCCGCCAATTCGCTGGCGCTATATTGTCAATGTGCTCACCGTCGTTGCCGTCATCGCGGCGATGCTGACGACCTGGCTGCCTCCGGCGATTGCCTTTCTCGCCGGAACCATAGTGGCCCTGCTGGTCAATCACCCCGATGTGACCGCGCAGCGCGAGGCAGTCGAAAAGCATGGCCCGGGCGCGGTCATGATGGTTGGCATCCTGTTTGCTGCGGGTGTCTTTACCGGCATCATGGGGGGCAGCGGCATGTTGGCGGCGCTCGCCGAAAAGGGCGCGGGTCTTTTGCCCGAAGGCGCCGCCAGCAGCATGCCGGTGATCGTAGCCGTGCTGTCGATGCCGCTCAGCTTGTTCTTCGATCCGGATTCCTTCTATTTCAGCATATTGCCGGTGCTGGGCGGCATCGCGGGCCATGCCGGTGTCGATCCGTTGTCTATTGGCCGTGCGGCCGTGCTTGGCCAGATGACGACCGGCTTCCCGATCAGCCCGTTGACCCCGGCTACCTTCCTGCTGATCGGGCTGTCGCGCATCGAACTGGCAGACCATCAGCGCTACAGCTTTTTCTGGCTCTTCCTGCTCACCTTGCTGATGACCGGGGCGGCTATTCTATTCGGGGTAATTCTGCCATGACCATGCCGTCCACCATCGAAATTGTAGAAGTGTCTCCGCGAGACGGCTTGCAAAATGAAGCGCGGCTGCTGTCGACTGAGGACAAGTTGGCGTTGATCCACAAAGCCGTCGACGCAGGCGTGCGCCGGATTGAAGTCGCCAGCTTCGTGCACCCTAAGCGCGTCCCGCAAATGGCCGATGCCGAAGCGGTATGTGCCGGCCTGCCAAAGAATAGTGAAGCAATCTGGGTCGGCTTGGCCCTCAATCGACGCGGTGTAGAACGCGCGCTGGCTACGCAAATAAACGAGATCGGCGCTGTGGTTTGTGCCAGCGATGGTTTCGCCAGTGCCAATCAGGGATGCAGTGCCGAGCAGACGATTGAGGATGCGATAGAAATCATCACCATGGCCAGGGCCGCTGGTCGGCGGGCCCAGGCCACGATTTCAGTCGCCTTCGGTTGTCCATTTGACGGCGAAATTGCGATTGACCGGGTGGCGGATATCGCGCGGCGGCTGGCGGCGGCTCATCCGCATGAGATCGCCTTAGGGGATACCATCGGTGTGGCGACGCCCCGGCATGTGCAGCAATTAATGGCTGCTGTGCGCAGCGCGGCGCCGGCCATACCGCTACGCATGCATTTCCACGACACCCGCAACAGTGCAATTGCCAATGCCTGGGTGGCGTTGGAGGCAGGAGCTGCGACCCTGGACTCCTCGATCGGAGGCAGCGGAGGCTGTCCTTTCGCGCCGGGCGCAAGCGGTAACGTCGCCACGGAGGACCTGCTCTACATGCTAGGCCGCAGCGGCATTGCCAGCGGCATCGATCTTTCGAACATCATCTCAGCGGCGCATTGGCTGTCCGAACGACTGGACAGACAATTGCCCGGTAGTCTCGGCCGTGCGGCCCCTTTCCCATCACTATGAAGGAAGTAAATATGCGCGTTTCCTTACTTGCGCTCTCGATGCTGGCTGTTGCGGCACCCGCTGTGGCTCAGGATGATGACCCAGACGCGCGGGCAGCCGCGACGATCGATCAGATGGAGCCAGCCGAACGAACGATATTGACTCATGGCATCATGGCGCTGCCTTTGGGCGAGGATTTCGCTCTACCCGAGGACGGGGTGCTGGGTGCCGGTTATGTTCCTGGTATTTCGCGGCTGGACGTTCCCTCGCTGCGCGAAACCGATGCCAGCCTGGGTGTGGCCTGGGCCGGAGGTGCGCGCAAGGACCGGGCGACGGCTCTTCCATCCGCTGTCGCGATGGGTGCAACCTGGAACCCCGAACTCATGCGCCGCGCTGGTGAGATGATTGGCGGCGAAGCGCATGCCAAAGGCTTCAACGTACTGCTGGCGGGCGGTATCAATCTGATGCGCGATCCGCGCAATGGGCGCACTTTTGAATATTTCAGCGAGGATCCGTTGCTGTCGGGTGTGCTCGGCGGGGCGGCAGTCACAGGTATCCAGTCTCAACATGTGATCTCCACCCTGAAGCACTTCGCACTGAACGCACAAGAGACCGGGCGCCATTTCATGAGCGCCAATATCAGCGATGCACCGGCGCGTGAAAGTGATCTGCTGGCGTTCCAGATTGCCATTGAACGCGGCGACCCCGGATCGATCATGTGCGCGTACAACCGGGTCAATCAGGATTATTCCTGTGGCAGTGACTATCTACTCAATCAGGTGCTCAAAACGGATTGGGGTTATCGCGGCTGGGTGATGTCGGACTGGGGCGCGGTTCATAAGTTGGCAGATGCGATCCACGGCCTCGATCAGCAATCCGGTGAGCAGCTCGACGAGCGGGTGTTTTTTGGTGACATGCTGGGATCAAAGGCGGCGAGCGATCCAGTCTATGCCCGCCGACTGACCGACATGAATCACCGCATCTTGCGCAGCATGTATGCGGTCGGTGTTGATCGCTTTCCCGCTGAAAAAGCCAAGATCGACTGGGAGGCCAACGCGGCGGTTGCACGCGAAACCGCGCAGCAGGGCATCGTTTTGCTGCGCAATGTGAAGGATGCCCTGCCATTGTCTGCCACGGCAAGGACGATAGCGGTGATCGGCGGCTATGCCGACACGGGCGTATTGTCAGGAGGTGGCTCCTCGCAAGTATTGGGTGAAGGGCCTGCGGTGTCGATTTCGATGGGAGGAAGCGGACCGTTCGCCGGCTTCATGTCGCAAAGCTACCAAAAATCCGTGCCGCTGAACGCGATCCGCGAACGCGCCCCTGACGCTGAAATCCGTTTCCGCAATGGTCGCTACATCACCGATGCCGTGGAGGCTGCCCGGCGTTCGGATGTCGCGATAATCTTCGCCACGCAGTGGATGGCCGAGGGACTGGACGTGCCTGACCTGTCGCTGCCCAATGGTCAGGATGATCTGATCGCAGCCGTGGCTGCCGCTAATCCCAACACGATTGTCGTGCTTGAAAATGGTGGGCCGATCGTGATGCCGTGGCTGGACCAGACTGCGGCCGTGCTCGCCAGCTGGTATCCTGGGGGTGAGGGAGCCGACGCGATTGCGTCGATCCTGTTCGGTGAGGTCAATCCATCGGGTCACCTGCCAGTGACTTTCCCGGCCAATGTCGGCCAGTTGCCGCGCCCGGTTCTGCCCGGCAGCGATATGATCGAGACGAATTTTCTGGGCAAGGGTGAAGAGGGCCAGACGCTTGATGTCGATTACGACATTGAAGGCTCGGATGTGGGCTATCGCTGGTTTGCGCGGCAGAAAGAAGCGCCGCTTTTCCCCTTCGGTTTCGGGTTAAGCTACACCAGTTTCAGCCATAACGATATCAAGCTGGCCGATGATGGCTTGAGCGCGACTGTGCGGCTGACCAACAGCGGGAAACGCGCTGGTGCAGATGTTGCGCAAATCTATCTGATTTCGGGACCGTGGGGTTCGTCCCGTCGCCTGCTCGGTTTTGAACGGGTTGAGCTTGGCGCCGGGGAAAGCAAGAGTGTGGAAGTTTCCTTCGATCCGCGCTTGCTGGCGCAATGGCAGGATGGCGCCTGGGTTCGCCCTGCCGGTAAATATCGTATCGCACTGGGCAAATCTGCGATCGACTTTGGCCCCGAAGCAACGATAACCCTTCCTGCCGCACGCTGGACCGGCGGCCAAATGAAATGACGATTTTTGCTCGCTGCTCGCTCTTTCTGTTGGCGCTGATCCTGGCAGTTCCCGGCCATGCCGCCTGCGAGAATCTGCTGACCGGGAGCGGCGGCGGTGCAGTCGTCGTCTCGGCCTTGCCGACTTCCGGCCCGCTCCACATTCCCGGCCGATGGGGCGAGCCGGATCAGCAAATCGAAACGGGTACATATTGCCTGGTGAAAGGGGCGATCTCTGCTGTTGAGGGATCGCGGATCGGGTTTGAATTATGGCTGCCTGAAACGGGCTGGAACCACCGCATTCGTATGTTTGGCAACGGCGGCTACAGCTCTTCATTGCCCAGGGCGCAAATGGCGAAGGCATTGGCTGAAGGCTATGCTGTCACGGCCACGGACACCGGCCATCAGGGCGATGACCCGGCCTTTGCGATCGGCCTTTCCCAATCAATAGCGGACTGGGGGCACCGGGCGGTGCACGAGACGATAATCACCGCCAAAGCGCTGACCGAGCGCTTCTATGGAACGGCGCCGCGCTATTCCTATTTTGACGGCTGTTCGACCGGCGGGCATCAGGCGCTGCAGGAGGCGCAACGTTATCCATCCGACTTTGACGGGATTGTTGCCGGTGCACCGGGCCATAACCGTACCCATCTTAATGCCGCTTTCCTATGGCAGTTCGTCCAAAATCATGAGGCAACTGCCCCTTCTCGCGCGATCCTGACACCGGACAAGCTGCGCGTGTTGCATCGCTGGGCCCTTAAAATTTGCAGCGGCAAGGATGGCCCGATGAAGGGATTGGGGGGAGCGGCCTATATCGACGATCCGCTCGCCTGCCGCTTTGATCCGCAAATTGCCGCCTGCTCCCCTGGGCAGGACACGGCGCAATGTCTCACGCCGCCGCAGGTCGCCGCCGCACGCCGCATGTATGATGGCACGCGCAACCCGCGCAGCGGTGAGCTCATCTATCCACCATGGTTGCCGGGCAGTGAAGGCATTGGTCCGGCGCACTATCCGCTGCCCGGATGGAGCCAATATTGGGCAGACCCCGCCGATCCGTCACAACCAGCCAGAGCCAGCTTCTGGCGCTTTTGGGCATTCGCTCTCGACTGGAAATGGCAGGATTTCGATTTCGATGCCGATATGGAAATCGTGGACGAAAAGCTTGCTGGCTCGATCAATGCCATGTCGGCCGATCTTTCCGCCTTTCACGCGCTTGGCGGCAAGCTGATCGAATATCACGGACTGGCCGACCCCGTTGTGAGTCCCTGGGATTCAATCGATTATTTCCAACGTGTTCGGGCGCAATCGGGTGCCGAAACGTCAGGTTTCTACCGCTTGTTTCTGGCGCCCGGTGTAGGCCATTGTAGCGGCGGGCCGGGGCCCAGCACATTCCACACCCAGTCGGCGATTGAGGCTTGGGTCGAGCAAGGCCGCGCACCTGAGCGTCTGATTGTCAATGCAATGGATGGTGACGGATCAGAGGCTATGTCACGGCCGCTATGCCCATTCCCGCAACGCTCTGTTCCTCTAACTGATGACAGTGTCGGCGCATCTCTCCAATTCGCTTGCACCTCGGACCGTAGGTTACGAACAAAGAGTATTGCAGCGCGCTATCGCCGGTAATGATTTGAGTGTGGAATTAGCATTTTCAGGCGTTCCATCTGACTTATTTCGACGAGAGGTTTTCCGCATAGCCCGATGGGCGAAAACTTGAGCTGCAGATGCGAAAAAGCTTCAGCCAATATTCCGCCGATATACCAGCGGGTTAACCTTTTTGCAGGCTGCGCATTTTTGATGCGTATGCAATAAAACTATGAAAACAAAAGAATAATAATGATAGTTAACATAGGGTAAAATATAACAAACACGCTTGTTAACGCAATTCTTACCTCCTAAGCACTAGTGCGTATTCTGGAGGTGGAATTGGGTTCGGGATCGCCCAATGCCTCCAAGGAATTTTTGGGGATTTACTTTGCAAAATATCGATCAGGCAGCGATTTCTGAATCCAACGGGAACAGCTCGCTGAGACGCTCTTTGATGTTCAGAGCTGGCAGTTCGATGATGGCTTTGACGGCGGTGATGGGGGCCAATCTCGTCACCATGGCACCAGCCTATGCGCAAGATGCAGAGCAGAATAATGAAGCTGATCCCACGCCGATCACACTCCCCAAAGAAGGTGATTTGATTTTCAATCCCGCAACCGGGAATATGGAAAAGGTCGTTTCGGTTGAGCCGCCGACCGTGGTGATCACCGATCAGGATTACGCGGTTCTTGTTCTCGATAAGGTCGGGCAGGAATTTACGGTGACCACCAAAGATGATGGTGATGTGAACTATCGCGTTTCGGCCGTTGAAAAAAATGACGATGGCAAGGTCACCGGAGTAACCATCAAAAACCTCGCGACTGAAGAGGAAGAAACTCCGCAATTCGCTGCTTCGATTGCTCCTGCAACAAATGCGACCGGGGTGTCCCAAGTCGATTTTGATGTGCCGGCAGGCGTAGATGTTTACCGCAATGTTCGTCGCGGCAGAAATGGTGGCAACGGCCGTGTCGGCGCGCTGTTCTTTTCGGCTGGTGACGGCGGAAACGGTGCAACCGGCGCAAACATTACCGATTCAATCGGCACCGGTGAAGTCTATACGTCCTCGTTCAATAACGTGGCCGGCGTTATCGTTCAAAGTATCGGCGGCGATGGCGGCAATGGCGGCGATGGGTATGCTGGTGCCAGCGGTGGCGAGGGCGGGAAAGCAGGTGTTGCCGGCGATGTCGACTTCACCACCGGCGCACGGGTGGAAACCGAAGGCCATGATGCCTACGGCGTTTTGGTTACATCATCCTCTGGCAAAGGGGGTGAAGGCGGCGATGGCTTTCTATTTTCCGGCGGCGGTGAAGGCGGCGGTGCGCCGGGTGTTGGCGGTGATGCGACGCTGACAAATACTGGTACTGTCAGAACGAAGGGTGATTATTCCATCGGTCTGTATGCCCAAAGTCTGGGCGGATCAGCCGGTGATGGCGGTGGTTCTTATGGCATCGTGTCCAGCGGCGGTGGCGGAAGCTTCGGCGGCAAAGGCGGCAACGCTCAGGTCAATCAGAACGGCACAGTCATTACCAACGGTAAGGCGGCGCACGGTGTGCTGGCCGAATCTGTCGGTGGCAGCGGTGGTGATGGCGGCTCCAGCGGAGGTCTGTTTGCAGACACCGATTCCGGGGGCGCTGGCGGTGATGGTGGTAATGTAAAAATCACTGCAGGCGGCAGCTCATATACAGAAACAACAGGCAATTTCGCCCATGCGCTGTTCGCACAAAGCGTTGGCGGTGGCGGCGGTAATGGGGGTGTCGCTATCGGCGGTGTCGCCATGGGCTCCAGCGCCAGCGAAGGCAGTGATGGCGGCAGTGTGTCTGTTGATGTCAGCGACGGTGCGCAAATTAAGACCGGTGGCATCTATTCCTATGGTATTCTGGCGCAGTCGGTGGGCGGCGGCGGCGGTTCGGCCGGCGTTACCGGCGGGCTGGTTGCGCTGGGCGGCGGATCCGGTGGCGGCGGCGAAGGCGGCAATGTAACCGTCGAAACCGAAGGATCTATTGATACCACAGGTGTTGGCGGCAAGGGCATTCTGGCGCAATCAATCGGTGGCGGCGGCGGCAACGCTTCTGGCTCTGGCGGCTTGGTTGCGCTCGGCGCAGAAGGCGGCACCGGCGGGGATGCTGGCAATGTCACTGTTCGCCAATATAAAAATGGTAAGATCACGACCACTGGCCACTATGCCGATGGTATTCTGGCGCAGTCTGTCGGCGGCGGTGGTGGCTCGGGCGGCGGCGGCGGCGGCCTGGTTGGCTTGGGTGCGTCTGGCACTGCTGGCGGCAAAGGCGGCTCTGTCACATTAAATAATGCGGGCTATGTCGCTACCAAAGGCGATGTCGCGCGCGGCATATTCGTGCAATCCGTCGGCGGCGGCGGCGGTGATGGCGGCGGCGGCGGCGGTCTGGTCGGCATTGGCGGTTCAGGCTCAGCCACGAGTGCAGGTGGCAATGTTTCCCTGACGAATTCCGGTAGCGTCTTCACTGAAGGCACGAGTTCTCACGGCATCTTCATTCAGTCGGTCGGCGGCGGCGGCGGTAATGGCGGTTCTTCTGGTGGCCTGGTTGCGATTGGTGGTTCCGGTGGTTCGGGCGGCCAAGGCGGTAAAGTCACTGTCAATAATAGCGGCCTTGTCGATACGCAGGGTGACGGCGCTTACGGCATCTTCGCGCAGAGCGTTGGCGGTGGCGGTGGCAATGGCGGCACGACTGGCGGCCAGCTGTCCATTGGTGGTTCCGGCGCGGACGGCGGCGACGGCGGCACCGTGAAAATGAGCCTTTCGGGGGCAACCCGTACTGATGGCGATGATGCAACAGCGATCTTCGCACAAAGCGTTGGCGGCGGCGGCGGTAATGGTGGCGGCGCTGTTTCTGCCGGTGCATTTGTTGCGGCCTCCTTCGGTGGCAGCGGCGGTAACGGCGGGGAAGGCGGCAATGTTTGCATTAACGCCAACAGCGCTTGTGACGACGCGACCAGTGGCCTGACCGATATCGGAATTGAAACGTTGGGTGACCGCGCAATTGGTGTGCTGGCGCAAAGCGTTGGGGGCGGCGGCGGTAATGGCGGGTTCGCGTTGTCCGGCTCGGCGGGTATTGGCGGTTCGGCGTCACTTTCCTTAGGTGGCAGTGGCGGCAAGGGCGGCGATGCCGGCAGTGTTGTCATTGGTCTGAGCGGCCAGGTTGAGACTGACGGCTTCCAGTCCGCAGCTATCTTCGCCAGTGCGGTCGGCGGTGGCGGCGGTAATGGCGGCCTCTCCGGTTCAGCTTCTTTCTCTGACGGTGCAGCGGCAGCGATTGCTCTGGGTGGCACTGGCGGTGACGGTGGTGAAGGCGGGCTGGTGACTGTCGGCAGCACGACCGACATTCATACAAAGGGCGGATTTTCTCAGGGTATATTCGCGCAAAGTGTTGGCGGCGGTGGCGGTAATGGCGGCATTGCAGCTACGATCAGCGGTGCTGGCGCTGTCGCGCTGGGGGGATCCTTCGGCGGCAAAGGTGGCAGCGGTAATGATGCCAAGGCAGTCGATGTCACGTCAGTAGGCGATATCAAAACCGAAGGCGTTTTCTCCGATGCGATCTTCGCTGAAAGCGTTGGCGGCGGCGGCGGCAACGGCGGTACGTCCGTGTCACTCGGTGGTGGCGGCACCATGTCCGGCAATCTAAGCTTCGGCGGTAATGGCGCTAATGGCGGTGATGCGGCGCGAGTGGATGTTGATTCCACCGGCACTTTGATCACGCTGGACAATTATTCCAACGGTATTTTCGCGCAGAGTGTTGGCGGCGGCGGCGGTAATGGTGGCGTTTCCGTTGCCGGCGGTGTCGGCGGTACGGGTGCGCTTACGGCTGCCTTTGGTGGTGCCGGGGCTAATGGTGGTTCTGGCGCGAATGTCAGCGTTTCCAGCGATGGCGATATTTCAACCGGCTCCGAAGATGATGATGGCAACATCCTGTCTGGCGATATGGCGAGCGGCATCGTCGCCCAGTCGATCGGCGGCGGCGGAGGCAATGGCGGCCTGTCCGTCAGCGCGGGCCTTGGCGGCACCGGCGCAATTGGTCTTTCCATGGGCGGCGGCGGCGGTCAGGGCGGTGTTGGCCGCAACGTCACCGTGGATTCCGAAGGCAACATCGTCACGCGTGGAACTGCTGCGACCGGCATTCTGGCCCAGTCGATTGGCGGCAGCGGCGGCAATGGCGGTGTTTCGGTCAGCGCCACCGGCGGTGGTACGGGGGCGGCCAGTCTCGGCTTTGGCGGCACCGGCGGCACGGGTGCCACCTCCGGCACGGTTAAGCTGACCAGCGACGGGAATGTTCTGACCAAGGGTGACAGTTCGCATGGCCTGCTGGCGCAAAGCGTCGGCGGCGGCGGCGGCAATGGTGGCGGCACGATTTCTGCGTCCGGGGGCGGCACCGGTGCGGCCAGCCTGTCCATGGGCGGCGATGGCGGCTCGGGCGGTGAAGCCGGTGCGGTCACACTCGGCAGCACGGGCAATCTTTACACGCTGGGCAACAATTCGAGCGCCATCTTTGCGCAAAGCGTTGGCGGCGGCGGCGGAAATGGTGGCTTCGCGATTAGTGCGGCGGGCGGCGCTTCAGGTGCTGTTTCGCTTGCCATGGGCGGTAGCGGCGGCAGTGGCGGTGCCTCCGACACTGTCACAGTGAACAGCACGGGCGATCTTTACACAGAAGGCGATTTCTCCACCGGCGCGACGGCTCAGTCGATCGGCGGTGGTGGCGGCAATGGCGGCTTCGCTATTGCTGCATCGGGCGGCCAATATGGCGCCATGTCACTTTCTTTCGGCGGCACGGGCGGAAGCGGCGGATCTTCTGACAATGCCAGTCTGATTTCCACGGGTAATGCCTCGACATCGGGTGATCATTCGCAGGCTCTCTTTGTCCAGAGCGTCGGCGGCGGCGGCGGCAATGGTGGCTTCGCCATCAGCGCGTCAGCTGCGCAATATGGCAATGCCAATATCTCCTTCGGCGGGGCCGGTGGTTCAGGCGGCAATTCCGGCGCATCCTATCTGGAAAGCACTGGCGGTACGCTGGCAGAGGGGCAGACCCATCACATCGTGACCACCGGTGATTTCAGCAGTGCGCTGCAATCGCAGAGCATTGGCGGCGGCGGCGGCAATGGCGGCTGGACTGCCAGCGCCGGCGGCAGCCAATATGGTTCGGTGGGTCTCTCTTTCGGCGGAGAAGGCGGAGAAGGCGGCAATGCTGACAAAGCCACGATTCTCTCGACCGGCAATGTCGGTACGGCGGGCGATCAGTCCAATGCTCTGCTGGCCCAAAGCATCGGCGGCGGCGGCGGCAATGGCGGCTTCGCGGCCACTGTTTCCGGCAGCAAATACGGCGCGGCGTCGCTGGCCTTCGGCGGTGCCGGGGGCACGGGCGGCCATTCCGATGATGTACTGGTAAAAAGCAATGGCCTGATCGTTACCGAAGGTGACATGGCCAATGGTATTTTCGCGCAAAGCGTTGGCGGCGGCGGCGGCAATGGCGGCTTTGCCGCTGCGGCCAGCGGTTCCAAATACGCCTCCGCCTCGCTCGCTTTTGGCGGATCTGGCGGGACGGGCGGCTATGCCGGGATCGTGGATGTAACCTCCATCGGTGACATCGCAACGCAGGGTGATCAGTCTTACGGCATCCTTGCGCAGTCGATTGGCGGCGGCGGCGGCAATGGCGGCTTCTCTGTCGCTGGCACGCTCACGACGGGGAGCAACAGTGCTGGACTCGCTTTGGCCATGGGCGGCGATGGTGGCCAGGGGGGCTATGCCGATGACGTGAACCTCGTTTCGACGGGTAATATCGGTACCAGCGGGGATAACTCCATTGGCCTGTTTGCCCAGTCAGTCGGCGGCGGTGGCGGTAATGGTGGATTTTCCGGCTCGCTTTCCGCGTCAAACAGCCGGGCGGTTGGGATCAGTCTTGGTGGATCGGGCGGATCGGGCAATGAGTCCGGCAATGTCGATCTGCGTTCGACGGGTATTGTCAGCACGCTTGGCAACAATGCTTCAGGCATTCTCGCTCAGGCGGTTGGCGGCGGCGGCGGCACTGGTGGTCTCAGCCTGAGTGCTGCGGTGACCATCGGTAAGGGCAATATTGGTTCCTCCAGTGCCGGCGAAGGTGGTTCCGGGGCGCTAGCAGGGACTGTCTATGCCGAAAGCACCGGCCTCGTCGTAACCGCCGGCAATGTTTCGCATGGCATCTTTGCGCAGAGTGTTGGCGGCGGCGGTGGTTCGGGCGGCTTTGCCATTAATGGTTCGGTTTCGGTTAAAGGCGGGTCCGAAGGCCAGGCAATCGGCGGGTTCGGCGGCACCGGCAACCATTCCAAATCCGTGGAAGTTCTCGTCAAGGCTGCTGGCGAGGTGCCGGAAGGATATGAAGGCTACAGCGTCGTTACCGGCGGCAACGGGTCCAATGGCATTTTTGCGCAGTCTGTCGGTGGCGGCGGTGGTTCCGGCGGGTTTACCGTAGGGGCTGGTTTCTCGGCCAAAGACGGTGCGGCAAGCACGCAAGTCGGCGGTGCTGGCGGGGCCGGGGGCGACGGCTCTACTGTCAAGGTAACCAATACCGGCAAGATCGCTACGGCGGGCGATGTCTCAAATGGTATTCTGGCGCAGTCGATTGGCGGCGGCGGCGGCAATGGTGGCTGGACCATCGGAGCTGACTTCTCCGGCGAGCAGGGGTTGGACGGCGATGTTGCGAGCGCGGTCGGCGGGCGGACAACGGTCCTGGATCATTCCGGTTCAACCGGCGGTGAAGGCGGTGTTGCGGGCGATGGTGACAGCGTCACTGTGAACAATACCGGCTTCATATATACCGAAGGTACGAAAGCGAATGGCATCTTCGCGCAGAGCGTCGGCGGCGGCGGCGGCAGCGGCGGCTTCTCTGTCGATCTGGATTTCACGCTGGAAGGAACCAGCGGCGCTTCCTCGGTCGGCGGCGGCGGCGGCGCTGGGGGCGACGCTTCCGATGTAACGGTAACGGCCTTTGACGGAATCCGTACGCTTGGTGATTCCGCCAACGGCGTGCTGGCGCAAAGCATCGGCGGCGGTGGCGGTGACGGTGCCTTTGCTGTCGGCGGGGCGATCGCCATGGGCGGCAATGCCGAATCCTCCATTGGCGGCGGCGCCGGTTCGCTCGGCGGCGAGGCTGGGAATGTGAAAGTCACCACCGGCGGCACGATTTTAACCGAAGGCAGCAATGCTAACGGCGTCTTCGCACAGAGCATCGGCGGCGGCGGCGGCAATGGCGGCTTTGCCGCTGGCGGAACGCTTTCGACCGGTAGTTCCATGAGCAATCTGGGACAAACGACATCCTCCATCACTGGCGGCCTGGGTGCCAATGGCTCGAAAGCCGGATCGGTATGGGTAGAGGCCAACAGTGATATTGGAACCAAAGGCTTCGCGGCCAATGCGATTTTCGCGCAGTCGATCGGCGGCGGCGGCGGTAATGGTGGGTTTTCTGCCGGGGGAAATATCAGCACGGGCACGACAATCATGTCGAGCACGGTCGGTGCCGGCGGGGGCGGTGAAGGCAGCGATGCGGGCATCGTTACGGTTCTGGGCACCGGCAATATCAGCACCGAAGGTAATCTGGCCAAGGGCGTCTTCGCGCAGTCGATCGGCGGCGGTGGCGGCAATGGCGGCTTCAGTGCAGCGCTTGGAATAAGCAATAAAGGCACCAATGCGACCGACAGCGTTGGCGGTTCGGGCGGTGTCGGCGGCGATGCCGCAGCGGTAAAGGTCGATCGTGACGGTTTCATCGTCACGACTGGTATGGATGCCGACGGAATTCTGGCTCAGTCGATTGGCGGCGGCGGCGGCAATGGCGGCTTCGCTGTGGGTCTGGGCGCGACGATGACCGGCCTGGTCAGCACCTCGGTCGGTGCGGGTGAAGGCGGCGCGGCTGGCGACGGCGCGCGTGTTGATGTGCTCGGCGAAGGCGATATCCAGACGGATGGCAATTTCTCTGCCGGTATCTATGCGCAGTCGATTGGCGGCGGCGGCGGTAATGGTGGCTTTGCCGCCGGCGGCAGCTTTGGCGGGGAATCCCTCTCAATCACTCAGTCCGTTGGCGGTGCCGGTGGCAGCGGTGGACTCGGCGGTGAGGTCAATGTCGATCGTACCGGAACTATCGTCACCAAGGGCCTGCAATCGACCGCAATACTCGCGCAGTCGATCGGCGGCGGCGGCGGCAATGGCGGCTTCTCCGCTGGTGGCAGCGTATCTCTCGACGGCGCGGCGATCAGCAATATCGGCGGCGGTGGCGGCGGTACAGCCAGCAATTCTGCCAATGTGACGGTTAAAAATTCCGGCATAATCGAAATCCTGGCTGATGGCTCTGTGGGCATCCACGCGCAAAGCGTCGGCGGAGGTGGCGGTAATGGCGGCTTCTCCGCAGGTGGCAGCTTCGCATCCATTGGCGCGGCTGGTTCCACGGTCGGTGGCAGCGCGGGTGCGGCAGGCAATGCCGGTGCGGTCTCCATCACGCAGGACGGTTCGATCTATACCCATGGTATGGATGCCGCGGCGATCGTCGCGCAGTCGATTGGCGGCGGTGGCGGCAACGGCGGTTTCTCGGTCAACGCATCTTTAGCCTCTTCGCTCGGCTCTTTGTCACAGGCGATTGGCAGTGCTGGCGGCGCGGGCGGTCATGCTGGCCATGTCGATGTGACGGCAAAAACCGGGCAGATCATGACTGGCTTTGAAGTCTCTGAGGATGAAGAAGCAGATCTGGTTCGCGCAAATGGCGAATTCAGCCACGGAATTCTGGCGCAGAGCGTCGGCGGCGGCGGCGGCAATGGCGGCTTTGCTTTCAGTGGCGGCGTAACGCTTGGCGATGTCGGTTATTCGGCCGCGCTCGGGGGTAATGGCGGCGACGGCAATTATGCCGGGACAGTAACCGTCAGCACAGAAGATATGGCCATCGCAACAGGCGGGGATGCGGCCCATGCCATCATCGCGCAGTCGATTGGCGGCGGCGGTGGCAATGGCGGCTTTGCAGGCTCCATCGCTACGGGTGAAGGCACCATCTCTAGCACCATTGGCGGTTTTGCCGGTGAAGGTTCGGACGCTGATGATGTCCTGGTCGAAATGCTTTCAGGCCGCGCGATCACTATGGGTGACAATGCAGCCGCAATCGTTGCGCAATCAATTGGCGGCGGCGGCGGTAATGGCGGCATGGCGCTTTCGGGCAATGTTTCGTCTACCGCAGGTGTTAGCCAAGCGCTTGGCGGTCAGGGCGGCGCAGGCGGTAAGGCTGGCAAGGTTACCGTTACTAGCGACGCGTTACTGATCGCAACTTCGGGTGAAATCTCCGATGGCATTTTGGCGCAGTCGATTGGCGGCGGCGGCGGCAATGGCGGCGTATCAGCCAGTGCAGGTCTGTCGCTGGGCGGCGCGTTGTCGAGCACCATGGGCGGCGTTGGCGGTGAAGGCCGCGATGCTGACACGGTAACCGTTGCGACGAGCAGCGACATCCTGACCACGGGCATCGGCTCGAATGGTCTGGTTGCGCAGTCCATCGGCGGCGGTGGCGGTCGTGGTGGCTTTGCTGCTTCTGGCATGGTCACGCTTGAGAGCTCGGTCAGCCAGTCGATTGGCGGCGGTGCCGGTGTCGGCGGCGTGGGCGGTGATCTACTGCTCAGCAATGAAGGCCAGATCCGGACTGAAGGTGATATGGCGTTCGGCGTGTTGGCGCAGACGATCGGCGGCGGCGGCGGCTCTGGCGGTTTTGCGCTGGGGGCAGGTGTCTCCGCAGAAGGTGCCACGGCTAATCAGAGTATCGGCGGTGCCGGTGGCACTGGCGGATCAGCTGGCACGATCAGCTTCATCAATGATGGTTCGATTTACACTCTGGGCACCGGGTCAACCGCAGTGCTGGCGCAGTCGATCGGCGGCGGTGGCGGCAGTGGCGGCTTTGCGCTGAATGGCAGTGCGGCCAGCTTGACGGCCCTGTCCGAAGCGATTGGCGGCAATGGCAGCGCAGCCGGTGATGGCGGCGCGATCACGCTGGAGAATGGCGCAGATGGTCAGATCGTTACCGAAGGCGATGCAGCCTATGGTCTCGTGGCGCAGTCGATTGGCGGCGGCGGCGGTAATGGCGGCTTTGCCATGGGGGCCAGCATCTCGCTCAGCGGTGATGCCGCGTCAGCGATTGGTGGCGGTGCCGGCGGAGCGGGCGGCAAAGGTGCTACAGTCAGCATCGAAAATGCCGGTCTGATCCTGACCAAGGGCAATTCCGCCGTAGGCGCATTGGCCCAGTCGGTTGGCGGCGGCGGCGGCACTGGCGGTTTCTCCGGCAGTCTGACCGGTTCGGGTGACAGTGCATTTGCACTTACTCTGGGCGGTGCCGGTGGCGATGGCGGAACTGGCGGCGTGGTGACGCTTACCAATAGCGGTCTGATTGAAGCGGACGGGACGAACTCCGTTGGTCTGTTCGGTCAGTCGGTTGGCGGCGGCGGCGGCCATGGCGGATTTTCGCTGGCAGCAGGTGCGGGGCTTTCGTCACTCAGCAACGCCCTTGGCGGTGCGGGCGGCAATGGCGGCGCGGGTGGCAGTGTAACGCTGGCCAACGCAACCGATGCCACCATTCTGACCAGAGGTGATTTGTCTTATGGTATCTTCGGCCAGTCGGTCGGCGGTGGCGGCGGTGCTGCTGGTTCGGCCGTTAATGGCACACTGAGTGTAGCGGACACGGTCAATATCACGCTCGGCGCGCTGGGCGGCGCGGGCGGTATTGGCGGCGATGTTACCCTGAGCAATGATGGCTATATCGTTGGCCAAGGCGGCAGCTCCGTCGGCATGTTCGGCCAATCGGTTGGCGGCGGCGGCGGTGCGGGCGGCTTTGCCGGTTCGCTGAATGTCTCCGGCGGTGGCTCGATTGCCCAGACCCTTGGCGGCGATGCTGGCATAGGTGGCGAAGGCGGAACGATTGCCATCACCAATTCCAAATATATTCTCATGGAAGGAGCCAATTCGATCGCAATGCTGGCGCAGTCGGTTGGCGGCGGCGGCGGCAAGGGCGGCTTTGCCCTGAGCGGCGGCGCTAATGCCGGCGACGGTTTTGCGAACACGCTGGGTGGTTCTGGTGGCGCCGGCGGTGCCGGTGGCGCGATCACCATGGAAAACTTGTTTGGCGGCAATGCCGAAGTTCTGGGCGACCAGTCCTATGGTATCTTTGCCCAAAGCGTTGGCGGCGGCGGCGGTACCGGCGGCATGGCGGTTAGCGGTGCATTGTCGGCGGGCTCCTATGCCTCGCTCGCTCTTGGTGGCAGCGGTGGCGCGGGCGGGAATGGCGGCGTCATCACCATGAACAATGTCGGCGACGTGGTTACCCATGGTGTTGGTTCCGTGGCCATCTTCGCGCAAAGCGTGGGCGGCGGCGGCGGCGCTGGTGGCTTCAGCGGCGGTCTGTCGCTGGCGGCCGATGCAACAACGACGCAGGTTCTGGGTGCCAGCGGCGGTGCTGGCGGTGATGGCGGCGATATTTCCGTGGTTAGCCGCGGTCGGGTGCAGACCCGTGCCAATCAGTCGATTGCATTGTTTGCGCAAAGCGTGGGCGGCGGTGGCGGTCTGGGCGGCTATTCGCTGCTCGGCAATGCCAATGTCGGCGCAGGTATTACCAATAATCTCGGAAGCACAGGCGGTGATGGCGGTGACGGCGGCAATGTGACGCTGGAAAATCGCAAGACGCTGAACACGCAGGGCAACCTGTCCTACGGCATTTTTGCACAGAGCATCGGCGGCGGCGGCGGTGTCGGCGGGGTTTCCGCGACCGGCACCGTATCGACGGGTAATGTCGGCCTGAACTCGATCCTTGGCGGTCAGGGCGGTGCAGGCGGCGATGGCGGTGACATCACCGTTACAAATAGTGGCGACATGATCATTCAGGGCTCGGGCTCGGTTGGTGTGCTCGCCCAGTCCATCGGCGGCGGCGGCGGCGCTGCTGGCTTTGCCGGTTCGCTGGATGTTTCTGGCGGCACGATGGCGAATGTCCTCGGCGGTCAGGGTGGCGCTGGCGGTGATGGCGGTGATGTGACGGTAATCTCAACCGGAACGATCCTTACCGAAGCTGATGATTCCATCGCAGTTCTGGCTCAGAGCATTGCTGGCGGCGGCGGTCAGTCCGTCTTTGCCATTGATGCGCAAAGCGGTGCTTTCGACACGGTAACTCTGCAGCTTGGCGGCTCGGGTGAAGGTGTCAGCGGCTCGCAGGGCGAGGTCGTGGTCGATATTTCCGGTGGTCAGCTACAGAGCCAGGGGGCCTTGTCCTATGGTATTCTGGCGCAGGCGATTGGCGCGGGCGGCGGTAATGCTGCCATCTCCGTTCCTGATCCGCTGGAATTCGGTGAAGGGGGGCTCACGCTCCGCTCCGGTTCGACCGGTGGCTATATTGGCGACGGCAATCTGGTTACGGTCACCAACGGTAACACGATCTACAATACGGGGGCTGGTGCCATTGGCCTAGTTGCGCAGTCGATCGGCGGCGGCGGCGGTGCAGAAGGCGTCACGGGTGACGTGGTCTTTGCCTCCGAAGCTTCCTTTATTGCGGCCGTTGCAGGCGGTGCGGGCAGTTCTGCCGGCTCCGGTGCGGATGTTACGATTGCCAATGATGCGGTGATCGTGACGGAAGGCCATGCGGCAATGGGCCTGGTGGCACAATCGATCGGCGGCGGTGGCGGTGTGAATACGCTGGCGCTCGGCGAAGCCGAAGGCACGCTGAACAGCGTTTCGCTCTATAGCGGTGGCTCGCAAAATGTGGCCAGCAATGGCGGCGATATTACCTTCACCGACTCCTCCGGTGCAATCGGCACGACTGGCCGCCTGGCGACAGGCATGCTGGTGCAGTCGATCGGCGGTGGCGGCGGTGCCAACACCTTGACCGCGCTTAACGGCTTTGAAGTGTCGGGTGATGGCATCTCGCTTGGTGCAGGTGGCACCGGCGCGGGCGGCAATGGCGGTGACATTATGCTTCGCCAGAGCGCCAGCGTGGTTACGGAAGGGGCCGGCGCAACCGGCATTATCCTGCAGTCGATCGGTGGCGGCGGCGGTTATACCGGCATTGAGAACACGCGTGGATCGGGCGTCGTGAGCGATCTGAGCCTTGGTGGTTCCACCGGTAATGGCGGCGCGATTGATTTCGTGCTTGATGCTGCGGTTCAAACCACTGGAGCTGCGGCGGCAGGTGTCGTCATTCAATCGATTGGCGGCGGTGGCGGCTATATAAACAGCGTGGGGGCCAACATTGCCAGCACGCTCAGCTCTGGCGGCGGTACGGGCACTGGCGGCGATGTTTCAGTCACAATCAATGATGAAATCGTCACCACCGGAGCCGGTTCGACTGGTCTGATCGTCCAATCAATCGGCGGCGGCGGCGGAACTGTCGTTGCGACCAATCGCTTTGGCTCGGTCCTGAACCCGCAGATCACGGCACGCGACTTGCCGCAATCACCGGGCAGCCTTGATCCGGTCGCTGTTGGCCCAATGTCGATCATGGCGCTGCCCAATGTTGCACTGACGACGCAAAGTCTCGCACCGGCAGACATCACGCCTATGGCTTTGCCGGCCAGTGATGGCGGCGCGGTTGATCTGGTGGTCAATTCGGCCATCGTCACCGCCGGGGCGAATGCGGATGGTGTGGTTGCAGAGTCGGTCGGCTCTGGCGCCGGGGCCAAGGGCGGGACGGTTGATCTGACCGTCAATGCCAATGTCCTGACGCAGGGCGATGGTTCCAGCGCTCTGGTGGTTAAGAGCCAGGGTGATGGTGGTGGTTCCGCGATTACGGTGAATATCGGCGAAGTCGATATCGTCGGCGGCAAGGGCGGCAATGCGCTGTCTCTGCTGGGCGGAGCAGACAATACGATCACGACCGCAGGCACGCTGCAGACGCTGGATGGGGACGATGGCATGGTCATCTTCGCTGAAGGCGGTAACAACACGATCGTCAATTCCGGTCTGGTTATCGGCTCCATCGATCTGGGTGAGGGCGATAACAGCTTCACCAATGTTGATGGTGGTCAGTTCCTGGCTGGCCCGATCGTGAATGTCGGCACCGGCGTTTTTACCAATTCCGGCCTGATCAATCCGGGCGAAGTCGGCCTTGTTGCTGACCTGGCCGTGATGGGCAATTTCGCCCTGACGGAAACCAGCATGTATAATCTGGATCTCGATTTCCAGACGAACAGCTCGGATCAGGTGCTGGTTTCAGGTTCGGTAGTTGTCGATGGGACGGTCAGCGTCAATCTGCTCAATACGGGCTATGCCCAGACGGGCGAGCATGAGCTGGCAATCATCACGGCTGAAGGCGGCGTGACGGCCGCCAATGAGGTGGAACTGATTACGCCTGTTTCCGCTTCGGCTACCTATGCGCTGACCTATTCCACCAATGCGCAATCGCTGAATTATGTCATCGATTATGCGCCGGAGGGTCTGACCGGTCTGCAATCCAATGTGGGCGGCGCGGTCAATGCGATCCAGATGAACCCGAATGACACCTTTGCGCCCACGGCGGCGGCGATCTTCGCTGTCGACAACGTGGACGATCTCGGCATGCTGTATGACAGCCTGAGCGGGGAAGGTATCACGGCAGGACAGACGGCATCGTTCTCGGCCATTGCCACCACGCATGACCTGATTGAAACGCAGTTGCAGCAGCGTGTCGGCCCCTATGCGGCTGAATATCGCTCCGAACCTTCGGGCAATCTGTGGCTGGCCATGCAAGGCGGACGGGAACGTCTGGCTGGCGCAAACGGCAGCCATGACATGCGCAATTATGGCTATGCCATTCAGGGTGGTTGGGACATTCGCCCGAATGACCGGACCGTGATCGGCGCGACCTTCGGTTACAATCCTCAGGACTTCAAGGTTCCGGGCGTTGGTACGGAAGGCAAGGTCAAGGTCTATACCGGCGGTGTCTATGCGGGCATGCATCCGGGTGCGTGGACGATCAGTGCTGATCTGCTCTACAGCCGGATCGACATGAAGTATAATCGTTCGATGACCACGTCGGTCGCGAATTACGGCATGGCCTATGGCAATGTTAATCTGCACGGCTATTCCGGCCGTCTTCAGATTGCCCGGGTCTTCAATGCCGGTGAGCTGAAGGTTCAACCCTTCGGTGCGCTCGACTTCACGCAGCTCGATATGAATGCCTTCGAAGAAACGGCTGAGCCAGGCTACAATGCCGGTCACGGGCCGCTTGATCTTGCCATTTCCGCAAAGGGTACGGCGCGTACGCGTAGCTGGCTCGGCATGGATATTGGCGGTGAAACGCAGCTTTCCGAAGGGTCTTCCCTGGTGGCATCGCTGCGTGGGGCATGGATCCACGATTTCGATCCGGAGCGCTCCGTCACCGGAGCGTTCTACACCGCGCAGCAGCAGACGTTCGATACGTTTGGTGCTCCGGGGGTCAAGGATGCCGCCCGTTTCGATCTGCGCGCTGTGCTGAAGCAGAAGAATGTCGATCTGCAATTCGGCGTCGGTGCAACGGTGAGCGACGACTATACGGATGCGAAGGTTCAGGCCGGTATCCGTATCGCCTTGTGATGCCGTGTCAGTCTGATCTGACACACTGATCAGCAGAGAGGCCGGGAGAATTCTCCCGGCCTTTTTGTATGGGCACAAGGCGAAAGAGACCATCGGGAGATGTGCCACAAACGTCCCCCGAACAGGCCGGATTGACGCACAGAGCGCCATGATGTGGCGGATAGAACTGTACTCGATCAATATGAAGAAAGGGGCAGATGCAGCGCATCTACCCCTATCACGGTAACAGTATCTTTTGGGGAGGCCGATCTCTGGAGCGGCCAGACCTCGTCACAAGAATTTAGTCCTCTGCGGGGCTGACCAGATCCTCTTGTGCACTCTGCAACCCGCCGCCCAAGGCGATGAACAATGTTGTCTGGTTCTGCAGATAAGCCCGCCGTGTCGTCAGCAAATTCTGCTGCGCGGTGAAGAGATTGCGCTCCGCATCCAGCACTTCAAGATAATCGGCAACGCCTTCGCGGTAACGCAGACGGGCAATGTCGGCGATTTTTTGCTGCGCGGCCACCCCGGCAATCAGAGTATCGACTTGCTGTGCCAGCCAGCGCCGGCCAGCCAGCGCGTCGGAAACTTCGCGAAACGCGTTCTGAACGGTCAGATCGTAATTGGCGACCTGTTCGACCTCGCGGGCTTTGGCGAGATCGAGATTGGCCTCGCGCTGGCCCCAGTCAAAGATCGGCAGGTTGATAGAGGGGCCGAAGCTCCAGCTCAGTCCGCCATCAGTGAACAAATTGTCGAGTTCGTTGGAGACGAAACCCGAATTGCCGGTGAGCGAAATACTCGGGAAGAAGGCCGCACGGGCCGCACCGATATTGGCGCGCGCGCTGCGCAATTGTTCTTCCGCTGCGATAATGTCAGGTCTCAGCAGCATCAGATCCGACGGGAGCCCAGGATCAAGGCGGATGCCATTATCCTGCGCGGCCAGCGTCATGCGTTGGGGCAATTGGTCTGGAATTCGGCCACCCACCAGCACCGAGAGCTGGTTGCGCAACTGGGCGGCGCCGAGCTGCTGACTGGCCAATTGCTGCCGGGCCTGCGTCAACAGGCTCTCTGCCTGACGATAGGGCAGGGCGGAGGTCACGCCGGCATCAAGGCGCAGCTTGGCAATTTCCAAGCCGTCCTGACGGCTTTTTGCTGTCGCATCGGCGAGGGCAATCTGCTCTTCCGCTTCGATCAGCTGGAAATAGGTGCTGGAAACATCTGCAATCAGCGAGAGATAGAAGGCCCGCTGATTGGCGACGCTGGCCAGATATTGCGCCCGTGACGCATCGCTCAGATTGGCCACCCGGCCCCAGAAATCGAGTTCGAATGATGAAACGCCAACACCCACCTGAAACTGATTCTGGGTGATGGAGGAGGGCGCGTTCTCACCCCCAGCGGCGGCCCCGGCAATACCGGTCAGCGGGGTGCGAGAGCGGGTTGCGCTGGCATCGGCCACGACATTGGGTAGACGGCGGCTGTCATCGATCCGATATTGGGCCCGCGCCTGTTCTATCCGCGCTGTAGCCGCAACCAGATCACGATTGTTGCGTATGGCGGTGGCGATAAGCTCCTCCAGCCGCGGGTCGGTGACGAAGTCACGCCATCCCAGACGGCTGGCAATGGTCATCCCATCCGGGCGATAATCCGGATCATAGGCGGGGCTGGTGGTTAGTGCCGGCCGCTCATGATCCGGTGCCATATTGATGCAGCCGGACAGGGCGAGCGCCATGGCTGCGGTGGACAGAAATTTCCGGGTCATGCGTTGTCTCCGGCCGCCGGGCCGCTTTGCGGATTGTGATCATTCTCTTCCAGATGGCCCACTGCTTCCGGCTGTCTCCGGCTGAGATGCTTGCGCACCAGCAGATAGAGCAGCGGGATTACGAAGATGCCGATAGTCGTTGCTGCAATCATGCCGCCCATAACGCCGGAGCCAACCGCGATACGGCTTGCTGCACCGGCCCCGGATGCGATCACCAGCGGCACCATGCCCAGAATGAAGGCCAGCGACGTCATGATGATCGGGCGCAGACGCAGCTGTGCCGCGGATTTGACGGCGTCGATAATCGACTTGCCGCTTTCTTCCTCTTCAATCGCGAATTCCACGATCAGAATGGCGTTTTTAGCCGCCAGACCGATGATCGTGATCAGACCGACATTGAAATACACATCGGCGGAGAGGCCGCGCAGCAAAGAGAAGACCACGGCGCCGAAGACACCTGCCGGTACAATCAGCAGCACGGAAAGCGGGACTGACCAGCTTTCATAAAGTGCAGCCAGCAGCAGGAATACAACAATGACCGACAGGCCGAGCAGCGCGCCTACCTGACCAGCGGATTGTTTCTCCTCGAAACTGATGCCGGTCCATTCGTAGTCGATTCCCTGAGGCAGTTCTTTGGCCAGACGTTCCATTTCTGCCAGCGCCGTTCCGGATGCGACACCGGGGGCAGCCTCACCGGAAATGGTCATGGCCGGATAGCCATTATAACGCGCCAGACTGGGCGGTCCGGCGGTCCATTTCACATTTGCAAAGCTGCTGAAGGGAACCAACTCTCCCTGACTATTGGGGATACGCAGGTTCAGGATATCGTCCGGCGTCATGCGGTAATCTGCATCGGCCTGAACCAGCACCTGAAGCACGCGGCCCTGCCGATTGAAGTCATTGACATAGGCAGAGCCGAAATTGATCGCCAGAGCGGCATTCACATCCGATATGGCGAGGCCGAGCGCACGCGCCTGAACACGGTCAATATCGACCTTCACCTGCGGCGTTGGCTGCTGATCCTCCGGCCGGACGTTGGCCAATACTGCGCTTTGCGCTGTCAGCCCGAGCATCTGGTCGCGCGCAGCGGTCAGGGTTTCACGGCCAAGTCCCGCACGATCTTCCAGCTTGAAGGTAAAGCCACTGGCATTGCCGAGCGCGGCAATCGGGGGGCTTTGAATGGTGAAGGCAGAGCCCTGATCCAGCTGGCTGAAGCGTTGCATGGCTTTCCCAGCCAGCGCGCTGGCGCTGCTTCCAGGATCGGTGCGTTCACCCCAGGGCTTGAGCGTGGTAAAGAACAAGGCGTTGTTCTGGCCGCGGCCATAGAAGCTGAAGCCGCGAATGGTCACGAGATCTTCTGTTTCAGGCTGTGCGTTCCAGAAATCTTCGACTTGCTTGATCGTATCCTCGGTCACCTTGCGGGTGGACCCGGAGGGGGCCTGCACGATTGTTATCAGCTCGGCTTGATCTTCAGTAGGCAGGAAAGCAGTCGGCAGTCTTGCGAAAAGCATCACCGTAACCACGCAGATGACCGCAAACACGGCCGCACTACGCAGGGGACGCGACAAGATCTTGTCATTGCTGCGCCCATAGCGACGGGTCATCTTTTCGAACCATGTGTTGAAACGGTTGAAGAAGCGTTGCTTGTACCATGCCCCTCTTGTCAGCCAGCCGCGCCAACCCGGCTCAAATTCAGGCCGTCCTGCATTACCCTCGGCATCTGCATCATGGTCTGTATTTTGCTCACGCTTGGCCTCAGGCTTCAGGAAGCTTGCGCACAGGGCAGGGGTGAGGGTCAGCGCCATCAATGCGGAGAAGAAAATGGATATGGCCAGAGTGACCGAGAATTGGCGATAAATGCCGCCTGTCGATCCCGGAAAGAATGCCATGGGAATAAACACCGCAATCAGCACCAGCGTAATGCCGATAATGGCGCCGGTGATCTGGTCCATCGCCTTGCGTGTTGCTTCCGGCGGAGAGAGGCCCTCCTCGTGCATGATGCGTTCGACATTCTCGATCACGACGATGGCATCATCGACCAGAATACCGATCGCCAGCACCATTCCGAACAGTGACAGCACGTTGATGGTGAAGCCAAAAATCCAGAGACCAAGACAGGACCCCGCAAGTGCGATGGGCACGACCAATGTGGGAATTACCGTAGCCCGCCAGTTTTGCAGGAACAGGAACATCACCAGAAAGACGAGCAACATCGCCTCGACCAATGTGCGGACGACTTCATCGATTGAGGATGTGACGAAGGGCGTCGTATCGTAGGGAATGCGCCATTCGACATCTGCGGGCAGGCTCGGTCCGATTTCCTCCATCGTTTCGCTGACGCCTTCGGCGGCGGACAGGGCATTGGCTCCTGATGCCAGCTGAATGCCCATCCCGGCCATGGGCTTACCATTCAAGGAGGGGTAGAAACTGTAATCTTTCGCGCCCAGCTCTATTCTGGCGACATCCGACAGACGCACCGTGGCGCCGTCGCTTTCGGCGCGCAGGATCACCTTTTCAAATTCGCGGACCGTGGAAAAACGGCTCTGCGTGATGATGGTAGCGGTGATTTCCTGATCATTCATAACAGGCTGAGCGCCAAGCGAACCGCCTGCGGTCTGACTGTTTTGCTCCCGGATTGCAGCCAGAACTTCAGAAGGCGCTATGCCATAGGAAGCCAGCCTTTGCGGATCGAGCCAGATGCGCATGGCATATTCGGAACCGAATAGCTGCACATCACCAATGCCCGGAACACGGCGTAATTCGTCAATGACCTGCTGAGAGGCAATGTTACCGAGGTCGGTGCCGGACAAGTCGCCTGATTTGGAGGTAAGGGTGACGAGTTGCAGGAAGTTATCCGCGGTTTGCCGGACAGTAATCCCCTGACGCCGCACATCTTCGGGAAGGCGCGCCTCCACAGTGCTCAAACGGTTTTGAACCTGCGTCTGCGCAATGTCGATATCGGTGCCGGATTCGAATGTGATGGTGATCGTCGCCAGTCCACTCGATGAACTGGAGGATGCCATGTAAAGCAGGCCGTCAATACCGTTGAGCTGCTGCTCGATAATCTGCGTGACATTCTCTTCCACCGTATCGGGGTCGGCGCCCGGATAGGCGGCGCTCAATGTCAGCGACGGCGGTGCGACTTCAGGATATTGCTCGATGGGCAGCGCGCGCAGGGCGATGATGCCTGACAGCAGGATGCCAAGGGAAATAACCCAGGCGAAAATCGGTCTGTCGATGAAAAAACGAGGCACGGATCAGCGCTCCTGGCCAGCGGCTGATTTCTTCGGCGCAGGGGCCTTCTCGCCGGATTGTGCAGATGTCTTTTTGTTCTTGGGCGCGACGGGTTTGACCGGCATGCCGGGGCGGAGTTTCTGCAGATTATTGGAGATAACCCGGTCACCGTTTTTGAGGCCGCCATTGATGATCCAATTGCCATTATTCATCGTCCCGAGTTCAACGGGGCGGGCGGCCACCTGGCCTTTTCCATCAACGACAAAGACGGTGCCGCCATTATCGGTAACCGTCACGACGCGCTGCGGCAGGGAAATACCGTCGTTGCGTATGCCGGCATAGACTTTCGCACGGACGAATTCTCCCGGCAGCAACATGCCGGAGGGATTGGGAAACTCGGCGCGCAATTGCACGGTTCCGGTGCTTTCCTCGACCGAGAAATCAAGGAAGTCGATCACGCCGGGCAGGGGATATTCCGTACCATCGGGGAAGGACAGGCGCACTTCGACAGGTTCATTGTCGTCCAGCGAAAGATCACCATCAGCGATGGCGCCGCGCACCGCCATCAGTTCGGTCGCGGATTGTGAAAAGCGGACATAGACGGGCGACATTTGTTCGATCCGCGTCATCAAGGTGCCTTCACTCTGACTAACCAGCGCGCCTTCGGTCACCTGGGCGCGGCTTGCGCGGCCTGAAATCGGGGCTGTGACGGTGGTGTAACCCAGCTGAAGCGAAGCGGAGCGCAATTCGGCCTTGATCTGCGAGACATTGGCTTCCGCTTCCCGTGCGGCGGCGACGGCAGCGTCATATTCCTGGCCGCTGATTGCATTCTTATCGACCAGCGGTTTGTAGCGATTGACGACTGCACGGGCATTGGCGGCCGTGGCTTTCGCGCGTTGCAACGCGGCTTCAGTCTGGGCGTAGGTCGCGCGGAGCTCTGACGGATCGATGCGGAAGAGAGCCTGGCCCTTCCGCACATCGGTGCCTTCCTCATACAGGCGTTTCTGCACAATCCCGGTGACTCGCGCCCGCACTTCCGCAACCCGCACCGGCTCCACCCTCGCGGGCAGTTCCACCACATTGGGGACCTTCTCAGGCGAAACAACAATGACTTCAACAGGTAAAGCTTGTTGCTCCGGGGCCTGCTGCTCACCTCCGCATGAAGCGAGCACAAGGCTGAGTGCCAAGATCATAAAAGGCGAGCGCATGAAAACTGTCCTGTTGATTGTGCAGATGCGAAGGCGTAATAGCCATTACATTACTGGCCTGCAAGGGGGTCTGGCAATTGGAGTTGAGGATGACGGAGTGCGGAAGGAGCCGTCTCGACCGGAGGCGTATCGCATTCATCGATGCGGCGCATGATCTGTTTATCAAGCAGGGTTATGAAAGCACCACATTGGTTGATGTGGTGACCTATGCCGGTGGCTCGCTTGCGACTCTTTACAAATTGTTCGGCAATAAAGAGGGTCTGCTCACAGCAGTGCTTTACGAAAACGTGAGGTCCTGCGATATCGTGGTTCAGCAAATTGGTTCGCGCGACGCTGCGCCGGCCGCCATCCTGCTGGATTTGGGGCATGAATTTGCCCGCCGTTTTCTGGACCCGGAGCGGGTTGCGTTCAGCCGTATCGTCATCGCTCACAGCCTGAAAAATCAGGAATTTTCGACGATGTTCCACCAAACCACTCAGGTGCGAACCGGAGATTCGCTGGCGCGCCTTTTTGCGCGCTGGCGAAACCAGGGCGTAGAGTTTCTGGGGACGCCGGAAGGGAATGCCGATCTCTTCCTCGGCATGTTTATCGCCGATCTATATTGTGAGGCGATCAATCACGGTGCGATCACATGCAATTCGCATCAAGCGGTGGCGGAACGCGTCGAGTTCTTCCTGCGCGGAATTGGGATGAAAGGCGCAAACCTTACGGAAAAGGCTCCGGACGCGGATGGTCCGAAGCCTGCCGTGCTAGAAGTCTAGCCCATTCGAAAAGCTGGCGCGCGGGGCGTTACTTTTTCGTGCCGCGCAAATGTGCGGTTTCTTCCTGCGTGCTCTGCGGTCCGGTATTTCGTGACGCAAGGCCGCCGCCCATTTTGGCCGGATCCTTGATGAAAGGTTCGGGGTCTCCTTCACGCAGTTTAAGCCCGAAGATCGGCGACATGCCTTCATGCCGGCCAAGGCCGCCATACAGGTCGAAGCCGCGATCAATCCAGTCACGCAAGGGGTCGTCTTCGGTCAGGGCTGGCGTGTCCGCTACTGATGCCAGGAACAGGAAAACGGCCAGCAGGCGGTAATCGGCATAATTGGGGCTATCCCCGCCAAACCACTTGTTGTTGCGCAGCGTCGTGCGCATCAATTCCAGCTGCGGTGGCACCAGGGGAAGGCGATCCTCGCGGCCAACAATGATGTTTTCCATCGTGTTGCCGAACATCCGTTCACGCGATTCGGTCACATATTCGTGATCCTGCGGCAGTGAGCGGTCCCGATAGGATTTGATGTAGCAGGTCATCCACGGACTGATCGCCGTCTTCCACAACCAAGCTTCCATGGCCTGTGTCAGAACTTTTACCGAGGGATCGCCAATCAGAGTTGGCCTGTCGGGATATTTTTCATCCAGATATTCGGCGATCAGCCAGCTATCGAGCACCCATTCGCCATCATCCTGAATCGCGGGCAGTCTTTCGGTCTTGCCGCCTGTACGTTCCATGATTCCGGTGAAACCACCGGGGACAATGTCAAGGTCGAAGCCCTTATGCTTGAGCGCATATTTGGTCGCCCAGACAAAGGGACTGATCGTGCAGCCGCTGGCTAGCTGAAGATCATAGAAGGTTATGGTGTTGTTTTTGGCCAATGCCCGTCCTCTCAACAAATTGTTATTTTCAAAAAATCTCATAGGATGACGAGCGCCCTCATGCCAGCAGGAAATGGACAAAATCAATATGCTTGCAGGAGCTGGCAGTGTTTGTTCTTTGGTCAGTGTCGGATTAGTTTACATGTTGCCGGACAAGCTTGAGGCTATGCAGGGGGTAAATCCCAGAAATACGTGCTTTTCCGTGTTTGGCATGATGTGTGCATAGTATAGGGCGTTACAACCTTCGAAACGAGGCGGGGCCACTGGTCTCCGGCCCTGCCTCCCCGAAGGCTGGTATCCCCCAGACAACATTTCAGGATAATCGGGCATCTGCCCAGCCGCATGGCTGCATATGCTGGCGGCTCGATTGCAAATCTGTGCTGCGCGCAAAAGAAAAGGCCACCCGTGGGGGTGACCTTGTTCTTCACTACCGCTGTATGAGGGCAGTCAGTTCGCCTTGGCGACCTGCTTTTCCTGCATCAGCTGCTGCAATTCGCCAGCTTCGAACATTTCCATCAGAATGTCGCTGCCGCCCACAAATTCGCCCTTTACGTAGAGCTGGGGAATGGTCGGCCATTCTGAATAGGTTTTGATGCCCTGGCGGATTTCCATGTCCTGCAACACATCCACGCTGTCATATTCGACTCCGCAATGTTCAAGGATCGCCACTGCACGGCTGGAAAAGCCGCATTGCGGAAACAAGGGTGTGCCCTTCATGAAAAGGACGACATCGTTATCGCCAACGATTTTGGCGATGCGCTGATTGGTATCGGACATAAATTAACCCGGTTTTGTGAGTGCCTGTGTGGCACTCAATTGGGAATGCCGGTCGTCAGTTGCAAGGCGTGAAGTTCACCGCCCATGCGGCCACCCAGCGCTTCATAGACCATTTTGTGCTGCTGAACGCGGTTTTTACCGGCAAAAGCAGGGCTGGTGACATGTGCGCTGTAGTGATCACCATCACCGGCCAGATCTTCGATTTTTACCGTGGCATCGGGCAGGGCAGCTTTGATCAGCGTTTCGATTTCAGCAGCTTGCATCGCCATGGTTCAGGCCTCGCCCATCAGCTGACGGCGCGCTTCGATGGTTTTTTCTGCCAGCGCGGCGCGAACAGCCGATTCATCGACTTCCACACCGGCAGCGGTCAGATCACCCAGCAATTTGCGGATGACGTCTTCATCGCCGGCTTCTTCAAAATCCGCCTGCACCACGGCTTTGGCATAGGCATCGGTTTCTTCGGACGTCAGGTTCATCTTCTCTGCCGCCCATTGGCCGACCAGACGGTTGCGCCGCGCCATTACGCGGAAGGCGGTGTCCTGATCCATTACATATTTCGCCTCTTCGGCGCGTTTGCGATCATTGAAATCAGTCATGTATCTTGCCTTACAGAGAGTATCACCGGGAATAGCGGGGGTGGCCGTCAGGCGGCAACCCCTGTTCCCTTTGCGAACCAGGGCATATTCTCTGCCTGCCCCTTTTCATAGCGGGAAATTACTTCATCCTGCGACAAGGTCAGGCCTACTTCGTCGAGACCTTCGCGCAGACAATGCTTGCGGAAGGGGTCGATTTCAAAATGGAACCGATCCTGAAACTGGGTGGTGACAGTCTGGTCATCCAGATTGAGCGTGATCGGGTCAGTTTCCGCCACTTCCAGCAGACGGTCGACCTGCGCTTGCGGCAGAACAACAGTCAGAATGCCGTTCTTGAAAGCATTGCCGGAAAAAATATCCGAAAAACTGGGGGCGATCACGGCTTTTACGCCCATGTCGAGCAATGCCCATGCGGCATGTTCGCGGCTTGATCCGCAACCGAAATTGTCACCCGCAACCAGAATGGGTGCATTCTTGAACTGCGGATCGTCAAAGACATTCCCTTCTTCGGCGCGAACGCTTTCAAAGGCACCTTCGCCCAGACCTTCACGGCTGATCGTTTTCAACCAGCGCGCCGGGATGATCAGATCCGTGTCGACATTCTTGCGGCCGAAGGGGATCGCCCTTCCTTCCACTTCGCGGACAGGTTCCATCAATCGGTCTCCGGGGGTTCGCCATGCGGGCCGGTGACAGGTGGCGCCTTCTTTTCCTTGCGTTTGGTCATGTAAAGCAGGCCAGCGGCCACTGCGGCGGATCCGATCGCGCCGGCAATAGCTGCCTTGCCGCTCAGGCTGGATGGTGTCTTGCTCTTACTCATGTCGCCTCAATGCTCCCCACGGGAAGGCGAGGCAAGAGTTTAGCGCAGGAATTTGCCAAGGCCCGCCCATAGTTGTTCTTTATCGGTCAGGCTCATCGACGCATAGGCCGGGCTGGATGAAGGAAGGGGCAGCAATTCGGCATCGAAATCCGCCAATTCCCGCATGCCGATGCGGGCTGATTTCTGCCCGTTAAACGCCACGCAGCGCAGATCAGGCAGCGTGGCCACCAGATCTGCCAGCGCATTGTGCCGCGCATCACGGATCGCGCTGTCGAGGCTGCCTTTTCGGCTGGCGGATTCGACCACATCCCACAGGCCGATGTGATGTGTAAGTAATTCCGACAGGCGGTCTGAATAGTCCAGCGCCGCCAGATCCCTGCCGATAACTGACCCCACCAGATGCCAGAACTTGTTTTGCGAATGCGCGTAATAGCGCTGCGCCTTTAGCGAGGCTTCACCCGGCAGGCTGCCTAGGATCAGAACCCGCGTATCGTTGGCCACCACCGGCGCGAAGGAGGTTTTGCGTTCCTGCACGTCGGATGGGGCCTCTCTTATTACCCGGCTGGCGGTAGACGGGGGAGGAGGGGGCGGTTAAGCGCCCTCCTTCATCAATTCGCGGACATCGGTCAGCCGTCCGGTTACTGCTGCAGCGGCGGCCATGGCCGGGCTGACCAGATGCGTTCGTGCACCCGGGCCCTGACGGCCGACGAAATTGCGATTGCTGGTCGATGCACAGCGTTCACCCGCCGGAACCTTGTCCGGGTTCATGCCCAGACAGGCCGAACAGCCGGGTTCGCGCCATTCGAGACCGGCATCGGTGAAGATTTTGTCCAGCCCTTCGGCTTCGGCCTGTTCCTTCACCAGACCTGAGCCCGGAACGATGATCGCCCATTTGATATGGTCGGCTTTCTTGCGGCCTTTCAGCACGGCGGCGGCTTCCCGCAGATCTTCGATCCGGCTGTTGGTGCAGGACCCGATAAAGATGTTCTGCACTTCGACCTCGGCCAGCGGCTGACCGGGGGTAAGGCCCATATAATCGAGGCTTTTGCGCGCGGCTTCCTGTTTGGCAGGATCGGCAAAGCTTTCAGGCTCCGGGACAGTGCCGGTAATCGGCACGACATCTTCCGGGCTGGTGCCCCAAGTGACATTGGGCTGAATATCCGCGGCATCAATCACCACGGATTTGTCGAAAGTGGCACCTTCATCACTTTTCAGGCTGCGCCAATATTCAACGGCGCGGTCCCAATCTTCGCCCTTGGGGGCGAAAGCGCGGCCTTTGAGATAGGCAAAGGTCTTCTCATCGGGCGCGACCAGACCGGCACGCGCACCGCCCTCGATCGACATGTTGCAAACGGTGAGGCGGCCCTCGATGCTCATTTCCTCGAACACCTTGCCGCGATATTCGATCACATGGCCGGTGCCGCCAGCGGTGCCGATGACGCCGATAATGTGCAGGATCAGATCCTTGGACGAAATGCCGGTTGGCAAATCGCCTTCAATGCGCACTTCCATCGTCTTGGACTGTTTCAGCAGCAGCGTCTGCGTCGCCATGACATGTTCGACTTCGCTGGTGCCAATGCCGAAGGCCAGCGCGCCCACGCCGCCATGGGCAGCCGTGTGGCTGTCGCCGCAAACGATCGTCGCGCCGGGCAGGGAAAATCCCTGTTCGGGGCCAACCACATGGACAATGCCCTGTTCGCGCGCGGTGGCGCCGAAATAGCGGATGCCGAATTCGGCGACATTCTTCTCCAGCGCTTCCAGCTGCTGTGCGCTTTGGCGGTCTTCGATCGGTACGCGATTGCCCTGAGCATCCACCCGCGGGGTGGTAGGCAGATTGTGATCGGGTACCGCCAAGGTCAGCTCCGGACGGCGGAGCTTGCGGCCCTTCATTCGCAGCGCTTCGAATGCCTGAGGTGATGTAACCTCATGCACCAGATGGCGGTCGATGAAAATCAGACAGGTGCCATCATCGCGGCGTTCAACCACATGGGCGTCCCAGATCTTGTCGTAGAGTGTGCGGGGTTTGTTAGCCATGCCGCGCGGCCTAATCCCGCGACTTCGGCAAGACAAGGTACGAAATCTATAGTCGGCTCAAGTCGCGGCGGCAGCGAGGCCAGCCGGGTTAGCCATCCCGCTGCGGATGGTGCTGTTTATGCAAGGCTTCCTGCCCAAACAGGTGATGCTGATTTCGCGTGGTTTACTTTGCACACCATAACAGGAGAGGCTCTGGTGCGATGATGCCGAGTGTCATTCTCCTCCAGCATATCGCGGTAATTTCTGTTCCTGGCCGCGAACACTGTATTCCTCCCCCGCGAGAGGTTATAAGGCCGGATCATGAACTGGCTTGCCCCCCTTATCATCGTTGTCGCAACCATTGCCGCTATGGAGTGGGTCGCCTGGGCGAGCCATAAATATATCATGCATGGCTGGGGCTGGGGCTGGCACCGTGATCATCATGAGCCGCATGACAATCTGCTGGAGAAGAATGATCTCTATGCGCTGGTTGGGGCGGGGCTGAGCATTTCGATGTTCGCCATCGGATCGCCGCTGGTCATGGGCGCTGCTGCATGGTGGCCGGGAACATGGATTGGCCTCGGCATTCTGGGATATGGCATCATCTACACGCTGGTACATGACGGGCTGGTTCATCAGCGCTATTTTCGCTGGGTGCCCAAAAGCGGTTATGCCAAGCGGCTGGTGCAGGCACATAAGCTGCATCATGCGACCATCGGCAAGGAAGGCGGCGTCAGTTTCGGCTTTGTCTGGGCGCGCGATCCGGCGCAATTGAAAGCGGAGCTGAAGCGCCAGCGTGAAGCGGGTATCGCGATTGTGAGAGACAGCACCGGCGCCTGACAATCAGCACGGGCCTGTGATGTTTGCCGCCGCAGAAGGCTGGCCGGGAAGTTAACCCTCCGGCCGCGTCCAGATCCAGCCGCCGCAAATGCCCAGCACCGCGACGGAAATCCCCACCCATGGAAAGCCCAGCGTCAATCCGGTAAAAAAGACGCCCGCCGTCATGGCCGCCAGCGCTGACAATTTGGCTTTGCGGCTGATCGCCTTTTTCTCTCTCCAGCGGCGCAGGGGCGGGCCCCAATGCGGATGATCGAGCAACCGCTTTTCCCATGCCGGATTGCTGCGGGCGAAGCAGAATGCCGCCAGCAGCAGAAATGGCACGGTGGGAACAATCGGCAAGGCTGCGCCAATCGCGCCCAGTGCCACGCAAAGCAAACCAGCCGCCATGTAAAGCGGCCGGCGCATGTCAGTCGGCAGCGATTCGGCTGGCGGTTTCCCTGATCAGCGCGATCATGTTGGGGATGCCCTGCGTACGGTTTGAACTGAGCTGGTTTTTCAGATCGAACGGGTCGAGCGCGGCGGTAATATCCATCTCCGCGACCTCTTTTGCGGGTCTGTCCTGAACGGCTGAAAGCACAAGCGCGACAATGCCTTTGGTAATTGCGGCATTGCTGTCGGCCAGGAAATGCAGCTGATCGCCATTTTGCGTCGGATAAATCCAGACACTGGCAGAACAGCCGCGCACCAGCGTGGCATCTGTCTTGAGCGGGGCGGGCATCTCTTCCAGATCCCGGCCCAGTTCAATCAGCAGGCGATAGCGTTCATCGCCTTCAAGGAATTCATATTCTTCGCGTATATCGTGCAGTGATCGCATGCACTGTGCTCTATCAATCTTTGGCTAGAGGTCCACCCCACTTGCGATGGCTTCCAGCCGCCGAATGCGTTCTTTCAGATCTGCCATCTCTATTCGCCCCCCGCCGACACGCGCATTGCTGTCGAATTCAGCGGGATGCGTGCGGCTGTCGAGCTCTCGCGATTTCAGGGCCAGCCAATCCTGCCAGCCTTTAAGAATGGCCAGAACCACAATGGTGACGCCGATCAGTGAAAAGCCGGCGATAAGGACAAATTGGCTGGTCATTGCAAATCCCCTTATTCCTGACGCGGATCAGTTCTTGCGAAGTTCGTCTATTTCAGCCGAGAGGCGCTTTGATTCCCGGTCATCGGTCGCAATCCGTTCGAGCACCTGAACGCGTTCACGCAATTCTTCCAATTCGCGCTGCATTTCTTCGCTCGCACCGCGGTCCTGGATCGACTGATTTCCCAGGAAATCTTCGGTGATGCCATGCTGCGTCATGTGCTTGGTGCGCCAGGCACTGAAGGCCATGCCAGCCAGGACAATGATGAGAACGACCGTCCAGAAACCCATATTCTTCCTCCCAAATAAAGCCTGATGAGCCGCAAGGCTCAGTTTATTCCGCTCTCGCTGCGGGCAGTCAGGCCCTCTACTTCGCGCGTGTCGCGCAAGGCTTCGATCTGGGTGGCGATGTCATAGCCGCGATCGGTGACGATGCGTTCCAGCACGGCGACCCGGTCTTCGAGTTCCTTGTTTGATGCCGCATATTGGGCCGCGCGTTCTGCCGTTTTGGCTACTTCCATCTCGGCGATTTCCTTCTGGTGCTTGGTCCAGATCCGAAACAGCGGAATGGACAGTGCCATTATCGGAATCAGAAGTGCGAGCGTGCCGGTATCCATTGTATCAGTCCCTTCAGTCTTGTCAGATCAGCGCAGATTTTCGATTTCGGCCGAAAGGCGCGGATTGCTGTGCACGTAATAGCTTTCCACATCCGCAAGCCGGCGATCGATGTCGCGGAATTGAGAGCGGACTTCGCGCGCTGTGCGGGTCGGGCTCTGGCGGACGCGCTGCCAATATTTCTTCTCCCGATCATCGGTATAAAGATGCGCGGGCTTCTTGTCGGCGAGCAGGCCGAGCACGAAATAAATCGGTATGCCAAAGCCGGTCGTGAGGGTGAGGACGACAAAGAACAGGCGCCACCAGATCGCTTCGATCCCGGTATAATCGGCGAGGCCGGAGCACACGCCCATCAATTTGGAATTCTGCTTGTCGCGATAGAATTTTGTGCGTTGGCTGCTCATTTGCGCTTGTCTCCCCGTTCGGCCAGCAAGCGATCAAATTCGCTCAGCGGCGTGTCTTCTTCGTGCCGTGCGGAATGTAGGCGGGACGGTTTGAATTCCGGATTGTCGCTGGCGACAAGGCGTTCGACCGTGTCCATTCTTTCATTCAGCCGGCGGGCCAGCTGGTACAGTTCTTCCAGCAGGGCTTCGTCATCATTGGTCAGCGTTGCCGCCGTTTTCCATTTGGTCAGATAGTGCAGGATGACCCATGGAAGTCCGATGAAAATTGCCGCAACGATAATTACCTCATCCATGGGTCAGTCCCCCTTCTTTTCACTAGCCTTGCCCAAAGAGCGTTTCATTTCCTCCAGCTCGGCATCGACCAGATCTGATCCGGCGAGAGCGGAGATTTCATCGGCGAGATTGGGCTTGCCGGTATCATCGGAAATATTGAGCGCGTCCGCGCGACCTTCGGCATAATCGACGCGGCGTTCCAGCTGATCGAACCGGGCGAGCGCTTCATCCACGCGTTCGCTGGTCATCAGACTGCGCAATTTGACGCGGTTTTCAGCACTTTCGAGCCGGGCCGCGATTTGCGTCTGGCGGCTGCGGGCTTCGCGCAGACGGTTCTGCAACTTCGCAATATCGTCTTCATAGGCGCGCAGAGCATCGTTCAGCACAGTTATTTCGGTGCGCAATTGCTCGGCCATATCATTGGCCTTCTTCTTTTCCATCAAGGCCGCGCGGGCCAGATCTTCGCGATCCTTGGACAAGGCGAGCTGCGCCTTGTCCGCCCAATCGGCTGACAAGCGGTCCAGCTTGCCGACATGACGGTTCATTTCCTTCTGATCGGCAATTGCCCTGGCGGCGCTGGCGCGCACTTCAACCAGAGTTTCCTCCATTTCGAGGATGATCATGCGGATCATCTTGGACGGATCATCCGCCTGATCGAGAAGTTCGTTGAAATTTGCCGCGATAATGTCGCGGGTTCGTGAAAATATGCCCATCAGGGGAACTCCGGTGGTGTTCAGCTTGCCGGTCGGGTTCGTGCCGCTTTTAAGGCGGTCGATCTCGCGGTCGATACGGGCGGAAAATCCGCTCTTGCGAATGCGCTCACCGACAGGTGCTTTGGGGGGAGGGGTTTCATCGGTCAAAATATCTGTCCTGTTTCTGCCTCACTCAGGCAAGTGTTGCCATCGGCACGCTGGCGACCAGCATATTGGGCGTCATGCCGACTTGCTGGCTGAGTGCGAAGATGTTGAACGAAACCATTGCGGCCACGCTCACCAGAGCGGCCTGGCCGAGCTTGCTGGCAAAAAAGCGACGGTCGAACATGGCGATATTTCCTCCTGAACCTTTGTTGCCAGACACTTTGCAAAGGCTGTGCCAAAACTGAAAATCAGCAGAAAAAGGCGATATTTGGGGCTACTTTGAATCCGCTGTCGGTAATTCTTGCCAAGGCTTGGTGAATTTCACTATATATTGGGAATGGAGCGCGGAAATCAATTTGTCGGTCAGTCTGGCCCCTTCCTCGACGCGATGGAGCGCGCCAGTCAGGCCGCGCCTATGCGGCGGCCTGTTCTGGTGATCGGGGAGCGCGGAACCGGCAAGGAGCTGATTGCCGAGCGCTTGCACCGCTTGTCCACCCGCTGGGACGAACCTCTCGTTACCATGAATTGCGCGGCCTTGCCCGAAACGCTGATCGAGGCTGAGCTGTTCGGTCATGAGGCGGGGGCTTTTACCGGGGCGACCAAGGCGCGTGCTGGCCGATTTGAAGAGGCGGATCGCGGCACCTTGTTTCTGGATGAGCTGGCAACCCTTTCCATGGGCGCACAGGAGCGGTTGTTGCGCGCAGTCGAATATGGGGAGGTTAATCGGATCGGGTCCTCCCGCCCGATCCGCGTTGATGTGCGAATTGTGGCGGCGACCAATGAAAATCTGCCTGCGCTGGCGCGGGAGGGGCGGTTTCGCCCGGATTTGCTCGATCGTTTGAGTTTCGATGTTGTCACCCTGCCGCCCTTGCGTGTGCGGGAGGGTGATATTGAAGTGCTGGCTGATTTCTTCGGCCGGCGCATGGCGGCAGAGCTGGATTGGGAGCGTTGGCCCGGCTTTGCAGCGCATGTGGCGGAGCAATTGGAGGAATATCCCTGGCCGGGGAATGTCCGTGAATTGCGCAATGTGGTGGAGCGCGCTGTCTATCGCTGGGGCGATTGGGTGGAGCCGATTGGCCATGTGGTGTTCGACCCCTTCGATTCACCGTGGATGCCCAGCCCAACGCCTTCGCCCGGTTCCGCATCCGGTCACGCCAACAAATCCGTCGGACCGCTGGCTGTTGGGCAGGGCGGCACTGGCCATTCAGCTTCGCCTGCGGCCATCGATCTGGACAAGGTGGATGATTTGCGCGGCGCAGTGGAGGCACATGAGCGCACTATTCTCGAACATGCGCTGGGTCGGCATCGCTGGAACCAGCGACAGACCGCAAAATCGCTCGGCCTGACATATGATCAATTGCGCCATTGCATTCGCAAACATGGGCTGATCGACGAATAGGCGCATTATTTGGAGAGGCGTGTTTCTCTCGGCAGTCTATATAAGATGCTGGCTGTAAATGCGTGACGGCCTGCCAGAAGGTCTGTTTGGCACACTGTCTTGCATTTCAATGGGAATCGCTTATACGAACGCAATCCCGACATTGTGACAACAAAGTCTGGTGCTGGCGCCAAAGCGGGGCCGGCCCGAAACCGCTATGTCACATGATTGGCGCAATATGGAGACTGCATGGCCGATTTGACGCGTTTGACCGAAGTGATCGCACCCGAGACGGAAGCTCTGGGCTTCGAACTCGTGCGCGTAAAGCTGACCGGGGCGGACGACGAACGGGCTTTGCAGATTATGGCGGAAGACCCGGCAACGGGGCAGCTGATCGTTGAACAATGCATGGAGCTGTCACGCCGCATTTCGAAGCGTATCGATGAAATTGAAGAGCAGGGCGAGGAATTGGTCGAGGGGGCCTATCATCTCGAAGTGAGCTCTCCTGGCATCGATCGCCCGCTGACCCGGCCGAAGGATTTTGCCAATTGGGCTGGGCATGAAGCACGTATTTCACTGGCTGAGAAGATTGACGGAAAACGCAATCTGCACGGCCAGCTCAAGGGTATTGAAGATAACGTCGTGACGATCGAGGATCGCAAGGCTGGCGCGGTGGAGGTCCCCTATGCGGCGATCCATTCCGCGAAGCTGATGCTGACCAATGATCTGATTGCCGCGACGAAGCCGCTCGACATGACCGGCGCCGACGAAATTGAAGAAATCGAAGATATTCCCGCAGAAGAAAAGGCAGACGACTGATGGCCAGTCCGATTTCCGCCAATAAGGCTGAATTGCTCGCGATCGCCAACTCGGTCGCTTCGGAAAAAATGATCGACAAGTCGATCGTTATCGAAGCGATGGAAGAAGCGATCCAGAAATCCGCGCGCAGCCGTTATGGCGCAGAAAACGATATTCGTGCCAAGCTCGACCCCAATACGGGCGATCTTCGTCTGTGGCGGGTCGTCGAAGTGGTCGAAGAAGTCGAAGACTATTTCAAACAGGTCGATCTGAAGCAGGCTGAGAAGCTGCAGGATGGCGCGAAGCTGGGCGATTTCATCGTCGATCCGCTGCCTCCTGTCGATCTCGGCCGGATTGACGCACAGAGCGCCAAGCAGGTGATCTTCCAGAAGGTCCGCGATGCAGAGCGTGAGCGGCAGTATGACGAGTTCAAGGACCGTTCCGGTGAAGTTATTACCGGGGTGATCAAATCGGTCGAATTCGGCCATGTGATCGTCAATCTCGGCCGCGCCGAAGGCGTTATCCGCCGCGATCAGCAGATCCCGCGTGAAGCCGCCCGTGTGGGCGAACGCATCCGTGCGATCATCATGAAGGTGGAGCGTAACAATCGCGGTCCGCAGATCTTCCTGTCGCGCGCGCATCCCGATTTCATGCGTAAGCTTTTCGCACAGGAAGTTCCTGAGATTTACGATGGCATCATCGAAATCAAGGCCGCTGCCCGCGATCCGGGCAGCCGCGCCAAGATCGGCGTGATCAGCCATGACAGCTCGATCGATCCTGTCGGCGCCTGTGTCGGCATGAAGGGGAGCCGCGTTCAGGCCGTTGTGCAGGAACTGCAGGGCGAAAAGATCGACATCATTCCCTGGAGTGAAGATACGGCGACCTTCATCGTCAACGCGCTGCAGCCGGCAACGGTCAGCCGCGTGGTCATCGATGAAGATGACAGCCGCATCGAAGTTGTTGTGCCCGATGATCAGCTATCGCTGGCGATTGGTCGCCGCGGTCAGAATGTTCGTCTGGCCAGCCAGCTCACAGCCAGCCAGATCGACATCATGACCGAGGAAGAAGCCTCGGTGAAGCGGCAGAAAGAATTCTCCGAGCGCTCACGCGTCTTCGAAGAAGAGCTGGATGTCGATGAAACGCTGTCCCAGTTGCTGGTGGCCGAAGGCTTCGCCGAACTGGAAGAAGTCGCTTATGTCGAACTGGCTGAACTTGCTGCGATCGAAGGCTTCGACGAAGATCTGGCCGAAGAGCTACAGTCGCGTGCACGCGAAGCGCTGGAGCGTCAGGAAGAAAACTATCGCGGGCAGCGCCGTGAATTGGGCGTTGAAGATGATCTGGCCGAGCTGCCGCATCTGAACGAACAGATGCTGGTCATGCTGGGCAAGGCGGGGATCAAGACGCTCGACGATCTGGCGGATCTCGCCACGGATGAGCTGATCGCCAAGAAACGCGAGGCACCCAAGCGCCGCAATGATGCTGGTCCGCGTACGCGCGGCCAGCGTCCCGAAGATCGCGGCGGTGTGCTGGGGACATTCGGTCTCAGTGAAGAGCAGGGCAATGAAATTATCATGGCTGCCCGTGCGCACTGGTTTGATGATGATGAAGAGACTCCGGCGGCTACGTCCGGTGCCTCTGCCATAGAGGAGGCCGCCGATGCGGAATCCTCACAATGAACCGCTGAGCTCCGACATCTCTGAGGCCAAGGGTGCAGCGCAAGCTGCGCCCGAGCGCCGCTGTGTCCTCACCGGCGATGTCGCGCCGCGTGACCGCTTGGTGCGTCTGGCGTTATCGCCGGATGATGTGATCTGGCCCGATCCGCTGGCGCGTGCGCCGGGGCGCGGTGCCTGGATTGGCGTGAGCCGGGCAGAATTGACGGCGGCGATGGAAAAGGGGCGGCTGCGTGCCGCACTTGCCCGCGCCTTCAAACAAAGCAGCTTTTCGATTCCCGAAGACCTGCCACAGCGGATCGAGGATGCGCTGCGGCACAGTTTTTGTCAGCGACTGGGACTCGAAATGCGCGCCGGACGTCTTATCTTGGGGTCAGACCGTATTGCCGATCAGGCGCGAATGGGGCGCGTATCCGCTCTCTATCACGCCAGCGATGCGGGCGAAGACGGAACAAAGAAGCTGGACCAGGCCTTCCGTGTTGGTATGGATGCCGAAGGTTCCGGTTTGACGGGAATCTGTCTACCACTGGACCGCGCGACCCTGTCTGTGGCATTGGGGCGCGATAATGTCGTCCATATGGCGCTGGCTGATCGATTTTCAGCCGAGCGGGCACAGACACTGCTCCAGCGCTTGCTGAATTATACGAAAGCGACGGAAGTGGCTTTTGGGAATGACGGAAACCGGGCGGCAGCGATGACCGATCCGGGAACTGCGGCGACGACGAATAGAGAATACGAAGGGTAATAGAGGCGTATGAGCGATAACGAAACCAAACCGACGCGCGGCCGCAAGCCTCTGGGGCTGAAGCGCTCGGTCGACGCTGGCGAGGTCAAACAGACCTTCAGTCACGGTCGCACCAACAAGGTCGCGGTCGAGGTAAAGCGTCGCCGTAAAGTGACGAAGCCGGGCGAAGCTGGTGAAGCTGCGCCCGCGCCTGCGCCTGCGCCCTCTGAAACGGCATCTACGCCCGCAGCGGACACTGCTCCGGCGGCAACCCCGGCGCCTGCGCCGAAACCGAAGCCTGTGCCCAAGCCAGCTGCCAAGCGCCCGGTAAGTGCGGAAAGTCGCCGCGAGATGCAGGCTCAGCTGCTGCGTGAAGCAGAAGAAGCACGCCTCGCCGCGATGGAAGAAACCAGCCGCCGCGAAGAAGATGAGCGTCAGCGCAAGGCGGAAGAAGAAAAACGCCGCGCTGAAGAAAATCGCAAGGCCGAGGAAGAAGCCAAGAAGGCCCAGGAAGCTGAAAAGCAGGCTGCCGAGAAGGTTGAAAAGGTCGAACCGGAAGCGGTTCAGGAAGAACCTGCCAAGTCAGCCGAAACCGCTGCTCAACCGGCTGCGGAGAAAGCTGCTGAAGAGGCCAAGGCTGAGACAGCTGATGCAACGGATCAGGCGAAGGGCGAATCCACGGGCGATGAGGCGGAAGCAAAACCTGCTCCCCGCCGCTTTACGCCGGTTCAGCGTCCTGAGCCGAAAAAGCCCGAAAAGAAGAAAGAAGCCGCCAAGAAGGCTGGCAATGCCGCGCCTGCGCGCGGTGACAAGGCCGATCGCCGCCGCGGTGGTAAGCTTACCGTCAATAAGGCGCTGAATGAAGATGAAGGTGCACGCGCACGTTCACTCGCAGCTCTGAAACGGGCGCGTGAGAAAGAACGTCGTTCGCAGGGTGGCAACAAGCCGCGCCAGCGCGAGAAACAGGCACGTGACGTGATCGTCCCTGAAGCCATCACGGTTCAGGAACTCGCCAATCGTATGGCTGAGAAGGGCGCCGACCTAGTGAAGGCGCTGTTCAATATGGGCATGATGGTCACCGTCAATCAGACGATTGATCAGGATACGGCTGAGCTGCTGGTCGAAGATTTCGGCCACCGGATCCAGCGTGTTTCCGAAAGCGATGTCGATATCGACACGGCTGATGATGTCGATCCCGAAGAAACGCTGAAGGACCGTGCACCGGTCGTTACGATCATGGGCCATGTCGATCACGGCAAGACCTCTCTGCTCGATGCCTTGCGGGGTACCGATGTGGTTCGCGGTGAAAGCGGCGGGATCACGCAGCATATCGGCGCCTATCAGATCACGACGAAGAACAAGCAGAAGCTGACCTTCCTCGATACGCCGGGCCATGAAGCCTTCACGCAAATGCGTGCACGCGGTGCCAATGTGACGGATATCGTCATTCTGGTGGTGGCTGCTGATGACGGAATCATGCCGCAGACGATCGAAGCGATCAATCACACGAAGGCCGCTGGCGTTCCGATGATCGTGGCAATCAACAAATGCGACAAGCCGGAAGCCAACCCGAAGAAAATCCGGGAACGGCTGCTGGAACATGAAGTCATCGTCGAGGAAATGTCGGGCGATGTGCAGGATGTGGAAGTTTCGGCCAAGGCCGGAACGGGCCTGGACGATCTGATCGACAAGATCATGCTGCAGGCAGAATTGCTTGAGCTGAAGGCACGCCCCGATCGCGCCGCTGAAGGTACGGTGATTGAAGCGCAGCTGGATAAGGGCCGCGGCCCGGTTGCATCTGTTCTCATCACACGTGGTACCTTGAAGCGCGGCGATGTGTTCGTCGTCGGCACGCAGAGCGGCAAGGTCCGTGCGATGATTGATGACAAGGGCAAGCAGGTTAAGGAAGCTGGCCCGTCATCACCGGTCGAAGTGCTGGGTCTGGGCGGTGTTCCCAATGCTGGCGATCAGCTGACCGTTGTCGAGAACGAACAGCGTGCCCGTGAAGTTTCGGAATATCGTAGTGAAAAGGCCCATTCGCAGCGTACTGCGGCGACGCCGGCCAATTTCGATGCGATGTTCTCCAACCTCAAGAGCGATACGATCGAATTCCCACTGTTGGTGAAAGCTGACGTGCAGGGCTCGGTGGAAGCCATCGTGGCCGCGCTGAACAATCTTTCGAATGATGACATCAAGGTGCGCGTGCTGCATTCGGGTGTCGGTGCGATTACCGAAAGTGACGTTACGCTGGCCGCAGCCAGTAACGCGCCGATCGTCGGGTTCCATGTGCGTCCCAACGCCAAGGCTCGCCAGATGATTGAACGCGAGAAGGTGCGGATGATGTATTATGATGTCATCTATCACCTGACCGAAGAGATCGCGAAGGAAATGGCTGGCGAACTCGGGCCGCTCCGGATCGAAAACGTGGTTGGTCGTGCCGAGGTCAAGCAGGTCTTCCCTGCTGGCAAGAAGGACAAGGCGGCTGGTCTGCTGGTCGAAGAAGGCGCCATTCGCAAAGGCCTCTTCGCCCGTCTTACGCGCGACGATGTTATCGTATCGAAAACGACGATCGCTTCGCTGCGCCGCTTCAAGGACGATGTTGCGGAAGTCCGCGCTGGTCTGGAATGTGGTGTGGTGCTCGAAGACACGAACGACATCAAGGCAGGCGATATGCTGGAAGTCTTCGAAGTCGAGGAACGCGAACGCACCCTGTAATGCGTTTGCCAGGTTAAATGCGAACGGGCCGGGATTTCCTGGCCCGTTTGTTTGTCTGGAAGGGCCACGAAGCCATGCACTATATCGCCTTGTTCGGCAGTGTTAACGTCGGTGGAAACCGCCTGAAGATGACGGATCTTCGTGACGCGATGGAGCGCGAGGATTTCGAGAATGTCGAAACCGTCATCGCCAGCGGCAATGTGCTCTTTACCCATGAAGAACGCCCCGTTGAAGGGCTGAATGACAAGCTTGCTTACGTGATGCAGGAGCATTTCGACATAGATTGTCTGGCACTCGTCCTCACGCGTGATCAGCTGCGCACTGCAATCGAGGAAAACCCCTTCGCGGCGGATGGTGATGAAAAGCAGGTGCATACGCATTTTCTCGAAATGCAGCCCTCGCAGGAACAATTCGATGCGATGGTGGACGTCTATAGTGAGCGCGGGCCGGAACGGTTGGCGCTTGGGACGAAGGCGTTATTCGTGGACTATGTCGAAGGTGTCGGGCGCAGCCGTCTGACCGGACCGTTTATCGAACGGCGGTTGGATACGCGCAACACCGCGCGCAACATCAGTTCGCTGAAGCGTATTCTTGCCAAGATGCCGGCATAAAGGGGGGCTTAGGCATTGCCAGTCCGACCATTCCAGTGGTTTTGGCTGGTCCGGCTCGCCGAATGCTGCTGCCCTCGCACTTCCGAAATATTCCGCCTATAGCGGCAGATACAAAGCGATGCCTGCAAGTCGGATCGCAACAGACAATAATGATGGATTGAATGATGGTTCGCCCGCAAAATACCAATGAAGAACAATCTGTTCGTCTGCTGAAAGTCGGCGAACGCGTGCGCCATGTGCTGTCGGAAATCCTGATGCGTGGTCAGGTGCATGATGAAACGATCAGCGCGCATAACGTATCAGTCACCGAAGTGCGCATGTCGCCCGATCTGCGCATGGCCAAGGTCTATGTGAAGCCTTTGCTGGGGCAAGATGAAGCGGCTGTTCTGAAGGCGCTGCAACAAAACACAGCCTATTTTCAGCGTGAAGTCGCCAATTCGCTCAAGCTCAAATACGCTGCCAAGCTGCGCTTCATGGCGGATGAGAGTTTTGAAGAGGCAGGACGGATCGAGCAATTGTTGAACGATCCGAAGGTTGCGCGCGATCTGGAAGATAACGAAGACTAGAAGGAGCATGGCCAAGCTCTATTTCTATTATGCCAGCATGAATGCTGGCAAATCGACCACGCTTCTGCAGGCCGACTTCAATTACCGCGAACGCGGGATGGGCACCATGCTGTGGACCGCCGCGCTGGATGACCGCTCACAAGGGCAGCCGATTTTTAGCCGGATCGGGCTGGAGGCAGGCGCGCATCTGTTTCGCGAAACCACCAATTTGTGGGAGGCGGTGAAGGCGGCTCAAGCAGCCCAGCCTATTGCCTGCGTGCTGGTGGACGAGGCACAATTTTTGACCCGTGAGCAGGTCTGGCAATTGGCCCGGCTCGCCGATGAAGCGAATATTCCGGTGCTGTGTTACGGCCTGCGCACGGATTTTCAGGGCGAGCTGTTTTCCGGTTCTGCGGTATTGCTGGGCATTGCCGACGCCTTGGTTGAACTGAAGGCGGTCTGTTATTGCGGACGCAAGGCGGCGATGAATCTGCGTGTTGATGACGACGGCGCGCCGGTGAAGGCTGGCGCGCAGACCGAAATCGGCGGCAATGATCGTTATGTCGCATTGTGTCGGCGCCATTTTTGCGAAGCGCTGAGCTTTCATGGATGAGCTGGGCATAGATAAGTTAGGCGGGGCCATTGGTTTCGCAGGACGCAGCGCCTATCTGATCCACCATCATGAATGAAACGCTGCTTACCGCTCTGGCGCTGATCCCCTGTCTGGTGATCGCAATTGTTTTTCACGAAGTAGCACATGGCTGGACGGCGCTGGCGCTGGGTGATCCCACTGCCAAGGAACGTCGCCGTCTGACGCTGAACCCCATTCGCCATGTCGACCCGGTTGGCACGCTGGTGGTGCCGGGCATGCTGGCTGTTGCCGGCATGCCGGTGTTCGGGTGGGCGAAGCCGGTTCCTGTGATGCAGGGGCGGCTGAACAATCCGCGCTATGGCATGATGGCAGTGGCCGCAGCCGGGCCGCTTTCCAATCTGGTTATGGCCGCCATCGGCGCGGTGGCTTTGGGGGTTTACGCTTCCACCCTGACCGCTCCGCCGGAAGCATTTGGGCAATATATCGGGCTGACGCTCAATTATTTCATCATGATCAATGTGTTTCTGGCATTCTTTAACTTGCTGCCGATTCCGCCCTTTGATGGCTCGCATATTGTCGAAGGCCTGCTGCCTCCATCTGCGGCGCAAACTTATCGCAAGCTGCGCCCGCTTGGATTTGGCATCGTCTTCCTGATCCTGCTGGTGATCCCTTATTTCTTCCCCGGCAGCGGAATTATCGAAAATGTCGTCCTGCCGCCGGTTGCCTGGGTTATCGACCAGTTCCTGGGGCTCGCCCGCATGGTGGCGGGGGGCTGACATGGAACCGCATGGCTGGATCATTCTCGACAAGCCGGTCGGGCTTGGCTCGACTCAGGCTGTGGCAGCGGTGAAGCGCAATCTGCGTGAAGCGGGCCATGGCAAGAAATACAAGGTCGGCCATGGCGGAACGCTGGACCCGCTGGCGGAGGGCGTGCTGCCCATTGCGGTGGGGGAAGCGACCAAGCTGTGTGGCCGGATGCTGGATGCCAGCAAGATTTACGCCTTTACGGTGAAATTCGGAGAGCAGACTGAAACGCTGGATGCAGAAGGGGATGTCGTCGCGCAGAGCGATATCCGTCCCTCCGCAGCGCAACTCAGCGCTATCCTGCCGCGCTTTACCGGGGCGATAGAGCAGGTTCCGCCTGCCTATTCCGCGTTGAAGGTGAATGGCAAGCGGGCCTATGAACTCGCCCGTGCGGGTGAGGATGTGGCGCTGAAGAAGCGGGCGGTGACCATCCATTCGCTGGTGCTGCAAAGCGGCGATGAAACGGCTTCGGATGACCTGCTGGATTCGGTCACTTTGGTTGCCATGGTATCCAAGGGAACCTATATACGGTCACTCGCACGGGACATCGCTCTGGCGCTTGATACGGTCGGCCATGTCACGATGTTGCGCCGGTTGAAAGCCGGCCCCTTCACCGAGAAGCAGTCGATTTCGCTAGACAAATTGAACGAAATCGGTAAGGGCGCGCCTCTCGAAGAGATAATTCTGCCGCTGAGGGCAGGGCTGGACGACATCCCGGCCTTGGCGCTCGATCCGGAAGCGGTAGTGGCGGTCCGTCAGGGCCGTGTGTTGACCGGATGCCCCGAACCCGACGGGCTTTATTGGGCGCACAGGGACAATGTCCCGGTTGCGCTGGTTGAGCTTGAACAGGGGATGGCGAAAGTCGTCAGGGGATTCAATTTACCGGATGTCGCGGAGTAAATATATTGTCGATTACCGCTGAGAAGAAGCAGGAACTGGTTAAAGAACACGCCCGTCAGGATGGCGATACCGGTTCTCCCGAAGTGCAGGTTGCAATCCTTACCGAACGTATTCGCAACCTGACCGAACACTTCAAGGATCACCACAAGGACAACCATTCCCGTCGTGGTCTTCTGATGCTGGTCAATCAACGCCGCACTTTGCTCGCTTATCTCAAGAAAAAAGATGTCGAGCGTTATAACGCACTGATCCAGAAACTGGGTCTGCGTAAGTAAGGCAGCTTACGGCTCCCCTCGGGGAGCCGTTTTGCTTTTAAGGGCATGATTTTGCAATTCGGCAAAGTCGCCCTGGGGCGTAACCAGCCCCATACCGGGCCGGAACGGATTACTCCGGCAAACAGTAGGCCCCGCGCCGCAATAGGGCCGCGCGGGTTCACGAAGGATTATTATGTTTGATACCAAAACCGTATCGCTGGAGTGGGGCGGCAAAACCCTCACTCTCGAAACCGGCCGCATTGCCCGTCAGGCTGACGGCGCGGTCCTCGCCACTTATGGCGAAACCGTGGTTCTGTGCGCAGTCACTGCTGCGAAATCGGTGAAAGAGGGCCAGGATTTCTTCCCGCTCACCGTCCATTACCAGGAAAAATTCTCTTCCGCCGGTCGTATTCCCGGTGGCTTCTTCAAGCGCGAACGCGGCGCTACCGAGAAGGAAACACTCACCAGCCGTCTGATCGACCGCCCGGTGCGTCCGCTCTTCCCTGAAGGTTTCTACAACGAAATCAACGTCATCTGTCAGGTTCTGTCCTATGATGGCGAAACCGAAGCTGACATTGTGGCGATGATCGCCGCATCGGCTGCGCTGACCATTTCGGGCGTTCCCTTCATGGGCCCGATCTCCGGTTGCCGCGTCGGCATGATCGACGGTGAATATGTGCTCAACCCGAAGCAGGAAACTGCGCTGGCCGAAGGCACACTCGATCTGGTTGTTGCCGGCACGCATGATGCCGTGATGATGGTCGAATCCGAAGCCAAGGAGCTGACGGAAGAAGACATGCTCGGCGCCGTGATGTTTGCCCACAAGGCAAACCAGCAGGTTGTCCAGGCGATTATCAAGCTGGCTGAGCAAGCTGCTAAGGAACCTTGGGAAATCGACCTGTCGGATGACAAGGCGGCTCTGAAGGAAGAACTGCGCGGTCTGATCGGTGACGATATTGCTGCCGCTTACAAGCTGACCGACAAGTCTGCCCGTAGCGAAGCGCTGAACGCTGCTCGTGCGAAGGCGAAAGAACATTTCGCCGATGCCGATGGCCAGAAGCAGATGACTGCCGGCAAGGCCGTCAAGAAGCTCGAAGCCGACATTGTTCGCGGCGCCATCCTGAAGGACGGTTCCCGGATTGACGGCCGTAAGCTCGATCAGGTTCGCCCGATCGAAGGCATGGTTGGTTTCCTGCCGCGCACGCATGGTTCGGCGCTGTTCACCCGCGGTGAAACGCAGGCGATCTGCACCACCACGCTGGGCACCAAGGAAAGCGAGCAGATGATTGACGGGCTGGAAGGCCTGAGCTACTCGAACTTCATGCTGCACTATAACTTCCCGCCTTACTCGGTGGGTGAAGTTGGCCGTTTCGGCGCCCCTGGTCGCCGTGAAATCGGCCATGGTAAGCTGGCATGGCGCGCCCTGCATCCGGTTCTGCCGAGCAAGGAAGACTTCCCTTACACGATCCGCATCCTGTCAGACATCACCGAGTCCAACGGCTCCAGCTCTATGGCGACGATTTGCGGTGGCTGTCTGTCGATGATGGATGCTGGCGTTCCGATCGAACGTCCGGTTTCCGGTATCGCCATGGGTCTGATCCTCGAAGGTGACGAATTCGCCGTGCTGTCCGACATTCTGGGTGACGAAGATCACCTCGGCGACATGGACTTCAAGGTGGCCGGTACGGAAGCTGGCATCACCACGATGCAGATGGACATCAAGGTTGCCGGCATCACGCAGGAAATCATGGGCAAGGCACTGGAACAGGCAAAAGCCGGCCGTGCGCACATCCTTGGTGAAATGCAGAAGGCTCTCGGCTCCGCACGGACCGAACTGTCCGCGCATGCTCCGCGCATTGAAACGATCAATATCGACAAGTCGAAGATCCGTGACGTAATCGGCACGGGCGGCAAGGTCATCCGTGAAATCGTCGCGGAAACCGGCGCCAAGGTCGATATCGATGATGAAGGCATCATCAAGATCAGCTCTTCCGACGTTTCGCAGATCGAAGCGGCGAAGAAGTGGATCGAAGGCATCGTTGAAGAAGCCGAAGTCGGCAAGGTCTACACCGGCAAGGTCGTCAACATCGTTGATTTCGGTGCATTCGTGAACTTCATGGGCGGCAAGGACGGTCTCGTCCACGTGTCCGAAATGAAGAACGAGCGCGTTGAAAAGCCGACTGATGTCGTTTCCGAAGGCCAGGAAGTTAAGGTCAAGGTTCTCGAAATCGATAATCGCGGCAAGGTCCGCCTGTCGATGCGGGTTGTTGATCAGGAAACTGGCGAAGAGCTGGAAGATACGCGTCCGGCGCGCGAACCGCGCGAAAAGCGTGAGCCCCGCGGTGATCGTGGTGACCGTGGTGATCGTGGCGGCGACCGTCGTGGCCGTGGTCCGCGCCGCAGCGGCGGTGGCGGCAATCGCAACCGTGACGAAAATGAAGGCGGCAAAGAAGGGGGTAACCCCGATCATATGCCGGCGTTCCTCAAAGACGACGACTAAACTCGTCACGTCGAGCAAGAAAAGGGGCTGCGGGACCATGGGTTCCGCAGCCCCTTTTTCGTGCAAAATTCAGATTTTTAATCAGTTGGTCTTGCGGATGAGGCGCATTATCGTGCGTTAACTTTTATATAATCGGTTGGCTGTAAGCACGTCCTTCGTCTCATCACTATTGCCATGAAATAGTCCGGGTCCGGACTTGAGTGACAATAGGTGCGGCAGAGATTGGGAAGAACCGCAAGAGCATGGCACCCCCGCGCAAGGATCTGGCTAAAGACCGAGAGGGTGATGATTCTGTCGCCGTAACTCGGCGCGCCTTTATCCGTTATCTTCAGGGCATCTGGCCCAATAGCGCGGATGTTAGCCCGGCCGATCTTTCAGTTGAGGTGTCGGACAAGCAATTCCTGGCTACTGCAGTCGATCTGCAGGATGCAGGCCTGATCATGTATGAGGCGATCGTATTTGGGGCACAGCCTTTCCCGGTCGTCAATCAGGTGATGCTGACGCGGAAGGGGCAATTGCTGAAGTTCAATGATTAACCTGCCGCGCTTCGGCGGCTTCCGAGCGGGCGGCCACTCGCAGTTCCAGCAATTCGACCACCACCCGGGCGATCAATTTGAGATTATAGAGCTCCTGACCGGTCAGAGAGCGCGGTTTGGTGTCGACCACGGCCAACATGCCCAGATTGAAGCCTTCTGCCGTTCTTAAAGGGATGCCAGCATAAAATCGGAGGCCCAGCTCACCGGCAACAAGCGGGTTGGTCAAAGTGCGCGGATCCACCGCTGCATTTTCGACAATCCAGGGCCCATCCTGCAAAACAGCCGAGGCGCACAGGCCATCGTCACGTTCAAGTTCATCCACATCAAGGCCGGGGTGCGATTTAAGCCAGATACGATTACTGTCGACAATGCTTACGACACCGGCTGCGCAATCCAGCATCCGCATGGCCAGTTCAGCCAGAGCGTCATACGTGCCGTCCGGCGGCGTATCCAAAATATTATGGCGACGAACGGCTTCCAGTCTTAATCTCTCGTGCTCACTATTGATCATGATAGTTGCTCAATTTATCCCGGAGGCTGATTGGCACGCTTACTTTAACTTGGATAAAAATCACTAAAAAGTGGTACTAGTAACATCGGTGTTACTCTTTAATCACTGGAAAATAAACGGGAAAATGGGTTTCTACGCTGTCAGAAGCCATAGACGAGCGTGAAGCGGGTGAGCGTATCCGTGGTTACCGACCCGTCCGGCGGTGCCGTTGCATATTCCACCGCGTAGGATGCACGCGCAGACAAGGCGCCGCCGAGAGCAGCCTCCAGAGAGGTCGTCGAACTGAGTGTCGTATTCTCCGAACGCAGATAGGCGTCCGCATCTTGCTTCAGGGTCACGCGGTCGTTGATCTTCCAATCCATGTTGAGCGCGGCAAGACCGGTCAGCACGGATTCTTCATCCCCATCGGTGAAATCGGTGCGCCGCCATGCCGGTCCTGCCTGAACAGACAATTGCAAATCATCGCTGTCGACGATGCGGTAGCCGGCACCGCCCGAGACCGAGTAGCGCGAGTCATAGCCCTGGAACTGATCGCTTTCGAACTGGGCGAGGCCGAAGATGAAGAACAATTCGCCCTTCAGCTGATATTGCGGTTCATAGGATGCGAGATATTGCTCGCGCGTGGTTTCTCCATTGGTGCTTTGATAATCGAACAGGAAATGCAGCTTGTGACGCCAGTCTATGCCGGTGCGCTGCATCTTCACGCCGGCCGTCAGGCCCAGTGACTCGCTGTTGCCGGTTTCACGCAAGGCGCCGATCTGCCCTTCGCCTGACCACATGTCGATCAGGCTGGCGGAGCGTATCCGGGCTTCCTTCTTCTTCGCGGCAAGGCTGGCGGAACGCTTTGTCTGATCAAGAAATGCATCATGAAGCGCGCTGAGCTCGTCCTTCTCGCCGGGATATGTTGCTTCGGCGATTTCGAAGACCGTCGCGATCTTCGCCCGGTCGCCAGTGGCGATTGCGGCATCCAGCATGGCGCGGACTGCTGGTGGAATCTCTGCATGGGCAATACCGGGTAGGGTCAGAGCCGCCAGCGCGGCTCCATAAGTCAGAACGCGATACATCAAGGTGGGCCCGTTATTTTGTTATGCCGGATGGAAGGGCGCGCGCCCTTCCATCAGTTGTAGAGTTTCAGCCTACTATGCGTAAAGCGCCCAGATAGTCCAGTTTGCCGACCGGAACGCCAATCATTCGCAGCACGTCATAGGCCGTGGTCGCGTGAAAATAGAAATTGGGTTGGGAAAAGCTGAGCAGGAAGTTTTCTGCCGTAAAATCAATTCTCTTTTCGCCGATTTCGAAGCGCATGGGCGCACCAATGAAGCCTTCCATTTCTGCCTCGTCGACATTTTGAAGAAAATGGATGGCTCCGCTGATCTGATTGCGCATGGCAGCGAAACTCGCGGGCGGCGGGGTCATATCCGGTGAAAATACCGCTTTGCGAACGCCTTCAATGGCGCCCTGACTATGAACCACCGCGCTTTTGACCTGATAGGCAAAGGGTAGCATATCATCGATCAGCCTTTGCTGGACGATGGCTTCCTCGGTAAAATCGCTGGCCTCGGCCTTATCGATCAAGGTGTTGAGTGATCCGAGGATCTGGAGCCAGCTCGGGACAAGTGCTGCATGCAGTGAAATTGGCATATGTGTTCCTCGTTTAATACTTGCGGCCAGTCATCACGCCTTTCATACAGCACCAAACACTGCCCGCCACCGGGCAGGTAAAAAATGAGAGAGAATGCATGGCAATTACGACGTTTGAAGGCAAAACTGCGTTTATCACTGGCGGCGCCAGCGGTATTGGTCTCGGCATAGCGAAAATACTTGTTGAACGCGGCGCTCAGGTGGTCCTCGCAGATTTGCGGCAGGATCATATTGATGACGCGCTGGCCAGTTTTGCGGGCGGCGACAAATCCAATGCAGTCAGCGCGCTGCAGCTCGATGTCACCAACCGGGAAGCCTATCGCGAAGCCGCCCAGCGGATGCAGGATGAATTCGGCGGCGTGGATATCCTGGTCAACAATGCCGGAGTGGGGCCGGAAGGGCCGGTGCTGGAGGCGACCTATGCCGATTATGATTTCGGCTTCGGTGTGAATGTTGGCGGCGTTATCAACGGATTTGTCGAATTTCTGCCGCAGATGATCGCTCATGGCCGCGGTGGCCATATCGTCTCCACCGCCAGCCTGGCGGCGGAAGTGGTGATGCCATCCTTCATGGCGATCTATGGGGCGAGCAAGGCCGCGGTGTGCCATTATTGCGAAGCAGTGAAGCCCGAACTGGCGGAAAAGAACATTGGCGTGTCGATCCTGCTGCCCGGCCCAGTGAAATCCAACATCCATGAAACGCAGCAGAACCGACCAACACATCTGGTTGAAGGCAGCGGCTATCAGGCGTCAGAGAAGAAGCTGTCGCGGCGCATTGTCGGCGATAATTGGATGGAGCCAGAAGAAGCTGGCCGGCTCGTGGCAGACGGTATTCTGGCCGATCAGACATATATCGTCACGCATGGCTTCTATAAGGATGGCATGCGTGCCAGAGCGGAAGCCGTGCTCGCCGCAACACCCGATCGCAAAGAGGAAGCGCCCGATTTCGGACAGTTTCGCGACGAATGATGCCTTAATGCTGAATCGGCGGCCGTTCCCCGAACTTTCCCTCAGCGGGAAGGCGGGGAGGCCGCAGTGTCGGCAGGGTAAATCACAGGGGGAGAGTAAGCCATGAAGAGCAAGATTTGTCTGACGATCGGCACGGCAGCGATCGCCTTTGCCAGCACGGCGTCCACCGCACAGAGCGGCGCCAATTTGCAAGAGGATAGCCGGCAGGCGCCCAATGCCTGTTCCGCCCTTGCTGCGATGACCAATCTGCGCGGTGATCTTGAAATCACCGCGACACAGCGCGTAGCGGCGGCTGCGGCTGGCGAACTTACTCTGGACCCATTCTCCGGTGCGACCAATGGCATGGCCATGCCCGCCTATTGCAAGGTCGAAGGGATATTGAATCGCCGCATCGGGCCCGATGGTACCGAATATGGCATTCGCTTTGCCGTTGCGCTGCCGGATAATTGGAATGGGCGCTACCTCTTTCAGGGGGGAGGGGGCCTGAACGGCGTCGTGCGCCCTCCACTCGGCACGCAGGCTGCGGGCGATGCACCGGCTCTGGCCAGAGGTTTCGCCGTTGCTTCGACCGATAGTGGCCATCAGGGGGAAGTGTTTGATTTCGCCTTCACCGGCAATCAGCAGGCGATGCTGGATTTCGCCTATAATGCGGTGGGCCGCGTCACCCAGACAGCAAAGAGCATCATTGCTGCGCATTATGGCCGCCGTCCTGACCATTCCTATCTGGTTGGCTGTTCGACCGGCGGGCGTGAAGCGATGGTCGCGGCGCAGCGTTTCCCCTTCGAATTTGATGGTGTCGTCTCGGGCGCACCGGCGATGCGGACCGGGCGCAGCAATATGGCGCTGGCCAATGCGCAGGCGGCATTCAACCGCGCTGCCGAAGAAACCGGGCTGGGCGCTGACCATGCGGCGCAGCTGTTCTCTCCGGCGCAGCGTCTATCCCTGCAAACCGCCGTGCTGGAGCAATGCGATGCAGCCGACGGTCTGCAGGACGGTATGATCTTTGCCATGACGAAATGCGACTTCGATCCTGCAAAACTGCAGTGCGGCGGTGACACGAACAGTGAAAGCTGTCTCGCTCCCGCGCAGGTGCAGGCGCTCAAGACAGCATTTGCCGGACCGAAAACCTCCGCTGGTGTTCCGATTTATTCTGCGTTTCCCATGGACCCGGCATTGTTCGGAGAAAAGGTAGGCGGTTTGCCGGGGTTCTTGCCCAGCGACGCACCGTCCCCCCTCGGGGCGGCCAGCACGGATAGCAGTTTTGACACCGATGCGGCCTATCTGGCTGCCATGTCGGATCAGGGCGCGCGGCTGATGGACTCTTACGATTTTACCATGCTGAACAGCTTTACCGCGCGCGGCGGCAAGATGCTGATGTATCATGGCACTGCCGACCCTTGGTTTTCGGCACTGGACACAGTTGATTGGTATCAGCGCATGGCAGAGGGCGCAGGTGGCCTGGAGCAGGCTCAGGCCTTCAGCCGGCTGTTTCTGGTCCCGGGCATGGGCCATTGCCGCGGCGGGGCTATGACGCCCGATCAATTCGATCTTTTGTCACCGCTGGTGAAATGGGTTGAAGGCGATGACACACCGGATTCGGTCCCGGCCACCGCGCGCGCGCTGGATAATGCGGAGCGCAAATTGTGTCCCTATCCGGCAGTGTCCACCTATGATGGACACGGCGATCCGGACATGGCGGTAAGCTATCACTGCAAAATCTGATCCGCTTTCAACTCAGACATAAAAAAGCCCCGCTGAATGTAAAATTCAGCGAGGCTTTTTCTAAGCGTCTAGCAATTAGCGAACCCGCGGGCCGCCAAAGGGAAGTGGTGGGGGCGGACGGCGCGCACCACGGGGCAGCTGTGCCTGATAGGCCCGTCCGCAATGCTCCACGCAATAAGGGAAGCCGGGATTGACCTTTTCACCGCAGAAATGGAAATCCGGTTCACCCGGATGCCCCATGGGCCAGCGGCATACGCGGTCATTCAGATCCAGCAGGCTGGTCTTGTCAGAGATCTCCGGGCTTGGCTTGGCCGGCACCAGACGGCGCGGCGGCGCAGGCGGGATCGGCGGCTGCTGATCACCGGGGCCCTGACGCAAGAAGCCGCCGGGACCGACGGAAACCACGCGTGGGCTCTTCGGTGCCGGAGCAGCCTCCGCTCCGTCTTCTGCAGGCGCGGCTGCAGCGGGCTTGACCGCGGGAGCCTGAGCCGGTTCCTGCCGCACAGGGGCGGCGGGCTTGGGCGCGGCAGGCTCTGCGGGCTTCGCCGCCTTGGGCGCCGGAGCCTTTTCTTTTGGCGGGCTGGCCTTCTTGGCAGCTTCCTTGGGTTTGCCCTTGGCTTTATCGCCTGACTTCACCGGGGAAGGGCGGGATTTCAGGCCAAGGCGGTGGGCTTTGCCGATAACGGCATTGCGGGATACACCACCCAGTTCCTCTGCGATCTGGCTGGCGGTTGATCCGCCCTCCCACATCTTGGCGAGCGTTGCGATCCGTTCTTCGGTCCAACTCATGAAAGTTCAATACCTCAATTTCTGCGGACAGGCCGCACCAATGCTTGCCAGCCGGGCCTGCGAAAGATAGTCGCCCTTATATGGCTGATCAAGCGCAAGCAAATGCTGCCCCTAAGGCAGACTCCAGCGAATTCGTCGCCGCCGACCAACAGGCCGGTAACAGGTTCCCCCCGAAAGGGCGGCCTCTGATAACCGGCATCAACCGGATCGGCTTGTGGACTCTCTATATGAAGGAAGTCCGGCGATTTCTCAAGGTGCAGACCCAAACGATTTGGGCTCCTGCGGTCACGACCCTGCTGTTTCTGGTGATTTTCACCGTCGCGATGGGCCGCGGAACGCGTGAAATCCTTGGCGTACCCTTCGCCACATTCGTCGCGCCGGGCCTGATCATGATGGGAATGATGCAGAACGCTTTCGCCAATTCGAGCTTTTCTCTGCTGGCGGGCAAGATCCAGGGCACCATTATCGATATTCTCATGCCTCCTTTGACCGAGGCCGAATTGATGATCGGCATTGTCGCCGCAGCGATCACCCGCGCCGTGATGGTTGGCGGTGCGGTTGCGCTGGCCATGTTCCTGTGGCCCGCTGTGGAAGTGATGGCCGCGCACCCCTGGGCGATTGTCTGGTTCGGTCTGATGGGGTCGACAATGCTGGCTTTGATGGGGCTGATCACCAGCATGTGGGCGGAAAAGTTCGATCACAACGCTGCCGTGACCAATTTCCTGGTCGCCCCGCTCTCGCTCCTTTCGGGCACATTCTATGTGATCGATAATCTCTCGCCAGTTTTCCAGACCATCAGCCGGTTCAATCCGTTTTTCTACATGATCTCCGGCTTCCGCTTCGGCTTCCTCGGTGAAAGCGATATCGGCAACACCAATCATGCCGTGCTTGGCGCAGCGCTTGGGGTCGGCGCGCTGAACCTCTTGCTGGGTTTTGTCTGTTATCGTCTGCTCAAGAGCGGGTGGAAGCTGAAAAGCTGAACCGCCCTGCTCAGCCTCGGCACACAGCAGCTTGCGTCACAAAATCCTAGGTAGTGACGTGGAGTCGCCGAATCAATGCGTCAGGTCGCGGCGCAGGCGATATCGCCCGGCATCGAAATCCTCGAAGATTTCTTCCACGCTGGGATGGTCGATCGGGCCGCCTTCCTTGTCGCCTTCCAGATTTTCCTGGCTGACATAGGCAACATAAGACGAATCCTCATTCTCTGCGAGCAAATGATAAAAGGGCTGGTCCCTGCGCGGGCGCATGTCATCGGGGATGGATTGATACCATTCCTCGCTATTGGCGAAGACAGGATCGATATCGAAAACCACGCCGCGAAAATCAAACAGTCGGTGGCGCACGACATCTCCGATGCCGAATTGCGACGAACTGTTGAGCGGTGCGTCGATCTTCCGGCCCGCTTGCGGTGAATAAAACAATGCACGATCCATAAGCTTAAATATAGGCGCGTGAAGCAGGTGAGCAAGCTTTCCCGGTGAACAGATAAATTTCAGGCGTTTTTACGGAGGGGGTTGGCAAGCCTCTGGCCGTGCGCTAACGGCGGCGCTTCAATCGTCGACCGGATGCGTTTTACGCACTCCACACCTTGCGGAGAGGTGGCAGAGAGGTCGAATGCGCTGCACTCGAAATGCAGTGTACGGGCAACCGTACCGTGGGTTCGAATCCCACCCTCTCCGCCAGAAACCTCGCTCAGCGCTGATTTTGAAGTCCGATTTTTGGCGGAATGCCGTTGATCGTGGATTTTGCGCGTTCCGGATGGGTCTCGTTTTGTTCTCATTTATCCGATAAGCCTTGTGGTATCGAGTATGGTATCGGATTCGGAGAATATGGTATGGGGCGATTGTCCGACGCTAAGGTGCGGGCGGCGAAGGCGCGGGATAAGGCTTATAAGCTTTCCGATGGGGAGCAGCTCTATCTGTTCGTGACGGCCAAGCGCGCGCGCAGTTGGCGGATGAATTATAAGTTCGGGCGCAATGCCCAGGGCAAGCCGCTGCAGAAGACGCTGACGATCGGCAGCTATCCGGCCATATCACTGAAAGATGCGCGCGAGGCGCGCGATGTGGCCAAAAGTATGCTGGCGCGGGGGCTGGAGCCTTCGCCGACTGATCTCTTTTCCCGCGCTAATGCGGATGAGGATCTGCGGCCGAGTTTCCGGAAAGTGGCGCTGGAGTGGCTGGACGGGCAGAAACCGCGCTGGTCGGCGGTGCATCTTTCTGATGTGAAAGCCAGCCTTGAGAATGAAATCTATCCGGCCATTGGCGAAATGCGGCTTGCCGATATCGATGCGCCTTGCGTCCTGCGGCTGCTGCGGAGCGTTGCCGATCGCGGCGCGATCGAGACGGCGCACCGGCTTCGGCAGCGAATCAGTGCGGTTTTCGTTTATGGTATCGCGCTTGGATATGTCTCGGCCGATCCGGCGGCGGGGCTGCGCGCTATCTTGCCGCCCAAGCCAAAAACCAAATCGCAGCCGGCGATCACCCATCTGGATCAGCTCCGGCAATTGCTCGTCGATTGTGAGGCGGAAAGATGCCGGGTGCAGACGAAGTTGGCGCTGCGGCTGATCGCTTTGACGGCGGTTCGCCCAGGGGAGCTGCATGGGGCACGGTGGCATGAATTCGAGGATCTGGATGGTCCGGAGCCGCTGTGGCGCATTCCGGCTGCGCGGATGAAGGGCGATATGGGGCGCAAGCAAGAGACGGATGGCGACCATCTGGTGCCGCTTGCACCGCAATCGGTGGAAGTGATCCGGGCGATAGAGCCGCTGACCGGGCATTTCCCGCTCGTGTTTCCTTCTGAGCGGCATGGGCACCGCCCAATGAGCGAAAATACGCTGCGCGCGTTGTTGATCCGCGCCGGATATTACCAGCGACATGTGCCGCATGGCTTCCGTTCTGCCTTCTCGACCATCATGAATGAGCGGGCAAATGATCTTGGCCGCCCGAATGACAGGGCCGTGATCGATCTGATGCTGGCGCATGTGCCGACCAACAAGGTGGAGCGGGCCTATAACCGCGCGGCGTATATGACCCGGCGACGTGAGCTGGCCGGTGAATGGGCCGATCTACTGCTGAAAGACATGTGGCCGGTTGCCGTTCATATGGGGCAACCGATTCGCTGGGCGAGCAATGGCCCTGGACGTTTCAATCCCTAAGGTTCGAAATAGCCTGGCGGTTGCAGGAAGTGGCAGCTTTGCCAGTTTTCTTCTGAAAAGCTGCTGTTCTGCACACGACCCAATTGCGGACGTTGCGGAAAGCGGTAGGCTGCCGCCATTCACAGCTTATATCTTTTTATGAAGTTTGGGCGATGCTAGGATGAATTCATCGGACGAAGACATGGAGCGTCTGCTCCTCCGATATTTCATCAATGATGAATGGGCTGCTCGAGGTGCGCAACCGATTGATGCAATTTTCGAGCAAGTGAGTCGCACAAGTGGCTGGCGAGGTGCGTTTTTTGAGAAGCTTCAGACGCTTGAGGAAAAGGGGGCCTTAAGCGCGATTTTGGAACGCATGTCGTCCGATGGATTGCTCGAAGCGAAGACTTCAGACACTGATCAACAAAGATACTATCAAGCTTCCCCCGATGCCTTGAACCATCCGAGGTATGACTACCTTTATCCTCGATATGTCCATGCGGAGGAGACTGACGAAAAAGCGGTGTCTGACGTCGAGCGTCGAGAACTTCAAAAGAAGATCGACAGCACCAATTGGACAGGGCTGGCAAAAAGCGTGAGTCCGATTGACGCCGCGATCATCCGCGAGCGAACTAAGGCCCTGCAATCGGCCATAATGCAATCTGACGCAGATGTTCAAACACGGACAGACGCCTGTAAGCGCGTAGAGGCAGTGATAATTCTGTTGGAAGCGCCCAATGTCCCTTGGCCGGAAATCATTCGACTACTCAATCACCCGACCGTAACTGCCTCGTTGGCGGCGCTGAGCCTTCTGCAGTTTATTGTTGGACTTGCGACAAGTGCGACCTAAATTCCAGAAGCCACTGATATCTTCTCCAAGAGCGTCCCAAAATTTGGCGGATTGAGATTGTCCGCTTCCCACGATTTCCTGCCGTTCGAGCCGGCGGATTGATCTGCTGAAAGCAGACCAATCTCTAGGCCGCCTGATTCCAATTTCATTAAGACAGCTTTTCCTGCAGCCATTGATCGAGAGCGCGTTCGGACCAGCGGGTGCATTTGGGGCCGAGTTTGATTGGTTCGGGGAAGTCGCCCTGTTTGACCAGGTGATAGACATAGGAGCGGGAAAGCGAGGTGCGTTGCATCACTTCGCGGATCGTGAGCAGGCGGTCTTTGGGCTGAGTGGTCATGCGGCATCTTTCACAGGTGGGGATTTGGAGGAGCCGGCGAGCAATTCGCCGCGTGTCGGGTATCCGTTTTCCCGGCGCCAATCGTGGCCGATGGCGGAGGTCCAGCGGATATGGTGGAAGGCCATCCAAGGAGGCTTTTCGCGTTCTGCCCACCAGCGCATGGCGCAGAGCAAGCCGCCCTGTGTGGCTTCTTCCTCCGTGGGCGGGAGGCCGTGATCGATGACCATATCGAGCCAGCGGGCGATCGCGGTATCCAGCGCGGTAATCCGCAGATCGAGCGTGGCCGTGGTCTCGGGCGTGCCCTGGCCGAAGGCGATCCATTGCCAGTCGCGGGCGATCGCGCGCCAGCCTTCGGTATCCTGCCGCGCCTCTGCCACCGTGATCCGGCCCGCCTTGATCAGGCCGGGATAGGTCTCGCGGCGGCGATCGAAAGCGGCGCGGGCTTCGGCGGCGATTTCATCATCATTCCAGATGGCGCAATCCGGGTTTTCGAAAGCGGGATGGCTCCAGTCCTGCATCATACGATCCCCAGCGCGGTCTTGTAGGTATCGAGAATTGCCTCAGCTTCCTGCCGGACATCGGGTGAGAGTTTGCGCATGGCGATGATCGCGGTGATGGTTTTCACGTCATAGCCGAGCGCTTTCGCTTCCGATTTCACTTCCTTGATATCGTCAGCGATGCCGCGCTTTTCCTCTTCGAGCCGCTCTAGCCGTTCGATCAGCTGCTTGAGCTGCTGCGCGGCGCTGTCCGGATTGGCATCGATCGGATCGGGCGCGGTGCGTGTCTTGCGCGCGGATTTGGGCTTTTCAGGGGGCAGGGCGCGGAATTCATGGCGAATGCCGCCCATGCCATCGGTGACGGGGACGAGGCCCATGGGCCGCGTTTCAGTTTCGGTGGCCGTCATATCGGCAGTCCTTCAGTCTTGGTCTGGGGATCACACTGGAAAATCCAGCAATGGCGGTTGCGCCCGTCGCGGCAGTTGACCTGCCCGGAGCGGATGAATTTGCGGGCTTTGCTGGTGGGCAGCATTTTCTTCAGCTCAAGCATGGAGGCGCCGGGGATCGTCATGCGGTAATGGGCGAAGGCCTGTTCAACCTCGGGCATGCTGAGCGCGATCAGGCCTTGCGCCTGTTTGCGGTGGTGATTGAGCCCGGCGCATTCCGCCTCGCTCTTCCCCTCGGTCATTTTCTGATCGAGATAATCGAAGCTTTCCCAGAACTGCGCGATGATGGGATGATCCGCACCCAGAGCGCCATGCTGTGCCAGGCACATTTGCTCGATCAACTGGTGGCCGTCATTCAGCTCGGCCGGACTGATCGTCGCTTTCCCATCCACCACCATTGCCTGCGCCAGACAGTCGAGCGCGGCGGCGAGCTGCGCATGGTTGAAGGCAAGCCGGTCATTCTGCACTTCGGGATGGGCGAGCAGTCGATCTTCATGATGGGTGAAGCGCGCATGATAATGGTCGATGATCTGCCGCTCCTGCCGGATCATGGCGATCATCCAATGCGAAACGTCTTCAACATCGTGCCGTTTCAGCCGGTTGCCGGCAGCCTTACCCTCTGGCGAAAAGCGGCTCTTATCGACCTTCAACGGCATGATGCGTTCGAGCACCGCCTCTTCCGCTTCACGGATCGGATCATTCTGTGCGATCACCAGCGCGCCGCGAAAAGGCGGGCTGAATGTGTCGGTGCCGCCATTGGCGATGCCGCGCGTGCGGGGCGAATGGCCGTTGTAGATCTTCTTGAGTTCCGACCAGTCGAATTTGCGGGTGGAGGGCTGATCTTTCTTCCGGTCCCCTTCCAGAAAGACCACCGGCAGATTGCCATATTTGACCAGTTCGCGGGCAATGCCGGCAGCGGTGGCGCTGGCGGGATCGAAGCCTTCATAATTGTGCCGCCGACCGACTAGTTTCCAAAGGAACATCAGCAGCGTCGATTTACCGGACCCCGGTTCACCCGATATCTCCAGAAAACCGAGGCTTTGCTGGTCGCGCCGGACCTGTTCGGCAAAGAGCGAGAGCAGCCAATAAGCGAGCGAGACGAGGCCGAGCGGGCCGAAGGACGCATAAAGATCCGGCCACCAGCTGTAATCGGCATGGTTCGGATCATAATCGATCGCGAATTCGCCGGTTGCCCCGGTAGGCTTCACCCCGACTTTGCCGATTTCAAAGTAGTCTTCGTCATTCAGGGGAACGACGCGGCCATCGGTGACGGCAATATCGTCAAACATCCAGGCGTTGTGTTCGATCGAATAGCCGGAGAAATAGAGCGCATCGACAGTGCGGATGCCATCGAGCTGCCGCTCCATCAGCTTGTCGAGCTGCCATGTGGAGCCGGTATAGATTGCGCCGGGCGCGACCGAGATCAGCCGTTTCTTGAATTCCCCGCCGCCAGCCATGGCTGGGCCGGGGAAGTTGGCCTTCACCGTGTCCTGCTTCCCCGGAAAGTCGATGCGCAGATAATAGGTGCTGTCATTCAGGGCCGCATCACGCTGGAAATAGAGCGCGCGGAATGTGCAGTTGGCGATCTCTGTAATTTCGACCGCTTCACGCGCGGCGCGGTCCCATTTTTCTTCATTGGAGAGCGCCGCGAGAGTTTTATCCTCCCCATAGGACTGGATCAGTTCGTTAATCCGCTCTGCCGCAAAGCGTGCCCAAAGCTGGCGGCTTTTGAAGGTCAGCGGGAATTCGGCCCGGCGCGATCGGCGATAGAGCAGGAAGGCTTTCTCCGCCGCGTTTTCCGCGGTCGTGATGTCGCCATTTTCGAGATAGGCGTCGAGCTGTTCGGCCTCCAGCATTCCGCGCTGGTGCAAATCGTTCCAGTCCAGCTTCGTGCCTTCGCCATCGGGCCGCACCTGCGCCGCGCGCGCTGTCCAGCCATCCTGCCGCGCCTGATCGACCCATCGCCGGGCGTAGCGCACACCGGCGGGGCCGACGTCGAAGGCAAAGACCAGCACCGGGCGGCGGGCGCTGGTTCCGCGCGCAGCCACGGCTTCTGCCAGTGCCTCCAGCCACTTTGCCGGATAGTTATTGGTCGAGATTGAGGAGACCGCACGGGCACCGGGTCTTTCACTTTCGAAAGCTTCGGCCAGAGCGACCGCGTCGAAGATCCCCTCGGCAATCCAGATCTCGCTGGCCGTGGCCAGATCCTCCATGGAAAGCGATGGGTGTTGCCAGGCATGCCCCCGGAAGCTGTAGCCATATTTGATATTGGCTTTCTTCTTCCCGAAACGGTGGGGCCGGTCGATCAGCCTTTCCCACCATCCGCCTTCGGGCATCTGGAAGCGCACCGTGGCAGACCCGGCATTGGCCTTCCGGTCGAAGTAATTCTCCTGAGAGAAAGCCCCGGCCAGTTTCACGACATTCAGCCCGCGCGCGTCGCGCAGATAGGCTTTCGCGGCGGCGTGGGGATCATCGGGCCGCTGCGGGTGCCGGTCGGACCAATTGTCGAACAATTCACTATAGAGATCGCGGGTGGACCATTCATGGCCGCATTTGTTTTCCCGCCCACAGCGCAGCACCCATGGCTTTTCGGTGCTGATATAGAGTTCCTTGCCCCGGCAATCCGGGCAGCGGCCACCGCGCATCCACGGGCCGCTGGTGGAGCGGAATTTATAATCCCGCTGCAGCCGGGCGAGTATGTCTTGGCGGAGCTTGTCGTCCATCGAGCGGGCCAGTCTAAAAAGGGTGCAAGAAAGGGTTCGCTGGTTGAGGCCAGCGAGGCGTTGCGTCGGTTTCGGAAAGGGTTAGGGCGCGGAGGTGATCAGCCGCTGGGCTGGCGCTCCAGAGTATCATTCAGCGGAAGCTGGCCGAATTCATGGCCGGGCATCCGGCGCGGTTCGGGCTTATCCTCTCGAAAGCCGGTGCCAAAACCGCTGGGCGACAGTTCCCGCACAAAGGCGAGGCCCGCCACCCAGGTCATGCCGCATTCGACGTCAGAGCAGGAATAGCGCAGCTCGCGGTAAGTGGGGGTAATCTCCGCGCTGGTCCGGCTTTTGGCACGCGCGCCGCAGGTGGGGCAGCGGACAAGCGGGGATTTGCCCGAATGTTCGCGGTAAACCGGCCGACCGGGCACAGAGAGTTTGGTTTGCATATTCACGGGCACGTGCCCTCCTCAGTAATCGATATGCGGGTGAGCAAACGGGAAAGCGAATTGATCGCCTCCTCAATCTCCCGCACGGCAGTGGTGCGAGCGGATGGGTTTTGCGCATTGCCAGCAAGGGCGAGGGCGGCGGCAATCGCTTCGCCGCTTTCCTTTGCGGCATCGCCAGCGCCGCGCACCATGCAGTCTGGCGTCGCTGGCTCTGTCGGGGCGCCCATATCCAGCTTGATCGCGTAGCATTCCAGCAGCGGCGCGCCTTCACCGCCAGCGCGCCGCCATGCAGCATCGAGACGCAAGGCATCGCGCAGCGAGATTTCGCGCTCGGTATCAGGCGCACCCAGCTTGCGGACATGGCTTTCCGACTTTTCCAGCACGGCGGCGCAGCCATCCCAGCCCAGCAGATCGGCAATCTGCGCCAGAGCGCGGGCAAAGGTGGCAGGGCGGCGGGGCAAGGTCATAGGGAAGCATCCAGCGCGATAGAGAAGAGAATGGCCCAGCCCAGAAGTGCGCCGCTGACCACAGACAGGCCCATGCACAGGCATTCACGAGCGTTCACGAGGCACCTGCCGAAAAGCCGCGATATATGTTCCAGATGATGATCGGCAGGGTGACCGCCAGCATAGCGAGCGCCATTCCCAGCGACGCGCGCTCCAGCAGCCGAGCCCAGCGCTTTGATACGGCTAGCTGACGCTGCAATTCCGCTATTTCAGGATCAACCGGCTCGCTGTCGAGAATGGGAAAGTCGTGACGAAGCGCGTTCATCAGGCTGCGCTCTCGTCCAAAGTTACGGATCTATTGCCGTGTCCGGCCATGCGGCGTGCCGATAAGATCGGGCCGCAGAGCGAAGTATGATCGGAGAGAGGCGGTGCGGCCAATTCGCGGGGGTAAATGTCAGGGCGGAGGAAGTGACGCGAGACGCCGGTTTCCGCCTCCACCTTCAGCACATGCTCAGCAGGCAGGCGCTTGGCAGACTGTAGCCATTTCCACACGGCAGGTTGTCCGACGCCACAGATCCGACCGAGAGCAGATTGGCCACCTGCTACTTCACATGCGCGCTTCAGCGCTTCGAATGGGGTGATTTGGTGTTCCATGCCGCCAATTATTCCAATCAGAATAATTATGTCAAGGGCATATCGATGGTTCCAGATAATTCCCTTTGGAATAGGGTGTTTTAATGCGCACTGGTGAGAGAATCGCTGAATTACGTAAGGCACGAGAACTTTCGCAAACCCAGCTTGCGAAACTTGTCGGCCTTTCCCAAGCGACGATAGGCAAACTGGAATCTGGAATAAGCTCCGGTTCCTCGCATCTTCACAAGATTGCCAGGGCTCTCGGAACCACTGGAGAGTATCTGACCGGAGAAACGGACGATCCCGATGCAGGGGCGTTACCTGCTATTTCGCCGCAGGCGCTTGCCGATCAGCTTGACCTTGTCGAAGTGCAGGAGATCGACCTTCGCTTTGGATTGGGGGCAACGGAACTCGAAGTCCCGGTAACCAAGCAAGTCCGCCATTTCAGCCGCGACTGGCTACGCCATTACACTTCAGCAAACCCAGAGGATGTCTATTTCGCGCAAGGGTCGGGCGACAGCATGATGCCCACGATCCTCGACAGCGATTTGCTGCTGATAGACACCTCGCAAAAGAACATGACCATGTCAGATAAGATCTGGGCGGTCGCCTATGCAGGCTCCGGCATGATCAAACGCCTCCGCGCCACACCGGAGGGCGTCAAAATCCTATCCGACAATCAGGCCATACCACCAGAAATGGCCTATGATGGCGAACTCCACATCCTCGGCCGCCTGGTCGGAATTGTTCGCAAAATGTAAAATAAAAATGGGGGGAAGATGAATTTGAAATGCCTGTCGGGGCTGGCGCTGTGCTTGTCCCTCGCTGCCTGTGGTTCCAATGAAAAGGAAATTCCAGAAGAGCCAAGCGCTACGGCTAAGGTTGATGCAATCGAGTATTTTCAGCACTTGTCGACCAAGCTGGTGCCCTGCGATCAGGCAGGCAAAAATCTCGGAAGTGCGGCGCAAGATGGCGATGTCGCGTTCTTCAATGCGGCAACAGCCATGGCTCGTATCTGTCTGAGCACGCATAAAGATATTAAAGAAATTCCTATCCCGGCCAGCGTTGGTAATACGGTGCACAAGCAGTTCGAGGATGCAGCGGAGGTATGCTCCAACGCCTATTTGGCGAAGTGGGCTTCTGCGGATGCCATGGTGGATGCACTAAATGAACCCGACAAAATCTCTCACAAAGCTGAAATGCAAAATGCTGCCAACGATGCGGCACAGGGCATCGCTGCGTGTGAAGCTGCATTGGTTCTCGCTGCGATGAATGCGGGCGCAACAGCGGAAGAGCTTGGATTAACACAGCCAACTGATAAATCCGAAGGGTAGATATTCCCTTTTCGTTCTCCTGCGCATATCGAGTGCGCATGAATATGGGAAAGATGATTTGCGTAGCTGCGGCCACGTTGTGCGCAGGGTGTGGTCAGGCAGGGGAAGTCTCTGGTGAACGTGTGGATTTGCCCGAGATTTCCGGCTGCAAGGTGACCGATGGCGATACCATTCGCTGCGGCGATGAAAGGGTTCGCTTGCTCGGCATAGACGCGCCCGAAATGCCCGGCCATTGCCGCCCTGGCCGCAATTGCGCGCCGGGCGATCCGGAGCAATCCACCGACAACCTACGCGCCGCCATGAAACGCGGCCCGCTGCATATCGAACGCCACGGCAAAGACCACTACGGCCGCACACTGGCGCATCTATATGTCGGCGGCGAAAACCTCGCCTGCCTCCAGCTCAACTCCAACAACGCAATATACCGCCGCGACTGGGATAAGCCTAAACTGCGCTTGGTCGGTGAATGTGGAGAGGAGAGTGTGAGATGAGAAATATCGCCTTTGCGCTGATACTTACTTCAGCGGCGACCGGAGCGCTTGCTAATCCATCCACTACAGTATCGAGCGATCGACGGCAAAAAGGCGATGATTGCAATCTTGAACATTGCAAGCCAACCATAAAATGGTGGGAAGAGGATGAGATAGTTCGGCATTGGTTCGAAGAAGATCCACCTTGGGGCGACAACGTGCCCGATCATGCTTGGGGTTCGAGCAGCGACACAGTCTGGTTTAACGATAGCGACATTCAAAAGACCGGCGAGGGGGTAGCGGTATGGTTGCACTGGGCTTTGAGAAGTCCTGACACTAAGGGCGCTGTGAAATATCTAACGCGTGTTATCTTCGATTGTGGTGGCCGCTTTAAATTTTCAGCGCAGTCAGGTTACGATGAGATGGGCCACGAGGTCTTCACACGGGACGGTCAAGGCGAATGGAAATTCATCCGACCAGATAGTAATCGCGAGATGATGTCAGATGCGGTTTGTTAGTTTTCTGCGTTTCCATATTCTAAAGAAATAGAAGTCGCTAAGCCGCTTTTCCCATCCATCGTATGGGTGATCTCATTAATCAGCCAATTCAGCGCGCTCACTTCATCCTTCAGCCCGCTGATGCTTAGTGGGCGATCCGGAAACAGATCCGGTCTGCCCAGTGGCAGTTCGAAGCGCAGCTTTGCTTTTGCGCGACCGATGCGGCGGTCTTCAGCCTGCGCGGCTTGCCGGGCATCCTCTGCATTTGCGAAAATCTTGCGCAGCCGCTTTGGCTTTCCCTCGCCATCACCGCCAATCTGGATTTCCCGCCGTTCTGCCGTGGCCCGATCGTGCCAGACCGCGATCACGCCGCCATAATTTTCCCGCTCGATCCGCTCATATTCGGGCCGGTTCATGGCGGAGCGGTCGATCACCTCCACCGGCAGGCTTTGCCCGCTGGCGGACAGGCCGTTGCCGATGGGTGTAAAGAGCAGCGCACCGGCCTTTACCGTCGCCACCGCATCGAAACGACGGCCGAGCGCGCGGAGCAAGGCGGCGTCGCTTTTGGCGCCGGGGCCGAGGGCGGGAATGATCAGACTGCCGAGCAAGGCATCGATGGCGAGCTTCAGACCGTTGTCCTGGGCAATCGCGCCGAGGATTTCAGCCACCGTGCAACCGACAAAGCTGCGCTCCCGCCTAATGCGGAAGGCATCGGTGAAATCAGCACTGCGCGCGCGGATGGTGATCTGATCCGGATCGCCGCGCCAGCTTGCCTGATCGACGCGAAACGTGCCCTTATCGACCAGACCGAGCGGCAGGCCGGTGCCCCTGATCCAGCCCATCTGCACATGCAGCAGCGCACCGGGCCGGGGGATCTCCATCAACCCATCGGCATCGTGGAGGGTGATATCAAGCCGGTCGGCCTCATCACTGCGCTTTTCAGAGATCGAGGCGGAGAGAAGGCGCGGGTTGATCAATTCGGTCAAATCGCGGCCATCCAGCGTCACTTTCCATGCAGCGCGGGGCAGGGTGAAATTGTCAGCCATCCACTCGCTCCAGCGTCAGGCTGAAATCTGCCTTGCGCGGAGCACCATCGACGAAAAAGTGGCTCTGCGTTTCCTCCAGCGACAGGATGATATAGCTGCCCAGGACATCGCCTGTGCCAGCGGTGAGGCGATAAGCCTCACCGCGTGCGGCCAGTTCGCGAATGCGACCGAGAGAGGAATAAGAGCCGATCCCATCGCCCGGATAAAGCGCGCCGGTGAGTTCGATCTTATCCTCGCCTGCCCCCAGAAACTGCGTGGCCGGGCGCGCACCGAAGCGATCGCCGCGACCAAAACGCCAGTCTGCGCGGTGCTGCAGCTCCTGAAACGGCAGGGTGCCGATTTCAAAAGCGAACATGTCGAGGGCCATCAGCATGGGGCGGGCTCCTTAATCATCATCATCGTCCTGAAAGGCGGATGCGCGGGCAATTGCTTCCTGCCGGCGCATTTCACGAATGGCGGCTTCGGCAATTTCCTGCTCGCTCTGCCCCGGTGCCGCTTTGATTGTGATGGTGATTGGGCCGAGGGTAGCCATCGGTGCAGGCGCTGCGCTTGCCGGGGCTGCGACAGCGAGGGAAGCCGAGGCAAGGCCAGCGGTGGCGACACGGCTCGCAAGGCTTTGCGCGGCGCGGACGGAGCGCTTGCCTCCGCGATCGATGCCCTGCGCCATGCCTTCGCTGACGTAGCCGCCGATACGCATGAAAACGCGGGAGGGTGAATTGATCTGCAGCAGATCGCGTACCCTGCTGAGGCCGCCCAGCACGATGGATTTCAGCGCATTCCAGACCTTGCCCGGCGCGGCCATGATGCCGTTCACCAGCCCTTCGATCATGGCCCGCCCAAAGCTGGCCATTTTTGCGGGGAGGGCCTGCAGCCAGACGATGCCAGCGGAGAAACTGGACTTGATCCACTCCCATGCCCGGCCAAGTGCGGCGACGCCGTTGGCGAAAGCGAGTTTGATGGTGTCCCAGTGGCGATAGATCAGATAGGCGGCCGCGCCGATCGCGAGGACCAGAAGCGTGATGGCAAGCACGGCCGGATTGGCCAGCATCAGCAGGCCTGCGCGCAGGAAGCCCCAGCCCATGGTCAGCGCGGCCTTGCCAAAAGAGAGCATGGCGGGAACGGCTCCGCGTGCCAGCGAGGCAATACGCGTGAACTTTCCCGCTTCCTTTGCGACCTTGAAGGCTTTCCACCCGCTGTTCATCAGCATGATGGGGCCGATAAGCGCGCGAATGCCGGTGGCGGCGGCCGAGATGCCGAGCAGGAGGGGGCCGAGTGCTGCGGCCGCGACGCCGGCAACCACAATCCACTTCTGTGTTTCGGGCGAAAGCTCGGAGAATTTATTGATCAGATCCGCGAAGACACCGATCGCCGGAGTGAGGGCGGGGATCAGTTTCTCACCGACTGTGATTTGCAGATCCGTCCATGCGGAATTCGCCGCGCGCAGACGGTTTGCGGTGCTGTCCTGCGTGCGCAGAACGTCGCCCTGGGCATTGGTGGTGCTGGCGAGGATCAGGGCATAGCGCGCCTGAATTTTCTGCTGCTCGGTTAATTCTTCGCCTGTTTTGGCGAGGCCCATCTTGTAAGCTTGCTGCTGCACTGTCGCGGCCGAAAGAAACACGCCGAAGTCGCGCAGCGGTTCTGCCTCTCCGGTCAGGCCCGAGCGCAGTTTATCCAGCGCGGTTTGCTCATCCGTGTTGTAGAAACTGGCGAGATCCTGCGCGAGAACAGAGAACTTTTGCGACATGGCGGCAGATTGTGCGCCATCAGGTGTCACCTGATTGAAGAATATGCCGAAGGTGTTGGCAGCGTTCTTCAGTTCCATCTGCGTGCGGCCGAGCGTGGCAGCGGTGCGCGCTGCCCATTGGTCCATTACACTGGTCTGATTACCGAAGGTCTGGGCGTAGGCGGATTCCAGCTCTTCATTATCGACCGCCTTCTGGAATGCACCCCTGGCAAAGGCCACTGCCGGCAGGGTGATCGCAGCAGATGCATAAGCCCCGGCTTTCCCGGTCGCCTGCTGCACGCGGCCCCAGCGCTCGCGGTGCGCGGTGATCTTCTGCAGCCGCCTTTCCTGTTCTTCGAAACGCTGATTGGCCTGCCTTGCCGCAGCGGCGAGCTGGCGTTCGCGCTCCACCAGATCGCTCAGCTTCCGACCCGTTGCCACGCCTTGCGCGATCTCGCCGCGCAGGTCGCGCAGTTCCCGCTCTGCCTTGCGCGCCTCGCCCTTCATTTCGGCGAGAATGCGCGATCCTTCGCGGCCATGGGCCGTGATGTTGCGCAAACGGCCGGACAGGCGATCCTGCCCGGCGAAGTTCACGATAAGGCGCAGTTTCTGGTTCATTCGGGGGCCTCATGGATCTGGTTCCAGCGGGCAATGGCGAAGCTGTGCCAGGTCAGCAGATCTTCCAGTTCCATCTCCAGCAGATCGGAAGGGGGCCAGTGAAAGATGATCGCAATATCAGCGATCAGCCCTTCAATGCCTGCTCCATCATCTTCCGTTCTGCCGGGCTCAGAAAAAAATCGATCACCGCGCCGCCAAAGGAAGCGAGGTCTTCAGGCTCCAGATCATCGGCCTCGGCAGCCGTGATGGGCGGCATGGTGATGCGCGGCAGCAGGTCGAGCACGGCGGAAGTCTTGGCGCTCATCAGATCCTGAATGGAAAGGCCGCGCAGTTCGCCTGCCTTGGGCTTGCGCAGGGTGATCGCTTCGATCGTCTGTTCGCCCCGGCAAATGGGCTCGGACAGGGTGATGGGTTCGCTGGTCTTGCGCTTGGGAGCGGCCGTGTCAGTCATGGAAAGGCTTTCTGGGAAAGGAGCGGATCGCTGGTCTCCGCCCCGGCGCGTCCGCTCGATTGCACGCCGGGGCGAAGCTGGTGAACTCAGATGCCGAGTGCGGCGCGATGCTGGGCAAGCCGATCCACGCCGTTGACGATGAAGACCATGTTCAGCTCATCTTTCTCGATCAGCGTGCGGCCATCGACCATCAGCTTGTAATAGGCGCAGCGGGTCTTGGTCGTTGTCTCGCCAATCTCGCCGCCCTTGGCGCTGCCGGGGTCGATTTCCTGATGTCGGCCGCGCACGGTGATATCGATGGTTTTGACCTGGCCGGTGCCGTCATCCTGAATGGAGCCGACAAAGCGCAGCTGCAGGGCATTGACCGATGCCGCGCCAAACTGGGTGTAAACCTTCTCCAGAAAGCCGCCGGCCTTCCATTCGAATTCGAGCGCTTCGCCGCCCAGATCAACACCCAGCGCGGCATCATGCCCGCCGCCGCGCCAATCCTCGATCTTGCGCGCGAGCTTGGGCAGGGTGACTTCGGAGCTTTCACCCAGAAAGCTGTCTCCGTCGGCATAGACATTCATATATTTGATGGTTTTGGGGAGGCCCATGGCGATACTCCGTGCGGATGGATGGAAAGCGGCGGCTCAGGCGCTGAGCAGCTGCGCGTAAAAGCGCTCACTGATCCGCTGAGTGAGCGTGATCGATTCCGCCGGGGCGCAGGGCGTGTAGGTGTAATCAAACACCAGCTTGCCGGCGGCGATGGCGGCAGGGCTGTTGTCGCTTTCACGGAAACTTGCCTCGGCCCCAATGATCAGCTCCTGCGCCTGCATGTCGCGGAATTTTGCGTTGATGCTTTCGGTGATGTCGCGGATCAGTGCGGGAACGATCGGCTTGTCGATCGCCCAGGTCAGGCCATCGGCAATCGTGTCCTGCAGCACCTGCGCCGTGCGGGCGGCGCTTTCAAAGGCGAATAGCGGATCATCCGAACAAGTGCGGTTGCCCCAGAAACGATAGCCATCGAGCCGCACCAGAGTGGTGATATCGGCATCATTCAGCAGGCTGGCGGTGGTCGGCTGATCGCCCAGAATGGAAAAGGGCACCGGGCGCGAAAGGCCGGTTACGCCATTGATGGCGACATTGGACAGGGTCTTATGCCAGCCCGTCTCCTGATCGATCCGGCTGCGCAGCCCCAAGGCGCGGGCAATGGCGCTGCCGGTGAAATCCGAAAATTCGGGCCAGATCAGCATCTGTTCGCGGGCGCTGAAGTTCTGCCGGTAGTCCTGCACTTCGGCGAGGGTTTCTCCCTGTGCGGCGCAATAGGCGAAGCCGCGCAGTTTGCGGGCCAGTGTGGCAAGGCCGGTGGCAACATCCAGCGTGTCGAGACCCGGCGTGCCCAGAATGCGCGGGCGCAGGCCGAATTGCGATTCCGCACCCAGCAGCGCCTGCATCCCGGTCAGGTGCCCCTCCGCCGTGGTTGTGCCGAGAATATTGGCGGCGGTTTCCTCTTCATCCGCGCCTTCTTCCACGCGGACGATGATGGCTGGCGGGCTGGCCTGATCGGCGATCGCGGAGAGGCTGGGGGCGAGCGTGCCATTGTCGCCAGCTTTGCCGATCGCCTGCGTTACATCCTCGATCAGCACAGGCCGATTAAGCGGGAAGGTCTCCGCGTCGGCGTCATCGGCGACAGAAACCATGCCGATCACGGCGGTGGAGAGGGCGGCGATCGGGCGCGCGGTGGCGCTGATTTCATTGATGGTGATGCCGTGGGAATAGGTCATGAGCGCGCCTTTCGGGATCAAACAGGAATGGAGAGGGTCAGCTCGGGCGAGCGGGGAATGTCGGTGCGCTCTCCCGTGATGGTGAGCTGCGGCGTGCCGCTGCCGTCAAAGCCAGTCAGCTTCACGCGGGTGACGCGCAGGCGCGGCTCCCATTTGTCGAGCGCGGCGGCGGTGGCGGCGGTCCAGAGCAGGGACGTACGGGAATTGAGCGGCGTATCGACCAGTTCGAACAGCCGGCTGCCATAATCGCGCCGCATCACGCGGCTGCCGATTGGGGTGGTCAGGATGTCGCCAATGCTCTGGGCGATGTGATCCTCTCCCGAAAGCGCCTTGCCGCTGTGCCGGTTCATGCCGCTCATTGTGGCGCCCCCGATATTGCGCTGCCGGCGGCCACGCCGGTGTGGCGGTGCGCTTTCAGGCTGACGCCGGCGGCTTTTACGTCTGTGCTGGCAGTGATGGTCCCGGTGACGCGCACGTCGCCGTCGACGGTGATGTCGCCCGGTGCGGTGATGGCGATGCCATCGCGCGTCAGGCGGATCAGCAGACCATCGGGGCCGTGGAATTCGGGTTCAGCGGTGGAGGCTGGGGCGCGGGCGCTGTTGGAGAACAACCCGCGCAGAATAATGCCGCTGGCGATATCAGCTTCGGGGCAGAGCAGCAGCACCTGCTCTTTATCGCCGGGCGGGGACCAGCTGCGCCATTCACCGGCCCATTCGAACCAGGGGAGGTCAGGCGACAGGACATCGCCGCATTGAACAGTGGCGGTGGCACCCGCCAGATCAACGGACGCAATGCGCCCAATACGCAACAGATCGCCGATTTTGCCGAGGATGTCGTGATTGTCGTCCATGCCCGCGCAGGATCAGGTGGGCAGAGGCAGAACTCTACCGGGTGTGTTTGGCGTGCTAACCATCACAATATCGGTGCGCCGAACTTGATCGGTGCCGGATGAATTGCAATGAAAGAACTCTGGGATAAGTCAGCTTTGAGGGAGGGGATTATGCGTTTCATAATGCTTGGGGTTGCAGCTTCGACGCTGAGTATTTTTCAGGCGAGTGCCCAGGAATGGCATGAAGCAGATGCGGCTATCTCTGATATGCGGGTGAGCACGGTAGTTTCGCCATCTTCCGACGCCCCAGTCACCGTCGGTATTGGAGAGACTGTTCTTCACGTCCGTAATCGTGCCGATTACAATATCTGGGTGCTTGATGAAGATGGGCGCATTGGCGCTCTTTGGGGGAAACGTACCATTCCAGCTGGCACGCAGATTTATCCAATGGATACTAAAGCCGAATTTAAGGCATGCGTTAGACCAGACGGAAGTGGTGGCTGTTTTATCGATGATGACGGCGACGGGGCATTTGATCGGTGGAGCGAAGATCAGAGCCAGATTTTCTTTAAAATCAAGGCCGAAAAGAGGCCAAAGTACGGGAAGGCCGCAGGCCAAACCGATAGTGATTTTGAATACATTATCAGATTTTCGGGTGCCGACGGCGACACACTTCGATTTTCCTATCGCGAGTTTAAATCTGACTTCGCCCGAGACGCTTTCACAGAAGAGTTAGTAGTGCCTCGTGAGGAATTCCCGCAGATGATTAGAATTAAGGGCCACAATATCACGGTGGAAGATGTGTCTGGGATGGGTATCACATACAGACTTACCCAGTAGCGAGAGTTTGGCTGCCCTTTGAGACACCCATATGCGTTTGAATCTCCTCCGCGCTCGTCAAGAATGTCAGAGCAGCATCAACAGGCTGGCAGGGACGCGGTCGGGGATTTCGAGCTCCAGCCAGTAGAGATAGACGTTTCGCGCGCCGCCCGGCGTCTGCCAGCCAGGCAGGTAAAACTCGCAGCGAAAGCTGAGATCGCTCCAATCGGTGACGCCGGAGATGTCAGGGCTTACTTCTGCCGTTCTTATGCCGATGCCGGGCGGGTCATATTCGGCGGTCCAGAGCTGCTGCGCGCCCTGTTTGAGCGACAGGGTCATATAGCTGCCATAAGGCTGCGGGTCATAAGAGCGCAGGCGCAGCGTAGCGTTAGGGGATCGCGGCTGCAGGGCAGGCGAAAGGCGGCACTCAAACACCGCCGCAGCGCCGCCGGGATAGATGTTCTGGGTGCGGATGTAATCGCCATCATCGGGCACGGCTTCGTCGATCGATGTGTGATCGCCAGTGGCAATGCGGGAGGACAGCGTGGTGGCGATCGGGCGGAGGAATTGCGCCATGCCTATTCCTCCGATGCTGCGGGCAGCATGTCCCACTTGCCGTCGCCTGCATTCCATTTGCCGCCAATATAGAGAAGCTTGCCCGGCTCGGTGGTGCCTGGCAGCGGAAAGCCGATGGCCCGGTAGGAGTTGTGCCAGGCAAGGCTGCGCGCCGTGCCATCATCGCGGATACGCATCAGCAGCGTTTGCCCGTCACGCGGGCTGCCGGTGGCGGCGCCGATCGTGACATTGCCAGTGAGGCCCAGCAGCGCCCAGATATCGGTGCTGTCGGCATCGGGGGCCTGAGTGCCGCTGGTATCCGCAGCGGCGACGACGCGGTCTTTCTCGGCCTTGGTCGCCAGTGCGCCCAGGATGGTGGTGGCAAAGTTCGGATCTTCGCCCAGCGCATCGGCAAATTCCTGAAAGCTGTTGAGATTGTCAGGGGCCGCACCGACGATATTGGCAATCTCCCCCAGCACGAAAGCCGTGGTGGCAAGCCGCGTGCTGTTGTTCCCGCCTGCAGGCGTGGGGGCGGTGGGCGTGCCGGTCAGCGCGGCACTGGCGAGCGGTGCCAGCTGAGCTGCTTCACTGCGCGGCAGATAGGCATCGAGCGTATTGCCCGCCTGCAGCGCCGCATAGATGGCGTGCACCGCGGCAGCATCGCCTTGCGCCTGCAGGAAGACAGGCGTCAGCGCCTGATCAATCCGGTCAAGCGCAAGGCCGCGCAATTCCTCGATCGCCTGTTCGATCGATTGCCGCTGGCCCAGCGCGGCGCGCAGTTGATTGGCGATATAGAGCATCGCCCGGTTCATGCGCGCCGGGCTGGCTTCATTGTCTTTCTCAAAATCGAGATCGGACGGAAGACTGGCCATCTGCGTTCGCCTTACAGCGCATGATCGCGGCGCACCGCGACATGGAAGGGGCGCTGGGCGCTGCTGGTGGTGCCGGTGAGCTTCAGGCGGAAGTCGGTGACGACCGCATCGAGCGACCAGATAGCGGTGCGCTGGATCGTGCCGTCATCGGTCACACTGTCCGATACGCTGTCCGGGGCCGTTTCCGTGCCATAGGCCGCGCCGGTCAGCAGGCTGGGGGTTAGCGTGTGGTCGGCCTCGTCAAAGCGCTCCAGCTCGAAGCGGGCAACGATTTCATCGGAGCCGCTACCTGGCAAATGCCGCTCCTCCGAGATCCAGCTGAAGGAAAGATCAGGGCGCGATACGGTGAGCTGGCTTCCCGCGAGCTTCAGGATCGGCATGACTTCCGGCGTGCCGGTCATCACCACGCGCAGGGGCAGCAGGTTCTGCAGTACATTGCCCTGGGCCAGCGGCGTCGTCTCACTGTCCGACAGTGGATACCAGACGCCGCCGATCTGGACGAAGAAAGTGAGCTCGGTTGCGCCCGGCTCGGTCGCCTGCGTCAGAATATCAATATCCGCAATGCCATCGGCCAGCTGCACTTCAGCCAGATCGATCACAGCACGCGACTGGCGGAACTTCGCGCCATAGAGGCTGAAGGCGATATCCTTCGTCCCGTCACCCTGCTGATATTGGCCGTCCAGTACATAGAAGAAGGTGCCCTGCGGATAGACGCTGCCCTGCACGGTGCCGAGATAGTGATCGGCCGCCGTCATCACCAGAATGGCGTAGCGCTTGCCGCCGGTCAGGAAGGTGGGCGGCAGTGGCACGATGGTTTCTTTCTCGACCGAGAGATCGGCCCGGTCGAGTGTGGTCTGCGCAATCACCTGATCGGTGCGGGCGACGCCATGCTCGGTCTCGCAGATGGCCACCGTCACCGCGCCATCGGCGGCGAGCTTGGTAAACCACAGGCCCAGCGCATCGAGCACCATGTCATTGGCCTGCAGGAAGGTTTCGGTGACCTGCGTGCCGGGCACGGTGTGGTCGACCGTGACCGTATCCCAATAGGGCACCTCCACCTTGTCCACCCAGTGGAAGTGGCGGCGCCAGAAAATGTGATTGCGCAGTAAGGCAGAGCGCGCGGCTGCGTTTGCCTGCAGCACTTCGCCCTGTTTGGTGAAGACTGCGCCCAGCAGATCGTAGCGCCCCGATTTCAGGAAGGCATAGCGCGAGCTGAAGGGATGCAGAATGCCGTGTCGCAGGCGATAGCGGACCAGCGTTTTGCGGGTCAGCTCATTGGTCTGATAGCTATAGCCATTGAGCTTGACCTCACCCGTGGGCGCGCCGGTGGAAAAGCGCAGATCCCGGTCATAGGCTGGCAGCAGCAGCCCATCGCTGAGCTTCGCGCCGGGATCGATCGGGTTCTTGAGAGCGAGTGCGGTGGTGCTTGATGCCGCTTCGGGAAAGCGAATGCCTTCCTCCACCTTGGCATGATAGCCGGCAAAGCCGGTGTCGCTGGCGCTTTCATCGAGCAGGAAATCGGCAAAGCTGGAAACCGCACTATCGGGCACGCCGGTCTTTGCCTCAACAGACGCGAGACGGTCGAGCACCTGCCCATATTGTTCGACCCCCACCATATTGGCCTGGCCTTCAGTCAATGCGGCAATATCGCCAGACAGACCCTGCACCTTGGCCTGCGCGTCGCGGCGGAAGGTCTCGAGATGGGCAAGGCGGGTGCCATGGGCTGCAGTCGAAGGCAGGGCATTGTCTGCCACCATGGCAATGCTTTCAATGCCGGTGGTGGTCAGCGTGATGCGGGCGATTTCCAGCTGGCCTTCAACGATGGCCGGGGCCACCGGATCGGGGCTTTCGACACCCTGCCGGACCGAGAGACGCGCGACGCGGCGCGTTTCCATCATCACCGTTTGCGCTTCGGTGGTCTGGTTTTCGACATCGATCAGGATCTCGCGCGAGGTCTCGCCGGTCTCGATCACTTCGGACCAGGCAACGAGCGAGCAGATCTTGCGGTGCTGCACCGGCGTGGCGGCGGTAAAATCATGCTCGATCGCCGCCTCCATATTGAAGACGCGGCCCGCATCGTAAAGCCGCCCGGCGCTGACCTGCATGCGCAGGCCGCTGAGCATGACCGAGGCAAAGCCGGCATATTTGCGCTGCGTGGTCACGGTATCGGCCACGATATGATCGAGGCTTTCCTGCGCGAAGGACTGGATATTCTTGAGATCGGTGGAGCTGAGATCCATCCCGTCCCGGAAATTGACGATTTTTTCCATCAGGCGACCTTTCTGATTTCGCCGAACATGAATTCGCCGAAGCGAAGCGAAGGGGTGAAGGCCACCGGGCGGTGCGTGGTGCTGGTGACCCTGATCGTGTCGCGCAGAGCCTTGGAGACGCGGATCGCCTCCAGCGCGCGGGTGAAGCGGGCGGTGCTGGCTTTCCAGAGCACGGCATGGCCATAGAAGTGCCTGGCGAGAGCGGGCGGGCGTTTTGCCGGAATGCCGATGCGCATTTCTGCGGTGAAGGGCGCTATGCCGAGCCGGTCGCGGCCAAGGAAGGTGGTTGCCTGTATGCGGGGCAGGGGACGGCCGGGCACGGCAAAGGCAATCCGGTCATAGACCAGCATCGGCCCTTCGCTTGCCGGCAGGAAGGCCGATCTGTCTCCCAAATGCAGCCGGCCGAGAAAGCCGCGTGCGCGTTGCGCGCTGCGCCGCTGGTGTATGCGGCGCGGGCGAATGTCTGTGGCATTGAGGCCGGGCGACAGAGCGCGCGCTGGGCCATCCATTGCGACGCGGAAGGATAGCAGGCTGTCATGGGCGCGGCTTTTCCGCAGGAAGACGCCGAGATGACTGTGACCATAAAAGGCGCGATCGGCGGTGCGGCGGATGGTGACGCGGGTGCCGCCATCGCCGGTATCGCTGAGCGTAGTGTCATGCGTAACTCCGCCATCGACAAAGCTGGCGCGCTGGCCCCGATTGGCGACACCGCGCGAGGTGAGCAGGAAGCGCGCGTGCGCGCCGCGTCCTGCCTGATCCGCAAGGAAGGCGCGGTGAAGCGGGCGGGAGAGGAATATCTGCCCTGGCCGGGCAGTGCTGCGCCGGGCGAAGGGATAGATCCGAAGCTGCGGCAGGCCATCCAGCCAGGCTTCGCGCGCCGCATCATTAAGACCGCGTGCGAGATAGGGCGTGGCCGGCGGGCGCACGAGATCAAGCAGTTCGGCATCAACCAGCTGAAGATGGTCGCGAATGCCAGCGGGCGTGGTCTTCAGCCGGTGCAGGCGCACCGCATTGCGGATCGTGCCGCGCTTCTTCGTCTCGCTCCAGTCATCGTCCCAGATTTCCAGCGACTTCGCCCAGGCGAGGAAACCGAGCAAATGGGCAGGGCAGCGATCGGGGTCGAGCGGGGCGCTGATCAGATCCGCCGACATCAGCTGCCGGCTGCCGATCACCTGCTCGATGGCGCGTTCGAAAGCGGTGCTGCTGTTGGGGAGGAGCGAGGGAACGGGCGCCATCACAGCACCTCATGCGTGAGGGTGAGGGCGCCCAGAAAAGCCGCGCCGGCTTTGCCCGGATCGATATCGGGAATATCGGCAATCGCCTGTTCGACATCGCCAACCTTGGCGGCGGCTTCGATCCCGCGCCGGTAGAGAACGCGGCCAATCGCGTGACGCTGCGCAACATAGGCAAGGATGGCCTGCCTTGCTTCGCCGACGATCACGGCCGGATCAGGACCGCGCCCGATTTGCAGATGCACGGTGAGATCGAAGGGGATGATGTCGGCAGCGCGCACAGTGACGATATCGGTCAGCTGTACCGCATCATCGGCGGTGAAGGCATCGCGCACTGTGGCGACAGTTTCGGCGCCCACGCTGCCATCGCCGTTCCGGCCGAGCAGGACGATTTCTACCCTGCCACCATCGCCCTTATTCGCGGCAACGTCTTTCACGCCGGGCGCAGCGGCCAGAGCGCGGAAGCGATAGCCACCGGCGGTAATCCCCGCATGGGGCAGCATTTCCGGCGCGAGCTGAATACGCGCGCGAAATTCTGTGTCGCTTTCCCAGATCGCTGGGGTGCGGTCGGTGGCGGGTGTGATCAGTCGGCGCGCGACATTCAGGTTGGCGCCCAGATGGTCGAGATCGCTGCCGGCCGAGAAAGCCAGCATCACCGACCGCGCCGCATCATTGATCCGCGCCTGCATCAGCATTTCGCGATAGGCGGCCGCTTCCAGCAGCTTCATTGCCGGGTCGGATTCCAGCGGCGTGTCATAGTCCGGCCAGCGCGCCTGCAGATCCCTCAAACTGGCGGCAAGGATCGCCTCGCTATCGAGCGTTTCCAGAACGTCAGGCGCGGGCAGGCGCGACAGGTCGATGGCGGGCGTGGACATTGCCGCAGCTGTGCCAGCCCGCCGGCATAGTCACGAGGCGCTGGTTTTGTCGTTTCCTGCAACACAAGCCGGGGCGGTGGATTGCAGCCGCGCGCGCGCAAATGTGGCGTGCATTTCCACTCTATCGAGGCTGCGCCCATGATCGTCGAAACCCTTCCTTCTCAGGATATTGGCACCGAATGGATTGATCTTGCCGCTGTGCGGCCGGAACTCGCCAATCGCGCCTGCATGATCGAAAGCTTGTTCCGTTCGGGGCAGCTGCTCTTCGTGGCACTGCAGGATGATATGCCCGATGATCTGACTGCTGGTGTGCATCTGACACGTCATATGGCCGTTGACTGCGCGGCGGAACATATCTGGCTGCGCGGCCAGTCTGCAGGCCGGGTGGCGCTGGCCTTCATCGCATGATGGGCTTCTATCCTGCGTCCGGATCGCTGGCATCGCGCGATCTTACGCGCGAGAAGGTGCCTTTGGGTGATGCTGACTTCGCTCTCGATTTTGCGCACGGGTGGTACCGCTCTGGCAGCCATCTCACCCGCGACTTCGCCATCCCGCTTTCGGGCAATCTGATCGTCAATGGCGATTTCAGCGATGGCCTGAACGGGTGGGGCATCAATGATGAAGGCACGTCTGTCACCAGCGTGGTGGATGGGCGTGCACGGATGTACGCTCCCGACGGTGATTACGCTATTTTGGCTCAAGACCCTGCTGGCCTGCCTGTTGGCTCTCGGTTCGTGCTCTCCGTCGATGCCGAAACCCTGACTGGTGGCGCGGCGTATCTGCAATTCTCTGCCAGCAAATCAATCGTCAAAATACTCGATGGAGGGTTCGAGACGTATGACATTCGGACAGCCGGATCGCTGGGTTTCAAACGCATATCTGTCGGCAATCCGAATGATGTCTATCTCGAAAACGTCGTCCTGAAACGCGTTAGCGCCACCAGTTATCGCGCTGGTGAATGTTGGGACATCGACGCGAATGGCAGGCTGCATCACTTCAAGAGTCACGAGCCGGTCATCCTGCCGGGCCGAGGTGCGCTGTTCTATGGGCCGCTAACCGCGATGGCTTCTCAAACGTTCACGCCTTTCAATCTGCCGTCAACCTGCACCAAAACTGCACTCCCGCCCGATGATGTGTTTCTCAGTCCTGTCCGACTCGCCAGTGAGGGCTATTCTTATTCGCGGACTAGTACTGAAAGGGCGACTCTCCCTGATGGCGTTAGCATATTTGCGATTGGCGCTATCATAGAGTTCGGAAGTTCCGGGCAGGCCCGGCTTCAATGGTATGACGATTCGCAATCACCCGGTGACAATGCGAGAGTCCAGTTTTCGTCTAACGGTGCCACCCAGCTCTTTCAAGGATCAGTAACCTCCGTTTTAGACGCAGCCTTTATTGAACTTGCTGATGGTAAGACATTGATATGGGCGACTTTCGAAAACACATCTGAGTTTCAAGACGCCACCTTTGGCGTAGGACCAGAAAGTAATGTGGTAGGTGAGTACGTCGACCTTTACGCGCTATGGATGACTCCGGGGAGTTCACCTTTTCCAATCATTCCGACATTTGGCACAGCCGCCAGCATCACGGCGCAAGAGTTGGCCTATGACTCGCCAATCACAGAAGACGATGATTTCGTTCTCTGGATTGAAGCAGACCCATTTGAAGTAGGGGGCAGCCAAGTCTTAGGGCAATTTGACGATGGGACTCTCAACAACAGAGTTGTTTTGTTGTGGCTGCCCGATGGACGTCCAGCCTTTCGCGTGTTTTCCGAGGGTGTGCAGCTTACTGCGGGAGTAGTGAATGACGGACGCTCAGCAGTGGGCGTAAAGTCTATTTTGGCTTTATCACGGCAAGGCGGCGTTTATCGAGTTGGCAATTGTCAGGAAGGCTCTTTTTGGTGGTCCAACCCAGCTACAGAATCGTGGCCTTCGGGGATTTCGAGCATTTCCTTGGGTCAACAATCAAGCGGCTCACTGCCTGCTCTGTCCAACATTCAACGAGTAATGTTCCGGCGAGGCACGTTCTCGCGAGCTGAAATCGAAGATATGGTGGAAGGGAGCCTGTCATGAAGCTCCCCGGCTATATGACCCGCATCACCATTGCGACCTACAGCGACACCGAAACCGATGAGAACGGCTTTCCGATCGTCACCGGCAGCGAACCGGGCGTGCATATCAATGTGCCGCAGGACCGCATTTCCGAAGAGCTGCTCGCCGCGCTCGATGCGGCGGGCTATGTGATCCGGCCGGCGACTCCGGCTTGCGAATTTGCCGGTGGCTATCCCCAGCACTGCCTGCGCTTTCCGGACGAGGCGGCGGCGGCTGAGGCGCTGACGGATCTGCTTACTGCGGTTGAGCCTTAGAATGATGAATGGCGGGAATTCGTGGAAAGCGGTCATCTGCGATCGAGCGTCTTTGCATCGCGTTTCGCCTCGCGGCGTTCTGCCTCACGCGACCTTTCGCCATGCCAAAACTTTCGCTGACGCCTCGCCCAGCGCCAGTTAACGAATGCGAACGGCCAAGGCGCCCAAAGGATCAAAATTACCAGCCAGCCTTCAACTCCGTCCTGCAAAAGATATGGGCTACAGGGGTAGGCGAACAACATGGCGATACTTGCTGCTCGCCGTGCACTGAATTCGTCCAACGGTATCCCAGTGCAGGTTGTAACATAGTCAGCGTTCAGTGCAGCGATAAGAACGCCGAAAAATACCCCGACTGCTGGCCACCAGCGCGAGAATGGAATGCCGGATCCAATCCTTCTAAAATGCCGTTCTTCGTCTGTTAAACTGCGTCGCCCCATAGGCGCTTTTCGCATTGGATCGTGATGTCTGCAATGTCGTCGTTAGCGGAATAGCAGCTTTTGGTAAGCTCACATTCGGGTGTGCAGAAATCGAGCAAAAGACTGAAAAGTCGTTGGAGACGGACCTTCGACTAATGTGGCCCGCTGCACTCTACCCTTAAAAACCGCTTATTTGCCGTTTCATATTCCACGGTGATTTGGCCGCAACCGCCTCCGCTCATGCCAGGCAAATCCTTAAAGTCACTTATCCAAACGCTTTCACCTGCTTTTGCCAAGCGCAGACCTCCCTGACCGATCGGACAAGGGAATGGTCTTTCGTCTAAAGTCTCACAGAATTGGAGAATCTCGCGACGATCTTTTGCGTCATGGTTAGCGTAAACGCCGATGACAATTCCATCTGGGCCCAGCGCATAATAGCGCTCGTAAGATGTAAGTGGTGCTGCCTCTGTGGGTAGGGCAACGGTGCTTTCGATTGTACTGATCATGGTCTGGTTCGAACCGTTCTCTCCCACACATGCCGTGGTAAAGAGACAAACCGTGGTCAGGACGAAGCGATTTAGATTCATTCCTGAAGAGTGACAGAGCCGATCAACGTCAGCAATGTTGTCGTATAAGGAACGGCAGCTTTTATTCAATTCCGCTACGCAGGAGTGCGTGCGGGCATAACTGCTGAGTCATAATCCTTGCACTGACTGCTTGTTGTCTCGCCGATCACAAGAGCAGGTGATCGATCGCGCCGGGCATTTCACCATGGTGCTTCCATGGCTGAACTTAACCGCAATATCGTGCTGACGAAGCTCGAATGGGGCGTGGTCTTTGCGCTCCTTTCGAGCGCGGGCAGCATCATCTTTTCCGCCGGCATTGTCTGGCAGGCTGTCCAACAGAACTCCGCCGAGATCAGCACGCTGAAAACTAGCCGTGATGATTCCATCGACCGTCTCGCTCGGATCGAAACCAAGCTCGATCTGGTGCTGGGCGGTAATCAGGAGATCCTGCGTGAAAATTGATCTGATCGAAGAATGGCGCGATGCGTGGCGTTACTGGAGCGTGAAGCTGAATGCGATCGGCCTGGCCATCATGGCATGGGTCTGGTTCGATCCCACGGCGCTGCTCTATGTCCTCAATCTGGCACCGCCAGCGCTGCGCCATTATGTGCCCGACCGGATCGAGGCGCTGATCGGTTTTGCGGTTTTTGCGCTGGCGATCATTTCGCGTCTGGTGAAGCAGCGCAAAGTGGGTGGCCGTAATGGCTGAGCCGCGCGGTTCCGGCCTGAAGAAAGGCGGCGTGCTGGCAGCGGCGATCGCGCTGATCATTGGCGGCGTCATCAGCATGGAAGGCGATTTCGTCGATCACGAGGATGACCCCGGCGGCGCAACCCGATTTGGCGTGACCGAAGAGGTCGCTCGGTCAGATGGCTTCACCGGAGATATGGCCAGCCTGCCGCGCAACCGCGTGATCACGATCTATGGCGACAAATATGTCGTGAAGCCGGGCTTTGACCGGATCGTGGCGCGCAGCACGGCGCTGGGTGAGGAAGTGATCGATGCCGGCGTCAATCTCGGCCCGCGTCGGCCATCTTGCTATCTGCAGAGCGCGCTCAATGCCCTCAACCGGCAGCAGCGCGATTATGCCAACATCACGGAAGACTGTGCGATCGGGCCGGCCACCATGGCCGCCTATGACGCGCTGGCACGCAAGCGCGGAAAGGAGAAAGCCTGCGAGCTGGTGCTGAAGCTGGTCGATGCGCAGCAGGCGGCACATTATCTTTCGCTCGCCCGCAATGATAGCAAGTTTGAAAGCTTCATGCCGGGCTGGGTGGATCACCGGCTTGGCAATGTGCCGATTGCACGCTGCGCGGATGAGGCCGCTTCGTGAGCCTGCCGGCGCGCCTCGCCATCGTGCTGCTTGCAGCGCTGGCCATTGCGGGAGCAACGCTCTGGCTTTCCCGCGTCTCACAGAATGCGCGGCAGGCACGCGCCGAAGCGCGGCTTCAGCAAGACAGTGCCGAAGCCGCTATGGCGAGTGGCCGCGATGCGGTGGCAAGCCTTGGCGCGCAGGCGAGCGCGGAAAGCGCGATCGACCGGATCACACAGGAAAATGCCGATGTCATTCTCAATGCCGAAGGGGCCGATGCGCCTGTTGCCGATCCTGCCCGCAACGCTGCTTTGCTCAGCCTGTGCCGGCGTGATGCCTATCGCGGCTCGGCCACTTGCGTGCAGTTCACTCCTGCCCCCTGAATGGGATGACGGCGTGGCAGGTGCGCCGATGCCGGAGGGACGGACCGTCGGGGAATGGATGATCTTCGGCGATGCGCAGACCGGCCAGCTCGACAAAGCGAATGAGCGCTACAAGGTGGCGAAAGGCATGGTTGAGCGATGCGAGGCGCGGCAGGGCAGTCGCTGACGTCTGCAAATACCTACTAAATTGGCCGCAGAGCGTCAGTCTACACTTTCTCCGTAAGGTGCTCCAGAACCGCATCGAGCAGATCCTCTCGATCGGCGGCGGTCATGCCCAGCAGTTCGCGCCTGGCATAGCGCACTTCACGCGCATGGCGGGCCGGGCGATCGCGCAGGCCGAACTGGTGCACTTCCGCCACGCTGGCCACCATGCCGCCAAAGCCGATCCATGCCTCATGGTCGCTTTGCCCGGTGAACATTCGCCTTGTGATCTTGCGGAACATGGCGCGCTGGCGAATGGTGCGGCGGCGGCGGATAGTGCCGGCGCTTGTGTTTTCATCCTTCACCGAAACGGGCAGCCATTTGATGACCTTGGCGTATTCGAAGCTGCGGAGGCCACCAGCTTCGATATCGTAGCCGGTGAAGATCGGCCCCTGTTTCTCCCAGCTTTTCATGAAGGCGAGACGGGGCGCGCCGCTGCCGGAGGAGGGATAGAGGAATTTCACCGCATAATTGCCGATGATCGGTTCGGGCGCGGGTTTGCGCGGGGCGAAGCGTGATCCATCGGGATTGCGCTGTTTGCGGATGCGGGCGCGGTTCTGCTTTCGCATGGCCGTCGCCACCCGGCGGAACAGGCGGCGGCGTTCACGCGGCTCGAGCGCCTTCAACATTCCGCCGGTGATTGCTTCCAGCTCGGCCAGATCGCCGTTAATCTCCGCCATTATTCGCCTGGGTGTCCGGTGAGGAATGTTGCCTGTTCGCCGCCCGGTGCCCAGATCTGGCGCAGCAGGCTGAGCGGATCGGAAAGCGGCGGCTGATCGGGGAAGGGGGCTTCCTCCCGCACCGAAAGGCGATATCCACCGGAATCATCGGGCAGGACATCCACCGCTTCCGTAACCGGGAAGTTCAGCGCGACATCGACGGCCTGATTGTCGCGCAGATCGACCTGAAAGCGGATATTCTCCTGCGCGCCCTGCGGATCGAGCAGCAGATCGCCCTGATGATGCCGCAGCCAGAGCGACAGGGGGAGAAAGAGCTGTTCGGGTTCCCCGCGATAATCGAGCAGCACCACATGCATGGTGTAGCGCTGTTCAAACCCAAGATTGCCTCCGCACCGCATTGCGAGCGACCCGCCCGTGACATAGATATCCAGCGCGTCCGGATCGCGCGCCAGCTCGGGCAGGGCGGCGGTCAGATGGGCGCGAAGGCTGTTTGGCTTTTTCACAGGATTAGTCCCACAGCTGGATCACCTTGCGGGTGGGCACTTGCAGGGCGGTGACGATCGGCAGTATCACCTCCTGCCCTTCGCGTAGCAATTCGCCCTGATCAGCCAGATTGCGATTGAGGGTGAGCGCCTGTTCAGTGACCCTTTCGGTCTGGCCGAGCACGCGCCAGCATAATTCATCGAGCGTTTCATCCTGCCGGGCGGTGGCGGTGAAGGTTTCGGCCATCAGATCAGATCCACCGTGGTGCGCGTCTTGCCCAGAATATCGCGAATGGCATGAGTGGCGTTGCGCCGGTGATCTTCAGCCCGTTGATCCAGTTCGGCGCCAGCGGCCTGCCCGGTGCCAGTGGCGGTCACATCGCGGTGCGTTTCCACCAGGTCAGCCGTGGCATAGGCAAACACCGCGCGCCGCCAGAGGCGCATCAGGCGGGTTTCCGCGCCGATGGCGGGGGAAGGGATGGTGGCCAGCGTAGTGAAGCCAGCCAGTTCCTGCTTTGCCCGCCAGAGCTGCAATTCGCGGTCGACCGCGATCACGCCGCCCATCAGCGCATCGGCCACGCGCGTTTCGGGGATCAGCGTCCCACCGATCCGCTGGCTGTCACGAAAATGGTTGAGGTCGAGATCGGGCCAGAAGGGGCCGCAGGCCAGCATCGCGCCATCGGGAGATGCGGGCGCAGCGGGGGAGGAAATGAAGCCGGACAGAGTTTCCTCCTTTGAAAAATTGGGGGGTGGGGATCGGGATCACGGGCTTTGAAGATTTGCGGCCCTGATCCCTCACCGCCCCCCGGCGCCGGTGGGCGAGACGGTTAATCCTGAGTTTCAGCGGTCTTTGCGTCTGCGGCGTCATCCTTGCGCAGCCGGGCATACAGGCGTTCAATATCCTTTTTGACGCCGCATTTGTCGTCCAGCTCCAGCGCGCGCTGCAAATGGGAAAGCGCGCTGCGCCGCGCGGCATGCGCTGCCCCGGCCGGGCTGCTTTCCGGGTCGCTTTCCGACGCGACGGCGATACGTTGTAGCTGCTGGCCGGTGGCCTTTTCCAGCTTGGCCCGCACTTCATCGGGCATGTCTTCATCGGCGGTCAGCTGCATGGTTCGCTGAAGCACTTCCAGCGGGAAATCACGGTTGAGACGCAGCGCGGCAATCGCCTTTTCCGCTACCTCTTCCGTAATCACCACACCGGCCGTTCTGCGGAACCGTTCGGGCAGGCGAAGGCCGAAGCGCAGCACATGTTCGGCAATGTCCAGTCCGCGATCAAAATCATCAATATCGAAACGCCAGATCATCATATGGGTGAGCAGTTCATCCTGCACCGCACGGCCGCTTTCCATCGCGGCGCTGAGCGTGGCATCGACATGCGCATCATAGCGGTCGATCATTTCCCGCTTGGCGGCGATCTTGCCTTCGGTTGACTGAATGTCCTTCAGCCGGCGCAGATCTTCCCCCAGCGCAGCCATCAGCAATTCATACTCGGAATGGGCGGAACCTTCGGTTTGCCGTTCGGGCGCGACATGCGCGGCGGCGGCGCTGCGCACGGCCATATCGGCCAGCTTGGCCTGTTTGTGGCGGCGCGCCGGGCTATCCGCCGAACGGGCGAGGGGGTCTGCGCCGGCAAAGGATGGGGCAGGCGGAGCCGTGCGATATTGCGGGTTGCCGACTTCGCCGATGGGCTGAGGCTGTTCGCGTTGCTGGAGCTTGGCGAGTTTGCTTTTGCGGGCAAGGGACATGGAGTTTTCCTGCGATCTGGTAGAGGGTGGGGAGGGTCCGACGAATAACCCTCCCCGGTGACGCGGCGGGGAGTTTACGCCGCGTATTCGATATTCTCGATCAGACAGGCGAAGTCGTAATCCTCGATCGCATAGGCATCGTTGGATGACTGGTAATCGGCGATGCGATCAACCTCCGGCTCATCTTTGATATGGCGCCGGCGTTTGCCCTCCTGCTCGTAAATCGAAAGGTTGTCATAGCGGGTCACCATGATGGTGCCTTCGGGCATATAGGGGACTTCATCCGCCTGCCGGTTGCCGAGCCGCTTTGATGACATGATCACGTCGCGGGCGAGTTCCTCTGTCGGTTCACGCTCTGCATTGATCAGTGGGAAATATTTGTCATTCAGCAGATCCCAGCTGACAACTGCGCGCAGCGATGTGTCGCGCCGTGCCCAGCTGGGCAGCAGATTGTTGATCGCGTCATAGACCAGCGCGTCCAGCGTGGCGTAATCGCCGCCCGGCCCATAGGTTACCTTGCCGGCCACTCTCTCGCCTTCATCCAGCACATGTTCGGGCTTGTCATTGCGCAGTTTCTGCAGCCACCCGACATTCACATCTTCCAGACTGGGATAGGTGGCGAGATCGGTATCGGCCGACCAATGCGTGCCGTTCAGCCCGATCATGATCGTATCGAGTGCCTGGCGCTGGATGATATTGCGCTGAATGCGCTGTTCGAAATCGGGGAATTTCGCCCAGAGATCCAGCCAGTCATAGCGCAGCATCGTGTCCTGGTTGTTCTTGCGGCACTGGTAACCGACGCCGTCCATTGTGTTGGGATTGGTCGGTTCACGGCGCCTGCCGCCGCTGGTGTCAGTGTTGGACGTGACCGGGCCGCTGATGCCGAGGCCGAGCACTTCGCCCGAGAGTTCGGGCACGGGTACGATATTCACTCGGCTGAGGAATTCGCTCGATTCCTGTTTGCGGTTGATCAGCCGCTGCTGGATCGACGGCTCGACCGAGAATTTGGTGGTGGCGCTGCCGACCTGGTTAATTTCGGCAATATTGTCGCAATAGGCGTTGAAGCGCTCGCGGGTTTCAGGACGCATGAGAAATGGGCTCCGGTTCGGGAAGAGCGGGAAGGGATGGGGGCGGAAAGCGGATCAGCAATCCGCGCGGATCTGATCCGCATCGCCGCGGCCCTGTGGCCGGGCGCGGTAGGAATTGGGCCGGGCCTGTTCCAGTTCACCTTCCAGATCCGACACACGCTGCGTCAGCGCGCCGATGCGAGCTTCCGCCTGCGTCTGCGCGGCGGCGAATTTGCGCGTCATATTGTCGAAGCTGTCACAGATCTGCGCGCCGAAGGCTGCAAGGTCTGGTTTCGGATCGGCGGCCGACGGTGGGGACGCAGGGGCTGGCGCGGGCGTTTCTTCCTTCTGCTGGGAGGAGAGGAAGGAGGAGAACATTTTGCGGAACATGGAATTCATGGCGCTGGCTTCCGCTTCGCTGCCGGTTTCATCGGAAAATTCCAGCGTGATTTCATCGACCACGCAGAGGTGATCCTTGCGGTCTTCCCGCGTGGAGAATTTGAGCAATTCGGTGCCGAGCGAGGCCGGGCTGTCGGTGAAGGCGACGGCTTCCAGATAGGGTTTGCCGGTCTTGGCGAAATCGGGCCGGATTTCGATGCTGGTGAAGAGCTTCTGCCCGGCCTTGTTCAGCGCCTTTGCCTGATCATTCAGGTCGAACTGGGCGAACAGGGCAAGGCGCTTTTCGGTCTTGCCGCCGACCTGCAGATCCACCTCTTCGGTCTTCACCGCCGCGACCGTGCCGTAATTGTTGAAAGGCGGTTCGGGAGAGAAGCCGTGAATATGCTCGCAATTGATCGTCGCGGTGCGGGTTTCGGTGTTGTAGCTGTCGGCAATGTGCTGAATATCGGCGCGCGAGATTTCGCGGCCATCGGCGGTCGGGCCTTCGACGGCGACACGGAAGAATTTGGTCCTGGCCATATTGGGGCGGCTCCTGCGATCGGGCATGTGTGTGGAGCGCACTCCGCCTGTTCACCGGCAAATCCGCAACGCGGCGCTTTTGTGCTGGGAGCGATAACAAGGGCAGGCCCCGGCAATTGCCGCGCGCGCGCAGCATGGTTGGCCCATGGGTGCGAATTCAGAGACTGTGCCGGCTGCGCCGGTCATCCCTTATGATGTGAGACGCATTGCCCGCGCTTATTACTGGCGGGGCTGGGGCGTTACCGAAATTGCCGCCGAACTTACCCTGTCCGCCAACACGGTGCAGGCGTGGAAGGCGCGCGATAAATGGGATGATGACCCGGTGATCCGCCGGATCGAGGATTCCCTCGAAATGCGGCTCAATCAGCTGATCTTCAAAGAGAAGAAGAGCGGCACCGACATGAAGGAGATCGATCTGCTGGGGCGGCAGATCGAGAAGATGGCGCGCGTGCGCCGTTATGGCGAGGCGGGCGGGCATGAGGGCGATCTGAACCCCAAGGTCGCACGCCGGAACAAGGGCGAAAAGAAGAAAAAAGAGCCGAATAATCTCATCACGCCGGAGGATTATGAAAAGCTCAAAGCGGCCTTCCTCGATTGCCATTTTGGTTATCAGGAAGTGTGGTGGGCCAATGTGTCGCGCCGCACGCGGATGCTGCTCAAATCACGGCAGATCGGCGCGACGTTCTATTTTGCGCGGGAAGCCTTCATCCGCGCACTGGAAACCGGGAACAATCAGGTCTTCATTTCGGCGAGCCGCGCGCAGGCCAATATCTTCCGCCAATATATAATCGAATTCGTCTTTTCGGTGCTGGAAAAGCACCTGACGGGTGACCCGATGGTGGTCCACCGCCTGGATGAAGATGGCGAGGCGCTGGAGCCGGTCACGTTCTATTTCCTGGGCACCAATTATCGCACGGCCCAGGGCTATCACGGCGATGTCTATATCGATGAATGTTTCTGGATTCACGGCTTTGAGCAGATCAACAAGGTCGCCTCGGCCATTTCCACCCAGAAGCGCTATCACAAGACCTATTTCTCCACCCCTTCGACCATCGCGCATGAAGCCTATCCGATGTGGAATGGGGAGCGGTTCAACCGCCGCCGGCAGAAGGCCGACCGGGTAAAGATCGCCACCGGCCACGGTCTGCTGAAGGATGGCCAGCTGGGGGCGGATGGCATCTGGCGCCATGTGGTGACGATCGAGGATGCGATCGCGCTCGGCTTTGATCTGGTCGATATCGAAGAGCTGCGGCTCGAATATGCGCTGGATGAATTTGAGAACCTGTTTCTCTGCCAGTTCGTGGATGACAGCCAGTCCAGTTTCCCGCTGTCCATGCTGCGCCCCTGCATGGTCGACAGCTGGGATGTCTGGAAGGACTTCCACCCCTATGGTCTGCGGCCCTTTGGTGATGGGGAAGTGTGGATTGGGTATGATCCCGCCGAAAGCGAGGATGGCGATCAGGCAAGCTGCGTTGTCGTCGCGCCGCCGAAGGGGGCGAAAGACAGTTTCCGCGTGCTGGAAAAGCACCAGTGGCGCGGCAAGGATTTTGAAGCGCAGGCAGCGGAAATCCGCAAGCTGACGCGCAAATACCGGGTGACGGAGATTGCAATCGACGGCACCGGCATGGGCGCGGCGGTGTGGCAGCTGGTGCGCAAATTCTTCCCCCAGGCAAGGCGGCTTGATTATTCGCCGCTGGTGAAGACGCAGATGGTGCTGAAGGCAAAAAATGTCTTTTCGCGCCGGCGTATCCAGTTCGACGCCGGGTGGAGCGACATGGCCGGGGCGCTGATGTCGATCCATCCGCAGCTAACCAAGGGGCAGAAGCAGCTCACCTATGTAGCGCGGCGCAGCACAGAGACGGGCCATGGCGATCTCGCCTGGGCGCTGCTTCACGCTCTTTATTGCGAACCGATGGATGCAACCGATGGCAGCGGCATCCGCACATCCAGCGTGGAGATCAACCGATGAGCACAGACGAAGCGCCGGAGGCCAAAGCGGGCATAACCGCCTTTGCGCTGGATGACGCCGTCGGCGTGCTCGATCGACGCGATCTGCTGGGCTTTTCCGAATGCTGGTGGAATGGCCGCTGGTACGAACCGCCGGTAAAGCCGCGTGATCTGGCGCAGATGCTGCAATCATCCGCCCATCATGGCAGCGCGATCCGCGTGAAGCGCAATCTGCTGGTGAAGCATTTCATCCCGCACCGCCTGCTGAGCCGCGATGAATTTGCCCGTTTCGCGCTCGATTTTCTGGTGACGGGTAATGCCTTTCTGGAATTGGTGCCCAATATCGCCGGGCGTGTGGCGGAGCTGAAGAACAGCCTTGCCGTGAACACGCGGCGCGGGCGCGATGGGCAATATTGGTTTGTCGAAAAATGGAGCGAGGCGCACCCCTTTGCGCCGGGGCATATTTTCCACTTGCTGGAACATGACCCGGCGCAGGAGCTGTATGGCCGCGCCGAATATCTCTCTGCCATGCAGAGCCTGCTGCTGAATGAAAGCGCGACCCTGTTTCGCCGGCGGTATTATTTGAACGGGGCGCATGCGGGCTTTGTCTTTTACGTGTCCGAACCGAGCATGTCCGACCACGATATAGACGAGATCCGCGAAGCTTTGCGGCAGGCGCAGGGGAAGGGCAATTTCCGCAATCTCTTCCTCCATGCGCCGAACGGAAAGAAAGACGGCGTGCAGGTGATCCCGATCAGCGAGGTCGCCGCCAAGGATGAATTTTTCAACATCAAGAATGTGACGCGGGACGATATCCTTGCCGCGCACCGCGTGCCGCCGCAATTGCTGGGTGTGATCCCGCAGAACAATGGCGGTTTCGGCGATGTGCGCACCGCCGCGGATATTTTCTTCGTGAATGAGATTGAGCCGCTGATGATGCGGCTGAGAGAGGTGAATGACTGGCTCGGCCGGGATGTGGTGCGCTTTACAGAGCACCAGCCCAGCGGGCCGGCACTCGCCGCCTGACCCTGCCCCGGAAGGGGCGGGGGGACAGAGCAAGGGGATGCTCTGAACCCCGGCAACATGCCTTGCCACGACACGGGCGCGATCGTCGCCCGAATCGTCCCGCCGTCTCACGCGAGATGGCGGAACATATAAAGAACATGGCTAAGGAGTCGAGTCCCCGATGAATGAACTGCAAATCGTCGCCCCGGTGCGGCCGGTCGCCCCGTGGCTGGGTGGTAAGCGCAATCTGGCCAAGCGCTTGGTCGGCACAATCAACGCCATCCCGCATGACACCTATGCTGAGCCTTTCGTCGGCATGGGCGGCATTTTCCTGCGCCGCGACCATCGCCCAAAATGCGAAGTCATCAATGACGCGAATGAGGACGTGGCCACGCTCTTCCGCGTGCTGCAGCATCATTATCTGGCCTTTGTTGAGATGATCCGCTTCCAGATCAGCAGCCGCGCGAATTTTGAGAAACTGTGCCGGCAAGACCCCACCACGCTGACGGATCTGCAGCGCGCCGCACGGTTCCTATATCTGCAGCGCCTGGCCTTCGGGGGGAAGGTGGCTGGCGCGCGCAGTTTCGGTGTTGCACCGGGGCTCGGCGGCCGTTTCGATGTGACAAAGTTGGTGCCGATGCTGGAGGAAGTTTCCGAGCGCATGGCCGGCGTGATTATCGAGCGGCTAGACTGGCAGGCCTTCATCAAACGCTGGGACCGGCCGCGCACGCTCTTCTATCTCGACCCGCCCTATTTCGGCAGTGAGAAAGACTATGGCTCAGACTTGTTCGATCGAAGCCAGTTCGAGGCGATGGCCCAATGCCTGGCACAGCTGAAGGGGCGCTTTATCCTCAGCATCAACGACCACCCCCAAGTGCGCCGGATCTTCGCCGGCTTCGCGATGGCAGAGGTGGGCACGACCTATTCGATCGGCTCGAATTCGAAGCGGGTGGGGGAGTTGGTGATTTCTGGCTAGCAATAATTAGGAAAGAAATGATGAGCCTCTAGAGTTGGTCGGCGCAACGCTTAATAGAAAGGGGCTCAGCTACATTCGCCGCTACCTATTCCTTTTTGTCGGTATTTGGCTCTTTGCCGCCCCCGCCGCCGGTTGGCGGTGTCCCTCCTTCACTCGTCGGCGGGCGGTAACCACCCTGTACCTTGGTGGCAGGTTGCCATAATTTCTGTAATGGGACGTGTGCATCGGTGAGAAACTGGCGATCGCTATTCTTTCGTTCAGTCTTTTTACCGTCATTATTATCCGACATTATTTATCCTTTAAAAAATTCAACTCGTTGAATGTCTTTGCCACAGAGAAGAACACCGCGCTTAGGAAATAGCTCTGTCCAAGGATCCTTTCCTTCGTTGATGGTCCAAACCTCTTCGAGGTAAATATCACGCTCTGAATTGTTCGAAGAGGCACAGGAAAACTCCCCCATTTTTCCTGCATATTCTGTGCCGTTGCTCAGTTTTATCCATATAAAGGTTCCACTGTCGAGCCTTGAGAACGCGTAATCCCACGCACTGGGAATATGGTGTGCAAGTCGAAAGCCAAAGTGATTTGCTATCTTGTAAAACCATTCCTTCTGATCAATAAAAACAATTATTAAAGCGGTTGCAGATGGGGCAAGAAAGTAATGGAAAATGGTCCATAACCAATTGGGTAATAATAATCCTGAATTAACGTAGAAAAGTGGGGCAATTATTGAATAATAAGCGGTAGAAGTCACGGCGTAGCTAGCAAACTTTTCTTTCAAGTTTGGTGTGTTGCCATCTTTGAAGCGGGCGCGAACGCCCAAAATAATCAAGCCTGGAGCCAGTAGCATGGCTAAGTTTGTCACCTCTTCGGCTGAGGGTAGGTCTGGCATAAGCAAAGTTCCATAATTCTCAGAACGAAGAGTAGCTGGTGATAAAACCGAAGGTATTCTAACTTCTAACGTCTTCGTCCTAGAGTTGCTTTAGTTCATCGTCTTCCCCCAATTTATAGGTTGTCTCTCTTTAAGACGAGCGGATAGAAATTATTCTAATGCCTAATGAGGGCATGCTACTGGCCTGAATTATAGAATTGCGGATCGGTGAAAATTTCGTAAGGCGTTGGAGAGTTTATGCTTGTTGAACCACTTCGGGTAATCCCCATCAAAGATGTGCCAGTTGGATCTCTCTTCTACTTTCTAAGCGCCAATTGCAGCGTGCTCTGTCTTGCCGCGCAAGTGGAAGGAGCGCCAAGCTCCGAAACCAAATTTGTAGTCCCGCTAAGGTATGACTCTCACCCAACCAGCATCGGTGTGGTAATCGAAATCAACCATCTGCCAGGATATGCTGTGATATTAGATGATGCAAAAGCTGAAATAAGTCTTGATAGTTCATCATATCAAGATGGAGGAAAGATATTAGTTTCTGATAATAAAATTTATATGCCACTTAGTAATGGTCGTTATGATGCGGGATATTTAGATATTAAAGAAGGAATAATCACATATTCTGTTAATCGTGGCGTTCACTTTAAGGATTGGAAAATATACAGTGATAGTTCGAAAGATCAGATAATCTGGGATTCGAGTTTGGATTATTCTTCACTCTAAGGGTGGAGGCAGCCATGGTGCATTGGGTCGAGGGCGAGAAAGCCGACATCATTTTGAACGCCCGGGTCGATGTCAGTGGGAAATCTCTAATGCTGCACAGTCGCGGTGGCTCAATGGAAGGACGGCCTCCTCGCAACCCCGATTATCAGCGCGCCTTGCGCTTGCTTCTGCGCCGTGGCTGCGAGGATGGCGCCATCACCCGAATTGCGATCGACAGTAGCGAGGCGCACAAAGCACCGCCTGCAGAACGTACCTTGTTCGAAGCTGATGAGCTTGCCGACTTTGAACCGGATGCACTGGCACGCGAGGTGGGACTTCGTCTCGCCGCATGGCCGCAGAAGCCTGAGGAAAAATCAGGAGGCAACCGAACCAAGCGGGTGCTCATTGAAACCCGGTATCTTTATGTCTCACAGCGCTTTCGCTTGCGCAAAGCAGGCCCAGGTAAAGTGGAGCATGAACTGATAGAGCGTGGTGAGTTTGAGCGGCTTACGCGGGCTCACCTTGATGAGGCTGTTGAAGCTCTTCGGTCCGGCACTATCCATCCTGATTTTGGTTCGCATACCCATTATTCAGTATTGCTTGATGATGGCACGAAGCTTCGCCCAAAGGCCATTATCGGCCTTGCGCTAAGTATCTTGCGTGGTCAGTCGGTTAGCTGGAGCCAGTTTCGCGGCGGAGAGAACACTCCTTGTTTTGCCACACTCCGCAAGCATGGGTTTACTATTGTCCACGAAGCTGCCGATAAAGGTTTTGAAAAATCCCAGTCAGGTGATGCGTCAGAGGCAGTTGATAACGCGTTGGGCGATCATACGTTAACCGATGAGGATAGGCGCTTCATCGAAGGGAGCGTTTACCGCGCAAAGCATCTAAAACGAGAACGGAACCGCCAATTGGTTACGGAATTCAAAGAAGCATTTCTTCGCAAGCATGGTTCGTTTCATTGTGAAAAATGCTCTCGTGACTGGATCGAGGAATATGGGGAGAGCGTTGCTGTTGCATGCTTCGAAGCGCATCACCAAGCAACTCAGGTGGCTGAAATGGAAGATGGCCACCAAAGCAAGCTGGAGGATCTTCAGCTACTATGCGCCAACTGCCATCGCGCCGTGCATCGCGAGATGGCAGTTGGCGCATAGTAGCTAAGGTGACAATTTTTGACGGATTTTGGTGCTAAATCAGGAGTTGCTGTTTCTCACCCCACCGCTCAGCGGAAGAACTCACTTCTAGCGCGCCAGAATATGGTGAACACATGGAGAAAGCTTCGTTCGAATCTCGGGTTAACCAAGTGTCATATTGTCCGGGCTTCAGCAGTATCTATCCGCCCCAACGATGGAAGAACTGACTAATCCAGCCAACGCGGCTAAGCCTTAGCTGATTGTTCAGATGGAAAATCCATGGTGGGCGTTGGCTATCCAACGGTTGAAGCCACAATCGCTTGTGTTTGCCTGACCGGGGATCGAGATATAGCAGCGAGAGGTCCACGTACTTTAATTGCTCACCTGCATTTTCTGGCTTTATCGATACTAGGAAGCTGTCATCAGAGCCTGCTTCGATGATTTCATCAAAGCAGGCTATATACGTCGATCCAAGCCAATTAACAGATACTAACTTATCGTCTTGAGACGATCCTCCTCTAATCGGAATGTTAGCTCTGACTGTTAATGTCGAAAACTCGACCGCGTACTTACGATGGTTCCAGAAATGGACTGCATAGATAGAATTAGTGTTTGCAATTGAGCCGTCTTTAATGCGCTCGAATGACCGTTTAGACTCACGGATCAACGCTACCGGTGCTGATCCTGCGTACTGGGCTCCTGCGATACGCATGGCTGAATATGCCACCGCGACGGGGGCCGCAGCCCAAATAAAGCTGGTCAAGGCGAACCAAAAACTCGTCAGTGTTGCCATAGCAAAAACACCTACTCCTCAGACATCTCTTTAGTGTCGCCTCTCAGGCGAAGCAGCAAGCGATGCGATCTGCCGCCAAGATTTGTAGCGGATTGCAGTGAAACAAATATAGAACATCGGCTGATCCGGCAAGCCAAGGAAGTGAGATGGGGGAAAGCCTCGAAACACCGCCTCCTGACCTGAAGCCTAGGGGGCAGTTGAGTCTTTAGTGAAGCGGCTATCATTTTATCATGAAACTTCGATCGTTAGACAAAGACCATCTGCGATGCGGAGCACCTGTAAGGCACAGCGCGCCGGACCCCGAGCGCGGCGCTCATCTCCCCCCCTCGCCTGCGCGCTTCTTATGCGGCTTTCCGTGCATCCTCCTATAGAACGTGCGGGCGCGCCCTTCTAAGAGTTGTGCTGGCATCCGACCGCCACTGTCACCGTGCATTTTCGTGCACCTAGGCTGTGAACTCATAAACGGACCGCTTTTAGTCGTCGGATTTTCGGTTTCGGAACATAGCCCTGCTGACGAAAAAGGTGATGGTTACGATCAGACAGGTCGGCAAGAGGACCGGGAGGTGCCTCCACCACAGGTCTTCGGTGCCCGGAGCCGGATCGCCAAAGATGCGGCCTAAGTCGACGAACAGGGCGATCATCCCAACGATTGCTGCGACGATGCAACCGCCCCGATCATCTGGTCCTAGTCCCTGATAGCCATCGCTCATCGGCCCTCGATAGCACGTTCAAAGGACGATTTGCAGTATTGGCTTTTCACAGGCCCGACAGTCTGATTTAGCGTTAACATGAGCCGATATGATCTGACCGACTTCGAGTGGCGTGTGATCGAGCCGCTGCTGCCCAAAAAGTCGCGAGGCGGCAGCGAGAAGGGCGGATCACTCGATCAGCCGCCGACTTTTTCAGAATTGCGCTCGGCTGACAGCAACTTGGGGGAGGGGGGCTTTGCAACCCTACAAACCCTATAATGCGGCGGAATTGACCTGAAACCCGCAGAAAACTGCCAAAAATCACTTTGAGTAGAAACCCTATATTCTCCCTACAAATTTTTAGGGAAACCCTATGTAATTGATATTATTATATATTTATTTTCAAAATGTAGGGTTCGTCATTCTCTATCAGGTAGGGTCGAGGTAGGGTAAAATGTAGGGTCTGAAACCCGCAGAAAACAGCCAATGTAGGGTTTGTAGGGTTTTTTCAGCACCCCACCCCCTAGGGGCGAAGCACAGTGCAGAAACTGACAAATCCGCTTGCCGATCGCTGTGAAAAATCTTCAAAATCGCGGTGGTACCGAATATGGTATCGGCCATTTTTCCGATATTTAGTACAATAAAATCAGTGTCTTGAATGCAATCTTAAATCCCACCCTCTCCGCCAACCTTCCTATTCCCGCCCTATTTAAGAACGCCAAACACCGCCGTTTCCCGCACAAAAAAGCGCTCCGATCAAATAGAGCGGGGCCGCAGGAGGTTCATTTTTCCCTTTTTCGACAAAGCCGATTTCGCGGGTGTACCCAGCCAGCGCCTGCTACGAGCGATTAAGGAATTCGAAACCACCATAGATCGCGCCGTTGGCGAAGAGGTGAGAGCGCATGGCGCATGCGGCGTTGATCTTTAATCAGCGCTCGCCGGAATTCATTGGCACGCGGCAAATGGGGCGGTCGTTTCCTATGCTTCCGCCAGGCTGCGGAACTGGTCGCTGGGTGCGAGAAGAAGTCGACTCAATCCTATAGTATTGCAGCGGGCCTCCCGGTGAGGTGGCCCCATGGATCAGCGCGGCAATGGCTACAGAAGGGTGGACGTCGTCTCTGGCACCCTGCCGATTTTCCTAAACGGGCCGTCTCCACCCAAATGGCCTTCATTCAGCGGCTTAGCTGGGCCTCTTGATAACCGTCGATTATTCATGTGCCAGCGCCGACGATTACCGCTGACATGCTGGCATTTTGGTGCTGCAATCAAGCGTTCTGAAAGCCGCGATCGATTCACGGCTCACCCCTAGCAGACGCCATCCAGGCGAGCGATACTCAGCACCGCCAACTCAAATCTCGATAATTTATTGTGCGTGGAGCATATCTGCTGCGACTAGTCTTTACCGAGCGATCGGGTACATAAGAAAAGTGAGGGTCGGCGAGGCAAGTTGACGAAGATCGACAGCAGGGTGAATTTGAAGTGACAGAAATAGCTGTTGCCAGCGAAAGACAAACAGCCATTCGCTTGCTCGCCTGCATTCAGGCGGCCGGCGATGCAAATGATGCAAGCCGCTGGGGAAGCGATGTTGTGTGCGTCCTGCACTCCCAGTCGCGCCTGCAGGCTCTCGACTTCTGGATGCGCAATCCCGATTACCTCGCCAACGAACTCCTGACGGAATTCGAGACGTCCGGCGAACGCGATCTGCTGACGATCGCACAGCGTATATTCGATGATCGTGAACCCGATCTTCGGCGCCTGCCGATGGTACGCTATCTGTTCGGGGCGTTCGAACCGCTCGACAATGCGCTGGCTATCCTTAGGGCAGCAGACCTCATTCGGATCAAGCGTGAAGGTGTTCCCGGCAAGATCCGCGAGCATCTCTATCTGCTGACCAGCGCAGGCGAAGACGCGCTGGGGCGGATCGCCGCTGCAGCGCCCGAGCTTGGCTGGTATCGCGATCGTGCCTGTATCGTGGCGCGGGTGGCGGGTGAACAGGGCGGCAAGGCGTTGAAGGACCGACAGTATCTACAGGCTGAATATGCGGGAACGGAACTTAGCCATTTGATCCAGCCGGTCACCGATCTGGTGCTGGCACGGCTCGCGGCAATCTTGGAAGGGCTCGGCGAATGAGCAGTGGTTGGCTGGAGATGGTCGCGGAAAAGGCTGGCATGCGCCCCGCAGAAGCGGAGTTGGCTCTACGCAAGCGAGGGATCACGGCGGACCGGCCCCTGCGTCCCGCACGAAAGCTGACAGTGCGGCGTATTGCTTTCAAGGGAGAGAAGCGCGGAACCGCACAAGGTCCGATCGACTTCGACTGGTCAGACCTTGCCGCCGGCGTCTGGGCAGTAACGAGCGAACGTAACCTCCGTGGCAAATCGACCGTGCTGGAGATCCTGCTGTGGGCGCTGCGAGGCACACCCAAGGGCCTGCAGGACGATGTGCGCCGGTGGTTGTCCTCTGTGTGCGTGGAATTCGATGTCGATGATCAGCATTACGTGGTGGAGTTTGCGGTCGAGGAGCGTGTTCCGCGCGGCAGCTTGGCGCGTCGCCGCGTGTCGGGCGAGATTGACGAGTTGGACCGCTTCATGTCGGACGAGGGATTCGAGGCCGCGATGTCGCGCTTCATGATGAACACGCTCGATCTCGACCCGATCACGGCGATGCAGGGTAAGGAAGACGAGCGCCAGATCGTCGAGCATGGTTGGGCCGCGCTCTCGGGCGGTCTCTATTTTGGCGGCGACCACAAGCAGTTGCTCGGCGACGTCCAAATGGCCGGCCTGCCCGCGCGGATGCTGCAGATGTATATTGGCATGCCTTGGGCGACGACGGTCATGCAGGCGGGCACGGCAAAGCGCGAACTCGACCAAGAGACCGAGAAAGCGTCCAAGGCTGCCACGACTGCCACGAAAGAAGCGGAGACGGCACGCGCACGAATCGACCGCGAACTCCAGGTAGCGAAGAAGATTCTCGAAGGTTTCGCGCCGGCGACAGGTACGGCCGCCGAGCTCGAGCGACTTGCCGGCGAGGTCGCCCGCCTTTCGCCGATTGCTCTCGATCTCGCGCAGCGCCTAGCTCGCGCCGAGACCGAAGCGACCGAACTGGAACGCCTCGCGACCGCGGACGAGCGGGCGGTGCGTGATCTGCGGGAGAACATCGTCGCGACGCAATTCTTTAACGGCCTGCAGCCCGTTTGCTGCCCGCGTTGCGAGACGCGAGTGTCGGGCGAACGGCTGAAGCGCGAAAGCGCTGATCTGAGTTGTTCGCTCTGCGCCGAGGATATCCCTATCGACGAGATGGAGGGCGCAAGCGAGGGGCTGGACGCGAGCGAACAGCGTTTAGCGGCTGCCAAGGCTGCCGCCGGTCGCGCGCGTGCCAACGCCAAGGCACTCGGGGGGCAGTCGAAGGCGAGCAGCGCCGAGCTCGAAGGGGCACGCCAAGCACTCACCAAGGCGGCGACGAGCGCCACGTTCGAACAGCGCCGCAAGGCAGAACTCGAGGTCGCGCGACTGGAAGGCGCTCTGAAGGAGCGCCATGCGCCTGCGACACCCGTCGCCGTTTCTCCCGACTTAGCGCTCGTCAGCGCGGCTCACGCAGAGGCAGACAAAGCCTATAAGGCTGGTCGCGGCGACATCCTCGATCGGCTGAACGCGGAGATTCTCGCGCTGGGACAGCGTCTCGGCGTGCAGATGCTGGAGGAGGTCAAGCTCAACACCAACGCCTCTCTCCTTCTGACCAAGGGCAGCGAGCCGACCAGCTTCAGCAAGGTGACGGCGGGCGAGCGACTGCGGCTGCGGATCGCGACTGCGGTGGCTCTGCTTCGTGTCGGTCGGGAACGGGGCCTCGGTCGCCATCCCGGTCTCCTGATCGTCGATTCCCCAGCTGCTGAAGAAGTGAGTCCCGATGACCTGACCGCGGTACTGAGCGAGCTTCAGGCGATTTCACGGGAAACCGAGGGACTGCAGATCATCATCGGGAGCGCCAATGCCAGCGCGATTGTCGATCGGCTCGGCGAACAATGGTGCCGATCCGCGACGGGAGATGATTATCTATGGTAGCGCTGTCGCCGTCGCGCTCTTCAGCATGAGAGCGCTTGAACTTCTCGAGGCGCGGTTGGCGGAGAGCCAGCCCATCACGGTCGACGATCTTGGCGGCGTGGATGAAATCCTCGCCGACGCTGATCGGCTCCAAGCGGCGCCCTTCCTTGACATTCTCGCCGACATGATCAGTGCGGCCCCGCCCAACGAAGGCGCGCGGCTGCATGATTTTCTGGTGGGCGGTTTCGCTTTGGCACGCGATCCGCAATCCTTCCGCGACGCGATCGACCGGCTCATCAGGAGCACGACACTGCGTGCGACCATCGCCCAGGCTGTCGTTGCGATCTTCACGCGGCGAATTCGGGAACGCGCGACCGAGCGCGAGACGCTGATTGCTGCCTATGCGCTCGAAGGCCTTTTCCGTCTCGCGCTGGAAGGCGATGTGAGCCGTCACCGGCCCCTACTCGAGCTCACCGAGGTCGCATCCGATGTGCCGGGTTCCTTCGCGCAACATGTCGCAAAGATTGGCGGGGCCGCCTTCCATGCATGGGGTGATGACGATCTGCTGACGATGCTCCACCGGCTGCTCGACAACGAGGAAGCAGAAAGCGAAGCGGCGTTCGAGCTCGGCCTCGCACATCTGGCGCGTGCGCTCGACGGCAAGGATATGGCAACGATCCTTGCCGGCCTAGGCACGGCACGGCTGCTTTTCGAACGGGCGCGCGAGGTCGATGATGATCGGTCGGACGCACGCGCCTATCGATCGGCGATTGATCTCGTTCTCGGCTTTGCGGCGAACCGGAGCGTTGCGGAGATGCAGGCGACGCTGACCGATCTGGTGACAGCCGCGCGAGATCGTGCAGTGGTGCTACGCACCGGTCACGTGGTGCCATGGCTCGCGCCTCGTCAGGACGTGGATATTGAATGGTTTGAACTCGCGCGTACGGTCCAACGCGTGGCCGACGATCTTGCCCGTCCGAGCTGGATCAATGCCGCTACGACCATGGATCGCATCCTCGCCGTCTATGACGCAAGTTGTACCATCGCCCACGGCGACGGCCTACGGCTCGTATTGCGTCCCCGGGTCGAGGCCTCTTTCCTGCGCGAACGCGGCCTCGCGGGCCATCTCGACGATCTGCTCAGCGAAGGCCAATGGCCTGATGCACAGCGAACGATCGCGCAAAATCTTCGTGCCGGATTGGATGAGGCTCGCCGCGCCGGTGCCGGGCCGGGAAAAGCCAAGGAGAATGAGCAATATCCGCTGCTCGCGCGCATTCTCCCCGAGGGCGCCTCGACCGAGCAGATTCCCTCTGACATGGCACGATCGCTTGAGTTCGGGCTCGCCAGCCATGTCGCGCACGGCCGCGTGCTTGCCAATCCGGTCCTGCAACGTGTGCTGGCGTCGTTGCGTGATCAACTGGCCGCCAGCAGCGAATATGCAGGCGAGGTCCAGCAGGCATTCGACGCCGTACTCCAACAGATTTTGATGTTTTGCAGTGACCGGCAGAATGCCGAGATACGCGATCTCGGCGCGCGCGGCGCCTATCTGCGCGCCTCGGATCCGAGCGAGGCCGACCTCCAAGCAGACCTCCGCGACTTCCTCAAGGGCAATCTCGTCGGCGCGGAGGTGCTGTCCGAAGTGCGCGGCGTCGCGACTGGCCGGACAGATCTTTATATCAGTCTAGGTGGCCCGGCTTTCGTTATCGAGCTCAAAAAGCACGAGGGCGCGTTTTCACCCGAGGCTGCCAGTCGATACCTGGCGCAGGCAACCAGTTACCAAGCGGCCAATGTCCGGCTCGGATTTCTCGGCGCACTCGAACTCGTCGATCGGCCAGGGCCGGTGCCGAGCATAGAAGAGTGTCTCTGGCACAGCGCTTATGTTCCCGAAGGTGGTGCGCTCGCCCGGCATCTCATCGTCTTCAGGGTTCCCGGCCGCCTTAGATCCCCATCTGCGCTTCGCTAGAGCGGATTTTCCTCAAGGCATCGCGCGTTCGCATCTGGGCGAATAAGCCAATACTCGGCGTGCCCGCCCTAACGTTTGTGTGGCAGCTATACCGCTATAGAGCATGCTCAAGATCAATATGAATCTGAGCAACCCAGAGGCACCCAGACTAACATTACTAACCGACTCGAACAGTGTCAGCCGACAGTAACCCGAGGTTCGCGAACGTGCATCTCCACGCGCAAGCCCGCCGTAGCGGCCATGTTAACCAAGGCGTCGAGGCCGAACAGGTCAACCTTGCCACGCGTGAGGTCTGAGATCCGCGGCTGGGTCACCCCAAATACTTTGGCCGCTTGAGACTGGCTGAGATGCGCGCGGGAAATATGCTCTTTCAGCGCCGTCATGAGCGCCGCGCGTAACTTTACGCTCTCGGTCTGCTCCGGGCTCGCCTCGGCTGGTGCTGACGGCTCCAGATCCTTCACCGGGCTTGCTGACATTTCGCTATTCGCACCGATGTCCAACGAGAATTGTTCGTGGGCGATGTTGGCGATCTTCGCGGTGAGGCCAATCTTCTCTTCTGCCTTTGCGCGAGCATGATCCGACATGAAGGCGACAAGGCGCTCCAAGCCGTCCTTGTCCGATATGGTGACAAAATCCTTGTTCTTGTTCACGAAGACCACGGACTTCTTCTTTTCTCGAAGAAGCTCAATGACATTGCTGAGCGTGCCGGTGCTTTTGCAATCCCAGACCATGAGGCCATAGTCGCTGTGGCGCGCCATCTCCAGGTCTTTGGCGGTAAAGTAGGCGCGCGTGCCCGCCTTCGCCTTCGAGACGACCCTGTGGACCGGCCATTCTGCGACATTGTTCCGGGGCGAGTCTCCGGTGCAATACACGGTCACCTTTCCGGCTTGGTACCGCTGGAGGCATTCCTGAATTGAGGTATCGGCGCCATCGGCGTCTCCGACTACGACGTTAAAGTCTGAAGACACGATCTTGTTGATCCTGTCCGCGACCTTCTCATGCAGGCGGCTGATGGAGATTGATCCGGCGATGAAGACAGTGGTCATGGCATTACTTCCATGTGATCGAAGCGGCGTAGACGTGGTTGATTTTCTTGTACGTGCGTAGCGTTTTGCAGACGGCGTCCATTGTGGCACCCGTGTCGAAAAGATCGTCAAGGACAAGCGCGTTCCAACACCCTTCGTTGGTGATGGACGGGTTGATGCTGAACCGTCCCTCCAATGCGGCGTCCTTCGCCTCGCGGCCATGCAGGTTCTTGAGCTGCGGGCTGCCTTCGGGCGCGGGCGCCTTGACGATGATGTCGTCGAACACCGGCGTTTTCGTCAGTTTGCCGAGTTCGTTGGCGATCTCATTGACCGGCTGGCGCGCCCGCACCGTGGAGGCGGGCATTGGGATAATCAGGCCGATCTTGCCGAACAGCGGCAGCAAGGATTGCCGCACTTGGGCCGCGAGCGGCTGAACCTGATTCCAATCAGCTCGATATTTAAGCTGGTATAGCGCCTCGCCGGGCTCCGAGCGCGTCGTGTCAAATCGAGGGTGGCCGTATTCGTCGTCGCCCAGGTAGACGCTCGACAGCGTATGCTTGTGGAGCGCGTAACCGAGATCCCAACTGCCTTCGAGCTTTCGAATCTGAACCTGCATAACGAAGAGTGTTCCTTGCAGCCCTCGGAACGCCGTCCACGGGGGCATCCGATATATATATACAAAATTTTGTATGATCCGCAAGAGTCTCATAGCGGCGTCATCAATGGCATCGGAACGCTCACAGCGCGGGGTCGTCGCCCAGGGGTTGACCGAATGCATAGAGTTGCATAAGGTTGCGGCATGTCACAGAGCGATGCCCCCGATTTCCTAACCCTTGCCGAGGCCGCCGAGTATGTCGGCGTCTCGAAGGATACGCTTCGACGGTGGGATGCCTCCGACAAGCTCAAGCCGGTGCGCCGGCCGGGAAGCGGCTATCGCTTCTATCGCCGGCCCGACCTTGAGCCCTTCCGCCTCGAGTATCGGCGCGCCGAACAGGCCGCCGACGAGCCCGACCATATGTTTCAGACGCTGACTGCGGACATTGAGGCGAACCCCAAGATCCGCGAGCCGCAGCAGGACGCCCACCGGGCAGTGCGGACCCACTTCGAAGCCTCGAACGAGCCGGTAATCCTGCAGATTCCTGTCGGCTGCGGAAAGACCGGCGTCATTGCGACATTGCCCTTCGGCGTCGCCAAAGGGCGCGCGCTTGTCATCACACCGAATTTGACGATCCGGTCGGGCGTCGCGGAATCGCTCGACATCAGCAACCCGAAGAATTTCTGGCGGCGGACGGGCGCGCTCCACGATTTTTCGGCAGGACCATTTCGGGCTGTTTTGGATGGCGTCGACGCCAATCTCCACGATTGCAACGCAAGCCAGTTCGTCGTGACCAACATCCACCAATTGGCTAGCTCGGCAGATCGCTGGCTCCCACAGTTTCCGCCGAACTATTTCGACATTATCATGATCGACGAGGGCCACCACAACGTGGCCCCGAGCTGGGCAAAAGTCTTCGATCGCTTTCCGAACGCCAAAGTCATCAGCCTGACGGCGACACCGTTCCGGGGCGACGGAACGCGGCCTGTCGGCAAGGTGATCTATCGCTATCCGTTTACCCGCGCGATGGTGAAGGGGTACATCAAGCAGATCCACTCTCGGAACGTAGCGCCGTCGGAGCTGTCCTTCACCTACCGTGACGACACGAAGCGGCACACCCTGGAAGAGGTGTTGGCCTTGCGGGAACATGCCTGGTTCCGGCGCGGCGTCGCGCTGGCGCCGGAGTGCAATCGCCACATCGTCGACGCCAGCATCAAATACCTCCAGGAGCTGCGCGAGCGCAGCGGTTTCCGCCACCAGATCATCGCCGTCGCCTGTTCAGTCGACCATGCCCGCCAGGTGCGCGGGTTGTATGAAGAGCGGGGCCTGAAGGCGGCCGAAATCTACGGTGAGATGGATCGAGACAAGCAGGACGCCGTTCTTGCCGATCTGCGCAGCGGCAAGCTCGATTGCATCGTGCAGGTGCAGATGCTCGGCGAAGGCTTCGATCATCCGCCCCTGAGCGTGGCGGCCATCTTCCGGCCGTTCGCAAGCTTGTCGCCTTACATCCAGTTCGTTGGGCGCGTGATGCGCGTCGTCCATGAGGCGAAGCCCGAACATCCGGACAACCACGCCTTCGTGGTCTCCCATGTGGGTTTGAACACTGACGCCCATTGGGACGATTTCCGCGAACTGGATTTCGATGACCAAGCGATGGTCAAGAGGTGGCTGGAGGCCGGTGACGAGAAGGGCGATGGCGACGGCTCAGGAGAGTCCCGTCGTTTCGACATCGGGATGCTGGTCGATAACGAGATCGTCGGCTCGTTTATCAATCGGTCATTCCTTGATCCGGAAGACGATCGCGTCCTCGAGGAAATGCTGGACCATGAGATCGGCGCGGGTCTGCGCCTGCGCGACGTCATCGCGAAGGACAAGCTCAGGGAGACGCTGCGCCGAAAGCAGGAAGAGCTGTCCCAAGTCAGCAGTTCTGGTGACCTTCCAGTGCAGCCGCAGGCGCGGCGGGTTGGCGCGCGCAAGCGGCTCTCCGAACGCACAGGCTCCGTCGTCGCCCGCATTCTCAAGGATCTAAAACTCTCGCCCGCGGGCCGAGAAGTCGGTCAGCGCGTTAAGACCGTCGCAGGGCGCGATAACCGGGCTGCCGTTACATCGCTGCTGAACAAGGCGATCAACGAACATCTCGGAATCAAATCTGGGAGCCGTAAGGCGCCTGACGCAGGCGACAACGAGGACGCACTGGCTGCGCTCGACACTCTCGGAGACAATGTGCGCGACGCCCTGAAGGGGAAGAAGGATGGCTAAAGTCAGGGACATTCTGATCGACGTGAAGATTGAGCAGGCACAGCGCCAGCGCAAATGTCGGAGGAATAGCTCACACGTCATTGCGAAGGGCGAGTGGTGTCTCGTTGTTCGGACAAACGCGACCAAGGATGACTACAGCTATAGCCGTGACGCCGCAAAGCCCATGCTCGATGCGGCTTGGGCCAAGTTAAAGGGCATCTACGAAGGGCTCGGCATGTCACCGCCCGGGACCTGAAGTGCGGGACCTTTCATGAGTGCGTGCATGTAATCCTAGCGCGCGACCAACACGAAGCTGGGCGATGATGGACCGGAAACTGAAAAAGCAGGTGCAGGATTTCGAGCGTCAGCTGGATGCGGCGCTCGACGCGCTTCCTTCGCGAGGCTGGTCGGGCACCAGCAAGCTGCGTCTCGCGTCGGAGCTTTACGAGATCGGTGCCTTCACGAAGGGTATCGATGAGGTTGGTTATATCGACCGCGGCTATTCCATACTCGCGAACAGCTTCGTCTCGGGCGCGGATGGCGCCGCGTTGGATGTCGAGAGCGAGACCGACGTGCGGCAGATGATGGAGGACCTCGTCTTCGCATCGCATTATTACATGATCCGCGAGTATTTGTATTACTCGTACAATGTCCCCGGCGCGATGAACTGGTCGCTTAAGGACGGACGGGTCGAGATCCGGTTCGCGGATAAATCGATCCCGCGGCAGTTTTTCACGGTCCACAACGATCATCTGCTGATGTCGCAACATCACTTCCGCGACTTCAACCATTCGGAAGAAATTCTCCGCCTGCTCAAGGATGAGCCGGAGGGCGTAGTCACGTCCAATCTGGAAACGGCCGAGCCGCTGATGCGCGAAGAGGCTGCTCTCAAGCTCGCTGCCTATTTTTCCCTGATAGCGCCCGACAGCCAGATCGATCTGGGCGGCTACACCTACGAACAGTTCCTGAGCGTCTACCGGATGCTGCTGATGAAGGCGCTCTACCACCGCTATTTTGCCCGTGCGCAGGACGCGGTCGGCGCCGTCTACATGCCGGAAACAGATCTACTTCAAGGGATCGAGGAGGATCTGGGCATCGGCCCTGATACCACGCGCAAGATCCTGAAGGACATGGTGTACGACCGCGACGCGACGGCAGGACGGGTCGATGCTAGTTATTTCTCGCTGATGCGGGAGGGGGAGCCGGATGGCAGGATCGTCATGCGGCCGCATCACTTCGCGATCGCGGAGGGGCTGGTGAACTTGCTGCGCGTCATCGCCCAGCGGCGCCCAAACACCTTCCTCGAGCAAGTCAGCAACGAGATCGGCAGCGCGTTCGTCCGACGCGTCAAGTCGGCGTGGGAAGCGGAAGGCTTCATCTGCCGCAGCGAAGTGTCGCTGCGCGAATTCGACGCGACGTTACCGGATATCGACCTGCTCGTAATTTCGGTCGAGCCGACGCTCGGCTACATGATGTTCGTGTGCGAGCTGAAATGCCCAGTGCCGCCGCGCTGGGCGAAGGATCAGCTCAAGGTGCTCAACAAAGATAGCGTGTCCAAGGCCTTCCGGCAGGTAGAGGTGCTGAAGCGCTTCATCCAAACCGAGGGCGGCATGCGTTTTCTCTCGCGGATGCTGCCGAAGGAAGGTCATCCGCACTTCGAGGGCTTTGTCGTCGGAATAGAGCACCTGATTATCACCTCAGACAATGCCGGCATGTTCTTCGGTGCCGAGAACACCACGGTGATCAATTTTCGCACGCTCGAGCGGCTACTACGGCGTTCCGATGGCGACCTCGCTCTGATCCAGCATGTGCTGCGGACCTATCCTGAACATGCCGATGAGGCGCTGGTTACCAAGATGATCGAGTTTCAGCTCGGTTCGCTGAGCGTTGCCTATGAGGCCGTCACGGTGAGCCCGCTGCTCGAATTTCCTCAGGGCCACTGGCGCAGCGACCCTGAGCGCGAGGCGATGATTGATGCGTTTGTTGCGGACGGCATGCATCCGTTCGATGTCTTTGAGCACCGGCTACCCGATCTTGTCGTCTTGGATCACAGCCGGGGCAGCGACAAGGGCGGGAACTGACGGGGGAGCGATCCGTAGAGGGAAGAATATTATTTGTGACGCCCCAAGCGCATCGAATAGGATCGTCAGTGGGTAGTTGGTAGGTGCTCGTGGCCGGTCTTTGAATTCGTTGTTGTCACCTCCTAAGTGAATGGCTGCATTCGAAGATTCCCCAGTTAGTCTTGAATGACCAAAAAAGGGGTGGAAAGCAGACGTGCCTATTTAGGTGGGGTATAGAGGGCTATGGAGTAGATATAGTTCTCATCGCTATCTCGCATGGCCCGCCAGAAATCGCTGATTTTTTTGGGTTTACGTGAAATTTCGGCCTTATGCCCACTTACAAATGGGCTTTGCGCGATTTTCGACAGACGTCGGCGAACGATCATTCCTCCGAAACTACGTATTTTGCGCACTTCCTCTCGAAAAACACAACCAAAACCGCAGTGGTTCGAATACTTCTGTCTCCGCCACTCCAATCTCGCCTGGGCATCATCTGATAAGTCTCTCGACGCAGCTTGGAAGAACTGAGAGGAGACTCTCAAGGACGAAGAGGATGCTGAGTTTGAGCGGACTATTGAAATCGACAGTTTCGTGTGGCGATCAAGCAGGCATTGGTAATGGAATCTCGACTACTCGCACTGGCCGAAAGGACGCTTCGTTGCCTTACATTCAAAGAAACCTGCATCGCGTACAATCGTCGAAGGGGTAAACTTCAAAAAGAAGAATATCCTCAACCGTTCCAAACCGCCATAAAACCCTTTCCTGCGCGCCTATGGATCAACACTTAAGCGTCCATGTCATAGATCCCATGAGAATCTCTCCGTTGCATTAAGAATGCTTTTCCCGACCTTGGATAGCCAGGCCTCCACCTTCAACAGCTGCCTACGCAGCGTACCTTCATTGCAAAGGACGAAGGGCGATCCCCTGTTCATTCGGGTGATCTGATGATCACGAATCGCTGCTGGCGAGAATCGTGTCCGTATCAACCACGTGCTTGAGATAGCAGTATTGTCTCGCTTCATCAGTAACCGGCGCTTCGGTTCCGTCAGAGGCGCAGCTAGTGGTAATGGCGAGCGGATATTCCTCCAGCGGATCGGCTTTCAGATCATAGAACTCGCAGCCATTGTCTTCGCCACTGTCGGATCGGGTGCAGAGTATTTTAAATTGCGCGTTACGTACGGCGGCTTGGAGACGATTGTCGGCGAGCGGCGAACTTCCTTCCGCCGTTACGTAGCCGATGTCCGGGGCGCGGACAGTGTCCGTTTGGCCTGAAAGGATGGGCAGGAGCGATACGGAATCCAGATCAACCATAGCATCGCCTGTCCTGTTCGGTACATTCTCAGGGAGTGTGACACCTCCCAGTTCCGCGATCGTCGAAAAAAGATCAACCGCATGGACGATGGCATCATTACGCCCCTCAACCATGCCCGGGCCGTGAACGATAAGGGGGACACGGACACCGCTTTCATAGCCCGTTCCTTTGCCGCGTCCTTCATAAGTGATGTATAAGTTGTCGAGGAAATTCACCTCGGGTCGGCCATACTGGCCAGTGCCGTTATCGCCAATCACGATAACAACCGTATTCGGGTCTAATTCCTCAACCGCCTCTAACAGCAGACCCATGACAGTATCGGTCGCCGTCGACATGGCGCGGTTAAGCGATGGGGCTGAACAATCCCCCAGATTTTTACTGCCAAACTCGCCTCCGCAGGCTTCGATTTCGGCTATCGCTGATGGGTCAAGCGTACCCCTGTTGGGAACCACAACCGGTGGTTGACCGGGCAGGATGTGCGGCATGTTGAAAGCCAGCCAGGCGAACCATGGCTTGTCAGGGGCTGTGCTCTCCTGCTGCGTGACCCAGTCGACCGTATCGGCTGCCTTCACCACGGGTGCAAAGGTGGTGGGCGCGATGCCGGGAAGCGATCGGGCGGGCTGCGTTTCGACACGCCATTCGGACGGAGGTGTATCGGCGTCCTGAACAGTCACCTTATATTCCCAGTAATCCGGAAGCGCGCCGTTCAGGTCTCCCCGGAAAAGGTCGAATCCGGCCTCCTTGGGCTTCATGCCGGGATATAGCGGCCCTTTATGCGGCGGTGCATCGGGCCGAATGTCATTCAGGCCGGAAAGGTGCCATTTGCCGATGAGCGCGGTGGAATAGCCCTGATCCTGCATCATCGTCCCCAGCGACAAGTGACTTTGCGTCAGCCAATCAGTATAATCGAGCACTCGTGTGCGCTCGGGATAAAGACCGGTGAGCATGGCAGCGCGCGTGGGCGAACAGAACGGTTCGGCCCATGCATTGGCAAACACGAGGCTTTTACGGGCGAGGGAATTCAGCACTGGCATCGACGCTGGTCGCCCATCGATACGCGCGGCATCGGGATGACCACGGCCTTCGGGGCCGTATTTTGTCAGCATCCTGTCGATCTCGCCGGGGAGAATGTCGGTCGTCATGTCGAGCCCGACGTCGTCGAGAACGATCAGCAGAACGTTCGGACGCGCCTCGGCTTCAGTCTGAGCGGTTGCAGATGTTGCCGAAAACAGGGTCAGGGCTGCCGCGCTGGCCGTGGATAGGATGCGCGATTTGGACTGAGACTTTTTGAACATCACTCTTCCCGGTTTTTTGCTTTATTTAGCAGGTGTGATCAAAACGGGGCTGTCTGTCCAGCGTCACCTTGGAACTTATTGACAAAATCTGCTCCCAAGCGACCAATGAACAGATTGCACAACCCTCCCGCCGGGAGCAGGAACAGTCGGAGTGTAATCAGGCTTGGCGGCATTTTTCGCTGGCCTCCGCAAAGCGCGCGGAGCTGTTCAGTTCAATTACCCATTCTCTCGGCTTACTCGCTTCCAAGCTCTTTTCGCAGGCACGCGAGCAACGGCTTGGCCGCCGGCTGCAAGGCTTTGTCCTGCAATGCCATGATTGTACTGAGCTTGTAGGACAAAGGAAAGATTCGCTCGACAAGGCCTCGTTCCAAGAAACTGCGCATATGCATATCCATGAGCGGGCTTACGCCTCTTCCCCGCGCGACCCATTCGGCAAGCATTCGCGGAAATTGAGAGCGCCCCACTACGTTACTGGGGTGAATGTCATTCGCATGCAAAGCGGCAAGAAGGGGTTCCGTGACCTCGCTCTCCTCCGGGGGGAGCAGAAATGGCATGTTGTCAAAGTCCGGCATCTCTTCAGTAAGGTCCTGTATGAATCCTTTTGGCGCATAAATGGATGTCGACATGGAACTGAGGAATTCGATCCGGGAGACTTTTCGCGGGATGACCGAACCGCGATAGATAGCGATATCGCATAGACCCGTTTCCAGCGCATGCATGATCTCGGGTGTTTTGTCGTAGATCTTCACATCCAGGCTTATCTGGGGGTGGTGCTCGAGAAAGGTGGAAAGAAGCGTCATCAAATCATTCTCGAACAGAAAATGTCTCACCGCGAGGGTCAGTTCGACATGTCCCTCCTCAGGCGCTGACCTTGTCGAAGGGACCATCGCCTTTCTCGCGTGAAGCATGTCTCTGACCTTGGGAACAAGCGCCAGCCCTTCAGCAGTCAGCGTGGGACTGTGGCCGCGTATACGCTCGAATAGCGGATAGCCCAGCTCATCCTCAAACTGCCCGATATGCTTGCTGATAGCGGGTTGCGAGATGTTAAGGCGGTCGGCAGTACGGCGAAAATTGCAGTCCGCAGCGGCTTCCAGAAAGATCTCAAGCTGACGGAATGTGGGCAATTGAGGCCTCTGTGATTACCATTTTGTTATCACTCGTATAACCGGGGGATGCGTTGCTACCAAGCTTTGCTTTCCACATATGCTCATCGGATGACGCACCGCGAACAATAAAATGGGTGCGCGAAGAGGATGAATGGCTTCTCCCCGCCCGTGGCGAGACGTCATAGCCATGGGAGGCAGTTATCAGATTCTCACGCCCGAAGAGCGTCCGCCGGCTTGCCGTCACCACGGTTCTGGCAGCGTTGATCGCTCAGCCCGCTGTCGCCCAGACTGCAAAGGCAGGAGCGGACCGATCATCTGAAAAAGCATGGCAGCATTACCCGGAAGAACCGCAGGCGCCGACGAACGCGCCGAACGTCCTTCTGATCCTCACGGACGATGTCGGCTTTTCGGCCGGTTCGGCTTTCGGAGGACCGATTCCCACCCCGGTGTTTGACAGCCTTGCCAAGGTTGGTCTCAGCTACAATGAATTCCACACCACCGCGATGTGTTCGCCCACCAGAGCGGCGCTGCTGACCGGACGGAATCACCACGCCGTGGGATACGGCGCTATTAGCAATGTCGCCACCGATAAAGTTGGGTACACTTCGGTCATTCCCGACAGCGCGGCGACGATCGCCGACATTCTCAAGCTGAACGGATATGTTACCGCATTTCTCGGCAAGAACCATAACACGCCGGTATGGGAAACCGGGCCGACCGGCCCGTTCGAAAATTGGCCGAATGGCTGGGGATTCGATTATTTCTATGGCTTCAACGGCGCGATGTCGGACCAGTTTCATACGGAACTTGTGGAGAACCGCAATCCGATTGACCCGCCCTTTGACGACCCGACCTACAATCTCGATCGCGACCTCGCAGATCACCTGCTGAAATGGCTGCAGGTTGAGCACACCGTGCGGCCGGACAAGCCCTTCTTCGCCTATTGGGCCCCGGGCACACTCCATTCACCGCATCAGGCCCCGGCAGACTGGATCGCTCGGTTTAAGGGCAAGTTCGACATGGGGTGGGACAGGCTGCGTGAAGAGAGCTTCGAGCGGCAGAAGAGCCTCGGCATCATTCCGCAGAACGCTGATCTGACACCCCGTCCTCAGAGTCTCCCCGCATGGGACAGTCTTTCGGATGAACAGCAGCACGTTGCCGCACGGATGATGGAAGTCGCGGCAGCGCAGCTGGCGCAAAGCGATTATCAGATCGGCCGGGTTATCGACTGGTTGAAGAAGACCGACCAGTTCGACAACACGCTGATCTTCTTCATTCAGGGGGACAACGGCGCCAGCATTGAAAGCCTGCACGGGGCCAATAACGAAATGATGAGCCTCATCGGCCTTGAGCCGAGCGATGAGGAATTGGCCCGCTCTATCGAAACTCATGGCGGTCCTTTTTCTTTCGGCAATTACCCCTCCGCTTGGGGCTGGGCCACGAATTCGCCGTTCCAGTGGGGCAAGCAGGTGGCTTCGCATCTGGGAGGACTGCGCGATGCCCTGGTAGTGAGCTGGCCAGACCGGATCAGACAAAAGGGCGGACTGCGCACGCAATTCGGCCATGTGATCGACATCGCGCCGACGATTTACGAAGCAGTTGGTATCAGCCCGCCCGAAAGCGTGGACGGCGTGGCACAGCAACCGATTGACGGGACCAGCCTGCTTTACAGCTTCAATGATGCCGATGCGGCGGAACGGCATCGCGACCAGTATTTCGAGATGCTGGGCAACCGCGCTTTCTACTCCGATGGCTGGCTGGCTTCCACCACTCCTCCCAAAGGCCCGTGGGACCGCAGCCCGTCGAAGGTTCCTGCCGATGATTACGAGTGGGAGCTCTACAACCTCAGGGAAGATTACTCGCAGGCGCATGACATTGCCAGAAAACACCCGGAGAAGCTGGCCGAACTGCGGCTCAAATTTGATCGGGCGGCTGATCGTTTCAATGTGCGTCCGATCAAGGCGGACATCATGGCACGGCTCGATCCTTCGAACCGCCCAGATCTGCTCGCAGGACGCACCAGCTTTACCTATTATCCCGGTGATACGCGCTATCCCACCAACTCCTTTCCTACCATCGAGCCAGGCTGGAAAATGACGGCCCACGTGATCGCGGGCGCAACGGAGGCCCGCGGTCCTCTGGTGACGAGCGGGGATTTTACCAGCGGCTATGGCCTGATGCTCGACAACGGCTTTCCCATGTTTCTCTACAATCCTGCGGGCCGTCCTCAGGAACGTGTACGTGTCAAGGCACGCCAGCCACTGTCGCCGGGCGATCATGAGATCAGCGTGCGTTTCGAGCGCGATAAATCTTCGGGCGAGCGCGCGTCGCGTCTGATCTTGAGCGTGGATGGAGAAAATGTCGATACGGCATTGGTGCCGATTACCTATCCGACGCGCGGCAACACCTATGTCGGACGCGCTGGACTTGCACCTCTGTTGCCGGAAATCCCGCGCGGCGAACTGATCGATGCCACGCTGCAGTCGGTTGTGATCAAACGTTAACAATAAAACAAAGCAGTCTAACTGAAGGGGAGAAAAAATGGCAAGAAAGCATCTAACAATCGGCACGGCCATGGTTGCACTCATTGGCGCGGCAAACGCGGCACAAGCTCAGGATCAATCGCCGGAAGCTGCGACCAGCCAGGGCAGTTTCTCTCCGCAGGCGGAGGATGGAATCAGTGAAATCGTAGTAACGGCACAGTTTCGTGCTCAGGGTCTTCAGGATACGCCGATTGCCATCTCAGCTTTTGATGCTCAGGCGCTGGAACAGAAGAATTATGGTACCATCACCGATCTCACCGACTCCGCTCCGAATGTCGTGATGAAGCCCAGCGGCTCGGCTTTCGGGCCAGGCGCTGCAATTTTCATTCGCGGTGTCGGACAGGCGGACAGCAATTTTGCCTTCGAGCCGGGCGTTGGCCTTTATGTGGACGACGTTTATTACGGCGCCGTATTCGGATCGCAACTCGACCTGCTCGATCTCGACCGGGTCGAGATACTGCGCGGACCGCAGGGCACGCTGGCCGGCAAGAACTCGATCGGAGGTGCGGTAAAAATGTACAGCCGCAAGCCCGGCTCTGGCGGCAGCTTCCTCGAGCTGACCACCGGATCCCGGGACCAAATCGATGCTCGCGGTGTTGCAGATATCGAAATCGTGCCGGGCGAATTCGCTCTGCGGTTTTCGGGCGTTACCCGCCATCAGGACGGCTATCTCACACGCTACGACTTTGGTTGTCGCAACCCGGACAATCCCGCAGGCATCGAATCGACTGCAGCAGCTGGTGCCAGCTGCAAGATCGGTACCGAAGGAGGAAAGGACTACACCGCCGGTCGCATCGCACTGCGCTGGACGCCCAGCGACAGTGTGGACCTGAACCTTTCCGCCAGCCGCCTTGTCGATAGTTCCGAGCCCGCGGCGACGAAACTGCTCTCCCTGTCAGTGCCGCCGCCTGTCGTGCCCGGTATTCCGGACCAATCAATTTTCCTGACGCCGGACGAGGAATACAGCAACTATGCCAATTACACTACGCCCGCCTTTACCGACCAGCGGGGTGACCATCCGACCACGGTCTGGCCGGTCAACAATCGCCTGCGGTCCTGGGACGTATCGGGGAATCTGGAAGTCCAGCTGAGCGACAGCCTCGCACTCACGCTCATTTCGGCCTATCGCCACCTGGAAGGCCGTTACAGTACCGATTTCGATGCGTCTGCGCTCGGCATCAACACATCGACTTTCACCAATTCGCACAAGCAGTTTACGCAGGAAGTGCGTCTGGGCGGAACCAGCTTCAGCGATCTGCTCGACTGGACGGTGGGTGCTTATTATTACAAGGCTACCAGCTATATCGAGGGCGGCGATATCATCGCGCCCGAGGCTCCGTTCCGTTCGGTTTTCTATTCCGACGACCGCATTCCTTCGCGCAGCATTTCCGGTTTCGTGCATGGGGTCCTCAATCTGACCGACAGCTTCCGTCTGACCGCAGGCCTGCGCTACACCGACGATAAAAAGACGTATTTCTTCCGGCGTCTCAACCCGTTTGACACTTCGGAAACAAGCTACACCGCGCAGGCGGCAATCGATGGGGCGGAGGGCCGCTTCTCCGGAGACCGCTGGGACTATCGTCTCAACGCCAGCTATGACATCACACCCGACGTGATGGCCTATGGCCAACTGTCGACTGGCTATCGCGGAGGCGGCGTCAATCCACGCCCGTTCGTGAAACAGCAGGTGGTGCCGTTCGAGCCCGAAACGCTGACCGCCTATGAGGCGGGCCTGAAGACCACCCTGTTCGATCGCGCCCTGCGGCTCAATCTGGCCGGCTTCATCAATGACTACAACGATATCATCTTCAGCAATAATGCGCCCACGGTGGTGGACGGCGTGGTCATCAGCCAGCAGAATGCCACCCCGACCAACGCAGGCAATGCGCGTTTGCAGGGCGTGGAGCTGGAAGCCAGCCTGGAGCCCGTTCGCGGGCTGCGCTTCGATGGTTCGGTCAGTTATCTCGACTTCGAACTGAAAACGATCAGTGAGAGCGGGGGAACGTTCAACGGCATTACACTCGACAGCGAAGCGCCCTATATCACTGATTGGAAGGTGAGCGCAGGGATACAGTACGCGGCCGATCTGGGCGAGTATGGTGTCCTTACGCCGCGCCTCGATCTGTCGTATCAGTCATCCTTCTTCATCAATGTTGACAACGATCCGCGGGGTCTTGTTGACGGATACACCCTGCTCAACGCGCGGCTGGGCTGGCAGTCGGAAAGTGGTGACTGGGGCGCTGCGCTGTCGGTCACCAATCTGACCGACGAGTTTTACTATGCAAACAAGATAAGGTTGCCGATCGGCATCACGACCGGACAGGTCGCGCCGCCGCGGCAGTGGTCGCTCAGCGTACGGAGAAATTTCTGACCATGCGACTCAGATACGGGATGGCAGCCGGGATACTGGCTGTCGCCACCTTCGTGCCGGTCGCCTCTTGGGGTGCCGGCCCGGAGCGGCAGTCGGGTTCTGTGGACCGCAGCGAATGGCGCGCGTCCACCACGCTGCCGCGCCCAGCACCGGAATGGCAAGGCACGCTCGACCGCACGATCGATACTTCAAGCGAGGCCTATTACCAGCTTGACGACAAGGCCCCGGCTGACGCGCCGAACATCCTTCTCATCATGACCGACGATGTAGGCTTCGGGGCCAGCACCACTTTCGGGGGCCCCGTTCCGACCGCCACGTTCGACCAACTGGCGCAGGACGGTTTGCGCTATAACAGTTTCAACACCACAGCCCTATGTGCGCCCACCCGTGCCGCCCTGCTGACGGGGCGCGAACCGCATGCGGTCGGCTTTGGCGCGATTACGGAAATGTCGACCGGATTTCCGGGCTATAATGGCATTCTGCCGCGCTCGGCCGCCACGATCGGGCAGGTGTTTCGCTTCAACGGCTACGCTACCAGCTGGTTTGGGAAGAATCACAACACCCCCGAATGGGAAAAGGGCCCTACAGGTCCGTTCGACCGCTGGCCGACCGGGCTGGGATTCGATTATTTCTACGGCTTCATGGGCGGGGCCACCAGCCAGTATAATCCCGAACTCTATGAGAACACACAGCCTGTGGAACGGCCGGCGGAGGACCCGGACTACATACTCGACCGAGACCTCGCCGATCATGCAATCAGCTGGTTGCGGACGCTACATTCGGCGGAGCCTGACAAGCCGTTCCTGCTATATTATGCGCCCGGTACGTCGCATAGTCCGCATCATGCACCTGCCGACTGGATTGCCCGCTTCAAGGGCAGATTCGACCAGGGCTGGGACAGGATGCGGGAAGAAACGCTCGCGCGGCAGATCGAGATGGGCGTCGTGCCGGCCAACACCAAACTGTCGCCGAGGCCCGACAGCATTCCCGCATGGTCCTCTCTCTCGGCGGATCAGAAGCGTCTCTATGCGCATATGATGGAAGTATATGCAGCAGCGCTTGCCCACGCCGATTATCAGATCGGCCGAGTGATCCAGGAAATCCGCGAGGAGGGCGAACTCGATAATACGCTCATCGTCTATATCCAGGGGGATAATGGCGGCAGCGGCGAGGGCGGTCCGGAAGGTTCGATCAACGACATTGCTGCCATCAACGGGTTTCGGGCCGACCTGGCCACAATGCTTAAAGCCATGCCGGAACTCGGCGGCCCGGATTACTACAACAACTATCCGGTCGGCTGGGCCTGGGCGATGAACACACCGTTTCAGTGGACCAAGCAGGTCGCCTCGCATCTGGGCGGGGTTCGCAACGGAATGGTGATTTCGTGGCCCGAGGGTATCGATCAGCCTGGCAGTGTGCGCTCGCAATTTGGCCACGTGTCAGACATCGCGCCTACCCTGTACGAGGCGGCAGGTATTCCCGCGCCAACCCGGGTGAACGGGATCGAGCAGCAGAAAATGGATGGTATCAGCCTGCTTTACTCGCTCAACGATGCAAATGCGGAGGACAAGCGCGTGCAGCAAGTCTTCGAGATGCAGGGCAACGCGGGGATCTACGACCATGGCTGGCTGGCCAATACGACACCAACGCGCGCGCCATGGGATTTCGCCGGGCCTGGTGGCCTGCCCACTGATGGCACATGGCAACTCTACAATCTGGAAGAGGATTTTTCACAGGCGATCGACCTTGCCGACAAATATCCGGCAAAGCTCAAGGCGCTTACGCAGGAATTCTGGGAGCAGGCGCGTAAACACGATATTCTGCCGATCGATAACCGTTCCTTCGCGCGGTGGAATACCGCCAATCGACCATCACTGCTCAAGGATCGCACGCGTTTCACCTTCTACCCGTCATCACGGCGTATCAGCGGCGGGGCGTTCCCCGATCTGAGCGGCCGTAGTTGGCAGCTGGACGCGCAGATCAATGCTGGCCCGCACGACAATGGCACCGTGGTAATGAACGGCATGCGTTCGGCTGGCTGGAACTTGATGCTGGAAGACGGCATTCCGGCGTTCACCTACAAAGCGTCCGATGCGCCCGAGGATATCTTGCGGCTCAACGCGAAGGCTCCGCTTGCCGACGGCGATCACCGTCTGGGGATTCGCTTCGTCACCGAGGCGCAGGCCGGGCCAGGCCGGGTCGTTCTGTCGATTGACGGCCAGGAGGTGGCTTCTGGTCAGTTACCGCACGTGATCCCGGTTCTGCTGTCCGATAACGCCACAATCGGCTGGGCCTTCGACACCATCGGAGGCAAAACCAATCCTCCGTCACCTTTCACCGGGACGGTGGATTCGGTCGAACTCCAGCTTCTGCCTTGATAATGTGTCCAGATGACCATGCCCAATGACCATGCCCAAGACGATGGATGGCGACCACTGCTTCGCGGTACTGGAGCGCTGCCCCGGTCCGGCAGGCTGGAGATCTTGAACACAGGCCGGTGCAGCCAGTACACTAGCTTTGCCTTCACCAGGGCCGCCGAAATCCGCATCAGTATGGATGGCCGCAGCGATGGATAGAAAACGTCTTCATCGAACATTTCTGGTACTGCCTCAAAGACGAATGTATCTACCTCCATGCCTTCGAGATCGGTTCAGATCTGAAAGATGGCCTTGAACACGCAGCGTTCGCTCTCGGGCCTTACCTGAAGAACTAGGCCGTGGTTTCATCAGCATACGCTGCCTTTCAATCGCCGATCCACGTCAATAGGTCTTTTCGACCTTGTCCTGGATCGTAGGCGCCAACGCTGTCTCGATGATCTCTCTAGGCCGTAATTCATGCGGCGCAGCATGGCCATCGTCGTATGGTTCTTGGTTGCTTCGTTGATCGCAAAGATCCGCTAATTCGGTACAAGCGTTTATAGCTTTATTTGCTCGAGGTGCTGGAGTGCTGCATCTGATAGTGGCACTGAATTGAGTGCGCGCGCCACGCTTAGGCCTCCCGATGACGCCCAATCTGGTGCCCAATTTCATGCCGGCTTCCAACTGGGCTTTGCGCGGTTTTAGACAGACTTCGATGAACGGTCATTTATTTAAATACGCGCTTTCCCTTCAGTTTTTCACAAAAAGCATAACCAAAACCGCGGTGGTTCGAATGACATCCTCTCCGCCAGAAACTTCGCTCAGTGCTAATTTTGAAGTCCGGCTTTTCACGGAAAGCCGTTGACCGGCCACTTTGCGATGGTGTTTCCTTCTGAGCGGCATGTGCCGCATGGGTTCCGTTCTGCCTTCTCGACTATCATGAATGAGCGGGCAAATGATCTTGGCCGCCCGGATGACAGGGCAGTGATCGATCTGATGCTGGCGCATGTGCCGACCAACAAGGTGGAGCGGGCCTATAACCGCGCGGCTTATATGGTCCGGCGGCGCGAGCTGGCCTGTGAAGGGGTGGATCTTCAGCTGCAAGACACGTGGCCGGTTGCCGTGCATATGGGGCAACCAATCCGCCGGGCAAGCAATGGCCCAAGTCGTATTTGATCCAAGGTTTGAAACAGACCCGCGGTTGTAGGAAGTGGCAGCTTTGCCAGTTTTCTTCTGAAAAGCTGCTGTTCCGGATACGACGACATTGCGGACATTGGCAAGTATGCATAATTATTGGGTATGCGATATCCAATTCTCGCTGCGCTTCTTATAGCGTTAGTTGGCTGCACGGCAGGCCGCGCGGAATTAAAATGTGATGCAGCGACTTCCTATCTCTCTCACGAGCTATCGAACACTGACGATGAGGAGCTTGTTTACGGTTCTCTTGACGATGAGGCTACGTTCAACCTTGTTGGACTGGCTGAAGCGGATCGCGTCAAAGCAGTTTCGGAGTTTGCGGAGGAACCGTGGTTCGACCTGAAGGGAACCTCAGTATGGCAAGGCGAAGCATTTGATGAAATTGCCAAGACACCCGATGAAATCAGGATGGTGCGTAAACTTTTCGAGGAGCCAACGTCTGCGAACGCGGTCACACGATGTTCGGAAATCAGCACACTTCTGCAAAGCCGTAGTATTGCTTTTGGAGAGAGCGCTGTAAAATCGGTAAGTGCAATCGAGAATCGTGAACTGGATGCGCACTCGAAGACAATCGCAGATATATATCTTCCCATTCTTTCAGATGATGACCGATCTGCGCTGCTGCTCGTTTCGCGCAGCTGGGCTCCACTCGCAGGGGTAGGCCTCATTATAAAAATCGAACGCCAAACCAATGGCGAATGGCTGCCAACCAGAGCTCAACAAATTTGGGTGTCTTGATTTCCGCTAACCACGACAATCGTGTCATTTCGGCCGTTCCGGAAACGACCCAGGATGTGCCATAATCATGGGTATGCAAGATTGGCCGATTTCAGGTTCCCGCCCAGAAGCAGCAAACGGCGGCAATGTCGGTGAAGCCGGTGCTGCCAGCCTTGACCTCCGCTCACCTGATGCCATCTGACATGAGTGGGGAGAATGGAGCCGCGCAGTCGAATGCCTAAGAACCCCTATTACAGCGGTCCCATCACTGACCATTTCGATGGTATCCGCTTTCACAATCTGCGCGAAGAGCCCGAGACGGATCGGTCTTTTCGCGATGTCATGCGCTGGAAGCGCAATGTTCCCGACAATCCCTGGCCAAGGTCGTTGCACATGCAGGCGGTCGTGCCGGATGCGCGTGTCGATGGACTCCGAGTGACGATGATCGGGCATGCAACGGTCCTCATCCAGATTGCTGGGCATAATCTCGTTACCGACCCTGTCTGGTCGGACCGAACCAGCCTGCTGTCTTTTGCGGGTCCGCGGCGGATCTCCGCACCTGGCGTGGCCCTGAGGGATCTGCCGGCGATTGACGCGGTAATGCTGTCCCACAACCATTATGACCATCTCGATGTCGCAACGCTCAAGCGGATTCACGCCCGCGACGCTCCGTTGATCGTCACACCTCTAGGGAACGATCGTATCATCCAGCGTCACATTTCTGGCAGCCAGACCAGAACCGGCGACTGGGGTGACGCGATCGAGATATCGAACGATCTCAAGGTTCATATCGTGCCCGCACTGCACTGGTCCTCGCGAAGTCCGTGGGACCGGCGGATGGCACTTTGGTGCGGGTTCGTGATCGAAGCGGCCGGGACGCTCATCTATTTCGCTGGCGACACCGGTTATGGGACTGGCGGCATCTTCCGCAGGATTCGAGAAAGGTTCGGGCCCATGGACCTCGCCATCATCCCAATTGGTGCCTACGCTCCACGATGGTTCATGGCTGCCCAGCACACCGATCCCGAAGAGGCGATCCAGATCATGCTGGATGTAGAGGCCCGGGCGGCGATCGGCATACATTGGGGAACGTTCAAACTGACTGACGAACCGTGGGACGAGCCGAAAGTCCGCCTCGAAGCAGGCCTTTTAGCTCGCGGCATTCCCCAATCCCGTTTTCCTGCGTTCATGGCTGGAGACGTCCGGGACTTTTGAGCGGAAGCATCCCTATTTTGGCAGTGGGAAGAGTGAAAATCATAGTTTGGATGAATAGCATCCCCAAGGCATCGTTTTTTATAAATAAAATGCTGCCTACGGGCATTCCCCTTAAGGTTGTGATGGCCAAAATTTTGGCGTGAACGGTCGGGCATTCGAATATCAAACATGATTTTTCTCAGATAAGCGATACATCTGTACTCACATCTGTTTGCTGCACCATACGTCTAATATTATAAGTGAAACCGTAATTTTTTAGTCATATTGGCGGGTGCCTTTCACGCAGCGTGGAACGCGATAGTGAACGGCAATCACTAAGTTGAGCTGGGCAAATGCTGCCATGCTACCCATGCGGCATGCGCGTGCAGACGGACCTGATGGACAGCCGCACAGCACGCCCTCCTGCAATTCTCTTCCTGAAGCGGCGCGGAAAAGGCGGCAGGAACCCCCGTGCCATGTTTTCGCGCCGATTCACGAGTAAAATAAAAGATATGAGATAACGTGCCATTGACTTGAGCGGCTGACATAGTCATTGGCGGCCGCTGCAATGTGATGTTGTTACATCGAATCTCACCCATATGTGAAAAGGCGTCCAATCGCTCATGACCGCTCGTTTGTTCCTGACTGCCGCAATCCCTGCAATTGTCCTCGCCGCTGCCGCCTCTCCTGCAGTAGCGCAAGTCCGGCCTGTTTCTGATTCCACCGAGCGCCCGGGCGATGACGCCGCGATCATCGTCAGCGGCGTTCGTCAGGCCTATCGTGGCAACTTCGCTCTGACCGAAATTCCGCAATCGATCGATGTCATCGATGCCGCGGAGCTCGATTCCAACGGGATTGACCGGTTGAACGACGCGCTCGATCTCAATGCCTCGGTTGCACGGCAGAACACGCTGGGTGGCATGTGGGATGCCTTTGCGATCCGCGGATTTGCCGGGGATGAGAACATTCCGACCGGCTATCTGGTCAATGGATTCAATGGTGGCCGGGGTTTTGGCGGAGAGCGCGATACGGCCGGGATCGAACGGATCGAGGTGCTGAAAGGACCGGCAGCGGCCTTGCTGGGCCGGGGGGAACCGGGGGGCACGATCAATATCGTGACCAAGCAGGCGCAGCTGGGGCGGACATTCGGAACCTTTAGCGGGGAATATGGCAGTTTCGACCGGGTTCGCGGCGAAGGCGACGTCAATATCGCGCTGGGCGATAACGTCACCGCGCGGCTGATCGGCTATTATGAACATGGCAACAGCTTCCGCGATACGGTGGATGAGACGCGCTGGGGCTTCCTCCCCTCCATCGGCATTGCGCTGGGGAGCAATACGCGCCTTACCTATGATCTGGAGAAGACCCGCGTCGAACGTCCTTTTGATCGCGGAATCGTGGTGCTGAATGGGGATTTCGAGACCGTACCGCGCAGCCGCTATCTGGGGGAACCGGGCGACGGGGACCACATTGCGCGGGCCGAGGGGCACCAGCTTCGCCTGCAGCATGATTTCAGCGATCGCTGGAGCCTTTTGCTGGGCGCAAGCCACCGGGACACCCTGCTCACCGGGACATCCTCTGACCCCGAGCTTGCCGGATCGCGCCAGCCAATCTTCACGGATGGCCGCTCGCTATCGCGTCAGCGCCGTTCGCGCCTGTATGATTCCCGGCAGAAGGTGGTGCGGGGTGAACTTTCGGGTGAATTTGCGACCGCAGGCCTGACCCACCGCGTCCTGATTGGCGCGGATCATGACGAATTCGACAATTATCAGGATTTCCGCCGTGTTCGGCCGCCATCCCTCGCGAGCAATCCGACGGAGGAAGAAGCCTATATCATCGACATTTTTGACCCTGTTTATGGGCGCTTCCCCTTGCCGACGCCGCTGCCCAATAATGACCGGCTGGACAAGCAGTCCTCCACCGGCATCTTCGTTCAGGACCAGATCGAACTGACGGACAAACTGCAGGTCCGCGTCGGTGCCCGTTATGATGATTTCACCTTGCGGACCGAAAATTATCTGACCGACATCACGACTCAGCGTGACGATGATCGTATCAGTCCGCAGGCCGGTATCGTCTATGAACTGGCGCCTGAAGTGACGCTTTATGCCGCCTATAGTGAAGGGTTCCGCGCCAATCTGGGTACGGACGTCAATGGCGCTATTTTCGATCCTGAGACGAGCCGCAGTTTCGAGACCGGCGCGAAACTCATGCTGTTGGATGGAGCGATCACGGGGACTTTCACGCTCTATCAGCTGGAGAAGGACAATGTCCTTGCCAGCGACACCAACAATCCCGGTTTCAACGTCACCATCGGCAAGGCGCGGAGCCGCGGGGTGGAATTGGATCTGAATGGCCGTCTGCCCGGCAATGTCGATGTGTTGCTGAGCTATGCCTATGTCGATGCGGAAAGCCGTTCGAGCGTGCTCGACCCGAACTTCTCCTTCAATATCGAGCCGGGCGATCCGTTGATCAACATCCCCAAGAATACGCTCGACCTGCAGGCGTCGAAGGCTTTTGCCGTGGCTGGACGTGACGCGAAGCTGGGGGCGGGGATGCATTATGTCGGCAAGCGGCTTGGCGCGACGGGCACCGATTTCTTCCTGCCCGATCACACGCTGTTCCGCGTTTTTGGCGAAGTCGATCTGCTGGATAATCTGACGTTCTATGGCAGCGTGAAGAACCTCTTCAACGCGCATTGGTACGCCAACAGCTACAACGAGCTCTGGGTGCAGCCCGGTGCCCCGCGCACCGCCAGCATCGGTCTTCGCGCAGGATTCTGATCATGGAGAATATGGACATGGCCCAAGGCACAGCCGAGCCTGCGATAGAACTTGCCGGCGTCCAGCACAGCTATGGCACAGCGCCGGTGCTGCGCGGCCTGGATCTCAGCGTACAGCGCGGCGAGATCTACGCACTGCTGGGCGGCAATGGAGCCGGCAAGTCGACGACGCTTTCGGCCTTGCTCGGTTTTATCGCACCCTCCAGCGGAAGCGTGCGTGTCTGCGGGATTGACCCGGTTTCCGACCCCCGGGGCGCCCGTGCCCAAATGGCCTATGTGCCGGAGAATGTCTCTCTCTATGACCATCTCACCGCGCGCGAAAACATTGCCTATTTCCTGGCGCTGGCCGGACATGACACCGGAGCGTCGGTGATCGAACCCGCACTCGGTGCGGTCGGTCTGGACAGTCAGGCATGGGACCGGCGCATGTCCGGTTTCTCCAAGGGAATGCGGCAGAAAGTGGCCATTGCTCTGGCTCTGGCACGCGATGTGCCCGTGTTGCTGCTGGATGAACCGACATCGGGCCTCGACCCGCGGGCGGTGCTGGAATTCAACGGACTGCTCGATACAGCGCGGGAGCGTCAGGTGGCGGTGCTGATGGTGACGCACGACCTCGTCAGCGCGGTCGATATCGCGGATCGGATCGGCTTCCTCACGGCGGGGCGGATCGAGGAGGAACAGCAGGCGGGCGAGGGCGCGCGTTTCGATCTCAACGCCTTGCATGATCGCTATGCCGGGACAGGACAGGCAATATGAGTTCGGTTGGCCTGATCGCGCGCGACGAATGGCGCGCCTTGCTCAGAAACCGGGCAGGTTTGCTCGCCAGCGGCCTGCTCGTTCTGCTGGTGCTGGTGGCGAGTTTCACCAGTCTTGAACGGCGCGTCGCGATCGAGGCTGACCGTGAACGCTACCAGGCGAGCGTGGATGAGCAATTCGACCAGCAGCCTGACCGACATCCCCACCGCATGGTCCATTATGGCCAATTCGTCTTTCGCCCCATCGCGCCGCTGGCCTTTTTCGATACGGGCGTGGACAGCTATACCGGCAACACGATCTTTCTCGAAGGGCATCGCCAGAACAGCGCCAATTTTGCCGAGGCGCGCCAGTCATCACTGTTAATGCGCTTTGGTCAGCTGACGCCCGCTTTCGTGTTGCAGACGCTTGCGCCGCTGCTGCTGATCTTTCTCGGCTTTGCCAGCATCTCGCGTGAACGCGAGCGCGGAACGTTGCGGCTCATGGCCGCGCAGGGTGTGGCCGCGCGGCAGGTCATGCAGGGCAAATTGCTGGCGCATGGCGTGATTGCGCTGGTGATCGGTCTGCCGGCCTTCCTCGTGCTCGGCGGGTTTGCGGCAACAGGTGCCGCAAGCTGGGCCGCCGTGCTGCCGATGATCGGTGGCTATGCAGCCTGGCTGCTGCTCTGGGCGGTGCTGGGGGTGATCCTGTCGGCTGTGCTGCGCCGGTCGCGTGACGTGCTGGCCGTGCTCATCGGTCTGTGGATGGTGGGTGTTATCCTGTTGCCGCGCGCGCTGCCCGTGGCGGCGGAGGCGCGCACGCAGCTCGATACCAATATCGAAACCGAGATCGCGCTGCACCGCGAAGTGGCTGAAATCGGCGACAGCCACGATCCCGACGACCCCTATTTCAACGACTTTCGCCAGCGCGTTCTGGATGAATATGGTGTGGAATCGGTCGAAGATCTGCCTGTGCAATATGCCGGTCTGGTCAGTATCGAAGGCGAACGCCTGACCACGGGGATCTATGCCGATGCGGCGGAGAGAAGCAGGGCGCGGGAGGATGCGCAGAATGCGCTGGTGCATGATTTTTCCCTGATCAGTCCGCTTATCGCTATCCGTCAGCTTTCCATGACGCTGGCTGGCAGCGACCTTGCCGCGCATTATGATTTTCTCCAGCAGACGGAGGCTTTCCGCTACGATTTCGTGCAGCGGCTCAACCGTATGCAGGCGGAGCTGATCCCCGGCATTGGCGGAGAAGATCCGCGCATTTCAGCTGAATATTGGCAGGATATACCGCGCTTCCATTATCAGGCGCCGAGTCCGTTTGATCGCCCGTCTGACCTTATCTGGCCCGCCGCCGTTCTGCTGGGCTGGTTGGCAGCCCTCTCCGTTCTGGCTGTCTGGGCCAGTCGCCGTCTTGAAAGGAATCTGCGATGAGCCCGCTTCGCGCAGAGGCCCGGTTGCTCTTGCGATCCGGCCGCAACCTCTTCGCCGTTATCCTTTTGCTGATGCTGACCAGCGCCGCAGTATGGTCGGGCCTTGTCCAGATGGATGCGCAACGCGCGACTATCGAGCGTGTCGAGCGTGAGCAGACGCGCGATCTGGCAGCGGTGGAGGCCGCTCAGGCCGGGCCGAAGGGTGAGGCGGGTTACAATGCCTATTACGCCTTCATGCTGACGCAGGATCCGCCGCCCGCTCTGGCCTTTGCCGCGATCGGTCAGCGCGACCTGCAACCCTTCGTGCTGCGGATACGCGCACTTGGGCTGGAGGCGCAGCGCTACGATTCCGAAAATTACAATGCCGAGCTTGCTTTGCCCGGCGTGTTCGACTGGGCCTTCGTGCTCATCTATCTCGCCCCGCTCGTCATCATCGCGCTCACGCATGACATGGTCACGGCGGAGCGTGAGGCAGGGCGCTTGCGCCTGCTGCTCTCCCTGCCGGGGAGCGGCCTGTGGCGGCGACGCACCGGCCTTCGCTATGCGCTGGTGTTGGCCGCGCTGGCCCTGCCGCTGATCACCGGTGCCATAATCGCCGGGGCTCCGGTTGCGGGGACGTTCGGAATCATGCTGGCCGCTGCGCTCTATTGCGCCTTCTGGTTCGGTCTGGCGCTGCTGATCGGGGCGGCTCTGCGTGCCTCGGCAACGGCAGCCGCAGCGATGATCGGGTGCTGGATTGTCCCGACCCTGGTGATCCCGACGCTCGGCAATGCTGCCATCGCCGGGGCGATCCCGGCGGGCAAGGGCATCGACCTGACGCTGGCTCAGCGCGAAGTCGTTCATAAAGGCTGGGACATTCCGAAAGAGGAGACGTTCGAACCGTTCTTCGTCAATCACCCAGAGTGGCGCGGGAAGGAAGAGTTCGAAGGGCGTTTCCACTGGAAATGGTATTACGCCATGCATCAGGTCGGCGATGAAACCGTGGCGCAAGACGTCGCAGATTATCGCGGCGCCCTGACCGCACGCGACAAGTGGACATCACGGCTCGGTCTGATCCTGCCCGGTGTGGGCACGATGAATGTGATGCATCGTCTGGCGGATACGGACAGCACTGCGGGATTCGCCTATCAGGATTCGATCGCCGCCTATCACGAGCGTCTGCGTAAGTTTTATTACCCCTATATGTTCAACGACAAAGCGTTCACGCGCGCGGATTTTGCGCAGATTCCGCGCTATACCTCGCGCGTGCCGGGTGGGTCGCTACCCGCCGGATCGCTGGTGGCCCTTTTGCTCGCCGCAGCTCTTTTCCTATGGCTGGGGGCACGAAAGGTCACGCGGGTGAGTAGTGCCCGGGACTCCAGACCGAAAGACGATTGATGCGTATTCCCCTGATCGCCGCCATTCCTGCCTTGCTGTGCGGGGTGCCTCTCCACGCGCAGGTCGAACCTGTCCTGCCACCCGTCCCGGACTGGTCGGGCGCCAGCGAGAGCTGGATTGCCAGCGGTGATGACCCCTGGATAACGCCCGCCGAGGCCGCCGATTTTGCCCGCACGCCGAGCTATGAAGAAACGCGCGCCTGGCTAGAGAAACTGGTGGCGGAAAGTCCGCTGCTCACCCGGGTGGCCTTCGGTACCTCTGCTGAGGGCCGCCAGCTTTATTATATCCGCGCGAGTGCCGCCGCCGAGAAGGAAAGGCCGGTGGTGCTGGTGCAGGCGGGCATTCACAGCCATGAGATCTCGGGCAAGGATGCGGGCCTGATGCTGCTGCGCGATATTGCGCTGGGCGGAAAAGAGGATCTGCTGAGCAAGGTCGATCTGGTCTTTGTCCCAATCTACAATGTCGATGGCCATGAACAGGTCAGCCGCTTCAACGCTCCGCATCTGCGCGGCCCAGCAAATTCGGGCAGTCGCAACACGGCGCAGAGGATCAATCTCAATCGCGACTATGCGAAGGCCGCCGCGCCGGAAACGCGTGCGCTGTTGCCGCTGCTGCGTCAGCTCGACCCGGTGCTCTATCTCGACATGCATGCCTCGGACGGGTTCGATCACGGTTATGACGTGACCTACACCTATGCCGGATGGGGGCGGCATGTGCAGTCACCGGCCATTGCCGAATGGCTGAAGGGCAGCTTTGAGGACGGGGTAAACGCCTTTGTCCGGCAGCAGGGGCACAATCCGCATTTCTATCCCAGCGCGCTCGATGATTACCGGATCGACAAGGGGCTGCGTATGTCCGCAGAGGGGCCGCGTTACTCCACCGGCTATGGCGATTTCGCCCGCATTCCCGTCGTGCTGGTCGAAATGCACAATCTCAAACCCTATCGCCAGCGCGTTTTGGGGGCATACGCGATGATGGAAGGCGCGTTGCGCACGGCGGCAGCCAGTTTGCCGCAATTGCAATCAGCCATCGCCGCTGACCGCAATGCGCGCCCCGAAAAACTGACCGTTGAATGGGCGCGTGACGAGCAGCCATTCACCACGATTCCCTTCACCGGCATGGCGTTTGAACGGGTGCAATCCCCCGCCTCGGGGGCCGAGGAAATTCGCTATCTCGGACAAGTGCAGCAATGGGAATTGCCGGTCACTGGCGAACATCCCGTGTCCCATGTCACCTTGCCGGAGGCCTGGTGGGTGCCCGCTGCAGAGAGGGATGTGATCGCATTGCTGGATCTGCACGGCATTTCCTACGAACGCATCGACACCGCGCGGGATTTGACACTCGAAATGGCTGCCGCATCCAATATGCAGCTGGGACCGGTCTACGATGCGGCGGCACGCATGTCGGCGGATTTCCGGCGGGAGAAGCGGAATGTACGCATGGCGGCAGGATCGATCAGGGTGCCCTATGATCAGCCACGCGGATTGCTGGCCGCAGCGCTGCTGGAGCCTGAAGCCGTGGATTCCGTGTTCTCCTGGGGCTTCTTTCCAGAATTGATGGAGAGCAGTGGGAGCCGTGAGCGCTTCCTCCTTGCGCCAGTAGCGGAGCGGATGCTGGAAAGTGATCCCGAGCTGCGCGATGCATTCGAGCAACGTCTGGCCTCTGACGCCGCCTTCGCGGCTGATCCAGAAGCGCGTCTGAAATGGTTTGCCGAAAGGTCGCCTTATTTTGCGGCGCCTTTGCCGATCTACCCCATCGGACGCGAGCTGAAAGAGCAGTGACGGAGATTAAGCTGCAAGGGCGGCCTGTGTGGCAGGCCCGGTGATTGGAATATTGCCGCTGAACGATACAGGGTATCATTGACTTCTTTGCGTCGATGCGCTTACTCATTGAGTCATGTTACAACATATCGAATCTGATGATTTAGTGCCCGCCTTTCCCTCACGGGGGCGGGCAGGTGTGCTGCCTTCTGCTGCCGACATATCTGAAAATGAGGGCCAATCCTGGCGCTTGATTCACGACCGGGATCACGCACTCATAGTGGAAGAACGCGAATTGGGGGCGATAGCGGAGGCCGCCGCGCAAGTGCTTTCCGAAGATGGGGGCCATTGGAAGGCAGCCGGGACACCGGAAGCGGCAGTGGCTGCGCTGGGCCAAATTCCCGCCGCCCTTGCTGACGACATTCAAATGCTTGCCACGCGGCTGGCTGCGCTGATGCAGGTGGACACCGTTACGATCCGCCTGGAAGTCGTCAGCACGAATGCGTGCCGCAAAATCCATGCGGACAACACCGATTTGCGGCTGATCACCACATATGCCGGGCCGGGCACACAGGTCTTGCCACCGCATTCCGAAGTTGATCCGAATAATTTGTGGACCATGCCGACCGGATGGGTGGGGCTGTTCAAGGGCCGCGCATTCGGTGAGGGGCACGAGGCATGCCTCCATCGCTCCCCGCCGATGGGTGACATGGGGGGCGAGCGGCTCGTGCTTGTCATAGATACACCCGCTTTTGCGCGTGAGGGAGCCTGCGCTTGATCGTAGAGCAAAAGCGTCCTGCCGCTTGGCTGGATGGCTTTGCCATCACCCTGTCGGCGGCATGTATGGTGCATTGCCTCGCTTTGCCGCTGCTGATTGCATTCCTGCCCATCTGGTTTGGCTGGATAGATGTGCCGGATAGCTTTCATGTGGTGGTGCTCTTGATCGCGCTTCCCTTCAGCAGTGTGATCCTCTGGCGCGCGGAAAAACGGTCTGTCCATATGCTTTTCACGCTGCGGCTTGGTCTATTGGGACTGGGGCTGATGGCAGGCAGTTTGCTGCTCGAAGGGCAGGTGGTTGAACCATGGGTGACAACTGCCGGTGCGGCGATGCTCGCCGCGGCCCATATCATGAACTGGCGCAGCAGAATGTCGTGCCCAGAATGATGCCGAATTTGCAGCGCCGCGCTCCCTTCGCGGTCGATGCTCTGGTGCTGCATGTAGCGCGGACTGCCAATCGGGCGCTGTCGGCGAAAGCGATTTCCCAAAGGCTGGCCGCAAGCGGAGAACCCGTTGCTCCCATGCAGATCTATCGATCGCTCCACCGGCTGCAATGTGAAGGCAAGGTGCGGCGCATCGAATGTCTGAATGCCTTCTGCTGCGATCATGGCGGCGAACTGGTCGTCTTTTGCAGCGACTGCCATGCCTTTGTCTGCCTGGAGGATGAAGAGCTGCGGGCTTCTCTGGCGGATATGTCGGGGCATCTCGGCTATCAATTGAATCGCTCCATCATTGAAATTGCGGGCACATGTCCCGACTGCGCAGGGCGGACGCGATGAGCCTGCTGGAACTGCATCAGGTCAGCTATCGCTACGGGAGGAGCCCCGTTTTGCGCGACTTTGACATGACCCTTGATGTCGGGGATCGTTGCCTGATGCTGGGCCCCTCCGGCTCGGGAAAATCGACGCTGATCAATCTCGTCTGCGGCTTCCTGAAGCCTGATAGCGGGACGATAGACATTGCCGGACAGCGTATCTCCGAAGGATCAGAGGCCGCGCGCGATGCCGTGCGCCGTCGGCATATCTCTGTGGTGTTCCAGTCCTTGCGACTTGTTTCGGCTCTCGACATCAAAGCGAACTTGTCGTTGGCGGCACGGTTGGCGCGGCGTGAAGTAACGCCGAGAGATATTCATGCCTTGCTCGAGGAAATGGGGATCGCGGGCAAAGCGCATGCCAAGCCCTATATGCTGAGCCAGGGAGAAGCACAGCGCGCTGCTCTGGCCCGCGCGCTGGTGGTGAAACCCGATCTTCTGATTGCGGATGAACCCACCTCTGCGCTGGACGCCAGAAATGCCGAGACAGTGGCAAGGCTGCTACTCGATCTTTCCCACACCCATGGGACGACACTGCTGGTGGCAACGCATGATGAACGCTTGCGATCGCATTTTTCACAGGTGATCGATCTCCATGCCGGGGTGGTGGAGCAAATCGTATGATCGGCCTCGTCAAAGCCTATCTTCTGGAGCGCAAGCTGACGACGGCGCTCAACGTGCTGTTGCTGGCGATTTCGGTCGCGATGCTTACTCTGCTGCTGCAATTCGCACGGCAGAGTGAAGAGCGTTTTCTGGAGGGCGCCGAAGGCATTGATCTGGTGATCGGTGCTAAGGGCTCGCCGCTGCAACTTGTCCTGTCCTCTGTCTATCATCTTGATCAGCCCACGGGAAATATCCCCCTCTCTGCGCTTGAAAGGCTGCGGCACAATCCACTGGTGGCCAGCGCTATCCCGCTGGCACTGGGCGATCAGTTCGCGGGGTTTCGGATCGTCGGTACGAAGAGTGAGCTTTTTGACCTCTATTCCGCCAAATTACAGTCGGGCAAGACATTCGAGGCACCGCTTGAGGCGGTGATCGGTTCTGCGGTGGCCGAAGAAACCGGGGCCGGTCTGGGGCAACGCTTTATCGGCAGCCATGGCTTGGCGGAAAATGCCGAGGGGCAGGGCCATGAGCATACGCCGTTCATCGTTGTCGGTATTCTTGAGCCAACCGGAAAACCGATAGATCGACTCATCCTCACCAGCGTGGAAAGTGTGTGGGATGTTCACGGCATCCAGCACGACCACGGCACGGCTGAGGATGATCACGACGGGCATGAGGATGCGGCAGAAGCGCATCATGCTGACGCCGATCACGGCAGTCATGGCGCGTATGGTGTTCATGGGCCGCGCGAGCCGATGGTGCCCGAAATTACAGCTATCCTGCTGAACTATCGCAGCCCGGCCGCAGCAGTCAGGCTTCCTTCAACGATCAATCGCAACACCGCTCTTCAGGCGGCGTCCCCCGCGCAGGAAAGTTCGCGGCTCATTCTTCTGTTTGAACCGGCAATCGAAGCGCTGGGCGGTTTCGCCGTTCTGCTGGCCGCCACCGGCGCTCTGGCAATCTTCGTCGCCCTGTGGAGCGCGATGCGGAGCAGGGAAGGGGACCTCGCGTTGCTCCGGGTGATGGGGGCAAGCCGTGCAGCGATCTTCGGAACCGTCCTTCTTGAAGGGGTAATGACCGCCCTTGTCGCGGCGGCGCTCGGCATATTGGCCGCGCATGGCCTCCTCTGGCTGGCGAGCGAGACGCTGCACAGTGTCGGTGAGGCAGGGATCGGTCCGGGCCACCTGTTGCCGGAGGAAATCGCCATTCTCGCAGGTGCAGCCGCGCTTGGCGCGCTGGCGGCGGTCATTCCCGCCTGGACCGTCATGCGTAACAATCTCGCCCCTATTCTTGGCCGTAACTGATGAAAGGACCCGACATGAATCTTCGAGCATTCCTTGCGGCCACCGCCGCCGTGGTTCTGCTGTCCACACCCGCCAATGCGATCCGCGAACAGAAGATGCCAGCGCAGCAGCAAAGCGATATCTGGAAACCGGCCGCCACGCCGAAGGGGGGCATTTCATGGGCAACGCTGGAGGCGACAAAGGAAATCGCGCGGAAGGATGCCGAAGGCTACATCATATCGAAGCCGGTCTTCACTCCGAATGTGAAAAAGCTGGAGGGAAAGCGGATCAAGGTTGCTGGTTGGATGGATGCCTTCAAGCCAGGACGCACACAGGATCATTTTCTGTTGATGGCCTATCCGCCGGGCTGTCCGTTCCATTTCCACGCCGCGCCCAATCAATATATCGAAATCAAGGCCAGCAAGGCTTTTCCGCTGGCAGGGAATGACCCAATTGTCGTGACCGGCGTGCTCGAACTCACCGGCTATGACGAAAGCGGCATCTTCTATGTTCTCAAGGATGCAAGGCCGGCATGAATAGCATTCGGGTTGTCGCAGCGATGTGACTGACGTCACGGCCTGTTACAGCGCGCTCAATCCACCCCTGACGATCACGTCAGTGGCCTGCGATCAGGGCGAAGGCAGTGACGACCACGATCGCGATAGCCACGGCGACATGGTCCCTGACACCGGCACTTCCGGTCCGGGGAAACAGGCTGTGCGAAGAGATGAAGAGGAACACGCCCGCCAGCACGGCCATGATAGCGGCAAGTATCGTCTCATCCACCCGGACGACCAAAGCCAGCAATGCGCCGAGCATCGGTGCGGAGGCATTGATGACAAGCCAGCGCGCCGTTGCGGGCCGCGAGAGGCCCGGTGCTTTGGCGAGTGCGACAGTGTTTATGCCATGCGCTATTCCGTGCGCGATGGCTGCGCTTGCCATGACCAGCCCGGCATGGGCGGACTGGCCGAAACCGACCGCCGCGATGAAGCCGCCAAGCCCCGCATGAAGGGCAAAACTAAAGGGGCCGCCATGGTTGGCAATCCCGTTTCCGCCTGCCTCCAGCGCCCGGTTGAGGAGGGGATACGCGGCATAGCCGAGCGCGGCGATGGCGAGCAGGCCTGACACATGCCAGAAGCCGCGTCCCAGATGAATGGCTTCGGGCAGGACCGCCACCAGCGCGACCGCAAATATCGCGCCGGCAGAAAGAGACAGCAGTATCGACTGGCGTCGCACGATGGTGAGCGCCAGCTGTCCTCCGGCCAGAGTTGCAAGACCGGATAGGGCGGCAAAGCCCAGTGGGATAACAATGTCCATCAACGTCCATACTCCCCCGGTTCTCTCTGCCGGGATCAGAGCGATCACACTGCACGCGCCGCGCCGCCTGCCAAGTGTGTTCCGTAAAGCTTGCGAGGGTGTATCTAGGCGGCTGGGATCTGCTGTTCCCAGCTGGGGAAGGGGTCATGCATATCCTGCCATTCCAACGGTGTAAAACGCTTTGCCGGGACGAGACAGGCATCAAGCCGGGCACGAATGCGCGCTTCATCCATCCCGATGCCGATAAAGACCAGTTCCTGCCTGCGGTCGCCCCATTCCTCATGCCAATGCTCCATGACGAATTGGGCAAAGCTGGGATCGTCGGGCCATTGGTTCTTGGGAACGCTGGCCCACCACAGGCCCATGCGGTTCGTCATCGTCTGTGCCCCCGCGACGGCCAGCTCGCCCAACCATTGCGGCCGGCTGGCAAGCCAGAAATGCCCCTTAGCCCGCACCACATTGTCGAGCCCATCTTCCGTCAGAAAAGCGTGGAAGAGGGCAGGATTAAAAGGCTGCCGCGCGCGATATACGAAGCTTTCGATACCATATTCCTCCGTCTCGGGCTGATGGTTGGCATAACCATACAGCTCCTTTGCCCAGAGCGGATGCTGGATTGATTTCTCTTCGTCATAAAGCCCCGTGTCGAGCACGCAGGTCAGCGGCACCTGTCCGTGGTCACAGGTGATGATCTTCGCGTCGGCATTCAGCGATGCCACCAGTTTCTTGACCACGGCCAGTTGCTGCGGGGACACGGCGCTGGCCTTGTTCACAATGACCACATCGGCAAATTCGATCTGTTCGACCAACAATCCGACAAGGCTGCGCGTGTCATCTTCACCCAGACTTTCGCCGCGATCCTCCAGAAAGTCCTGGCTCGAATAATCGGCCAGCAGGTTGAGGGCATCGACCACGGTGACCATCGTATCGAGCCGGGCGACATCACCCAGACATTTGCCGTCCTCGTCGCGGAAGGAAAAGGTTGACGCTACGGGCAGTGGTTCGGAAATCCCGGTACTCTCGATCACCAGACTATCGAACTGCCCGGCCTCTGCCAGATTGCGGACCTCTTCGAGCAGATCGTCGCGCAGCGTACAACAGATGCAGCCATTGGTCATTTCGACCAGGCTTTCCTCACTCCGTGCAAGCGCCGCATCGCCCCCACGCACGAGATCGGCATCAATGTTCACTTCGGACATGTCATTCACGATCACGGCGACACGCCGGCCCTCGCGATTCGACAGAATGTGATTGAGCGTGGTCGTCTTGCCGGCCCCTAAAAAGCCGGAAAGCACGGTGACGGGGAGGCGGTTATCAAGCTGGGGCATGGGCGCTTTCGATCAGATAGGTTACAATATATCGTATCATATAGAAGCTTATATCCGTGTGTCCAGAGGGGCTGAACTGTGCGCCAAGACTACTGAACAAGCGTATGATAATTCTCAACATCGCCGCGCTAAGTGACGATGCTTTTACTGGCCGCCTCTGGTGGTTCAGAAAGAGAAGCTGAGGTTTTCGCGAGCTCGCAGCTTTCGGTGATCAGGTCCAGCGCCTGCAGGTCTGGCAAGTTGTACGCGGGGATGATCTTTGCAGAAGTACCTTGCCTGTCCGATACTTATGGCACCGGACAGGAGGTTGGGTTCTACATCGCCATGCGCACCACGAAGCGCACGTTGCGTCCGGGCATGATGACCTCTGACCGGTTGAGTGCAGCCGCATCGCGTTGAACGTCGTTGGTAAGATTCTGACCCACGACCGCGAACTCTACGCCCTGGTTTTGCTCGAAAGGCCGCCAGGCGATCCTGGCGTTCAGATTGTAATAGGAGTCTGTCGGCGTGTCATAAGCACCGAACTTGTCCTGTTTTCCGAAATAGGTGAGATCCATCCCGGCATCGAGGCTGTCGCCCTTCCACTTCACACCGCCGCCAATGCGATAGGGCGGAATGCGCGGAACATTGCCCCCGTCATTGTCGAAGGTGGCGCGCACATAGTCACCCAGGACATGCAGCTGCAAGGTTCCACTATCGGACTGCACCATGTCGAAGAACGCCTCGCCTTCAAGCCCGCGGAAATGCGCATTCTGCTGGCGATAGAACAGTTCCTTGAGCTCGTTGGCATCGCCTGCGACGCACACGCCGTCGTCATCGCAGGTCCGCCCTGTGAGGTCGCCATAGATGTAGTCGTTGAACCACGTGCTGTAGAGGCTGCCGTCGAAATGGAATTGGCCCTGGTCGAAACGCACGCTTGCCTCGAGCGAATTGGCGCGTTCGATCCCGAGCGTGGGATCGCCGAATTCGAAGGTTTGCGGCCCGTCATGCCCACCGCGCGCAAACAGTTCGGTCTGTGCGGGCGCACGGCCGGTGCTGGAGAAGGTGAGGCCAAGCTTGAGTGCAGGTGTCGCCGTCCACAAAGCACCGATTGCGCCGCTGACGGGCGTGAAACTGGCTTTGGTGAAAACATCGCTCACCGGTGTGCCCTCGACGCTCACATGCTCGATGCGGCCGCTGGCCTGCAAGTTGACCGAGTCACCCAATGGCATGTCGGTGAAAATGTATCCGGCCTCGCTTTCGGTCAGCGTCGGGAAGAGGTAGCTTGCGTCCTCGCCCACGGCTGAGAACTTGCGATGGATATATTCGCCGCCGATGGCCACATTGGTGAGCGGACCTAAGGCGCCGAGCAGCAACTCGGGATGGACATCCCATTCCTTGTTGCGGAACGTGGTCGCGATTTCGCCGTCTGCCTCGACCTCACTATGTTTGTAATTGGCATAGCTGCCATCCAGCGTCAGCTTACGATCACCGCCAAGATCGAATGAAGAGCGCGTCATGACCTTGGTCTGCTTCATATCGATGTGCGCATCCTCGGCCGGGATTCCGTAGGTCGCATCATATTGCGTGACGCCCACGCCCATGTGACTACCGCCGAAGAAGTATGATCCGCCCAGCGAGCCGCCGTGCGCATGAGCGAAAGAGTTGTCTAGCTTGCCGTCTGGTGTGCTCTCCGTGACTGGTGTGTCGTAATCATCGGCGTGGCGATAGAATCCGTCGGCGTGCAGCGCGAAGTTGTTTACCGCAGTATCGATCAGGGCCGATGCCTCGGGGGCGTTGGAAACGGTGTCGTAATTACCGTTGAGCTCAACGCCAATTGGCTTGTCCGGTAATGTCATCGGCACACGATCATTCAGCACATTCACGACGCCGCCGATCGCCTGGCTACCATAACGCAGAGTGCCAGCGCCGCGTACGACCTCAATGCTGCGCGCGGATAGCGGATCAATCGGCACCCCGTGATCAGGGCCGATGTCGGATACGTCGGAGGCGCTGGTTCCGTTCTCGAGAAGTCGGACCCGGTTGGCGTCCATGCCGCGGATGATCGGCCGGCTGGCGCCTGCGGCGAAACCGGTTGCGGCAACGCCGGGCACATTGGAGAGAGCATTGGCAATGCTGGCGCCGCCATTTTCGACGATTTGGCCGCGGTCGACCTTGGCGACGATCGCAGCCGTCGAATCCTGAAATACGGCATAGGGGGATGCGGTAACGATGATTTCGCGGTGTGCGCTGTTCTCGCGTGCCGGTTGCGGTGCGGGTGCTGAATCGCTCTGTGCGTAGACAACGGTGGGGGTCAGGGCAGCGAGGGCTGCGCCTGCGAGGAGGGTATTACGCATTTGGATAGTCTCCATAAACCTTTGCGGGCAATCACGCAGAGTTGCTGCGTGCGCCGGAACTGCGCCTTGGGCGCAGGATCTCACATTCAAGGCTTGAAGACGGGCGGTCCCCGGGGGTGATGCGGTATTCGGTTCTTGCGTAGCGCGAATACGGCCAGGGTTGGCAGGCCGTGAATCTGGAACGGAGCCGGATTGTCGTGGAGGTGCCATGGCGGGGGTGGATTCGTATAATCCCCCGCGTCTTGCTGCTCCTCACAAAGCAGGCATTTCGAACTGCGATGTTCGTCATCCGGGCTCAGCGATGCTGTCGCTTCGTCAACCGGGGCAACGAATGATACGTTGTTCCCCCACGCAATGTTATGCAGATGAGTATCGACGAGCAGCGACTGAACAAGAAGAACCAGCGCAACCAGCACGATCAGTGCGGTACGCAGGGAAACCGGCGCAGGCTGGGCAAGTGATTTGTTCAAAAGGTAATTAGGCCAGCGTTGGAGGAATGCGTTATGGTATTACATATCGCTGTGAGCGTCAATCCAGTTCCTGAAGTGCGAGCTACACCGCTTTCAGTCCTGACCCACCAGCCGGACTGAAGCGACCGATGACACTGATGATCACCCCGCGTCGGGAGATACGATCTGGCAGTCGTGACATCGTCCTTGCATCTTGTTGTTGATGCCGACGAAGTGACGCTGGTTCGCAATAAGCACAGGAGCTGGAAGCTCAACGAGTTCGAGGGTCCGGTTTTCAAGAATAAGCGCGATGACGGATAGCGCTCCTCGGTCGCGTCCGGTTGATCGGGCTGGCGTTCCAGGGCTCGCAAAAGTTTGCCGCATCTCAGGCGGCTAAGCTTTATCTGAGTAAAATTGCGGTGAAGGCCTGTTATGAGACCTTCAAAGAATCTGCGTCATTCCGTTAATGATATTGACTTTCAAAAGCGTCATAGCTAGCCGACTCCTCGAAAAAAGGGGTCCATTGATGAAACAAATTCTTCTTCTCGCTTCGGCGAGCCTGCTCGCTATCGCGCCTTGTGTTGCTCACGCTCAAGACAGCCGCGACAAGGCTCAGACTGAGGGAGCAAACGCTGCAAGCCCCGACATTTTTGCGGATACGATCATCGTCACGGGCGAGAAGTTCAATCGGACATTGCAGGAAACCGTGGCCAGCGTTGCCGTTACCACGGGCGAGCAGCTGGCCGAGCAGAATATTCAGACACTGCAGGAGGTTTATAACCGGACGGCCAATGTGTCGGAAACCTACGGCTCCTATGGCTTTACCATTCGCGGCATGAACAATCGCGGGGTGACCGGGGGCGGCAATGGCGCGCTCGCAACGGTTTATATTGACGGTGCGCCGATGCCGACCACCGTGCTGCATGCCGCACCGACCGACACCTGGGATGTGGCTCAGGTGGAAATATTCCGCGGGCCGCAATCGACGTTGCAGGGCCTCAATGCATTGGCCGGTGCGGTGCATGTGCGCACACGTGATCCTGAGTTTTACTGGGGTGGACGCGGACAGATAAAGGGGACTCTGGAGGAGGACTATCAGCTATCGTTCGCCGGGGGAGGGCCGATCGCCGGCGACGAGCTCGCCTTCCGCGTTACGGCGGATTACCGTGATGAACGGGGGTTGATTTATAACCCCACGCGTGATGCCTATGAGGACGATCTCTCTGCACTGAATATACGCGGCAAGCTGCTCTGGGAGCCAGAGGCACTGCCGGGTTTTGAGGCAAAGCTGGGCTTCACCCATTATGAGCGTGATGGCGGGTATCAGTATATTTATGCTGATCTTGCCGAACCGGATTATTTCGACAACCGCGTAAACCGCTCCAATGTCGAAAACTTTCTCAATTCCAAAGTCGATATCGCCACTGCGGAACTCAGCTACGAGATCAATTCTGTCCTCTCGCTCACGAGCGTAACCTCATGGAACAATGTGACCGAGGATGGGCAATATGACGGGGACGGCACTGCCGCGGATCGTGCCTTCGGTACGCAAGACCGTGATTATGAGTCCGTCACTCAGGAATTACGCCTCTCTTATGAAGGGGACTGGCTCAGTGGTTTGCTCGGCGTCTTCTACTATAATCGTGATCAGGTTCTGCGGACGGGCAGTCGCACGTTAGTGCCGTTGCCGGTCGAGACGGCTGTGGGGATGCTGGTTCATGGCGGTCTGGATCAGGCCACCGCGCAATATGCGGTCGATCTGTATGCGCAGCAGGTGCCGAACATCATCGTCGATTATGCCAGCAATTTGCCCAGCAATATCGAGACGATGGCCATTTTCGGCGATGCCAATATCGATTTGACCAGCCAGCTGACGCTGATTGCCGGATTCCGCTACGATCATGAAAGGAACACGCTGGAAGTCCTGCAAACCACCGCTTTTGCCGGCACCTATCCCAACCCGGCCGATTACGGCGCACTTGCCCCCGCAATTGCGGGCCTGAATGCCGGTGTGCAGGGGCTGGTGGATCAGGCAGGTTCTTCGACACCAAAATCAACGCGCAATTTCGATGCCTTCCTGCCGAAAGTCGGCCTTGATTACACATGGTCACCACGTCTGAGTACGGCCGTTACGATCCAGCGGGGCTATCGCTCTGGCGGCACCAGCGCCAACACGGCGCGCTCGCTCCAAGTGGCTTATAATCCTGAATATATATGGAATTACGAATTTTCGCTGCGGTCCCAGCCGCTCGATGGCGTGCGCCTGAATGCCAATGCGTTTTATATCGATTGGACCGACCAGCAAGTTAGCGTCAATTTCGGCCTGAACAATTATGACACCAATACGGTGAATGCGGGCAAGTCGCATCTCTATGGCTTCGAGGTGGAATTCACCCATTCCGTGAATTACAATTTTGACTGGTATGCCTCTGTTGGTCATGTGAAGACGAAATTTGATGAATTCACAGTGGATCAGGGCAGCGTGACGACAGATCTGGTGGGGGCGGAATTTGCCTATGCACCTGAATGGACGCTGGCGGCGGGGGCGAATGTCCGCAGTGGGGACTTCACCGGCAACATCAATGCCAGTTATCGCAGTTCGGTCTTTTCGACGACGGGTGTGGACCAGGTTCAGAGACGTGTTGCTGAACGGACCGTGGTCAATGCCAAACTCGGTTATAATCTGGGTGATGCGATGATCTACGTCTTCGCAAACAATCTGCTGGACGAGGGATATATCCAATATGTGAATCCGGCCTCCAATCAGGCGGTGCTGGGCGCGCCGCGTATTGTCGGCCTTGGTGTGGAAGCCAGCTTTTGAACGAAGCGGCGATCATGACGGGGATGGCGGTGCTGGCGGCTGGTGGCGGCCTCTCGCTCCGCCGTTCGTGGCGCGCGCGGGGCGATGGGGGGCGCAGGTGGAAAGCTGGCGGATGGGCGCTCCTGCTCGCGGCATGTGCATTGGGGGCGATGACGCTGGGGACGATGCGGGGCCTGTTTACCGGCTTTACCATCGCGGCGGTCGCCATGCTCGCCATTGTGGCCAGCGGCATGGTGGTTCGGGAATCAAAGCAGGCGCGCCGCAGCAAGAGTCTCGCGCCGGAGCCGCTTGACCGAAAGCCAAGCTGGTGGCGCAGCGCGCTGCGCTGGTTGCTTGCCGGGCCCATCGGCATGATTGCAGCAATGGCGGTGGGAATTTTCTGGTCCGTTTGGACAGGTGGGGCCGAGCATACGCGGCTGGTAATAGGGGGAATGCTCGTCCCGCTCGTGTGGGGCGGTGCCATGGCATGGACGCTGGCTGACAACCGCATCCTGCGCGCGACAGCTGTGCTGTCTCTTGTCGCTCTGCTCGGGTTCGGTCTTTCTATCTTGAAGGGTTTCGGATGAACGCGAATGCAAAAACCATGACCGGGAAACAGCCACTGATGTCGCGCATTCCTGCGGGTTTCGTGCAGGCTGTGCTGAAAGGGCATAGCGCGCTCGGCCTTGCGTTCGCGGCGGCGATCTATGTCGTGTGTCTGTCAGGCACGTTGTCCGTTTTCCTGCATGAATTTACCGCATGGGAAAATCCCGCGGCGCCACACATCGAACAGATGTCTCCTGACGCCGTTCAGAAGGCACTCGAAAATGCAGTCAGCCAGTCATCCGGTGAGGTGCATCACGTTCGTTTGATCATGCCGTCGGCGGATCAGACATTTCTAACGCTCGATGTCGATACGGCAAATGGTGACAAAGAATGGGTTGCCGATGCCAGCGGTAATTTGACGCCGCTGCGCAATGCCTGGAGCGAGTTTATTATCCGGCTGCATATATTCCTGCATCTTCCGTCGTCCTGGGGCATCTTCATCGTTGGTATGACCGGAGTGGCGCTGTTATCCTCGCTCATATCCGGCCTATGTGCGCATCCGCGCATCTTTCGGGACGCCTTTCATTTGCGGATTGGCGGATCGCAGAGACTTCAGGAGGCGGATCTTCATAACCGAATTGGTGTATGGGGTCTGCCCTTCCATATTATCGTATCGCTGACCGGCGCATTTCTGGGCCTTACGACGATTATTGTCGGCATATTGGGCATGGCAATGTTCAATGGCGATACCGCCCGCATCTATGCTTTGTTCACGCCGCCCGAACCGGTCGAAAATGCTGCACAGGCGCCGGTGCTCGACCTGCGGCCGATGCTGGCACGCCTTCCGGCTGAGGGAGTGCTGGAGCGTATTACGGTGGAGCATCCGACCGAGATGGGGGCCGCCGCAATTTTCGACATCGATGACAAGCAGGCACTTGCCGGTACCAGCAGCCTTGGCTTCACCCGATCAGCTGAGATTTACTATAATAAGGACATTTCCAAGGCTTCGCTTGGTGAGCGGGTCTTTGGTGCTCTCGGTCCGTTGCATTTTGGCTGGTTCGGCGGCGGCATTGTAAAAATTGCCTATGGCCTGCTCGGTCTCGGTCTGACCTACCTTGCGGTGGGGGGCGTCAAGATCTGGCTCGTGCGCAGACGCGACAAGGGGCGCCCCGCGCCGGGTTGGGAAAGCGTCTGGGCGGCGGTTGTCTGGGGGCAGCCGGCTGGGCTCGCCGCTGCGGCGCTGTGCGCGATCGTGTTGCCCGAATGGCCGTATACATTTTTGATTGCTGTCTGGGGTGCGATTACGCTCGCCATGCTTGCCGGGGCGACTGTGCTTTCCGCAAGCGTACTCACGATATCTGGCAAAGCGGCAACAGCTATTCTGGCGATCAGCCTGGGCTTGTATCACGCGATGTTCATTGCGGGCGGCTCCGCGTCCGCATCTGTTTGGGCGATGGACGTTCTTCTATTCACCTTCGGATGTGGGGTCGCACTCTATCTCATCCGAGGCTCGCGCCGTCCCCGATCCGCGGCGCGCCAGGCCGGATGAGCAGGACCCGTTAAGACGACCATAACCATTTCCCGTCTAGCGCTAGGCGGGTGACACATGCCTTAAGCTCTTTGCCAAGCCTTCCTTTGCGGCTGTCATCGCTCGCCGTGGTTGGGCTTACTCAACCGGAAGAGGGGGACTGGTCGGCAGTGCGCGGGCTTCAATATGCCCGGCTGCGTGATCTCACGGTGATGAGAGTGGTGATGCACGCCATCGCCGCGATTATCACGATCGGCATATATCTTACGAAGGTTCCGACCGCGCTGCTGACTGCATGGATGGCCGGGTTGTTGATTGCGCTATGGGTGGGTGCCAAGGTTGATCGCTCACTGGCCGGGTGCGAAAAACATGGCCTGACAGCTTACGAATTTTATCGTCATGCGGCATCTGTGTTCCTGATTTCGGTTTTGTGGGCCATTCCATTACTGCTGTTTGCACCGCATGGGTCGCAGGCGGATCACCTTGCCCTTTGGACCTTGATCGCCATGCTGATGGCGGGATCGGCGGCGGCTATGGCTTCCGCGCCTATTATCACGATCATTTTCGGCGTGCTGACGGGCTGCACTGCGGCGTTCACCTTTGCCGTTTCAGGCGATTGGATTATCGCGCTGGTAGTGCTGAACTTCGTGGCAATCAGCATTTATGGCGCCGTTAATGCCGGGAAAACCTATCTCGCTGCGCGTCTGGCGGAGGAAGGGGTCGCACAAAAGAGCGAAGTGGTGTCGCTCCTGTTGCGCGAATATGAAGATAATGAAGCCGACTGGCTGTGGGAGCTTGATACGTCCCGCCGCATCCGCGCAGCGAGCAGGCATTTCGCCTTTGCCACGGGCCGCGCTGCATCGGAGCTGGAAGGGGAGCTCTTCACCAAGCTTCTGGCCGGCGATAGCTGGGAGAGCGGAGAATTCGCGCCGAGCCTTCATCAGCTGTCGGAAAAGTTCAAGCTGAAGGAGCATTTCTCCAATCTGGTGGTAAAGGCCGATTTGCCCAAGGGGCGTCGCTGGTGGAAATTGTCCGGCGCTCCGATGATCGATGATGATGGCCGTTTTACCGGCTATCGCGGCGTTGGTTCCGATGTAACGGTGCAACGGGAAAGCGACGAAAAAATCGCTTACATGGCTCGGTATGACACGCTCACCGGCCTGCCAAATCGCTTGCAACTGACCGAATGTTTGGGGGAGGCCCTGCATTATTCAGAACAGTGGCGGTCGCGATGCGCGTTTTTGATGGTCGATCTCGATCGTTTCAAATCCATCAATGACTCGCTGGGCCATCAGATAGGCGATCAGTTGCTGGCCCAGGTTTCTGACCGGTTGCGCGATCTGATGGCCGGAAATGACAGTTGTGGGCGCCTGGGCGGGGATGAATTCGCCGTGGTTATGCGTGATATGCGCGACCGCGCTCAGGTGGAGGCCTTTGCCAACAGGCTGATCCTGTCATTGTCTGAACCCTACACTGTCAATCAGCATAAGCTGTTTGTCGGGGCGAGTGTCGGTTCCGCGATCGGGCCGGGCGACGGTGCCACGGTCGAAACCTTAATGCGCAATGCCGATCTGGCGCTGTACCGGGCCAAGGCAACCGGAGGCGCGGCGCATCGGACGTATGTGCCCTCTCTGCATGCCGATGCCGAGGAACGCCGCCAGCTGGAAGTGTCGCTGCGTCATGCGCTGGAGCGGAAGGAATTCCGGTTGAATTTTCAACCGGTGGTGCATGCAATGCGCGAAAATGTGGTCAGCTTCGAAGCCTTGCTACGCTGGCATAGTGCCGATCATGGGGTGGTCAGCCCTGCCAAATTCATCCCGCTGGCTGAGGAAACGCGCCTGATCGTACCGATTGGCAATTGGGTGCTGTATGAGGCCTGCCGTGAGGCGGTAAACTGGCCGAGCCAAATGCGGGTGGCTGTAAATGTTTCAGGTGAGCAATTGCTGGTTCCGGATTTCAGCCGGAATGTTGCCGATGCGTTGATCGCCACGGGCCTTCCGCCGGAGCGGCTTGAAATCGAAGTGACCGAGAGCATTTTTCTGCGCGATCCCGCGATGGCGCGACAATCCTTGCAGGAAATCCTCGCGCTGGGTTGCTCGATCGCGCTCGATGACTTCGGCACTGGCTATTCCTCGCTCGGCTATATCCGCAATCTCAGCTTTTCGACAATCAAGATTGATCGCAGCTTCGTGCAGGGTGCCGCGCAGAATAATCCTGAGAGCCTCGCCATTATCCGCGCAGTTGTGGCGATGGCGCAGAGTCTTGGCATGAACACCACGGCCGAAGGCGTGGAAAATGCCGATGAAGCGGCCATGGTCCGCGAACTTGGCTGCAGCAAGATCCAGGGCTATCATTTTGGCCGCCCGATGGAGGCAGAGGACGCCGCCCGTCTGCTATCCAGACTGAAGCATTCGACCGTAATCTAAAGCGTCAGGCGGACACCAGCCCCTTGATTGCGCCTTCGAACAGCGCACGCCCATCATCACCGCCGGTGATGGCTTCCACGGCGCGTTCCGGATGCGGCATCATGCCCAGCACATTGCCGGCATCATTCAATACGCCGGCAATGTCGCGCTGCGATCCGTTGCACGTTTCGGCATAGCGGAACGCCACGCGGCCTTCGCCCTCAATCCGCTCAAGCGTTTGATCATCAGCAAAATAATTGCCGTCATGATGCGCGACCGGAATACGGATCATCTGTCCCTGCTGGTACCCGGAGGTGAACAGGCTGGAGGCATTCTCAACCTTCAGCGACACGTCGCGGCAAATGAAGTTCTGATCGGCATTGCGCATCAGCGCACCGGGCAACAATTGCGCTTCGGTCAGTACCTGAAACCCATTGCACACGCCCAGAACGGGCACGCCGCGTCCTGCAGCAGCAATCACCGCCTGCATGATCGGGCTACGCGCGGCCATCGCACCTGAACGCAGATAATCGCCATAGGAAAAGCCACCGGGCAGGGCGATGAAATCAAGGCCGTCCGGCAGATCGGCATCGCCGTGCCAGACGCGCAGCGGCGCCGTGCCGGAGATTTTCTCAAGCGCCACCGCCATGTCCCGGTCGCAATTGGAGCCGGGGAAGGTGATGACGGCAGACCGAAAGCTCACGCCGCATTCTCCAGCTTTTCGATCCGGTAATTCTCGATCACCATATTAGCGAGCAGCTTCTGGCACATATCGTCCAGAGCGGCATCGGTGGTGTCATCCGCCACTTTCATGTCAACCGTGCGGCCGATGCGGACGTCTTCAACGCCCTCAAAACCCAAACCTTCCAGCGCATGATGCACGGCGCGGCCCTGCGGGTCGAGTACGCCGGGCTTGAGGCTGACATGGATCCTGACTTTCATTTCCGGGCCTTTCGGGCAAACATGTGATGGCGGATTCGATTGCGCTGCCTATGCCGCGTCATGCGCTTCGCGGCAAGGGGGCTGCCTGATCTCACACACCGCCTGTTACTGGCTGGCGACATTTCCCGGTTCCGTCGCCGCTTCGGGGCGCGGTATCACGCGAATTTCGAGCGGTTTGGCGGAGAGATAGCGCCTTGCCACATTTGCGATATCTTCCGGGGTGATGGCTGACGCTACATTCTTGGCCTCGGTAAAGCGGCGCAGCTTCTCCGGGTCACTTTGGGCCTCATCCGCCAGACCCATCCAGCCTGAATTGGTCTTCAGCGCCTTGTCATAGGCCTCCAGCATCGGCTGGCGTGCGCGCAGCAGCGTGTCGGCATCCACCGGTTTGTCAATCAGAGCCTGCACGGTTTCTCTCATTGCTTCTTCGGCATCATCCAGATCGGCCACATCCAGTGCCGCCGCGATGGAGAATGTGCCGTAATCATCATAGACGCCGCTCTCACTGGCGCTGACGCCCGGGGAATAGGTCTGTCCCAATTCCTCCCGCAGGCTTTCGATCAGTTTCAACCGCATCACGCGTTGCAACAATTCCAACTCGATCGTTTGGTTGAAATCCTTGTCGTCGCTGGTGGGCCAGCTCATCCGCAGCAATGCCTGATCAGCTTCTCCATCATGATAGATGGTGCGCAAAGACCGGTCCTGCGTGAAGCTGCGTTGCCGCTGATCCGCGTAGGGACGGAATTCGGTTTCGCGCGGCGGCAATGCTCCCAATGTCCGGGACACAAGATCAATGGCGCGCGCTTCATCAATGTCGCCGATCAAGGTTATTTCGATGGCGCCTTCTGCCAGCCGATCGCCAATATCGCGGGCCAGCTTGTCGAAGGTCAAATCAAGATAGCTTTGTTCCGGAGCGAGGGTGAAACGCGGGTCATCATCGGAGACTATGCCGCCCAGCGCGTTAGACAGCGCGCTGTTGGGCGTGGCCGTCTTTGCAGCGAAGAAATTACGAATATTGCGGCGATATTGCGCCTCACCCTGAGAGCGATAGCCCGGATCGGTCAGCGCGGCGGTCATCAATTCCAGCTGCAATTGCAAATCGCGCGGCGTGGTCGTAGCCGACATTGAGAAGGCTTCTTCCTCGGCAGAAAACGAGAAGCCGACGCTGCGCCCTGCAAGGATCGACTGCAGTTCATCGAAGGAATGTTTGCCAAGGCCGCCCAGCGGCAACACCGACACCATGCCAGTCGCCAGCGGGTTTTCGCGCGTGTTGATCATCCGCCCGCCATCGACGCGCATTTTTACCAATACGCGGTCCTGCTGCAGGTCGGTTTGCTTCAGATTGAGTTTTACCCCATTGGCAAAGCGCAGCGTGCGGATGCCAAGCAGCGGCTCCACGCTATCCGCGACGATGTCCCCCGGCGTGCCAAAGTCGCTATAGGCAAATTCGCTTTGGGTCGCTTGGGTTTCGGCGGAAAGTGGCGCAGCCATATCCTCTTCCCACGCATCGCGCAGGGCTTTGGCGCCGCCAGCAGGTGCGGTGTTGCCTTGAAACCGCAGCAAAGGCTGTTCCAAAGGAAGCGCCTCTTCGCGGAGAGCCGCCATGATATTGGCGGGCGTGATCATGTCTTCCATCGCCCGGAAGCGTTCCAGCGAACTGGTGGCAGTGGTGGGAATACGATCATCATCGAGCAGCGCGATGGCTTCGGCGATATAGGCTGAATTGGAGCGTGTTGCCTCACCCGCTGCGGCATTTTCCAGCGAAGTGCGCAGATTGGCCAGCTGTTCGGCCACCTCACTTGCGCTGAAGCCCTGAGCCATGCTGCGACGATATTCAGCGACCGCCGCAGCCAATGCGGGGCGCCATTCGCCATCATTGCTATCAACCACAAGGTTGGTGGTCCGGCCGCTTTCAAACACGTCGCTGGTGCCAAAGCCTGCCCCGCGGAAAGGCGGTGTTTCGAGCCGTGACAGGCGCTGCAAACGGCGATTGATAATGCCATAGCCAATTGCCCGCAGCACGTTTTTCTGACGGGTCGCGACCGTATCATCAAGATCACGCCAGGCCCCGTGGACCGATGCGGTAATGCGTTCCGGCAATGCCGGGTCGAGATAGATTTCTGTTTGTCCGCTATGCGCAAGATCGACGGGTCCGGCATCGGGCTTTGCGGGCATTGGGGCGCCGTCCCAACTGGTAAAATGCTTGGTGATCTCGGCCTCTACCATGGCCGGATCAAAATCACCCACCACCACGATCGCCGCATTCTCAGGCGTATAAAGCCTCTGCCACAGCGCCTTTAACTGCTGCGCGGTGGAATTTTCGATCACTTGTTTCGTGCCAATCGGCAAGCGGTACGGGAACAGGGCATCCGGGTATAGAAAGCGGAATCTGTCGACCGTATTGCGGAAGGAATAGGTGTCGCGCACGCGTCTTTCAGACAGGATAACGCCCTTTTCACGCTGCACTGCAGCGGGGTCGAACAGCAATTCGCTGGCCGTTTCGCGCATCAGGAACATCGCCGTGTCGAGCAGGGCCGGGTCGTTGCGCGGCAGATCCAGCTTGTACACCGTGGACTCGAAGCCGGTCGAGGCATTGGTATCGGCGCCAAAGGCCAGCCCTTCGCGCTCCAGCAGCTTCACCATTTCCCCTTCGGGAACATGGGTGGAGCCATTGAAGGCCATATGTTCGATAAAATGGGCCAGGCCGCGCTCCTCATCGCGCTCGCTCAGTGAGCCGGAGCCGATATAAAGCTGCACCTTGGCCTGACCGGCCGGCGTGCCATTATTCCGAATGATATAGCGCATGCCATTATCAAGCCGGCCGACCTTGAACGCCGGGTCCAGTGGCAGATCGCTTGTCTCGAATGCCCAAACCGGGGCCTGCGCCGTAGCGTTTTCTGCGCTGGCGGGCAGGGGCGCAGTTTGTACGGGAGCCTGCGGCGCGGTGCCGGTCAGGGGACTGCTGCTGTCTGACGGAAGCGTGGCCGTGGCGGCGCAGGCGGTCAGCGCAAGAAGGGAACTGGCGAGGGAGAGGCGAAGCGCGTGAATTTTCATGCGTTGCGCTTAGGCGCGCCAGCGTTAACGAACAATGGCCGGGTGCGGATTTGCTCCTGCTCCCCGGCCAGATGTCGTTACTTTTTCGGGCTGCCCCGCAAACGGCTGCGATGATTGGCCATATCCAGCACTTCGCCGGGACCGCCATCACCATTTTCTAGCAGGCCGAGGCGCCGTGCCACTTCCTGATAGGCTTCTTCTTCACCGCCCAAATCGCGGCGGAAACGATCCTTGTCGAGCTTCTCGCCGGTCTTCATGTCCCACAAGCGGCAGCCATCGGGGCTGATTTCATCGGCCAGAATGATCCGGCTGAAATCGCCGTCCCAGATGCGGCCGAATTCGAGCTTGAAATCCACCAGACGAATATCGATCGCCGCGAACATGCCGCTCATGAAATCATTGATGCGGATGGCCATGGAGGAAATGTCCTGCATTTCCTCGTTCGATGCCCAGCCAAAACAGGCGATATGCTCTTCGGCGATCAGTGGATCGCCCAGCGCATCATCCTTGTAATAATATTCGATCAGCGTGTGCGGCAGGGGATCGCCTTCTTCCAGGCCCAGCCGCTTGCAGATAGAACCGGCGGCGACATTGCGCAGCACCACTTCGATCGGCACGATCTCGCACTGGCGCACGAGCTGTTCGCGCATGTTCAGCCGGCGGATGAAATGCGTCGGGATGCCGATATGCGACAGGCGCGTGAACACATGTTCCGAAATGCGGTTATTGATCACGCCCTTGCCGTTGATCGTACCTTTTTTCTCGGCGTTGAAGGCAGTGGCGTCATCCTTGAAATATTGAATGATCGTGCCAGGCTCGGGACCTTCGTAAAGGATCTTGGCCTTGCCTTCATAGATCTGGCGGCGACGGGACATGGGCATCATCCTGCTGGCGCATCGTGGCGCGGAAACAACACGGCCCCGGCTGGCGGACGCGCCGAGCGAGTCGGCAAGCGCACGATGGCCGGGGCGCAGCGCGCGCTATAGTATCAAAGCAGCATGAAGGCAATTGCTGCGCATTGCACAAAGGGGCGCCGAATGCCTCAGCCTCCCCGAGATACCGTTGTCAGGCCTTCTGGAGCCGGTAAGAGGGGGCATGACTTCGCCCGATCTACCCTTGGATGGTGGTTGCCGATGTGGCCGTGTCCGGTTTCGCATAACGCAGAAGCCGATCATTACCTCGGTCTGCCATTGCCGCGGTTGCCAACGCATGACTGCCAGCGCCTATTCGCTTTCGGCAGCAGTGCCGAGTGACGGTATGACGGTGATCGAAGGTTCGACGGTGATCGGCGGTCTGCATGGGGAGCAATTGCGCCATCATCATTGCGACTGGTGCAAAAGCTGGCTCTTCACGCGGATCGAGCCGGACCCCGGCTTCGTCAATATCCGCGCGACCCTGCTTGATGATACAAGCTGGTTCGTGCCCTTTGTCGAAACGGGCCGCAATGAAGCGTTACCCTGGGTGACGACGCCAGCAAAACATAGCTATGCCGAGTTTCCGAGCATGGAGGCCTATTTCGAACTGATCGCGGAATACACGGCAGAGAATGGCTGAGCGTTCCTGCCCGTTGCGAAACCGCGTGACCGAATTTCGGGAGGGAAGGCCATGAGTGTGATTATTTGCCGCCTTGGCGGGGCGGAAATTACCGATGCGCTGGAAGACCTCGCGGCTTTGCGCATCCGCGTCTTTGCCGATTATCCTTATCTCTACGATGGTGATGCCGCTTATGAGGCGGAATATCTCGCCGAATTTGCGGTTGCGCCCGGCGCCGTGTTGATCGGTGCTTTTGATGGCGTGAAACTTGTCGGCGCAGCCACCGCATCGCCGATGTGGGCGCAGAAGGAAGCCTTTCGTGCACCCTTTGAGCGTGCCGGGCTTGATACGCAGCGGCTGTTCTATTTCGGAGAGAGCGTGCTGCTGCCCGAATATCGCGGGCAGGGGATCGGTCATGCCTTTTTTGACCAGCGAGAGGCGGCGGCGCTCGCGGCGGATGCGCGCCAAGCCTGCTTTGCCTCGGTAATCCGCGCCGATGATCATCCTGCGCGGCCCGAGAATTACCGCCCCCTCGATTCCTTCTGGATCGGGTGCGGCTATGCGCCGGTACCCGGCCTAATCACCGAACTCGACTGGAAAGAGCACGGGGAGGCGGGCGAAAGCACCAAGCCTCTGCAAAATTGGCTGCGCACGTTTGAGCGAGCCCCCGAATGACCGATTTTCCACTGAGGAGTGGGGATCGTGACAGAGGATAGCCATTTGACTGTCACCCGCATCCATCGCAAAGGGTGCTGAAAAAAGGGGACGCCTAAAATGGTTCTGCGTTTAAGATCAGCAACTTCCATCACGGCATTGATGGCCGCAACCGCCGTCGGGGCACCGGCATTCGCTGAAGACGCACCGTCGCAGTCAACCGGGGCGCAGACCACCCGCGCAACACCTGAAATCGTCGTGACGGGATCATTGCTCGATTCCGCTGCCGAGAGCCGAATCGCCCCGCTTACCGTGCTGACCGAAGAGGATCTGGCACAGCGCGGTTCGCCCACGATCATGGACCTGTCCAAGCAATTGCCGGCATCGGCAGGCGTGCTGGGTGATGCCAGTCAATTCGATGGCCGCTCGCAATTCAATCAGGGGTCGGCCTCGATCAATCTGCGCGGGCTGGGACCCCAGCGAACGCTGGTGCTGCTGAATGGTCAGCGTATCGTGGCCACGGGCGCTGGCAATCTGCCACTGGTGGATGTGAATATGATCCCGGCTCAAGCGCTTGCGCGCGTCGAAGTGCTGAAGGATGGTGCAGCGGCCACTTATGGTTCCGACGCGATTGCCGGGGTGGTCAATTTCATCACAAGGCGTGATCAGGATGGTTTCCGTGCATCCGGCGATTACCGTTATATTGATGGTTCGGATGGTGACTGGACCGGAGCGCTCAGCTGGGGCGGATCACTTGGGCCTGTGCAGCTTTTCCTTTCGGGCGGCTATCAGCAGCGCAGCGAACTGAGTACCACGGAACGCGGCTTTGCTATGCGGTCCTTTGAGGAAAATCCGCAAGGCGGTTTTTCCGGTGGCGGCAATCCGGGCAATTTTGATTTTAACGGGACCGATGGAGGCCTGTCCTTCACCGCCGATGAAGGGTGTGAAGGCCTGGGTGGTTTCCGCTCAAGCGAGGGCTCGGCAAGTGATCTGTGCTTTGGCAATTATCTTGGTTTTACCAATCTGGTTGAGCCGGAGGATCGTTATCAATTCTATGGCGACATCACGCTGCCGCTGGGCGCGCGTACCGAGCTGCGCCTGACCGGGCTCTATGGCCATACCAGCACCCGTCTGACGACATCACCAAGCTATCTGCCGACCATCTCGCCATCGTCCGAGGCGGCTTATGGCGGCAGCGGCCTGTTCGTAATCCCGAGTTACGCACCGGCGCTGGCGGACTATTGCGCGCGCTTCGGTGATGATGCCGGCTGTTCGGTGGATGAAGGCGGGCCGCCAAGCGCGGACGCTCTGGCTTACCCTGTGCGCTTCCGTCCGCTGCTCGCCGGGGGTAATCCGCTCTATGATCATAAGCGCGGGGCGACGCTGTCCTATCGCAATTCGGACCTGTACCGCCTCACCGGCGAACTGACGCATGACTTTTCCTCCACGCTGCATTTGAAGGCGGGTGTCACCTACAGCGAATATGACCGGCACTATCAGGGTACGGATTCGCTGGTTGATTATCTTCAGAATGCGCTGGCGGGCTTTGGCGGGGCGAATTGTACCTATGCGACGGCCGCTTCACGGGCCGGCATGAGCGCAGATCAGCTTGCCGCCGTCGCCGGCGGCGATGGCTGCGTCTATTTCAATCCCTTCTCCACCGGATCGGCCACCAATGCGGTCACCGGGGAAGCCAATCCCAACTATGCCGGTGCGGATAATGTGCTGGGGCTCGATCTCACGCCCGGCGCGGGCCTGATCAACGATGCCGCAGTGGTGGACAGCTTCTACACCGTCGTCACGCGCCGGGCGAATACCAGCCAGTGGGTGGGTGATGTGCAGCTTTCGGGGGAAAGCGGTGTGATGCTGCCGGGCGGAGCAGTCGGCTTTGCATTGGGCGCGCAATACCGGCGGGAAAGCTATGTCCGCCAATATAGTGCGGAGAACAATCTGGCGGTAAATCCCTGTCCGGGGTCAATTCTCAATCCCGATGCGACCTGTAGCAGTGAAGTCGGCCCGCTCGGCTTTTTGGGGGCGGACCGCGACGTGAATGTCTCCAGCGATGTCTTTGCGTTGTTCGCCGAGCTGCAATTGCCGGTGACGGAGCGCCTGCAGGCGCAGCTTTCGGCGCGGTATGAGGATTACGGCACAGGCATCGGCTCGACCTTCGACCCGCAGGCGCGCATTCGTTTCGAAGTGGCTGATGGGCTGGCCCTGCGCGGCGGTGTCGGTACGACATTTCGTGGGCCACCGCCGCAAAATACGCGTGCCGGGCTGGTCAAGCTGGAGCTGATCGGATCGGGCCTGCGTGCGGTTGATGTACTGGCCAATCGTGAATTGAGTCCAGAAACCGCCACCACCTATAATGCCGGGATCGACGTCGATCAGGGGCGCTTCCATGCCTCCATCGATTATTACCGCTATGAATTCGAGGGCGCAATCGAGGCCGAACCGGTCAGCGGAATCGTGTTCGCCATGTTCGGTGCCAGCGGTGATGAGCATTGCGGTGACGCGGCCTATGCCGGGCTGCAGGATCGCTTCACCTTTGCCGGCGGGACGTGCAACATTGCCAATGTCGAGCGGCTGACCACCTATGCGGTCAATTCCGCCGATGTGACCACGTCCGGTCTCGATTTCGATGCGAGCTATGATCAGCCGCTTGGCGCCGCGACGCTGCAATTGGGCGTTTCGGGCACCTATCTGATCAATTACGACGTCGGTGATGTGGTGGTGGAAGGGGTGCAGGTGCAATCTGCCTTCGACGCGGCGGGCAAGCTGAATTACCAGACCACCGCCTATCCGCTGCCGCGTTGGAAGGGCTATGGCTGGTTGCAGGCGCTGTGGGGGCGTCAGTCCCTCCGGCTGCAGCTCAATTATGTCGATGGCTATGAGGATCAGCGCGGGGCCGCGATCTTTGGGCCGAATAATAGTGCTCTGGGCGGCGTATCGGTCACGGCGGGCAAGGACATCGGTAGTTTTACCACACTGGATGCCACTTGGCGCACAGTGCTGGAAACCGGAACCAGCATCAGCGTGGCGCTGGTCAATCTGCTGGATCAGTATCCACCTTTCGCCCGGCTGGACCAGAATTACGATCCCTTCACCGCCAGCCCATTGGGCTTCACCGCGAAACTGGGGGTTACGCAGGAATTCTGATCTCGCCCAATTTTCGCTTCCTCTAATGCAGGGTTGGCGGCACTTCTGACGGATCGGGGCGGGTAAGGAAACGGTCCAGCGTGGCGCGCTGGACCAGCACGGAAAACAGCACCGCGCCAAATGTGGCCGCCAGGATCAAATCGCGCGTGGTCCCGGCGGGCAGCGAGAGCGCGAGCGCGATGGATATGCCGCCGCGCAATCCGCCCCACCACAGAACCTTGCGCGCGCCCTCCGCCTTGGGTTCGGCGCTGGGCACCAGGCGGGTGGAGGCGGAGATGGCCAGCGCGCGGGAAATCAGGGCCACCGGAATAGCCAGCAAGGCGACCGAGAAATGCGGCCCGCCGGGGACCAGCGCGATCATTTCCAGCCCGATCAGCAGGAACAGCGCGGAATTGAGCAGATCATCGATCAATTCCCAGAATTTGATCACATAGTCGCGGGTGATGTCGCTCATCGCATAGGTCACACCGTAATTGCCGATCAACAACCCGGCCACCGCCATGGCCAGCGGTCCGGAAACGTGGAGCGAGGAACTCAGCGCATAGCCGCCCATGACCACCGCCAGGGTAATCAGCACTTCCAGGCTGTAATCATCCATGCTGCGCATTGCCCGGAAGCCCAGCCAGCCGCAGAGGAGCCCCACGGCAATCCCGCCGCCTGCCTCCAGCGCGAAGAGCCTTGCGCCTTCTGTGAAAGAGAAGTCCTGCCCTGTAATCGCCGCGCCCAGCAAAATTGTGAAAATGACGATACCCACGCCGTCATTGAACAGGCTTTCCCCCGCGACAGTTGCCTGCAGCGCCTCATCAACCTGCTTTTCCTTGAGTACGCCCAAAACGGAGACGGGGTCGGTCGGGGAAATCAGTGCGCCGAATACGAAGTACCAGATCGGAGCGATGCCGAGTCCGGCCACCATGCCAAGGCCCCAGCCGATCACTCCGATCAGCGCGGTGGAAACGATGACGCCCACGGTCGATAGCAGCAATACGGGCAGCCAATCCGCCCGTAACCGGTCGAGCGGAACATGCAATGCGCCCGCAAAGAGCAGGAAGCTGAGCATGCCGTTGAGCAGCGTGTTGGTGAAATTGAGACTGGAGAGAAAATTCGCGACCGTATCGTCCAGGGTGATACCGGGCACGAACGCATTGACCAGCAGCAGGCCAGCCGATGCAAGGGCCCCCATCACGGTCAGCCCGATGACATGCGGCAGTTTGAGGAAATGATGGTTGAACCAGCCGAGCAGGGCCGAGGCAACCACTACCCCTGCGGCCATGTCGAATGAAGTCAGTCCCTCGCTACCGCCCGCATGCATGTGCTCAATTTCCCTCTGAACGGCCGGTGATGGACCGTATCATTTCAAAAGCTGCTCCAGTGCAGCGAGTTCCACGCCATCTTCATGCGCAGCGGCACGATCGGTAAAGAATTCTGCCAGACCTTCCCAGATTTTTGCGGCAGCCGGGTCATCTTTGCTGAGAAAAGAACTGATCTCGGCCATTTCCCCATCCCAGCGATAGGCCTTGGGGTACATTTGCGGAATGGTGCGGCGTGAACTTTCCAGCAGATGTTGCTGCGAAATGCCGAATTCCTTGCGTAAATCAGGGCCCGCGCCGTGCCGCTCCGCCGCCAGCAGCAGTGCGGTGGTGAGTCCGATAATGCCCTTATTGATGCCGCCATAACACATTTTCAGCGCGCTGGCCGCGCCGATCGGACCATCCAGAACGCGCACATCCAGGCCGTAATCGCCCAGCTTTGCCAGATGCCCGGCTTCGCCGCCCGAAACATAAAGGCGCGGGCCATCATAATCGGCGCGGGGCGGGGCACCAATGATCCCGCCATCCACCATAGCGCCGCCCATCCCAGAAATGCGCGCGGCGAGGTCCTTCGCCGTTTCAGGCGCGATTGCATTGGCATCGCAAAACAGCGGGGCATTCGGGCCGGATAGAAGCGGAGTGAGCCGGTCGGCCACTTCTCCGGCCTCCACCGGGGGGATGATAGAGAGGATCAGCTCGGCTTCTGCCAGAGCCTCCAACGGCACATCCTCCATTCCTGCCTGCGCGGCACGCTGGCGGCTGGCTTCACTGCGTCTGTCCAGATTGGTCAGCACGCGGCAGTCATTTTCGCTGAGTCTTGCAGCGATGCCCGAGCCCATGGCGCCGGCGCCGATGATTGCGATGGTGGTCATATTCGTCGCCTTTCCTTCAATCGCCGCGCGCTTCGGCGGCATCCACTGCGCTACCATAGGGGCGCAAAGCCACCCATGCGAGCACCAGTCCCACCGGACCGAGCACGGCTGCGGTGGTCGCCATGGAAAAGCCGAGATTGGCGGTTCCATAAAGATTGTCTGAAAGCAGGGCGATCACCAATGGGCCGAGGCCGTAACCAAGCACATTGAAGATCGCGATATAGATCGCTGTTACCGTGCCCCGCATCCGCCCCGGCGTAATCGCCTGCACAGCGGCATTGGCGGGGCCTGCGCCCAGTGAGCCGAGGAAGAGCGAGAGGCCAACCGCAGCATAGGCCATCCAAGCTTGCGGCAGAAGCGGATACAAAACGGCCACCGGGATCAGCGGAATGGTGACGTAAAACACCATCCGCATATTCGCATCCCTGTATCCCGCTGCGGCCATCCGATTGGCGAGATAGCCACCCAGGATCAGCCCGATGGGGGAGACGATGAGCGAAATGATCCCGAGGATCGGCCCGGGCGCGCCGGGTGCATAGCCAAACTGCCGTTCAAAAAAGGCGGGGGACCAGACAGCGGTGCCGAAGCTCAGCATTGCCTTGACCCCATTGGCGATGAACATCGGCGCATAGGTGCCGCGAAAACTGCCGATAAAGCGCATCGTGGCAAGAAAACTGGGCGTCTGCGCCCCGGCGCTTTCGCGGCGGGGTGGCTCGGGCACGGTGGCCAGCAGCACCAATGCCCAGAGGACACCGGGCAGGCCAACGATCAGGAAGGTCATCTGCCAAGGCCGCAGCGTGCCGATCAGCGGAAATGTTTGCGGGCCGATATCGGTCAGCCAGGTGATCAGCCAGCCGCCGATCAGCAGCGCCAGACCGCTGCCCGCCACGGTGCCGATGCCGATCACCGAAATCGGCTGGGCCAGCTTATCGCGTGGAAACATATCCGATGTCATGGAGTAGGTAGCCGGGGCATTGCAGCTTTCGCCCACACCCACGCCCATGCGGGCCAGCGTCAATTGCCAGAAATTGCTGGCAAGCCCGCAACAGGCGGTCATCAGGCTCCAGAAGGCTATGCCGAAACCGATGATCCATTTGCGCGGGCCGCGATCGACCAGCCGCGCCACCGGAATGCCGGCGAGGACATAGAACAGCACGAAAGCGAAGCCGACCAGCAGGCTGATCTGGGTGTCCGACAGACCAAGATCGGCCTTGATCGGCGTGACCAGCAGCGTCAGCAATTGCCGGTCAAGATAATTGAACATCAGCGCGACGGTAAACACCGCAACCGCCCACCAGCTGCGTGCTGGTGATAATCCATTATAGGCTGGCATACTTCTCTCCCCACCCGCCAGTCTTGCGCGTTGGCGGGTGGGGAGCAAGTGTAATTTGCTACGTAATTGTCACGCAGGCTGTTGGCGGCGTGCTTTTACTTCGGCGCGGAAGCGGTGCAGCAGCGGTTCGGTATAGCCATTGGGCTGCTCGGCAGCCTCCATCACCAAGGCGCGCGCTGCCTGAAAGGCCAGACTGTCCTGCGGTGCCTCGGCCATCGGGCGATAGGAGGGATCATTGGCATTCTGCGCATCGACCTTGGCCGCCATGCGCAGCAGCGCGGCATCCACATCTGCTTCGGTGCAAATTCCGTGGAGCAGCCAATTACCAAGTGACTGGGCAGAAATCCGCAGGGTGGCGCGATCTTCCATCAGGCCGATATCGTTGATGTCGGGAACCTTGGAACAGCCGATTCCCTGATCGACCCAGCGCACCACATAGCCCAGAATGCCTTGCGCATTATTGTCGAGCTCGCGCGTGATATCATCCGGCGCGAAATTGCGGCCCGTGGCCAGCGGTACGGTCAGCAAGTCCTCCAGCGATGCAATCGCCTCATGCGCGCGTTCTTCCTGCCGTTCACTGACATTGATCTGGTGATAATGCGTGGCATGCAGCACCGCAGCAGTGGGGGAGGGGACCCAGGCCGTGTTGGCGCCGCTCATCGGGTGCCCGCTTTTTTGCTCAAGCATGTCGGCCATCCGGTCCGGCGCGGCCCACATGCCCTTGCCGATCTGCGCTTTGCCGCGAAAGCCGCAGGCAAGGCCAATCTGGACATTGCGATCTTCATAGGCCTTGATCCAGGGGGTGTTTTTCATCTCTCCCTTGGGCACCATGGGGCCAGCCTGCATCGATGTGTGAATTTCATCACCCGTCCGATCAAGGAAACCGGTGTTGATGAAGAAGATCCGGTCCTTCACCTCGGCAATGCAGGCGGCCAGATTGGCCGATGTGCGGCGTTCTTCGTCCATCACGCCGACCTTGATCGTGTGGCGGGGCAGATCCAGCAGATCTTCGACCGCATCGAACAACCGGTTGGTGAAGGCGGCTTCTTCCGGACCGTGCATCTTGGGTTTAACGATATAGATCGAGCCTGTCCGGCTGTTATGGATCGCCCCTTCATGTTTCAGATCATGGCTGGCGATCAGACTGGTCACGACGGCGTCCAGAATGCCTTCAAACCCGTGCTGGCCATCGGGCATGGTGATCGCCGGGGTGCGCATCAGATGCCCGACATTGCGGACCAGCAACAAGCTGCGCCCATGCAGGGTCAGGGTGCCGCCATCGGGCGTGTTGTAGATACGGTCCGCTTCCAGCCGGCGCGTGATTGTCCGCCCGCCTTTGTCGAACACCGCCTCCAGATCGCCCTTCATCAGGCCCAGCCAATTGGCATAGCTTGCCTGTTTGTCGGCCCCGTCCACCGCAGCCACCGAATCTTCCAGATCGACGATGGTGGAAAGCGCCGCTTCCAGCTCAATATCCGCGATATGGGCCGGATCGTTCCGGCCGATCGGGTGGGTGTCATCGATCACCACTTCGATATGCAGGCCATGGTGGCGCAGCAGCCAATTGCCATCACGCCGCCCCACGAGCTGCGTGGGATCGGCCAGTTCCGGCGTCCCGCCTGCAAAATCGGTCCAACTGCCGGATTTGAGCGGGACGGCATTATCCAGAAACTGTTTGGCCCAACTGATCACCCGCGCGCCGCGCTGCGGATCGTAGTCGGCACCAGCGGGCAAATCGCCCAGCGCGTCGGTGCCGTAAAGCGCATCATACAGACTGCCCCAGCGGGCATTGGCGGCATTCAGCAGAAAGCGCGCATTGAGAACAGGGACCACCAGTTGCGGCCCGGCCAGTTCGGCAATCTCCGCATCCACATGGGTGGGGGCGATGGTGAAGGGGGCGGGCTCCTCCACCAAATAGCCTATGTCCTTCAGGAAGGCGTGATAATCGGGGCCAAATGGCGCCTCATGCTCGGCCTCGCCATGCCATTGATCGATCCGTTGCTGCAACTCGTCACGGCGTGCCAGCAGGCGTTCATTCTCAGGTGCAAAGCGGCCATAGATATCGGCCAGTCCCTGCCAGAATCGTTCGGCCTCCAGCCCGCTATCGGGCAGCGCATCCGCTTCGATGAAACGGACAAGTTCGGGCGCAATGCGCAGGCCCGCGCGTTCAGTCTGCTGTGTCATGGCTCAGTTCTTTGCCTTGAGCCCGGCGGATTCGATACCAGCCAATGCGCAGCTTTCATCATTGTCGGATGTGTCGCCGGTCACGCCTACAGCACCCAGCAGCGTGCCGTTACCATCCGTGATCAGCACGCCGCCAGCGGCGGGAATAACGCCATGGCGGGAGATCGGGCCGAGCGAGGCAATGAAACTGGGGCGATCCGCCGCCATATCGCCCACCGTCCGGGATGATACGCCCAGTGCCAGTGCGCCGCCAGCTTTGCCCATCGCGATTTGCGGACGCATCGCGGAAGAATGGTCGCTCCGCGCAAAGGCGACCAGGTCGCCGCCAGCATCCAGCACCGCCACAGTCAGTGGCTTCAGCCCTAGCGCTTTCCCTTTTTCAAGTGTTGCACCAACAATGCGATTGGCGTGTTCCAGGCTGATCATATCCGCTCTCTCCATCATGGCCGAGGCTTGGGTGCCTCAAAGTTTTTCTGCCAAAGATAATCGTGGCAGAAGTGACAAGAGTAGAGGGCAAAATCAACTATTGGCTTTCAAAGCAATATTCAGGCGGCTGATCCTGTTCGGCGCGTGCGCCGGTTCTCGGCTATTTCCACACGGTTGCGGCCCAGCGATTTGGCTCGCAGCAGCGCGGTATCCGCCAGCGGGACCAGACCTTCAAAGGAAGAGTGAAGCGGGCTGTTGGCAATCCCGATCGAAATGCTGATCGATCCCAGACTGTGCCCATTAAAGGACAAGGTGAGGTCCTCTATCCTGGTGCGAACTTCCTCGGCCCGTTCGATTGCTGTTGGCAGATCTGTGCCAGGCAGCATCATCAGGAATTCTTCGCCGCCATAGCGGAAAGACAAATCGCTCTTGCGCGTGGCGTCGCGCAGAACGGCGCCCACTTCCCGCAATACGGCATCCCCGGCATCATGCCCGAACGTGTCATTGATGCGTTTGAAGTGATCCACATCGGCCATCAGGACCGATATGGGTTCATCATTGTGGCCGCCGCGGCCAAGCTGTTTCTGCAGTACCAGATCGAGCTGGCGGCGATTGGCCAGCCCGGTGAGGGAATCTGCCATGGCCATTTCCCGCAAATCCTCACGCAGTTTCAGATTTGCCAGCGCCAGACCGATATTTTCGGCGAGCATGGCCAGAAGATGACCCTGCTGCGCACAATCGTCAGATAAATCCTCGAGACCTTCCAGATAGAGCAGGCCAATGACCTCTCGCTGTCCAATCAGTGGCAGGCATATCGTATCGGGCGTTTCACCCTCTGCGATATCCAGATGAGGGCATGGCACATCGACATTTTCCGAGCTGGGGTGATGGGGCATCCCCCGGCGGAGAGCCCAACATGCCAGTGTTGAGAATTCATGGGTGGAATATTTCGGGGCCTCCCACTGACAGGTTTCCACCATAACATTCCGATTTCGGTCCAGCAGATAGAGGCGTCCTGCAAGGCCCATTGCCACGCGCGGCACGAAGCGGCGAATGATGTCCACCACGTCGGCCACGTTGTCCGACCCCTGCATCCGCTGGGTCATGCGCGAAATCAGCTCACGACTGGTACGGTCACGGTCACGTTCCTGTTCCAGTCGCTGGCGTTCCAGCGCGTTCTCACGGAACAGGGTGACGGCGTGCGCCATATCGCCGATTTCGTCAATTTGAGGGATTTCCAGCGGTTGGGACGAATAATCCTGCCGCGTCATGCGCCGCAGGACATCGGACAGTTTCACGACCGGGTGCAGCACGCGTCGTTTGAAGACGAAGTAGAGCACGCACAGGAAAAGCAGGGCTGTTACACCGACGGCGATTTCTGAAATGATGCGCCAAAAACGGGCAGTACGTTCCGTGTCGCGAACCAGCTCTCTGGTTCGCTGATCGACATTGTCTGCAAACCGTTCCGCCACGGCACGCAGTCTGTCCAGTTCGCGCTCATATTCGGGGCCGAACAGCCATTGGCGGGCTTCATCAAGATCGCCTTCCTGATAGGCTGAAATGGCCTCCGCCTGTTCATCCTGCAGGGCATCGGCAAGGTTGAACGCCTCGGTCAATATCCGTCGCTCATCCGCAGTGGTGCCTTTTGCGGCAGTGCTCCCGAGCCGGTCTTCGGCTGGTTTCAGATTTTCCAGCTCGGCGCGATACATGGTGAGATAGGCGGGGTCTCCGGTGCTGACATATTCGCGTGCTCGGTTGGTCAGCATGTAGACTTCATCTGTTAAGACGTGGTTCGCCTGCTCAAGGTCATGACGCGTCTCTCTGGCTGTCCTTTCCTCCCGCTGCGCGCTGGATGCACACAGCATGGCGGTACCCGACACGATGGTGAGCGCCACGGTGATACCATATGCCCAATTTGTGATGACCTCGAGGCGCACTTATATCGCTTCCTTCGTTTGCGCGGTGCCCGTCAGGGACACGGAATTTATGTGAAGTTGCATCCTGAGTTTACTACCTAATGGTTAACCAAGAGCTACCTTCCCTTTCGGAAGAGGGGTTCCATCGCGCCTGGTGCATCATTATCTGGACAGGTGCAGTATCGGTTGAAACCAAATAGAGATTGGAGCTGAATGTGAGAGCTGACATGGATGGGACGGGAACGGCGTTGCTGCGTGCGGTGCTGGGCGATCGCACAGAAGGTGCGCTGAATATGCTCGAACTGGGCCCGCGCCTGCAGGCGGAAACGGATGACCATGTCGATCGCCACATGCTGGCCATGGCGCTCAACATCGCCTTGTTTGATGATCTTCTGACACGGGTTCCCAGTGGGTCGGAATATGTCTCGGAACGGCTTGAACGCGGTGAGCGCATTGTTTTCGATCACGGCGCTCTGCGGACGATACGCTTTCCGGAAGGGCCTACCGGGGCGCTCCCGGCAGGTGAAGCGGCCTTTACCCGTATTCTGAAACCATTGGGCTATGAATTATCCGGTACCTATCCGCTGCCCCGTCTGAAAATGACTGGGCGCTCTTATGCCTTCGCCGATGCACCGGAAGAATTGCCGCAGTTCTTCGTCAGTGAGCTGCATGTGGAAGAGTTTAGCGAAACGTTCGCTGCCGCCGCACACCGCGTTTTTGACAGCAGCCAAGACCCGCTTTCGGAAGAAGTGGTTCAGGCATTGGCTGAGTTGGAGGAGGGCAAGACGCTGACCTTGCCCCGCGCGCAAAGAGTGCTCGTCGATTGCCTGGCAGCCTTTGACCGCCAGCATTCGGAGCCCACAATCAGCGATTATGAGATTCTGCGCGAGGAATCGGGCGAAGCGGCATGGATCGCGACCGAAGGCAATGCCTTCAACCACGCGACTGACCGGGTAGAAGATGTCGAAGCTTTGTCGGAGGCGGAGCGGGAAGCAGGTCGACCGATCAAGGATAGAGTAGAAGTTTCCGCTTCTGGCCGGGTGCGCCAGACAGCGCACCGCGCGGCACAGATCCGCCGCATTTTCGTGAATGATTCCGGCCGCAAGGAAGAGCTGAACGTGCCAGGTTCTTTCTATGAATTTATCACGCGTGATGTCGATCCGGAAAGCGGCAAGCTGGATCTGGGTTTTGACAGTGGCAATGCCACCGGCATTTTTGCCATGACGCGATCAAGCTGAAGCTTTAGTCCAGAAAATGACCCGGCCGGCGCGTTGAGGGGACAAAATACCGGCCGGGTCAACCACATTACTGCGAAGGGGCGACACTCCTGGCACCCGTATCGTTGCAATATGGAACCTGTTCCCATTGATAGGCATCGACCCATTCCCCGCGGGGGAGATAGGTGACGTCCAGCTCCTTCTCCCCGCGGCGCAGCTTGAGTGTCACCATGGCTTCCTGATCACCCTGCAGTGAATCCGTGGGGAAGCTGTTCAGCACCTTGTCGCCATTGCGCAGGCCCGCTGCCGCGGCATTGGATGCCGGATCGAGCCCTTCGATTACGCGGTCTTCCGAGGCCAGCAAGGCAGGCTCGAAGCCCAGGTCGAAACGCTGCAATTTCTTGGTCACACGCGTGAAGCACCTGCCAAACGCGTCAGAGGGTGGCACTTGTACCGCCCCGTTCAGCATCGCGTCGAAATCATCCAGTTCCTGCTGGCCCAGCATTTCGAACAGCCAGGCCTTCCACAAGGCCATATCCATCGGTTCGCCATCCCGGCGCGCGGCGAGCATGTTCCGTACGATATAATCGAGCGAATATTGACCCTGCGTTTTGGCGCGGATCTGGGCATCCAGCTTGGCGAAATAGAGCGAGCCGCGATCATAGGGCAAAGTGCGGATACGGGTATCCAGCCAGAAGCCGGCGGGCACTTCGCTATTGGGCGTATCGATCAACGCATTGGTGTAATAACGCCCGGCAGTAGAATTGAGATCATCGAGGAAATCCTCGGCTGAAATCAATCCGGCGTGATAGGGCAGCAGGCGCTGATAATGCACGGCGAGGCCTTCACCGAACCATGATTTGGCCAGTCCGCCGGCCTGATCCATCGACCCGTCCAGCGAATTGACCCAGGCATGCAGCATTTCATGCGCCAGCAATCCGCGCAGATCCTGCTGGCTCAGATCCTTGCTGAAGGTAAAGGCAAAACTATGGGTGAGGCCTATCCCGCTACCGGGATTGAGCGTGTTGGTGCGGCCGAACACGCCGAAGACCGGTGGCTTATAGCCGAAGAAATCGCCGTAATATTGCTGCAACCGGTCGGTCCAGTTCATCAGCTCTTCAGCCGGGAAGCCGAATTCACCCTGCCAAACCGAGAAGAACCGGCCATCGGCGGACTGATGCAGGCCGGGTTTTCCGCCCATGAAATAGGCGCGGTGGAGATCGCCCGTGGCATAGGGTTCTTGCGTGGTCAGATCGCCTACGCCGAAACTGCTGGCGCCCCGTGCGTCGGCGCCGATGGCGTCCAACTGCCAATCAACATCCACGATCCGCTGCCGATCATCCTCGGGCAGCAGCAGAAAGGCATTGCCCGCGCCTGAGAACGTGCTGTCCTGCGTGCGCAATTCATAGGCCGGACGGGCGATCAGGGGCCGGTGGGGATCAATCGGCACATCATAGCTTACCTGCACAGTGCCGGAGACCGCGCGATCGGTTGACCAGCGCCGTTCGACATTGGCGTCATCGCGTATGTCATCATGGGCGGTCAGCATTATCGGTCCGCTGGCGTCACTGGCGGAAAGCCCGGTCAGGCGATCAGCCGCTGTCGACACCGTGCTGGCCATTACCGGCAAATGCAGCAGCGCATCCCCTGCATCTGCCTCAACCGCATCGATGGTCAATGCCACATGAACATTGCGCACAGCGCCTTCATTATCGACTGCCGCAGGCGTCAGCTCGATTGCGAATTGCGCAGCATCCTGCGCAGCGGCCACGGCTGGAGACGCCATGATCGTGGTAGCAAGCAGAATATTCAGCGACTTTCGCATAGGATCTCCTGATCGCACGTTCGGTTGAGTGCAGCGGGAAGGCGGTATTGTAGCCTGGCTAGAAGCGCATATTGGTTTCTATTTAGCCGCCTTCGGATTGTTGTGCGCATGATCTATCCAATGCGCCGGGAATCTTGGATTTTCTTTAAGGGCAATTGGGTTGTGTTTTTTAGATCTTCCAGCACGATGCTGGAGCGGGCCGTGCGGATCTGGCGCATTTGCAGGATGTCCTGCGACATGACGCGATTGAAGGCGCGGAGGTCGCTTGTCACGATCTTCAGCAGAATATCTGCTTCCCCGGTCAGTGCCTGACATTGAACCACTTCCTCCAGCCCGGCAATGCGCTCATGAAACTCGACCAGCCATTCGGGATCATGCGAGGATAGCGTGATCAGCACATAGGCGCTGACAGACAGACCCAGCTTTTCAGCATCCAGCACAGCGGCGACGCGGCGGATTAGACCTGCTTTGCGTAATTGCTGCATCCGCCGCGAACATTGCGAGGGGGAGAGGGCGACATGCTCGCTCATTTCCACCGGTCCCATATCGCCGCTTTGCTGCAACTGCTCGAGAATGCGGCAATCATAGTTGTCGAGTTCCACCAAATGCGCTCCGTAGCCTGTTATGTATAATATCGTGCATGAATGGGTGTATAAATGCACGATAATTGTATGCTGTGTGGGTTTGGCGCGCAATACGCACGCACCGTGCGCCGCTGACAGGATAGAAGGAGGTTACCTTTTTTCTTCGGGGTGACCATGTCCGATACAATACGATTGCGTCTGTCTGCCCAGTCCCTCTCTGCGCAGGATGCCAAACCAAAACGCGATGGCTTGTGGCAGCGGCCCTATCTGCTGCTGTCACTGGCAACTTTGCTGTGGGCCAGCAATTTCGTCGTCGGTCGGGCCATTCCGGACAGTCTGGTGCCTGTCAGTCTGTCTTTCTGGCGCTGGGTTCTGGCTTTGCCGATCGCACTGCCTTTTGCATGGCCGCATTTGCGCCGCGATTGGTCAACCATCCGCCGGCGGCTGCCTATTCTGCTGCTGCTCGCCGGCGCGGGCGTGGGGGGCAGCAATACGCTGGCCTATCTGGGTTTGCGGACCACGCCGGCAACGGTGGCTTTGTTGATCCAGTCGGCGATTCCGGTGGCGATCCTTGCCTTTGGCTTTCTGATGTTTCGCGACCGCCCGGAAAAGGCGCAAATCGCGGCAATGGCCTTTGCCTGCGCCGGTGTTTTGCTCGTCATTCAGGGACAGGCCCCGGCAGGTTCCGGGGCTGGTCAGACTGGCTTTGGCAGTGTGTTGATCGTCGGGGCGATGCTGGCGCAGGCTTTTTATGCAACAATCCTGCGCCGTGCGCCTGCCATTCATCCGGTCAGTCTGCTGTTCACGACCTTCGCTCTCGCAGCTTTGTTGCTGCTGCCTTTCCAGCTCGCCTTTGGCACATCGCTTCCGCTTGACGATGCCAAGGGAATGGAAGCGCTGATTTATCTCGCCACCGGCCCATCAATCCTGGCCTTCTTTGTCTTCAACCGCGGCGTGGCATTGATCGGCTCGGGCAAAGCGGGGATTTTCTTCTATCTGATGCCGGTGTTCGGAACGTTGCTGGCGGTGCCGATCCTGGGTGAAAGCATCGGCATGGCCGGTCTGGCGGGTTTTGCTCTGGTCGGCATTGGTTTTGCGCTGACACGGCTGAAAACGAAGGACTGATGCCTGATTCGCTGCGCGTCAAAGGTCGGGCAGCGGGATCTGGTGGGTGTTCTTCATTTCCGACAGGGTGGCGGTGGAGCGGACATCTTCCACTCCCGGCAGGCGGAGCAGCGTGCGGAAGGTGAAGTTCTGATACCAGACAATATTCGCGGCCAGTACTTTCAGCATGACGTCCATTTCACCGAACAGTGTGTAGGCCTCGGTAATCTCGGGAATATCTTCAATCGCGCGGATGAATTTCTCGCGCTCCTCGTCATTCAGCCGTGCCATTTTGAGCTGGGCGAAGATGTACATGCTTTCGCCGAATTTTTCGCGATTGAGCACCGCGACCTGGCTTTTGACATAGCCTTCATCCCGTAGCCGCTGAATACGCCGCCAGCAGGGCGACTGGGAAAGGCCGACCCGCTCGGCAATTTCGCTGGAGGATTCCGAGGCATCGATTTGCAATCGGCCAAGGATTTTGAGATCGAGACGGTCGAGATCGGCGGACATAATTATGCTTCCAATTTGCGGATGTGTAACAAGTTAATGCTTTAAATTACGAGTTTTTGTGAAATTGAGCAAGGATTACTCGTAAATAGGGATTATGATGGGGTGAAAAGCAGGAGTATTTATGCGCCGGGATGAGCTGAAAATTTTCGATTCCGAAGCGGTCGCCAGTGGACTCGATTATCCGGGGTGCATCCGTATTGTGAGTGAAGCGATGCAGGCACTGTCTGCAGGCCGCACGAAACAGCTGCTGCGCACGATGATCCATATGGGTGAGGGGCGCACCTTTGCCCAAATGCCCGGTGCTTTGGCCGATGACGACATGTTCGGTGCAAAGATGATCAGCGTGTTTCCTGATCCTGCGCGGCCGGGATCGCGCCGCCACCGCGGGGTGGTGATGCTGTTCGAACCGGATGAAGGCCGTCCGGTGTGCATCGCCGATGCCGAGGAAATAACCCATATTCGCACCGCCGCCGCGACGGCTGTTGGCACTGACGCATTGGCACGGCCCGATGCCAAGACACTGTTGCTGGTAGGCACGGGCGGACAGGTTCGCACCCATTTGCAGGCCCTGCCGCTGGTGCGCGATTTTGATCGTATCCTTATCTGGGGGCGCCATCCTGAAAAGGCGCAGGCCATTGCCGATGAGGAAGGCGCGCGCGTAGCCGTGCCAATCGCAGTGGCGTATGATCTGCAGACGGCCTGCGGCGAAGCGGATGTTATCTGCACGTTGACCGGAGCGAAAGAGCCGCTGGTCTTTGGCGATTGGATCCGCCCCGGTACGCATGTCAATCTGGTCGGATCATCCGGCCCCGGCCCGGTGGAAGTCGATACGCCGCTGGTCGCCAAATCCCGCTTCATCGCCGATAGCCGCGCCTCAGCGCTGGATGCCGCGGCCGAATTTCTTGTCGCCAGGGAAGCCGGCGCCGTGAGTGATGACCACATCGTCGCAGAAATTGGTGAAGTGTTGCTGGGGCAGATTGAAGGCCGCCGGACAGCAGAAGAAATCACCATTTACAAATCGCTTGGCCATGCCGTTCAGGATCTGGCCGCCACCGCCCATCTTTACCGGAGTGCACCCGAACAATGACTCGTTTCTGGCCGCGTACAAGTCTTGCCCTGTCCACTGCGCTGGCAGCGGTTTCGCCCGCTATGGCCGCCAGCGATCATCTGGTGGTGATTGCCAATGGAGAACAGGTTGGCGCTCTGGATGCCGATCAGGATGGCAACACCGTCACTATTCATTACGATGTGAAGGACAATGGCCGCGGGCCGACGATTGATGAACGCATCGTACTGGACGATCGCGGCCTGCCGCAAAGCTGGAACGTGGATGGCACCGGACTGTTCGGCAATGAAGTGGCCGAACGGTTCACCATTCAGGGCAATCAGGCAAGCTGGCAGGATGCCACCGGATCGCAGACCAGAACGCTGGATGATCCGATGCTCTATATTTCGCAGGATGGCAGCCCCTGGTCGCTCGGCCTCTATGCACGGGCCTTGCTGGCGGATGCTGACCACCGCATCGAGGCTTTGCCGGGCGGTGAGTTGGCGCTGGAAGAAATGGAACCCGTGACGCTGGGCAAAGGCGCCGATGCGGAGCGGTTCAATGCCTATCTGATCAAGGGACTGGGGCTGACGCCGTCGATGATCCTGCTGGATTCGGATGGCCGGTTCTTCTCCACCCTTTCGCCATTCGGTGCGGTGATCCGCAAGGGCTATGAAGATGCTGTGCCCAAGCTGACAGCTCTGGCAACAGAACGCACGAGTGAACGGTTTGAGACAATCCAATCTGCTGTGGCGCATCATTACGATACTCCGGTGCGGATCAGGAATGTGCGGATTTTTGATCCCGTGTCCAAGAGTTTGGGCGATCCGGTTTCGCTCGTCTTTTTTGAAGACAGCATTGCCTCCATCGAACCGTTGGACAGCCCCGCCACGCCGGGTGAGGTTCTGGTGGAGGGGGACGGGCGCACCGTCCTGCCCGGTCTGCATGACATGCACGCCCATTTGTCGCTGCAATCATCGCTGCTCTATATTGCCAGCGGCGTGACCTCGGTCCGCGATATGGGCAATGACAATCGTTTCCTGCTCGATTTGCAGCGGCGAATTCGCGCCGGTGAAGTGGCCGGGCCACGTATCGTGCGCAACGGTTTCCTCGAAGGTCGCAGTGATTATAGCGCGCGTACCGGGATCGTGGTCGATAGCGAAGAGGCGGCAGTGGACGCCGTGCGCTGGTATGCCGCCCGCGGATATTGGCAGATCAAGATCTACAATTCGATGAATCCTGACTGGGTGCCCGCCATCACCAGGGAAGCCAAGAAGCTGGGCCTCGGAGTAACCGGGCATATTCCCGCCTTCACCAATGCGGATAATATGATTGCGGCTGGCTATGACGAAATCACCCATGCCAACCAGCTGATGCTGGGCTGGGTATTGGCGCCGGATGAGGATACGCGCACCCCGCTGCGCCTCACTGCCATGCGGCGGATGGCCACGCTTGATCTGGATGCCCCGCGCGTGGCCAAAACGCTCGATACGATGGTGACGAAAGATATCGCGCTTGATCCGACAGCGGTTACGCTGGAGCTGCTGATGCTGAGCCATGATGGCATGGCCAGCCCGGCAGTGGCGGATTATATCGACCACCTGCCGGTTGGCCTGCAGCGCCGCCGTCATCAGGGGATCGCATCCTTTGAGGGGCCGGAAGATTACGCACGCTATGTCGGCGGCTTCGACACAGTAAAGAAGCTTCTCAAGCGGATGCATGACCGTGGGCTGACGCTGCTGCCGGGGACGGATGACCAGACTGGTTTGTCGGTCCACCGCGAATTGCAGATCTATGCCGAAGCGGGTATTCCGCGCGGCGATGTGCTGGCCATCGGCACATTGGGGCCGGAAATTTATATGGGCCGTGATCAGCGACTGGGGACGGTGGAAAAAGGCAAGCTGGCCGATTTCATCCTGATCGACGGCAACCCGCTGGAGGATATGAGCGATCTGCACAAGATCGCGATGGTGGTGAAGGGCGGGACTGTCTATTTCCCAAGCGACATCTGGGATGCGGTAGGCGTGCAGCCTTTCGCGGCACCGCCGGCGATCACCTTGCCGGAAACCACCGATGATGAGCCGGTGGAAATGCCCCATAGTCACGATGTGGCGGAAGAATATCTCTACTGATCAGCGGTGATTTCAGTCTTGGCGTGAAAGCAGCTCGGAAGCCCGGTAATCACCCGGCGTCCGAGCTGCTTCCATAATGTGAACCCACTGCCGGAGTATGGTCTTATAAAGCCGGTATTAGGGCAGCTTTATCGCGTTGATGCCCTCGATCGGCCTTCTGTCTTTCAGCTACCGTCGCTGTCGATTGACAGTCCGGGATCGAGCCGACGCGCAGTCGCTCGAAGAATGACCTCCGGTGACAGCAATCAGCCGATCACCACATTCTCACGCAGTTGGTCACGGCGCGGTCGGATGAAGAAGATTGTGTGGGGCGGCGCTGTCGCGGTCAGTGTTTGCGGCGGGTCGCCCAGTAATAGACAGCGCCGACGCAACCCCAGCCAATCAGCAAGGCGTAGGGGCGCCAGTCGGCTTCTATCCCGATAAAGATCAACCCGGCAGCGCACACAGCGCCGGTATAGGCAAATGTCAGCATCACCGGGCGGGAAGGGCGGAAGTGAGCGCTCTGGTAAAGTTCGGGGTGATGGTTCGTCACCCGTGCAGCGGCCACACAAATGCTGCCATATTTTACCAGATTGGGGATGTTCACGGCCAGAAACAGGAAGGTCAGCTCCATCGGCAGCAACAAGCCGACACAGCCAATGCCAAACACAGTGAGCAGGGCAATATGCGGCACATTCCAGCGTGGGTGGATACGGGCCAGCGGGGCTGGCAAAACGCCAGCCTCTGCCATGGCGAACAGGCTCCGGCTGAACAGGGTGAAGATCGCATTCAGACTGGTGCCAATGGCCACCACTGCCGCACCGACGATAACAGGTTTGGCCAATGGTCCCATGAATTGCTGGGCCGCGTCCAGAATGGGCGCTTCGCTGCTGCCCAGCTGATCCGCGCCCAGAATGCCCAGCGCCACCAGGCCCACGGCGCCATAGAGCAATGTCGCCGAACCGATAGCGAGCGCAATGCCCAGTGGGATTGTCCGGCGGCTGTTGGAAACTTCTGCGCCAGCCTCAGTCGCGGCTTCGATCCCGAAGAACAGGCCCATAAGCAGCGGCGCAGCGGTGAGGACACCGGACATGCCATGCGGGAATAAAGGGGTAAGCGCCTGCGGTTGGAAAGCGGTGTTCCCGCCCCAGATGACGAAAATGGCAAACAGTACGATCAGAAAGCCCATCATCAGCGTCTGTGCACGCGCAGCGACCGATACGCCGAACAGATTGGCCAGCAGCGACAGCACCAGAATACCAAACATGGTTGGCTTGGTCGGAAGGGGCATGACCATCGAGACATAGCGCACCAGCACCAGCGCCAGCACCACCATCGCCCCCATATTGGCGATGATCCGCATCCACGCGATGAAGAAGCCGAGCGTCGGGTGAAGAAAGCGTGATGGCCAGACGAAGCTGGCGCCCGATACCGGGACGGCAGACCCCAGAAAGGCGTAGCTGACCGCGATCAGATACATGGGCAAAGCCGCCACCAGGACGGATAGCAACATCCCGGGCCCGGCCAATTGCGTTGCCGGGGCAATAGCGGAAAAGATCGACACGCCCACCGCAGTACCAAGGCCGAGCGAAATGACGCCCCACAAATTGATCCCGCGTTTTAGCTGGCCATCCGCTGTAGGGGAAACGCTCATTCCTAATTATCCTGTGAAATGAAGCGACGCAGATCGACCATGAGCTTTGCCCAGCTGACATCATCGGAATAGGCTACATGGCCCGCCGGATAGACATTCAGCGAATAACGATCCTGCGCGATATCCGATTGTGCGATCAGATAATCTGCCGCGCCGATCGTGGTCGTCAGATCATACATTCCCGACCCGACAAACAGGCGCAGGTCCGGGTTACGCTCCATGGCATCTTCGATGATGGTCATGAACGGCCAGTCATTGAACGGGCTGTCGCCGCTGCCATAGGACCAGCTGCCTTCCATCTGGTTGAGCACTTTATAGTCTGCGGTATTGGGGAGGCCGAGATCATTGGCGAGGTAGCGCTTCATCGCCTCACCATAAAGGTTTGAAACTGCCGAGAACGGATCGGGACCGTATAATAGTCCGGCATCGTCGGGCAGCCGCTCTGTATACCGCGCATCATAACGGCCTGTGACAAGCCCGCGATCCTGCAGCAGGGCCACGCGGAAGCGTTCCTTAGAAATACGCAGATCATGGGTCAGGAAATAATCGGCAGAAATGCCGGTGAATTCCGCCAGTTTTTCTGCCACAGCCCGTTTTTCTGCCGTTGGAACATCGCGGCCCTGATACAGTGCGTGCAGGTATTCTTCCGCGAAATCCGATACTTCCTGTGCGATCTCTTCCGGCTTGCAAGGCTGCGTAATCACCCCGTGATAGCAGGCGATAGCCGCCTGACTGGGCAGAGACACCGGATAGGTCACGATATTATCGGGGCGCTGAGACGTTTCGATCATATTGAGCGCCTGCCCCAGCAGGATCACCCCCTGCAGGCGGGCGGGTGCGTCCATTTCATGGAGTGTTGCGACCATCTCGGTTGCCCGGATGGTGCCGTAACTTTCGCCCAGAATGTAAATCGGTGCATTCTTGCGGTCATGGTCCGCCAGCCATTGGGTCACCAGCTGACTGGCGGCTTCGGCATCGCCATGCGTGGACATGTAGAAATCGCGGTCGGCATTGTCGGCAATGTTGGAAAAGCCCGTGCCCGGCGGGTCGATGAAGACCAGATCGGCAAGATCGAGCAGCGTGTTGTTATTTGCGGTGATTTTTGCCTGAGCAGGCAAAGGCGTCTGCGGGTCCTGCGGCACTTCGGCCCGGACGGGTGCGAGAGCGCCCATATGCAGGAAGCTTGAGGATGCGCCGGGCCCGCCGTTGAAAATGAACAGGACCGGGCGATCCGCGCCATCGTCCTTCGCGACATAGGAAATGTAACCCGCGCTGCCATCCACATGACCGGGGCTGCTCTCAATTCCGACCAGTCCGGCTTCGGTTGTGACGGACAAGGCGGTGCCATGGCTTTCGACGCGGTTTTCACGAGTGGCGAGCACCTCACCGGGCGCGGCCAGTGCGGGACAGGCCGTTGCTGCCAGGACGAAAGCGGAAAGGCAGAGGCGAGGAAGGACAGGCATGGAGAAGCCCCTTGTCAGGATTGATTGGACGCCAGATGCTGCGATTTACGCGGGCTGGCGGCATTATCGTCGCGCCAGTTTAACAAACCGTCGGTGAAAGTCTGCAAGCCGTAATCAAGCTTTGCCGGGGCCAGGCCAATGCCCAGCCGGACATGGCCCGCACGGCCGAAATATTCGCCCGGTGCCACGACGACGCTGCCGCGATTGGCAAGCCATTCGGAAAAGCCCAGCGTGTCTTCTATTCCGGCCAGACGCGGAAAAGCGATACAACCATATTCGGGTGGCTTGCCGAGCACGAGGCCTTCTTTCAGCCAAAAATCCCAATAGGAATCGAAGATTGGCCGGGCGTGCGCCAGAATATCCGTCGTGTAGGCCATGAAGCGGTCCTGATGATCAAGCACCAGTGCCGCCATGGCGTGGGCGAGGTTTGAAATACCGAATTCGACCTCGTCATTCAGAGCGCGAATGGGCGCCAGAACGTCAGCGTTGGCGACGATCCAGCCGCAGCGAAGCGTGCTGAGGCCGAAAATCTTGGTGAGCGAATTGATCGAGATGATCCGCGGTGAAACGCGCATACCCGCCATCGCACCGATCGAATGGCTGGAATAAGGACCATAGACCTCATCCACCACCACCAGAATTCCGTGCCGTTCGGCAATATCGGCGATGTCCTTCAAAACCTCATTTGTGACCTCCATGCCGGAGGGATTATGCAGGTTGGAAAGAACGATCAGCTTGGTTTTTGGGTGAATCCGGCGCTCGATTTCCTGCGGATCGATATGGAAGTCGGTCCCGCAGCGTTCAAACCGATCCACGTGCAGACTTTCAACACCCGCCAGAGCATGAAAAATATCAAAGCACGGGTTTTCGATCAGCACATGATCGCCGGGCGAACATAGCGCGCGATAGATAAGGGAAAGCGCACCAGTGGCGCCGGTGGTGCAGAGGATCTGATCGGCGGTAACATCATAGCTCTTGGCCAGATGGTCCACCACATAAGGATTCCCGCTGGCAAATGCGCTGGTGTAACGCGATGTCAGATCGCCGCCGAACCCTTCGGCTACCAGTTCCTGCACCATCGTTACCGGTTCGGGGATGGAACTTTCGAACAGGCTGACCAGCAGATTGCCGTCGGAGCGTACCCGGCGGATCACAGTGCGGATCCACTGGGCATAGGACCCGAGAGCCTTGGTCTGATTACTATGGCCTGAGGTCATGGAGAGGGCCGATCCTTGCATGGCGTCACGTCCTGGAGAAAAAGGCCCGGCTGCAGTGGGAGAGAGGGAATTGTTGCAGCCGGACCTGATCACGCGCCATCACTGGCACGTAGTCGGCAATGAGCCTTTTTTTACCAGAAACGCAGCTTGGCACCGGCCCAGAAGCGACGGCCCAGAATGTCGCCGTAGCTGATCCGGGGATAAGACGGTTCTTCATCGGTAAAGTTGTCGATCCCGGCGCGGAAAGTGATCGCACCGACTTCATATTGCGCCGAAATCGAATGCGTCAGATTGCTGTCGAGACGCGGGTTGGGGTTGTTCTCGATCGTTGCATCCGGCCCGTTCGCCACATCGTCGAGATAATAAGCCTGATAGCTGACCCGCAGCGGACCCTTACTGTAATCGACCAGCAGCTGACCTTCCCAGTCAGGCTTGAGATAGGTGCCGTCGGTACGGGTGAAGGTGTCGCCGGTGACCGAGGTGGTCAGCAGATCATTATGCGTCGCGCTGAGGCGGATGCCGATCTGGCCCATATCGGACCCGTCAAATACGTCACCAAGGCCGAAGCGGTAATCCACCGTGTAGACTTCACCGCGATATTTGATGACACCAGCATTGAACGTGGTGGTGGTACCCGTCACCACTGTGCCGCCGGGAGAAATACCGTCGGTTGCATCGAGCCGGGTGAAGGCACTGCAAATGTCCGGGTCCTGCACCGTATTATCGTAACAGGTGGCGAGGAAATCCTCATTGGTGAAGTAGGACAGGCCATCGGTCAGATCGATCTCGATCCGATCGGCGCTGACTGTGAGGCCCGGCGCGAAAGCGGGCTGCAGCACCACGCCGAAGGTCCAGGTCTTGGAGATTTCGTTGCGCAGATCCGAATTGCCGCCGGTGGTGATGGTGGTGCGGCTGTAATTTTCCGCCGGGTCCTGGAAATTGGCGAGCCGATCTGCTGCGGACAGACCTGCATTGGTGCCATCGGCTTCGACGCCGTAATTGGGATTGGCCTGGAAGGCGGCGAGACAATTGGCGTAGCGCGCTTCGGGATTGGGGCCACTGGTGATGCGATCCGCGTCACAGGGATCGATCCCTGAGCTTTCGAGCGTCGTGGTAGTCGGATTGTAAAGCTGGCCGAGCGAAGGAGCGCGGAAATTGCGGCTGCGGGTCACGCGCAGGGTGACGCCGTCGACCGGTTCCCAGCGGGCGCCGAGATCCCAGACCTGTTCGGTGCCAGCGCTGGAATTGTCGACCAGACGGCCTGCCGCATTGAGTTCGAGACTGCGGATCAGCGGCACGTCCATCGCGCGATCGACCAGCGGGATCAGCAATTCGCCCGAGATTTCATCGGTGTTATAGCCGCCCGAGGTTTCCTGTTCCATCGTGCCGCCGCCAAACAGACCCTGCTGATTGGCTTTGAACGGCGTGAACGTGGCCTGTTCGTCACGATGTTCGTAAGCGAGGCTGAACTTGGCCATACCGGCGGGCAGTTGCACCACATCGCCGCCCAAAGTGGCGAGGAAATCGACCTGTTCGTTCACATAATCCATGCCGGCGCGGACGCTGACATATTGCTTGGCGGCATCGCTGACATTGCCATAGCCGAACGGATTGATCGGGGCGCAGGAAGGATCGTCATTGCCGGCGTCAGCATCGGCATTGATTGCGCAGACGATCTCACCATTCGATTCCACTGCATTGATGGCATTGTTATATTTGGAATTGTCGACATCCCAATGGCTCTGCGTGCCTTCAACGCGGGCATAGCTGCCCGAAACGGACCAGTAGAAATTGCGGTCACCGAGATAGAAATCGCCGTCGAGGCCGAGCACCGCACGATAGGTATCGGTCTTGGTGGTTTGCGTGTTGTCCGGCGTCAGATCGTAGAAATATTTCGACAGGAACAGCGGCGCACCTGCCGCAAAATCGGGATTGGCTGCCGACAGTGCCGTTTTGGCTGAATCGGTCAGATAAGGGTTGTTGATGGTGAAGGTCACCGGACCAGCATAGCTGCCATAATTCAGAATGGTACGGCTCTGGCCCTGGGGGATTTCGGTCCCTTCCGTATGAGCATAGAGCGCTTCGGCGGAAAGCTTCACATTGTCGCTCAGCTCGTAGGAACCCAGCATTGTGGCGGTGTAGCGCTCGACCCCGGTGCGCAGACCAACCAGATCGGTATAGGGAAAGCCTTCGCCGCCACTGGCGAAGGGAATGCCGATATCTTCGCCCGGGTTGTAGCTGACCACTGAACCGTCGGGTGCAAATTGCAGGCCGCCACCGGTGAGGAAAACCGGAACGGGAGCGGGGCGACTGAAGATAACGCCATTGCCGTTGAATTCCCAGAAATGTGCGTCCAGCAATTCCGTGACTGATGGAATACCGTCATTCGGACCGCCATCCGCAGGGTTGCTCACCGTCAGACGTCCCAACCCGGACAGGCGGCGGTCGCCAGAACGCAGCAGCGGGGTTTTGGAATAGCTGACATCGGCGGCGACGTTGCCGCGGCCATCCGCGAAATTGGTGCCCCATGTGCCACGGACCGAATAGGTGTCGTAATCGCCATGTTCGGCGGCACCACCCTGAACGTCGAGCTCCAGCCCTTCGAAATCGTCCTTGAGGACGTAATTGACCACCCCGGCTATGGCATCAGAACCATAAACTGCGGCACCGCCGCCCTGGACGACTTCAACTCTTTCGAGGAGTCCCAGCGGGATGATGTTGGCGTCGACCTGTGCATCTCCAAGACCCGAAGAGCTCGTCACCATTCTGCGCCCGTTTACGAGCGTCAAGGTGCGGCCGGCGCCCAAACCAAATAGATTGGGGAATTGCTGCCCGGAACCACTGGTTCCACCGCTACCGTCCGCCTGATTAAGCGCAGGCGAGTTAGCGGTGATCTGGTTCAGTGCATCTGCCGCGGTCTGGTAGCCGCGGTCTTCGATCACCTGTTCGTCAAGCACGATCCGCGGTGCGCTCTCATTGGCCGGGTCGCGGCGAATACGTGACCCCGTGACGATGATTTCATCGTTCATGCTGGCGGCGGGGGCAGCGTTTGCATCCACTCCCGCAACGGCCTGCGCATCCTGCGCAATGGCCGGAGCCGCTCCGGCGAAAAGCGCAGCGATCGCAGTGGAGGCCATCAATGTTTTGGCTTTATAGACAGAATTCAATTTCATAAGTCCCCCGACACGTCCGAGCTGTCAAACAAATGCCGGGGTTGTCTCTCCCGGCGATGTAATCAGAATGTAACGGATGTGGCGGGGAAAACCTTGCAAAGAGCGGGGCAATTTGCACGTTCAAAGGATAAAATATGCTTGATGATCGCTATTATGTGAATTGATTTGTCATTGATGCGTCGCTGCTGCGTTAATCTTTTGCGAGAAAAGCGGCAATGTCGCGGTCAAATGGTTGCCGCTGCCCTTCCGCCTCATACATCATGTGGCCGCCCGCGTAGCATTTGAGCGTAAAGCGCTCTGCAAGCTGCGGGGCCAGATTGGCAATCGTCGCTTCATTGGCAGCGCAGCTGTTCAAACTGTCATAGAGACCGGCTGCAACCCAGACGCGCAGATCGCGGTTCTTTTCCATCACGCGGCGGGTCCATGGTTGCGATGGACTGGGCGGGCCTTCGCCAGCCATCGCCCGCGCCAGTGATTCCCTGGTGATAGGGGATTGATCATATTGCCAGCTATCGCCGACGGGCAGAGGTGCCGTGTCGATCCCGGCATATTCATCCAGCTGGTAGCCCAGCGTGTCGCGGTAATAGGCTATGACCGCCTGATCGGCTTTTGCAGAATTTTCTTCCGTCTCGGTCGGCATGACCTGACGCATGTCAAAAACATCCAGCACCTTGCCTTGATCGGCCAGCAAACCTTCGCGAAATGCCTTGGGTGATACCCACAGGGTCTTCGTATCGATCTGAGCAGGGGAAAGGCCCTGATACCGCATCAGTCCGGCAATCACCGCGATCTTGCGGGGAAGGGACAGTGCATCGGGATCGCGCAAGGCGGGATACCAGATTTTACGTGCCCAGTTTTCCGACTGGGCCATGGCACTTTCCGGGGCAAGCTGAAGGGTAGGGGGCAATTTATCCAACGCCAGCGCGGTGGCTGTGCGGTTGGGCAGGGAGAGCGCCCGCATGAGCGCGCGATCTTTGATTTCGCCGAGCGGTATGCCGCCCGAAATCAGCCCGATTCCAGTGACCCTTGTGCCTTCATCCTCCAATGTTTCGGCAACGCCACTGGCGCGCCAGGTGCCGAAACTCTCGCCGACCAGAAATAGCTTCGATTTGTCGCGGCCATAGGCTGAGCGGAAACGCTGGATGAAGTCGCTGGTGGCGGCAATATCGCCCACAGTGCTGTAAAGTGTGCTGGCTTCCTCTGGTCCAATCGCCCGGCTGAACCCGGTGCCGGCGGGGTCGACAAAGACCAGATCGCTGACATTCAGGGGGCTGGCGTCATTATCGACAAGGACACCATCCTCCAGCACGCGCGGGCCGAGCGCATGAAAGTGCAGCAACCGGGAATCCGCACCCGGACCACCATTCCAGATGAATGTCAGCGGGCGGTTCTCTTCCGCTTTGCCGGCCAGATAGGCGGTGTAGAAAATATTGCCGAGCGCCGAACCATCCGCATCGGTGACCGTCAAAGTGCCCGCACAGGCGTGATATTTGACTGCTTTGCCGTCAATCTCGACCGAATGATCGCTCTGCACAGCGCCTGCTGCACAGTCCGGCAGGCGCTGCTCGATCTGCTCCGCCAGGCGTGAAACGCGCGGCGAAGAGGCGCAGCCAGCAAGACTGAGCGAAAGTACAATGAGCGGTGCAGTGAAAGCCCAAGGGCGCATCCGGTGTCTCCTGAAATCCAGCGCAGGAAGTTTAGCTGAGAGGCGCAGGCAAATTTATGCGCTTGCCATAGCAGCGGAATGGAAAAACGTGTTGGTATGGCTGCGGCTGATAAGAACTGTGCTTAAAAGCGCAAGATTTATGCGGCGAATATGCGATAGCTTTTGCCACAAGATCGGAATTTTTGCCACAAGATCGGAATTGAGGACAAGACCAATGCAATTTCCCGTGTCGCGACGTTCCCTGCTGGCTGCCGCCGCAGCGATGCCCATAGCCGGTCCTGCGCTCGCCAAATCCGAAGCCCTGATGTCCAGCACATTGCCTGATCTGAAAAGTTTCGCCCCGATGTCGGGCGTATATCTCAATTCCGGGACCATGCATCCCATACCGATCGGTGGCCGCAGGGCGCTCGATGATTATTTGACGATGCGGCAGACGGGCCGCAACATTCATACCTACGATGTCGAGGAGCGGATCAAGGCAAAATTCGCGCGCCTGATCAATGCTTCGGTAGAGGAAATCGCCTTTGTCCAGAGCACCACGGCGGGCGAGCAACTGATCATAGAAGCGCTTGATATGCCCGCATCGGGCGGCGGCATCGTCACTGATACGCTGCATTTTTTCGGCTCCTTCTATCTCTACGAGGAACTGGCGAAGCAGGGGATGGATGTGACATGGCTTCGCGCCGAAAATGGCCGCATCGATGTGGAAGCCTATGAAAAGGCGATTACCGCCGACACAAGGCTGGTCAGCCTCTCTCTCGTATCCACCTATAACGGGTTCGAGCATGATCTGACCCGGATTTGCGAAATTGCCCATGCGCGCGGTGCGATGGTTTATGCGGACATTATCCATGCGGCCGGTACGGTGCCGATCGATGTGCGGGCCAGCGGCGTCGATTTTGCGGCGACCGCCAGTTACAAATGGCTGATGGGCGATTTTGGCCTGGGCTTCCTGTATGTTCGCAAGGACCGGCTGGAACAGCTCAGGCGGCCGAGATATGGCTATTACCAGATCAGTGGTTTCCAGACCCATGTCTACCCATTCGATCCGCCGGGTGATGAGATTGCCGACATTACCGCGCGTGATGATGCGCAAGGCCATTTCGCCATGGGGACGCATTCTCACACCGTTCTGCCGCTGCTGGATTGGTCACTGGCGCATTTGCTCGATCTGGGGATCGATAATCTGGTCGCCTATCGCCGCCCGCTGCTGGAGCGGCTGCACGAACAATTGCCGGCCAAGGGCTATCAGGTGGTCACACCCCGGGATAGCCGCACTCCGCTGCTTACCTGCGTGTTTGAGGATGCGCATAAGCGTTTGGCAGAGCCGCTTGAAAAAGCGAGCATCTCCATGACCGTGTCCCGCAATCGCTTCCGCTTTTCACCATCCTTCTTCAATACGATGGATGACATTGATCAGGCGCTTGATGCTTTGCCGAATGTCTGACCGCCATATCTGGGCCATATCTGGGATAGACCTATGTTTGTAAAAATCACGCGTGCGGCACTTCCATTCGCGCTTGGCCTGATTGCTGCCGCGCAGCCGGCAATGGCGCAGCAATTCGACAAGCCGATGCCCGAAAGCTTCCTACGGGCGATGGATCCCATGGTGGCCCGTAACGCTGCGGCTTATAATGTCACGACCAGCGATCACAGCGCGCGAATAAATGGGCGCGAGATTCCCTATCAGGCGCAGGTCACGGAGCTCCCACTGCCCAATCAGGATGGCGATATCGCTGTTGTTGGTGTCAGCTATGCCTATGTCGCCAGTGATGTGGCGGATCGTGCATCGCGCCCCGTATTGTTCATTTTCAATGGCGGGCCGGGGGCGTCTTCTTCGCCGCTTCACTTGCAGGCATTCGGGCCGCGCCGCAAGGTTGGCGAAGGTGCCGATCTGCACCTTGAAGACAATGCCTACAGCCTGCTCGACGTCGCCGATCTGGTTTTTATCGATCCACCGGGCACCGGCGCGAGTATGCCGGTTGAGGGCGCAGACCCCAGCGGTCTGTTCGGTGTAACGGGCGATGCGGATGCCGTGACCAGCATGATTTACAGCTGGCTCGACAGTAATGACCGTATGGACAGCCCAATCGCGATTATGGGGGAAAGTTACGGTACGGCGCGGACGCTTGCCATTCTGGACCGTATACAAAAACGCGAGCTGAAAATGCCTGCGGGTATTGCCTTGCTCTCGCTGGCGATAGGGGACGACAAAGGTCCGCTGGCATCCAATGTGACCGTCTTACCGACACTGGCCGCCACTGCGTGGTATCATCAGGCAATCGATCGCGGCGGCAAGAGCGTGCAGCAGCATTTCGATGAGGCCTTGCACTTCGCGCAAACGGAATATCTGCAGGCTTTGGTTCGCGGGGTGGATTTGCCCGCGTCAGAAAAGCGTGCCGTGGCGGAGAAAATGTCAGCCTTGATCGGATTGCCGCCAGAGGATCTGATGGCCAGCAATCTGCACCTTTCCAAGCATGATTTCATGCTGTCGCTACTCAGCGAAGAGGGGCTGCGCATCGGCCAGCTCGACGGACGGGCGAAACGGGCCATTGCCGACAGCAATCTGCAGCCACCCTTTGATGATCCGTCCATGACCCTTGGCACCGGCACGGGTGATCTGATCGCCCGCTATTTCAAGGATGAACTGGGGTACAGCTTGCCCAGCGAGTATCGCAGTCTGAATCTCGGGATCAATTTCAAATGGGATTGGGGGGGCAGTTATGAAACGGCGCGTTTCACGCCCTATCTGATGGCGGCCTATCATCAGGACCCCGATCTTAAATTGTTCACCTCAGGTGGATATTATGACATCACGACGCCTGCTTATGCCGGTGTCTTTGCACTGGATCAGGCTGGTGTTCCACGCGCAAAGCGTGCCACGCATTTCTATGCGTCGGGACATTCCGTGTTTGAGGATGAGGGGGAGCTGAAGAAACTCAGTGCAGATCTCCGGGGGTTCCTGCACGGTTTGTCTGGAGAATAAGGTAGATCAAGGGCAGCTGAAATCAGCTGCCCATTTGATGTCCCCGCCGGACCGGCCTTCAGGCCTGGTCCCGCTCGCGAATAACGGCCTTGGCGATTACTTCCATTGCGCGGTCGAATTCAACGCGCTCATCAGAGCTGAGGTCCTTGGTGATTTCGGTGAAATAGGTGCGGCGTGTATCCCGGACCTTTTCAAACAGTGATTTCCCCGCTTCGGTGGGGGAAATAATCTGCCGCTTGCGGCTGCCTTCTTCATAATCGCGCGTCACAAGACCGGAGGTGAGCATCGCCTTCACAGCGCGGCTGATTTCGGACGGGTCGATTTCAGAGGCTTCGCCGAGATAGCTGCCAGAGGTCGGGCCAAGTGTGCAGATAAAGGCCAGAACACGCCATTGTGCGACGGAAATGCCAAAGTCGTGCTGCAGGCGTTTTGAGCTGATCCGATCGATCATCTTGGCCAGCAGTAACAATCGTTGCGGAATATGGTCCGGGCCGAACAGTGTCCAGGAAGCAGGTAAAGACATGGCGAAGCTCATGTAGTGGAGGAATCAAGAATGCAAGTCAAAAGGGCTGCTTCATGCAGAAATGCAACAGTCTGGGGGAAACTCCGATGTCGTTGTAGATATACTTGACATCTCAACAACTATCAGTGACGGTCCGCACTGCAAGAGGCAAGGGCGCATTCGCTCAGCCAGACAAAAAACAACGATTTTCATCTGCGCCTCGAATCAGAGGGTGCGGGATATAAAGCGGGCAAAGAACCGCAATTTTGGGAGAGTGTGATGACCAAGCAGAGCATGATTGCGCATGGGCGCCGCGTTAATGCAGGAGTGAGTCTCCTGGCACTGACCCTGGCTGCCGGTCTGGCAAGCCCGGCAATGGCTCAGTCGGCTGATGGGCAAGAGCTTCAGGAGCCGCCTGTCTCGACACAGGAAGGCCCGGCCACTTTTGAGCCCACGACCAGCGATCAGACGATCGTGGTGACCGGATCGCGTCTGTCGCGTACCGGCTTCGATGCGCCGTCACCGGTTTCCATCGTCGGCGCCGACCAGATCGGCGCGCAGGGCGCCAGCAATGTTGCGCAGGTGCTGAACGATATTCCGGCCTTCCGGCCGCAGGCAACTCCGGCGACCACCGCCATCTTTGCCAATAATATCGGCGCGAGCACGGCCGACCTTCGCGGCCTTGGTGCCAATCGTACGCTGGTGCTGATCGATGGCCGCCGTGTTGTGCCTTCCACCGTTTCGGGCAGCTCGTTTGCTGCGGCGGGTGCGGTCGATCTCAACATGATCCCGGCTTCGCTGATCAAGCGCGCCGAAGTGGTAACCGGCGGTGCATCGGCAGCTTACGGTTCGGACGCAGTTGCCGGTGTCGTCAACGTCATTCTCGATACCGATCTCGACGGTATCAAGGGATCGGTCCAATATAGCGAAGCCGACGTTGGCGATAATGAGGAATGGTTTCTGTCGCTGGCAGGCGGCACCAGCTTCGCCGAAGGCCGCGGGCGCTTTGTCGCGGGTGTCGATTATGTCGATAATAAGGGCACCGGCGACTGCTATTCGCGTGACTGGTGCGCGCTGTCCTACAACACGATCAGCAACCCGGGCGGTGTGGACGGGTTGCCGCCGACAATCATCGCTCCCAACACGCGGGTCGCATTGGGCACAAAAAATGGCCTGATTATCGGCGGGCCGCTGCGCGGGACCGAATTCAATGCCGATGGCACGACCTTCCAGCATGATTACGGCACCTATTACGGGGCTGGCTTGTTCCAGAGCGGGGGCAGCGGGACCAAGAACGCCTTCTATGAAAATTTCGCCGTTTCTTCACCCAGCGAACGGATCAACACTTTCGCTCATGCTGAATACGATCTTTCCCCGGGCACGAAGATCTTTGCTGAGGGTGCCTATTCACGGGTTACCGCCACCACGCTCGGTGCGCAGCGTCGTGATATCGCCAATATCACGATCACGCGCGACAATGCGTTTCTGCCCGACAGTGTGGCCGCGCAAATGGATGCGCTGGAGCTTCCGAGCTTCCGCATGGGGCGCATGTGGAACGATATCGGCCCGACCATCAATGACGTAAAGCGCGAGACCTATCGCGGTGTAGTCGGCATCGAGGCTGAGTTGAGCGCCGATTGGAGCCTCGATGCTTATTATCAATATGGACAGACCGATTACGCCCAATCCGTGGCCAACAATACGATCAACTCACGCCGGGCCCTTGCGCTCGATGCCGTGATCGATCCGGATAGCGGCGAGGCAGTGTGCCGTGCGACGCTCGCCGGCGATCCGGCGGCGGCAGGCTGCGCTCCGCTTAACCCCTTCGGCGATGGGGCACCTACGGCTGCGGCGGTGGATTATGTGACCGGCACGGCGCTCCAAACCACCAAGATGACTCAGCATGTGGCCTCGCTGGCCGTGCAGGGCAGTTTGTTCCAGCTTCCCGCCGGTGCTCTGGCAGTGGCGACAGGTGTTGAATTTCGTAAGGACAAGGCAACCGGCACGGCGGATGAAATCTCCCGTGCGCTCGATTTCTACACGAGCCCGGGATCACCGATCGATGGTTCGGTGGATGTCTGGGAGGGCTTCGTCGAACTTGGCGCGCCGATTACCGATACGATCAACCTCAATGGCGCGGTGCGTCTGACCGATTACAGCACTTCCGGCTCTGTCACGACCTGGAAGGTCGGCGCGGACTGGGAGCCTTTCGATTGGGTGAGGCTGCGTGCAACGCGCTCGCGTGACATCCGCGCACCCAATATTTTCGAGCTGTTCGGCCCGCCGCAAAGTTCGTTCCAGTCGATCAACGATCCGGCGAACGGGGGAGCGCAGGTGCTTTCGTCGGTACTGCTGGGTGGCAATGTCAATCTGCAACCGGAAAAAGCCGATACCTGGACGGCTGGCATTGTTCTGCAGCCGGACGTCGGAGCAGGGCGACTGCGGCTCTCTGTCGATTATTACGACATCCAGCTCGACGGTGCGATTTCGACGCTGGGTGCGCAGGTTATCCTCAATCGCTGCGATGAAGGGGTGACTGAACTGTGTGACCTGGTGACGCGTGACGGTGACGGTCTGATCAGCCAGGTGCGCAATTACAATCTCAACCTCAACACGTTGATTACGCGGGGCTGGGATGTTGAGGCCTATTACGGTCTGCCCATGTCGACATTTTCTGACGGCATGCCCGGTGAATTGTCGCTGCGGGCGATGGCTACGATCGTCAATGATTTGATCACCGAAGACCCGAGCGGGGACAAGGTTGACCGGGCGGGCATGAACGGTTCGCCCGTGTCGCAGCCCTCTGGTGTGCCGACATATATAATCAATGCCTATCTCGGCTATAAGGATGATGCCTTTTCAGGCCAGGTCCAGCTGCGCCATATTTCGGACGGCAAATATAACAATGATCTGGTCGAAGGCGTGGATATCAACGATAACCATGTCGGTGCATGGACCTATGTGAACCTCAATCTGGGCTACAAATTGTGGCGCGATGGGGATCGTAATGTCGAACTGTATGGTGTGGTCCACAATCTGTTCGACAAGGATCCGCCGGTCGACATTCCCTCCAGTTTCGGCCCGACGAACAATGTGCTCTATGACGTTGTCGGCCGGACCTACCGCGTGGGTGTCCGCTTCAAATATTGATCAAATAAATAGGGGCGGCGAGCATATCTCGCCGCCCCTGATAGTTTGGTATCCTCGAAAGGCTGGAGCATGCGCTCCAGCCTTCTTTTTATGGTCAGGCCGCGAGTGTGTCCTGCCGCGGCAATTCGGCCGGAGCGAGGCTGGTGCCGCGGATCAGGTCCGCCGCCTTTTCACCCACCATAATCGATGGCGCATTGGTGTTGCCGCCTGGAACCGTTGGCATGATCGATGCGTCACAGACGCGGAGATTTTCCACTCCGCGTACCCGCAATTGCGGATCGACCACGGCTTCCTCATCAATCCCCATGGCGCAGGTGCCGACAGAATGATGGGTGGTGATGAGGACGCTGCGCAGCCATGCCTCGATCTCATCGCGCGACTGGACGTCGGCACCGGGCAAGTTCTCTTGCGCGACAATGCTGGCCAATGGCTCGGTCTTGTAAAGTTCGCGGACCATTTCGACGCTGTTGATCAGTGTTTCCACGTCGGAACGGTCGGACATCAGATTAAGCGTGATACGCGGTTTATCTGCAGGGTCGGCAGAGCGTAATTCCATCCATCCGCGGCTCTTGGGTTGCAGCAGGCAGACGACCGAAGTCATGCGGTGTTGTTGCTTCTTGCTGATCAGCGGAACCCACGGCTTGGCATCCGCTGCGATGGGGTTGAAATAGATCTGCAGATCGGGATGGGCGAGTTCGGGCCGCGATTTGATTTCCGCATGGCAGCTATTGCATTGCGTGGTCATCAATCCTTTGCCCAGCAGCAACCATTGCGCAAATGACAGCGCGACCTTGTCAGCGCGCAGATCCTTGATCAGCGTCACCGGTTCGCGCGCGGCATGTTCAGTCCAGAAACCGGCATGTTCGGAAAGATTGCGGCCCACACCGGGCAGATCGACAATCGGATCGATCCCCATATCCTTGAGATGATGGGCGGGGCCGATACCCGACAGCATCAGCAATTGCGGCGAATTATACACACCGCCCGCTAGGATTACTTCGCGCCCGGCAAGAGCCCGCTTCTCCTCGTCATTTTGCTGATAGACGATGCCCGTGGCCTTTTTCCCGTCCATCAGGATGCGCGTGGCATAGGCCTTGGTTTCGATATGGAGATTGGGCCGGTTGCGAATCGGATGGAGATAGGCCCGGGCCGCGCTGGATCGGCGCCCGCGCGAATCCACCGTCACATCGCCGCCGCCAAAACCTTCGGGCATGGATCCGTGGTGATCATCCGTGATCGGATAGCCGGCATTGCGCGCCGCCTCGATCACCGGTTCGCCCAGAAAGCGTTCCTTCTGCACACGGCTGACCTGCAACGGGCCAGAGCCGCCGTGATAGGTGCCTTCACCGCGCCAATTGGTCTCAGACCGTTTGAAATAGGGCAGGACATCTTCAAAGCCCCAGCCACTGCAGCCCATTTGCCGCCACAGATTGTAATCTTCCGGATGACCACGCGAATAGAGCATCGCATTGATGGTTGACGATCCGCCCAGCACCTTGCCGCGTGGCAAGGGAATACGGCGGTCATTGAGATGCGGTTCAGGCTCTGTTTCGTAAGACCAGCTGGTATCGGGATAGCGCCAGCTGTGGAAGCCGAGCGCCATGCGGTAGAAGAACTGATTATCCTCTCCGCCAGCCTCCAGTAGCAGAACCGACACATTCGGATCTTCGGTCAGCCGGTGAGCTATCACGCTGCCGGCGGAACCGGCACCCACAATCACATAGTCATACTGTTTGCTTTCAGCAGTCACACGCATCTCCCTTTCCGGCAAATTTGCCGGGATTGTTCTTTTATACTTGACCAAAACGTTGATCTGTCAACAATCTGGTTAAGGTGACGCATCGCGGCGTCTTTGCGGCCCATTCATATCGGCTTAGGCCAAGCAAGAAAAGCGAACTTAAAAATACATGGTCCGGCAAGGACCGCAATTCGGGAAGAGGACGCCAATATGGCACAAAGTGGTTTCGAACTGATAATGCGTGACGGGGTCGATCCTTCGACTGCGCCAGGTAAACCGCCTTTGCCGCCGCGCGATTATAATCGCCGGGTTGAAGATGGCTTGCTGATAGAGCGCAATGTCGAAGTGCCGATGCGCGACGGGATTCGCATTCTGGTCGATATCTATCGTCCGGCGGATAATCCCGAAGGTGATCTGCCGATCATCCTCGGCTGGAGCCCCTATGGCAAACATGGCCTGTCCGCATCCCTATGGCCGCCAGCCGGGGTTGAAGAGGGCTGGATGTCGCGCTTCACCGCCTTTGAGGCACCTGATCCGGCATTCTGGTGCGCGGCGGGATATGCCGTGGTCTTTGCCGACCCGCGTGGCGCATGGCTGTCGGAAGGCGATCTGCGTCACAATGGGATTGGCGAGGCGGAGGATTGCTATGATTGTATAGAATGGCTGGCCCAGCTGGAATGGACCAATGGGAAGATCGGAATGACCGGTGTTTCCTATCTTGCCGCCGTCCAATATCTGGTCGCATCCTTAAAGCCGCCGCATCTGGCGGCGCTCAATCCGTGGGAGGGCTTTTCCGATTGGTACCGGGAATTCGCCTATCACGGGGGCATTCGAGAAACCGGTTTCGTGCCGCGGGGATCGGACAATCTGCGCTTTTCGCTGAACCGGACGGAGGACACCAACGCCAATGTGCAGGCGCATCCGCTCTATGATGATTACTGGCGCAGCAAGGAGATCGATCTCGAAGCGATCGATATTCCGGCTTTCGTGGTCGCCAGCTGGTCCGATCAGGGGCTGCATACGCGCGGCACGATCGAGGCGTTCCGCTGCATGTCATCCAAGCAAAAGTGGCTTCATGTTCATGGCCAGAAGAAATGGGCGCATTATTACATGCCTGAAAGCCGGGCAAAGCAGCGGGCCTTCTTCGATCACTTCCTGAAAGGCGTGGATAATGACATGCCTGAATGGCCACGTGTTTCTTTTCAGACCTGTGAAGGCGCGAAAAAATGTGTGACCCATGCTGAGGAGGAATGGCCGCTGAAACGCACCGAATATCGCCGTCTTCATTTGAATACGAGCGATATGAGCATGGTGTCTGACGCGGTCGAGGGGGCTGGCTCGATTTCCTACGATCCTTGTGACGAGCGCGGTGAAACGGTGTTCACTCATCAGTTTGAGGAGGATACGGAAATCACCGGCTATCTCAGCCTGCGCTTGTGGGTGGAAGCTGCAGATGCCGAGGATATGGATCTGTTCGTCGCGTTGCAGAAACGCGATGAGCGGAACGAACCTGTCGGCTTCCATTTCTATGCATTCTACGAAAATGGCCCGATGGCGCTGGGCTGGCTGCGGGTAAGTCATCGTGAGCTGGATGAAGAGCGCAGCACAAAGTGGCGCCCGGTCCATAAGCATATGCGCGAACAGCTGCTGAAACCGGGTGAGATCGTGCCGGTGGATATCGAGATCTGGCCGTCTTCAGCCTTGTTCCGGGCCGGTGAAAGTCTGCGTCTGGTGGTGAAGGGGATGGACATCTATCGCGATGCGCTGCCCAATTTGCCCTTCGCGCGGCACGAAGATTTGCGCAATTGCGGCCAGCATATCATCCATGCCGGCGGCGATTATGACAGCTATCTGCAAATCCCGGTAATCCCGCCGCGGAGTTGAGGACTGACATGAAAAAGCGGTGCGGAGGCTAAAGCCTGACGCACCGCTTTTATGCTGATCAGCATGTGCCGGAGAAGGCAATGGACTGTGTTCAGCGTACCGCGTAATAGGTGAAGATCGAATGATCGGGGTTGGCACAGCGCCTGCCGGCGCCGACGAAGACCGTTTTGCCCAACCAGTCATGCGGTCCCTCTGGCACGATGAAGGTCGGTGCAAATTTGAAATAGCTGGGCTGCAACACGCCGCCTATCACTTCATCAACGCCTTCTGTTCCGGGAACAAGATATCCATTGTTGTTGATATAGATCTTGGTCCCGTCATCCGCTTCAAGCATGTAGTGCGACTTGATCACGATTGTGCCGTCACCGCGCACATCGGCAAAATCTGCGCCGCTGTCGGGCACGATTTTGCCGCTCAGCCGCGGACCGTATATTTCTCCGCTGGCACAGGGCGTATAGCCCTTGTGCCCGCCGCCCGGCAGCGGGCCGAAGATGCAGCGTTCGGGGCGGAAGAAAACCTTCATCTCAAACACATATTCGAGATGAGCTGGCACGTTGCCATTGGTCATGCCTGTATCCATTTTGTCGTGCCTCACAGCAATTGGAAGTAATGGATGCGGTTGGCCTGGGGCACCTTTTCGGCCACGCCGACAAAGATGTGCTTGCCCAGCCAGTCATGCGGCCCTTCAGGCACATCGAATTTGGGCGAGACGCGCATGTAATATTCATCATGCCCGACCGGTTCGTTGCGGGCCATGCGATCCATCGCATCGCCTTCAGCCCAGCGATAGCCGCGGCTTTGCAAGTAAATCGGCGTGCCGTCATCTGCTTCCAGAAAGTAGCGCGCGTCAAAATCGATCACGCCATTGGGGCGCACGAGAGGAAAGTCGCCGCCGCTCATCGGAACGACGCGGCCCTTGATGCGAGGACCTTCGAAGGTGCCATCCGCAGCCCAGATGCCGGCCCGGGTTTGCCCGGTGCTGGAGGGTTCAATCCATATCGGTTTGGTCAGATTGATACTGACGGTGAAGGCGAATTCGAATTGCGGGGCGAAAGGGTGCGCACCAGCGCTGGGCTCAGTCATGAATAATCCTTGTTGTTTTGAAAGGTGTAGGGAGCCGCTTCAATTCGGCAGCGTTCGGTAACGCGCACCGAGAATGCGGTGAAATTTGTTGTCCCGAAGATAGTAATATCCCAGACTTTCGATGTTCAGCACATCGCCTTTGGCCATCGGTCCGGCGACAAAATCAGGCCAGTCTTCCAGAGCGTAAAATTCGGTGCGGCAATGAACCGCAAAACTGGTTTCACCCGGCGCTACGCTCAATATTTCCAGCGTTTCGCGGATGCGTGATTTTACGTCGCGGTAGAAATCCAGAATAGCCGATCGGCCGATGATCTCGCGCTTGTCGCCAAGGCGGAACACCACATCGTCATGATAATAAGCGCCGAAGCCTTCAAAATCATCTGCGTTGAAGCAGGCGACATAATGCGCATATTCATTTTCTGTCATGGCTTTCCTATCCTCTAAGACCAGAGAATAGCAAAGTTATTTGCTTGATCAATCATCATGTGTTTTCTTGGCTATTCAGAGCGTGATAACATCCGCCAGATTGGGAGAGAGCAATGACCAAAGAAGAATTCATGCAAGACTATATCGGCGCGTTTAATCGCGGCGATTTTGACGGTTTTACCCGTTTTTATGCTGATGATGTCGACTTTGATCTGGGCGGGAAACGCCGGATCAAAGGGCGTCAGGCGATCCGCGAATTTTATGAAGGCGTTTTTGCCCGGATCGACGAGACGCTTGATGTGACGCAGCTGGTTATCGATGATGAAGGGGCGGCCTGCATTATCGTAACCGAGTTCAAGGCGCTGGAGGATTGGAGCGACTTTATCGCCGGCCCCATCCGCAAAGGCGAATCCATCTTTATCGAAAGTTTCATTTTTTATCGCATCGGCCCTGATGGAAAGTTCACCCATGTCCGCACGGCGCGGTCGCAGGGGAAGGCCTGATGCTCTTCGACTATCCCGCCTATATCGAAGTGTTCAATGCCGGTGACGATGCCCGGCTGGTCGATGAATTCTATCACGACGATCTGGTCTTCACGGGAGGGTCGCGTCGTTATGAAGGCAAACAGGGGCTGCGGGATTTTCTCGCCTGGGCGCATGATGGCGTGCGCGAAGTGATGCGTGTGCAGCATTATGCGCGCAGTGGTGACATATTATTTGCTGATGTGGATATGGATTTCCATGCGCTGAAAGAACGGCCGGACTTTCCCTTCGGCCATTTATTTCCGGGTGACAGTGTGACGGTGAAATTTCATGTCACCTATCGTCTGCGCGATGAAAAGGTTGTGGCGCTCAATTCCATGACCTGGCCACCCGAATATGGCGTCACCAAGGCGCCGCGGCTTGGCGCGCATCCCTCGCAGATTGCGGCCTATCATGCCTATACGGCTGCTTTCAGTAATGCCGATCATGCACGCTACAGCGCTTTTTACACCGATGATGTCACGCTGAAGCTGAACACGATGCCGCAAATAAACGGCAAGCAGGGGATCGTCGATTTCTATGCGCCGATGTTTGAAGGCATTCGCGAAGACCTGACCATCCATAAGCTGCTGGCGGATGATGACGCGATTTTTGCGGATACGACCAGCACCTTTACCGCATTGCGGGACAGCCCTGATTTCGTGGTTATGCCACTGGCTGAAGGGGACTGGGTGAAGGTGCGTGTTTTCGTGTTTTATACACTGCGTGATGGCCTGATCTCGGCAATCCGGGTGGCGCGGGCAGGCGAGCCGGAGCGCTGCTGATCCAGCCCATCCACTTTCGGCCTTAAACGCGCCGCCGCCATTCAGGCTGGCGGCGCATCGCTTGAACATGCAATCGGGACGAAACTCTCATCATCCCGGGCGTAAACCAGCCGTAGATAGTTTTCATTTCATTCGCTGGAACCCTGCGCCGTCAGAGGAGCATCAGGCCAACGCGGCCTTGGCTCCCTGGTAATCCTTCACCTGTTGGGTACGGCCCAGCAGAAACACCAGAACGGCAACCACAAACGGCACGATAGCGGCAAGGCCCAGCGTGAGTTGCAGCGTGAAATTATTGCCAATGGCAATGCCGCCATAGATCGGCGCCAGAACTCCGCCAACGCGGCCTGCACCGCCAGCCCAGCCGAGCGCCGTGCTGCGCATGCGCGGCGGATAGATCTGCGTGATGAAGGTGTTGAGACCTGCTTGTCCGCCGGTTTGCAAAAAGCTCCAGAGGATCAGCACCGGCATGAAAATGGCGGATTCAAAGGGGATCAACGATATGGCGATCATCGTGCAGGCGAGCCCGATATAGAAGATCGGGATCATCTTCGTCGCGTCGAACTTGTCCATCAGATAGCCGATGGTCAGGGTGCCCGTCACCCCGCCAAGATAGGCGATCATCGCCGAGACGGCGAAGCGCTGGATCGGAATATTGGCCATTTCCTGGAAGAAAGTGGGCAACCATGCGGCCATCAGCGCGATGGACGTCATGGATAGCAGGCACGCGCTCCAGATAATCATCGTCATCAAGCCGCGGCCATTGGTGAAGACATCTGAAAGTTTGGCCTTTTGGGCCTTGTCCTGTTCCTGCCCCAGTGCGAAAAATTCATCGCCGGACAGGCTGACGCGCGGGTCCATGCGGCGGATGGTGGCGGCCAGAGTGGGATCTTTCGGATTGCGTTCAGCCCGGAATTTGAGCGATTCGGGAACGACAAACATGAGGAGCGGAACGCAGAGCAGCGGAACGAGGCCGCCAATCCAGAACCCGCTTTGCCAGCCATAGGAATCGAGCAGCCAGGCGGCTACCGCGCCGCTGGCGGCACTGCCGCTGGAATAGCCGGCCAGGGCCAGTGCCACGAAGGTGGAGCGTTTGCGCTTTGGCGTGGTTTCGGAAATCAGCGCCAGCGCCATGGGCAGGCCCGCGGCCATGAATATGCCGGCCAGCCCGCGCAATATGGAAAGGTGTAGTAAGGTTTCAGCCTGCGTGCTCAACAGCGTAATCACGCCAAAAATCGCGCAGCAGGCCATCAGCATGAAACGCCTGCCGAACCGATCGGCCAGAGGGGAAACAGTGAAGGCACCGATGGCGAGGCCGACTTGCTGAAAGACGAATAATTCGGTCATCGCCTCGGGCGGCTGACCATAGCTTTCGGCAATGGCAGGCGCGATCTTGCCCACCATGAAAATGTCAAAACCATCAATGAAGCAAACCAGTCCGCAGACCAGCAACACGGTCAGCTGCACGGGCCCAATTCGCTGATCGTCGACAAAACGCTCTATATCGAAGCGAGCCATCACTTTCTCTCCCATCCGACATTGGTGTCGGTTGGTGGCTAGAAATCATGTTATCGTTGAGAGATCAAGATTTCCCTTCCGTCGAGGAGCGATTTCTCCGCTCTTATTCGGAAAGAGCCTCTTCCTCTGCTGCCGTGGCAGGCGGTGCATCATTCAAGAAAAGTCGGCGCAATGTTATCACGGCCTGATGCAAATCATGCAGATCCGTGGGTGACATCCCGCTACAGCCGATCAGCTTGCCCGGAATGCTCTCTGCATCCTTGCGCAATGCACGGCCTTTGGCGGTCAACCCAATCAGGACGCGCCGCTCATCCGCCTGATCGCGGCGGCGCTCGACAATACCGGCGCTTTCCATCCGTTTGAGCAAGGGGGTCAGCGTGCCGCTATCCAGCATCAGATGTGACCCAATCGTCCCGACCGACAAGGGTGCCTCTTCGGACCACAGGATCAGCATGACGAGATATTGCGGGTATGTGAGGCCGATTTCAGACAGCAGGGGGCGGTAGGCGCGCACCAAAGAATTGCCGGCCACATAGACGGGAAAGCAAATCTGACGGTCAAGCGCCAGCGGATTTCCCTTCGCCAGCCCCTCAAACCACTGATCCACTTCGAGCGTCTCTTTGTCCATAGTTAGCCGCTTAGCAGCACAATTCTGAAGGGACGAGCCTTTACGCGCGAATTCGGGCAACAATCAAATTGTGCGCAATATAATATTGCATGATCGGAAACCGCCCTGCCATTCGGGCGTTGATGAAAGAGATGCTTCAAGCAAACAGGTTCGGGCGGAATATATGACACTTATTGAATGTGATGTTGCCATTATCGGCGCCGGTACCGCAGGTCTGGCGGCGGAGCGCAACGCACGTCATAATGGAGCGACCACCCGGCTGATTGACCCGGAATTTGCAGGCACAGTATGCGCATCGGTTGGCTGTATGCCGTCCAAATTGCTGATCGCTGCGGGTGACAATGCCCATAATGCGCGCAAGTCGGATGTCTTTGGCGTGTCCACCGGTGACATCACGATTGATGGCAAGGCAGTGATGCGCCGCGTCAGGGAAGAACGCGATAAATTCGTGGCTGGCACCCGTCATTCGATTGCCAGGCTGCCAGACGATGTCAAAATTCAGGCGAAAGCGCGCTTCATTTCGCAAACCCGGCTGGCGCTGGACAATGGCGACGAAGTGCAGGCGAGGACCGTCGTGATCGCGACCGGATCGGCCCCTGCCATCCCTGAGCCATTTCAGGGGCTGGGCGATCTGGCGCTGACCAATCAGAACATTTTTGAAATCGAGGATCTGCCGCGCACTCTGGCTGTAATTGGCGGGGGCGCAATTGGTCTGGAACTGGCTCAGGCCATGGCCAGGTTGGGCGTCGAAGTATCGCTGTTCGACCGTGCCGAAACATTGGGGAACGCGCCCTCCGCCGATGTCGAGGCCTCGGCTGGAGAGGTGATGGGCAGAGAGATAGACCTTCATCTGGGTGTCGATGTGACGGCGACCAGGGATGGTGATACCGCGCGGATCGACTGGTCCTCGGGTGAAGATAGCGGCTCGGCCAAATTTGACCGTGTCTTGCTCGCTCTGGGCCGTCCGCCCAATGTGGCGGAGCTGGATTTGGAAAATGCGGATCTGGAACTGGATGACCACGGCGTACCGCGGTTCAATCGGGAAACCATGCAATGCGGCGATGCGCCGGTCTTTATTGCTGGGGACAGCAATGCCGACGTTACCTTGCTGCATGAGGCATCGACGGAAGGGGCGGTGGCCGGGCGCAACGCGGTGGCCTATCCCGCAATCGTGTCATCCTGCCGGACACCCTTCTTTGCGATCACTTTTACCGATCCGCCGCTCGCCGTAATCGGCGACGCCGGAGAAGAAAGCCTGATCGGCTGCGCATCTTACGAAGATCAGGGGCGGGCCAAGGTGGAGGCGCGGGCTGATGGCTGTGTCCGGATTTTTGCATCCGCACCGCACGGCACGATTACCGGTGCTGCCCTGTTTGCCCCCGGAGCCGACCACATGGCGCATTTGCTGATGCTGGCCATTATGGAAGGCAAGACCGCGTCTGAATTACTGGAAATGCCCTTCTATCATCCGACGTTGGAGGAAGGGCTGAAGCCTGCCTTGCGTGACATCTGCAAGGTCACGCCGGTTCCGCTTCCTCAAGATCGTGACAAGGGCGACCCGCCCGGCGCCTGATCAAGCGCATCAGAGCGTTTGCACCCAATCAACATATTGAAGGAATTGCTCAATGAGCGACGTAACAAATTTGTTTAGCCCACTGAAACTCGGGGAGATCGAACTGCCCAATCGTGTCCTGATGGCCCCGCTGACGCGCAATCGCGCGCAGCCGGATGGCTGTGTGAAGGAGATGACGGAGACCTATTATCATCAGCGTGCATCCGCAGGGCTGATCGTTTCCGAAGCGACGCAAATCTCTGACATCGGCAAGGGATATCTGAACACGCCCGGCATCTATACGCAGGATCATGTAGATGCGTGGACGAAAGTGACCGATGCTGTTCATGCAGGGGGCGGGCGCATTTTCTGCCAGCTCTGGCATGTCGGACGGATCAGCCACGTTTCGCTGTTGCCCAGTGGTCAGCAGCCGGTTTCAGCCAGCGCGATTGCCGCCGATACGCAGACTTTTACCGAAAATGGCTTTGAGCAAGTATCCGATCCTGTCGCTCTGGACGCAGATGGCATTCGTGCCACGATTGCGGATTTCAAGCATGCTGCGCAAATGACTCTGAATGCAGGTTTCGACGGGATCGAAGTGCATGCGGCCAATGGCTATCTGCTCGACCAGTTCCTGCAGGATGGCGTCAATCACCGCGAAGATGAATATGGCGGTGCGCTGGAGAACCGGATGCGCCTGCTCAGTGAAGTGCTGGATGAGGTTACGCAAGTGGTCCCGGCGGGCCGGGTTGGCGTGCGTCTGTCACCGCTGGGGCAGGCAAATGACATTTCGGATAGCGACCCCAAAGCTACCTTTGGCAAGGTGTATGAGATGCTTTCTCAGCGTAATCTCGCCTATCTTCACGTGGTTGAATCTTTCCCCGGTGCAGAAGGCGACGCAGAAAGCCGCGCTTTGATCAAACAATTGCGCGGCAAATATACCGGAGTGTATATCGGCAATGGTGGCTACGATGCGAAAAGCGCTGCTGATGCGATCCGGGGCGGTGTGGATGCGGTGGCGTTTGGCCGTCCGTTCATAGCCAATCCCGATCTACCCGAACGTTACCGCCGTAATCTGGAGCTTAATGAGCCCCATCAGGATACGTTCTATGGCGGTGACGAAACCGGCTATACCGATTATCCGTTCGCTGATCGCCCGTAATATCCTGAAATACGATATGCAGCCTTGTACCTGTCCTTATGCCTCAATCGGCAGATAAGGATAGGTCGGGTCGCGGATGACGGTATCGATCAGAAACTGTTCTGCCTCGTCCAGCAAGGCATCCTTTCCCCGGCGCGGGCAATAGCTGACCAGCTTGAAATCGGTAAGCGGCCAGAGCAGCTGAACATTGTCTCGGCTGCTTGAGGGCAGCAGCGGTTCCAGCGTTGGGCCGACCGCCATACCATGCACGATCATCTCAACCATGATGCTGGAAGGCCCTGTTCTGGCGATGATGTTGGAGGGCTTGATCGCATGGCGTGACAATTCTTCCAGAATGACACTTTCGGCCAGCGTATTTTCCGGCGGCAAGACAAAGGGAAGCTTGCGAATTTGTTCGGCAGTCAGAGGCAAGGGCTGGTCTGCAATGAAACGCTTCGCCCCGTAAATGCCAGCGGTGACGTGTGATATCTCGCGGAAATCATTCCCCAATTTCAGGCGCAGGGGGACATGGATCACCGCAATATCATATGTGCTGCTCTGCAATTCATCGACAATCCGATCCGTCGGCACTTTGGAATCAAAGTCCAGGCTGATCTGCGGATTGCGCTGATACAACGCCGCAAGCTGCGGTTTGATATGCGTTTGCATCAGATATTGGCCAGCTAGCACATAAAAGTGGCCCGGGCGCCTGTGAGGGGCAGCGCCGCTGCGCCGATGGGCGGCGAGATTTTGTGCTGCGATCTGAAAATTCTGCAGGTCGGCTAGGAATTCCTCCCCCTTATCTGTCAGGCGGGGGCGTTTTCCGGGGCTTCGATCAAGCAGGCTCAGCCCCATCTGCTCCTCCAGACTGCGCAGTTGATTGCTTACAGACGCCTGCGAAACGCCCAGCATTTCTGCGCAGCGGCGGAAACTGTGCGTTTCACACAGAAGCTTGAAAATCTCGAGCTGACGGAAGGTGAAAGGCCAGGGGGACATAATCAAACGATAATCAAAACATTCAGTAGAGTAAATGTTTAGTCATTCATCCTACATATCTTGCATTGCGTGATCTTTCCAGTGAACATGGGCGCGCAAAAATAGTCCCGAAAAGGGCAAGCAAAAATGGGAGAAGAGAATGACCTTCGTGAGGAAACCGTCACTTGGCGGATCGACCGCTGTGGTCTGGGCACTGGGCGCGCTCGCCGGATTTGGTGCAACGCCTGCGCTGGCCCAGTCGTCCGGCGGCAATGATGACGACATCGCCCAGGTCGATCTTTCGAAAGAAATCGTCGTCACAGCTCAGTTTCGTGAACAGGCTCTGCAGGATACGCCCATTGCCATTACGGCTGTAACCGACGCCCTGCTCGAAGCGCGCAGTCAGACCAATATTGCGGAAGTCGCCAATCAGGCGCCCAGCGTGGCGCTGCGCCCGCAGACGGCCTCCTTCGGCCCCTCCATCAGTGCCTCTATCCGCGGCATGGGCCAATATGACTTCAACCCGCTCGTTGAGCCGGGCGTGGGTCTTTATATCGACGATGTCTATTATCCGCGTCTCACCGGTGCCAATTTCGAATTGCTGGATGTGGAGCGGGTGGAAATCCTTCGCGGGCCGCAAGGCACCCTGACCGGCCGTAACTCCGAAGGCGGCGCGATCAAATTCATTTCCAAGCGGCCTGATGGCACCACGGGTGGATTCGTCTCAGGCACCTATGGCAGCCGTGACCGCGTTAATCTGCGCGGTGCAGTGCAGTTTCCGCTGACCGACACTTTGGCCGCGCGTTTCAGTGGCACCTATGGCCGGCAGGACGGCTATGTGCAGGGCTATGATTATGGCTGCCTGTTTCCGGACAGCGGTGTCCCCACCACGATCGGCGATTCCGATTGCAAGACGCTGGATTTCGGTGATGTGAACTATCACGCCTTCCGCGGTGCGGTGCGCTGGCAGCCCAGCGACCGTGTGGATATCATGCTCAGCGCCGATTATAATGTGGATGATACCAATCAGACCGGCGAGGTGCTGCTCTATGGCGATAACAGCAACCCCAATGTGCTCGCCCCCGGTGGATTGCCGCTCAGCAATGATTTCATATGCGGTCGGTACTGCAATTATACTGATTTTGGCTACGCGGCCGACACGTGGGAAGCTGGCATAATTCCAGCACTGCAAGGGTTGCCTGTCGCGGAAACCCAGATCGACAACCGGTCTTATTTCAAAGGCTGGGGTGTGGCGCTCAATGCTGAATTCGAGCTGTCCGACAGTCTGGCGTTGACGTCCATTACCGCATATCGCGAGTTTAAGTCGGTTTTCAGCAATGATGCCGATGCGTCACCTGCGCGGACCAACCTGACCGAAAGCTATATGGACAGCAATTTCTTCAGTCAGGAATTGCGCCTGAATTTTGAAGTCAATGACATGATAGAAGCCACGGTGGGCGGCTATTATTCCGACGAACTGACGGACAATGATTCCTTCACCGATATTCGCTATATCGCGGCGGGCGGTCTGCCGCTCTATCCGTTGCAGCAGCGCGGCTACAATCCCGTTTCCACCACCAGCAAAGCGGTATTCGGGACGGTCTTCATCCGCCCGACGCCGATGATGACGATCACGCTTGGCACGCGGTATACCGATGAGAAGAAGAGCGTCACTTTGGGACGCCGGACGCTCGACAATTCGGGGGTTAACCCCTTTGTCGATCCCGTTGGCGCGGCATATGGCGAGGGCTATTCCGGCCCCGACACGCTGGATTCGGATAATGATGGCGACACGACGGAAATCGTCACTGCGCTGAATGGCTATTATGGCGAATATAGCGGCGACCGCATCGATTACCGCGCCAGTGTGGATTATCGTTTTTCCGAAAGCTTGCTCGCTTACGCAACCATCTCAACCGGCTTCAAGGGGGGCGGCATCGGCCCGCGGCCCTTCAACGCGTCGCAGGTTCAGCCGTTCGGTCCGGAAGAGCTGACGGCGTATGAGATCGGGCTCAAGACGGACTTCCTCGATGGCCGTGCCCGGCTTAATCTCTCAGGCTATATCAACAAGCTGAGCGGGGCACAGTTGACGCTGCTGTCCTGTCCGCAATTTGGCGGTCCGGGCCCATGTGCCCTGCCGCAGAATGCCGGCGACGCTACGATCAAAGGCTTCGAGGCGGAATTCAATCTCGAACCGGTCGATCATTTCGATATCAACGCTTCGATGTCCTATCTCGACTGGAACTGGGATTGCGTGGTGCCTACCGTGGTGGACAGCACCGCAGCGCCGGGACAAGGCTGTTCTTCCGATCCGATCTACACGACGCGGCTGGCGGCACCATCACGCGGCAGTGCCAAATGGCAGTGGAGCATCGGTGCGCAATATCGCGTGAACCTGGGCACTGCAGGGTCGCTTACCCCGCGGGTCGACGTTTCCTATCAGGGCGAACAGGCCGGTTCGAACACCGAGCCGCTGCCGGGAACGCCATCCGAAGAGTTTGGCACTGTCCCCTCCTACACGCTCACAAACGCGCGGCTGACATGGCGCAATCCGGATGAAGATTTGGAAGTGGCGCTGGAAGTCACCAATGTCTTTGATGAATACTACTTCTCACAGGTTTTCGATCTGACCGGTGCCGGTGGTGGCTTTATCACTGGCGCGCCGGCCCGCCCGCGCGAATGGGCGCTTTCCGTGAAGAAGAAGTTCTGATCTGGCGTGAATGACAGAAGGGGCCGGTCTTCGGGCCGGCCCTCTCGGTAAAGGAATGTACTTATGAATAGCGATTGGCCCGGTACGCTGACCCGGCGCGGAGCAATTGCAGGGGCATTGGGCACTGCCGCCCTGTCCGTTGCAGCCCCAGCGCTGGCTCGCCATCAAGGGAAAAAGCCGAACTTCCTGTTCATCATGGCTGATGATCTGGGGTATTCGGACCTGTCTTGCTACGGCCGCAAGGATTACAAGACGCCCAATCTCGACCGGCTGGCGGGGGAGGGAATGCGCTTCACCCATGCCTATGCCAATAGTGCGGTGTGCTCCGCCACCCGCACGGCGTTGCTGACCGGCCGCTATCAATATCGCCTGCCCGTTGGGCTGGAAGAGCCGCTTGGCCAGCGCAATGTCGGCATGCCTCCGGGGTTCCCGACGCTTCCTTCCTTGCTGAAGGATCGCGGCTATATATCCAGCCTGATCGGCAAATGGCATCTCGGCGGGATGCCGGAATATGGCCCGCTCAAAAGCGGTTATGATGAATTCTGGGGCATCCGCAGCGGCGGTGTCGACTATTTCACCCATAAATACTTCGGTCAGAAGGATTTATGGGATGGTGAAACGCCGGTGGAGGAAGCTGGCTATCTGACAGAATTGCTGACGGATAGAGCTCTGGAAACACTGGATGCCCGGGCACAGGATCAGCAGCCCTTTCTTCTCAGTCTGCACTACACAGCACCGCATTGGCCGTGGGAAGGGCCAGAGGATCAGGCCGAATCCAAGCGACTGGATGAAAGCGAGAACCCGGTTGCCATCATGGATTATGATGGCGGCGATATGGAAACCTACGCCGCGATGGTCACTGCGCTCGACAGCCAGGTAGGCCGGGTGCTGGAGCATCTGAAGCAACGGGGGCTGGCGGATAATACCGTGGTCGTTTTCACCAGCGACAATGGCGGGGAACGCTTTTCCGATGTCTGGCCTTTCACGGGCCGCAAGACCGAATTGCTCGAAGGCGGTTTGCGCATTCCGACGATTGTGCGCTGGCCGGGGGTAACCCAGCCCGGCACGCAGAGCGATCAGCCGATCATGTCGATGGATTGGCTCCCGACCTTTATGGCGGCTGCCGGAACCGAGCCAAATCGGCGTTATCCCAGTGATGGACAGGATATTCGACCCGCGCTCCGAGGAGAAGAATTGCCTGAGCGCACGCTGTTCTGGCGCTTCAAGAACCACGGGCAACAGGCCGCACGGCAAGGGCGCTACAAATATCTGGAGATCGGGGGAAACTCCTTCCTGTTCGACGTTGTCGCCGACCCGTTGGAACGTGCCAATCTGAAAGAGCGTATGCCCGATATCTACGCAGGACTGAAGCAGCAATGGGCCAAGTGGGATGCGGATATGCTGCATGATCCGAACGCCTCCAGCTATGGCTTCACGGGCAAGGTTCTGGCTGACCATTACGGTATCGACAGCTAGGTTGGGGCATTAACTTTTCAGACCTTTTGCCTGGAAGAGAGAAAAGAGAGCCGCTCTGACGTGCGGCTCTCTTTTTTCGTATGGCAGTTCTCGCCCATCCTGAAGCCGGCTTGCTTCGGGGTTACTCTCGTTCCTGCTGCCGGGCCTGTGTGACGACGTAAGCGCGAATGGCTTCGGCTTGGGCGGGGGTGAGATAGTCGGCAAAACTGGCCATGCCATTGGCAGACAGCGCGCCATCCATCACCACTTTGCGCCATGCTCCGGCATCGGTGGCAATGGGCGAGCGGAGCAGGTCAGGGTTGACCGGCCCATTGTGACAAATCACGCAGAAAGTGCCGAACCATTTGCCGCCTTCGGCGAGTTGGGCCTGCGAAAAGCTCTCATCACTGCTGATATAGGGGCGGGGATGTGCTGGTGGTAATGCGGGAAGGCTGGCTTTCCCTCCGAGTTTGAAGGCCAGCAGCATTCCATTGGGCGGCGGCTGACGCATCCAGTTCGTTGTGACCGCCATCCCCATCGAACCGCCATAGCCCGCCAGAACCGCGACATATTGCGTGCCATTGACGCGGTAGGTGGCCGGACCGGCGACAATTCCGCGTTCGACCTGGAATTTCCATAATTCCCGGCCATCGCGCGCATCATAGGCATGGAAGAAGCCCTTCGCATCACCCTGAAAGACCAGATCACCGGCTGTGGCCAGCGTGCCGCCATTCCAGGGCCAGTCACGCTCCACCTTCCATGCGGCTTTCTGCTTCACCGGATCCCACGCGATTAGCCATCCGCGTGATCTCAGTTCTTCTTCGCGTCCGGGCTCGGCACCAATCATGTTGACCCCGGTGTTCCAGCGCCCGGGATGCCGGTCATAATCCTGATTATCCTCCAGCGTGAGCGGCGCATGCATGGCCGGAATATAGACGAGGCCCGTGCGCGGAGAATAACTCATCGGCATCCAGGCATGACCGCCGAGGCCGGAGGGGTAAATCGTATAGGGCTTATCGGCAAAACGCGCCGCAGGGATTTCTACCGGGCGCCCGGTTTCGATATCGATCTTCTCAGCCCAGTTCTGCGGAACATAGGGCTCGGCACTGATCAGTTTCCCATCGCTGCGATCGATGACGTAGAAAAACCCGTTCTTGGGTGCTTGCATCAGGACTTTACGCGGCTTTCCATCAATCGTCAGGTCAGCCAGCGTCATCTGCTGCGTGGCAGTGAAGTCCCATGTCTCGGCAGGATTAACCTGATAATGCCATTTATAGGCGCCCGTATCGGGGTCTAATGCCAGTATCGAACTGAGAAAAAGATTATCCCCTTTTCCATCCGATCGTACACGGTGGTTCCAGGGGGAGCCATTGCCAACGCCGAGAATGATCTGGTCGAATTCAGGGTCATAGACCATCGAATCCCACACGGTTCCGCCGCCGCCCATTTCCCAATAATCGCCGAACCAGGTCTTACCGGCGAATTTCTCGAAGGCGGCATCGGATGCTGCATTGTCGGGGCCATCGGCTGGATTGCCCGGCACGGTATAGAACCGCCAGACTTCCTCACCCGTATCGGTGTCATAGGCGGTCACATAGCCGCGCACGCCCATTTCGGCGCCGCTGTTGCCGATAATGACCTTGTCCTTGAAAACGCGCGGCGCACCGGTGATCGTGTAGGGCTTTTCCTGATCGACCGTGACCCGCGACCACACTTCATCGCCTGTTGCCGCATCGAGCGCGATCAGCCGCCCGTCGATCGTGCCGATGAAGACTTTGCCTTCCCAAACGGCGACGCCGCGATTGACGACATCGCAGCAGGCATGAACAGCCTTGGCCCCGTCCACTTCGGGATCATGCTGCCACACAACTTTGCCGCTGGCTGCATCGACCGCCAGAACCTTGTCCCAGGCAGTGGAAATATACATGATGCCATCGACCACGATCGGCGTTGCTTCCTGACCGCGATTGGTATCGAGTTCGACCGCCCAGGCTAGCGAAAGCTCGCCGACATTAGTCGTATTGATATCGGTGAGCGGGCTGTAGCGCTGTTCATCATAAGTGCGGCCATAGCCCAGCCAATTGTCAGGATCGTCATCGGCCGCCAGCAGACGCTCGGCAGTGACATTGCCGGGGCGATCGCTTTCGGTCGCTGGAGTCTCATTTGATTTTGCTGAACAGCCGGGCAGTATCATCGCCAGCCCGGCCAGCGTCAGTGCACGGCCTGCAAACCCCTTCATTATCTTCTCCCATAAACCGTCCGATTTTCCGGTTCGGCCCTTTTCAGGAAGGAACGTGCCAAGTTCCGCGCATCATGCAAGCATATGTTGCAGGATACGTTTAATCAGGCATTCTGACGCGTTTTCTCATTGTCGCTGCTGGTGCCTGTCAAATCGACCGTTTTGGGAATGGATTTGAAAAGGTCGGTAAAGGGATCATCATCCAGCCGCGCATAGGGCTCCGTCCCCTCGCGCACGGTTGTGCGGCGCATATCGCGGCGTTCATTGTCGTAATCGAAGTCTCCGCCGCGATGCATGCTGCACAGATTGTCCCAGATCACCATGTCTCCGGGGGCGTATTTTACGCTGAACACATATTGTGGCTGGGTGGCGAATTCGATCAGTTCGCGCACGAGAGCGCAGCCCTCTTCATGATCTATCCCCTCAATATCCACCGTATGAGCGGCAATGAACAGTGCCTTGCGGCCTGAACCGGCATGGGTGTGGACTATTGGATGCAGCGCAATCGGCCCTTCATTCACTGTTTCCAGAGGAATATCCGCACCGCCCATTTTTCGCGACCACCAAAGCGAATTGCGGCCCACGAGACCCTCCAGCCGGTCCTTCATGTCTTGCGGCAGATCATCATAGGCGGAGCGAGTATCGGCGAACCATGTCTCGCCGCCTTCTTCCGGCACTTCATGCGCTAGTAGGAGCGAAAGGGAGGAACGCTTGTCCATGAAGGCGCTATCCGTATGCCAGAGGCGATCACCCTTGCGATATGTTTTGGCTGCGGGATCAGTATTGATCTGACCCTCGGCATTGATGTTGCTCGCATCGAAAAGTTCACGGTGATTGAGGCGCGATTTGCCGCCCTTGCGTGCCGGGGCGAGTTCCAGATGCCCGAAATTGCGACTGAAGGCGATATGACCTTCATCATCCAGTCCGGTGTTGCGATAGACGCAAACGCCCCATGTGCTCATCGCCTCAAGCACATCTCGCCGGGCTTTGTCATCCAGCGGCTTGGTCAGATCGAGGCCAGAACATTCCGCGCCGAAGCGGGGCAGGATTGGCTGTATTTTGAGCGACATGGGATATGGCCTTTCTTGCATCTCTCCGCCGACATCAGGCCAGCTGTCTTCGCAACCGGTCCGAATCGTCAGCTCTCATATTAATGTGTACCATACTACGTATTATATTGCCAGAGCATCAGCCCATGGCCCAGATGCTGCGATCGGGGTCTGACTGGCGTCAATTTCAAGCAGCAAATCGGCGCGTGGTGGCAGGTCTTGCAGCATCCAGCGCGTCAGCCGTTCGTAATGGGCAACAAAGCGCCGCAGCTTCGCGTCATCCATTACCGCCGGAGCGAAGGGCTGGCTGGCGGCAAGCTTGGCTTCTTGCATTTTCCGATTGGCAAACACCGCGCTGAAATCCTCAACCTTCAACATGATGAGATGATCGATCTCGGCAAACAGGCGGGCATACGGCCCGGCAAGGGCATCATTCACATGGCGGCGCCAGACAGCATCCGGGTCTTCTTCCTCTTCCAGCTGGTTAATCGGCGTGTCCAGCGCATGGTCCGGTTGGGGCTGCGCACCCACGCACCAACCCTCGAACAAGATGATATCCGCAGGGGCCTCTGTGCGGCGCGTGGCGGCGGAACGATCGTCCTCACTCTTGTCAAAGATGGGCAAGGACACGTCGGCGCCCTCCCGCAAGGCAGCGATCAGCGCAAGGCCCAAATCGGTATCATGCGTGCCCGGCACCCCTCGTGTGGCGAAGAGGGGATGAATCTTCCGCGCCAATATCTGGCGATCCGTCTTTGGCAGATAAAGATCATCCAGCCCCAATGTGACCGCATTGATTCCGCGATCGTTCAGCAGAGCTTCGAGAAAGCGGCAAAGCGTGGATTTTCCGGTCCCCTGTCCACCATTAATGCTGATGACCGGCGCGATTGTCTGGCCTGCCATCCCCGCCAGATGTGCGGCCAGCGGCTGCCACCAATCACGGATGATCGCGTGATAGGTCTCCGGCAGATGTTCCTCTGCGATCAAATCGTCACATAGGCTTCTGGCCATGTGCTCGCTCATTGTGCGGGGGCGGGCAACAGCACTGGATCAGGCAGGGGCTTACCCGAAAGGAAGGCCTCAACATTGGCCAGCGCCTTCATCCCCATGGCAATTCGGGTTTCATTCGTCGCGCTGCCCAGATGCGGCAGCAAGACGACGTTTTCGAGCTTGGTCAGCCCCTTTGGAATGCTCGGTTCCTCGGGATAAACATCAAGTCCGGCGCCTGCGATCAATTTGTTCTCCAACGCGTTGGTCAGGGCAGTGTGATCGACAACTTCTCCTCTGGCAGTATTCACCAGATAGGCATGGGGGCGCATGGATTTGAGCGCAGTGGAATCAATCAAATGCCGTGTTTCCGCGCCGCCCGGCACATGCAGCGATACCGCATCAGAGATGCGCAGGAGGCTGTGCAGATTCTCGTGAAACTGCGCCTGATATCGCTGCGCTATCTCTGGCTCCGCCTCGCGCCGGCCATAATAGGCAATTTTCATGCCGAAGCCGTGATGCGCGCGCCGGGCGACAGCTTGCGCGATCCGTCCGAAACCGACCAGACCAAGTGTCTTGCCGGCAAGCGATGCGCCCATGAGATGCGTCGGGCGCCACCCGGTCCATTTGCCGGCCCGCAATTCCCGTTCTCCCTCACCCGCACGTCTGGCGGCCATCAACAGCAAGGTGAAAGCGATATCGGCGGTGGCTTGGGTGAGGACGCCCGGCGTATTGCTGACGGCGACCCCGCGCGACTTGGCAGCGCTCAGATCAATATGATCGAAGCCAACCCCATAATTGGCGATCAGTTTTACCTTGGGAGCCTCGCCGATCACCTCCGCATCAATGCGGTCGGAAACGGTGGGGCAGAGGATGTCCACCTCGCGCATCGCCTCAGCCAGTTGCTTCTGGCTCATCGGTTGATCATTTTCATTGAAGATGACGTCAAATTCCGCGGCCATTGCGCGTTCGACATGCGCCGGCCAGCGCCGGGTGAGCAGAATACGAGGTGAGGACATGTTTACTCCGTTAATCTCGAGCCACTCGCCGCGAAGCGGAGAATGGGCTTATTGGGCGGCAGCCTGCAATGCGGATTGTTCTTCCGTTTCGACCAGGTCGGTCTCGTTTTCCTGACCCCAATGCGCAATACGGGATAGTAACAGGAGGCTGATTCCGGAAACGAGCGGAGCGACCGCGACAATCGCAAACGCCTGCTTCACCGGCAGGCCACCTGCCAGCATATATCCGGCGATCACAGGCGCGGAAATAGAGCCTATTTTTGCTATGGATGTTGCCCAGCCTGCACCATTCGCGCGGAACTGGCTGGGGTAAAATACACCGGCAATGGAATGCAGCCCGAAATGCATGCCGCCGATCATGGTCATGGAGGCGAGAGACAAGGCGACGAAAATCGTCAGCGTGGTGTCATATGTGCCCATGATCCATAAAATAGGCGCCGCAAGCAGCGGAAGGCCTGCAATCGCTATCGGACCATAGCGATCGGTGAAGCGCATCAGCCCGAGTCCCGCGGCGGACCCCACGATTGATGAGGCGGAGGACAAATAGGCAATTTCCGTCCGGGTCAGGCCCACATCTTCAAAGATGGTCGGCCCCCAGGTCGCCTTGAAATAAACCGCCATCGAACTGCCGATATAGGCCAGCCACAAGAGGGGGGTAATGGCCGCCAGCTTGCCGGAGAACAGCGCCGAGATGCGGAAGCGCTCCTGATCGCCTGCGGGCCCGGTTTCATCCGAACAATAGATCGTATCGCTGGTGCGTGCTTCGAGATGCGGCGCGATTTTTTGTAGGGCCGCGACGACCTTGTCCTTCGCCTTACCTTTCAGTGTCAGATAGCGGGCGGATTCGGGCAGGCTCAAGAACAGGATGAAACACAGGAACAGCGTCAGTATGCCGCTGGCGATGAAGACGGTGTGCCATCCATAATGGGGCGCGATCCAGTCTGTTATCGGCCCCGCCAAGGCGCCGCCCAATGTGTAACCCATCATCACCACGGTGACGACGGTGGCGCGATAGGCGCGCGGTGCGAATTCGATATTCAGCGTCCAGATCAGCGGCAGCAATCCGCCCAGCATGATGCCATTCAGAAAACGCAGCACGGTGAGAGAGGCATAATCGGGCGCAAGTCCCATGCCGATCGCTGTCAGCCCAAACCCGGCGACCGAGACCAGAATAGCAGGGCGGCGGCCGATCCGGTCTCCGATCCAGCCAAAGGCAAAGCCGCCCACCATCGCGCCAAAAATACCCCAGCCGAAAAGATTGCCGATCTGTACCTGATCGAGTCCGAAATCGTCGCGCAAATAGGATGCGACGAAGGACAGGACGAGCATGTCAAACCCGTCAAAAAACGTCACGATGCAGGATATGACCACAAGGGTCGCGGTGAACCGACCGGGTTTTTGTTCTTCAATCGCTTTCGCCAGATCAATCCGGCGACCAGTGTTGTCGCTTTGCTGTGTGCCCAATGCACGCACTCCCAATCATCTCCCCGCGCAATTTTGCGTCGGACCGTTCATTCATGAACCTTTTACAATTATGTAGCATGGTACTTTATAGTCAACACTCGCCGGGCGCTTTATTGTGCGTGCCGTGATGTCAGGCGAGTTGTTCGAGAAGCAAGGCTGGTTTACAGGGAGCGTAATAAGGAGCTTTTCGGAACTCATGTCGCAACACGATAACCAAGATGATGCCCGCTTTGATAATTGGGCTGTCAATTTCAATGATTATTATCACCAGGGATCACGGGTCGAAGCTGAATTTCTCTTCAGCCGCAATCTCATCATCGCGGCCCGCCGCTGGACGTCTTATATTGACGAAGCCATTCGGGCCAAGACCGGCCATAGCCGCGCACATTGGCAGACCTTGTTCGGTATTGCCTTTGCCGAAACACCCGTGACGACGCTGGATTTGTCGGAACGAATGGGCGTTCAATGGCCCTCGCTTGTGCGGACCCTGAATGAACTGGAAAGCAAGGCGCTTATCCGGCGCTGGAAAAATCCGGAGGATCGGCGCTCACGTCTGGTGGAAATCACGGATAACGGCCGCGAAGCCCTGGCTGACGTAAAAGAAGTTCTCGATCCCAAACGGCATGAACTCTTTGCCGACTTTGAAGAAGACGAACTGCGCGTCGCCACGGAGCTGATGGAGCGGCTCTATAAGAAGATGGAACGCTGAAGAAACAATAGGCGGCGGGGGCTATAAAAGCTCTCACCGCCTATGGTAATTTTTTGGCGTAGTTCAGGCGGTTGAGCTTAGGCTATTTTGGTCACCCAGCCATGCTGGTCTGCGGCGGTGCCACGCTGAATTCCGACCAGTTTTTCCCGCAATTTCGATGTCAGCTGGCCGGGGCCACCACTTCCGATCGTGAACTCACCGTCATGGCCTGCAACATGCCCGACCGGAGTCACCACGGCTGCGGTGCCGCAGGCGAAGGTTTCCAGCAGTTTGCCACTGGCGGCATCATCGCGCCATTGATCGATGCTGTAGCGTTCCTCCCGAACTGTCAGCTCTTCCTCACGGGCGAGCGTCAGGAGGCTGTCGCGCGTAATTCCCGGCAGGATCGTGCCACTGAGGGGCGGGGTGATCAGCGTGCCGTCGTTCATGACGAAGAACAGGTTCATGCCGCCCAGTTCTTCAATCCATTTATGTTCGGCTGCGTCCAGGAAAACCACCTGATCATGGCCGCGTTCAATGGCTTCCGCCTGCGGGACCAGGCTGGCGGCATAATTGCCACCGCATTTTGCCGCGCCTGTACCGCCGGGCGCGGCACGTGTGTAATCGCTGCTGACCCAGATAGAGACTGCCGGCACACCGGATTTGAAATAATTGCCGGCGGGGCTGGCAATCACGAGAAACTTATATTGCTTGGCCGGACGCACGCCCAGAAATGGTTCTGAGGCAAACATGAAAGGCCGCAGATAAAGCGAGCCGCCTTCAACGGAAGGAAACCAGTCCTTATCAACCAGCACAAGTTGCCGAACTGCTTCGACGAACATGTCCTCGGGCATTTCCGGCATGGCCAGCCGGCGCGCCGATTGGTTGAAGCGGCGGGCATTCTCTTCCGGACGGAACAGCGCCATGCTGCCATCTGTCAGCTTATAGGCTTTCAGACCTTCAAAAATTTCCTGCGCATAGTGGAGCACTGCCGTTGCCGGATCGAGCGCGATCGGCTGGCGCGGGCCCACGACGGCATCATGCCAACCTTTGCCTTCGCTCCATTCCACCGACACCATATGATCGGAGAATATCGTTCCAAATCCGGGATCGGCCAATGCCTGATCACGGCTGGCACCCGGCACAGGAGCAGGGTGGGGGATCTGATTGAAAACAAGGGCTGATTCGGCACTGCCGGACATTTTGGGAATCCCTACCTAATTTGAACTCAGGCCAGATGACATAAAATTTCGCATCGGGCAATATGAGCGACATAAATGGAAAGCCTGCGCAGCGCAGGATTCAGTTCATGCTGGTGGCGTAGCGGGGGAAAGGGGCAAGAGGCAAATCCCATGTTGTGCCAGGGCATAATCGGGAAATGAGAAAGGCCGCTCCTGGCCCGTGGCAGGAACGGCCTTTCGCATGGTCAGCGGCCGGAGTGCCGCTCACGAAGCCTTTATCGCCTCACTCAGTTTTGACGATAATGCTCCGCACGGAAACTCGCCGACCTCTCTGCTGGACCATGAGACATCGGATCACCTCCTTTCGCGCTTTTAGAGCCAAGACCCAGCCGCTTCACCGGGGGCCAAGACCGCGTTCACCGCTGGCCTTGTGCTTATGTTTCATCCCTTTACCGCGCGAAGACAAGGCTTGAAATATTGTTTTTTCACGTCAGAATTGATCGCTCCGGCCCAAATCCGCGCCAATGCGTTTTTAGTGCCGGAGCAATTCACCATATCGCTGGATAAGATCCGCCTGCTGCGCGGCTTAGCGGCAATCCTCAATCACCCGGGTGATCTCTGGCCATGCGGGCAGATAGAGTGTCGGTTCGCCCGGCGCCTCAAGTGCGAAGCGGCCTTTGCTGAAGGCGATCGCTTCAAGAAAGGGATCGCGCGCATTGAGGCGCATGGCGAGATAAGGCGGCGTTCCGCCAGTCGGTACGGCTTCTACCAGACGCTCTTGGGTCTCGGTCAGCACATTCACCGGCACTGGGCCAGTTGCTTGTCCGGTGCGGGACAGGGTGAGTGTCTGGTTTGATCGATTGCAGCTGAAGACAGCGAGCGGGGAGCCTGAAACAGGACCGAACAAGGCGGTCGATCCGGCCGCATTGCTGCGATAGCTCCAGTCACCTGGTGTTTGCGGTGCATCCATCCAGTTTTCATAGGTCGGTGTGGGTTCCGGCAAAGGCGGGGGCGCAGGCGTGGGGGCAGGTGCGGGCGGCGGTGCCACAGGTTCGGGGGCCGATGGCACGCAGGCGGACAGCACCGCAGCGCTGAGCACGAGCGTCGACAATGCGGAAAAGCGGGCAGTGAAATGGTTTTGTTTCATATGCGGTGTTCTTTGGCCTTTGCGTGGCGCTGGCTCAAGCAGCTTTTGGGCGCTATGGGCTCCCCATGGCAAAACAACGCATTGATCAGCTGCTTGTGTCCCGTGGATATGTGGAAAGCCGGGCACGGGCGCAGGCCATGTTGATGGCGGGTCTCGTCTATATCGGGGATCGCAAGATCGAAAAGGCCGGGCAGCAGGTGGCCGAAGATGCCGATATCGACGTGCGGGGCCGCGATCACCCTTGGGTTTCGCGCGGCGGGTTGAAGCTGGCCCATGCCATTGAACATTTTGATCTCGACCCGGCTGATGCAGTGGCGATGGACATTGGCAGCTCCACCGGCGGTTTCACCGATGTGCTGCTGCAAAAGGGTGCGCGTCACGTGTTCGCCGTGGATTCGGGCACCAATCAGCTTGCCTGGAAATTGCGGCAGGATGACCGGGTGACGGTGCTGGAAAAGACCAGCGCACGAATTCTCACCCCCGACCATATTACGATGGGCTGCAATTGGGTGGTCTGTGACGCCAGCTTTATCGGGCTGCAGAAGGTGCTGGAGGTTCCGTTACAGCTGGCCGCGGCGGAATGCCGCCTTGTGGCGCTGATCAAACCGCAGTTTGAAGTGGGCCGCGGCGAAGTCGGTAAAGGCGGTGTGGTGCGAGATCCAGCCCTGCATGCGCGCGTTTGTGAGGAAACCCGTCTATGGGTCGAAGCAGGCGGCTGGAGCGTTCAGGGCATCGTCGAAAGTCCAATTACCGGGCCGGAGGGGAATGTCGAATTTCTCATTTCCGCGTCGCGCCATGCTACTTCTGACTGAGCGATAACGCCGTTCCGGTTGTTTTGGACCATTGCGCGGATCACGGGCTGCGGTCACTATCGTTCCAGTCGAATCGACAGGAGCGTCTATGAATCGTCTCGCTTCCCCCAAGCAACTGCGCGCCAGCTTCTTTCGCTGGTTGCTTTTTCTGGTGCCGGCTGTTGTTCTCTTGGGATTCCTGTCGGGGCAGGCCTCTGGCAGTGCAGCGGACAATCCGTGGTTTTCAGAGCTGCAAAAACCGGACCTGTTCCCGCCGCCCGCGACATTCGGGATAGTCTGGTCGATCCTCTACATAATGATGGGCGTTTCTTTCGCTTTCATCTGTTCAGCGTGGGGCGCACGGCTGCGCGGCTGGGCCATTGCGGCCTTTCTGGTGCAACTGGCTCTGAATCTTGCATGGTCGCCTTTGTTTTTTGCGGCCCATCAGATCACCTATGCGCAATATCTGTTGTTCGCGATTGATGTGATGGTGCTGGTGACGCTGATATTGTTCTGGAAAATACGCGTCGCTGCGGGAATTCTGCTGGTGCCCTATCTTGCCTGGGTACTGTTTGCCACGGTCTTGAATTGGCAGTTTATGCAGCTCAACCCCCATGCCGACGGGAAACAGATCTCAAATAATGTAGAGCGCGTGGAGCTGTAGGCGTGAAAGCCCTCTTGTCGATTCTGCAAATCGAGGCCACATAGGAGCTATGCAAAGCCAGAATCCCCTTATCGCCGATTTCGTGAAGCTCGCTAACAGCGCGGCCGGTACTTTTGCCGGTATGACCCGTGAAGCACGGGAAACCGCGCGTGAACGGATGAAAGAAGGTTTTGGTGGATTCGACTTCGTCTCGCGTGAAGAATTTGACGCCGTAAAAGACATGGCCGCCAAGGCACGCGAAGAAAATGAAAAGGTCTCAGCCAAACTGGCAGAGCTGGAAGCCAAGCTCGCCTCCAAAGACTGATGCCCTAAATTACGGGATTGCCGCGCTGATATCGCCGGAAGTCCTGCTGGATAGGCCTACAAGCCCCTGTAACTTCCCTAAGTGCTTTGGGGTTAAAGGTGCGCGCCTTGTTCACGCGCTGAGCTCAAGCCATTTATGGCAGTATCAAGGTCTTTGGACCTGATGCCAGATTCTTGCGTTCGATTGGGCACATTTGCTTGCCCATTCCGCGCGGTTTTGTTCAGCTCAGAACAGTCTGGCCAAGGGTAAATTTAAGATGCGGGGCGGGCACGATACCCACCCCGCACATCGTCTTACAAACCGTCAAGGCCTTTGCTGACCAAAACATTCACTGTTACGCGGCGGTTCTGTGCCTTGCCTTCGGGCGTATCATTGCTGGCGAGCGGATCCGCTTCAGCCATCCCGGTCGGGGTCAGCATGCGATAGGGCTTCCAGCCGCAGGCCTGCTGCAGATAATTGACAACCCGGCCAGCCCGTTTTTCGCTCAATGCCTGATTGACTTCGAGGCTGCCGGTGGAATCGGTGTAGCCTACGACGAGCAGCAGAGCATTATCCATCTGGTCTGCTTCGCTGGCGGTGGCGCATAGCGCGTTTTTCGCCATCGGCGACAGATTGTATTTACCTGTGTCGAAATGCACATCGGTAGTGCTCTTGACGTTATATTTGTCGATGTCGCCCATCCGGCCGCGCAGAGCTTCCGTTGCTGCAGTCTGTTCGGCGAAGCGTTGATTGGTGCCGTTGTGAATCATCGATGCGACTTTGAGATCTTTGTTCTTCAAGTCGATCTTGGATGCGACCAGGCCGCCATTCCATTGCATCGTTTCGACCGAGACGGGAATACCGTTCAGAAGTTCATCAGTTGCCAGTTTGTCTGTATTCAGTCCCAGAAATCCGCCGCGGGCCTTGATCTGGGTATCATCAGTGAGTGCGATGATGGTGTTGGTGCCGTCGGAACTGGTGATTTGCAGCTTGTCGGCGCTGCGTGCAGAAATAATGCCCTCAATTTCCGGTCCTTCGGTCATTTCCGCCTCATCGGGCAGCTGCTCGCCATAAACCGTTGTTGATGTTTCACCCTCATAGTCTTCCTGAGCCTGGGCAGTCGCGACTGACATCGGCGTTGCCAGCATGGCCATCAGCATCAGAACTTTTGAATTATTGGAAACGGCATTCATTAACGCTCTCCTTCAATTTTAAACAACCGGTCTTCACTGTGCGACACAATCCGTTCGATCGCTGTGTGAGATAGCCAATGGCTTTCCGGCAAATTTGTTTCATTCCGTCTTGTGATAGCTGCAGATACGCTCCGCACCTGAATGCGACCCCCCGGTTGTTCAGCTTACCCTTGCTGATACATGAACGCCTTAGGTGGACCGTGGGTTTGTATGGCTGGCTTGAGCGGCTTGTGCGATGAACCGAGGCCATCGAAGTGGCAGATGCAGCCCTGCCAGAGTGGTATGCACCCTCCGATCTAGCGCGCAGGCACGACGACTTCGCCCGGCAAGCAGGCGGATACGATTGCTTTGAAAGCCGAGTGTTCGGCCTATCACGGTTTTGTCTTGGGAAAGGCGCGTATGGCCTCTGCGGATGGGGGCGATCCGCAGAGAGACCCTTACATATTAAGCGCTAAAGAACCTGCAGCCCTTCCACTGTAGCGATTACAGCGGGGTTTTGTCGTTCTTATCATCCGTACCGTGCAGCTGTTGCCACAAGCCGCCTGTTCCGGCTTCCTGCGCCTTGTTCACATATTGCGATGCGACCAGCCAGCCTTTGATCGGGCGTAGCGGCAGGACGCAGCCAAAACCCATCAATGGGATTGAGGTGAACAGATGCACCCAGATCGGGGGATCGAAGGCCACCTGAAACCAGACGATCAAAAAGGTCAGCGGGAAGGCGATGATGCAGAGCGAGAAGAAGGCCGGGCCGTCGTCGGGTGAGGCAAAGCGGTAATCGAGCCCGCATTCCGGGCAATGCTCTTGAACTTTCAGCCAGCTCTTGAACATTTTCCCCTTGCCGCAGCGTGGGCACAGGCCGCGCCAGCCGCTTTCAAAGATCCAGCGCGCCTTGCTGGGCGGGGCTGTATCGGTCTGATTCTGAGCTTCCGAAAGGGGGGTGTTTGGGTCGGTCATGGTCACCATATAGCCAGTTCTGTTGTCAGACATAGGGGCAGAATGTCCAACATGGCCCATCACCTGATATGAAAATGGCGCGCAGAGGGTATCCTCCGCGCGCCATCCTTTGGATGTTGGCCTGCCTTATGCCCGACTATCCCTGTTCACGCTTCCAGTAACGGAGTGCGCCGCAAGCGCTGAGGAAGTTCTTGGCTGCATCTTTGCCAGACAGATCCATGACGCCATCATCCATCCGGTTGGCAATGCCAGCGCCTTCCAGCAACGGTTTGACAGCCGGGTGGTAGCCAATGAATTTGGAATGCGCGAAGGCGTCATTCACGAAATCCGTGCTCGGTTTGTTGCGCGCCAGCTTTTTGGCAGCGTCCTCCCCCATCACAATGGCAACGGCATCGTAAACCACAGACGGGCCGCCATCGATCTTTTCATCCGCTTCCATCACTTTGCCATCCGATAGTTTGGCTCCGGAGACATGGGGGGCGATGATTTCCACCGTCGCACCTTCATCCTTGGCAGCAGCCTTCAAAGCGCTGACTACTCCCGCATCACCGCCTTCGCCGATATAAATGCCGATTTTGCGGCCTCTGAAATGTCCGGGGGTATTTTTCAGAATCGACAAGGCTTTGCTTTCGGGCAGGTCGGTGATCGGTTTGCGTGCAGCCGGCGGCTTTGCTGGCAATTCCTTCAGGCCAATCCCATCGGCGACATCTTGCGCCAGTCCTTTGTCGATATGGAGCAAATGGCCGACCATCCGTTGCCGGATATCATTCCGGCCCACTTTGGACAGCTCGAACACCAACGCATCGGCCATATGGGTTTGTTCAATGTCGGTTTGCGAAATGTAGAACTGCCGGGCCTGACTATAATGATCGGCGAAAGTCTCCGACCGCTCACGGATTTTGGTGGCTCCCATGGGGGCAGCATAGCTCGTGAAGCCATTGACCGGGCAGCCGCGCGGCCCGCGTTCTACGCCCGTATCGCCGCCCCAGCTATTGGGTTCATAATTGGCACGGCCTTTGGGGTTTTGCATCGCCATATGCCCGTCCTGTTGGAAATGGCGGACCGGGCATTTCGGGGCGTTAATCGGGATATGGGTAAAGTTCGGCCCGCCCAGCCGTTTTGTCTGGGTATCCAGATAGGAGAAATTGCGCCCCTGCAGCAGCGGGTCTTCGGTAAAATCGATGCCGCGCACAATGTTCTGCGTGCAGAATGCCACCTGTTCGGTTTCGGCGAAGAAATTCTCGACATTGGCATCCAGCGTCATGGTGCCCACAATCTGCACCGGTACGTCCTCTTCCGGAATGATCTTGGTCGCATCCAGCACATCGAATTCGAACTTCTCGGCGTAATCCTCATCGAAGACCTGAACGCCGAGGTCCCATTGGGGGAAGTCGCCCGAATCGATTGCGGCCCACATGTCGCGGCGATGAAAATCCGGGTCCATGCCGTTTATCTTGAGCGCTTCGTTCCAGACCACCGATTGCACGCCCTGTTTGGGTTTCCAGTGGAATTTGACGAATTTCGCCTCGCCCTTTTCATTGACGAGGCGAAAAGTGTGGACGCCGAAGCCTTCCATAAAACGCAGGCTGCGCGGGATCGTCCGGTCAGACATGATCCACATGATCATGTTCATCGATTCAGGGGATAGTGAGACGAAATCCCAGAAATTGTCATGCGCGGTCTGGGCCTGCGGAAAATCGCGATCCGGGGCGGGTTTCGCGGCGTGGATCAGATCTGGGAACTTGATCGCATCCTGAATGAAGAAGACCGGAATGTTGTTGCCGACGATGTCCCAATTGCCTTCATCGGTATAGAATTTTACTGCGAAACCGCGCACGTCACGCGCCAGATCTGGTGAGCCCTTGCTTCCCGCGACTGTCGAAAAGCGCGCAAAAACTGGAGTTTTCTTGCCCTTCTCGCTTGCCAGTATGCTGGCGCAGGTCAGTTCGGGGATGGGGTTGGTCAATTCGAATGTACCATGCACCCCGTATCCGCGGGCATGGACAACCCGTTCGGGAATGCGCTCATGGTCGAAATGGAAGATCTTTTCCCGCGCAATGTGATCCTCCAGCAGGCTCGGGCCGCGCGGGCCACCTTTCAGCCAGTTTTGATCATCGGCGACCGGTGCGCCTTGCGCTGTGGTCATCACATCATCTTTGCCCTCAGGCTTCTGATGGTTGGCGCCGCCTTTATCCAGCTCGAAATCACTCATGCTCACTCTCCTTCACCGCGGGTAAAATCTACTCCGATTGTGATGTGAACGATGAAACAAGCTATTGGGTTGCATGGATAAATTAATAAATGCAGATTGCCCGCTAAACTAAACAAAAAGCAATTTCGGCACCTTCCCACTTGTGGTCTCGCCGGGGCGTCGTCACAGAGGTCTGATGCAGTTTCGCGCGCCAGCCATCTTCATCGCTGCACGATTTCATGGCGAAACCGCCGTGATTGCTCGCCTCCTGACTCGCGATCGCGGTGTGGTGGCAGCCTATATCGCCGGGGGGCGCGGGCGGCATCTGCGCCCTGTGGTGATCCCCGGTAATCTGGTGGAGTGTCAATTCTCCTTTCGGTCAGAAAACCAGCTTCCTTTTGGGAAGCTTGAATTGCTGCAAAGCCGCGGGCCGTGGCTGGGGGAGCCGCTGCCAGCCGCAGCCATGGGCTGGGTTTGCGCTTTAACCGCGACGGTTTTGCCGGAAAGACAAAGCTATCCCTCGCTCTTCGATGCGCTGTCGGCGCTGCTGGATGCGATTTGCCATGCGCCCTCCGCACGAGGCTGGGTGGATGCGCTATGCGCGTATGAGCGACTGATGCTGCGTGAGCTTGGCTATGGCGGACAGGCAGAACAGAAATTGACCGCCACCGGTGATCTTGCCGCCAGTCTGGCGATAATGGAACGGCAGGGCGGGGCAATTGGCCACTACCTCCTTGCCGACAGGTTTGGCGATGTTATGGCGGCGCGCACACGCCTGATAGAACGTTTGGGACGAATGATCTGATATGAAAATCGCGTTTTTCGCCGGTGACGGCATTGGCCCTGAAATTATGACCGAAGCCCGCAAGGTGCTGGATGCGCTGGCATTGCCGGGTGTCGAAGCGCTGGAGGCCGATGTTGGCGGGGCGGGTTACAAGAAACATGGCCATCCCCTGCCGCCCGAAACGCTGGAGATTGCCAAAGCTGCAGATGCCATTCTGTTTGGCGCTGTGGGTGATCCTGATTGCGACAATCTGGAGCGTCATTTGCGCCCGGAACAGGCAATTCTGGGCCTGCGCGCGGCGCTGGGCCTGTTTGCCAATCTGCGCCCCGCAACCATGTTTCCCGGACTCGAAGATATGTCTGCGCTGCGTCCTGAAGTCGCGCGGGCGATCGATATTCTGATCGTGCGGGAGCTGAATGGCGATGTCTATTTCGGTGAAAAGGCGATCCGCACGCTGGATAATGGGCTGCGGCAGGGCTTTGACTTCATGTCTTATGACGAAAATGAAGTGCGGCGCATTGCACATGTGGCTTTCCGCGCGGCGCAGGGGCGTAAGAAACGGCTGACCAGTGTCGACAAGGCGAATGTGCTGGAAACCAGCCAGCTATGGCGCGATGTGGTGATCGAGGTCGCCGCCGAATATCCCGATGTCACGCTCAATCATATGTATGTTGATAATGCCGCGATGCAGCTGGTCCGCGATCCGGGTCAGTTCGATGTGGTCGTGACCGGCAATCTGTTTGGCGACATTCTGTCGGATCAGGCGAGCATGTGCGTCGGTTCCATCGGCCTGCTTGCTTCGGCATCGCTGGGTGAGGATCAGACCGAGTATGGCACCAAGGGCATGTATGAGCCGATCCACGGTTCGGCCCCCGATATTGCCGGGCAGGGCAAGGCGAATCCGATGGCCATGATCCTGAGTCTCGCCATGATGCTGCGCCATTCTTTCGGCCGCGAAGAGGACGCTCAGCGGATTGAGAAAGCCGTCAGTGCAGCGCTTGCGGATGGCGTGCTCGGTGCCGACCTTGGTGGCTCTGCAAGTACCCGGGAAGTGGGCGATGCAGTGGTTAACAGGCTTTGAAGTTGATAAGTATTTGTTGAGGAATACGCTTTAATCGGGAGGCCATGGATATGACGCAAACCGATTTAAGCGTAGCCTCTGCAGATGCTGTAGCGGCGATGGCGAAACCTCTCGAACTGGCGATCGTGCTGCCGACGCTGAATGAGAAAGCAAATATCGCGCCCATGGTCGCGCGGCTGGAGGAGGCACTTGGCCCCTTTGGCTGGGAGGCGTTGTTTGTCGATGATAATAGCGGTGATGGCACATCGGATGAGGTTCGCCGGCTCGCTTTGCAGGATCCTCGCATCCGGGTCATTCAGCGCATTGGCCGGCGCGGTCTTGCCAGTGCCGCGATCGAGGGGATGTGCGCCACTGCCGCACCCTTTGTAGCAGTGATGGATGCCGACCATCAGCATGATCCGCAATTATTGCCTAAAATGCTCGCAGCCGTGCGTTCAGGCGATGCCGATATCGCGATTGCGTCGCGCTTTGCCGAAGGCGCCAGCGCATCTGGCCTGTCGAGCGAGGGACGCGAAAAAGGGTCCAAGCTCGCCAATGCGCTGGCCCGGAAACTGACCGGAAGTCCTTTGTCCGATGCGATGAGCGGGTATTTTCTGATGCGTTCGGAGCAGCTCCGCGGGCAGGCGCACCGCCTGTCCGGCATAGGCTTCAAGATTCTGCTGGATATTCTGGCAACGGCAGAGCCGCGGCTCAGGATTGCCGAATTCCCGCTGCAATTTGCGGAACGACTTTCGGGCGAAAGCAAATTGGACGAAGCGGTCGTTCTCGATTTTCTCGTCGGGCTGTATGAACGGTATCTCGGTCGGATCATTCCGACGCGTTTTGCGCTGTTTGGAACGGTCGGGGCGCTGGGTGTGGGCGTGCATATGTCCGTGCTGTGGCTGTTCTATATTGCCGGCCATACGGTTTTCGCTGTCGGACAGACCGCCGCTACAATTGCCGCGATGACGTTCAATTTCTGGCTGAACAATTTCCTCACTTATCGGGACCAGAAGCTGACTGGTTTCCGATCCATCTTGATGGGCTGGGCAGGTTTCTGCGCGACCTGTCTGGTGGGGGCTTTCGCCAATGTCGCAGTGGCCAGCCTGCTGCAGATTCGCGGGTTTCACTGGGTACTGGCCGCATTGGCGGGGATCGTGCTGGGATCGGTGTGGAATTATGCGCTTTCCAGCAAATTCGTCTGGGGCCGCTTTAAGTAAAGGGAACGGGTTTCGTTTGCATTCATTGATTTAGCAACAGCAGCCCAAGGGGGGCCGCGAAACAGATTACGGTGCAAATCATGGAATTCATTTTCGGACTTATTATTCTCGCGCTCGACATTTGGGCAATCATCAATGTTTGGCAGAGCGGTTCATCCGGCGGTGCGAAGATCCTGTGGACGATCGGGATTATCGTTTTGCCGGTCATTGGCCTGATCGTCTGGTTCTTTGCCGGTCCCAAGGGTAATGCCCGCGCGATCACATAAGACTAAGGCCAGCGGGGGAGCCAGGTCCAGGCAGTGAATGCCTGGTCGTTCTCCAAAGGCGCGGCTGACAATATCGGCCAGAAATAGATGAAAATCGCAAGGCTCCCGCTGAGTACAGTCAGCGGGAGCCATTTGTTTGCGCTCTGCCAGAAGTGATCAAGCGCCAGAGCCAGCGCACCCATCAGGAAGCAGCTTGGCAGCAGATAGTGGTAATAAAATTGCACGGGCTTTGGGGCGACAATCCAGAACAATATGGATGTCGCGTAAAGTATTGCCAGCGCGAGACAATCGCACCGATTGTACCGGAAAGCGGCCCAGATGCACCAGACAAACGCCGGAATACCCAGCCACATGACGAGCGGGTTGCCGGTCAGAAAAACTCCGCGCTGCGCCCCATCGACCGGTTCGTAAAGGAACCAGATTGGCCGCAGGTCCAGCACCCATTCCCACCATGTGCTTTGATAAGGGTGCGCCGCGATGACCTGTTCCTGCAGCGCCAGCATATGCCTGTGATGCGCAACAAGGCCGAATGGTGAAAGCGGCTCCTGCGCATAAAAAAATGCGGGGCTGAACGTAAGCATATAGATGACGATCGGCAGCAGGCCGAGCCACATAGCCGCCTCTGCTAAGGAGATGCCCTCTATCGGTTTGCCATAAGATGTCATCCACAGGGATCGAGGGGAGGGAAAGGCAGTACCCATGCTGCGCCAGCGCAGCAGCAAAAAGGCAACCCCCGGCAAGATCGCCAGCGGCGCGGCGTTCCACTTCGTCCCCAGCGCCATGCCGAGCAGGATTCCAGCCAGAACCAGCCTGAATCGAGCCCTGTCTGGATAACGGATGGCGGCGGCCAGCATCCACAGGGATGCCAGGACAAAGGCCGCCATGAAGATATCCAGCATGGCGATACGCGACAGGACAAAAAGCGGGAACGCGGTGATGAGCAGGAGCCCTGTGGCCAGACTGGCAAAGGCTGTTTGCCGGGCAAACCACATGGCCCGCATCCCGGCAAATAGTGCCAGCGTGCCGCCCAGCGCTGAAAAGATACGCCAGCCAAAGGAATTATCGCCGAACAATGCAATTCCGGCGGCGATCAAGGTTTTACCCAATAGAGGATGTTCAACATTCACCGGTTTGGCCAGTGCCAGCAAGGTACGTGCAGCCGGTACGTAATGCTCTTCGTCGAAATAGATGGAGGATGGCGTGGTGAGCCGGATCAGGCACAATGTGAAGAAGACAATCGCCAGCAATATATTCCACATGAGTGGATCATCGGAACGGTACGTGCGCTGCTTTGTCATCACCGCGTCGATAACAGCTAAAACCTCCCGGGCAAGATGGTGCTGCTAGCGATCAAGGGTGCTTGCTCGCAGGCTCTGCCGGGATTACATGCTGCGATTCTATGAAGAAGACCACCGGTATCGATCGCTCCGTCACCTCGCAATGGCGCCCCCAAACCAAGGCCGTCCGCGCGGGAACGTGGCGTAGCGAGCATGGTGAGACGAGTGAGGCTATGTTCCTCACGTCGGGTTACACCTACGACAAGGCGGGAATAGCCGCAGCCCGTTTCGCTGGCGAGGATACGGGGATGACCTATTCCCGCTTGCAGAACCCCACGGTGGCCATGCTGGAAGAACGCATCGCCATGATGGAAGGTGCCGAGGCGTGCCGCGTTCAGGCATCCGGCATGTCGGCAATGACCACCGCGCTGCTGTGTCAGCTTTCCGCCGGTGATCACATGGTTGCCGCTCGCGCAGCCTTTGGTTCCTGCCGCTGGTTGGTGGACAGTCTGTTGCCACGATTTGGGATCGAGACCACAGTGGTTGACGCGCGTGACAATTCAGCGTGGGAAAAGGCCATCCGGCCCAATACGAAGGTCTTTTTCTTCGAAACACCGGCCAATCCGACCATGGATATCGCCGATCTGACCGGCATTTGCACATTGGCCCGCGCGCATGGCATTCGCACAGTGGTCGATAACGCCTTTTGTACACCGGCCCTGCAACGGCCGATGGAATTCGGTGCGGATGTGGTGGCCTATTCGGCAACCAAGCTGATGGATGGGCAGGGCCGCGTTCTTGCCGGAGCCGTCGCCGGAACAGAAGAATTCATCAACGACGTTTTGCTCCCGTTTCAACGGAATACTGGTCCGAACCTTTCGCCATTCAATGCATGGGTGGTGATGAAGGGGCTGGAAACACTTTCTCTGCGGGTTGAGCGCCACAGCAATAATTGCCTGAAGGTCGCGCGCAGTATGGAGGGCAGGGTGAAGCAAGTGCTGCATCCCTTCCTCGACAGTCATCCGCAACAGGCGCTGGCAAAGCGGCAGATGGACAATTGCGGAGCTATTTTCAGTTTCGTGGTGGATGGCCGCGAACAGGCGCATACTATTCTCGATGCGCTGCAGCTGATCGATATTTCGAATAATATCGGCGATGCCCGGTCGCTTATGTGCCATCCTGCAAGCACCACCCATGCCAATATGGGCGAAGAGGGGCGTGCGGAAATGGGTATTTCTGAAGGCATGCTCAGGATCAATGTCGGCCTCGAAGACGTTGATGATCTGGTAGAAGATCTGGATCACGCTCTGACCGTCGCTGGCCTCTGACCGGAGCGGATCGCCTTGAAGGAAGCATATCGGCAATGGAGCCCCACGAACATTATACGGCGTTGGTAGAATCTTCCGATGATGCGATCGTGGCGAAAGACCTTGATGGCATTATCGTAAGCTGGAACCCGGCATCTGAGCGTATCTTCGGCTACAGCGCTGATGAAATAATCGGTAAATCGATCCAAATTCTTCTTCCGCCAGAAAGGCTGGATGAAGAACGGGAAATCATGGCCCGCATCCGTGCAGGAGAACGAGTCCGCCAATTCATGAGCGAGAGATTGCACAAGGATGGGACAGTGGTCCCCGTCTCGCTGACAGTTTCTCCGGTTCGCAACGCGAAGGGTGAAATCATCGGGGCGAGCAAGATTGCCCGCGATGCAACCGAATATATCGCTCGCGATAAACGACTGCGTGAGAGTGAGCAGCGCTTTCGCATGCTGGCGGAAAATATCTCTCAGCTGGCTTGGATCAGTGATTCGGAAGGCAACCTCTCCTGGTATAATCGGCGGTGGTATGATTACACCGGGACAACGCTTGAAGAAATGAAGGGGCTGGGCTGGACGAAGGTCCATCATCCCGACCATGTGGACCGGGTCGTAAAGCATTTCCGCGACAGCCTGACCAAGGGCGAGGTTTGGGAAGATACGTTTCCTCTGCGCAGCAGACATGGCGATTTCCGTTGGTATCTTTCACGCGCCAAGCCGATCCGGAATGCGGAAGGCGAAATCATTCAATGGTTCGGCACCAATACCGACATCACCGAGCAGCGCGAGCAGGCTGAACAAATTCGCTTGCTGCTGATGGAGGTGAACCATCGATCGAAAAACATGCTGACCACGGTTCAGGCACTGGCGCGCCGCACGGCTCGCAGCAGCGAGAACTTTATCGAGCGTTTTGAAGAACGCGTTTCCAGCCTTGCCGTCAATCAGGATATTCTCGTGCGACGTGCCTGGCGTGATGTGCCAGTGGATGAACTCGTTCACCTCCAATTGCGATTTCTGGAGGAAGCTCCGGGTGAATTGACCTTTGATGGTCCGCAATGTGCGCTGACACCGCGCGCTGCGGAAGTAATCGGCATGGCGCTGCATGAACTGGCAACCAACTCGCTTAAATATGGCGCGCTGTCTTCCGATGAGGGGCAGGTTCATATTTCATGGGAACACGACACTGCAGGGCAGGGCGATTTTCTGATCGTCTGGACTGAAAGTGGTGGCCCGCCAGTGGAGCCTCCGACGCGGACCGGCTTTGGATCCAAACTGATTGAGGATGTCCCGCGCCATAACCTCTCGGCCGAGGTTGAACTCGATTATGCACGTGACGGGCTGAAATGGTCGCTGCGGGGATCAAACAGCCTGATTGCCCGCCATTCCAGTGACGATTCCGCCCCCCTTCCGCTATGAAGCCTGTCCGTTCTATCGGAGTGGCTGAGGGTCTGATAACAGACATTTCTGCAGCGGCTTAGCGATGCCGCAAGGCAAAGCCCTTGCGGGTGGTGCCAAAGACTATACTCTGTGCCTATGTCCGACGTGATAGAACGCCTTTTTCAGCATGCCGCCATCACCGATGGTATCACCGTTCGTGTCTCGGTCACCTTTATGCCTGAGCAATCCAATGTCGCACGGCAAAAATGGTTCTGGATATATCATATACGGATCGAAAACCGGCGGACGGACACAGTCCAGCTAAAATCCCGTCACTGGCGCATTACCGATTCGAGCGGGCTGGTGAATATTGTCGATGGTGTGGGCGTGGTCGGAGAAACGCCGATCCTCGCCTCCGGTGACACGCATGACTATGTTTCCGGCTGTCCCTTATCGACGCCGCATGGCTCCATGGAGGGGCACTTCACTTTTGAGCGCGAGGATGGCAGCCCGCTAGAGGCGACGATACCATTCTTCCCCTTGGCGGCCCCTGCGACTATCGGCTGATGCGGGTCATGTCATCCGTGCCGAATAAAGCTGTAATTTCACTGCTGACAGGCCGAAATTCTTGCTCGTTGGCCGAACCCACAATAAAGCGCTCACCATGAAGCGCACCCATTTGCCGTTAAACGCCCTGCGCGTATTTGATGCCGCGGCACGGCATCTGTCCTTTACGCGCGCTGCCGATGAACTTGCTGTCACGCCGGCCGCCGTCGGTCAGCAAATCCGTGCTCTCGAAGATGTTCTGGGGATGGTGCTGTTCCGGCGCACGTCCAGAGGCTTGGAGCTGACGGATGAGGCGATAGCGGGTCTGGAGCCGCTGCGTGAAGGCTTTCTTCGATTTGAAGAAAGCGTGCAATCAATGCAGGCCGGGCAGTCGAGCTATTCCTTTACTTTTGCCGCACCGCGCGAATTCTATGCTCAATGGCTGGCGCCGCGCCTTGCCGCGTTTCGGCGTGAACATCCTGAAGTGCGCTATCAGTTGATTGGCGGCGAAGAGGTGGATTTTACGGAAGCCAATCTCGATTTCGCGATCAGGCTGAGCGACGGGCCGGGCGATTTGGAAGGAGTCCAGCTGGCGCCTGCGCAAAAGGTAATCGTCGCGGCTCCAGATGCCCCCGATGACTGGATTTCCTGGCCGAGCGCACCCGGACCGGAAGGCAGTGACGCGGTCTTGCAAGTCGGCAATCCTGGCCATGCTCTCAGCTCAGCATTGGCCGGGCTGGGCCGAACGATGTTGCCGTTGCTGCTGGTGGAAGATGCGCTGGAGGATGGCCGCCTGGTCGCTCTTGAAGGCCCTGATGAAGGGCGGCGTGCCTATTGGCTGGTGGCTCCGCGCCCACAATGGCGTCAGAAGAAGGTTCGCGATCTGGTCGCCAGCTTGACCGCAGAGTGATTTCGGTCACTTCTGCCGATCCGTCTCCAGTTGCGTCTCAGGCGTGCGCTTATCGAATGACGAAATGGAACCTGCTGTCCGATTAGGACAGGGAGATTCCCGCATTCCACAAGCTGCCTCACTACATTATCGTACTTTCTGAGAAGCGGTCTTCATCCCTGTCGTAATGCCATAACAGAGATGGCTTCCGATTGGCCGAGCTGCTTGCGTGTTCAACGGATTCTTCGCGCGAGAGCATGAAGCGGGCAATCGAATCCGATCTCATCATAATGATGATGATCTCAATACAAAATAATCGCGGCTTTGCGAAAGGTGAGTCCAGAATCGAGTGTTCTAAAGGTATAAAACCCCACTTGAACCGCTCCTTGGACTTCAACTCATGGTTAAAAAATTATTTACCTTTTGTGGGATCGAGTCCCTATCCGGATTTTTATCCGTTGATAATGAATGTAGTTTACCGTTTGCGGGCAAATATTCCTGGCGCTGAGTAATGTTATAGAAGCATTTTGGCTCACGTTGCTTTATAAGTGTTGGGTACGAGATGGAGTGGTGTTCACTTTTGCGTATTGGAAACATCCAAGCGTCAAAGTGGTAAAGCTGCTGCATCCCATATCATCCCGGTGGCCAGTCGATCTGGCGATCAGGGTCGCGATATGTGATTGGGGAATGCGTTAAATGTCCAGAATGAATGAACAGGACAGTCAGGGCGGAGCGGACCAGGTGGACCGGCGCAATGAACAGCGTCATATCACCACGTACCGTCCATGTTGTATCGAAGCCGAAGGTGGTGCCTATCTGGGTATCATCCGCAATATCTCGCCCGGCGGGGTACAGATAGAAACAACATATCAACCCGTTACCGGGCAGCACTTAACCTATTTCTGGGATGGCGGCCCGGCTGCGGAGGCTGAGGTAGCGTGGTGTGCAGACGGGCGGCTCGGCTTGCGCAACATTACGGTTTTTCATCATGATGCCGATGATTTTCCGCCTCGTGCGATACGGATTCCAACGGATTTGCGCGCTGATATCTGGATTGGCGATGATTGCTACAATGTCGGTGTTGCCAATATCTCTCAATCCGGGCTTCTGGCATATGGTCTGCCGGCGATCCCAGACTGCGGGTTGATGTCAGTGGAATTGGAGAATGATTGTTTTCCAAACGCATCGCTGCGTTGGTGCCGCGACGGATCAGCTGGAATCAAGTTTGAGCGGCCCATCCCATTGAAAAGATTGCGTGCTATCCTCGAGCGAAATGCAGAGCGGACCGAAAATGGTGCGGCTTTTGATGGTAGTGTTAGGTCTTTTACAACGCGTGCCAGCGCGGCGTAATTGCCAAGTTTGCTTATCATACGGCGTTAGCGCGTTGGCAGCTTAGGATGCGGTTGTTAATTCTGCGCTGAAGACCCGGTTGCGGCCTGCATTTTTTGCTCTGTAGAGCGCTCTATCTGCGGCATTGAGCGCCATTTCCGCGCTTTCGCTATAGGTTTTGAGTAGTGCGCTGCCGCCGCTGATCGTAATCACACCAAATTCGCTTGCCTCATGGGGCATCGCGATGTTGGCCACGGTTTTGGCTGCTTGCGCAGCGGCGTGGAGCGCTTCTTTCGGGTCGCTGGAAACTTGCAAAACGGCGATTTCCTCGCCGCCATAGCGATAGACACGCCCGAGCGGCAGCGCCGCTCGCAGGATCGTCGTTACACGGCGAAGGGCCTCATCGCCTGCTGCATGGCCATAAGTATCGTTGAAAAGCTTGAAATAATCGATATCGAAAAGCGTAAGCACGACATCATCGCTGCGGCGCAATGCCTCGTCCAGATCACGGTCAAAAGCGCGCCGGTTTAATGCGCCGGTGAGCGAGTCCTTAAGTGATAAGTCGCGAAGCTTCTGATTGGCGAGTTCGAGCTCGATGGTCCGGTCGATGACGGCCTGTTCGAGGTCGCGATTAGCCTCTCCGATCTTTTCCGCCATGCCGCGAAATGAACGCGAAAGAAGACCGATTTCGTCCTTTCTGTCTTCGGGCAATGCGAGCTCGCCTCGCGCAATGGATTTGTAATCACCGCTTGCAATGCGTTCTGAGGCGTCTTTCAGTGCCTTGAGCGGGCGAGCGATCGAGCGGCGAAGAACAACCATCACAGAGATAATCAGCAAGGCCGACAGTGCCAATATGAGCATGAAGAGCATATTGGCAGCGTCACGGACATTTTTGGTGACAATGGATTCGGGGTACACTGTAATCAGCCACCAATCCGGCCCTGCTAATTGGGTGGCGCCAATATAGGCTCCGATTTCAGGAGCCGAAATGACGCGTGCCGAGCCAGTTTGCGGGATATCTGCTTCGAACAAACGGTCGTAAACATGCTTTACGACCGGATCTCCAAGCTCATCAATGCTAAGCTGTCCGGCCTCGCTCAGCGCGTCGGCCAGATGGGCAGGGTGGGCGACGACATTGCCCTGTCTCGACAGAATCATCGAATAACCGCCATAGGGGTGGGTGGTGGTCACGCGTCTGACCAGATCATTGAGTTCGATGTCGAAGCTGGGCGTAATCAGGTGCTGTCCATCAGGCGCATCCACCGGCATCATATAGGTCACTGTCCATGCCTGGGCAGTTTTGTCGAAATAAAGGCTCGTCCAGACATTCTTGCGTTCAGGATTGAAGCGTTTAAGCGTGGAGCCCACAACGGTTCCTTCGCTCATCGTAAGATTGGCATCTGCATCGAGCCCCCAGGGCACCCCTGGCCAGTGTATTATAAGTGCGCCTTCGGGCAGGCTGGCATGCAGATTGGCAAATTCTCCCACCCAGGCGGGGCCATATCGATCGACCAGCATGTAGCCGAGGACCAACCTGCGCTTTATATCGCCATCCAGCGGCATCGCTTCGGACCCTACAAAGGCAGAAGTGCCTGAATGGGTGAGCCCGTTAGTATCCTGCCAACCGTTGTAATAACGCGGCTTGAGGCGCCATGATTGATTACCTGTTCGCATGTAATATTTATCGAAATCCAGTTTCGACAGCGTTTCGGGATTTGAATATAATTCCAGATATTGTTGCTTGAATAAGGTAAGATACCGATCTGCACGCTCAAACAATTCGCTTTCCGACCGGCCTCGTTCCGCCACATAATCGCTTAGATTTTCGAGCGTGCTGCGTTCAATCTGTTTGTCCAGATAAAAGAAGGCCGTCCCGGCGATGGCGATTGTGCCGAGGCAGCTAACGGCGACAAGGCGGGCGGCGATATCCGCGATGAAGGACAGGCGCGGCCTTTCATTCACCAAGCCGCCGCTTTCTGCAGCAATACGGGCTGCTTGCGCGCCTTCGCGTTCGCCGCCGATGTCGCTGCTGAGTATCATTCGGTCCCTCTCACGGCATTTCTGTTTACCTAGTTGAAAGTACCTAGGTGAAGAGTGTTAATTTTTGGTCACAGCCGAAGGTAATCAATAGCGAATAGTGCCCTTCGAAGGCTGTTAATAGCAGTTAACAGGATTGTTGCTTCATCATTAACAGAGCCTGTGCGATGCGCTTCATTCCTACGTCTTAGCTGTGCTGCCGCCGCTGGCCCATGCCCAGTCGCGTAACTTGACCGGGAACCGGAATGTCACTATTGGCACCTCATCCGCAGGCGGTTCGCCGCCGTGGGTAGATAGAGCTGAACATTGACGGTTTGGTCTCGGAAGGGGCGGTTCGCTATAGGCGGTCAGCCCCTTTAAGTCTTGGAATTGCGCGTTTTGCGCGCTTCTTGGACTCTCTATTGATCGGGCGCCTTGGTGTCCGAAGCGGGGCGGCCGTCAAAGTAACCCGGTGCCGAAAGGTGCGGGTGGAGTGATTCGGCTCGCTTATGTTGTCGCCTGATTTGCGGATATGCATCTGCTTTCAGGCTTTGATGACATGAGCGAGAGAGCGGATTTTCCGGACATGCGCCGGAATGCCCGCCCGCCAAAAGCGGCGATACTTCATCCTCTTTTTCAGTGCCGAACCGGAATCGATCGGATTGCGGGTGCGGGTCACAGACCGCAGCGCCTGGCTTGAGGAAGGTGCCGGTTTTTCGCCCGGAAAGGCGACCTGGTACAGCAATCCCGCTATGCCAGAAATTCAGGTGAAGAGTACTTCATGCCGACTATTAACCAGCTGGTCCGCAAGGGCCGCGTTCCGCAGAAGGCCAAGAGCAAGGTCCCTGCGATGGAACAGAACCCGCAGAAGCGCGGTGTTTGCACCCGTGTTTACACGACGACGCCGAAGAAGCCGAACTCGGCTCTGCGTAAAGTTGCCAAGGTCCGTCTGACCAATGGCCGCGAAGTCATTTCTTACATTCCCGGTGAGGGCCACAACCTTCAGGAACACTCCGTGGTTCTGATCCGTGGCGGCCGTGTGCGAGATCTTCCCGGTGTGCGTTACCACGTACTGCGCGGCGTTCTCGATACGCAGGGCGTGAAAGATCGCAAGCAGAGCCGTTCCAAATACGGTGCCAAGCGTCCGAAGTGATGTTGGCGGGGTGAGCTTTATATTCTTGAGGGCGTCTTATGCGTCCTCGTCATGGATTTGCTGACCCTTTCAGTCCGGTCGAGACAAATATTCAGGCGCCGCATTGCTCATCAGCTCCCGGTCGATTGGGGGTGAAGAACAAGAGTAGTGTGGGCGCAACAAGAAGGAATTTTGCGACATGTCACGTCGTCGTCGTCCCGAGAAGCGGGTCATCCTGCCCGATCCCAAATTCGGTGATCAGGTTCTGTCCAAGTTCATGAACAACCTCATGCTTGACGGTAAGAAGTCCACTGCCGAGCGCATCGTTTATGGTGCACTCGACACGGTCGAAGCCAAGGCCAAGGCTGATCCGGTCCAGATGTTCCATGAAGCGCTCAACAATGTTAAGCCGCAAGTGGAAGTTCGCAGCCGCCGTGTTGGTGGTGCGACCTATCAGGTCCCGGTTGAAGTTCGCCCGGAACGTGCTCAGGCACTGGCCATTCGTTGGCTGATCGGTGCGGCTCGTGGCCGTGCTGAAACCACCATGGCAGCCCGTCTTTCGGGTGAGCTGATGGATGCGGCGAACAATCGCGGCAATGCGGTCAAGAAGCGTGAAGATACGCATCGTATGGCTGATGCCAACCGCGCCTTCTCGCACTACCGCTGGTAATTTGCGCGGGGGGATCGTTTAAATTCGCCGGCCCGTGGCTTTTTTCAGGAGCTACGGGCTCGCGCGGTCTTTAAGCGGTCACATTTTTTATTATATGGGGCAGGCTTTCCGTTTGAAAGCCTTCCTACAAACCCGAGGAATTCATCATGGCCCGCAGCCATCCGATCGAACATTACCGCAATATTGGTATTATGGCGCATATCGACGCCGGTAAGACCACCACTACCGAGCGGATCCTCTACTACACCGGCAAGTCCTACAAGATCGGCGAAGTCCATGACGGCGCCGCTACGATGGACTGGATGGAGCAGGAGCAGGAACGCGGCATCACCATTACTTCTGCTGCCACGACGACGTTCTGGCAGGCCGAAGATGGTCAAGGCCCCGAGCACCGCATCAACATCATCGATACGCCCGGACACGTTGACTTCACGATTGAAGTTGAACGTTCGCTCCGCGTACTCGACGGCGCCGTCGCTGTGTTTGACGGCGTGGCCGGTGTTGAACCGCAGTCCGAAACCGTTTGGCGTCAGGCAGACAAATACGAAGTGCCGCGGATGTGCTTCGTGAACAAGCTCGACCGTACCGGTGCGGATTTCTATTATTGCGTGCAGTCGATCATCGATCGTCTGGGCGCAACGCCGCTGGTTCTTTATCTGCCGATCGGTGCAGAGAGTGACCTGCAGGGCGTGGTCGACCTCGTGAACAATCGCGGCATCGTCTGGGAAAATGACGGTCTCGGCGCGACGTTCAACTATGTCGACATTCCTGAAGATCTGCAGGACAAGGCTGCCGAATATCGCGAAAAGCTGATCGAAACTGCTGTTGAGCAGGACGATGAAGTGATGGAAGCCTATCTCGAAGGCAATGAACCCGATGCGGCGACGCTGAAGCGTCTGATCCGTAAGGGCACGCTGGAACGCGCATTCGTTCCTGTGCTGTGCGGTTCTGCCTTTAAGAACAAGGGCGTTCAGCCGTTGCTCGATGCCGTGGTTGATTACATGCCGAGCCCGATCGACGTGAAGGCCATTAAGGGCGTTCTGCCTGACAGTGACGAAGAACAGACCCGCCCGTCTTCGGACGACGCGCCGTTCTCTGCACTGGCCTTCAAGATCATGAACGATCCGTTCGTGGGTACGCTCACCTTTACCCGGATCTATTCGGGTCGCCTTGCGAAGGGTTCGGTGACGAACTCGGTCAAGGAGAAGAAGGAAAAGATCGGCCGTATGTTGCTGATGCATTCCAACAACCGGGAAGACATCGATGAAGCCTTTGCTGGCGACATCGTGGCAATTGCGGGCCTGAAGGAAACCACCACGGGCGATACGCTGTGTGATTCGGCCCATCCGATCATTCTTGAACGGATGGAATTCCCCGAGCCCGTTATCGAATTGTCGGTGGAGCCAAAGACCAAGGCCGACCAGGAAAAGATGGGCGTTGCGCTTAATCGCCTGGCTGCAGAAGATCCTTCATTCCGCGTATCGACCGATCACGAATCCGGTCAGACGATCATCAAGGGAATGGGCGAGCTTCACCTCGATATTCTCGTCGATCGTATGAAGCGCGAATTCAAGGTGGAAGCCAATGTTGGCGCTCCGCAGGTGGCTTATCGTGAGTCGCTCGCGAAGGAAGTCGAAGTAACCTACACCCACAAGAAACAGTCGGGTGGTTCGGGTCAGTTCGGTGAAGCCAAGGTTATCGTCACCCCCGGTGAACGCGGCCAGGGCGTTGTCTTCGAGGACGCGATCAAGGGCGGTAATATTCCTCGTGAATATATCCCCTCGGTCGAGAAGGGCATGCGCGAACAGGCCGATAGTGGTTATCTGGTCGGCTTCCCGATCATCGATTTCACCATCAAGCTGATCGACGGTAAATATCATGACGTCGACTCGAGCACGGTGGCGTTTGAAATCACCGGTCGTGGCGCGATGCGTGAAGCTGCCCAGAAGGCTGGCATCAAGTTGCTTGAGCCGGTCATGAAGGTGGAAGTTGTGACGCCGGAAGATTATCTGGGTGACGTGATCGGGGATCTCAATTCCCGTCGTGGCCAGATCCAGGGCACAGACACGCGCGGCAACGCTCAGGCGGTTGAAGCGCATGTTCCTCTGGCCAATATGTTCGGTTACGTGAATGAGCTGCGCTCTTTCACTCAGGGCCGTGCACAATACAGCATGCAGTTCTCTCATTACGACGAAGTGCCGGCCAATGTTGCGGCGGAAGTCAAGGAGAAGCTTGCCTAAGCAAGCGCAAGCGTTTAGGGGCGGCGCCTGTTTCAGCGGGTGCCGTCACTTTCCCGCAGAAATCTGATTCTGAAAGACAGAAGGTTAAAAGAAATGGCGAAGGAAAAATTCGAGCGGAACAAACCGCATTGTAACATCGGCACCATTGGTCACGTCGACCACGGCAAGACCACGCTGACTGCTGCAATCACCAAGGTCATGGCCGAAGTTTATGGCGGCGCTGCCGTCGACTTCGCCAATATCGACAAGGCTCCCGAAGAGCGTGAACGTGGTATCACCATTTCGACGGCACACGTCGAATATGAAACCGAAGCACGTCACTACGCTCACGTCGATTGTCCGGGTCACGCTGACTATGTGAAGAACATGATCACCGGTGCGGCTCAGATGGACGGCGCTATCCTGGTTGTGAACGCTGCTGACGGCCCGATGCCGCAGACCCGCGAGCACATCCTGCTTGCTCGTCAGGTCGGCGTGCCGGCTCTGGTTGTTTACCTGAACAAGGTTGACCAGGTTGACGACGAAGAAATCCTCGAGCTCGTTGAACTCGAAGTTCGCGAACTGCTCTCGAGCTACGATTTCGATGGCGACGATATTCCGATCGTCAAGGGTTCGGCTCTGGCCGCTCTCGAAGGCCGCGACGATGAAATCGGCAAGAACTCCATCATTGAACTGATGAAGGCTGTTGACGAATACATCCCGCAGCCGGAACGTCCGGTTGACCAGACGTTCCTGATGCCGATCGAAGACGTGTTCTCGATCTCGGGTCGTGGTACGGTTGTGACCGGCCGTGTCGAAACCGGTGTTGTGAATGTTGGCGACGAAGTTGAAATCGTCGGCATCAAGGACACCACCAAGACGACCGTGACCGGCGTTGAAATGTTCCGCAAGCTGCTCGATCGCGGTGAAGCTGGTGACAACATCGGCGCACTTATCCGCGGTGTCGCTCGCGACGACGTGGAACGTGGTCAGGTTCTCGCTAAGCCGGGTTCGGTTACGCCGCACACCGAGTTCAGCGCAGAAGTTTATGTGCTTTCGAAGGATGAAGGCGGTCGTCACACGCCGTTTTTCGCCAACTATCGTCCGCAGTTCTACTTCCGTACGACGGACGTGACCGGCGAAGTGGTTCTTCCCGAAGGCACCGAAATGGTCATGCCTGGCGATAACGTCACCATCGACGTTAAGCTCATTGCGCCGATCGCCATGGACGAAGGTCTCCGCTTCGCAATTCGCGAAGGCGGCCGTACCGTCGGTTCAGGGGTTGTCAGCAAGATCGCTAAGTAATATAGGCTGCTCATCGGGCGACTCGTAACAGAGTCGTCCGGTCAGAATTATAGAGGCCGCCCCTTCCTGTTCACTCCCTACGGAGGTTCAGCGAGGCGGGGCGGTCTCTTACTTTTTATGAAAGGCTCCGGCCTTTCTGGCTCTTTCGCATCGGTAAGTGGACATGGAAGCTCAGAATATCCGCATTCGCCTTAAGGCGTTCGATCACCGCGTTCTCGACCAGGCAACTGGCGAAATCGCAGACACCGCGCGTCGTACCGGCGCTCTTATTCGTGGCCCCATACCGCTGCCGACGCGTATCGAGAAGTTCACCGTGAACCGCGGTCCGCATATCGACAAGAAGTCGCGCGAGCAGTTCGAGGTGCGTACGTATAAGCGGTTGCTCGACATCGTGCAGCCCAATGCCCAGACGGTTGATGCGCTGATGAAGCTTGATCTCGCCGCGGGTGTTAACGTCGAAATCAAGCTGGCCTAAGCCGCCTGATTTCTTTCCGCGAAAGCGGGCTGTCCTGCAGGCCGGACCAAAAAAGGCCTGACAAGTTTCTAGAGCTGCTTTACTGGCAGCGCGGGGTTCCGGGAAATCGGAACTGCGAGGGGAGGGTAAGCCTTCCTTCTTGGGATACCGCCGGAATTATCCGGGCTGCGTCCCCCGTCTCGCTCTCCTTCATTGGAGGGCAACTCAGCCCGGACGGGGCGACGCATGACAATCTGGGCTGTGCAAGCCTTTTCGGGATGGGCCCGGGAAGGCCTCTGTTTGAGGAGATTGGATCATGCGCACTGGCGTGATCGCGAAAAAAGTGGGAATGACCCGCATCTTCCAGGAAGATGGTCGGCATGTGCCGGTTACCGTTCTTTCGTTGGAAGATTGTCAGGTTGTCTCCCATCGCACCTCCGACACGGATGGCTATGTAGCTCTCCAGGTCGGTGCGGGCGAAGCGAAGCAAAAAAATGTGAATAAGCCGCAGCGCGAACATTTCGCTAAGGCTGAAGTGTCGCTCAAAATGCGCGTTGCTGAATTCCGTCTCGAAAATGAGGAAGGTCTCCTTCCCGTCGGGTCGACCATCAGTGCCGAGCATTTCATCGCCGGCCAGAAGGTCGATATTACCGGTCACACCCAGGGTAAGGGTTTTGCTGGTGCGATGAAGCGCTGGAACTTCGGTGGTCTGCGCGCTTCGCACGGTGTCTCTCTCTCTCACCGTTCGCACGGTTCGACCGGTCAGCGTCAGGATCCGGGCAAGGTCTTCAAGAACAAGAAGATGGCCGGCCACATGGGTGACCGTCAGCGGACGCAACAAAATCTCGAAGTCGTGCGCACAGACGCCGACCGCGGCCTGATTTTCGTGAAGGGCTCTGTCCCTGGTTCGAAGAACGGATGGCTGATGGTTCGTGACGCGGTCAAGCTTTCGGCTCCCGAAGGTCTGCCGTTCCCCGGTGCGGTGATCGACAAGAACGCGCCGAAGAACGCTCCTGAAGCGTCTCCTGCGGCCGATCAGAACAACGCTGCCGAGGGCAACAACGCCTCCGGCGATGATGGCAAGGAGGGCTGAGCCGTGAAGGTTAAGGTCCAGAAACTCGACGGCAAGGCGTCCGGCGATCTCGAGCTCAACGATGCCGTTTTCGGTGTTGAGCCGCGCGCCGACATCCTGCACCGTGTCGTAACGTGGCAGCTCGAAAATCGCCGCGGAACGGCTCGTCCGACCCGTGAGCGTAGCGATGTTGCTCGCACCGGCAAGAAATGGGGCAAGCAGAAGGGTGGCGGCACGGCTCGTCACGGCGACCGCGCTGCTCCGATCTTCATCGGTGGTGGTAAAGCCCACGGTGCCCGTAAGCGCGATTTTGAGCAGTCGCTCAACAAGAAGATCCGTGCTCTCGGCCTCAAGATGGCTTTGTCCAGCAAGGCTAAAGAAGGCCTGGTGGTTGTAGACAGTCTGGAAATGGCAGAAGCCAAGACCAAGACGCTGGCTGCGACATTCGGCAAGAATGGCTGGAACGGCAAGGTTCTGGTTATTGATGGCGAGCAGATTGAAGACGGCTTCCGCAAGGCAGCTGGCAATCTGGTTGGTGTCAATGTCCTCCCGGCCGTAGGCGCCAACGTCTATGACATCCTGAAGCATGACACGCTGGTCCTTACCAAGGCCGCTGTCGAAAAGCTGGAGGCGCGCTTCAATGGCTAAAAAGCAGGAAATCGACGCCCGTCATTACGACGTGATCCTTGCTCCGCACATCACGGAAAAGACCACTTTGCTCTCCGAGCATAATGCGGTTGTTTTCAAGGTGTCTGACGATTCGACCAAGCCGCAGATCAAAGATGCGGTTGAAGCGATTTTCGACGTCAAGGTCACCGGCGTGAACACGATCGTGCAAAAGGGCAAGACGAAGCGCTGGCGGGGTCGCCCCTATAAGCGCACCGACATGAAAAAGGCGATCGTGACGCTGGCCGACGGCCAGTCCATCGACGTCACCAGCGGTATCTGAGGCTAGAGAACGATGGCACTCAAGAACTATAAACCAACGAGCCCCGCACGTCGCGGCCTCATCCTGGTCGACAAATCGGCGCTCTATAAGGGCAAGCCGGTCAAGTCGCTCACGGAAGGCAAGCGCAAAACCGGTGGCCGGAACAATAAAGGTCATGTCACCTCGCGTGGCATCGGCGGCGGTCACAAGCAAAAGTACCGCTATGTGGACTTCAAGCGTCGCAAATGGGACGTTGAAGGCACCGTGGAGCGGATCGAATACGATCCCAACCGCACTGCTTTCATCGCCCTGGTGAAGTATGATGACGGCGAACTCGCTTACATCATCGCACCGCAGCGTCTTGCACCGGGTGACAAGGTTGTCGCTGGTGAGAAGGTCGATGTGAAGCCTGGCAATGCGATGCTCTTGTCGCAAATGCCGGTCGGCACGATCTGCCACAATGTCGAAATGAAGCCGGCAAAGGGCGGCCAGATCGCCCGTAGTGCCGGTTCGTATGTCCAGCTTGTAGGCCGTGACCGCGGCCTGGTGATCGTTCGTCTGAATTCGGGCGAACAGCGTTACCTGCGCGGTGACTGCATGGGTACGGTTGGCGCCGTGTCCAATCCTGACAATGGCAACCAGACGCTGGCCAAGGCCGGTCGTCGCCGTTGGATGGGCAAGCGTCCGCTGACTCGCGGTGTTGCGAAGAACCCGGTCGATCACCCCCATGGTGGTGGTGAAGGCCGTACCTCTGGTGGTCGTCATCCTGTGACGCCTTGGGGTAAGCCCACTAAGGGCGCTCGTACCCGTAATAACAAGCAGACGGACAAGATGATCATCCGTTCGCGCCACGCGAAGAAAAAGAGGTAATCGAACATGGCACGTTCCGTCTGGAAAGGTCCGTTCGTCGATCTCCACCTGCTGAAAAAAGCGCAAGGTGCGCAGGATTCAGGTGGCCGTGGTGCGATCAAGACTTGGTCGCGTCGCTCGACGATTTTGCCGGATTTCGTAGGTCTGACGTTCAGCGTCTATAATGGCCACAAATTCGTTCCCGTCACGGTCAACGAAGAAATGGTCGGCCACAAGCTTGGTGAATTTGCGCCCACGCGCAGCTTCCCTGGTCACGCTGCCGACAAGAAGGGTAAGCGCTGATGAGCAAGCAGAAAGCTCCCCGTCGCGTCGCCGACAACGAGGCTCTGGCCGTAGGCACGACCATTCGTGGTTCTGCTCAGAAGCTGAACCTCGTCGCTGGTCTGATCCGCGGCAAGAAAGCCGAAGAAGCTCTGAATATTCTCAGCTTCTCGAAGCGGGCGATGGCTAAGGACGCGCAGAAGGTGCTCGCCAGTGCGATCGCCAATGCTGAGAACAACCATGATCTGGATGTCGACGCCCTTGTGGTTGCCGAAGCCAGTGTTGGTAAGTCCATCACCATGAAGCGTTTCCACACGCGGGGCCGTGGTAAATCCACGCGCATCCTCAAGCCGTTCAGTCGGCTGCGCATCGTGGTTCGCGAAGTCGAGGAGGCCTGATCGATGGGTCAAAAGAGCAATCCGATCGGCCTGCGTCTGCAGATCAACCGTACTTGGGACAGCCGTTGGTACGCCGAAGGGCGTGATTATGCGAACCTGCTCAAGGAAGATATCGAGATCCGCAAGCACATCATGAAGTCGCTGCCGCAGGCCGCGATTTCGAAGGTGGTGATTGAGCGTCCGGCCAAATTGTGCCGTATCTCGATCTATGCTGCTCGTCCCGGTGTAATCATCGGCAAGAAGGGCGCAGACATTGAAAAGCTTCGCAAGAAGCTGGCTTCGATGACTGCAAGCGAAGTGAAGCTGAACATCGTTGAAATCCGCAAGCCGGAAATCGACGCGAAGCTCGTCGCTCAGGGTGTGGCCGATCAGCTGATCCGCCGTATCGCCTTCCGCCGTGCGATGAAGCGCGCTGTGCAGTCTGCCCTGCGTCTGGGTGCCGAAGGCATCAAGATCGTTTGCGGTGGCCGTCTCGGCGGTGCAGAAATCGCCCGTGTCGAATGGTATCGTGAAGGCCGCGTTCCGTTGCACACGCTGCGGGCTAATGTCGATTACGCCGACGCTGAAGCGCTGACCGCTTATGGCATCATCGGGATCAAAGTCTGGATCTTCAAAGGTGAAATCCTGGGTAATGATCCGATGTCGCAAGACCGCCTGATGATGGAAGCACAGACTTCCGGCGTCCGGCCGGCGCGTTGAGATCGGGAGCTGAGTAGAAACAATGCTGCAACCGAAGAAAACCAAATTCCGCAAGGCGTTTAAAGGTCGTATCCACGGCAACGCCAAGGGTGGTACCGATCTGAACTTCGGCTCTTATGGGCTGAAGGCGATGGAACCCGAGCGGATTACCGCACGCCAGATCGAAGCGGCTCGCCGCGCGATTACGCGTCACATCCGCCGTCAGGGCCGTCTTTGGATCCGTGTGTTCCCCGATGTTCCTGTGTCGAAAAAGCCTGCCGAAGTTCGTCAGGGTAAGGGCAAGGGCTCGGTCGAATTCTGGGCCGCTCGTGTCAAACCCGGTCGGATCATGTTCGAGCTGGACGGTGTTCCCGGCCCGCTTGCGGCAGAAGCATTCGAACGTGCGGCGATGAAGCTGCCGATCAAGACCAAGGTCGTTGCCCGTCTGGGTGACACCTCGCATCTGGAGGGTTAATCATGGCCAGTATCGAAGATATCCGCGCCAAGACTGATGACCAGCTGAGCGCCGACATGACCGAATTGAAGCGTGAGCAGTTCAATCTGCGCTTCCAATCGGCAACCAATCAGCTGGAGCGTCCCGCCCGGATCAAAGAAGTCCGTCGCGAGATCGCCCGCATCAAGACGTTGCAGGGCGAACGCGCCCGCGCAGCAAAGGCGTAAGGAGCACACGATGCCGAAACGTATTCTGATCGGAACCGTGGTCTCCGACAAGACCGACAAGACTGTAACCGTACTGGTCGAACGGAAGGTGAAGCACCCGCTTTACGGGAAAATCATCCGCCGTTCGAAGAAGTACCACGCGCATGACGAAGAGAACGTCTACAAGACGGGCGAGCAGGTTCGCATCGAGGAGACCAAACCGATCTCCAAGACCAAGACCTGGATTGTCAAAGACCGTCTTCAGGCTGGTTCGACCGCCGCGGTTGAAGCCGACATCTAAGTCGTATAGCGAAGCGTTTTTGGAACTGCCGGACTTGTTCCGGCAAGCCTAACGAGAAGGAACCGGATCAATGATCCAGATGCAATCCAATCTCGACGTCGCGGATAACAGCGGCGCCAAGCGCGTCCAGTGCATTAAAGTGCTGGGTGGCTCGAAGCGTCGTACTGCGAGCGTCGGTGACGTGATTGTTGTCTCCGTGAAGGAGGCACAGCCACGTGCACGCGTTAAGAAGGGCGATGTTCACCGCGCGGTGATCGTTCGCACGAAGAAGGATGTCCGCCGTCCCGACGGTTCGGTCATCCGTTTCGACAGCAATGCCGCTGTTCTCGTCAATAAGAACGAAGAACCCGTCGGTACGCGTATCTTTGGCCCGGTAGTCCGCGAACTGCGCTACAAGGGTTTCATGAAGATCATTTCGCTTGCTCCGGAGGTGCTCTAATGGCTGCTTCGAAGATCAAGAAGGGTGACCAGGTCGTCGTTCTGTCCGGTAAGGACAAGGGCCGCACCGGTACGGTATCCAAAGTGATGCCGAAGGATGGCAAAGTAGTGGTGGACGGCGTTAATGTCGCTGCTCGTCACCGCAAGCCGACCCAGGTGAACCCGCAGGGCGGCATCGATCGTGCGCCCGCGCCGATGGCGATTGCCAAGGTTGCGATCGCTGATCCGAAGGACGGCAAACCGACCCGCGTCCGCTTTGAAGAGCGTGACGGCAAAAAGGTCCGGGTTGCTGTAAAGTCCGGAGAGACAATCGATGGCTGAGAATTACACGCCCCGCATGCGTCAGCGCTTCGACGATGAAATCGTCAAGGCGATGACCGAAAAGTTCGGTTACAAGAACCGCCTCGAAGTTCCCAAGCTGGAAAAGATCACGCTCAACATGGGTGTGGGCGAAGCCAGTCAGGACAAGAAAAAGGTTCAGATTGCAGCCGCCGAAATGGAAAAGATTGCTGGTCAGAAGCCGGTAATCACCAAAGCGAAGAAATCCATCGCACAGTTCAAGCTGCGCGAAGGCATGCCGATCGGTTGCAAGGTTACCTTGCGCAGTGAACGCATGTACGAATTTCTCGACCGTCTGGTGACGATCGCAATGCCGCGCATTCGTGACTTTCGTGGGCTTAACCCCAAGAGTTTCGATGGCCGTGGCAACTACGCCATGGGTTTGAAAGAGCAGATCATCTTCCCTGAGATCAGCTACGACCAAATCGATACAGTCCGTGGCATGGATATCATCGTCACCACCACCGCTAAGACCGACGAAGAAGCACGCGAATTGCTGCGTTTGTTCGGTTTCCCGTTCCCTGCCGATGAGCAGGCAGAAAAGGAAGCGGCCTGAAGCCGCTAGGAAGAGAGCTTAAGTCCAATGGCGAAACTGAGTTCGATCAATAAAAACGAGCGTCGTAAGAAGCTCGTTAAGAAATATGCGGCGAAATACGCCAAGCTGAAGGCTGTTGCCGATGACAAGTCGCTCGACGAAACCGAGCGCCTCATCGCCCGCCTGAAGCTGGCTGAAATTCCGCGCAACGGGAATCCCACCCGCGTGCGCAATCGCTGCACCACCACTGGCCGTCCGCGCGGCTATTACCGTAAGTTCGGCTTGAACCGTATCGAACTGCGTGATCTGGCCAATAAAGGCTTGATCCCAGGCGTTACCAAGTCGAGCTGGTGAGGATCTGACAGATGGCTATGACCGATCCCCTGGGTGATATGCTCACCCGTATCCGCAACGGCCAGCAGGCGAAGAAGGATTCTGTCCTTTCTCCCGCCAGCAAGCTGCGTGCGAATGTTCTTGAAGTGCTGAAGCGTGAAGGCTTCATCCGTGGTTTCTCTGAAGACGCCACGGGCAAGCATCCTGCTCTGCGCATTGAACTGAAATATTTCGAAGGCGAACCTGCTATCAAGCATGTCGCCCGCGTGTCCAAGCCGGGCCGCCGTGTTTATTCGGGTTCCAAGGAACTGCCGAATGTCCGCAACGGTCTTGGCATCACCATCGTCTCGACGCCGCGTGGCGTGCTCTCGGATGCCGAAGCACGGACGCATAATGTCGGTGGCGAAGTGCTGGCGGAGGTCTTCTGATGAGCCGCATCGGTAAAAGACCGGTGGCGATCCCCAGTGGCGTCACCGCGAATATCGACGATCGCGTGCTGACCGTCAAAGGTCCCAAGGGAACTCTTTCCATGGGTCTGACGGATCTCGTCGAGTATAAACTCGATGATGCCGGCATCACGGTCACTCCGATCAATCAAACCAAAAAGTCGCGTTCCTTCTGGGGCATGCAGCGTACGATGGTTGCCAATCTGGTTGATGGCGTTGTGGAAGGTTATTCCAAGACGCTTGAAATCAGTGGTGTTGGTTATCGTGCTGCCGTCAAGGGCAAGGTTCTGAACCTTCAGCTTGGCTACAGCCACGATGTCAATCTTGACATTCCCGAAGGGCTCGAGGTGAAAACCCCGGATCAGACCACGATTGAAATCAGTGGTATCGACAAACAGTCCGTCGGCCAGTTTGCTGCTGAGATCCGTCAGTGGCGGACCCCGGAACCCTATAAGGGCAAGGGTATCAAGTATCGCGGCGAGTACATCTTCCGCAAGGAAGGGAAGAAGAAGTAAGATGGCAAAGCTTTCTCTTTTCGAACGTCGCCGCGCTCGTGTGCGCACCGCTCTCAAAGCGCGCGGTTCCAACCGTCCCCGTCTGTCGGTGCACCGCACCGGGCAGCACATCTATGCTCAGATCATCGACGATCAGGCCGGCCGCACTTTGGCCGCCGCTTCGACCCTCGGTGACAAGGGCACAGGCGCCAATTCCGACGCCGCTGCCAAGGTGGGCAAGGATATTGCCGCAGCTGCCAAGAAGGCTGGCGTGACGTCCGTCGTGTTCGATCGCGGCGGGTTCCTGTTCCATGGTCGCGTCAAAGCGCTGGCCGACGCCGCCCGCGAAGGCGGGCTGGAGTTCTGATGATGGCTGAAGAAAACAACACCCAGGAAACCCCGAAGGTCGATAACGCAGGCTCCACGCCTACGCCGACCACTGCTCCGACCGAAGCGGCTGAAAATCAGTCCGCCGAAGCCGGTGCTCAGCCGCAGCAGCGCGAAAACAACAACCGTGGCGGCCGTGGCCGTGGCGGGCGTGACGATCGCGGTGGTGGCCGTGGCCGTGGCCGTGGTGGTCGTGATGATCGCCGTGGCGGCCGTAACCAGGACGACGATGGCGAAGAGCTGATCGAAAAGCTGGTCCACATCAACCGTGTTTCCAAGACGGTTAAGGGTGGTAAGCGCTTCGGCTTCGCAGCTTTGGTTGTCGTGGGCGATGGCAAGGGCCGCGTTGGCTTTGGTCATGGCAAGGCTCGCGAAGTTCCGGAAGCCATTAACAAGGCTACCGCAGCTGCCAAGAAAAAGATGGTGCGCGTTGCGCTGAAGGAAGGCCGCACGCTGCATCATGACGGCAAGGGCCGTTTCGGTGCCGGTAAGGTGAATGTTCGTTCGGCACCTGCTGGTACCGGCATCATCGCCGGTGGTCCGATGCGCGCCGTTTTCGAAAGCCTTGGCGTCGCCGATGTTGTGACCAAGTCGGTCGGTTCATCCAATCCCTATAACATGATCCGCGCCACTTTCGACGCTCTGCAGAATCAGACTTCACCGAAGTCTGTTGCTCAGCGTCGGGGCAAGAAGATCGCTGATCTTCTCGGCCGTGGCGGTGCGAGCGTGGCTGAAGCGGAAGCTGATGCCGCGGCAGTCGTGGAGTAATTCATCATGGCGAAAATTAAGATCAAGCAGATCGGTTCGCCGATCCGCCGCCCGGAAAGCCAGAAGAAAATTCTGATCGGCCTGGGTCTCGGCAAGATGCATCGCGTGGTGGAATTGGAAGATACCGCTGAAGTACGTGGCGCTATCGCAAAATTGCCGCATATGGTCGCAGTGGTCGATTAAGACCGCCGCCTCATTGCCGGTTCAAGAAACCCCGGGCCGTGTGCTCGGGGTTTTCTTTATATCCCTGCCTGACAGGTAGGGGGTTCACAGAGCGGACGCATTACCCTATGCGACCCGCTTCCCTATCAGCGCGAACAAAGCGAAAGCGAGTGCAATTATGAAACTGAATGAAATCCGCGACAATGAAGGTGCCCGTAAGTCCCGCATGCGCGTGGGCCGTGGTATCGGTTCGGGTAAAGGCAAGACTGCCGCACGTGGTCAGAAGGGCCAGAAGGCTCGTTCCGGCGTGGCCGTGAAGGGCTTCGAAGGCGGCCAGATGCCGTTGCATATGCGTCTGCCTAAGCGCGGCTTCAACAATCCGTTCGGCAAGGACTATGCCGAGGTGAACATTGGCATGATCCAGAAGTTCATCGACTCGAGTAAGCTTGACGCTTCCGGCACAGTTGATCAGGCGGCTTTGAAGGCTGCCGGTCTGACGCGCGGCGGCAAGGATGGCGTTCGTTTGCTCGGCAAGGGCGAACTGAAAGCCAAGGTCGCTTTCAAGGTTGCCGGGGCATCCAAGGGTGCCATCGAGGCCATTGAAAAGGCTGGCGGTTCGGTTGAAGTGACCGCGCCGAAGAAGGCTGAAGCAGCTGAAGCTGCCGAATAATCACATGATTTGGTGGGCGGGGGTTCGACATCTCCGCCCACTGCCTATATGGGCATGCACCTAACAAAGGGGCGGCCCAGCCAATGGCGGCTGCTCAAACAAGGCTTTTGGCCAAACAAGGCATTTCGAATCCATGGCATCACGCGCCGATAATATTGCGAGCAATCTCAGCCTCGCCAATTTCTCGAAAGCGACCGAGCTTAAGCAGAGGATCTGGTTCACGATCGGAGCACTGATCGTATTCCGCTTTCTAAGCTTCGTTCCGCTGCCGGGTGTGAATCCGTTGATCCTGCAGGATCTCTATGCGCAGACGCGCGGCGGCATTCTCGATCTGTTCAACACATTCTCGGGTGGCAGCCTTGAGCGCATGAGTCTCATCGCGCTCGGCGTTATGCCCTATATTACCGCTTCGATCGTGGTGCAGCTCGCTGCATCGCTTCATCCGGCGCTGATGGCGCTGAAGAAGGAAGGCGAAAGCGGTCGCACAAAGCTCAATCAATACACACGCTACGGCACGGTCTTCCTTTGCGCAGTGCAGGGCTGGTTCCTTGCCTCGGGTCTCGAAGCCTATGGCGCGCAGAGCGGCCTGCAGGCAGTGGTCGATCCTGGCTATATTTTCCGTATCAGTGCGGTGATCAGCCTCGTCGGCGGTACGATGTTCCTGCTGTGGCTTGGTGAGCAAATCACTTCGCGCGGTATTGGTAACGGCGTATCGCTGATCATTATGGCGGGTATCGTTGCGCAGTTCCCGACCTTTACCGCCAATCTGTTTGAGGGCGGTCGTTCGGGTTCTATCAGTGCCTTCACGATCATTGGTCTCGTTGTCATGCTGGTGGCTCTGGTGCTGGGCATCTGTTTCATGGAGCGTGCTCAGCGCCGGCTTCTGATCCAGTATCCCAAGCGGGCGACGCAGCGCGGAATGATGCAGGCCGATCGCAGCCACTTGCCGCTGAAGATCAACACCGCGGGTGTTATCCCGCCGATCTTTGCAAGCTCGTTGCTGCTGCTGCCGCTGACGATCAGTCAGTTTGCCGGCAATTCGGTCTCCACAGAAAGCACCGCAGGCGGTGTTATCGTCGCGCTGAACCAGTATTTGCAGCATGGTCAGCCGCTTTACATGGCGCTCTATGCGGCAGGGATCATCTTCTTTGCGTTCTTCTATACCGCAGTGGTGTTCAATCCTGAAGAAACTGCCGAAAATCTGAAAAAGAACGGTGGCTTCATTCCGGGTATTCGCCCAGGCAAGCGAACGGCAGATTATCTCGATTACGTCCTGACACGCATTACCGTGGTCGGCGCGATCTATCTGACAGTGGTTTGCGTGGTGCCAGAATATATGATCGCACAAACGGGGATTCCGCTGTTCCTGGGCGGGACCAGCCTGTTGATTGTGGTCAATGTGACGGTGGACACTATCACGCAGATGCAGTCACATCTTCTGGCGCACCAATATGGTGACCTGATCAAAAAAGCGAAACTGAAGGGCCGGCTGCGTTAAAGACGTTCCGGAGGGGGAGCAGACATGAACATTATTCTTCTTGGCCCTCCGGGCGCAGGCAAGGGCACGCAGTCGGGGCGTCTCGTGGATCATCACGGGATGCGCCAGCTCTCTACTGGAGATATGCTGCGTGCTGCCGTTTCGGCAAAAACACCGATTGGGGTGAAGGCTGCAGAGATCATGGATCGCGGTGAGCTGGTTTCTGATAAAATCGTTTCCGCCCTGATTGATGCCGAGCTGGCCGCCATGGGTGACGACGTCGGGGCCATTTTTGACGGCTACCCGCGCACTTCAGATCAGGCTGTGCAGTTGGACAAGATTCTCGCCAAGCATGGTCGCAATCTGGACCACGTGATCGAGCTGGAAGTCAATGAAGACGCATTGGTGGAACGTATCACAGGTCGCTTCACCTGTGCCAAATGCGGCGAAGGCTATCACGATCAGTTCAAACTGCCCAAAGTGGAAGGCGTCTGCGACAAATGCGGTAATACCGAGTTTAAGCGGCGCAAGGACGATAATGAAGAGGCCGTTCGCACTCGGATGGCCGAATATCGCAAGAAGACCGCTCCGATCCTGCCCTTCTATGAAGATCAAGGCATTGTGACCCGTGTTGACGGGATGGCGGGCATGGATGAAGTGAGTGCTTCGATCGAAAGCGTTCTGGCACGCTGATCACTGTTTCGCCGGATTTTGATCTTGCGGGCGGATGGCGATATTTGAAAAGTTATAGTGGATTGGCGCTTTGCGTATTCGGCAGCGGTAGGCTGTTGACGCATTGCGCGAATCATTCTAAGCGACCAATTCATTCGACAATTTCGGGTTAGTCCGGCACGGAGCAGAAAATGATCTGTTTCAACCGGGCTTTTTGCCTTTGGGGCTGCCGATTGCGTCAAGTGTTTTGAGCGATGAGATAGGAGACGCTGAAATGCGTTTTTCCTGTGGAGCATGGAGAAGTTAATTGGCTCGTATTGCCGGGGTAAATATCCCCACAAATAAGCGCGTAATCATCGCGCTCACCTATATTCATGGTATCGGCCCGACCGGTGCAAAGAAGATCGCCGACAAGATCGGTATTGATCACGCCACGCGCGTGCAGGATCTTTCCGATGCAGAAGTTCTGCAGATCCGTGAAACGATCGATGCAGAATATACGGTGGAAGGTGACCTTCGTCGCGAAACTGCGATGAATATCAAGCGTCTGATGGATCTGGCCTGCTATCGCGGCCTGCGTCATCGTAAAGGCCTGCCGGTTCGCGGACAGCGTACGCATACCAATGCGCGCACCCGCAAGGGCAAAGCCAAGCCGATCGCCGGCAAGAAGAAGTAAGCTTTAGCGTCTGACGCTTAAAGCCTTTCCAGATTTTCGCAGACAGGATACGAACCATGGCACGCGAACCGCAACGTATTCGCCGGCGTGAGCGCAAGAACATCTCTTCAGGTGTTGCGCATGTAAACGCCAGCTTCAATAACACCATGATCACCATCACCGACGCACAGGGCAATGCTATCAGCTGGTCCTCTGCCGGGGCTATGGGCTTCAAGGGCAGCCGTAAGTCGACCCCCTATGCCGCTCAGGTGGCTGCGGACGATGCAGGCAAAAAGGCCGCCGAACACGGCGTCCGCACTCTCGAAGTTGAAATCAAGGGCCCGGGTTCGGGCCGCGAAAGCGCTCTTCGCGCGTTGCAGGCGGTGGGCTTTACCATCACCTCCATTCGCGATGTGACCCCGATCCCGCATAATGGCGTGAGGCCGTCCAAACGCCGCCGCGTCTGATCGAACCTGCTTTGTGGGCCACAGTCGGTCCACACCCGCAAATTCGCATCGGCCGCGGCGTTTAACGTCAGCGGCCGTTGCTGTCAGCACATCTACCTAGGGGAAGTCTATGTCCGTCAATATGAAGAATTGGCAGGAACTGAAGAAACCCAACAGCCTGGACATCAAGACCGGCGCCGATGCCAAGCGGAAAGCGACCTTTGTCGCCGAGCCGCTTGAACGTGGCTATGGCCTGACGCTCGGCAACGCGCTGCGCCGTGTGTTGCTTTCCTCGCTTCAGGGTGCCGCCATCACCTCGATCAAGATCGAGAATGTGCTGCATGAATTTTCCTCGCTTGCCGGCGTCCGCGAGGATGTCACCGATATCGTTTTGAACGTGAAGCAGATTGCGCTCAAGATGGAAGGTGAAGGCGCCAAGCGCTTGCAGCTTTCCGCGACAGGCCCGGCGCAAGTGAAGGCCGGTGATATTGCCGTTACCGGCGATATCGAAGTGCTCAACAAGGATCTGGTGATCTGTCACCTTGATGAAGGCGCGACCTTCAACATGGAACTGACCGCCGATGTTGGTAAGGGGTATTCCCCTGCTGTTCAGAACCGCCCGGCCGATGCGCCGATCGGTCTGATCCCGGTTGATTCGCTTTATTCGCCGATTCGTCAGGTTAGCTACAAGGTCGAGAATGCCCGCGTTGGTCAGGAACTCGATTATGACAAGCTCTCGCTGACAATCGAAACTGATGGCACGGTCACTCCTGAAGATGCGATCGCTTATGCGGCGCGCATCCTGCAGGATCAGCTGACGCTGTTCGTCCACTTCGAAGACGGCATTCCGCAGCCTTCGAGCCAGATGATCGGTGTGGCTGCACAGCCGGAAGAAAGCGACGCGAACCAGCTCAACCGTTACCTTCTCAAGAAGGTGGACGAGCTGGAACTTTCGGTCCGTTCGGCGAACTGCCTCAAGAACGACAACATCATCTATATCGGCGATCTGGTTCAGAAGACCGAAACCGAGATGCTGCGTACGCCGAATTTCGGCCGCAAGTCGCTCAACGAGATCAAGGAAGTTCTTTCCAGCATGGGGCTCCGCCTCGGCATGGATATTCCTGGCTGGCCGCCTGAGAATATCGAGGAAATGGCCAAGAAGCTCGAACAAGAGCTGCTGGGTTAATCGTTTCGGGCTCGCTCCATCTGGGGCGGGCCTGCTTCGGCCAGTGGCCGGGGCATCAGGGTAACAGGGCCGACCCTTTAATCGGCCGGTTTCGGGCTACCTCATACGGGCCCTTTACGAACGGAGTAATTGAATATGCGTCATGGTATTTCACAGCGTAAGCTGAACCGCACCAGCGGCCACCGTACGGCCCTGTTCCGCAATATGGCGGCGGCTCTCATCAAGCATGAGCAGATCACCACCACCTTGCCGAAGGCCAAGGAACTTCGTCCCTATGTCGAAAAGCTGATCACGCTGGCAAAGCGTGGCGGCCTTTCCAACCGTCGTCTCGCGCATAGCCGTCTGCTCGACGATGCGCAGCTCGTTAAGCTCTTCGACACGCTGGCAGAGCGTTACAAGGGCCGCGATGGCGGCTACACGCGCATCATCAAGGCAGGCTATCGTGGTTCCGACGCGGCCCAGATGGCCGTGATCGAACTCGTGGATCGCGATGTCGAAGCCAAGGGCCAGGATAGCGGCCCGGTGATGAATGAAGATCAAGAAGAATTCGCCGAAGCCTGATCGCTTCGCGCAAATTTGAACAAGGACGGCCGGGGAGCGATCTCCGGCCGTTTTTTGTGCAACTTTGCCGGCTTGCCTCGACCTGCTGCGGTGTTAAGGTTTCCCCTGAAACCAGTGAAAGGTCGTCATGTCTTCCAAACCCGCATTTCTTGTCAGCGCTCTTGTCGCCGCACTTGGCACTCCGCTATCGGCTCAGGATATGACAGCTCCCGATTATCCCGAAACCCGCGCTGAATCGCGTATCGAAACCATCTTTGGCCAAGAGATCGCCGATCCCTATCGCTGGCTCGAACAGGATGTTCGGCAGGATGAGGATGTCGCCGATTGGGTGGCGCGGCAAAATGCTGTGACCGATGCTTATCTTGAAAAGCTCCCCGCGCGTTCATGGTTCGAAAAACGGATCGGATCGCTCTATGATTTCGAACGGTATTCGACGCCTGTGAAAGCGGGCGGGCGCTATTTCTACACCCGTAATGAAGGGCTGCAGAACCAGTCGCCGCTCTATGTGCGGGATAGTCTGGGCGGTGAACCGCGCCTGTTGCTCGACCCCAACACATGGGCCGATGACGGTGCCACGGCGCTCAGTGGCTGGGATGTTTCGCCCGATGGTCGCTATCTGCTCTATGCGGTGCAGGATGGTGGGACAGACTGGCGCATTCTGCGCGTGCTCGATGTCGATACGGGCGAAACGCTTGACGATGAAATTCGCTGGGCCAAATTCACCGCTCTCGACTGGGTAGGCGAGGAGGGCTTCCTCTATTCACGTTTTCCCGAACCCGCCGAGGGCGAGGATTTTCAGGCGCTGAACTACAATCAGGCGGTTTATTTCCATCGTCTGGGTACTAATCAGGCGGAAGACGAACTGGTCTATGCCACGCCGGACAATGAAAAGGCGGGTCACACTGCCAGCGTCACCAGTGACGGGCGATGGGCGGTTATCACCAGCTCCATGGGCACCGATGCGCGTTATGAAGTGCATGCGATCAATCTGGCCAAGCGTGACAGCAATGGGTGGTCAGCGCGCCCGCTGATTACCGGATTCGAGAATGACTGGAGCCTCATCGACGGTGTCGGTGGGAGCTTGTGGTTTGCGACCAATAAGGATGCTCCGCGTTACCGGATCATGAGCATTGCGCTCGACGATGCTACGCCCGAATGGCGCGAAGTGGTTGGGCAGAAGGCAGAACCGGTCGCCGGAGCCTCCTTGGTAGGCGACGGACTGATCATCTCCTATCTGAAGGATGCAACATCGCGCGCGCTTGTCTATGAGCGGAATGGGACGTTCCGGCGCGAACTGGAGCTGGGCGGGCTGGGCACAGCCAGCGGCTTCCATGGCGAGCCCGGCGATCCCGAAACCTTCTACAGTTTCACCAGCTTCAACCGTCCGGCCACGATCTACCAGCTTGATCTTGCCAGCAATGCCCAATCGCCCTTTGCGGCACCGGAACTGAAATTCGATCCTGAGAATTTCGTGGTTGAACAGCGCTTCTACTCATCGAAGGACGGTACGCGCGTACCGATGTTTATCGTCCGTCGCCGCGATGTAGCCGAAAGTGGCGAACCCGCGCCGACGCTGCTTTATGGTTATGGCGGTTTCGACATTTCACTCACGCCGGGTTTTTCCGCCAGTCGGATGGCGTGGCTGCAGGCGGGCGGCGCATTCGCACTCGCCAATATTCGCGGTGGCGGGGAATATGGCAAGGAATGGCATGATGGTGGACGCCTCGCCAATAAGCAGAACGTGTTTGACGATTTCATCGCTGCCGGTGAATTCCTGAAAGCGGAAGGGATCACGCCCGCAGACGGCCTCGCCATTCAGGGCGGATCGAATGGTGGTCTGCTGGTCGGTGCGGTCACCAATCAGCGGCCGGATCTCTTCGCAGCTGGCAATGCTGCGGTGGGTGTGATGGACATGCTGCGGTTCGATCGTTGGACAGCCGGCCGGTATTGGGTGGACGATTACGGCTATCCTGAAAAGGAAGAGGATTTCAAAGTCCTGCGTGCCTATTCACCTTACCACAATATTCAATCGGGCAGAGATTATCCGGCATTGCTGGTGACGACTGCCGATACGGATGACCGGGTCGTGCCAGGGCACAGCTTCAAATATACCGCCGCTTTGCAGGCGGCCGATCTGGGCAAGAAGCCGCATCTGATCCGGATCGAGACCCGCGCCGGCCATGGTTCGGGCAAGCCTACCGACAAGGCAATTGAGGAATCGGCCGACGTCCTCGCCTTCCTGGCCTATTGGACCGGACTCAAGATTGAGTAATTGTTCATAAAAATAGCATAAAATATGAACGGTTTCTGTCCTTGGAGTTCAGAACCGTCTCATCACCATTGCTCTAAACCTTGACTGAGATCGGGAAATTGGTCCCGTCGCACTGAAGGAAGAGCAAGATGAAAAAGATTACGAAAGCTCTGATCGGGACCGCCGTCGCAGGTGCGATGGCCTTGTCCTCGACCAGTCCTGCTTTGGCGCGGGATCGCCATGATGATGGTATAGGTGCTGGCGAGATAATCGCTGGTGCATTGATCATCGGCGGCATTGCGGCGATCGCATCTTCCGCTGGAAAGAATGATCGCTACGATCATGATTACCGTCGTGGCTATGGCCGCGATTATCGCGGGGATTATCGTCGCGGCTATGACCGTCGCTATTATCGCACCAGCGGCCGTGATGCGGTTGAGCAGTGTGTCTATGCCGCAGAACGCAAAGCTTCACGCTATTCACGTGGTCGCGCCGACGTCACCCAGATCCGTGATGTCGACAGTCGCCGAAACGGTTTCCGGGTAAAGGGCCGCATTGCTGTCGATCAGCGCAGTGGTAACTGGCGCTATTCACGCGGTGGTTATGATGAAGGCCGCTTTACGTGCGTTGTGCGGCGCGGCCGGGTGGTCGATGTCAATTTCCGTGGTCTTCGCGGATTGTGATATAAGCGTCTGAAATAAAACGGAGCGGTTCAGGCTGCGCTCAGCCAGAACCGCTCACATTAGATAGTGTGGCCATGATGGCCGGCAGGAGTATGACATGGCGAAAGCGGGAATTGTGGTGAAGGGCGTCCTTAGCGGCGCACTGGCGTTGGCCATCGTCGGACAGCCGGCATCGGCGGCCGATTTTTCACAGCCGCATGCGGCCAGCGCCTATGATGCTTCGGCTGAGACTATGCATCACAGCCGCTATGACCGGTACGATCGTTACGACAGATATGGACGGTACGATCGGTATGATCGTTACCGCGGCCATCGCCGGCATCGCGGCGGTATTCGCACGGGTGACGTTATTGCCGGTGTCGCCGTGCTCGGCGCGATCGCGGCCATTGCAGCATCATCGAGCAAGAACGATCGCAATGACCGCGATACAAGGCAGCCTTATCCGCCTCAGCGCTCCGATGCGCGCTATCCCAGCAATAGTGGTTACGAAAGCAAGGGGCTGGACCGCGCGGCTGACATCTGTGCCGCAAGGGTCGAGCAGGAAAATGGCCGTATCGGCAGCGTCGATGAGGTAAACCGCAATGTCACTGGATGGCAGGTCGCCGGCACCATGGATAATGGCCGTGACTGGACGTGCTGGATCGATTCAAATGGCCGTGTGTCGGATGTCGAAATCGGAACATCCGGACGCTGGGGGGCGGATAACGCGCCCGCCGATGATTATGCCTATCCGGGCGCGCCGCCGCGTGATGATTGGCAAAGTAGTGACGATCGGCCCATCTATCGCGAAAGCGGCGCCACACAGGCTGGCTCGGTTGGTGAGCAATATGATCCGCAGACCTATGCCGTTTTACGCCAACGTGTGGTAGGCTCGGCCGGTTACTGATCGCGACCGTCAGGCGCTGAATGCCGGTCGTCATAGCTGGGTAGTTCGATCTTCCAGATCAGCGCTACGCCCCGCAGGACAAAACCGGACAGCGCCGCCACTGCCCAGACTATTGCATCCGGAAGGCCCATTGTGATGCCGATCCCGGTGAGCGCAGCGGACAAGGCCGCCGCCGTGACATAAAGCTCCGGCCGCATGATGATGGAGGGGACACCTGCGATAATGTCGCGAAAGACCCCTCCGGCGCATCCGGTGACCACACCAAGAACCAGCGCGGGAAGCAACGCGACATCGAACGCCATCGCCTTGGCGGTGCCGAGCACGGCAAAGGCGGCGAGCCCCGCCGCATCGGCCCATTCGAGCAATTGACCTTCCCACCAGCGCCGGGGCGTGAACCAGGCAAGCAGCACCACTGCCAATATTGTGGGCGATACCCATGGATCGCGGAGCCAGAACACATCCGCGCCAATGATCAGATCACGCACAGTTCCGCCGCCTACGCCGGTCAGCAATGCGAAAAAGCTCATGGTCACGAAGGTTTGCCGCAGACGCGCAGCCAGCAGTGCGCCGGTGAGGGCAAAGACGATCGTTCCGCCAAGGTCGAGTAGCGGGGGCAGGGCAGGAGCAGCGGTCATGCCTGCCGCCTTAGCGGCAATTGGCGGCCTGCGAAATATGCCCCTTTGCGCCGTGCCCGGCTTTCGCGATCAGTGTGCGCCCGAGGGTGGCTTTGCGCCGGGTTTCGCCTTGGGGATTATCCAGGCTAGCTGCCCGGCGAAGATGCACAACACGCCGATCACCATGAAGAGGTGGCTGGCGGAGATGGTCGCGCCCTGCGTCTCCATCATCCGCGCCAGCAGCGCGCGCGCCTGCCCCGGTGTGAAGCCCTGGGCCAGCAATGTCTCCATATATTCCCGCCCGCCGTTGACCGTGCCGACCAGCGCGGCGCGTGCGCGCTCGGTGCCGTCGCTCCACTGCGTGGTGATAATCGATGTGCCAAGCGCAGTCGCCAGCGTGCGGACAAAGGCCATCAATCCGGCGGCATTGGCGGTTTCGCTTGGCGGTACGGCGCTGAGGCCCAGCGTCATCAGCCCGATCATGAAGAAGGGCGTGCCCAGACCCTGAAACAATTGCGGCAGCGTATAGGCCCAGAAATCCATGTCCGCCGTCCAGTCCGCGCGCATGAAGGAAACCACACCCAACCAGACCAGTCCCAGGCAAACGGTGATGCGCATATCGATCCACTCACCCGATCGCCCTGCAACCGGAGCCAGCATGATCGCAAAAATCCCCATGGCCGACATCGCATATCCCGCCCAGGTCGAGGTGTATCCAACCACCGATTGCAGGAACAGCGGCACGATCACGATCGAGCAATAGATCGTCGAAAAACCGATCGCCAGCGCCACGGTGGCGGCGGTGAAGCCGCGATGGCGCAGCACCCGCAGATCGACGATCGGATGATCATCGGTCAGTTCCCAGATCAGGAAAGCGATGAAGCCGATCCCGGCACAGACGGCGAATGTGATGATCATGCCCGAACCGAACCAGTCATGCTCGCTGCCGAGATCGAGCATCAGCTGAAAACTTCCGACCCAGAAGATCAGCATGATCAGGCCGATCTTGTCGATCGGGAGTTTCTTGATCTGAGTCTCATAGGGTTTGAGGAAGTGGATCACGGCGAAAATACACAGCGCAGCAGCCGGCAGATTGATGAAGAATATCCACGGCCAGGAATAATCGTCACTGATCTTGCCGCCCAGAATCGGGCCCACAATCGGCGCGATGATGGTGGTCATCGCGGCGACGGACATCGCCAGGCCGGCCTTGGCGCGGGGGAAGATACGCAGCAGCAACGCTTGCGACAAAGGCATCAGCGGTCCACCGCACATTCCCTGTCCGATCCGGCACAGAATCAGCATTGTGAGAGTGGAAGAGAGACCGCACAGGGTCGAGAACAGACTGAAGCCAAACAGGGCATAGACGAAGGTACGATAGGTGCCGAAACGCCCGGCGAGCCAGCCTGTCAGCGGCACGCAGATCGCCTCCGCCACGGCATAGGAAGTGATGATCCAGGTACCCTGCGTAACCGAGACACCGAGGCTGCCGGCTATGTGCGGCAGGCTGACATTGGCGATCGTCGTATCCAGTAGCACCAGAAAATTGGCGAGGCCGAGCGACAGCGCAGCCAGCAGCAGCGGCATACCTTTCAGGGGTGGGGGCGTGGTGGTGTCGGCAGCGACACTGGCACCGCCAGACCCCCCAGAGCGCCGAGATCCTGCGCCTTCCGCTGTGGCGGAGCCAGCGCCGCTCATTGGCCGGAAACGTCCACCGTCGCTTCCATCGACAGACCGACCCTGAGCGGATGCGCTTTCAGCTCCTTCGGATCGAGCGCGACACGGACCGGTAGGCGCTGCACCACCTTGATCCAGTTGCCAGTGGCGTTCTGGGCCGGGATCAGCGCGAAGGCCGCGCCGGTGCCGCCGCCGAGGCCGACAACCTTGCCATGATAGACGACATCACCGCCATAGAGATCGGACGTCAGTTCAACCGGCTGTCCGGCCCGAACGCTGGTGAGCTGCCCTTCCTTGAAATTGGCATCGACATAGAGGCGGCCGGTCGGGACGATGCTCATCAGTGGTTTGCCAGCGGCGACTTGCTCGCCGATCTGCACTTTGCGCTGGGCAATCACGCCCGAGATCGGCGCGCGGATCACCATGCGATCAAGATCGAGCTGCGCCTTGTCGCGCGCCGCGCGGGCAGCTTCCACATCCGGATTGGTGTCTATTGTCGTGCCGCTGGTCAGCGCGCGGTTGGCAGCGGCATCGCTCTGGGCGGAATTCTTTGTCGCCTTCATCTGGGCCAGCTGAGCCTGTGCCAGCGAAAGATTGGCCTGCGCGGTCTGCAGCGCATTGGTGGCGCTGGTCAGTTCATCGCCCGAGACGGCACCATTGGCAGCCAGAGCCTTGCGCCTGTCGTAATCCACCCTGGCCTTGTCGAAATTGGCCTTTGCGGCATCGACTTGCGCCTGAGCGGCGCGGATATCGGCCTGACGCGCCGTGGAACGCGCATCGAGCGACTGGCCGGTGGCGGCGGTCTGCCGGAAGCGGCGGCGGGCCTGAGCCAGCTGAGCCTCGGCCTGTTGCAGTGCCAATCTTGCGTCGCTGTCATCCATCCGGACGAGCACGTCACCCTTTTTCACATGCTGCGTATCTTCGACCAGCACGGCGGAGACTGGTGCGGAAACCAGAGGCGTGACCTGCGCCACATCGGCCCCGACATAGGCATTATCTGTCGACACCGATCGCCATGCGAAGATTAGCTGCCAGGCCAGCACCAGCGCCGCGATCACGACCAGCACGACGCCGAAAATGATGAACAGCTTCTTGCGCCGCCCCTTCTTGTCCTGCGGCAGATCGGGCGTTTCTTCGGTGGGAAGGGTGGGGGATTGCTGGTCTGCCATCAGTCGGTACCTTGCGCTGCGCGGTCCGCGCGAGAGGAGAAGGAAGAGGAAGTTTCGGAAAAGCCGCCGCCCAATGCACGGATCAGCGCCACGTCGAGTGTGAAGGCACGGCTCCGCAACTCGGCTGAAATGCGTCGGCGGGTAAGAACGCTGTCTTCGGCGGTGAGCACAGCGAGATAATTCGACAAGCCGCCAGCATAACGCTGCTGCGCGATGTCATATGCCTTTTCAGCGGAGAGGAGCGACGCATCGGCCTGCGCGCGCCGCGTATCAAGAGCGTGGATGGACGTGGCGGCATCGGCCACTTCATGCAGCGCATCGATCAGCGTCTTGTCATAGCTGGCGACGGCGAGGTCGGAACCGGCCTCCGCCCCGCGCAGATCACCTGTCAGCCGGCCGCGATTGAACAGCGGCAGACTGAAGGCGCCGCCCGCCGAGCCCCGCGTCGACCCGCTGTCGAACAGATTGTCCAGCCCCAGCGCCTGCACGCCGAACAAGGCGGTGATGTTGATATTGGGATAAAAGGCCGCACGCGCTGAGCGAATGCGACTGGTGGCAGCCTCCGCCCGCAGCCGGGCGGAGACGATGTCGGGACGGCGGCCCAGCAGATCAAGCGCCAGGTTGTCCGGCACGCCTCTTGGATGCAGGGCGACAACCTGCGGCGCTTCCAGATCGAGGCCGCGATCCGGCCCGGCGCCGACCAGGGCGGCGATGCGGTTGCGGGTGAGTTTCACGGCTTCCACGCTCGCTGCGAGATCGGATTCGGCTCCGGCATAGCGGGATCGGGCGAGTTCCAGCGTTCCGCGATTGTCGAGTCCATTGGCAACGCGTTGCTGCGTGAGATCGAGCGTGGCTTCGCGCACTTCCACTTCCCGCCTGGCAATATCTCTGAGCGCGCTGAGCCGGGCGAAATCGGCATAGGCTGCGGCGACTTCGGTGGAGAGCATCATTTCGGCCTGCGCCGCGTCTACGGCCGCCGCCTGCGCTTCCGATGTGGCCGCCGCGAGAGCGGCGCGGTTGCGGCCCCAGAGATCGGGATCGAAACTGCCGCTGACGCTGAGCGCGCCATTATCGTTCCACCCTTTGGGCACGAAGTCGGCGGGAATGCCATTATTGTAGCTCTGTTTGACAAAACCGGCACTGCCATCGGCAGAAATTGTCGGCAGCAGAGCCGCGCCCGCTTGCTGCGCCAGCGCATTCGCCTGCCGAAGCCGCGCAGTCGCCATCGCCATATCGGGGGATGCGGCGCGCGCTTCCGCTATCAGCCGGTCGAGCTGAGCATCACCGTAAGCCTGCCACCATCCATCGCCCGGCCATGCGGCCTCCTGATCACCCTCCGCCGCAGCTAATGTGCGCGTCGCCTCCAGCGCGTCGGGCGAGGTTGGAGTCGCAAGATGGCCAGGTGCCGGAGCACAGGCAGCAAGTGGCAGAAACAAGGCGAAAGTGAGGTATCGAGACAAAACCGTACTCCTTAGTACGGCAATGCTCTTGCGCTTTCGTATGGGATAAGTCAAGGTAATCGTACTGGAGAGTACGATGAGTGAAAGTGACGAAGTGACGACAAGCTGCAAACGCGGCGCACGGCGGGAAGAAAAGCGCGCGAAAATCGTCCAGGTGGCGCAGCGTCATTTCACCGAGCATGGTTTCGGCAACACCACCATGTCGGCCATTGCGGCCGATCTCGGCGGATCGAAGACGACCTTGTGGAGCTATTTCTCCTCGAAGGAGGATCTGTTTGCGGCGGCGCTCGATGACTGGATCGACCGCGTCAAGCCGGTCTTTGACGTCCAGCGTGAAGGCACTCTGCAGGAAACGCTGAACCGGTATGGCTGCGAGTTTCTGAGGCAGATGCTTTCTCCGCAGATACAGACGCTGTTCCGCCTGATGATTGCCGAAGGACAGCGTTTCCCGAAAATGGGGCACATCTTCTACGAACGCGCACCCTTGCGGCGGCAGAAGGCGCTGGCGTGCTATCTCGAATGGGAAATGGCTGAGGGCAATTTCCGCAAGGTGGATGGTTTGCGGGCTTCGGCGCAATTCCACCATTTATGTTTTTACCGCCTGTTCATGCACAGCATGTGGGGGCTGGAACCGGATACCTCACCAGCAGCGATCCGGAGCGAGGTGGAAGAAGCGGTGGAGATGTTCCTGTTCGGATATGCCACCGGGCAGCAGCATCCGGCCTGATACGAAAGCGGCGGAGCATTACTGCCCCGCCGCCTGAAATCCGTTATGGCCAGAAGGCTTACATATGGATCGGTTTGCCCTGAACGGCCATCGCCGCTTCCTTGATCGCTTCCGAATGGGTCGGATGCGCATGGCAAGTGTAGGCAATATCTTCGCTGGTGGTGCCGAATTCCATCGCCAGAGCGATTTCCGCTATCATCGTTCCGGCAAGGCTGGAGATGATCCATGCGCCGAGCACCCGGTCGGTGTCCTTGTCGGCGATGATCTTCACGAAACCGTCGGTGTCGCGATTGGTCTTGGCGCGGCTGTTGGCCACCATCAGGAACTTGCCGGTCTTGACGTTATAGCCAGCCTCCTCAGCAGCTTCCTTGGTCAGGCCCACACCAGCAATTTCAGGCATCGTATAGACGACTGACGGGATGATCGCATGGTTCACAATTCCGGTCATGCCGGCGATATTCTCGGCCACGGCAATGCCTTCATCCTCGGCCTTATGCGCCAGCATGGGGCCGGGCACGACGTCACCAACCGCCCAGACACCATCGATCTTGGTTGAGAAATCTTCGTCGATTTCGATCTGGCCGCGCTGATTGGTTTCGAGCCCGATCGCGTCAAGGCCGAGACCATCGGTATTGGGCTTGCGGCCAATCGCCACCAGCACGCAATCGGCATCCAGTGTTTCCGCATCGCCGCCCTCTGCGGGTTCCAGCGAGAGCGTGGCTTTCTTGCCTTTCACTTCAACGCCGGTGACCTTGGTGGAAAGCTTCAGTTCCATGCCCTGTTTCTTGAACAGCTTGGCCGCTTCCTTGCGGACTTCGCCATCCATGCCGGGAAGCAGCTGATCGAGAAATTCGACCACTGTGACCTTGGCACCCAGACGGCGCCAGACCGAACCGAGCTCGAGCCCGATCACGCCGCCGCCGATCACGACCATATGGTCAGGAACCTTGGGCAGTTTCAGCGCGCCAGTGGAATCGACCACGATACCCTTGTCATTGTCGATTTCGACACCAGGCAGCGGGGTTACGGAAGAGCCGGTGGCAATGACGATATTCTTGGCCGTCACCGTGTCGTCGCCGACTTTCACCGTATGCGCATCGACAAAGGAACCGCGGCCTTTCAGCCAAGTGACCTTGTTCTTCTTGAACAGCATTTCAATGCCGCCCGTCAGTTCCTTCACCGCGGTCGATTTCTCGCCCATCATGGTGTCGAGATCGAGGCTGACCTTGCCGGTGTTCACCCCGAATTTCGCGAGCGTGCCGCCCGCAGCTTCTTCGAACAATTCGGAGCCGTGCAGCAACGCCTTGGAAGGGATGCAGCCGACATTGAGACAGGTGCCACCCAATGTCTCGCGGCTTTCCACACAGGCCGTTTTCATGCCCAGCTGTCCGGCGCGAATGGCCGCGACATAGCCGCCGGGGCCGGAGCCAATGACAAGGACGTCGTAATCGTAATTCTGGTCAGCCATATCGCTTCCTTGGGAGTCTTTCGAATGCGGCTCTGTTAAAGGTCGATGAGGATGCGCATCGGATCCTCGATCGCATCTTTGATGATCTTGAGCGCGGTCACAGCCTCGCGGCCGTCGATGATGCGGTGATCATAGCTGAGCGCGATATACATCATCGGCTTGATAACCACTTCGCCATTCACGGCGACCGGGCGTTCTTCAATCCGGTGCAGGCCGAGCACGGCGCTCTGCGGCGGATTGATGATCGGGGTCGACATCAGCGAACCGAATACACCGCCATTGGAGATGGTGAAGGTGCCGCCCTTCATGTCATCCATGGTCAGCGTGCCGTCCTTCGCCTTCTTGCCGTAATTGGCAATGGCGAGTTCGATCTCGGAAAAGCTCATCTCTTCGATATTGCGCACCACCGGCACGACCAGCCCGTTGGGAGCCGAAACAGCAACCGAAAGATCGACGAAATCGTGATAGAGGATTTCATCGCCTTCGATCTGTGCGTTGACCGAGGGGACGTCCTTAAGCGCAAGGCAGGCCGCCTTGGCAAAGAAGCTCATGAAGCCGAGGCGGATGTCATGTTTCTTGGCGAAGAGATCCTTATACTGGCTCCGCGCTTCGATGACGGCCGACATGTCGACATCATTGAAGGTGGTCAGCAATGCCGCCGTATCCTGCGCACTCTTCAGCCGCTTGGCGATGGTCTGGCGAAGGCGGGTCATCTTCACCCGTTCAACCTTGCGGCCCGGGCCAGCGGCTGGTGCTTCACCACCAGAGGCCTGCTGCCCCTGGCTGGCATCGCCGCCAGACTTTTTGTTCTTCGCTGCTTCGAGCACGTCTTCCTTGGTCAGGCGACCGTCCTTGCCGGTGCCTTTGACCGTGGAGGGATCAATCCCATGCTCCAGAACGGCGCGGCGAACCGCGGGTGAAAGCGTGGCGGAGGGATCAACCTTGCTGTCATCCGAAGACGATGCTGCTGGGGCCGGGGTAGGGGAAGGCGCGGGGCTTTCCTTGCTTTCCTTGCGCTCCTTAGTGTCTTCGGGGCCGGCATTTGCGCTGCCTTCCTCGATCGTCGCAATCACGGCACCAACTTCGACAGTATCGCCGACTTCGGCTTTATATTCGCCCATCACACCGGCGACAGTCGCGGGAACTTCCACGGCGACCTTGTCGGTTTCGAGGCTGGCGATCGGCTCATCCAGAGCGACTGCTTCGCCGGGCTTCTTCAGCCATTCGCCGATTGTCGCTTCGGTGACGGATTCGCCGAGGGTGGGAACCTTTACTTCATTGGCCATTGATATTGTCCTCAAGCCTTCTGCTTGTTTTGACCGCTACGCTGGGCAGCCCCGCCATCGGCGAGACCCAGTGCGATGGAGACGAGCGCCTCCTGCTGAACCTTGTGGCGACTGGCAAAGCCGGTGGCCGGCGATGCCGCATCTTCACGCCCCGCATAGAAGGGGCGCTTTTCCTTGTGACCGGAAGCGATAAGCGCTTCCTCGATCCGGTTTTCGACGAAGAACCACGAACCGTTATTCTTCGGTTCTTCCTGACACCACACGACTTTTTCGAGATTGGTCATGCGCTTCAGGCGAACAGCCAGAGGTTCACCAGGGAAGGGGTAAAGCTGCTCGATCCGAACGATGGACACATCGTCCAGCCCTTCCTCGTCACGCTTTTCGATCAGGTCATAAGCAACCTTGCCCGAACACAGAACCAGACGCTTTACCTTCTCATCGGCAATTTCGGTCGTGTCCGAAACGATCCGGCGGAAATGACTGTCGCCCTGGAAATCTTCTGCCGGGCTCTTGGCCAGTGGATGGCGAAGCAGTGATTTCGGCGTCATGATGATCAGCGGCTTACGGAAAGGCCGCAGCATCTGACGGCGCAGAACGTGGAAATAGTTCGCCGGTACGGTGATGTTGCAGACCTGGATATTGTCGTTCGCGCATAGCTGCAGGAAGCGTTCGAGCCGCGCCGAGCTATGTTCCGGACCCTGACCTTCATAGCCATGCGGCAACATCATCACCAGACCGTTGGCACGGAGCCATTTGGCTTCACCAGCGGCGATGAACTGATCGATCATGATCTGCGCGCCATTGGCGAAATCGCCAAACTGCGCTTCCCAGCAGACCAGTGTCTTGGGATCGGCCAGCGAGAAGCCATATTCAAAACCGAGCACACCATATTCGGAGAGCGGGCTATCATACACTTCGAACTTGCCGTGGGGCAGCGTGGTCAGCGGAATATATTTCCGCTCATCCTTCTGATCGACCCAGATGGCATGGCGTTGACTGAACGTGCCGCGTCCTGAGTCCTGACCGGAGAGTCGGACGCCGAAGCCTTCTGTGACAAGGCTGCCAAAGGCCAGTGCCTCGGCTGTTGCCCAGTCGAAACCTTCGCCATTTTCAAACATCTTGCGCTTGGCATTCAGCACACGGCCCAGCGTCTTGTGGATCTCAAGATCCTCAGGGACAGTGGTCAGCGTACGGCCAAGACTATCGAACAGCTTGCGCTCGACCGCCGTGTGCACATTGCGGCGCGCCGTTTCTGGATCGGCTGGCTTGTGCAGCCCGCTCCAGCGTCCGGCGAACCAGTCGGCCTCATTGGGCTTGTAGCTCTTGGCGGCTTCGAATTCCTCGGCGAAATGGTCGTCGAATTCCTTGCGGATGCTGTCGGCTTCGCCTTCAGCGATGACCTTTTCTGCTTCCAGACGCCCGGAATAGAGTTCCGAGACGCGCGGATGGTTCTTGATCTGCGCATACATCAGCGGCTGCGTGAAACTGGGTTCATCGCCTTCATTGTGGCCGAAGCGGCGATAGCACCACATGTCGATCACAATGTCGCGCTTGAAGCGGTGGCGATATTCAATCGCCAGCTTACAGGCATAGGTCACCGCTTCCGGATCATCGCCATTCACATGCAGGATAGGCGCCTGAATGCCCTTTGCCACATCGGAGGGGTAGGGGGAGGAGCGGCCGAATTGCGGACTGGTGGTGAAGCCGATCTGGTTGTTGATCACGAAGTGGATGCAACCGCCGGTATTGTAACCACGGACGCCGGAGAAGCCGAGGCATTCCCAGACGATGCCCTGTCCGGCAAAGGCGGCGTCACCATGGATCAGCACGGGCAGCACTTCATCATGTGCCCCGATATTTTCACGCACGGCCTGCTGCGCGCGGACCTTGCCCAGCACAACTGGATCAACCGCTTCGAGATGGGAAGGGTTGGGGACGAGGCTCATATGCACCTTGATCCCGTCGAATTCACGGTCGGTGCTGGTGCCCAGATGATATTTCACATCACCCGACCCGCCGACATCATCGGGATTGGCAGAGCCGCCCGAAAATTCGTGGAAGATCACGCGGTAAGGTTTGGCCATGACATTGGCGAGGACGTTCAGCCGGCCACGATGGGCCATGCCGTAAACGATCTCACGCACGCCGTACTGGCCGCCATATTTGATCACGGCTTCCAGTGCCGGGATCATGCTTTCGCCGCCATCAAGGCCGAAACGCTTGGTGCCGACATATTTCTTGCCGAGGAATTTTTCATATTCCTCGCCGCGGATCACTGCGGAGAGGATCGCGCGTTTGCCTTCCTGGGTAAATTCGATGACCTTGTCAGGTCCTTCGAACCGATCCTGCAGGAAGCGGCGCTCCTCCACATCGGAGATATGCATGTATTCAAGACCGACCTTGCCGCAATAATTCTTGCGCAGGATAGCCACCAGTTCACGCGGGGTGGTCCATTCAAGGCCCAGAGTTCCGCCCAGATAGACCGGACGGTCCAGCGCTTCACCGACAAAGCCGTGCCAGTCGAGCTTCAGATCCTCGGGCAATTCGCGGGTCGAAAGACCAAGCGGATCGAGATCGGAAGCGAGGTGCCCGCGGACCCGGTAAGTGCGGATAAGCAGCATTGCGCGGATCGAATCCGCTGCGGCTTGCTCCACGGCCTTTTCATCAACCGGCTTGCCGGTTTTTTCGACGGCCTTCTTCACCGCCAGACGCATGGCAGTGGGGTCAAGCCCCTGCGTCAGATCATCATTGTCACCCGGCGCGGCCAGCGGCCATTTGGCATTCTTCCAGCTCGGTCCCGCCTGCGCTTCGCCATTCAACGCTTCCGCGTCTATTTCCGGAAGAAAATTTTGCCGTTCATTACCCATAAGGGCCACCTTTTAGCCGCCGGCCTGATGCGCCGGACTTTCAAACAATGTCTGACCCTGCCGGTCTTTCCCTAATATTCAGGAAAGACTGTCAGGCGAGTTCTTTCAGCACCGCATCAAGCGTGGTGCCAAGTTCGCTGGGCGAGGCAGCAACACGGATGCCTGCTTCTTCCATCGCAGCGATCTTGTCTTCAGCGCCGCCTGAGCCGCCCTGAACGATCGCACCAGCGTGGCCCATGCGGCGTCCCGGAGGAGCCGTACGGCCAGCAATGAAGCCTGCCATCGGTTTCTTGCGGCCACGTTTTGCTTCGTCTTTGAGGAACTGAGCGGCTTCTTCTTCGGCACTACCGCCGATTTCGCCGATCATGATCATGCTCTTGGTTTCATCATCCGCGAGGAACAGTTCCAGCACGTCGATGAAATTGGTGCCATTGACCGGGTCGCCGCCAATGCCGACAGCCGTGGTCTGGCCAAGGCCGATATTGGTTGTCTGGAACACGGCTTCATAAGTGAGCGTGCCGGAGCGTGAAACGACGCCGACAGAACCCTTCTTGAAAATGGAACCGGGCATGATGCCGATCTTGCATTCACCGGGCGTAAGTACGCCGGGGCAGTTCGGGCCGATCAGGCGCGACTTTGAACCGGACAGAGCGCGCTTCACGCGGACCATGTCCATGACCGGAATACCTTCGGTGATGGCAACGATCAGTTCGATGTCGGCATCGATCGCTTCGAGGATCGAGTCGGCGGCGAATGGCGGCGGAACATAGATGACGCTGGCGGTCGCGCCGGTCTTGTCCTTGGCTTCGGCCACCGTGTCATAGACGGGGATGCCGATGTGATCGGTGCCGCCTTTGCCGGGGGTAACGCCTGCAACCATCTGCGTGCCATACGCCACGGCCTGTTCGGTATGGAAAGTGCCGGTGGCACCGGTCATCCCCTGGGTGATGACCTTGGTATTCTTGTCGATGAGGATGGACATAGTACGCTCCACAATCCTTGGGCGAGCCGGGCATACCGGCCCAATATCATGCCCCGCCGGCAGCGAACCGCCGGCGGGGCACTATTCATTTAACGTCTCAGGCCAGCGAACTGTCGATGCCTTTGCATGCTTCGAGCAGTTCCTTGACTGCGTCGATGCTGACCTGGAGATTGCTCTTTTCTTCGTCGCTCAGTTCGATTTCGACGACGCTTTCGATGCCACCGGCGCCGATCATGGCGGGCACGCCAACATAAAGGCCGTCTACGCCATATTCGCCGGACAGATGCGCGGCGCAGGGCAGAACGCGCTTCTGATCGCCGAGATAGGCTTCAGCCATCGAGATGGCGGAGGCTGCCGGCGCGTAGAAGGCCGAACCCGTGCCGAGCAGACCGACGATTTCGCCGCCGCCCTTACGCGTGCGATCCACGATCTCGTCGAGGCGCGACTGGTCGACGCCCTTGATCTTCGCAAGGTCGCCCACGGGAATGCCGTTGACGGTGGAATAAGAGAGCACCGGAACCATCGTGTCGCCATGGCCGCCGAGAACGAAGGCGTTCACGTCACGCACCGATGTTTCGAATTCCCATGCGAGGAAAGTAGCGAAGCGGGCCGAATCGAGCACGCCAGCCATGCCCACGATCTTGTTATGCGGCAGGCCGGAGAATTCGCGCAGCGCCCAGACCATCGCATCGAGCGGGTTGGTGATGCAGATCACGAAGGCGTCGGGGGCGTTTTGCTTAATGCCTTCGCCGACTTGCTTCATCACCTTGAGGTTGATGCCGAGGAGGTCATCGCGGCTCATGCCCGGCTTACGGGGCACGCCGGCGGTTACGATGATGACATCCGCGCCAGCGATGTCGGCATAATCATTGGTGCCGGTGATCTTGGAGTCGAAGCCCTGAACCGGGCCGCACTGGCTGAGATCGAGCGCTTTGCCCTGTGGCACGCCTTCGGCAATGTCGAACAGGACGACGTCGCCCAGTTCTTTCTGAGCTGCGAGATGTGCGAGGGTGCCACCGATATTGCCGGAGCCAATAAGAGCAATTTTCTTGCGGGCCATGATTATTCGCGTTTCCTTCCGCTGGCGGGAGCTGGAGGACTGGTAACCCGGCATCTAGCCCCGCTTCCCGCTTTAGGGCCGGCTGCCTTACAATCTTCGCCGTACGCAGGTCACATAGTGATTGCAACCGCCAAAAACAGTGCATCACGCGCTATCTTTGATATTGCGAACTGATATCAAAGATAGCGCGTGATGGCATGACTTTGCCTGGCGATACGGCGATAATCTATGTGGTATTGGACGTTTGCCGGACTGGATTGTTCCAGCATTCGTGAATCAGTCAGTGCTTTGAGCGTTGAAACCTGATGAAAATCGGATCAACCGGTGAGGCGCTGGGCAAAACCGTCCGAGTCGTCTTCGTTCCGTTCTTGCGCCAGCAGCATGGCCGCGAGATAGTCTGGCACGGCGCGGCTGAAGTAATAGCCCTGGCCCAATGTGCAGCCTGCTTCGCGAACTGCGCGCACCTGATCGATCGTTTCGAGACCCTCGGCCACGATATCCATTTCAAGCGTTGAGCCCATTTCGGCCACAGCGCGAATGATGGCATCGCTTTTGACCCCGATATTAGGGCCGGAGACGAAGCTGCGATCGACCTTGATCTTCTTGAACGGGAATTTGTTGATGTAGCCCAGCGAAGAATAGCCGGTGCCGAAGTCGTCCAAAGCGAAGCGCACGCCTTGTTCGGACAATTCCTTGATAAAGCGCGCTGTGTTCTGATTGTCGTCGAGGAAGAGGCTTTCCGTCACCTCCAGCTCCAGACGCGACGGCGAAAGATTAGCTTCTCTCAGCGCCTGCAGAATGCCCAGAGCTGCACCTGACGCGCGGATTTGCAGCGGAGACAGATTAACTGCAACAGTGACATCTTCCGGCCACTGTGCGCATGCGCGTGCAGCCTGGGCGGTGATCCAATTGCCCAGAGTGATGATGACACCGGTTTCCTCTGCCACGGGGATGAATTCATCCGGACGCAATTCACCCTTTTCTGGATGGAACCAGCGCACGAGAGCTTCGAACGTACGAATGCGGCCGGTTTCCAGATCGACGATCGGCTGAAAGAATATGGACAATTCATCACGGGCGAGGGCTGCGCGGAGCTCTGCTTCGATCTCTTTCTTCCGAACCAGTTCGCGCGTCATGGAAGCGGCGAAGAAGCACACTTGGTTCCGGCCGTTCACCTTGGCGTGATAGAGCGCGAGATCGGCGCTTTGCATTAGTGTGTCGATATCCGCACCATCATCGGGCAGTACGGCGACACCAACGGATGCGCCGCTTTCAATGCGTTCGCCATCGATGCGGAAGGGGCGGCATATATCTTCCAGAATATCGCCGGCCAGTTTCTCGCATTGTTCGCGGTCCTCGATTCGGCAGGCGATGATGAATTCATCACCACCAAAGCGGGCAACGGTTGCCTCCAGCGGTGCCTGACCTTTCAGCCGTTGGGCAACTTCTGCAAGCACGCGGTCGCCGACAGGATGGCCCAGCGTGTCATTCACCTCTTTGAACTTGTCGAGATCAAGCCAATAGAGGGCAAGCTTTTCATCCTTGGGCAGATTCATCAGCTTTTCGACCAGATCATGGTTGAGCCCGGCCCGGTTGGCCAACCCCGTCACCACATCGGTCCGCGCCAGATCACGCATCTTGTCAGCCATCTTGGCACTGGTTTCTGCCGCTGTGATCTGTTCTTTGAGAACATTGAAAACATTCAGCGTAATGGATGCCATGGCGATGATCAGGAACATCAGCGTCATCGCAAAGATCAGCAATGTGAGCGATCCTACGATCAGGCAGGTGATGATCATCGGCAGGATACACAGCAGCAGCTGACCGATGGCAATCAAGGGCCGGCCTGCATTGCGCGCGGCAATGCCTACGCCATAAGCAAGAGCGAAGCTGACTGTCAGAAGCTGGATGGAGGCGCCGCTTTGTTTCAGCACGGTCAGTGCGCCGACCAATCCCGACATGAATGCGAAGCTGAAGGCGCCTATTTCATAAAGCAGTTCCAGCGTGCGTGCGTCTTGCCGCATATGCCAGCGGGCCACCCAGAACGACATGATGACCCGGGCAATCGCGACGACCCACAGCACCACGGCAGCACCGGTTATAATCGGACTGCGCGTTACTTGTGCGGCGATTGCCGAAATGGCCATCCCGGAGGCTGCACCCATGGCAAGACTCGTGGGCTGCTGATAGAGGCTTTCTACCAGCTTATGGCGCACCCGTTCGTCACGCGAATCCAGGCGCGTCAGCAGTCTCATCTTTTCGCTCAGACGATCGATGTCGCTACTCCTCACTTATCTTGCAGGCGTAGGGGGAAGACATCACTGAATGGTTAAAATCACAGTTACTTTCTTTCAGATCGGCCTTTTGGGGCCGTTTCCTCATCGCAAAATGCCGCGCCGGGGATATCTTCAGCGACCTTGCGGTCGAGCAGGCGACAAATTTGGAGCCACCAGCGGTATGATTCCCGGTTTCCGTCAAAGAAAGCCTGTGCGGCATTGTCGCGCGCATGATGCGCCGCGGCGAGCCCATGTGCGTTGAAATGCCGCAATGCTGCGCGCAGCAGGCCATCTGGCGTGATTGCAGTGGAGGCAGCGTTGTCATTATTGGCTTGCGGAGGGTGAAGCCGAATCCGTTCTTTCGGCAGCGGGCCGGGCATGCGGCTCGGCGGTGCGGCGAAACGGATGGTCATGAATGCGGCCCTTTCTAAATCCTTATTGCGGAGTCGACCGCCGGTCAGATTTAGAGGCAAGGGCCCTAAGGAATGGTTTCCGGATCCCCTATTTGAATATCAAAACAGCATTATTGATGCTGTATGACGGGTCAGGGTTTGGCGATCCAGCGACCGCTGTTGCGATATTGCGGCTTTACCGCGCTGGATTGCGGCAACAGGCTTGATGATGATGCGGCTGTTCCGCTCAGATCCGGGCCGGTATCGTGGGCAGGGACTTGGTCGGTGCTGTCTGTGATAGCCGCCGTCTGCAGCACGGCAGCGGCAGGCGGCACTGCAGGATCGGGCGCCGGCGGCGCTTTGTAGCTTGCCTTATGCGACGCGGCCGCAGGCTCCCCGCCAACATAGACATCGCCAAATGCTGCCGCGTAGCCAGCCACGCCGCGCCAGCGATAAAAGCGGTGGGCGCCAATCGTGCTCATGCTTTGCAGGCTGCTTGCCCAATAAGGATGAATGTCAGTCGTATGATAATGCGTGGAAAGGCCAACCGGGGCGTAAGTCGCTCCGTTCAAAGCCTGCCGTGCGATGGAGGAAGCCCGGTTGAACCAGAACCGAGCGGGTTGGCGCCTCATCGATCCGTCACATGTAAAACTGAACTGACAGCCCGTGCTGCGTTCGGAGCCCTGAAAAACAACACCGCAAACAGTATTGGGATAGGCAGCATGACGCACCCGGTTCAGCACCACCTGAGCCACGGCGCGCTGCCCGGCTTCGGCTTCCGCGCCAGCTTCATAATATACCGCCATGGCCAGACATTGCTGTGCGCGGACCTGATCCCGCGCTGTGCCAGCAAGCTTGAAAGGCCGGGCTGTCTCGAAATCTGCGGCTGCTGTTGGATTTTCTGCATCCGAATGAATCGCATCTTCGCCGGGAAACGGCTCTGGCGGAATATCGTCCAGATAATAGAACGCCGAGCCCGGAAAGCTCATGCCGGGTTGTTCAAAAGGCATTGGCTGCGGTGCTGCTGGCTGTTCTTCTGCCATACCCGTCGCAGCGCTCCAGCCTTGCGGTGCGGCAGCCATGGCGGGCACTCCGATTGCAAGGCCCAGCACGAGCATGCGCGGCCAATGGGCGCGCCAGCGGCTGGCCACAGGTTCCACCATGCGCGGTTCTGCAACGCTCGAAACCCTGCGCGCACGTGTAGTCGCGCGCCAGTCATCACCGACGCGCGTATGGGCGCTGTAGCCAAGGGAGATTTTCGCTGTGTCCACTGAGATCCGCTTTAGGCGACTTTGGTAAAGCATTCCTAAAGCGGGATTGACGGCGTGCCATGACGGGACGGGGGGCAAAGGTGCAGCCGTCGCCTTATCGGCCGGGCATTTCGGCGGGAAATGGCTCCGCAGCGACATTCGCTGCCGCTGCGGAGCATGCAACTTAATCGGCTTCTTCTTCAATCAGCCCGGCTGCGCGCAGCATCGGGTCCACTTGCGGGTCGTGGCCGGTGAAGGCGCGGTACATCGGCAGATAGTCCTTCGTTCCGCCCTGGCTGAGCACACTTTCGCGGAAATGATCACCATTCGCGCGCGTCGCCCCGCCATTCTGTTCGAACCATTCGCGCGAATCCTTGTCCAGCATCTGCGTCCAGAGATAGGAATAATAGCCGGCAGCATAGCCATTGGTGAAGATATGGCGGAAATAGCTGCTGCGATAGCGCGGCGGCACGAGGTCGGTTTCCATGCCCAATTCGCTGAGCGCCTTGGCTTCGAATGCATCGGCATCCAGCCCCTGCGTTTCGCCCATGCTCAGCGAGTGCCACTTCATGTCGAGCAGGGCGGCCTCCACCGTCTCACCCAGCGAATAGCCCTGATTGAACTTGGACGCGGCATCGATCTTGTCGATCAGTTCAGTCGGGATCGCTTTGCCCGTCTGATAATGTTTCGCATAATGCGCGAGGATCTTGGGATCGCTCGCCCACATTTCGTTCACCTGGCTCGGATATTCGACGAAGTCGCGCGCCACATTGGTGCCCGAGAGTGAGAGATATTTCTGATCGGCGAAGAAGCCGTGCAGCGCGTGGCCGAATTCGTGGAACATCGTTTCGACATTGTCGAAGCTGACCAGCTGCGGCTCGCCCGCCGGGGCCTTGGGGATGTTGAGCACATTGTAGATGACCGGCTTGTTTCCGGTGAGGCTGCTCTGCTCGACGAAGTTCGACATCCATGCGCCGCCGCGCTTGTTGTCACGCTTATAGGGGTCGAAATAGAACAGGCCTAGTTCCGAACCATCCTTGTCATAGACCGTGTAGGTCCAGACATCGTCATGATAGACCGGAATGTCGGTGCGCTGTTTGAAGGTCAGGCCATAAAGCTGGTTGGCGGCGTAGAAGACCCCGTTTTCGAGGACATTCCTGATCTCGAAATAGGGTTTCACTTCTTCTTCATCGATGTCGTAGCGCGCCTTGCGCACCTTCTCGGCATACATCTGCCAGTCCCATGGCTCGACGGAGAAATCCTTGCCGTCCTCGGCAATGGCTTCGTTCAGCATGGCCGCTTCACGGCGCTGCGTGGCGGCGAGGGCGGGGACCATCTGTTCCATGAAGTCGAGCGCGGTCTTGGGCGTCTTCGCCATGCGGTCGTACATGACATAGCTGGCCCAGTCGGATTCGCCGAACAAGGCGGCCTTCTGCGCGCGCAATTGCGCGATCTTGACGATCAGCGCGCGGGTGTCGTTTTCGTCACCCTTTTCGGCGCGGGTCCAGCTGGCATTGAACAACGCTTCGCGCACATCGCGATTTTCCAGCGTGGCGAGATCGGGCTGCTGCGTCGTGTTCTGCAGCGTGATTACATATTTCCCCGGCATGCCGCGGTCTTTGGCAGCTTGCGCTGCTGCTTCAATTTCGCTGTCTTTCAGACCCGCCAGCTGATCCTTGCTGTCCAGCACCAGGGCGCCCGCCTTGGTCGCTTCGGTCAGTGTCTGGGAGAATTCGGTGGTGAGCGTGGAAAGCTGGGTGTTGAGTTCCTTCACCTGAGCCTTCTGCTCAGCCGTCAGCATCGCCCCGGCATGGACCATATCCTGATAGGTCTTTTCCAGCAGGGCGGCATCTTCGGGCGTCATGCTCATCACGGCACGCTGATCGTAGACCGCCTTTACGCGCGCGAAGAGATCGGGATTCAGCGCGATGGCATCCTGATGTGCGGTCAGCTTGGGCGAAATTTCCGCATCCACGGCGTCCAGCGTGTCATTGGTGTTGGCACCGGTCACGGCCCAGAACACGGCCAGCACGCGGCTGAGCATCTGGCCCGACTGGTCGAGCGCGACGATCGTGTTGCTGAAGGTCGGTGCCTGCGGGTTATCGATGATCGCCTGCACTTCTGCACTGTGGATGGCCATGCCCTGTTCGATTGCGGGCAGATAGTCGCCATCCTGAATGGCGTTAAAATCGGGTGCATGGAAAGGCAGCGTGCTGGGCTGAGCAAAAATGCCGGTCGCCTCGGGAATAGTGCTTTCGGCGGACGGACCACTGACCGGATCATTCATGGCGGTTTCTCCCATAGTGGTACAGGCTGATAGCAACAGGCCGAGGGCGCTGGTGGTCAGCAATTGCATGCGCATGGATGGCTCTCCTTCTGTGCCGACACAATATTGCGGGCACTGGTAATGATTGAAACCAACCTAGCGTGAAAGCACGGGGGGCGACAAGAGCTATTCCCTGAGCGGTTTCAGCAGCTTGTTGATGACAATGCCTGTTAGAAACCTGTCAGAAGTTGTTCCCGCGTTGACTTGCCTAGCCCCCGATCGCACCCCTCTGACGCGGCTGGATTTGCAGCTGCCAGCAGGCCGCACATCGCGTTTCAGAGCGTGATCGGCAGGCGGATCATGACGGGGGTGATATGCGGTCACGATATCTGACTTTGGGGTCTGTTCAGCTGATCGGCGCGCTGGCAATTGTGCAACCGCATCACGCTCAGGCACAGCCATATATGGCCGCCATCAGCGGGGATGGCACACCATCATCCGCTGCGGGCGCCAATGCTGGTGTCGCACAAATTCCCGATCCTGCAGCTTCGGAGCCGCAGCTGCTCACGCCTGCGCAGCTCTTTGCCTATGCCGATGCCGCCGCCGCGCAAGGCGATCTGGATCTAGCGGAAAGCGCGTATCGCGCGCTGAGCGATCATCCGGATCGTAAGCTGCGTAATGAGGCACGCTTTCGTCTGGCGCGCCTTTATGCCGATAAGATGGGGCGCCCCCGCGATGCGGCGGTGTTGTTGCGGCACATTCTGGATGAGGAGCCGGACATCACCGCCGTGCGGGTAGAGCTTGCGCGCATACAGGCTCAGCTTGGCAATATTCAGGCCGCTAGGCGGGAATTGCGCGCGGCTGGGGCGGGCGCATTGCCGCCCCGGGTGGAACGGCTGATCCGATTTTACGCCAGTGCCCTGTCGGCGCGGCAGAAGGAGGGCGGCAATCTGGAAATCGCTCTGGCCCCTACCACCAATATCAACCGTGCGACTGATACGGATACGCTGGGCACGGTTATCGGTGATTTCACTCTCGCCAAAGACGCGCAATCGAAATCGGGCATCGGATTGTCGCTGCGCGGTCAGGCGTGGCGCAAGGTGGCGCTGACGGGAAATGCCGAGCTTTTGCTGCGCGCTTCCGCCTCCGGCAATTTTTACCGCGATAGCCGGTTTGAAGATATCGGGATCGCCTTTCAGGCCGGGCCGCAGTGGCAATTGGGCGGCCGGCCGCAGCCGGGCATGCGCGGCGGACGACAGGGCCGCCTGTCACTGGCGCCGACCTTATCCCACCGTTGGTATGGCCGGTCGTCTTATCTGCTGTCCTATGGACTGACGGGTGACTGGCAAAGACCGCTTGGCACGCGGAGCCAATTGCGGATGGATGCAGCGGCATTGCATGAGGATAACCGCCAGAGCCGCCTGCGCGGAGGGATGCGTTATACATTCGGGCTTGGCGTCGATCATGCGCTTACCCCCGCAATGGGCGGCGGGCTGAAATTTGACGCGGCGCGGATGGTGGCGCGCGATCCGGGCTATTCCAACGTCACCTTTGGCAGCGGCGCCTATCTGTTTCGTGAAATCGGACGAACCACACTCGCCGCCGCAGCCAGTTGGCAGCATCTGGAAGCAGATGAACGGTTGTTCCTTTTTCCTGAAAAGCGCCGGGATGACCGGCTGAGTGCCAGCCTTTCAGGAACGTTTCGTGCTTTGACCTTTGGCACTTTCGCGCCGCTCCTGCGCCTTCGTTACGAGCGGAACTTTTCCACGATCGAGCTTTACGATTTTCGCCGCTTCGGCGCCGATATTGGCGTCGTTGCCGCGTTTTAACAGGAGGGATTTCCGATGATCTTGCATGTACCCTTGTTCAAGCCTGCCTTTAAACCGGCCTTCACAGCCATCTCGCTGGTTGCCTTGTCCTGTGGACTCGCCGCTTGTGGGGACGACGGTGTCAATTCGGCGCCGCCGCCCGCTATGGGAGGGGGTGGCACCCCGTCACCTTCACCGTCACCTTCTCCCACCCCCACTCCCGGTTCGAGCGATTCCGTAGCGGCCGCGCTTGGCGTGACGTCCGATAGGGCGTTTGAAACAGCGACATCTTCCTTCGCCGTGCGCCCGCCCTCGACACTGTATGGCGATCAATATGCTGAACCTTTCGGTGAGGGGACCACTATTGATTACGACGCGGGGGCCGACAGCTACACCTATACGCGGAGTGATGGCCTGTCTGTCACCGTGACGCCTGATGATATTGATGAGGATGGCCAGCTGGAGGGTGAAGGCGGCATTTTCGGATCTACCGGTGGCGGCACTGCCTATGTGGTGGAAGATGGCACGATAACGCATACCATCGCCATGGTCCCACCGGGTGATTATGGCGATCTCAGCTTTTCTTACATGACCGTCTCCTTGTGGAATGTGAATGATTCCAGCGACAATTCCAATGAAGTGGAATGGCAGGTCTGGGGACTGCAGACGGAAACCATGCCAACATCCGGCACGGCCACGTACAGTCTTGACGGGGCGATAGGTGCCAATGGTTTTGATGCGTCTGCCGGAATAGTTGGCGCGGCCTATGACTTTTTGAACGGGGACAGCACAGGCGAACTCAGCGTCGATTTCGGCAGCGGAGACATCTCCACCATGCTGCACCTGATCGGTTATGACCATGTGGCTGAGGAAAGCCGGGACTTTGGCGAGTTTTCCGGTTCAGGTGAAATCACCTCGGGCGCGCAATATGGCGGTACATTTGCCGCAGGCGGCGAGTTTTATGGCGCGTTCTTTGGGCCGGAAGCGCAGGAAACTGCCTTCAGTTTCTATATCGATACGTCTGATCTGGATGTGACCGGCATCGCTATGGGCTTCAAAAAATAACGCGATCACCGAAGGAAAAAGAAAAGGGGCGGCTCAATTCAGAGCTGCCCCTTTTTCGTTTCAGCTGCGCGGCTGGCTCAATTTCTGGCGCGGCGCAGACGGAAGGCCAGCACCAGCAGCGCAGTACCGCTGGCAAAGGCATAGAAGGCGATCAGCCAGGCAACCGAAAGGATGGTGACATCCGGGCTGGCAATGGCCAGCCACCAGAGCGCGAGGCCGAACAGCAGGCCAATTGCTCCTGACAGGATCATCAGCCATTCGCCCTCGATCTCATGCCGCAATTTGATACCGGCGATGATTTGAAACGCGCCCGTGACCAGAGCCCAGGCGACAATCAGCATGACGGTGAGCGCCGCATAAGCGTAAGTGGAGGCAAGCGGGAAGATGAGAAAAAGCGTCCCGATGGCGACCCCGGCTATGCCCGAGAGGATCAGCGCCCACCAGCGGCCGCTCTCCGTATGCGGTCGACGCGCACCGGCAACCAGCATCGCGACCCCATCCACAAAGGCGAAGGCCGCGAAAATCAAGGCAAAGACAAATAGCGTGAAACCCGGCGCTGCCAAGGCAGCAATCCCGAGCAGGATACCCAAAGCACCGCGGAGGGCAAACCAACCCCAATTATGCCCGCCGATACCGCGAAGGAATAACAGATCAGGCCGATCCTGATGGTCATTGTCAGTCATGCATTGCCCCCTAAAGTTTCGAAAATCACTCTGATCCGGAAAGCGGTTTCATAGCAGAAAAGTTCCGGGCCGTAATGTCGGGAGCGCAGCCACTGCGTCATGGAATTTTTTGCAGCGATTCCGATCTCTCGCTCTTCCTTTTTTCATACGGCGGTCTGGTGGATCGGGCCGCATAATATGCCAGATCGGGGAGGATTTATCCCCTCAGCGGGAAGTGCCTCAAGGGCTTATAGATCGATCCTTCTGGAGTTAGCCGGCTTTCATAGAGCGTAAACTGAGTGACGCGAAACGGCGCGCTGGAAAGGCCGCCATTGCTGCTGATGAAATGGTCGGTCGGGCCGCTGGATGTGTTGAGGCGGGCAAGCGTGATATGCGGGCGATAGGGCCGTGCTTCCGGCTCCAGACCTGCCGATTGCGCCGACCTTTCCGTGGCCTCCTGCAGCAAAGCGAGGCCGAGCGACGGTCCGATCCCGGCGAACAAGGCGTGGGGGCGGCCACCATGGGTGAATTGGCCCGCACCTTCGAGCCGTAGCGAAAAGGGTTTGGCCTTGATGCCGGCAAGTTGCCGCTCCAGCATCATTCGCGCTTCCAGATCCATGTCGCCCAGAAAGCGTAATGTCAGATGCAGCTGCGCATCATTTTGCCAGCGAGCATTGGTGACGCCCTTCATCCGTCCTGTCAGATTGGCTCTTATCACAGGGGGCGGGGTGATCCCGACAAACAGGCGTTGATTTTCTGTCATGGCAGTCAAATGCGCGTAAGCTGTGTCCTGCGCAAGGTGAAGAAAAAAGGCGGTTGCCCACGCAGGTCCATCAGGCCCATCAGCAGATTTGGTGTGACCTGACGGAAATGATCAATGATGGGGAGCCGGTCGTAAATCATGGCGGTGCTCCCTATTCCCAGCCAATCGACCCGTGCGAGACGCGCGGTCGGCTCCTTGCTATCCAGCAATCGCATCGCTTGCCGGACGGCAGTGCGGGGGAGCGGGTTCTTCCGGAAATCCCATTTTTCGGTGAGGCCCAGCGGTAACCAGCGCGGGTTCACGCGGGTTAGCTTGTGGTCTTCGCCAAACAATAACGGGAAGACGCGCTCTTCACTGAAGAAGGCCTTGCCGAACCAGCCATAGGTTTCCAGCAAACCATCCAGCCGGTGCCCGGTTGGCAGACCGCCCCCACGCCAGATGCCGAACATGTCCGGGATAGCTATCGGGGCAAGGGCGGCAAATCTGGCGTATGCTTCCGCCTGGGTGCTGCCTGCCCTTTCAGCCCGTTCGAGCCATTCCTGGTTCTGCTGCGCCTGCGTCATTGCAATCTCCTCCGGTCATCAGGGAACCGGGCACATGTCCGCTCGGTTCCGTTTGATAAGGAGTTCTGGATGCTCAAAAGCATAATCGTTGCCGCGCGTGATCGTGAAAGACTGGGCGAGATTGCACTGATCGCCACCCGTTTCGGCCTGACCTCACTGCTGGCGCGCTTTGGCATAGCGGATAGCGAAGCGGAGGAACCGGGCAATGATATGCCGCGCCGCGTGCGTCAGGCGCTCGAGGAATTGGGGCCGACCTTCGTCAAGCTGGGGCAGATCCTAGCCACCCGCCGTGATCTGCTCGGCGAAGAATGGACGGCTGAACTGGAAAAGCTGCAAAGCTCCGCGCCGATGCTCCCCTTCGCTGATTTGCGGGGTCAGGTGGAAGAAGCACTGGGCGATGCGCCGGAAAATATCTTTGCGCATTTTGACGAGGCGCCGCTCGCCGCCGCTTCCATCGCGCAGGTGCATCGCGGAACGTTGGAAGATGGCACCGAAGTCGCAATCAAGATCCGCCGGCCCGGCATCCGCCGCAGGATGGAAAGCGATTTGCGGCTGATCCGCCAATTTGCAGCATTGGCCGAAAAAAGCAGCGCGGAGGCGCGCCGCATCAGGCCGCATAAGCTGGTGACACAATTGGCTGAAGACATTCTTGAGGAACTGGATTTTACGCGGGAAGGGCGAAATGCCGATGCTTTGCGCAGCGATCTGGCCGATGAGCAGCGCGTCGTGGTGCCCGCGATCCACTGGGATTATTCAAGCGCCAAACTGCTGGTGATGGATTTTATCGAAGGCGTGCCGCCCCGTGAACCCGCAGAATTGCGCAGTGCCGGTATCGACCCTTCGCGCATTGCAGATCTTGGCGCAGAACTGGTGCTGGAAATGGTACTGGTCAACGGCCGTTTTCATGGTGATCCGCATCCCGGCAATTTGCTATGCCTGCCTGGCGATCGACTGGCATTGCTGGATCTGGGGTCTATGGGCCAGCTTGGGCCGCGGCGACAGCACGAATTTCTTACCTTTCTGCTCTCGCTGCGCAATTCCAACCCGCAAGGTGTGGCCGACATGCTGGGCCTATGGTCGGAGGACAGCCAGGTTTCCCGGGCCGTGCTCCTGAAGGCGTCAGAAAAACTCGTGGCGCGCCATGGTTCCGGTGCGCTGGTTCTAAGCGCGATGATGGAGGACTTCTTCCCTCTGCTACGCAAGGAAGGCCTGACATTACCACCGGATCTGCTGCTGATTTTCAAAGCGATGGTGACGATGGATGGCGTGCTCAGCCGGATCGAGCCGGATTTCGATCTTTCTGCTGCGCTGCAGGGAATGAAGGGCCGTTTGTTGGCAAACAGGCTGGAACGGCTGACCGGGGCGGGCCGGCAGGAGGCATTGCTGCTCGAACTTTCCCGTATAGCCGAAGAATTGCCGCATACGCTGCGCATGGTGTCGCACTGGCTGGAACGGCAAAACGAAGCCCCGCCGCAAACAAGCGTGCTGCACAGCCAGATGGCTGCCTCGATCCGTCAGGCAGGAGCGATGATCGCGATTTCGGTTCTCATTCTATCAGTAGTTCTCGCAGTGAATTGAGCAGGCACATTGTCTGCTCTGATAGATCTGCGCAGGCAAAGGCGCTTCTCCCTAAAATCTCTGCCAAATGGTAATATTGTTAACCGCTTCTTAGGCAAGCCTTGGCAATGTATAAGTGAAACTACTTATACATAATCAGGTTTTGAGGAGCTCAGAGATGGCTGAGGAAATGGTATCACCTGCACTTGCCAGGGTAGCGGCCCGGTTTACCTCTCGCTTTCCCAAGCATCGGGCCATGTTGGAGGAAGTTCGCCGTGACTTGCACGGCAACCTGCCTGATCTGCCGCTCAAAGAAGTCCAGTCGATGTTGCACGATCTGGCCGGCACAGCCGCCCCTTTGGGCTATCCAGAGCTTGGAAATCTGGCGAGTGACGCGGAAGGGAAGGTGAAGACCCTGCGCACCAGCGATGCGGCCATGAGTTCGGCGCTGTTGCAGCAGGTGGATGATAGCCTTCAGCGTGTGACCAAAGAACTCGAGGCATCATGACAGCCGGATGGCTGAGGGCGTCGCTATCATGTGCAGCGCTTGCTTTTGTTGGCCTGCCGCAAACAGCAATCCCGCAGGATGCTCCCCAATCCTCCTTTGTTGACGACAGGACCCTCAGCAGAACGATCACGCTCGACCAACTTGGCTTTGGAAACGGTCTGAAAATGGATGGCTTTTCCGGCGTGCGCGAGCTGTATTTTCCCGTGCCTGAGCCCGATGCGGTGCGTAGCTTGTCACTTCGGCTGCCCTTTGTCGCCGCATCGGCCTTTGACAGTCGGCGCAGTATTCAGATCGACGTGGCGGGGGAGCCGGTCCTGACCCGGTCGCTAAATGGTGATGAAGAGACGGGAATTCTGGAAGTTCCTATTGATCAAAGTGCAATAGTGCAGGGATTTGTCCCGGTTACTATTCGCTATAATGGGGCACTGACAGAAGACCGCTGTATCGATCAGCGGATTGCCGGCGCCTATCTTCAGATCTCACCGACGGCCGGTCTGTCGCTGAATATCGCCAGAAGCGCGGTTCAAACGCTGAGAAACCTTGCCTCGGCTATGCCGATGGCGAGTGACATCATCTTGCCTGCGGACCCGACTGAAGACCAAGCCGCGGCGGCCATTCTGCTCGCCGCAAATAATTCCGATGCCCGCATTTTTGTGGGCTCTGCGCCGCCGCCGCAGGAGCAAGGCTGGCGCCGCAGCGTTTTTCGTCTGACATCGTCTACCGAACCGGGCGTGTCGATCAGCGATAGTGGACCTTGGCCCGAAATTTCGCTGGGAGGGGCATCGCCGCAAGATGCCGCGCGCCTGATCACGAATGAATGGCATACGGTGTTTAATGGACAGGCCAATATAGGCAAATTTCTGCGCCGCACCGAGGGGGGCGACGAAACGCTGACCTTTGCAGATTTGGGCGGTGACGTTTCATCACAGACCTTTTCTGACACGGCCGACTGGCAAATTACTCTGCCGCTTAATCAGGTGCCGGCTGGGCAGACCCCGTCAAAAATTGCGGTGGATATACTCGTCGCTGATGACGGGAGCGACACTGCGCCGGTCATTTCGGTGACGTTGAATGGGCTTTTGCTGGGCAGCGCGGCTGCGCAAACCGACAAACGCATGCGCCTCACCCTCGATATTCCGGATGGTTTGACGACCTCCGCCAACGATCTGAAAGTGTCCGTGATCAGGCAGATCCGTGGTGGTGACTGTGCCTATGCGCCCCAGGGGTACCCTGCGCAATTGCTGCCTTCGAGCCACTTCTCCTTCAAGCCGCAATCCGTTCCTGATGATTTTGCGGAGCTGGCCCCGCTTTTCGCCGGGGGCGTTTCGCTGGTGCTGGATTCTGCGGCCGATATCCCGGCGACGTCCGAGCTGTTGGGGCCGTTGCTGAACGTGAACACACCGCTCGAAGTCAGCTTCGGTAAGGTTCCTGCCACCGGCCCCTATGTTCTGGTTTCGGGCAAGGTGCCCGCCGGGACCAGCCCTGCGCTGCGGTTCGATCGCGGAGAGGTGGAATTTTCATATGGTGAGGATGGACCAAGCCTCATCGCGGGGCCCATCGGCGCTGCGACGGCCATACAATTGCTGAATGATGGGGATCGGTCCGTCTTGTGGATTCGTCCCGGTGCGAACTTTGCTTCGCTGAACATGGATCAGGACGCGGAAACGCTCGGCCTTGGCAATGTTGCTCTTGCTGATGAGCATGAGATAATGATGGCCTATTCCACCACGCGGGACCGGCTGGTGGATATCCGCTATCCTGATCAGGTGCAGATCAGTGAGTTGCTGGAGCGGTATCGTGTCTGGCTTATCGGTCTGGGCTGGCTGATCCTGAGTGCTGGTTTCGTCTATCTTCTGCGCCGCAGCCGCCGCCCGAAAGATGAGTGAGCATCGGGCGTGGCAGAACTTACCGCAGCCGATAGTTGGACCGGGGACTTCCTCGCTGATCAGGGGCTTCTGACAGCAGAACAGCTCAACGAGGCGGAATTGCTGGCGGAGCGTTGGGGGACCAATCTGCCCGATGTCATGCTGGCACGGTCATGGTTCGACGCTGACACCTATTTCCAATTGCTGGCTGACCGTTTTAACCTTGAATATGTGCGTCTGGGTGAGCAGCCTGCTGATCCTGAATTGCTGCAGGAAGCTGAAGTCAGCGCCTATATGGAGCAGCTGACGATCCCATGGCGGCGCGTTAACGGCCGGATGGTGGTTGCCACCGCGCGCCCCGGACCGGAAGCCATCGTCTTTTGCCGGTCCAGATGGGGCGCGGATTTTGACATGGTCATAACCCGCAAAGGGGATATTCAGGCAGCGGTTCAGACCGTGTTCTCAGCCCGATATTCGCACGGCGCGGTGTTTGATCTGGCAGAACGCGACCCGGTCATGTCTGCGCAAACTGTATTCATGCCATGGCAGATCGTCACCGCATGGCTGGTTGTTACTCTGGCCGCGCTGGCCCTTATCGCCGCGCCCGTTCCAACCCTGATATTGCTCAACATCATAATGTCGGTGTTCTATCTCGGTAACTTTGTCTTCAAGGGCGTATTGGTCTGGGCAGGGGGGCTGCAACAGGACAATCGGGCGCGTGAGCTGGACGCTGCGGCGCGGATGCTGCGCGATGAAGATCTGCCCATATACACCGTTCTGGTGCCGATGTTCCGGGAGCCGGACGTGTTGCCAATTCTGGCCAATGCCCTGCGCAGTCTCGATTATCCGACCGCCAAACTCGATATTAAGATCGTTCTGGAAGAGGGGGATCATGAAACCATCGACGCCGCGGTCGCTCTCGGTCTGGAGGAAGTTTTCGAGATTATCCGCGTGCCGCCGTCACAGCCGCAGACGAAACCGAAAGCATGCAATTACGCCTTTCGATTTGCGCGCGGCGACTATCTCGTCATCTTTGATGCGGAGGATAAGCCAGAGCCAGATCAGCTTCGCAAGGTGGTGGCGGCCTTCAACCGGTCAGCGGAAAATGTCGCCTGCGTTCAATGCCGACTGAATTATTACAACCGTGATGAAAACTGGCTCACGCGCCTGTTCACGCTCGATTATTCCCTGTGGTTTGATCTGATGCTGCCGGGGCTGGAACGACTGAAAGTACCGATTCCGCTGGGCGGAACGTCCAACCATTTCCGGATGGACGTTCTGCGTGAGCTGAACGCGTGGGACCCCTTCAATGTGACGGAAGATGCCGATCTGGGCATCCGCATGACGCAAAAGGGGTATGAAGTCCGGCTCGTCGATTCCACGACCTTTGAGGAGGCGAATGTCTCCCAGTCCAACTGGATCCGGCAGCGTTCCCGCTGGATCAAGGGCTATATGCAGACCTTTCTGGTGCATAGTCGCCGACCATTGCACCTCTATCGCACGATCGGCTTTACCGGCGTGCTCGGGTTCGTGTTCTTCATCGGTGGGACGATGATGTCCGGATTGCTTAACCCCATTTTCTGGGGGATTTTCGCGATCTGGTTCGTCAGCCAGACAGGGATCTTCGATTTATTCTTTCCGCCGATTCTGCTCTATATTTCCCTGTTCAACCTGCTCGCCGGCAACGGTATGTTTATCTTCCTGACGATGCTCGCACCGTTTCGCCGCAATTGGTTGCAGCTGACACCCTTCAGCCTGACGGTGATCTGGTACTGGATGCTGATGTCGGTCGCCGCATGGAAGGGCGCCTGGCAGCTGGTCACCCGGCCGTTTTACTGGGAGAAGACCGAGCACGGCCTGTCCAAACATACAGCTGATGAAGTGGCCAAAGCCTCAATAAAACAGGGGGCTGCCATATGAGCGCGCGTTCATTCACAGCCGCTCTTGTCGGCCTTCTTGCTGGCGCTACGGTATTCGCGCTGTTGCTTCATTGGCAGGCGGCCGGCTTTCAATCTCTTGCTGGCCTCCATTTGCTGGGCAATGTCCTGCTGGCACGCGATGGGCAGCTATCGCTTGAGACTCAGCTGACCATGTTTCCGCCGCTGTCCTTCATGATAGTATGGGCTGAAACGGTGGTGTTCCCCGCGCTCAAAGCGCAGGCCGTTCTGTTATCGAGCGCCATGCTTTGCGCGGCTCTCGGCGCGATCATATTCATGCTTATGCGCCGCGCTCATTATTCCATTCGGGGCAGCATTGCGCTCACTCTATTGGTGATGGCAAATCCTCTGGTTCTGCGCGCTGCGGCAGATGGGCCGGGGCTTGTCCTGTTGCTCTTCGGAATGCTGGCGCTGGCTCTGGGCGCGTTTGGATTGCCGCGCCAGCAACGCGTGAATGATCTCATTCTGATTTCCCTGGCGCTGATCCTTGCCTCCTTTGCCCATATTGCCGGCCTGGTCGTGGCGCTGGCTTCGCTACCGTGCCTTGCCCTAATTATACCCAAGCGGCAGCTGGTTGCGTATCCGGGGGCAGCCTTTCTGGTGCTGCTTTTTCCGGTGCTCTTCACGCTGGCCTCGTTCCTTTATGTGAACTGGATTTTTACCGGTGAAGCTCTGCATTTCCTGCCCAATGCCATGTTGCAGCAAGGTTTTGTTGAAGCGTTGACGCCAGAAGGTCTGCTGCTCGCAATTGGCGGCAGTCTTGCGATGAGCCCGCTATGTTTCGCGCTGATCTTCTACGCGCTACCCGGGTCCTCGCTCAGGGAAGCGGCGCTTGCGCTGATTATGATGCTCTGTGCGGCACCTCTTATCGCCTTTGCGCTGAGGCTCGAAATCGCGCCGACATCGCTTGCTGTTATGGCTGTGCCGGTAGCCATTTCCTGCACTGTGTTTTGGCCGAAGGAACAGCTGAATCCGCAAGCGCCCTATCTTCTTTTGACTGTGGCGTTTGCTGCAGGAACTGTTGTCTGTGCGCTGGACCGATCAGACGAAACCACCCGGTGGAGAATAGCCCTTGGCGGAAAAGCAGTGCCCTCTTCGCAACCGGAAATGGAGCAGCTGGCCAGTCATTTGACCGGTAAGAGCATTCTTGTGGATGCAGGCGCGATGCCAGCAATTGTGGGAATAAGGGGAAGTGCCGCGGGCGTTGAAAGCGCAGAATCTCGCGCTTTCAGAATGGCTCAGATCAACCGCCAGATTAACAGCGATATTGTTGTTGTTCGTAATCCCGACAGCGGTAGCGGATCTGATCTGATCGGCCGGACTTTTCCCTCACTTTTTGAGGAAGGTGCTCGGGATTATACTCTCATCTTCGCTGGCACGAAATGGCGCGCCTATGCACGCAGGAATGGAGCCAGCTCATGATCAATCGCACCAGTTCTGCGCGCATCCTGGTGGTCGACGATTCAGAAGATTCCGCAGACATCACGTCAATTTATCTGGAAACGGGCGGTTTCAACCAGATCGAAGTCGTCAATTCCGGTCAGGCAGCGCTGGAAATCGTTGGGGCGAGGGATGATGACGCAGCTCCAACAGATGACGCGCATTTTGACATCATCATCATGGATATCGGTCTTCCGGACATTGATGGGATTGAGGTGTGTGCCCGGATGCGGCTGAATCGTCCCACGCGTCACACGCCTATCCTTATCCTTTCCGCAGCAAAGGAAGTGCAGGCGCTCAATCAGGCATTTATGGCCGGTGCCAGCGATTTTGTCGGCAAGCCGATCAGCTCGATAGATCTGTTGGCACGGGTCAGAACCCTGCTGCGTCTGCGCAGAGAGCAGGCGCGGCGCCAATTGCGAGAAGAGGAACTCACCAAAACCACCCGCAGTGAGGAAAGGCGTCGGTTTGACGCGTCACTGATGGATGACGTCACGATGATTCCCAATGCTCGCTTTCTGGAGCTGGCGGTGCGTCAGTGTGGAGAAAACGGCCTGAGCGCCTCACTGGCGCTGGTCCATATCGCCAATTTCTACGGCTATGTGGAACGCTATGGTGAAAAGGCGGCGAAAGAACTGGTGCTGAGCGTAAGGGATATTTTGGGCAATTCAGCCGCTCCGCTTCGCTCAAGCCTGATCTATTATGGCAATGGCACCTTCATGATTTTTCAGCCTGCTGCGCCGGATGCGGCGGCTTTAACTGAGGTTTGCGCGCAAATTACAGCATCAACGGCGAATATCGAGATGGTGAACGCAAATGGCCCGGCGGGCAAAAAACTATCGCTGATTACGCATGTTGATTGGCGCGATAGTAACGATTTGGATGACATAACCCCTGATCTGCTGGCCAAACTTGATGCTCTGTCGGCAAAGGAGAACCACCTGTGATATCGCCCCAAAAGCTGTTGCGTTCCTCGCCACTGGCATTGATCGGGTGCGCGCTGTGCCTTGCCGGACCCGCTCATGCCCAATCCGAAAGCGCCTTCCCGACGGCGGAAATGAAGGACCGGGATAATCAGATTATCGCGAGCTTTTACTATTCCGATAGCAAGAAGGGTTTCGATGCGGATGGCAACAGCGTCGATATTGCGGATTATCACAAGCGAGAGCTGTATTTGCTGGCAGAAGTGAAGGCGACTGAGGAGCTGACCCTCATCCTTGCCCCCAGCTTCAGGGATGTATCCGCCGACGGTTCGGACAATGACACGACAGGTTTGGGCTATACTGAAGTCGGCGCGCGTTACCGCGTGCTCGATCAGGATGGATGGTCGCTGGCTTTTCAGGGCACGGTACGCATCCCGGGCGAGGAGCGGGACGATTTCGTCGCTCAGCTTGTCAGCACCGCGACCGAATATGACATGCGCTTGAGATTGATTCACGGCTTCGCTGTCGGTGAAGATAGTGGATTTTTTGATGTGCAGGCTGGGTATCGATTGCTGGATGGTGCGCTCGCGAACGAGTTTCATCTGGACCTAACCGCAGGATATCGGCCGGTGCCGGACATCCTGTTGCTGGCGCAAACATTCAGCACGGTCAGTGATGGCAGCAGCGACATCTCTGGCGGCAAATACCGTTATCACAATCTGCAGATCAGCGCTGTAAAGGACCTGTCGGAAAGCGTGTCCTTGCAAGCTGGAGTAACCGGCACGCTGGCAGGGGAAAATGCCTTAAGAGAACGAGGGTTTTTTGGCGGCCTCTGGGTACGTTTCTAGCGCTGGCTGATTGAGAATTACTCCAAAGGAATGTCCGGCTTCTGATCACGCCAAGCCTTGTGCAAATTGTGGTTGTCATTGAAAATCACACGTCAGCCTAAATTGCTGGCTCAGCTCAAGGGACAGTCCGTGCTGAGCATCAAATGCCATACGGAAGTGATGCGGATCTTTTCTGGGTAAGGGAAATGGTCAGTGAAAATGGAGCGGCAACTGAAAAGTCAGTTGCGCGTCGTTGATTTCCTTGTCTGCGGCAGGGAAGGGGGCGGCTTGTCGCACCATTCTGAGGCTCAGCCGATCAAGCCTGATGTTGCCGCTGGATCGGATAATCTCGGAACTCTGCAGGGCCCCATTGCGATCGAGATGGAATTGCACCACCACCTCGCCTTCCTGATTGAGGCCGCGCGGCCGCCGGGCGTGAATCAGGTTGCGCAGGCGCTGAGCGTAGCGGGCCAGAAGATCATCTTCGGCTGATGGTGCGGGCACTTCTGCGGTAATCTGCAGCTGTGTTTCGACGCCTGCAATATTCTCTGGAAGCGCCGATACTGCGCTTTTTCCAGCAGGAATGGGCCAGGACTTTCCGGCAGCGTTTGAACCGGGGGAAACCGGTGGGAGGGGAGCGGCCGGGACAGGTTTTTGCCGGGCTTGTACCTGGTCGGCGTTTTTCGATGCATCAGAGGCGGGCTCTGATGGAGGCGGCTGTGCCGGTGTCGTCGCCGGAGTAGTGAATGTCGCAACCGGTAGCGCTCCACGCGGCGGCGAGGATGCGCGATAGGCAGTAAAGGCCGAAGCGGCCACCGCCAGCAACAGACATTGCATGGCGATGGCCGTGATAAAGGCGAAACCTCTGCCGCCGGAAGGCTGATCAACAAAGCTCATGTGTGGCTTTCGTCATCCCTTTCAGTCGGCGGTGATACGCGCTTCAGAACTTCGTGCTCAATCCCACATTGAACGACCGGCCACGCCCTGGCACGGGTCGCAATACGCCGGTAACGCCATAGTCGCCCTGCGATACGCCGCCAAGCGGCAAGTCATATGCGTTATCGAACAGATTTTCGACATTCAGACTTAAGCGGATGCCTGACAGAGTATAAGCCGCACCAAGATTGACGAGCGCATAGTCCTCTGTTTCCGGCTCGTTTCGGGTGGCGTCGACGCGTGTTTTCTCTGCGGTCCATTCAAGACCGGCGTTGAGTTCCAGAGCGCCGCTGCGATGGGTAACGCCCAGTTTCGCGTTGAAAGGCATCTGATGATACAGCGGCCCGTCATCGGCCAGATTATTCCCTTCCTGCCATGAGGCAGCAAGCGTCATGCGCGTAAGGCTGCCTTGTGTTTGCGCAAGGGTCACTGCGCCCGACAGATCGACACCGTAAAACTCGGCTTCCTGATTGGCGAATTGAAGTTGGACGAAGCCGGAGGGCATGCCCATCATGTTGGTCAGGTCCTGAAGGAACACCGCGTCAATGTAATCGTCAACATGGGTGTAATAGGGGGCGATCCGCAAATTCCAGCCGCCGTCGGTTTGTCCAAGTGCGAGTGCAGCGCTGAAAGTGTCGGCATTTTCGGGATCGAGATCGATGTTGCCGACATAACCATTGCCATCCCCATACCAGCCGATCATGCGGCTCGCCATGGCACCTCGGCCCCAGCTATAGCGTTCATAGAGGTTGGGTGAGCGGACCTTATGCGCATAGCCGAACTCCAATGCAGCATCGTCGGAAAGCGCATAGACGAAGATGGCTGAACCGCTCCAATTATGGTCAGTCTTCTTGTGGTCGGCAGCATTGAAGGCTGCGGCCGCCATCACATCTGCCATCTGCATCATGCCTGTGCCGTAGGGCTGCACATCGCCGGTGTCGGACTCTACGCGATCGTAGCGAATGCCGATGATGGAGGACAGGCTGTCGCTCCAGTGTCGCTCCCATTCGGTGAAGGCTCCGATCCGGTCGCGCGTGCCGCCATTGATGTTCACGAAGGTGCCAGGCCCCATCATCATATTGCCGGGAACCGGAGGCCAGTAATCGTCAAGCCATTGGTGGTGGTATTCGGCGCCAAGTCGAAGCGTGTCATGACCAGAGACAGGCAGCGAGACCTTTGCCGAGCCATCAAAACTGTGCACTTCGGTCAACATCGGCATCGCGCCGGGTTGTTTGTCTTCCAGAAAATCCATTTCGTGATCGGTATCGCGATAGGCGGCTTTCAGCTCCAGATCTCCCCAGTCGAAATACCCATCATAGCTGCCGTTTAGAAACCAGCTCTTGTTGTCGACCATATCCATCGACTGATTGGGGAAGCCTTCATAGGGCGAACGCTGGATACCGCCCTTGATCTGCAGCAGACCGGTGGCGTGTTGCCAGGCGAGGGCAAGCGCGTGATCGGTCTTCTTATACTCTGTGGAACGGACCATGCCGTCATCGCCGCCTCCATCATACTGGTCGGACTGCGTGTAGGACCCGGTATAGGTTGCGCTGATATTGCTGCCTGCGACAGTCATGCTCACGCCGCCGCCGAAACCATCGCCATTGCTGCGGTAGAAGCTTGATGCCCGGCCGGTGACAAGCGTCGTCCCGTCGGTGGAAAAGCGGGGAGGCGCGCTGTTCACTGCGATGACGCCGCCGATATTATCGCCTCCGCTGCTGACTGGTGCGATACCTGTCAGCACGGCGATGGAATCGATCGTCTGCGGATCGACGTAGGATAGCGGCGTGTTCATGTCGTTAGGGCACGAGATGTCGATCGGCACGCCGTCGACGAGGATCGTGATCCGCTGCTCTGTCATTCCGCGAATGGCGGGCATGGAGGAAAACCCGCCGCCGGTATTGGCACTGACCCCGGGAATCTCGGTAAGCAGCGCGCCGGTATCGCTGGTGCTTGATTGAATTTGCCGAAGCTGTTCACGATTGATGCGCGCGCCCGAAATCGGCGTTTGCATGATCTGAGCAGTAAGAGTGTCGGAATCTACATCGATCGGTGCGATCGGTGTCGCATCCTGAGCGAATGCGACAGCGGGAGACAGAGCACAACCGGCCAGGAGAGCCGAGCGAAGAAGAGTGGTCGATTTGAACATGGGGATTCTTTTCAGATTACAGGGTGAGTTGAATGCGGTGATGCCGATGTGCCTTGGCTATGCTCATCGAGGCTGTGACCTGGGTGAGAATGCGTATCAGGCGAATATGCGCAGCCAGGCTTGGCTTGAGTATAATCGGCGCGATTGGTGAGCACTTGCTGCGTGGCGAAAATCGACAAGACCGATATGATCGTCACGCCTGTAGTGAGCCATGCGGCAAGGCGTATCCGGCGCAGAGTCAGGATAGTTTGATCGCGCACTATCGTGTCTCCCGCTTCAGATGTTGTGATATCAGCGAAGCGAGCGAGAGCTTTTCTTCCAATCCCAGGCAGCATGCGATTTCGACCATGTGCCACTGATTTTTCAGAAACAGTCTCAACCGGTCGGACCCGGTGCCTTCCTCGACCAGAAAGGTCGTGGCCAGAGGAAGCCTGACCGTGTTTTTCTGCGCATTGCGGTACAGGATATGGTTTGCTTCTATGGCCAGCCATTCATCAGTGACCTGTGAACGCTTGTGGTATTCGAGCGCACCGACGAGCAAAGCCATGGAAGTCAGGGTGGAAATCGGGACGAGCCATTGGCCCTTAAGTGCCGGCAGGATCGTGAGGGCCATGAAAAGGCCGATCAGCACGGTGAATGTTACACGCGCTTCCTGCGAAAGTGAGGACCGGTTTTCCTGCAATCGAAGCAAAAGCCCGTCCGATTGAAAGGGGGCAATGTCATGCTCCGCCACAGGCCGCCCTGATGGGCGGGTATGGATGGAATACATTGGAAAATCTCCAGCAATCAGTCGCGCATCATTTTGTGCGACCAATGTGATCGAGTGAAATCAGGCGATCACGTTGCCGAAGGTGGGCCGCGAAGCGGCGGAAGGACGTAGTTCAGGCGCTTGAGGCAGGCGGGCGCAACCGGCGTCGTGCCGAGAAGCATGATAAAGGCGATCGCAATTGCCAGCAGAACCGGATCGGCTGCACTCGTTGCGACCTTGGTCAGACTGGTAAAGGCGCAGTGATTGCCCGTTTTATCCTTCTGGACGGGCTCATCCTGTCCGCCATTCGCTTTCGGCAACACGATTTGCTGTGAATGTATGGTGCCGGTGCTTTCCGAACAGATCGATAGCGAAACTACCATGTCGGAATTGCTGGAGATCATGAAGCCGGCAGGAATAACGGCCTTGAAACCGAGCACCACGATCAGGGCCAGCATTGCGATGACGCAATGATCCCGAATCAAGATGCGCAGCTTCCCCATAGCCCGCGCCTGTATACATTAAGGCTGGTGATGTCAGCACGATTAATAGGGTAGATGGAGCAGCGCTAACCTACTTGAAGCATCGAATATTTGTCTTCGATGCAGGATTGATGACATTTATTGTCCAAATACGGGAGTGGCGAAATGGTATCGCAATCAAGACATGACAGCTTTGAACCACCTAATCCACGGCAACACGCAGCGCTTCCGCTAGGCGCTTGATCGTCTCGGTCAAACTCTGCTTGGCGCCGACATCAATCTTAGCGATTTGGACCCGGTTCACGCCCGAGGCGTCGGATGACTGCTGCTGTGTAAAGCAAAGCAAGTCACGTGCATGCAAAGGGCAAAAGCCGAAAAATGGGAGGCTTGCATGGGTTTGGAGCGTGCTTGCGAAGTGTCGCAAGTCTTAAGTGGCTCCCCGAGTTGGATTCGAACCAACGACCAAGTGATTAACAGTCACCTACTCTACCGCTGAGCTATCGGGGAGCAGCCCTTGCGAGCGAGATGTGCCTATATGCGGGACGTTTTGCTTTGACAAGGGGGTGTGTCAGGAATTTTCAAAATTGTTTTCCAGCTTAGGAAAATGGTGCGGTTTCGTCGCAAAAGCGCTGGCGGGAGATCAGGCGACGAACTGTTCGGCTACAATGCGTTCATCCAGACTGTGGCCAGGATCAAACAGCAGCGTAAGTTGCTGGTCACGCGCGATTTCCAGCTTTACCTCGGCAATATCGCGCACTTCTTTCTGATCGGCCACGGCGGCGACCGGGCGTTTTCCCGGGTCGAGCACGCGAAAGATAACCTGACTGTGTTCCGGCAAAATCGCGCCGCGCCAGCGCCGCGGGCGGAACGGGCTGATGGGGGTGAGGGCCAGCATATGCGAATCAAGCGGAAGAATTGGGCCGTTGGCGGATAGATTGTAAGCGGTTGATCCGGCTGGCGTGGCCAGCAGCACACCGTCGCAAGCAAGGCTGTCGATCCGGACTTTACCGTTTACTTCCACTTCCAGTTTTGCGGTCTGGCGGGTCTCACGCAGCAATGAAACCTCGTTAATCGCGCAGTGGACCTGTTCCGACCCGTCCTGCCGTCTGGCGATCATCCGCAAAGGGGCGACACCAATCGGCTTAGCCCGCGCCACGCGCTGGGTCAGAGTATTGCCGGGCTGATGGCGGTTCATCAGGAAGCCGACTGTGCCCAGATTCATCCCATAGGCTGGAATAATCCGGCCATTATCCAGCATTTGATGAAGCACCTGCAACATAAATCCGTCACCGCCGAGCACGATGACAGCATCGGCTTCCTCGAGCGGAACCCAGTCGGCCTTGTCTGCCAAATGGCGAGATGCCTGCTGTGCCCGTTCCGCGGGCGATGCCAGCAATGCCAGCTTTTGATCGTTATGCCCTTGCGTCATTTCCGCCGCCTCTGCCATTATGACTCCGGTCCTATGGAGCGGCGTCCCGTTTTGCAACGGATCTGCGCAAAAGGGTTACTGAAATATTAAAAGGCTCTAGCGCAGGAAAATGGCATCCATACCCGACCACGATGATTGCGCCCCGCGCGACCAGCTCACCAATTTGATCGGCACAGAGCAAGCGCTGGCTCGAATGGGTGCATGGCAAGCGGACACAGGCAGTGCTGCTGGCCGGGCACTCAAGGCCATGCTGATTGGCCTGCGCCGCTTTGATGCCGTCAATCTGGCGTATGGTGAGGCGGCGGGCGATGGCGCTCTGGCGGAAGTGGCCAATCGAATATTGCAATTTGCGGGTGAAGCGCTGGAAGGAAAGTGGCTGGCGGCGCGCGTTTCTGGCGGAACATTCCTGCTGGCAACGACCGATGAATGCAGCTGTGAGCGTTGGCAGTGGTTGGGTGATGAACTGGCGGAAGCCATTACCCGTCCGATTCCGCGTCCGGGGCGCATTGCGTCGGTGCGACTTTGGCCACGTGTGGCGCTGCTTCGGGCCATGGAGGACGAGCGGCCTGCTGCGCTCCTGTCCCGATTGAGCGACACTCTGCAAGAGGCGCAGCTGCAATCCGGTCGCCGCTGCATGTGGGCGGATAATACGATTATAACTGCGGGCAAATCGACTCAGGAACTCGAAGCTGATCTGCTGGGTGCGATTGACCGCAATCAGATCGAGATTTTGTATCAGCCGCAATTTCGCGCTGCAGATGATAAGCTGGCCGGCGCAGAGGCGTTGGCCCGCTGGCATCATCCGGAGCTGGGCAGGATAGGCGCCGGTGCGCTGTTCTCCATCGCAGAAAGAGCCGACTATGTTGGCCCGCTCTCTCGGCATATTGTAGAACGTGCGCTGCAGGGGGCGAAGAGCTGGTCATTGCCGCTACGCCTTTCGCTGAATGTGACTCCGGCTGACCTTTCGACAGGGAGTTTTAAGGAAGATCTGCTGGCAGCGGTCATGACCTCCGGCTTTTCGCCTGAATTGCTGACGCTGGAAATTACCGAGCAGACGCTGGTGGCCGAGCTGGATCACTCCGCGCGGCAGCTGGCAGGTCTGGTGGATCGCGGCATTTGTATTGCGCTGGATGATTTTGGCGCGGGCTTCTGCAATTTCCACTACCTCAAGCGCTTGCCGCTTCATTACCTCAAGCTTGATCGGTCAATGCTGGAAGGCATCACGCAAGACGGGCGCGATCTGGCGGTTTTTCGCGGCATAGTTGCCATGGCCAAGGCTCTCGACCTGCTTGTCATTGCCGAAGGGATCGAGAGCGAAGAGCAACGCGAAACCATTGCCCGTGAAGGTTGCGATTTTTATCAGGGTTTCCTGAAATCGCACCCGCTCGATGCCAAAGGCTTCAAAGAATTCACCGAGGTTAATTGCCCCGGCTGAGTTCAGCCTCGCTGATATGCGGGAGAGTGCGCAGGCGAACGGCTAGCCCGCTTCCGCCTTTGCTTTCGCTTTCCTGGCCTTTTTGACGATCGCACCGAGGCCCTTGGTTAGCTGATACAGGCCATTGAGCCGGCTTTGCGGGTCGCCCCATGCGCGGTTGATCACCAGCTTCATATCTGGCCGCAGTTTGGCGGTGCCCTTTAGCCGATCCACATAGGCGATCAGCCCGGCTGGATCGGGGAAGTCGTCCTGATGGAACGTCACCAGCGTGCCGCGTGCGCCGACATCGATCTTGGCGATATGGGCGGTGATCGCCTGATGCTTGATTTCTATCAGCCTGACCAGATTGGCCGTGGCGTCGGGCAGGGGGCCGAACCGGTCGATCATTTCGGCGGCCATGCTCTCAATTTCGGACTTGCTACCGGCATCATTCAGGCGGCGATAGAGCGCCATGCGCACGGCCAGATCAGGCACGTAGTCTTCCGGAATCATGATCGGCGCATCGACAGTGATCTGAGGTGAGAGGCCGGTTTCATCGCGTTCCAGACCCTGATCACCGGCCTTAACCGCCATGATCGCGTCTTCCAGCATCGATTGATAGAGCTCGAAGCCCACTTCCTTGATATGGCCGGATTGTTCGTCCCCGACCAGATTGCCCGCGCCGCGAATGTCGAGGTCATGGCTGGCGAGCTGGAAACCGGCGCCCAGACTGTCGAGATCGCCAAGCACTTTCAGCCGCTTCTCCGCGACTTCGGAGAGGGCCTGATCCTTGGGCGTCGTCAGATACGCATAAGCGCGCAGTTTCGCGCGGCCCACGCGCCCGCGCAGCTGATAGAGCTGCGCCAGACCGAACCGGTCTGCGCGGTGAATGATGATCGTATTGGCAGAGGGAATATCCAGACCACTCTCAACGATGGTGGTGGATAGCAGCACGTCATATTTCTTTTCGTAGAAGGCGCTCATACGCTCTTCCACTTCGGTCGGTGTCATTTGCCCATGTGCCGTGACGGCTTTGACTTCAGGCACCGTATTTCCGAGCCATTCTTCGAGTTCGGGCATATCGGAAATACGCGGCACGATGATAAAGCTCTGCCCGCCGCGATGATGTTCGCGCAGCAGGGCCTCACGCATCACCATCTCGTCCCATTCCATCACATAGGTCCGCACGGCCAGCCGGTCGACCGGCGGCGTCTGGATGGTGGAAAGGTTGCGCAGTCCCGTCATCGCCATTTGCAGCGTGCGCGGGATGGGGGTGGCGGTGAGGGTGAGCACATGCACATCGGCACGCAACTGCTTCAGCTTTTCCTTATGCGTCACGCCAAAACGCTGTTCCTCGTCCACGATCACCAGACCCAGACGGTTGAATTTGACGCCCTTGGACAGAATCGCATGGGTGCCGACCACGATATCCATCGTGCCATCTTCCAGCGCATCACGCGTTTGCTTCGCTTCCTTGGGCGGAACGAGGCGCGATAGGCGGCCGATATTCAGCGGGAAACCGGCAAAGCGGTCGCAGAAATTCTGGTAGTGCTGCCGCGCGAGCAGGGTGGTGGGGGCGATCATCACCACCTGATACCCGCTCATCGCGGCGGTGAAGGCCGCGCGCAGGGCGACTTCTGTTTTGCCAAAGCCTACATCGCCGCAGATCAGGCGATCCATCGGCTTGCCGTCGCCCAGATCCTCCATCACATCATGGATGGCATTTTCCTGATCTTCCGTTTCGCTCCATGGGAAGCGATCAACGAATTGATTATAGGAGCTTTCATCCGGCTGGATCACGGGGGCATGTTTCAGGGCGCGCTGCGCAGCGGTCTTGAGCAATTCTCCGGCAATAGCCTGAATACGCTCTTTCAGTTTCGCGCGGCGCCGTTGCCAGGCTTCACCGCCCAGCCGGTCCAGCCCGACGCCTTCTTCGCTGGAACCATAGCGGGAGAGGACGTCGATATTTTCGACCGGGATATAAAGCTTATCCCCGCCTGCATATTCCAGCATGACGCAATCATGCTGGCTCTTGCCGACAGAAATCGGTTCAAGACCCAGATATTTGCCGATGCCGTGATCGAGATGAACCACCAGATCGCCGCGGCTCAGTGCCTGCAACTCGGCAAGAAAGGCGTCGGAATCCTTCTTTTTCTTGCGGCGGCGGACCAACCGGTCCCCCAGCAGATCCTGTTCGGTGACGACTTCCAGCTCGTCATTGGCAAAGCCGCTATCAAGCGGCAGGATCATGGCCGCAGCCTTACCCTTTGCCGAGGCACCGAGCGCCTCCTGCCAGCTATCGACCAGCGCCAGCGGCGTGCCTGCTTCTTCCAAAATCGAGACGATGCGGCTGCGCGAACCGTTGGAATAAGCGGCGAAGAGCGGCTTGCGTCCCTGAACGCCGATGCCTTTCAGATATTTTGCTGCCGCTTCATAGATATTGGCGCCCTGAGAGCGCTCCGGCGTGAAATCACGCGACGATTTGAAACCGAAATCGACCACCCGTTCGCTTTCCGGCTCGGCAAAAATGCCGGTACGGTGAACGGGCCATGTCGCGATTTTGGAGGCGAACTCCTTCGGCTCCAGATAAAGTGCGCTGGTTTCCAGCGGGCGATAAGACCCCGCCGCTTGCCCGGCAGTTTCGGCGCGTTGCTGCCTGTAATCCGCAATATCGGCAAACCGTTCTTCACCTGCCTGCATCGCCCCATTGTCGATAATGATCACATCATCGGCGGAGAGATGATCAAACAGGGTGGACAGCTTGTCTTCGAACAGCGGTAGCCAATGCTCCATCCCGGCCAGCCGCCGACCGTCGCTGACCGCCTGATAGAGCGGATCGCCGGTGGCGGTGGCGCCGAATTTTTCGCGGTAGTGGCTACGGAACCGCTTGATCGATTCCTCATCCAGCAGCGCTTCGCTGGCGGGCAGGAGCAAATGGCTGTCGATCGTGGCGGTCGTGCGCTGCGTGCTGGTGTCGAACAGGCGCAGACTTTCAAGCTCATCGCCGAAGAAATCCAGCCGCAGCCCCTGATCGAGACCCGAGGGGTAAATATCGAATATGGAACCGCGAACGGCGAAGTCCCCGGCATCGACCACCGTGTCGACCCGCGTATAGCCTTGACGGCGGAGCAGCGCGATCAGGCTTTCATGCCCGATGATCGTCCCCGGTTTCAGCTCGCGTACGCTTTCCCGAATGCGGAAGGGGGTGAGCACGCGCTGAGTAATCGCATTGACCGTAGTGACCAGCAATTGCGCACTGGTCTTGCCAGCCTGCAACCGGTGCAAGGCGGCCAGGCGGTGGGAGGAGACCGACAAAGCCGGGCTGGCCCGGTCATAGGGCAGGCAATCCCACGCGGGCAGCTCAATCACATCTATCTCAGGCGCGAAATAGGCCGCGGCGTCTGAAATGGCGCGCATGGCCTGTTCGTCCGGCGCGATGAAAACGGCCCGGCCCTTGGCTGCACGCGCCAGATCGGCGAGCACGAGCGGCTGCGCCCCGCGTGCAACGGAGGCGAGAGTGAGTGGCTGACTGGCCTGCAGAATATGGGAGAGATCGGGCATGGGGATTAAAAACCGCGCAGAGCCTGACTGTTCCGGAAAGGGCCGGTCAGAGCAGGCCGTTCAGGGATCGAATGGGGGCGTTATTGTCTGATCTCGATATAATCGAGGCGTTTCAGTGCCTCCATCATCGGGCCATCATAAAGCGGGGGAGAAGGCTGGACGCCCAACGCCCAGGCCATGATGTCGACATCATTTTCATCCAGCAATGTTTCAAACCAGAGGATTTCTTTCTCTGACCATTCAGGATGATAGCGGTCAAAATAACCGCCGATCATGAAATCGGCTTCACGCGTTCCCCGGTGCCAGGCGCGAAAGCGGCAACGGGCGATACGGGTCGCGTAATCGGGCATCTGTGTGCTCTCGGACATGCTGGGCGCGGTAAGCCACTCGCCATTGCGGTGCAAGCGGCTATATGGTGCAGCCATGCGGCCCGAGATCCTGAACCCCCTTTTCGCCGATATGGAAAGCCTCGATGGAGTGGGGCCGAAACTGCGCAAACCCCTGGCAAAGCTGGGGCTGACGCGGCTGCGCGATGTATTGTATCACCTGCCTGACCGTTTCGTGCAGCGCCATGTGGCCGCGACTCTGGATGATGCCACGGTGGGGGAACAGATCATCATCGCCCTGACGCCGACAGAGCATAAGGCCAGCGGCGGGCGCGGGCCTTACCGCGTGATGGCGCAGGACGAGGCGGGTAATATCTGCGCGCTGACCTATTTCGGCCGCGCATCCTATACCGCCAAAAAGCAGCTGCCGGTGGGGGAGAAGCGCTGGGTTGCCGGAAGGCTCGACCAATATGGCCAGATGCTGCAACTCGTGCATCCCGATCACGTGGCGAGCGAGAGCTCGGATGTCATGGGCAAGCGGATGGAGCCGGTCTATCCCCTGGCCGAAGGTCTGACGCAGCCACGTATGGGCGGGCTCGTTGCGCAGGCGAGGGCGGATTTGCCCGAGCTTCCCGAATGGATCGAACCGGGGGTGAAGCAAAAGCACGGCTGGCCCGACTGGAATGAAGCCGTGCTGCGCGCGCATAAGGCAGAAGATGCCGCCGCGCGCGATCGGCTGGCCTATGATGAATTGCTGGCCAACAGTCTGGCCCTGATGCTGGTCCGGGCCGATAATCGTCAGCGTAGAGGGCAGATGCTGCAAGGTGATGGCCATTTGCGTGACAAGCTGCAATTGCCCTTCGCCCTGACCGGCGCGCAGCAGCGTTCAATTGATGAAATCGCGGGCGATCTGGCGCAAGCCTCACCCATGTTGCGCCTGCTGCAGGGGGATGTCGGTTCAGGCAAGACCGTGGTGGCGCTCGAAGCCTTGCTGATCGCGGTGGAAGCTGGCGCGCAGGGCGCGATGCTGGCCCCGACTGAAATTCTGGCGCGGCAGCATTTTGAAACTCTGCGCAAGATGGCGAAGCCAACCGGGGTGGAAATCGCGCTCCTCACCGGGCGGGATAAGGGGCGCCAGCGCGAGAGTATTCTGATGGGGCTGGTCGACGGGTCCATCGATATTGTCGTCGGCACCCATGCGATTTTTCAGGATGCGGTCCAGTATCGTAATCTGGCGCTGGTGGTGATCGATGAACAGCATCGCTTCGGTGTGGGGCAACGGCTGATGCTGACGAAGAAGGGGCGGGTAACGCCGCATTGTCTGGCCACCACCGCCACGCCCATTCCGCGAACGCTGACATTGGCCGAATATGGCGAAATGGACGTTTCGCGCCTCGATGAATTGCCGCCGGGCCGGCAGGCGATTGATACGCGCGTCATATCGACCGAGCGTTTTGCCGATGTTGTGGCGGGGCTAGAACGGCACTTTGCCACGGGTCAGCAGGCCTATTGGGTGTGCCCGATGGTGCATGAAAATGAGAATGCCGATCTGGCCGCGGCGGAGGAGCGCTATAAGGGTCTGAAGGCGCGGCTGGGTGATGATGTCGTGCTGGTGCATGGCCAGATGAAGGGCGACGAAAAAGACGCGGCGATGGCTCGCTTCTCCGCCGGAGAGGCAAAATTGCTGGTCGCCACCACGGTGATTGAGGTTGGGGTCGATGTTCCCAACGCGACGCTGATGGTGATCGAACAGGCGGAGCGTTTCGGACTGGCGCAGCTTCACCAGCTGCGCGGACGCGTCGGACGGGGCAGCGAAAAATCGGTCTGTCTGCTGATGCGCGGAGAGCAAGTGTCTGAAACAGGGCGGCAACGCCTGGCGCTGATGCGTGAAACGCAGGATGGCTTCCGTCTGGCCGAAGAAGATTTGCGGCTGCGCGGTGGTGGCGAGTTGCTGGGCACAAGGCAATCGGGTGATAGCCCGTTCAATGTTGCGGATCTCGAACAAATTCAGCGGCTTCTGCCAGTGGCGCATGATGATGCCAGATTGCTGGTGGAACGTGATGGAGGGCTGGATAGCGATCGCGGCACCGCAGCACGATTGCTGCTCTATTTGTTTGAACGCGATTGGGGCGTTCAGCTCTTGCGCGGTGGATAGAGCTTGATTTAGGACAAAATCAACAAAAGGGTCTGGTGGATTGTTGCCACACACCCATATGGGTCGCGTAACATACAGATTCCAGCAATTGAGGTTGTCACATGAACAAGTATCTCCAGCATTATATTGGTGGCCATTGGGTCGATTCCGAAGGCTCGGAAACGCGCACCGTTATCAATCCTGCAACCGAAGACGCGGTTAGCGAAGTGGTGATGGGGACTGCCGGTGACGTGGACAAGGCAGTTCAGGCGGCAAAGCAGGCTTTCCCGAGTTATTCGCAGAGCACCAAGGAAGAGCGGCTCGCTCTGCTGAAACGCATTCAGGACGAATATGCCAAGCGTGTGCCGGATATCGCTCAGGCGATTACCGAGGAAATGGGCTGCCCGATCAACACGTCCAGCACGGCCCAGTCCGGCGCCGGACTTGGGCATATTGCCTCGACGATCAACGCGCTTGAAAATTTCGAAATGGTGGAATCAACCGGTGACAACCGAGTGATGTTTGAAGCCGCGGGTATCGTGGCGCTCATCACCCCCTGGAATTGGCCGATGAATCAGATCGTGGCGAAGGTTGCCCCCGCAATCGCGGCGGGCAATTGCGTCATCCTGAAGCCCTCCGAACAAACGCCCGGGTCGGCGCAGATCTTTGCTGAAGTGTTGGATGCAGCGGGTGTTCCGGCCGGTGTATTCAATCTGGTGCAGGGCGATGGTCCGGGTGTCGGAACCGCACTGGCGCAGCACCCTGGTATCGACATGATTTCCTTCACCGGTTCGACCCGCGCCGGGATTCAGGTTGCGAAGAATGCTGCCGACACGGTGAAGCGCGTGCATCAGGAATTGGGCGGTAAATCACCCTTCATCGTTTTGCCGGGCACACCGCTGGACAAGGCATTGCCTGCCGGTGCAGGCGGGATGTTGCTCAATTCGGGCCAGAGCTGCGTCGCGCCGACCCGGTTCCTGATCCAGAAGGATCAATATGATGATGCGGTGAAGATGCTGGCCGATATTTTCGGCTCGAAAGCCGTGGCCGATCCGTCGAAGGAAGGCGATCATATCGGGCCGGTGGTGAATAAAGCCCAGTATGACAAGATTCAGAATCTGATCGAAGCGGGCATCAAGGAAGGCGCCACTGTTGCAACGGGCGGCCTGGGCCGTCCTGAAGGTCTGGAGAAGGGCTATTATGTTCAGCCGACCATCCTCGCCAATGTCAGCAATGACATGACCCCGGCGAGGGAGGAAATCTTCGGCCCGGTCCTTGTGGTTATCCCTTATGACGACGTGGATGAGGCGGTCGAGATCGCGAATGACACGCCTTATGGTCTTGGCGCTTACATCGCCGGTGATCCCAGCCTTGCGGTCAAGGTTGCGCCGAGAATTCGCGCGGGTTCGGTGTTCATCAATTCGGGCGGGCTTGATTTCGCCTCGCCCTTTGGTGGTTACAAACAGTCCGGCAATGGCCGCGAATTCGGCAAATTCGGGCTGGAGGAATTCATGGAGAAGAAGGCTCTGATCGGCGATATTCCCGCCTGATCTTGCCTTGCTTTTGATACAAGAATGGGCCGGCCCGTAAATGGGCCGGCCTTTTTTGTGGGCGCGGAGCGCTCTAGCGACCCGAGGAAGGCAAATTGGTTGCTTCGGCTGCTATGCACGCCTACATCGCGGGTTCTGCACAGGAATAAAGAAAAGCCAATCGCTTGATCCTCTCCCCTTTCGAATGGACCATCGCCAAGCGCTACATGCTCCCCGGTCGGGGCGAAGCGTTTATCACTCTGGTTGGCGGCATCAGCCTCGCCGCAGTCATGCTGGGCGTGGCGGCGCTCGTCATTGTAATGAGCGTTATGAACGGCTTCCGGGCCGAATTGCTTGACAAGATCGTTGGCCTGAATGGCCATGCGATCATTCAGGCCTATGGCGGCCGGCTGGATGACTGGCGCGACGTGCTCGAAGACGTGCGTGAAACAAAAGGTGTGGTGCGCGCCTCTCCGCTGATCGAACAGCCTTTGCTCGGCAGCTTCAACGGCCGCGTTGAAGCTGTCCTGGTGCGCGGCAATACGGCGGAGGATATCGAACGACTGCGTCCGAATGTCGTCTCCGGCGATATCAATGCGCTGAAGCCTGAAGCCAACAATGTCGCCATCGGTTCGCGCCTTGCCATGAATCTGGGATTGCGTGTGGGGGATACGATTACGATCATCAATCCTCTGGGGCGATCGACCCCCTTCGGCACGGTACCACGGCAAATCGGCTACACCGTCTCCGCAATATTCGAGATCGGGGTCTATGATTACGATCAGGCCTTCGTGGTCATGCCGATGGAGGATGCGCAAACCTTGCTCCTGATTGGCGACACGGTCGGCATGATCGAAGTAAAGACCACCGATCCGGATACGGTCGGTGAAACGCTGGCTCCGCTGAAGCGCAAGCTTGGCGGGCGGGCGGTCATTTCCGACTGGCGCACGATTAATTCATCCTTGTTCGAGGCGCTGGAAGTAGAGCGCGTGGCCATGTTCTTCGTGCTGTCGATCATCGTGCTGGTGGCTGTGTTCAATATCCTGTCCTCGCTGATCATGCTGGTCCGCGCCAAGACCCGCGATATTGCGATCATGCGAACGATGGGGGCCACGCGGCGCAGTCTGCTGAAAATCTTCGTGACTACCGGCTTTACGATTGGTGCCATCGGCACCGGCGCCGGCTTGGGGCTGGGCTTTATCGTGCTGTTTTTCCGTCAATCGATCGTCCATTTCATGGAACTCGTCACCGGGCAGAGCCTGTGGAATCCGGAAATTCGTTTCCTGACCGAATTGCCGTCAAAGACCGACCCCGCCGAAGTCATCACCATCACGGTGCTGGCCCTGATCCTCAGTTTTCTGGCAACTCTTTATCCGGCACTGAAGGCTGCGAGCACCGATCCGGTACAGGTTCTGCGCTATGAGTGATTCCGTTGTCCGCCTGAAAAGTCTCACCCGCAGTTTTGAACAAGGCGGGGTGCGCATCGACGTGCTGCGCGGGATTGATCTCGATGTTCGGCCCGGTGAAATCGTTGCGCTGCTCGGCCCCTCCGGCTCGGGTAAATCCACCATGTTGCAAGCGGTTGGCTTGCTCGAAGGGGGATTTGGCGGCCGAATCGAAATCGCCGGTAATGATGCCAGCAGATTGTCCGGTGATGACCGCACCCGGTTGCGGCGCGACCATCTGGGCTTTGTCTATCAGTTTCACCATTTGCTGGCCGATTTTACAGCGCAGGAAAATGTTGTCCTTCCTCTGCTGGTCGCCAGTGTCAGCCGCGCGGATGCGGATGAACGCGCAAAATCCCTGCTGTCTGCACTTGGTTTGGGGCAGCGGCTGGAGCATCGCCCGAGCCAGCTTTCTGGCGGTGAACAGCAACGCGTGGCGGTGGCGCGCGCGCTTGCCAACCGGCCGCATCTGGTGCTGGCGGACGAGCCAACGGGCAATCTGGACGAAGCAACGGCCGATAAAGTACTGGAACAGTTTCTTGAACTGGTTCGCGGGCAGGGCAGTGCCGCTTTGATCGCAACCCATAATGAACGCCTGGCGCAGCGCATGGACCGTGTTGTCCGCCTGCATGAAGGTATTTTGATTTAAGTTCGGTCCCGCGCCTTGATTTTGCGCGTTCCGGCAAGAAGGAGAAACAGACATGAGTGACCATCCCAGCACCTATAAAGCAGCGCTGAGCGCATCGGATTCCATCGAATGGGATGATCGCGCGGCTGTCCACATGAATGAAGACGGTCAGGGCCTGCTGGATGGCATGAAAGCACTTCGCCGCGGTACCCTGGCCGAGATGGTCGCCTATGTCAGCAAGCTGCCTGAAAGTGAGCGCAGCCAATATGTGATCCAGAAGGCGGGTGATCACCGGCTGGATATTAGTGAGATCATGGCTCTGGCTGCCCATCCTGATTTTCCTGGCTAAGCAGGTCGCTGTCCCCAGATTGCACCCCGATGTGACTTGATTGCGCGGGGTGCGGGGCGCAAAATGGCATCATGCCCTATGCCCCGTTTGTCCCGCTGCGAGTCCTGTCGTCCTATTCCCTGCTGGAAGCGGCGATTGATCCCAAGCAGATCGCCAAGACCGCCAAGGAAAAGGGCTTCCCCGCCATCGCAATTTGCGACCGCAACGGTCTGTATGGCACCGTTGCCTTTGCGGCTGCCTGCCGTGCGGAAGGCGTGCAGCCGATTGTCGGCACTTTGCTCGGCATTTCCGAAGGAGATGGCGCGCCGATCGATTATATCCCGCTCTATGCGCAAAATGAGGATGGTTGGAACAACCTCTGTCATCTGGTCAGCCGTGCGCATCTCGACCGCCCGCTGGAGCTGGAACCGCATGTCCTTTACCCTGAGCTTGAAGGCCGCACGGACGGTCTGATCGCGCTTACCGGGGCGGGTGAAGGCGCGGTGACACGGTTGCTCGCGGATCAGAAACCGCAGCGCGCCGAACGGATGCTGGAATTTCTGAAGGGGCAGTTTCCGGACAGGCTCTATGTCGAATTGTCGCGGCGCTACAATGACACCGAAGATGCCGCTGAAGAAGATTTGATAGAGCTGGCATATCGGCATGATCTGCCGCTGGTCGCCACCAACCCGGCCAACTTCGATGAACCGCATATGCATTCCGCGCATGACGCGATGCTGTGCATTGCCCATTCAACGCATATCGATACCTCCGACCGTCTCCGCTCCCTGCCTGATGCCTACATCAAGAATGCGGAGATGATGGAGGAGCTGTTCGCCGATTGTCCGGAAGCCATGGCCAACACGCTGGTCGTAGCGCAGCGCTGCGCTTTTGCGCCGCCTAAACGCGCACCGATCCTGCCCAGCCTCGCCGGTGATTTGAAGGGTGAAGAAATCGCGCTCGCCAATGATGCGCGGCACGGGCTCGCCGCGCGGCTCTCTTTGTATGAAGAGATGAGTGATGAAGAGCGCGAAACCTATGAAAAGCGCCTCGAATACGAAATCGATATCATCATCGGTATGGGGTTTCCCGGCTACTTCCTGATCGTTGCTGACTTCATCAAATGGGCCAAGGCTCAGGGTATCCCGGTCGGGCCGGGCCGTGGTTCGGGCGCGGGCTCGCTGGTCGCTTGGGCGCTGACGATTACCGATCTTGATCCGATCAGGCTGGGGCTGCTCTTCGAGCGCTTCCTGAACCCGGAACGTGTGTCGATGCCCGACTTCGATATCGACTTCTGCGAAACGCGGCGCGGTGAAGTGATCCGCTATGTGCAGAACAAATATGGCCATGATCATGTGGCGCAGATCATCACCTTCGGTAAGCTGAAAGCGCGCGCCGTGCTGCGCGATTGCGGGCGCATCCTGCAAATGCCCTATGGTCAGGTGGACCGGCTGACCAAGATGGTTCCCAACCATCCGACTGACCCGTGGACGTTGGAGCGCACGCTGAATGGCGAGGCGGATTTCAGGCGCGAATATGACAATGACAATGAGGTAAAGCGCCTCGTCGATCTGGCGAAGAAGCTGGAAGGTTTTCCGCGCAATTCCTCCACCCATGCTGCCGGCGTGGTGATTGGTGACCGGCCATTGTCGCAGCTTGTGCCGCTGTACCGCGATCCGCGCTCGGACATGCCGGTGACGCAATTCGACATGAAACATGTCGAGGATTCGGGTCTGGTCAAATTCGACTTTCTCGGCCTCAAGACGCTGTCGGTCTTGCGCAAAGCGGTCGACCTGCTGGCGCGGCGCTCGATCGAGGTTGATCTCAGTCTGTTGCCGCTGGATGATCCCGACGTCTTCGCGCTGCTGAAGCGCGGCGACACGGTCGGTGTGTTCCAGCTGGAATCCGAAGGGATGCGGCGCACGCTGGCGGCGGTGAAACCGACCAAATTCGAAGATATTATCGCACTGGTTTCGCTCTATCGCCCGGGCCCGATGGATAACATCCCGCTCTTCGGCAAACGTAAGAATGGCGAAGTTGCGATTGAATATCCGCATGAGAAGCTGGCGGGTATTCTGGAGGAAACCTACGGCATCTTCGTTTATCAGGAACAGGTGATGCAGGCGGCGCAGATCCTGGCTGGCTATTCACTGGGTGATGCCGACTTGCTGCGCCGGGCTATGGGTAAGAAGATCCAGGCTGAAATGGATAAACAGCGCGTGCGTTTCACGGATGGCTGCAAGGAAGTTTCAGGTATCGAAAAGGGCAAGGCGAACGAGCTGTTCGACTTGATCGATAAATTTGCCGGCTATGGTTTCAACAAATCGCACGCTGCGGCCTATGCACTGCTGTCCTATCAGACGGCATGGGTGAAGACGCATTACCCGGAAGAATTCTACGCCGCGTCCATGTGTTTCGACATGCATCAGTCGGAAAAGCTGGCGATCTTTGTCGACGATATGCGCAAAAATGACATCGCATTGCGCGGACCGGATCTGAATGCGAGCGAAGCGGAATTTTCCGTCGAACAGACCGAGACAGGCCATGCGGTCCGCTATGCACTGGCCGGCATTCGCAATGTCGGTGAAAAGGCGATGGAAGCCGTGGTGGCCGAGCGGGAGAAGAACGGCAGATTCGAAAATCTGGAAGATCTGTTCCGCCGTATGCCGCAAGGCTGCATGAACCGGCGACAGATGGAAGGACTTGCGGGGGCCGGTGCCTTTGGTTCCATGGAGCCCAACCGCGCAAAGGTGATGGCCAATGCGGAGATGCTGCTGGCCGTCGCAGAAGCATCCGTCCGCGACCGTGCAAGCGGGCAGGTGGGGCTGTTTGGCGGGGATGATCATGTCGAACCCGCACTGCGCCTGGTTGATGCGGAGCCCTGGAGCCGCAACGACCAGATGGCGACCGAGAAGGACGTGTTCGGTTTCTATTTTGCGGCCCACCCCGTGGAAGAATTTCGCGCGGTTGCGTCATCCAATGGTGCGCGCAGCTATGCCAGCCTGATGGCGGGCGGCAGCGGCCCGGCAGGGCGCATGCAGGCCGTGATGGCAGCGATGGTCGAAAGCGCCAGCAAGGGCACAACGCGCAGGGGCAAAGACTTCGTGCGGGCTGACTTCACCGATAGCAGCGGCGGCTTCAGCGCGGCCTGTTTTGAAGAAAGTCTGGTGGATTCCTTCCTCAAATGGGGCCGTGAGAACACTTGCGTTTTGCTGAATGTGGAACTGGATTCGCCCAGTCCCGAAGAACCACCCCGCGTGACCATTCGCGGCGCACGCGCGCTCAGCGACGTCACCAACAGCGCACGTATGCTGTTGAAGCTGGACATTGCGAGCGAGGAAGCGCTGCAGGAATTACGACTGGCGCTGGTTGAAGGTGAAAAGGGCGCAGGTAAGGGGGAAGTTATCGCGCGGCTTTTGGTTGGCGAAGGCGAAAGTGACCCGTTTCTGCGGCTCGGGCTCGGCTTCAAGCTGGATGGCCATCTGGCCGAAAAGCTGGCCGAAATTGACGGGCTCACCAATGTCGCGCTGACCACCCGGCGCGGCGCGGCCAATCTGCGTCTGGTTGCCTGAACTGGCTGGCTCATTGCCCGATTTTCGACAGCAGGAGAGTGTAGAGGCGGTTTAGAACAGCCACATCTGACCCTTGGGACCCGGTTTGCGGAATTGGGTGCAATCGAGATGGAAGCGCGGGTTGCCATCAAGTCCGGCCTTGCGGCAGGCGAGCTGAAACCGGGTGCGAAACAGATCCGCCCACACGCCCTGCGCTTTCATTCGGGAATAGAAATCCGGGTCATTGTCCCGCCCGTCGCGCATGGAACGGATGATGGCCATGACCTTCTCCTTCCGCTGAGGGAAATGTTCTTCCAGCCAGTCCTTGAATAATGGGGCCACTTCAAAGGGCAGTCGGACGGGGATCCAACCCGCTGACTTGACGCCCATCACCCCGGCCTGTCGGATGATTGCTTCCATGAATTCATCGGTGATGGAAGGAATGACCGGGGCGATGGAGCAATGGGTGGGAATGCCCGCTTCGGCCAGTTTGCCGAGTGCGGCAAGACGCTTCGCAGGCGATGCTGCGCGTGGCTCCAGCAGACCGGAAAGTTTCGGATCGAGCGATGTGACCGAGATGGCAACCGCCGTCAGTTTGCGCGCGGCGAGTTCGCTCAGCAGGTCGAGATCGCGCAGCACCCGATCGGATTTGGTGGTGATTGTTACCGGATGCCGTGCGTCGAGACAGGTCTCGAGAATCTGCCGCGTTATCCGGTATGTTCGCTCAATGGGCTGATACGGATCGGTGTTGGTGCCCATGGCAATAGGCCGAGGCTGATATTGAGCCTTGGCGAATGTATTGCGCAATATCTCCGCTGCCTTGGGCTTTGCGAATAGCTTGGTTTCAAAATCGAGCCCTGGGGAGAGATCGTGATAGGCGTGGCTGGGCCGGGCGAAGCAATAGATGCAGCCATGCTCACAACCACGATAGGCATTGATAGACCTGTCGAAGCCGATATCGGGCGATTGGTTGAAGGAAATGATCGAACGCGATGTTTCCTCAGTGACAGTGCTGCGCAGTTTGGACGCCGGGCCATCCACGATTTCTGCATCGTCCAGCCAATCGCCATCATCCTCCCTGACAGGGAGGTGAAAGCGGGTACTTTCCGCATTCTGAGTGGCCCCACGGCCATGGTGAATCGCCATGGATGATATGGAACATATAAAGAACAAATGCGCAAGGGATCTGCGTCAGATAGCGATGAAATCCATGATCTGTCGCACCGCCAGCACTGCGAACAGCAAAGCCGATCCTGCCAGCACGCAATTGGCGAGCCAGCCATTGCGGGCCTCCGCCGGAACACGGTCAGAATTAAGGAGCAGCAGCAGAGTGATGGCGAGAAAGGGCATAAACAAAGCACCGAACGCACCATAAGTGATGACCAGGAAAAAGGGCCGGTCCGCCAGTAACAGGATCATGGGCGGAAAGGTCAGCCAGAACAGATAGGCGCGAAAGGCCGGGCTACCTTCTGGGGCTACTGCCGTAGGTTGCCCCCGCATCTGATAATACCAGTCCGCGAAGAACAGGCTCATCCCGTGCCACACGCCGAAAACCGAACTGAGCGCGGTCGCGGCAAAGCCAACGAGAAACAAGGTGGCCACGGTCGATCCGAATCGCGCTTCCAACACATCGGACAGGCCGAGCAACCCCCTTCCACTCGATTCCAGCGCAATGGCGGAGGAATAAAGCAGTTCCGCCCCGACAATCAGCATTGCGACCACAAACAGGCCGGTGATGGTATAGGCCACGATATTGTCGATCCGCATCAGGGGGAGCCAGCCAAGGTCACGCCAGCCCTTGGTCTGCACCCAATAGCCATAGGCTGCGGTGGTGACAGTGCCGCCAACACCGCCGATCAGACCGAGCGTGTAAAACAGCGCGCCCTCGGGCAGATCGAAGGTGAGGCCGGTCAGAATGTCTGGCAGACTGGGCGCAACGAGGATGGCCAGGCCGATCATGATGACAAACATCACACCGACCATCACCTTGATGACCTGTTCGAAGCGTTCGTAGCTGTTGAACCAGACGAACAGAAAACCAGTGAGTCCGGTAATTACGGCCCAGCCTTGCAGGGGGAGAATGGGAAAGAGTGCGGTCAGCGGCAGAGCGGTGGCGCTCATCGCGGTGGCGCCATAAAGGAACCCCCACAGGATGACGTAAATACCGAAATACCACCCGGTCCAGCGGCCCAGACTGCGCCACCCCGCCAGAATGGTCGAGCCTGTGGCAAGGTGATAGCGGGCCGAACCTTCGGACAAGGCAATCTTGACCGCGCACCCAAGAATAGCGGCCCATAGCAGGGCATATCCAAACCGCGACCCGGCAATCAGCGTCGCGACCAGATCGCCCGCGCCAACACCGGTTGCGGCAACGACGATGCCGGGGCCAAGCTGCCGCCAGCCTTTACCCGCCGGCGATTTGGTCCCTGCGTTCTCTTCTGCCTGTTCGGCTGTTTCTGTTTCGCTCATCACGCCGCGTTCCCCCTGATCGGATCATAATCGCGATGCAGGGGAAAACGAAGCGGAAGATGAAATGTCAGACTTCCCTGAGGCGGGGCATCAGCTCAACGAAGTTGCAGGGGCGGTTTCGACTGTCGAGCTGTTCGGCAAGGATACCGTCCCAGCCATCTTTCACCGCGCCATTCGATCCGGGCAGCGCGAAAATATACGTTCCGCGAGCGAGAACCGCGCAGGCACGTGATTGCACCGTGCTGGTGCCGATCGTCCCGTAACTCAGCCAGCGAAACAATTCGCCAAAGCCGGGAATGTCCTTTTCCTTCACCCGGTCGAGCGCTTCGGGGGTGATGTCGCGTCCCGTCAGCCCGGTGCCGCCGGTGCTGATGATCGCATCAATATCGGGATCATCGATCCATGTGTGCAGCCGGGCGGTCAGCCTGTCCTTGTCGTCACGCTCGATCGCGCGCGCGGCCAGTGTATGCCCGGCGTTCTGAATGCGCTCGGCCAGGATATCGCCGGAAGTGTCATCCTCCGGGCCGCGTGTGTCCGAAACGGTCAGCAGCGCAATATTGATGGGCTTGAATTGTCTGTCTTCGTCGATTGCCACTTAGTTACGCCTTCTGTCGCTGTTCCTTTCGGCCGACATATAGACACGGCCATTCCCGTCTGCATCCGGAAAAAGCGGCCAGTCATTCTGGGCGAGGGCATGGCGGCTGCTGGAGGTTGCATCGGCTTGCCGTTCATACATCCAGTAATTGCGCATCACGATGGCGACATAGCCGCGCGTTTCCCAATAAGGGATCGATTCCATATATAGCAGCGGGTCGCCCTGATCGTTGATCTCGCTGTTCCAGCGGGTCACGGGGGACAGGCCGGCGTTATAGGCGGCCATGATTTTAGGCAGCTGTCCGCTGGTGGCGGAGGCATCGCGCAGCATTTCAAGATTTTGCTGACCAAAGGCCAGATTGACTTGCGGATCGGTGAGATCGACATGGCTGGCATTCATTTTGAGTGCGGGCGCATGTTCGCGAACGGTGATCGGCGTAATCTGCATCAGCCCCTTTGCCGCCGCCGGGCTGACCACAGCGGTCCGGAAATTGGATTCCTGCAACGCGTGAGCATAGGCCAATGCTGGATCGACCTGCCATCCGGTGACGGGTTTCCATTTCGGTACAGGATAGCGAACGGCGGGATCGGCTGATGTGCCAGCGGGCGCATTATAGGCCATGTAAAGCTGGGTGGACGGCATGCCGAGATCCCGGGCAAGGCGGGAAAGAGCGCCATATTGACGCGGATCACCGATCTTTGCCTGATGCAGGAGAACTTCGCTGGCCAGTTTGTCACGCCCGATTTCATTGAGGGCAATGGCAATGTGCACATTGCCCAGATCACGCAATTCCTTCCAGTCGTCGCGCGTGAATTCTGGCGTTTCAACGCGATTGGGCAAAGCTGCACCGAGTTGTTCGGCCGCCAGCATGCCATAAAGCGTTTCGTCATTTTCTGCGGCGCGAGACAGCAAATCCACGCTGCGGTCTGGCATCCGGCAGCGCAGAGCACTCCGTGCGGCCCAATAATAGGCGGCGGAGCGCAATTCCTGATTATCTGCCCCCGATGCGGATCGTTCAAAAGCAGGCAGGGCACTGGCACAATCGTTCAGACGCCACGATGCGAGGCCTGCCACCCAATCACCTTCGGCCACCCACGGGCCGGTACCGGCGCTGACCGTTCGGGCCATGGCCAGCGCTTCGGTGTCCATATTCTCGATATAATAGGACCATGCCACCCGCTGACGCCATTCGGCGCGTGCGGCGCGGCTGAGCGATGAATCGATCCCGTCGAGCAATTGGCGTGCGCCATCGGGGTCATCATTCACGATCCGATCGTGGATCTGCGACGCGATCGATCCGGGCATGGTGCCATCGGAAATGGGTTTCGGGCGCACCCGTTTGGGCGGTGCGCTGCGATAGGAAAAGCTCTGCTCTCTCGGCAAGTCGGGCAGGCTTGCCGCGCCGCGGGTCACGCCAAGTCGGCCAAGTTGCGCGGCCTGTGGCAGATTGCGCCCTTCGGACAACCATTGCTGGATTTCGGAAAGTTCGACGCGGGGTGAATTGGCCGCCAGATAATATTCAGCGCGGGCCACCGCATGCAGCGGGCCGTCGGAGCGCTGCGCAAACAGGCTTTCTACCTGGTTCCAGTCCTGCCGGTCGATTGCGGTGAAAAGGGCATCGTAATATTCGCGATCGCGGCGATTGAGCTGCTCCGGCGCGCCATTCTGATTGGCGTGAGCAACGAAATATTCACGGGTCGGCTGGGCCTGCGCGGTCTGGGCCAGCAGTGCGAGGCCAGATCCTGCGATTGTCAGCAGCAGTGTTTTCACGGCGGATCGTCTCCTGTCCAGTCGAGCCATTGATTCCACAAACGCGCACGAAGTTTTGGCTGTTTGAGCAATAGCTCAGGGCTTCTGCCTGCAAGACACGATATTGCCGTGTCTTGAAATTCACTGGAATAGGAAAAGGTGTTTGATTGCGCCGGGTCGTGGCCGATAAGCGGCGGGACGATCCTGCCAAGCAAAAGCAACCGCTCCGGTTGGGCCAGAGATATGTGATATGCGAGAATTCGCCCGAGACCGCGTTTATTCAGATCGTCCCAATCGGCAAATGGCATGTGGCAGGGAAGGGCTGCCGTCAGATAAACATTCTCGCGGGTGAGCTGCATCGAGAGCAGCATATTGTCGATCAGCCGACCCTGCGGCCCGGACAGTAAAAAATCACTGTCTTCACTTTCGGGTTCCGGGACAATGATCATCAGCGGGGCCCTGGCTGACCCTGACGGTGCAATGCGCGGATATGTACCACCATCAGCGATCGAATCTGGTGCCGCCCACCATTTTTGAAATGCCTCCAGGCTGTCTGGCCAGTTGGCACTGTCTCCGCCCAGCATTACAGGCGTTTCGGCGGGCTTTTTCTTCTTTACCCGGACGGGGCGCTTCTGTTCGGTCGGCTCTTCCTCATCCGTAATCCACGGCTGAGCCGTGTCGTCCATGGCATTGGTCAGCCCGGCTTCCTTCCACCATTCGAAGGCGGAACCGATCGCTTCGGCGATTGAAGGGTTGGGTGATACGTTCATTTTCCGGGTCTTGACCTTGGAACGTAGTCCTATCAAGGCCAAATTAACGGAAAGATAAAGGAGGCCCAACAATGACCGAACGTGAGTCCATGCCGTATGACGTGGTTATTGTTGGCGCTGGACCCGCCGGGCTTGCCGCTGCGATCCGCCTGAAGCAGATCGATGAAGCGATTGAAGTCTGCATTCTGGAAAAAGGCTCCGAAGTGGGCGCGCATATTCTGTCCGGTGCAGTGGTCGATCCGCGCGCGCTGGATGAATTGCTGCCCGATTGGCGGCAGGATGGCTGCCCGCTGGCAGAAACACCCGTGACCGAAAACCATCACTGGATGTTGTCGCAAGGTGGCAAGACGGAAATGCCGCATCTGTTGATGCCGCCGTTCATGTCCAATGACGGCAATTACACCGGTTCGCTTGCCAGTCTCACCCGCTGGATGGCGGAAAAGGCCGAGAGCATGGGCGTAGAGATTTTTCCGGGCTTCCCGGCTTCCGAGGTGCTGTTCGATGATGACGGTGCCGTGATGGGCGTGGCGACGCAGGATATGGGCGTGGCCTCCGATGGATCGCATAAGCCGGATTATCAGCCGGGGATGGAACTGCATGCGAAATATACCCTGTTTGCCGAGGGTGCACGCGGCCATCTGACGAAACGGCTGAAGAACCATTTTGCGCTGGATGCGGAATGTCAGCCGCAGGTCTATGGTCTGGGCATCAAGGAATTGTGGGACATCGCAGCTGATAAGCATGTTCCGGGGCGCGTCATTCACACGCAGGGATGGCCCTTGTCGGAAAGCGACAGCTGGGGCGGCGGTTTCCTGTATCATCAGGCGAATGGCCAGGTCGCGCTCGGTTTCGTGACGGCGCTTGATTACGCCAATCCGCATGTCTCGCCATTCGAGGAATTTCAGCGCTGGAAGCAGCACCCGGCCATTCGCGAAGTGCTGGAGGGCGGAAAGCGCGTTTCCTATGGCGCGCGGGCGATCAATGAAGGCGGCTGGCAATCCGTGCCGCAGCTGGCCTTCCCCGGAGGGGCACTGATCGGCTGTTCGGCTGGCTTTGTGAATGTGCCGCGGATCAAGGGCACGCATACGGCGATGAAGAGCGGCATGCTGGCGGCTGAATCCATCGGCGACGCGATCAGCGCGGAGCGGGAGAAGGATACGCTGGCTGCCTATGATGATGCTCTGCGCTCAAGCTGGATCGCGGATGAACTTTCCAAGGTGAAGAATGTTCAGCCCATGGTCGCGAAATTCGGCGGTTCGCTGGGCACATTGCTGGCCGGGATCGATATGTGGATGCGTACGCTCAAGATCGGGCTGCCATTCACCATGGGCCATAAAACGGATGCGGCGGCCACTGGGCGCGCAGACCTTTATCCCAAGATCAAATATCCCAAACCCGATGGCGTCATCAGTTTTGACCGGCTGTCTTCGGTGTTCCTTTCGGGCACCAATCACGAAGAAGACCAACCCTGCCATCTGGTGCTGAAGGACCAAACCGTGCCGGAGCGGATCAACCTGCCGCTCTATGCCGGGCCGGAGGCGCGCTATTGCCCCGCGGGTGTTTATGAATTTGTCGAAGAGGACGGCGCCGAGCCGAAATTGCAAATCAACGCGCAGAATTGCGTGCATTGCAAAACCTGCGACATCAAGGACCCGACCCAGAATATTGAATGGGTCACGCCTGAGGGTGGTGGTGGCCCCAATTATCCGAACATGTAATTTCGCCAGAGTTCAGCGCAGGGCGATAATTTTATGCCAATGACCGAAACTGCCTTCGCGAAGATAAATCTTGCGCTGCATGTGCGTGCCCGGCGTGATGACGGCTATCATGAGCTGGAAACGCTGTTCGCCTTTGTCGATAATGGCGATCGGTTGAGCGCAAGCCCGGCGCAAGAAGACAGCTTGCAGGTAGTCGGCGAATTCGCTGCTGGCTTGAGCGATCCGTTCGGTAATCTGGTGGCGCGCAGCCTGTCCCTGCTGCCGCATGCGCAGGGTCTGTCGGTGACGCTGGACAAGCGGCTGCCAATCGCGGCGGGGCTGGGCGGCGGATCGGCGGATGCGGGCGCGGTCTTTCGGCTGATTGAGGCGCAATATGGCCTGCCAGATGACTGGCGCGAACGTGCGGCGAAACTCGGGGCGGATGTTCCCGCCTGTGTGGAAAGTCTGTGCTGTATCGGCAGCGGCACCGGAACCGATTTGAAGCCCATCGAAAACGATTTGCGCGGTGTGCCGGTGCTGTTGGTCAATCCGCGCATCGCCCTGCCGACGGGCCCGGTATTCGCCGCCTGGGATGGATGCGACAAGGGCGCATTGCCCGGCGGATTGCCGTCGCAAATCTGCCGGAACGGACGCAATGATCTGCAGGATGCGGCAATCAGCATCTGCCCGGAAATTGCCGAAGTCCTGCATGATCTGCAAAAAGGCGATGCGTTTTGCGTGCGGATGAGCGGATCGGGCGCGACCTGTTTTGCCTTGTTCGAAAATGACGAAGCGCTGCATGAAATGGCCGGCAGACTGGCCGAAACCCACCCGCAATGGTGGCAGATGACAGGATATTTGAGATGAGCGAACCGCTCGCGCGGCAAATTGGTTCGATCCGGAAAAATGCTATTGTTTCGGTGTGCGATCATGCGTCCAACCGGGTGCCCGAGGGGGTTGATCTGGGGCTGGATGACAGCGCCATGCAGAAGCATATCGCATGGGATATTGGCGCCGCCGGGGTGGTGGAAGAGATGCACCGACAGGCGGGTTTCGCAGCTTATCTGGCGCAGGTCAGCCGCTTGGTGATCGACCTTCACCGCGAAGAGGATTCCCCCGGCCTGATGCCTGAGGTAAGCGACGGCCAGCGCGTGCCCGGAAATGTCGGTGCCGATAAGGATTACCGGATTAAGCGGTTTCACCGGCCCTATCACGCGGGAATGGCGGCATTTCTGGATGAAGCCGACCCATCTCTGATCCTATCGATCCACAGTTTTACGCCGCAAATGGAAAGCAATGGGGCACCGCGACCGTGGGAAATCGGCCTGCTATACAATCAGGATGACCGCGCGGCGCGCCATGCGATCCGCTTTTTCGAAGAAGCCGGATGCGTCGTAGGTGATAATGAGCCATATTCCGGCAAACAGTTCAATGCGACGATGAACCGCCATGCCGAGGCATTTGGCCGGCCCTATTGCGCGATTGAAATCCGCAATGACCTGATCGCCGATCCAGCGGGGCAGGCGAAGTGGGCTGCGACCATCGCCGATGTCGCGGCGAGGGTTGCAACCGCGCTGCAGTAGGTGCAGAGCGCGGCAAAAGGTAATAATTGAACGGACGGAACCACCATGACTGCGCGTTTTGACAAGTCCCGGCTCCCCAGTCGGCATGTTTCTGTCGGGCCGGGCAAGGCCCCCCATCGCTCCTATTATTATGCGATGGGAATGACCGAAGAAGAGATCAATCAGCCCTTCGTGGCGGTGGCCTCTGCCGGCAATGACAGCGCTCCATGCAACACCACGCTTAATCAGCAGGCCGATTGGTGCCGCGATGGCGTGAAGGATGCAGGCGGCACGCCGCGCCGGTTCAACACCATCACCGTGACCGATGGCATCGCCATGGGCCATCAGGGCATGAAAAGCTCGCTGGTCAGCCGTGAAGTGATTGCGGATTCGGTTGAGCTGTCCGTGCGCGGCCATTGCTATGACGCGCTGATCGGCTTTGCCGGTTGCGACAAGAGCCTGCCCGGCATGATGATGTCGATGCTGCGGCTCAATGTCCCTTCGATCTTCGTCTATGGCGGCTCGATCCTTCCCGGCCGGTTCCACAATGAAGATGTGACCGTCGTCGATGTGTTCGAAGCGGTGGGCCAGCATGCCGCCGGCAATTGCCCGCTGCAGGAACTGATCGAGCTCGAAAAGGTGGCATGTCCCGGTCACGGCGCATGTGGCGGTCAGTTCACTGCCAACACCATGGCCTGTGTGGGTGAGGCGATTGGCCTTTCACTGCCCAATTCCAACATGGCGCCCGCACCATACAAAAGCCGTGAAGAAGTGGCTGTGGCCGCAGGGCAGCAGATCATGAATCTGCTCGAGCGCAATCTGCGTCCGCGCGATATCTGCACCCGTGAAGCCTTTGAAAATGCGGCCCGTGTCGTTGCGGCGACCGGCGGATCGACCAATGCGGCGCTGCATCTGCCGGCCATGGCCAATGAATGCGGTATCGATTTCGATCTGTTCGATGTTGCGGAAATCTTCAAATCCACGCCCTATATCGCCGACCTCAAGCCCGGCGGCAAATATGTTGCCAAGGATATGTATGAGGCGGGCGGCGTCTACATGTTGATGAAGACCATGCTCGAAGGCGGCTATCTCAACCCGGAACCGATGACGGTTACTGGCAAGACGCTGGGTGAGAATATTGAAGAGATCACCTGGAACCCCGATCAGAAGGTCATTTATGACATCTCCAACCCGATCACCCCGACGGGCGGCGTGGTTGGTCTGAAGGGCTCGCTCGCACCTGATGGCGCGATTGTGAAAGTTGCGGGCATGAAGCGGCTGCAATTCTCCGGTCCGGCCCGTGTGTTCGATTGCGAGGAAGATGCTTTCGCCGCGGTTGAGACGCGTGACATCGCCGAAGGCTGCGTCATCGTGATCCGTTATGAAGGCCCCAAGGGCGGCCCCGGCATGCGTGAAATGCTCTCCACAACGGCGGCGCTGTACGGTCAGGGTATGGGCGAAAAGGTGGCCTTGATCACCGATGGCCGCTTCTCCGGCGGGACGCGTGGTTTCTGCATCGGCCATGTCGGCCCCGAAGCTGCCGATGGCGGTCCGATTGCGCTGATCGAAAATGGGGATACGATTTCCATCGATGCGATCAACGGCACGATCGATCTGGATGTCGATGCGGACATTCTGGCAGAGCGCCGCAAGGTCTGGGAAGCACGGACCAATGACTATCAGGCGGGGGCGCTGTGGCGTTATTCGCAAAATGTCGGCCCGGCGGTGAAGGGTGCGGTGACGCATCCCGGTGCCAAGGCTGAAACGCATGTATTTGCGGATATCTAGTCTCGGGGCGCTGGTGCTGCTCGGGGCATGTTCGGCAAGCGAGCCTGCCCCGGCGCCGGAAGGTGAGGCAATTGATTGCCTGCTGGATGGCGTATTGCAGCGCCCAGCGCGCTGCACGGTTGAAAATGTGGCCGGCAGCCCGGATGGCGAGATCGTGATCCACCGGCCGGATGGTGGTTTTCGGCGATTTCTATCTGATGACAGCGGTACGGGTTTGATCGCTGCCGATGGCGCGGATGAGGTGACGATTACCCGGCAATCAGATAGAGGGGCGGATAGAGTGGAAATATCGGTCGGTCCGGATCGCTATTTCTTGCCACCGGAGTTTTTGGGTGATGAACAAAGCGCAGAATAACATCCTCACCGTGGCGCAAATGCGTGCTGCGGAACAGGCGCTGATCGATGATGGTGAAACGGTCTGGAGTCTGATGCTGCGCGCCGGCACGGGGGCGGCCGATTATATCTGGCGCATCAGTGCAGGCCGCCAGGTCACGGTCCTCTGCGGACCGGGCAATAATGGCGGTGATGGCTATGTAATTGCCGAAAGTCTGCGCCGCCGGGGCTGCCCGGTAAAGCTGCTCGCCGCCTTTGATCCCGCCACCGAGGCCGCGCAACAGGCGCGTAGCGAGTATCATGGCCCTATTGTCGAAGAGCAGGACGCGGTGGGCGATTTGCTGGTCGATTGCCTGTTTGGCAGTGGGCTGACCCGCGCTTTGGGGGCGGACCTGTCTGGCCTGCTGGCGCGATTGGCCCAAAAACACGGCACCCGCATCGCTATTGATGTGCCAAGCGGGGTGCAAAGCGATCATGCCGCACCGCTGGATGATGATCTTCCAACCTATGATTGCACTGTGGCGCTGGGGGCATGGAAGCTGGCCCATTGGCTGATGCCCGCAATGGAAATGATGGGGGAGCGCCGGCTGGTGCTGATTGGCATTGGCCCAAAGAGCGACGCCGCCCGTCTGCTTGCGCGGCCTGATCTCAGTGCGCCGCCGCGGGATGCCCATAAATACAGCCGCGGCCTTCTGGCGCTGGTTGGCGGCGCGATGCCCGGTGCGATCATGCTGTCTGCGCGCGCAGCGATGCATGGCGGCGCGGGCTATGTGAAATTATTGAGCGACAATGCCACTGCCGTTCCAGCCGAACTGGTGGTGGATGGCAGTGATCTGGACGATGCGCTGGAAGACAGCCGGATTTCCGCGCTCGCCATCGGACCGGGGCTGGGGCGAAGCGGCCGCGGCCGCAACAAGCTGTCCGCCGTATTGGCGCGCAATCTGCCGACCCTGTGCGATGCGGACGCTCTGATCCTGCTGAAACCCGATATGCTGGCTCGGCGCTCTGCACCGCTGATCCTGACGCCGCATGCAGGGGAGCTGGACCGACTGTTCGATCAGTTTGGTGTCGGCGGCGGTGACCGACTGGAAAGTCTGCATGAGCTCGCCGAAAGCACCGGAGCGGTGATTGTGGCAAAGGGCCCGGACACGATCATTGCCGGACCTGGTCGGCGGACGGTGATTGCCCCAGCGGCCAGCAGCTGGCTTTCCACCGCCGGAACGGGCGATGTGCTGGCCGGTCTGATCGCCAGCCAGCTGGCCGTGAGCGAGGACGCCTTTGCTGCGGCCTGTGCCGGGGTGTGGCTGCATGGTGACGCTTCCCGGCGTCTATTGCCGCCTTTCACAGCAGCAGATCTTGTGGATTCTCTCCGCGAGGCTTACGCGGCCTGCTTGTGAGCGCATCAGAAACCATCATTCGCATCGCCGCCAAAGGTGACGGCATTACCCAATCCGGCAAATTCGTCAGCGGTGCTGCACCGGGCGACATTGTGCAGGCCGATGGCACGTTGGAACACGGGCCGCATCACCAGACGCCGCCCTGCCGCCATTTTGGGAAATGCGGGGGCTGTCAGTTGCAGCATCTCGATGATGAAGCGCTGAGCACTTTCGTGCGTGACCGCGTCGCCCATGCCGCTGAAGGACAGGGCATGACGCCGGGCAAACTGGCCGAGCCGCATGTGTCACCCCCGCAAAGCCGCCGCCGGGTGAGCCTGCATGCCGTGAATGGCGGCGGCAAACCCTCGATCGGTTTTCGCGAAGGCGGATCGCACCGGCTGGTGGATCTGCGCGAATGCCACGTGATGCGCGCCGAATTATTCGCGATGATTGCGCCGCTGCGAGCCTTTCTGGCGCGCAAGAAGGGCAAATATGCGATCGATATTGAACTGGCGATCGTCGATCAGGGTGTCGATTGCCTGATCAAGGGGCTGACGCTGGAGGGGCTTCAGGAAAGTGAAGCCATGGCGGATTTCTGCCGTGACAATGCTCTCGCGCGGATGACATTGGATCAGGGCTATGGCGCGGAAACCCTGTGGGAGCCGGAACCCGTCAGCGTCACTCTGGGCGGCGTGCCGGTGCCCTATCCCGCTGGAACATTCCTGCAGGCTACGATCGATGGTGAAGCGGCGCTGATGGCCGCGGCGCAGGAATGGCTGAAAGATAGCCGCTTCGTCGCGGATTTGTTTGCAGGGCTGGGCACGTTTGCTTTTGCATTAGCGGGCGATAGCAAGGTGCTGGCCGCAGAAGCGGCCCAACAGGCGTTTCTGGCCTGCAAAAGCGCGGCGGGTATCAGCCGCAAGCCGGTGCTTGCTATGCATCGCGACCTCTTTCGCAATCCCATCAGAGCCGAGGAATTGAAGCGCTTCGACGCGGTGGTGCTCGATCCGCCGCGTGCGGGGGCGAAGGAACAGATTGCGCAGATTGTCGAAAGCGGCATTGCGCGGGTGGTCTATATCAGTTGTAACCCGTCCAGCTGGGCGCGGGATTCGCGCAGTCTGGCCGATGCTGGGTATCGCCTGGCGGAATTGCGCCCCGTGGGGCAGTTCCGCTGGTCAACCCATGTCGAGCTCGCCAGCTTCTTCCTGCGCGAGGATGCCGAGGATCTGGCTGGCTAACCATTCCTGCGCCGTCGTGCCGCTGAAAGCATGATCGGCGCCGTTGCAGGTTGCCAGCATGGAAAGATCGCCTTGCCACTCAGCCATAAAGGTCTGGCCTGTTCGGTCATTCCCGCCTGTCAGCCAGTGAACTGACCCGGCAAATTGCGCCAGCCCTGCCTGCATCTCTTGCATCAGCGGCGTTTCCTGCCCGGATGGGGAAGGGCGAAGAGACGCCTTTAGTCCGCTCGCCAGTTTACGCAGCGATACGCCCCCGGACAGCAGGCGCAGCCATTCGCGCGCCGAGGCAAGCCGCTGTGCATAGCGTGACCGGATGGCGGCAGGCGGCAATGTGCCGCTGTCATCTTCACGCAGCCACGGATTGGAAAGGATCAGCGTGTCGCAGCCGGCACCGCTTTGCAGGGCAAGCGCGCTGGCGGCATCACAATTGCCAAAGGCTACGATGCGGCGCAGTTTCGGCCTTTGCGCATGAAAGGCTGCCAATGCGGCCTGCACATCTGCCGCGCTGCTGCGAAATCCGTTATCTGCGCCGCTGCTGTCGCCCACCCCGCGCCGGTCGAACCGAAAGACGGGGTAGCCTGCTGCGGCGATGCGGGCGGCCAGCTGCGCCTGTCCTGAAAAGGCACCGCTGCGGATCTCTCTGCCGCCGGAGACGATGAGAAGGCCGGTAGATCCGGATGCATCATCCAGAGTGCCGACCAGCTCACTATTCTCGCATGTGAAGGTGACGTGCTGACGGCTCATGAAGTTAGGCCGTAAACTCATATTCAACACCCTCGAGGCGCCCAAATGGCGAACATATCGGAGCAAAACGCGCGCCGGGAAGGCTGTTTGCCTTTCCAAGGGCGATTTGTTTCGAGAGGGAGGCCATTTGGGCGTCGCCAAGCGATTTGGCCAAAATGGCCCATCGCTGCGTCAAGAAGCCTTGAAATATCGACATATTCCTACGCCTTCCTTCCTTGCGCTGAGCCATTTTGCCTCAAACCTCGATGGTGTTGAATATGAGTTTACGGCCTAGCCTCGCACAGATCGCCCGCGCCATTTCTTCCGCCTGGGCCGGATCATGCCCGGGTTCTGCTCTCAGCCATGGCGGAGACAGCTGCAAAGCGTCAATTGTCAGCTCTTCAGCGGATGAATGCGCAGCGGCGTCAGCCTCTAACAGATCACGCAGCATGGCTGGGCCGATCTGAAAGCCAGCCAATGTCAGACCATCTTGCAGGCCCATTTGCAGTAGTTCTTCGCTCCTCCGGTGCCGTCCGGCCTCGCGTTCCAGAATGGTCTGCGCCCTGATCATGCTGCGCAATTGCTTCTTTCCCGACAGGGGGGAAACCGTGAAACCGGGTAGGGCAGGTGGGCACAGTTCCGCGCCGCCGCGCAGGGCAAGGAAATGTGTTATCTGCCAATGATCTGTAGCTGCCTGTGCTGCGTCACGCCAGTTTTGCAGATCCTGCTTCTGCAGCGGGGCGAGGCTTTCATTCCAGCCGGGAAAATCGGGCAAAAAAGCATCAATGCCGCAATCATCCAGCTGGCGGATCATTGCCGTGAGCAAGCTGCGGCAGCGATTGGCTTCGGCAAAAAGTGGCGGTAGGATCAGCAGCCGTGCCATGCGGCCACGGTCACTGCCGAACCAATATTCATGACCGTCAAGCGGGCAGGGCCAGATGCCGGTCATGAAGGGAGCAATCGTTAGCTCGCCGTGCGCCGGGCTTCGACAAAAGCCAGCAGCGCGCCATAGGTTTCGAGCATGTCTCCGTCGACCTCGTCATCTTCGATCATGATGTCGAAGCGGTCCTCGATCTCGGTCAGCAGACTGGCCACGGCCATGGAATCAAGTTCGGGCAAATGTCCGAAAAGACCAGTATCTGACGTGAAAGCGGCCACTCTGTCTTCATCCAGCGCGAGAATGTCGCGCAGGATTTGCCGCAATATCGTATCACTTTTTGCACAGGTCGCCCGGGTGGCCATGATGTCTTTCACGTGGTTGCAGTCAGTTATTTACCGCTCCTAGCTGCGGCGGTGAGGCAAGACAAGTTTATGAGCCGCCCAGCGAAGGGCGATTGGCCAGGCTGCTGGTTGGCGCCAGGCAAGCGCGCTGATGGACCAGCGTGGCCGGGTGGCATCCATCCAGTCGGCCTTATAGGCTTCATCGCCCGTTCCGAAGTCGAACTCGGTCACGCAATCCTCATCGATCACATGCTTCATCATCGCTGCCGTCAGGACGGTTCCGGGGGAAAACCTGTCCGCCTGATCAAGATGGGCAAGCTTGTGAATATAGGCGACGCCATTTTCGAGCGTCCAGAACTGCGCGGCGACCGGCACATTATCGTAAAAACCTATCCCGATGCGCGTTTCGCTCTGCTCGGCAAAGGCTTGCAGCAACGCGGGTTTGCCTTCCGCAACCTTGGCGCTGGCGCGATAGATCTCCTCATATAAGCGCCATATCTCAGGCAGATATTGCGTAAATATCGTGCAATCGAGATGTTTTGCCTTGCGCTTCAGCGTCGTGCGCAGCCTTCCGGGGCGGCGGCTAAGATATTGCGCGTAGCTGCGCCCCTCGACCGGGCAGTAATGATTGGTGTCGCTGACGGCTTGGCGGCACAGGAAACCGGCTTTGCGCAACGCCGCTTCCAACAGTGCGGTGCAAGTGTTCTCCTCGGCCAGCCGGTCGAGCCGCAGCAGCGGATGCTTGCGGCCAAGATCGCGCAGCAACGCCGCCAGCATGTCTTCATCACGCGCATCGCCGCCTGGCGGAATATCTCCGCGCGCCAACGGGCTCCAGGTGAAACTGTACCAATTCGCGAGCGGAACCAGCGCATCACCGTCCTGCATCAAGGGCAGGGCCAGCATGCGCTCTCCCTCTTCCGCTATCGCCACGAAAGGGGCATAGCCATGCGCTTCCAGCAGTGAAAACCAGCGTCCCTGCAGGAAAGGCGCGCCGCCCATGCCGCAGAAGGCTTGCACTGGGGCGGTGCTGTCATGATAGCTGAATGTTACCAATTGCCTGTCAGCCCTGCCGGAGTCCCCATGTCTGCAATAGCCGCCAATCCCACTCCCCGGCCGCTCGACCATCTGGCCGAATGCGGGGCGGATGACGATCCGGCCCTTATCTTGCGCGCTGGCACGCTCAGCTACAAGGATTTAAGCCGCGCGGTCGGACAAATGGCTGCCTGGCTCCGTGCACAGGTTAACAAAACGAACGAAGGTGCGGCGGGGACAGGCGCGCGAGTGGTCAGCTGGGCCGCGAAGGGGCAGTTAACCAGCCTGCTGCCTCTGGCCGCAGCGCGGGCCGGCTTGGTGCATGTGCCGATCAATCCGCTGCTGAAACGCGCGCAGGTCGCCCATATTCTTGGCGATAGCGATGCGGCGCTCCTGATTGGCAATCAGGGCCGGCTGTCGTCGCTGGAACAAGGAGATATTCCTGAAAGCTGCCATGTGATCGAGGAGGATTCCGTGCTGGAGGATGCGGCGTTGTTCGGTGATGCCTTGCCGCCCAGCGCTGCGAATCCTGACGATCTCGCGGCGATCCTCTATACCAGCGGATCAACCGGCGCGCCAAAGGGAGTGATGCTGAGCCACGCCAATCTCTGGCTGGGCGCTGTCAGCGTGGCGCATTATCTCGGTCTGGAAAATGACGATGTCGTGCTGGCTGTTTTGCCCTTCAGTTTCGATTACGGGCAGAATCAGCTCCTGTCTGCATGGCGAGCCGGGGCCTGCGCCGTTCCGCTGGATTATCTCTTTCCGCGCGATGTCATCAAAGCCTGCATCCGCCATGGCATCACGACATTGGCCGCGCTGCCGCCCCTGTGGGTGCAGCTGATCGAACAGAACTGGCCGGAGGAAGCAACGCAATCCATCCGCCGTATCACCAATAGTGGCGGCGCGCTGAATGCTGAAATGGTGGAAGCTTTGCGTTCCACTTTCCCGAAATCACGCCTTTTTTCCATGTATGGTCTGACCGAGGCGTTTCGTTCGACCTACCTCGATCCGGCGCTGGTGCAGTCCCGGCCGACCTCGATCGGCAAGGCGGTCCCCTTTGCCGAGATCCTGATTATTCGTGATGATGGCACGCTGGCTGCTGCGGATGAGGAGGGGGAGCTGGTCCATTGCGGTCCATTGGTCGCACAAGGGTATTGGCGGGATGCGGCGCGCAGTGCGGAGCGTTTTCGGCCAGCGCCGGAACAATCGCGTTATGGCGGCATGGCGGTGTGGTCCGGTGACCGGGCGAAGCGGTCTGCGGACGGGCTGCTCTATTTTATCGGCCGGCGCGACGCGATGATCAAAAGCTCCGGCAATCGAATCAGTCCGCAGGAAGTGGAGGATGCCGCGCTTGCCACGGGACTGGTTGCAGAGGCAGTCGCGCTGGGGGTGGCTGACGAACGATTGGGGCAGGCAGTGCATCTGGTTGTCCGCGCGCATGGGGATGCAGGCGAGGCAGAGCGGGATCTTCCCGCCATCCTTGCCCGCCATCTGCCCAATTTCATGCAGCCACAAAAAATCCATTGGAAAGAAACGATGCCGATTAACCCCAATGGCAAGGTTGATCGTGCAGGTCTGGCGAAAGAATTGCAGGAGGATGCCCCATGAAGCCGACCGGTCCGATCCCTGAAGGTTTTACCGCCCGTGATCATGAATTGGTGGTCGGTGATGAGAAAGTCGGCGCATTGGCTGCGCGTGCCGGGCGCACGCCGGTGTTCCTCTATTCCAGCGCGCGGATAGAGGCGCAAATTGCCGCTTTGCGTAGCGCTATGCCGGAGCGGCTGAGCATTCATTATGCGGTAAAGGCCAATCCTTTCGCGCCGCTCCTGCAATTCATGGCGGGCCGGGTGGACGGCTTCGATGTGGCGTCCGCATGGGAATTGGAAGCCGCACTGGCGGCGGGAAAACCGGCGCAGCAGATCAGTTTTGCGGGTCCGGGGAAGCGTGACGAGGAGTTGCGGCTGAGCGTTCAGCATGGGGCAACGCTCAATTGTGAATCCGAGGGTGAGGCGGAGCGTACTTTGGCGATTGCCGAGGAATTGGGATGCACGCCCCGAATGGCCATCCGGGTCAATCCGGCTTTCGAATTGCGCGGATCGGGCATGAAAATGGGCGGGGGGCCGAAGCCCTTCGGTATCGATGAAGATCGAGTGCCCGCATTGGCGCGCCATCTGATCGCCGCAGGCGCTGATTGGCAAGGGCTGCACATCTTCACCGGGAGCCAGGCGCTGGATGCAGACGCGCTGATTGAAAGCCAGGCCAATGTCCTCGCTCTGGCTGACCGTCTGGCGCAGGATATTGGCGCGCCACTTCCGGCCCTCAATATGGGCGGCGGGTTTGGCATTCCCTATTTTCCTGGCGATACCCCGCTCGACATTCAGGCGATTGGCGATGCGTTACGCGCGCGCTTTGCCGCATTGCCGGACAGTCTTGCAAACACGCGCTTCGCGATTGAGCTGGGGCGCTATCTGGTGGGAGAGGCGGGTGTCTATCTGACCCGAATCATCGACCGGAAGGAAAGTCACGGCCAGATTTATCTGATCACCGATGGCGGGTTGCATCATCAATTGGCGGCATCGGGAAATTTTGGCGCGGTTGTTCGGCGCAACTATCCCTCTGCCATCGCTACACATTTCGGTGCAGAGCCAGCTGAAGAGGTGAACATAGTTGGCTGCCTGTGCACTCCGTTAGACCGGCTGGCGGACCAGATCGCGGCTCCACGGGCGGATAGGGGCGACTTGGTGGCCATATTCTGTGCCGGAGCCTATGGCGCCAGCGCCAGTCCGGCGGCCTTTCTGGGGCAGGGGCCGGCCGAAGAAATGCTTGTTTGAACGCTGCTGTCTGTCGTCCCGTAATGATACAGCGTCGCTAAAACACCCGCGAAGCGCCGGGCTTTGAGCGAAAAGCTAACGCAATATTCACCCTTTTTACGCAGAAGCTCCATTGAATACGGAGTTCTTCGTGGACCACTACACTGGCTGGTCGCGGATCTGTTACTTTTGAAGGACGTGCGGATGACATTCGCTTCACTCGGAAAATCGTTCACGATGCTGCTGATTGCGGCCCTGTCACTGGCGGGCTGCGCGGCGAACAGCAACGCGCCGGAGCTGGAGCCAGCCCGCTTCGTGGCCATGCAGGAAGGCCCGGGCGAAGAATATGTGATCGGCCCGCTGGATGAGCTGACCATTCATGTCTGGCGCAATGAAGAGCTGGGCGCGAAGGTTCAGGTCCGTCCCGATGGTCGAATCACCACGCCGCTGGTTTCCGATATGCCTGCCGTGGGCAAGACGCCGACGATGCTGTCTGAAGATATCCGCCTGCAATTGTCGCAATATATCGAAGACCCTCTGGTAACCGTGATCGTCAATAAATTTGCTGGTACATTCAGCCAGCAGGTGCGGATCGTTGGTGCGACGGAAAAGCCGGCTTCGCTCCCTTACCGGGCGAATATGACCCTGCTGGACGCGATGATTTCTGTTGGCGGGCTGTCTGAATATGCTGCGGGCAACCGGGCCAAGTTGATCCGTTTCAACAAGGAAACCGGTCAGCAGAAAGAATACCGCCTGCGTCTGGGCGATTTGCTGAATGATGGCGACAGTTCCGCCAATGTGATGCTGAAGCCCGGCGACGTCATCATCATTCCCGAAAGCATGTTCTGATCCATGGGGCTTTCTGCTCTCCTCGAAGAATTGCGCGCAGTGCTCTGGTCGGTGTGGAATCGCCGCTGGATCGCACTGGCCGTGGCCTGGGGCATTTGTTTGCTCGGCTGGCTGGCCGTAGCGATGGTGCCCAATTCCTATGAATCAACCGCGCGGATCTATGTTCAGCTGGATGACGTTCTGGCGCAGCAGATCGGCATCGGCTCTGGCGAACGGCGCAAGGATCTCGACCGTGTTCGGCAGACTTTGACCAGCGCCATCAATCTCCAGCGCGTGGTACGATCCACCCGTCTGGGGGATGGCGTGTCGACGCCCAATGATATGGAGCGCGCGGTGACGGCGCTGGCTGATAATGTCGGTGTCTCGTCGATGGGCGACAATCTGTTTATCATCACGGCAGAAAGCGGGCGCGGCGAATATAGCGACAAAGAGAACGCTCAGCTTGCGCAAACGATCGTTCAGAAAATGATCGATATCTTCCGTGAGGAAAATCTGGGCGGCACGCGCGAGGACATGCGCGACACATTGTCCTTCATCGATCAGCAGCTGGCTGAGCGTGAACAGCAATTGCAGGAGGCCGAAACCAAGCGGCAGGCCTTTGAAACGGCGAACCCCGATCTGGTTGGCGGGACCCCGGCCATTGCCGCGAAATTGAGCGCAACACGCGCTGAATTGCGCAGTGTGGAAGCTGATCTTGCGGCGGCGCAGAGCGCTTTGGCCGCGATTGATGGTCAGATCGCCAGCACGCCGCGTGTCATCACCTCGCCGGATGGCAGCGGGCCGCAGGCGGCGCTAGCCCAGGCAGAAGCCAATATGGCGCAGATGAAGTCACAGGGCTTCAAGGATACGCACCCCGATGTGGTTGCAGCAAAGCGCCAGATAGAGGTGCTGCGCAAGCAGGCTGCAGCAGCTGGACCGTCTGGCGGCACGACGAATCCTGCCTACAGCTCGCTCCAATCGATCCGGGTGGAACGTCAGGCCAACATGCAGGCCCTGCGATCACGTGCCGCGGCTTTGCAGGCTGAGCTGGCGCAGATCAGTGGGGATCTGGCGGACGAGCCGGGTGCCGCGGCAGAGGCCCAGCGGATCAGTCGTGATTACGACGTGCTGCGCAAACAATATGACAAGCTGCTGCAGGACCGCGAAGAATTGCGCTTGCGCGGCCAGGTTGAGAGCGAAAGGTCAGCCATCCGTTTTGAAGTGATTGATCCGCCCAGCACGCCGCGTGCGCCTTCGGCGCCGCCGCGTGCGTTGCTGTTGGCGGCGGTGCTGATATTCGGGGTCGGTGCGGGCGCAGCTGTTGCCTTTGCACTCGGTCAGCTAAATTCAAGCTTTGCGACCGTTGCCAAGCTGGAGAAAACATTCGGTCTGCCGGTAATTGGTGCCATTTCCCGTGTTCGGACCGAAGCTGTTCAGCAGCGCGAATCGCGGCATTTAAAATACTTTGCGGCTGCAACTGGCGGGCTTGGCGTTATATTCCTTGTGCTCATTGCGCTGGAGATAATGCAGCGCGGAATGATGGCGTGAGAGGATAATTATGACCGATCAGAGCAAAATTCCGCCGCCTGAAAAACCTGCTGACGCAGGCAACCGCAAGCGCTCGCCATCCTTGATTGAGCGCGCCGAAGGCCTGCTGGATTCGGCGCGCTTCAAACCCGCACCCATGCCGCACAAGCTGGCCGAACCGCAGAAGAAGCGTGGCACGGGCCGCCCGGTTGAGACGGCGTCCCAAAAGCACGTTGGCGCGCCGACACCGGCATCCGCTCCGGCTCCTGCTGCGACGGCATCGGTAACACCGGCCAGCGCTTCTACGCCGCCCCGGCGGCGCCATTCGGAGCTGCCACCGGTCTATTTCTCCCGCGATGTGCATGTGGTCGATCGTGAGCGTCTGCGCGCGCAGGGACTGATCGAGCCGGAGGGGAAGGTTTCCCGCCTGCTCGAGGAATTCCGTATCGTTAAGCGGCAATTGCTGATTGATGCCCGGCGGATGCAGAAAGAGCGCAAGCTGCCCGGCGGCACGGCGCAGCGCATTCTCGTATGTTCGCCCCATCCGGGGGAGGGCAAGACCTTTTGCGCAACCAATCTGGCGCTGGCGATGGCGGCGGAGAAGGATTGTGAAGTCGTGCTGGTGGATGCCGATTTTGCCAAGCCTTCGATTCTGTCTGTGCTTGGTTTGCCGCGCGGTGCAGGTTTGCTGGATGCACTCGCCAATCCGGCGGTGAAAGTCGAAGACTGTGTTTTGACGACCGATATTCCGGGTTTGCATGTTCTGCCGGCCGGAAATTCAAGCCGTGCCGACAGTGAATATCTTGCTGCCAGCAGCTCCGTGGATGTGCTCAACCGGCTGACCCAGGGGGCTACGGACCGGATCGTGATTTTTGATTCCCCGCCGGCTCTTGCTGCCAGTCCGGCCGCAGAACTGGCCAAGCATTCCGGGCAGGCCGTGCTGGTCGCGCGCGCTGACAAGACTGGCCAGAGCGCATTGGAAGATGCCTTGTCTCTGCTTGAAAGCTGCCCCAATATTCGCCTGATGCTGAATGCGGCGCATTTCAGTCCCAGCGGTCGGCGCTTTGGTGCCTATTACGGTTACGAGGTCTGATCAGGTGTCCGCATTTCGTCTTTCACTCTTATTGACCGGCACTTGCCTGGCGGGCTTGCAGCCTTCGCTTGCTCTCGCGCAGGAAAGCAACGACGAGCCCGTGCCTCTGGAAACGGGCAGCGCCAAGGGGAAGCATAGCGAGATAACGCCCTATATCGAGGCGGCGCAGGTGCTGACAGCGCAGCTGTCGCCCGGCGACGAAGTGCTGACCTACACGCGGCTCGCGGCGGGTGTGGATGCCAGAATTACTGGCCGGCGTAGCGCCGCATCTGTTTCGCTTCGCTATGAACGGCGGATTGGCTGGGATGATGATGCGGTCGATGGCGACACGCTGAGCGGTGTAGCGCGCGGTTCCTTCACCATTATCCCGCGCGCGGTTTCGCTGGAAGCGGGCGCTCTGGCATCACGAACATCATTTGACGGAATTGGCGGCGGCGCGGTTGGCATCGTTGGCCGCAATGACCGGTCTCAGCAACTGTATTCTGGCTATATCGGGCCATCTTTGAAGACCGATCTGGGCAAAGTGGAGGCGAGTGGGTATTACCGATTTGGTTATACTCGCGTTGACAACCCTGACGCTTTGGTTCTTCAAAGTGGCGAAGCAGCGGATCTGCTTGACGAAAGCACTGTGCATGATGCGCAATTGCGGCTGGAATCCGCTCCGCGTGAGTTGTTGCCGATCGGCGTTGGTGTCGAAGCCGGTTTGACGCAGGAAAATACGTCCAATCTGGATCAGCGCGTGCGTAATTTCCACGCTTCGGCTGATGTCACCGTGCCGGTCAGTCGCACCGTCGCGCTGACTGCGTCGATTGGCTATGAAGATGTCGAGATATCCAGCCGCGATGCGCTGCGCGATGCCGATGACAATCCGGTAATCGGCACCGATGGCCGCTATGTCACCGATAAAAGCAGCCCCCGCGTCATCGCCTATGATGTGGATGGAATTATCTGGGACGCGGGCGTCATCTGGCGCCCCAATCGCCGCTTGTCGCTATCAGCCAATGTTGGGCGGCGTTATGGGTCGACGACCTATTACGGCAATCTCTCCTACCAGCCCAATTCCCGCACCAATTACTATGCCTCCGTCTATGACACGGTTTCGGGTGTCGGTGGCGGGCTCACCCGCGGTCTGGCTGGGTTGTCGGATGATTTCAGTGCAAGTCGCAACCCCATCAATGGCGGGCTGAACGGGTGCGTTTCCAGCTTGAGCGACGGCAATTGTCTGACCGGAGGGCTGGGCGCGCTGCGATCTGCTGCTTTCCGCTCACGCGGTGTTGCCGGCGGGGCGCAGATTGCCCTCGGACGCACCACCTTCGGCCTCGGCCTCGGGTATGATCGCCGCGAATATATCGGGGCCGCAGGGACTGTGCTGGCGGCGGCCGATGGCCTCGTGGACGAGAATTACTGGCTTTCGCTCTATCTGAACCGGCGGCTTGATTACCGCTCCAGCCTGAGTGCCAATTTCTATACCAATTATTTCAACAGTTACTTGAGTGATCAGGGCGACGGCCAGAGTTTCAGTGCCTCGCTTGGCTATAATCGCCAACTCACCGCCGGGCTGAGTGGAACCGCCGCCGTTGGGCTGGACGGTATCACGCGTGACAGCCTGCCCGACTATTGGAACGCATCGGCCCAGATGGGCCTGCGCTATTCCTTCTGAGGAGAATACGATGTTCGACAGCTTTTATGGCCTCAGCGGAAAACCTTTCCAGCTTACCCCCGATCCGGCCTTTTATTTTCGGAGCATCACCCACCGCAAGGCGTTGTCCTATTTGGGCTATGGCTTGCAGCAGGGTGAAGGCTTCATTGTCATCACGGGTGAAGTCGGCGCGGGTAAATCCACACTGGTCGCCCATCTGGTGTCGACGATTGACCCGGAAGAGCTGACCGTGGGTCAGGTTGTGACCAGCAAGCTGAATGAAAATGAAGTCATCCATGTGGTGGCGCAGAGCTTTGGTCTGGGTGTGGAAGGCCATGATAAGGCCAGCGCCCTCGGCGCGATCGAGGCATTCCTGCATGATGAAGCGCGCGCAGGTCGTCGCTGTCTGCTGATTCTGGATGAGGCGCAGAACCTGTCGGTCGATGCGCTGGAAGAATTGCGCATGCTGTCCAATTTCCAGCTTGGCAATCATCCGCTGTTGCAGACGCTTCTGCTGGGCCAACCCGAATTTCGCCATACGTTGCAAAGCCATCCGGCGCTGGAACAATTGCGTCAGCGCGTGATTGCCGCGCATCACCTGCAGCCGATGCAGGAAGATGAGATCGAAGCCTATATCACGCATCGTCTTAAACGGGTGGGCTGGAACCAGCATCCCAACTTTGAAGCGGACGTGTTCCAGGCAATTTTCGACGCGAGCGGCGGCTTGCCGCGCAAGGTCAACCAGATTGCCAATCGCATGCTCTTGCTGGGTGCGGTGGAGCAGGAAGATACGATCACCGCCCACATGGTGGATCTGGTCGTGGAAGATATGGATAGTGAACGGGCCGAGGTCCAGGTTGCGCCAAGCCCGTCCGACACGGAGAGCAACGAGGATGAACAATCATCACAACCTGATGCGCCCGCTGCGCAGGCCAGCCATGCGGCAGCGTCCGGCGATAGTTCGAAGTTTGAATCCATGCTGGCCGAACGCGATGCCCAGATCGCCGAATTGCAATTCGCGGTGATGGAACTGGTGAAGCAGCGCGAAGCGGCGGACGAAGAAGATCAGGATGAACCCTCTGTTTCTGCAGTGGACCTTGCGGATTTGCGCGACCGTCTGGACCGGCTCGAAGGCCGGATGGAAGAACAGGAACATACAATCCGCCATACGCTGACCATGTTGATCGAATGGGTGGAGGGCGAGTTGAACCCCGCCAAAGCTGCGTGATTGCACGCATTTAATAGCCGGTACCATGGGGCAAATGCCGGCCATGGCTGGCCATAGCGGGAGGGCGTTTTGGCGCAGATCATCAATGGCATGTCGGTCGATGTCGAAGACTGGTTCCAGGTCGGCGCCTTTGAAAAGGTGATTGACCGCAATTCCTGGGACAGCCGGGAAAGCCGGGTGGAACGCAATGTTCATGCGATCCTCGATCAGTTTGACCGGGCCGATATCAAGGCGACCTTCTTCACACTAGGCTGGGTGGCGCAGCGCAATCCCGCTTTGCTGCGTGAAATCTGTGAAAGAGGCCATGAGATCGCCAGTCACGGCTGGGACCATGGCCGCGTGTTCCGCATGACATCGGCTGAATTTGCGGCGGATATTTACCGTGCGCGCAAGGCGATAGAGGATGCTAGCGGCGCGCAAGTGACCGGCTATCGCGCCCCCAGCTTCTCTATCGATCAGCGCACGCCCTGGGCCTTCGATGTTCTGGCGGAACAAGGCTACACCTATTCCTCCAGTGTGGCCCCGGTGAAGCATGACCATTATGGCTGGGCCGAGGCACCGCGCTTTGCCTTCAATCCGCTTCCAGACAGCGCATTGCTGGAAATTCCGGTCACAACCGCGCTATTCCGCAGTCGCAGGCTTGCGGCGGGTGGGGGCGGTTTCTTTCGCGTTTTGCCTTATAGCTTCAGCACATGGGCGATCCGTCAGGTGAACCGGGATGATCAGCGTCCGGCCGTGTTCTATTTTCACCCATGGGAAGTGGACCCCGGTCAGCCGCGTATCCGCAATGCGCCGCTCCGCTCACGCCTGCGCCATTATACCAATCTTGCCCGGATGTCGGACAAGCTGGACCAGTTGCTGCAGAGCTTTGACTGGGGCCGGATGGATGCGCTGGCCGCGCGTGAGGCGCAGCGGCTAGCGCTTTCCCACCGGGCGGCATGATGGCCGCCGCTATCGTCAGACAGGCTGATCTTGCCGATGCTGCTGAGGTTCAGCGAATAGAGGACTATGTTGCGCGCATAGCGGGCACCCCGTTTCACCGCCCGGCATGGCTGAAGGCGATAGAGCAGGGCACTGGGCAGGCGGCGCTGGGCCTGATTGCAGAAGATGCGCGTGAGATTTGCGGCTGGTTGCCGCTGACGCTGGTCCATTCGCCGATTTTCGGGCGCGTTCTGGCATCGTCCGGCTTTGCTGTGGGCGGCGGTGTCTTGTCCCGCGATGAAGCTGCGGCCAAGTCATTGTGCCGAACGGCGGAGCGACTGGCTACCCAGCTATCCTGCCCCGCGATAGAGCTGCGCGGCGGTGTCGCGCCGCGTGACTGGCACCATGTTACGGATAGTCATTGCGGCTTTGTGGGCGCATTGGCGGCGGATGACGATGCGCAATTAACGGCAATTCCGCGCAAGCAGCGGGCGGAGGTACGCAAAGGGCTGAAAGCTGATCTCAGCGTCACAATCGGTACGGATGAGGCGGAGAGGGCCGCGCATTATGCCGTCTATGCGGAAAGTGTGCGCAATCTTGGTACGCCAGTCTTTCCGCGCGCCTTGTTTGATGCGGTGCTGGATCGGCTGGATGCTGATATTCTGACTGTGCGCCATCAGGGCGAACCGGTGGCCAGCGTGCTTTCGCTTTATCATGGCGGCGCGGTCATGCCTTATTGGGGCGGGGGCACTTACGCTGCGCGGGTTCTGCGCGCGAATGACCGGATGTATTTCGCGCTGATGTGCCATGCACGGGCGCGAGGGTGCCAGTTATTTGATTTTGGGCGGTCCAAAACCGGCAGCGGGCCTTATCATTTCAAGCGCAATTGGGGTTTTGACCCTGAACCGCTGAGCTATGCCAGCTGGACAGCGCCTGGCGCGGAAAAACGTGATGTGAACCCCACCAGCGGCAAACATGTCGCGCGGATTGCGCTGTGGAAGAAACTGCCCCTGCCGGTGGCCAATCTGCTGGGGCCGTGGATAGCGCGGGGATTAGGGTAAGCCATGCGGGCAGGTGAGGAAATTCTCTTTCTGGCGCATCGCATGCCATTTCCACCTGATCGGGGTGACAAGATCCGCGCGACGCATGTTCTGCGCCACCTTGCCTCCATTTCCCCTGTGCATGTCGCGACTTTTGCCGAAACGCGGGAGGACTGGGCGCAGCAGGCAACCTTGGGTGATTGCTGCGCCAGCTATTGCCTCGCCGCCCGCACAAAACCGTTGCCGCTGGCGGGGATGCAGGCGCTGCTGACGCGCAAGCCGGTCAGCCTTACCGCATTCAGCCATCCGCGCTTGCGGCGCTTTATTCGCAAAACGCTGGCTGAACGGCCTATCGGTGCGATCTATGTCTTTTCCGGGCAGATGGGCCAATATGTCCCGCGACGATTTGATGGGGTGGTGCTGGCTGATCTGGTCGATGTGGATTCGGCCAAGTTTGAAGCCTATGCGGCGCAGCGCGCCGGCTTAGGGGCAAAGGCCTATCTGCGCGAGGCGAAGCTGCTTTCGCAGGAAGAAGAGCGCATTATCCGCCGCGCCGACCGGACCCTGCTGATCAGTGATGCGGAAGCCGCGTTGATGCAGCAACGGATAGCCCCAGACCTTGCGCCGAAATTGTCGGTGATGGGCAATGGTATCAATGCCGCCTTTTTCAATCCGGAAATTGTCAGCGCTCATGATGAAATTGCCGCAGCACCGGGGCCGCATTGCGTCTTTACCGGGCAGATGGATTACCCGCCCAACATTGCCGCCGTTACGCGGGTGGTGGAGCGCATTTTGCCTGCCTTGCGCGATACATATCCCGATGCGCAGTTCCATATTGTCGGCCGTGCTCCCACATCGGAGGTGACTGCGTTGGGCCAGCAGGCGGGATGCCGCGTCTGGGGGGCGGTGCCGGATATGCGCCCCTATCTGAAGGCAGCCGATCTGGTGCTCGCGCCACTGACCATTGCGCGCGGCGTTCAAAACAAGGTGCTGGAGGCGATGGCCATGGCCCGTGCGGTGCTTGTTTCGCCTGAAGCGGCGACCGGTATCCCGGCAAAACCGGGCAGGGACTTTCTTGTCGGACAGGACGATGATGCGTTGATCAGCGCTGCGCTGGAAGTGTTTGCCGATCGTCAGGCCGCCAGTCAGTTGGGCGCGGCGGCGCGCGCCTTTGTACAACAGGAAATGAGCTGGTCGGCCAAGCTTTCCAACCTTTCCTCATGGCTTGAAAAGAGAAACGCAGCATGATGGCTCTTTCCGATCGCCTGAAGGCGCAGATTCCCGGCATCTGGCGCCGCCCGCTGGCTGCGCTGATCCTGCTGTGGCTGGCGCTCTTCACGCTGAGTTTTGGCGAATGGCAGGCCATGTTCGGCCAATGGTGGAACAGCTCCACCTATAATCACGTGTTGCTGGTGCCGTTCATTCTGATGTGGCTGGTTGGCATTCGCTGGCCCGTGCTGCGTCAGATGCGCCCGCAAAGCTGGTGGCCGGGGTTAATCTGGCTGTCTGCTGCGCTGTTCGGCTGGTTCCTTGGCCGTGTGTCGGGCGTCGATATGGTGGGGCAATTGGGCGCGGTGCTGGCTTTGCAGGGCGCGGTGATGGCGCTGCTGGGGCCGCGCATCTCGGCGGCCTTGCTGTTCCCGCTCTTTTACATGCTGTTCCTGGTGCCTTTCGGTGACGAGTTGGTTCCCGGTCTCCAGATGATTACCGCCCGCATCACCATCGCGCTCACCCATTGGAGCGGTATTCCGGCCCAGATCGAAGGGGTGTTCATCGATACACCTGCGGGATTGTTCGAAGTGGCTGAGGCCTGTTCGGGCGTGAAGTTTCTGATCGCCATGATCGCGTTAGGATCATTGATCGCGCATGTGTGTTTCATCAGCTGGCCTCGCCGCATTGCCTTCATGGCATTGGCGGTGATCGTGCCCATTCTAGCCAATGGTGCGCGGGCATGGGGGACGATTTTCATCGCCCAGTCACAGGGTATCGAATTCGCTGCCGGGTTTGATCATATCTTTTACGGCTGGATATTTTTCGCGCTAGTAATGGCTGTGCTGCTGCTTGTGGCCTGGCGCTTTTTCGACCGCCCGGTTGATGACGGGCCCGTCGATCTCACACTTCTGCAGCGTAGCAAACTTCTGGCCCGTCTGGACTTTGGCGGGGGGCATCTGGTTGCTGTTCTGGTTCTCGCTCTCGCGCTTGCCGGCGGGGCCTATGGCTGGAGCAGGGCGGTTCAGCAGCTGGAAGCGCCCATGCCGTCGCAGATTGCCTTTCCTGATGTGCCGGGATGGAAGCAGGTGCCCTATTTCCCCACTGTCTGGTGGGAGCCCCGCGCGGGCGGAGCAGATCACCGCCTGTTGGGGCGTTACCGTGATGCGCAGGGCCGCGAAGTCGATGTGTTCTACGCGCTCTATGCTGCGCAGGATGAAGGGCGCGAAGCGACCGCCTTTGGCGAAGGCGCATTGCCGCCGGATACGCCGTGGCGCTGGGCCGAACCGGGGCCAGCGATTGGCCGCGCAGATAGCGAAATCCTTCAGGCCGGTACTGCGCGGCGCAGGCTGGCCGCCACCTGGTATCTCACAGGCGATCTTCTCACCGGGAGCAAGAGCCATTTCAAGCTGCAAACCATGCTCAATCGCCTGCTGATGCGCGAAGATCCGAGCATGATGCTGATCCTGTCAGCCATGGAAAATGACCGGTATTCAGCCGAGGGTGCAGTGGCTGACTTCACGCAGTCAATTGCTCCCTTGTCTGGATGGATGGACCGTGCTGCGCAGCAGGAAGATCCTCAGCCTTGACGTAAAGAATCACCATCGCAGATTATGCAGGATCACCCTTGAATCAAACCGCTTTGATCTACTTAATCGAGTGGTCATTATTTGTCGCTGATCGCAGATAACACCCGGCTTTTATTATCATAGATGGTAATAAAAGGCGGTTTGTGCGGCTTTTCATTCGCAATAATACGGGGCGGTATGGGATACTTCTCACTTTATGTGCGTTAATGGGAAAACGGCACTAACACAGGTGTTATCTTGGTTAATAAAGAGTTGCCAAGTGGTAATTAGGTAGCTTACCTTAATTGTGCATCGCAACAAGCTGGCGGCCGACTGGGCCGCTGCGGGGAAACGGGGCAGATATGGATCAGTTACGGCACCTTGATCGGGATGATGTGAATTCAACCGACACATCCTCGGAACCTGCCATCGGCTTTGGCAGCGGTGACGAATATCTGGTGCAGGAAAGCCGCAACCATCTGGCGATTGATCCGGCGCTGTTCGCACTTTCAGAGCTGGAAGCTTTGTATGAAAGTGACAAGCAGACCCTTTGGACATTTATGCGGCCAACCGGCAGGCCCAGCTTTACCCCCGCCTTGCTGCATGATTTTGAAGATTGGCAGCGGCTGATCACGTCCAGCTTCGGCCCGGGAAAGGTCCCTTTGCGCTATCTGGTTCTGGGGAGCCGTTCCAAGGATATATTCTGTTTTGGTGGTGATCTTGGGCTGTTCAGTAAGCTGATCGAACAAGGGGACCGTGACAGTCTGGTTCGCTATGGCCATCGCTGCGTCGAGATTCTTCACCGCAATTGTCAGGCGCTCGATCTGCCGTTGATAACCATTGGTCTGGCTCAGGGGGATGCGCTGGGGGGTGGTTTTGAAGCCCTGCTGTCATTCGATTACATTATCGCTGAAAAAACCGCACGTTTCGGCCTGCCAGAAACGATGTTCGGCTTGTTCCCAGGCATGGGAGCTCATTCAATTCTGTCGCGCAAATTGGGCACGGCCATGGCCGATCGTCTGATCACGTCGAATGAGAACTACAGCGCTCAGGAAATGTACGATCTGGGCATTGTTCACCAAGTGGTTGAACCCGGTGAAGGGATCACGGCTACACGCGATTTCATCAAGAAAGCGGATCGCCGGCATATTGGACTGGTCAATGCGCGTAAGGCCATGCGGATGGCCCGCCCGCTGGAACTCGAAGAAATGCGCCGGATAACCGAGCTATGGGCCGACACGGCACTGCAGCTCAGCCCCAGCGATCTCAAAGTAATGGGCCGGCTGACCAAGGCGCAGGACAAACTGATTACAAAGGCCTGATCCTGCGCCCGTGGCCGGTGTCAGAGTGAATCCACCATCACCAATTCGCTGTCTTCCAGCGCTTCGATGGTAATCTGATCCTCCTGGGTGATGGCCAGGCCGTCGCGCTGCTTCGCCTCCACGCCATTTACCCGGATGCGTCCTTGTGATGGCACCAGATATTGGTGCCGGGTGCTTTGCGAAGGCGTGTAGCTCAACGTATCTCCAGCGCGTACCGTCGCCCCCAAGACGCGTGCGTCACAGCGGATTGGCAAGGCGTCGTCCGCTTCCGGATCGCCGCTGGCCAGGACTACCCATTGGCCGGCCCGGTCATCTTTCGGAAATTCACGCAATTCCCAATAGGAATCGCCACCGCGCTGGTCGGATTCGATCCATATCTGGAAGTTATATTCGTCCTCATCCTCAGCATTATATTCCGCATGGACGACGCCGCTTCCTGCGCTCATCACCTGAACATTGCCAGCGCTGGTAACGCCGACATTGCCCATATTGTCCTTATGCGTCAGCTTGCCGCCGCGCACATAGGTGATGATTTCCATGTTCTCGTGTGGGTGCGGCGGAAAACCGGAACGCGGACCGATCCGGTCATCATTCCATACGCGCAGCCGGCCCCAATTCATGCGCTCGGGGTCGAAATAGTTTGAAAAGCTGAAATGGAAACGCGCATCCAGCCAGTCGCCGGCCTTGGAATTATGCAGCTGTTCGAAAGGGCGAAGGTCAATCATATTGGATCTCACATCGGCGGGAAATTAACGCCGGAACACGTGGCTATGTGGGATCGGTTGCGTGCAATTCAACCGTCTTCGCCATGGCCCAGCGCCATGTAGTCTTCGCTCTGCATTTCCATCAGGCGGCTGACGGTGCGTTCAAATTCGAACGACCCGTCACCGGCGACATACAGTGCCTCAGGCTCGGCCGCCGCAGTGGCGAACAGCTTCACCCGGTTTTCATAAAGCTCATCTATCAGCGTCACGAAACGCGCTGCCTCATTGCGGTCATCCGGCCCAAGGGTAGGGATTCCGACAATGATGACGGTGTGATAATTATGCGCGATAGCCAGATAATCTGATGCGCCGCGCGGTTCCCCGCAGAGCCGTTTGAAACTGAATACACCCACGCCTTTCAGGCTTTTGGGCACATGCAACGTCCTGCCGCCGCCCAGATCAAGATCGGCCGATGGCACGTGGTCGGCATCTTCGGGGGCATAATCGGTCAGGCGGAAAAAGGCCTCACGCACCTGAGCCGTCGCGGCATCGCCGAGCGGGGTATGCCATGTTTCCAGCCCCGCCAGTCGATCCAGCCGGTAATCGGTTGCGCCATTGAGTTCGACCACATCCATTTGATTCTGAATAAGGTCGATAAAGGGCAGGAAATGCTCTCGGTTAAGCCCGTTTTTATACAGATCGCGCGGGGGACGATTGCTGGTGGTCACAACTGCCACATTCTCTTCGCAGATCAGCGCGCGGAAGAGGCGGCTCATAATCATCGCATCGGCGGAATTGTTGACCACCATCTCGTCAAAAGCGAGCACGTCGAGTTCGCCCCCAAGGGCTTTGGCCACGGGGGGAATGGGATCGCCGCTCTCGGTCTTGCGCGCATCACGCAGGCGGGCATGCACATCCAGCATGAAGGCATGGAAATGTGCGCGCCGCTTTGTCGGAATATCCAGCGTGTCGTGAAACAGATCCATCAACATGCTTTTACCGCGTCCGACGCCGCCCCACATATACACGCCGCGTGGGCGTTTGGGGCGGGAACCGAACAGACGGCCCATCAACCCGGGGGCGGCGCTATGCTCCAGTTCATCCTGCAACCTGGCAAGCTGCTTTGCCGCAGCTTCCTGTTCGCGGTCGGCGCGCAATTCACCGGCTTCGACCAGCGCGTGATATCGCTCCAGCAACCCGCTCATGCACTTGCTTTCCGAATGATGCCGGAAAAGGACGCAACGGGCCCCTGTTCCTGTTCAACTTGCCCGCGCAAAAAGACCATACGGCCCGTTTCGCGCACGATTTCGCCAACCGAATCTATGGGCTGTTCCAAAGTGCCCGGACCGACGAAATGATTGTTCAGTTCAACTGTAACAGCGCCGCCAACCGGATTGTCGGTCAGCACACGCCAGGTGGTGAAGAGCGAGATATCGATCAGCGCCATGATCACGCCGCCGTGGATTGTGCCCATGGGGTTCAGGTGGCGTTCCAGCGGCAACATGCGCAAGCGGGCATGCGTGTCATCATCACGCCGCAGCAGCATTTTGCCCATGACTTCACGATTGAAGCGATTGGCGTCATCGCCGCCAAGCTGCCAGCTGAACCAGCCATCATGCTCGGGATCAGCCCTCAGACTAAGCCCGCTTGCATCTCCACTCTTATCAGAATGCACTTAGGCCTGCCGATCGGCCTGCATCTTCTTGATTTCAGCAATCGCCTTGGCCGGTGACAGACCCTTGGGGCAGACATTGGCGCAGTTCATGATCGTGTGGCAGCGATAGAGGCGGAAGGGATCTTCCAGCTCGTCTAGCCGCTCACCGGTCATTTCATCGCGGCTATCCGCCAGCCAGCGATAGGCCTGCAACAGAATTGCGGGGCCCAGGAACTTGTCCGAATTCCACCAGTAGCTGGGGCAGGACGTGGAGCAGCAGGCGCACAGGATGCACTCATACAGGCCGTCGAGCTGTTCACGCTGCTGCGGCGATTGCAGGCGTTCCTTACCCGATGGGGTCGTGGAAACGGTTTGCAGCCAGGGACGGATGGAGGCGTATTGCGCATAGAAATGCGTGAAGTCGCCAACCAGATCCTTCACCACTTCCATATGCGGCAGTGGCGTAATCTGAATTTCGCCCTTCAGATCTTCGATCGCGGTGGTGCAGGCCAGGCCATTCTTGCCATTGAGGTTCATGGCGCAAGAGCCGCAAATCCCTTCACGGCACGACCGGCGGAACGTGAGCGTCGGATCAACCTCGTTCTTGATCTTGATCAGCGCGTCCAGAACCATCGGGCCGCAATCATCAAGATCGAGCTCAAAATAGTCATAACGCGGATTGTCGCCGCTATCCGGATCGTAACGATAGATCTTGAACTTCTGAAGCCGGTTCGCGTCAGGGGCTGTGTGCCGCTGGCTTTTGCCGGTGATCTTGCTGTTCTTCGGAAGGGTGAAGGTTGCCATAATTCCAAAATCCCTGCTGGATGCGCCCTATCTAACGATTGTAGCGCGCGGGGCAAGCTTAGCGGGGCGGATTTGCCGATCGGCGGCGTTTTTTTGCGCCGGATACAGGGGACGGTTCGGCAGTTTAGAGAATAGAGGGTTGCGGGCAGGAGCTTATTTTTGGCAGATAAAACAGCTTTGTGGCCGCAAAAAGCCGCAATTTTCGGGGCTTCGGGCGGGATCGGCAACGCTGTCATGCAGCAATTGCGCCGCGCCGGATGCGCAAAAATCTATGCGGGCAGCCGATCGGGGCACGTCATCGAAGGCTCGGGGATAACACCATTTCATTTCGATCTGGAATCCGAGTCGAGTCTGCGCGAGGCGGCGGAGATGATGCGGCTCGATCCACCTCAGCTCGTTTTTGTCGCCACCGGCGCGCTTACGCTGGATGATGGCAGCGAACCGGAAAAGTCTCTTTCTTCTATCGATCCGCAGGCAATGATGAAAAGCTTTGCCATCAATGCTATCGGTCCGGCGCTGATCGCCAAATATTGCGCGCTGATTTTTCCGCGTGAGGGGCGGGTGGTGTTCGCGGCGCTTTCTGCTCGTGTGGCGTCGATGGACGATAACCGGATCGGCGGGTGGCATTCCTATCGCGCGTCGAAGGCGGCGCTCAATATGTTGCTGCGCAATGTCGGGATCGAAATGAACCGCAGAAACGACCAGGCGTTTGCCATTGGAGTGCATCCGGGCACGGTCGATACGCGCCTGTCAGAGCCGTTTCAGAAGAACCTGCCGCAGGGGCAGCTGCAAACGGCAGCGCAATCAGCAGCGCATATCATTTCTGTTCTTAATCAGTGTGATGCGGAGGATAATGGCCATCTATTCGCATGGGATGGCCAGCGCATTCCCTATTGAGAGTGGGGCGCAACAGCGCGAGGTGAGGGCGCTGTTCTTTCCGGAGCATAAAAAAGCCCGCCACTTCCTGAGAGAAGGGCGGGCTTTTTCTATAGCTGTATAAAATCAGCCGAAGGTGCGTTGCCACCAACCGCGGCGGGGTGACTTGTCCTGGTCATCATCATCCGAGCTGGAGCCGCCGGACACCTTTATTTCAGGTGTTTCCGTAATTCCGGTCTGCGCCGCAGGAGCCGATTCAGGCGCCGGTGCTGGTGCAGCAGGTTCAGGCTTTGCTGCCGGAGCAGGAGCGGGCTGTGAGGGCGCATCAGCCTTTTTGGCGTCATCCTCAGCGGTGTTTGCCGCTGCGGCTTTCGCGGCCTTATCCGCTTCTATCTCAGCTTTCGTCCGGCGCTTGCGGCGCTTGGGCTTCGGCTTTTCTTCCGCTTCATTGTCAGCCGTGCCGGATGCAGGCGTTTCTGCCGTGGCTGTATCCGCACTCGCTCCGCTTTCCTGATCAGCATCGGCCTTTTTCCGCCGCGTGCGGCGCTTGGGCTTGGGCTTTTCTTCTGCGGCTTCTGGAGCGTCGGCGGATGCCGGGGCATCCGCTGAGGCATCTGCCGAGCCACTTTCAGTGGTGGTGCTTTCCGCTTCGGCGTTTTCAGCCACTGGCTTCTTGCGGCGGCTGCGACGCTTGGGCTTCGGCTTTTCTTCAGTGTCCTCTGCCGATTTTTCCGCAGTCTGTTCCTCTGCTGCCGGGGTATCGGCAGGATCGGCCACGACGGCGATGTCATCTTCCAACTGCTGCGAAACCTGCTCTACGGCGTCAGCGGAATCATCCTGCTGATTATCCGACTGATTATGCGACTTTTCGTCATTATCGGCATTGTCACTGGACGTTTCACCATCGTCGAAACGCTTCCGGCGGCGGCCACCACGACGGCGGCGCTTCTTCGGCTGCTCTTCACCGTCACTATCCGAATTATCGCGGGGGCTGAATGACTTGTCGCTCTCTTCCGAATCCTCGGAGGACGCATTGTCATCGTCGCCGCGATCATCGTCATTGCGGCTCTCTTCGCCATTCTCGTCCTGATCGTTGCGCTTATTGCGGCCCCGGCCACCACGACGACGACGGCGACGCTTCTTGCGCGGTTCATCATCCTCTTCGGAGGTTTCTTCGGGGAGATCCTCTTCTTCCTCATCATCGTCATCTTCATCGACGATGGGAGCGAATTTAGGGGCGTTGGCTGGGCGCGGACCGGAACTTCCAACGCGCATCTTCGCGCCTTCGTCCTCACCTTCAGGCACGACCTGAACCGTCACGCCATAGCGTTCCTCAATCTCTGCCAGATCGGCGCGCTTGGCATTCAGCATATAGACGGCGGCTTCGGTGGACGCATAAAGCGAAATGACCGTGCCCTTGCCCTTGGCGGCTTCGTCTTCGATCAGACGCAGGGCCGAGAGACCCGCGCTGGATGCCGTGCGAACAAGCCCTGTGCCATCACAATGCGGGCATTCGCGCGTGGTTGCTTCCAGCACGCCTGTGCGCAAACGCTGGCGGCTCATTTCCATCAGGCCGAAGCCCGAGATCCGGCCAACCTGAATGCGGGCGCGGTCGTTCTTGAGCGAATCTTTCATCGCCTTTTCGACTTTCCGGACATTGGAATTGTGTTCCATGTCGATAAAGTCGATCACGACCAGACCGGCCATGTCGCGCAGGCGCAACTGACGGGCGATTTCATGCGCGGCTTCCATATTGGTGGCCAGCGCGGTCTGTTCGATCCCGTGTTCCTTGGTCGAACGGCCCGAGTTGATGTCGATGGACACCAGCGCTTCTGTGGGGTTGATGACCAGATAGCCGCCGGATTTCAGCTGCACCATCGGATCATACATTGCCGAAAGCTCGTCTTCCGCACCATGGCGCTGGAACAGCGGAACCGGGTCGGAATAGGCTTTCACCCGGCGCGCATGGCTGGGCATCAGCAATTTCATGAACTGCTTGGCGGCTTTGTAGCCTGCTTCGCCTTCGACGATCACTTCTTCGATTTCGCGATTATAGATATCGCGGATCGCGCGTTTGATGAGGTCGCTGTCCGAATGGATCATGGCCGGAGCAGCCGATGTCATCGTGCGATTGCGTATTTCATCCCACAAACGTGCGAGGTAATCAAAGTCGCGTTTGATTTCAGGCTTGGTGCGCTGCAGTCCGGCGGTCCGAACGATCAGGCCCATGCTTTTCGGCAGGCTGAGGCCGGATACGATCTGCTTCAACCGTTTACGGTCACCCGCGTTGGAAATCTTGCGCGAAATGCCGCCGCCATGGCTGGAATTGGGCATCAGCACGCAATAGCGACCGGCAAGGCTGAGATAGGTGGTCAGCGCGGCGCCTTTATTGCCGCGTTCTTCCTTCACGACCTGCACCAGCAGAACCTGACGGCGCTGAATGACGTCCTGAATCTTGTAACGGCGGCGCAAAGCGTGACGGCGCGCGCGCAGATCGTCCAGTTCCTTGCTGCGGCCGCGGCCCTGACGGCGATTGCCGCGGGGTTTGCGGCCACGCCGGCGCGAACGATCATCGTCGCTATTTTCATCGGAATCATCGCTGTCGTCGTCATCCTCGTCGGAATCGTCATCCGAGTTGGAATTATCGTCGCGATCTACATGGCCATCTTCGATTGTGGCGACGTCGTTCTTCTCCGACGTATCGATTTCCTCGAGACCGCCGTTTTCGTCGTCATCATCATCATCGTCGTCATCATCGCCATGGTCCGCCGCCCGCAAGGCGGCTTCTTCCTCTGCATGCGCTTCTTCTTCGGCGAGAAGAGCTTCGCGATCTTCCTTCGGGATCTGATAATAATCCGGATGGATTTCGCTGAAGGCGAGGAAGCCATGGCGATTTCCGCCAAAGTCCACGAATGCAGCCTGCAGGGAGGGTTCGACCCTCGTTACCTTGGCGAGATAGATATTGCCCTTGATCTGCTTGTGTTCAGCAGATTCAAAGTCGAATTCTTCAATCCGATTGCCTTTGAGAACCGCCACCCGGGTTTCTTCCGAGTGGCGCGCATCGATTAGCATGCGCGTTGCCATTGAATAGTCTCCGTGCGCGCGGGTCCGATCCGGCCGGGGTAATCGCCAGGCCAGCAGTCGGGAAAAGGCGCGCATTTGTCTGAAAAAAGGCGCATGGCTGCGTGTTGCTTGCCATGCTGCCATTGGGAACATACCCCCGACCGGCCGCTTGCCGATGCAGGGGGGTAAATGTGTCTGCCATTAAGGAACGGCGCAGGAATTGCGTCTGCGCGCCAGCATGCGTCACTGCCACGGCGCAGCAAATCTGCTCCAGTGGTAGGGACGGACTTTGGCTTTTCATTAAGGCATCAACCTGTAAAATCTTCCGTCTCCGGGCATATAGCCCGACGGGTAATCTCCGTTGGTGCGACTGCACCCGGTTTGCATTGGCTAGCACCACCCTGTCGGCGGAGCAACCATGTTGCGCACTAGCGAAAAATAACTTGGCATTCGTTAATGGGCCGCATTACCGCTTAACCCCTTATGTCGCCCCGTTTTCAGATCCCGCTTATTCTGTTCGCGCCCCTGGCAATACTGGGCGCGGTCTATTTGCTCGGCCTGACTATTCCTGTCCCCAGTCTGGGGCGCGATTATGTGGTGCGGGTGGATCTTCCCGCCGAGAATAAGGCGCTCAGGATTCCTTTGGTGCAGGGCAGCGCGGATGATACGCGGCCCTTGGTGGTCATTGATGCCGGGCATGGGGGGTATGATCCCGGTGCAAGCGGGCAGGGCGTAAAAGAGAAGGATCTGGTGCTGGGGCTGGCACAGGCCCTGCGCGATCAATTGCTGAAAGACGGGGGGCTACGCGTGGTGCTGACCCGCGATGATGACAGCTTTCTGGCGCTCGAAGAGCGCTTTGCGATTGCCCGCGAGCTCAACGCCGATCTGTTCATTTCGCTTCATGCCGATTCTGCCGGGGATCTGGATGGCGTATCAGGCGCGAGCATTTATACCTTGTCGGACGCGGCCTCCACCGATGCGGCGGCGCGCTTCGCCCAGCGGGAAAATGGCGCCGATATTGTGAATGGCGTCAAATTGTCGGGACACAGTGAAAATGTGAATTCCCTGCTGGTCGAGCTGTCTCAAAGGCAGGCGCTGAATGATTCCGCCGAATTTGCCCGCCTTATCCTGCGCGAAGGAAAAAGCATGGCGGGCCAGATGGGGGATAAGCCTACGCTGAAATTTCACGCAAATCCCTTGCGATCGGCGGCGCTGGTGGTGCTGCGGGCACCGGATATGCCCTCGGTTCTGTTTGAGGCTGGCTATATTTCCAACCCGGCTGAGGCGCGCTGGCTGATGTCAGCGGAGGGGCGCCGCAATTTTGCGCTCATTATGAGCCGGGCAATCCGGGTCTATTTCGCACGCCGCAGCGCGGACTGAGCAGCGAAGATATGATCTGTATCATCCGATGCGCTTGGTTCTGGCGCGAAACGGATTTCCCATGCTAAGGCGCTGATCACCATGTCAGAGACAGAACAGAATACCGGCGAATATATCCGTCATCGTCTGCGCCGGGACACCGGCAGTGCCTGGTCCTGGTTCCGGGGGAACTGGCGCGGGAAACGGCTCTTTCGCTGGGCCTTTTTCCTGATTGGCTTTGGTCTGCTGGCGCTGATCGCTGCCTGGTTTGCGCTGGCTCGGGATTTGCCTGATGCCGAGGTGCTGCTGGATTACGAGCCGCCTTTGCCCACCATGGTGCGCGGAATCGATGGGGAAATCGTGCATTCTTTCGCGCGTGAGCGGCGCGTGCAGCTGCAATATCGGGATTTTCCAGAACAGCTGGTCAACGCTTACACGTCCGCAGAAGACAAGACTTTCTGGACTCATGGCGGGGTCGACATCACTGGTCTGGCCGCTGCTGTGGTGGATTACACCAGCAAGCTGGGGTCGGGCGAACGCGCCCGCGGCGGTTCCACCATCACGCAGCAGGTCGCCAAGAATATTCTGGTCGGCAATGAATATTCGGTGACGCGCAAGCTGAAAGAGATGATTCTCGCCCGCCGGATCGAGGATGTGCTCAGCAAGCAGCAGATTATGGAGCTGTATCTTAACGAGATACCGCTCGGACGCCGCAGCTTTGGGGTGCAGGCCGCAGCGCGCGCTTATTTCGACAAGGATGTCGGCGATCTCAATCTGCCGCAAATGGCCTATCTGGCCATTTTGCCCAAGGCGCCAGAGACCTATAGCCGCGAAAAACATTACGATGCGGCTCTGGAGCGGCGTAACTGGGTGCTGTCCCAGATGCAGGAAAATGGCCACATCACCGAGGCAGAAGCGCGCGCAGCACAGGCGACGCCGCTGGGGATCGTGGCGCAGCATTCCGGGACCCAATCAGCCGATGCGGGCTATTTCCTTGAGGAAGTACGTCGGCAGCTGATCGGCAAATATGGCGAAACCGCTGAAGACGGGCCGCATAGCGTTTATGCTGGCGGGCTCTGGGTGCGGACATCGCTGGATACCGAATTGCAGGATGCGGCGCAGAACAGCCTGCGTGCCGGCCTGATGCGGTATCAGGGGAATCGTGGCTGGCACGGCCCGATTGCCACGATCAATCTGGAAGATGGCAATTGGAAGGGGCAACTCGCCAGTTCCTATCTCTCAACCAATTACAAGGATTGGCGCGTTGGCGTGATTACGCAGCGTTCGGGCAAGTCGGCGCAGATCGGCTTTACCGATGGCAAGGAATATCCGCTGTCCAACTTTCCGAACAAATTGGCGGCAGGCGACGTGGTTGCCGCATCACCCAGCGGCAATGGCTATCGCTTGCAGACTGTTCCTGAAGTGTCCGGTGGCTTCGTTGCGCAGGACCCCAATAACGGCCGTATTCTGGCGATACAGGGCGGCTTTGATTCGCGGCTTGGCGCTTTCAACCGTGCCACGCAGGCCAACCGTCAGCCCGGCTCTACCATCAAGCCGTTCGTCTATGCCACAGGCCTGGATAACGGGATGACACCGGCGACGATGGTCCCTGATGAGACATATTGTTATTATCAGGGGTCCAATCTGGGCGAGAAATGCTTCCGCAACTATGGCGGGGGTTCCGGCGGTGAGCATACGATGCGCTGGGGTCTGGAACAGTCCCGCAATTTGATGACGATCCATATCGCGATGGATGCGGGAATGGAAAATGTCACCAAGACCATCGATCGCGTCGGGATCGGTTCTTACAAACCCTATCCGGCTTTTGCGCTTGGTGCGGGTGACACCACCGTGCTGAAAATGGTGAATGCTTATTCCGCGCTGGTCGATCATGGCCTGCAACATAATCCGACAGTGATCGATTATGTTCAGGATCGCCGCGGGAAAGTGATCTGGCGCGCCGATACGCGTGATTGCACGGGCTGCAATATGCCTGAATGGAATGGTGAGCCGATGCCACGGCTGGCGCAAAAGGGTAAGCAGGTGCTGGACCCGCGCACGGCCTATCAGGTGATTCACATGATGGAAGGCGTGGTTCAACGCGGCACTGCGGTTGTCTTGCGCGATCTCAACATGCCGCTGGCAGGCAAGACCGGCACGACCACGGGGCCGACCAATGTCTGGTTCGTGGGCGGTTCGCCGGATATTGTGGCCGGCGTCTATATGGGCTTCGATCAGCCGCGCAATCTCGGCGGCTGGGTTCAGGGCGGCACCTATGCAGCACCGATGTTCAAACAATTCGTGAAAGAAACACGCGATAAATGGTCCGAGCGCCCGTTCCTGGCCCCCGAAGGTGTACGCATGGTCCGCGTTGATCGGCGGACCGGTGGACGCGTCTTTGATGCATGGCCCAGTGGTGAACCGCTCGCCGGGGTTATCTGGGAAGCGTTCAAGCCGGATACGGAACCGCGCCGCGCCGCAAGGCAGGAAGAGATTGACCGTTTGCGCAGTCTGGTGATGGCCCAGCTCAAGCGTCGTGAGCGCGGCGCTGCCAAGAAGCAGGACGATCAGCCAGCCAACTTTGTGGAAGAGCAGGGCGGTCTCTATTGATCATCGCGATACCCCCGCAATTGGGGCGCGGCGAAAAGGTGATGGACTTCCAGCAGTTCTAAGAGCATTCTGTAAGCTATGAAAAACGCACGCTTCGCTGTCGCCGCCGCTCTTGTTGCGGTTTGCCTGTCCGGTCCGGCCAATGCTGCACTGGATCAAGGGGCAAAGGCTCCCGAGATCGCCACCAAGGGCGCGCTTGCGGGTAAGGTTTTTTCGTTCGACCTGCAGAAGGCGCTCAAGAAGGGGCCGGTTGTGCTCTATTTCTTCCCGAAGGCCTTTACCAAGGGCTGCACATTGGAAGCGAACGCCTTTGCTGAGGCGATGGACGATTTTGAAGCGGCTGGCGCGCAAGTGGTTGGCCTCTCCGCTGATGATCTGCCGACGCTGCAGAAATTCTCGACCGAAGAATGCCGCGATGCCTTTCCGGTAGCCCGGGCAAGTGCGGCGACGATCCGCAATTATGACGTCTCCTTCAGTCCGCAAGGCGCCGACACTGGCCTCAGTGATCGGACGTCTTACGTTATCGCGCCTGATGGACGTATTGTGATGGCCTATTCCGATCTGGACTGGCGCCAGCATGTTTCGCGCAGCCTTGCAAAGGTGCGCGCGCTTTCCGGCACGAAGTGAATCACCGCTTCCGCAAGCTCTTGCGGAAGCTGGCTAGTTGAGGCCCGGCCTCGGGTCATTTGCGGCTTGCGTCAGCGCGCCGTCACCCCACCTCTATCGTAAATCAAAATGCTCGGTTACACGGGCACCGAACAACGGAGATTTGCTATGCGTGCCGAAGGGCAGGCTCATATTGACCGGATCGAGGCCGCGCTCGCACTCGTGCGTCGCTCGCTGAATTGGGACATGGCGGTGCGCCGCTTGGATGAACTGAACGCCAAGGTGGAAGATCCCACTTTGTGGGACAATCCAAAAGAAGCTGAAAACGTGATGCGTGAACGGCGCTATCTCGAAAGCTCGATTGGCACCGTGAATGAAATTTCGCAGGAAATGTCCGATGCGATCGAATTTGTCGAACTTGGCGAGGCTGAGGACGATGATGACACGATCAATGAAGGGCTGACCTCGCTGGAACAGCTTGCTGCACGCGCCGATGCCGACAAGGTGCAGGCGCTGCTGTCGGGTGAAGCGGATTCCTACGACACTTATATCGAAGTGCATGCCGGGGCTGGCGGAACGGAGAGCCAGGACTGGGCCGAGATGCTGCAGCGTATGTATTCGCGCTGGGCGGAAAGCCGGGGCTACAAGGTTGAAGTGGTCGATTATCATGCAGGCGAGCAGGCCGGCATCAAATCGGCGACCCTGCTGGTCAAGGGCGAGAACGCCTATGGCTATGCCAAAACCGAAAGCGGTGTGCATCGCCTGGTCCGGATCAGCCCTTATGACAGTTCAGCCCGCCGCCATACGAGCTTTTCCAGCGTCTGGGTCTATCCGGTGATTGATGACGATATCGAAATCGATATCAATGAAAGCGATCTTCGCATCGATACCTATCGCGCCAGCGGCGCGGGCGGTCAGCACGTCAACACGACCGATTCCGCCGTGCGTATCACCCATATGCCGAGCGGTATTGTGGTGGCGAGCCAGAATGACCGGTCGCAGCATAAGAACCGCGCCACCGCGATGAACATGCTGAAAGCACGTCTTTACGAGGCGGAATTGCAGCGGCGCGAGGCAGACGCATCGGGCGAATATCAGGAAAAGACTGAAATTGGCTGGGGCCACCAGATCCGTTCTTATGTCTTGCAGCCTTATCAGATGGTCAAGGATTTGCGCACCGGCGTAACATCAACCGCACCGGGCGATGTGCTGGACGGCAAAATCGATGACTTCATCGCAGCTGCACTGGCGCAGCGGGTGACGGGTGATGCCGTGGATGTGGAGGATGTCGATTGACATTCCTGCGCGGCCTTTCTCTGGCGTGCCTGCTGGTGCTCAGCGGCTGTAATCAAGCCAGTGATGATGCCGGGCGACCGGAAAACGCGCGTGAATTCCCGCGTGCGTTCCGGCCTGTTTCGCCCTTGGGGGCGACATCTGTTTCGAATGAGCGTGCCCGTGATGACCGGCGTGAAGCGCAGACGGTGATGGACCTGGCCGATATTCGGCCGGGGATGACCGTGGCCGATATTGGCGCTGGTGAAGGCTATTACACTGTGCGCCTGTCGGAGCGTGTCGGACCATCCGGCCGCGTGCTGGCGCAGGATGTCGATGCCAGCGCGCTGGAACGGCTCGGCAATCGGATCGAGCGGGAGCGGCTGGGCAATGTCGCGATCAAGCGCGGCGTGATCGCCGATCCGGGCCTGCCCAAGGACAGTTTTGACCGGATTTTTCTGGTCCATATGTATCACGAAGTGGCTGAGCCTTTCGCCTTTCTGTGGCGCTTGCGTCCGTCACTGAGAAAGGGCGGAAGGGTCATCGTGGTCGATGCTGACCGGCCAACGGATCAGCACGGAATCGATCCACAATTGCTGTTTTGCGAATTTAACCAGTTGGGCTTTCGCCTGGTTGGTTTTGAGCGTAAGCCCGAGCTTGCGGGATATTATGCAGAATTTGAGGCTGTCGGCGATCGGCCGGAGCCATCTGAAATCGAACCATGTCGCCAGCCTGGCGACCAAGAGGAAGAGGCGGCGGCCTGACGGGCGTCGTTAATCGGGGTTACTATGTCTTTCAAAGGTTTGAAGCCGATTCAATATGCTGGACGTGAAGTCTGGCCGTTGATCGAAGGTGGTAAGGGTGTCTCGGCCACCAACCATGCCAGTTCTGGTGCCTGGGCGGCGGCTGGCGGAATAGGTACAGTGAGCGCCGTTAATGCCGACAGCTACGATGCTGAAGGCAAGATTATCCCTCAGGTCTATGAACAGCTGACCCGCAAGGAACGGCACGAACAGCTGATCCGCTACGCTATTGATGGCGGCGTGGAACAGGTGCGGCGTGCGCATGAAATTTCCGGTGGCAAGGGTGCGATCAACATCAATGTGCTGTGGGAAATGGGTGGTGCCCAGCCTGTCCTGGAAGGCATTCTGGAGCAGACACGCGGTTTGGTGGCAGGCGTCACTTGCGGTGCAGGCATGCCCTATAAGCTGTCTGAAATCGCCGCGCGCTATAATGTTCACTATCTGCCGATTATCAGCTCTGGCCGCGCCTTTCGCGCGCTCTGGAAGCGGGCCTATCACAAGGTCAGCGAATTGATGGCCGCAGTGGTCTACGAAGATCCCTGGCTGGCTGGCGGCCATAATGGCCTCTCCAATGCCGAAGACCCCCGCAAACCGGAAGATCCATATCCCCGCGTAAAGGCTTTGCGCGATGTCATGCGCAAGGAAGGCATTTCCGATGATGTGCCGATCGTGATGGCCGGCGGCGTCTGGGCCCTGCGTGATTGGGAAAACTGGATCGATAATCCTGAACTGGGGCAGATTGCCTTCCAGTTTGGCACGCGGCCCCTGCTGACGCAGGAAAGCCCCATTCCGCAAGGATGGAAGGATGCGCTGCGCGAATTGGAACCGGGCGATGTGTCGCTGCATCGTTTCTCCCCCACCGGATTTTACAGCTCCGCTGTTCGCAACCCTTTCCTGCGTAATCTGGAAGAGCGTTCCGAGCGCCAGATTCCCTATTCCAAGGTCGAAGCGGGCGAACATACGGTGCAGCTCGATGTCGGGGTGAAGGGCAAGAACTTCTGGGTCACGCCCAAGGACCGGGACCGCGCCCGGGGATGGGTGGCAGAAGGCTTTACCGAAGCTCTGAAAACGCCCGATGACACGGTGGTCTTTGTCACGCCTGACGAACGCGCGATTATCCGCAAGGATCAGGCCGACTGCATGGGCTGTCTGTCACATTGCGGCTTTTCCTCATGGAAAGACCATGATGATTTCACCACCGGCCGATTGGCGGACCCGCGCAGCTTCTGCATTCAGAAGACCCTGCAGGATATCGCCCATGGTGACCCGATTGATGAAAATCTGATGTTTGCCGGCCACGCGGCATATCGTTTCAAGCAGGACCCGTTCTATTCCAACAATTACACCCCCACGGTGAAGGAATTGATCGAGCGGATACTGACCGGCGATTGATAACCGCGCCCGCGCTGCGAAGCACAGCCGGGTTGCTCATCTTTCCAGCGGCGCGCTGTCCTCGCGGGCAGCGCGCCGTTTTTTGATAGCGTGGCGTGAGTGGCTGGGATGCCTTCGCCGCAACCTGTTCCGGTTGACCGTTGGACCGTGCCGCAGGACCAGGTAGGTTCGGGAACAGATTCACGTCTGAAGGCCTTCGCCTGAGCGAAATCGGACCGATTACCAGCGTGATGTTTCACGCTTTAGCGCCGTCAGCATTGGGGGGCCGTTTGGCGCCCCGGATCAATCCAGCTCCCAGCCTCTTTCACCATGACTGGAGACATCGAGCCCCTGACGTTCGGAATCTTCATCGACACGCATGGGAATGAAGAGCGAAACGCCAAACGCAATGGCGACTGTTGCGATTGCGGAGAAGGTGGCCACGAGCAGCACACCAAATGCTTGTACACCCAACATCGACAGCATGTTCATACCCTCAGCGTAACCGGTGCCGCCGAATATCGGTGACAGGAATACGCCCAGCAGAACGGAGCCCAGCATACCGCCAACGCCGTGCACGGCAAAAACATCGAGGGAATCGTCGATCCTGGCTTTGTTCTTCACCAATTGGATAGCGCCATAGCAAACCACCGCACCGGCTGCGCCGATCAGAACGGCTGCTCCGGGCGAGACAAAGCCTGCCGCCGGCGTGATTGTCGCCAGACCGGCAATGGCTCCGGTGGCAAAGCCGACCGTCGTGGCCTTGCCAAAGGTGAGCTTTTCGATGCCGAGCCAGACCAGCGCGGCGCAGGCGGCGGCAACATGGGTGTTGATGATGGCTGTGGAGGCGTCATCGGTCGCGGTGAGGGCAGAGCCACCATTGAAGCCGAACCAGCCGACCCAGAGCAGCATCGCGCCCAGCATGGTCAGCCCAGGGGCATGGGGAAGCAAAGCGCCGCCCGGGAAACCCTGCCGTTTGCCTAGCAAAAGTACCACGGCGAGGGCAGAGACGCCGGCCGTCGTATGGACAACGATGCCACCGGCGAAATCGAGCACGCCCAGCTCACCCAGCCAGCCTCCGCCCCAGATCCAATGCGTGACCGGGGCATAGACGATCAGACTCCAGAAGGCGCAGAAGGTTACGACCCAGCCAAATCGCGCACGGTCAACCCATGCGCCAACCATCAGGGCAGGGGTGATGGCGGCAAAGGTCATCTGAAACAGCGCAAATGTGCTTTCGGGAATAGTGGTCGCCTGGCGGACGGCATCCAGTCGGATCAGCATCCAGGCATTGCCCGCGCCCAGCCAGCCATTGGTCGGCATGCCGAAGGCCAGCGTATAGCCAACCAGCACCCAGAGCAGCGAAGCGACGGCGGCGACTGCGCCGATTTGCAGCAGGACCGACAGAAAGTTCTTGGCGCGAACCAATCCCCCATAAAACAGGCCCAGGCCCGGCAATGTCATCAGCAGGACCAGCGCGGAGCAGACCAGAATCCAGGCCGTGTCACCGCTATTTCCGGCTACAGCAAAGGGATCGATGATGGCTATGGGCTCTGCATGAGCAATCGCTGGGCTCAGCAACATGAGTAGGGCGGCAGCGTATTTGCGCAACATGGTCGAATTTCCCCTCCCGCTAATGATCTAGCTTGGCGCGAGCTGTTAAGTATGATTGTTGTTTCGGGCAAGTCTCGTTTGAAATGGACTTGCGGAGTGTGCCCTCAAAACAGTTGTGCAGGATGCTTGAACCCTGTCGCTTGGGCGCGCTAAAGCCCTGCTCATGCGCATCTGTCTGGCTTTGCTTGTTCTTCTCTGTCTCCCGATTCGGGCCGCCCATGCGCAGGACCGCGAAGTTCCCTATTGGGCATCTTTGCGCGCGGATAAGGTGAACATGCGGGTTGGTCCCAGCCCATCCTATCGGATCGAGTGGGTGTATCACCGTAAGGATCTGCCGATAAAGGTCGTACGGCTGAAAGGTGGCTGGCGGCTGGTTCAGGATCAGGATGGTGCCCAGGGATGGATCGTCGCGCGCCTGCTCAACCCACGGCGCAGCGCGGTTGTGATTGGCGAGGGTGAGGCGGCAATGCGGGCAGAGGGATCTGCTGGTGCGCCGCTCAAATGGCAGCTGGAGCCCGGCGTGGTCGGCATTTTGGGGCAATGTAGAGGCGGTTGGTGCGAGCTTAATGTCGCCGGGCATCGCGGCTGGGTGCAGAGCGCGCGCCTGTGGGGAGCTGGTCAGCCCTGATGCCGAGAAAGAAAGGGGCGCCTAAGCGCCCCTTTAATCCAATCAGATAAGTTCAACCGCAACGGCGGTGGCTTCTCCGCCGCCAATGCACAGGCTGGCGATGCCTTTGCTTTTACCCTGCTGCTTCAGGGCGTTCAGGAGAGTCACGATAATGCGCGCGCCGCTGGCGCCGATCGGGTGGCCAAGAGCCGTGCCGCCGCCATTCACATTGATCTTGTCATGCGGAATGCCCAGATCCTTCATCGCGAACATGGCGACACAGGCAAACGCTTCGTTCACTTCGAAAAGATCAACCTTATCAATGCTCCAGCCGGTCTGTTTGAGCAGCTTTTCGATTGCGCCGACCGGGGCGGTGGTGAAGGCGCGTGGTTCCTGCGCATGGGCGGCCATGCCAACGATCCGTGCGACAGGCTTCAGGTTCCGCTCCTTTGCCACGCTTTCCCGCGTGAGGGTGAGGGCGGCCGCACCGTCGGAAATCGAGGAGGACGTTGCTGCGGTAATCGTACCGTCCTTGGCAAAGGCGGGGCGCAATTGCGGAATCTTGTCCGGGCGGCCCTTACCGGGCTGCTCATCGGTGTCCACGGTGTGCTCACCCTTGCGGGTGGTGATGGTCACCGGGGCGATTTCATCGGCAAAGGCGCCGCTTTCAATGGCCTTATTGGCACGGGCGAGGGATTCGATCGCATATTCGTCCATATCCTCGCGCGTCAGATTGTAGTCATTGGCGGTGTCCTGCGCGAAGGAGCCCATCGCTGCGCCCGCTTCATAGGCATCTTCAAGACCATCGAGGAACATGTGGTCATAGGCCGTGTCATGGCCCAGACGCGCGCCGGAGCGGTGCTTCTTCAGCAGATATGGCGCATTGGTCATGCTCTCCATGCCGCCTGCTACCACGATATCGACGGTGCCGGCTGCCAATGCCTCTGACCCCATGATCACCGTCTGCATGCCGGAGCCGCACACTTTGTTGACGGTGGTTGCTTCCACCGATTTGGGAAGGCCGGCCTTGATCGCAGCCTGCCGGGCCGGAGCCTGACCGAGTCCCGCCGGCAGAACACAGCCCATATAGAGGCGGTTCACATCCTCTCCGCTGACAGAAGCGCGTTCCACCGCGGCCCGAACGGCGGTGGAGCCGAGATCAGTTGCCGAGGCATCGGACAGCGCGCCCTGCATCCCCCCCATCGGAGTGCGTGCATAGGACAGGATAACGATTGGATCGTTTTCGGAGAAGACTGCCATAATTTTCAGGGCCCTTTCATTGCCGTGATATTGCTGCCGCGTTAATAATGATTGCCGCAACAGCGCCTCGTTCTTTGATTTAGGTTTGCGAAGCGTGAAACACAATCCACCCCGCATATTGCAGCCTTATTGCGAGCGCCGCGCAACAACGCAAAAACTGGGCCATCACCCTTGAACCCTTCGGCAGGTAGGACTAGTGCGCGAGCAACATAAGCAAGCAATCGAGTCAGCTCTTGGTCGATCTAACGCAATATTTGCCGATCCTTATTTTCCTTGGGATCGCGCTGGCCCTCTCGGCCCTCTTCGTGTTCCTGCCTATGGGCGTGTCGCGCCTGACAGGGGCGCACAATCCAAATGCGGACAAGCTCAGCGAGTATGAATGCGGTTTTCCCGCATTCGAAGATTCGCGGAGCCAGTTCGATGTGCGCTTCTATCTGGTGGCGATCCTGTTCATCATTTTCGACCTGGAGGCAGCGTTCCTGTTTCCCTGGGCCGTCAGTCTGGACATTACCGGCTGGGCCGGGTGGATCACCATGATGGTCTTTTTGGGTGAGCTGATCATCGGTTACATCTATGCCTGGAAGAAAGGAGCGTTGGAATGGGAGTAAATGAAACCATCCCCGCTGCGCAGCCTGGCCAAATTCGTCAGCCTGAACAGGATTATTTCAACGCCCTGTCGACAGAAGTGAACGACAAGGGTTTTCTGGTTACGTCGACCGAGGAATTGTTCCAGTGGGCCCGTACGGGGTCGCTGTGGTGGATGACTTTCGGCCTCGCATGCTGCGCGGTTGAAATGATCCATGTGAACATGCCGCGGTACGACATGGAGCGCTTCGGCGCTGCGCCGCGCGCTTCACCGCGTCAGAGCGACGTGATGATCGTGGCCGGTACGCTGTGCAACAAAATGGCGCCCGCTTTGCGCAAGGTCTATGACCAGATGTCCGAGCCGAAATATGTGATTTCGATGGGCAGCTGCGCCAATGGCGGCGGTTATTACCATTACAGCTATTCGGTTGTGCGCGGCTGTGACCGCGTTGTGCCGGTGGATATCTATGTTCCGGGCTGCCCGCCGACGGCAGAGGCTCTGCTTTACGGTGTGATGCAGCTGCAGCGGAAGATCCGCCGCCAGGGCACGATCGAGCGCTGAGGAGACGCGATATGGCACAGATACTGCACTCTGCACCGCGCTTCTCCTCGATCGAGGGTTTGGGTGACACGCTGTCCGCAGCGCTGGGCGATATGCTCGTCGACGTGACGCAGGAGCATGGTGAGCTGTTGCTCACCATCAAGCGTGACCGAATCGCGGACGCGCTGCGCCTGCTGCGTGACGAACACGAATATCAGCAGCTGATGGAAATCGCCGGCGTTGATTATCCGCAGCGGCCTGAGCGGTTTGAAGTTGTTTACATGCTGCTCTCGGTGACGAAGAATCATCGCCTGATGGCGAAGGTTTCGACGGATGAGAACACGCCGGTTCCCACGGTCACCACGCTGTGGCCGGTCGCCGGGTGGCTCGAACGTGAAGTGTTCGACATGTATGGCGTGTTGTTTGACGGGAATACCGATCTGCGCCGTATCCTCACCGATTACGGCTTTGAAGGGCATCCCTTCCGCAAGGATTTCCCGCTGTCGGGCTATCAGGAAATTCGCTATTCCGAAGAGGAAAAGCGGGTGGTCTATGAGCCTGTCGAGCTGGCACAGGATTTCCGCAGCTTTGATTTCATGAGCCCGTGGGAAGGCGCCGATTACGTGTTGCCGGGTGATGAGAAGGTTGCCGAAAATCCGGAGCCGCCGAAGGCCAAGGAAGCCAAGACGACCGACAAGCCCTCTGATACGGGTGCCGGTGCCAAAGCCGATGCCAAGGCCGCTGAACAGAAAAGCGATGCCGGACCGGCAAAGGATGACAAGGCTGCCGCAGACGACAAGGCGCCTGAACCTACCGAAGACCGCCCGGCCAAACCGGCGCGTGAAGGCAAGGTTGCCGATACCAAGGGCGCGACTGAGCAGGACAAGGAGCCGGGCAAATGAGCGGTCTGACACTTGAACAGTCGCCGACCACTGGTGACGAAACGATCACCAATTACACGATCAATTTCGGTCCGCAGCATCCCGCGGCCCATGGCGTGCTGCGCATGGTCATGGAACTGGACGGCGAAGTCGTTGAGCGTGTCGATCCGCATGTTGGGCTGCTGCACCGCGGCACTGAAAAGCTGATCGAATACAAGACCTATTTGCAGGCACTGCCTTATTTCGACCGGCTCGATTATTGCTCGCCGCTCTGCATGGAACATTCTTATGTTCTGGCGATCGAGAAGCTGCTGAATGTCGAAGTGCCGCTGCGCGCACAATATTTGCGTGTGCTGTTCGCTGAATTGACACGCATTTCCAACCACATGCTCAACATTGGCAGTCATGTGATGGATGTTGGCGCGATGACGCCGAACCTGTGGCTGTTCGAAATTCGCGAAGATTGCCTCAACTTTTTTGAACGCGCTTCGGGCGCCCGTATGCACAGCGCCTGGTTCCGGCCGGGCGGGGTGCATCAGGATGTGCCGCTCAAGCTGCTGACGGATATCGCCGATTGGCTTGATACGCGTCTGCCCGAGTTGTTCGAAGATGCGATGAGCCTGGTGGTCGACAACCGCATTTTCAAACAGCGTAACGTCGATATCGCGAAGGTGAGCAAGGAAGACGCGCTGGCCTGGGGTTTCTCCGGCCCGCTCATCCGTGCGGCAGGCATTCCCTGGGATCTGCGCAAGAGCCAGCCCTACGATGTCTATGACCGGATGGATTTTGAAATTCCGGTTGGCACCAATTCGGATTGCTATGACCGTTTCATGGTCCGCGTGGAGGAGGTTCGCCAATCCGCCCGCATCATGAAGCAATGTCTTGCGGAAATGCCGGAAGGTCCAATTGCTTCGGATGATCGCAAGGTCGCTCCGCCGAAACGCGCCGAGATGAAGCAGTCGATGGAAGCGCTGATCCATCACTTCAAACTCTATACCGAGGGCTTTCACGTCCCGGCAGCTGAAGTGTATGTGGCAACTGAAAGCCCCAAGGGTGAATTCGGTGTGTATCTGGTCAGCGACGGGTCGAACAAACCCTATCGCTGCAAGATTCGTCCGACCGCCTTCAGCCATTTGCAGGCGATGGATTTCATGTGCAAAGGCCATATGCTGTCCGATGCGACTGCTATTCTGGGGGCGATCGATGTGGTGTTCGGGGAGTGTGACCGGTGAGTAAACTGTCCATCGCCCAGAAGATGATCGAGCATTACAACGCACAGGATGCGGATGCCTATGTTGCGCTGATGACTGATGATGCCTGCGAAGCGGGCTATCGCGGTGATGTTGTGCGTGATGGCAAAGAAGGGACGCGAACCGGCCTGAAGGCAATGTTCGCAGAATTCCCTGAAAACCGCGCAGATATCATGTGGTCACAGGAACTGGGCAACAATGTTGTCCTCCATGAACGCGTGCGTCGCTCCGCTACGGGCGAGCCGTTCGACGTTGTGGCAATTTACAGTTTTGAGGGCGACAAGTGCTCTCGAGTGGAGTTCGTTCGCTAATGGCTGACCGTTATCTGGAAGCTGACACGCCCGAACTGCGTGAACGCTGGGGCAATTGGTCCTTCAATGAAAAGTGGGATGCGAAGGCGAAAGAAGCCATCGCCCGCTATCCTGAAGGCCGTCAGAAAAGCGCCGTGATGGCGCTGCTCGATTTTGCCCAGCGCCAGGTGGGTGAAGAAACCGATACGCAGGGCTGGTTGCCGATTCCCGTGATGGAATATGTCGCGACCTATCTTGCCATGCCGATCATTCGCGTGGTCGAAGTCGCGACCTTCTACACCATGTATAATCTGGTGCCGGTCGGGAAATATCACGTGCAGGTCTGCGGAACGACGCCCTGCATGCTGCGCGGCTCGGACGATGTTCTGGAAACATGCTACAAGCGTGGCATGAAGAAGGGGCATACGACCTCCGACGGTTTGTGGACGCTGACGGAGGTGGAATGCATGGGCAATTGCGCCTCTGCCCCGATGGTTCAGATCAATGACGACAATTACGAAGATTTGACTTCGGATCGACTGGAAAGCGTGCTCGACGCGCTGGAAAAGGGTGAAAGTCCCAAGGCCGGCACGCAGGAACCGGGGCGTCATACGGTGGAGCCGGTAGGCGGGCCCACCAGTCTGAAGGAAATGGTTTCCGAAAATCACGATTATCGGGGGGAGTGGTAAGCTATGCTCGCCGATAAGGATCGCATTTTCACCAATGTCTACGGCTTTCAGCCGTGGAATCTCGACGCGGCGCGCAAGCGTGGTGATTGGGACAATACCAAGGATCTTCTTGCTCGCGGGCAGGATGCCATCATCGACGAGATGAAGGCATCGGGTCTGCGCGGGCGGGGCGGGGCTGGCTTCCCCACCGGTATGAAGTGGAGCTTCATGCCGAAAGAAGCGCCCAAGGATCAGCACGGCAATCCGCGGCCGAGCTTTCTGGTTATCAATGCTGATGAATCGGAGCCGGGCTCGTGCAAGGATCGCGAGATCATGCGTCACGATCCGCATAAGCTGATCGAAGGTGCACTGGTTGCCGGTTTCGCGATGCGCGCACGCGCTGCCTATATCTATATTCGCGGCGAATATATCCGCGAGGCGGAAACGCTCTTTGCGGCAGTGCAAGAAGCCTATGACGCCGGATTGCTGGGCAAGAATGCCGCAGGCTCGGGATATGATTTCGACGTCTTCGTCCACCGCGGCGCAGGCGCCTATATTTGCGGTGAAGAAACCGCGATGATCGAAAGTCTGGAAGGCAAGAAGGGGCAGCCGCGCCTCAAACCGCCTTTCCCGGCAGGTGCAGGCCTCTATGGCTGCCCGACGACGGTCAACAATGTTGAATCCATTGCCGTTGCTCCCACGATTTTGCGCCGCGGCGCATCGTGGTTCTCCAGCTTTGGGCGGGAAAATAACAAGGGCACCAAGCTCTTTCAGATTTCCGGCCATGTGGAAAAGCCCTGCGTCGTGGAAGAAGCCATGGGCATTCCGTTTCGTGAGCTGATCGAGAAACATTGCGGCGGCATTCGCGGCGGGTGGGATAATCTGCTCGCGGTCATTCCGGGTGGTTCTTCGGTGCCGCTGGTTCCGGCGGAAGAAATCTTGGACGCGCCGATGGATTTCGACGGTCTGAAGGCTGTCGGCTCGGGCCTCGGTACTGCTGCCGTGATCGTGATGGACAAATCCACCGATATCGTCCGCGCGATCAGCCGCATCAGCGCCTTCTACAAGCATGAGAGCTGCGGCCAGTGCACGCCCTGCCGCGAAGGCACGGGCTGGATGTGGCGCGTGATGGAGCGTCTGCGCGAAGGCAAGGCCGATAAATCCGAGATCGACATGCTGTTCGAAGTAACCAAACAGGTTGAAGGCCACACGATCTGCGCTTTGGGAGATGCGGCTGCCTGGCCGATTCAGGGCCTGATCCGTCATTTCCGCCCCGAGTTGGAGCGCCGTATCGCTGAGCGAGAAGGCACGCTTCAGGAGGCTGCTGAATAATGCCAAATGTAAAAGTAGACGGTCAGGAAATCGAGGTTCCGGACGGCGCGACGGTGCTGCAGGCCTGTGAACTGGCCGGCAAGGAAATCCCGCGTTTCTGTTATCACGAACGGCTGTCCATCGCCGGCAATTGCCGCATGTGTCTGGTCGAAGTGAAGCCCGGACCGCCCAAGCCGCAGGCCAGCTGTGCGCTGCCCGCGACTGAAGGCCAGGAAATCCGCACCGACAGTGAAATGGTCAAGAAGGCGCGCGAAGGTGTGATGGAGTTTCTCCTGATCAACCATCCGCTCGATTGCCCCATTTGCGATCAGGGCGGCGAATGCGATCTTCAGGATCAGTCGATGGCCTATGGCCGCGGCGCGACCCGCTATGACGAAACCAAGCGTGCGGTCACGTCCAAGAACATGGGCCCGCTGATCAAGACGATCATGACCCGCTGCATTCACTGCACCCGCTGCGTGCGCTTCTCCGAAGAAGTGGCTGGCGTGGATGAAATCGGCGCCCTGTATCGCGGCGAAAACATGCAGATCACGACCTATCTGGAACAGGCGGCCAAGCATGAGTTGTCGGCCAATGTGATCGATCTGTGTCCGGTTGGTGCGCTTACGTCGCGCCCCTACGCCTATGAAGCACGCCCGTGGGAGCTGAAGAAGACGCTCAGTATCGACGTGTCTGACGCGATGGGCGCCAATATCCGCATCGACAGCCGCGGCCGTGAAGTGCTGCGCGCTTTGCCGCGCATCAATGATGATGTGAATGAGGAATGGATTTCGGACAAGGCACGCTATCAGGTTGAAGGCCTGACGCATCGCCGTCTGGATAAAGTCTGGATTCGTCGTCAGGGCAAATTGCAGCCTGCCAGCTGGAATGAGGCTTTCGAACTGATCGCTGCTGCCAAACCGGGCAAGGACATCGCTGCGGTGGCCGGTGATCTGGTCGATTGTGAAACGATGTTCGCTGCGAAGAAGCTGGTGAATGCGCTTGGCTCTGACCTGCTGGAAAGCCGTCAGACCGGCATGGATTACGACGTTTCCAACCTCGCCGCGGTGAATTTCAACACCACTTTCAACGAAATCGAAACGGCCGATGCCATTTTGATCGTTGGCAGTCAGGTGCGCTGGGAAGCGGCTCTGCTGAATGTTCGCCTGCGCAAGGCGGCGAAGCGCGGCGCAAAGATCTTCCTCGTCGGGCCGGAATGGGAAACGACCTATCCGGCGGAATTCCTGAGCGAGAATGTTTCTGTTCTGCATGATCTGCCCGCCCATGTCGGCGAGGCAATGAGCAAGGCTGAACGTCCTGCGATCATCCTGGGCGGAGCGGGTCTGGCCAAGAATGCGCTGCATCCGCTGCTGGCTCTGGCCGATCAGTGGAAGCTGGTGCGTGATGGCTGGAACGGCTTCAATGTCCTGCATTTCTCCGCTGCCCGTATGGGCGCGCTAATGCTGAATTTCGCTCAGAAGGGCGGAATGAAGGATATTGCCGCGGCCAAACCGAAGGTCGTGCTGTCGCTCGGCGCTGATGAAATGGATTTCGAGCCTTATGCCGATGCGCTGAAGGTCTATATCGGTCATCATGGTGACAAGGGCGCTCATGCCGCAGAAATCATTCTGCCCGGCGCAGCCTTTACCGAAAAGAGCGGCACATTCGTGAATACGGAAGGCCGTGTGCAGATTGCCGATAAGGCCGTTTTCGCCCCTGGTGATGCGCGTGAAGACTGGACGATCCTGCGCGCGCTGGCTGATGCGCTGAATGTTTCTGTTGGCTTCAATTCCTTTGATGAGCTGCGCGCGGCAATGATCGCGGAAGTTCCAGAACTGGGCGTCGAAGGCATGGTTGATTACGGTGCGCTGCCCAAGGCAGATGCCGCCATCCGGGCCGATGGCGCGATCGCTTATCCGATCAAGGATTTCTACATGACCAACCCGATCGCACGGGCGAGCGCGGTGATGCAGCAATGCTCTGCCGAATTGCTCCATGGGGACACACTTGCGGAGGCTGCCGAATGACCGCCTTCTTTGAATCCCTTGGCATGAATTACGAATGGGCGTGGTTTATCGCGACCATTTGCGGAATTTTGCTGATTGCTCTGCCGCTGATGCTGGCCGTAGCGATGATCATTTATGTCGACCGTAAAGTCTGGGCCGCCATGGCTCTGCGGCGCGGTCCCAATGTGGTCGGCCCGTTCGGTCTGCTGCAGAGTTTTGCCGATGGTCTCAAGGTGTTCCTGCAGGAAACCATCATTCCATCGGCCGCGAATAAGGGCCTGTTTCTGCTCGCGCCGATTATCACGTTCACCGTCGCCTTGATGGCATGGGCGGTGATCCCGTTTTCATCGGGCGCCGTCCTGGCTGATATCAATGTCGGCCTGCTCTATGTCCTCGCGATTTCGTCGCTTGGTGTTTACGGCGTGGTGATTGCGGGCTGGGCTTCCAATTCGAAATATCCGTTCTTTTCCGCGCTTCGCGGCGCGGCGCAGATGATTTCCTATGAAGTCTCGATCGGTTTTATCCTGATCTGCGTTATTTTGTATGCCGGTGGCAACAATCTGAACGGCATTGTCGAATCTCAGCGCGGCTTCGGGCTCGGGATCGTCAATGGCTTCTTCTTCAACCTGTTGCTGTTCCCGATGTGGGTGCTGTTCCTGATTTCGGGCATGGCCGAAACGGCGCGTGCGCCTTTCGATCTGACCGAGGCAGAATCCGAACTGGTTGCAGGCTACCAGACTGAATATAGCTCGATGGCTTTCGCGCTCTTCTGGCTCGGCGAATATGCCAATGTGCTGCTGATGTGTGCGCTGAACACCACGCTGTTTTTCGGCGGGTGGTTGCCGCCGCTTGAGTGGGCACCGCTCTACATCGTACCGGGCTTCATCTGGTTTCTGCTTAAAACTTTCTTCTTCTTCTTCGTCTTCTCCTGGGTGAAGGCAACTGTCCCGCGCTTCCGCTATGACCAGCTGATGCGTCTGGGCTGGAAGATTTTCCTGCCGATGAGCCTGCTCTTCGTAGTGCTCACTTCCGGTTGGCTTATGATTACGAGGTACGGAGCATGAGCGTCGCCCATCTGGTCAAAAGCTTCACCCTCTATGAGTTCGTGAAAGCGCACGCTTTGACCTTGAAGTATTTCTTCAAGCCCAAAGCGACCATCAACTATCCCTTCGAGAAGAACGATCTCAGCCCGCGCTTCCGCGGCGAACATGCACTGCGCCGTTATCCCAATGGCGAAGAGCGCTGCATCGCCTGCAAATTATGCGAAGCAGTATGCCCGGCGCAGGCGATTACGATCGAATCCGAACCGCGTGATGATGGCAGCCGCCGGACCACGCGTTACGATATCGATATGACGAAGTGCATCTTCTGCGGTTTCTGTCAGGAAGCCTGCCCGGTTGATGCGGTCGTTGAAGGGCCGAACTTCGAATATTCGACAGAAACCCGCGAGGAGCTCTTGTATGATAAAGCAAAACTTCTCGCGAATGGTGACAAGTGGGAGCGGGCAATCGCCGCGAACCTTGAAGCCGATGCGCCCTATCGCTAACCGGCGCACCAAGGACTGACAGGGCCCATGATTCATATAATCGCCTTTTACCTCTTCGCCGCCATGGTGGTCGCTTCCGGAGCGTTCACGATCACGGCACGCAACCCGGTACATTCCGTGCTGTGGCTCATCCTCGCCTTCTTCAATGCGGCGGGTCTGATGGTGCTGGTCGGCGCCGAATTCATCGCCATGCTGTTGGTGATTGTCTATGTCGGCGCGGTTGCTGTGCTGTTCCTTTTTGTGGTCATGATGCTCGACATCGACTTCTCGGAATTGCGGGCAGGTTTTGTGAAGAACTTCCCGCTTGGGCTGTCGATCGCGATCATCCTCGCGGCTGAGCTGTTCATCGGCCTGGTGGCATATTCCGGCGGCAAGCTGGAACTGGGCACGCCCGATGGCAGCGCGGCTCCGCTGGTGGGCGAAAGCAATATCGAGAATATCGGTGCGCTGCTCTACACGCGCTACCTCTTCCTCTTTGAAAGCGCAGGGATCATTCTGCTTGTGGCGATGATCGGCGCGATCGTGCTGACCCATCGTGAACGGGGCAATGTCCGTGGCCATCAGAATATTTCCAAACAGGTTCGCCGCCGTCCGGACGAGGCAACCTACAATGCACGGCCCGAAATCGGCGCCGGCGTGGACCTTTAAGGGGGACGGCAAGTGATTGGTATCGAACATTATGTCGTCGTCAGCTCGATCCTTTTCGTGCTCGGCGTGCTCGGCATCTTCCTCAACCGCAAGAATATCATCGTCATTCTGATGGCGATCGAATTGATCCTGCTTGCGGTTAACATCAATCTTGTCGCCTTCAGCGCCTTTCTCGGTGATCTGACGGGTCAGGTTTTCGCGATGTTCGTGTTGACCGTGGCCGCGGGCGAAGCGGCAATCGGCCTCGCTATTCTTGTTATCTATTTCCGTGATCGCGGCACGATTGCGGTCGATGACGTCAACCGGATGAAGGGATAAGCCATCGTGTCCTCAATTCTGGTCATAGTTTTTCTGCCGCTTCTGGCTGCGATTGTCGCGGGGCTGGGCAATAAGTCGCTCGGTTTCCTGCCGGCCAAGATCATCACCACCGGCGCCTTGTTCATATCCTGTGCGCTGAGCTGGCCGATCTTTATCGCGTTCCTGTCCGGCAATGCCGAAGCCACCGTGGTTCCGGTTCTCAAATGGGTCGAATCCGGCGCCATGAGCTTCGACTGGGCTCTGCGCGTCGATACGATGACGGCGATCATGCTGGTGGTGATCACCAGCGTTTCGGCGCTCGTCCATCTCTATAGCTGGGGCTATATGGACGAAGATCCGGATCAGCCGCGCTTCTTCGCCTATCTCTCGCTCTTTACCTTTGCCATGCTGATGCTGGTGACCGCGAACAATCTGGTGCAGATGTTCTTCGGTTGGGAAGGGGTGGGCCTCGCCTCCTATCTGCTGATCGGTTTCTGGTTCACCAAGCCAAGTGCCAGTGCAGCCGCGATCAAGGCCTTTGTGGTCAACCGTGTCGGCGACCTTGGCTTCATGCTCGGGATTTTTGGCACGTTCCTGGTGTTCGGGACGACATCGATTCCTGACATTCTCGCTGCTGCCCCGGCCATGAAGGGGGCATCGAGCATCGGCTTCCTCGGCATGCGTGTCGATACGATGACCATTCTGTGTCTGCTGCTGTTTATCGGCGCGATGGGTAAGTCGGCCCAGCTCGGTCTGCACACCTGGCTGCCGGACGCGATGGAAGGCCCGACGCCGGTCTCCGCGCTGATCCACGCCGCGACCATGGTTACCGCGGGTGTGTTCATGGTGTGCCGCCTGTCGCCCATGTTCGAAGCAGCGCCGGTTGCGCTGACCTTCGTGACCTTCATCGGCGGCGCGACTTGTCTCTTCGCTGCGACGATCGGTACGACGCAGTGGGACATCAAACGCGTTATCGCCTATTCCACCTGCTCGCAGCTTGGCTACATGTTCTTCGCTGCTGGTGTTGGTGCCTATGGTGTGGCCATGTTCCACCTGTTTACCCACGCATTCTTCAAGGCTCTGCTGTTCCTTGGCGCCGGTTCCGTGATCCATGCGATGCATCACGAGCAGGACATGCGCTATTACGGCGGTCTGCGTAAGAAGATCCCATTCACCTTCTGGGGGATGATGGCGGGTACGCTGGCCATCACAGGCGTTGGTATTTACTGGCTGCATGCTGGTTTTGCTGGCTTCCATTCGAAGGACGCGATCCTTGAAGCTGCTTTTGCCAGCGGCACTGAAATGGGACGCACCGCATTCTGGCTCGGCACGATCGCTGCGCTACTGACCAGTTTCTACAGCTGGCGCCTGATGTTCTTGACTTTCTGGGGCAAACCGCGCTGGGCCGATAGCGAGCATATTCAGCACGCGGTCCATCACGACCACGCCGATTCAGATCATGCGAACCCGGCCGCACAGGAAGATGCAGGCGATGATGCCCAGCATCATGTCCCGTCCCCTGCCGAAAACGATGGCACTGCTGGCTATCATCCGCATGAAAGCCCTTGGGTGATGCTGATTCCGCTGATCGTCCTGTCATTGGGCGCGGTCTTTGCCGGTTATGTCTTCACCCATGCCTTCGTCGAAGATGAAGGCTTCTGGAATGGCGCGATCGCTTATAATGAGCACTTGATCCACGCGATGCATTCGGTGCCGCTCTGGGTGAAGCTTGCCGCGACAGTGGCGATGCTTCTGGGCCTGGCTGGCGCATGGATTGCTTACATCAAGAACACGTCCATTCCCGGCAAATTTGTCGAACAGATCAAGCCGATCCATGCTTTCCTGTTCAACAAATGGTATTTCGACGAATTGTACCATTTCATCTTCGTTCGCCCGGCCTACTGGCTTGGCAAGGTCTTCTGGCGCTTTGGCGATGTGGGCCTGATCGATCGCTTCGGACCCAATGGCGCAGCCTGGGTCGTCGGGAAGGGATCGGCCTATGCGAAGAAGGTACAATCCGGTTATCTCTATAGCTATGCGCTGATCATGCTGCTTGGTCTGGTCGCCGCAATCACTTGGGTGATGCTCTGATGGAGGGCTTTCCAATCCTTTCGCTGATGCTTCTGGTGCCGCTCGCCGCAGCGGTGGCCTGTCTCTTCGTGGACGCCAAAGCGGCGCGGACAATCGCATTGATCGCAACCTTGGTCGATCTTGCTCTGGGCCTTGTCCTGTGGGCGGGCTTCGATGTCGGCGGCGCCCAATGGCAATATGTCGAACGGGCACCGCTTTTCGCCGGGTTTACCTGGGCGCTGGGCATTGATGGTATCGCCTTGCTGCTGATTATCCTGTCGGTCTTCCTGATGCCGATCTGCATCGGGGCCAGTTGGAATTCGATCACCAAGCGGGTCGGCGAATATATGGCCGCCTTCCTCTTGATGGAGACCCTGATGATCGGCGTTTTCGCCGCGCAGGATCTCTATCTCTTTTACATCTTCTTCGAAGCGGGCCTTATTCCGATGTATCTGATCATCGGTATCTGGGGCGGCGATAACCGGATTTACGCCAGCTACAAATTCTTCCTCTACACGCTGCTCGGCTCGGTTCTGATGCTGATCGCGATGTTGTGGATGGTGAATCAGGCTGGCACCACGGATATCCCGACGCTGATGTCGTATGATTTCCCGGCACAGGCGCAAACGTGGCTGTTCTTCGCCTTCTTTGCCAGCTTTGCTGTGAAGATGCCGATGTGGCCGGTCCACACCTGGCTGCCTGACGCGCACGTTCAGGCACCGACCGCTGGTTCCGTCATTCTTGCGGGCGTCCTGCTGAAAATGGGTGGCTACGGCTTCATCCGTTTCTCGCTGCCAATGTTTCCGATCGCCTCTGCCGAATGGGCTTGGCTGATCTGGGGGCTGTCGATGGTCGCCGTGGTGGTCACCAGTCTGATTGCTTTCGTTCAGCACGATATGAAGAAACTGATCGCCTATTCCTCGGTCGCGCATATGGCGATCGTGACGGTGGGTCTGTTCTCCTTCAATGTGCAGGGCCTTGAAGGTTCGATGATGCTGATGCTGGCCCACGGCTTGGTATCCGGCGCATTGTTCCTGTGTGTTGGCGTGATCTACGATCGTCTGCACACGCGTGAAATCAGCCGCTACGGCGGTATCGCGCTCAACATGCCGAAATATGCCATGCTGTTCCTGTTCTTCACGATGGCCAGCATCGGTCTTCCGGCCACTGCCAATTTCGTGGGTGAATTCCTCAGCCTCGCCGGCATTTATCAGGTGTCCAGCTGGGCCGCGCTGATTTGCGGCACGGGTATCATTCTGGGCGCCGCCTATATGCTGGTTCTGTATCGCCGCGTTGTTTTTGGCGCGCAGGTCAATGCCGATGCCGCGGCGATGCCAGATCTTGACCTGCGCGAATGGTTGATGCTCGGTTCGCTGACCCTCGCCACATTGTGGATGGGTATCTATCCGGAAAGTTTCATTGCGCCGATGCGTCAGGATATCGTAAAACTCGAGGCACGTCTGTCGCCAGATGCGCCCCAAGGAGACTCCCGACTTGTCATGGGTGATCCGCAACCTACCGAAGAAGTGCAAGCGCATGAGGGAGCGCACTGATGGAATTCAAAACCTCCCTGGGGCTGATTGCACCGGAAATCCTGCTGTCCATTTCAGGTCTGGTGCTGTTGCTTGTCGCGGCATGGGCCGGTGACAAGGCCAGCCGCGCCATCAGCGTGGCCAGCTGCGTCGTGCTCGGTGCCTGCTTCTTCCTGGTCGCGCCCACTCTGTGTGCGGGGCTCAGTGGTCCTGATACTGTTGCCTTTGCCGGTCTCTTCCGTGCGGATGCTTTCGCGGCGATGGCCAAGCTGATGATTTTTGCCGCCACCGGTGCGGCATTGGTGATCGCGCCGAACTTCCTTGACCGCCTCAATTCAATGCGCGCTGAATTTCCGGTTTTGATGCTGTTTGCAGCGCTCGGCATGTCGATCATGGTTTCGGCGACCGATTTGATGACGCTGTATATCGGTCTCGAACTCAACAGTCTGGCTGCCTATGTGCTTGCGGCTTTCTCGCGGGCGGATGAGCGTTCAGCCGAGGCTGGCCTTAAATACTTCGTCTTGGGCGCGCTTGCATCGGGCATTCTGCTCTTCGGTATGAGCCTGACCTACGGTTTCACCGGGACAACCAGCTTTGATGGTATCCGCGTCGCGCTGACGGGCGACATTTCGCTTGGCGCCTTGTTTGCGGTTATCTTCGTTCTGGCTGGTCTGGCGTTCAAGATTTCTGCGGTACCGTTCCACATGTGGACGCCGGACGTCTATGAAGGTGCCCCGACGCCGGTAACGGCCTTCTTCGCAACAGCGCCGAAGGTCGCAGCCGTCACCTTGCTGATGCGCGTTTCGCTGGAAGCATTCGGCACACAATCGGACGCATGGCGTCAGATCGTGATTTTTGCCGCGCTTGCTTCGATCGTGGTCGGTGCGCTCGGTGCTATCGGGCAAACCAATATCAAGCGCCTGCTGGCCTTTTCATCGATCAACAATGTTGGCTTCATCCTGATCGGCCTGGCCGCCGGCACGCCGCAAGGCGCCAGCGCTATGATGGTCTATCTGGCCATCTATGTTGCGATGACCGTAGGCAGCTTTGTCGCCGTGATCATGCTGCGGGATGCTGACGGCCGGCCAGTGGAGAACATTGCCGATTTCGCCGGATTGTCGCGCACAAAACCCATCATCGCGATGTGCCTTGCCGCCGTGATGTTCAGCCTTGCGGGCATTCCGCCGCTGTTCGGCTTCTGGGGTAAATTCGTGGTCTTTCAGGCTGCGGTGCAGGCCGACATGGTAGCCCTTGCGGCGATCGGTATTGCGGCCAGCGTCATTGGCGCCTTCTATTACCTCAAAATCGTCAAGGTGATGTATTTTGACGAACCGGCCAATGTTGCGGTGGGTGAGAATGATTGGGCGCATTGGGGCCTGCTGATTATCTCAACTCTGGTCATATCGCCCCTCGGCTTCCTGCTGACGCCATGGTTGGGCGGGCTGGCTGACAAGGCCGCCGCATCGCTCTTCCTGGCCATATGACAGGCCTGATTTGATCGAAACCATTGCTGAAACGCGATCGACCAATAGCGATCTTCTAAATCGGCTTTCCGCAGGGGAGCATTTGGAGGAAGGCTATTGGCTGGTCGCCGATCGGCAAACTGCCGGTCGCGGCAGGCAAGGGCGCAGCTGGCTTGATGCCGATGGGAACTTCATGGGCTCCACCGTGGTGTTGCGCCACGCTGCCGACCCTCCCGCCCAGAATTTGTCATTCCTGAGCGGCCTGGCCGTCTTGCAAGCGTCCAAGCGAATGATGGGGCATGTATTCTGGCCCGTGCTGAAATGGCCAAATGATGTCCTGGTGGATGGCCGGAAATTTGTCGGGATTTTGCTCGAAGCGCAGCACAATCATATCGTGGTTGGCATCGGTGTGAACCTTGTTGCCGCGCCAACTTTGCCGGATCGCGTGGCTGCGGCTCTGGGACATGCCAGCCGGGATATTTTCGCGCAGGAACTGGCTGGCTGCTTTGCCCAGGAGCTCGACTATTGGCGTAGCTATGGCTCTCAGCATCTGTTTGATCGCTGGTTGGAATGGGCCCATCCCGTAGGCAGCGCTCTCAGTGTCCATGATGGCGCAGGCGAGCGCATTTCGGGCACGTTTGCTGGACTTGCTGCGGATGGTGCGCTGCAGCTGCGCATGAATGATGGTACGATGCAGATCATCCATGCGGGTGATGTGAATTGGGAAGGACAGTAAATGCTGCTCGCAGTGGATGTCGGTAATACCAATGTGGTTTTCGCACTCATCGACAATGGCGAATTGCGCACCCGCTGGCGCATCGCAACGGATCCGCGCCGCACGGCGGATGAATATGCCGTCTGGCTGATTCAGCTGCTCGCGATTGAAGGTTTGAGTCAGAAGGACGTGACCGGCATGGTCATGTCGCTCGTTGTACCGCGGGCCCGGCATAACCTGGAAGTGCTGGGTGAGAAATATTTCGGCCTGACCCCCGCCGTTGCGGGCGAGGGTGATCTGGCATGGGATTTCCCGATCGATGTTGATGAACCGCGGTCACTGGGGGCAGACCGCGCGGTGAACGCGCTGGCCGCCCATAGCCTGTATGGCGGCGATTTGGTGGTGGTCGATTTTGGAACGGCAACCACTTTCGATGTGGTGGATTTCAATGGCGCCTATAAGGGCGGGATCATCGCACCCGGGATTAACCTGTCGCTGGATGCACTGGTGAACAACACGGCCAAATTGCCGCGTGTCGCAATTAATGTCCCCCGCATAAATTCAGTGATCGGCCGCAATACAGAAGACCAGATGACGGTGGGCGTTTTCTGGGGTTACGTCGCCATGATGGAGGGGCTGATCGAGCGTTTACGCGCTGAGATCGGCCGCCCAGCCAAGGTGGTTGCCACTGGCGGGCTGGCGATCCTGTTTGACCGACATACTGAGATTTTCGACGCCGTAGACGCTGATTTGACATTACAAGGGCTGGCTCTGCTGGCAGATAAGGTTGGCCTGAAGTGAAGAAGGATTTTACCCCAGAGGACGAATTGCTGTTCCTCGCGCTAGGCGGTTCCGGAGAGATTGGCATGAACGTCAATCTTTATGGCTGTCAGGGCAAATGGCTGATGGTCGATCTGGGCATGACCTTTAGTGGCAATGAATACCCCGGCGTCGATCTCGTCTTCGCGGACCCGGAATTTATCGAAGAACGTCTCGACGATTTGCTGGGTATCGTGATTACCCATGCGCATGAGGATCACATCGGGGCGATCCCCTATTTTGCCGCTGATTTCGGCGTGCCGATCTACGCGACACCCTTCACCGCTGAACTGATCCGCCGTAAATTGCAGGAAGCCGGCATCGAGGATGAGGTGGAGCTGAATATTATCGAGGAAGATCACGGCTCGATCGAGCTTGGTCCCTTCGAAGTGACCTATATCCCGCTCGCCCACTCGATTGCAGAGGGCAATGCCCTGCTCATCGAAACGCCCTTTGGCCGGATTTTCCATACTGGCGACTGGAAGCTGGATGAAGAGCCGATGATTGGCGAACCGGCAACCGAAGAAGAACTGACCGCCTTTGGCGATCAGGGTATTCTGGCACTGGTCTGCGATTCCACCAATGTTTTCAACCCGGTGCCATCGGGGTCCGAAGGCGCGGTTTATCGCGGGCTGATGGAGGAAGTGCAGCGTCATGCAGGCAAGCGCGTGCTGGTGACGACCTTCGCCTCCAATGTGGCGCGTTTGCTCACCCTGGGGCACGTCGCGAAGGAAACCGGGCGCCGGCTATGCGTGGCAGGGCGTTCGCTTGATCGGATCATCGAGGTGGCGAAGGCCAATAATTATCTCGACGATTTCCCCGATGTGGTGGATTTCGACACGGCGATGAAGCTGCCGCGCGGCGAAGTTCTGATCATAGCAACAGGCGGGCAGGGTGAACCGCGTGCTGCTCTGTCGCGCATCGCTGATGACAGCCATCAGATTGAACTCAGCCGCGGCGATGTGGTGCTGTTTTCCAGCCGCCAGATCCCCGGGAATGAACTGGCCATCGGGCGTATTCAGAACCGTCTTGCGGAACGCGGCATCACGATGGTGACGGACCGTCAGAGTGAAATCCACGTCTCCGGACATCCTGGCAGGCCTGAGCTGGAGGCATTATATGGCTGGCTGCGGCCAGAGATCCTGATGCCGGTTCATGGCGAAATGCGCCATATGCAGGAGCAGGGCCGGGTGGGCGAGGCGAATGCCATTCCGCATCAGGTAGTCCAGAAAAACGGCGATATCGTGCGACTGGCTCCCGGCAAACCGGGTAAGATTGCTCAGGTGCATTCGGGCCGTCTCGTGCTGGACGGTGACATGATCATTCCGGCCAATGGCGAGACCATCACCATGCGCCGGCGTCTGTCGCGCGATGGCATCATTTTCGTGGCGCTCGATAGCCACCTCAATCCGCATATTGAGGGCTTCGGCCTGCCGCTGGATGAAGATTATGACAGCTTTATCGAAGAAGCGGAAAGCGACGTCGTTGCAGCGATTGCCAAGCTCAAGGGGCGGCGCAAGGACCATGAGCAAGTGCTGGAGGCGGCACGGCTCGCGGCGCGGAAGGCTTGTCAGCGCTGGACCGGCAAGAAGCCGCAAACGCGCGTGATGCTGGTCGGGAAATGACGTGATGGAATGGACGTCTGTTCTGGCGATCTATTTTCTGCTGTGGGTCTTCTCCGCTTTCATCCTGCTGCCCTTTGGGGTGAAGACGCATGATGAAACGGGGGAGCCTAAAGTCCCCGGACAGGCAGACAGTGCACCGGTCAATTTCCGGCCGGGACGCATTCTTATACGCGCCACAATCCTGGCGGCGGTCCTGTGCGCGCTCTATGTCGCCAATTACGCCAATGGCTGGATCACGATCGACGATATCGACCTGATTGGCATGCCGGATAGATTCAAGGATATGCCGGCCGGCTGATGGAGCATCGGCCGGCCGTATTACTCGGCTGACTATCTGCGCAGCCGTTCGATCGCCTGCGCGAGTGCGACATAGAGCTTGCCCATGTCGGAAGAGAGCAGGGTAACTGCCATCGTATTGCCTTCCGCGGTTGAGAGGACGGAACGCAGCATCGCTTCGAAATCGTGGATGTAACGATTGATGATCTCGTGTAGCCCGTCATCATCCTCGTAAATCTGGGCAATTTCGCGCGCTTCCTCACGATCGAGCAGTTTCACAGCGCGGCGAGTGAAAATGCCGCGGTCGCCCTTCATATAGGCGGCCCAGGCGGTATCTGAGACGTCCTGCGACATGGCCTTGGCAATGTCGATCGAATGAGAATTGAGGCTTTCGGTGATTTGCGACATTTTGCGCGCGAAATCGCCATCAGTCTTTTCCTCGGCGTTCTGTTTGGCCTGCGCGACCCGCCGTTCCAGATTGACAGTGAGTTCGGACACACGCGCCAATTGCTCATAGAGATATTGCGCGGCCTCACGGCTGCGTCCGGCTGCCTCACGCGCTGATTCATCCAGTTCGGCCACGGTGCCTTCCACGCTTTCGCGCAGGGCATTTTCGATCGCGCGTGAATTTTCCTCGCCAACCCGTTCGGCCAATTGGTGGATAGTTTCGCTCTGTGCGCTTTCCAGCCCGGTCAGCGCCTGTCGCGTGGCCTGTTGTAGTGAACTCAAGGCGGCTTCCAATTCGTCGCGCGCGCGTCCTGAAAGCGTGTCTGCTTCGGCCGAGAGTTCGGACAAGGACTCGCGCAGCGCAGCGATATGGACAGCCTGCGCGTCGCCCTTTTCGGTCATTCGCTCATGCAGAGTGTCGAGCTGTGTGACAGCATCCTCGGTACTCTTGCGAATGCCGGCGATCTGATCATCCAGTGTCCGACCGATTTTTTCTGCGCTTTCGAACAATTTGTGCGTTTGTTCGGAACGATCCTGCAGAGCCTGCAGGCGCTCTTCGGCAGTGCCGATAGCACGCGGCAAATCGTCCTTCCCATGATCGACGCTTGCCCGCACGATTTCGAGCAGGCGGACCGCATCATCGGTCAGGCGTGCCACCAGTGCTTCGGTTCCCTCCAGAGATAGGCGGCTCGAAACCAGCTCATCACTCAGGCGCGATATGGCTTCGGAAAGCTGCCGGCTGCTATCTCCGCCAAGGGCGACGATCTGTTCGGTTCTCTGATTGAGCGTTTCGAGCTTGTCAGCCAGCGTCTCGCTTTGCTCGGCCATGCTCGCCACGTGCGTTTTCTGCCGTTCGTGTCTCTCGGCCACTTTGGCATCGAGGGCGCGCAAATCGCTTTCGAGAGAGGCCATCGCGGCTTTTTCGCGCGCGGCGGCGCTATCTCTGCGTTGTGCGAATTCAGCATCGAAATTGGCGATCCGTTCAGCCAGTGAGGCGTCCAGCTCAGCCAGTTCCGCTTTCAGCGTCAGCAGCCGCTGGTGAGCCTTTTCATGCTGGTTCTGATCCAGTTCAGCCAGATCATCGCGGGCAGCGGATAATTGCGCCCGCAGATCCGCAATCGTTTGACTCCATTCGGCACTCGCAGCATTTTCTGAGCCGCGCAGTTCTTCGCCAACTTGCGCTGCATCGCGGCTCAAGACTGCCAGACGATCCTGCAACGCCGCAACCGCTTTGTCTTCCTCTTCGGCCAGACGGGCGCGGAATGCGTCACTTTCGGTGCCGAGGACGCGGAAGCGTTCTGCCGATAATGCGCTGAATTCCTCGCCCCGGCGGGTGAATTCGGTCACGGCATCATCCACCTGATCACGGAGCGCAAGAACCCTTGCTTCGGTCTGGGAACCGGTCTGTGCAAGCCGGTCAAAACCGCTGTTCAGCGTGTCCAATTGTTCGCTGGCAGTTCGTCCGGCATTGCCGATTTGATTGGTGACGTCGCGTGCGGAATTGGTAAGAACAGGCAGGTTTCCGCGTAATTGCTCCATATTATCAACTGCATGCTTGCTGACATTGCGGATAGTTTCCAGCTGGCTGCTGTTGTCGCGGATCAGGCTTTGCAAATGATTGGCGTGGTCGGACAGACGTTCACTGGCGACGCGTCCCAGTGATTCCAGATCACGGCCCTGCGCAGCGATGAATTCGCGCGCCAGGCTGAGCTCGCGATTGACGGTAATGAGCCGTTGTTCAAGCTGTTGCGATTCCGTGGACAATGCGCGCGCGGCGCGGGCAAAGCGGTTGGCTTCGCTGCGGCTGTTGCGCTGGATCAACAGCCACAGGCCGACAATCAATATCACCGGGATGGCCCATTGGCTCACCAATGCTGGCACCGTTTCCATTGCCGGTGGATCGCGCCAGAGTGAGGAATGCGCAAAGGCGAACAGACCGCTCCAGGCCGTGATCAGAAACACGGCAAGTGCCGGAACGATCCAGCTTTTATCCGCAGACATGTCATCATCCGCATCTTCGGCGGTGTCATCCACCCAGGTCTCTTCGGCCGCGCTTGTTTCATAAGCGCTGCTTTCAGGTGCGGTTTGCTGAACGCTTGGCGCAGCGCCGGTTTCGCCGTCATCGGTGACGGATACGAGATTCTTTATGCCAGACATTCGGCGAAAGTAGCACAGAGGATGGACCGGTGAATATGGGAATTGCCGGAATGTTGGGTTAACCCCGAACTTTCACGCTGAAACGCGCTTTACACCGGATGTATGCTTGGCATCGCGCGCGCCATTCCCTACGCATTTGCACGCTAATGAGGAGCGGTGTCTTGCGCGTTGCGCTTATGTCTTTGGTCAGATCGGTTGATGACAGTGCCTCTGCGCCGCTGGGTGCTTTGCGTCTGATCGGCCGCAGTCTGGCGCAGCGTCAGCTTGATTTCGCACTCGCGCTGGGGTGCGATACCGTTCTGTGCAGTGCGGAAGCATTGAGCGAAGAATCCCGTATATTACAGCGTTCGGCCGAAGAACGCGGAATACGGTTTCGCCTCGTCCGGGGTGCGCCCGATCTGATCGGTTCCGTATCCGCGGGTGATCAGCTGCTGATTCTGGCCGATGGTCTGCTCAGCGAATCATCCGAAGCGCGGGACTTGATTAAAGATCGTGCCGTGATCCTGACCCTGCCGGCCAATATTGGCGTGCCGTCCGGTTTTGAGCGGATTGACGCTCAGAATGCTTGGGCAGGTGCGGCCTTATTGCCTGCGGCGCTGGTCGAAAAACTGGCTCATTTGCCCGATGATGTGGACCCGATCGCCGCCTTGTTGCGGCTCGCCTTACAAGCGCGGGTGCCGTTACGCGAATTGTCGGAACGTCCCATGCGTGAAGATCGCTGGCGGATGATTGATGGTCATGCGGATCTTGAAGCGATTGAGCCTGACTGGCTCGAACGTCAGATTCCAAGCGGGGACCGGTTTGCGCCCAGCGAATGGATTGCGGGCAGGGTATTGCGGAAGTTCGGCAGTCAGGCACTGGCGCGCAATCTCCCTCTTTCCGCCGTGTATGGCGCGGCTTCTGGCCTGCTGCTGCTGAGTTTGCTTGCCTCCTATATCGGATGGTCTTCCATTGCATTCCTGCTTCTTGCCCTGGCTGCCTTGAGCAGTGAATTGGCGGCGATGCTGGCCATTGTCATGCGCTCGGCCTTTGGACGCCCAGAACGGGGCAGGGAATGGCTGCGTTTATTCCCGGTGCTGCGCGACGCCAGTCTGGCTCTGGTGATCTATGGCGCGCTGCCGGGTGAATGGGGCATCCGATTATTCCCGGCGTTGATGCTGACAGCGCTGGTCGCACTCGTTCCGCCTACGGGCCGTTCAGAGTGGAACAAGATGATCGGTAGTCTCGCCAGGGATCGGTTCTTGCTGGCGCTTATATTGTCGGCCATGACCCTATTCGGTGTTGTCGAACTCGGCGTGCGTCTTTGTGCGTTCATCCTCGTTGCCTCGATGTTGGTTTCGCAGGCGGAACGCGACTAACGCCCTGTTAACTCTAGCCAGATAGATGTGTTTGCATGCGGATCAATGAAGCAAAGCAGCGCTCGGCGCAGTCTTTTGAGGAACGCCTGGCGGATGAGCTGGCGCGGGGCGGCGCGCTCGTCGCATCTTCGGGCACCGTGCTGCGGCATTTACTGGCGAATGATGATTATCTGTTGTTCAGCGAAGAAGTGGTGGCCCGCATTCGCGGAATGCTGACCCATGTCGCGCGGCAGCTGCTTTTTGCCGAAGCGGAGGGCGCCGAAAGCGTCGATCGCGCGGATTATGCGCAGCAGAGGCAGGGAGTGCTGGCCGGACAATTGGCACAGCACGAAACATTGCTTCGGCATGTTCATGCGCTGGCCTTTGAAAGTTTGCTGATTACGCGTTTGGCACAGCGCCACGATATTGACGGTGTGGTGGTGCCCTTGCTGGAGAACTGCGCTGCCGCTCCCGATGACGAACTTGCCGGATTGGCGATGACCGCATTGGCCGCGCAGGCACGGTTCCTGCAGCAGCAGAAGCGCATGGAGTTGCCGCTGAGCGAATTGCCGGGCGAAATGTTTCATCAGGCAGTGCTGACGCTGGAAGAGCATGGCGATTCCGCGTCAGCGGCCAGAGCGGCGAGCGGCCTGCGCGACCAGTTTGAAGAGGGTGAGACCAGGTTCGCTTTGCTGGCGAAACTGGTGATGTCGATGCAAGGCGCGCCATCTGACTGGCTCTCGATCGAAAAAAGCGGTCTCTCCCTGTTTGTCACATTGTTGGCGATTGATGGCGGCTATGACCGGGATGATGTGCTGCTGGCCTGCAGCGAAACCCAGACTATGCGTCTGCAGCTGATGCTGCGCGCGGCAGATATGCACGCGAATGATATCGCGGCCCAGCTGCGCCTGATCCATGGCGATTCCGATGACGATACACAGATTGGCATGCTGACACCGGACCATTGCCGGGACTTGCTGGCAGCACTCGCGCGCGAGCAGAATTCGTCGTGAGTGAAGCAATGCCCCGCCTGACCACAGCGGAATGCGATGGCGATGATCGTTTGGTTGCCGCCGAAGAACCGCTCGCCCGTTTGCAGCGCGAGTGCGGCGGAGACGTGCCGGGTGTTCTGGCCATTCCGGCCTTGCTGCAACTGGTGCGCAAATCGCGCCATTTTGGCCTGAAACTGGCGCAACCCCTCACGATCCGTACATCGGCCGAATATGCCAGCTGTTGGGCAGAAATTCGCCCGCAAGAGGACAAGAGCTGCCAGATAACGCTGTCCAATTGGCGCATGCGTTCGGCGCAGGGACAGATCAATGATGCCGACGTGCCGTCATCCGAGATGTCTTCGCGTTCGCAGGTTGAGACTGCGGCCACGGGCCATATCGGGCTGACCGCCAGACTGGACCCGCAGCAGCGCATACTGGCGGTCGAAAGTTTTGAGCCTGACCTCAGCTCTTTCACCTGCGAAATGGAAACGGCAATCGGCCAGAGCTGGACCGGCTTGCTCGCGCGGGATGCATTTTCTGGCGATGATTTGCCGGATTGGCGAAAGCTGGATGGCCGCATGCTCACGATTCCCGGTTCGGAGCGGAACTGGACGGTTCGGATGGTGCCATTGGGGCAGGCGGAGCCAGGTGCCAAGGGTTTTGAGCTTTCCCTCTTCACCGAGGATGAATATCGCGAAACCTCGGCCAGCACCGAAGTGAAAAGCGGCACAGGCGCATTCGACGGGGCCATTCGCAAGGAAATCGTCCCCGTGCTGAAACAGCCGATCTCGCGCATCATCGCCAATGCGGAAACGATCCGTGCCCAATTGGCCGGGCCCTTGTCAGATGAATATAGCAATTATGCGGCGGACATTGCCTCAGCCGGCGAGCATTTGCTGGCGCTGATCAGCGATCTGGCTGACCTTGAAGTGGTGGAGGCCGATAATTTTACGACCGCGCCGGATCATATCGATTTGCTGGATGTGGCGCGGCGGGCAACCGGTATTCTGGGTGTTCGCGCGCGCGAACGTGGGATCGGTTTTGTCCTGCCGCCTGACGATGTTGAAATACCGGCTGTGGCGGAATTTCGCCGAGTGCTGCAAATATTGCTCAATCTGCTCGGCAATGCGGTGCGTTACAGCCCCAGCCATTCAGTGGTAACTGTTGATGCCGGCTGCAATGGGGCGAATGTGTGGATGACTATTCGCGATGAAGGCAAGGGCATTGCGCCGGAGCAGCGGGACAAGATGTTTGCCAAATTCGAACGACTGGGTCGCAGCGGAGACGGCGGAACGGGTCTTGGCCTGTATATCTCGCGCAGGCTTGCCCGGCAGATGGGCGGCGATCTCGTCTTGCAGGATATTGCCGGCAAGGGAGCCAGTTTCTTGCTGACCTTGCCCGCACGGCAGGGCGCGAAACAAGAAAAAAGCCGCCGGTCTCCGAAGACACCGACGGCTCTCTAAAAGAAGGCCGCAGGCGGTTTAGCGCTTGTCGACCGGGATATAGTCCCGCTGCGTCGGGCCAGTGTAGAGCTGGCGCGGACGACCGATAACCTGTGCGGGATCGGAGATCATTTCGTTCCACTGCGCAACCCAGCCAACCGTACGGGCAAGGGCAAAGAGGGCGGTGAACATCGTTGTCGGGAAGCCGATCGCCGACAGAATGATGCCCGAATAGAAATCGACATTCGGGAACAGCTTCTTTTCCCGGAAATAATCGTCGTTCAGCGCGAGTTCTTCAAGCCGCATCGCGGTTTCGAACACAGGATCGTCAACCTTCAGCGCTTCGAACACTTCACGCACGGTTTCCTGCATCACGGTCGCACGCGGATCGTAATTCTTATAAACCCGGTGACCGAAACCCATCAGACGGAAAGGATCATTCTTGTCTTTCGCACGCTCGATATAATGCGGGATCTTGTCGGGGGTGCCGATTTCACGCAGCATATTGAGCGCCGCTTCATTGGCGCCGCCATGTGCCGGGCCCCACAGGCAGGCAATGCCCGCCGCGATGCAGGCAAAGGGGTTCGCGCCGGAAGAACCGGCGAGACGCACGGTCGAGGTCGAAGCGTTTTGTTCGTGATCGGCATGGAGGATGAAAATCCGGTCCATCGCCTTTTCAACTTCAGGGATAACCTCGTATTCTTCAGCCGGAACGCCGAAGGTCATGCGCAGGAAATTGCCGGTGTAAGACAGCGAATTGTCAGGATAGACGAAAGGCTGACCCAGCGAATATTTATACGCCATCGCGGCGATAGTCGGCATCTTTGCAATCAGGCGATGCGAACTGATCTTGCGATGTTCAGGGTCGGAAATGTCGGTGCTGTCGTGGTAGAATGCTGAAAGTGCGCCAACCACGCCGCACATGATCGCCATCGGGTGCGCGTCGCGGCGGAAGCCCTGATAGAACTGGCGCAGCTGTTCATGCAGCATCGTGTGATGGGTAATGGTGTTCTCGAACGTGTCGAGTTCCTGTCCGCTGGGCAGTTCCCCATTGAGCAGGAGATAGGCGGTTTCCATGAAGCTGGAGTTTTCGGCCAGCTGACCAATGGGATATCCGCGATGCAGCAGCACGCCTTCCTGGCCGTCAATATATGTCAGCGCGCTTTCGCAGCTGGCTGTGGACTTATAGCCGGGATCGAAGGTGAATTTGCCCGTTTGTCCGTAAAGCTTGCGAATATCGACCACATCAGGTCCGCAGCTTCCTTCGAGTACAGGGAAATCAAAGCCTTGATCGCCTACATTCAGTTTAGCCTGTTTATCAGCCAAGTCGGATCTCCTTATTTTAATCAGTTGGGCCAGCGGGAAGGGCCTGCGCATTGATGCGAGCCAGGCTTTCATCCTTTCCAAGGAGTGCCAGCACGTCAAAAATTCCGGGCGAAGTTGTTTGTCCGGTAAGCGCAGCCCGCAAGGGTTGTGCGAGTTTGCCAAGGCCCATTTCCAGCTTTTCGGCCATTGCCTTTAAGTTGGCCTCCAGCGCGTCAGTTGTCCAGTCGGTTTCAACCGAAAGTGCGTCGGAAATTTTCGCCAGACGGCCGCGTGCTTCGTCATCCAGCAATGCGGCGGCTTTTTCTGTCATTTCGAGAGGGCGCTGCTTGAACAGGAACGCCGCGCCATCGGCCAGCTCGTTCATATCGCGTGCGCGGGTTTTCAGCACCGGCATGGCTTCGGTCAACAAGGCTACATTGGCCGTATCGCCAATCTGGGCCGCAGCAATTTGAGCCAGGCGCGCATCATCAGCCTGCCGGATATAATGGCCGTTCAGGTTGAGCAGTTTTTTCATATCGAAGCGGGAGGGACTTTTGCCCACGCCGCTCAGATCGAAAAGATCGATTGCTTCGTCCCGGTTTATTTCTTCCTTGTCGCCATGGCCCCAGCCAAGGCGCAGCAGATAATTGAACAATGCCTCGGGCAAAATGCCCATCGCCCGGTAGTCACGCACGCCCAGTGCACCGTGGCGCTTGGACAGCTTGGCACCGTCATTGCCGTGGATCAGCGGCACATGCGCATAGGTGGGTTCTTCCCAGCCATCCTCAATCCCCTGCATCGCATGGATGACCTGCAATTGGCGGAAGGCGTTGTTCAGATGGTCATCACCGCGAATGATATGGGTGCATCCCATATCCATGTCATCGACCACCACGGCGAGCATATAGGTGGGGGACCCATCGGCGCGCAGCAGAATGAAGTCGTCGATTTCGGAATTCTTCACCGTTACGCGGCCCTGCACCGCGTCATCGACCACGGTCTCGCCGCGTTCCGGTGTCTTGATGCGCACAGTATAGGGGGCATCTTGCGGGGCTTCCGACGGGTCGCGATCACGCCAGCGGCCATCATAGCGCAGCGGCTTCTTCGCGGCGCGCTGTTCGTCACGCATCTGCGCCAGCTCTTCGGATGTGGCGAAGCATTTATACGCTTTGCCCGCTTCGAGCAATTTGAGCGCGACTTCGGCATGGCGGGCCGCGCGTTCGGACTGAAACACCGGTTCGTCGTCAAATTTCAGGCCGAGCCAGTCGAGCCCTTCGAAAATGACGTCGATCGCTTCCTGCGTAGAACGTTGCTTGTCCGTATCCTCGATCCGCAGGAGAGCCTTGCCCCCATTATGCCGTGCGTAGAGCCACGAAAACAGGCCGGTGCGGGCATTGCCAATATGAAGGAAACCGGTTGGAGAGGGCGCGAAGCGGGTAACGACCGGACGATCTGTGCCTGCCGATTTATCGCTGTCGCTTGTCATAACGTCCCGGTTCCTGTCCTATGTGCTTATGGATGCGCATGAAATGCCACAGGCTCCCGCAAACCCGAATGGCGGCGCATTAAAATATCTGTGGTCGCATTGGAGAAAGCGCGCGCTTTTGTCCAGCTTGGCCGCGTGGTTTGAGCATTTTTTGGGAAAGACCGGGCTTGATCGCGGCCCCTGGCTGACGGTTGCTTTTGCCAGCGGCATCGCGACTTGGTTCATACTTCCGGGGGCGTTTTCCTGGGTTTTAGCGATTTTGGCCGGCTTGGGCCTTGTTCTTGCGGGAATATCACGCGGTTCGAAGGATCCCGCGGGTTATGTGCGGCTCGCCTTGATCACGCTGGGCCTGCTGTTTGCGCTGGGGGTAGGGGTGATCTGGGCCCGGTCCGAACTTGTTGGCGCGGAGCCCATCGCCCGGCCCATCGTGACCCGACTCGATGCGCGCATATTGGAGCGCATTGAGCAACCCGCGCAAGACCGCGTGCGGCTCATATTGGCGACCCGATTGGGGGACAAGGGCGACCGCGTGGCCAAGATACGCGTCAATTTGAACGAAGATCAGGATATTCCGGAAGCGCAAGAGAACGCGCATATTCGCCTGCGTGCGCGTTTGATGCCGCCATCTCCGCCCATGTTGCCCGGCGCCTATAATTTCGCGCGCAATGCGTGGTTCCAGGGCTTCGCCGCGACCGGATCAGTGCTGGGAGAGATTGAGCTCATCGATGCGGGCACCGGAGGGGAAGCATTGGTGGCGCAGTGGCAGCGTCAATTATCGCGGCATGTGCGGGATCAGCTTGGCGGCTCCTCCGGCGCCATCGCGGCGACCCTTGCCAGCGGTGATCGCGGGGCTATCGGCAAGGCAGACGAAATTGCCATGCGCGATGCCGGGCTGACACATCTCCTGTCGATCAGCGGCTTGCATGTCAGTGCGGTCATGGCAGCGTCCTATATCTTGCTGATCAGGCTGTTGGCCGCCTTCCCGCCGCTTGCTCTGCGCGTGCGATTGCCGCTGCTGGCATCTTTGGGCGCGGCGCTGGCGGGGATTGGCTATACATTGTTGACCGGAGCGCAGGTGCCGACGGTGCGCAGCTGCTTCGGTGCCTTGCTGGTCCTCACCGCACTGGCCATGGGGCGGGAGGCCTTGTCGCTGCGCATGATCGCCGTGGCGGCTTTCGGGGTACTGATGCTGTGGCCGGAATCACTGGTGGGGCCGAGCTTCCAGATGAGCTTTGCCGCAGTGATTACGATTGTCGCGCTGCATGAATCGCGCTGGTTGAGGTCGGTTTTGGCGCCGCGGGACGAAGACCTCTTCATGCGTCTGGCCAGGAAGGTGTTCGCGCTGCTGATTACCGGCCTGGCCATAGAATTCTGTCTGATGCCAATTGTGCTGTTCCATTTTCACCGCGCTGGTGTGTATGGGGCCTTCGCCAATCTGGCGGCCATCCCGCTGGTCACTTTTGTCTCTATGCCGCTGATCGCCCTGGCCTTGCTGCTCGACCTTGTCGGATTGGGCGCGCCGATCTGGTGGTTGGCGGGTTGGTCGCTCGACCTGTTGCTGGGGCTGGCCCATTTCACCGCGTCTCAGCCCGGTGCGGTCAAGCTGATGCCGCAAATGGGGATAGGCGTGTTCATGCTGTTTGTCGCGGGCGGGCTATGGATCGCTTTGTGGCGAGGGCGCGCGCGGCTGATCGGAATGGCGCCTGTGATAGTGGCTATCATCCTGTTACTGCTTACCCCAGTGCCCGATCTCCTCATCACCGATGATGGCCGCCACGTGGGAATTACGGAAAAGGATGGCCAGCTGATCATGCTGCGCGACAGCCGTAGTTCCTACATTCGCGATAATCTGATGGAATTATCGGCAGCGGGCGGGCAGCCGACAATTGTGCGCGACTGGCCGCAGGCGCGCTGCAGTTCCGATTTTTGCAGCGTTACCTTGGAACGTGGTGGGCGAAGCTGGCATGTGCTGATGGCAACAAGTGACCAATATCTTGAAGAGCGAAAACTGGCCGCAGCTTGCGAACGCCATGATATTGTCGTTGCAGATCGATGGCTGCCCTATAGTTGCAAGCCGCGCTGGCTAAAGGCGGATCGCCGCCTATTACGCGAAACCGGTGGTTTGGCCCTCAATTTGTCTGCCGGCACCATGAGCACCGTCGCACAGATGGAGGGACATCATGGATGGTGGCGAGGGGGGCGATAAACCAGCCTAATGGTACCGCCTGAGCAAACCGGCCAGCTTCCCCTGTACCTCGACTTCGTCAGAGCGGTAGACCTGCGCCTGATAGGCTGGATTGGCAGGGTCTAGCCTGATGCTTCCCCCTTCTCGGCGCAGATATTTGAGGGTTGCTTCTTCATTGCGCACCAGCGCAACCACGATTTCCCCATCCCGGGCCGTGTCGGTGCGTTTGATCAGCGCGAAATCACCATCGAGAATGCCTGCTTCCACCATGGAATCACCTGAAACTTCCAGGGCGTAATGTTCGCCAGACCCCAGCAGAGCGGCAGGAACCGGTAAGGACGACTGCCCCTCAAGCGCTTCGATCGGGACGCCTGCGGCAATGCGGCCATGCAGCGGCAGATCAATCACATCATTGGCGGGGGCAGGTGCAGTGACGGCAGTTTCCATAATCCGGGCAGGTGCCGTGTCATTCGCCGGTTTTGGTGCGGGCCGCTCGGCATCCTCAATCGGGCGCAGCACTTCGAGTGCGCGGGCGCGATTGGGCAGGCGGCGGATAAAGCCGCGCTCCTCCAATGCAGAAATAAGCCGATGCACGCCTGATTTTGATTTCAGATCGAGCGCCTCCTTCATTTCCTCAAAGGAAGGTGAAATGCCACTTTCATCCAGTTTCCGTTGAATGAACAACAGCAATTCATGTTGTTTCGCGGTGAGCATCGCAACAATTCCTCTTGGCTAACCCCCGGACGGGAGGTGAACGAATAAGGAACAAGTATGAAACTTCTGTCAGAAGGTCAAGCAATTCCGCCATTCTGCAATTGGTAACATTCCACCATCGCTCCGCTCGTACGCGCAGGCCCGTGGCGGGGCCCGAGAATAAGCAGATCTGATTGTGAAAGCGCGGCCAATGCACTGCTATCCTGCTGATGAAGCGGTTCCGCATGTCCATTGACCAACCGCCCGCGTTGCAATTCGAGGCGTTGTCCTCCGACAGGCATCTTCCCTCTGAGGGGCATCATGACCGATTGCGGCAGGCACTGCTTTGCCCCGGCCATTGCGCGCAGCACCGGCAGCAGAAAAAGAAAGGCGGTAACATAGCCTGAAACCGGATTGCCCGGGAGGCCGAGGATAAGCTGACGTCCGCGCCGGGCGACCATGATCGGTTTTCCTGGTTTTATTGCCACCCGCCAGAAATCGATCTTCGCGCCCCATGCCTCCAGTGCCGGACGTACCAGATCGTGATCCCCGACCGAGGCGCCGCCGCAGGTCACGAGAATATCCACATCTTCCACTTTGCCGAGCGCTTCGCTCAAGGCGGCCGGATCATCGGCAACCGGGCCGATAAGGTCAATCTGACTGGTCAGCGGACGGGCAAGTGCGGCGATCATGGTGCCGTTGGATGCCGGGATCTGATGCTTCGTACAATTGCCCGGATCGGCTGATAATTCATCGCCCGTTTCCATAATGGCAATCTTCGGCAGGTGGTGCACGGCGACTTGGGACAGACCTCCCGCCATGATGAGGGCGATACGCTGCGCATTCAGCAAGTGCCCATTGGACAGCAATGTGTCGCCATCTTCAAAGTCGAACCCCGCACGCCGGATGTGCCGGGCGGTCGCGACTTCACCGTTGAGGGTGCTGAGCGTGTCACCCCGTCGATCCGCATCCTCCTGCAAGAGAATTGCCCCCGCTTTGCGCGGCAGCAAAGCACCGGTGGAAATGCGGATGGTCTCGCCCATGGCCAGTTCGCCCAGATAAGGGTGGCCGGCAGCGCTTTCGCCCACGACATTCCACGGCCCGACAAAGTCGCCTGCGCGCATGGCATAGCCATCCATAGCCGAGAGATCCGCTGGTGGCTGAGTCCGTACGGCCATCACTGGCTCTGCAAGATAGCGTCCCAAAGCGTCGCTGAGGGGAAGTCGTTCGCTGCCCAGGGGGGATATTCTACCGAGGAGGCGCTTCTGCGCTTCAGCAAGATCCAATGCCGGTGAAGTGGTCATTGATCTGCACGCCAAGTGCCTGATTTTCCGCCGGTCTTCTCTAGCAGGCGAACATGCTGGATTATCATTCCCTTATCAAGAGCCTTGGCCATGTCGTAAATCGTCAGAAGGGCGATCGTGGCCGCGGTCATCGCCTCCATCTCCACACCGGTTTTTCCGGTGAGCGACGCAGTGGCCTGCACGGTCAGCGCATCCTCTTCAAAGCGGAAATCCACCGTCACGGAATCGAGCGACAAGGGGTGACATAATGGGATCAGATCGCCGGTTTTCTTAGCCGCCATGATTCCGGCGATCCGGGCGGCGGCCAGCACATCACCCTTGGGTGTATCCCCGTCACGAATGGCGCCGAGTGCCTTGGCAGACATATGAATCCGGCCGCCGGCAATCGCCTTGCGCAGCGTTTCGGCCTTGCTGCCCACATCAACCATCCGTGCGGCGCCGTTTTCATCCAGATGGGTAAGGCCGCTCATTCTGTCAGCAGCCTTTGCGTGGCCTCGGTTATATCGTCGTGCCGCATCAGGCTTTCACCCACCAGGAAACAGCGAATGTCACTTTTACCGAGCCGGACAATATCGGCATGGGTGTTGATCCCGCTCTCACTGATCAGCAGGCTGCCTTCGGGTGCCATATGCGCGAGTTGCTCGCTGGTGCCGAGATCAGTGACGAAACTACGCAAATCGCGGTTATTTATGCCGATCAGGCGGGATTTGAGATCGGCGGCGCGTTCCATTTCTGCTTCATCATGCACCTCGACCAGCACATCCATGCCGCGTTCCAGAGCCGCTGCCTCGATTTCATGCATCAAGACTTCATCCAATGCCGCCACGATCAGCAGGATTGCGTCGGCGCCAATCGCACGGGCTTCCGCCACCTGCCACGGATCGACCATGAAATCCTTGCGCAGCACGGGGAGGTCGCAAGCCGCGCGGGCCTCGATCAGAAAATCCTCATGTCCCTGAAAATAGGGCGCATCGGTCAGGACGGAAAGGCAGCTTGCTCCCCCTTGCTGATAGGATGCGGCATGTTCTGCAGGACGAAAATCTGCGCGGATCAATCCTTTGGACGGGCTGGCTTTCTTGATTTCGGCAATCAGGCCATAACCATTGGCAGATGCGGAGGCCAGCGAGCCGCGAAAGCCGCGGGGGGCGCTTTGTTCGGCTGCCAGACGGTCACAATCGGCAATCGTCTTGCCGGTCTTGCGCAAGGCGACTTCTTCGCGTTTCGTGTCGCAGATTTCGATCAGTTTGTTGGTCATATCCGTCACTTTACTGCGTCGATCCAGCAATCGAGCAAGGCCTTGGCAAGGCCCTTATCGATCGCCTCGGCTGCTTCTTCCACGCCGTCAGGCCAGTTGGAGACTTCGCCCGCTATCAGTAATGCACCGGCAGCGTTGAACAAGACAGCATCGCGATAGGCACCGGTTTCTCCGGCCAACAGGCGGCGCAGGGCATCGGCGTTGAATATTGGGTCACCGCCACGGATCGCCGTAATCGGATGATTGGGCAGGCCGGCATCAGCAGGCAGAACCCGTTTCATGGACACCTGACCCAGGCGGGCTTCGGCGCATTCATTCCCCCCGGCGAGGCTCAATTCATCCAGCCCCTCATCACCCGAGACCACCAGCGAATGATCGGTCTCAAGACGTCGGAGGGCTTCGGCATAGATGGGCACATAAGCGGGGCGGGCAATACCGACCAATTGCCGTTTTACGCGTGCCGGATTGGCGAGCGGGCCCATCAGGTTGAAAATCGTGCGCCGCGCGATCGCTTTGCGGATCGGCATGATGCGGCGCATCGCCGGATGGTGTTTTGCGGCGAACAGGAAACAGATGCCGATATCCTGCAGCGTTTCAGCCGCAGTTTCACCCGCCCGGTCAAGATCCAGACCCAGCGCCTCCAGCGTATCAGCGGCCCCGGATTTGGAACTGGCCGCACGGTTTCCGTGCTTCGCCACCGGAACCCCGCATGCCGCCACCACCAGAGATACGGCCGTGGAAACATTCAGCGTGTGATGTCCGTCACCGCCGGTTCCGCATACATCGATGGCATTGTCCGGCGCATCGATGCTGATCATGCGTTCACGCATGGCACGCGCGGCGCCGGCAATTTCACCGGCTGTTTCGCCGCGGTCAGACAAGGCGATCAGAAAGGCGGAAACTTCGTCATCCGCGATCTCTCCATCCAGCACGGCGCCGAATGCCTTGACCGAGGCTTCTTCCGTAAGGGGCGTTTCAACCGAGGGGAGGCTCATGCCGCAGCGCTTTCATCATGACCGCACAGATCCAGAAAATTGCGCAGCATGTCATGGCCATGTTCGGTAGCGATGCTTTCGGGATGGAATTGGACCCCATGGATCGGCAATTCGCGGTGGCGGAAACCCATCACGCAGCTGCCATCCAGTCCGGGCGTTTCGCTTTCGGCATTGATGATGAGGCAGTCGGGAATGTCTTCCACGATCAGGCTGTGATATCGGGTGGCGATGAAGGGGGAGGGCAGCCCTTTGAAAACGCCGCTGCCATCATGGGTGACGGGTGAGGTCTTGCCGTGCATCAACCCACCCTGCTTCACGGTTCCGCCGAAATACTGACCGATCGATTGATGCCCCAAACACACGCCCAGTAGCGGGCGCTTCGCCGCAGCGCAGGCGGCGACCAGATCAAGGCTGACCCCCGCCTCATTGGGAGTGCAGGGACCGGGCGAAATAAGGAAGCCGTCGGCTCCGCTAGCCATGGCTTCGCTCGCGGTAATCGCATCATTGCGTACCACTTTTACTTCTGCGCCCAGTTCCATCAAATAATGGACCAGGTTCCAGGTGAAGCTGTCGTAATTATCAATAACGAGGATCATGTCAGCCCTGTTGCCCGTTTCTGGTTCGCGATCAAGTGTGCGCAGGGCTATTGCCCAAAGTCAGCTTCGCTTGCGACCCGCCCAGCTTCCCGGGCGGCGGCAAACAAGGCGCTGGCCTTATGTTCGCATTCGCGCTGTTCGGATATGGGATCGCTATCGGCCACGATGCCGGCACCGGCCTGAACATGCATCGTGCCATCCTTGACCACGGCTGTGCGCAGGACGATGCAGCTATCGACCGACCCATCGGGGGCGAAATAGCCCACGCCGCCCGCATAGGGGCCGCGTGTTTCGCCTTCCAGCTCGGCAATGATCTGACAAGCGCGGATCTTGGGCGCGCCGGAGACGGTTCCAGCCGGAAAGCCTGCAAACATGGCATCGACCGCATCCCGATCGGATGCCAGCTTGCCTACGACATTGGAGACGATATGCATCACATGGCTGTAGCGTTCGATCGTGAAGCTGGCCGTGACATTGACCGTGCCGCATTCGGCCACGCGGCCCACATCATTGCGGCCCAGATCAAGCAGCATCAAATGCTCAGCGCGTTCCTTGGCATCGGCCAGCAGGCTTTCTTCATTCGCGCGGTCTTCGGCATCATCCGCCCCGCGTGGGCGTGTCCCAGCGATGGGCCGGATCGTAACCACGTCATCGCGAACCCGCACCAATATTTCCGGACTGGAGCCGACCACGGCAAAGCCGGGCAGGTCGAGAAAATAGAGGAAGGGGGAAGGGTTTACCCGGCGCAAGGCACGGTAAAGCGCCAGTGGTGGAAGGGGGAAAGGACACGTGAAGCGCTGCGCCAGGACCACCTGAAAAATATCGCCGGCGCGGATATAGTCCTTTGCTCTGGCCACCATGTCGGCGTAATTTTCCGCCGGCAATTGCGGCGTCAGTTCCATGGAGGGCAAATCGGTAACTTGCGGAAATTCCGGAACCGCAGTGTTCAGCTTGCGCAGCGTTTCGTCGATCCGTTCGCCTGCGCGTTCCAGCATCTGATCGATATTCGTGCTGCCGAGCGTGTCTGCCCAAAGCGGTGCGATGCAGAACAATTCATCGGTCAGGCCGTCAAAGACCAGCACCATGGTGGGACGGACAAACAACATATCCGGCAGTTCGAGCGGGCTTTCCGGGGCGCGGGGAAGTGTTTCCACCAGCCCGATCGTTTCATAGCCGAAATAGCCGACCAGACAGGACAGCGCGGAAGGCAGAATTTCGGGAACATCGAAACGGCAGCTTTCCGCCAGGCTGCGTAATTCAACCAGGCTGTTGCCGGGCAGATCGGCATAGGCGCCGCGGTCATGCTGCCATTTGCGGTTGATCTGCGCTGCCTCACCGCTGGCGCGGAACACCAGATCCGGATCGAGCCCCAGCAAGCTGAAGCGCCCGCGAATTTCGCCGCCTTCGACGGATTCGAGCAGAAAGTCACCGCGCCCGCTCTCGATCAGCTTGAGAGCGGCCCCGATTGGGGTTTGCGTGTCGGCAACGATCTTGCGCCACACGACGCCCGACTGCCGAGACTCCAGAGCGGCGCGGGCATTTTGCGAATTTTCAGGCAATCCTACCATGGCGATCAATCGGGCAAGCCGGTCAGTTGCTTGCGCACGGCGTCAATCGCCACCGCATTGCGCTCTGCGCCGATATCTTCTTCGACCGCGGCAATGAATTGCTGGGCATATTCATCCCCCACGGTCGTGCCCAGATTCTGCACGGTGGCCTTTACCATCTGATCCTCGGCATCGACCTTACCGGCTTCGATATCGTCGAGCTGAACGATGAACCACCCATTCATGTTGGGCGCTTCAAGCCGCTTCACTGTGCCTTCTGCCATGCTGAAAAGCAGGGCGAGTACAGGCGGGACCTGACCGGATCGAACCAGCTGTTCGCGCGACATGGAAATGGCATCCGGCGGGGGAAGGGTGGTTTCTTCCTTCTTCAGGGCGGCGGCCAGTGTGCTACCCTCCTTGACCCGCTTCATAACGCGCTCGGCAGCTTTTTTAGCGGCATCCGAACCCTGGCTCATGCGCCATGCGGCGGTGACGTCGTCACGAATATCGGCCAGCGGAGCGGCGGCGGATTCGGTGATGTCATCCACATCGAAGATCAGGAAGGTCTTGCCCGGATCGACTTCGGCAATCTGCGCTTCATTCTCACGCATATCAAATGCCGTGGCCAGTGCGCGGCTGAGCACTTCAGGCGCACTATCAGCGGTACCATAAACATTGCCGTCAGCAGTGAGGGGTTTGCTGGTCTGCAATGTCAGGCCCAGCTCTTTCACCAGATCGCTCAGAGTCTTGCCCTGATCGAGCTCGTCCTCAATCTGGGCGCTGAGATCGGCAATGGCGCGGCGTTTCTGTTCCTGCGCCAGCGTCGATGAAATGTCACCGCGAACCTGATCGAGGCTGCGGGCGGGCTTTTTATCAATGGAATCGACCCGCAGAATATACCAGCCAAGGCCGCCACGCGCCGGCTGCGCGGTTTCCCCGCGTGACACGGCAAAACCGGCCTTGGCAACAGCGGCAGATGCCTGCTCCGCCAGTTCGCTCTTTGTTACCGGACCGATGGTCGTGGTGGCGAGGCCGTTCTGCTTGGCTGCCGCAGCAAGCGAGCTGCCTTTATTGACCGTGTCGAGCACGGCTTTGGCGGCGGCTTCAGTCGGCACTACCAATTGCGTGAAACGGCGGCTTTCAGAGGCGGCATATTGCGCCTTGTTCTGTTCGTAACGCGCAGCAATTTCGGCATCGGTCGGCGCGCGCAGATCGGACAGCGCATCTTCGCCAAAGGTCGCATAGCGGATCACCCGGCGTTCCGGCCGGATGTAATTCTCGCGATGAGCGGCATAATAGGATTTGAGCTGTTCGTCGGTGGGATCACCTTCGGGTGCGAAAGCGCGGCTCGGAATGATCGCGATCGCCCCATCGCGCTTTTCCTGGAGCAGTGAGGCATAGCGCACAGCAAAATATTCGGGGATCGAAGCGCCAAATGTCACCGGCGTGATGACCTGACGGCTGAGCAGGCCCTTGCTCATATCGTCGCGCACGGCGCTTTCGGTAAGGCCCCGGCGCTGCAAAGTTGCGCGGAACAGATCTTCATCGAAAGATCCATCCGGTCCCTTGAAGCTCTGGATCTGCAGGATCTCGCTATCCACCAGACGGCCTCCTGCGCGTAGCCCCATGCTCCGGGCAAATTCGGACAGTGCAGTGCGGCTGATCATCTGATTGAGCACTTCATCAAGGCCGCCTTGCGCGATGAATGCTTCCATCGTTACCTTGGGGTCCTGCTGCCGTGCCATGTCGAGCGCATTGCTGGCATTCATCGACAGGTCAGCCGTTCCGATCTTCTCGCCGCCAACCACTGCAACGCGGTCGCCGCCTGAAACGCCACCAAATGTGCCGGTGGTCGCTACATCGGAACTGGCAAAGGCCAGCGCGATCAGCACGAGAAAGCCCAGCGTAACGCCGATGCCGATCTTAGATTTGAAAAAATTTCGGAAAAGCTGAAGCATGGAGGCCTATCGATCAATCAGAATGCGCGAATTTAATCGCCGGAACAGGGTCGGAGCGCTTTATCCGGCATGCGGCCTGGCCGCAACAGTTCAGCTAGTGATTACTCTCATATCGGCAATGTGGCTTTGACAATTGCGCCCCTTGAGACTAGCCGACCTTTCGCTTTTTGCGTGAAGTTGTTGCCTTCCACTCTTGGAGGGTTTTCACATAACTTGCTGAAATCAAGGAATTTTAATGGCTAAGCGCCCTTATATCGTCGGCAATTGGAAGATGCATGGGACGCGTTCCATGCTCGCCGAAGCGCGCGCGATCGACCGCGCAGCCGAACGGTTGATGAAAGTTGAGGTGGCTTTGGCGCCGCCAGCAACGCTGATCCATGCAACCCGCAAGGAAGCTGACCTTATCGGGGTGGGCGCGCAGGATTGTCACGCAGCGGAAGGGGGCGCCTATACCGGTGATATCTCCGCCGCGATGACCAAGGATGCCGGTGCCGGCTTTGTGATTCTGGGGCATAGTGAGCGGCGGACCTATCATCAGGAAACTGACGCCGATGTGCAGGCCAAGGCTGCTTCCGCGCTCGCTGCCGGTCTGAATGTCATCATCTGCATCGGTGAAACCGAAGCGCAGCGCGAGGCAGGCGAAGCGGAAAAAATCGTGGCCGCGCAGCTTGCCGGTTCCTTGCCACAGACGCCTGACGCTGGCGACCGGATTACCGTGGCGTATGAACCTGTATGGGCTATCGGCACGGGCAAAACGCCCACGGTCGATGACGTAAATGCGATGCACAAGGCCATTCGTGAGACGCTGCATTCCGTTTATGGCGATGCTGCCAGCGAAATCCGCATTCTTTATGGTGGGTCCGTCAATGCACAGAATGCGGCCGAATTGCTGGCCGGTCCTGAAGTGGGCGGCGCGCTGGTTGGCGGTGCGAGTCTTAGCGCGGAAAGCTTTGTCGGCATCGTGGTTGCCGCTGCTGATGGCGCCGAATAGCAGATAGGGCCAGATGCGGCATGGCTTGCAGATAGTGTGTCGCATCGCTATCTGCCCATTTGCGGTCCTTTCCCGATAATAACGGAATTCTAATGTCCCTTTTTCTGTTTCTCACTGTGGTTCAGGCGATCATCGCCGCTGCTCTTGTGGGCGTGATCCTGATGCAACGTTCCGAAGGCGGCGGCCTGGGCGTTGGTGGTGGCGGCAGTCCGGGGGGGCTGATGTCTGCCCGCGGCGCGGCTGATTTCCTGACGCGGACGACCCGGGTTCTGGCGATCTTGTTCGTCGTTCTGGCCATCGTTCTGGCGGCGGTTGCCGTGGATACGACCGGCACGCGCAATCTTGATGATTCGCTCGATCGTTCGGTTTTGCCCAAGGCGCAGCAGGATGAGCTCGTTCCGGGTGATGAGGGGCTGGATGGTGAAGCACCGGTCAGTTCCGTACCAACCCCGGAGAGCGACGATCCGCTTTCTGGCGTGGCGCAATAAGTCACCCGATACGCTCGGAGTTTCCGGGCTTTCCGTTGAGGCCGCGCTTCATGCGATGCGCGGCCTTTCTTTTTTTATTTCCTAGCTTGCTTCGAATCTCATTCGGGGCGTAAGGCTCGTTTCCCATGGCGCGGTACATTTTTATCACCGGCGGCGTGGTCTCCTCGCTTGGCAAAGGTCTCATGGCAGCAAGTCTTGCTGCTCTCCTCCAGGCGCGTGGCTACAAGGTCCGCATTCGTAAATTCGATCCCTATCTCAATGTCGATCCGGGCACGATGAGCCCGTATCAGCATGGCGAGGTCTATGTGACCGATGACGGGGCCGAAACCGATCTCGATCTCGGTCATTATGAACGCTTCACCGGCGTTTCGGCCCGTCAGAGCGATAATATAACCTCCGGGCGGATCTATCAGCAGATCATCGCAAAGGAACGCCGGGGCGACTATCTGGGCGCTACGGTGCAGGTGATTCCGCATGTGACCGACGCGATCAAGGAATTCGCGCTGGCCGATACGGAAGACCTCGATTTCGTTCTGTGCGAAATTGGCGGAACCGTGGGTGATATTGAAAGCCTGCCCTTCATCGAATCCATCCGTCAGCTGCGCAACGAACTGGGGCAGGATCGCACCGCGCTGATCCATGTGACCTTGGTGCCTTATATTTCGGCAGCAGGTGAGCTGAAAACCAAGCCGACCCAGCATTCCGTCCGCGAACTCACCAGCCTTGGCGTGCAGCCCGATCTGCTGCTGTGCCGCTGTGAACATGAATTGCCGGAAAGCGAACGGGCGAAGATTGCGCTGTTCTGTAATGTTCGGCCGCAGGCGGTTATTCAGGCTTTGGATGCCAGCAGCATCTATGCCGTGCCGTTGCAATATCACGCTGAAGGACTGGATGCCGAGGTTCTGCGCCATTTCCGGATGGATAGCGAAGGCTCGCCCGATCTTTCCCGCTGGGAAGATATCCTCGATCGCTTCCATAATCCCGAAGGCGAAGTCACGATTGGCGTCGTCGGCAAATATGTTGGCCTGCCTGATGCCTATAAATCGCTTAATGAAGCGCTGGTTCATGGCGGCATGGCGAACCGTGTGAAGGTCAACATCAAGTGGATTGACGCTGAAATTTTCGAGCAGGACGACGAAACGATCGCGTCGCAGCTTGAACCCATGCACGGCATTCTGGTGCCGGGCGGATTTGGTGAGCGCGGTTCGGAAGGCAAAATTGCCAGCGTGCGCTTCGCCCGCGAACGCAAAGTGCCGTTTTTCGGCATTTGTCTCGGCATGCAGATGGCCTGTATCGAAGGCGCGCGTAATACCGCCGGCGTTGCTGGCGCGTCATCCACGGAATTTGGTGAGACGAGCGAACCTGTGGTCGGCATCATCACCGAATGGATGAGCAAGGAAGGGCTGCAGGAACGCGCCGAAGGCGGCGATCTTGGTGGTACGATGCGGCTTGGCGCTTATGAGGCGAAGCTCAAGGAAGGCAGCCGGGTTTCGGAAATCTATGGCGGCGCCAGCGAGATTTTCGAGCGCCACCGGCATCGTTACGAAGTCAACAATGCCTATCGCGCTGGCATGGAAGAAGGCGGATTGGTCTTTTCCGGCATGTCGCCGGATGGCCTTTTGCCGGAAATTGTCGAGCGGCCTGATCATCCATGGTTCGTCGGCGTGCAGTTCCATCCCGAATTGAAGAGCAAGCCGTTTGATCCGCATCCGCTCTTTTCCGGATTTATAGCTGCAGCTTTGCGGCAATCACGTTTGGTTTGATAGAAAACACCCGGCTTGTCCGGGTGTTTTTATTTGCGGAAACAAGAAATCGCTTGCGCTATCGCGGCCCGAGCAGATAGCGAGTTGGATCAACAAATGTTAAATTGCCGCCATGTTTTTCATGAAGTCGGGCTGGGCGACGTGTCTAGCCCGCGTGCATAGCAGGCATTCAGCTTGCCCCCAGTTGTGATCGTCTATTGCGACCCGGACGGTTACAGCTGGAGGTTAGTCGGCGTATCTAATACGTCGAGGGGGCGGAAATCTCGCGAATTCCGCCCCCACTTTATGTCAGGCCGTCAATTTTGCGGGTGAAGCTTCAGGCGGCGCTCGCCTGATCCTTCTCACCGTCATCTTCCACGATTTTCAACGGACGCTGTGACCCAAGCGGAATCTTCTTGGGCTTCATGGTCTCCGGAATTTCGCGGACCAGATTGATGGTCAGCAGGCCATCGGCCAGATCCGCACGGTCGACCCGGACAAAATCGGCAAGTTCGAAACGGCGTTCGAAGCCGCGATTGGCGATGCCGACGTGGATGAGCTCACCTTCGGGTTCTTCCTCCCGTTTGCGGCCCTGGATCGTCAGCAGGTTCTGCTGGGCGGTAATATCGATATCATCTTCCCTGAAACCTGCGACGGCGAGTGTGATCCGATAGGAATCCTCGTCGCGGCGTTCGATGTTGAAGGGAGGATAATTGTCGCCGGAATTGTTGCGGACCTGACTTTCGAGCAGATCGAAAAGACGGTCAAAACCAACGGTAGAACGGCGATAGGGGGTAAGATCGAAACGATTCATGGCACAAATCCTCTATTGAGCAATTTGAAATGATAAGGCCCGGCCAATCCGGCGCCTTATTTGCCCCGGCGCCCTTGCGGCGCGCCGTTGCAATCATGAAATATGGTGTATCCTCGAAGCTTCAAGAGGGCAGGCACGCAATTAAGGAATGAAAATGGCTGATGCTAAAGTTGAAATCTATACGAAAATGACCTGCGGCTACTGCTTTCAGGCGAAGCGTCTGCTCGACTCCAAGGGGGTCGATTATACCGAATATGATATCACCATGGGTGGTGCTGACCGCGACAGGATGATGGAACGCAAGCCCGATGCGCGCACGGTGCCGCAGATTTTCATCAATGATACCGCCATTGGCGGTGCGGACGATCTGGCCGCGCTGGAGCGTGCGGGCAAGCTGGACGAGCTGCTCGGGGCCACTGCCTGATCATGACGCGTATTGCCTTGTTACAGATGTGCGCGGACATTGATCCGCAGGCCAATGCCAGCACGCTGGCCGATGCCGCGCAGCGGGCAGCGGGGGAGGGGGCAGATATGCTCTTCACCCCCGAAATGTCGAATTTCCTCGATCGTGACCGAAAGCGAGCGGCCCAGACCATCTGCCACGAAGATGATGATCCGGTCTTGTCCTCCATGCGTGATATGGCGGCGCGTCACGGTATCTGGATCGCACTCGGTTCACTGGCGCTGAAGCGGGACGATGGCAGCTGGGCCAATCGTTCGATCGTGATCGACAATTCCGGCTCCATCGCTGCACGATATGACAAGATCCATATGTTCGACGTCGAACTCGACAATGGTGAAAGCTGGAAGGAATCGGCTGCATACAAAGCGGGTAGGGAGGTCGCCATCGCCGACGTCCCGCTGGGCAAGCTGGGTTTGTCCATATGTTATGACATCCGCTTTCCCGCCTTGTTTGAGGAACTGGGCCAGCGCGGCTGTGATGCCATTGCGATCCCTGCGGCTTTTACGGTTCCGACCGGCAAGGCGCATTGGCATATTCTGCAACGGGCCCGCGCGATTGAGGCGACCAGCTATGTTATCTCTGCCGCCCAATGCGGCCAGCATCCGGATGGACGCAGCACCTATGGGCATTCGCTGGTGGTTGATCCGTGGGGCGAGATCGTGCTCGATCTGGGGGATTCCGGGCCGGAACTGGGATTTGCCGAGATTGATCCAAAGCGTATCGAAACGGTGCGCCGCCAATTGCCCAGTCTTGCCAATCGTCGATCAATCTCTAAACCGGCCCCATCATGATAGTTTACGATCTTAGATGTGATGCAGGACATGGCTTTGAAGGCTGGTTTTCGTCCTCATCGGATTATGACAGCCAGCAGGACAAAGGCATCCTCTCCTGCCCGCAATGCGGCTCTCAAGTGGTGGAAAAGGCACCGATGGCACCGGCTGTCGGACGCAAAGGCAATCAGGTCCTGCCATCGGCACCGGTGGAAGGCGGGCAAACACCGCAAGAGCCTCAGCCGCAACAATCATCAGAAGCGATTGACGGCGTGATGCGGGGCGAATTGCCCGCCGAGGTCGTAACGGCTTTGTCGAAGCTGGCCGATGCGCAGAGCAAAGCGCTGAAACAGTCGCGCTGGGTGGGCGATGAATTCGCCGACCGGTCGCGCGCTATCCATTATGGTGAAAGCGACGCAGAGAACATTCACGGCCGCGCCACCCCTGAACAAGCGCGTGAATTGCTGGAAGAAGGCGTCGACTTCTCGCCGCTGCCGTTTCCGGTCACCCCGCCCGACGAATTGAACTGAGTTTCCGATTCCTACGCTGGCCCAAGACGATTGCACTTGAGCAGTGACCGCTTTAGACGGTCCATGGATGCGCCCGTAGCTCAGCAGGATAGAGCATCAGATTCCTAATCTGGGGGCCACAGGTTCGAATCCTGTCGGGCGCACCATTCCCGTTCGATGTTGGGCACCGGTAAATGCGGCTGGCAGCCCACGCGGCCGACGGCATGCTCCAAAGCCTTGGTCGTACCCAAGATTCTCACTTCCCGGTCGCCGACCTCCACACGTCCCACGATGCTGCGAGCATAATACTGCCGCAGTGCCGGATCGCCCTCGCGCAGGCGCTGCCGCATGAGCCGGACAAACTCCTCAATAACCTCGGGAGTGATGCGCCTTTCGGAGTTTGCGAGCTGGCGTTCCAGAAGGACGATGTCGGCTTCCACCTGCATAAGCTGGTTCTTCTGCTCAGCATTCTTCCTGGCGAAGCGAGGGTCGGAAGCTGTAAGATGGCCTTCGGTGACGAGATCAAGCAAACGCTCAAGTCCGGCCTCGAGTGCAGTCTTCCGGGAGCGCAACTGCCTTAGCTTTTCACGGCGCGAGTCGACCGCATGCTTTGTATGATCGAGCCAGCTCGATAGAAGATCGCGGAGACGTTCGGGTGTCAGCAGGCGTTGTTCCAAGGCGTCGAGAACAATATTGTCCAGTTTGCCCATGGAAATCCGTCGCCCCTTGCAGATACTTGTTCCGGCACGAGCGCGGTTAGAGCACGCATAATATTTGTACTGGCCGCTCTTGCCCGTGGAAGTTGTCATTCCTCCGCCACACCCGTCGCCTTGTGTGCCGCAGATAGTGATTCCGATGAGAAGGTTGTTCGTGGTTGTAATGCGTGCTGCGCGAGCAGTCGGACGACGCTCCACGAGCCGTTGCTGCACTGCCTCGAAATCGTCAGAGGAAATGATCGGTGGCACGGGAATGGGGATCCACTCCTCCTCCGGCCGCTGAATGCGAAGTTTCGTATCGCGCTTGTTGTAGAATGCCACGCCGACATATGCGGTATTTCTGAGGACGCTCTGGACGTTCGAAACGTGAAATTTCTTGCCGCGATACTTGTAGCCGTTCGTGTTCATCCACTGGGCTAACCGGGTGATGCCCAAGGGATGTTGGCCCGGTGGTCCCACGAGATACAATTCGAAGATCTTCCGGACGATGAAGGCCTCGTCTTCGTAAATCTCAAGCTTGCGCTTGCTCTTTCCCTGCCTGCGCTCGGCTTCATATGTACGATAACCAAGCGGAGGACTCTGGCCATTCCAGAAACCGAGCCGTGCATTCTGCAGCATCGCGCGCTGGGTGTGCTTGGCCGTCTCAAGCGAGGTGTATTCATCGAATAGCGCCAGCATACCAAGTGCCAGTTCGGCAGCAGGCTCATCACCAAAACCTTGCGTGATCGACACGATTTTCACACCGGCGCGCTTAAGCTTCGCCTTGTACTACATGTAGTGCATAGCATTGCGGAACATGCGCGACAGGGAATGGACGAGGATAATGTCGAAGGGGTGCTCCTCGCTCGTTGCCCGAGTGATCATCTGCTGGAAATGTGGCCTGGCATCGTCTGTGGCGCTCGCGCCTGGCTCGATCACGGTGTCGGCAACGGTGTTTCCGTTCTGAGCGCACCATCGTTCACCTTGCGCGATCTGGTCGGGGATCGACAGATCGTTTTTAGCCTGGCGCGTTGTCGAGACGCGCGCGTAGATGCAGACCCTCGCGGGGCCTGCAGGTGATGATTTCAGCGTCATGTCATTCCTCTTCGAAAAGTCTTGCCAATTCGGTGCCGAGCAGGCTGTCGAGAATTGCCGCTTCGTCGCTCAAGATCGGTAGCGTCGCGGGCAAGTGGTCTCGGACCTTAGGCTCGCCCTTCAAGCCGTTCTGCTCACCCGCCAGCTGGCTGTCCTGAGCAGCGCTAGTCGGCAGTTGTTGGGCGGCACGTTTCGACATGCCGGGGACATGGGGAGGACCGGGCCGGAATATCTCCGACCCTCCCCCAGGTTTTGGAATTACCGCTCGAGTTGAGCGTCAAGATAATGGCGAACGGCAGCCAGATCAGTGAGGCTCCCCGATGCAATCAGATCGATCGCGCTTCTTCCTCTGAATAGCGGAGCCGAATTCGGCCTCCTTATCCATTGGTCTGCCCGGATGGGATCGGGCAGCAAGGTGTTTATGGCTTTGTAGATACCAAGCACGTAGGAAACACGTTGCAGTTGGTCCTCACCAAATCCATACATTCTGCCGGTACGCCAGTGCTGCAGCGTGGTTTGGCTCGAGATCCCAAGCGCACCAAACTGTTCGGCTTCCGTCATCGACCACAGCGTTGCGATCTTGAAGAAAAGTCGCAGCGCCGGTTCAGCCAGCGACGCATGGTCCTCGGGCATGGGATCATGCGGCATTTCTGGCCCCCTGCCATGTCTTCCAAGCATCCTCTACAATGGCCCGACCTTCGTCTGTCGCCAAAGGCCGAGCGAATTTTCCAAAGCCCGATGGCAAAAGTTGGCGAGCTGGTATCATCAGGTGAAGATGCGGAAAGCCCGGCTTTGCCGCACGAGCTGGCACATGCATTACGACCACTACGGCGACCGAGTGTTCCTCCACCAAGTTAGCGGCGAAGCCTCTTCCCAGCTCCCATACTTCGTGCAGCCGGGTGATCTGCGGGACGACATCAACCTGAGCGAACCGCAGCGTGACGATCACAACAAGGTCGCGAATGGAATTGAAGCATTGCCGGTCGTAAGCTTTGACAAGGCGTTGTGGGTCCCAGAACTCGTCGCTTGCACCAGGCGGCAGAATGACATCGAATTTGTGGCAGGTCGGCTGCGGCCAGGGCAGCGACATGTCGTGGGGCTTCATCACGGGAAAGAGGCGGCGGCCGAGAAAGCGTTCAGCGGTAAGTTCGTTATTCGGATCGGCCTGCGCTACCCCGAAGGAGAGGTTCTCCATTTCCCCCAGAACTGGCTCGTAATCAAGGCCCGGAGGCGCCTTCACTTTCTTCGCCATCACGCGGCCTCCCGCATCTGATTGTCACCGGCGAGGGCGGCAGAGGCCGCTTCGATGCATGCGCACCGCTGTTGGAAAGTCACGAAGGGAGGTTCGAAATCGAGGCGCAGGCCGGTTCGCTCCAAGGCTACGAACGGACCATGGCCGGACGGCACAAGCCAGAAGCCGCTCGACCTTTCGAAGTAAAGCAGCATCTCATCGATCCTGATGAGTTCTCCATTCATATTGAGGACCACCGAGAAATAGGTCGGTTGAGGTCCGAATGCATATGGCTGATGAGCGAGTACGACGTCAGCGCCGGTCGCTGTCGCCGCCTCATGCATTGAGCGCCGGAAAAGTGCCGGATCGCATGGCGTGCTTGCAAAGATAAGCTTGCGCTCTGCGAGAAGGAGGGAACCGGCGGGCAACTCCCACGCCGCAGGCACGGCATTGCCGGCTCCTATCGCGCGCATCAGGACTTGGAATATGCGCATGCGGACACGCGATACCTGCTCGGAAAACGATTGGACATTCATAGAAAACTCCGGGTTGGATTGGGATGGGGGCGTGCCCCTGAGCTTTCCCTCGCTTTTTCATTCACTTCAGGAAGCTCGCCTTCCCGTTCTCCTTTCCCTTGGTGTCCCTTGGTTCGCCGGCAGCGCCCGCGCGGTCCGGCGCCTGATCAATCTTTTCCTTTTCCCTTCAACCGCTGCATCGCAGCCGCGAGGGTGGCTAGATCCAGTTCGGCAGGGTCAGTTGGATCCTGCCGGACGGGTCCCCGCTTAAGCTCGGCAAGCGCCCATCGCTCTCGAACCATCCCGGCCAGGATTGCCTGTGTTTCCTTGTGACTCGAAGGATCCTTGAGCGCCCGGATTTCGTCATCGGGCAGGTGTCCCTTTGCGACTTCGTAGTCGCCAGAACTGCTGAGGGTGATGGGCAGGTTCAAACGGCGCACACTGTCCAGACTCTGCTTTCTCAGTGCTTCGCGAACCCGCTTCTCCCGGCGCTTGGCGATCGAGCGCAGCATGGCTATGCGCTGCGAAGCGACAAGAAGAGCTTCTCCAGTCGCGGGCGAGGGCTTGCTCGGTTTTGGATACAGCTCGACATCTTTTGTGGGGGCTCGGTCGCGCACCAGTCTGCGAAGTATCTCCTGCGCATCACTTCGTCCGCGGAGCACCTTGAAGGAAGAAAGCGCCGGCGTTGCTGATGGCCGAGCGTGGATCAGCTCAGTCGGTTCGGACGTTATCGCGCTCTTCGCAAGCCGGTCGTTGTCACCGCCCAGGCCGGTGCGGATACCGGTTCTGGCATTGCGCTGCCCCTGCTTGCATAGGTTGGCAAGCCTGTCTTGCGCTGACTGCGCGCGCGTATTTGCATTTGCGAGAAGACGGGCGAGACAAAGTCCGAGGCCGTGGCCGAGCGGGGTAAGGGCTTGCGTGTCTCTGCCCCAAATGCGCTCGGCTGAAGCCCTGATTTCTCCGAGATGCGCGGAAACATTGGATCGGTGAGCCGCAAGGCGCGGCACATCTTCCGAATGGCATCTCGTCGCAGCTTCCTCGATGGTTTTTCGTTTAACCTGCAAGGTCGCAATTTCCTCTGCACGGGACACCGCGCGGGCCAGACGCTGTTCGGCTTTGGCCGTACTTCCCGCAAGCCGAGCAGAGCGCTCTCTCGCGAGATCCAGCGTAGCCTTTTCATAACGAGCAAGGCTTGCCGCTCGGCTCGTCTGTGATACCAAAGCCGTCGAAGTCGCCTCGAGCCGTGCCCGGACACTCAGCGCGCGTTGCTGGGTTTTCTTCGCACAAGCCTCGCGAACGCTAACGACTAGGTCCAACATCCTGCGAAGCCTTGTGTGTTTGCCAAACCGCAAAACGCGCTCCGAAGCTGAATGCATCAGGTCATCTACCATCAGCTTTCTGGCATCGAGCCGGCGCGCAAGATGGCTGGTGCTTTGAGCTATCGAGAGGTTCGCTCTCCCCCTGGCCGTTTTCACCTCGTGGTGCCGCTGCTTGAGGTATTGCTTCACATCAAGCTCAGCGCCCCTGAGCCGGGCGGAGGCAATCGGTGACCGTATGGCCATGGTACGGACTATGGACTGCATGCGCTTAATTTCTGCGCATCGACGGTCGACTTCGGTCCCAAGCTGCGTCAGTCTAGTGCCGCCGTCCACAAGCGCAGAGCGCGTTTGTCTGGCTAGCGATTGCGCCTTTTGCAGCAGCGCCTGACGCGCTTCCATGGCCGTTAGGCGCCGCGCGATCCAGGTTCCGATCTGACCGACATTCGGTGCAGGCTCAGCCATGCAGCGCGCCTTGTTACTAAGAGGCGTCAGGCGCTTGTCGATATTGGCAGCATGCAGCGTCGCGTTGATGTCGCGCACGATGGTCTGCCGGCGGGCAAGGATACCGGCGGGTGTGTTGATGTCGTTTTCCTTGGCTGCAGCAAAGCTCCAGTCAAAGGCGCCATGTCGCTCGCAAGGCCGCAGCGAATAAAGAATATGGCAATGGAAGTTGCGCTGGTCGCCGCCCTCATCCGGCGTGTGCATGGCAACTGCGTAGGGTAGCCCGCGTTGCTCGAAGAACCGGCAGATCCGGCGCACTGCCTTACGTCGCTGTCTGTGCGTCAGTTCGGCGGGAAGGGCGATGATCTCCGAGATATAGACATTGGCATTTTTTCGGTCGTGCTTCTCCAATGTTTCAAGTGTGCGGAAGAAGCCGGCGAGTTCTGTTCGGTCTGCGGCGACATTGGACCACCAGCCATGCTCTCCACCTTCGAGGCCTTCCTCGCGGGTGATGTAGCGCGCGGCTCGCTCCGCTTCACCCGCGCGCCATCGTCTTCCTTTCGTTGATGCAAATCCGCGAGGTGCGAACGCGAAATGGACCGAGTAGAGTCCATCGTGGCCGCGAGCATCGCTGAAGCCAACATCACCTGGTAGAAAGATGCTTGAACGCTGGAACAGTCTGCGCGCTGTCTTGCTGAACTTGGGTCGCTGCTCTTCAGGCATATGTACCCGCACGCGGCGGCTGATTTGCTCGAGTAGCTCTTCCTCTTCCTTGAGCCGCCGTCGCCTGCGCCCCTCACGCTCTTCCTTTTCATCGGCGATCGCGGCGGCTCTTTCCTCGCGTGTACGCTGATTACGCGCGCCGCGCACAGCTGCCATTGCCGCGCTTACTGCACGTGATCCCTCTTTCAGTTCAGCGTAGGCCGCGTGCATCGCTTTTCCTTGCCTGATTGGCCGAAGAGAGGGGGGGGTGGCAGGGTGGTTTGTGGCCGACAGGCCAAACAAACCTTTATCGCGCACCACCCCCCTCTCTCTTAACTTATAAGCAGGACCGTGCTGTGGTGGTCCTGACCCTCCCACAAGGTTTGCAAAAATGAGCCTGGCCAAACCCTGGGGGAGGGTCGGGGGCACTCGCCACAGTGATCATCCATCTGGTGCGCATGACAAACACGCAGCCACCACCAGATGCGATCGGCGCAGACCTTCTGAAGAGCCTGTTGGCTCTCGAGCACGCTGCCTCTTCTGAACTTGCTCACATTGAGGAGAAGCTTCCCGAACTTCGTCGCCAGGCGCGAGCAAAGCCGCGCCGTCGCGGCGGGAAAGGCTCGGTCGATAGCGAAAAGTACAGGCTTGGCTCGAGCCTTACGTTGCTCGGTTTCGCGGGTGTGGATGATATGGCGCTCCTGGGGTTCTTCGCATGCGGCGACCGAGCTTTGCAATGGTTGGCCCAAGTGCGGCTCGATCGTGGTCCGATGACATTTGCTGAAGCGGTGAGCGCGGCATTGACCGATCCCGCGCGTGCTGAATGGTGTCGCAGTTGGGGCCTTTATCGCCGGCGGCTGTACAAGAAGGCGATCTACGACGCTTCGGTCACAGCTTTTATCGAGAGCGGTCGGACGGGTGCCAATGAGAAATGGCGCGGTCAGGACATCACGGCCGACCAGATCGATATCATCGAGGACATTTGTGAGGCGGCGCGTCTGCCTCCGCCCACGCTGGCCACCAGGGGCGAAGCATTCCAGTGGATCTACGAAAAAGGCGGCAATCCAGCTTACTGGCAGGCGCCTGAACTCCCGGCAGAATGGAAGGACTAATCCATGGATATCGACGCTGTCTACGCCGCTTTTCTCGAGAAGGAGAAGCTCTTCAACGCCGCACTCGCCAGGTGCGAGGCCGAGCAGACGGAGGGGCGAACCGGTTTGGCTGCCTGGCGCGAGGCCGACAAGCTGAACAAGGAGCTGCAGGTGATCGCTCGCGCACTCATCAGCAACATCGAACAGGCTATCGCGGAATTGCCGCAAGGGATTTCTTAAGTTGCTATTATTAAGATGGAAATGAAACCGCATCATTCTAACCTAACAGGGAGTCCTATGAAACTGAGCGATAAGAAAACTGACAATAATAAACCAAAGAACAAGCCGCGCAACTTTGCACGCAACGTTCCGAGAAACTTGAAAAGGTTGGCCAAGACTGTCATCAAGTATAGACCAATCTCGAGAAGAGGCCTGCTGAACGTAAGAGATTGGCTTTTCGCGGAGATCTGGGGTGAAAATCTTAGCTCAGAGAAGCGTCAGGCCCAGCTATTTTCTTTCGAGCCGTGGGATAAGCTCAAGATGGCGGTTATGGACTCCCGTGATCTCCCTCTACCCGATAATATCGTGCCGGATTCAGCCGCTGGCCTGCTCGAACTCTGTAAGAAGCTACTTGACCGTTCGGACGATGGCTATTTGCGCACACATTTCGTGACGGGCTGGGCAGGCGTCGAGCATGGCTTCGAAGATGCTGAATTAAGAGCCTTCTGCGAGCAGCTATGGCAAACCAGCGCTAATGATCCGGATTTCTACCGGCTAGTGGTTAGAGGCGATCATGGATCAGCAACCGCTTACCTCACCAAACATCGCATCCCGGTGGGCTTGACCGCTGAGAGCGCCATACGATTGATCTACCGAATGGAACTTATCTGGTGCGCTCATGACGCGCAGGCCAGCGCCGGTCGCGCTGCCCGCAGTATGAAGGGTGCATTTTCCTGGTTGCACTCAAACGTTGAGGGCGAGCGAATGTGCGCAGGAACTCCGATCGCGATCTGGCGGCCGGTCTATCAAATGCTGACCGAAAACACCGATCGCTACCGTACCAATGAAGAAGCTCGCGGCGGCAAGGCCGAAGCAAAGCCGACGCGCCATGACGACGTAAAGAACATCAAAGCTGTAGTGGAGCCTACTCTCCAGCGAGAAATGCTCCGCGATATCTCGCGCAAAGACCGTGATCACCTGTTGGCTGACGTCAGAGATCTTGCAGAAAGCCAGGACGACATCTTTTGGAATGAGATACGAAAGGATAAAACCTCGGAGGAGGTCGCCAATCTACAGATGAGCCAGATCTGGTACCGCGGATTGACGCCGCTGCAGGTAATTTCGCTTGCCGTCGTGAGGCTGATCCAGATGGAAGCCACGCTCGAGAAGCGCATCGCGAGCATGTATCGGCATACCGGTAGTACCGATGCCTTTTATCCACCTGTATTGGCCTTCAGTCAGTCGGAGCTGCCAGAAAACTGGCGAAAACGTGCCGTGCAGCTTGTAGATGATTTGAGACGAACCATCCTCAATGATTGTGATCATGGGAGCCGTAATGAAGAGGTCAGGGAAGGCGCCGGTGTGACCTCTCATTCTAATGACTACCTGGATGAAGCTTTGCGGTTCTTGGAAGAAGCCAACCAAGAGCCACTGCCCAACGCCCCGTCGCTTCCGTTAACAGGCAAGCGGCGAACCGCATCACTGCTGGATGTGGCTGCCGAAACCCGGATGGCCCGGTGATTTTATACGAGCGGGCTCTTATGAACTTCTGAAGATTATTTTGCGGCCGGATGGAGACCTAGCAAGCGCGTCGCGAGGAGCGGCCGTAGAGCCGTCAGATCCACCCCTCGAACGAGGTATGTGTCTTCGCGGTGATGATCCCCGCATATCGATCCTGGAGGTCGAGGAAAGGCGCGTTTTCCTCGACCACCAACCCTGCATGGCTTGCTCTTATACAGGGTCCAGTTCCAGCCGATGGGATGAGCCACAACTCGCTGTCCCGGCGACGCCAGGCGAGATAGCCGGATAACCAGCGTGCGGCGCCCCGTAACAGGATATCAAAGCTCGCGCCTCGGGCTGCGTCGAAACGCAGCACAAGGACATCCATGCCTGTAAGATCGGCAAGGCGTTCGGCGCTCCCAAAATAGAGCGGTCGTCTGCGTCCGGTGCCCATCACCACCACGCCAGCGATGGGCAGTACAATTGCTTGCGTGAAAAGCGGGTCGAGCGCGCTTCCGTCCTTTCCAATGACTGCATTGATGGCCGAGGCGACCGACTGCAAACGGTGAATCACCTCTCCGCCATTGAATTCCGTCGTTCGGGGACGGATTGCGAACATCATATTCATAACTGCAATGCTCCCTGCGAAGCCGATGCGTTCCGAGCGCGCGGCTTCGTTCATTTCTTTACCTTGCCCGGACACACCGGGTTTGTTCATGCTCTGGTGATCAGCGGTGCCGGAAATCGGTACCCACCGGCGCTATGGCGCCAGCAGAAACGCTGTGGCATTGCGAAGTCCGAGATCGCGCTCGGCTGCATGCGCCCACGGCGTCTCTGTTAGACGAGCGCCTCGATCCAGTTCGAAACAGCACGCGTCCGGCTCGTCTCCATCGGGATCTGGGATGAGAAAGAGCCGCCGGTCGAGATCGCACCAGAGACGTAGTGCGCGGTGCCAGCGCACCTTGCCACGATGGCAATGCAGGAGCGTGAAGTAGACCGTTGGCTTACCGTCGCCGGTGCAGCCACTCTCAACGATCAGCACATCGATGCACGTCTCACGCACTGCCTCTGTCAGCCGGAAGGGATAATCCCCGGCCGAGGGCAGAAGGATTAGATTCTCGGCGGCAATGTTCTGGCCCTTCCCGCAGAGCCAGCGGGAGCATCGCCTGTGCAACCGTCGCTTGGTGCTTGGCAAAACTCGCCAGATTCTGTGCTGCGGAGATGATAGAAGCGACCCGGGCGAAGCTCAGGGAACCTCGACGTACACGTGTGTTCCCCGTCCCACCGCACGTTTCTATGGTCGCGAGAATCGCGTCAATAAACTCGTCCAATACTTCACAAAAGGATGCTCAGTTCTGATTTCGGGGCCAGGTGGCATCGGGAAGAGCGAATTGGTTCTCCAGTCGCTGGATAAGCTTGATTCAGTGCCCCAGGGCGATCCAAATATTATCTGAATAAATGCTTGCAAAGGAATTTAGTATTCGTAATAATTCATTAGGTTAATAATTCACTAATGAAATAATTGATTAGATGATCATTTCCGTAAGGGTGTTGCCAGGTGGGGAAGTTAAAGTGCCCGGATTTGGGTTCTACGTGCATCCATTTTGGATGCAATATCAAGCGTGAGCGGCGGTTTCGAAGAGAATCGATGAGTGTTGAGGCCCGCTCTGACGCTACGTCAATTCGGGCCTTGGCGGCCTTGGGATTTGTAAGTGCGCTTTACTTTCAATTTGGGTCGGTGGTGAATTTTTCGGGACTGGAGGGGGTGTCGCGATTTCACAATTCAATTCTGATGAAAAACATCGGCCGCTCATGTTTTTGGGTTAATGTGGGTGCGGAACGATTGGTTTCGGGTGGCCGTCTAAGATTTGGTTCAGGCAATGCATTTTGAAGCTCGGGCTTGCCAAAAGTCAGTTTATATTTTGATTGCGAATTTGATTTTCGCTGCTGCCGCGCCAGCATCAGCGGAGACGCTGGCTGATGCGATAGCTCTTGCATATCAGACCAACCCGACACTTGAGAGCGCTCGTTATGACTTGCGGGCAGCCGATGAGGGTTTGGTTCAAGCTCGCTCGCAGCTGCGAACGAAGGCTGAGCTGAATGTTACCGGTGCTTATAACCGGAGGATCAACGGTCGAGTCTCCCAAGAGGTCAACCCTCTTAGGCCTAGAGCTATTGGTAGTAACAGCAACATTGCTCAAGTAGTTGTCAGTCAACCGCTCTTTACTGGTGGACGAGCGACTGCTGCACGGGATGCGGCCCTCGCCAACATTCGTGTGGGGCGCGAGATCTTACGCGGAACCGAAGGTGATTTGCTGTTGTCAGTCATCACGGCATACGTCGATGTGCGTCGATACCGAGCGGCGCTGCTGATCTGGCAGTCGAGTGTCGATCAACTGCAGCGACTGACTAAGGAAATAGGCGCGCGCCAAGTGGCTGGTGAGGTGACGCGCACGGACGTCGCACAAGCTGAAGCTCAGTTATCGATCGCTCGTCAACAGATGGTCATAACTGAGCAGGCGCTTGAAGCGGCTCGAGCCGATTATGCGACTCTAGTGGGGCATGAGCCTGGAAAATTATCCGAAGTTCCCGATCTTCCGAATTTACCGTATCGCGTGGAAGTTGCTTTCGCACTGGCCGAAGAGCAAAATCCAGAAATCAAGCATGCCATATTTTCAGAGCACGCCTCTCGAGCGAGTATTGTTGCCGCCAAGGCGGAGGGGCAGCCGACATTAAATTTGCGGGCTGAAGCTGGCCTGATCGGCAAGGCGCTGCCTTACCATTTTCGCAATCAAGACCAAAACTATACCGGCAGCGTTGTGCTCACGGTGCCGCTTTCTGCCGGAGGAGCCATTGCTTCAAGCATCCGTGAAGCAGAGGATCGCAACGGATCAGATCGATTTAAGATAGAGGCAACGCGCAGGGACGTAGACCGAAGTGTCTCACGGACATGGAATCACATGATTTCTGCTGCAGCCCAGGTCGATCTTCAAAGCCAGCAACGTCATTTTGCTGAGGTCCAGCTAGACGGGATGGTCAATGAGTATCGCGTTGGCTTGCGATCAACATTTGATGTTTTGTTTGCTCAGCAGCAGCTTCGCGATGCTGAAGTTGCTTTGTTGACCTCCAAATGCGACCACTACTTGGCCGAAGCCTCGCTACTGCGCCAAACCGGGCTACTCGAAGCGCGGACATTACTTACAGGCGTCCAACTTCGTGACCCTGAAAGCCATTTGCGTGAAATCGGAGGTCGAAATTCGCTGCCGTGGGATGGGGTGATATCGGCTCTCGACGAGGTGACAGCACCTCGATTCCGTCAGCAGATGCTCCGTCCATCTGGCGCTAGCGACGCCAATCCTTCAATCAAGCAGACCAAGGGCGACATCATTCAGCGGACCTATTCACGCTCGTTGCCTACTACCCCCATTCGAGAATCGGTCGAGCAGCCATCTGCGCCCGCAAGCGATAATGCGCACTCATGAGCGACGCTGACCCCAATATCTCCAATGAAGGCAAAGATAGCGGTCTGATCACATTTGCCACTTTGCTCGCCATGCACAGGATTGTAGCCGATCCAGATCAGTTGCGCCATGAACTTGGCCATTATGAGGGTGTCAGTTCCCGCGATCTTGTTCGCCTGTCGCAGGCTATCGAAGGGGTACGCGCGAAGGCACGTCAGGCGAGTTGGAAAGACTTGGAACGCTTACCGTTGCCTGCCCTTGCTTGTGGCAAGCTTGGCTGGTTTCTTATTGGACGAGTTGCGGGTGAAGAGGTGCTGATACAGCGTCCTGATCGTTCGGTAGGCAAACTGACCCGGGAAGAGCTTAACGAGGTTTGGGATGGCGAGCTCGTCTTGGTCACCACACGTGAGAATATTGGGCTGACCAGTCGAGCATTCGATTTCACCTGGTTCATCCCACAGATCGTGCGCTACCGACATCTGATTGGTGAAGTCCTTCTTATTACATTGGCATTGAACCTTCTCGGCCTCGCCGCGCCATTGTTTTTTCAGAACGTCGTCGACAAGGTTCTTGTGCACAACACCATGTCGACTTTGACTGTCCTAGCTATCGGTTTCGTCGGAGTATCGGTGTGGGAGACGATATTCGGTTGGCTGAGGACGAGACTCTATTCCGAAACCAGCCAGAAACTTGATGTCGAACTTGGCGCCAAGCTCTTTCGACATCTATTGCGGCTCCCCCTGGGGTACTTTGAAGCACGCCGTGTCGGTGACACGGCCATGCGGGTACGCCAGCTCGAAACCATTCGAGAATTCCTGACCAACGCTTCACTGTCGGTGCTTGTAGATCCCGCCTTCACGATCGTTTTTTTGATCGCGATGTGGATTTACTCAACGAAGCTCTTTCTGATCACGGTGCTGATTATTCCTGCCTATTTCATTGTAGCTGTGCTGGTCACACGACCGCTGCGCGAGCGGATCAATGAGAAGTTCGAGCGTGGAGCTGCAAACAACGCACTGCTTGTCGAAAGCATAGGGGGAATTCAAACGATCAAGGCAAGTGCGGTCGAGCCTCAATGGCAGGATCGCTGGGAACGCCAACTTGCGGGATATAGTGAGGCCAGCCAGCGGGTTATCAATCTTGGCAATACGGGTGGCCAGGCGATCCAGTTGATTTCGAAGCTCAATTTGGCAGCCATTCTCTACTTCGGTGCGCAGGCAGTAATTAGCCACGATATGACCGTGGGCGGGCTTATAGCATTCAACATGTTCGCCCAGCGGGTTTCGGGGCCCGTCATCCGGATGGCGCAGCTGTGGCAGGATTTTCAGCAGGTCAAGATCGCGATCGATCGGCTGGGAGACGTTCTTAATCAACCAACCGAGCCCGGCTCTGGAAGTCAAACGGCTCTTCCCGCGATAGCGGGGGCCATTCAGTTCGAAGGCGTTAAGTTCCGCTATGACCTTGATGGCCCCTGGACCTTGGAAGATATCGACCTTGAAGTGCAGGCTGGGTCCACGCTGGGCATTGTCGGATCGTCCGGTTCAGGCAAGTCAACTCTCACAAAGCTCCTCCAGCGTCTCTACACACCGGCAGCAGGGCGCGTTCTGGTCGACGGCGTTGATGTTAGCCAAATCGATCCTGCGTGGTTACGTCGCCAAATCGGGGTCGTCCTGCAGGAGAATTTGCTGTTCAATCGATCTGTTCGCGAGAACATAGCTCTCTCCAATCCAGCCATGCCATTGGAAGCTGTTACTGCCGCAGCCACACTCGCGGGTGCCCATGACTTCATCGTCCGCATGCCGCAGGGCTATGATACGCCTATTGAGGAACGAGGCACTAACTTATCTGGCGGTCAACGCCAGCGACTTGCCATTGCGCGTGCTCTGGTTACGCAGCCACGTATCCTGATTTTTGATGAGGCGACCTCGGCTCTCGATGCGGAGAGCGAGGAGATCATCCAAGCCAATCTCAAGGCGATGGCGCGTGGCCGTACAGTGCTCATCATTGCTCACCGGTTATCCGCGATCCGCCAGTGCGACCGCATTATCACGCTTGAAAAGGGGCGAATTGTCGAGGCAGGAAGTCACGATGAACTCCTGAGCCTCGATGGTCGCTACGCTGACCTCTATCGGCGACAAATGGGCGTCAGCCACGGAGCTCACGTATGAATGCGATTTCCCGCCATTGGCAAGTGGCGCGCGAAGCACTGGTGAAGGATCGCAAGCGCTCACGGAACGCTACGCCCAGCGCTGATCCTCGTTTTCTGCCCGCTGCGTTGGAGGTTGTAGAGCGGCCTGTGTCTCCAACCGGGCGGTTTACGGCGTGGGTACTTCTGGTTGGCCTTGCCGCAACGTTCATTTGGCTGGTTTTTGGCCGAGTGGATGTCGTCGCATCAGCTCAAGGGAAAATCATGCCAGCCGACGATGTAAAATTAGTCCAGGCCTCCGACACGGGAGTTGTTCGGCATATTTATGTGCGTGACGGGGATGTAGTAAAGAAGGGCCAACCTTTAATTGATCTCGACCCAACCGTTTCGGCTGCAGAGCAGATCCAGGCGGAGAAAGCTCTGCTTGCCTCCCAGCTCGATGTAGCGCGCAATCAGGCCATCGCCAATGCGCTCTCGGGAAGGGGACTGCATTTTGACCCGCCTCCAGGTACTCCGGCTGATGTAGTCGACACCCAGCGCAGATTGATTGCTGCACAGTTTGCGCAAAGCGAAGCCGGAATTGCCGGTATGGCTGCCGCTCGCACGTCGTCACTAGCGGATGCGCGAGCGGCAACGGAGCAGATCAAGACGCTCGACCAGACTGCTCCCGTGCTAGAACGCGAGCTTGATGCCATGCACGGATTGGAAGCCAAGGGTTATGCTCCAGGTTTGAAACTGCTGGAGATGGAGCGTCAGAAGCACTCGGAAGCCGGGCAGCGTGAGATCGCTGTCGCGCAAAGATCCAAGGCTTTGTCCGATGCGCGCAAATATGCCGAACAACTTAAGCAGATGCGCGAGCAAGCGCGGCAGACTGCTTTATCGGACCTAGCCAAAGCGCAGAGCGAAGCAATGCTGCGGCAGGAAGAGTTGACCAAGGCGCAACAAAAGAGCCACTTGCAGCGTCTTGTGGCACCGGTTGACGGAACGGTTCAGCAGCTTGCGGTGCATACCGTCGGCGGTGTTGTCGAAGCGATCCGACCACTGATGGTCGTGGTTCCGTATGGTGCCCTAACCATGCAGGCAAAGGTGCTTAACAGGGACGCCGGTTTTGTTAGTCCGGGGCAGAATGTCGCAGTAAAGCTCGAGGCTTTTCCTTTTACGCGATACGGTACGATCCCTGGAAAGATCGAAAGTATCAGCACTGATGCAGTGGAAGACAAGAAGTTGGGGCCGGTTTACGTCGCGCGCATTACATTGCTTAATTCAAAAATTGATCGAGGCGATGAGGTCGTATCCTTAGGCCCTGGCATGTCGGCCACAGCCGATATCAGGACCGGGCAGAGGTCAATTATTAGTTATTTGATAAGCCCAATCGACAAGGCTCGGCGCGAAGCCGCACGGGAGCAGTGAGATGAAGGTGACGGCTAGAATTAGTGGAGATGAGCAGTGGCGGTAGCCAGCACAGCGACAACACCGGCGCATACGGTTAGCCATGTCTTTGGCGAAATTACGTGGCTCCTTAGCCAATCATGGCAATATCACGACTTGCTGGTCAGCGATCTCATGTCGTTGGTCATGCCGGCTATCCTGAACCGTCAGTTTCACATCTTTAGGAAAGGTGATCGTCCTATCGGCGCTGCTCTCTGGGCATATCTGGATGAAGAGGCGGAAAGCAAACTCGAACGATCGCTCTCCGAACCGAAACTCGAATTATCGCCCGATGATTGGAAATCGGGTGATCGCTTGTGGCTGATCACCCTGATCGCGCCGTTCACCGACCCGCAAAATCGCGAGGCGGAACTGATGCTTGCTGATCTCATCGCTGGGCCGTTTTCAGGAATATCGTTTCGGATGATCCATCAAGATGAGGCGAATAAAAAACGTGCCGTGCTTCGCGTCGGGGCCGAAGCTAAAAGAGAACTGGTGCAAAAAGTAGCGGAAGGTCTCGAAAACAAGGGAGTAAGGCGATGACTATCGTCCTTGGCACCCTGTTGGCGTTGCAGGCACCGAGCGTCGTGAGCGGTGATGCTGCTCTTGCAACTTGGTGCACGGAAAGTCTTGCAGACACCGAGGCGGCGGCGAGGCGCGGCGATAAACACGCCCAATACGAGCTCGGCCGACGCTACGAGGAAGGCGACGGTGTAGATCGCGATCTCAAGCTCGCGCTTCGTTGGTACACTCGCGCATCGAAAAGCTCGGAATCCCAAACCTACGTATATTCCGGGCCGGTTGGCAGCGAGCGCCACGGACGGGCTATCAAGGTTCGCAATCCAGCCTACCGCGTCGGGGTTCCCGCGGCGGCCTTTCGGGCTGACGCGATACGGCGAATACTGAAAGGCTCTTCAGAATGACCAAACGCTACACGCCGATCGGATTTGTTTCGATCGCGGGCCTATTCATCTTCGCGCTGCAAGGATGTCATCCAATGCAACCGCCAGCGAAGGAGCCAGACTCCTACACGTTCATTTTAGGCCCCAAGCCGGAACTTACGGACGGATTCGATGAACGAGTAGACATAAAAATGCCCGCGAAATATATTTCTCCGAGCCCCACATTTTCAATCAAACAAGCAATTGAACTTGGACAGTTCACTTTTTCGGTTCGATTCCCCCACGGGGATCCTGTGCCTAAAAATCAGTTGTCCACACCCAATGTAGTGATTGTTAGTGCAATCTGGGAGCGCTCTGGAAGTGTAAAAAGGCGGGTGGATGGGACATGGAATAATCACTATTCTAGATATTTGAAAAGTGGATCTAATATTTACGGCCTAGAGGAGCGTTACACACCGGAAGCGGGCAACGATTCGAAATTATTCGTATCGCCTGATTATAATACATTGATAGAGTGTGTGCACATGGTTGTTAATGCGCCCATGATGTGTAAGTTAATACATGATCGTGGAGGAAACTTAGTAAATCAAGCGCTATTCTATCCAGATTTGCTTCCAAAGTGGCGGGAAATTATCTCTATGTCTGAGAGATTAGTGTCTGACGTCGAGTCTCATCGGGGGAATTGAAAATGGGCGGACTAGTCGATTTTGAACAAAGATTTGAGGCTGCGGTTGAGGACGCTCGCGCAAAGCTTGGAAGCAGCTTTACCTTAACTGCGGATCGTGCAGGCGCCTATCTTGAGATTGCCAAAGTCTTGAGTGATCAAGGTAAGGCGGTTGCATCTTCGGATGTCGAACAGTCTAACCGCTACATTCAAGCTGCTAGGATGTTGCAGGAGCAAGCTGAGATTACAACCTATTCGGGTGAAAGCGGTCGAGCTGCAATTGCGGGAAACTTGAATGCAAAGATCGCAAACGGAGCTCTATATGGCATTAAATTAGATAAATTTTCATACAATATCGACGATGCCGTGGTATCGTTTATGGAAGATATTGTATTACGTAAAGCATACGATCAAATTAGTAGAAATAACATTTTATCTGTCGATGGCCTGGTCTGGGATAGCTATGGCCTGATAGACTACTTTCCTGGTAAGAATGTTGGATACACATTCGACGCTTCCTTGGACTCAAGTGTTTGGCAAAGGGCAACAGACGAGCAAAAGTCACGCCTTTTTGGCAGTCAGCAGACAATTAGCCTCACGAATGAAACCGATATTCTCAACGCGCTGCTAATTGGAACGGCAGTTGGCTCGCCGCAAGTCGTTAATCTTGACAAGACTCCAGCTTCTTTTGGCTTCTCGGCGTCAGCTATTGCTGACGTGCCGTTAGGTGGCAGTTTGGATGGCGAGGACTCTAATGGAAATCATTGGAGATTGCTTAGAAGCGAAGATGATATCATTACCATCATAAACAATAACGTCGGAAGTGACGTTTTTGGACACACTGCATTTGTCGATAATAAGTACAATCTAGCGGCCCAATGGCAGGGGATAGGCGCAACGCTAGCGGGAACCTTGTTTCCGGCTTCTCTATATGCGTCATTTGCCGAAGAATATATTGATCCTGAAAATCATCAAGTTTCATATATACTAACCAACGAAAGTGTAGATAATATAAAAAACTTCATGGGTGCTGACTATGGTGAACTCGGTACACGCTGGAGTTACTTGAATGGTGGCACCGTATTAACATTTGACGATTTTATTGTGTCCGGCCCAGGCGCTGCAGGAAAGGGCTCAATTTCAGCAGTTTCGGTGCTGGATGATCCCAACAACGCTGACGGTAAAGTCATTGTAGTTCGAGCACCGACAGCGGATGGCAGCACCAAGATCACAACGGTTCAAGTTGGCAACGCGTCCAGCCAGCCCTCAGTGGAGGGACGTATAACAATAACACTAGCGGCCGATGGGACTATTGTCGCCGCAGACGTGACGGATGAAGAGGCAACACGGGTCCTAAATTTAGCTGAGGCGGCGAGAATTAAGGCGCAACTCGATTCCTACGCTCGGGCCATGGCAGGCGTCGAACAACCAAAGCTGACATACGATGATCTTGGAAACCTAATTGGTTTGGATGACGGATTAACAGGCGGTGGAGCGACTAGCGAAATTGCTAGGGCCTTCCTCAGCGCTCGGGTTGCAAGCGACGGAACGCTTATTCTAGCTGGCCACACGACCAAGCTTGTCGCGTTTGATCCGCGAACGAAGATTGGTCGCTATCAAATCAGCTCTGGCACGGACGCATATGGCCGCTCGACGGTGCAGGAATGGGATTTCAATCTCCAAAGCCAGGATGCGACCTATTCGGGCATTATGCGCACCACAGATGGTGATGTTACAATTACGCACGACGATGGCGGCCCGACGACAATTCGCCTGACGGACTCGCCGATCAATATCGATTTCGTCAATGCCGCTGAGGTTATCGCAAACACCTTTGGCCGATACATCGCGGGCGATGACGTAATCACCCAGACTGTCACGTCGGCCGCCTTGAAGACCATCGCCGACAATTTCGGCGACGTGTTGAATACCCTGGCATTCGATGGAGGCACGGCGACCTCGGACAACCTTTCGCACGCGTTTGACGGGCTGGATCAAGAGTTTCTTGATAATCTCAAATCCGCAGGAGTTGGCGCTGTCAGTTCCTACCTGACAGCTCAGCTCGTGGATGCCATCGGTGTCGGCGGTCTGCCCGGCGAATTGCTGACCACCGAAGCGGGCCAGGTGATCAATACGATTCTTTCGAACGCCGCGGGCGGCAAAGACGTGTTCGATGGACTGAGCACGACGAGCCTGGCAAGCGCGGCTGGCAGTTTTGCCGGGAACAAACTCGCCGAAGAAATTGCCGGCTGGGATGAGGTTGGCGAACAGATCGGGGCGCAGATCGGCAGCGCGATCGGCGCAACCATCGGTTCATCGTTGCCCGTAATCGGCACCGCGATTGGTGCCTTTGTCGGTGACCTCGTCGGCGGACTAGTTGGCGGCCTCTTTACAGGCAAGCCCGAGTCTGGAGCGATCCTGGGTTATGATGCGGATAGCGGACATTTTGCGGTTGATAGCGTCTGGAAAAAGGATGGCGGCAAGAAACAGGTTGCCCGGCAACTCGGCAATACCGCTGCAATTACGCTCAACGGCATTATCGATGAGGTTGGTGGTGAACTGCTAAACGGATCCGAAATCGAAGGCGGCTCCTACGGGATGAGGAGCAAGGCGTATGTCTACTGGGATGACGGTACGAGTAGCGATAACAGGGAAAAATTTGAAGGACCCCAGGATCTTCTCAGCTATGGCGTAATGAGAGCAGCCGAGGACTTCCAGATCATCGGCGGTGACGTTGTCACGAAGCGGGCGTTTTACAATACTATAGCGCTTGGCGTCGTGACGTCATCCACACCTGATACAGGCAATCCGCTTATCGACGGCGTTCTTCAAGACATGGGGGATTTTACGCATGTCGATTATGGGCTCGACATGCTGCTTGGCAATCTGTCGCTCGCCGACCGGCTGAACACATACCTGCACAATTCGGCCTCGATCAATGCCCTCATCGCCGCGGAACCGGACTCGGTATTCAGCGCCGAATGGCTTCTCACGCTCTCACAGGCGAGCGATCTGGGCCTTCTCAAGCGCAACACGCATGATTGGGATGGCGGGTTTTCGTATCTTCTAAATCAAGGTGGAATCGATGCCCGTGATGTCGGTTTCCAGTTTGAAGCCTTGTCCCGCGAGGGCAATGGCGAACGCTACATGACGCTGGACGGAGCTGTGCTGGAAGACACCGTCGACAGCGGATCAAAGACCGTCATTCAAGGCTCCGCTTCCGATGAAATGATCACCGCCACGTCTGGCGGAACCCGAGATGGAATTTCAAAGGACTCGTCATATCACGTGTCGAACGTCTTCCATGGTGGGGCAGGCGACGACTTCATTCGTGCCGGCGATTCCGGCGATGACCTGTTTGGCGATGCGGGCAACGACATTCTGGTTGGTGGTTCACTGGACGACTGGCTATTTGGCGGCGACGGCGACGACGTGCTCGACGCAAATGGCGGCAGCGGCAACGTTCTGTTCGGAGGGGCAGGCAATGACCGAATCTTGGGAGCGGACGGAGATTCGACCGATCCGATGAACAGCGGGTCAGATTGGCTCGAAGGCGCATCCGGCGATGACATTTTATCGGGACGCGGTGGTGACGACTATTTCGAGGGTGGTCAGGGCGATGACAAGATCGATGGCGGAGAAGGCAATGATACGATTATCTTCCGTAAGGGTGATGGTCGTGATTCTCTAAGCGATTCTGGCACATCGACCACCCAACGAGACATTCTTGAATTCGGCCATAACGTTTCAAGTAATGACATCACTGTGGTCGCGCATTCGGCCGGTGTCGATTTGTCGCTACTGGTCGGCGATGCTTCGACAGGTGATCGAATTGATCTGCGCGGTGCGGTAACGAACGGCGCCGAGGGTATTGAAGAATTCAACTTCACGGACGCAGACTGGAGCAAGACAGATCTTGCAAGTCGGGCAGTGTATTCCAAGACCGCAGGCAGGAGCCTTACAGGAACCGCAGGCGACGATACGCTCACCGGTACGATTTACGACGATACGCTAAACGGCGGTGGCGGACAGGATAGCCTTTCTGGGGGTGACGGATCGGATACCTACTTGTTCAACCTTGGCGATGGGGACGTCACCATCGAAGAAATTGGGGCTGCTGCGGACGTCGATGCGCTAGTCTTTGGCGCCGGTATCGCTTTGTCGAATGTATTTGTCAGCGCTGATCCCGACAATCCAACCGATGTTATCCTCACGATCGGTGACGCCGGCGACAAAATTACACTGAAACATCAGGATGCAGAAGACGGTTCTCAATCGATCGAGGAATTGCGCTTTGCCGACGGGACCAGTCTGACGCTGCCTGACCTCTTTCGTATGGGTACTGGCGCTGCCTTTGCTGGCGCGACTGACGATGTTCCGCCCAGTTCCTGGGATCAGGACCTCAATGGCGGAAACGGCGTGGCGAGCTTCACCTACAATATCGGTGACGGCGCTATCCGGCTCAGCGGATATGACAGCAACAACGATATTTTGATCTTCGGTGCCGGCATTTCGCTGTACGATCTGGTCCTTACTCGAAATCCTGCCGACACGCGTGATGTTATGGTGCGGTTTGCTTCTGCGCCGGGTGTTCTCCTGCTGAATGATCAAGATGCAGGCAATTCCACTGGATTTGAGCAGATTCAGTTTGCCGATGGGACCATATGGGATCGCGAAACGCTCTGCCAAAAGCTGGCTGGCAGGGCTTCAAGTGCCGGGGCCGACACAATTACTGATGGCTACAGTTCGACTGTAATCGAAGGGGGCGCGGGCGACGATGTCATTTACGGCGGCAGGGGCGCGGACACAATTATCGGCGGCCTGGGCGATGATAACATGTATGGCGGCGATGGCGGCAACACCTTCGTCTACAATCTTGGTGACGGCAACGACCGGATCGACCAGGGCGATCATGGCGACACTGACATTCTGCAGCTGGGGGCGGGCATCGCGCCGAGCGACGTCATCGTCACGCACCAGGCCACCGACAGCCGCAACGTGCTGATCCGCTTCGTTGGAAACGATGGTTCGATCCTGCTTGAAGACCAGTCTGGCGGCAGTATTTACGACGCTTCCGGCATCGAAGAGGTGCACTTCGCGGACGGTACGATATGGGACAGAGTTGCGCTCGACGCGCAGATCGTTCTGCAGGCGCAGTCAGACCAGAACGACATCATTCGTGGTGGACGTAGCGAAGAGACGATCGAAGGAGGCGCGGGCGACGATGTCATCTACGGCAGCACGGGCGCGGACACGATTATCGGCGGCCTGGGCGATGATAACATGTATGGCGGCGATGGCGGCAACACCTTCGTCTACAATCTTGGTGACGG
>NZ_WTYT01000004.1:0-9216 GCF_009827595.1 Altericroceibacterium endophyticum | reverse complement strand
CGGGCGCGGACACGATTATCGGCGGCCTGGGCGATGATAACATGTATGGCGGCGATGGCGGCAACACCTTCGTCTACGATCTTGGTGACGGCAACGACCGGATCGCCCAGGGCAAGCATGAGGGCGGCACTGACATTCTGCAGCTGGGGGCGGGCATCGCGCCGAGCGACGTCATCGTCACGCACCAGGTCGCTGACAGCCGCAACGTGCTGATCCGCTTCGTTGGAAACGATGGTTCGATCCTGCTTGAAGACCAAACTGGTGACGGCGGTTTCGGCATCGAAGAGGTGCACTTCGCGGACGGTACGGTGTGGGACAAAGCGGCGATTAAATCGCACGTCATCGTGCGCGACGCGGATATTGTTGGAACCAACATTAGCGAAGCTCTCACAGGAACCTCCGGTGCGAATCAGATTTATGGCTTCAATGGCAATGACACGCTGACCGGGGGTAAGGGTGACGACTATCTCAACGGCGGCAAAGATGACGACACCTACATCTTCAAGCGCGGCGACGGCGCGGACACCATTTATGACGACCGAGGTACAGACACTCTCCAGTTCGGCGCGGACATCACGGTAACGGATCTGGTGCTCAAGGCTTCAACGGTCGACAACGACTTTCAGGGTTTGATCATTGGCATCGCCGGGACGAGCGACCAGATCTACCTGCGCAATCAGAACCAAAATCTGGGCCATGGGATCGAGCGCTTCGTGTTCGCCGACGGCACGGTGCTGACCGATGCGGATCTGCGTGCACAGCTGATGGCGGGTGTAGTCACCGATGGTGACGACAAGATCTATGGCAGCAACTATGACGATGTGATCGACAGTGGGAACGGCGATGACGAGATCACCTCGGGCGAAGGCAATGACACGCTGACCGGGGGTAAGGGTGACGACTATCTCAACGGCGGCAACGATGACGACACCTACATCTTCAACCGCGGCGACGGCGCGGACACCATTTATGACGACCGAGGTACAGACACTCTCCAGTTCGGCGAGGGTATCGATGAGACAGATATCGAGGTATCCCAAGCGTTTGTAAATGGCGATACTAACGGGATTGTTCTTACTGTTAAAGGGGCTAGCGATCGGGTCTATCTGCAGTCCGAATTTAATGGTAACAGGATCGACCAGATCCGCTTCCAATCAGGAGCTGTTTGGAGCGTCAACACACTCCAACAACTGCTTAGCGGCAACACTGTAGACGGCAGCACGCTCTCCGTCACCATGGGCAATGACACTATCACCGGATCGGTCGGCGACGATAATCTTCGCGGGATGAAGGGCGATGATGTTTTGCGGGGAGGAATGGGCTCCGACACCTACACTGTCGCAATAGGCGATGGTCACGACACGATCTATGATCCAACGGACGCCAACTCGACCGACACGCTGATACTCGAGGGCATCAACCCTGGAGATCTGAAGGTATTTGTCTCGCCGACCGATGCCGAGGATCTGATTCTCTATGTCGACGATGAAACAGTCATTTATCTCGATCAACAGAATGCGAGCGCGTCCACAGGTGTTGAGCAGGTCCAGTTCGCCGACGGCACGATCTGGAGCCGCGCCGAACTGATGGCGAAGGCGGGCGGAATAGGAACGGACGGCGAGGATACTATGATCGGCACCAATTTCGCCGATACGCTGGAGGGTGGCAAAGGCAACGATACGCTCACCGGCGGCGCCGGAAACGATACATACGTCTACAATCTCGGCGACGGTGACGATACGATCTTCGACGACAATGGGTTGGGTAGTGATCCTGGTCACGCTGGCGGTTCGGGCAATTTCGACACGCTGAGCTTCGGTCCGGGTATCAGCCTTTCCGATCTGGTCCTGACTCAGCCCGTTGACGGAGGTCCGCTTGTGATTTCCTTTGTGTCGCAGGCTGGATCGATCACTCTCGACGGACTAGATGCCGCAGGCCAGTTGGGTGTGCAGATGGTTCAGTTCGATGATGGCTCAACCGTGACAATGGACCAATTGCTTGCTTCGACTTTGGCAGCCAGCGAGACAGCGGGGGATGATCTGGTTCGGGGATTCGGATCGAACGATGTGCTCAACGGAGGCCTAGGTGACGACATGCTGGCCGGCGGAGCGGGTAGCGACACCTATATGTTCGAACTGGGCAATGGTGCGGATACCATCACGGAAACAGCTGATGGTGCGACCAATACGCTGGTCTTTGGTGCGGGCATTGCGGCCACCGATGTTCGCATGGTTCGCACCGCTGGTGCGCCCGACGATCTAATTCTCGAACTGGCGAACGGCACCGATCAGGTGACTTTGAAAAGCCAGTTCGTGAACGGTGGTGCGGCTGGTATCCAGGAGATTCGTTTCGATGATGGCACGATCTGGCAGTCTGAGGATTTCAGTGCCATTCTGCTGGCCCAGCCGGCAACGGGCGGTGCCGACTATCTAGTTGGCGATGGTCCCGACGATACAATTGACGGCCTGGCAGGTGATGATGTCATACTCGGGGGGGCAGGCGATGACACGATCCTCGGGTCCGATGGCAACGATACACTCCGCGGAGGTGCTGGCGACGATCAGCTGTATGGCGGCGCGGGCGATGACATACTATCCGGCGATACTGGTAGCGATATGCTGGATGGCGGTGATGGGGTCGACATCGCCGATTACAGCTTTTCGCTCGATAGTTGGTCGATCGATCTCGGGGAGGGATCAGCGCGTATCACCACCACCCAGAATTCAACACAAGCTGAGACATTGACCGGGATCGAAGGCGTGATCGGCGGGCTTGGTTCCGACACTATCATCGGCAATGGCAGCAGCAACCGGATCCAAGGTGGAGGTGGAAGTGACACGCTCGCTGGTGCTGGCGGTGACGATACATTTGTCTATGACGGTGACGAGAGCGGTGTCGATGCCGTCGATGGCGGTGCTGGCAATGACTCGATCGTGGCGGAATCGGATGACACCGTTATCGGATTGACGTCGCTTACAGGAGTCGAGATCATCACAGCTCAGGGGTACGCCGATGTAACGATCTCTACCACTGATGATGCGGACGTGCTCGACCTCTCTGGCGCCGTGCTTGATGGTATCGCTTCGATCAACATGGGGCAGGGTGACGACGTCATTACAGGATCACTTGGCGCCGACGTCATCAACGCGGGCGATGGTAATGACACGATCCGCTATATCGGCGCTTCGACTGGCGGTGATCAGGTAAATGGCGGGGACGGCACTGATACCATCGCCGCAGGAGCGAATGACACGCTCATTCGCTTGGCCAGTTTCCAGAATATCGAGGCTATGTCGGGTGCAGGTTTCACCAATGTGGTCCTGGCTCGTACGGACGCCGACGAAACAACCGATTTGAACGGGATCGCGATTTCTGGCCTGGCCTATGTCGATCTTGCCGGAGGCAATGACACCTTCATCGGAACCGCCGGCGCAGACGTTGTGCGCGGTGGAGCCGGTGATGATATTTTGACGGGTAGTGCTGGAGACGATGTTTTCCAATATGCTGGACCTGATACCGGATACGACGCGATCGATGGCGGCGCAGGCAACGACCGCCTGGAGGCTGTTGCGGATGGTTCGGTTATCGGGATCTCTTCTATCAACAATCTCGAAGAGATCGATAGCAACGGTTTTTCCAATGTCACCATCGGCCTGGGCAATGGTGACGATAACCTCGATCTAACAAACGTCACTGTTACGGGAATCGCCGCAATTGTCGGAGGTGGGGGCAATGATACCCTGCATGGCAGCAGCGGCGATGACACATTCCTTGTCGCCGGGGCCAACGATGGGATCGATGATCTTGACGGAAGCATAGGTCAGGACAGGATCCTTGCAGGTGCGGATGGCACCATTATCGGTGTCAGCAGCATCGCCAATATCGAAACCATAGACGGCGGCGGGTATGCTGATGTGCACCTCTCCACCACTGATGGAAACGATACGCTGTCCCTGCAGGGCGTCACACTGACCGGAATCAAACAAATCGACCTGAATGCGGGAGACGATAGCTTTAGCGGCTCATCGGGCAATGATTCCGTATCGGGTGGGAGTGGTGATGACACTCTCTCTGGTGGTGCTGGCGATGACACCTATCTGTTCGAGAGTGGTGATGGGAATGATATCATTCGTGAGAAAGATGCTGATGGCATTGGCGGTGGCGCCGATACGTTACGCTTTGGTGCCGGTATCCTTGCTTCGGAAGTCCAGGTTACGAGGGCAAATAACGGCAAAGATTACCTGTTAACGATTGCCAACAGTGGCGGCACGATCCTGATCGCAGGTGGGGCAGGCAATGATAATGCGGACTGGATAGAGAATATCGAGTTTTCCGATGGGACCGTTTGGACCCGGGATGATCTGGACCAATCCGTTGTGCCCTTTACTGATGGCGACGACAATATCGAGGGCACCAGCGCTTCCGAGACGCTTCGCGGCGGTGACGGCAACGACACCATAAAAAGCAATGGCGGGGACGATCGCATTTACGGTGAAGCCGGTGATGACACGCTGTTCGGTAACAGCGGTAGTGACATGTTGTTCGGCGGCTCCGGCAACGACACCATTTATGGTCGCGATGGCAACGATACACTGACTGGCGGAACGGGCAACGATACACTTTTTGGTGAGAACGGAAACGATACCTACGAATACGATCTCGGCGATGGAAGCGATGTAATATCCGACACCGTCCAATCCAGTGGTGATACGCTGGTGTTCGGCTTCGGAATTACTGCGGATGACGTTGTAGTATCGAAAATTAACGGTGGACAAGACCTTCGCATCGCGATTGGAAATGACGAACTGACCATAAGGGGGGGCGCAAAGTCGAACAGTAGCCAAGGCGTTGATGTGGTCCAATTTTCGGATGGCACTCAATGGTCTCGTACTCAGCTGGTCGATCGAGCAAGTCTAAACTATGCGCCTACTAGATTGTCGCTGAGTTCTTATCAGATAATTCCTACGCTTTCCGGGGTTGGGGCGTCCGCACGCTTGTCCGGTAATGAGTATCAGCTGACACCGAATAATGGCAACGTGGTTGGCGCCGTCTGGGGGGCAGTGGATCTTTCGCAAGATGTAACATGGTCGACGGAGATATTCTTTGGGGGAAATGACCGTGGCGCAGACGGCGTCAGCTTTTCGCTGCAGAATGTATCGGCCACTGAATTGGGTGACAGTGGTACTTTGTTACCCAATTCGCTTGGTATCTGGTTCGATACCTACAGCAATTCAGGAGAGCCGAATTCAGATTTCAGTGAGATTGTTTTGGGTGGCAACATCGGGGATCAAGTATTCGACGCTTACCACACACATAGCAATCTCGAGAATAACGCCTGGCATGATGTCGTGATCCACTGGGATTCAACGAAATCCGCGCTGAGCTATTCATTGGATGGGGCAGTCGTTGCAGAGAAGAAATTTGACGTTGTCAGCAGTCTCTTTTCCGGCGATTCTAGCGCGTATTTCGGTTTTGGCGCTCGTACTGGCGGGGCCGCCAATTATCAGGCGGTCAAGCTCAACGGGGTGTCGACGTCGGGTGCACAATTGCTCGTAGCGGATGATGCTGTCGGTGGTGCAGTCGTTGGTCAATTCTCGACCGCCGACGCTAATTTTGGCGACCAGTTTTCTTACTCAATCGTCGATCAATCGGGAGCTGCAATTGAAGACGACTATTTTACTATTTCAGGTGATCAATTGGTGGTCAAAAGCGGCGCGGATCTGAGTTTAATTAATGATTCAGATTATTCGCTCTCTGTAATGACTACCGACCTGGGCGGCGCAAGTTTGGTCCAGGACTTCGATATCCATATAGCTCCGGAAACAGCGCTACCGCTCGGCCCGTCCTCGCTCGAACTTTTGGCACCCGTTGCTCCAGACCTTTCGTTGGTCGGTAATGCTACTGAGCTCGCCGATGGCACCTATCGCCTTACACCGTATGCTGGCAATCAGAATGGGGCAATATGGGGGGCTCTTGACCTAACCAAAGATGCTGAATGGATCACTCAAATGTATTTCGGTTCGAGTGACAGGGGGGCTGACGGCATCGCATTCGCGTTGCAGGGCAGTGGCGACACTGTTCTTGGCAATACAGGTGTGCTGACCAGTCAGTCACTTGGCATCAAATTCGATACTTATACCAACAACGGCGAGCCTGGTTCTGACTTCAGCAAGCTTGTCTTGAACGGCAATGTTTCTTCTCAATCATTTGACGCTTACCACACGCATTCAAATATCGAGGACAATGCCTGGCATGATGTTATCATTCGGTGGGATTCGGATGATCGCTCACTGACATACTCTCTGGATGGAACAGAAGTCGCGACGCGCGCGCTCAATGCGAATGCGGACCCGCTGGCAGGTCTTGGCTCGGCATTTTTCGGTTTCGGCGCAAGTACCGGCGGCGCGAGCAACGAGCAAAAAGTCGATGTTGAAAGTATGTTGGTTTCTGCGAGCAGCCTTGCAGTAATGGAAAATGCTGCGGGTGGAACGCTCGTTGGTGTTGTAAGGCCCGTGTCAGCTCTCGCTGAAGCAAGTTACAGCTTTGCCATAGTCGACTCCAACGATGTCGAGGTCACCGATTCTCCTTTCGAAATCGATGGAAGCGGTCAATTGCGCGTAAAGGATGGCGCGGTATTGGATTTCGATAGCATCAATTCATACGATATAAACGTGAAAGCAACCGATGATGCGGGTAGATCCTATACGCAGGACATTACGATAAATCTGGTCGATCAGCCGGGAGCGACAATTGTGGGCACCGCAGATGACGATGTTCTATTGGGAACATCGGAAGACGACACCACTAGTGGAGGCGATGGCAACTACACCTTGCGTGGCCAGCAAGGCAGTGACAGCCTGGATGGTGTGAGCGGGAATGATACTGCTGTTTTCGCCGGAGCAATGGCAGATTATTCAATCAGCACTGCAGGTGGGTCGGTAAATGTGATCGACGATCAGCTCACGAGCGATGGCGATGGAAAGCTCTCATCGCTCTATGACGAATGGGCTAAATTCGGTGTCTGGAACGACCGGAACAGCAATTGGCAAGTTGATCCTGGCGAATTCTTGAGTATGGCTCACGCGGATATGTCTGCATTGGATTTGACCGACACTCCGACCGATGAAACTCATCAGCTTGGTGAAAACCTTGTCAACAATAGCGGCACTTTTACCCATATCGACGGTACGTTTGGACACTTCGACGATGCTGCCTTTGCCTATGGGCATAATCGCGGAGCTATCGAGCGGCGAATGCCCGAATTGCCGTTCCGCAGGCGTTTGCTGGAGAGTGAATTCACAGATGTCGATCAGTTAGGAAAGCTGCGACCGGCGTTTATTGACGCTGAGCGTTTCATTCAGGCTGCAGCGGCATTCGGGCTTCAAGGCATTGGCGAATTTGATACCGATAACGAATCTGTATCTATGACACATCCGCGCAATTGGGACGTCGCTTCGTCGAAGCTTGCCAGCTTTTAGGCCAGTCATCTGAAACCGAAGTTTGGTTCATTGTTTTCTAGCAGTTCATCACGAACTGGACGTCCGGCCCCTTAGGCATCTCGGCAACGATCCGCTTGAGTATGTCCCCTGTCAGTACCAATGGTACAGAATTGAGGTTGTGATTTAAGGAGGATTTGGGCTTCGTCGTAGTGACGAAGGAACGAAGACGAAGCCCAAATCCTCAAAGTCCAAATATGCCGCGATTCTGGTCAAGGAGTTTCTTCGCGCCGAAGAAGAGGGCGATCGGTCCGCGAAATACCTACGCGACCACGAAGGAGTTGAAACGCCGTCTGCAGGTGCTCTTGCGAAGAGAACCGCCGACTTGCGTGCCGCATTGGCAAAGCCGACCGATGGCGCTGGGCGGCTGATGTTCCAGGATAGCAAGCTTCCGGTCAGATTCGGGCTGGTCGATGATAGAGAAATCGCGGCGCAGAAGTTCTTTACGATCGATGGTGACGAAGCGTCCCGCTGCTCTTCACTTCACGCCTCTTCGACATCTGGGCGCGTGCGACGCTAACGCGGTCACCGAGCTGGTCCTCACGTTTCTCGATTACAAGGACGTTTGAGACCTTTCCCATTCCGGACAATTTTCTGGTTATCAGCGACGACGAAGGCGGGCCCGCCTGTTTGCGTGCGGCCCCAAGGTCAGAGCGGCTCGCGCGCTTGCTCGAAGAGCTGAATCGCCAGTTGCTCCCCACCAAGCGTGATTTTGATGGACGGGAACCGTCATTTGAGGACGGTAGCGAATTGCAGCGGGATCAATCTGATAGAGAGATAGTGCTGCTTGATCTGATCGGATTCGAGCCTGAAGCGTCGGACCTAGACGTGCTTGAACGGATGGTTGAGATGAACCGTACAGCCGGCACCTAGAGAAATACCCAGATCGAGCCTACCGATGCAGTCGCACTTGAGAGGAGCTGCAGGGGCCGCGACTTCGTCGCTTGGCCAGATTTTGCGCCACGCCATTACTCGACGGTTTGTCAGTAGCGGTCAGGCAGCTTCTTGAAATGGGCAGAGTCGGTCGTTCAGGTACGCGGGCACGACATGAACGAACGAATGCTTCTGATCACCCAACCTGGAACTGCAAATGCGAAATAATGTCGGTGCTACCGTTGCCTCCTTGCTCGCGGGACATTTTGATCCATACTAGGCGGACCAATTATTCGTATACGCAGCGCCTAAATCAGCAACCAGCCCAGAGACGATAAACCCAGGAACCGCCGTTTCCAACAAGTTTGAATGGTCGGGAGATAGGATTCGAACCTGAGACCCACTGTTCTCAAAGAAGATGCGCTACTTGGATTAACTAACAACCGCTCCGATCAGACCGGGGTGGAAATCCGCCGCTCCGAAGCGTCAAACAACCACGCCAAAACGGCAGCTATCCCAGGTCCCGCCCTACAACCTGCCGTTCCGGATCGTCCTGAATTGCAGACCGTCCTACGGTGTCCGCGTGAGGTCCGCGGTCGCTCGTCTTGAAAAGATAATGCAATGAATGAGATCTGGTGCAGCTCGGCATCATCCGTTCAACGGAACAGTAATGTCCCAGTGATTACAGTGCCCATCATATTCATGTCGGGTGCACCATTCCCGTTCGATGTTGGCACCGGTAAATGCGGCTGGCAGCCCACGCGGCCGACCGCATGCTTTGTATGATCGAGCCAGCTCGATGGAAGATCGCGGAGACGTTCGGGTGTCAGCAGGCGCTGTTCCAAGG
>NZ_WTYT01000003.1 GCF_009827595.1 Altericroceibacterium endophyticum | reverse complement strand
GTCCGTCTATTTGGGCGACCGTTAGAAGCTGGCGAAACCGCCGCGCCCCGTCCGGTGAGATGGCTTCTATGAGGATCGACTGATTCCGTCAAACGCTTTTTTGCAATTTTATTGCGCTTATCTTTAAGGCACTGATTAACAGTCTAAATTTCCGAAATTCTGCCGTGTTTTCGTGATCGCAGAACGCTTGGCGTGGGTCTGCCCGGATCCGTCCATACGCTGTGATCTGAGCGTTCCTGGCCACGTAAAGCACCAGAGAATCCTTCTAAGCCTTGGATATTAAGGGATATTTCGAAAAATGATGGGATTCTTTGATCCGTAGAATCACTGATTTGATTCTGCGCGAGTCAGTTGCGCGCCTTCCTAAGAGACATGCGCCGTAGGGTCTGACTATCGAACCACCACCATAGGAGATGTCTGCGCGGCCGCAGCCTTTGCATATTCTCGCTATAAAGGTTTGCCACCTTCGGCGGCAGACCGGACCCGCCACCTTTGGCCATCACTGCCGTGATCATCCGGTTCTGAAAATGCCGCAGGCTATAGTTTTGCATCCGGCGATATTGCAGCAGCAGTGATCCCGGCGTCACCTTGAGCGGCTCACAGAGAAAGCCTGCGTCTTCGCAAGGTATCACCCGCTCATCTCGCCACTGGCTCTCATTATGCAGATCCGTCTTGGCCAGTGCTCCGATCAGACTGTCATCGCCGATAAGATCATTCGGTAAGCGCACACCCTGCTCGCGCATCTTCTGCAGAAATGATCCCTGCAGCGCATAGCAATCACCAAACAGCCCCCGTTCAGCCCGGAGCTGCTGCGCATAGAGGGAAGCCTTGCGGCCATTGCGGGGGAAGGCCGATGCAGCATTGGCCTGCGGATGAGCCTTCAGACATTCATGAAGTGCCTGAATCGAGCCCGGCAGGATCTCGGCATCTCCATCCATAAAGACATAGCATTCTGCCGGTGGCGCTTCTTCGAGTGCGAACCGGTTCCAGCTACGCGCTTTCCCGCCCTGGGCATATTCATGCACCTCAAGATGCTCACCCCCCATCTCCCGTGCGATCGACGCTGTCTTATCGCTCGATCCGTTAACGACGAGATGAAAGGCAATCGCCGGATCATCCAGCGGCAGACTTTGCAGGCATGCGCGTATCCGGCGCTGTTCATTATGCGCGAGAATCGCGCAGACTATCGGCGGCTGGGAAGCGGTGTTGTCCATTGCCAAAAGCTATAAAGCATCTGGCCCACGAAACGAGAGCCATTGCCGTTCGCCTTTGCAATCGCCACTTGGCGGGCATGACGGGGCAACACAACACCACAAAATCGCATGAGCTTGAGCAGGCCGGTTGGAAAACCATTCGCCGCTTCCTCCCCTATCTATGGCCGGCGGGGCGGCCTGATCTGCGCTGGCGGATCGGTTTCGCCATTGTGTTCGTCATTCTGGCGAAGGCCGTCGTGCTGGCTTTGCCCTTTGCCTATTCCACCGCAGTGGACACGATGTCCGCCGATGGAAACCCTGCCCTATGGGTCGCGCTGGGACTGGTGATTGCCTATGGCGCGGGCCGTTTTGCCACCACGGCCTTCGACAATATACGCAACATAATATTTGAAAGGGTGGGCCAGGATGCCGTGCGGCATCTGACCGAAGACGTCTTTCATCGCCTGCACCGCCTCAGCCTGCGCTTCCATCTGGGCAGGCGTACGGGCGAGGTCACCAAGATCATCGAGCGCGGAACCAAGAGCATCGATACGATGATCTATTTCCTGCTGTTCAATATCATGCCGACGGCAGTGGAATTGATCGTGGTCGGGGTGATCTTTCAAACCAAATTCGGCTGGCCGATCGTCGCTGCGACGATGGCCACTGTTGTCGCCTATATATATGTCACCCGGCTGATCACCGAATGGCGCACCAAATTGCGCCACGAAATGAACGAGCTGGATGGCCGGGCCTTGTCACGCGCAGTGGATTCGCTGCTCAATTACGAAACGGTGAAATATTTCGGCGCCGAAGCACGGGAGGAGGAGCGCTATGCCTCCGCAGCCCGCGCCTATGCCAAGGCCGCCATCAAATCGGAGAATTCGCTCGGCGCGCTGAACATTGTGCAGGCGGTGATTACCAATCTGATGATGGGCGGCGCCATGGCCTATACGGTGTGGGGCTGGAGCACCGGACGGTTCAGTCCGGGTGATCTGGTCCTGATCAATACTTATCTGATGCAGCTGTTCCGCCCGCTCGATCTGCTGGGCTGGGTCTATCGCACCATCCGGCAGGGGCTCATCGACATGGCACAGATGTTCCGCCTGATTGATACCCCGGTTGAAGTCAGCGATGTACCGGGCGCGCCGGCGCTGGTGGTGCGCCGGCCGACCGTGGTGTTTGATAATGTGGTGTTTGGCTATGAAGACGACCGCAATATTCTCCACGGGCTGAGCCTGGAAGTGCCCGCTGGCGGACACGTCGCCATTGTCGGTCCTTCCGGTGCCGGCAAGTCGACCATCGGCCGGCTGTTGTTCCGCTTCTATGATCCGCAATCGGGCCGCATTCTGATCGATGGTCAGGATATCGCACAGGTCACGCAGGAAAGCCTGCGCAGCGCGATCGGCATCGTGCCGCAGGACAGCGTGCTGTTCAACGACACGATCGGCTACAATATTGGCTATGGCCGCGAACATGCCGATGCCGCCGCGATTGAGCAAGCCGCACGCGATGCCGCGATTCTTCCCTTCATTCAGTCGCTGCCCACCGGCTTCGATACGGAAGTAGGGGAACGTGGGCTGAAACTGTCGGGCGGAGAGAAGCAGCGGGTGGCAATTGCGCGGACCCTGCTGAAAGACCCGCCGATTCTGTTGCTGGATGAAGCGACCAGTGCACTCGACACACGGACAGAGCAGGAAATTACCGGCACATTGCGCCGCGTGTCTCAGGACCGAACGAGTATCGCCATCGCCCACCGGCTTTCCACTATTGCCGATGCGGACACGATTTTCGTGCTGGAGGCCGGACGATTGGCGGAAAGTGGCAGCCACACACAATTGCTGCGCCAGGGCGGTCTCTATGCGGAGATGTGGGCGCGGCAGGCGAATGAACGGCTGCAGAAGGTCGCAGAATAAGCTTTCAAATCAGACCAATCTGGTTCTCGTCGCGCTCTGAAACCAGGGCCGCGTAAGTGATGGCCGGGGTTGCATCATACGCTGGATTGAGGCAGGCGCGCGATAGCCGGAAGGCCTGATTCAACTTTTACGACAATCCGGCGCGGATCTGCTTCGCGCCCTGCAACACGGGATCGCTTTATGAGCTTCACCGGTTCGCTGCGCCGCGACTGGCTTGCAAACCCCCGGGCTGACATCCTTGCCGGGATCGTCGTTGCCCTCGCCCTCATCCCCGAAGCTATTGGCTTTTCCATCATTGCCGGGGTCGATCCCAGGGTGGGGCTTTATGCATCGGTCGTGATTTCGGTGATCATTTCGATCACCGGCGGGCGTCCGGGCATGATTTCCGCCGCAACCGCCGCCGTAGCCGTGGTGGTGGTACCGCTGGTGCGCGAATGGGGCGTGAATTACCTGTTTGCCGCGACCATCCTGATGGGCGTGTTTCAGCTGATTGCCGCCGCCCTGCGCCTCGACTTGCTGATGCAGTTCGTCTCGCGCTCCGTGATTACCGGCTTCGTCAATGCCCTCGCCATCCTGATCTTCATGGCGCAATTGCCGCAGCTGACCAATGTCGGGTGGGAAACCTATGCCATGGTCCTGGCCGGTCTGACGATGATCTATCTGCTGCCCCGTTTAACTACGGCGGTCCCGTCACCGCTGGTGGCGATCCTTGTGCTCAGCGCGATCTCGATTTCAATGGATCTGCCGGTGAATACGGTTGGTGATATGGGCAAATTGCCTGAAGGCCTGCCTTATCTGATCTGGCCGGATGTCCCGCTCACCTGGGAGACCCTGCGCATCATTGCCCCTTATTCGCTCACCATGGCGGCGGTCGGCTTGCTGGAATCTCTGCTGACCTCGCAAATCGTGGACGACATGACGCATACCGATTCCAACAAGCAGCGCGAAGCAGGTGGTCAGGGCATCGCCAATATCGGTGCAGCCTTTTTCGGCGGCATGGGCGGCTGCGCGATGATCGGTCAGTCGGTCATCAACGTGACCTCAGGCGGTCGCACGCGGCTATCCACCATGACGGCGGGCGTCACGCTGCTGATCCTGCTGGCTCTTCTTGGCCCATGGGTTGGACAAGTGCCGATGCCATCGCTGGTTGCGGTCATGATCATGGTGTCGATCGGGACATTCAGCTGGAATTCCATCCCCAACCTGCGGATCCATCCACTGACATCATCCTTCGTGATGATTGCCACCGTCGTTGTCGTGGTCGCCACGCATAATCTGGCGCTGGGCGTGTTGGTCGGGGTGCTGCTATCCGGTGTGTTCTTCGCCTATAAGGTCCGCAACATGTCTCATGTCGTGCGTGTGCGGGAGGCAGATCAGGCGCTCTATACAGTGACCGGTCAGATCTTCTTCGCTTCGGTTGATCGTTTCCAGCAGGCGCTGGGCCCGGAAAGCACGCAGCCAGACCCGGCGGACCATGTGGTGATCGACGTCACCCGCGCACATTTCTGGGACATCTCTGCCATCGAGGCGCTCGACAAGGTGGTGGAACGGATGCGCCGAAATGGCCGCAGCGTGCAGGTGCTCGGCCTGAATGAAGCCAGCGCCGATCTGGTCGATCGTTTTGCCAATACTGACAAGACCGGTGTGGAAATCGGTCTGGCGCCGCATCCCTAAGCGGCGCCAGACGGTTACATTCCTTTACCGAGGTCGCTTCTGATCGCGTCGAGATAGTCTTGCCGCGACCAGTCGAGGCCCTCCGGCTGAAGATCGGGTCGATAGAATTGGCCCGATTTTCGTTCTCGCCCGCGATAGACCTTCAAGGGAATAACCGCGACGCCGGGCCCCGCAGGCAAATCCACTGTCCGAACATCCATATAGGTTGAATCTGCCGAGGTGGGGGCACCGATCAACTTGGTGTTGTCGAACAAGGTAAAGTAATCCACCGCGTCGAGGCAGGCGCTGCCGCAGCCTCCCCAGGTCACCACATAAACAGGGGTCGTGAAATCGCTGTCCGCCGATTGGGGTGGCGGCGCCTCTGAAGCCTGCTCATCCTCCGCCTCGCGATAGAATGTCTGGCCCTGCTTCAGTGCGGATTCCATACCCGTGGCAATCTCGGCGACGTAACCCGCCACATCCTCATTGCCGATCCTGCGGTATTTCTCGACGATCTCTGCGACATGGGCGTATTACCCGGACTTGCCCGCCAATCGACGTGTGCCGAACTCCTGTCGCGGCTCGCCATGGCCGATTTGCCCCAGAGAATTTCGGCAAGGTCATGGCTCCAGACCGATGAACCACCATTGTTACGCCTCAGATCCAGAACAAGCGCGGTGGCGTGTTTCAATTCTTCGCGGCGCGCGGCGACCTCTGCATAGAGCTGCTTGAACTCGGCAACACCTGCATCATCAGGTTGAAAATCTTGCAAACCGATCCAGAAGATCCCCGGTGCGGCTTCGCGCAAGGCGGTGGGCGTCTTTTCGCCATAAATCAGACGCGAAGCAAAATCCTCTGCTTCTTCATCCAATGACTGCCAGGATAAAGGCAGCGTGACATTGTCCCCGCCACGCATCGCAAAAGTACATTCCGCCGGTTCGTCGCCCAGCTTTCCGCTCCGCGCAAAAAATAGCTGAGAGGGGCGCACATACCACTGGCCCTCTTCGGAGGCGCGGAAATAGCGGGTCAGCAAAGTGTCCTGCAGAAATTGAACGATCGGCTCACCATTGCACGCGGTGATCCGGGCACGGTTCAGCGGCTCCGCACTATCTTGCGTGCGGGCATACAGCGCACCATCACGCCACAAGGCGACGAAGCCCGGCCAGGCAGCTTCGCTTTTTTGCTGATTGGTCGGGTCATAGACCACCGCATGGCCATCTTGAAGCTGCGCAGAAAATGCGGCCAGTGCGCGGCGGTAATCCAGCTCACTTTGGGCAGTTTCGGCAATTGCCAGCCCGGCGCTGCGCGCTTCGGCCAGCTGAGCGGGGAAGCCGGGATTTTCCAGATCATAGGGCCCGGGGTGATTGCGCAGATATTGATCGTAGGCGGCAAGGATATCCTGCCTTGCCGCTTGCGACCAATCCATTGGCGCAGCCTCCATAGGCTCAGCAGCGGGAGGCTCCGCCCGCAATGGTGCGGATAACAGAAGGGGCAGCGCAAGCGCCGCCCCTGAAATCTGAATTGCAGAAAGTTTTCGCATATCCGTCTTCCTTCTGAAGACGATCTACCCTGCTTTCGCGACAATTTTCAACGGCGGCCTTAACCAATAAAGCCTTTCCACTTCACCGCCTGGGCGACGATCACGGTTTCACCGTTGAAAGTGAGTGCTGGCGAACCATGCAGTTCCCAGCCCTGCTCCAGCGCATCCGAAACCCGGCGGCAGAATTTGTCGTCATCCGGCCCGGTCAGACAGCGATAGATGGGCTTTCCATCAGGCGGTGTGGTGCTCATGAACTATCTCCTCACAGAACATATTTGGACAGATCAGTGTCCTCGGCGAGATCGGCGAGACGTTCCCGCACATAGGCCGCATCCACGGCTATCGTTTCGCCTGTGCGCTCTTCTGCTTCAAAGCTGATATCTTCCAGCAGCTTTTCCATCACCGTCTGCAGACGGCGGGCACCGATATTCTCGACACTTTCATTTACCTGCGCCGCAATCCGCGCAATTTCGGCAATCGCTTCATCGGCAAAGTCCAGTGTCACCTGCTCGGTGCCGATCAGCGCGCGATATTGCGACACCAGATTTGCCCGCGTGTCGGTCAGGATTGAGACGAAGTCCGCTTCGGTCAGAGCCTGTAATTCGACCCGGATCGGCAGGCGGCCCTGCAATTCGGGCAGCATGTCCGAGGGCTTGGAAATGTGGAACGCGCCGCTGGCAATGAAAAGCACATGATCGGTCTTCATCGGACCATATTTGGTCGAAACCGTGGTGCCTTCGATCAGTGGCAACAGATCGCGCTGCACCCCTTCGCGGCTGACCGTGCCGCCGCGTTGATCACTAACGGCGATCTTGTCGATCTCATCCAGAAAGACGATGCCGTTTGTCTCGGCATTTTGCAGAGCGACCCGGGCGACATCGTCCTGATCCAGCCGCTTCTCCGATTCCTCATCGACCAGCTTGTCCCAGGCTTCAGGTACTTTCAGCTTGCGGCGCTTGAGATTTTGTCCGCCGCCAAAGGCCTTGCCCATCATGTCGGACAGATTGATCATCCCGACATTGCCGCCCATTCCGGGAATTTCCATCGGCATTGCGGGGCTGTCTTCAACCTCGATTTCGACCTCTGTGTCATTCATCGCATTCTGGATGATGCGCTGGCGGAAGCTTTCGCGGGTCGCCTCTGACGCGCCTTCACCGACAAGGGCATTGAGCAGCCGGTCCATCGCGGCCTGCGATGCGGCTTCGCGCACCGCTTCACGCCGGCGGTCCTTTTCCAGACGGATTGCTTCTTCAGCCAGATCACGCGCGATCTGTTCCACATCGCGGCCGACATAACCGACTTCGGTGAACTTGGTCGCTTCGATCTTCACGAAAGGCGCTTCGGCCAGCTTCGCCAGACGGCGGCTGATCTCGGTCTTGCCGCAGCCGGTGGGGCCGATCATCAGAATGTTCTTGGGCGTCACCTCATCGCGCAATTCCTGCGGCAATCGCTGACGGCGCCAGCGATTGCGCAAAGCCACTGCGACCGCGCGCTTGGCGTCCTTCTGGCCGATAATATGTTCATCCAGCGCGGCGACGATCGCCTTCGGCGTAAGATTTTCTTGCATAAATATCCGGAAATCAGAGGGTTTCGACCGTCACGCGGCCATTGGTAAAGACGCAGATGTCCGCGGCCACTTCCATGGCCTTACGCGCGATCATTTCGGCATCTTCTTCATAGGCGTCTATCGCCCGCGCAGCGGCCAGCGCATAATTGCCGCCGGAGCCGATTGCCGTAATGCCGCCTTCGGGTTCCAGCACATCGCCATTGCCGGTGAGCACCAGCAGGCTGTCCTTATCGGCCACGATCATCAATGCTTCGAGATTGCGGAGATATTTGTCGGTTCGCCAATCCTTGGCCATCTCCACCGCAGCGCGCAGCAATTGGCCCGAATGCTGTTCCAGCTTGCGCTCCAGCCTTTCAAACAGGGTGAAGGCATCGGCTGTCGCACCGGCGAAACCGCCAATAACATCATTTTTGGTGGAACCGCCGGTTTTCAGCCGGCGAACCTTGCGGGCATTGGGCTTCATCACCGTGTTGCCCATCGAAACCTGACCATCACCCGCGATGACGGTCTTTCCGTTCTTGCGTACGCCGATAATGGTGGTGCCGTGCCACTGTGTCAGGCCGTGGCTCGCTCTACTGTCATCCATGGCGGGCATATGGGGGGCGGCCCATAGGGTTCAAGCGATTCGCTGCCCTTCGCCCGCGGGAAACCAGAAAATGCGGTCAAATTCCGGGAAATGCGCCCGATTGCGCTTACATGCCGCCGCCTGGCCCTCCGGCTCCGCCGCCAGCACCCATCGCGCCGACCTGCCCGATATTGCCGAACAGATCTTCCAGAAAACTGCGTTCGCGGCCCAATGTCGGCGTCTCATCACTTTCGGGATTGATACGTACGACCTGAGCCATTCCGCTTTCGTCAGCCGAAATGACGTTGCCCTGCGCATCGAAAGCCACCGCCAGCACGCGCTGCTGCGCGATTCTAGGCGTGGTAAAAGGCGCCTGTTCCGTGCGGCTGGAAACATAATACCACACCGGATTGCCAAACTCGCTGGTGAAGGTGGGCCGGCCCAGCGTCTGTTCAACGGACAGCTGGTTATCAAGGCCCGGCTGGACCGACTGGACCAGCGCCTCATCCATCACATAACCGCGATGATTCTCGATCGAGCTGCACCCCGTCACCAGAATGCCCAGCGTCAGTATCGCACCGATCTGCCCGAGTTTCGCCATCATCAACCTTCCAACTGGATGCCAAGGTCAAAGCGTTTCATTTGCCTTGTGCATCGTCAAATCCTATCGCAGCACGCTTTAGGGGCAAGCACCGCGCTTCGCAATGGCGGTTGCCCCGCTGGCATTTAATCGCCGCTGAACGGCCACGGATAATATACATGTCATTCTTTTCCCGCCTCTTCCACCGCAAGCCCAGCGCAAGAGAGGAATTGCGGCCCCTATGGCACCGGATCGTCGAAATATCGCGCGAACCGGACTGGTACCGCGACAAAGGCGCCGCAGATACGCTGCCGGGCCGCTTCGACATGATCACCGCGATTCTGAGCCTGACACTGCTGCGGATGGAGACCGAGGAGGAACTGACCCCCGCCTCTGTGTATCTCACGGAATTGTTCGTCGATGATATGGACGGTCAATTGCGTGAACAGGGCGTGGGCGATGTGGTGGTCGGCAAACATGTTGGCCGGTTAATGTCGGTGCTGGGCGGGCGGCTGGGCGCCTATCGCAGCGGGCTCGCGGCATCCGAATTTGCCGAGTGGACCTCCGCCATTGAACGCAATGTAACCTTGCGCGATGGCGTATCCGCCACCAGCATGGCTGAAGGACTGAGAGAATTTTACGACCAATTGCTGGCAACCGACAAAACGGCTTTGCTGGCGGGACGGATTGAACGATGAGCGAAAACACCCCCGAATTACCGCCGGTGCAACCACCCGAAATGCCGCGCCCGATTGACCGGCGAAGTCTGGAAGACCGCGTCTATGAAATAGAGGCGAGTGCTGAGGAAGCTGCCGCACTGGCTCGCCGATTTGCGCTGGTGGCTGTGAAATCCTTATCCGCCCGGATCGAGCTGGAACCTGATGGTGATGCGATTCACGCCGAGGGGCGGCTGATCGCCCGTATCGTGCAGAGTTGCGCCATTTCGGGCGATGATTTGCCGGTGGAAATTGACGTTCCGGTAAGCTTCCGCTTCGCGCCTGAGCGCGCCATCGATGCGGATGAAATTGAGCTGGAGGAGGATGAATGCGACGAAATCCCCTTCACCGGCCACTTCTTCGATCTGGGAGAAGCCGTGTCGCAGAGCCTGGCGCTGTCTATCGATCCCTATGCTAGCGGCCCGAATGCAGAAGAGGTTCGTAAAAAAGCAGGGCTCATGGATGAAAGCGCCAGCGGCCCCTTCGCCGCGCTGGCCGCCCTAAAAACAGACAACTGAAAGCCGACACCTGAAAACTGGGCTCTCAAAACTGCGGGCCGCCCAGCCCGCCTTCAACGCGCGCAAAACAAAAGCCCGGCGAATCACGTGATTCGCCGGGCTTTTTGTTCGGTATCGACCGGAGCGATCTCCGCTGCGGTCAAAATGGAATATCGTCATCCAGATCGTCACCGAAGCCGCCCGCTGCGCCCGCACCGGCACCGGCACCGCCGGAACCACCGCCTTGATTCCAGCCGCCGCCCTGACCACCGCCGGAGCTGCCACCCTGGTTCCAGCCGCCACCTTGGCCACCACCACCTGAGCCGCCGCCCTGCGCGCCGCCGGGACCATCAAGCATGGTCAGCGTGCCATTGAAACCGCGCAGCACCACTTCGGTGGAATAACGGTCATTGCCCTGCTGATCCTGCCATTTGCGAGTCTGCAGCTGGCCTTCGATGTAAACTTTCGACCCTTTGCGCAGGAAACGCTCGGCCACATTGACCAGACCTTCGGAGAAGATCGCCACAGTGTGCCATTCGGTGCGTTCCTGACGCTCTCCGGAATTACGATCCTTCCATTGTTCGGACGTCGCAATCCGCAGATTGCAGACCTTTCCGCCATTCTGGAAGCTGCGGACTTCCGGGTCCGCGCCGAGGTTGCCGATCAATATGACCTTGTTGACGCTGCCCGCCATGATGTTTCTTTCCCTTAGCTAGAGGCCGAGCCCAAGCGCGACCCAATAGGTGATTCCAGCGAAGATGTAGGCGAGTGCGAACAGATAGAGCAACATGAAGATCGGCCATTTCCACCCATTCGTTTCGCGGCGGGCCACGGCGATGGTCGAAAGACACTGCGGCGCGAAGACAAACCACGCCAGGAATGACAGCGCCATCGGCAGGCTCCAGCGCGCCCCAAGCTGATCCGTCAACGCGGCAGCGGCCGCATCTTCATTGTCATTATCCACTGCATAGGTCGTGGCGAGAGAGGCAACGGCGACTTCGCGCGCCGCCAGTGCCGGGATCAGCGACAATGCCATATCCCGGTTAAAGCCGATGGGCTCAACCAGTACCGTCACGCCATTGGCAATCTGACCAGCGATGGAGGCATCAACCTGACTCTCACCCGGCTGCGCTTTTGGAAAGCTGAGGAGGAGCCACAGAACCACGGTGACGGTAAAGATTATCGTACCCGCGCGGCGCAGGAAGATGAAAGCACGCTGCCACAATCCAATCAGCAGATCGCGCAGAATCGGCAGCTGATAACGCGGCAATTCCATAATGAAGCCGCTCGCTGCGCCGGCTGTTACCGTCCTGCGCAAGATAAGCGCCACCACAATCGCGCCGACAATTCCGGCGACATACAGCGCGAACAGCACCAGTCCTTGCAACCCGAAGCCCGGCCCGACACTGCGGTCTGGAATGAAGGCCGCGATAATGATGGCATAGACCGGCAGACGCGCCGAACATGTCATCAAGGGGGCAATCAGGATGGTCGTCAGGCGGTCCTTCGGGTCGGCAATGCTGCGGGTCGCCATGATGCCCGGAATGGCGCAGGCAAAACTGGACAAGAGCGGAATGAAGCTGCGCCCTGACAGGCCCACCATCGCCATCAGCCGGTCCATGATAAAGGCCGCGCGGGCCATATAGCCGCTTTGCTCCATCACCAGGATGAAGGCGAACAGGATCACGATCTGGGGCAGAAAAACCACCACCGAACCGACACCGGCCAGCACACCTTGCGTCAGAAAATCACGCAGAATCGATTCGGGCAGGCTGGCATTGGTCCAGTCGATCAACATGCCCACGCCGCTATCCAGCGCATCGGCAAATGGCGTCGCCCAGGCAAACACTGCCTGAAAAATCACGAACAGCAGGCCGAACAGGATCGGCGGCCCTATCCAGGGGTGCAGCAACACCTTGTCGAGACTGGTATGCAGCCGGTGTTCCGTACTCTGTGACAGGATCACGCCCTTGGCGATATTCCTGGCCGCAAGCCGCCGTTCCGTGGCGGTAACATGGGTCTGCGGGGCGACTTCTTCATTGTCAGCACGCTTTTCCGCTGAAGCCAACGCGCCGATCAGTTCATCGATTCCCTTTCGGCGGACCGCCACCGTGGGAATGACCGGCACGCCCAGCGCTTCTGACAGAGCAGCCGGATCGAGGATCAATCCATCCCGCTCAGCCAGATCAAGCATGTTAAGCGCGACGATGGTCGGGAGGCCGAGTGCAATAATCTCCTGCGCAAATACCAGATGCTGATCCAGATTGGCCGCATCCAGCACCAGAATAAACACTTCAGGCTGCGCTTCCCCGGGAAATTCACCCAGCACGACCTTGCGCGTGACTTCTTCGTCAGGGCTGGCGGAATCGAGGCTGTAACTGCCGGGCAGATCGATCAGCTCCAGCGGCTCGCCCGAGGGCAGAACCATGCGGCCGGCCTTACGCTCAACCGTAACGCCCGGATAATTAGCGATTTTTTGACGCGCGCCAGTGAGCACATTGAACAAGGCGCTCTTCCCGGCATTGGGGTTGCCGACCAGCGCAGCGGTTCTCAGCCGGCTCATGCCAGTTCCTCCACCTGCATCGCGAGCGCATGCGCCCGGCGCAGCGCGATGGTCATACGGCCAACAGTCAGGGCAATGGGATCTTTACCGGCGAAAACGCCGCGATGGGCGACGGTCACTTCCGCGCCTTCCTCAATCCCCAGCGCGCGCAGTCGCTTACCTTCGTCCGCCGCCAGAAGAGACCAGTCAACCGCGGTAATTCGGGCGCGGCTACGAGGGGAGAGAGCATCGAGTGTCATGAAAGCTCGCCTGCCAGATGCACTGGTTAATTGCAACTGCTTCGCAATATGTGGTGATTTTAATCTTGTGGCCGGGCGTCAAGTGGTGGGATAGCGCAGCCGCCCGAGGAAGCGGGAAATGCTAAACCCATCGCGATTGCGCAGCAGCTGACCTTTGAACTTCTCAAACCGCATCACACCTTCGATCCGGCGATCAAGAAACGCCCGTGTCTCGCGCTTATCCTCGCTCTCATCGCTGATGAAAACGCTCAAGGTCGCGCCATAAATCGCCGCCAGCGTGGCGCGCTTGGTATAGTGGTTGTAATCGGTGGCATTATCGCCTGCCAGACGCCACATGACATCAGCGCTGGACCAGCCCAGCTTCATGGCCCGGTTCACATTTTGCGGCATGGCCTGAATGGCCAGAGCGCGGCGCAAGGCTTCCTCCAGCCCTTCGACCGCATCCAGACGAAACTGGACCAGTGCACGGATCCGTTCGCGTATGGGCATGGTCTGCAATATGTCTGCCGACAATTCCCGCTTCATCCGGTCATCAACCGATGCCACCCATGCAGCGATCATATCCATCGCGCCGCCGGGAAAGGCGAGATCCAGCACGGCCGGATCGACGCCGCTTCGCTGCGCTACAGAGGTCAGCGCCTCTTTACCCCAGCCGTCAAACACCGCCGCCTTGGCGATCTGCGGCGCGAGTTCCAGACGCAATTCGTCGAGCGTGTAATCCTGCATATCCATCCTCAAAAGGAAGGCCCGTATGTCTGCGCGCCTTCGCGTTCGTCAGCGGGTTTCGCGCTGCGTTCAATTTCGCGCATCGTCGCGCTGTTGGGGCCTTGCAACTTGGCGTAATCCATCGCCGAGCGCCCCGAATTATCGGCGCGGTCCGGATTGGCGCCAGCCTCCAGCAATGCCCGCATCATCGCCGTATCGCGGCTGTGGACGGCAGAAATCAGCGGCGTCTCCCCGGCGGAATTAGGGGTATCCACCCGCGCGCCCGCTTCAACCAATGCGGCAACACCATCGGTAAAGCCAAGCTGAGTCGCCAAAATCAGCGGGGTCACGCCATTCTTGTCTGCGATATTCGGATTTGCGCCCTTCGCAGTCAGAAAGCGGATCCAGGTCAGATCGCGGCGTTCGGTGACGATATGCAGGGCAGATTGCCCGGTTGTCACATCACGCGAATTGGCGAGGGTCGAGCCCGGCTCATCCAGCATCTGGGTGACGGTTTCACCGTCCTTTTTCTTCACCGCTTCGAGAAACTTGTACCCTTCTGAAAACATTTGCGCCTGCGCGGGCACAGAGCCAAGCATCATCGCCGCAGCGATCAGCCCGGTAAAAACAGCAATCAGACGGGAAAGCCCGGGTAGGGACACGCGATATCTCCTTTCGATCGGTGACGAATATGGATTCACATCCTATATTCGACCCTTGCCGCAACACCGTTAGCAGACCATGAACCGCCACGCTATGATCAAGACCTTATTCAAATCGCTTGCCGCAGCCTGCCTCGCGGCCACTCTCACCGCTTGCAGCGCCGCTTCTGATCAGGCGGCTGCGCAGGATCCGCCCCTTGAAGGCGCGCGAATCGGCGGGCCGTTCACGCTGACCGACAAGGACGGAAATGAGGTTAAGTGGTCCGATTTCGATGGGAAATATCGCATGGTCTATTTCGGCTATGCCTATTGCCCCGATGTCTGCCCGCTGGATGTCCAGCGCATGATGCAAGGCTATAAGGGCTTTGCCAAAAGCCATCCCGATCTGGCCAAACAAGTGCAGCCGATCTTCATCACGATTGATCCTGAGCGCGATACGCCGGCGGTTGTGGGTGAATTTGCCGCTGCATTTTCTGACGATCTGCTCGGCCTCACCGGGACGGCGGAGCAAGTCAAGAAAGCCGCCGACGCTTTCTCCGTTTATTATCAGAAGGGGGAGGTTCGTGACGATGGCAGCTATCTTATGGATCACAGTCGCGGAGCCTATCTGATGGGCCGCGAGGGCGAACCAATTGCCTTGCTGCCGGTAGATCAGGGCGGCCCGCAAGTGGCCGAGGAACTGGAAAAGTGGGTTCATTGAGAGAGCGTTTCTGGGAGCTTCCACTCAAACAGCTCGATTCCGAAGAATGGGAAGCACTGTGCGATGGCTGCGGCCGGTGCTGCCTGCACAAGCTGGAGGATGAGGATAGCGGCGCGATTGCGGAAACCAATGTAGCGTGCAAATTGCTCGATACCCGCACCGCGCGCTGTTCCGATTACCGCAACCGCAAAAGCTTCGTACCGGATTGTATGCGGCTGACGCTGAAATTGGTGGATGAGGTCACATGGCTTCCCGCCAGCTGCGCCTATCGCCGCCGCGCAGAAGGCGATCCCCTGCCCGAATGGCATTATCTGCTGACCGGAAGTACCCGCGCCATGGAAGCGGCGGGAGTCAGCGTCGCTGGCCGTGTCATCAGCGAAACCGATGCCGGGCCGCTCGAACAGCATTTGGTCGATTGGGGCTTCGGAGAGCGGGAAGAGGATGAGGACGACTGGTGAGAGGCTGGCTCAGCTCTCGGCAAAAGGAACCTGTGACCTTGCATCTGGCGGGCCGTGATCTGCCGCTGATGATCCGCCGCCACCCGCGTGCCAAACAGCTGACCTTGCGCCTCGCCCCGGATGGAACCGAGATTCGTCTCACGATCCCACGCTGGGGCAGCACAAGCGATGCGGTGGATTTTGCACGAAGCCGCGCGGAGTGGCTCGAACGTCAGTTGCACCGCATTCCCCCAGCCTCACCGCCGATCCCCGGTGGAACGCTCCATTTTCGCGGGAGGCCGCTACGGATAGACTGGGCACCCGATCATCCGCGTATCATCGCACTCAGTGACAAGGCGCTGCGTCTTGGCGGTACCAGGGAAGCATTGACCGGACGGCTGCAACGCTGGCTGGAAAAACAGGCCCTGACGTTGCTGCAACAGGATCTGTCCGATTATTGCGAGGCCGCCGGACTGGACACACCGGATCTGCGCTTGAGTAAAGCCCAGCGTCGCTGGGGAAGCTGCGCCGCCGATGGCACGATCCGCATTAACTGGCGGCTGGTGCAAGCCCCTGATCATGTGCGCAGATCGGTCGTTGCCCATGAAGTCGCGCATCTGGTTCACTTCGATCATTCCGCCGATTTCCATGCGCTGCTGGCGGAAATCTACGGGAACGGCTTGGATGTGGCCGAGCAATGGCTGAAATCGAGCGGTCGCACACTCTACACCCAATTTGGGTGAGAGAAGCGCACAAAGCAGCGTATCGCGGATGAGCACTGGTGAAATGGTATCAAGCGCTCTAAGTAAGGCGCCATGAGCTTCTGGCGCAAAATATCACCAAAGCGTGCGGTTCAAGATTTCAGCAGTGAATGGAACCGGCCCAACCCCTATCGCTGGCGCGTGGCCGCGGTATCTCTGGCTGCGACCTTTGCGCTGCTTGCCGTCTTCATCCCCGAAAGCCAACGCGTTGAACCGGCCAAGCCGAAAGTGACCTATATCACCAGCTGGCGCGCTGACCGGACGGATGAGGAAATCATCGCGTCCAATATCGCCAATCAGATCCGCCAGGACAAATTGCAGGAATTGCGCGAAGCCAAAGAGGAGCGGCGCAAGGAACTCTATCGCGAACTTGGCCGAGCGACCTTCCTCGACGTGGACGCGATGGAAGCGGAAATCAAAGCGGAACAGGCCGCCAAGGAGGACCGGGACGCGGCTGACGCTGACCCGGCGCCGCAGGCAAGTGATGCTGCCAGCGAAGCTTCTGAAACGACCGAGAGCGGTGATCAGTAAAGACGACAGGCGCTGGCTGACCATCGCCGCCACATTGGCGGAGCGAGGCAGGCCTTCGAGTGCCCCCAACCCCGCCGTTGGCGCGGTGCTGGTGAAAGATGCCATCGTCATTGGCCGCGGATGGACTCAGGCGGGAGGACGCCCCCATGCCGAGGCGATGGCTTTTGCACAGACCGGTCAATCGGCTCGCGGTGCCACGCTCTATGTCACGCTGGAACCTTGCGCCCATCACAGTGAAAGAGGCCCGGCATGTGCCGATCTGGCCGCTGAGGCCGGGATAAAGCGCCTGGTTGTTGGGGTAACAGATCCCGATCCACGTACCGCCGGTAGCGGAATGGAACGGCTCCGAGCTGCCGGTGTCGAGATTGCCCTCGCCAATGATCCGGCCTGCGGCATGAGTCTGGCCGGTTATCTGTGCCGTACGCGCTACGGCCGCCCTCACATAACGCTCAAACTCGCCATGTCGCTCGATGGTGCGATAGCGACCGCCAGCGGCCAGAGCCAATGGATCACCGGTGATCTGGCCCGGGCACACACCCACCGCGAACGTGCGCGCGCAGACGCTATTCTGGTTGGCGGGGCGACATTACGCAGCGACACACCGCAGCTGAATGTGCGCCTGCCCGGGCTTGAAGATCATTCACCCGAGCGCTGGGTTCTTTCGAGCCATCCGACACCCGATGGCTGGCATCAGCTCCCTGCTGTTGAAGAGCTCGGGCGAATGGCCCCGCACCAATATCTCTTCGTTGAAGGGGGCAGTTCAGCAGCCGCTTCTTTCCTGAGGGCGGATCTGGTGGACCGATTGCTGATTTACCGCGCGCCGATCCTGATTGGCGGCGGCAAATCGGCCATTGCCGATTACGGGCTGGACGATCTTGCCTCGGCCCATAACATCTGGTCACTCTCTGCCAGACGGCAGCTTGGCAGGGACACGCTCGAAGTATATGACCGCACGCCATGTTCACCGGAATAATTACCGCCACTGGCACTATCACTCATGCTGACCAGCGCGGCGATCTGCGTATTGTCATTTCCTGCCCGTTCGACCCGGCGATGATCGTCATTGGCGCCTCCATCGCCTGTTCGGGCGTGTGCCTGACCGTTGTCGAACGCGGCGGCAGCGCCGGAGACGCCTGGTTCGCGGTGGATGTCTCCGCCGAAACACTCTCCTGCACGGCGCCGGGCATGTGGGACAAAGGCAGTACGATCAATCTAGAGCCTTCGCTTAAGATCGGAGATGAACTCGGCGGCCATATCGTCAGCGGCCATGTCGATGCTGTGGGAACCCTCATCAGCAGGGAAACGGAGGGGGATTCCACGCGGCTAGTCATTCAAGCTCCCGCCGACCTTGCCCCCTTCATCGCGCCCAAGGGCTCGATCACCGTTGACGGCATATCCCTGACGGTCAATTCGGTGGAGGATCAGGCCGATCGCTCGGTGCTGTTTGGGCTAAACATCATTCCGCATACGGCTGAGGTAACGACTCTGGGATCATTGGTAGTCAATGATCCGGTCAATCTGGAGATTGATACGGTCGCACGCTATCTTCAGCGGATGCAGAGCCTGCGCAGCTGATCACCCGGCTGCAGCGCGGCTTATTGCAAAAAGGATTTAGGCCGCTCCCCCGAAAGGAAGCGGCCCTCTCTCCCACTCAGGCAGTTACATCGGCCAATGCACCGATGAACTTATCTATATTGCCCATGGTCAGTCCGGCGACATTGATGCGTCCGGAGCCAGCCATGTAAATGGCGTGGTCGGACCGCAGGGCCTGGATCTGATCCTTGGTCAAAGGCAACATGGAAAACAGGCCATTTTGATGGCCCAAAGGCGTTAGATCGAGCGATCCGGCAGTGCCGGCCTCTGCCAGACGATCACGAACGGCGCGCATACGTTCACGCATACGGTCCAGCTCAGCCTGCCAATTCTGGGTCAGCTCGCTGTCGCGCAATACGAAACGAACAGCCGCCGCGCCATGATCAGGCGGCATGGACCAGCTCGACCGGGCCAGTGCGTGGCCGTTGGACAGAATGGCATCCAGCTGCCCGCCATCTTGCGCGTAAACATACAGCGCACCGACACGGTCACGATAAAGACCGAAATTCTTGTCACAGCTATAGGCAATCAGCGCTTCATCGACTTTGCCGATCACGGCGCGCAGACCATAGGCATCTTCTTCCATGCCGCGACCAAGGCCCTGATAGGCCAGATCGACAATCGGCATGACCGGACTGTCCGCCAGTATCGCGGCGATCTCGTCCCACTGATCCGGCGTATAATCGATCCCTGTGGGGTTGTGGCAGCAGCCATGGAGCAGGACAGCGTCACCTTCCCGGCCCTCTGCCAGCGCCTTTTTCAGCGCATCCAGATCTGCCGTTCCCGCTTGCGTGGCATGGGTGAAGGAGACGACCTCAAGGCCGATATCCTTCAGAATCTGGCCGTGGTTCGGCCAGCTGGGATTGCCCATGATGATGCGGTTGATGCCAGATTTACCGGCCAGCGCCGCAGCCAGCCGCACAGCGCCGGTGCCGCCGGGTGTCTGCATGCCTTCAATACGGCCATTGCGCGTCGGATTTTCGCCGAAAATATACGGCATCAGCGCATGGACAAACCCCATGTCACCTTCCGGGCCGAGATAGGCTTTGGAATCCTGTTCAGCGACCAGCTTGTGCTCCGCCGCCTTGATCGATTCGAAAACCGGCGTCGCGCCGTCATTGGTCCGATATACACCGACCCCCAGATCAATCTTATCCGCACGCTCATCATCATTATACAATTTGATGAGCGCGAGCAGGGCGTCGGGCGGCTGTTGGTCGAGTCTGTCAAGCATGAAGCGGCTATTGCCGGGCAAGTGCGCCGCTATCAAGCATGAAATTTCACATTCCCATTATAAAAACGTCAGGATCAGAAAGGCAGCCATTTCTGCTTCTTGGAAAATTTCATATAGCCTGCATTGACGCCCAGCCTCAGCCCCGCGCCCATACGTATCGGGATCAATACCTTATCGCCCTTGCGCAGATAGCTGACATTGAATCCTCCGATCAGATAGGCCTGCCCCTCACCAGCCGGAAAGCGCGTGTAAAGATCCTCTGTGTCATAGAGATTATAGACCAGGATGAAGGTGTTGCCGGCATTGGCGCCCGCGTCGAAACCGATAGAAGGTCCCGTCCAATATACCGGGCGCTCGCCCTCCACCTTGTGGAAGAGCGTGCCTGAACCATAGCGCAGACCGACGATGAAGGCACCGCCGCCTTCCCGTCCGACAATATAGCCATTGGGCTCGCCCTGCTTGCTCAGCAAATCTTCGATTACCCGCGCGAGACCCTCGGCCCCTTTCCCGAACAGCCCCTCGGCGGCACCGATCAGATCATCCTCTTTATAGGTGTCGCCCGTGGACGCGTTGCTGTTGGCATTACTGGCCGCCGCAGATGGATTGGCGATGGGCGCCTGTGCCGGCGCCTCCTGCGTCTGGTATTCAGGCGCCGCCGGGACCTCTTCCGGATAGGAATAAGGATAGGACTCAGGAGACTGGCTAGGAGCAGGCTGCGAATCCGGTGCCGACAGATCACCATCGATGGCAGCATCAGGATTCACGGATTGGACAGATTGCGCCATCGCTGGTGCTGCACCAAGCAGCATGGCCATGGGCAACAAGATGGCAGCCGCATGACGGCGGCAGCTGGTTATAAGATCAAACATGTGGCGCGCGTCCATCCCTCCAAGCCGAATATATACAAGCATGACATGACGGCATCATGCCTGAAGCAACAATGAACACGCGGCAAGGGGATTCCCTTTTACGGTCAAGCGAGCCGCGATGCTGCGCGCAATTTCCCGCGGATACGCCTTAATTTCACTTAAGCAGCCGAGTTTTCCACTCCGCCACTTGCGGCATCCCCAACCCCTCGTTATAGCGCGCCTTCACATCGCCGAGAGCGATGCGGAGACGTGGGTGAGTGGCTGAAACCAGTTCCCTGCTAAGGAACCGTACTCTATCCGGGTACCGAGGGTTCGAATCCCTCCGTCTCCGCCATTCTTCATTGAAGTTTTCATATTTTCTGAAAAAATTCAGCTCCCCTTCCGCTCCAACGAAATTTCGCTTGCAGGGCTTAACAAGACTTTTCGATCGGATGGTTCCCAAGGCTCCCTGCCGCCGAATTGAAATCCGGCCTCGGAACTGGATTTGCGACTACGCAAATCACAAGCTGTCGAAAACGCAAATGAGATATATATCATTAGCAATAATTACATTGTTTTTCAGTTTGCTACCTGGCTGCAAGAACAAAAGTCTAATTCAAGATGAACTCAACAGAAAATCTATAGCTGGGTGCTACAAAAATAATAAAATGCCCTCTATATACATTGGAAGAAACCAAATATACTTCGATGGAAAATTGGTTGCAAAAGAATATTTTTACGATTTTGACGGAAGGACGGCAAACAAGATAATTTCGATAAATCCTCGAGTTTATTTACATGAAGGCCGTTCCAGATATAGTTTTGAGGAAGTGTCAGGTTTCCCGGCAGAATATTCCGCTATTTTTGGGTTTGTAAAAGATGGAGAGCAAGGGCACCAGATACGCTTGAACTTTATTGGCGGCCGCAACCCGATCTACCAAAAAACAGCGGATGAAGGCTGTGGCTGAGGGAGAGATCGAGATTTCTCGCACCACTGCCAAGCACTCCCTCGGCACGCCATCGACCACGTTGAGCATGCGGAACCGTCTGTCGCACACGATTTGGTCGTCAACGAAGTCGAGGCTCCATCCCCACTTCCGGATCGACAATCAGCGAGCTTTTGTGGCTTTAGGCGAAAATCGCTGCTTGGCCTGTTTTGATTCGAGAGGCTACTCTGGTCCTGTTTTTCGGACAGTCGTCCCGCTCAACTCCGGGCGGCGTTCGATATGGCATCCGAGACGAGAAAATTCGCTCCGGCTTTCCGAACTGTCGAACAGATCATCCCCGTCCTTGCTCACGGATTTTTGGCGGAATCGCGAAATCGATTGGCTGATCTGACAAGCGCCAGATCGCAGCCCACGCTGTACCACCCCTTCAATGTTAATGCGATGCATTCGCACTTATTGAAAAGGGGTTTCAATGCTCGGGGTAATAGGTTTCGTCGGCAGTCGTTCTGATCGGTTGCGAGATCGTCGCGGCAGACGCAAGCGGGCCATCGCCAGAGGGGCGGGATCCCTCATTGCTTGCGCGATCATCACAGCAAATAGCGCCGCCCAGGCGCAGTCGGACGATCGACCGGATGACCAACGACGCGTGTCTCGCCACGAGGATCGGAACACGATCAGGGACGTCGCCGAAATCATCGTCACCGGCGTTCAGGAAGGTCAGGTCACCGAAGACTTCGGCTCCTATACCACGCGCTCAACCGGCGCGGCGCTCGGCCTGCCACTCAGGCCACGAGAAATTCCGCAGGCGGTTACAGTCATCACCAGCCAGATTATGGAGGACCAGAGCCTTACAAATCTTGATTCCGTGCTGCAAAGCGCGCCTGGCGTGACACGCAATTATATTGATTCCGAGCGCGTCAGATACTCCTCACGCGGCTTTGGCGTCGACAACATCATGTATGACGGCGTGGTGAGCTCGCTCGACAACGGCATCGGTTTCATCGACACCGCGCTTTACGATCGCGTCGAGATCGTGAGGGGCGCGACCGGCCTTCTCACGGGCTCTGGCAATCCATCGGCATCGATCAATCTGATCCGCAAGCGGCCAAAAAATGCGTTCGCCATCGGCGCGTCCGCGCTGGCAGGATCGTGGGAAAACTATCGCGGCTCGCTCGACCTTTCGGCACCGCTTACGGGCAGCGGGAAAATTCGTGCGCGTGTCATTGGCGTCTATCAGGATCAGGAATCCTATCTTGATTTCTACCAGCCGAATAAGGCCATTGGCTATGGCGTGGTCGAGGCTGATCTGACCGATCATACGATCCTGACCGCTGGGGTCGAATATCAGGATAGTCAGCCAGAGGGATCGTCCTGGGGCGCCGCTCCGCTTTTCTACAGCGACGGCTCGCTGACGACGGATCTACGCCGTTCCGCAAACCTGTCGCCGCCTTGGACCTATTTTGACGTGGAATCCCTGACAGCGTTCCTCAACCTGTCTCACGATTTTGCCAATGGCTGGAAGTTCAAGAGCGCGCTGACCCATTCGAAGCTGGACTCCGACGCGGAACTCTTTGCGCTGACGGGTGTCGATCCCACCAATCCCCGCCGAAATATCGGCTTCTATCCCGACCGGCAGACTGGTTTTTCCAGCGTCCCGGTGATGGCGGCCGGTACGAAGTTCAGCAGCAAGACGAAGCAGGACACGGTGGACTTGCAAACCAACGGTCCGATCGAACTGTTCGGCAGGGAGCACCAACTGATCGTCGGCGCCACGCTCTCGTGGATGAAACGGAATTCTCCGGGATCTCGCCTCGCGACCAACCTGTATTTTCCTTTCTCGACGACGCCTGCGCCATCACTCGACCAGGTGGATGAGATCCCTCGCCTGGACTTCGAGAACAACTCGCTGCCATGGTCCAAGGAGTCACAGGTCAAGACCAGGAAATACGGACTCTATGCCGCGGCTCGTCTGTCGCCCACGGAGGACCTGAAGGTCATTCTCGGTGGCCGCTTCAATCGCTATGAGCTGGATGAGGACGAGGTCGGGTCCGACAGTCTCCGGTATCGGCAGAACAGGTTCACCCCCTATGCTGGCACAACCTATGACATAACCAAGAATTTCACGCTGTTCGCGAGCTATACCGAGATATTCAAGCCGCAGACAGATCGGCGCGACCGCAACGGCAACATTCTGGAACCGACCAAAGGCAATAGCCGGGAAGTCGGCATCAAAGGCGAATTCTTCCGTGGCGACCTCAACCTCTCCTTGACCCTGTTCGACACGCGGCTGGACAAATTAGCGCAGGAGGATGTCGGGTTCTTCGACCCGAACAATCCGCTCAGCAGCGCTTATATCGCGGTCGACGGGACCAAGACCAGAGGATTCGAGCTGGAAGCAGCTGGGGAAATTCTTCCCAACTGGAATGTCTCAGGCGGCTTCACCTGGCTTAAAAGCGAAGCACCCGACGGCGAACGTCTTAATGCACAGGAACCTCGCAGGACGCTCAAATTCTTCACGAGCTATCGCCTGCCGGGAGCATTGGATGGACTGACAATTGGTGGCGGCATCCACTGGCAAAGCAATATCGAATTCAGGGGAATCAACCGGCCGGATGGCGCGGGCGGGATATTGAAGGACCAGACAGTCGTGCAAGGAAGCTACGCGCTGGTCAATGCCCTCGCTCGCTATGCGTTTAATGAAAGTCTGTCTGCTTCGGTGAACGTCAATAACCTGTTCGACAAGCGTTATTGGATGCGAGCCGGTTTCTATGACACAGCCGCCGTGGGCGCACCGCGAAACGCCATGTTTACCATACGCCTCCGTTACTAAGGGTGCCACTGGAGTCTTGTACAGCGGGTTCCGACCTCATGAGGTCGGAACCCACCGCAAGTCAGGTGCGATCAATCTCCGGATGGATGGCGGGTCGAAGACCTGGCGCCGCACCGGTCATAGGGCTTATTCCTGGGCTGGGCATTTCGCGGGCGTAGTCCAGTGCGGCGGAAATGGTTCGGTGAAAGAGGAAGATGTCGGCCGCAGAGAGCGCAGAAGCCGAGGTATCGAGCAGCAAACCCAGCGATGGTGGAAGCTTGAGCGGCCAGCGTTTCGCACCCAGCAGCGATGCGGAACGCTGCCGCTGACGACGGCCGAGTTCGCCGAGCAGGACGATCTCACCCGAAGAGACGAAGGGTGAGCCGATGCCGTGAAGACGCGCCGCGGGCAACAGCCGTGGCAAAAGGGCGACGACAGCCGCTAGCGCGGAAACGCCTTCTTCTTCAATACCGGCACAGCGCAGCAGCCCCTCGCCCGAGGATGGTCCCGGCGCAGGCGCAGCCAATAAGCGCATGGCCTTGATGATCAAACGCTCATGATAATGGCGCGCCTTCATGCTCGTTGGCTTGGCGTACATCACAGTAGCCGGGCTGAAATACGGATTGAAAAATGTCGGCTCATTTCAGTGTGTCCTGTTGGTCGGCGAATGGCTTCGTCGGCACGCAACTCAGTCGCATTGAAAAACTAAGGTATGGAAAACTAAGGCAGATCCCTTCTTTGAGCATTGGCCTTGCCAGCCATTTTCTTTTGCGATTCTGCCAATCTGGGCGGCTCTCAGGCCCCATCGCTATCGGTTAAACAGAGTCACTGCGGGGTCTGGCGATATCTCGAAACTCTTTGGCGGGATCGCGCAACGCGTTCGCCATGGAACCGCCCTATTGCCCTTGCTGCAATCAATTCGCGTTTGCAAAACAAGAGGGCGGGGTTTCCTTGAACGAACAGATAGCGGGAGTGCTCGGGATAGCGGTCTGTCTCGCGTCGGTTCTGATGCTGCGGAGAGCATGGCGAGATGCAGGACTGCGGCGCAAGCTATGGGCGGCAGGCGGATGGCTGGTGCTGATCCCAGCCAGTATTCTTATTGCCCTATGGTGGGGGGTGGTCGTGGGCCTTGCTGTAATGCTGCTGACTTTCAGCCTCTGTGCGATGACGGTGGTAAAAGTTGGTGAGGAGCGCCGGCCCGCTCGCCCGGCGAAGTCGCGCATCAGGGAAGAAATGGGCCTTGATCCCGATGAGCGACGCCGTTCACGCTGGCGAGGCTGGGCGAGAGGCGCGGCGGCGATACTTCTCACCGCGATCACCGCCAACGCCATCGGCGCAGCAGCGGCTGGCATCGCGCCGGGTGCCCAGTCCGACCGCTTCGCAACGGGCGTTGTCATCGTGCCGCTGCTTTGGGCATGTCTTATCATCTGGATGCTGAGTGACCGCGTGATGCTGCGCCCCGTCCTCAGCATGACCGCCGCATCCGCCATCGCGGGTGCCGTTATTGCCTGGACCTTGCTGTCATGACTGATCCCCTCCGCCCCGCAATGCGCAAGCCGCTGTTTTCCAAAGGCTGGGTCAGCGCCGTGCTGGCGGGGCATTCCGCGCTAGGCCTCGCGTTCAGCGCGGCGATTTATCTTATTTGCCTGACGGGAAGCGTCGTGGTGTTCGTCGAGGAGCTGGAGCGCTGGGAGCAGCCCACGGCTCCCAAGGTGGTCTCTGTTTCCCCTGAAGTGATTGATGAGGGACTGGCCGCTCTCCGCGAGATGGGGCCGAAGGATGCAGTGCGATCGGTTTCAGCGACGCTTCCATCGGCCGCCAATCCGCATTTCGTGCTCTCCGCCCGAAGTGGTGACCGGCTGAACAGCGGGAGTTGGTTTGCCGATACATCGGGCCAGCCTGTGATGAAGGTGCGGCACGATGTCAGCGACTTTCTGGTGGGGCTGCATATCAATCTTCATCTCCCCTATGGCATCGGCACGGTGATCGTAGGGCTGGCAGGGATGGCTCTGCTGGCGCTGGTCATTTCCGGCATTCTTGCTCATCCGCGCATCATCAAAGACGCGTTTCGGCTCCGCAGCGGTGGCTCTGCACGCCTGAGTCAGGCCGACCTCCACAACCGCATCGGGACCTGGGGCTTGCCCTTTCACCTCATTATGGCGTTCACCGCCGCTTTCCTCGGCGTTTTCCTCATCGCCTTGGGTAGTGTCGCTGCGACCACCTATCAGGGGGACATGACCAAGGCCTTTTCCGACCTTACCGGACCTTCCGCCCGAGGGGCGGCTGACGCGCCGCGGACCGATCCGGTTCCGCCGAGCGCGTCGTTCATCGCCGCAGCGACCGAAGGCGTCCCCGGCTTCACGGTCCAATCGGTCTCCATTCAGCAGCCGGGCGCAAAGGAGCAGCGGATCGGGATCGGCCTGCATGATCCGCGTGGTCTCCCTCTCAGAGAAAGCGTCTTATACGATAGCAAGGGCAACAAGGTCTTCGGTTCCGACGTCGCCAAGCGGTCGTTCGCCCAGCAGGTGATATTCGCGATCCAGCCGCTCCACTTTGGCTGGTTTGGCGGGGGCTTCGTCAAGCTTGCCTATGGTCTTCTCGGCCTGTCGATGTGCAGCATAACAGCCACCGGAATCCAGATCTGGTTGACCCGTCGACGCGACAAGGGGCGCCCTGCGCCAATCATGGAGCGCTTGTGGGCGGCCACTATCTGGGGGCAACCGCTGGCGCTCACGCTGGCAGCGATCCCTTCGCTTGCAACGGACGCCGAGGGCGCGCCGCTGCTTGGGTGGGCAACAGGCACAATAGCGGCCTATGCCTTGGCCTGTGTGCCCTTCATGCAGGCGCGTCTGGCAGCGTGGCTGCGTGCTGCGACGGCCGTAGCGCTGGCAGGACTGGCATTGCTCCATGCTGCGATTGGTGCCGCGGGCGGACTTTCCGCTGTCGATCCGATGAGCTGGGCGGTCGATGCCGCGCTGCTCCTGACCGCGTTCTTTGTCGCCCGACCGATGCTCAAATTCCGGCGTGCTACCGTCGAAGCTCCCTCTCTCTGATGCACATAGCTCGCTTCACAATCCGGATTTCGCAAAGGAGGGTGCCGGGTGAACGCCCTGTTCCCGCACGATTGTTCCCCGTCGTGGTATTGAAGACGCGTAACCGAACGATTGTTCCCCTGTCAGATTGAGCAATCCCGCCAAATGATGTCGCAATCCCGCCATAATATTGATAACGATTCGCAATTTCGCGGCCTTTCTGGCAGATGAAAGGGCACTCTTGTGGATCACAATGATGCAAAACAACGATTATGATGATTTTGAACCGGCGGAGATTCCCAGGCCAGTTTCGGCGGTGGGAATGGAGCTTTTCACCAAAGGTTTAGAGCAAACTCGGCATCAGCATCGCGAGGCGCAACTCATCCTGGCGGTCCGTGGCCTCATCACATGTGAGGTGGCACACGGTTTATGGATGGTGCCGCGGCAGTGCGCATTGTGGATCCCCGGCGACACGGAGCATAGCGTATGCTGCGTCGGTGACCTTGAAGTCTACACGCTCTTCATCGACCCCGAACTTGCTCGTAACCTGCCTGAAGAATGCAGTACCTTCTCGACCACACCGCTGCTTCACGAGCTGCTGATCGCCGTGACCAGACTACCGCCGCTGTATGATGTCGAAGGCGCTGACGGCCGTCTCATTCAGACCATGCTCGACCAGCTTGAGCGCGCGCCCATGGGCAGTCTCCACCTGCCGATGCCGGCGGACCCACGATTGAGAACTATCGCCAAGGCCCTGTCATCAGATCCCGCCAATCGCACGACCATAGGGGAATGGGCGCGGATCGTCGCCATGAGCGAGCGCAGTCTGTTCAGGCTCATCATGAGCCAGACCGGCATGAATTTTGGGCGGTGGCGCCAGCAGTTCCAGGTGATGTTCGCGATCGAACGTCTGACTGAAGGCGCATCGGTCCAGACCGTCTCGTTCGATCTGGGCTATGAAAGTGCGAGCACTTTCATCACGATGTTTAAGAAAGTCATGGGACAACCACCGGGGCAGTTCCTGGCCAGCCGACGATGTGCTGCATCTGCGGCAAAGGCGGAACAAAGCAAGCCCAAAGTCATAACCACGATGAAGGAGGCTCAGCAGGCACTGAGGCTGTGATCGCGATGCGGCTTGCTGAGCCAGTTAGATTCCAGCACGCCAAGAATGTCGTCTGGCCGATATCCTCAAGCGCTTTATTCTGGAATACGCATCCCGATCGCCCGATGTGGCGCCTGCTAAACCACTCATCGCCTCATCCTCTCCCAAGCCAGAGCTTTTTTGCCTTTGTTCTTGATATGTCAAATTGAGGCATTCACTGTTTAGAAGACTATGCCGAAGGTCACGGTCGCATCATGCCAATTCGCCGAAGCTTAAATGCTAGGAATCATCCCCCTCGGGAGGGGTATATTCTATGACTGGAGCACTTGGCACATAGCGTTCATATTCTATCAATTGCCGGGCTGCGGCCGCCATTTCACCGCCATGGGGATTATAGGCAACAGGCGCCAGATATCCCCGCGCTTCATCCTTGAGCCCCTTTTCGAGCATCAATTGCCCGACAGTCATCCGCAAACCGAGATCGAATGGCGCCAACGATACCGCCCGTCTGATTCCCTGCACCGCCACCTCAGACGGGGCCTCCCCTTGCTCGACATAGAGGCGATAATAATAAATCAGGGGGACCGGGTGATCGTTTTCCAGCCGGTTGAGCGCGACGATGGTTTTGCGCGCTTCTGTATATGTGGCTGCAGCGTCCGTTTCTTCGTCTGCCTTGGCAAACAGCGCATAGATCTTGCGCGCATAGCCTTCCGGATTCGTGCCGTCCTGTTCGATGGCCTTGTTTGCAGCAGCGAGAGCCTTATCAATATGGCCAGAATCCAGTTCAGCCTCGGACAGCTCCGCCAAAACGGCGCTGTCATCTGGATATTCTGCGGCCACTTCTCGTGCATCGGCCACTGCCTCTTGCGCGATTTCCTCATTAACGCCGCGCTTGGAAACGATGCGCGTCGGCATGATCGCCGCTTCACCCTCGCGCAATTCCCGTATCGTTATCTCACCAATCTTCAGCGTACCGGGTTTCAGCTGAAAGCTGAGAATCCGCCGGCGCATCAAATAGTCCGACAGCTCATCTTCCAGCTGCTCCAGATCGCCGAAAACTTCCTGTCCTGCCTCAAGTGACGCTGTTCCCTGGGCAACCCGCAGCATATATTCCCGCAACTGGCCGCTGCGTTCCTTGCTGAAAGTGAGATAATGATACAGCAGCCAGCTGCGGCCATAAAACGAGTCATAGTTTCGCCCGCGATTGGCTTCATAAAGGCTGCTATCCAGCAATTCCTCAATCGGCACTTTCGGCAGGGAGAGCAGTTCATAAGCGCGGTGCATCGGCGCACGGCCAACGTTGATAGTCCCGTCTGGTTCAAACGATGCGGCAGCCCAGAATTCTGCGGCCCCTTCACTCAACCATTCCACTGGTGGCGCGGTTGATGCCGCAGTCAAAAAGTGATGCGTATATTCGTGGAGCAAAACCGCCATGGACTGGCTGATTTTTCTGCCACTGACGATTCCATGAGGGACAATCGCCAGAGAGCCTTCTGCTCTGGGCAGGTAGAAGCCGCTGACATAGCGATTATCGCCGCCATACAGTTTCCGCACCTTTCTGCGATTATCGACCTGATAGATGGTCAGCCTGTTGGAGGGGCTCGGCGTGTCAGGCTCCGTCGAAAGCAGAAATTTCAGCGCTGCGTGAAAGTGCTCAAGACTTTCCGCAAACCGGCGCAAATTGCCTTCGCTTTCATTCGCGTAAATGACGAAGTGCTCGCTCGATGCCTCCCGCCATTTGGCTTGTGCCGGTTGCCCAACCCCGCAGACGGCCAAGACCATAGCACACAGCGCACCAGCGATGCGGAAACCAAAGTAACGACGCAAAATTCAATCCCCTTTGCACCAGCTCTCCAAATAAGAGCTCCAAAAGCAAGAGCTTTATGTGCGCCATTCTATTAGTTTATTGATATTTCGGGTGAATTACAGGAATGGATATTTGGAGTAGCAGCTCCTCTGTCTCGCTCCTCCCAAATCGCCACTTGGCCTGAGCACCGTATCTGTTTCTCCGATAAAAACTAATCAGGTTGATGGGGTCGGACCGGTCATTTTTTCTGGCCGGACGATCCGGTCATAATCGGCCTCGCTCACCGCACCACTTGCTACGGCTTCTTCGCGCAAAGTCGTGCCGTTCTTATGCGCAGCCTTGGCGATGGCGGCGGCTTTGTCGTAACCGATACTGGGCGCAAGCGCTGTGACCAGCATCAGCGAATTTTCTACCAGCCGGGCAATATTGTCGCGGCGGGGTTCAAGTCCGGCGAGCAGATTGTCTGTGAAACTTGCCGCCACATCACCCATCAATCGGATCGACTGCAGCATGTTATAGGCCATGACCGGGCGGTAGACGTTCAGTTCGAACTGCCCCTGACTCGCCGCAAAGCCGAGCGTGGCCTGATTGCCGAATATCTGCGCACAGACCTGTGTCACGGCTTCGCATTGCGTGGGGTTTACCTTGCCCGGCATGATTGATGATCCGGGCTCATTCTCCGGCAGGGAAAGTTCGCCCAGCCCGGAACGAGGGCCGGAACCGAGATAGCGAATATCATTGGCGATCTTGAACAGGCTGGCGGCCAGCGTGTTGATGGCGCCGTGCGAAAACAACAGCGCATCCTGCCCGGCCAGCGCTTCGAACTTATTGGGCGCCGTGGTGAAGGGATAGCCAGTCTGACCGGCGATTTCTTCGGCGAATTTCACATCAAAACCTTCTTGGGAATTAAGCCCGGTGCCAACCGCCGTGCCCCCTTGCGCCAATTGCTCAATACCCGGCAAAGTAAGGCGCAAGCGCTCGATTCCTGCTTTGACCTGCTGTGCATAGCCGGAGAATTCCTGCCCCAGCGTCAGCGGCGTCGCATCCTGTGTGTGGGTCCGACCGATCTTGACGATGGCCGCCCAGTCATGGGCTTTGCTCTCCAGCATATCTCCCATTTTCGTTAATTTGGGTATCAGCTCCTCGCGGATTGCCAGCACTGCGGCAATATGGATCGCGGTCGGGAATGTATCATTCGATGACTGGCTCATATTCACGTGATCATTGGGATGAACCGGTGTTTTGGTTCCCAGCTCCCCGCCCAGCAATTGATTGGCGCGATTGGAGAGCACTTCGTTCATATTCATATTGCTCTGCGTGCCCGATCCGGTCTGCCATATGACGAGCGGAAAATGATCGTTCCACTTATCCGCCAGCACTTCATCCGCAGCGGCCACGATGACATCGGCGCGTTCCGCATCCAGCAAACCCAAGGCCTGATTGGTGTGGGCTGCGGCGCGCTTCACACGCGCCAGCGCATGGACCAGTCCAGTGGGCATATGCTCCACACCAATGCGGAAATTCTGCAGTGACCGCTGCGTCTGGGCGCCCCACAGCCGGTCCGCCGGAACGGCGATTTCGCCCATCGTGTCACGTTCAATCCTGCTACCGGTCATGCTGATCCTCCGATGTATCAATCATGGAATAAGCGTCAGGGTGCAGGCGAAGTTCCGCTATTCCGCATCAATGGCGGCAATCACATTCTCCAGCCATTCACGTGCCTGGCGCCCGCGCCCGATCCGGCTGACAAATTCCTGCCCCCGCGCCACACTTTTGAGCCGCGATCCGGGCAGCCAGCGATCCTCCCGGTCATGATAGGATAAATTCGCGCGTTTCAGCCAGCGTGGTTTGTTCCACAGGCTGGGCGGCCCCTCCTCCACCGTCAGGCGCAAGGCCGGATGGGCCGTTCGCGCCTCCCTTCCCGGCCCGCGATAGATCGTGTCATTGGTGATTTGCCCCGCCATCACATGCGGGTGCTTCAGTGCGCGCAATTCAGACCATTGCCGATCATCCGCGCGGCGCAGATCAAGGATTGTCTCAACCCGCAAATATCCAAAAATCCGGTGATGCGGTTTTTCCTGTTCCGCTTTGAAAAGGCCGAAGAACAAAAAGACGTCGCCGACTGCAACCCCTTGATTCGCAAGGTGAGTCTGCGCCGCGCCGCATTGGCCCAACAACGCTTCACCGCAACTCAGGAACATCGGGTCGTGATGACATCCATTATTCCGCCCAATTTTGCCTTTGCTTGCACGGTTCGCTTGAACCCCCAAACCAAGATCTTCATAGGTTGTCTCAGGAGGTCCCGAAGACGGGATTGGCAGGCTGACCGGTCTGCCCGAAATGATCGGTGAAGGACCACCTCCTGAAGAAGTGTCGAAACCTTTCCGGCTGAACACGCATTGCATAGCATATGTGAGTGCCCTTCCTCAGGGAAACGGGCAAGATCTTTGAAATGGGCCAGCGCTTATTTCGCCAGTTTGATATCGGAGGACTGATTGCAAGTGAAACCAGCATCTTGGGCCACCAGCCAGCCGCAGACAGAGGATAATCGGATGATCGATCGTAGCAACCTGCGCGCGGCCTATCGGCTCGAGGAAGAGGAATGCGTTAATAAGAGGCTGGACCAGGCCGCCCCTATTTCCGACCTCCACCCGACGTCCTCCGCCATTGCCAGCAAGCTGATTGAGGGTGCCCGCAAACATAAGGCGAATGGTCTGGATGCGTTTCTGCATTCTTACGGACTGGCAACCGAGGAAGGTATCGCGCTGATGTGTCTGGCCGAAGCGCTGCTGCGCGTGCCGGATGAAACCACCGCCAATGCGCTGATCCATGACAAGATCGGTAAGCTCGACTGGGGCGAGCATTTGGGCACCAGCAGCTCCACCTTCGTGAATGCCGCCACATTCTCGCTCATGCTGACAGGTGAAGTGCTGCGCGGCGGTGAAAGCAAGGAAGCGGGCCTGAGCCATGCACTGGGCCGTGCGGTAGGCCGACTGGGCGACCCGGTTATCCGCCGCGCAACCCTGCAGGCGATGCGCATCCTGGGCGGGCAATTCGTTTTCGGCCGCACGATCGATGAAGCGATTCAGCGCGGCAAGCCGGAAGTGAAGAAGGGGCTGACCCATTCTTACGACATGCTCGGCGAAGCTGCGATGACGTTCGAGGATGCGGAGCGTTATCGCCAGTCCTATAAGAGCGCGATTGCGAGGCTGAAGCAAGAATCCGGCAAGGGGATCGTGAAATCTCCTGGCATCTCGGTCAAACTGTCCGCGCTTTATCCGAAATATGACTATCTGCATCAGGAAGAGGCAGTCGCCAAACTGGTGCCGGTCGTGCGTGAACTGGCCTTGGATGCGCGTGACGCAGACATTCATTTCACGATTGATGCCGAAGAAGCTGAACGGCTTGAGCCATCGCTGGACGTGATCGAAATTCTCGCTGCGGATGACGAATTGTTCCGCGGCGGATGGGAAGGCTTCGGGATGGCCATTCAGGCCTATCAGAAGCGCGCCGCGCCGTGGTGCGAATGGGTCGCTTCCCTTGCACGCCGCTATAACCGCAAATTCATGATCCGCCTGGTGAAGGGCGCCTATTGGGATACGGAGATCAAGCATACCCAGGTCGGCGGGCATGATGATTACCCCGTATTTACGCGGAAAGTTTCCACCGACGTTTCCTTTCTCGCCTGTGCGCAGAAATTGCTGGCGGCCAGCGATGTGATCTATCCCGCTTTCGCCACGCATAACGCCTATACTGTGGGTGCGATCAAGGCGATGGCCGGCAAGAAGAAGTTCGAGTTTCAGCGCCTGCACGGCATGGGCGAGGATGTTTATGCCGCATTGGCGCAGCATGAAAAGAGCGCCGGCGAGCAGGTCACGCCCGTCCGGCTCTATGCCCCCGTCGGCGGGCATAAGGATTTGCTGGCCTATCTCGTCCGGCGTCTGCTGGAAAATGGCGCCAACAGCTCCTTCGTCAACCGCATGGCCGATGCCGAAGTGCCGGTTTCGGATCTGGTCACCAATCCCATTGAGGAACTTGAGCAGCTCCATCCCAAACGCAATCCTTCCATCCCGCTGCCGGTGAATATCTTCCCCGGCCGCGTAAACAGCATGGGCGTTGATCTGGCCGATCCGGTCGTCCGCCGCCCGATGCTGGACCGGTTGCAGGAACTGAACGAACAAGTCTGGGCAGCAGCCCCGACCGTGCTGGCTGGGAGCGGCGGACCAGTGCGTGAAATACGCTCCCCCTTTGACCGAAGTCAGGTTGTCGGCACCGTGCTGGAAGCGGCCCCCGAAGATGTCGATCTTGCCTATAAAAGGGCCAAGGAAGCGCAGCCGCGCTGGGATGCGCTCGGCGGCCTCGCCCGGGCCGATCTGCTGGATCGTACCGCGGATCTGTTTGAGGAGAACATGGCGGAGTTTATCTCCATCTGTCACCGTGAAGCGGGCAAAAACATCATCGACGGCGTGCTGGAAGTGCGCGAAGCCGTCGACTTCCTGCGCTTTTACGCCAGCGAAGCCCGCATGCTGTTCGCAGCGCCCCTGCCGCTTCCCGGCCCGACAGGCGAGGAAAACCGGCTCGGCCTGTATGGGCGCGGTATCTTTGCCTCGATCTCACCGTGGAACTTCCCACTCGCGATTTTCACCGGCACGATGGCCGCGCCGCTTGCCGCCGGGAATACGGTGCTTGCGAAACCGGCTGCGCAAACACCGCTGGTCGCCGCACTCGCTACCCGGCTCTGTCATGAAGCAGGCATTCCCAATGATGTCCTGCAATTGCTGCCCGGTGGCGGCGATGTCGGAGGAAGGATGACCTCCGATGAACGCGTGTCGGGCGTGGTCTTTACCGGCTCGGTCGGTACGGCGCGCGCTATCAACCGCAGCCTGGCCGATCGTGATGCGCCGATTGCGACGCTGATTGCCGAAACAGGCGGGCAGAATGCCATGATCGTCGATTCATCCGCTCTGCCAGAGCAGGTAACCCGCGACGTGGTGGCCTCCAGCTTCCAAAGTGCAGGTCAGCGCTGTTCCGCCCTGCGGGTGCTTTACCTGCAGAACGAAGTGGCCGACACCATGCTCGACATGATCAAGGGTGCGTTTGAAGCACTGGTGATCGGGGACCCGCGCGATATGTCGACGGATGTCGGTCCGGTGATTGATGAAGATGCGCGCGAGAAGCTGGAGGCCCATGTCGCCGATATGCAGGCCAAGGGCTTCAAGGTGCATCGCCGCGAATTGCCCGAAGGTCTGGAAAATGGAACCTTCGTCGCCCCGACCATCATCGAACTGGATTCGATTCATGATCTGGATGGCGAGAATTTCGGCCCAATCCTGCATATCGTCCGGTTTGATATCAACGAGCTGGAAGAGGTGATCGAGGATATCAATTCTACCGGCTTCGGTCTGACCATGGGCCTCCACAGCCGGATCGATGCCACCCGCCGCCGGGTGGAAGCGCATGTCAAAGTTGGGAATTTCTACGTCAATCGCAATCAGATTGGCGCAGTGGTTGAAAGCCAGCCCTTTGGCGGTGAGGGCCTGTCCGGCACCGGCCCCAAGGCTGGTGGCCCGAACTATCTGGCCCGCTTTGCCACCGAACGGGTGACGACTATCGACACCACTGCGGCAGGCGGAAATGCCAGCCTGATGGCTGAGGGATAATATCGGGATAATTCACCCCGCCTCTTGAACAAAGCATCGCCATCCGCAATCCCATGCGGATGGCGATTCTCAGCGATAAATGGATCAGGGACAAAGCCCTGAACAACAAAATGATCGAACCCTTCGTAGAAGGGCAGAAACGCGATGGCTGTATCAGCTATGGCCTTTCATCCTATGGCTATGACGCGCGCGTGGCGGAAGATTTCAAGATCTTCACCAATGTCGATAATGCGATCGTCGATCCGAAGGATTTCGCCGCAAACAGCTTTGTTGATCGCAGCACCGATTGCTGCATCATTCCCCCCAACAGCTTCGCTCTCGCACGCACGGTGGAATATTTCCGCGTGCCGGAAGATGTGCTGGTGATCTGCCTCGGCAAATCGACCTATGCCCGCTGCGGCATCATTGTGAATGTGACCCCGCTCGAGCCAGGCTGGGAAGGTCACGTCACGCTGGAATTTTCCAACACCACCCCCTTGCCCGCAAAGATCTACGCCAATGAGGGCGCCTGTCAGTTTCTGTTCCTGCAGGGTAACGAGCCGTGCGAGACGACCTATGCCGACCGGGCCGGCAAATATATGGGGCAACGCGGCGTCACTCTTCCCAAGCTGTAAGACAGCGCTGACGCTGCGCCGATATGGAGAGAAGCATGAGCGGTGAGAATAAGTCTGAGATAGCAGAATTGCGCGCGGAGCTGGCGGCTTTACGCGAAGAGCAAAACCGCCTGGCCCAGCGCGTGCAGCAAGGCGATGACTACCGCGACCTGATCAACCTGCAATGCGCCTATGGCTATTATGTTGATAAGGGCCTGTGGGACGACGCAGCCGATCTGTTTGCCGAAAATGGCACGCTGGAGATCGCCGGACGCGGTGTCTATGTCGGGCGCGAACGGGCGCGGGCCTATCTCAAATGCCTGCCTGAATATGGCCATGGCGTGATTTTCAACCATATGCAGCTGCAGCCGGTTATCCATATCGATAGCGAGGCGGGAACCGCAAAGGCGCGCTGGCGCACCTTCATCACCATCGGCTGGCTCGGCAAGGAAGGCCGCTGGGGTGAGGCTACCTATGAAAACGAATATGTGCGCGAAGATGGCAAATGGCGGATCGCCAAGCTGCACGGCGTAATCAATTTTTACGCCGAATATGAAAAGGGCTGGCACAAGGGCGGCGTGCCCCTGCTGCGTTCGATTGACGGCCTCGAACCCGACCTGCCGCCGAGCTTCGATTATGAGGCCTATCCTGAACCGGTCATCACCCCATTCCATTATAACGAACCCTGACACCCGTCAGGGCGCCAGGGTTCGTCATCGGGGGGCTGTTGAAGCTTAGAAGCTTGTTCGGAGGCTAATCTTGAAATTACGCCCCGGCAGCGGGGTGTATTCCTTGGTGAAGCTGGTGGCACGGCGGCCTTCGCTGTCGAAGATATTATCCGCCTGAACCATCAGCGTGATGTTCTTATTGCCTTTCCAAGGCTGCCACGCTGCGGACAGGTTGACGAAAGTGAACTCGTCAGTCGGCGTTTCATGTTCGGCAACGTCGTCCTGCTTGCCATACCATTCCACTTCCGCCCGCAGATTTACCGCATCCATCTGCGCTTCCACGGCGCCCAGCAGGCTGACCGGCGGAATGCGCGGGACCGGGCTGCCATCGGCCAATTCTGCATGGGTGTAGTCACCCCGGAAATCGGCCAGCAGCGTCAGATCATCGGATTTGTAGAAGGGGAAGGACACTTCGCCTTCCACCCCGAAGTGATCCGCATCATCCTGCAGGAACTGATGCACTTCCAACCCGTCTTCTTCGCCGCCCGTTTCGGCCAGATAGATGAAATCGTCGAACCAGTTTTTATAAACCGACACACCAATTTTCACATCGCCGACATTGCCGCGAACATAGCCCTCCAGGCCCAATGCCTTTTCAGTGCTCAGGTCGGCATCGCCGATTTCATATTGCTGGGTCGCCACATGCGGACCATCGGCAAACAGTTCCTGAGCCGAAGGGGCGCGTTCCGATCGGCTGAAATTGACACCTGCCCGCAAATATTCGGTCAGGCCATAGGACAGGCCGAGCGCACCCGAGAAGCTGTCAAAATCGCGCGATATATCCTGATCGCTGAGATCAATATCCTGATGCTCATACCGTGCGCCGATCTGGACATTGACGGGGCTCAGATCCACCTCTTGCAGAGCGAACACCGCATATTGGTCGGTCAGGTTTTCAGGAATGAAGGCTTCTTCGCCTGTCGCCGAGAAATCCTGATGGTAATATTGCGCACCGAAGGAGCCGCTCCAATTATCGCGCCGCGACTGGACGAATTCCATCCGCGCTTCAACACCGCTGACATCGAAAACCGTGCCGGTTTCGTCGCCTTCAAATTCTGTATGGGTGTAGTCACTATAGCCGACACGGGTGCGAATTTCGTCGATGAAACCATCGCCCGTATCCAGCACCCCGGCCAGATCGACACGATATTTCTTCATGCCAATAGTGACATCGCCTTCCTCTTCATGATCGTGGTCGTGATCATCGTCGGCGCCTTCTTCATGATCGTGATCATGGTCTTCGTCATGACCTTCCTCTTCATGTTCATGCACATGGCCGATGCCCGGCAGACTGGGAACGCCGTATTTCGTGTCATAATAACCAAAGGAAACACCGAGGCTGCTCTCACCAGAGAAGAAGGAAACGCCCGTGCCCAGGCTGTATGTTTCGGTTGCGCTGTTGGGCAGCTTATCCTTGATGGACGCTGCTTCCTGCATTTCCTCGGCTTCGTGATCGTGCCCTTCCTCGATCTCTTCCGCGGCGGAGGCCAGCAATTCCTGCCGCAAAGCGTCTGATGCTGCATAGCCCGGAATCTCAAGATCATTCGTCTTGCGATAGGAACCGTCGACATGGAAAGCGACCTGCTTCCCAACCGGAACATCAACCGATGCGCCCACTTCGCGAAGGTCTGAGACCGTATCGAAAGCGGTCATCGTGTCGATATGGATCGGCTCATCCGGAACGGCTGGCGGAATGCGCTTGTCATGAATGTTCACCGCACCACCAATGGCCTGACTGCCATAAAGCAACACCGCAGGGCCGCGCAGCACTTCCACCCGGTCCACCAAGAGCGGATCAACAGTTACGGCATGGTCGGAAGATGCAGAGGATGCATCAATCGTTCCGAGACCATCGTTGAGGATGCGAACGCGTTCACCAGAAAAACCGCGCAGGATCGGGCGCGAGGCACCGGGCGCAAAACCGCTGGCGGAAACACCGGGCAATTTGACGAGCACGTCGCCGATCTGCCCCGCCTGGTTACGCTGCAATTCCATACCGCTGACGACGGAAGTCCCGGCGAGGAGGTCCAAACGATCGAGGCCCGGTGCCTTCACCACAATATCGCCGTGAAAATCATCATCACTCTGTACCGGCTTGGGCGCCTCCTCCTGCGCCATGGCGGAGGTGGCAGGAATCAGTGCGGCACAGGCGAGCAGAATTGCACGCGTTTTAAACATAGGGGACCCTCAATCGTTGGTTGATTTGTTATAACCTCACACTGAGATAGTATAACATTACCGTTTCTGTCGAGCGTTTTTTGCAACTGCGGCATCATCTCCCTTGCATGACCTACGCGAAAGGGCCGGGAATGCGCTGCCCGGCCCTTTTTAGATGTGTTGTGGCGCGGTGCGCCGACGAATTATTTCAGCTTCAGCGCATCGCGGATGGTGTAGAACATGTCCGTCTGATCCGTCAGTCCGGCAAAATTGGCTGCGCGAGGGCCATAGGCGGCAACGCGCAATTGGGTACCGGTATGCCCCATGGACCCTTCTTCGGAATTGCCATAGCTGACCGTCATGATTGCATCATCCTTGGTCAGCAGGCTCTCGGTCAGGCCGGGTGCTTTCGCAGTGTTGTAAACGATCTGGCTGCTATGGGCGTGATCCGCGGTGACGATGACCAGCGTGTGCCCATCCTGCCGTGCGAAAGCCAGCGCGACCTGCACCGCTTCGTCCAGATCAACCGTTTCGCCAATCTGGCCGCAGGGATTGGCGGCATGATCCTGCTTGTCGATCGATGCGCCTTCCACCTGCAGGAAGAAACCTTTCGGATTATCCTGCAGCAGGCTGATCGCTTTTTGCGTCATATCGGCCAGCTGCGGGATGTTGGCTGTGCGCTCGGGGTTGGCTGCACAGCGCACCGGCGCCTTTTCCAGATTGCCGTGATGGCTGGCCCGCGGCCCGTTCCAGCGCACCGGCATATTGCCTTCAGAAAACACACCGATCAGCGGCGTATCCTGATTGGCCTGATCAACATCGCTGAGTTCCGCCGCACTACGAACAATGCGATAACCGCGCGCTGCGGCCTGTTCGGCCAGGGTCATGCCCTGCCATTCACCAGCTTTGGCAGTTTCGGCAAAGCTGGCCGCGCCGCCACCCAGAACCAGATCCGCCCGGCGATCGAGCAATTGTTCCGTTATCGACCCCAAACCGCCATTTTCCAATGCGTTGGATGGGCAGCGCTCAGACGTGACAGAAGGAGCATAGCATTTACGCTGGGTCACATGGGCCAGTTGCGCCGCAGGTGTGGCGTCCTGAATTTCTGCCGTTGAGACATCACCAGTGGCATAGCCTGCGCGTTTGGCCAGCGCGAGCAGGGATGGATGCGGCTGCCCATATATATCGACGCCAATCGCCCCATTATAGCTCTTCACCCCGGTGGACCAGGCCGTTGCCGATGCCGCGGAATCGGTCACATAGACTGGCTTGCCGGTTTCGCGATCCAGAGAATAATGGGTGTATTGGCCCGTCACCGGCAGAGCGTCGATCCCCTTGAAATAGCCACCTGCACCCTCTGCATAATTGCGCGCGATAGTGATTTCGGAATCGCCCATGCCATCGCCAATCAGCAGGATGACATTGCGCACCTCTCCATCGGAAATAAGGTCGCGATAGGTCGCAGTCATATCGCCATGAATCCGCCGCGCCCCTCCCGGCACACTCAATTCGCCCGTGGCATTGCGCGCCAGATCCGGTGCCTCGGCCTGCGTGACTGCCGGGACCGTGATTAAGGCCGCGATGGCGCAATGGAGCAAATACGAACAATGGCGGGTCGAGATCATGGAGGTGCCTTTTCAATTCACAAGTTGGCTAGCGCCAAATGCGCGCCTCTGCCCCAACTGTTACGATGGCATGACAATCGCGTCCTTCTCTATCGGACTGTTGAAATCCGCAGGCGGTGTAGTGCAGCTCTGCGTCCGTTTTCCCATACAAAAGGCCGGGCGCGCAAAGCGGCCCGGCCTCTGTGATGCCTGTTATTGAGAGTGACTTAACTGAATGAACCATCCGTGTTGGATGCGCCATCCATGACCTGTTCAGCCAGGGCCAATTCCGCACCGTCATCAGCATTGGGAATATCAACGGCGACATCCGGCTCAGCGTCATCAGCCATCTGAGTCATGGCCCCTTCAATACCATCAGCGAAGGCCGACAGGAGCACGGCATCCTGCGTGGGGCTGTCCAAATCGGCCGCACCATCATCGGACAGAGGCTCCGCTACAGGATCGAGGCTAACCGGCGAAGCTCCGGGATCGTACTCTTCCAGCAACAAATTAGCATTGCCATCGCTGTAACGATCATACGTTACACCATTGAGAATATAGCTTCCTTCCGAAGTGTACTCACTAAGGTTCAAGACTTCATCTGGAAATAAAGTCGTATCGGCACGGTACCGAACGATCATGAAGGTTTCCCCGTCAACCTTGAGATCGCTCGTCTGGAGGATGAAATCTGCACCGATATATGGTGAAATTCCATCACCGTCGTCCGTATTATCCATTTCAATTACTTCTATTGAAGTAATCCGAGCAGGGAGGAGGGTCGCCCCCGAAGCGCTGTAACTTAACAAGGCATTGAACCCATCAATGACGAGCGTGTCCAGACCATTGCCGCCATCAATCAAGGCGAAGCTATCGTCAGTTACACGGATGACATCATCGCCAGCCCCGCCATGGAGCACATCTGCGCCGCCGGCCCCGCTTAATACATCGTCGCCATTGCCGCCAACCAGCGTGTTCGCATTAGCATCTCCAGAAATATCAACTCCGGCCTGAACGCCTACCCCGCCCAGATCCGCACTGCCATAGATCACATAGGATGCGCCGCTGTTATTCCCGCCGACGCTCGATTCGGGCGCGCCGATCAGAACATCATCATAACCATCACCATTGATGTCACCGGCAGAAGAAACTGATTGGCCGAACAACCTGTCTGCATCAGCACCGGAAATGGCCAGTCCCTGATCCGGTGTCATGGACGCGACATCCAGAAGACGGCCTCCGCTCCCGTCGTCTTCACCAAAGCCATTGGCTCCGCCAAAAATGAGATAGGCATTGCCGGTAGCCGTGCCATTCTGACGCGCGCCGATGATTATGTCCGCATAGCCATCGCCATTTACGTCACCAGCCGAAGATACGGAAATGCCGAAATTATCTCCTGATGTGACACCCTGAATGGTGAAACCTTCAGCTTCGGAGATATTGTCAGAACTGCTTGGCAAGGAAGAACCGCTTTGTCCGAATAGAACAAAAGCACTGCCCACGGAGCCTCCGCTACCCCAGGCTCCGGTTACGATATCGGCAAAACCGTCGCCATTTACATCGCCCGCTGAAGAAACTCCTTCGCCCAAAAAGCTAGCAACAGCACCCGAAAACCCGAAGCCCTCGCTGTCGACATCCACCACTTCTGGAGATGAAGGATCACCATCTGAATAAGATTCACCGCCGAAGAGTATGTAGTTTTTTCCCGAGAAGCCCGACCCAGTCTCGGAAACGATAAAATCATCGTAGCCATCGCCGTTGAAATCACCGGCAGATGATACAGCCGTGCCTACTTCATTGCCTGACGAGTAATTTAATGTAAAACCATCGCTACCAGTCATAGTCTCAAGATTGCCTATTGAGACCATGTTTTCGGCACCGAGAACAAGATAGGCTGCGCCAGTGTTGCCATTCACGCCACGTGCGCCCAGCAGCAAATCGTCAAAGCCATCACCATTTACGTCGCCAGCAGAATGCACTGAATAACCGAGTTGATCACTTACAGCGGTAAGGTCGAAGCTGACCCCATCGGAGCCAAGTGACCCGACATCAACATCGGATGAACGGCTGCCCGAACCGAAAATTGCGAACGCGCGGCCAATCGCACCATTAGCATTATAAGCGCCAACAACTATATCGGCGAGGCCATCACCATTCAGATCACCAGCATCGGCTACGGACCAGCCAAGATAGCCCGCTTCTTCACTCCCATTAATGATGAAACCCTGATCAGACGTAAAATTGGTCAAATCAAGTGTCGCGGTTTCCGTCCCTGTCAAAGCACCGGACAATTGCGTTCCGCCGTAGATAACATAGACGGCACCGGCTTCATTACCGCCAGTTGTATTCGCATCTGAAAAACCGACAGCGTAATCGTCCACGCCATCGCCATTAACATCGCCCAGACCGCTGACCGAAAAACCCTGTTTCTGACCAGCCTCGAGACCCGTTGTACTATACCCCTGTTCGGCCGACATGTTAGCCGTAGAGATCGGTTCTGAGTTTGAATCAGTTACGGTAATGGCGACATCACGTTCGAAACTTGTGGAACCGTTGGAGATCGTGACTTTCACATCATAGACATTATCGCCGCCATCATCCGCCGGGTTTTCAAAGTCCGGCGCGGTGAGAAAAGACAATTCACCTGTCGTTGGGTCAATAATGAAATAATCCTGATCAACACCACCGGTGAGCGTGAAAGTTAGAGCAGCATCCTCCGGATCCGTCGCGGTAATAGTGGTGGCAAGAGTATTATTCTCTGCCATCGAATCGCTATAGGAATCTTCCACGACCGGTGGATTGTCCTCAACCGTCACCTCAATTTCCTGACTTACACTTTGTGTTCCGTCAGAAACCTGGACAGTGATCCTATAGACGTTGTCTGTGTCTGGATCGAGAGGATTTTCAAAGTCAGGCGCGCTGCTAAATGACAAGGCACCTGTATCTTCATTGATCGAGAATATACTGAGGTTTTCGCCGGCTATAATGCTGTAGCTCAGTGTGTCACCATCCTGATCCGTGGCGACCACATCACCAATCGCGGTCTCATTTTCGACAATTGTGAAAGCTGCGGCGCTGGTAATTTCCGGCGCATCATTTGCGTTGGAAACAGCAATCGCGATAGTTTGTTTGCTGGTATCGGTGCCATCCGTGGCCGCAACCCTGACCTCGTAAACGCCGTTCTCGCCGTCATCGAGGCGCGTTTCAAAGTCAGGCGCCTCCTTGAAGCTCAGCTCACCCGTGGCGGAATCGATTTCAAAAAAATCGCCATCAGCGCCGCCGTCAATCGAATAGGTCACCGTGTCACTATCAGCGTCCGTGGCCGCCACAGTCATCACCAATGTTTCATTCTCAACGATAGTGCCGGTGGCATCGCTGGTGAATTCAGGTGCTGCATTGGGCTGGGCCGGTTCTGTCACGGAAATCGTGACATCGCGATCGGTCGTGTCCTCGCCGTCGCTGGCAGTCACGGTAACTTTATATTTGTTATCACCGCTCGCATCGAATTGAGGCGCCGTCTTAAATGTCACGGCGCCTGTCTGTCCGTCAATGTCGAACAAATCAGCGTCGCTGCCCGACAGGGAGTAGCTCACCGTGTCGCCATCCGCATCAGTCGCCTTCGCCTGATAGGCTGCCGTCTTGCCTGCCTCGACCGAAGAAGAGGCTGCGCTGGTGAATACGGGCGCGGCATTGCCATCACCGCCATCACCACCATCGCCGCCATCGCCGCCATCGCCACCGCCGGAATCACCGCTATCATCATCATTTCCGGATGCGGCATCGGCGACGGCGACCCCAGCGATACCGACACCAGCCGCCCCCAACAGGCCGGTGCCGACGGTTAAACCGCCAACACCCGCCGCAGCCGCCTGAGCAACGGTTTGCATGGCCGCTTGCGTCACAAAAATCTGACCATTCTGAGCGACGAACTGGCCAGCTTGCAGCGTGACTGTCTGCCCGTTCGCCGTAACCACTTCCAACGAGCCGTTCGGCAAAGTCTGCCACGACGTCACATTTTCAACTCCGCTGAGAGCGACCGTAGCTTCCCCACCGGTCTGTGCGAAAGCCTGATCAGCCAAACCCAGGCCCAATGCGCCAGCCAGTGCCGTTGCGCCTTTTGCCGATCTTCTTTTCCAAATGCTCATGCTCGTTGCTCCTGTAGATCCCTAAATCACTGGCAACTTTGTTGAGCAAACCGCCCCTTTATTCAATTAAGGGCGCGCACCTATGAAGATGGATAAGAGCATTAAATCCAACAAATAAAAGGCCGGAACCTTACGGCCCGGCCTTTTATTTTTCAGCTTTCAGAACAATCAGGAAAGTGGATCATCCGATATTACAGCATCGGATGCCAGTACGGCTTCCGCCATGGAATCTCCGGCATCATCCATGCCGCTTTCCGCATCACCAGCCACATCCTCCGAGTCGCTCGCCATCGGAACGGGGTCCATCGCGAAGCTGGAGAGATATTCCGGATCAGAAGTGGGGGCATCCAGATCCTGACCGCCGTCATTGGAAAGGTCATCGCCGAAACCGCCATCCCAGGAGCTCATCGCTACCGGTGGTAGAGCTGCTGCGACTACGCCAGTTTCAACCGACGCCCCGCTTGCGACGAGCAGGTTCGCATTTCCGCTTTCATAGCGATTGTAGTCAGTTCCATTAAATTGATAAGTTCCATTCGCTGTGAAGCCATCGGCATTTACAATGTCGCCGAAATTGCCCTCGGCAATCAACCATGCTTCACCAGCCATACGCCAGTCGCTGACATCCAGCAGCTGCGCTTCGGTGATCACCAGCGTATTATTCCCGCTGCCGGTGATATCGATCGCCTCGATAGCCGTGAGCTGAGCAGGCAACAGATCGGCAAGATCGTAAGTGTTGCTTCCTCCGCCCAGAACCAGCGTATCGAACCCGCTGCCACCATCCACATCGGCAAATGCCAGATCAGGCATGGTGATCACATCATCACCGGCACCGCCAAGAATGATATCCGCATCGCCATTGCCGGTGATGGCATCATTGCCATTGCCACCAACAAGCGTTTCGGCGCCAACCGTGCCGGTCAGAGTCTGGTCATCCTGATCACCCTGCAGATCCCACTGGGTGCCACCATAGACAATGTAGGCCTGTCCGGTGTCACCGGCCCCAGACGCACCGACAAGCAGATCGTCAAAGCCATCGCCATTGATGTCGCCGGCCGCCACAGCGGAGAGCTCGTCATCTTCCTGGCCGCCCTGGAGAATGAAGCCCTCCGAAGCAGTCAGCTCATCCAGATCGATTACCTGATTGCCACTCACTTCGGTGCCGAAGCCGGAATTCGTGCCGAATATCACATAGGTGGCACCAGCGCTGGAACCGCCGTCGCTGACCTGCGGCGCACCAACAATCAGATCGCGGAAACCATCTCCATTGATATCGCCCGCTCCGCTGACAGAGGTTCCCAACCGATCCGCTGAACCTTGAGAGCGGATGATGAAACCCTGGCTGCCCAATGTCCCAAGATCGATATCGGTGCGGGTTGCTCCACTTTGACCGAAGATGACATAGGCTTCTCCGCCGCCGCCAGCCACTGGGCCGCCGATGAGCAGATCATCAATGCCATCGCCATTTACATCGCCCAGAGCACTAAGCGCACTGCCGGCCTGACCGCCCAGCTTACTGCCGGAAATGGTGAAGCCTGGCACGCTCAAATTGGATGTATCAATGTTGCCCTGCGAAGTTCCGGTCTGACCGAAGAACACATAGATCTCACCCCGGGAGCTACTATAGAGAGGCGCGCCAACGGCCAGATCGACGATACCGTCACCATTAATATCGCCCGCACCAGACACTGCAGTACCGAGCCTGTTCCCTGTGGCATCCCCCTGGATTACGAAGCCATCCGGCGCGCTCAGGCTCCCGGCATTAAGCCGCGCCCTCTCAATGCCAGTCTGCCCATAAATGACATAGGCCTCACCGGCAGCAGTACCGCCGTCATCGCCTTCAGGCGCACCGATAATCAGATCATCAATGCCATCGCCATTGATGTCGCCCACCACGGAAACCGAAGAGCCGAAGTTGTCTCCACCATTGCCACCCTGAATGATGAAACCGTCAGCAGGGAGGAGTGCCGATGTATCAAGGGTGGTACGGCTGACACCAGCCTTGCCATAAATGACATAGGCTTCACCAGCAGAAGTACCGCCGTCATCGCCTTCAGGCGCTCCGATAATCAGGTCATCAATGCCATCGCCATTGATATCACCCGATGCCGAAATCGATGTACCAAGCACGTCCCCGCCGGCATCACCAATGATCCGGAAACCTTCTGATGTCCCGAGAGTGGCAAGGTCCAGCACACGGCGTCCATCGTCACCCAAAGTACCCAAAGGCACCGGGCCACCATAGATGACATAGGCTTCGCCGCTATTGCTACCATCGCCAGCAACGCCCGTGGCTCCGACGATAATGTCTTCGAAGCCATCGCCGTTGATATCACCAGCGGACGCCACCGAGAAGCCGAACAAATCATCCGCAACCTCACCCGAAATGGTGAAGCCAAAGTTCTTGGTCAGTTTGCCTACATCCAGCAGCAGTGACTGGCCATTGGGATCATTCGCTACCGTTACGTCCTGTGCGACCAGCACGTTGGCATTGCCGCGTTCATATAAATTGTAGGTGACGCCCTCATATTCATAGGTGTCGCTATCCATGAAGCCCTGGGTGAGGATATTATCCCCTTCATTGCCTTCAATGATAAGCCAGGCCTCACCATCCATGCGCCATCCACTGATACGCTGCAGCGAGGCATCATCCAGTGTCAGCGAATTGTCTCCGCTGCCTGTAATATCGATGTGTTCGATACCGGTCAGCTGTGACGATCCAAGCGAGGTGACATCAAAATTGGCACCCGCGCCTTCCAGCACGAGCGTGTCGATGCCGTTACCACCGTTGATGACAGCGAAAGTGAGATCAGGCTCAGAGATGATATCATCGCCTGATCCGCCGCGGATCACATCCGCGCCGCCATTGCCCTGAATGATATCATTGCCATTGCCGCCGATCAGCGTGTCAGCACCAGCCGCACCGAACAGCGTGTCATCAACTTGCTCACCCTGTATGCCCCATTTCGTGCCACCATAGATGATATAGGCTTCACCGACATTTTCGCCGACATCGTCACCATTTGGCGCGCCAACGATCAGATCGTCATAGCCATCACCATTAATGTCACCAGCGCCGGAGACTGAAGTGCCCAGCTCATCAACGGCAAAGTCACCCCGAATTGCGAAGCCTGTCGTTGCATCGAGGTCCGAGAGATCGATCGTCTGCACACCGCCCAATGCCTGGCCAAAGCCCTGTCCAGTGCCAAAGATGACATAGGCTTCACCAGCATCCTGGCCGCCGTCGTCCCCCTTGTTCGCTCCGACAATTATGTCGGCATAACCATCGCCATTCACATCACCTGCTGATGATACGGAATAGCCCAGCCCATCATTAGCTCCATCACCCAGGATGACAAAACCTGCACTGCCAGACAGGCTAGCGAGGTTGACGGTGCTGCGGTTTGCGCCTGCTTCACCGTAAATCACATAGGCGGAACCGCCGAGGCCGGTATCTGGCGTACCGATAATGATATCGTCGATACCATCACCATTCACGTCGCCCAAGGATGACACTGAATAGCTCTGCGCGCTGCCCGCCGTTATCGTAAAGCCCTGTGCCAGCGACAAAGAGCTGAGGTCAATCGTGTTACGGTTGGTGCCTGTTTCGCCATAGATGACATAGACTTCATCAGCATTTTCGGTCCCGACGATCAGATCGGCGATACCGTCACCATTGATATCACCCGCTGAAGAGACAGCATAACCAAGACCGTCAGCAGCAGTGACCCCCTCGATCGTGTAGCCCTGAATATTGGACAGACTGCCAACGCTCACGTCACCCCGGCTGGTGCCTGTTTCGCCATAGATGACATAGGCTTCACCGGTGTTGGAATTGGCGTCATTGGCGCCAACGATCAGATCGTCGATACCATCACCATTGACATCACCAGCGGCGGAGATCGAAACTCCCAGATTATCGCCCGTATTGCCACCGATAATCGCGAACCCGTCTTCGTTATCCATAGTCGGAACATAGACAAGGTCGCGACCCGAGCCGCCAACGCCGTAAATCACATAGGATTCATTGCCGCCGTCAGTGCCGACAAGCAAATCATCAATACCATCGCCATTGATGTCGCCCGCTGATGATACCGAGCTCCCCATGTAGTCACCGCTGACCCCATTGGAGATCACGAAACCTACATTTTCAGAAAGTGTCGTGAGATCGACAACGCGCCGACCGGTTCCATCATCCACGCCAAAGCCATCAGCTCCGCCATAGACCACATAGGCTTCACCTGATGTCGAGTCATAATCGGGTGCCCCGATAATCAGATCTGCATATCCATCGCCATTCACATCACCTGCGGACGATACTGAAGCACCCGTCAGGATGTTGGTGCTCGTGTCCCTACCCTTGATGACGAAGCCGTATTCTTCACCCAGCAAGGTCGTATCGACATAGGGCGCGGCGCCGGCAAGATCGTTCTGAACGACGACATTCTGCTCAACCAACAGATTGGCACGCCCACGTTCATAGAGATTGTAGGTTTCCCCGCCATATTCATAGGTGCCACTATTGGTGAAGCCCTGCGTTACGACGGCGTCTCCACTATTACCGGTAACGATCAGCCATGCTTCGCCATCCATCCGCCAATCAGTGATCTGGAGCAGCGTTTCGGCATCAATCTTCAGCGTATTGTCATCCGTACCTTCGATATCAATCAGTTCGATGCCGGACAGACGCGTATGATCAAGGGCGGTGAAGTCGAAACTGGCAGGCCCAGCATTCAACAGCAGCGCATCGAAACCGCTGCCGCCATTGACGTTGAGAAAGTTAAGATCGGAGACAAAGATAACATCATCACCTGCACCACCGCGGATGGAATCCGCCCCTCCCGCGCCGGTTAGAACATCATCATTATTTCCACCGATCAGGGTGTTTGCACCGCTGGTTCCGGCCCGAATAACGCCTTCCTGATCACCCAGAACGCCCCATTGCGGGCCACCATAGACGATATAGGCTTCACCCGCATCAGCGCCGCCATCATCACCACGCCGCGCACCGACAATCAGATCGTCATAGCCATCGTTATTGAGGTCACCCGCAGAGGATACAGAAATACCCAGATAGTCGCTCGGCGCATCGCCCCGGATGGCAAAGCCTTCGGTCGCAGTCAGATCGGTAAGGTCGATAACCTGCCGGCCCCCAACAGTCTGACCGAAACCGGACGTCGTGCCAAAAATCACATAGGCTTCACCCGCATCAATACCGCCATCATCGCTACTATAAGCGCCTACAATCAGGTCTTCCAAACCATCGCCATTGATGTCGCCCGCGAAGGACACCGCGTAACCTAGAGCGTCGCCCGCCGCATCGCCCTGGATAATGAAGCCTTCGCTGGCGGTCAGGTTGCTGGTGTCAACCAGGCCACGGCTCGCGCCAGCCTGACCATAAATCACATAGGCTTCACTCGCGTCGTTGCCGCCATCATCGCCATACCGCGCGCCGGCAATCAGATCATCATAGCCATCGCCATTAATGTCACCCGCAGACGATACCGAAAAGCCCAGACGGTCGTCCACCGCATCACCCTGGATAATGAAGCCATCGCTGGGGGTCAGGCTGCTGGTGTCAACCAGGCCACGGCTCGCGCCAGCCTGACCATAAATCACATAGGCCTCACCAGCATCAGTGCCACCATTTTCACCCCGAGGAGCACCGACAATCAGATCATCATAACCATCGCCATTCACATCACCTGCGGACGATACCGAATAACCCAGACGGTCACCCGCCGCATTACCCTGGATGATGAAACCATCGCTGGGGGTCAGGTTGCTGGTGTTAATCGCGCCACGGGTCGTCCCAGTCTGACCATAAACTACATAGGCTTCACCCGTGTCGCCGTCGACGCCGTAAGCACCGACAATCAGATCATCCACACCATCGCCATTGATGTCACCTGCAGACGACACAGAATAGCCCAGAACGTCAGCCGCCGCATTGCCCTGGATGATGAAGCCTTCGCTGACAGACAGGTTGCTGGTGTCGATCATGCTGCGGCTGGTGCTCGCCTGGCCATAAACCACATAAGCTTCACCCGTTTGGCTGTCGGCGCCAGAAGCACCGACAATCAGATCATCCAAACCATCCCCATTCACATCACCTGCGGACGATACGGAAACGCCCAGAACGTCAGCCGCCGCATTGCCCTGGATGATGAAGCCTTCGCTGGTGGATAGGCTGCTCGTGTCGATCACCCGGCGGCCTGTCCCGTCATCCACGCCGAAGCCATCGGTTCCGCCATAAATCACATAAGCCGTACCCGCTTCGCTGTCAGCGCCATAAGCACCGACAATCAGGTCATCATAGCCGTCGCCATTAACATCACCCGCAGACGATACCGAATTGCCCAGAGTGTCGTCTGCCACATCGCCCTGGATGATGAAGCCGTACCGTTCGGCCAACGCACCAACATCAAGATAAGGCGCATCGCCATTGGGATCCTGCTGCACAAAAACATCCTGTTCAACCAACAGGCTGACACGGCCGCGTTCGTACAATTGGTAGGTGACGCCCTCATATTCATAATCGCCACCGTTCAGGAAACCGCCCAGCAACACGGTATCGCCGTCATCACCCGCCACGATTAGCCAATCGCGGGTGTCCATCCGCAACCCGCCAGCATCGAAAATGAAGTCCTTGTCGATCACCAGCGAATTGTCGCCGGAACCGGAGATATCGATCTTCTCAATATCATAGATTTCGGGCGCATTTTCGTCCGTCAGGTCGAAAATCACATCTTCGCCGCCCAGCACCAGCGTATCGAAACCGCCGCCGCCATCGATATCGGCAAAATTCATATCAGGAACGATGATAATATCGTCGCCGGAACCACTGCGGATCACATCGTTACCGCCGCCAGCAGAGACCACATCGTCACCTGCGCCGGCGATAATCGTGTCATCATTGTCAGTCCCGGTCAGCGCGTCATTGCCCGAAGTGCCTTCAATGACCACCTGCCCCATATTCGCCTGACCATAGATGATATAGGCATTCCCGTTGCCTTCACCGGTTGGTGCACCGACGATCAGATCGTCGTAGCCATCGCCATCAATATCGCCCGCACCGGACACGGAATAGCCCAAGAGGCCGCTAGCTTCAGAACCCCGGATAATGAACCCTTGCTCTGCAGTCAGATCAGCAAGATCAAGCACCTGCTGGCTACCAACAAGCGCGCCATATCCGGAATCGCTGCCGAAAATTACGAACGCTTCACCGCCATTTGCATTATCTTTTGCGCCGATGATGAAGTCATCAATACCATCGCCGTTGATATCGCCAGCAAGGTCAAGACCAAAATCAAGTTGAGAATCGACTATTTCGTCGTTCTTGATGACGAAACCCTCTGACGGAGTCAGGTCATCGACGTCGATCGTGTCCTCCCCGGCAGGGTTCAGCTTACCAAAGGTGCTACCCTTAGCCTTACCATAAACAATGTAAGCTGTACTGCCCCCCGGAGTCTTTGGTGCGGCGATGAGTAGATCATCAATGCCATCATTATTGACATCGCCTATATTTGACAGACCGAGGCCAAGATTGCCGTCCGCGTCAGTCCCCTTAATGATGAAACCATCGCTCTTATTAAGCGACGCATTTGTCTCAAGCGTGCCACGATTTTTCCCGGCCTGGCCAAAGATTACAAATACGGCGCCACTATTGACGGTCGTCCCGTTATAATCATAACCCCGGGCACCGAGTAACAGATCATCAATACCATCATTGTTCACATCACCTGCTGACGATACCGCAACGCCCAGAACATCACCGTTCGCCGAGCCATTAATGACAAAGCCGATGTCTGGAACAAGGCTTCCCGTATAGTCGATATTTGCATAGTTTTGATCGGCCCGGCCATAGATAACGAGCACGCTACCAGCATTCTTTACTTCTGAACCGCTACTGTCTTTCGGATCTGCAAAGGGACTGCCCACGACAATGTCATTGATGCCATCGCCATTCAGATCACCAACGAAGTCTAGGGATACAAAACCGTCTGCGGAGTCGTCAGTGGATTCGATCATGAAGCCTTCACTCAGGCCCAAATTGCTTATGTCGACTGTTTGCTTTGTGCCCTTGGTCCCAAAAATAACGTGCACTTGGCCGTTGCCGTTGGGGTTGAGTGGGTCACCTGCCTCAGTTGCAGAGACAATCAGATCGGCAATGCCATCGCCATTCAGATCACCTCCCCCGGTGACCTCATAGCCCAGCAGGCCTTCTGCAAAATTCGAGCCTGTAATGCTGTAACCCTGGCTTGCGGTCAGAGCACCGACATCCAAGACCTTTCGGCCGGTTCCATCATCCACGCCAAAGCCATCGGAACTGCCATAGATGACATAGGCCTCACCGGAATCGAACAGGCCGCCGCTATCAACGCGACTGGCACCAACCACCAGATCGTCAAAGCCATCCCCGTTCACATCACCAGCCGATGATACAGAGAAGCCCAGTTCATCCCCTGCTGCGGTACCCTGGATGACAAACCCAAGGTGATCCGTCACCAGATCAGAATATATGATAGGTGCCGCTTCTTTACCGTCATTGGCGACAGATACAGATTGATCAACCAGCAGATTGGCACGCCCGCGTTCGTACAGATTGTAGGTTACACCTGCATATTCATACGTGCCGCCAGCGATGAAACCAATGGTGGTTACCTCATCCCCGGCATCGCCTTCCACGATCATCCAGGACTCTCCGCCCATTTGCCAATCAGTGGAATTGAACAGGCTGGTCGCATCAATGGTCAGATAATTGTCGCCGTCGCCGGTCAGATCAATCGCCTCGATCCCGGTGATGCGGTTGAAGCCTATATCTGTGAAATCAAAATTCAGATTGGTGGTCGACAAGCGCAAGGTGTCAAAACCATTGCCACCATCAATTTGCGTGAAATTGAGATCGCTCACCACGACGATATCATCGCCGGATCCGCCATTGATTACATCCGCACCACCGGCGGAAATAATCACATCATTGCCCTGACCACCGATCAAGTTTTCCGTGGCGTTGGAACCATTCAGCGTATCGTCGCCTTTGGTGCCTTCAATCACCTGCTGCCCCATGCGGGCACTGCCGTAGATGATATAGGCTTCACCGGCCGTGGGGTCGCCATCATCGCCAAAATGAGCGCCTACAATCAGATCATCATAGCCATCGCCATTGATGTCGCCCGCAGACGATACCGAATTGCCCAGCTCGTCGCCCGCCGCATCACCCTGAATTATAAAGCCTTCGGCTACGGTCAGATTACTCAGGTCGATCACCTGCTGGCTCCCAACAGTCTGACCGAAGCCGGACGTCGTACCGAAAATCACATAGGTTTCGCCCGCATCTTCACCGCCATTATCGCCCCCATAAGCGCCTACAATCAGATCATCCACACCATCGCCATTGAGGTCGCCAGCATTGGATACTGAATAGCCCAGATTGTTACCCAACGCACCGCTCCGAATAACAAAGCCATCCGCCCCGGACAGTGTGTTCGTGCCGATCGCGGTGCGGTTCACGCCGGTCTGGCCGAAAATCACATAGGCTTCACCCGCATCGCTGTTGACGCCAGAAGCACCGACAATCAGATCATCGATACCATCGCCATTGATATCGCCCGCAGAGGATACCGAATTGCCCAGCTCGTCACCTGCCGAAGCACCCTGGATGATGAAGCCTTCGCTGGCGATCAGGGTGCTGATGTCAATCGCGGTGCGGTTCACGCCGGCCTGACCATAAATCACATAGGCTTCACCCGTATCGCTGTTGACGCCAGAAGCACCAACAATCAGATCATCCAAACCATCGCCATTGATGTCACCTGCAGTCGATACCGAATTGCCCAGCTCGTCACCTGCCGAAGCACCCTGAATGACGAAGCCTTCGCTGACAGACAGGTTGTTGATGTCAATCGAGCCACGGCTGGCCCCCGCCTGACCATAAACCACATAAGCTTCACCCGCATCGCTGTCGACGCCAGAAGCACCGACAATCAAATCATCCAAACCATCGCCATTCACATCACCCGCAGACGATACGGAAACGCCCAGAACGTCATCTGCCACATTGCCCTCGATGATGAAGCCTTCGCTGGTGGACAGGCTGCTGGTGTCGATCACCCGGCGGCCTGTCCCATCATCCACACCGAAGCCACCGGCTCCGCCATAAATCACATAGGCATCACCCATGTCGCTGTTGGCGCCAGAAGCACCGACAATCAGATCATCCACACCATCGCCATTGATGTCACCCGCAGACGATACCGCATTGCCCAGCAGGTCACCCGCCACATCACCCTGAATGATGAAGCCTTCGCTGACAGACAGGTTGGTGGTGTCGATCACCCGGCGGCCTGTCCCATCATCCACGCCGAAGCCACCGGCTCCGCCATAGATCACATAGGCTTCACCCGCATCGGCGCCGCCATCATCGCCCCCATAAGCGCCGATAATCAAATCACCATAGCCATCGCCATTGATATCACCGGCACCGGATACGGATTGGCCCAGCCGGTCATTTGCAAAATCACCCCGGATGATGAAGCCGTAATGTGGGGTGTGAATGCTGGCATCTACCACCGGCGCGATGCCGGTATCATTGTTGGTAACGGCCACATCCTGTTCCACAAGCAGATTGGCACGCCCGCGTTCATACAGATTATAGGTCACGCCCTGATATTCACGCGTGCCGCCGAAGGTGAAACCCTGCGTTTCAACCGCATCGCCAGCATCGCCTTCCACGATCAGCCAGGCTTCGCCTTCCATCCGCCAGTCGGTGATTTCAAACAAGGTGGTCTGGTCAATCACCAGCGTGTTATTTCCGCTTCCCGAAATATCGATCCTTTCGATACCGGTCATTTGCACCGGTTGAAGGTCGCGCAGATCAAAGATCTCATTGGCACCGTCCAGCACCAGAGAATCGTCGCCTAGTCCGCCATTCACATTGGCAAAGTTCAGATCAAGCACAGTAATGGAATCATCACCGGCGCCGCCGCGGATCACATCCGCGCCGCCATTGCTCTCAATCACATCATTGCCATTGCCGCCAACCAGCGTGTCGACACCAGCCGAACCGATCAACAAATCATCAATTTGCTCGCCCTGCATACCCCATTTGCTGCCGCCATAGATGATATAGGCTTCGCCGGCATTAGTGCCGCCATCATCGCCGCCGGCCGCGCCAACAACCAAATCGTCATAGCCATCGCCATTCACATCGCCGGCGCTGGAAACAGACGTGCCCAGATTATCATCGGCCACGTCGCCCTGAATAATGAAGCCTTCTGCTGCCGTCAGGGCAGAAAGATTGAGGATCTGTCGGCCGCCTAATGCCTCGCCAAAGCCCGATCCGGTGCCGAAGATGACATAGGCCTCACCAGCATCGGTGCCGCCATTGTCGCCCTGACGCGCCGCAACAAGGATGTCGGCATAGCCATCGCCATTGATATCGCCGGCTGATGATACGGAATAACCAGCATAATCATCGGAATTGTCGCTTGTGATGACGAAGCCATTATTGGCATCCAGAGTACCCATGTCGACTATCGTGCGGGTTCTCGCCGCTTCGCCAAAGATCACATAGGTTTGGCTTTCGCCAGCCGCATTGGTCGCGCTGACAATCAGATCATCAATACCATCGCCATTCACATCTCCGGCATTTGAAACAGACGTACCCAGCTGGTCAAAGCCTGACGTGCCGCGAATGGTGTAGGCATCGGCTGCTGTAGCAAGCGTATCGATTTCGATTGTGGGGCTGCTCAACCCGGCTTTACCATAATAGATATAGGCGTGATTGGCCCCAGAAGCCCCGACGAACAGATCGTCAACACCATCGCCATCCACGTCACCAGCACTGGAAACCGAAATTCCCAGCTCGGCGGTGCTATTGCTATCCGTAAATTTAACGCCATCGACAGCAGTCAAGGCACTGAGATCAATGTCGTCGCGGCTCGTGCCGTCAGTGCCAAAGATGATATAGGCTTCACCGCCACCTAATGCGGCATCGGGAGCACCGATGATCAGGTCATCAATGCCATCGCCATTCACATCACCGGCACTGGAAACCGACATGCCCAGCGCATCGCCAGCCGCGGCCCCCGTGATCGTATAGCCGGCGGGTTTGACAGCATCGCTGACATTAATCGCACCGCGGTTTCTGCCCGCTTCGCCATAGAAGACATAGACTTCGCCTTTACCGGCATCAGCACTGGGCGCACCGACGATCAAATCGTCAATACCATCGCCGTTCACATCGCCTGTTGAGGATACGGAAATGCCCAGCTCATCACCAGCAGCTCCCGTAATTTCAAAGCCGTCAGCACTGGTCAGCGCGCTAACATCAATGACCTGGCGGCCAGTTCCGTCATCTACGCCGAAGCCGCTGCCCCCGCCATATACCACATAAGCCTTGCCGGGATTAGCCGGGTTGGCAGCATATGCACCGACGATCAAATCGGCATATCCATCACCATTCACATCGCCCGCAGAACTGACCGACCAGCCCAGCTGATCTCCCCCGTTGGCACCCTGAATAATGAAGCCGTAATCCCCGCTCAGCGCAGTCACATCCACGATCGGGGCAACACCATCCGCGTCATTGCCGACCGTGACATCCTGCGCAACCAGCAGATTGCCAAAACCGCGTTCGAACAGATTATACGTTACGCCGTCATAGTCGTAGGTGCCCGAAGCAATGAAGCCAGATGTCAGCACCTGATCGCCCAGATCACCCTGCACGATCATCCAGGCCTCGCCATCCATGCGCCAGTCGCTCACCTGATACAGATCATCCAGCCCCATGCGCAGCGTGTTGGCACCGGTGCCGGTAATATCGATCGCCTCCAGACCGTTAAGGCGGGTCTGCGTGGCCGGGGTGAAGCTGAATTCCTCTCCGCTGCCTTCGATCGCAAGAATGTCGAAGCCATTGCCGCCATCGATGGATTTGAAGTTGAAATCACCCACGGTGATGCGGTCATCGCCGGAACCGGCCCGAATGACATCACCGCCGCCCAGAGCATCGATTACATCATCACCATTACCGCCAATCAGCGTGTCCGCACCAACTGTACCTGTCAGATCCTGATCGCTCTGTTCGCCATAACGGCCCATGTCGGCGCCGCCGAAAATGACATAGGCTTCGCCCGCGCTGGGTCCGCCGTCATTGCCAAGATAGGCTCCGACGATCAGGTCGTCATAGCCATCGCCATCAACATCGCCGGCCGCAGAAACATCACGCCCCAGACGGTCGCCTGCGGCATCGCCCAGAATGCGGAAGCCAGCGGAACCATCCAGCGTCGCAACATCCAACTCTCGGCCGCCATTGCCATCATCGACACCGAACCCGTCAGCGCCGCCAAACACGACATAGGCATCGCCGGAGGCAGCACCGCCGCCATCGCCGTTATTGGCGCCCAGAACCATGTCCGCATAGCCATCTCCATTGAGATCGCCCGCAGAAGAAACTGCGTAGCCCAGCTGATCGCCATTCTGATTGCCGCGGATGACAAATCCGCTCTCACTGTCGAAATCGGCCAGATCGAGAATCAGCCTCCCCGTGACATCAGGAGAGCCGAAGCCGGAGTTCTTGCCGAACACAACATAGGCATCGCCAGCGGCCCCGATGATCATATCATCGAAGCCATCGCCATTGATATCGCCCGCAGAAGAGACCGAACGACCGGCCGACGAACCTGCGATCCCCTGGATCACGAAACCGCTATTGCCTGCCAGACTCGCCACGTCGATCACCTGGCGGCCATTCACAGCATTACCGAATCCGTTAGTGCCACCAAAGATCACATAGGCCTGCCCGGAATTGCTGCCGCCATCGTCACCTTCATAGGCGCTGACCAGCAAATCGGCATAACCATCGCCGTTAATGTCGCCCGCAGAGCTGACATCAGCGCCGAGCTGGTCGGATACGTTATCGCCCTGAATAATGAAGCCGTCTGCAGCAGACAGATTCGTCATGTCGAGCTCTTGACGGCCGTTGTTAACGGTGCCCAGCTGGCCAGAACCGCCATAAATCACATAGGCTTCACCCGCGGAGGCCCCGCCATCGCTGCCTGAACGGGCGCCCACGATCAGATCATCATAACCATCGCCATCGATATCCCCGGCAGCCGATACGGAGTAACCGAATTCATCCCCGGCCTGATCGCCGAGCAGCACGAGGCCCTGGCTTTCCGTAAGGTCGTTCACATCGATAATCGCACGGCCGGTGCCGTTCGCGGTGCGCACACCGCTGGCCCCGCCAAAGATGACATAGGCTTCACCGGTGTTTTGACCGCTATTGTCGGCAGGGTGTGCCCCAACCAGAATATCCTGATAGCCATCGCCATTGATATCACCGGCAGATGACACGGAACTGCCCAGCCAGTCATTCTCCTCGCCGGCCAGGATGAAGCCTTTATCCGACGTGAGCTGAGAAAGCCTGATATGTTGACGGCCCTGTCCATCCAGCGCGCCAAAACCGGCATCCGAGCCATAGATCACATAGGCCTTGCCCGTATCGGTGGCACCGGAATCCGCCTTGTTGGCACCCACGATGATATCGTCAAATCCATCATTATTGACGTCACCGATGGAAGAGACCGAATAGCCGGCACGGTCCTGCGCTGCTTCGCCCCTGATGACAAAACCCTGATCCGGTGCAAGAGTGCTGGTATCGATGCCTTCGACGACATCCGTCACTTCAATGCTAAAGTCACGAAGCGATGTTTCCGTGCCGTCCGTGACCGAGATGGTGATTTCATAAATCCCATCCTCATCTGCATCACCCGGCGCTTCAAAGTCCGGCGCCGAATTGAATGACAGAACACCGGTGTCTTCATCAATTGTGAACTTGTCTAAATCGGCTCCGCCATCAATGGCATAGGTCAATTCATCATTGTCATCATCGCTCGCCAGAATTTCGAGCGATTCCTCATTTTCGGCGATCTGGAGCAGTGGCTCGCTTTCAAAAACCGGGGCATCGTTTACCGACGTTACTGTGACCGTAATCCTTTGCTGCGCGGCATCTTCACCGTCCGATGCCTCGACAATGACTTCATAGATATTGTCTTCATCCGCATCCTGCGGCTCCTCATAATCGGGCGCCTCGATGAAGGACAATGCTCCTGTCGTTTCATCAATCTCGAACAGCGCACCATCAGCGCCCTCGACAATGGAATAGGTGATCTGATCAGAGTTCTGGTCCGTCGCCGTCACAACAGTCACTGCAGCGACATTTTCAGGCAGGCTGGCGGTGTCGCTGCTCGTAATGATTGGAGTGTCGTTTGAATCCGTAACCGTGACCGTCAAAGTCAGATCATAGGTTAAGTCACCATCGCTGACCGTCACGACCACTTCATAGATATTGTTCCCATCACTATCAGCTGGGTTTTCAAAATCGGGCTCATCCACAAAGGACAGCTGGCCATTACTTTCATTAATGGTGAAGGCATCGCGATCTGCACCATCGGTAATCGCATAGGTCAGGGTGGTGCCTGCATCCGGATCGCTGGCCGACAATTGCGTCACCGCAAGCCCGCCTTCTTCAGCCAGAGAGACCTCAGATTGGCTGGTAATAATCGGCGCTTCATTGGCATCGGTGATTTCGATCGTCACCGTTTCCTGCACGACCCCGCCCTTGCCATCATCGGCAGAAACAGTGACTTCGTAGATGTTATCACCATCTTCGCTGTCCGGATTTTCAAAGTCCGGCGCAATCCGGAAGGACAGATCCCCATTGTTCCTGTCGATGCTCAGCTTGTCAGAATCTGCGCCGCCGACAATTTCATAAGTCAGCGTATCTCCATCTGCGTCAGTAAAATCGGGCAGCGGGACTACAATCTGATTTTCGTCCATCTCCAGGTCTTTTGCGCCATCCAGAACCGGTGCGTCATTGGCATCAGTAACGCTGACGGTGATGGCCTCAGTCGTCAGATTGCTGCCATCAGACACACCAACGACAACCTGATAGAACCCATTCGTGTCAGCATCGGCGAAGGTCTCAAAATCCGGTGCGGATTTGAAAGACAATTCGCCTGTCGTTTCGTCAATTTCAAACAGACCACCGTCAGCGCCGCCTTCAATGCTGTAGCGTAGCGACGACACATCATCATCGGGATCCGTCGCGGTAACAGTCATCACTGCGGTCTGATTTTCCTCAACCACCGCACTGTTTTCACTGGTTATGACCGATGGATCATTGGCATCTTCGATCGTCACAGTCAGCGTCTGGCTGTCTGCGGCGCCTTCAGAATCCGTGACGGTTACTTCGACTTCATAGATGTTGCTGCCAGCGTCACTGCCGGGTGCTTCAAAATCCGGTGCGGATTTGAAAGACAATTCACCTGTCGTTGCGTTAATTTCAAACAGATCACGGTCAACGCCGCCTGAAATCGCATAGGTAAGCTCATCATCAGCATCCGGATCCGTGGCTTCCACAGTTTGGGCGAGCGCAATATTCTCAGCCAGAGTAACGTCGGTATCGCTGATGATCGTGGGTGCTTCATTGCCGTCATTCACGATTACAGTGACGGTTTGCTCAACCACAGTCGTACCATCATTAACCGATACGATCAGATCATACTCATTACTGCCTGCAGCACTCCCGGGTGTTTCGAAATCCGGTGCGGATTTGAAAGACAATTCACCTGTCGTTTCTTCAATCGCGAACAGGAGCGCGTCAGCACCGCCCGCAATTGCATAAGTCAGATTTTCGGTCAGCGTATCGACATCAGTGGCGGTGATCGTTCCGACCGCCTCTTCATCTTCACGCACTTCCAGCACAGCGTCGCTGGTGATGATCGGCGCATCATCGGTATCAGTCACCGTGATAGTCATGTCTTTCGTGACCAGGTTAGTGCCGTCATCAACCGAAATGGTTACCTGATAGTCATTGTCTTCATCGGCATCTGCCGGATCTTCAAAATCGGGTGCTGAGATGAAGGACAATTCGCCGGTTTCAGAATTGATAGTGAAAAGATCGCGATCGACACCGCCAGCGATTTCATAGACCAGCGTGTCATCTTCATCGATATCGGTTGCGTCGACATCGACCACCAGGCTTTCACCCTCTGCCATGCTGACCAGCGGATCGGTGGTGATGATTGAGGGATCATTTACGTCCGTCACTTCAATCGTGATCGTTTGCTTGGTCGTCAGAACCCCGTCGCTGACAGCCACTTCCACTTCATATGTGTTGTTCCCCTGGAAGTCCGTTGGCTGTTCGTAATCAGGCGCCTCAATGAAAGACAGCGCACCCGTGACTGGGTCGATTTCGAAGGCGGTCATGTCCACACCGCCAACGATGCTGTAAGTCAGACTGTCACCATCGGCATCTTCAGCCTTGATGGCCGCGGCCGCGAGACGATTTTCTTCAACCTGAAATGCATCCCCGCTGATGATGACAGGCGCATCATTCGCATTGAGCACCTGAACCTGAATGTCCTGACTGGTTGAGGAATTGCCATCGCTGACCGTGATGGTCAGGTCATAAATATTGTTGCTCCCGAAATCTTCGGGATTGTCATAATCCGGAGCAGAGACAAAAGTCAGAATGCCCGTTTCCGCATCGATGTCGAACTTCTCAAAATCCGGACCTCCACTGATCGAATAGGTCAGCGTGTCGTTGGCATCGGTGTCTGTGGCTTCAACCACTGCCACATCTGTCTTGCCTTCTTCGACAGTCAGCACTTCAAAGGTCGGAAGCTCAGGTGCTTCATTTACATTTTCAACGGTAACCGTGATCGTCTGCTCAGCATCGGCTTCCCCGTCGCTTACGCGAACCACGACGACATATTCATTCCTTTCGTCGAAATCATCGGGATTTTCAAAGTCCGGCGGTGAGATGAAGGACAGACCTCCGGTGACCGGATCGATCTCGAACAGACCCTTGTCCAGCCCGCCGATTATTTCATAGGTTAGCGCATCGCTGTCCGCATCTTCCCCGATTACCTGCAAAACAGAGGTCCGGTTTTCGGAAATCACTACGGCATTTGTGCTGGTGATTTGGGGAGCATCATTCTCATCCGTTACGGTGATCGTGATCGACTGCTCAGTCGTGACCTCACCATCGAATACAGACACCCTGATGTTATAAATATTATCGCCGTTCTGATCGCCCGCATTCTCGAAATCAGGTGTGGAGACAAATGACAATTCGCCTGTATTCTGATTGATAGTCAGCAGATCCCGATCGTCTCCGCCAATGATGTCCCAGACCAGCGCATCATCGTCGTCATCACTCGCCACCAGAGTGCCGGCACCTTGCACGCCCTCACCCAGGGTGATGTTTGTGGAGCCTGCGTCGATCACCGGCGCATCATTCGTATCGGTCAGTGTCACTTTGACTGTCTGCCTGACGCTGGTGACGCCATCGTCCACTTCGACAATGACTTCATAGACACCATTTTGATCGTCATCTGTCGGATTTTCATAATCCGGAGCGTTTTTGAACGCCAACTCACCAGATGCCGCGTCGATTTCAAACAGGGCCAGATCATCGCCACCGACAAGACGGTAAGTCAGATCATCCCCATCGGGGTCAGAAGCGACAACAGTGGTGACCTCCCTTATGTTTTCCGCAAGCGTGATATTTGCAGAACTGGAAATGGTCGGCGCTTCGTTCGTATCGACTATCGTGACTTCGATGTCCTGATATGTCGTCCGCGAACCATCGGAAACGCTGACTTTTACCACATATACATTGTTCCCATCTGCATCTTCAGGGTTCGCAAAATCGGGGGCGGATTTAAACTTCAGCTCACCAGTTGCTGCATCGATTTCGAACAATTCCCGGTCGGAGCTTTCGACGATTCCATAGGTGAGTGGATCACCATCGTCGTCCAGCCCTTCAACGAAGCCCACAATCACTGTGCCCTCAACCCGTGTTAAGGCCGCATCGCTCTCAATTGTCGGCGCTTCATTGCGGTTGGTGACCTGCACGCGGACGTCGCTGGTCGTAGTGGACTGACCATCGGACACCTGGATCGTCAGATCATAGTCATTCTGCTCATCCTGATCGGTGGGATTTTCGAAGTCGGGAGAATTGACAAAGGACAGGAGCCCGGTTTCGGGATCGATGATGAACTTGTCTGCATCATCACCGCCAATGATCGAATAGGTAAGCGTATCGAGATCCTGATCCACCGCCTCGATCAGACTTCCGGTGTCGCTGTTTTCCGCCATCGTGAGTTCGATATTGGCAGCCAGCTGAGGCGCATCATTCTTGTCCAGAATGGTTACGGTAACGTCTTCTCGCGTCGTGCTGGTGCCATCGAAAATGGCCACCGTGAATTCATAGGCATTGTTTTCATCTGCATCGGCCGGCGCTTCAAAATCCGGGGCGGTCTTGAAAGACAATTCACCTGTGACCGGGTCAATTTCAAACAGTGCCGCATCCGGCCCGCCATCCAGGGAGTACGTCAGCGTATCGCCATCGTCATCACGCGCGGAAAGGGTTGAAACCGCAAGACGGTTTTCAACCACGCTGAGCGCCGAAGCGCTGGTCATTACCGGTGCCTCCGCCTTGTTGGTGACGGTGACGGTGATGTCTTCATTGATGGTTGTCGTGCCATCGCTGACGCTGATGGTCAGATTATAGCTATTGTCATTGCCGGCATCACGCGGTGTTTCGTAATCTGGCACCTCCTTGAAGGTCAGCAGCCCGGTTGCCGGATCGATCGCGAAATAGTCAGCATCATCTCCGCCGCTTATGCCATAAACGAGCGCGTCCCCTTCACCATCCCGCGCTTCGAGTGTGGCAACGGTCGTCCGTCCTTCAACCACGGACAACGAAGTGAGGCTGACGATGCTCGGCGCCTCGTTTACATCATCGACGGTGATAATCAGGTTCTGGATTATGCTCTTCTCGCCATCCGAGATTTCGACCGCGATACTATAGGTTCCATCTCGATTGGCATCGTTCGGATATTCAAAATCCGGCGCGGCATCGAAAGACAGAGAACCACTATTCTCGTCAATTGAGAAGAGGGCCCGATCAGCCCCGCCAACAAGCGAGTAAGTGAGCGAGTCACCGTCGATGTCGCTTGCATCGATGATGGTCACCTGCTGCAGGTTTTCCTGAATATTCAGCGTTACCGATGCCGCGGCAGTGGGGGCTTCATTCTCATTTTCGACCGTGACGGTAAGCTGCTGAACATAGCTGCCGCCGTTCCCGTCACGCACAAGTACATCAACGCGATATTCATTATTGGCGTCGAAATCGTCCGGGTTTTCATAATCAGCTGCGTTCCTGAAGGAGAGCGCACCTGTTGCGGAATTGATGGTGAAGAGCTCTTTATCAACGCCACCTGCAATTTCGTAGGTGAGCGTATCGCCGGCATCCACATCATCGCCCAGAACCTGCGCCACTGCCGTGCCCTTTTCCTGGATTGTTATGGCATTACCACTCACTATGGTTGGTGCGTCATTCTGATCGGTGACGACGACGGTGATCACCCGTTGGGTGCTGGCTTGCCCGTCCGAGACTGCGACAAGCAGTTCATATTCATTATCGCCATTTTCATCGCCCGGATTTTCATAATCCGGCGCGTTCAGGAATGTCAGTTCACCGGTCGTACTCTCGAGAGCGAACAAATCCCGATCGTCACCGCCGATAAGGGACCACGTCAAAGAGTCTTGGTCATCGTCATTCGTGACCACCACGCCCGCTTCGGTTTCACCTTCGGCGATCGTAATGGGCAGGCCCTGTGTATCGACAACCGGCGCATCATTCTCATTGGTGATCGTGACCGTAATGTCCTGTTCGGTAGAAACAGTCCCGTCATTCACCAAAACCGTCAGCTCGTAGACATTGTTTTTGTCTTCATCGAGCGGGCTTTCGTAATCGGGCGCTTCGCGGAATGACAGAACGCCCGACGATGAAATCAGAAACAGGTCGGCATCTGCCCCGGACAAGAAATAACTTAGACTGTCATCATCATTGTCGGTGGCATCCACCGTCATGACCTGCGTATTGTTTTCGGCAAGTTCGGCAGCGCCATTGCTCGTAACAATAGGCGCTTCATTCGCATCGGTAATTTCGATGCGGATGGCCTGATCAACTGTTTTGCCGCCCTGGTCGGTTACCCGAACTTCAATTTCATAGATCCCGTCGGCATCGTCATCATCGGGGCTGTTAAAATCGGGAGCCGAATTAAAAGACACCTCGCCTGTAGTTTGATCGATCGTGAATTTGCTCAGGTCAGCCCCGCCAATGATCGTGAAGGTCAGATCATCGCCCGCATCCGGATCGGTTGCTTCCACAGTATGGGCAAGCAGATTGCCTTCATCGAGCTGTATATCAGCGTCGCTGATGATGGTGGGTGCTTCATTGACTCCCGTAACAACGACCTGCACGGGGGTAGAGATACTGCCCCCTTTCCCATCGCTGATATTGATGATCAGCTCATAAATATTGTCTTCATCTGCATCGGCTGGATTGTCGAAATCAGGGGCAGTACGGAAGGTCAGCTGCCCGGCTGAATTGATCTTAAACAGTTCAGAATCAAGGCCCTCCTGCAATGTATAGACTAGGAAATCGCCATCATCGTCGGTCACGTCTATCGTGCCGGCCAATGTCTTGTTTTCCGCAACAGTGAAGAAATCAGCGCCATCAAGAACCGGCACTTCATTCTTGTCCGTAACGGTAATTTCCAGGTTCTTGGATGTGACATTCTGGCCGTCATCAACCACGACCGTGATTTCGTAGACATTGTCTTCATCAGAGTCCTGGGGATTTTCAAAATTCGGCGCTTCTGCGAAAGACAATTTCCCGTTTTGGTCGATCACGAAATGCTCAACATCGTTGCCGGTCAACGAATAGGTGAGATCGTCTCCGTCCTGATCCACCGCATCAACATTTTTGATGGATGTACGGTTTTCAACGATGCTGATTTCTGCGTCCGTGGAGATGGTGGGGGCTTCATTCCGGTCGGTGACAGTGATTATCGCATTTTCAGATACGCTTTCATTCCCATCCGAAACCGTAACCGTTAGCTGATAGATATTGTCGCCATCGGCATCTCCGAAGGCTTCGTAATCAGGCGCTTCCTTGAACGACAATCTGCCCGTTACCTGATCAATTTCGAACAACGCGGCATCATTTCCGGTGAGCGTATATTGCAGTGGATCGCCATCGCTGTCTTCTGTCAGCACAGCGCCCAGTTCTGTACGCCCCTCATTGACGGTCAGATTCAGATCGTTGGTTATTTCAGGGGCCTCGTTACGGTCAGTGACCCGAACGATTATGGCTTGTTCCGTGACAGCTTCGCCATCGCCGACGCCCACTGTCACCTGATATTCATTGTCTCCATCGGAATCATCCGGAAGCTCGAAATCAGGAGCATCCTTGAAGAAAAGACGGCCGTCCTCATCAATGTCAAACAGGTTGGAATCCAGGCCACCAACAATGGAAAAACTGATTGCGTCGTCTTCAGGGTCACTGGCGATAACTGTCCCGGCGGCCGTACGGTTCTCCTGCATCAGGAACGATGCTTCGCTCTCGATCAGCGGCGCAGAATTGTCCGAAGTAACTTGAATGCTGAAGGTACGGCTGGCGATGAAGTCGCCATCGGTTGCGCGAACAGTAACTTGGTAGAAATTATTTTTGCCCGTATCTTGCGGATCATCGAAAACTGGCGGCGAACTGAAGGAAAGCTCGCCTGTATCACGGTCGATTTCGAACAAAGCCTGATCGGCCCCGCCATTGATGGACCATTCCAGATCGTCATTATCCGGATCAATACCCGCGACGGTCATCACGGTCGTAGCGCCGGCGGCGACGACCATTTCCGGACTGCTGGTAATTTCCGGAGCTTCGGCGATGTCCAGAACATTGATCGTAACGATCTGTTTTACGATTTCGCTGTCGACAGCAGCAGCGACCTCGATATTGTAGACATTGTTCTTACCGAAATCTTCCGGATTATCGTAGTCGGGAGCGGTTTTGAACGTCAACGCGCCTGTTTTGGAATCGATCGTAAACAGGTTCTTGTCGATACCGCCGGAGATTGAATAGACCGGTGCCTCACCATCGGCATCCTCCGCCACTACGCCGAGCACGTCCTGCTGGTTTTCATTGATGTCCACCGTATCCGGGCTGGTAATGACGATGGGTTCGTTCTTGTCCGTAACCTCGATCGTCAGTTCTTTGTCGATGATCGTTGTGCCATCGGAAACCGACACAGTGACATCGTAAATGTTATCCAGATCGGAATCGCTGGGGTTTTCGTAATCCGGTGCATCATTGAAAGACAGAACGCCGTTTTCATCAATATTGAACAGCAGGGCATCATCCCCGCTGAGCGTATAGGTCAGCGGATCATTGTCGCCATCGCGGGCCGTGATAGCGATAACTTGATTACGGTTTTCTGCCAGAGTGATCGTATCCGATCCGGAAATAACCGGCGGCTCGTTGCGATCGAGAATGGAGATACTGATCTCCTCAACCGAGGAATTGCCAGCGCCATCGCTGACGCGAACCTTAACTTTGTAAACATTGTCGATGTCAGCGTCATTCGGCTGCTCATAATCCGGCGCTTCGATAAACGACAGCAGACCGGTGTTTTCTGAAAGGGTGAAGAGCGCGTCATCCGCTCCCCCAGCAAATTCGTAAGTGACCTGATCGCCATCAGGATCTTGTGCTGAAAAGGTCGTGACGATGGTGCGGTTTTCGATCAGTTGAATCGGCGCGGCATTCAGAGCTGGTGCTTCATTCACATCGCCCACGGTTACGGTGATAGTCTTTTCTACAGACACCTCGCCATCACTTACGGAGACCTTCACTTCGTAAACATTGTCATCGTAAAAATTGGCGGGATCTTCGAAATCAGGGGCGTCCACAAAGGACAGCGCACCGGTTGTCTCGTCAATGCTGAAGGCTGACTGGTCGACCCCACCTGAAATCGACCACGTCAGTTCGTCGCCGTCCTGATCGCTGGCAGGGAGAACGGCGATGGTCGCGCGATTCTCATCAATCGTATAGGCCCCCAGCGCCTCGATCACAGGCGCATCGTTGACATCTTCAATAGTAACTTCGAAGTCTTTGGTAACGCTCAGACCGGTATCGTCCTTGACGGTGATGCTGATGGAGAAAACACCATCCAGGTCGTCATCATGCGGAACTTCAAAATCCGGCGTCTGACGCAGAGACAGAACACCCGAATTCGACAAGGTGAACTTAGCGGCGTCGTCTCCGCCCAGATTGTAGGTTAGAGTGCCGCCATCCGGATCATTGGCGGCGATTTGTCCGACTTTCTTGACGCCTTCCGGGACATTTATCACCGTATCGGTGTCGAATACTGGCGGTTCTTCGACGTCAGTCACAGAAATGCTGATCGAACGTTCTGAACGCAGCAAGCCATCACTGGCGACGACAGTTACCTGATAGGCGCTCTCGCCCGGCGCATAGCCCGGATTTTCGAAGTCAGGAGCATCGATGAAAGACACGGTCCCACTTGCATCAATCTGGAAAAGATCGGCGTCGGCCCCCTCCAAACTGTAGGTAAGTGTGTCATTTTCAGGATCGGTGGCAACCACCTTCCCCACTTGCTGAACACCTTCCGCGACACTGAAAGGCTCCGCTTCTTCAAACACGGGAGCTTCATTCTTATCGGTGATGGTGATCTTGATGGCCCGTTCGGCGGTGAGCGAGCCATCACTTGCGATCAAAGTCACGTCATAGACGCCGTCCCCGTCAGCATCGACCCGGGATTCGTAATCAGGTGCCTCTACAAAGGATATGACACCACTTTCACTCACAGCGAAAAAGCCGGAATCCTGGCCTGAAAGGCTATAGGTCAGCGCATCATTTTCAGGATCGCTAACGGTCAGCTGGCCAACGAGAGTTTCTCCTTCAATAACATCGAAGGCGTCGCCGACTTCGATCATCGGCGCTTCGTTTGTGTCTCCAACAGTAATGCTGATCGGAAGCTGTGTTGTTTCCACGCCATCGCTGACCTCGACGATGATTTTATAGACCCCGTCGGCATCTGCATCCTTGCGGTCCTCAAAATCGGGCGCTTCTTTAAAGGAAATGACACCGGTATCATCCACATCGAACAGGTCGGCGTCATCGCCGGCAAGGCTGAAAATCAGCGTGTCGCCGTCATCGTCACTTGCCGTGACATTGGTAACCGCAGTGTCGTTCTCGCTGACCTCTACCTCATTTGCGCCGGTGACGATCGGAGCGGCATTCTGCAGTTCTTCACCATCATCTGTCACTTCGACAACGATCTCAGTCGTCACCGTTTCGGTTCCGTCCGTGACGGATACAGTCACGGTATATTCGTTGGTCCCGGCCTGACTTGCCGGTGCCTCGTAATCAGGCGCAGTGATAAACTTCAATTCCCCCGTGGAGGGATCGATGGTGAACAAATCGGAGTCACCACCGGCTACAATATCGTAAGTCAGGACATCGTCAGGATCGTCATCCTGAGCCACCACAGTCATGACTGTAGTGGTGCCTTCAACTACGGATTCCGAGCTTGCGCTGGTAAATTCAGGCACATCATTGGTCTGCGCCCCACCATCATCCTGCACCTGAAGCCGCAAGGCCTTAACCGTGGAATCCGTTCCGTCAGTCGCAATAATCTGAACGAAATACGAACCCGGATCAGTATTTTCCGGATCCTTGAGGGAAATCACCCCGGTGTCTGAATCGATTTCAAAAATTCCGGAATAGATACCATTCCGGATACTCAACGAAACCGAGTCACCATCAAAATCCAGGGCCTGGACTCTGCCGTTATTTGTACCGCTGGTAAAAATGTTGAGCGCCGTATTGGTCACAATTTCAGGCGCCAAATTTACGGCCGTTGGGGACAGGGCCATGGGCGCAAAGCTCGCCGGGCTGGCGTCCGCCCCCTCATCAACGACCGCCGCCGCATCGGCAGAGCCGGAAGAAGCATCCTGCGAGACATCATCGACATTGGCATCGAAGTAGCTCTGGCTGATCAGCAAACTCGGGCCTGAATACGCGTAATCGCCAGTGGGAATCGTCAAGTGCCCCCCGGTCGTCAACTTCGCCAGAACGCTTCCGTCCTCTTGCGTTTCATAGGATTCGATATCCTGCAAAACCCGATATTGTACGCGTTTCGCCCCGAGAAAATTGGAGCCGCTGTCCACTTCCTGGGCAGAGATGGAGTTTTCGATCGACCAGCGCGACTTGAAAGACATTTGGAATGCTCCTGAAACAATTTACCCTGCGGTATCTCGCAACAGCTTCCTTATATCAGGCTACACTTCAATAACGTATATCTACATAAACCGGTCTATATTATAGAAAATTTCAAATTGATTAGGTTTTTATACTTATAAGCTTATTAATTATTTAGTTATAAATAAATATGTATTTGTTAATCGGATTTTTATGGAGGTTTAATGGGGACGCTCCCTGCAGAATAAACGGAAAGCGCGTGACAGCGGCGGCGCGAAGCACCGGGTTATTCCTGAGCACGCTCTCTGCGAATAGTGCAATGTGGTGATGCAGAACTCATCGCGTTTGGCGGGGCTATTGATCATGCAGGTGCCGCACTAGGGCGATGCCCCCGGGGCTGCGCACGCACTGAATTGCGCACCAGGCCGCCTTGGCAAGTGTGTAATCGATCTAATTCTCAAGTGCTTAGGAGTTTTCGAAAAAGCAATCGATCGCACCAAATAGCAAGTGTTTACGTTCCGATGCGTGCCGCCTTAAACAACAAACAAAAACCCCACCGTTGGTGCGGTGGGGCCATTTGGAGCGCCGGTACGACGCCAACTGATATGGTGTTGATACGTCCGGCGCTCCCGCGCAAGCTGCAACATTCGGGCCTTCGCTCAGGCCTCTTCGGTTAGGTTCTCCACGATCGCGCGCTTCATGTCTTTGGTGACGCCCAGTTCCTGCTCAATGAAGGCGTCGACCGAGCCATATTCGTCCTCAAGTGCGGAGAAGGCGCTTTCGATATAGGCCGGATCGGATGCGACCAGCGGCTCCACGGTCTCCCATGGCAGCTGCGCCAGCGCGGAGTAGGATGGGTTGCTGTCGGCAGTTTCCTGCATCTGCGCGCGATAATCCACAAGGTCGTCGGACAGCGCGTAATCGGCGACCACGGTTTCACGCGGAACGCCAAGCAGGGTCAGCAGCAGGGCCGCCCCGGTCCCCGCACGGTCCTTGCCCGCCGAACAATTGAAGGCCAGCGGTGTACGGGCTTCGGCGAGGTAGCGGAACATCTGCGCGTAGCTCTCGGCATTATCCTGCGCGATGGTGCGATAAAGGCCGGTCATGGCCTCGCGCGATTTTTCGGCACTCGCATCCGGACCGCCGAGCACATGCATCAGATCCCCTGCATTCAGTGCATAATCGCGCGTCCAATATTCGACATCGCTGTTTTCAGCGACATAGGGATTTGGCTCGCTCGCGCGCTCTTCCGTGGAGCGGAAGTCGCAAAAGGTGCGAATGCCGCGACGGGCAAGTTCGTCATTGTCGGCCTTGGTCAGGCCCGCCGGCGAACCAGAACGATAGACCGTTTCCCACTTCGTGATCCGGCCGTCAGCGGTTCTGTATCCGCCGAGGCCGCGAAAGTTCACACCGCCTTCCAAGTCGAGCACACGGCGCTCATCCGTAAGCGCCTCCTGGTTGGCGGCGACAGGAGAGAGTTCGGCTTCGGCCTGCGAAGGTTGGGCGGCGTTATCGCAGGCGGGAAGCAGGACCAGCGCGGCAAGCGGCAGGAGGATCGGACGCATCCGGCAAGCTCCAGTTTAGTCGGCGCTGTCGGAAAGGAGTTTGGACAGCTGCCAATCGACGGTGGCCGCGCCAGCGGGCGACGCAGCATAGCCGGCCTGCATCGGGCTCACCGCGATATGTTGGCGGTAAACGACGGATTCGTCATTCTGCTGGTCTGCTGTGGGCGAGGTCTCGTTCATCTCGAAGTTGAGGCCCGGCAGCGGCGGTACCTGTATTCCGCGCGCCTCGGCCATGGCCCGCATAGTGGGCGAAGCGGTCTCGGCCATGTTGTCAGAGAACCCGATCGCATAGGCATTATAGGTGCCGATCTGCGTTTGACGCCATTGCGCCCCTGCCAGATCGTCCGGAAAATTGACGTTTAGCGCAAGCCCGCGCGGCAGCAACGCGCCGTCACCCGCCTTGTTATCCAGCGCCGTGACCAGTTCCACGGCGCGCTGCGCGACCTGTACGGAAACAGGGTTGGCAAGATCTGCGCCCTCGCTGTTCGCGCCTGCCGAAAGGGCAATTGCGGGAAGCCCGCGCACGGCGGCAAATTGCGCATTGCTGACAGTGCCCGAACTCAGAATGATCGCGCCGACATTCTGCCCTTCATTGGGGCCCGACAGCACGAGATCGGGCTCACCGCCCCAACGCTCCATGCCCAGCACGTCCAGCCCGTAAAGCAGCGACATGACCGGGGTGCTGTTCACGTAGTAGAAGTCGTCCGCGGGAAGATCGTCGCGCGTCATCGGGCCGGCGCCAGGATCACCTGCCTGTGCGGCGTCATTGAGACAGGACTGCTCCAGCGGGGCGAGCGGCCGCCCGATGCTGAGCGCCGCCCCCATGCCGCTCTGATTGGTGCATGGGACTGACACGATCACATCGTGCCCGGCTTCCTTGAGTGCGTGATACAGCGCCACGACATTGCTGGTGAGGCCGTCGTCATTGGTGAGCACGATGTTGCGCGCCTGCACCTGGGTGGAGGTGAACATCAGGACGGCGGTGAGCAAAGAGAGTGACTTGCGCATGGGACGGACCTCGGATCGTATGAAGTGGAGAAGGCAGACCCTCGCCTGCCTTCCCAAAGTGACAATTAGAAGTTGAAGCGGATGCCGAACAGGTAGCGGCTGCCGATCTGCTCCACTTCGGATGGGGTAGCCGGGGTGCCTTCATAGGCGACGTAAGTCTCGTCGGTCAGGTTGGCGAGATCGGCGAACAGGGTCAGATTGTCATTCAGAGCATAGCGCACTGTGACATCGAGATTCTCGTAGCCGTCGCGAAATTCGCCCGCACCAAGGCCGCCCAGCGTATCGAGATATTTCGACCGCCACTGATACGCGACACGCAGCGAAAGGCCGCCACGTTCGTAAAAGAGCGATGCATTGGCAACGGTATGAGACAGGCCCTGGAAGTCGAAGGTGGCGGTCTGGCCGGTCGCCGCATCGATTCCGTCAAATTCGCCATCAAGCAAGGTCAAATTGCCCTGCACGCCGAACCCGGACAAAAAGCCCGGGAGGAAATCGAACTGGTTTTCAATGTTGAATTCCACACCGTACAGTCTGCCGCTGTCGCCATTGAAGGTGGAGCTGAGCAGGTAGCCGGAGCGATCGATGCCGTCGCTGTTATAGAGATCGGAGCCGACCACGCCCTGACTCTGGTACAGCACGTCGTCCACCCAGCGATGGAAGAAAGCGACCGAGGCCATCCCATTGTCGGCGAAGTAATATTCCGCGCTGGCATCTAGGCCCCAGGTATATTCGGGCGTCAGAGAAGGATTGCCGCCGCTGATCGTGGCGTCGGTATCGCTGACCGAGGCACCCACGCGGATCGCCGCGTAGGCCGGGCGCGATATGCCGCGCTGACCGCCGAGGCGAAGAACCAGATTGGGCATCGCCTCATAGCGCAGATTTATACTGGGAAAGATGTCGAAAAAGTCCTGCGAGGTCGCGACCGGCGTGGCCTCCGAACCACTGAGCACACTCCCCGCATTCTCGATCTTGTACCATTCGACCCGCGCGCCCCCGGTGATCAGCAGCGGACCGCTTTCATATTGCCCCATCGCGTAAGCAGCGAGGATCGTTTCCTGCTGATCATAGAGCGAAGTGGGGAGCACGAAGTCTTCGGTATCAATGTCTCCTGCTGCCAACGCTGCCTGAAGGTCTTTATTCAGCGCGACATCGTCGACGTAATTGATATCGAGGCCGAGCGGAAAACGGGTATCCCATGCACGATCGGTTACATAATCGTTGGGGTTGAAGCCGAGGGCGGCCAACGGCACGACGCCGCCAACACCGATATTGTTGCCTGAGATATCACGGTGTGTGCCGAACAGACCACCGCTGAGCTTCAGTTCGCCTATTTCCTTCCACGCATCCAGCTTGCCCGAATAAGCGTTCGAAACCGTTCCTTGCAGGATCGGAAGGAGGATTGTGCTCGGCACGCTCTGTTCGGTTTGGGGAATGGAGGACAGCTGGGCGCCGCGCGAGAATGTGCCGTCACCATTATCGACTGTGCGATACAGATCGACGATGGGGAAACGCGGATCCTTCGAGCGATCGTAAATCACGCTGAGGTCGCGGATCGATGATTGTACGAGCGGCAGATCGGTGGTGTTCTTGGTACGCGTATAGCCGAGCTTGCCCGACAGACCAAAGTCACCGGAGGACTCGTAATCGAAGCCAGTCGAGAGGATGATGTTCTCGTTCTCGTAGAGACCATCGTTGAAATTGGTCGTGATAGGTACGTTGAACAATTCGCCGGTCACCGGGCCCCGCGTGCCCGCTTCGGCGTCTTCCAGTTCGATCTGGTATGCGTTGCGGTGTTCCTTGTCGGTAAATTCGGTATAGATGCCGCGCGCAAACAGACGCAGATCATCACTCGCCTGAAACTCCAATGTGCCAAACAGGCCATTGTTCGACCGCTCCAGCTCGTAACTGCGAATGTCGATATCGGTCGGGGCACCATCGGCGCTGTAGCCTGCCTCACGGTTGTCGGTTACCTGATCACGCAGATAGTGCGAACCGCCCAGCGCAATGCCGACCACGTCGTTCGACCATGAGGCGCGCAGCGAAGCGGAACGCTGCTGTCCATCGCCAAGATCCATGAAACCGTAGCCGAGATCGCCGTTCACATTGAAGCCTTCCCCCCCCATTATCCAGCGGCGAGAATGTCTCCAGATCAACATTCGCGGTGATGGCTTCAGCCGTGATGTCGGGGGTAAGCGACTTGTTAATCACCAATTGCTGTAACAGGACCGCGGGCACAGCATCGAAGCGATAGGCGCGTTCCGATCCGCCTTCATCCACGCCGGTTTGCGGAATCCCGTCGATGCTGACGGAGGTCCAGCGATTGGGCGCGCCGCGCACCTGAATATAGCGCGCCTGGCCCTGGTCGCGCTGAACAGCAACACCTGGCAGTCGAGCGAGTGCAGCTGCGGTATTCTCGTCCGGGAAACGACCGACCGAGTCGGCGGTGGCCACGTCGACCACATTCACGGCCCGCCTCTTTGCCTCGGTCGCGTTCGCCAGCGATTCACGGATTGAGCCGGTCACGATGATTACATTCTCGTCAGCCGTATCATCCTGATTCTGCGCAAGGAGCGGCTGGTCCTGCGCAACCGCAGGCATCGCCACCGACATTGCAGTGGTTGCAGCGCAACAGAGCAACGCATGGCGACGGATGGTGTGGAAAAGAACACTCATTACCTATACCCCCTGAAACTGATTCGAGGGCTGCCTAGAACGTTTGTATGTCGGGTTCGTGACCAGTTGATTACGGTTGTGAGACTCTGGCACAAGGTTGGCCCAGAAGGGATTTTGAGTGACCAAGACCACCAGTGCGGCCGATAAAGGCTCAAAAAAGAACGAGAAAAGTGACCAGAAAGGGCGGTCAGACGCGCTCATATCGGCTGTAATCCACCACTGGAGCGCCTCACCCGATGACGCCCTGAGTGTTCGCAGCCTTACCTCCTCGATCGGCACTGCCGCCTCAGCGATCGATTATTACTTTGGCGGATTGGAACAGTTGTATGTGAGTGCTTCGCTACGGTCCCTGGCCGATGCAAAGGTCTGGATGGAAAGCGTTATTTGCGACCTTGCATGTTTAGGCGATCAACCGATGAGTGCGGGTCTGCGGTCATTCGTCATTGCCTCTCTGATCGATCGCTGGATCGGCGAACGACCGCTCGCGATGGCTTGGCGTCGGACAAAATCCTTTCCCGCGAAAGGTGAGGCAGTGGCAGCGCGATTGGCTTGGGACGAGGCATGGACCCGCCTCTGGACCCAGCTTGCCGAGCTCTTGGGTTTAGGGAAGCATGCGGACACTCTTGTGGCTTTCGCCGATGGTGAAGCCTGCCGCCACCTGTTGGAATGGAAACCAATTCTGGACGCAAGTCTGCTGCAAGAGACAGCGCAAGCATTGGTCGCATGGCTGGACGCGGGCCAGGTAGCAGGTGATGGCTGCCGGCTGGCATATCGCTCCGGCGTCACGGCAAGCTTTGCAGACATGTTCAGGAATGGCGGGCGCTCGGAAACCTCTTTTAGCGATGCTGCGGCCAATCTTCTCGCGCGCGAAGGGCGTTCGGGTGTCACTTTCCGGGCCGTGGCGAAAGAAGCCAACTCCACTCTTGGAGTCGTCTCCCATCACTTCGGCAGCAAGAGCAATTTGCTACGCGAGGCGCTCTGCCGGCTATATGAGCGCGAAGCGATGACGGGCGATAGGGAGGCACAGTTCAAGCAAGAGATTGCACCTTCGATAATGCTTGATGAAATCGTCGCGGCAATCGCAATCGGCACACACCCCGTTCTTTACGCTTACGACGAGATCGAACTCGCCATCTACAACGATCCCGAATTCATCGATCTACGGGCCGCCGTGCGCTGCATGGACGATCCCTCCGGAACCTGGGCCGTGAAGAACCTGCTCGGCGGACAGCAACCGTCGCAGGCGCTGGTTGCCGCTATTTCCTCCGTTTGCCGAGGAGCAGGACACCTGATCGCAACCGGCGTGAGGCCTGCGGACAACTCGAATGCGTTGATCCGTTCGGCTCTCACCCCATTCTGCGTGAATTGAGCCATCCATCATGACCAGAAGCGAAGCAGCCGGTTTCGCGGCCTTTTCACTCGTGATTAGTGCAAAGCCGGTTTCCGTCGGCCACCAGATCCCCACAATCTCGTACCGGCCCCGATCCGCGTACAGGCGATCACGCGGTGGACCGCTCAGCCCTCCAGCGTGATTGCCATCTCGCTCGGTATATCGCCTGGTTTTACTGCGTCATGTCGAGAACGATGCGGCCTTCGATCTGGCCCTTGTGCATCTGGTCGAACACCGAATTGATATCCTCCAGCTTGGCGGTCGAGATTGTCGCCGCCACCTTGCCATCGGCGGCGAAGTCCAGCGATTCCTGAAGGTCCAGCCGCGTGCCGACGATGGAGCCGCGCACGGTGATGCCGTTCAGCACCATGCCGAAGATGTTAAGCGGGAAATCGCCCGGCGGAAGGCCGTTGAGCGCGAGCGTGCCGCCGCGCCCGATCATGCCGACTGCCTGTTCGAATGCCTTCTCGCTCACCGCCGTCACCAGCGCGCCGCGTGCACCGCCGCCGGTCAATCGCTTGACCGTGGCGGCAGGGTTATGGTCGGTCCGGGCGTTGACCGTCTCCTTCGCTCCCAGCCTGCGCGCCAGATCGAGCTTGGCGTCGTCCACGTCCACCGCGACCACGTTCAGCCCCATCGCGACAGCATATTGCACGGCCATGTGCCCAAGCCCGCCAATGCCGGAGATGACCACCGCATCGCCCGGCTTGGTCTCGGTCATCTTCAATCCCTTATAGACCGTGACGCCTGCGCACAGCACCGGGGCGATTTCGTTGAAGCCGATATTGTCGGGCAGGTGGCCGACATAGTTCGGGTCGGCCAGCACATAGTCGGCGAACCCGCCATTGACCGAATAGCCGGTGTTGAGCTGGCTTTCGCACAGCGTTTCCCAGCCGCCGAGGCAGTGCACGCAATGGCCGCATGCGGAGTAGAGCCAGGGAACGCCGACCCGGTCGCCTTCCTTCACATGGGTGACGCCCTTGCCGACGGCGGACACGAAGCCGACGCCCTCATGCCCCGGAATGAAGGGCGGTTCGGGCTTGACCGGCCAGTCGCCCTCCGCCGCGTGCAGATCGGTATGGCAAACGCCCGAGGCCTGGATCGCCACCTGGATCATGCCAGGGCCGACTTCGGGGACCGGTACTTCCTCGATCCTCAGGGGTTCGCCGAAGGCGCGAACGACGGCAGCTTTCATGGTCTTGCTCATGACATTTCTCCTGAATCTTGGTTTAGTTGGAAGGCAGTGCGGCGGACAGCCACCGCACCGGCCTGTCGCCTCAGAAGAAGCCGAGCTTCTTCGCGCTGTAACTGACCAGCATGTTCTTGGTCTGCTGATAGTGGTCGAGCATCATGCGATGGTTTTCGCGCCCGATGCCCGACTGCTTGTAGCCGCCGAACGCCGCATGCGCGGGATAGGCGTGGTAGCAGTTGGTCCACACGCGCCCGGCCTGGATCGCACGGCCGAAGCGATAGCAGGTGTTGGCATCGCGGCTCCACACGCCTGCGCCCAGACCATAGAGCGTGTCGTTGGCGATCTGCAGCGCTTCGTCCTGATCCTTGAAGGTCGTGACCGAGAGGACGGGGCCGAAAATCTCCTCCTGGAAGATGCGCATCCGGTTGTTGCCGCGGAACACGGTCGGTTTGACGTAATAACCGTCCGCGATTTCGCCCTCGAACCGCGCCGCTTCGCCGCCGGTCAGCAGCTCGGCGCCCTCCTGCTTGCCAATATCGATATAGGAGAGGATCTTCTGCTGCTGTTCGGAGGAGGCCTGCGCACCGATCATGGTCTCCATGTCAAGCGGATTGCCCGCCTTGATCGCTTCGACGCGTTTGATCGCCTTTTCCATGAAGCGGTCATAGATGCGCTCGTGGACCAGCGCGCGGCTGGGGCAGGTGCACACCTCGCCCTGGTTGAGCGCGAACATCGCGAAACCTTCGATCGCCTTGTCGAGATAGTCGTCATCCTCGCGGCATACGTCTTCGAAGAAGATGTTCGGGCTCTTGCCGCCCAGCTCCAGCGTCACCGGGATCAGGTTCTCGGTGGCATATTGCATGATCAGGCGGCCGGTTGAGGTTTCGCCGGTAAAGGCGATCTTGGCGATCCGGCTGCTGCTGGCGAGCGGCTTGCCCGCTTCCACGCCGAACCCGTTGACGACGTTGACCACCCCGGCGGGCAGCAGGTCGCCGATCAGCTCCATCAGCACCATGATCGAAGCGGGGGTTTGTTCGGCGGGTTTCAGCACCACGCAATTGCCCGCAGCCAATGCCGGGGCGAGCTTCCACACCGCCATCAGGATCGGGAAGTTCCACGGGATGATCTGCCCGACCACGCCCAGCGGCTCGTGGAAATGATAGGCGACCGTATCGTGGTCGATCTCTGAAATGCCGCCTTCCTGCGCGCGGATGCAGCCCGCGAAATAGCGGAAATGGTCGATCGCCAGCGGGATGTCAGCGGCCATCGTCTCGCGCAGCGGTTTGCCGTTGTCCCAGGTTTCCGCGATGGCGATCTGTTGGAGATTGTCCTCCATCCGATCGGCGATCCGGTTCAGGATCAACGCGCGTTCGGCCACGCTGGTGCGGCCCCACGCATCCTTTGCCGCATGCGCTGCATCGAGCGCGGCCTCTACATCCGCCGCCTGACTGCGCGCGATTTGGCCGACCGGCTTGCCGGTGATTGAGGAGATATTGTCGAAATAGCGCCCGTCCTTGGGTGCAACCCATTTGCCGCCGATGAAGTTATCGTACCGCTCTGCAAACGGAGCGGTCATCGATGCGGCGGGATTGGTCTGCATGTCCATGATGTCATCCTCTCGAAATCGCCGGGCTGTCCCGGTCGTGAGGATGATGCTCCCGCGAAAACACCGCGCTGGAAAGTGCCGCCGGGCGGATGATCCGCGCAACTGTCTCGCTATCGAGACAGTTTGAAAAAACGAAGCGTCAATCGCGCGTCAGGCCGAGCTTCTCCATCCGGCGATAGAGCGTCGCCCGCCCGATCCCGAGCGCCTTGGCAGCGCGGGTGGCGTTGCCATCGGCCTGCGCAAGCGCACGTCTGAGCACCGCCCGTTCCGAGTCGTGGAAGGACGCTGTCTCCTCGCCGCCGAGAATGTCTGCCGCGCTGCGCGATCCGGTCAGGCAGGCATCGGACAGGTTCAGGCGATGACGCGCGGCATAGGTTGCTCCGATCACCAGATCATCACGGTCCACCGCCAGCAGCGCCGCCTCGCCTCCCGGCAGGTTCGCATCGATGATCCGGTGCCCTGCGAAGAACTTGCGGAATACTCCGCTTTCGATCCTGCGCGCCGCGTCCTGCACGATCTTCTGGATCAGCGCGCCCATCGCCGCGTTGTGATCGTCCCGGCAATTGGAAATGTCGAGCGCCCCGATGAGCTGCCCCGTCGCATCGTGCACGGGCGCGTCCATGCAGCTGATCCCGATATTGCGCGAGGCGAAGTGCTGGTCGCGGTGGATCGTGACCGGCCGCCCTTCGACGAGGCATGTGCCGATCCCGTTGGTACCTTCGCGGCTTTCGCTCCACACCCCGCCCGGGGTCAGCCCGACCTGGTCGAACATTGCACGGTCGCCGGTCTGGCTGCGCGATTCGAGGATGACGCCGTCCCTGTCGGACAGCATGACCGCGCAGCCGGTGGCGGCGACAGTCTGGTACAGCTGGTCAAGCAGCGGACGCGCGACTTCGAGCATCAGGCCATAGCGCTGCCTGCGCTGGGTAAGCTCGCTGCCGGACACCAGCTCCGGCACCCGCGCGGACCCGGCATCGAGCCCATGCTTGAGCCCCGAGCGACACCAGCTGGCCGCGACAAAGGACTGCGCGGCGCTTGAGGAGGACTGCAATACCTCTTCGACTGAGTCTTCATGCCGGTCTGACATGGTGTTTGCATACGACACTCTTCTTGGTTTGGCGAATCGGGCGGCAGGAATGCCACCTGAAGACGCGTACGCTGAAAACTTGGCAGTATGCTGACGGGCAGCTTGTCGCAGAGGTGCCAGCTTGAATGCGCCCGCATTAATCGCTCAAACGCTTTCGCCGATCGCGCTGGCTCCTTTGGCCGCCCATACGCTATCCCTCGGTCCGCTGCGGGCACGTCGCTTCGCGCCACCAGCGCTTCGGACAAGCAGGACAGCCAGCGCCACAGCCGTGCCATCGACGAGCCACAGTGAAAGTGATCCAGGCCAGTCGGATGTTGCCAACAGGCTCGCCGCAGGAATGGTCAGCAGCGCAAAGGCCGCCGCACATGACAGCTCCGGCCCTGAGCGGGCTGCGCCGCGAACCAGCGCCCATGCGGTGAACATCAGGAATACCGCGTAGTAGATGGCGCTATGCAGTTCGGTCGTGGCTGCGTGGCCAAGGGGCTTGGCCGCAGACAGCGTCAGCGCAATGCCGGCAATACAGCCAAGCGGTACGCCGACCGTGAGCGCGGCCAATATCCTGGTGGCGCGCGTCTGCTCGACCGCGCCGGCCTTGCGTTCGCGTTTACGCCGCGATTCGACCCACAACAGGTTGCCGGTGTAGAAAATAAACGCGCCCGACAGCCCCAGCAGGAAATAGGCCCAACGGATCGGCCCACCGCCGAAACTGCCGTAGTGAAGCGCGAAGAAGCTGGTGACGGCTTCGGACCAGCCATCCTGTCGGCCCGGCATATAGTCCACGCTCAGAATCTTGCCGTTCACCGGGTCCGCGGTCACCACACCATAAAGCGGCGTGCGGATCGGATAGTCGGGGTCGCCGCCCGTCGCGCGCACGACGCTGCGCCCGCCCGGCATAGCCGCATAGCTGAGCGTATAGGGTTCAAAATAGGGAGCCTCCTCACGCAGCTTCGCAACCATCTCCGCTGGTGCGAGTGGCTCGGGTGATGGCCCTGCGGCCACCATGCGCGGGCGCTGGCCGCCACTGTCGAAGGCCACGCCTTGCGCCATGTAGAGCTGATCGTGAAAGGCGAAGACCAGGGCAGTCAGCGCCATGACGATATGGAACGGCAGGCTGAACACACCGAGCAGATTGTGCAGGTCGAGCCACATGCGCTTCACGTTCTTGCCGAAGCGCAATGCGAAAAGATCCTTCACCAGACTGGGCAACAGGACGATCAGACCCGAAACCAGCGCGATGACATAGAGCATCGAGACAGCGCCCATGATCGGCATCGTAATCTCGTGATCGAACGGCAGGCCGATATTCCGATGCAGATCGTCGATGAATTGGGCCACCGGCGATGGCCCGCTGGTTTCGACCTGCAAGCTGCCATCCGGACGCAGTGAGGCGTAGTGGGTCGTTCCGCCGCCATGCTCAATCTCCTCCGGGTCGCCGCTTTTCCAGACCAGGCGCGCAGGGTGATGGGCGTCGATGACGAGGTTGACCTCATAAGACGCGGCCGCTTCGGGGTGCGCATCCATGACCTTGGTCAGAAGTTCTGGTGTGCGTTGCAGCGATGGAGCGGGGGCAAGCTGGCTGGGCGCGGAAGCCCATTGCTGCACCGGCCCTTCGAACATGGTGATGGCACCAGCATAAAAGGCGATGAACAAGGCAAGCCCGGAGATGATCCCGACCCAGCCGTGGATCTCCTTGTACATTTTGACGACATCGGCAGGCATCTTCATCGGACCGGCCCTCCCAACAATATGACAAGGCCCCAGACGAGACCATTGGCGAGCGTCAGCCACACCCAGGCGCGCGGGCCGGTGCGGAAGAAGAAACATAGCGAAACGGTCAGTGCCCAGACCGGGGCCATCATCCACATGGAAAACTGGCCCACGGTCGAAAAGGGCGTCGCCCCGCCCGCTACCAAGGTCCGCAACAGGCCCGCCGCGCCAAGCGCGAGCAGAAAGCCCATGACAAGCCCGGCGCTGGCCTTGCCCAACCAGTTCGATGCCCTCAGGGGAGGTTTCATCGCCCTTTCCCCTTACCGCGCATGAACCAGCCAACCATCACCGGCAGGAAGGACCATGTCAGCATCGCCAGCGTGACCAGAATGAATGAGGTCGTCACGGCACCGCGATCACGCAGCAGCAGCACGAACGCCGCAACCAGTCCCGCGATCCCGACCCACGGAAGCATCCCCCGCCATCGCCGTGACGCGAGCAGGGGCTGGTTGGATGATCCGAGATAGACGAGCGCTGCCGCCACCACAGTCAGACCGTAACCGAGACCGGATATCATCACGGTGCTCACCAGCGAAACTGCAGGCGAGCGGTGACGACGCGCCCCTGTCCGATATAGCACCCCGGGCTGATGCAGCTGGCGATATAGTGCTTGTCCGCAAGGTTGCGCGCGTTGAGCGAAAGCGACAGGCCGGAAAGGCGTTCATTGGTGACGCCGAAATCATACCGAACCAGCATGTCGAACAGCGCGTAGTCGGGGATCGCCAGCGTATTGGCCGTATCGCCATAGCTTTCGCCCGTATACCGCACGCCGCCGCCCAGCCCCAGCCCGGCCAGTGCACCCGAGGTGAAGCTCTGATCCACGAACAGCGACGCCATCCATTCGGGCAATTGCGACAGCGTGTTGCCGATCTCACTGACGGTGTTGGACTCGGTGACTTCGCTATCACTGCGGGTTGCGGTGCCGATTACGGTCATTCCCCATGGCAGGCTGGCCTTGCCTTCCAGTTCCGCGCCGCGGACGCGGCCTTCACCGGTCTGCACAAGGCACACCGATATGCCGCACAGCGTACCTTCGGGATCGGGCGTCGTGATATTCTGCTGGGTAATCTGATAGGCGCTTAGCGTCACATAGATGCTGTCGCCCTGCTGGTAGCGCAGGCCCACTTCATATTGCTGGCCAGTCGTCGGAACGAAAGGCACCCCGCCCTCGACCTGGCTGCTCGCCGGATCGCGGTTGGACACCATCGGCTGGAAGCTTTCCGAATAGCTGGCATAGGGGGCCAGCCCGTTGTCGAACAGCCACACCGCACCGGCGCGCCAGGTGAAGGCATCGCTTGTGGTCGTCAGGCGACCGCCCGTCTGGGGATTGTAACTGCGGTCCTTCGCCCAGTCCTGCCGTCCACCGATGGTCAGACGCAAGCGGCCTACGCTGATCTGGTCCTGCAGATACAGCCCTGTCTGCCGGCTGACCGTTTCGGTGTCGATCACGGCCCGCATATTATCGGCAAAGCCTCCCGTGCCGCGCGGCTTGGGATTGAAAATGTCGAGGATGGGGAGAACCAGCGCCCCGTTCACCAGATTATAGGTGTGCTCCCACTCGGCGCGGAAAAAGTCGAAACCGCCAAGCAGAATATGCTCGATCGCGCCGGTCGCAAAGCGCGCTTCGATCTGCGTATCAGTGGCAATTCCGTTTGTCTTGCCATTGCCCTGCACGGCCCTGCGATTGAGCGTGCGCCCCGCAATGCAGCCGGGGATCGTTTCGGGACAGGTGGTCAGCGTATTGCCGGCGGGCACCACACCGCGATAGATCGTGTCGAGATGCGAATAGCGGCTGTTGTTGCGCAGGGTGAACTGACTGCCCAGATCCTGCTCGAAGAAGGAGGCAATCAGATATTGGTTGCGATCGTACTGGTTCCAGTCGGGCTCTCCAAGGAAGGCGCTTTTGTCGAGCACACGCCCGTCGCTGGGGTAGAGCGTGCCGAGCGAGGGCAGGAACTGGAAGGTCGATCCGCCTTCATCGCGCTGATACTGGCCAATGACCGTCCAGCGTGTGCTCTCGCCAGGCTCCCAGGTGAGGCTTGGCGAAACATAATAGCGGCCAGTCGTCACGCCATCGATCTGGGTATCGCCATGGTGCGCAAGGCCGACGATCCGCCCGGCGAGCGTCCCTTCGCCATTCAGCGGTCCGGTGAAGTCGGCCCCGGCCTGCCACGACCAGTCACCAAGATTGGTATAGCCCGCGCCCTGCAGCAGAATCTCACCCTGCGATGAGAAACTCGGGCGCTTGGTGACGAGATTCACCACACCACCCGGCGCGGACTGCCCATAGAGCGCACCTGATGGCCCCTTGAGCACATCGATACGGTCAAGCGCGAAGGCATCAAAGGCGGGGCGCAACCACGTCCCTTCGCCGCCTGCGGGAATGCGCAGCCCGTCGATGAAGTTGTTGTTCGACGCAAAACCGCCAGCCCCGAACCCGCGAACGCTGACCTCGTCGACGCGGCTGTCTACCCCCGTAGGCTGAGCCTGGACGCCGGCCGTGTATGACAAGGCATCGGCCACGGTTTGGGCTGCGCGAAGATCGATTTCTGCTCTGTTGACGACCGAGATCGATTGCGGCGATTCGATGATGGGGGTGTTTGTCTTCGTCGTGGCGATGACGTCGGTCAGCGCGCCGGCGATCACAACAATCTGGCAGTCATCGCCGCGCTGGCAGCGGTGGGTCTCTTGCGCCATCAAGGGCGCGGCACAGCCCAGCGCGGCCAGCGCGATGCAGGATGACGACAGGCGAGAACGAGCACGAAACAACTGAAATTCCCCTGAGAAGTTGCTCTGGCAAGAGCGCGCCCAACAGTGCCGGGCAAGTATCTGCGAGTGATTTTCATTAGCGGACGGCCAGCATGCCTCCAATGGCCGCGTCTGGCGCATGCAGCACAAAAACTGTCGCCAGAAGCACGAGGCGCACAAGCGGGGAGAGATCCGCAGGCACCCGCCGTGTCAGGGCTTGTTCGATCGGTTTCTGAAAACCGGTGCATGTCCGAATTTGCGCCTATAGGCGGCAGAAAAAGCGGAAGGGCTGGCAAAGCCGACCTTATAAGCGGCTTCAGCCGCACCAAGCCCATGGTCGTCGATCATGATCCGGGCCATCTCCAGCCGCCGCTCCCGGACATAAGCGAAAACCGTCGTTCCGAACAAAGCCTTGAACCCGGTCTGCAAAGCATTGCGATTGATGCCCACCCGGCGCGCCAGTTCGATCGTCCCGGGCGGTGATGTAAACGAGGCATCGAGAATGCTCTGGGCCTGGAGAACCGCGTCATAACAGCGCGTGCCGAGCGCCGACCGTCTGTGCCCATCCTGACGTACGAGTTGCAGGGTGCGGAACATGAGCTGGAGAACCGCGGATTCGCGAAATAGCGCGCCAAGCGAGCCGCAATAGGGCGCCTCCGCCAGCGCCCGCGACAGATGGAGCATAACCTCGCAGCGCCGCAGGCTCATGGCGTGAAAATCCGGCTCCATCAGGCCCTGCAAGGTTTCCATGTCGCATTGGGAAAGCACATCCGGCCCCGCCTCCAGAAAGGCCGGAAGGATCATGACCCCCGCGCGCACACCATGCTCGCCAACCATAAGATGACGCGAACATTGCCGAGCTTCCCCGATCCCCAGGAGTTGTGCGCGTTCGGTCGGACTGGGGATCACATCCCCGCCATCGGGCCGGAACCTGCCATTTCCTCCCTTCAGCAACAGGCTGATCATGATGCAGCGATCGATGGGTTGAGCGATGATCGCCTCCGAGACCGAGGTGAGGTCGCTCGCCGAACCCACCAGCCCCGGATGCACCTCTTCCATCCACATCCAGCCTCGAAACCGGCCATTGACCACCCGTCTGGGACACTGCTGCGAGGGCGGTTCCGTCAGCGAGAGGGACACCGCTTCGCGCAAGATGTCCTGAACGGCAAAATCGCCTTCCATGAAACGGGCCATGAAACGGGTCTGCATCTGCATCGCAAAGTTCTTTCCAATCTCGTGCCTCAGCAGTCAGCTTGCGTGCTGCTGGAAACAGAATGAACTGTAGGACACACCCACCGAAGTTGCTATTGATAATTGATTGCAACTTCGGTGGGTGTGTCCATCAAAGAATCCGCTCTAATTATCCTGGGAATGTCATGAATATCGCTACCGAAACCAGAACCGTCAGCGCGCCCTTCAGCTTGAAACCACTGATGTTCGAGACATTCGTCTGCACCATGACCCTCATGGCTTTCGTGGCGCTTGCAGGCCCGATTGCGCGCGTAATCGGGCTTGCTGCCTGGCAGATGGGGATCGCGGTAGCCGTTGCCGGATTTGCTTGGATGCTGATGTCCCGCATTTGGGGCGTCTGGAGCGACAAGCGCGGGAGACGCCCGGTCATTCTCTTTGGGCTCACCTGCTTCGCTTTCAGCTATGCGTTGCACGCCTTGTTCCTCGATCTGGCCATGAAAGCAGCAATGGCTCCGTTTCTGGCCTTTATCGGGATTGTTCTGGGTCGCGGCCTGGCGGGCCTTTTCTATGCGGCGGTTCCCGCCACCAGCGCTGCGTTGGTGGCCGACCACGTACCGGCTGACAAACGCGCAAGTGCAATGGCCGCCATCGGCGCTTCGAGCGCAGCAGGCATGATGATCGGCCCCAGTGTCGCCGGGCTGCTCGGCCCGATCGACCTGAGCCTGCCGCTCTATATGATCGCGGTGCTTCCCTTCATCGCTCTGGCAGTTCTCTGGAAAGTCCTGCCGCGACAGGACATCCCGGCCCCCTCGGATCACCCGGCGCCGCGCATAACCGACCCTCGGCTGCGCAAGTCGATGATCGTGGCTTTCGCTGCAGCCTTCAGCGTGGCGGTGGCACAGATTATCGTCGGCTTCTTCGCACTCGACCGCCTGCACCTGGATCCTGGTGCGGCTGCGTATGCTTCGGGTATGGCGCTGGCAATCGTCGGGGTGGCACTGATTTGTGCGCAGATCTTCCTGCGCAAGCTGGGCTGGCCCCCGGAAAAACTGATCCGCGTAGGCGGCATATTGGGAGCGCTGGGATTTGCCAGCGTGATCTTCGCCACATCGACACCAATGCTGTGGGCAAGCTACGCTGTGGCCGCATTTGGCATGGGCTGGGTATACCCATCGGTATCCGCACTGGCAGCCAACTCGGTGGAGGCGCACGAACAGGGCGCTGCCGCAGGATCGGTCGCCGCAGCGCAAGGCCTGGGGGTCGTCGTCGGGCCGATCATCAGCACAGCCAGCTACGCCTTCGACCAGGGTTTTCCCTATCTGCTGATCGCCATCCTGCTTGCCGGAACAGTTCTTCGCCCGGATCGCAACCGCACAGGGCGTGCTGATTGTGGATGTGCGTGAAGGGCCGGTAGAGAGATGCGTTCATCCGCCAACAAGATACATCTTGGTGACAATGTTCTCGTTGGTCTGACTACCGAGAAATTCGTTGATGCAGAAGCGTCGCCCTGATTATCTCAGCGAAGGACGAGCTGCGATTGATGCATAGTTCGAAGAATCAGAAATAGCATTACCGGCTATCTTGGGAAGTTGCGTTCCACATGTGCGCCAACAGCCCCTCGACATCGCTAACGATGCCAGAAGAGTTACCAAACTAATCAATGGTAGAAATGGAGCGGGCGAAGAGATTCGAACTCTCGACCCCAACCTTGGCAAGGTTGTGCTCTACCCCTGAGCTACGCCCGCTCACTGGCGTTTTCCGGGAGTGTTTCCCGGTGGGGAGGCGCGCAATTAGCAACGCTTTTCGAATCCGGCAAGAGGAATTTTTCACTTTCTTGCTCCGCGTCGCTTTCTCCTTCACAATTGCGCAAGAGCGCCCACATGGGACCAATCCATATAAGCGCAATGACGGGAGCATACATTGGCAACCACAGGCCTCAACATCGACGAACAAAAGGCAGTTGAACGGTTTCGCACGCAGGTCGTCGAAAAGTCACAGACCAAGCTCGTCATTCTCGATTTCTGGGCTGAATGGTGCGGGCCGTGCAAGGCGCTGGCCCCGATGCTGGAAAAGGTCGCGGCAGAATATGCCGATAAGGGCGTGATTCTCCACAAGCTGAATGTCGATGAAGAACAATTCATCGCCTCGCAGTTTCAGGTGCGTTCCATTCCCACTGTCTATGCGATGTTTCAGGGGCAGCCCGTCGCTGACCTCACTCCCGCGCGGACAGAAAGCCAGTTGAAACAGATGCTGGACCAATTGCTGGAAAAGCTCCCCATCGAAGCAGGCACCGATGACGGCGGACAGGCTGGTGGCCAGCCGGCCGATCTGGAACAAGTGATCGCCATGGGCGAACAGGTTCTGGCGGATGGCGATGCAGAACGTGCCGCCAGCGTCTTCATGCAGATCGCCCAGATGGCCCCCGACAATGCCGCCGTGCATTCCGGGCTTATCCGCGCTCTGATCGCTGCCGGCCATGTGGAACAGGCACAACAGGTCTTTGATGGCCTGCCCGATACATTGAAAGAAGACCCCAGCATTGCGCAGGCGGCCAGCGCACTGGCCCTCGCCGAAGATGCGCCGGATGATGGTGAGCTGCAGACATTGCGGGCCGCCGCCGCTGAACGTCCGGCCGATATGGATGCGCAGTTCGAATTTGCTCAGGCAGCCTTTGCTGCGGGCGAACGCGACGAGGCAGCGGATACATTGCTGCGCATGATCGAAGCGGAGCCGGAATGGAATGAAGGCGCGGCCAAAGCCAAATTGCTGCAGATTTTTGAAGCTGTCGGTCTAGAAGATCCTTGGGTATCGGCCAGCCGCCGGCGGCTATCCCTGATCCTGTTCGGGTGATGAAATGAAACGCGCGCGGCTCTCTATATTCTCCTTGCAGGGGGCGATCCTGTTCCCCGGCCTGCAATTGCCCTTGCATGTATTTGAGCCGCGCTATCGCGACATGGTCGGACATGCGCTGGCCCGCGATCGCCAGATCGCGCTGATCCAGCCCATGGAGCCCGAAGACGAATCGGCGCTTTTTTCCATCGGCTGCCTTGGCCGGATTGAAGATGTCGAAGCGTTGGAGGATGGTCGCTACAATATCGTGCTGGAAGGGGTGGCGCGGTTCCGCATGTTGCGCGAGCTGGACGTGTCCACCAGCTTCCGCCAGATCGAGGCGGAGCTGTTCGACGATTCAGATGATGAAGCGATCAGCTTTGCTGAGCGCGCCTGGCTGGAAGACGAAGCGCGCCGGTTTGCCGATCTGCAAGGATATAGCGTGGATTGGGATTCGGTTGAACGGCTCGACGATATGTCGCTGGTCAATGGAATCAGTCAGATTGCCCCCTTCGACCCTGCAGCAAAGCAAGCCCTGCTCGAAGCCCCCGACCTGCGTGCCCGCTGCGAATTGCTGATTCAGTTGATGGAATTTTTCGGACGCAGCGATCCGGATGAGGACCGCGCCACGCTACAGTAACGGCCTCGCTCTTCGCTCCGGCTTAAATCCCGAAACTGCCGCGCAATCCGTCAATCACATATTGCGCCGCCAGCGCGGCCAGCAACACGCCCAGCAGGCGGGTGATAACGGCCTCTACGCGCGTGCCGAACAGCTTCATCAAACGTCCGGCGGCCAGCAAAGCAATCAGCGTCAGCAACATCACCGAGCCCAGCGCGCCAAGAATAACGAAACGCTGCGGCCAGCCCTCTGCCCCGCTCATCAGCAGCATGATCGATGCAATCGCGCCAGGACCAGCCAGCATTGGCATCGCCATCGGGAAAATCGAAACATCTTCGATTACCGGCTCCGACATCAGTTTTTCCGCACGTTCTTCGCGCCGCTGCGTCCGTTTTTCGAACACCATGTCGAGTGCAATCACGAACAGCATGATGCCGCCTGCAATGCGAAAGGCATCGAGTTCGATATGCAGCGCATCCAGCAAAGGCGCACCAAAAAAGGCAAAGCCGAACAGAATTATCGCCGCGATCACGGTCGCGCGAATCGCCATGGAACGCCGGTCATTTTCCGGCGCATCGGCGGTCAATCCGGCATAGATCGGGGCGCATCCCGGCGGATCAATAATGACGAACAGCGTCACGAAGGCAGAAAGAAAAAGCTCGATCATCGCTCGCCCTTCTCGCGCATTGGAGAGTGAAAGTCGATAATCGGCTGCATTTCCCCGTCACGCATCATGGACACCCGTATGAAACTGTCGTCATCTGCGGCCCAGCGATAGGTCAGCGTATCATCAAACGCGGCGCCTGATGGTGCTGTCGGGTCTATGGCAGAGAAATCGGGCCTATCTGACCGCGCGTCATGGAAAAGGTGATCGGCACCACATTGCGCGGTTTTCGCCTGCGCAAACTCCGGGCGCTTTGCGGGTGCCGGCAACTGGCGGGCAAGCCGCACCACCGCGCGATATTCACCCTTCTCTGCGCGGCGCCAAATGGTGACATAATCACCGAAATTCCGCGCTGATTGCTCATAAGCACCATAGGTTGCGGCGAGCGAGCCATCGCAGCTGGACCAGACATTATAGGGCCGCCAGCCCGTCATGGCAGGCAGGCCATTGCGGTCGTCCGGGCCCAGAAAAACCGTGTTTTCGAAAGCATAGTCCCGCCGCGCATGATCCAGGCCGTCAGTCTGATAGGCTCGTGCAAAAGCCAGATCGGCGGTCAGCACCCCGGTCGGATTCGCCGCTGGTCGGAAAGCTATGCCGCCCGCGCCCCGGTGCCCGGATGGGCCAGACGCGCAGGCGGACAGGACGAGACCTGACAATATGATCGCCAGGCCCCGGCGCATCAGATTGCGTCTTTATCCAATGCGATGTTTTCGCGGCGATAGGCCGAGACGAGCGTGTTACGCAGCAGCACGGCAATGGTCATCGGACCAACACCGCCGGGAACGGGCGTGATGGCGCCGGCAACATCGCTGGCACTGTCGAAATCGACATCACCGACAAGTTTGGTCTTGCCTTCTTCCTTACCCGGCACGCGATTGATGCCCACATCGATCACAGTGGCGCCTGGCTTGATCCAGTCACCCTTGATCATTTCCGGCCGCCCGACAGCCGCCACGACAATATCTGCCCGTTTGACGGTCGCTTCGAGATCTTTGGTCCGGCTGTGCGCGATCGTCACGGTGGCATTCGCATCGGTCAGCAATTGCGCCATCGGCTTGCCGACAATGTTCGAACGGCCGATTACGACCGCATCCTTGCCCGAGAGATCATCACCCAGCTGATCCTTGATCAGCATCAGGCAGCCGAGCGGCGTGCAGGGAACGAAGCCTTCCTGACCCACCGACAGACGACCGGCATTGATGATATGGAACCCGTCCACATCCTTGTCCGGATCAATCGTGGAGATGACTTTCTGTTCGTCGAGATGCTTCGGCAACGGCAACTGAACCAGAATTCCGTCGACTTTGGGGTCCTGATTGAGCTGCTCCACCAGGCTCAGCAATTCTTCTTCGCTGGCAGTATCGTCCAGGCGGTGCTCGTAGGAATTCATTCCTGCGGCCACTGTCGCCTTGCCCTTGCTGCGGACATAAACCTGACTGGCGGGATCTTCCCCTACCAGAACCACGGCCAGGCCGACCTTGCGCCCAGAACGCTGTTCAAAATTAGCGGCGAATTCGCCGACCTTGTCCCGCAGATCTTTCGCGAAAGCCTTACCGTCAATTAAAGCGGCACCCATCAAATACTCCCATAGGCCAGATTGTTCAGAATTATGCTTATTACGTTGAGCCCCACGATCAGCACCAGCGGTGAGAAATCGATCGCACCGGTATCCGGCATGATCCGCCGGATCGGCGCCAGCAACGGGTCGAGCAGAGCGTTGATCGCGCGCCAGATGGCCGCAACGAAATCATTCTGCATGTTCACGACATTGAACGATATCAGCAGGCTCAGCACGAATTGCACGATCACCAGAACGATGATGACCGAAATCAGATAGCCGACGATTTGTGCAAGTGTTGCAAATAACACGATAATGGACCTTTCGCTTGATGGTCGGGACCTAGCCCAGCAAGGGCAGGTGTATCAACCGACTAATACGCATTAGTCATTCAATTCAAACTTGGTGATCCGCCAGGCCAATTGCTCGGGCGTGGCACCGGGCACATCATTCACGCGGCGCATCGTAATGGTCCCGGTCCGTTTAACCTGCCCATGATTGGCAATCAGCGTAACCGGCGCGGTGTAATAGAGCGACCCGGCCGCGCCTTCGGTCTCGCCTTCGCCAAATTGCAGCCCGAAATCGTCATATTGTCCGAAAAGCTTGCGCAGGCTGGCGGCGTCGCGCTGATCCTCCTGCCAGGCCTGGGCTGCAGCCTTATAATCGCCCAGCATCAATGCCGAGGTGAAATAGCGCGCGACACGCTCCGGCTTGTCTCTTTCCTGCAAAGCGGCGCGGTCCAGCAGATCGGCTCCCTCGTCAGATCCAGCCGGCTGCGACGTTTGCCTTGCAACCGGAACCGCCACAGCCCCATCTTGCGAAGAGAGGCTTTGCGAGGGTTGCTCTGACGGAGCGTCCGAAGGCTCCGGTTCGGCTGAATTCTGACACGCAGCCAATGACAGCAGCATCGTGGCGAGAAGAATTGTCCGCATGATTATTGCGCCTTTATAAGTGTGCCAGCCCCGCGGGACGTGAAGAATTCCAGCAGCATCGCATGCGGTACACGTCCATCCAGCACCACGGCCGCCTCGCAACCAGCCTCGACCGCTTTTACGCAGGTTTCGAGCTTGGGGATCATCCCGCCACTAATGGTTCCATTTTGACGCAGCTCGGCGATGTCGGCGGGGATCAGATCCGTCAGCAGCCGCTTTTCCTTGTCCAGCACGCCGCTCACATCCGTCAGCAGAAACAGGCGCGCTGCACCAAGAGCCGCAGCGATGGCGCCGGCCATCGTATCGGCATTGATGTTGTAGGTATGGCCATCCTCACCGGCACCAATCGGTGCCACGATGGGGATCATTCCGGCAGCACTGACCGTTTTCAGCACTGTCGTATCGATATGGGAAGGTTCCCCGACAAAACCGAGATCGACTGCCTTTTCGATGTTGCTTTCGGGGTCGCGCGTGGTGCGCTGCACCTTGGTGGCAGTGACCATGCCGCCATCCTTGCCAGAAATACCGATCGCCTTGCCGCCAGCGCGCGCGATCCAGCTGACCAGCTCCTTGTTGATCGCTCCTGACAGAACCATTTCGGCAATCTCAGCCGTGGCTTTATCCGTCACGCGCAGCCCGTCGATAAAGCTCGATTCGACGCCGAGTTTTTTCAGCATGGCGCCAATTTGCGGGCCGCCGCCATGCACCACCACAGGGTTGATGCCCACAGCTTTCAGCAACACGATATCTTCGGCGAAGTCCCGAGCCGCTTCCGGGTCGCCCATTGCGTGACCGCCATATTTGACCACGAAAGTGCGCCCTGCATAGCGCTGGAAATAGGGTAGCGCCTCAATCAGCGTTTCCGCCTTTGTCAGCGTCGTCTTGTCCTGCCCATCACTGCCCATACCGGCCATTCCCATGATCTCCTACATGATCGGGCGCGCTGTAGCGGGATTGACCTCCCGCTGCAAAGGCGCAGTACAGTTCGAGGCCGTGAAATTAAGGCAAAAGCGATTCAGTTAGCGGAACAATGGCGCCATTCATCCGTCTGTCCGGTTTAGGCCAGGAGTATTTTATGTCACGGCAATCGACCACCGGATTAGCTGCGCTTTTGCTTTCAGGAGCAGCACTGACCGGATGCGTTACCCCCGCCGAGCAGGAACAATGCCCGGCCAGCGAAGACTGGCAGGCATGGGTAAATGCGATGCCCGGCCCGGGCACCAGCCGCAGCCTGATCGTTACTGGACAGGTTTATTTGGCAAAAGGCACCACCGCCAAGCTGGAACCGGGCATATCGGACCGGATGCTGCCACCGGGTCAGCAATTTGTGTTGCAGCTGAGTGCAGACGCCGATGCCCCCGGCGGGTGGCAGCCCATTCGTGGGACGCTGAAACCGGCGCTGGAGAGCTATCGTGAAGTCACGATCCGCTGCGGAGAAGGGAGCCTCGCGCGCATTCAGCCGGTTACAACTGCGTATTAATCGCATTATGCTATCGCCGATAGCTTGACACCCTAACCGGGAGAGGTTCTGTGTCCCCCAATAAAATGGGACGCAATATATGAATGTTTTCATGAGCCGCCTGGCCGCGGCCTATTCCTCTTGGGATAAGAGCAGCGGCCACACGCCGGAGCAGTTTTTCAACCTGCTGGCCGAGAATGTGGAAGTTCACACTATTCTCTCCGAGTGTTTACCCCAAGATCCTACTGCCGGACCTTTCCTGGGAAAACGGCATGCCTTTCACTGGTTCGCCTCCGTCGCCCTTCGCTGGGAAGTCCTGTCGGTGGAGACGATAAAGCTCACCAGCTCAGGAAACTGTGTGATTTGGGAGGGAAGATCCAAATATCGCAACCGGCAAACCTTGCGGATTCTGGAAACCCCGCGGCTCCAAATCTGGACGGTTGAGAATGGCCGGGCAGTCAAGGTCCAGGACTATCTGGACAGCCTCAGCTATGCGAAGGCGACCGGCGCGCTGGACGAAAAAAAGCCGGGATCACCTGAGACATAATGTAAGCCTGACGCTGGCGGACTGCTGCCGGCCGCCAGCCGTTTCAGCAGAATGCTCTACCGCTCAGCCAGCACAGAGTGTTCAGCGGAATTCTGATTATGCTCGACCTCGGGATCAAGCGCCCAGATGATCGCCAGCGCAATCAGGAGTGCGATCATAACGAACCAGAGCCATTTCGCATTGGTTCTCAATTGAGGCGGTTCATCGTGCGGTTCGAACATGGCATGCTGCTGATCTGAAAGTCCTTATTGCTCTGCGGGAGAGATGCCCATTGGCACCTCTCCCGCGATGCATTCAGCATTTACGCGAAGCAATTGACGGAGACATAGCGCCTATCATTCAGCCGCTTGCACTCCGCTGTCACCGAACAGGCCGGGGCCGTCATCCAGCTCTTCTTCCGTGTCATTGGCGTTCGCCTGACGACGCTTGTCGAAACTGTCCCAGACATCGTTCCAATTGCCGCGTGTTGCAGCCTTGGAATATTCGGTCGAACGGGTTTCAAAGAAATTGGCGTGCTCCACACCGTTGAGCAGCGGCGCGAGCCACGGCAATGGATGCTCCTCGATCAGATAGATCGGCTTCATACCCAGCTGCTGCAATCGCCAATCGGCGATGTAACGGATATATTTCTTGATCTCCTTGGGCGTCATTCCGTTGACCGGGCCCATTTCGAAAGCGAGATCGATAAAGGCATCTTCCAACCGCACCGTGGTCTGGCACTGGTCAGCGATGTCATCCTTCACCGCTTTGGTAAGGCAATTGCGCTCATTCACAAAAGCGTGGAACAGGCGCGTGATACCTTCACAATGCAGGCTTTCATCGCGCACAGACCAGCTGACGATCTGCCCCATTCCCTTCATCTTGTTGAAGCGGGGGAAATTCATCAGCATCGCGAAGCTGGCAAACAGCTGCACACCTTCGGTAAAGCCGCCAAACATGGCCAGCGTGCGGGCGATATCTTCATCATTATCGACACCGAATTTCTGAAGGTAGTCGTGCTTGTCCTTCATCTCGGCATATTCGAGGAACATGCCATATTCGCTTTCCGGCATACCGATCGTGTCGAGCAGATGGCTGTAGGCCGCAATATGGATGGTTTCCATATTGGAGAAGGACGCCAGCATCATCTTCACTTCGGTCGGTTTGAACACGCGGCCATATTTTTCGTGGTAGCAATCCTGCACCTCGACATCGGCCTGCGTGAAGAAACGGAAGATCTGGGTGAGCAGATTACGCTCATGGTCTGTCAGCTTCTGAGCCCAGTCGCGGCAGTCCTCACCCAGGGGAACTTCCTCTGGCATCCAGTGGACCTGTTGCTGCTTCTTCCAGAAATCAAAAGCCCACGGGTATTCAAAGGGCTTGTAGGTCTTGCGTGCTTCAAGCAACGACATGTTGTGTCTCCGTGGGTTGATCCGAGATTGGAGTGATAGAGGAATCCGGATCGAAAATCGACGATAAACCGGATCACTATCGTGGAAAAATATGTTCGCCAGCCATAGCACAGGGCGACCATTAAAGGCCTCTGCCGGCCCCGCGCAGGAAACGGGTCAGAGCGCCATTCGGAACATCGGGGCTCTGTTCGTCGTTGAACAGGTAATCCCGGTTTATCCGGACCCGAATACCAACCGAAGGAGGCCAGCTATGGGCCAACAAAAATCTGATGATTCGCGCGGCGAAAAACAGGAAGACGGAATTTCGGACTCCGCAATCAGCGAAACGAATCAATATCATCTGAATCAGCCATCGCTGCAGCATGGTGATTCGCAGGAAAGCACCTTGACGAAAGGTATCCGCGCCGAAGCGCAACAGGAAGGCCGGCCAGTCGAAGGCGAGCAAAGCAGCCATGACAGTGACGATGCCTTAACCGGGCAACAGGGTTTCGGGTATGGTGCCAGCGGTGGTTCGGAAATGAAGAAGGCTCCCGATGTCTCGGAACGTGGTTATGGGGGCCGCGGTCAGGCAGACAGTTAAAGGCACGGAGCGATATTCAGGTTCAAGAGGCGTCAGCGGGTAAATCGCAGGCGCCTTTTTTCGTGTCCGCGTCCTTTTTTCGTGTCCGCGTCCTTTTTTGCCGCGACAGGACTGGGTTTTTATCAGTCAAATCGCGCAATCTCGCGGTGATTGCGGCGCAGAAAATCATGAAAAAGGCGGAGGCCCTGAATGAGAGCCCCCGCCTGAAACATGTTTATACCAGCACTGCTTATTGGCAGGCGAGGCATTCCTCATAATCGGTCTGCTCACCGGCATTGAATTCATATTTCGCCGCATCGCTGGTGTTATCGGCTTCGACACCGCCGGCAAAACCGGCGCGCTGCACGCTCTTTGAGCGGAGATAATAGAGCGATTTGATACCTTTTTCCCAAGCCTGGAAGTGGAGCATCAAGAGATCCCATTTATCGACATCTGCCGGGATAAAGAGATTGAGGCTCTGCGCCTGATCGATGAAGGGCGAGCGATCGGCGGCGAATTCAAGCAGCCAGCGCTGATCGATTTCGAAGCTGGTCTTGAACACGGCCTTTTCCTCTGCGGTGAGGAAATCGAGATGCTGAACCGAACCGCCGTTTTCGAGAATGGAATTCCACACATTGGTCGAATCCTTGCTCTTCTCGCGCAGAACCTTCTCCAGATAGGGATTCTTGACGATGAAGCTGCCCGACAGGGTTTTGTGCGTATAGATATTGGCGGGGATCGGCTCGATACAGGCGCTGGTGCCGCCGGCAATGATGCTGATCGATGCGGTCGGCGCGATCGCCATTTTGCAGGAGAAACGCTCCATCATGCCCATTTCCTCGGCATCGGGGCACGGCCCGCGTTCCTTGGCCAGCACCATCGACGCCTCGTTTGCCTTGGCATTGATATGCTTGAACATTTTCAGGTTCCAGGTCTTGGCCATCGCACTTTCAAAGCCGATATTCTTGGCCTGCAGGAAGGAGTGGAAACCCATGACCCCCATACCCACGGAACGTTCACGCATGGCAGAATATTTCGCCCGCGCCATTTCAGAGGGTGCCCGGTCGATATAATCCTGCAGCACGTTGTCGAGGAAGCGCATGATGTCCTCGATAAACAGCTTGTCACCGTTCCATTCGTCCCAATTTTCAAGATTGAGCGATGAGAGGCAGCATACGGCGGTGCGGTCATTACCGAGATGGTCGATCCCGGTCGGCAGCGTGATTTCCGAACACAGATTGGAAGTGGAAACCTTCAGCCCCAGATCGCGGTGATGCTTCGGCATCATCCGGTTCACCGTGTCGGAGAAGACGATATAGGGCTCGCCCGTGGCCAGGCGGGTTTCAACGAGCTTCTGGAACAAGGCGCGCGCATTGATCGTGCTCCGCACGGTGCCATCACGCGGGCTCTTCAGATCGAAATCATCGCCACTACGGACTGCTTCCATGAATTCATCGGTCAGCAACACACCGTGATGGAGGTTGAGCGCCTTGCGGTTGAAATCGCCAGAAGGTTTGCGGATTTCGAGGAATTCCTCAATTTCGGGATGCGATACATCCAGATAGCACGCGGCCGAACCACGACGCAGCGACCCTTGCGAAATGGCCAGCGTCAGGCTGTCCATCACCCGCACGAAGGGTATGATGCCGCTGGTTTTGCCATTTAGGCCGACAGGTTCGCCAATACCGCGAACATTACCCCAATAGGTGCCAATGCCGCCGCCGCGCGAGGCAAGCCAGACATTCTCGTTCCAGGTGCCGACAATCCCTTCCAGACTGTCTTCCACGGAATTGAGATAGCAGCTGATCGGCAGACCTCGCCCCGTGCCGCCATTCGACAGAACAGGCGTGGCGGGCATGAACCAGAGACGCGAAATATAATCATACAGACGCTGCGCATGTTCCGCATCGTCGGCATAGGCATCCGCCACGCGGGCGAACAGATCCTGAAAACTCTCATTGGGCAGCAAATAACGGTCGATCAGCGTTTCCTTGCCGAATTCGGTCAGCAAGGCATCGCGGCTTTCATCGGTGACAACATTGAAACGCCGGTCGCGAACAGTGTGCGAAGTGATTTCAGGCTCCATTGAGGCTTTGGCCGCTTCCGCCATTGCGCCGCTCAAGGCTTCGGCGGCTTTTTCAGCTACCAAATTCTCATCTTTAATCTTATTCGACGACGCCTGAGTGGAGCTAAGTGCATCATCATAATCTTCGCTAACATTGTTGAATGCCATGCCTAGCCCCTTTGTTTATATGATTCTCAGCGAGCGATAACATACGCTCAGAAGTACTTTGCTTCTGAGTGCCATCACGCCGAAAACGCGCTTTCATAGAAAGATCTTTGGAGAATGATGCACATCATCTTGTGTGCCTCTAACAGCTCCTTACTACCAGTGGGGTTTTGAATCTCTCAGCTTCTAAAGTCAACCGTGACCGTTAACCAATGTCACGGCGGCACTAAAAGAGCAGTCAGAGAGATCCGACTCGCCCAATCACGGTGAAACATCTTCATCTGCCCCACTCTCATTGATCACCGAATACCATTTGCAGCCCCATTTCCCGCTGAAGATATCCACAACGAAAATCAGCCTGTTCAAATACCCCGCGACTTCGACAGGTGGTTTGCGCTTCAACATTCTCTTTTCTCCTAAAACCCACCCAAGGTATGGGATTTCTACATGTTGTGCATCGAATGAACTCTTGGCACTACATATGGGGTTAATAGGACATAAACCATTGAGGACTCAAGGTCTCTGAGGCTATCGATGAGGGACATTTGGGAGGTTATCGGGAGTGTATTATTCGACTAATACGCAGCGACGCGTGGAGCATCCTCGGTTGCCGCGCCGCGCAAGACTCAAAATGAATCAGTGCAGAAATATTTTGCTGGAACCGAAGTGATCAGCCCGTTGGACCAATCGAATCCAACCGCGAAATTTTGCGGCCCTGAAAGGCACTGAAATGTAACCTGAGACGCTTGCGAAACTGGCGCGCGCTGTGACGCGCCCCGTCAGGCAGGGATCACGGAACAAGGACGGTATCGCGTGCCTCATCCAGCAAGCCCGGATAGTTCAGCGTATAGTGCAGCCCCCGGCTTTCACGCCTTTTCAAGGCAGATTGCACGATAAGATCGGCGCATTGCAGCAAGTTGCGCAATTCGATCAGATCGGTCGTGACACGGAAATGCCCGTAAAAATCCGCCACTTCGTCATCGAGCATCTTGATCCTGTGCGCGGCCCGCTCCAGCCGCTTGGTGGTGCGCACAATGCCGACATAATTCCACATAAAGCGGCGAATTTCGGTCCAGTTCTGCTTGATCACGACTTCTTCATCTGAATCCGTCACCCGGCTTTCATCCCACGGACGGATGGGCGGCGGGGCGTCGAATTCATCCCATTTTTCGAGAATGTCGCGCGCGGCAGCTTCGCCGAATACAAAACATTCCAGCAGGCTGTTGGAGGCCAGCCGATTGGCGCCATGCAGACCGCTTTCCGTGCATTCTCCGGCCGCATAGAGGCCCGGCAGATCGGTCTTGCCATTAAGGTCGATCAGGATACCGCCGCAGGTATAATGCTGCGCGGGCACCACCGGGATTGGCTCGCGCGTCATATCGATGCCCAGGCCCAGCAGTTTTTCATGAATCGTCGGGAAATGTTCACGTACGAATTCCGGCGATTTATGGCTGATGTCCAGATGCACGTAATCAAGGCCCAGCCGCTTGATCTCATGATCAATGGCGCGGGCCACAATATCACGCGGCGCCAGTTCCGCGCGCTTGTCAAAAGCGGGCATGAAGCGTTCGCCCGCCCCGGGATAGCCGGGCGGGATTTTGAGATGTCCGCCCTCTCCGCGCACCGCCTCTGTGATCAGGAAGTTCTTGACCTCCAGATTATAGAGACAGGTGGGATGGAACTGCATCATCTCCATGTTGGAAACGCGGCAGCCCGCGCGCCAGGCCATGGCGATGCCGTCCCCCGTCGCACCGCGCGGCGCGGTGGAAAAGAGGTAACACCGCCCCGCCCCGCCCGATGCCAGCACCGTCGTGCGCGCAACATAAGCCTCAACCCGGCCCGTAGCCGCATCCAGCGCATAGGCGCCCCAGACATGGCCGGAGCCGGAATAGCGCTTCTCGTTCTTGCCGGTAATCAGATCGATACAGGTCCGATCGGGCAATAGAGTGATATTGGGATTTTCCTCTGCCGCTTTCAGCAAGGCAGCCTGCACTGCCCAGCCGGTCGCGTCATTCACATGCACGATCCGGCGGTGCGAATGGCCCCCTTCACGCGTCAGGTGCAGATCCTGCCCATCGCGATTGAAGGGCACGCCCAATTCACACAGACGGTCAATCGCATGGGGTGCACGCTCAATGACGAATTCCACCGTTTCGCGGCGATTAAGCCCGGCGCCAGCGTCCATCGTGTCGGCGACATGGTCTTCAAATGTGTCGCCCGCGTCGAGCACCGCGGCAATGCCGCCCTGTGCCCATGCGGTGGAGCCGCTGTTAAGTTGCCCCTTGGCCAGCACCAGCACGCGGCATTTGGTGGCAAGCGATAGTGCGGCGGTCAGCCCGGCCGCACCGGACCCGATGACGAGGACGTCATATTCATGTTCATTGTTAGCCATTTGCGTAGCGTCATGCCCCGCAAAACCCTGTGCTGCAAGCGTCCGCTTATCCGGCGCTGGCAGGCTCCGCTGCCTGAGCCTCGGTCGTCAGCCTGACAAACACATCTTCAAGATCGGCTTCACGGGTGGTGACATCGCGAATCGTGAAGCCTTTTTCCTGCACCACGCTCATCACCTGACCGGCATTGGCGCGATCCTTGTCATATGCGATTTCCATGATCTGATCGCCGGCTTTTTCGCAGCGCAGGAAGGCCGGATCATCCGGCAGCACATCAATATCGCGGTCCACGGTCAGCACCACGATCTTCTCCCGCGTCATATCGACCAATTCGCGCGTGGGTTTATTGGCGATCAGCTCCCCATGGTTGATGATCGCAATCCGCTCGCACAATTCCTCGGCTTCCTCGAGATAATGCGTGGTGAGCACCACCGTCACACCTTCACGGTTGAGTTCGGTGACCAATTCCCACAGCTGACGCCGCAATTCCACATCAACCCCGGCTGTCGGTTCGTCCAGCACCAGCACGGGCGGCGAATGCACCATCGCCTTGGCAATCAGCAGGCGGCGCTTCATCCCGCCAGACAGGGACCGCGCATAGGCATTGCGCTTATCCTCCAGATGCACCGCTTTCAGCAGATCTTCGGACCGCCGCAAGGCCTTGGCTATGCCATACATGCCGCCCTGATTTTCCAGCACTTCAAACGGGGTGAAGAACGGGTCGAAGACGATTTCTTGCGGAACAATGCCGATATTGGCTTTGGCATTGCGCTGATTCCGGTCGATATCATGGCCCCAGATGGAGACATCGCCAGAGGTTTTCATGACCAGACCGGACAGAATATTGATCAGCGTCGACTTGCCTGCCCCATTCGGACCAAGCAGGCCGAAGATCCCGCCTTCGGGCACATCGAAGCTGACGCCCTTCAGCGCCAGCTTGGGCGGTGCTTCGCCCTGGCTGGCATATTCCTTGACCAAATTGCGGATTGAAATAGCTGCATCGCTCATGAAATGGACCTCTACTGCCCATCGCTCCTCAGGCCAAGCATTGATAAGCCGAGATAAGCACAAGCTTCATATTGCAGGAATCGCCGGGGAGCGGTAAGCGGGCAGGCATGACCGATGTGCCCGAAACCACCCTTGTCGATACGCGCCATGTCTGGTGCGATGGTGCTGGCTCCATTCGTGCGGGTAAGAATTACAAATCCGCCGCTTTGGGCCATCCGCGAGTCTATATGGAAATAGACGAGCGAGGTTATGTCGAATGCGGCTATTGTGATCGGCGTTTCGTGCTGAAAGGCGGCGCGGCAGAGCAGGGCATCCACGAAATGAGCCCCGGCGATCTGCCCGAACCGAGCGAAACCGCAGCCTGAAACGGCTTCCCCGCGTAAACAGGCTGTGGCCAAAACGCGCCACTGCCTGAGCGCATCCTGCCTTAATAGGCTCCCGATAGAGCACCCCTGAACGGGCAAGCCCGTCCCTGTGAGCAGGCTCCGCGCAGTGTGCCTTGAGGCGACTACGCTTTCCCCGCGCGATAACGCACCCTATATCGCCCTGATGACTCGCAATGATCCGCGCGCTTTCCTTTATGGCGAAGGCAAACTCAGCCCCGATGAAGCCCAGCGTCTGGCAAAACAGACCCTGACCAGCTGCGACGATGGCGAATTGTTTCTGGAATTTGGGGTCAGCGAAACTTTCGCATTTGACGATGGCCGGCTGAAAACCTGTAATTATTCGCGTGATGGCGGCTTTGGCCTGCGCGGTGTCTCGGGCGAAATGACCGGCTTTGCCCACGCCAATGATATCAGCGCAGCGGCGATCTTGCGCGCTGGCGAAACGCTGAGCCTGCTGGACCCGACGTCCGCCCCCTCGGCCCCTGCACCGCGCAGCACCAACCGGCATCTTTATACCGATCAGAGCCCGCTCGACGCGGTGCCTTTCGCGCGCAAGGTCGCGCTGCTGGAACGGATCGATGAAGCGGCCAGAGCGCGCGATCCGCGTGTCGCTCAGGTCAGTGCCTCCCTGTCCGGCAGCTGGCGCGTGGTGGAAATCATCCGGCCTGACGGCTTTCTTGCCACCGATATCCGACCGCTGGTTCGCCTGAATGTTTCAATCGTGGCTGAAAGCAATGGCCGCCGCGAAACCGGCAGCTTTGGCATGGGCGGGCGCTTCCTCTACGATCATGTGTTTGAAGATGTGCAGTGGAACCGCGCGATTGACGAAGCGCTGTCACAAGCGCTGACCAATCTGGAAAGCGTGGATGCCCCCGCCGGACAGATGAAGGTTCTGCTCGGCCCCGGCTGGCCCGGCGTGCTGCTGCATGAAGCCGTCGGCCATGGGCTGGAGGGGGACTTCAATCGCAAAGGCACCAGCGCCTTTTCCGGCAAGATCGGGCAGCAAGTTGCGGCCCCCGGCGTGACGGTGGTGGATGATGGCACCATGGTGGATCGCCGCGGCTCCTTGTCGATTGACGATGAAGGAACGCCCACCAGCGAAACCGTGCTGATCGAAAATGGCATTCTGAAAGCCTATATGCAGGACCGGCTGAATGCCCGGCTCATGGGGGTCGAACCGACCGGGAATGGCCGCCGGGAAAGTTACGCCCATGCGCCGATGCCGCGCATGACCAACACCTTCATGCGCTCTGGCAAGGATGATCCGGCCGAGTTGCTTTCCCGTCTGGATGACGGGATTTATGCCAAGAGCTTTGGCGGCGGGCAGGTCGATATCGTATCCGGCAAATTCGTCTTTTCCTGCACGGAGGCCTACCGCGTCAAAAATGGCAAGGTCGGCGCGCCGATCAAAGGCGCCACGCTGATTGGGGATGGCCCTTCGGTTCTCAACCGCATTATCGGCATCGGCGATGATCTGGCGCTGGATGAAGGCGTGGGGACGTGCGGCAAAGGCGGGCAAAGTGTTCCTGCCGGTGTGGGGCAACCCAGCCTGCTGGTGGAAGGATTGACGGTGGGCGGCACAGCCTGAACTCGCCGCATGTTTCATTCTATCGCGAGTCAGGCTCTATTCAGCGTGCATATGGTTAAACATGCCTTTCAATGGGAGAATACACTATGAACAAGACATTTCTCGCCATCGCTGCATCTGCCCTTGCACTGACCGGCACCACCGCCCAAGCGGCCACAACAGCCGAAAAGGGTGAGGCCAGGCTCGAAAAGATGCTGGAAGGCCGGGTCGCCGGTGAACCCCAAAGCTGCATCTTCACGCCAAGTCAGAACCGCCTGAAGATCATTGACGAAACCGCGATGGTCTATGATGGCGGCAAAACCATCTATGTCGCCAAACCACGCGATCCACGCTCTCTGGACAAGAACGACATTCTGGTGATCGAACGCCGCGGAAGCCAGCTTTGCAGCCAGGACATCATCAAAACTGTCGATCGCTCAAGCGGGTTTATGACCGGGGTGGTATTTCTGGACGACTTCGTACCCTATACCAAACCTGATTGATCAATGACGGCGATGCAGCGCCCTTGGGCCGCGGAAATTATCCACTTCTGGTTTCACAAACTAAGTCCGTCGGACTGGTTTGGGCCAACAGAGGCGGTGGATGCGGCCCTGCGCGAGCGGTTTGAACCCGAACTGCTCGCTCTGCACGGGCAGCCTGCATCGCGGTTTTTAAATGATCCGCAGATCGCGCTCGCAGCGGTGCTGCTGTTCGATCAGATCCCGCGCAATATCTATCGCGGCTCCGCGCGATCCTTCTTCTTCGATCACCGCGCCCGGGAAATTTGCCGGGGCGCTTTGGCGGCGGGGTTTGACGCCGCGCTCAGCCAGCATCAGCGCCAATTTCTTGGCATGCCCCTGATGCATAGCGAGAATATCGCTGATCAACTGCTGAGCAAACGATATTTCACCCAGCTCAACCTGCCAGTCGTGCGCCGCTTTGCGGAAGAGCACTACGCCATGATCGCGCGTTTTGGCCGCTTCCCCCATCGCAACACCGTGCTGGGCCGGGAAAGTAGTGACCAAGAGAAGCGCGCCGTCGAGGCTGGCTTCGCATGGTGAAGTGATGCGCCCTTTGGGAGGGAGCAATTCCCCCTCCCAAAGAACGCGTCATCATCAGGGTTTTATCAGGACTTTACCGGATTTACCGCCAGCACGCGTCGCACGCGCGGCTTCGTCGATCTGGTCCAGCGGAAAGACACCGTCGGTCTCCAGCGTGACCTTGCCCTGGGCCAAGAGTGTAACCAGATCCTTCACAAAGCTTGCCAACCGTTCCGGCGCCATAGTTTCGAGCATTTTACCCAGCCAAAAGCCCCGCATCTCGATCTGTTTCAGAATCAGATCATTGGGTGACACGGTCAATGGCTGGCCAGACATGGCGCCGAAGGAGAGGAAGATCGCATTCTCCCCCAGCATATGCAGAATTTCGCCCGGAATCTCGCCGCCGACACCGTCAATGGCACCGATCAAGGGTGCATCACCGCAAAGCTGGCGCACCTGATCCTGCCAATCGTCTTTCTCGGTAGAGACGACCTTGTCGATACCCAGATCGGCCAGTTCCTTCACCGCTGAATCGCGCCGGACAAGGCCGATGACATTGATGCCCTTATCCTGACAGGCCTGCGCCACCACTTTGGCAACGGCGCCAGTGGCTGCAGTCTGGATGATCCAGTCACCCTGTTTCGCGCCCAGCGCATCAATCGCGAATAAGGCGCTGAGCGGCATCGCCAGCATCTGCGCTGCGGTTTCATCATCTATGGCACCGGGCAAAGGGACAATGACGCGCGCCGGGACACAGAAATATTCAGCCCAAGAGCCCTTGGCCCCCATCGCCGCAACCCGCTGCCCGACTTTCAGATCTTCTACACCCTCACCCAGCGCATCGATGATTCCCATGCCTTCGCTACCGCCAATGGCAGGAAGATCCGGTCGGTAGCCATAATTGCCCTCAACCGTGATGAGATCGTGATTATGGATGGAGGACAGCCCCATACGGACGCGCACCATGCCTTTTTCCGGTTCCGGAATGCCCGTTTCCTGGCATTTCAGAACCTCGTCCGGTTTGCCGAAACTCTCGTAAATAGCCGCTTTCATAAAAATCGTCCTTTCACACCAGCTATGCACGAGCCACCAATTGTTTCCCATTAAGTTGTGCACAATAGGACTTGAGCTCAGTCTTCACCCTTGCCGATGTTCGATATCCAGCTGTCGCGTGTTTGATGGATAAACTCGCGATCATCACGCGCGCTCATCGCCGCATAGCCCGTGTCCGTCACCCGGTCATAGACCGCAACCGATTTATACGGCCCATTGCTGCCGGTCAGCCATCGGATGAAGCGTTTGCCATCGGCCGTTTCGACCTCTTCATACCTGCTGCCCAGCGTGTAATTCTGTTCTGGCGTGGTAATGGTGTTGAGCTGCTTCAGCGAGGCGGCACTTAAGCCGCCGTGATCGGCAAATCGCAGCAAGGCAATCAGATCGCCGGGCTGCGTTGCGATACCTCCGGCACAGCGCAGATAATTGGGCAAAGGCCGTGCAGGCTCACTCGGTTCCTGACCATCCGGCCCCAATTGTCCAAGAAACACGTGGCTGTGTCCCATTCCGGCCGGCTTGAATATCAGCTCTTCCAAAGCGTCCGGCAGCTCTTTGCCGGTAACCCGTTCGATCACCGCCTGCGCGACAATCCAGTTCACGAGATCATAGGACCATTGCGCACCGGGAGTGAAAGCCAGCTCCCCAGCCGCGAAGCGGTTTGCCGCCTCTGCAGGGGGAAGTGTTGCCGTTGCGATGGCCGGGTCCTCCTGAAAGGCCGCCAGCAGCCTATCAGGCAGTCCGGAACGATTCGCCAGAACCTGACGCAGCGTCACATCTTGCGCGGCCGGGTTCTCATATTCGGGCAAGGTGACGCTGAGCGGCGCATCCAGATCAAGCCGCCCGGCCTCCGCCAATCGCAATGCAGCCAGAGAACAGGCGAATTTGCTGATCGATCCAGCCTGATAGATTGCGCCCTCGCCGTCATCACCCAGAGTCCGGCTGACAATATGCCCGTCAGGCGTCAGCTCGGCTTCACTGTAAGAGGGCCCAGCGCCAAAGACGGCCGTTGGCAGCAGACCAGCAACCACCACCGTCAGCCCGAAACACAGTCTTTTCATGTCACACCCCCCTTAAGGGCAACAGGGTGCGATTATTGGTCTTTGCTGTCCAGAATCTTCACGACCAGATCGCCCGCCGCACCTACCATCATCAGCAGGGACCCGGCGATGAACAACCAGACCCCAAGCGTCAGATGGGCCTCGAAGCGCGGGAGGAAGAAGATACTGCCGATAAAAAAGGTCAGATTCCCCAGCACACCGATGCCGCCATGGATCCAGCCATAATCTTTGACGATAACGCTCAATGTCTCTTTCAAACCTGACAGCCTCCTGTTGCTAAATCATGCGCGACTGAAGCGCAGTCTTGCGCCGCCACCCGCTAAAATCACGTCCAGCTTGATTATTACCACTCGATCATTCTTCACGCCATTAATCTGCGGAATTGCACTTCCCTGTCTCGCACAGCGATTGCGCCAGGCAATTCGCGCAATCCATGCGGGCAGGCCGGCACCAGGTCTGGCCGACTTTTTTCATCAGCAGATGATGCTCGTCATAGTCGGCCGCCCGCCATTCCGGCGGCATCACAGGCATGATGGCTGCATAGGCGCGCGCGGTATCCGCCTCGGCCGGGACCAGCCCCATGCGCTGTAGAATACGGCGGTGATGGCTGTCGAGCACAAGCACGGGGCGATCAAGTGTTGAGGCGTTCATTACACCGGCCGCAATCTTGCGCCCGACACCAGGCAGTTGTTCGAGCCAGTCCATCGCGTCTTCGGTGCCCATGTTCGCGAGATGCGACAGATCGACGCAGCCGCGCCGCATGATCAGATCGGCGAGCGAGGCCTTCAGCCGTTCCGCCGCGATATTGGGATAGGTCTGATTAGAAAGCTCGTGCTGCAATTGCTCAAGCGGCGCATCGGCGACGCCCTCCCAGCTTCCATAACGCTTCAACAGGCGATCGGTCGCAGCGTTGGAGACCTCGGACTTTGTTCGCGCCCCGATCACGCCCTGTACCAGCACCCATTCCGGCGCTCTCCACTCCTCTGCCGCGCGCCGGATATGTCCGAAGCGCTGCACCAGCAGCGGCTGGAGACGACGAAGAGTTTCAGTGCGAGGGTCCGGGCCGAGGGGAAGCTCCGTCATCGGGTAAGAGCAAGCCGGACGCTCGTTTGCCCGAAACCCATCTTCTCGTAAAATGCATGCGCCCGCTTGAGTTCGAAGCGGCTGGTGACCTCCACGATCGTACAGCCATCATCAGAGAATCGTTCAACGGCAGCTTTGACGAGCGCCGTTCCAATACCGGCTCCGCGGAATTCTTCTGCCACCACAAGAACTGTGATCCGCCCGACCGGCGCGTCGCGATGCGCGGGGTGCATCTGTGACAGCCCGATACAGCCAATTACGGCATCGTCGCGCTCGGCGACGAGCGTATTATCTCCGGCAGCTATGCTGCGGTCCAGTCGCTGCGGGAAAGTATCGGCAGAGGTTGAGAATCCGAACGCTTCGAATAGCGCGGCAACACATCCGGCATCGCGCTTTTCAATCGGACGAATTCTCAGCCCCGTCATTCCCACTCGATCGTGCCGGGGGGCTTTGACGTATAGTCATAGACCACGCGGTTGATGCCCTGCACTTCATTGATGATCCGGGTCGAAACCTGGCTGAGGAAGCTGGCATCGAAGGGATAGATATCGGCCGTCATCCCATCGGTGGACGTCACCGCGCGCAGGGCGCAGACATTATCATATGTCCGGCCATCGCCCATGACGCCGACGGTCTTGACCGGCAACAGCACGGCAAATGCCTGCCAGATCGCGTCATAGAGGCCCGCGTTGCGGATCTCTTCGAGATAGATCGCATCGGCCTTACGCAGAATGTCGCAGCGTTCCTTGTTCACTTCACCCGGGATGCGAATGGCAAGGCCCGGTCCGGGGAACGGGTGGCGGCCGACAAAGATCTCAGGCAGGCCCAGTTCACGGCCGAGTTCGCGCACTTCATCCTTGAACAGTTCACGCAAGGGTTCGACCAGCTGCATATTCATGCGTTCGGGCAAGCCGCCGACATTGTGATGGCTCTTGATCGTGACCGATGGGCCGCCAGTGAAGCTGACGCTTTCGATCACATCGGGATACAGCGTGCCCTGGGCGAGGAAATCAGCGCCGCCAATGCCCTTCGCTTCTTTTTCAAACAGATCGATAAAGGCGCCGCCGATGAATTTGCGCTTCTTTTCCGGGTCGGTGACACCCGACAGGCCGGTCATGAACTGCTCTTCGGCATCCACATGGATCAGCGGAATATTGTAATGGTCGCGGAACAGGGTGACGACCTGTTCGGCTTCATTCATGCGCATCAGCCCGTGATCGACAAAGACGCAGGTCAGCTGTTCGCCAATCGCTTCATGGATCAGGACTGCCGCAACCGCACTATCAACACCGCCGGAAAGGCCGCAAATGACCTTGCCATCGCCGACCTGATCGCGAATTTCCTCGATCTTGGTCTTGCGGAATTCCGCCATCGTCCAGTCACCGGCAAGGCCGCAGACATGCCGCACGAAATTGGACAGCAGCTTGCCGCCATCGGGCGTGTGGAACACTTCGGGATGAAACTGGGTGCCGTAGTAACGTCGTTCGTCATCGGCGATCAAAGCAAAAGGCGCCCCATCGGATGTGGCAACGATGCGGAAACCGGGCGCAAATTTGGTGACCTTGTCACCATGGCTCATCCAGACCTGATGCCGCTCACCCTTTTCCCACAACCCATCGAACAGAACGCAGCCATCACTGACGGTCAGGAATGCGCGGCCAAATTCCCCGCCATCGCCGGTTTCATGACCGGGGCGCACTTCGCCGCCCAATTGCTGCGTCATCACCTGCTGGCCATAACAGATGCCCAGAATCGGCAAGCCGGATTCGAACAAGATATCGGGCGCCCGCGGGCTGCCTTCATCGCAGACGGAAGCGGGTGATCCGGACAGGATGATGCCTTTCGGCTTCATCCGGTGGAATGCCTCCTCCGCCTGGGTAAAGGGTGTTATTTCGGAATAGACACCCGCTTCGCGCACGCGGCGCGCGATGAGCTGGGTTACCTGGCTGCCGAAATCGACAATGAGGATGGAATCGGGAAGATGCGTAGGGTCCATTCCAGCGCGTTAAGCTCACCTACCCCCTGATGTCCACCCGAGAAAGCGCCTTAATCCGCGTGAAAAGCCATCAATTGCAAAACTTGCAACTCCGCTGCTGGTTTTCTCATTTGTAGGCGGATGCCCGATCAGCGATAAAGGGGCATAACAAAAAAACGGATGTCCAGATGAAAGGCGGCTGAACTTTCACACAGGGGAATTTTTCCTATGCGTACTCTCATTGCCGCCGCTGCTGCCACGCTCGCTCTTGCTGGTGCAGCCAGCTCCGCTTCCGCTGAATCCGTTACCGTCCGCATTGACTATTCCGATCTCGACCTGACCAGCACAGCCGATCAGGCCAAGCTTGAGCAGCGGATCGAAGTCGCCGTTGACGATGCTTGCCAGAAGCCTGACATCCGCAATCTGCGCGGTCGCAGCTACTGGCGCGCTTGCCGTGAGGCCGCCTACGGCGCAGCTCAGGACGAAGCCAAGCGCACTGTCGCCATGGCCAAGTCAGACTCCGCCGACAGCTAAGAATTAGCGCCCCGGCCAAGTATTTCATAATTTGAATCAAGAGTTTACGGCGCACCTTCCGAAGTTGCGAAACACGCAACACGTCTTACAGTTTTCGCATTTGTGCCTTCATGCCGCCTCCACCATATGGCGCGCAAGAAACATAAAGTAAGACTCAGGATGACCGGAAGGTGCCCAACATTTTTATGGAGGACACCATGTTCAAGCGTATTGTAAAATTGTTCGTTGCCGGTGCTGCTGAGCGCCCGATGATCAACTGGATGGTCTGATGTAAGACTGCGGATTTTTCCGCATTGTCTCAGACCGCAAACGGCCGCCCGATGGGCGGCCGTTTTGCGTTGGAAAACACGCCCATCACAAGCCTGTGGGCAGGGTGCAGGGAAAACTTCCCTCTGGGGCTTTGCGCGCCTATATAGGTCCAATGGACGAAAATAACGAAATTGCCCGCAAACCCACGTATGAAGCTGACAGCATCAAGGTGCTCAAAGGACTGGATGCAGTTCGCAAACGGCCCGGCATGTATATCGGCGATACGGATGACGGCTCCGGCTTGCATCACATGGTCTTTGAAGTGTCCGACAATGCGATCGACGAAGCGCTTGCGGGACATTGCGATCTCGTCCTGATCGAACTCAACCCTGATGGCTCTGTCTCCGTTGAAGATAACGGACGCGGCATTCCAGTCGACATGCATAAGGGTGAAGGCGTTTCCGCTGCCGAAGTCATCATGACCCAGCTGCACGCGGGCGGTAAGTTCGAAAACACCTCTGACGATAATGCCTATAAGGTTTCGGGCGGCTTGCACGGTGTGGGTGTTTCGGTCGTGAACGCGCTGTCCGAATGGCTGGAACTGACCGTCTGGCGCAATGGCAAGGTCCACTGGATGCGTTTTGAGCACGGCAACACAGTCGCGCCGCTGGTCGAGCAGGAAGACTGCCCGCCGGATAAAACCGGCACGCGCGTTACCTTCATGCCCTCTACCGACACGTTCAAGAACGTGAACGAATTCGATTTTACGAAGCTTGAGCACCGCTACCGCGAGCTCGCTTTCCTCAATTCGGGCGTTCACATCCTGCTGCGCGACCGTCGCAGCGAAGAAATTGCCGAACATGATTTGTATTATGAAGGCGGTATTGCGGCATTCGTACAATATCTCGACCGCAACAAGCAGGCGATGATTCCCGCGCCAATTGCCATTTCCGCCGAGAAGGACGGGATCGGCATCGAAGTCGCGTTGGAATGGAATGATTCCTATTACGAAAACGTCCTGTGCTTCACGAACAATATCCCTCAACGTGACGGCGGGACCCATCTGGCCGCATTCCGCGCAGCACTGACCCGCACTCTGAATGGCTATGCCGACCGCTCGGGCGCGTTGAAGAAAGAAAAAGTCTCGCTTTCGGGCGAAGACATGCGTGAAGGTCTGACTGCCATCGTCTCGGTCAAACTGCCTGATCCCAAATTCGGGTCGCAGACCAAGGACAAACTGGTTTCCTCCGAAGTGCGTCAGCCGCTGGAAAGCCTGATGAGCGAGAAGATGAGCGAATGGCTGGAGGAAAATCCGCAGGAAGCCCGCAACATCATTCAAAAGGTGGTCGATGCGGCCGCCGCACGTGAAGCGGCCCGTAAAGCGCGCGAGTTGACCCGCCGTAAAGGTGCGATGGATATTGCCTCGCTTCCCGGCAAGCTGGCCGATTGCCAGGAACGCGACCCCAGCAAATCCGAACTCTTCCTGGTCGAAGGGGACTCCGCCGGCGGTTCGGCCAAACAGGGCCGTGACCGCAAGACGCAGGCGATTCTGCCACTGAAGGGTAAGATCCTGAATGTCGAACGCGCACGCTTCGACAGGATTATCTCGTCCAAGGAAGTCGGCACGCTGATCCAGGCGATGGGCACCGGCATACGCGACGAATTCAACCTGGATAAGCTGCGTTATCACAAGATCGTGATCATGACCGACGCCGATGTCGACGGTGCGCATATCCGGACCTTGCTGCTGACCTTCTTCCATCGCCAGATGCCGGAAATCATCCGCAACGGGCATCTCTATATTGCTCAGCCGCCGCTATTTAAGGTGAGCAAGAGCCGGTCCGAAGTATATCTAAAAGATCAGGGCGCGCTGGACCGCTATCTGGTGGAAGCTGGGCTGCAGGGCCGGGTTCTGGAAACCGCTGGCGGTGCACGCGCCGGTGCCGAATTGCAGGCGCTGGTCGAACATGCTTTGCGGCTGAAGAATCTGCTCAGCTTCGTGCCGCGCAAATATGACTCATCCATTATTGAAGCGATGGCCCTCACCGGATCGCTTGCCCCCGATATCAGCGATGCGGCGCGTAAAGAGGCACTCGCTCACGCAGCCAACAAGCTGGAAATGGTGGATGAAGACTCCAAATGGACCGGCGAAATCACCGAAGACGGCTCCATCCGCTTTAACCGGGTCTGGCGCGGCGTCACCGATGTTCACCTGATCGAAGCCCCCTTCCTGACCAGTGCTGAAGCCCGCAAGCTTCACACCCGCGCGCAGGAACATGCGGATGTCTATGAAACGCCAACCCGCTTCATTCGCGGCGGCGCGGCCGATGCTGCTGATGCCACCAGCGGTGAAGAAGACACCGATTTGCCGCTGCCCACGGACGAAAATGCCATCACCCGGCCGACCGTTCTGCTGGAACAGGTGATGGCCGCCGGACGCAAGGGCCTGGCAGTGCAGCGTTATAAAGGTCTGGGCGAAATGAATGCCGAGCAATTGTGGGAAACCACGCTGGACCCCGAAAATCGCGCCTTGCTGCAGGTGAAGATCGAAGATGCGGACGTGACGGACGAAATCTTCACCCGTCTGATGGGTGATGTGGTCGAACCGCGCCGCGAATTCATTCAGATGAACGCGCTCAACGTCGCCAATCTTGACGTCTGAGCCAATCTACCCAGGGAAAAACAAAGCGCGGCCGTCCCAAGCGGCGCCGCGCTTTGGCCCAGGGTGCTGATCAGCTAAGCGGCACTTGTTCGCTCTCCGCACGCGGGTTGCGCGCCGGGAGGCCGGCATCAAGCCGGTCGAGCATTTCTTCCATCGCGGTGACTATTACCGTTTTCGTGTTATCGCTGAGGCCGGCCACCAGCCGTTCCCGCAAGCGATCGGTGATGGCTAACATTTCCTCCAGCGCAGCCGTGCCCGCCGGAGTAAGCCCCAACAACCGGTTCCGTTTGTCCTTTGGATCCGGCAGTCTTTCGATGAACCCTTCATTTTGCAAGGAATCGAGCAGGCGAGTCAGCGTCGGTCCCTCAATCCGCATACGGCGCGCAATTTCAACCTGCGGGCTAAGTGGTGGCGCCACCAGAATTGTCGCCAACACCTCCAGCCGCGCCGAACTTTGCCGGTTGGCACGCAAATGCTCATCCACAATTGCCCGCCAGCGGCGACCAACAATAACCGTCATCCCCGTCAGCCAGATATCAGGCACGAAATCGCCTCTCAGCAACTTTTCGTAAGTTCCCTCTGCGGCTCCATCACATGTATTTTTTACGCCCGTCTTGTTCACTTTGCTGACTACCTTTAACGAAAGCAGAGGCCTCTCCCCTTACCGGAATAGGCGAATATTCCTTACCTTGGCTGGAACAGGATTGGTTTATGAAAGCCTCGTTCATCCTCGCGGGCCTGCTTGTTTTGTTCTCAGGCTGTGCCGCACAAGATACTGAAATCGGTTCATTTTCCAAGCACCTGAATTCACCATCTCCCGTCAAAGTCGGGTTAATCGCGATAAATGACTTTCACGGAGCGCTCGAGCCACCAGGCCGCACAGTCTCAGTTGAACTGGACAATGGCACTGTGGCCGAAGTCCCCGCCGGCGGGGCTGCGTGGCTGGCGACAACCATCGATGAATTGCGGGCCCGTCACCCTTACAATTTGACAGTAGCGGCAGGCGATCTGACCAGCGCATCTCAGCTCGCATCCTCCCTTTTTCTGGACGAAGCCGCAATTGGCGTGATGAACCGCATCGGGCTGGATCTGACGGCCGTTGGCAATCACGAATTTGATCGCGGCTGGCAGGAATTGCGCCGTTTGCAGAATGGCGGCTGCGAGAAATTGGCCAATCGGGAGCCCTGCGCGGTTGAGCCGGATTTCGCCGGCGCCTCTTACGAATATCTGGCCGCTAATGTCCGGATGGCCGACGGCTCAACCGTTTTTCCGGGCACGGCGCTGCGCACGTTCGGAGAAGCGCCGAATGCCGTGACCATCGGTTTTGTCGGCCTCACCCTGAAAGGAACGGCAGAGCTGGTCGTCCCGGGGGGCGTGGCCGGGCTGACCTTTGAAGATGAGGCGGAAACCATCAACCGTGCCACCACCGCATTGGACGAAGCCGGTGCGGATGCGATTGTGGTGCTGATCCATCAAGGCATCCTGACCGACCCGAAATCCCAGCCCAATGGCTGCGCCGATGCCGCCGGGCCACTTTTGCCGATTCTGCCCAAGCTCGACAGCCGCGTGGATGTGATCATATCGGGCCATACGCATTGGCAATATATCTGTGACTGGCCAAGCGGCGATGGCAGCAAGGAATTCCTGCTGACCAGCGCCGGCTTCCACGGCATTCTGGCGACCGACATCAACCTGTCTATCGATCCGCAAAGCGGTGATGTGCTCAGCAAGAGCGCGGAGAATATAGCGGTTCGCTCCCCCGCCTTTGGCGACACACCGATTGAAGCCTCTTTGCCGCCCGTGGCGCCGCGCGCAGATGTGAAGGAGTATGTCGCGCGCTATGTCGATGCGGCGCAGGCTTTCGAAGACCGGCCCGCAGGCCATCTGTCGCAAACGCTGGAAGAAAGCGATGATTACGAACGCGGCGGTGCACTGGGGCGGCTGATTGCCGACGCGCAGCTTGCCGCGACCCGCGAGAACGGGGCGCAGATCGCCTTCATGAATCCCGGCGGCGTGCGTGCACCCTTGCGGCCATCCCCCGATGGCGCGTTGACATTCGGGCAGATTTTCCGCACGCAACCCTTCGGCAATGTGCTGGTGACGATGACCCTGACGGGCGCGCAGATCCGTCAGGTGCTGGAAGAGCAATTGGCCGATGACAGGGATGAGGTGCAGATCCTCTCACCCTCAGCAGGGTTTGACTTCACTTTCGACCGGTCCCGCGCCGAAGGGCAGCGCATCGTCAGCCTGTCCCTGATGGGCGCGCCGCTGCAACCGGACCAGACCTACCGTGTGACGGTCAGCAATTTTCTCGCCGAAGGGGGGGATGGGTTCTCCGGCTTCAAACTGGGCACAGACCGGCAGATTGGCTTGAGCGATCTGGAAGCGCTGGAGGCCTGGCTGAAAGTGACGCCGCCGCGTGAGGCCCCGATACAGGAACGCGCTACCGAGATAGTCGGCAGCGCGCATCTTTAAGCTCTAAAGGATGTGGCAGGGGCGCATGCAACGCGCCCCTGCCAGCATCACTGCTCAGTCTTTTTTATCTGCGATCGTATTGGTGGTCGCACCCGGACCGCCCTGCATGTCTGTATCATCCTTGCGATACATGCCTTCTACCGTGATCTCACTCGGCATGCTGTCTTCATTCTCAAGCCGGTAAATCGCCCCATCGGCGATGGAGAAAACACCGGCCTTGCCGTCGAAATCCTCGATCAGGATGCGGTTGTTGTCGTCCATCCGCTTATATTTGCCGGAGGTGACCGTTCCATCAGGCGCGGTATATTCATAGGTATCATCTTCATTCAGGCGCAGCGTGCTTTTGCCACCTTCGCCATCCTGACTGTAATTCCCGTAATATTTGATGGTCGTCAGGGAATTGGCTGGAACCTGCGGCAGATTCACTGGCACTTCATCCAGCGGCATCGCAGTTTCTTCCACCGGTTCTGGGGTGGCCTCGCCCGCTGGAGTCGTGTCACCACAAGCGGCAAGGCCCAGTGCCACAGGAAGGGTTACGGCCATAGCAATTCCAAAACGCATCAAATCCTCCTTCGAGATTATTTCTCTTCAATGAGCGAAGCCGGGCATGGTTTCAAAATCGCTACATTCTGAAAATTCCGAATTGCGCGCGGTCGGGAATCGGCGCCTCCAATGCTGCAGCCAAAGCCAGTCCCAACACATCACGCGTTTGTGCCGGATCAATCACCCCATCATCCCACAGCCGCGCTGTCGCATAATAGGGATTGCCTTCGTTTTCATACTTCTCGCGAATGGGCGCTTTGAAGGCTTCGGCTTCTTCCTCGCTCCAGCTGTCCGCATCACGGTGGACGGTCGCCAGCACGCTGGCCGCCTGTTCGCCGCCCATCACGCTGATCCGCGCGTTGGGCCATGTGAAGAGGAAACGCGGCGAGTAGGCGCGTCCGCACATGCCGTAATTGCCCGCACCGAAAGACCCGCCGATCACCACGGTGATCTTGGGCACCTGCGCTGTGGCAACCGCCGTCACCAGCTTGGCGCCATGCTTGGCGATCCCTTCAGCTTCATATTTGCCACCGACCATGAAGCCGGAGACATTCTGCAGGAACAGCAAGGGAATGCGGCGCTGACACGCCAGCTCTATGAAATGGGCGCCCTTTTGCGCGCTTTCGGAAAAGATCACGCCATTGTTGGCCAGGATTGCCACCTCGCGGCCCCAGATACGGGCAAAACCGCAAACCAGCGTATTGCCATAAGCGCTTTTGAATTCGTGAAATTCACTGCCATCCACCAGCCGCGCGATCACTTCATGCACATCATAGGGCGCGCGCACATCATCGGGGATGATGCTGTAGAGGTCTTCTTGCGCGAATTTGGGCGGCACCACGTCATGGCTGCCCGTTTGATGCTCTGGGTTGTCTCCCAGATGGCTGACAATATCCCGCAGGATCGTCAGTGCATGGGCATCATCTTCAGCAACATGGTCGACCACGCCGGATGTACGGCCATGAAGATCACCGCCGCCAAGATCCTCGGCGCTGATTTCCTCCCCGGTCGCCGCCTTGACCAACGGTGGTCCAGCCAGAAAGATCGTGCCCTGATTGCGCACGATCACCGTTTCGTCACTCATCGCCGGGACATAGGCCCCCCCGGCAGTGCAGCTGCCCATCACGCAGGCAATCTGCGGGATGCCGAGTGCGGACATATTGGCCTGATTATAGAAGATCCGTCCAAAATGGTCGCGGTCAGGAAACACCTCTTCCTGATGCGGCAGATTGGCGCCGCCACTATCCACCAGATACAGGCAGGGCAGGTGGTTTTCCTGGGCGATTTCCTGAGCCCGCAAATGTTTCTTCACGGTCATCGGATAATAGGTGCCGCCCTTCACCGTCGCGTCATTGGCCAGGATCATGCACTGACGGCCAGATACACGGCCGATGCCCGCGATTGCGCCAGCGCCGGCGACTTCATCCCCATACAAGCCATTGGCTGCCAGCTGTGCGATCTCCAGAAAGGGAGAGCCTGGATCAAGCAAACGCGCAACCCGTTCACGCGGCAATATCTTGCCGCGGGCGACATGTTTCTCCCGGCTTCTTTCGGACCCTCCCAGCGCGGCCTGCGCGACCTTGTCGCGCAATTCCTGCACCAGTGCACGATTATGCGCCGCGCGGGCAATCGCTTCCGGATCAGCCAGATCAAGCTGGCTGGTCAACACTGGCGCGCTCATGCCGCACCGATCAGTTCGCGGCCAATCAGCATCCGGCGAATTTCATTGGTGCCCGCCCCGATATCCAGCAGCTTGGCATCGCGCAAATACCGCTCCACCGGCCAGTCGGTGGTATAACCCGCCCCGCCCAATGCCTGTACCGCCTCTCCGGAAACACGAAAAGCGTTCTCGCTTGCCAGCAGGATTGCGCCCGCAGCATCGAACCGCGTGGTTCGCCCGGCATCGCAGGCGCGCGCCACCGCATAGGTATAAGCCCGCGCGGATTGCAGCGCGACATACATGTCCGCGACCTTGGCCTGCATCAGTTGAAACGTGCCAATCGGCTTGCCGAATTGCGACCGCTCCCGAACATAGGGGATAACGGTATCGAGACAGGCCTGCATGATGCCCAGCTGCACCCCGGCCAGCACGGTCCGTTCATAATCCAGCCCGCTCATCAACACTTTCACGCCCTGACCGACTTCGCCCAGCACATTTTCATCCGGCACAAAGCAATCGTCAAAGACCAGCTCAGACGTGGGCGATGCCTTCATCCCCATCTTTTCAATCTTTTGCGCAGGCTTGAAACCGCCAAAGTCCTTTTTCACCAGAAAGGCCGTGATGCCGCGTGATCCGGCATCGGGATCGGTCTTCGCATAGACCACCACCACTTGCGCATCATGGCCATTGGTAATCCAGAATTTGGTGCCATTCAGACGGTAACCGCCGTCGGTCTTGGTGGCGCGCAATTTCATCGAAACCACGTCGGAGCCCGCGCCGGGTTCGCTCATCGCCAGCGCGCCGACATGGTCGCCGGAAATGAGCCCAGGCAGATGTCTGGCCTTCTGCGCATCATTGCCCCAGCGCGCAATCTGATTGATACACAGGTTCGAATGGGCACCATAACTCAAGCCCACCGAAGCGCTTGCCCGGCTGACTTCCTCAATGGCGACGACATGTTCGAGATAGCCGAGGCCCAGCCCGCCATCATCCTCCGCCACCGTGATACCGTGCAATCCCAGCGCGCCCATTTCCGGCCATAATTCTATTGGGAAGCGGCTGTCGCGGTCGATCTCTTCTGCCAGCGGCTCAATCCGTTCATCGGCAAAACGGGCGATGCTGTCACGGATCATTTCCGCTTCTTCCGTCAGGGCAAAGTCAAATTCAGGCGTTGCTTTCATTTGTATTTTCCTCTCACGGTGTGTTGTAACGATCCCGCGCCTCAGGGCAAACTGCTTACAATTGGAACTTTGTCCAAAGGAAACAAAAATCTCTCGATAATCTCGGGTTCCCAATTGAAATCCCGCAATTTTCGACTAACTCCACCACTCGGAGGGTCTCACGTGACAGAAGCGAAAACCGGATCAGGCAGCGGCAATCCGCTGCCAGTTATCAACGAAGCACGCCGGTTGGAAACTCTGGCCGATTATCACGCCACGCAACTAAGCGGCGACCCTGAATTGCAGCGTATCGTGCACTTCGCCGCGAAACTGTGCGACGTGCCGACGGCAATCGTCAGTCTGGTTGAAAGCGAGCGGCAATGCTTCATCGCCCGTGAAGGGCTTGAAGACGAAGAAACGCCCCGCAGCGTGTCTTTCTGCGCACACGCCATGCTTGATGACGAGCTGATGGAGATCCGCGACGCCACGCAGGATGATCGTTTTGCGAAGAACGCTCTCGTACAAGGTGGGCCGCAGATCCGCTTTTATGCCGGTCAGCCACTGCATGCGAATGATGGATCGCCATTGGGCGCACTATGCGTGATCGATACGAAACCGCGCCCTGATGGTTTGAACGCGCTCCAGAAACAGGGGCTCAAAGTTCTCGCAGAGGCCGTGATGTGCCGGATGCAGGGCCACCGGGATGCCCTGTTCGCTGCAAAAGAAATCAAGGGCAAAGAAGGACAATTCCTCACTCTGGTGGATTCGATACCGGCGATTGCCTGGTCCACCGATGCGGAGGGTAATTTCGATTATTTCAACCGCCGGATGATCGAGTTTACCGGGATCGAACGCGCCGATAATATCGATGCGATCCATCCCGAAGATGCCGAGGCGGCCGACAAAGCCTGGCGGCATTCACTCACGACCGGCGAACCCTATGAGGCAGAACACCGGCTGCGCCATGCCGATGGCAGCTTCCGCTGGATGATGGCCCGGGCCATTCCGGTGCGCGATGATACAGGCAAGATCATCCGCTGGTTCGGCTCCGCCGTGGATATCGATGCCGTACACAAATTGTCGGACAGCCGCGATCTGATGGCGCGCGAATTGTCGCACCGGATCAAGAATATTTTCGCCGTGGTGTCCGGCCTGATCTCTCTGACCATTCGCAAACGCCCGGATCAGCGCGAACTGGGGGATGAACTCATTCAGACCATCCGCGCCCTGGGACGTGCACATGATTTCGTGCGCCCGGTGGACGGTGCGGCGAGTGACAATCTGCGCGGGCTGTTGCAGGAACTCTTTGCCCCCTATGGCACCGGAGACGGTGCAAGAGTGCGCGTGGTGGGCGATGATTTCGGGATTTTGGCCCGCAGCGCCACCCCGCTGGCGCTGGTATTCCACGAATTGGCAACCAATTCCGCCAAATATGGCGCCTTGTCGGTTGAGGATGGTTTTGTTGAGCTGTCCGTATCCGATCAGGATGACGATTTGCTGGTTCTGCTATGGGAAGAACATGGCGGCCCGCCGCCCAAGACGATGCCGACAGATGGCTTCGGATCGCGGCTGGTCGAAATGAGCGTAACCGGCCAGCTGGGCGGATCATGGGAGCGCCGCTGGAGCGAAGACGGCCTCGTCGTGGAGCTAAGCCTATCCAAGAAGGCCATCGCGGCTTAGACTCGCCTGATGGCTGATCCCCACATTCCCTTCCTCCATTTCGACAATGTGGGGAAGCGGTATGGCGAAACGATCGCGGTCAAATCAGTCGCCCTTTCGATCACGCCGGGGAGCTTCGTGGCTCTGGTCGGTGCATCAGGGTCCGGCAAATCGACGCTGCTGAAAATGGTCAACAGACTGATTGAGCCAAGCCAGGGCCAGATCGCGCTGGAGGGAATGGATGTCAGTGCGATGGCCCCAGCCCGCCTGCGACGGCGGCTCGGCTATGTTTTTCAGGGGATCGGATTGTTTCCCCATTTCACCATCGCCGAAAATATCGGCATCGGCCCGAGGCTTGAAAAATCGCGCCTGAGCGCCGCGCGCATTGAGGAATTGCTGGAACTCGTCGCGCTTGATCCCGCCATGGCCAGCCGCATGCCGGCGGAATTGTCAGGGGGCCAGCGCCAACGTGTGGGCGTGGCCCGCGCGCTGGCGGGCGAACCGCATGGCCTGCTGATGGATGAACCCTTCGGCGCATTAGACCCTGTCACCCGCGATGCGCTGGGCGAAAAAGTGCGTGAGCTGCATCGTCAGCTGAAGCTGACCACCATCATGGTCACGCATGACATGGCGGAGGCTTTGCTACTGGCAGACCGGGTGCTGGTGATGGATCAGGGCCAGATCGTGGCGGATACCACGCCGCGGCAATTGCTGGCCGGGGATGGCGGCGATGTTGCGCAGGCACTGGTGGCGGTCCCCCGCGCTCAGGCGCGGGCGCTGGCGGACCTGACACCATGAACGCATTTATCACCGCGCTCACCCGTCTTGGCGACCCTCTGGCGCAGCATGTGCTGCTCAGCGCGGCAGCGCTGGCGCTGGGCACGGCCTTTGCCTTGCCACTGGCCGTCTGGGCCAGCCGGTCGCGCAATGTCGCGCGGATAGCACTCGGTTTCGCCAGTCTGGTGCAGACCGTGCCCGCCCTCGCTCTGCTGGCCTTGTTCTTTCCCCTCCTGCTGGCGCTGCGGTCGGTTTTCGGACCCTCTTTGCCGACATTGGGGTTCCTGCCTGCCCTGCTCGCGCTGGCGCTCTATGCCTTGCTGCCCGTGCTGCGAAATGCCGTAACCGCGCTCACCAATCTCGACCCCGGCATTCTGGAAGCGGCCGATGGCGTGGGGATGACCGCATGGCAGAAATTGCGCCTGGTGGAGGCGCCATTGGCCGCCCCCTTCATCATGGCGGGTCTGCGCACCGCCGCGGTCTGGACCATTGGCGCTGCCACTCTGGCCACCACAATCGGGCAAACCAGCCTGGGCGACCCGATTTTTGCCGGCCTGCAAACGCAAAACTGGGCATTGGTGCTGGCGGGCTGTTTCGCATCGGCCGCGCTGGCACTGATTGCGGACGGACTGCTCGGCCTCGTCGAATGGGGCTTTCGCAAGCGCCGCAGGCTCGCCGTTTTTCTGGGGCTCGCACTGGCGGCAATCGGCATTATCGGTGCGGGTATTTCCACGCGGGACGGATCGCGCGACGTGGTGGTGATCGGGTCCAAGAATTTCTCCGAACAATTCACGCTGGCCCGGCTGATCGGGCAGCGGCTCGAAAATGCGGGCTATGCGGTGCAATATCGGGAAGGACTGGGCTCCGCCGTCATTCACGGTGCGCTGACCAGCGGCGCGATTGATGTGTATGTCGATTATGCTGGCACCATCTGGGCCAATGAAATGCAGCGCGGCGAGACACCGCCCCGCGCGCAGATGATCGACGAGATCCGCCAGTGGGAAGCGGACAATTCCGGCACATTGATGCTGGGTGCGCTGGGTTTCGAAAATGCCTATGCCTTCGCCATGAAGGAGGATCGCGCCGAAGTATTGAGAGTCGCCTCCCTGACGGATCTGGCAGCGTCCGCCCCCTCGCTGGCAGTGGGCGGCGATGTCGAGTTTTTCGAACGGCCGGAATGGCGCGCGGTGCAGAAAGCCTATGGTTTGCGCTTTGCAGACCAGCGCAAATATACCGCCACCTTCATGTATGATGCGCTGACCGGCGGAGAGGCAGATGTGATCGCCGCCTTTTCATCCGATGGCCGGATCGCCGCCGATCGGCTGCGCGTACTCACGGACCCCAAAGGAGCGCTGCCCGCTTATGACGCGCTGTTGCTGATCACCCCGTCGCGCGCAGAAGATGCGCGATTTGTCGATGCTCTGAAGCCGCTGATCGGCGCGATTGACGTCGAAACAATGCGAGAAGCGAATTATGCGGTTGATCGTGAGGTGGATAAGAAGTCACCGCGCGAAGCGGCCCAATGGCTGGCGGAGCAGATCGACTAAGCGCGCGGGTCAGGCCGCAGCCCCGGACCGGACCTCAAGCATATATCTGGGAAAGCCTGGCCCGCTCACGCCGAAAAGCCTGCCGCATCTTGCGGCCAGCCCGGCCCGGTCAGCGCCATAACCTTGAACAGAGTGCCCATCTGATCAGCGTTACACAGCCGCTCCATCGCAATTCGGGGCTCATCCGCTTTGTCAGGCGCGGCCTTGGCCAGCATGGCCGCGCGTTGCTCGATCCCCATGGCCCGCAGCCAGTCCCCCTGATCCGCAATGCCCAGACAGTGAGCCCCGCCCTGCCGGGCAGCTTCAGCCATGGCGGAAAAATCGACATGCGCGGTCAGATCCGCATCCCCCGGCATGGCCAGCGCATCCACCTTGCCATGCGCGCGCACCGCCTGCAGCGTTGATCCGCTACGCTCCTGCGCAGAGCCATAATCAATGAACAGCGCCACCCCGCCCTGTTTGGCCAGCCGGCGCGCCACCTCATCCACCACCGCAGCGGCTGCCGGGCAGGTTTCTATGATGTTCCCTGCCTTTGCATCGCGCCGATGCACCGGAACGGCGGCATCCATTGGTCTGTCACCGGCGATAAAAACGAAGGCATCCCCCTCCAGCGCAACCATACGCTCACGCCAGCCATTCTCCGTCATCACCAGTTGGCGGATCGGCAGAGCATCCAGAAATTCATTGGCAATCAGCAATAAGGGCCCATCATCCGGCAGTGTAGAGAGATCCTGATGCGCGGTTACATTTTCCACCGCCTGATCCTGCACCGCCCGCAAGGCTTCCGATCCTTCGACCAGATGGATATCGGGCCGGCATTGGAAGCGGTTCATCGCGCGCAAGGCATCCCGTGCCAGAGTGCCCCGGCCCGGCCCCAATTCGACATAATGCGCCGCACGGGAAGCCCCGCCCCGCGCCCACATATCGGTCAGCCACAGGCCCGCCAGTTCACCGAACATCTGGCTGATTTCGGGCGCGGTGATGAAATCGCCATCGCGCCCGAAAGGGTTATGCGTGCTGTAATAATGCGCGTTCGATTCGCCCATGAACTGCGCCACGGTGATCGGCCCGTGATGCGCGATCACCCGGCGCAGGCGCGCGGCAATATCCCGGTCCGGCATATCAGCTCACCGGCCGATCACCGCTGGCAATCGGTTTGCGGTTCAGCGACCACACGATCAGGCCGATCCCCAGAATGATCAGCGGAATGGTCAGCCACTGGCCCATATTGAGGCCGCTGCGCGCTGCAAATTCGGCCAGTTGCGCATCGGGCTGGCGGAAGAATTCGACCACGAAACGCGCGAGTGCAATGCCGGTAACGAACACGCCCACCAGCAATCCGGTCCGGAAACGTGCGCGCGTCCGCCAGAACAGGAACAGCATGATGATGACCATCAGCAGCCCTTCCAGAGCCGCTTCGTAAAGCTGGCTGGGATGGCGCGCCAACGGCCCGCCACCCGGGAAAACCATGGCCCAGGGCACACCTTCGCCTGCGGGGCGGCCCCATAATTCGCCATTGATGAAATTCGCGATCCGGCCCAGCGTCATGCCAAAGGGCACATTGACCGCGACATAATCCGCGACGCGAATGAAGGGCAGTCCGCCGCGCCATGAGACATAGGCCATGGCCAGAACGGTGCCGATCAACCCGCCATGAAAGCTCATCCCGCCATTCCAGACAGCGACCAGAGCCGACGGGTCGCTCCACAAGGAGGGTTCATAAAACGTCGCATAGCCCAGCCGCCCACCGAGAATCACACCCAATGTGCAGTAGAAGAACAGGTCTTCGACATGATCCTGGGCCATCGGGGCCCCCGGCGCCTTCACCATTTTGGAAAGGTGCCAATAGGCCAGCAGAATGCCGATCAGATAGGCGAGCGAATAATATCGCAGGGTGAAAAAGCCCAGCTCGATACCGGGGCGCAGCCCCAGATCAGCCCAATGGATCGCTTCTCCGCTGGCAGCGTTCAGAAATTCGAGCATGCGCGTGGGTTCCTTAGTCGCCTATGCCCCATGACATGGGGCAGCCCGCGCCTCTTTGGCACAAGCTCAGGACGGACGAAAGACCGCGAAACGTTGCATGATGCGGCGGGCTGGTTATCTTAGCGATGTGAGCGCCATACGGATCCCCAATCAGCGCGCGGTTATCGACCGCCGACGCCTTTCTCTCTCGCTGTCCGAGCTGGTACAGAAGCACGGCACGCAGAAGTCCCGCCAATATATTGTCGAGGCACTGCGCGAAGCGCTGGCCAAAGGGCGGGAGGAATTGAGCCGCCGGCTGATGCAGAAGCCATCTGCCGGGCATGAATGCACGCATGGCCACGCTTTTCTGATCGATCAGCTGATCCGGGTGATGCATGATCACATCATCACCGACATCTATCCCGCGCCCAATCGCTCCACGGCAGAACGGCTCACCCTGATCGCGGTCGGCGGTTATGGCCGCGCCGAAATGGCGCCGCATTCGGATATCGATATCGCCTTCATCACACCTTCCAAGGACACCCCCTGGTGCGAACAGGTGATCGAAGCGATTCTGTATCTCCTCTGGGATCTCAGCCTGAAGGTCGGCCATTCCAGCCGCACATTGAGCGATATGGTGCGCATGGCGAAACAGGATCTGTCCATTCGCACCGCTCTGCTGGAAGGCCGCTATCTATGGGGCGATCAGGAATTGTATGAGGAAGCCAGCAGGCGCTTCCATTCCGAAGTCGTCGCCGGCACCGAATCGCAATTCGTCTCGGAAAAGCTGGCCGAGCGCGATGCCCGCCATGGCCGGATGGGTAACAGCCGCTATGTCGTCGAACCCAATGTGAAGGAAGGCAAAGGCGGCCTGCGCGATCTTCAGACGCTTTACTGGATCGGCAAATATATTCACAAGGTCCGCAGCGCCGCCGAACTGGTCGATGTGGGCCTGTTCACACAGCCCGAATATCGCGCTTTCCGCCGGGCGGAGGGTTTTCTGCTGGCGGTACGGTGCCACCTGCACACCATCACCGGACGGGCCGAGGACCGGCTGACCTTTGACCTGCAACCCCAAGTGGCGGAGCGTATGCAATTTGCCGAAAGGCCCGGCAAAAGCGCGGTTGAACGCTTCATGCAATTCTATTTTCTGCAGGCCAAACATGTCGGTAATCTTACCGGCGTTTTCTTGGCCCAGCTGGATGAACAGATCGCCAGCAAGCGGCGGGCAAAGGGCCTGCTGGCCGGGTTCAAGGCACGATCACGGATTGTTAAGGGCTATAAGGTCTTTGGCGGTAAGATCGCCGCGCCTTCGGATGACTGGTTTCAGAAAGATCCAGTCCGCATGATCGAGATCTTTCAGATTGCCGAAGCCAATGGCTATGAAGTCCATCCCGAAACCATGCGGATGGCCAATCGCGATTCCGTGCTGATCAAGGGCCAGATCCGCAAAGACCCGCGCGCGAACCGATTGTTCATGGACGTGCTGACCGGCCATAACGACCCGGAAACCGTTTTGCGCTGGATGAATGAAGCCGGGGTCTTCGGACGCTTCGTGCCCGATTTCGGCAAGGTCAACGCGCAGATGCAGTTCGACATGTATCACCATTATACGGTGGATGAGCATACGATCCGCGCCATCGGCCTGGTCTCTCGAATAGAGAAAGGTGAGCTGCGCGAAGATCACCCACTGGCGCATGAAGTCATTCACAAGCTCGGCTCACGCGAAGTCATCTATGTCGCGACCTTGCTGCATGACATCGCGAAGGGCCGCAATGGCGACCATTCGGTGCTGGGCGCCGAAATTGCCCTGAAACTCTGCCCGCGCTTTGGGCTGTCCGAACGGGAGACCGCATTGGTCAGCTGGCTGGTACGCTATCATCTGCTGATGAGTGCGACCTCCTTCAAACGCGATCTGGCCGATCCCAAAACGATCGAGGATTTCGCCGCGCAAACGCAGAGCCTCGAACGGTTGCGCCAATTGCTGGTGCTGACCATTGTCGATATTCGCGCGGTCGGGCCCGGTGTGTGGAACAGCTGGAAACGGCAATTGCTGAGCCAGCTTTACGAACTGACAGAAGAGCGTTTGCGCCCCGGGAGCAAAACCCGCGGCCGTGATGAACGGGTGGAACGCAAACGGCAGGAAGTCGCTGAATTGCTGGGCGACGGGTCCGATGTCATCGAACATCTCGATGACCGTTTCGATGCCTCTTACTGGCTGTCCGAACCTGCCGATATCATCGCGCTCAACCTGCCGCATTATGCCGCAGCGAAACGGCTGACGCATCATCTGTCGATCCATTGCGAATATTATGCCGCGCGCGGCGCCACGCTGGTGACGGTGATTGCCGATGACCATCCCGGCCTGTTCTTCCGCATAGCGGGCGCCATTCACCTCGCTGGCGGAAACATCATCGACGCGCGCATTCACACCACAAGGGTGGGCAAGGCGGTCGACAATTTCCTGGTTCAGGACCCGCTGGGGCGCCCTTTCCATGAAGAAATGCAGCTCAACCGCCTGCAAAGCGCGATCGAAGACGCGCTGGCCGGCAAGATTGAACTGATGCCGCAACTGGCGCGTCAGCCCAACCCGCGCACTCGCTCCGACAGTTTCGAAGTCCGCCCGCGCGTGACGATCGACAACAAGGCCAGCGATCGCTTCACCGTGATCGAAGTGAATGCGAAAGATCGCCCGGCGCTGCTCAACCGACTGGCGCGGGCGTTGTTCGAATCCACCCTGATGGTGCATTCCGCCCATGTGACCCATTATGGCGAACGAGCGGTGGATACATTCTATGTCACCGACCTGCTCGGCGGAAAGCTGGACCGCGCAGAACGCCGCGACAATGTGGAAGAGATGCTGCTAACCGCTGCCAGCGAGGAAGCAGAACAGCAATATCTGGAAGCTGTCGCCGACTGAGCCGGCGGGCGGTAGGCCGATCAGGCCTCCCGCGCACCGAATAAGGCACTGCCCACGCGGATATGGGTCGCACCCAGCATGATCGCGGTTTCGAAATCACCGCTCATCCCCATGCTGCGCCCCTCCAGCCCATGATCGCGGGCGAGCTTGTCCAGCAGCGCAAAGAAGGGTGCGGCTTCGATTTCCAGGGGGGGTACGCACATCAGACCGGCAATCGGTATGCCCGCATCTTGCGCCGCGGATAGCAAGGCGGGCAGCTCGTCAATCGCACAGCCACCCTTCTGCTCTTCCTCGCCAATATTGACCTGCACGAAACAGGGGACCCGGCGATCCGCCTTATCCATCGCTTTGCCAAGCGCCTTCACTAGGCTCATCCGGTCCAGCGAATGGATGCAGTCAAACAATTCCACGGCATCATCGGCTTTGTTCGATTGCAACTGACCGACAAGATGCAGTTCAGTATCGGGATAATCCTCACACAGGGCCGGCCATTTGGCCTGCGCTTCCTGCACGCGGTTCTCCCCAAAAACGCGCTGCCCCTCTTCCAGCAAGGGGCGAATCCGGTCTGCATCATGCGTCTTGCTGATGGCGATCAAGGTAACAGAATCTGCCTCGCGCCCGGAGATCTTGCAGGCATGGGCCATTTTCTGGCGAATATTCCCGAGCGGGGTGGCTGAATTATCCATAGGATCCGCCTATAGCGTGGCTATGGCGCATTTCCAGACCCGGCCTTGCGATACTCTGCCGCGATTGTGGCTGATTTCGGATGCCCGCAATGATCGGCAGCTGGAAAATGCGCTGCAACGCCTGCCGCGCGGGTCGGGCTTTATCTATCGCCATTACCACCTCTCTCACCGCGAACGGGCCGCACGCTTTGCCGCTCTGCTGCGACAGGCGAAATCGGCAAACCATGTGGTAGTGCTGGCAGATGATGCAGCAACCGCCCGCCAATGGGGGGCAGATGGTGTCTATGGCCGCGCGGCCCTGCATCCGGCACCCGGCCTGCTGCGCCTCTCCACCGCGCATTCACCGGCAGAGATTGCACAGGCCAATCGTGCCCGCGCCGATATGGCCCTGATCTCCCCCATATTCCCGACCCATTCGCATCCCGGCGCGCCGCATCTCGGGCCGATGCGATTTCAGGCACTGGCCGCACTGGCCACCATGCCGGTCATCGCCCTGGGGGGCATGAATCCGCGCAATGCCCGGCGATTGCGGATCAATCACTGGGCGGCGATTGACGGTCTCACCCCCTGACCCCATTGCTCCGACTTGACGGGGACTCCACCGCTTGCGCATTATAGAGCGCTCCAGCGACATATCGGGCCACCTATTCGGCCACAGATCAGGAAAGCATCATGGCGACACGGGCAGCGAGCCGACAAGGCAGCAAGAACAGCGTGACCGATTGGCGCGCCGCTTTCCGCGCCAGCTTGCGCCGCGCCGCGCAGCTGACCGGTGCGGTGCTGCTCTTCGCTGCGGCGCTGTTTCTGGCACTGGCGCTGCTGACCTATAGCCAAACCGATCCATCCTCCTCCACCGCCGCGGCAGGGTCCAATGTCCACAATTGGATGGGCCGCCCCGGTGCCTGGGTGGCGGATTTTGTGCTGATGATTTTTGGCCCGGTCGCCATATTGTTGCTGCCGCTGCTATACGCTTTTGGCCGCAAGCTCTGGCGCGATGCCGAGAATGAAGCCACCCCGCATGGCCGCCGCTGGTGGCGCACCGTGGGCATGCTTTTGGCCGCGATGTTGTTGCTGTGCATCGTTCTGTCGCTGATCTTCGACGGGCCCGGCGGCAGTCTGCCCGCATCCTTTGGCGGACTGGCCGGGCTGCTCGGCGCCAAATTGGTCGAAGCGCTTTCCGGATTGCTGCCAGAGGCGGTGCAGGGTTGGGCTATTCTGGCGCTTTCGCTGGCCTTTCTGGCTGGTGCCGCGACATTGATAAGCCGGGTCTTTGCCATTGACTGGGCGCAATTGCTCACCCTGCCCCGCTTCCTGCCGAACCTGCCTACACTGCGCCGCGCACGCTCTGAGAGAGCGGAAAAGCCGAGAAAAACCGCGCCGGAAACAACCCGCGAAGAGAGCAACACAGCCAGCCCCGCCATTCCCTTTGCAGAAACGCCGCCGCGCAAGGCGCCGGAAATTTCCGACCCCACCGCTCCGGTCGCCCCCGCTATCGCGAGCGGCAAGGCGAAGCAGAAGGATTTCTTCGACGATTTCGATCTGCCCAGCATCGATCTGCTGACCGATCCGCCGGTCAATAACGGGCCCAAGCTCGACAAGCTGGCACTGGAGCGCAATGCCCGGCTGCTGGAAAATGTGCTCGATGATTTCAACGTGAAGGGTGAGATTACCGCGGTACGCACTGGCCCGGTCGTCACGATGTACGAACTGGAACCGGCCCCCGGCATCAAGGCCGCCCGCGTGATCGGCCTGGCCGAGGATATCGCCCGCAATATGAGCGCGATTTCCGCGCGTGTTTCCCCCATTCCGGGCAAGACGGTGATGGGTATCGAACTGCCCAATGCCGACCGGCAGATGGTAGCCTTCAAGGAACTGGTCGCTGCCGCAGCCTTTCAGGATGCCAAGGGCAATCTGCCGATCATTCTGGGCAAGGATATTGCCGGCGAACCGATCGTCGCCGATCTTGCCGCCATGCCGCATTTGCTGGTCGCCGGTACCACCGGTTCGGGTAAATCGGTCGGGCTGAACTGTATTTTGCTCTCGCTGCTCTATCGTTTCAGCCCGGCGGAATGCCGCATGATCCTGATCGACCCCAAAGTGCTCGAACTGAAGAGCTATGACGATATTCCGCACCTCCTGTCCCCGGTGGTGACCGAACCGCATAAGTCGGTCCGCGCGCTGAAATGGGCGGTGGAGGAAATGGAACGCCGCTACCGGATGATGTCCTCCATCGGCGCGCGCAATCTGGGCGGTTTCAATGAACGGGTGAAGACTGCGCAGGCCAAGGGCAAACCGCTCGGCCGCCGCGTTCAGACGGGCTTCGACCCCGAAACGGGCGAGGAATTGTTCGAGGAGGAACAGCTCGATTACGAAGCGCTGCCACAGATCGTGCTGATCGTCGACGAACTGGCCGACCTCATGGTGACGGTGGGCAAGGAAATCGAAGTGCTGATCCAGCGCCTCAGCCAGAAATCGCGTGCCGCCGGCATCCATCTGATCATGGCGACACAGCGCCCGTCGGTCGATGTCATCACCGGCGTGATCAAGGCCAACCTCCCCACCCGGATCAGCTTCCACGTCACCAGCCGGATCGATTCGCGCACCATTCTGGGTGAACAGGGCGCGGAACAATTGCTGGGCAAAGGCGACATGCTGTTCAAACCCAGCAGCGGCGCGCTGAAACGCGTCCACGGCCCCTTTGTCTCCGATGAAGAAGTGGAAGTGGTCGCCAATCACTGGCGTGCGCAGGGCCAGCCCGATTATGTCGAATCGGTCACCGAAGAACCCGAAGATGGCGGCGGTCTGTCCTTCGAGGATGAACTGACCGCTTCCGACAATCCGGAAGAACGCAAATACCGCCAGGCCTGCCAGATCGTGATCGAAAACCAGAAGGCGAGCGGCAGCTGGCTGCAACGCCAGATGGGCGTCGGCTACAACACCGCGGCCAAATGGATCGAACGGATGGAAAGCGAAGGTCTGGTCGGCCCCGCCAACCATGTCGGCCGCCGCGAAATCTTCCGCGACCGCGACGGGAACCCGCTGTGAGGGGCGCCTGACCCCGCTCGTCATTCCCGCATAGGCGTGCAGGAGCCGTTTGCAGACAGTCTGATTTTGCAACACCAAGCCCGGAAAGCGGCCCTTCAGCTTACGACAACGTTGCAGACAACTGGTTCGGGTGGCATTGATGTCACGTGAGCCGCAGTAAACATCAGACCCGCAAGGGTGTCATGGACGGACAGTCCAAGCGGGGGATCGATTTGATGTTCGCCGAACGAGACCATGATGCAATGGAATGGGTTGCGAAACGACAGATCAAAAAAGACACTCTTAACGGTCGTCGTGCGGCGAAGATGGGCGCTGAATCACAAGAGGACTGATGTTCTCTTCCGCGACATTGCGGGCGTTGAATACTATGCTCGTGGCCAGCGTTTCTTGGGTTCCTGAGTAGCGAGACGAATCGTTTTCTCGTCTCTCTCATCGATGTTAATGATGTGATGGGGGCCGAAAGGCAACTCGATGCCGCTCCAGAACTCTCCATTCTCCGCAAGGGAATCCGGGTCGTTATCCAATAGTCCTAGATAGCCACCTACAGTCCGCTCCCGAACAAGCACCCACATGCGTTCTACCGCGACAGGCTCACCGGGGTCATCTACGCTGATGCGAAAGATGAGTTTGGCAAAGTCGCCGGGCTGTAACGCTTCGCGAGCCTCACGGGTTGGTATCAAGAACGTCGCAGGAGCGTCTCGATGACGCTCTTCACCGTCTTCTAGGCACCAACCGTCTACGTCGTAATCAGGCTCTCTCATCACAGACACTTATCGCCTCGCCGGACGTCTGGAAAGCACCCCATTTCTGCCGTACCATCGTTTCTCGCGCAGCTCTGAAAGACGACATGACAGCTTTGGCGATTTTCTGATTAAAATCTGCCATTCCGCTCACGACCCACACTCCGTCGTTGAGTGCGCAAATGTCGCAGCCTGGGAAACGGTCTCTTAAGATACGCAGGACTATGGGCATATCATGTCGATGTCTATTCAGCAGTCCAATGTGCCCTGTCGCGCACAGATCGAGTCACCGCAGACCTTGCCGGGATGCCAGCCGGGCCGGATCGACCCACTACTCGACCGTGCGATGGCCTCAGCAAAGGTCGGCGCCTGGTCTTGCGACCTTTCCGACAACGGGCTGAACTGGACATCAGGTGTCTACGATATCTTCGGGTTACCTCACGAGACCGTCGTTGATCGGCGAGAGACGCTTGATATGTACGCGGAAGAATCCCGTGATGAATTAGAGAGGCTCCGCGCCGAAGCCATAGCCCGAAGCGGCATCTTCACTCTCGATGCTCAAGTTAGGCGTTCGGATGGAGAAAAGCGGTGGATGCGTATCCACGGAGAGATGATCCGTTCCGCTGGCGCTGCTCCCATCCTCCATGGCTTGAAGCAGGATGTGACCGAAGAAAAAATGCGTTCGGAGGCGCTGCGGCGCTTGGCGGAGAATGACGCACTTACCGGCCTGGCCAACCGCGCTATCTACGAAAGCCGATTCCTTAACGGGCAGCGCACTGGTGCAGGGGTCGGATCACTCGGCGCACTTGTCCTTTTCGATCTGAACGATTTCAAGCAGATCAACGACCGGTGGGGCCATTTGGCGGGAGATGCCTGTCTTAAGGTATTCGCGGAGCGGTTATCCGCGATCTTTCCAGAAGCACTGCTTACCGCGAGGATCGGCGGCGATGAGTTCGCCGTGATACTTGGTAACGATGAGCCAGCAGACGTTATTGAGGCGCGCATCGCCCGCTTCCTGATCCACTTGCGTGCCCCCATTCTTTGGCAAGGGCACATGTTCACCGTCAGCGCCTCCAGCGGCATCGCGTTTTCGACCGATCCATATTCCTACGATGCCGAAGAAGTGTTCATCAGGGCCGACGCAGCGCTTTACGCCACCAAAAGAAGTTCTTGGCGGGCGCGGGTATCTGACCGCTGCTGAAACCGGGCATAGCTGGCCATAGATCCATTCCGACCGCAAGACCCACTCGCAAGCGTCTAAAGCGTAGATCCGCGGAGGCGTCGCTCTGCAGCAAAAACGGGGCAGCCCCAAAGGACCGCCCCGCTCTTGTAACCCTCTGACTTTCCGCAATCAGAACTCAGCAGAAACCTGCACGTACCAGTTGCGGGGGCGGGCGTAGATCTTTTCGGCGTAGCCCAGCGTGCCGAGCGAGGCGTTGCCCTGGATCAGATAGTCCTTGTCGAACAGATTGATCACGCCGGCCTGCAGTTTCCACGTGTCGTTCACGCCCAGCTCGACCGAACCATTGGCCACGAAATAGCCATCCTGTTCGATTTCCGGAACGCTGCCGGTGATAAACTGGAGCTTCGAGGTGTAGCTGCCATCAAACCGCGGGGTGAGCGTCATCCGGTCATTCAGCAGGAATTCGTAAGAAATCGCGAAATTGCCCTGGAATGACGGGGTCAGCGGCAGGCCGTCACCTGGCTGCACCGTGGCCGTCGCGCCCGGAATCGGGGTGATGGACAGGATTTCATCATCCAGCGTGCTGGCCCCGGCATCGATCCTCAGACCGCTGCCATAGGGGTGATAGCTTGCTTCCGCTTCAAACCCGCGAATGCGCGCTTTACCGGCATTGAACAACAGCGGCACGGCGCCTTCACGGAAGACCAGCTGAATGTCCTTATAGTCGGCCTGGAACGCGGCCATGTTCAGGCGGAAATCACCGACTTCCATCTTTGCACCGATTTCATAGCTATCGACCGATTCTTCATCGAAGGGAACCGGTTCGAAATCTGGCGGCGGGGCGTTGTAGCGCGTGTTGAACCCGCCCGATTTGAAACTGCGGGCATAGGATACATAGCCATTCAGCCAGTCGGTGAATTCATATGCGGCACTGGCGGAGCCAGTCAGCGCGCTGAACGTCTTCCGATTGGGTGTGTTGTAGATATAGAGCGGACCGCCATCGGGAATGGCTTCGGTCGGCAGCGGATCGGGATCGGGCAAGGTCGAGGGGAACAGGTTGAACACTGTCCCCTGATAGGTCTTGCGGTCTTCCGTATAACGCAGGCCGCCGGTCAGTTCGAGCCGGTCGGTTACTTCATAGGACAGCTCGCCAAATGCCGCCATGGAACGCGTTTCCAGATCGGAGAACTGCAAGTCGCGCGAACCGGGGCCACCATTGAGGATCGACCCGATCACCTGCGGCGTGGGCGGGAAGGACAAGGGCACGGTCGCCCGTTCATTGGTGTCTTCATCGAAATAATAAAGGCCGATGATCCCGCTGACCGGACCGGAATCATATTGCATCTGCAGTTCCTGACTGAACTGCTTCGATTCCGAGCCGACATCGGTGGTGATGATTTCAAACGGCGTGTTGTCGGCATCGCGAATGCCGCGCGATTCGGTGGAGCGATAGGCCGTGATGCTCTTCAGCGTCACTTCGGGGGAGACATCCCACACGGCAGTGCCCGACACGCCCCACACTTCCGAGGTACTGAGCACGGGCGCCGTGCCGCCATTGACGAATTTGCCCTTGGCCTGGAAGTCATTGGCGCAGCGCGCATCATCGATCAGCGGCACATTGGGCGCACCGAAACGTGGATCACCCGGTTCCAGCGGAGCGAAGGGAATGGTCGCGCCGGGGCATCCCGCACCGACGCTGACAATGGCCGGAACCGGCGCATTTTCATTGATCCCGGCAAAGACGAATGGCGCTCCGTTTTCGTCGCGCTTGGTGTAATCGCCGCGCAGCGAGATTTCGAAATTGGGAGTTGCTTCCCAGCGGAAGGCGCCGTTCAGCGTGAAACTGTCATCATTGCCCAGATCCAGCCCGTCAAAGGCGCGAATGACATAGCCGTCACGCTTGCGGAAACCGCCCGAAACACGCGCCGCGGCATTGTCTGAAATCGGCAGATTGAGCGCGGCAAACCCTTCGATCAGATCGTCTTCGCCAGCACGAATGCGCCCCTTGCCGGAAAATTCGCCGAAAATCGGTTCTTGTGTGCGGATCAGAATGGCACCGCCGATCGTGTTGCGGCCAAACAAGGTACCCTGCGGCCCGCGCAGCACTTCAACCCCGGCAATGTCGCCAAATTCGATCGTTCCGCCAACCGAGCGACCGACATAGACTTCATCAATATACATGCCGACGCCCGGATCGACCGCAGCCGTCGGGTCAAGCTGACCGATACCGCGAATGAAGACAACCGATGCGGCGCTGTTGCCGGACAATTGACCGGCAGGTTTGAACTGCAGGCTGGGCGTGATCTTTTCGAGATCCTGCGTCTGGCTGATCTGACGTTCGGCCAGCATGTCCGCGCTGAACGCAGAAATCGCAACCGGCGTTTCCTGCAGGCTTTCTTCACGGCGACGGGCGGTCACGATAATCGCCTGATCAAGCGACTGAACCGTGGCATCCTCTGGCGCGGGTGAAGTGGTGGTATCCTGTGCAGTTTGCGCCTGGGCGGTTGTCGCCAATCCGCAGGCCCCCAGCATAGTGGCGGCAAGGGCGCAACTGCCCAGCAATGGCGCGTGAAAGCGGCGTGAACCGTTCCTCATGATGTACTCTCCCAATTTCATGGCAAATTTCTATTCGCCGAGATTAGGTAATCTGTTACGGTTCATAATAGATACAGGCAATAATCAAATTCGGATGCCCGCCAACAAGGTCAAGAATAGAAGCAAAAATGCCACACTCTCTCTTTCCAAAAAAACGCGTTTACCCATGGTGAAGCCCCATCCGACTCGCTTTCCGGAAATAGAAAATGAGGGGGTGGACTTTGGTATTCTGCTGAGTCTTTCGGGATTTTCTACGCGTCTGGCCTGGATATTGGGCAGGACCCTGCTCGACGAGGCTATCGCTGAGCCGGGGGTTACACCGCAACGCTTCTCTTTACTTGAAGTGATTGGATGCAATCCCGGCCTTACTCAAAAGGCATTGGCCGATGCGCTCGGCATTTCCGGCCCCGCCGCATCCGTCATGATCGATTTCTGGACCAAAAAGGGCTATGCCGAGCGGCGAACCGTAAATGCAGACCGGCGCTCCTTTGGCATTTTCCTGACCAAAGAGGGCGAGACGGGACTGGCCGAATTGCGTGACCGTGTTCTGGCGGCCGACGCGGCCCTGACCGCAAATCTGACAGCGGACGAAATCAGGCAGTTCCGCAGCCTTCTGGCCAAGCTGCATTATCAGTCGAGACTGGCTCCGTGAAGGCTGGGCCAATGCTCGACGAGAGACCGAATTCTCGACACTTAATTTGCAGGATTGTATATCGCCGTTGCGATCACCTGCACTCTGTCTAACCTCTGGCCGGACTCATTTGCGCGACTGACGATCATGGAGAAAGCTGGTTCCTCGCGGTTGCGATACGTCGTAGAAACCATACCGCCTGCCGAACGCGTTTCCAGCACCTCCCAGCGGCGCCGAAACTCTCTCTGATTGATGACAGCTTCAACAGTAGGCTGCAAATCCTCTCCACCGCCACCGGTGATATGACACATGGGAAGCCGGTCAGAGACAACGAGTATATACCCCGCTTCGTCCGTCGAATTGATGCGCCAGTAATGGTTCGCCACGCGCAGCTTCTCCGGCGGGAGAGCAGCCGCATCTACCGATTCAACAAGGCCCATCCGATTGCCGAGGCCAATTGTTGCGATGAAGGGCTCAACACCCTCAGCCCAACTTGCCGGGTTGAGAACCCACTCTTCACAGCCGCGCAGTGCTCCGGCAAACCCTGCTTTCAGCGGATCCTCAGCGTGAACAGGATACGCTGTCGTGAAAGCTGCAAACAGGACTGCAAAACGAAAGGTCATCGGGAAGCCTTTTCAAGTAAACTGCGCGGTGAAGCGGTTCGGCATTTGCTATTCGCCTGATGCGACAGGCAGAAACGGCGCGGCCACTTCAGCCGGAACGCGTGTCAGGCGCAGGGTTTCGCGGTCGATCATCGCCCAGCGGGTACGGGCGGTGACGATGGCCTTCCCCGCTTCATTGCGGAAGCTGTAGTGGCGCGTGAATTGCGGGCCGCGCGGCCCTTCGCGGATTTCGGTCACACCCTCCACGCTTTCACCTTCACGGATATTGCCGCGATAATCGATCTCATGCCGGGTCACCAGCCAGGCATAGCGCTGCTGATGCTCGGCGGGTGCCACCGCTTCCCAATGGGCGGTGGAAAGATCCTCCATCCATTGCACCCAGACGGCATTGTTCACATGGCCGTTCACGTCGATGTGACGCGGCTCGGCAGTGAAGCGGAGGCGGTGGCTGCTGTGGCTCATGCCGCCGCGGTTTCCTCTTCGCTCAGGCCGAACTGCCACAGGATGAAGGCGAATTCCTCGGCCATTTCTTCCAGCGACTGGAAGCGACCGGACTTGCCGCCATGGCCCGCGCCCATATTGGTCTTGAGCAGCAATTCATTGTCGTCGGTCTTCAGCTCGCGCAATTTGGCGGCCCATTTGGCCGGCTCCCAATAGGTCACGCGCGGATCGTTGAGCCCGGCGGTCACGAGCAGCGGCGGATAGGCCTGCGCCCGGACATTGTCATAGGGGGAATAGCTGCGGATCAGCTCGAAAGCCTCGCGATCCTCTATCGGGTTGCCCCATTCGGGCCATTCGCCCGGCGTGAGCGGCAGCGAGGCATCGAGCATCGTCGCCAGCACATCCACGAAGGGCACATGAGCGACGCAGGCGCCGAACAGATCCGGGTCGGAATTGATCACCGCGCCCATCAATTCGCCGCCCGCAGAACCACCCGAAATGCTGATCCGGCCCTTTTTGGTGTCACCGCGCGCGATCAGTCCCTTCGCCACATCAACGAAATCGGTAAAGGCATTGGTCCGGCTTTCCAGCTTGCCCGCCTTGTACCAGGCGCGGCCAAGATCGTCGCCGCCGCGAATATGCGCGATGGCATAGGCAAAGCCGCGATCCACTAGGCTGAGCCGCGTGGTCGAAAAGCCCGGCGGAATGGCGAGGCCATAGGCACCATAGCCATAGAGATGGAGCGGGCCGCCCTGTGCGCGGTCTTTCCGATACATCAGGCTGACCGGAACCTTCGTGCCATCGCGCGCCTCTATATCCAGCCTTTCGGTGACATAGAGATCGCGGTCATAGCCCGAAGGGATTTCCTGAACCTTCAGCACCTCCAGCCGCTTCTCCGCGACATGGTAATCATAGGTGGTCGCCGGGCTGACCATGCTTTCATAGGACAGGCGCAGCTTTTCCATATCCCATTCGGGATTGTCGGCGAGGCCGGCGGAATAGCTTTCTTCGGGAAAGGCCACTTCCTCCACCTGCGCCGCGTCGTCATAGCTGCGGATCTGGATTGTATCGAGGCCGTTCAGCCGCCCTTCGGTGACATAGAAGCGTTTGAAAAGCTCAAAGCCGGTGAGATAGAATTCATCCGACCCTTCGATCAGCGTGGTCCATTCACCCGGACGGGTGAGTGGTGCGGTGGCGAGGCGGAAATTCTCATGGCGATCATTGGCATGGATGAAGAGCGTATCATCCCTGAGATCCACGTCATATTCGACGCCCACCTCGCGCGCTCGCACCAGAATGGGTTCGACCAACGGATCGGCAGCGGGCAGCAATCGTATTTCGCTGGTTTCATGGTCGCCCGTGCCGATGATCAGCCATTCTTCATTCGCGGACAGAGCCGAGGACACACGGAACCCCTCGTCATCCTCGTGATAGAGCTCGATATCCTTTTCAATCGCATCACCCAGCCAGTGCAGCCGTGCATTGTCGGTGCGCCATTGTTCATTGGCGAGCGAATAGACGAGGCCCTTATCGCCGCCCACCCAGATCAGCGATGACAGCGTACCGGGAATTTCGTCACCCAGCATTGCGCCGGTGTACAGGTCCTTGATCCGCGCGGTGAAGCGTTCGGAGCCATTGTCATCCACCGCATAGGCCAGCAGGCGGCCATTGCTGCTGATGGAAAAGGCACCGAGGCGGAAATAATCCTTCCCCTCTGCCAGCGCCACCTCATCCAGGATCAGCTGGTCAGCGCTGCCATCCTCCGCTGCCCCCACCGGGCGGCGCCACCATTTCTTATATTCGGCGCCTTCTTCATATTCGACCCAGTAAAGATAATCGCCATCCTTCTGCGGCACCGATCTGTCGGCTTCCTTGATCCGACCGCGCATCTCGGCAAAAAGTTTTTTCACCATGCCGCCTTGCGGCTTCATCCGCGTTTCGAACCAGCGATTCTCCTCCTCCAGATGGGCAAGGATAGTTTCGCTGGAAACCTCCGGATAACCGGGATCGCGCAGCCACGCATAGGGGTCGTCGATCGCGATTCCGTGATGCGTCATCACGAAATTTTTCTTTGCCGCGAGTGGCGGATGGATCGGTTCGGGGCGGGTCGGCTCGGTGCCGGTGGTGGAATTGGCCATGGGGAGCATCTATGTATGCGGGGAAAGGACCGCAACTATGTTGATGCAAACACATGAATCCCGATTGGAAGCGCTGCGCAAGGAATTGAGGCGTCAGGAGCTGGACGGATTCGTCGTGCCCATCTCCGATGAGCATATGAGCGAATATGTCGGGGAATACGCGCAAAGGCTGCATTGGCTGACCGGCTTTGAAGGGTCCGCCGGTGCTGCGGCCTTGCTGAATGACGAAGCCGCGATCTTTGTTGACGGCCGCTACACTGCGCAGGTCCGTGATCAGGTGGATGGCAAGCTGTTCCAGTATAAATCCGTGCCCGCCGACAATATGGGCGAATGGCTGGGCCAGAATGCCGAAGAAGGCGCCCGGATCGCCTATGATCCGTGGCTGCATACGCGCGGCTGGGCACAGAAACTGGCCGCCACGCTGGCAAAATATGGCGTGGAACTGGTCGAGGCACCGGACAATCCGATCGACCATATCTGGGAGGATCAGCCGCAGCCTTCCGCTGCCCCCGCCTTCCTGCAGGATGATGCGCTGGCAGGGCAGACCAGTGCGGATAAACGCGCCGCCATTGCGGAATGGCTCAAGGCCGAGGGGCTGGACGGAACCGTTATCTCCGCGCTCGATTCGGTTGCCTGGCTGCTGAATATCAGGGGTGAGGATGTCGCCCGCACGCCGGTGGCGCTGTCCTACGTTGTCGTCAATCAGGACGGTACGGCGGACTGGTTCATCGACCCGCGCAAAGTGCCTGAGGAAGTCTCGCGCAAGCTCGGCAATGCCGTGCGCATCCGCCAGCGCAGCGGCTTTGAAGGCGTGCTGCGGAGCGAATATGGCGGGCGGCGGATCGCGGTCGATCCCGAACGCACGGTCGCAGCGGTGTTTCAGGCGCTCGAAGCCGGACGCGCCGAAACGGTCGAGGCGATGGACCCCGCCGTGCTGCCCAAGGCCATCAAGAACGAAACGGAAATCGCTGGACAGCGCGCTTCACAGGCGCGGGATGGCGCTGCGGTGGCCAATTTCCTCCACTGGATTTCGGTCGAGGCGCCGAAGGGCGCCGTGGATGAATTATCCGCGGCCGAGAAATTGCAGGATTGCCGCGAAGCCTGCGGCGATCTGCGCGATCTTTCCTTCGATACGATTTCGGGTTCAGGCCCCAATGGTGCGAATCCGCATTACCGGGTGAATGAAAATACCAACCGCACGCTGGAGCCGAACAGCGTCTATCTGGTGGATTCGGGCGGCCAATATCCCGATGGGACGACCGATATCACCCGCACCGTCTGGATCGGCCCCGATGCCCCGCCGGCGGAAGTAAAGGACCGCTTCACCCGCGTTCTGAAGGGGCATATCGCGCTCGACCGGCAGATCTTCCCCGCCGGCACCAGCGGCGCCCAGCTCGATACGCTGGCGCGGCAATATCTGTGGATGGCAGGTGTGGATTATGGCCATGGCACCGGGCATGGCGTGGGTAGCTTTCTGGCCGTGCATGAAGGGCCGCAGCGCATTTCCAAACCGCGCGGCGGGCAAGCCGGCACCGATCAGGAACTCTTCGCGGGCATGATCCTGTCCAACGAACCAGGCTATTACAAGCCGAGCGCCTTTGGCATTCGGATCGAGAATCTGATCCTGGTCGAACCACGCGCCATCGAGGGCGCTGAAGGGGACTATTTCGGCTTCGAAACGCTCACCCTGGTACCGATCGACCGCAACTTGGTGGATGTCAGCCTGTTGCGCGAGGAAGAAATCGCCTGGTGGAACGACTATCATGCCAAGGTGCATGAGTGCCTCGCCCCCCAGCTGGAAGGCGATGCCCGCGTCTGGCTGGACGAAGCCTGCAAAGCGCTCTGACGCGCAAGCAGCCGCCCCGGCCTGATTGACCGGGGCGGCGGCTGCCCTGATATTGATGTTCGAAGACAGCCCTGTGTCGATGTACACGGGGCTGTTTCGCTTGGCCGCATGAATCCCGCACAGCCTGCCTCTGATGGGGACCGCTCTGCTTGCGGAAAGCCTCAATCTTTCGCCGGTATGAACGCCATCCGCGTCTTGCGACAATTTGCGACAAGGTCGCCCTGCACGGGCATAAAGCTGCGACACACGCCCCCTAAAACGGCATTGTGAGTGGCAAGGCAACGATGTTTCCCCCGTCTGATTGAAGCCCCGCCACTCTTACCATTTCAAGGAGTATATGAGCGATGGCTAAGAAACTGACTTTGAGCCTGGCAGCGGCCGCGACTGTGATTGCAGGCGGCGCGGCATTTGCTGCTCCCGGTGGCTATGGCGCCGGTAAGGATGTGACCCGCGCCAAGGTGCAGGAAAGATCCTCCGCGATGTTCGACCGGATGGATGCGAATGGTGACGGCATGCTTGATGAGGCCGACCACACGGCGCGCCTCGAAAAACGCTTCCAGAAAATGGATGCCGATGGCGATGGCGCACTCTCGCAGCAGGAATTTACCGCTGCCCATGAAAAGCGCGGCGGAAAACGCGGCCACAAGATGGGCCGTCATCGCGGGATGAGAGGCATGATGGGCGGTATGCCCCGCGCCAATGCCGATGGCCCGGTCACCAAGGCCGCATTTCAGGCTGCCGCCCTCGCCCGCTTTGACGCGGCCGATGCCAATAGTGACGGCACGCTGACCGCGGGAGAGCGGAAAGCCGCCCATCAGGCGATGCGTGAACAGCGCAAGGACCGGCGCGCTGCACGAAACAACACCGCCAGCTGACATTGATGATGAAAATGGGCTATCCCGGAACAGCATGACCGAAATGTCTTCCATCACGCTGTTGCTCGTCGATGACGAGCCCAGCCTGCGCGAACCCCTGGCGGATTATCTGACCCGTCAGGGGTTCGTCGTGCATGAAGCCGAAGATGCCGCCAAGGCGCGATCGGCGCTGATCCAGTTGCAGCCGGATCTGGTCCTGCTGGATATCATGATGCCAGGCGAAGATGGTCTTTCGCTATGCCGCCACCTGATCGAAACGAAGAAGATTCCGACCATCCTGCTCACCGCAAAGGGGGAGGCTATGGACCGGATCATCGGGCTGGAAGTCGGCGCAGATGATTATGTGGTAAAGCCTTTCGAACCGCGTGAACTGGTCGCTCGCATCCGCTCCGTCCTGCGCCGCGCCACCCGCCCGGCGAGCGAACCGTCAGAGGATGCACATTATGAATTTGAAGGCTGGAGGCTCGACCCGCTGAAGCACCGCTTGACCGACCGTGACGGCGCGGTGGTTCCGATTTCATCGGCCGAATTCCGGCTCCTGACCGCCTTTCTCGATCATCCACGGCAAGTGCTGGACCGCGACAAATTGCTGGATATGGTCCAGGGGCGGGAGGCGCATATGTTCGACCGGGCCGTCGATAATCAGGTCAGCCGTCTGCGCCGCAAGATCGAAGAGGATAGCCGCGATCCGAAGATGATCCAGACAGTCTGGGGCGGCGGCTACCGCTTTGCCGCCGATGTCCGCCGCATTCCGGCGGATCAGGCCTGATGCGGCGTCTGTTCCCCCGCAGCCTGCTGGGCCAGATGCTGCTGGCCGTGGCTGTGGCCCTGTTCGTTGCACAGGGGATTTCCGCCATATTGCTCTATCGCGCGCAGGAACAGCGGCGCGAAGCCGGTCTGCTTAACGCGGCCGCCTTCACCCTGCTGGCTGAACCGAATGAACGGCGCGAAAATCGCGGCGGAAAGCATGACCGGCACCATTGGCGCGATTTGCGCACCAGCCTGCGCGCTGCATCTCCGTTGCAACCCGGTGAACAGCGCGACACCAAACGCGAAACGGTTTTGCGGCGCATTCTGGAGGATCAGGGCACGCAGATTGACGATCTGGTCGTGCTGGAACGGCCCGTCACGCGGGATAGACCATCGCTGGAATATCTGCAGAACAGGCGCAACCGCCGTTTCTACGATGATCTGATAGAGCGCGAATTGCTGATCGCCGGATTGCGCACTGCGGGGCAGAGCGAGTGGGTTGTGGTGCGCATCCCCACGCCCAAGGGGGAGCCCCGCGCGCTGGGCTCTTTGGTGTTGCAAACCCTGTTTCTCTACGTCGTGCTGGTCGGCGGACTGGCCTTGCTGCTGCGCCGGATCACCCGTCCGATTGCCGCGCTGACCCGGCGGGTCGAAACCTTTACCGAAACCCGCGCGCTGGAAGGACAGATCATCCCCGGCGGCCCCGCTGATACGCGCCAGCTGATCAGCGCGCATAATGCGATGGAAGAACGGATCGCCGCGCTGCTGAATGAAAAAGACGTCATGCTCGGCGCGATCGGTCATGATCTCAAAACCCCGCTTGCGGCGCTGCGTGTCCGTATCGAATCTGTCGAAAATCCGGTTGAACGCGCCAAGATGGCCACCACGATAGAGGACATCACCCGCTCGCTGGACGATATTCTCTCGCTTGCCCGTGTGGGCCGCCCCACCGATGATCTGGAACGGACCGAACTCTCTGCGCTGGTTGCCTCGGTGGTTGAGGAATTTGAAGATATGGGCGAAGCGGTCGAACTCGGATCGACCACGCGCGTGTCGCTGCCTCTGCGCGCCACTTGGCTGCGCCGCGCCTTGCGCAATCTGGTCAGCAATGCGCTGCGTTATGGCGACAGGGCCCGCATTTCCGTCTTCGCGGAGGGGGATCAGGCCGTGATCCGGGTGGATGATGACGGCCCCGGCATCCCTGAAGACGAGATCGACAAAATGCTGCAACCTTTTACGCGCGGCGACCCTTCGCGCAATCGCGGCACGGGCGGTGCCGGACTGGGCCTGACACTGGCCCGCGCAATCGCCGAACAGCATGGCGGCACGCTGGTTTTACGCAATCGCCGGGATGACGGGGACGCCATCTCTGGCTTGCGCGCGGAGCTCCATCTTCCGACGAACGTTCCACAATGATCGACGAAAGGCTTAGACGCATCGATATTTGTTGCTAAACGGTTACATCGGAAATCATGATCCGGAGTCTCCTAAGAACATGCGTATAATTTTCCCATCCCTGGCCGCGATGTTGCTGGCTGGATGCGCCTCCATTCCGGCGAATGATGCAGGCCAGACACCGCAATTGTCCGGTGCGCCAGTCCCCGCCTCAATCCCCAGCGACCTGCCCCGCATTGCGCGCCCGTCGCATTATTCCATCACCATCACGCCCGATGCGGCCAATCTGACCTTCTCGGGTGTGTCCAGCGTGGACCTGGAAGTCTATGAAGCGGCCGATGCGCTGGTGCTGAGCGCGGCTGATCTGGACATTACCAAGGCCAGCCTGATCGCCGCCGACGGCAGCGTGATGGAGATGCAGGCAGCGCTCGATCCGGAAAAACAGACCGTGTCCTTCGCCAATGGCGAGACCATCGAGCCAGGCAAATATCGCCTCGACACGGCCTATACCGGCACGATCAACACGCAGGCCAACGGCCTGTTTGCACTGGATTACCCCGACAAAGTGACGGGTGAAGACCGCCGTGGTCTGTTCACCCAGTTCGAAGCGCCCGATGCGCGCCGCTTCGCACCGATGTTTGACGAGCCGATTTACAAGGCGACCTTCGATCTATCCGCCATCGTTCCCGCCGACCAGATGGCGGTGAGCAATATGCCGGTGGCCAGTGAAAAGGAGCTGGGCAACGGTTTCAAACAGGTCACGTTCGGCACCAGCCCGAAAATGTCCTCCTATCTGCTGTTCTTCGGCCTTGGCGATTTTGAACGCATGGCGAAAGCCACGCCCAGCGGCACCGAAGTGGGCATCGTTGCGCCCACCGGTAGCGGCGAAGAATCGCGCTATGCGCTCGACACGCTTGCCCCGCTGGTCGGCTATTACAACGATTATTTCGGCGTCGATTACCCACTGCCGAAGCTCGACAATATTGCCGGTCCCGGCCAGTCGCAATTTTTCGGCGCCATGGAAAACTGGGGCGCGGTGTTCACGTTCGAACGCATCCTCCTCAACGATCCCGCGATCACCAGCCCCGCCGTGCGCCAGCAGATTTACGTGACGCAGGCGCATGAAGTCGCGCATCAATGGTTCGGCGATCTGGTCACCATGGCATGGTGGGACGATCTCTGGCTGAATGAAGGTTTCGCCAGCTGGATGGAAACCAAGGCGACCGACCATTTCAATCCCGAATGGCAGGCGCTGCTCGGCCGCGTAAATGGCCGCGAATATGCGATGGGGCTCGACAGTTTCGAAACCACCCATCCGGTCGTGCAGAAAATCCGCACGGTGGAGGAAACCAATCAGGCCTTCGACGCCATCACCTATCAAAAGGGTGAAGCCGTCATCGCCATGCTGGAAGCCTATGCTGGCGAGGATATCTGGCGGACGGGTCTGCAGGATTACATGCAGGCCAACAAATACGGGAACACGCAGAGCAAGGATCTGTGGCAGGCGGTTGAAAAGGCTGGCGCGCCCGGTCTCACCACCATTGCCGATCAATTCACCCGTCAGCCCGGCGTTCCGCTGGTGATGGTTGAGGGTCAATGCGTGAATGGCTCGACCAAACTGGCCCTGACGCAGAGCGAATTCAGTCAGGACCGGCGCGAAGAAGCTGCTGCCAATCCGCAAAGCTGGAATGTGCCGCTGCTGATTTCTGTCGGTGACAATGCCCCGACGCGCCATATTCTGAAAGGGTCCACCTCGCTGACCCTGCCAGGCTGCGGCACGGTCATCGTCAATGCCGGTCAGCTGGGCTATTTCCGCACGCTCTATGCCGATGATATGCGCGCTGATCTGACCAAAACCCTGCCTGATATTGCCCCGATCGACCAGATGGGCCTCGTCTATGACAATATCGCTCTGGCAGAGGCGGGCTATCAACCGCTTGGCTCCGCGCTCGACATGCTCTCGGCAGTCCCGCAGAACGCCGATCCAGTGGTCGCACGCTCGGCGGTCGGTATCTGGTCCGATCTGGCGGGCTATCTCGAAGGCGAACCGGAAGAGGCGCAATTCAATGCGCTGATCGCGCAGAAATGGCTGCCGCGCCTGCAGCAGCTTGGTTTCGAACCCCGCAAGGGTGAAAAGCTGATCGATGCCAATCTGCGCTCGGCACTGCTCGGCACGCTGGGAACGCTCGGCAATCCGGAAGTCGTGAATGCGATCCGCAGCCGCTTCGCAGAGCTGAAAGACAATCCGCAGGCGCTGGACGGCCCGCTGAAGACCACTCTGCTGGCTGTCGCTGCGCGCAATGCCAGTGCGGAGGAATGGACGATGCTGGCCAACCTCGCTGCGAAGTCGAACAGCGCGGTGGAACGTTCGACCTATTACCGTCTGCTCGGCGCATCGAAGGACAAGGCCATTGCGCAACAGGCGCTGGATCTTGCCCTGACGGATAAGCCCGGCAAAACGGTGAGTGCGTCGATCATCACCAGCGTTGCCCAGAACTATCCGGAGCTGGCCTTCGATTTCATCCGGGCGAATCAGGACCGTGTGGACGAGCTGGTTGATAATGCTGGCCGCTCACGCTTCATTACCCGTGTGGTGTCATCATCCGATGAGCCGACCATGCTGACCAAGCTGGAAGCCTATCGCAGCACTCTGGATGCTGATGAAGCCAAGCCGGTGGACAAGGCGATTGCTGCCCTGCGCCAACGGATTGCCGCCGCGCCGAAAATGCGCGCCGGTATCAAGGCATGGCTGGCCCGCTAAGCCGCCCGGCGACACGTCCCGTCCCCAAGCCATCAGGCTTCGGGGCGGGATCGCCCACCTGTTGACTGAAATTCCTTCTGAAAAGGCGCTGTCAAGCGCTCGACTTCGGCGCAATTCGCGGTAAGGCAGAGGGCGATGCTTGGTCACGACCCTTTCATATTGCTGGATGATGCGCGCACCGAAAATCCCGGTGATGCGCGCTTGTTTGAAAACCCCCGCGCGCTGTTCATTGCGCGCCGCCCTGAAGATGTGCCCGGCATATTGCAGCAGGCCGAACAGGCACAGCAAGAAAACGGCGGCATTCTGGCCGGCTATCTATCCTATGAAGCCGGACTCGCACTGGAAGGACGGCTGGAAACGCTCGCCGCACCGCGCTGCGGCAGCAAAGGGCCCTTGGTCTGGTTTGGCCTGTTCGACAACGAAACCCGGATAGCCAGCTACGCCGTCCCGCAATGGCTGGCGGATCACGGCTCAGCCGGTGCAGCAGATCGCCCGGCAACACTCGGCCCGCTTGATCCGCAAATTTCAACCGGCGCCTATTGCGCGGCATTCGATCGGTTGCAGCAGGCCATTCGCGCTGGTGATATCTATCAGGCCAATCTCACTTTCCCGCTGGCGGGTGCTGCCGAGGGCGACCCGCTGGAAATTTATGCCCGCATCCGGGCGGAAGCGGCCGCGGGTCATGGCGGCATCATCTTCGACGGATCGCACTGGCTGCTGAGCTTCAGCCCCGAACTGTTCTTTGAACTGAAGGGCGACAGGGTCGAATGCCGCCCGATGAAAGGCACCCGCCCGCGCGGCACCACGCCGGAACGCGACGCGGAACTGGCGCGCGAACTGGCCGCATCGGCCAAGGACAAAGCCGAAAACCTGATGATCGTCGATCTGATGCGCAATGATCTGTCCCGCGTGGCCCGCCCGGGTTCGGTTCAGGTCGATGCGCCCTTCACGATTGAAACCTATCCCACCGTGCACACGATGGTTTCCACCATCAACGCCGTCATGCAGCCGCAAAAGGGCGCGATGGATGTCATCCGTGCGCTGTTCCCCTGCGGATCGATCACCGGAGCGCCCAAGATCCGCGCGATGGAGCTGATTGATGAAGTGGAGCGCGATGCCCGCGGCCCCTATTGCGGCTCAATCGGCGCGATCGATGCGGCTGGCAATGCCAGCTTCAACGTGGCGATCCGCACCTTGCGCCTGACCCCGGGTGAAAATCAGCGACATAGCGCAGAGCTCGGTGTGGGCGGTGCCATCGTGGCCGATAGCGACGCCATGGATGAATGGCGCGAATGCCTTGTCAAAGGCGGCTTCACCCGCAAAACGGCCGGCGGCTTCGATCTGATCGAAACCATGGGCTTCCATCCCGAAAACGGCATCCCTGAGCTTGAATTGCATCTTGGCCGAATCAAGGCCAGCGCCGCAGAGCTGGGCTTTCACTTTGACCGGCATGAGGCGCGCAACCGCATTCAGGCGGTGTGTTTCGAACTCGAGCAGCCCGCCCGTTTGCGCCTGTTGCTGGCACGCAGCGGTGCCATCACGCTCGACGCCGGCCCCATGCCCGCCCGCCCGATGGCCGAGCCAGTGCAATGTATTGCCCTGCCCCATCCCACAGTGGCGGGCGACTGGCGGCTCCGCCACAAGACCACCGATCGCCATTTCTATAATGATGCGCTGAGTGTTGCGCGCGAAAATGGCGCAGTGGAAGCTGTGCTGGTGCGCGAGGATGGCCGGGTGAGCGAAGGGTGTTACACCAATATCTTTGTGGAACGCGGCGGTATGCTTTACACGCCGCGCCTGTCGCTTGGCCTCCTGCCCGGCATTCTGCGCCAGTCGCTGATCGATGGGGGCAAGGCTGAGGAAGCCGATATCATGCTGGATGAACTCGGCGACGGTTTCTGGATCGGCAATGCCCTGCGGGGACTTATGAGAGCCACTTTATAATGAGCGAAATATTGCTGTCCCGCGCGCTGGAACGCATGGAACCATCCGGGACAACCGCCATGACTGACCGCGCGAGCGCTCTCCGTGAGGCCGGGCGGGACATCATCTCGCTATCGGTTGGCGAACCGGATTTCCCGACCCCTGCCCATGTCATCGCCGCAGCCAAGGACGCACTGGATCGCGGGCTCACCAAATATACGCCGGTCATCGGCACGCAGCAGCTGAAAGAAGCAGCCGCGACGCATTTCGAGCGTGATCTCGGTCTTCCTACCGCAGCCAAAGACGTGATCGTTTCTGCCGGCGGGAAACAGGCGATTTTCGAAGCACTGGTTGCCACGGTGAATGCCGGCGATGAAGTGGTCATCCCCAACCCGTGGTGGGTCAGCTATGCGCAGATCGTCAAATATGCCGGGGGGCAGGTCGTTCCGCTGGTCACGCAGGCGGACAACAATTTCTGCTTCACCGCGCGCGAGCTGGAGGCCGTAATCACGCCCCGCACGCGCTGGCTGTTGCTCAACAGTCCGGGCAACCCCACCGGTGCGGTGTATTCAGCCGGACTGCTGGCCGAAATCGGCGAAGTCCTGCGCCGCCACCCGCATGTGATGGTGCTCAGCGATGATATTTATGCGCCGCTCAATTACACCGGCCAGCCGCATCGAACATTGGCGGCCTTGTGTCCGGATCTGAAGCCGCGCGTATGCACCATATCCGGTGTGTCCAAAAGCCACGCGATGACCGGCTTTCGTATCGGCGTCGCCACCGGGCCGGGTTGGTTGCTGGAGGCGATGGGGCGGCTGCAAAGCAATTCATCGGGCAATGCCTGCTCCATCAGTCAGGCCGCCGCTGTGGCTGCCTTTACCGGGCCGCAAGACTTCCTGGATGAATGGCGGGAGCGTTTTCGCCAACGCCGGGATCTGGTGGTGCAGGGAATCAATGCCTGCCCCGGGCTTTCCACGCCATCTCCCGACGGCGCATTTTACTGCTTCATTGATGCCGCGCCGCTGATGCAGACCTATGGCAATGATGAAGCGCTGGCGCTGCACCTGCTGGAACATGGCGTGGCCGTGGTGGCGGCATCGGCTTTTGGCGGTGTCGACGGGTTCCGAATCAGCTTCGCCGCGGATGATGCCGTGCTTGAAGAAGCCCTGCGCCGCATCACATTGGCCCTATCATGAAAAAGACGACGCCATGAATTCATCTGCCCCCGGACGCCCCTCGATCCTGTTCGAAGATGGCGAAGCGCTGGTTATCGACAAGGCCGCTGGCCAGCCGATGGAACGGCCGCGCAAGGGCGGACCGTCGCTGTCCGATTGGTATGACGCGCTGAAACTGGGCTTCCAGCGCGCGCCCATGCCCGTCCACCGGCTCGATACCGACACCTCTGGCTGCCTGTTACTCGCCCGCAATCCCAAGGCGCTGAAGCGTTTCGCCAAGAGCTTTGAGGAGCGCCAGGTTGAAAAGCGCTATCTCGGTGTGCTCGCCGGTGAACTGGCGGAGGATGAAGGCACGGTGGAATTGTCGCTCGCCAAAGTCAGCAGCCAGAATCGTGGCTGGCGCATGATTCTGGCGAAGAAGGGCCAGCCTTCCGTCACCCACTGGACCAAACTGGCGGAAAAGGACGGGCTGACCTTTGTCGAATTTCGCCCGGAAACCGGGCGCACCCATCAGATTCGCGTTCATGCGGCCTCCGGCCTGGGCGTGCCCTTGCTGGGCGATCCCCTATATGGCCGCCCGGATCAGCGCGTATCGCGCATGATGCTGCATGCGGCATCGCTGCGGGTCGAGCGAATCGGCAAGCTCCCGGTGGAAGCGGCGGCGCCATTGCCCCATGCCTTTTCCCGGCTTGGTTTTGCTGATGGCTGATTCGGGGTCGGGCCTTGCTCAGCGTGCGGTTGCACTTTCGGAAGAAAGTTTCATCGCATCATCCGGCCCCGGCGGCCAGAATGTGAACAAGGTCGCCACCGCCGTACAATTGCGGCTGGATGTCTTTGCGCTGCGCCTGTCCCCACCCGTTTTTCACCGTTTGAAGGATCTTGCGGGAACGCGAATGAATTCGCGCGGCGAAATCGTGCTGACGGCGCGCAACCACCGCACGCAGGACGCGAATCGGCAGGATGCGCGGGAGAGACTCGCCGCCCTGATCGAACAGGCCGAGGAAGAACCCAGAAAGCGCAAGAAAAGCCGCGTCAATCGCGTGGGCAAGACAAAGCGGCTGAAATCCAAGAAGGCGCGCGGTACCGTGAAGGCCAATCGCGGCAAGGTGGACTGGTAAATTGCGCGGCAAACCGATGCTTTGCACCACGGTGGGCTTGACTTTTCACCACGCCTGACGCAATGGCCTCGCCTTGAAGGGCGGCGCACTTTGCGCCGCTTTGTTGTTTCGGCCCGCCGCGGCCGCTTGTCGAACATTTCAGGATTTGAGCCATGGCGAAGCCCGCAACCGTCAAGATCAAGCTGGTCTCCACCGCTGACACAGGTTTTTTCTACGTCACGAAGAAGAACCCGCGCAACACGACCGAGAAGATGACCTTCCGTAAATATGACCCCGTCGTGCGCAAGCATGTCGAGTTCAAGGAAGCCAAGATCAAGTAATCTTCGGCTTTGCTGAACGGCAGGAACCTTTGAGGTTCAGAACGGGTTCAACGCTGAACTGCTTGGAACTCGTTTTATGATTACACAATTTTCTCTGCTCAAAAAACCCGGGCGCGTTTTCGCGGCCGGGTTGCTTTCGCTCGCTGCTCCGGCGGCGCTGGTCGCGCCTGTCACCGCGACAGCGGCGACTTCGTCTTCGCAGCTTGATAGCGCCGTCGCCGCCTTGCGCGGGATTAAAACGATGCGCGCGGACTTCGTGCAGACGGATCGCTCCGGCCAGACGGTCGGCGGCGAACTGACGCTTAAGCGCCCCGGCAAAATTCGTTTCGAATATGAAGATGCGGTCAATATGCTGATCGTATCCAATGGCGATGCGCTGACCCTGGTCGATTACGATGTGCAGCAGGTTCAGCGCTGGCCAATCAGCAATTCCCCGCTGGGTGCGCTGCTTGATCCCAGCCGTGATCTGAAGAAATACGGCAAGCTCAAGCCTACTGGCGATCCCAATGTGATCAGCGTGGAAGTGCGTGATCCCAAGCGGCCGGAATATGGCGTGATCACTCTGGTATTCCTGCGTAATTCCGCTGCCCCTGGCGGCTTTGAGCTCAATAGCTGGGTTGCGCTCGATTCGCAGAACAAGCGCACGACCGTCCGTCTTTCGAATCAGCGTTACGGCGTTTCGGTTTCAGACAGCGCTTTTACCTATCGCGATCCGCGTCGCCGGTCACGCCGGCCACGGTAATTCGCCGCTTGGCGGTGAGACGTGCCATGGCAGCGACAAAGCCTAGGCTTTCATTCATCGATCAGAAAGCCTGCTACGCCTAAAACCGAATCAACAAGACGGTGATGAGCGGGTTTTCCCCCCTGTTGCCCTGCCATCGCAGAGCCGGCTTGTTAGCGTGACGAACGCTGTTGATGAACCCTCGCCCCAATGCCCCCGGGGTGAGGGTTTTTCTTTGCCTGTAACAGCCTGACCGCCGCTGGCGGATTGTCCGCAGTCACCGCGCCCGACTCTTCCCATTCCGCGCAACACGGCCTATTGCCCCCGGCCATGGTCAAGATTGCAAGCTGGAACATCAATTCGGTGCGTCTCAGGATGCCCATCGTCTCCCAATATCTGCAGGAGGAAGCACCCGATGTGCTCTGCCTGCAGGAGATCAAGACGATCGAGCAGAGCTTCCCGTTCAAGGCCTTTGCCGATCTTGGATATGAACATGTCGCCGTGCATGGTCAGAAGGGCTATCACGGCGTGGCCACGGTCAGCCGCATCCCCTTGCGGGAATTTTCGCGGCATGACTGGCAGGATAATGGCGAAGCGCGCCATGTCGGCGTCGAATTGCTCGGCCCTGGAAAGGGCATGATCGTGGAAAATGTCTATGTCCCGGCCGGCGGCGACATTCCGGATCGCGAGCAGAATGTGAAATTCGGCCAGAAGCTCGATTTCCTCGAGCGCATGACGCAGTGGGCGGGCAAGATTGACCGTCCCACGCTGATCGTGGGGGATTTCAACATCGCCCCGCTGGAAAGCGATGTCTGGAACCACAAGCAATTGCTGAAAGTCGTCAGCCATACCCCGCTGGAAGTGGAAACGTTGCAGCGTTTTCAGGATGCCCATGGCTGGACCGATATTGGCCGCAAACACATTCCCGCGCCTGAACGCTATTTCAGCTGGTGGAGCTACCGCTCCAAGGATTGGAAAGTGAATGATCGCGGACGGCGGCTGGACCATATGTGGGCCTCGCCCGAATTGGCGCAGCAATCAGTGGGCCATTCGGTTCTGGAAGCGGCGCGCGACTGGGAAAAACCTTCTGACCACGTGCCTTTGCTGACGGAGTTTGATCTCTGAGCACCGCTTCGCCGCCATCATCCGGATCATCTGACCCCGCCCGGGCGCAGTCCCCCTCGCCCGAACGCCGCGTAGCACAGGCGATTGACGGTTTGCGGCATGGCTGGCCAATAGCACTCGCGGGCGCTCCCGTGCTCCTCCCGGTGGAAACAGCCATTTCTCCCGCGGCGCAGGCGCCGCACATGCTGCTCGGTGCATCGCGGGCCGTCACGCTCAAACTGACGAATCAGCGAGATGCCGCCCCCCCCCATGCCCCGGTCCTGATTCGCGGAGCGGACGATTTCGCCCTCGCCGCCGCACGCGACATCGCCGATCCTTCGCGTGATCTGGTCAGCCCACTAAAAGGGCCATTTCGCGCAGAAACGCTGGAATGGGACGAAGCCGCCGCGGCGGCACTCGATCTGGCACGGCTGGCCGGGATCCTGCCCGCCTTTCTGGTCGCCCCCCACATGGGCGATCCGGCTGGTGCCGACCAACTGGCTGAGCCGGTTACGCTTGATCCGGCCGATCTGGATTGCTGGAAAGACAGCGGCGCGCTGACCATAGCCACGCGGGCCACATTGCCGGTGGCGGCCTGCGAAGATGCGCAAATCGTGGCGTTCCGTTCGACCAATGATCTGCGCGAACATGTCGCACTCATCATAGGCGAACAGAATGCTGATCGTCCGCCGCTGGTCCGGCTGCATAGCGAATGTCTGACCGGAGACATTCTGGGCAGCCTGAAATGTGATTGCGGGCCGCAGCTTGATGCCGCGCTGGCCGCCATGGCGAAAGAGGCCGAACAGGGCGGCTGGGGCGTATTGCTTTATCTGAGGCAGGAAGGGCGCGGCATCGGCCTGATCAACAAGCTACGTGCCTATCGGCTGCAGGATCAGGGATATGACACGGTGGATGCCAACCGGCGGCTGGGCCTGCCCGATGAAGCCCGCGATTTCCCGGTTGCCGCACGAATGCTGGAATTGCTGCATGTCGGTGCCATCCGGCTGATGACCAATAATCCGGCTAAAGTCGCGGCACTATCCTCCGCCGGGGTGAATATCAGCCAGAGGGTGCCGCATCAGTTGCCCGCCAATCCGCATAATGCGCGCTATCTCGATACGAAGCGCGATCGGGCGGGTCATTTGCTGGATTAAGCCGTAACGGCGGATCAACGGCACATTCTGAACCTCCGGCTGCTCATGGATCTATCCGACTACCGCAGCTGGCTGTCTTTACTTCCACGGCGATTGAAAGCACTGCTGGCCCGGTTGCTGCTGTCGCGTTCCTGCTGACAGGCAACACAGGTCCGCGCGCCTGGCAGCGCCTTGCGCCGGGCCTCGGGAATGTCCTCACCGCAAATCGAGCATTCACGCGCCGCTTCGCCCTGCGCCAAGGATGCACGCGCGCGCTGCACCGCATCCTTTACCGTATCATCGATCTGATCCTGCACCGCGCCATCGCGGGTCCATCCGCCTGCCATAGGCCATCTCCTTGTCTTTCAAAGGAAAGATAGGAACGCATCAGCCATTTCGCAAATTTCGGCAGCTTTTGACCCGGCTCACCGTCGTTCATATTTCTGGATCCGTGGACCCAGCTTATTATCCGATAGCCGAACATTATCGTCTGACCAATTGGCCACAAAAGTGGTGTCGTGCTGCACATCGGGAGCGACCCGCGCATCATTGCCGATGATCTGCAGGCCTTCCGATGTGTGGGGCTGCCCCTCCGCCGCGATGGCGATGAGGGCGGAGTAATTCTCCTTATCACGCCCCTGAACAAACCGATTGTTGCTGATCTGGCCCACTGATCCCCCCGGCAAGTCGATCATGTAATTGGTGGCGCGGCCCTGCGTATCGTCGAAGGAACTGCTGGCGACATCATTTTTCCGGGCGCGGCTTTTGAGATAATGCCCGCCACGCCCCTGTTCAAACCGGCTACGCGTCACGCGCAGGACGCCATAGTCACCAATATAAGCGGAATGGGCACAGCCACCGGCCCCGGCACATGTGCCCAGCCGACTGAAAGTGGAATGATCGATCACGATTTGCCCATTGGGATCGGCTGCTGTCAGGATACCCTGCTGGCTGTCGCGAAACCAGCTTTGCGCCACGGTCAGATTACCGCGTTCCAGCCGGATGCCCGCCCCATTATAATCAGGCACAGCCATATTCTGGAAAACCAGCCCCGAAACCTGCGCGCTGCGGCCACGCAGAACGAGGGCAGCCTTGCCTTCACATGTCACGCCATCAAAAATCGCCTGCCCCGCTTCAACCGCCAGATACGTCACCGCGCCGGCCGCCTGCACCGCGCATTCGGAATAGACCCCATTGGCGATGCGAATCGTTCCCCTGCCATCGCCAATGGCGTTAACCGCCTGTTGCAGCCGCGCGAAGCTCTGCCCGGTTTCCTCCACCTCAAAAGCGCCCGATTGGGCCTGCCCCATCGCCGCAGAGCCAGCGCATAGGACGGACAGGCCGCACAAAGTGACGGCGGTGCGAAGCGAGAATCTGCGTGTTTTCATGAAATGACGATAGCATGGTGCCCGCGCCATGCGACATGCGAAGTTGGCACTGCCTCAATATTGAGCAATCACCCGCAGGAAAGCATCGCCATAGGCATCCAGTTTTTTGCGCCCAACCCCCTGTATGTCCGCCATTTGCGCCAGATCCATGGGCCGTGCTTCGGTAAATTCGCGCAGCACCGCGTCATGGAAAATAACGTAAGGCGGCACTTTGGCGGCACGCGCCAGATCGCGGCGCAAGCTGCGCAGCGCATCGAACAGAGGGTCGCCCACAGGATTGGGGGTGGCATTGGCCTGGCCGCGACGGCTGCCGGTTTTGCGAGCCGGAGGGCGGGCCATGGCAATGATTTGCTCGCCAACCAGAACTGCCCGCGCATCACCGCCCAGCGCCAATCCGCCATGATCGGTCGGCAGCAAATGCCCGCGTGCCTGCAGAGCCCGGGTCAGCGGGCGCAATAAAGGCGCTTCATCGCGTTCGACAATGCCGAACACGCTCAACTGATCATGCCCGCGCTGACGCACCCGCTCATCATCCGCGCCGGTCAGCACTTTCTGAATATGGCCAAAGCCATAACTCTGCCCGGTCCGATACACCGCGCTCAGCAATTTGCGGGCCAGCTCTGTCGCGTCGATCACATCAGGGGGATCAAGGCAATTGTCGCAATTACCGCAGGTTTCAGGCGGGTTTTCGCCAAAATGGCGCAGCAACACCGCGCGGCGGCACCCGGCGGTCTCCACCAATGCGGCCAGTGCGTCGAGACGCTGGCTTTCTCCCTGACGGCGCCCCTCATCCATTTCAAACAGACGCTGGCGCGCGCGGGCGAAATCTTCTGCCCCCCACAGCATGATCGCCTGCGACGGGTCACCATCACGCCCGGCACGGCCGGTTTCCTGGTAGTAGGCCTCAATCGATTTGGGGATGCCCGCATGGGCCACAAAGCGCACATCCGGCTTGTCGATCCCCATGCCAAAGGCAACAGTGGCGACGATGACCGTATCCTCGCTCCCCACGAATGCCGCCTGATTATCCGCCCGCTCGTCCGGCGGCAATCCGGCGTGATAGGATAAGACGTTGCGGCCAGTCTGGCTGGACAGCCTCTGCGCCAGCTCCTCCACCTTCTTGCGGGTGGGGGCATAGATAATGCCCGGCCCCGGTTCATCCTCCAGCAGCTGTGTCAGCTGCCGCATCAGACTTTCACGGGGGCGAATGGCATAGCGGATATTCGGCCGATCGAAGCCGGCAATGATCAATCCACTTTCCGGAATGCCGAGCTGCGCCAGAATATCGGCGCGCGTATGCGCATCCGCCGTCGCGGTCAGCGCCAGCCGGGGCACATCGCCAAACCGCTCCAGCAACGGGCGCAAGGCCCGGTAATCGGGCCGGAAATCGTGCCCCCATTCTGATACGCAATGCGCTTCGTCGATCGCGAAAAGGGCAATGGGCGCGCTTTCCAGCAAGGCTTGGAAAGCGGGCTGACTGGCCCGTTCAGGCGCGACATAGAGCAGATCGAGCGCACCAGCGCGGAAGGCATCCTGTGTTTCGCGCCAGTCGGCATCGGCGCTGGTCAGCGTCGCAGCGCGAATTCCATTGGCGCGCGCTGACCGCAATTGATCATGCATCAATGCGATCAAGGGCGAAATGACCACACAGGTGCCCTCCCGCATGATGGCGGGCAATTGATAGGTGAGCGATTTCCCCGCGCCCGTCGGCATGACGGCAAGAGTGGACTGCCCGGCCAGAACCCGCTCCACCACTTCGGCCTGCCGGCCGCGAAACCCGGAAAAGCCAAAGGTTTCGCGCAGCGGGACAAGTGGATCCAGCGTCAGATCTTGCGCCGGCCCCGGAGGAGGTGATGCGGAAGCATGCATGATCAGATCACTGGCAGATGGCGGGCGGCAGGAAAACCCGTCGGCACGCTTTTATCCCGCATCACTTTGCCTCAGCATATCGCTTTTCCATTGCATCACGTCTTGGCTGCTTTAGGTTCCGGCACCTGCGAACGTGAAATATCATCCTGTTTGCGACATTATTATCGAGAGGTTTCTCATGAAGAAAATCGCCTATACCCTGCTCGCATCCGGCGCCGCTCTGGCCCTTGCTGCTTGCGGAAGTTCTGACAATGCATCGCAGGATGCAATGGCCGACACCGTGGAAATGCCAGCTGACGAAGCCATGCAGCCTGGTGTGGAAGACCCCGTGGCCGATGCGGATGCCGCGTCCGACGCTGCGGAAGATGCTGCCGAAAGCTCCGAAGCTGCTTCTGACGCCGCTGCCGAAGCGGGTGAAGCTGCAGAAGCCGCCGCTGCCGATGCAGCCGCTGCTGCAGAAGCTGCCACGCAGGCTGCCGAAAACGACATGTAAGCAGCCGGGCTTTTCGAAGCCTTGCCTGTTACACACAAATCAAGGCGGCTGGTCATCCGGCCGCCTTTTTTGTTGTCCTGCCGAATGACAAAGGCGCAGCCTTTCCGCAGCGTAGCCAGCGATATTCTGGCGATTGGGCGCTTGGCGGAAACAATTCACCGCTTGGCGCGGGAACATCGCCAAGGATTGTGTAGTTTGTTACAATAGTAACCATGTCAGATTTTTCACGCATCCCCCGGGTTCCGGAAGGAACCTACACCGCCCCCCTTCGCCGGCCGTCCCATATCGGCGAAAACTGGCTCGAGCCGAAACAGCGCAGCTATGATTCGGATGATGATGCGATCTGGAATGATTTGTTCGCGCGGCAGATGGAGCTTTTGCCCGGCCGTGCCTGCAGCGCCTTTCTGGAGGGGCTTGAGCGACTTGATCTGGGCAAAGGCGGTGTGCCTGAATTTGAAACGCTGTCCGAACAGCTGAACAAGCTGACCGGCTGGAGCGTGGTGCCCGTGCCGATGCTGATCCCGGACCACGTATTCTTCTGGCATCTGGCCAATCGCCGCTTTCCCGCAGGCAATTTTATCCGCACGCGTGAGACATTCGATTATATTCAGGAACCGGATGTCTTCCACGATGTGTTCGGCCATGTGCCCTTGCTTACCAATCCGGTGATGGCCGATTATATGCAGGAATATGGCAAGGCCGGGTGGAAGGCCATGCAGTACAACCGGTTGAAGGCGCTGGGCGCATTATATTGGTATACGGTGGAATTCGGCCTGATCCGCGAAAATGACGATCTACGGATTTTCGGCGCCGGAATCCTCTCGGGTCCGCGCGAGGCGATCTTTGCGCTGGAAGGACAATCCCCCAATCGCATCATGCTGAATGTCGACCGGGTCATGCGCACGGATTACGTGATTGATGATCTCCAGCCGACCTATTTCGTGATCGACAGTTTCGAAGATCTTCACCGCCAGACGGTGGAGCGCGATTTTGATCGCCTGTATCGGAATATCTCACCCGGCTTCACCTATGCCAATGCCGCGGTGATCGATGTCGACAATGTGCTGCATCGCGGGACACAGGAATATCAGCTGACCGGTGGCCGAGGTTCGGACGCGCGGCCGGTCTGAGCCTATCGCGCGGCGGGCCAAACCCGCGTACGATGTTTGCAGATTGCAGATACAAAAACGGCCCCGAATTGCTTCGGGGCCGTCTGTTTTCGCTGAACGCGAAATTACATTGCGTTGTCGTCCATTTCTTCGCCAACGGTATCAGCTTTTTCTTCCATTTCGTCTTCGACGGCGTCAGCCTTGTCTTCCATGGCGTCTGATTCGGCTTCCATGCCGGCATCGTCAAGCGCTTCAGCCTGCGAGTCCAGTTGAGCTTCCATTGCTTCGCCCTGGTCTTCCATAGCTTCTTCCTTCGGGCCGTCACATGCGGCAACGCCGAGGCCGAGAGCTGCTGCGGAAGCGAACATGATAAGTTTCTTCATAGGTAATTTCCCCTTCAAATATTGGGCAATGGCCCGTTAAAATGGCGCCATCGCCCTAGTGAACTCAGTAACGTACTGCTCTCTTAGCGCAACTTACCGCGATAAAACACATTAAGTGCGACGAGCATTAAAACCGAACCAACAAGGGATAGCAACAAACCACCCACACTATTGGTTCCCCCAACAAATTGAGCAAGGCCAAAAACTGGGTTAAAAATCAGCCCGACCAGCAAAGCACCGAGGATTCCTGCCCCGATATCCAGCCAGATTCCTTTCGAGCTTTCCGTATGCATGATGATCGAGCAGAGCCATCCCAAGACGGCCCCGGCGCCGATCATGAATAGAACGCCCATAAAAACCTCTTTACCACTTGTTCGAGAAAGCCGGTGTGGCAGGCTTTTGTTCCGCGAAACACGACGAACGGAGGAAAGACTTTTCACAGGAAGTATCGGGGGAACGGATACAAACATGTTCCGCACCCCGATATTTTATGGTTATCGGCTAAATGCTTACCAGATGGTCACGCGTTGTTCGGGCGGCAGATAGAGATCATCCTCCGGCGTCACGTCAAACGCATCATACCAGGCGTCCATATTGCGCACGATGCCGTTGGTCCGGAATTCCTCCGGACTATGCGGATCGGTCATCAGACGCTGCCGCCCGGCGGCGTCGCGCTGGGTTGAACGCCAGACCTGTGCCCAGGCGAGGAAAAAGCGCTGATCGCCCGTCAGCCCGTCAATGACCGGTGCTTCCTTGCCATCCAGCGACATTTTATACGCACGATAGGCCAGGCTCAGCCCGCCCAGATCACCGATATTCTCGCCCAGAGTGAAGGCGCCATTCACGCATGTTTTGCCATCATCATAGGGACAGAACTGGTTATATTGCGCCACCAGTTTGCCAGTCAGCTCTTCAAATTTCGCCTTGTCCTGCGGGGTCCACCAATTGCGCAACATGCCGGTGCCGTCGGACTTTGCGCCCTGGTCGTCAAAACCATGGCCCATTTCATGGCCGATCACGCCACCAATCGCGCCGTAATTCACGGCCGGATCGGCTGTTTCGTTGAAGAAGGGTGGCTGCAGGATAGCCGCCGGGAAGACGATTTCGTTCATCACCGGATTGTAATAGGCGTTCACGGTCTGCGGCAGCATGAACCATTCGCGGCGGTCCACAGGCTGCCCTAACCGGCTTAGATCATAGTCATGCTGCCAATCCATGGCCGCAACCCGGTTGGCCAGCGGAGTGTCCGCCGAAATCGTCAGACCTTCATAAGTCTTGAATTCATCCGGATAGCCAATCTTGGGCGTGAAGGCGTTAAGCTTGGCCTCTGCCTCTTTCTTGGTCTGATCGCCCATCCAGTCATTTTCGGCAATGCTTACGGCCAGCGCCTGGCGCAAGTTCTCGACCAGATCATCCATCGCGGCCTTGTTCTCTGGCGGGAAATACCGATCGACATAGATCTTGCCCAGCACTTCACCAAGCTCACTCTCCGTCGCGGCAATGGCGCGTTTCCAGCGCGGGCGTTGTTCTTCCTGCCCGTTCAGCAATTTGCCATAGAGATTGAAATGCGCCTGATCGATATCGCTCGGCAGAACGGAGGCGTTATTCGACAGGAACTGCGCCGCCATATAGGCCTTGAGCGTGGCAAGCGGCACTGTGTCGACCAGTTTCATCATCGCCGGCAAGCCACCGCCAATACCGTTCAGCATGGCCGCATCCAGCCCGGCGCTTTCCTCAGCTGTCGGGGGCAGTTGCGAGGCAAGGAAGGTCTGTTGATCGCCATAACCCTGCGATGCCAACATCTCATCGAGCGGGAAATCAGGCGCCAGCGCCTGCAATTCAGCGCGGCTGAGCTTGTTATAAGTCAGATCACGATTGCGCAGAGCCGTCCGGTCCCATTCCAGCATAGCGACGCTATGTTCGAAACTATAAACAGCCTCCGCCGCCTGCTCCGGCGCGGCATAGCCGGCTTTGCCCAGCAGGAAAGCGAGATAGCCCTTATAGGCTTTGCGGATTTCCTGATTACGTTCATTGTCGACCAGATAATAATCACGATCAGGCAGGCCCATGCCGTTAAAGCCGATCGAAACGATGTAGCTGTCGGGATCCTTGGAATCGACCGTGACACTGCCGCTGACAAGCGCCGGTTCGCCCGGTTCGCCCATCACATCAATCAGGGCCGACAGATCCTGCGCGGCCATGATCTCGTTCAGATAGGGCTTGGCAGGCGCCAACCCTGCACTGTTGATCGCATTCGTATCCATATAGGCGTTATAGGCATCGACAATCCGTCGCTCCTGCGTCCCCGGAGCAGGATTGGCCGCAAGCAGCTCATCCACCAAGGCATCCACATCGGCGGTCGATTTCTCGCGCAGGATGTTGAAAGCCCCGAAACGCGCATATTCGGGCGGGATCGGATTGTCAGCAATCCATTTGCCATTCACATAGGCGAAGAAGTCATCACCCGGATCAACCGCCGGATCGAGAGCATCGGGATCAACACCCCAAGTGCCGAAATGCATTTCCGGCGTCGGGATTTTTTCTTCCATTTCGTCCTGCGCCGCAGCGGGGATGGAAAGGGCAAGCGCAGCGGCGGAAACGCCGACTGCAAGAAGCTGTTTGATCATAAGTGACCTTTCAAAACAAAATCATCCGCCTTCCCCCTCCGCAGCGGACGAGGAAACGGTCATGAACCTATCTTAGTGCTGCACGCTGGCAAGCGTACGACGCTGATCGGTTACATTTGATACTTCGTAGATTAACTCAGCATGGCACCGCATCACAATCCGGGAGCCTTGAGGACTGCGTTGCTGGTTGTTTCTAGCCAGAAAAGATGATCAGCCAGTTGCGCCGGGATCAAGCGGCGTGTTGAACTGCAGCGATGCGAGGCGCGCATAAAGGCCACCTGCATTGGCGAGATCGGCATGACGGCCCTGTTCGACAATCCGGCCCTCTTCCATCACCACGATCCGGTCCGCCTCCCGCACAGTGGCGAGACGATGCGCGATGACCAGGGTTGTGCGATTTTGCATCAACCGTTCCAGCGCCTGCTGCACCAGCTGCTCACTCTCGGCATCCAAAGCGCTGGTTGCTTCATCCAGCAACAAGATCGGCGCATCGCGCAGGAGCGCACGGGCAATTGCCACACGCTGACGCTGCCCGCCTGACAGGCGCGCACCGCCTTCACCCAGGAATGTATCCAGACCATCGGGCAGATTGCGGAGGAATTCCTCCGCATTGGCAGCGCGTGCCGCGTCCCAGATCTGCGCATCGCTGGCATCCCAGGCGCCATAACGCAGATTATCGCGCGCATTGGCGGCAAACAGCACGCCTTCCTGAGGCACCAGCGCGATCCGGCTGCGAATATCGGCGGGATCGGCGGCAGTCAGGGCAACCCCGTCCAGCCGCACCGTCCCGGCATGGGGATCATAAAACCGCTCCACCAGCTGGAAAATCGTGGATTTCCCGGCGCCTGACGGCCCAACGATCGCCACCGTTTCTCCCGGCTCCACGGTCAGGTTGAAATCCGCCAGCGCCGCGTCCTTTGGCCGCGTGGGATAGCGGAATGTGACATTCTGGAAGGACAGGCCGCCGCGCGGCGGCTCTGGCAAGCGCTGTGGACGGACAGGCGCGGCAATTACGGGCCGTTCGCGCCATAATTCGTTCAATCGGCTGGCCGCCCCGGCACCGCGCAGCAAATCGCCATAAACCTCTGTCAGCGATCCGAAGGCCCCGGCCACCAGCACACCGGTCAGCACGAAGGCTGCAATAGTCCCGCCTGACAGAGATCCGGCGGCAACCTGCAAGGCGCCGCGCCAAAGCAAACCGGTAATCGCCCCGAAAATCACCAGAATGACGGTTCCGGTCATCAGGGAGCGCAGGAAAATCCGCCGCCGCGCCGTATCGAATGTGTCCTCCACCGCATCGGCAAAGCGCCCGGTTTCGCGGCTTTCCTGATTGAAACCCTGCACGATCTTCATCGCGCCCAGCACTTCAGACACCATCGAACCGACATCGGCGACCCGGTCCTGACTTTCGCGGGACACGACACGCAGGCGGCGCCCGAACCAGACAATCGGCAACAAGACGACCGGCACCGCGATAACCAGCAGACCGGTAAGACCCGGGGCGAGATAAAGCAGATAAACCACCCCGCCCAGCGCCATGATCAAATTGCGCAAGGCAACCGAAATCGTCGTGCCCACGACATGCTCGATCTGCGATGTATCGGCGGTCATGCGGGAGGAGATCTCCGTGGGGCTGTTCTCCTCGAAAAAGCCGGGAGAAAGCCTGAGCAGATTGCGCTGCACGCCCAACCGGATATCCGCCACCACGCGTTCACCCAGCCAGCTGACGAAATAGAACCGGCTGGCCGTGCCGATCGCGAGCACGACAACAATCACGAACAGATAGCGAAACCAGCGCGCGATATCGCCCGTATCGCCCGCGCCCTCCGAAAATCCGCGGTCGATGATCAGTCGGAAAGCCGCCGGAACGGCCAGAGTGGCTGCTGCAGTGACCGTGAGCGCCACACAGGCGAGCGCCACACGGCCGGGATATTTGGCCGCAGCCTGCCAGATCATGCGCAAGGGACCGAGCGTGTCGGCGGGGGCTACTTCGGAACGCGAAGACTTAGGGGAACGAGCCATACGGGGCCGTTAGCCGATAAATGCCCCAGTTTGAAGCAGTTGGTTTCAAGCCCCTGTTTCGGGCGCATTTTACCTCTGTAGCTATTGAAACTATTATGCCGCAGTGCAACATTAGGGGTGATGTAAGGTTTGCGCCGAGAACCTGCTATAAAGAGGCGCGCTGTTAGGAATGCCACATGCTGTATCAAGCTTATGAATTTAACCGGTCGCTCTTGTCGAGCGCCAGCAACTGGGCCTCTATCGGCGCGGAACTGCTGAATAATCCGGCATTACCCATGGGCTATTTCGGTATGGGGCCGATGGTGGCGAGCGCGCTGCAGGTGTTTGCCCATATCTATGAAGATCGCGGGAAACCGGTCTTTGGCATCGATTCGGTCGAGGTTGAGGGCAAGGAATATGCCGTTCATGAAGATGTAGTCTTCGAAAAACCCTTCGGCAGCTTGCGGCATTTCCGCCGCGAAGGTCTGCCCAAAGACGCGCCGCGCCTGCTGATAGTTGCGCCCATGAGCGGCCACTACGCCACGCTGCTGCGCGGTACGGTAGAGCGGATGGTCGAAAATCAGAACGTCTGGATCACCGATTGGGCCGATGCCAAGATGGTGCCGCTATCGGCCGGGCGCTTCGATCTGGATGATTACATCGATTATCTGATCGAATATCTCGAATTCCTGGGGCCGGGCATGCATATGCTGGCCGTGTGCCAGCCGGCCGTTCCCGCCTTTGCCGCCGCAGCGATTATGGGCAAGGACAAGAATCCGAATCGTCCGGCCAGCCTGACCATGATGGGCGGCCCGATTGATACACGCGCCAGCCCGACGTCGGTGAATGATGTGGCAATGGAACGGCCACTGAGCTGGTTCCGCAACAATGTGATTGCCACCGTGCCGCTCAATCATCCGGGCGGCGGGCGCAAGGTCTATCCGGGATTCTTGCAGCTGGCCGGTTTCATCTCGATGAATTTCGAGAACCATCTGAGCAGCCATTACGAGATGTTCAAACACCTCACCATGGGCGATCAGGAAAGCGCGGATGCGACCAAGAAATTCTACGACGAATATCTCTCGGTTTGCGACATGACCGCCGAATTCTATCTCCAGACTATCGAACATGTGTTCCAGGAACATTCGCTGCCCAAGGGCGAATTCGTCCATCGCGGCACGGCAATCGACCCCTCTGCCATTCACGATACGGCCTTGCTCGCCATTGAAGGGGAGCGGGACGATATTTCCGGCATCGGACAAACCCGCGCCGCTCTGGATCTGGCCGAAAAACTGCCCGTGAAAATGAAGAAATACCATCTGGCTCGCGATGTGGGCCATTACGGCATTTTCAATGGCAGCAAATGGCGCGGACGCATTGCTCCGGTGCTGGAAGAATGGATACGCGCGAATAGCCGCAAGAAATAAGGCTGGCCCGGCTGGTTCTTGCGGCAACTGGCTTCCAGACGATAACAGCCAAGCGCTGCATTACGCCGCCGCCCGCATCACTTCTGCCACGCGGGCCGGTGATCTTCGCTCAAGCGGGCTTTTTCATCGCGCAGCGCATGACGTTTACCCCGCGCGGCGGGCGCTTCAGTCCTCTGGACATAGCTCCACAAGCCACATTGCAGCCCCACGAGCATGAAGATGAAGGGTTGATAGGCAATGCCCACGAAGGCCGAGCCGACCAGATAAACGATCTGGCCCTGTTGCAGGGCAGTGGCCAGACCCCATTGCCAGCTTTTCTTGCCTGCATCGCTGCGTGCCATCCGCCAGCGAATCTTTTCCATCTGCCAGACACCCAGCAGCTGTATCCAGACCCACAGGATCAGCCCCGGCCAGCCTTGTTCGCCCAGCATTTCGAAATAAGAGGAATGGAAGGCGCGCGCTCTGTCGGTCACTTCCTGATAGGTCACTTCGCGATTGTCAGCGGGACCAGTGACGACCTGCGTAAAATAGGTGAAACTGTTGGCGCGATAGACGTCAAAGCCTCCGCCCAGCGGATGCTCCTTCACATAATCCAGCGTCCAGCCCCATACGGCGATGCGAGTGGATGCAGATTCATCCCCTTCGTGCTTCGTAATCGTGCCCATCCGGTCGACATAGCTTTGCGGCAGAAACGGCACCGCCGCCAGAAATGCCAGGCCTGCCGCCGCAACATATAATGTGCGGTAGCGCACACTGCGCAGCATCAACACACCCAGCACGCCGATACATAATAGTCCCGTGCGCGCCTGCGTGCCGATGGGGATCAGCAGGCTGGAAAAAATCAGGCCTGCCCCAAATATGCGGACCCGCCAATCGGGCGGGAAGATAGTGCCATGACGCATCAGCCATACAGCGACCGGAATGGATGCAATCGCGGCACAGGACAAGATCGACCCTTCATAGAGGCCGGTATTATCATTCACGAACAAATGCAGCATGCCATAGCCGCCGCCGCCGCCCAGGGTCTTGATACCGCCAGAAATCACGATGGCGCCCAGCGTCAGCACCATGGTCAGGGCGACAGCCTCCAGCCGCAATCGCGTCCGCAAGGTCAGCGGCAGGAACAGCGCGAAAAGCAGCGCTTTCCAGACCCATGACCATTTCGCCTCGGCCGCTTCCGGAAATACGGCGAATAATGTGGAAACACCGCAATAGACCAGCAGGATGGCCAGCAAGGCCTGACGCATGGTGAAGCGGCTGCCTTCTTTTTCATCCAGAGCCAGCCAGCCACCAAACGCCGCCACAAACGCAATCAGCGACACCGGAATGACCGTGACCAGAGACCAGCCGATTTTCTGCGGCGCGAGAATATCGATATAGATATAAAGCAGCACCCACAGAAAGGGGCGCTTCAGTCCGGCCAGAAGTACCAAACCGATGAAGCCGATGAAAAACAGATCAAGCATTATGCTGACCGGGGCGCGTGTTCCCCTCCGGCATGTCTCTTTCAGACACCGGCGCCTCTTCCGAAATGCTCAGATCAGGATCAGCGTCCAGTTCATCCCGCATGAGCAGCCGCCAAAAAGCGACAGCCAACAGAAAATGAATCATAAGCAGAACCAGCTTGTCGATCACTAGACTACCGCTTCCCCAACTTGCCGGCCCCTTCGCTCGGTAAAGGCTTACTTAATCAGCCATAGTTGACACCCCGTTAAGTTTCTTATGCCACATACACCGCCAGATGACACGAATACTGCACATCCTTGACCATTCCTTGCCGCTGCAAAGCGGCTATACCTTTCGCACGCGCGCTATTCTGAAAGCGCAGCAGGCGAGCGGTATGGATGTGCGCGGAATCACCGGTTTGCGGCACAGCGCCAAGGGGCCAAATCCCGAATATGCCGACAATCTCGAATTCCACCGCACACCGGGGCAGGCAAACGGCCCCGCTGGTTGGCGCGAATGGCAGGAAATCCGCAAGCTTTCGGCAGCGATTGGCGAAGTCATTGCCCAGTTTCAGCCCAATATTCTGCATGCGCATTCCCCGGCGCTGTGCGGCATGGCTGCCCTTGCTGCGGGACGCCGCCATGGCATCCCAGTGGTCTATGAAATACGCGCATTCTGGGAAGATGCCGCCGTCGGCAATGGCACGGGATCAGACCGGTCCTTGCGTTATCGCCTGACCAGAGCGCTGGAGAATAACGTGGTTCGCCGGGCCGATGCCGTCGTCACCATCTGCAACGGGTTGCAGGACGATCTCATCGCGCGCGGCTTCCCCGCAGACCGGATCAGCATCATGCCCAATGGTGTGGACCTGTCCATGTTCGGCAAACCCCTGCCGCGTGATCAAGCCCTCGCCGATTCGCTGAATATCGGTGACGGCCCGATTATCGGCTTTATCGGCAGCTTTTACGATTATGAAGGGATCGACGATCTGATCGCCGCCATGCCTTTATTGCTGGAGCGCCAGCCACAGGCACGGCTGCTGCTGGTCGGCGGAGGCCCGTGCGCAGATGCGTTGGCGGAGCAGGCTGCACGCTCCCCCGCGGCATCGGCCATCCACTTTACCGGGCGCGTGCCGCATGATCAGGTCGAACGCTATTACTCGCTATGCGACATCATGGCCTATCCCCGCAAAGCAAGCCGGCTGACCAATCTGGTTACGCCGCTCAAACCGCTCGAAGCCATGGCGCAGGGAAAAATCGTCGCCGCATCGAATGTCGGGGGACACCGCGAATTGATCCGTGATGGGGTAACCGGCTCACTCTTCACCGCCGACTCGCCGCATGACTGCGCCCAGGCTCTGGCTGAACTGATTGCGAAACGCGAAGACTGGCCAAATATGCGCGATGCAGGGCGTAATAATGTTACAAAGAACCACGACTGGGCCACAAATGTCGCCCAGTATCGGGACGTCTATAACAATGTCCTCGCGCAGGAAGAACGGAACCGGCAAGCTCGAGCGGCGTAATCTATCGCGGCCTTCACGATATGGATTGGGAATGAGATGATCACACAGGATGAAAGTTTCGCGACTGAGCGTGACAAGTCACCGATCAGCGCACATCCGCTGTTCCCTGCGATTGTCGCCTTGTGGTTCGCCGCATTGCTCGGCTTTGGCAGCCTGGTGCTCCCCGATGTCGTTCTGGAACGGCTGGTAAACGCACTTGGCCTGCCGGATATCATTCCCAGTGCGGCCGCTCCGCTTGGTTCGACAGCCCATGGATTGATTGCCGCCGTCGCCGCCTTGGGCGGCGCCTGCCTGGGCTATTTGCTGGCATGGCAGGTCGCGCGAGCACAGCGCAACAGTCTTGCCCAGCGGGTCGAGGAAGATGAGGCTTCGAACGACGTCGCCGCCACGCCGAGACGCCGCCGCCCGATTGCCGCACATAAAGAGCTGGGAGCAGATGGATTCGACGTTGAAGGCACGGATTACAGTGCAACGCATGGTCATGTGCTGACCGCGAGCCTGGATGAAAATTCCGCCAATGGTCTTTCCCTGCATCCTTTCGACGAGGCTGAAGCCGCGCTGACTGATGAGCCTGAAAATCCTCAAGGCATCTTCGAAATAGAAACCAATCAGGTGGCGGAGGACGCAGCCGACACTGAGGACGGTTTCACCTACCACCCCTTTACAGAAGCTGGCGCAGATGCGGCGGAGTACGGTGTGACAACGGATTATCTGGCAGGCAAGGCCGAGCTGATCGACGATGACACTGTACATGCCAGTCTGGCGCCCGGCGACGAACCCTTTACAAATGCCGAAATCGATTCTGCAGCAGAACTTGCTTCTGCGCCTCTATCGCACCTCAGCCTCGACGAACTGACCCAGAGACTGGCGCTGTCGATTGCTCAACGCCGTGCACAAGCGGCAGCGCGCAAGGAAGCTGAAGAAGAAGCGCACGGCCTGCAGCTCCACACTTTTCAAATGATTGACGAGCCCCCTGCAACCCCCGGCAGCGCCGCCGAAGCGCGCGAGGCATTCTTTTCGGATGAGGCGATTGAAGCAGTTCAGGATCATCGCAATGTCGGCGAGGATGATGCCGATATGGGGGGGCTGCACAGCTTCTTTTCCGAAGTGACCGAAACCAGCGATTCCGACGATTCCGCGACTCCGGAGAATTTTGAGGAGCAGGATGACTCAGCGCAGCGCGCGAATGGGAACGTCTTTGCCTTTGAGAATGGCAATGCGGCGCCGCGTAGCGATAATCAGTCAGTCAGGGAGCAATCCGGCATTACCCGCCCGTTTGATCCGCCCCGCGAAAATTCCGTTGCCGATGCTAAAAATGCCGCGACGCGGAGCGATCAGGAACAGGCCCTGCGCGAAGCCTTGCGCAAATTACAGCGCGTCAGCTAAACTGATTTTAGAGCGTCTTGATTTAATCCCGCCTCAAAAGGCATAATCAATCCGAAAACAGCGGCTGATGCTCACTGTTCATGTCCGGCGCGATGGTTGCATGGGCTGGCGAGGCATGGATTATGCTATCCAGAACCTTGCCAAAACATCTTCGTGTCGCCATGGGAGCATCTCGCGACATTTTTGGAGCACCTAAATTGGGGTGGGTCGCGTTTCATTGCCGGAAAACCCGACGATGAAGCGGCGATCTTTCCCGCTCGATACAGGATGGACAAGTTGACCGAGTTTCCCGCCCCGCAAGGCCTTTACGATTCACGCAACGAGCACGACGCATGTGGTGTGGGCTTTGTCGCCCATATTAAAGGCGAGAAATCTCATGCGATCGTAAGCCAGGCGTTGGAAATTCTGGCCAATATCGATCATCGCGGCGCGGTCGGTGCAGACCCGCTGCTTGGCGATGGTGCCGGAATTCTGATGCAGATTCCTGATCAGCTGTATCGCCAATGGGCCGATGCCGAAGGGCACGACCTCCCGGCAGCCGGCGATTACGCCGTGGCGATGTGCTTTCTGCCGCAAGGCGAAAAAGCGCGGCAGTTCGTGACCGAGCAATTCGAGAAATACATCGAAAAGGAAGGTCAGCGCCTCGTAGGCTGGCGCGATGTGCCGACCACGCTGGACGGCCTTGGCAAAGCGGTGCTGGAATCCATGCCGCTGATCCGCCAGGCATTTGTCGCTCGGGGAGATAATTGCCCCGATCAGGATGCTTTTGAGCGGAAATTGCTGGCGATTCGCAAGCAGCTGCAGAACCCGCTGCAGGAACTGGCTGAAAAGCATGACGACCCGGAAATCACCCGGCTCTATATGCCCAGCTTCTCCAGCCGCACCGTCGTTTACAAGGGCCTCCTCCTCGCCAATCAGGTGGAGACATTTTATGACGACTTGCGCAATCCCGATTGCGTGTCTGCATTGGGACTGGTGCATCAGCGCTTCTCGACCAACACCTTCCCCAGCTGGCGCCTTGCCCAGCCGTTCCGCCTGATAGCGCATAATGGCGAAATCAACACGGTTCGCGGCAATGTGAACTGGATGAATGCCCGCCGCCGCACGATGGAATCGGAGCTGCTCGGCGCGGATCTGGACAAGATGTGGCCGATCATCCCGCATGGTCAGTCCGATACGGCGTGTCTCGACAATGCGCTCGAACTGCTGCTGGCTGGCGGATACAGTCTGGCCCATGCAATGATGATGCTGGTGCCCGAAGCCTGGGCCGGCAATGATCTGATGGATCCATCGCGCAAGGCGTTTTACGAATATCACGCCGCGCTGATGGAACCCTGGGACGGGCCCGCCGCACTGGCCTTCACCGATGGTCGTCAGATTGCTGCGACGCTGGACCGCAACGGTCTGCGCCCCGCGCGCTATTGCGTGACCAAGGACGATATCGTCTGCCTCGCATCGGAAAGCGGCGTGCTGCCCTTCAAGGAAGAGGACATCATCCGCAAATGGCGGCTGCAGCCGGGCCGTATGCTGCTGATCGACCTGGAAGAAGGCCGCATCGTCGAGGATGAGGAAGTAAAGGCCAAGCTTGCCGACGCCCACCCTTATGCCGAATGGCTCGATCAGGCGCAGTATAAGCTGAAAGAGCTGGAAGCGATCGAAACCGATCACGAAGCCGTGCGCAATACCGAAAGCAGCTTGCTTCAACGGCAGCAGGCCTTTGGCTATACGCAGGAAGATATTGGCCGCTTTCTGGAACCGATGGCGACTGCCGGGGATGACCCGATCGGTTCCATGGGCACCGATACGCCAATTGCCGTGCTTTCGAACAAGAGCCGTCTGCTCTACGATTATTTCAAGCAGAACTTCGCGCAGGTCACCAATCCTCCGATCGATCCGATCCGCGAAGAATTGGTGATGAGCCTGCTGTCGATGATCGGCCCGCGTCCCAACCTGCTGGGCCGCGATGCTGGCACGCATAAGCGTCTGGAAGTCAGCCAGCCGATCCTGACCAATCAGGGCATGGAAAAAATCCGCTCGGTCGAAAAGAGCATGGATGGCGCTTTCCGTACCGAAACGATCGACATCACCTGGGATGCCGCAACCGGGGCCGATGGTCTCGAAATGGCCTTGAAGGAAATGTGCTGGGCGGCAACCGAGGCCGTGCTGCAGGACCGTAATATCCTGATCCTGTCGGACCGTGCGGAATCGAAGGACCGCATCCCGATGCCGGCTGCACTGGCGACCGCCGCCGTGCATCATCACCTCGTGCGCCAGGGCCTGCGTATGCAGACCGGTCTGGTGGTGGAAACCGGCGAAGCGCGCGAAGTGCATCATTTCTGCGTGCTGGCCGGCTATGGCGCCGAAGGGATCAACCCCTATCTCGCCTTCGAAAGCATGGAAGCTTTGCGGCGGGACAAGTTCCCCGAACTTGATACCAAAACGGTTGAGCAAAACTACATCAAGGCTGTGGGCAAGGGCATCCGCAAGGTCATGTCCAAGATGGGGATTTCCACCTATCAGTCCTATTGCGGTGCGCAGATCTTCGACGCGGTTGGTCTCTCCACCGAATTCGTCGAGAAGTTCTTTACCGGCACCGCCACCACGATCGAAGGCATCGGCCTGCCCGAAGTGGCCAGGGAATCGGTCCGCCGTCATGCTGGGGCCTATGGCGACAATCCGATCTACCGGAACATGCTCGATGTCGGCGGGATCTATCAATATCGCCTGCGCGGCGAAGATCACGCCTGGACACCCAGCAATATCGCCAATCTGCAACATGCAGTGCGCGGCAATAACCCGAAGAATTACGAGGAATTTGCCCGCAGCATCAATGAGCAGTCCGAAAGGCTGCTGACCATTCGCGGATTGATGGATTTCAAGAAGGCGGAAAACCCGATTCCGCTCGACGAAGTCGAATCCGCCGAAGAAATCGTGAAGCGTTTCTCCACCGGCGCGATGAGCTATGGCTCCATCAGCCGTGAAGCGCATACCACGCTGGCGATTGCGATGAACCGCATCGGCGCACGCTCGAATACGGGCGAAGGCGGCGAAGAAGTCGATCGCTTCACCCCGATGGCCAATGGCGATTCGATGCGCAGCAGCATCAAGCAGGTCGCTTCGGGCCGGTTCGGCGTGACCACTGAATATCTGGTCAATGCGGATGATATTCAGATCAAGATGGCGCAGGGCGCAAAGCCTGGCGAAGGCGGGCAATTGCCTGGCCATAAGGTCGACAAGGTGATCGGTGCAGTCCGCCACGCGACACCGGGTGTGGGGCTTATTTCCCCGCCGCCGCATCATGACATCTACTCGATCGAAGATCTCGCGCAGTTGATTCACGATCTCAAGAATGTGAACACCGGCGCACGGATCTCCGTCAAGCTCGTGTCTGAAGTGGGCGTGGGCACGGTCGCTGCGGGTGTTTCCAAGGCACGTGCCGACCATGTGACCATTTCGGGCTATGATGGCGGTACCGGCGCTTCGCCGCTGACCAGCCTCACCCATGCCGGCAGCCCCTGGGAAATCGGCCTGGCCGAAACCCAGCAGACCCTGCTGCTCAACGATCTGCGCAGCCGCATTGCGGTGCAGGTCGATGGCGGGCTGCGCACGGGCCGCGATGTCGCCATTGGCGCATTGCTGGGCGCGGATGAATTCGGTTTCGCCACCGCGCCGCTGATCGCCGCGGGCTGCATCATGATGCGCAAATGCCATCTCAACACCTGCCCGGTCGGTGTCGCGACGCAGAACCCCGAATTGCGCAAACGCTTTGTCGGCACGCCTGAGCATGTGATCAACTATTTCTTCTATGTGGCTGAGGAACTGCGCCAGATCATGGCGGAGATGGGCTTCAGGACGATCGACGAAATGGTCGGCCGGGTCGACCGGCTCGATACGCACCGCGCGATCAAGCACTGGAAGGCCGAAGGGCTCGACCTGTCGCGTCTGCTCTATCAAGTGCCGCTGGGCGAAGGTAAGAAGCTCCGCCACACCGAAACGCAGGAACACGGCCTCAGTGCGGCGCTTGACGTCGAATTGATCGAAGCAGCCAAACCCGCGATCGAATCCGGCGAAGCGCTGGTTCTCGACCGGCAGATCCGCAATGTGAACCGTACGGTCGGCGCGATGCTGTCGGGTGAAATCGCCCGGGCACATGGCCATGCCGGGCTGAAACCTGAACAGCTGCGGATCAATTTCACCGGTGTTGCCGGGCAAAGCTTCGCTGCATGGCTGGCACATGGCGTCACGCTGGATCTGGTGGGCGATGCTAATGACTATGTCGGCAAGGGACTCTCCGGCGGCCGCGTAATCGTGCGCCAGCCCGATGGCCTGGGCCGTACCGCCAATGACAATATCATCGTCGGCAATACCGTGCTTTATGGCGCGATTGCAGGGGAAGCCTATTTCAATGGCGTCGCGGGTGAACGCTTTGCGGTGCGCAATTCGGGCGCCCTCGCGGTGGTCGAAGGCACTGGCGATCATGGTTGTGAATATATGACCGGCGGCGTCGTGGTCGTACTCGGCCAGACGGGCCGCAATTTTGCAGCCGGCATGTCGGGCGGTATCGCTTATATTTACGATCCCGACCGGACATTCGAACAGCGCTGCAATATGGCAATGGTGGAACTCAGCGCCGTCACGCCGCAGCCGGACGAGGATGAAGGCCTTGGCCGTCCGCAGCAGCGCCCGCTGGGGGTCAATGATGGCGGCATGGGTGACATGCTGCGTCACGATGCCGAACGCCTGCGTATTCTTGTTGAGCGGCACAAGCTGCATACCGGCTCCAGCCGGGCGACAGAACTGCTCGACGATTGGGACAATGCACTCGGCAAATTCGTGAAAGTCATGCCGCGCGATTATTCCCGCGCGCTGAAACAGCTCGAAGCCGAACGCGAAGAAGCTGCCGCCGAAGCGGCCGAATAAGGGTTACAGACAATGGGTAAGGAAACCGGCTTTCTCGAGATCGATCGCCAGGATCGCACCTATGCCGATCCGCAGGAACGGCTGAAACATTACGACGAATTCACAATTCCGCATAGCGAGGAAGGGCTGAAGAATCAGGCCGCCCGCTGCATGAATTGCGGCATTCCGTATTGTCATAATGGTTGTCCGGTGAACAACATCATCCCGGACTGGAACCATCTGGTCTATGAAGGGGACTGGAAGAATGCACTCGAAGTGCTGCATTCAACCAACAACTTCCCCGAATTCACCGGCCGCGTCTGCCCCGCCCCGTGCGAGGCAAGCTGCACGCTGAACATCACGGACGAGCCCGTAACGATCAAGTCGATCGAATGCGCGATTGTCGATCGCGGATGGAAAGAAGGCTGGATCAAGCCGCAAATGCCGGAGAAGAAAACCGGCAAGCGCGTGGCCGTGGTCGGTTCCGGCCCGGCAGGTCTGGCCTGCGCCCAGCAGCTGGCACGCGCCGGCCACAGCGTCACCCTGTTCGAAAAGAGCGACCGGGTCGGCGGATTGCTGCGTTATGGCATTCCCGACTTCAAGATGGAAAAACATCTGATCAATCGCCGCATGGTGCAGATGGAAGCCGAAGGGATCAATTTCCGCACCTCCACCGAAGTAGGCGTGGACGTCTCGGTCAAATCCCTGCGCGAGAATTTTGACGCCATCGTGATGTCCGGCGGTTCGGAAAAGGCGCGTTGGCTCGACATTCCGGGTTCGGAGCTTTCCGGCGTGCGTCTGGCGATGGAATTCCTGACCCAGCAGAACAAGCGCAATGCTGGCGACGATGAACTGCGCGCCGCGCCGCGCGGCTCACTGACCGCGACCGACAAGGATGTGATCGTGATCGGCGGCGGTGATACCGGCTCCGACTGCGTCGGCACATCCAACCGTCAGGGTGCCAAAAGCGTTACCCAGATCGAAATCATGCCGCAGCCGCCTGAGAAGGAAAACAAGCTTCTGACATGGCCCGACTGGCCGATGAAGCTGCGCACATCCTCCAGCCATGAAGAAGGCGCGGATCGCGAATGGGCCGTGCTGACCAAGGAAGTGGTGAGCGAAGACGGCAAGGTGACCGGCCTCAAATGCGTGCGTCTCGAATGGGAAGGGCGCGAGATGAAGGAAGTGGAAGGCAGTGAATTCGTCCTTCCGGCCGATCTCATCCTGCTCGCCATGGGCTTTACCGGCCCGCGCAAGACCGGCCTGGTCGATCAGACCAACGTCGCGCTGACCGATCGCGGCAATGTCGATGCCAATACGCAGGACTACAAGACCAGCGAAGACATGATCTTCGCCTGCGGCGATATGCGCCGTGGTCAGAGCCTGATCGTCTGGGCCATCCGCGAGGGGCGCCAATGCGCCCGTTCGGTCGATGAAGCCCTGATGGGCGTCAGCGAATTGCCGCGCTGATATTTTGAAACCCGCTCTTCCAAACGGGAGAGCGGGTTTTTCTTTCCTCTCAGCCCCTTGCGCAGCTTACGCAAACGGCAACGCTGGGATCATGCCGCAATCGGCCTTCCGCGATTGTGTCTCCGCAAGTCGCGCAATAGCCCCATTCGCCGTCTTCCAATCGGGCAAGTGCGGCATCGATCCGCAGCCGTTCCGCCTTGCGGCGGCGCTGCGTGGCAAGATCCATCGCCTGTAGCTGCATCGCATCCATCCGGCTGAGACGCCCGACACTGTCCTGCTGCAGCGTCACGGGTTCGCGCCCTTCCGCGCTCATCGCATCCTGCTGATCAAGCTCATCGCGCCGGGCGAGCAGACTTTTGCGGGCTTCCTCTTCAGTCATGCGCGCCAGTCTCTCGCCAAATCAGCAGCTTGTCAAAGCGCGGACCAGTCGATCGAACCGCGGCCCTGCTCCTCAAGGAATGTATTGGCCCGGCTGAAGGGTTTGGAGCCGAAAAAACCCCGATAGGCCGAAAGCGGGCTCGGATGGGGGGAGGAAATCACCAGATGGCGGCCATCGGCTTTGAGTTCCGGAATATTGCGCGCCTTCTTCTGTGCGTGGCTGCCCCACAGGATAAACACGCTCGGCTCCTCGCGCGCCGCCACAGCGGCCACTGCCGCATCGGTGATGGCATCCCAGCCCATGCCCTGATGCGAGCCGGCCTTGCCGGCCTCTACGGTGAGTGCGTTGTTGAGCAGCAGCACACCCTGTCTGGCCCAGCCTTCCAGATTACCGTGATCGGGCACGGCAGTGCCGCAATCATCGGCCAGCTCCTTGTAGATATTCACAAGCGATGGCGGCACCTTGACGCCTTCCGGGACGGAGAAGGACAGGCCGTGCGCCTGACCGGGGCCATGATAGGGGTCCTGCCCCAGAATCACGACCTTCACCTGGTCCAGCGGCGTCAGTTCCAGCGCACGTAGCCTTTGCCCGCGAGGCGGATAGATGGGCGTGCCAGCCGCTTCCTGCGCTTTCAGCCAGCCACCCAGCTTGCGGCTTTCCTTCGCTGCGAGCACGGGTTCCAGCGCATCGCGCCAGCTTGGGGGGATCGATTCTGCCATCTCTCCTGCCTAGCCATCCCGGTGCTGCGGCAAAAGCACCTCTTTCCCTATTTTCGCAATCAGACTAAGGCGCATAGTCATGAGCGTTTATTTTCACGAAGAAGATCTGCCCGCCGACGCGCTGGGCCCCGGCCCTCTCGCGGTCGATACCGAAACCATGGGCTTAATCACCCGCCGTGACCGGCTGTGCCTGCTGCAAATCAGCGATGGCAGCGGTGACGAGCATCTGGTGCGTTTCGCCCCGGACAGCGACTATGCAGCCCCCAATCTCAAAGCGGTTCTCGCCGATCCTGAGCGTGTGAAACTGTACCATTTCGCCCGCTTCGATCTGGCTGCAATCGAATATTATCTGGGCGTGACCGCCGCTCCCGTTTTTTGCACCAAGATCGCCAGCAAGCTGGTCCGCACCTATACTGATCGTCACGGTCTCAAAAACCTCGTCAACGAATTGCTTGGCGCAGAAATTTCCAAGCAGCAGCAGTCAAGCGACTGGGGTGCGCCCGACATCAGTGATGCACAGCGCGACTATGCCGCATCCGATGTGCGCTTCCTTCACCGCATGAAAGACATCCTTGTGGAACGTCTCAAGCGCGAAGGACGTTTGGAAATGGCTCAGGCCTGTTTTGACTTCCTGCCGACCCGTGCGCGGCTCGATATTGCAGGCTGGGAAGACAAGGACATTTTCAGCCACGAATAAGGCAGCAGGCCGCTAAAACACATCATGACCGCCAAGGCCGATCAAATCCGCAGCCGCCGTCAGGCGTTTGCTGCACCAGGCAGCCCGCTTGACCGGGTGGTGCGCTGGCTTGCCCTTGGCTTGCCGGCGCTGGTCGGCGTGGTGGCGGCGCTGATGATCATCACCCCGCTCTCCCCGCGCGGTGAAGTCAGCTTTCTGCTTGATCGCAACAAGGTCGCCATTGCCGAGGACCGCCTGCGGGTCGATAATGCCATGTATCGCGGTCAGGATACGAGCGGGCGCCCCTTCTCGCTATTGGCTGGTGAAGCGGTGCAGAAAAGCGCCTCTGAGCCGGTCGTGAAGATGCAGGATCTGGTGGCCCGCCTGCTGCTTCCGGACGGGCCGGCGGTGCTGCGCGCCAATGCAGGCCGCTATAATCTCGATCTGGATGATGTGGTGGTGGACGGATTCATCAATTTCAGCGCCGCTGATGGATATCGCATGTCCGCCAGCAATGTGACAATCAATCTCGCCACCAAGACATTGCAGGGCGATGGTCTGGTTGAGGGCACCGTTCCCGCGGGCAGGTTCCGCGCCGATTCCCTCACGGCCGATCTGGCCGAGCGTACGGTTGCGCTGATCGGCAATGCCCGGCTGCGCATGACGCCGGGAAAAATGAAAATGCCGGCCGGAACAATGGAATGATATCCGCATGAGTGTGCTCTTCCCCTTCTCTGCCAAACGCTCTAATCAACCGATGATGATGCGATTGTCTTTCTCCCGGCTTGCTTTGCGCGGCCTGTTGGCAGGTTTGCTGGCCGGCGGTGTGGCCGCTACGGGCTTCAGCACCTTTGCCGGTGCACAAGCCATTTCCGGGTTCAATTCCAACGCGCCGGTCGATTATGCCGCTGACCGCATCGAATTACAGGACCGGCAGAACCGCGTCGTCCTGTCGGGCAATGTCCAGATTCGCCAAAGCGATCTGCGGCTTGACGCCGCGCGGACCACCGTCTCCTATAGTGACAATGGCAGCCTGCGTATTCAGCGTATTACCGCCAATGGCGGGGTTGTTGTAAGACGCGGCAATGAAACGGCGCGCGGATCAGTCGGAATTTATGATTTCAATCGCCGGATCATCACGCTGACGGGCGGCGTCGCTCTTAAACGCGGTGGGGACACGCTGAATGGCGGGCGACTGGTCATCGATCTCAACACCGGTCTTTCCAGCGTTGATGGTCGCTCCTCTGGCAGCGGATCGCAGCAGAATGGCGGCCGGGTAACCGGCAGCTTCTCCGTCCCTGATCAGAATTGATAAAACTCAGCGGCGCGGTGCAGCCGCGCGGGTAATTTCTGCGAGAGCCTGCGCCAGCAGCAGATCCCCGGCCTGACTGTCGGCCAGCATGGCGCGATGGGTTTCCATCAGCCTTTGTACCAGCCGGTCGAGCTTGCGACCGTTCCATGCGCGCAGCTGCGTGATCAGATCGCCCTTGTCGCGCCAGAATATCCGCCGGGCCTTCTGTTCTGATTCGAGCAGCGCCTGAACATTGCCCCCCGGGCCCAATTTGGCCGCCAGGGAAGCCAGCTGCGCCGCGCGCCGTTCCAGCGCCAGCAACACGCCCACCCCGTTCAGGCCGATTTCGCGCATGCGCTTCAATTCGCCGGATAGTTTGGCCGTTTCGCCAGAAAGCACCGCATTGACGAGCGGCATGAAGCCGTCCTCCTCCGTCTTGGCACCCACTTCCTGCAGGGCCTCCACCGTGGCGCTACGCGGACTTTGCGGGGAAGCGTTGAGATAGAGGGCGAGCTTGGTGACTTCGGATTGGGCCAGCCGGACATCGAGGCCCGATGCGCGCGCGATCTGTTCGGCCAGGTCGCCATTCAGGCGCAATCCCGCGGCATCCGCCATCATCCGAACATCGCCCGTTACCGAACGCAGATCAGGCGGATAGAACATCGCCACCAGCGCATCATCGCGCCCGGCCAGCAATTTCGCGCTGCGTGATTTATCGGTCGCCGAAGTGGCCACCACCAGCACTGGACAGGCGCCATCAGCTTCGCCGGCGTCATAATTCCCGATCAGCACTTTCAGCGCGTCATGCGCCTCGTCACCCTGCGCGCGGACATAAATATGACGCGCCCCGCCAAAGAGGGATTCGGACCGAGCTTCATCACCCAATTTCACCGGGTCGCGGCGCAATTCGCCGCCACTCATGTCCATGCGTTCACCGGGATCGGCCATTTGCGACAGGATCTTGCCCGCCGCGGCAGATGCCCCGGCTTCATCCTGACCGCAAAAGAAGAAAATCCGGCATTGGGCGGCTGCCCGGGCCGCTATTCCGCCAAAATCGCGCTGCGTCGCCTTCACTGCGCCTCGCGCATGCTCAGCGCCACCCGGGTAACGATCTGGTTTGCCACTTCCACCGCCAGGTTTTCCATCGCTGTTTTTTCCGCAGCGATCGTTGCATATTCAGAAGATACGACATCAATCCCGGCATCGGACCCTGCTGTCCGGTCCAGCAATATGGTGCCGGTCTGATTATCAATCAGCTGATAGCGGGCCCGCATGGTCAACCTTTCGCGGCCGATCGTGTCATCCGTCAGCAGGCCCAAACCTTCGAGCTGTTCATCCAGCCGCACATCCAGGCGGTAGCGGGGCGCGGTATCATGTCCGCCCTGCCCCAGCTGGTCGCGCAAAGCATTGCGCACCAGCCAACCGGACCGGCCGGAAATCGGACCGACTTCCACAGCCGACAGACCGCGTGCCACAGCTCCATTGCCGCCGCCCTGATACATCGGGCTGAGCCCGCAACCGCTCAGCGCGGCCGCCAGCAGAGCAAGAGGCACGAAGCGCATCATATGACGATATTCACCAATCGGTCGGGCACTACGATCACCTTGCGGATAGCTGCTCCATCGATTGAACGCTGAACCTTCTCGCTCGCCAGTGCAAGCGCTTCGAGCTCATCCTTCGGCATGCCCTTGGCCACGGTCAGCGTATCGCGCAGCTTGCCCTTCACCTGCACGGCGATGGTGACTTCGTCATCCACGAGCAGCGCTTCATCCACTGCGGGCCAGCTCGCTTCGGCAACCAGCGCACCGTCGCCCATCTGCGCCCAGCCTTCTTCGGCCAGATGCGGCATCATTGGCGCGATCAGCAGCAGGATGGAACGAATAGCCTCGCTGCGGCTGGCGGACGGCTTGGCCTTCTCCACCGCGCCTGTCAGCTCATAGATGCGCGCCACGGCCTTGTTGAAGGACAGGCCTTCAATATCCTCGGCCACTGCGGCGACAGTCTGGTGGGTCTTGCGCGCGAGCGCCTTGTCTTCGCCTTCGGCAGCCGCATCATATTGCGCGAACAGGCGCCACAGACGCTGAACGAACCGCGAGCAGCCTTCAATTCCGGCTTCAGACCAAGGCAAATCGCGTTCTGGCGGGCTGTCGGACAGCATGAACCAGCGCACGGCATCTGCGCCATACAGATCGACGATCTGATCGGGATCGACGACGTTCTTTTTCGACTTGGACATCTTGATCACGCGGCCGATTTCGACCGGCTGACCATCCGCCTTCAATGTTGCGCCTTCACCTGTCCGGTCCACTTCCGCCGGGCTGTAATAGACCGGCTGACCATTTTCAGCGCTCTTCCGCGAATAGGTCTCATGCGTGACCATGCCCTGGGTGAAAAGCTGGGCGAAAGGTTCGCTGACGTCCAGCATGCCGACATGCTTCAAGGCACGAGTCCAGAAACGGGCATAGAGCAGATGCAGAATCGCATGTTCGATCCCGCCGATATATTGATTCACCGGCAACCAGGCCGCGGCTTCTGCTGGGTCGAAGGGTTTGTCCTTCGGCTGGCTGGCAAAGCGGATGAAATACCACGAACTGTCAGCGAAGGTGTCCAGCGTGTCGGTCTCACGCTGCGCAGCACCGCCGCATTTGGGGCAGCTCGTGTGCTTCCAGGTCGGATGACGCTCCAGTGGATTGCCCGGGATCGAGACATCGACATCTTCGGGCAGTTTAACCGGCAGCTGATCCTTGGGCACCGGCACCACGCCGCAGCTGTCGCAATGGACGAAGGGGATCGGCGTGCCCCAGTAACGCTGGCGCGAAACGCCCCAGTCGCGCAGCCGCCAGACAGTCTTGCCTTCGCCCCAGCCTTCACTTTCGGCACGCGAAATGACGAGTGCCTTGGCCTCGGCCACGCTCATGCCGTCAAGCTCGCCCGAATTGACCAGCACGCCGTCGCCGCTCTCGGCTTCACCGTCGAAAGGCTTGTCCGCTTCTGCGGCGGAAGGCGCGACGACGCGCGGGATCGGCAAGCCATATTTGGTGGCGAATTCAAAGTCGCGCTGATCATGGCCCGGCACCGCCATCACTGCGCCGGTGCCGTAATCCATCAGCACGAAATTGGCGATATAGACCGGCAGCGCGGCCCCGGTGAAGGGATGCTTCGCCGTGATGCCCGTATCAAAACCCAGCTTTTCCGCTGTTTCCAGCTCTTCCGCCGTAGTCCCGCCAGCGCGGCATTGCTCGATAAAGTCCTGCGCATCGGCATTCTTCTCTGCGACCGCCTGCGCGATCGGATGATCGGCCGCAACCGCGACAAAGCTCGCGCCATAAATCGTGTCGGGCCGGGTGGAGTACACCTCCACATCGCCGCCATCGGACAGATCGAAGCGGAATTGCAGGCCGCTGCTCTTGCCGATCCAGTTTTCCTGCATCAGCCGGACCTTTTCCGGCCAGTTCTGGAGACTGCCGAGACCATCCAGCAGTTCCTCGGCAAATTGCGTGATCTTGAGGAACCACTGGCTAAGCTTGCGCTTTTCCACCAGCGCGCCCGAACGCCAGCCGCGCCCGTCGATCACCTGCTCATTCGCGAGCACGGTCTGGTCGACCGGGTCCCAATTGACCGCGCTTTCCTTGCGATAGACGAGACCCGATTCGTAGAAATCGAGAAACAGCGCCTGCTCGTGCCCGTAATAATCGGGGCTGCAGGTCGCCAGCTCGCGGCTCCAGTCGAGCGCGAAGCCAAGACGCTTCAATTGCGCCTTCATGTTTTCGATATTCTGATAAGTCCATTCGCCGGGATGGACCTTCTTTTCCATTGCGGCATTTTCGGCCGGCATGCCGAAGGCGTCCCAGCCCATCGGATGGAGCACTTCATGGCCCGTCATCCGTTTATAGCGCGCGAGCACGTCACCCATCGTGTAATTGCGGACATGGCCGATATGGATGCGCCCGGAGGGATAGGGGAACATCTCCAGCACATAGCTTTTCGGCTTGGCGCTGTTGCTGTCCGCACGGAAACAATCCTGTTTGTCCCATGCGCGCTGCCAGCGCCCGTCGACCTGCGACGGATCGAAACGTGTCTCGTTCACTTACCTGCCCCTTAGTTCAAGCAATCAGCCAATGGCCGAACGGCGCAAATCGCGGGCCTTGGTCAGGATAATATCTTCCAGCTTCTGCACCGTGGCCGCCTGCACCGGCGCCGCGACCCAGTTTCCGCCCTGCAGCACTTGCCGCGCGGCCGACACACGCAGCGCATCCGCGCGCAGATCCTGATCGAGAATGGTCACGGTCAGCTTCACGCGTTCTGTCGGATTTTCCGGCTGCGAATACCAATCGGTCACAATCACGCCGCCGGCACTGTCCGCCTGCGTCAAGGATGCAAAAGACAGCGTTTCGAGACTGGCGCGCCAGAGATAGGAATTGACGCCAATGGTCGTGACCTGCGCGGCGGCGACATCCGCTTGCGGACGTTTGTTGCCGCCACCACAGGCGCTCAACAATGCGGCCAGAACACCCAGAGCAGCAAACTGCCCGGCCTTCTTCATGCGGAGGGAGGAATATGAATGTGCCATGCTCGGTCCTGTTCGTATCGCGGGCAGCTGCCCTTTGGGGCCTCTATAACCACCGCAGATTTTGCGGCAAGGTCGCGGGATATATCGCGGGAATTTTCAGCCCTTGCCCAATGCCGCAAACTCAGGCCATTATGGCGCTGAATAACCCCTTAACCGAAGGCTGCGCAAACACGGTGAGGATTCACGGAATCGCGGAAAGCAAGCACGCAGAAACCCGGCCTGTGTATAAATGGCAACAGCCAGATGATTTTTTCGCAATTTCCAAATCTTCTCTATACAATCACCATATCTTGCGCGAAAACACATGCACTAGCTGAAGAATTATATTCATATTTCTCTGCTAAGAATGGGTTAAGAGTCGCAATGCTCTGATTTGGGGTGTTGCATTGGAATTAGGGGCGATTCGAAAGATCATGACACACAAGCGGAACAGGACCTGGCGCGGCTTTGCCGTCCCCCTGCTCGCGGCAGGTGTGCTTGGCGTAATTGCCGTTCCTACAGCCAGCCTCGCCGTTGATTCGCTGAATTCCAATGTGGTCAGTCTGGCGGCACGCGGCAGCTTCGCTTCCTTCACTCCCGCATCGATTGATCAGAAGCTGGCGCAGTTCATTTCCGAACGCAGCAGCGGCAAAGGGCGCATGATGCGCTTCACGCCTGCTGGCGTTACCGAACGCAGCAGCCGGCCGGTAACGGTGGCGATTCGCGTGGATGAACAGACCGCGCGGGCCATTTCGGTTCACTCCTCGATTGCCGCGGCCAAGGAACAGGTCGCATCCGAAAGAGATGTTCAGATTGCGCCCACGCGTTATAATCTGGGCCTGTCGCGCGGTTATAAGAGCTTTGCCCAGAACGAAAAACCGCTGGTCAAGAATCTTGCCGATGTGCAGATCCCTGATCTTGCGGCTTTCAAACCCAGCACAACGGATAAGGACAAGCCGAGCCGGTTTGCAGCCCGCATCGCGCTGGACGAAAAAGAAAATGCTGGCGTAAGCAAGAACACGATTGAAGCACTGGGTGGCCAGAGCGTTGATCTGGGCGGCAGCTATCGTGTGACGCGCAATCTCAATGTCACGGCGGGTGTTCGCTATTCGCAGGATCGTGACCGGTTGAGCCCGCTTGCCGACACGGATCAGCTGGATAGCCAGGCCGTTTATATCGGTACGCAATTCCGCTTCTGATCATTCAGCCGGATGTGAACGTCCGCTGGTCTCAAAATTCAACACAGTCTTTGAATCAGGCGGCCTTTCCCTTTGCGTAAAAGGGACTTCGCGCATAGGTTTTCCCTAGCTTCTCAATGAAGCCAGATCCACTTTATGGGAGTACTTTGCGAATGGCTCGTGTTGCAATCGTTACCGGCGGAACCAGAGGCATAGGGGCAGCCATCAGCGTGAAGCTGAAAGAAAACGGTTTTACCGTTGCCGCCAATTATGCAGGCAATGACGATAAGGCACGCGCCTTCACCGAGGAGACCGGCATTCCCGCGTATAAATGGGATGTGGGTGATTTCGAAGCCGCGCAGGAAGGCTGCACCAAAGTTGCCGCAGAACTCGGCCCCATTGAAGTGCTGGTGAACAATGCCGGGATCACACGTGACGGCACCATTTCCCGAATGACGCATCAGGATTGGGATGATGTCATCCGCATCAATCTCGGTGGCTGCTTCAACATGGCCAAGGCCTGCTTCCCCGGAATGCGGGAGCGTAAGTGGGGCCGCATCGTCAATATCGGCTCCATCAACGGTCAGGCCGGTCAGTATGGACAGGTCAATTACGCCGCAGCCAAAAGCGGCATTCACGGTTTCACCAAGGCCCTGGCCCAGGAAGGCGCGAAATTCGGGGTTACAGTGAACGCTATCGCCCCGGGCTATATCGACACCGACATGGTTGCCGCGGTGCCGGAAAATGTTCTGGAAAAGATCGTCGCTCGCATTCCGGTGGGCCGCCTTGGTCAGGCAGAGGAAATCGCGCGCGGCGTAGCCTATCTCTGCGGCGAAGATGCTGGCTTCGTCACCGGATCGACCATGTCGATCAATGGCGGACAGCACATGTATTAAGGACGGCCAGGTGTCCGGTGATTCGTATCATCCCCCCGTCAAACGGTCGGTTGAAATCGCCGGGCACAAGACGTCTATCAGTCTTGAACCGATTTACTGGGATGCCTTGAAACGGGCCGCCTTGGCCGAAAACGTACCCCTGAATGCCTTGGTCGCGCGAATTGACCGGCAGCGGCTCGACTCAGACGTACCGCCCGGCCTGGCCGGAGCCATCCGGATCTGGTTGCTGAGCCAGCTATTGGCGGAACAGGCACAAAAAAAGGTGGAAGGCTAAACCCAGTCTTCCACCTTTTTTGATTTAGATGGAGCAGATCGCTCCGTGCCCATCAGTAATTGGCAGGCGGATCGCTGGCCGGGAAGCTCTGATCCGAATCTTCATCGGCTTCATTCCATGAACGTGCCGGCTTGTCGCGCATGGCATTGGGGCCGGAATCACGCACATTGGAGAAGTTGGAATTGCTGCCCTGCCCTTCAGCATAGGCAGCACCGCCATCCTTGTTCTTCTCGTAATATTTATACCCGACATAGCCGAGCGTTCCGAGTGCAGCGAGTTTAAGCAAACCCATGATAAAACTTCCTTTCGTTCTTTCCCGACCAACGATCAGGATTGCAGAAAGGTCCGGAGCCTACCCGCCGACCCGTTCAATATCCGCGCCAAGCAGTGCCAGTTTTTCTTCGAGCCGTTCATAACCCCGATCAAGGTGATAAAGGCGGTGAACCTGCGTCTCCCCTTCTGCGGCCAATCCGGCGATAACGAGGCTCATCGATGCGCGCAGATCGGTTGCCATGACCTCAGCCCCCGTGAGCGCCTCCACCCCATGCACGATCGCTGTGCGGCCGGATGTTTCGATATTTGCCCCCATGCGATTAAGCTCGGGCACATGCATGTAACGATTTTCAAAAATCGTTTCTGTCAGCACGCTGGCGCCTTCTGCACGGCACAACAGAGCCATCAATTGCGCCTGCATATCGGTGGCGAAGCCGGGATAGGGCGCGGTCGACAAATTGACCGGCTTAAGCGGACCATGCACCTCAACCGAAATGCCCTTGGCATCACTTTCGACCGTCACACCGGCGTTGCGCAAAGCATGCAAAGTGGCCGACATCTCATCCGCTCGCGCGCCTTCCAGCCGCACCGAACCGCCCGTGATCGCCGCCGCGCAGGCGTAGGAGCCAGCTTCGATCCGGTCAGGCATGACCTTATACGTCGCCCCATTGAGCCGGGGAACGCCATGAACCACCAGTTCAGATGATCCGATGCCTTCGATCTCAGCCCCCATCGCGCAGAGCAGATTGCACAGATCGACGATCTCGGGTTCGCGCGCGGCATTGCTGAGGCGTGAAGTGCCCTTTGCCAGCACAGCCGCCATCAAGGCATTTTCGGTCGCGCCGACAGAAACGACGGGAAAATCGAAATCACCGCCCGGCAATCCTCCATCGGGAGCAACAGCCCGCACATATCCCTGCGCCAGTTCAATTTCCGCGCCAAACGCCTCCAGCGCCTTCAGATGCAAATCGATCGGACGGTTGCCGATGGCGCAGCCACCCGGCAGCGAAACCGTCGCCTCACCGGCGCGGGCCAGAAGCGGGCCCAGCACCAGAATCGATGCGCGCATTTTGCGCACCAGATCATACGGCGCCACGGTGGATGTCAGGCGGGTGGCCTGCAGCGTGACAACGCGGCCAAAATCTTCCGGCCGATGACCGGCAATCGCAACCGATACGCCAAACTGGGTCATCAGATGCTGAAAACCGTCAATATCAGCCAGCCGAGGCAAATTGCGCAGCGTTAACGGTTCGTCGGTCAGCAAAGCACAAGGGATCAGCGTGAGCGCTGCATTCTTGGCGCCTGAAATAGGAATCGTGCCGGAGAGACGATTGCCGCCTCGAATAATAATTTTGTCCATCGAACAACCATCTAAAGGTTTTATGGCATCGGACAAGTCAGCGGTTGACCAGAAAAATGGTCAACTTATAGTGCATCGCAACATGAGTAATAATCGCAGGATCCGCAAAGCCGTATTCCCCGTAGCGGGACTGGGCACTCGTTTTCTTCCGGCTACCAAGGCGGTACCGAAAGAATTGCTACCAATAGTGGATCGCCCACTTATTCAATATGCGATAGACGAAGCGCGCGAAGCGGGCATCGAAGAGATGATTTTCGTTACCGGACGCGGCAAGACTGCTTTGGTCGAAAATTTCGATACTGCATTTGAACTTGAAACCACGATGCGGGACCGGGGCAAGGACTTGTCCGTTTTGGACCCCACGCATTTCACCCCCGGAAATTTGATCACCGTACGGCAGCAGGTTCCGATGGGTCTGGGGCATGCCATCTGGTGCGCCCGCGCGATTGTGGGTGATGAACCCTTTGCCGTGCTCCTGCCCGATGAGCTGATGGTTGGCGAACCCGGCTGCATGGCGCAGATGGTTGAAGCCTATGAAGAGGTGGGCGGAAATCTGATTTCGGTGCTCGAAGTGCCGGAAGAGAATGTCTCCTCCTACGGCGTGATTGATCCCGGTGAAACGACAGGCGCGCTGACCGAAGTACGCGGCCTGGTGGAAAAGCCACCGCGGGGCCAGGCACCGTCCAACAAGATCGTCTCGGGACGCTATATTCTCCAATCCGAAGTCATGCGCACGCTCGAAACGCAGGGCAAAGGCGCTGGCGGAGAAATCCAGCTGACCGACGCCATGGCCAAGATGATCGGCAATCAGCCTTTCAACGCGGTTACCTTTCAGGGGCGCCGGTTCGATTGCGGCAGCAAAATAGGCTTTATCGAAGCCACGATCGCTCTGGCGCTGGAGCGCGAAGATATGGGCGCGGATGTGCGCAGAGTTCTGAAAGAAATGCTCGGCGACTGAGCTGCTAGGCCAACTTCCTCTGACGGGCTCTCAAACAGGCGGCACGTCACCAGGCAAATAGTCACAGGGCACATAATTGCCTACGCAGCAGATATGAAAAAGGGCGGTTGCAACCGCCCTTTTTCATATCGCCTGGATTTCAGCAGTCTCTTATTCGGGGCCGCCCTGTCCGCCGGGGCCTTCCACCAGCGCCAGATCGGTCGACACCATATAAGGCCGCGGATCGACCGGTTCACCGGCAACGCGCACTTCATAATGAAGATGCGGACCGGTTGAGCGACCAGTGGAACCGACATAGCCGATCAGATCGCCCTTATGGACGCGCTCACCGGCATGCACAGTGTAGGATTGAAGGTGAGCGTAACGTGTCTGCAGGTCGCCGCCATGTTCGATCTGCACATAATTGCCATAGGAACCGAAGCGGAAGGCTCGGGCGATCAAGCCGTCAGCCGTCGCATAGACCGGCGTACCGCGGGTCGCCGCGAGGTCGACACCATTGTGACGGGCGCGTTTGCGCAGAACCGGGTGGTTACGCATCCCGTAACCGCTGGTGAGGGTGAACCCTTCTACCGGCATGCGGGAGGGAACGGAGATCTTGGGGCTCGGTGCTTCACCGGCCGGGCTGTTACGGTCAAGATCGCGCCAGCTGGCAAACAGCTGCTGAAATTCGCGTTCGCCGCCTTCTGGTTCTGCGTCGGTTGAAACCGCGCTGGTGATCTGGGTGGTAGCGGTGTTGCTGGTGCCAGCCTGAGCCGGAGCAGCAGCCATTGCCACAATCCCGATAGAAAAAACTGAAAGGCTACGAAGCGAATTGCTAAAAATCATGCGACCTGTTTCCCGTCCTGTGTATCCGGTGCCAGCCTATGGCCATTGCACCTTGCGGATCCCCCAAAGCGGACCGAGCGATCAGCGTTCTGAAACGCCAATTTTCCCGGACCGGGAATTTTTCAAGAGACTTTCGGAACCCCCTTCGGTCTCTTGAGTTACAGTTATGCGGGTAATGAAAGATTACGCAACAGCAGCATAAAAGCTGCGCGACAGACCGGCAGCTTGCCGCGCCGAGTCGTTGAACGGCGGCTTAATGCGCCCCCGGAAATAGGTTTCCACCAAATTTTTCCAGAGGTTTTCCGGGGATTCTCCGCGATTCTCCGCCCTTGCGATAAAATGCTTGGCGCCAAAGCCAACGTGACGGATTTCATCGTCAAGAATGCGCTGGAGCACTTTTGCGCCGCTCAGATCGCCTTGCGAGCGTACCCTTTCCAGTGTCGGCGGCGTCACATCCAGCCCGCGGGCCTCCAGCACCATCGGCACGATGGCCAGCCTTGCGGCGACATCATGAGCCGTGGACTGCGCAGCTTCCCACAATCCATCATGCACCGGCAGAGCGCCGTAATGGCTGCCCATCCCCTTCAACTTGCGCGCGATAAGCGAGAAATGCATCGCCTCATCCGCAGCAACCGACAGAAAATCATCCGTGAAGCTGCGTTCCATCTCCCCGCCGAAGCGGCCGACGATATCAAGCGCGAGATCAATCGCCACAAATTCAATATGAGCCAGCGAATGCCACAGTGCGATGCGGTTCTTATCCGAACCCGCTTTGCCGCGTCTGGGCATTTTCGTGGGGTGCAGCAATTCGAGATAATCGGGCCAGGCCGGACGATCGGGCATGGGCGAATCGAATGTCGCCTCCAGCCGGCCATGACGCCAATCGCGCACCAGTGCGCGGGTCGTCATGACTTTAGCATGGGGATCTGCCGTCAGCAGAGCTGAGCGGATCGCGGCGGAGAGAGATGTCATGGAATCGTCCGGATCACTATGCGTCAAAGCGCTTGGCCGCCTCCAACACTTCCTGCGCGTGGTCCTTCACCTTCACCTTGCGCCATATCCGCACAATCCGTCCTTCGGCATCGATCAGATAGGTGCTGCGCTCCAGCCCCATATGGGTTTTGCCGTACATCATCTTTTCCACCCATATGCCCAATGCGTCGGCCAGCCCGTTTTCAGCTGGATCGCTGGCCAGTGGTGCCTTGAGATCCTGTTTGGCGATGAAGTTCTGGTGCTTCTTTGGCGAATCCTTGCTGATGCCGAGCAATGCAGTGTCTGCTTGCTCAAATTCGGGCAACAAGGCGCTGAAATCCTTATTCTCGGTGGTACAGCCCGGCGTGTTGTCGCGCGGATAGAAGAACAGCACCAGCTTGCGCCCGCGAAAATCGGACGGGCGGATTTCACCACCATCCGGGGTCTGCATGACCACATCGGGCACCATATCACCTTGTTCGGGGCGCTTGCTCATAGCTCTATCTCCAATGTTTCGTCGAATATGTCGGTCCAGATTTCTGCTACCCCCTGCCTCGCCTTCCCCAGCTTTTGCAAGAGCGTGTCAAAATCCGCCGATCCGCAGGCGCTCGCCAGTACGTCTTGCGCCGTTTTGGTCGGCACCTGACCATCCGGCGCGAGCAGCCGTGACGCGATCAGACTGCGCGCCAATGTTTGATAATGATCCAGCAGTACCGGCGGCACCAGATCGGCCTTTGCCAATGCGGTGATCGCATCGGCCATATCCGGATGCAGCCCAATACCTTCACGCAATTGAAGATAATGGATCAAAAATTCACAATCGACGAGCCCGCCGCGCAGCATTTTCATATCCAATGGGCCAGACGGCTGTTTATGCGCCGCCACATCGGCCCGCATTTTGAGTACATCGGCGCGCAGAGTCTCATGATCGCGCGGCGCCTGCAAAATCGCACAGATTTCTTCCTGCAGACGGGTGCAGGCCTCACTTGATCCGGCCACAGGCCGCGCACGGGTGAGCGCCATATGCTCCCACGTCCAGGCATCCTCGCGCTGATAACGGGCGAAGCTTTCCACGCTGACCGCGATCGGCCCCTGCGCACCCTGCGGGCGAAGCCGCGTATCCACTTCGTACAAGGCCCCCTGCGCGGTGGGCACGGACAAGGCCGCGGTGACACGCTGCGCCAGCCGGTTGAAATACAGCGATGCGGTCAGCGGGCGGCGGCCATCCGATTCCACCCCGAATTCACCATCGAACAGATAAATCAGATCAAGGTCGGACGCATGGGTCAGCGATCCACCGCCCAGACGCCCCAGTCCCAGAACCAGCAGCTCATCGCCCTCCACGCGGCCATGCGCCTGCGCGAATTCAGCCTCCGCCACACTGGCCCCGGCTTTCAGTGCGGCTTCCGCGACACGCGACAGGCCGGCGGCAATATCCAGCGGGTCATGACGGGATTCGATCAGCTGGACCCCCAGCGCGAATCGCTCCTCCCCCACCACCTGCCGGATGCGGTCGAGTTTGCGTTCATAATCATCGCCCTTCTCGCTGCGCAGCATCCGCTTGCGGAGCGTCTCGACATCCTCTGGCAGATCGAGGGCAGAGGCATCGATCAGCGCGTCCAGCAGCTCTGGCCGCCGGGCCAGCTCATCGGCCAGTGGCGGAGCCAGAATCAGCACCCGCAGCACCTGATCAAGCAAGCCAGGACGCGCTTCAAACAGGCGAAACAGATTGATGGCCGAGGGCAGCCGCGACAATAAGGATTCCCAGCGCGCAAAGGCCCGCTGCGGATCAGGCGCCTGCGCCAGTGATTCGATCAGCGCGGGGCGGATGGCATGAAACGCCTCCCGCGCAGCGCCGGAGCGCAGGGCCCGGATCATATCCGGCCAATTGGCGATCCGTTCGGCCAGCCGCTCCGCATCGGGCAGGTCATGGCGCGCCAGCATCTCCGCCACGCTTTCATTCCGCGCCTGACCGGCGGCAGACGAAGAATCACCCGCCGAGCCATCATTATCCAGCAATTGGTCATAACGTGCCGCGACCGCACCGGTAATCTCCTCCAGCTCTGCAATCAGGGCCGCTCCATCCTTGAGACCGTCCAGCTGCGCGACATTGTCGATGGCGCCCGCATCCTGCGGCAATTCATGCGTCTGGCGGTCCTCCACCATTTGCAGCCGATGCTCGATCACACGCAGCCGGTCATAGGATTCGCCCAGCATGGCGGCATCCTCCGCCGCTATGATGTCCGCCGCAGCCAGCGCATCCAGCGCCGCCCGCGTGCCTCTCAGCCGTAAATCGCGGTTACGTCCGCCGTGAATCAACTGATGGGTCTGGGCGAAGAATTCGATCTCTCGAATCCCCCCGCGCCCCTTTTTCACATCATAGCCGGGACCGGGACGGCGGGCGCCTTCATGACTGTCCCGAATACGCTGGGTCAGCTGGCGAATTTCCTCAATCGCCGTGAAATCGAGATTGCGGCGCCAGATAAAGGGCCGGATCGTATCCAGAAATTCCTGCGCCTCCGCGATGCTCCCGGCCGAAGCGCGGGAGCGGATGAAGGCAGCGCGTTCCCACGCTAGCGCCGAGCTTTCATAATGCGTCAGCGCCCCGTCATACGATATTGCCAGCGGACTGACTTCAGAGGCAGGGCGCAGCCGCAGATCAACCCGAAAAACATAGCCATCACCGGTCTGCCGGGTCAGCAATTCCATCAGGCGGCGCGCAACACGCTGGGCCGCTTCGCCGGGCTCATCCCGTTCCCGCCGGGGCAGCGTATCGGGATCATACAGCAAGATCGGATCGATGTCGGAGCTGTAATTAAGCTCCCTCGCCCCATGTTTGCCGAGCGCGATGGCGCTGAATCCCGCCGGTTCGGCGTCGGGCACCCTGTGGGTAATCCCCGCGGTAATGGCGCGGTCCAATGCGCGGTCGGCAAAGGCTGACAATTGCTCCATCACCTGCGCCAGAGGGAAGGCCCCGGCCAGATCTCCGATCGCCAGCGATACCGAAAGCGCCAGCTTTTCGCGCCGCAGCGCCGCACCGACATCCTCGATCCCTTCCCCCGCATGATGGGCGAAATCCAGCGCCGCATCGCCATTACCCGCCGCCAGCAATTCGGCGAGCTGCGGCAAACGGTCCAATCCGCGTGACAAGAAGGGGGCGTGGGAACGGGCGCGCTTCAGCGCGAATGACCAGTCAGCTTGCATAGGCACTGAGTGCCCGCGCGGCGGCGCTTCCACAAGCCTTCACTTCAGACATCCATTCATAGGGGGCTTCTTGGGGGGCAGACTTGTGGAGCACGCCCTGCTTTGCCACAAGACGCGCATCGCAAGAGCCCATGAGGGGATAATTCATGCTTCGATTTGCCTGTTTCGCCGCCGCCGCATCGCTGATGCTGGCCGGCTGTTCCGATTCTGCGGAGGATGCGGATCAGGCCGCAGCCACGCTCGACATTCCCGAAGTGGCACCGGGGGATATTTCGCTGGAAACAATGAAAGAGGTCACCAAGACCCTTTCTTCCGATGAATTTGAAGGCCGCGCACCGGGGACGCCGGGCGGTGCAAAGACGCTGGAATATCTGGTCGAGCAATTCAAGCAGGCAGGGTTGGAACCCGGCAATAAGGGCAGCTGGTATCAGGACGTGCCGCTGGTGGAGATTACCAGCGAGAATTTTCAGCCGCTGACCGTCAATGGCGGGGATAAGAAATTGTCCTTCTCCTATGGCGATGACTGGGTTGGCACCACCTACCGTGAAACCGACTCCATCGCGCTGAAAGACAGCGAACTGGTCTTTGTCGGCTATGGCATCAACGCGCCGGAGAAGAACTGGAACGATTATGCCGGACTGGACATGACAGGGAAGACTGCGGTCATCCTCGTCAATGATCCCGATTGGGAAAGCGAGGCCAGTGAAGGCCCCTTCAATGGCAAGGCGATGACCTATTATGGCCGCTGGACCTATAAATATGAAGAAGCCGCAAGACAGGGCGCGGATGCAGCGCTGATCATTCATGACACCTACCCCGCTTCCTATGGCTGGAATGTGGTCGAAAGTTCATGGTCCGGCCCGCAGGCCTATGCTCAACGCAAGGATAAGGGCGCGGATCAGACCATGCTGAATGGCTGGGTCCAGAAGGATGTGGCCATGAAGATCATGTCCGCCACCGGCCATGATCTGGGCGATCTGATGGAAGCGGCGAAGAAACCCGGTTTCGAGCCGGTCGATCTGGGCGCGAGTATCTCCACCGGCTTCGACAACACCGTGCGCACCTTTGATTCAAAGAATGTCGTCGGCGTGCTGCCGGGCAATGAACGGCCTGATGAATATGTGCTCTATACCGCGCATTGGGACCATCTGGGGCACTGCAAGGCCGATGATACCGGTGACGATATCTGCAATGGCGCGGTGGACAACGCCACCGGCACCGCCGCTCTGGTCGCCATTGCCGCCGCGCAGAAAAAAGCCGGGCCGACCGCGCGCAGTCAGGTCTTCCTGGCAGTAACGGCGGAAGAATCGGGCCTGCTCGGCTCCGAATATTACGGCGCCAATCCGGTCGTACCGTTGGAACAGACTGTGGCCGGGGTGAATATGGATGCCCTGTCCTTGGCGGGCGAAGCAAAGGACGTGACCGTGATGGGCATGGGCAAGAGCCAGCTTGACGGCTTCCTGGAGTCCGCGCTCAAGGCCGAAGGGCGTGTGGCGACAGCCGATCCCGAACCGCAAAATGGCTATTACTATCGTTCTGACCATTTCAGCTTCGCCAAGCGCGGCGTGCCGATGTTCTACATTGATGGAGGACAGGATCTGGTCGATGGCGGCACGGAGGCTGGCGCCGCCTATCAGGCCGATTACACGGAAAATCGCTATCATGGTCCCAAGGATGAGTATGATCCGAACTGGGATTGGAACGGGGTCGGGAAGGACCTTCAGCTGTTCTACCGGCTCGGACGGATGCTGGCGATGAGCAGCAGTTGGCCCAATTGGAATGACGGAGATGAATTCCGCGCCGCGCGCGAGGAAAGCTGTGCCGCCTCCGATGCAGGGTGCTGATCATCCATGAATGCGTATTTCCCGCCTGAGTGGCACGAACAGGACTGGCTATGGATCGGCTTTCCGCATGATGAAAGCGAATGGCCGGGCTTCCTCGCCCGCGCGCAGGAACAGATCGCGGCCTTTGCCAATGCGGTAGCGGACAGCGGTCAGGAAGTGCGACTGGTGGTGCGCGACGGGGCCAATGCTCTCCGCGCCCGCCAGCTTACCAGCACAGCGGTAAAGATCGTGCCGCATCATTATGGGGATGTCTGGCTGCGCGATACCGGACCGCTGGTGCTGCTGCAGGAAGATAGGCGCGTCGCGCAGCGCTTTGGCTTCAATGGCTGGGGCGGCAAATATCTAATGGAGGGTGACCAGACCATCGGCGCGGATCTGGCCGCAGAGGCCGGTCTGGAGGTGCGCAGTGCCGACTGGATTCTGGAAGGCGGCGCGCTGGATATTGATGGCAGCGGTCTGGTCGCCGCGACCGAGCAATGTCTGCTGAACCCGAATCGCAACCCGTCGCTGTCACGCAGCGATATCGAAGCACGGCTTGCGCGTGATCTGGGGCTGGATCGGGTCTTGTGGCTGGGCGATGGGCTGATCAATGATCACACCGATGGCCATGTCGATAATCTGGCAAGGTTCGTTGCGCCGGGCATTCTGGCCCTGCCGCAAGCGACCGGGCCGGACGACCCCAATGCAGGCATTTATGCGGATGCGAAGGCACGGGCCGAGGAATTTGGTCTGACCGTGCGCAATGTCCCCTCCCCCGGACGGGTGGAAAGCGGCGACCGGATCGAGCCGGCAAGCTATATGAACTTTGCCATCACATCGCATCTGGTGGTGGTGCCGATCTATGGCACGCAGCATGATGATGATGGTGTGGCCGCGATTCGCGAATTGTTTCCGGACCGCCGGACAATTGGCGTTATGGCCGATGCTGTGCTGGCCGGAGGCGGCAGTTTTCATTGCGCCAGCCAGCAAATGCCGCGGCAAAGCAGGGGTGCGACGGCGTAAACGCTTCTTTAGGGTTTTGGGCGGATTATGGCTTTATGAACAAAGCCTTTGCCCCCCCAGCCCCTTCTCTTGCCGATCGGATTCTCTCCGTTTCCCGAATGGTAATCGTGACGGGGTGTGCAATGGCTTTGATTCTGGCGGGCGAGACCCTGCCTTTCTGATTTCTTTCTCTCCCGAAATCCGGAAACTGAAAAGGGGAGCGCAAAACGCTCCCCTTTTTTCGTGCTCGCTTGATCAGCGTAGATCGGGCGGCGTCGCGGCTTCCTTCAGCATGGTGATGGCGTCATCAATGCTCATCACGCGCTGTTCCTTTTCGCCCAATGTGCGAACGGCAACGGTGCCTTCCTCCGCCTCTCGCATCCCCATGACGAGCAGATAGGGCACCTTGGCCAGGCTGTGTTCGCGCACCTTGTAATTGATCTTCTCGTTCCGGAAGTCGCTTTCCACACGAATGCCCGCAGCCTGAAGCTTGCTGATGCTTTCTGAGGCATAGGCATCGGCATCGGAAACGATCGTTGCGACCACGGCCTGTACCGGTGCCAACCAGACAGGCAGGCGACCGGCGAAATGTTCGATCAGAATGCCGATGAAACGTTCATAGGACCCGAAAATCGCGCGGTGGAGCATCACCGGACGGTGCTTCTCGCCATCTTCGCCAATATAGCTCGCATCGAGCCTTTCGGGCAGCACGCGGTCCGACTGAATCGTGCCGACCTGCCAGGTGCGGCCAATGGCGTCGGTCAGATGCCATTCCAGCTTGGGTGCGTAGAAGGCCCCTTCGCCGGGCAGTTCTTCCCAGCCAAATTCCTCCGTCGCCAGCCCTGCGCGGACAACCGCATCGCGCAGCTCATTCTCGGCCTTGTCCCAATCGGCATCCGAACCAAACCGCTGTTCAGGACGCAGCGCCAGCTTGATCGCATAGGTGAAACCAAAATCCTTGTAGATCCGGTCCGCAAGTCGGCAGAAAGCCTGCACTTCCTCGACGATCTGGTCTTCTGTGCAGAAGATATGCGCGTCATCCTGCGTGAACTGGCGGACCCGCATCAACCCGTGCAACGCACCATGCGGCTCGTTCCGATGGCAGCAGCCATTTTCATAGATACGCAGCGGCAGATCGCGATAGGATTTGATCCCCTGACGGAAGATCAGCACATGTGCCGGGCAATTCATCGGCTTGAGCGCCATCCACTCAGCCGCGTCGGAAACAATCGGGCCTTCATCCTCAGTATTGGGGACTTCATCGGGGATGACGAACATGTTTTCGCGATATTTGCCCCAATGGCCGCTCTGTTCCCACTGGCGCGCATCCATCACCTGCGGCGTCTTGACTTCATTATAGCCGGCCCCGTCGATCGCCCGGCGCATATAGGCTTCAAGCTCACGCCAGATCTGATAGCCATGGGGATGCCAAAAAACCGATCCATGCGCTTCCGACTGCAGGTGGAAGAGGTTCATTTCCTGGCCCAGCTTGCGGTGATCGCGCTTGGCGGCCTCTTCAAGCCGGGTGAGATGCGCATTCAGCTGTTTCTTGTTCAGCCAGCCCGTGCCGTAAATACGCGTCAATTGCGCATTATTCTGATCACCGCGCCAATAGGCACCCGCCACACGCATCAGCTTGAAAGCCTGCGGGTCGAGCTTGCCGGTGCTGGGCAGATGCGGGCCGCGGCACATGTCGAGCCAGTCATCGCCTGACCAGTAAACGGTCAGTTCTTCATTTTCAGGCAGCTCAGCGGCCCATTCGGCCTTGAACGTTTCACCTTCGGCAGACCATTTGTCGATCAACTGCTGGCGCGACCAGATTTCACGCCGTAGCGGCTTGTCCGCCTTAATGATCTCCCGCATCTTCTCTTCAATTGCGGGCAGATCATCCATCGAGAAGGGATCGCGCGTCGTCGGCGCCTTCACATCATAATAGAAACCGTCATCGGTTGCCGGGCCAAAAGTGATCTGCGTCCCCGGCCACAGCGCCTGGACCGCTTCAGCCAGAACATGCGCAAAATCGTGCCGCGCCAGCTCCAGCGCCTCCGCCTCATCGCGTGAAGTCACCAGCGCCAGCTCGGTGTCCCCCTCCAGCGGGCGGTTAATATCGCGCAATTCGCCATTTACCTTCGCCGCCAGAGCCGCCTTGGCGAGCCCCGGCCCGATTGCAGCGGCGACATCGCCCGGAGTCGAACCCTGCGGCATTTCTCGTACGGAACCATCGGGAAGGCTGATCTTGATCACTTCACTCATCGCACTCGTCTTTCATACTCATCCGGTAACCGCCCATGGCACAATGGGCCGCGCATCGGAAGATACGGCGTCCTGCTAATCTAACGGTTTCGGGAGGAGACGCCATTCCGCCCGAAATCCGGGCGGCGTCGGCGGCTTGGATCAGGCCGCGACCAACCGCCCCGGAGAAGTCCGGGTGGTTGTGGTGGTGGTCGTGGTCAGCCGATGTGCCATGGGCAGGCCTCTAGCAGCGCAATCAAAGGATGTCACCCCGTGTCAATGTTGCTTGACATCGGCATGATGATAGTCAATCTTGCTTTACATAAAAGCAAGGGAGCTTGACCTATGAACCGTATGACCAGCATCATTTGCTGGGCGCTCGTCTTTATCGCTCTGGCCATCGCCAATGTGGCAGGCTGGGTGGAGGACACAGACGCCCACACGATGTTCCTCCTGCTCGCCATCATCTTCGCTGTTACCAGCGCTGGAAGCTGTCTGCGTTCATGCCGCAGAGGAATGGGATCATGACCTGCCATCCACGCTCCACACCGGCATTCCGCCGCTACATGCGCCGTTTTCTGATCGCGACCGGTCTTTATATCGGGACATTCATGATTGGCGTACGCCTCGTACCGGATGATGCTCCGCCCAGCCCTCTCTATATCGGGCTGGCTCTGTTGCCGGGGCTCGCTATCCTCGGGTGGATCTGGGCCATGGGACGGCTGCTGATCGAGATGGAAGACGAATATTTGCGGATGCTTGAAGTTCGCAAATTCATGATCGCGACGGCTTTCGCTCTGACGATTTCCGGCGTCTGGGGCCTGCTCGAACTCTATGTGACTGTACCGCGCCTGCCGGTTTTCATGATCTTCCCCCTGTGGTGCGTCGGCCTGGCCGTGGGGCAGATATGGAACCGGGTCAGCGGGGCATGAAGAACCGGCTCAGGGTTCTGCGCGCCGAACATGGCTGGAGCCAGCAGGCACTGGCCGACAAGCTGGGTGTCTCACGCCAGAGCGTCAATGCGATCGAGACCGGCAAATATGATCCTTCGCTGCCGCTGGCCTTCAGAATCTCCGAGTGCTTCGGTCTCCCGATCGAGGATATTTTCCTGCGTGAAGAGCCGTCATCATAACCCTCGGCACACTATAAACGCTGCATGGCGGGGTTCCGGGCCGAGGATAAATGCAGCGTCAGCAACCAACCACAAGTAAGGCAGATGAAGGGCATGATCGGATAGTGAAAGCGTGACTGACCGGAAAATACCACGCAAATGAGGGTGAGATAGAGCGCCAGCATATAGGGTAGTAGCCACCAGCCGGCCCAGCGTTGCCCCACACGCAATCGCAGCTCTGTCCGCATCATGAAGGCGGCCAGAAACCCGATCATCAGCAGCGCGTAATATGCCTGATTGGCGTAACGCAGGGTGCGATACAGCCTCTGGTACTCATAATAAGACGGCGCACCGCTCTGATAGGCCCATTCCCCCTCCCCATCGGGCAGCCACAGACGCAGTATTTTGCGCGCCGAAAGCGACAGAAACCTCTGCGGATTATCGGCAATCCATTCTTTCGCAATCCGGCCCGCTTCGGCGTCGCGCTCCACTTCAGACAGACCGGGCCGGTTCTGCACTTCCCGTACCACTGGTGCGTCGGGTGAGTAATCTCCCGTGGCAAAGTCATGATTGCCGGTCAGCAAAGTGATGCCGCCATTGGTGGAGACCGGGACAAATTCGCCAAGCTGCTGATAATTGCGGATCGTCCACGGGGCTATAGTCAGCAAGGCAACCAGCAGCACCAGCGCACCCTGACCGAACAAGGCCGGAAAACGCCGCCAGAATGGAGCAGCTCGCAGCCAGTCGATCGCGAAGATCGCCGGGATGACGACAATCGTCTGTGCCTTAACCAAAGTCGCCACACCGAAGATCACACCAGCCAGCAGCAAGCTGCGCCAATGGGTGCGGCTTAGCAAAATCCAGCAGCCGAGCATCAGCAAGGCCGTGTAATATACCTCCGTCAGCGCAAGCGGCACATAGGCAATGGCATTGGGATATACGGCCAGCAGCAACAGCCCGGTCCGCGCGGCGAGTTCATTGCCTGATAATAAGCGCCCCAGTTTGAGCATCATAAGCCCAATCACCAGCGAGGCCGCCAGATTGAACAGACCAACCACCAGCGGCGAAGCGCCAAAAACCCGGAAGATAACGGACAGCGTCAAGGGCCAGCCGGGCGGCCAGAAGGCGCTCGGCTCCCCCTCGCCATTCATATACCCCCGGCCTTGCGCCAGACTGATCGCCTGATCGTAATACCAATCCGCATCAGGAGTGAGTGCGACCTCTGGGATCAGGGCGAGAATTCGCAAACCGATATAGAGGCCCCAGATAAAGCACAACCATTGCTGACCCTCCGCAAAGGCGGAACTCCGTGAAAGCACATCGTCAAACGCGCGATGAGCGCCGCGCGCCCCAACCTGCCTTGGCCGTACAATCATCAATTGTCCCCCCTGCCGAGGGATTAGGATGGACTAAGCCTCACTCTGCAAGGCTTTCTGACAAGCCCCGCGGAGGCTGTCTTAAATTCGGACACATTTATCTGGGCGGGCGACGGGACTTGGGTCCAACCGGCCAACCGATCACTTGCACCAGCCACTTGTGCATAGGCGCGCCACTTCCCACTATCCCTATATGGCTGACATTCAATTTCACGAGATGGCCGATGGGCGCAGAATAGCCTTCCGTCATATCAAAGGCACCGGCCCTGCGCTGATTTTCCTGCCCGGATATATGAGCGACATGGAAGGCAGCAAAGCCACGGCCCTGTTTGACTGGGCGGTGCGCGAAGGGCGCGAATGTCTGCTACTCGATTATTCGGGCTGCGGCCGCAGCAATGGCGATTTTGCCGAGGGGACCTTGTCCCGTTGGCGCGAAGAAGTGCTGTCATTGGTGGAGCAGCGAATTATCGGCTCTGTCATTCTGGTCGGGTCCTCCATGGGCGGATGGCTGATGCTGCTGGTGGCGCGCATGTTGCCGGGCCGTGTTGCGGGCATGGTCGGCATTGCCGCGGCCCCCGATTTTACCGAATGGGGTTTCACCGCAGAGGAAAAAGCCATCATGCAAGGCGGTGAAACACTGCTGCGCGATAATCCCTATGGCCCCGAGCCGACGCCGACCCATGCCGGGTTCTGGCAGGATGGCGAACGGGTAAAGCAATTGCGCGGCATCATCGAAGCCGATTGCCGGGTGCGTCTGCTGCATGGGCAGGATGACGACGTAGTGCCACCGGAAATCTCGCTACGTCTGGCGTCCCGCCTGCGTTCAGACGATGTGCAGGTCACTCTCGTCAAGCGCGGGGATCACCGTCTCTCGCGCGAAGAGGATATTGCCCTGTTGCTGCGCACTGTGGAGGCGCTCCGCTGAGACAGGACCCTATTGCATGCCCCTGACACCCCTCATTTCCGCCGCGCTGCTGCCGCTGTTCCTGCAGACGGCCGCGCAAGGAACCACACCGGATCTTCCGGTCCCATCCAGCCAAACTGCGATGTCCAGCCCGGCCACAATCGAACGCGACCGGCTGACCGTTTGCCTGGAAGAAGCGCGGCAGGATCCGGCAACCGCCATCGTCACCGCCTCCACCTGGCTGGCCGAAGTCGTCGGGCCGGAGCGCAGCTATCCGCAGCAATGTCTGGGTATGGCCTATACCAGCCTGCTACGTTGGCAGGCGGCAGAAGATTCCTTCATGATGGCGCGCAATGCCCGGCTGGAAGATAACCATCTCAGCCGAGCAAAACTGGCCGCCATGGCAGGCAATGCAGCGCTGGCCGACAATCGGCTGGAGGATGCGCTGGGCACGCTCGATCTGGCCTTGCGCGATGCCGCGCTGACCGGTGATCCGATGGTAAGCGGCGGCATCGAAGTGGACCGGGCACGGACCCTGGTCGGGCTGGGCCGAATGGACGAAGCGCGGCAGGCGCTGGCAACGGCCCGGCAGGATGCCGCACAAAATTCCGAAGCATGGCTGCTTTCGGCAACGCTTTCCCGGCGTGAAGACAGGCTGGAAGATGCCCAGATGCAGATCCGCACCGCCGCGGGCCTTGCCCCGCAAGACCCGCGAATCGGCTTGGAGGCAGGCGTTATCGCCATGCTGGCCGGTGACAGTGAGGCCGCACGGGCAAGCTGGGAATCGGTCATCGCGCTCGACTCAGACAGCGAACAGGCCGCCACCGCCCGCACCTATTTGTCTCAAATGAAGGAGACGCCGTAATGACCCCCTTTTCCGTTCTCGACCTCATCCCCGTCCGCGAAGGCAGTGACGTTTCCGGCGCCTTGTTGGAGGCCGGCAAGCTGGCACAGACGGCCGAGGAGCAAGGTTATAAACGCTTCTGGGTGGCCGAACATCACGCCACCGAGGGCATTGCCGGCGGTGCCACGGCGGTTGCCCTGTCCCATATCGGCCATGTCACCAGCACTATTCGCATCGGTTCCGGCGGGATCATGCTGCCCAATCACAACCCCTTCGTGATTGCCGAACAATTCGGCACGCTGGAGGCGCTGTTTCCCGGGCGGGTTGATCTGGGCCTGGGCCGCGCTCCCGGTGCGGGCGGACGGATTGCGCAGGCGCTGCGCAAGGATCTGATGCGTTCGGCCGAGAGCTTCCCGCAGGATGTCGTGGAACTGCGCGCCTTGCTCACCGGCGATATCGATCTGCCCATCAAGGCAACGCCGGGCCTTGGATCGAATGTCGAGATGTGGATGCTCGGCTCCAGCCTCTTCGGCGCGCAACTGGCCGCCCGGCTCGGTCTGCCTTATGCCTTTGCGAGCCATTTCGCGCCCGCGCATCTCGATGAAGCGCTCAAGACCTACCGCCAGGAATTCCGCCCTTCGGCACAGCTGGATAAACCCCATGCGATGGCCGCGATGACAGTGATTACCGCTGAAAGTGATGCGGAGGCTCAATTGCTGGCATCATCGGGCGATCAGTCCTTTGTCCGCTTGCGCAGTGGTGATCCGGGCAAGCTTCCACTGCCCGTCCCCGGTTACCGCGATTCGCTGCCCGGACCGGCGCAGGCCATGCTGGCAGGAATGGATGTGGCCCGGGCGGTCGGCTCCCCCGCCACGGTGAGGAAACACATCGGCGCCTTTCTGGACCGCACACAGGCGGACGAACTCATTCTGTCTGGTGCCACATTCGACCCCGCCGCGCGCCGCCATTCGCTGTCGCTGACCATGGAGGCCATGCGGGCTGAGGTTTGATATGCAGCGGCTCTGGCTCTTCCAGAATTATCGGATAGAGTGGCGCAAAATTATTTCAGCGCTGCCGGTGGAACGCTCTGCGCTGCGAGCCGCTTGCATAAGGCAGGCATAATAAGAGAGGCAAATATGGCGGATATGCAGGATCGCGAAACTGAAGACACCCAGCTGAGCCCGGCCGAGCGCGCCCTGGCGGGTGAGCTGTCGGAGAAAATCTGCAATTCGCTGCTCCCCGGTGAAACCGCGCTGGACGACGGGCCACTGGAAAACGCCTCCCACTTTCTGCTTGAAGCCGCGCGCATACGTGAGCCAGGCAAACCGGCCATATTGATCCGCAGCGCGCAGGATGAACGCCGCGTCACGCGCATTGCCATCATCAATGACGACATGCCGTTTCTGGTCGATTCCTGCACTGCTCTGGTGGCGGAACAAGGCGCGCCGGTTGATCGGTTATTGCATCCTGTTCTGATGGTGGAGCGGGATGCAAATGGCCAGCTCACCAGCATTTCCGAAGAGGAAAGCTCCTTGCGCGAATCCATGATCTATATGGAAACGCCGCGTCTGGATGCCAAGGAACGCGCCGCCTTGCGCAGCGGGTTGCTTTCCACACTCGACGACATTGCTGCGGCGGTCGAAGATTGGGGGGCAATGCGTGACCGGCTGATGCAGGACGCCAGCAGCATCGCCAGTGAAGAAGGCGCCGCCTTGCTGAAATGGCTGAGCGATGGGCAGATGACGCAGCTCGGCCATGTCACGCGCCAGCGCGACGGATCGCAAAGCGAGAGTATGGGCATATGCCGCGCCAGCACGAATAGCCTGCTGGCGGAAGAAAGCCTCGCCCGTGCCTTTGCATGGTTCGATGATGGCCCTGGACGCGATCAGCACGCCCCGCTCATCATCAAGGCGAATCAGGGTGCACAGGTTCACCGGCGCGCACCGATAGACCTGTTCATCATCCCCGTGACGCAAGATGGGGAGATTACGGCCCTGTCGATCCATGCCGGCCTGTGGACCAGTGCGGCCCTCGCCATGCGCCCTTCCAACGTGCCATGGCTGCGCGGGCAATTGGAACGGATCCGGAAAGATCTGGGCTTTCAGGCGGACAGCCATGACGCCAAGGCCTTGATTCATGCGCTGACCACCTTGCCGCATGATCTGGTTATCGGCTTCCCCGATGACGATATTGCCCGCGTCGCTACCACCATGATGAGCCTGGTGGATCGCCCGCGCCCCAAACTGGCCCTGGTTGAGGCGCCATTGCAGCGGCATATCTTCGGCTTCGTCTGGTTGCCGCGCGATATGCTTTCCACCACTGTCCGGCTTCAGGTGCAGGCTCTGCTGGAACAGGAAACCGGCGCGCGGACTCTTGATTGGAGCCTGGTGGTCGAAGGCGGATCGCTGGCCATGCTGCGCTATGTGCTCGATATCCGGAATGTCGAAAAAGACTATGACGAAGCCGCCATCGACCATCAGCTGCAGGATATGCTGCGCGGCTGGACCGAAGCGGTCGAGCATGAGCTGATCGCGGTGACGGAAAGCGGCCGCGCTGCGGCATTGGCGCACCGTTATGCCGACAGTTTCCCGGCCTCCTATCGCACCACCTACGGCCCGGCCGAAGCGGCGCGCGATATTGAGCGGATGCGGCGCTTGGGTACGGATAGTGAAGCACTGCCGCTCAAACGCGACGCCCGTCTTTACCGGCTCAAAAATGATGCCGCTCACGAATTACGGTTGAAAATCTATCAGGCAGAAGGCTCCATGCCGCTGTCCGACGCCGTGCCAGCGCTGGAAAACTTCGGCTTCCGCGTACTCGCTGAAGTGCCGACGGAATTGCAGAACGGTACGATTGGTACCATCCACGATTTCCGCCTGTCGATGGCCGATAGCGATGATGCCACGGAATTGCTCCACCGCGATCAGGCAATCGAAAACGCCATCAGCGCGGTGATCAATGGCACCAGCGAAGATGACGTCTTCAACCGTCTGGTGATCGACACGGCACTGAAGGCCGAGGAAGCAAACTGGCTGCGCGCGATCTATCGCTATTTGCGGCAGACCGGAATGGGCTTCACCATCTATACGGTGGTGGATGCACTGAGCAGCGCAAAGAATGTCACCCGCGCTCTGACAGATCTGCTGCGTGCACGGCACGACCCGGAATTTGACGGAGACCGCGAACAGGCCTGCGAACAGGCAGAAGAAGCTGTCCGCGACGGGTTGAGCCACGTTGCCGCGATCAATGATGACCGTTTGCTCCGGCTTTACCGCGCAGTCATCAAGGCCGTGCTGCGCACCAATGCCTTTGCTCCGGCAGGCAATGAAGCACTCGCCTTCAAACTGAATTCACCGGAAGTCCCCAACTTGCCAAAGCCCGTGCCATGGCGGGAAATCTTCGTCTATTCGCGCCGGGTTGAGGGCATCCATTTACGGGCCGGCCCCGTGGCACGCGGCGGGCTGCGCTGGTCGGACCGCCGGGACGATTTCCGCACCGAAGTGCTGGGATTGATGAAAGCGCAGCGCGTGAAGAATGCCGTGATTGTGCCGACCGGCGCGAAAGGCGGCTTCTATCCCAAATTGCTGCCCGATCCCTCCACCGATCGCGATGGCTGGGCCGCCGAAGGCAAGGCCAGTTACCAGATCTTCATCCGCAGCCTGTTGTCGATCACGGACAATATTGTCGATGACGCCGTGGTGCATCCTGACAATGTGGTGATCCTGGACGGCGAAGATCCCTATTTCGTGGTCGCAGCCGATAAGGGCACGGCCAGCTTCTCCGATGTCGCCAATGCCATCGCGGCAGAGCGCGATTTCTGGCTGGACGATGCTTTCGCCAGCGGCGGCAGCCATGGATATGACCATAAGGCGATGGGAATCACCGCCCGGGGTGCCTGGATTTCGGTACAGCGCCATTTCCTGGAAATGGGCGTCGATGTGCAGAAGGACCCGGTCCGCGTGATCGGCTGCGGCGACATGTCGGGCGACGTGTTCGGCAATGGCATGCTGCTTTCCAAATCGATCAAGCTGGTGGCGGCCTTTGACCACCGCCATATCTTCCTCGATCCCGATCCCGATCCCGCCGCCAGCTGGGAGGAACGCAAGCGCCTGTTCGACCTGCCGCGTTCGAGCTGGGCGGATTATGACGAAAGCCTGATTTCCAGCGGCGGCGGCGCATTTGCGCGCAGTATGAAACAGATCCCGCTGAGCGAGGAAATCCGTACCTTGCTGGGCATTGAGGCGACGGAACTCGACCCCGACAGCCTGATCTCAGCCATATTGAAGGCTCAGGTTGATCTGCTCTGGTTTGGTGGAATCGGCACCTATGTGAAGGCCGCCTATCAGAACAATATCGAAGTCGGCGACCCCACCAATGACTCATTGCGGATCAATGGGCGTGATCTGAACGTGAAAGTGGTCGGCGAAGGCGCCAATCTGGGCGTGACGCAGGCCGGGCGTATTGAATTCGCACTGCAAGGCGGGCGAATTAACGCTGATTTCATCGACAATTCCGCCGGGGTGGATTGCTCCGATAATGAAGTGAATATCAAGATCGCGCTGGCCGCAGCACAGCGCAAGGAATCACTTAGCGATGATGATCGGAACGCCTTCCTTGAGGAGATGACCGAGGACGTGTCCCAGCTGGTGCTGGAAGACAACCGGTTGCAGGCACTGGCCTTGTCCATCGCCGAACAAGGGGGCGCCCGCGCCATCCCTGCGCAGATGCGTTTGATCGAAACGCTGGAGGAAATTGGCGATCTCGACCGACGCACCGAAGGGCTGGCTGACGCCGAAACGCTGTCACGCCGGGCCAGTGATGATCGCGGCCTGACACGGCCGGAACTTGCCATCCTGCTTTCCAGCGCAAAACTGGCCTTGCAAGCAGCACTGGAAGGTAGCGGGATCAGCGAAGATCCCTCCGCCGTGCCCCTGCTGCTGGCCGATTTCCCGTCCGCGATGCAGGACCGGTTCCGCCAGCAGATCATCAACCACCAGCTGCGCGATGAAATCGTGGCGACGACTATCGCCAATCAGGTCATCAATCGCATGGGGCTGGTCCAGCCGTTCGAACTGGCGGAAGAAGAAGGCGCCAGCCTGTCCAAAGTCGGGGCTGCATTCCTGTGCGCCAGCCGCATCTTTGACATGCCCAGCCTGTGGCATGATCTGGAAACAGCCGACATGTCCGAGCCGGCCCGGCTTGAATTGTTCGATCTTGCCGCATTGGCACTGCGCGGCCATATGGCTGATCTGATCCGTGCCGGTGCGGGTGATGTACCCTCGCACGAACTGATCGAACAGCTTTCACCCGCCGTCGGCGAATTGAAAGCCGAGGTGAATGCCCTGATTTCCAAGGCAGCATCCGATCATGCCGAAGCCATCATTACCCGGCTCAGCGAACAAAAAGCGCCGCAGGATCTCGCCACCCGGGTTGCGGAACTCTTCAAGCTTGATGGGGCTATCGGTCTGGCCCGCCTGTCGCGCGATACCGGCATTCCTGCGGAGCGCCTGACCGTCAGCTTCACCGAATTGGGTGAACGGCTCGCGCTCGACTGGGCCCAGGGCAAGGCGGCCCTGATGGACCCGTCCGATCCGTGGGAACGGCTGCTGGTCGCCGGGCTCGCGCGCGATTTCCAGCAAATGCGCTTCGACTTTCTCGAAATCCTGGCGCAGCGCAAGGATGCGGGCTCCGATCCTGCTTTTGCACTGGATGTATGGGCGGAAAGTCATGACGCGGGAATAAAGCACTTCCGCAGCATGATTAACCGCGCGCAATCCTCCTCTCCGGTCAGCCCGGCGATGCTGGCACAAATAGCCAGTCAGGCGCGAAACCTGCTGAAAAGCTAATCCGCCCTTGACGATAAGCGGTTTTCCGCCAATCCACTCTCCCATGAGCCAAGCAGATGTCCTTATCGTCGGCACCGGTCATGGGGGAGCCCAGGCCGCGATTGCCCTTCGTCAGCAAGGTTTTGAGGGGTCGATCATGATGATCGGGCGCGATCCTCACCCGCCTTATGAACGGCCCCCTTTGTCCAAGGAATATCTGGCGCGCGACAAGACTTTTGAACGCATCATGATCCGTCCGGAGAAGTTCTGGGCGGACAAGAATGTGGAACTAAGGCTTTCCAATGCGGTCACTGCGGTCGATCCGATTGCCAAGGAAATCTCCACCGCCTCTGGCGAAACGATTTCCTATGGCTCGCTGATCTGGGCTGCTGGCGGCGACCCGCGGCGGCTGTCCTGTTCCGGCGCCGATCTTGATGGTGTGCATTCGGTGCGCAATCGTGCCGATGTTGACCGCATGATGAAGGAACTGGATGCCGGCGCGAAACGCGTGGTCGTGATTGGCGGCGGTTACATCGGGCTGGAAGCAGCCGCCGTGCTGACGAAATTCGAATGCGAAGTGACATTGATCGAGGCACAGGACCGGGTCCTGGCACGAGTGGCGGGTGAAGACCTTTCCCGCTTCTATGAACGGGAGCACCGTGCCCACGGCGTGGATCTGCGACTGGAAGCTTTGGTGGATTGTCTTGAAGGCGATGGCCAAAAGGTAACCGGCGTCAAACTGACTGACGGCACCACCATTGCCTGCGACATGGTCGTGGTCGGTATCGGTATCGTACCGGCGGTCGGCGCGCTGATCGCCGCCGGGGCCAGCGGCGCCAATGGCGTGGATGTGGACGAATACTGCCGCACCAGTCTGGAGGATGTATTCGCCATCGGAGACTGCGCCGCCCATGCCAATGCCTATGCCGCAGGCGCGGTCATCCGGTTGGAAAGCGTCCAGAATGCCAATGATATGGCAACCACAGCCGCCCGCGCGATCTGCGACAATAGCGAACCCTATAATGCACTGCCGTGGTTCTGGTCCAACCAGTATGATCTGAAGCTGCAGACGGCCGGGCTGAGCATGAATTATGATACGACCGTGCTACGCGGCGATCCGGAAGAGCGCAGCTTTTCCGTCATCTATCTGCGTGAAGGGCGCGTGATTGCGCTCGATTGTGTCAATAGGATGAAGGATTACGTTCAGGGGCGCAAACTGGTGGAAGCCCGCGCTCAGATCGAACCTGAAAGACTTTTGGATACAGACACCCCGCTAAAGGAAATGCTTTGACGGAAACCAACCCCGCACTCGCCATTGAGGCACGGGGGCTGGTTAAGCGTTTCGGCCGCAATCTGGCTGTGGACGGCGTCGATATTTCCGTGCCGCGCGGCGCGATATACGGAATTCTTGGGCCCAATGGCGCGGGCAAGACCACGACCCTGCGCATGCTGTTGGGCATCATCGATCCCGATGCGGGGGAGAGGCTGGTGCTGGGGGAAAGCAACCCCCGCAATGTCTCCCGCCTGATCGGCTATCTGCCCGAAGAGCGCGGCCTCTATCCCTCCATGAAAGCGATCGATGCCATCGCTTTCATGGGGGCCTTGCGCGGCTTACCGCTGAAGGAAGGTCGCCTGCGCGCGCGTGAGATGATGGAAAATCATGGCCTGGGGGACGCTGTCGAACGTCAGGTACGGCATCTGTCCAAGGGCATGGCGCAAACCGTGCAATTGCTCGGCACACTGGTCCACCGGCCCAGTCTGGTCTTTTTGGATGAACCCTTTGCCGGGCTGGATGCACTCAATCAGGGCCGTCTGGAGGCCACGATCCGTGATCTTGCGGCCGATGGCACAACCGTGATCTTTTCCACCCATGTCATCGCCCATGCCGAACGGCTATGCGAAGAGGTAGCGATTATCGCCGGGGGCAAGGTGCCCTTTGCCGGTAAAGTCGAAACAGCACGGGACCGTATTCCGCCCCGCGTTCAGCTCGAAACGCGTTCCGACGATGGCCCATGGCGTGACGCCTTGCCAGCCGATGCGAGGAAGGAAGGCCGCAGCTGGCTCTTTTCGCTTCCCGAAGGCGAGGTCGAGGATCTGCTGAAAGCTCTGATCGCCAGCGATGCCGGGATCAAATCGCTTTCGATCGAACGGGCCGGATTGCATGATGCCTTCGTCGATATTGCCGGCGCTGCCGCAGCACAGGCGATGAAAGATAACCATCCGGGGGAAACAGCATGACGGGTGCGGCAGGACGGCTCAGCTTCTGGTCCGCCGCATGGGTCATCGCGCGGCGCGATTTTCTGGCCATTCTCACCAGCCGGGCATTTCTGTTTTTCCTGCTTGGCCCGCTGTTCCCCCTGATTGTGGGTGTCTTGGCAGGAAGCATTGGCCAGTCGATTGATCGCGGTGGTGGGGCCACAGCCCCCATTGCCGTCGCCATGGAGCAAAGCGACGCCGATCGCGTCATCGCGGCACGTGAGCAATTTGCCTCCTCCCTCAACGATTTTGCCCCTCCCCTGCGCAAAGTGGGCGCCCTGCCTGCCGGAATGGCACCAAGCGAATTCATGGACGCGCATGGAAGCGAATTTTCCGGGGTTCTCTATGGCAGTTTGCAATCGCCTGGGCTGGCCGGCTCACCCGCTTTGCTGGAGAACAGCAAAGGTCCGCTGACCATGTTGTGCAGCTGGGCCGCGGCCGCATCGGTTCCCAAATTACCAGAGCTAGCCCTTACCCCCACAGCCGCCCCTGACACGGCGCAGCGCCCACGCGACAGATTGGTCACCGCGCAAGCGGCGCAGACCCTGCTCTTCCTGCTGATCATGCTGCTGGCCGGCATGGTCCTGTCCAATCTGGTGGAGGAAAAAGGCAATAAGATCATCGAGATTCTGGCCGCCGCCATTCCCATGGATGCGCTGTTTCTCGGCAAATTATTCGCCATGCTGGGCATATCCACGGTGGGGATTGCGATCTGGGGGTCTTGCGCCGCGCTGATTCTGATGCTGGGCGGGTCCGCGCTGGGCGCAATCACCGCCCCGGCAGTTGGCTGGACAGCATTCTTCGCGCTCGGCACCATCTATTTCGCGATGGGCTATCTGCTGCTCGGCTCAATCTTTCTCGCCATCGGCTCGCTCGCCACAACGGTCCGCGAAGTACAGACGCTATCCATGCCGGTCACCATGTTTCAGGTGCTGGTGTTCTTCTTTGCCAGTCTGGCCATTGCCCATCAGGGCGATATTCTGGAATGGATCGCCATTGCCTTTCCGCTCAGCTCTCCCTTCGCCATGATCGCGCGCGCGGCGACGCAGCCGGAATTGTGGCCTCATGCGCTGGCCCTGTGTTGGCAGATCGCCTGTGTTGCCCTGTTTATTCGCCTGGGTGCGCGGCTGTTCCGCCGCAAGGTGATGCAAAGCGGCACCCCGCAGGGCAAAGCGGGCAACGCCGGCAGGCGCAGACTCTGGACCTTGTTAAGGAAAGGTTCTGAATCAAGGGGATAAACTGCGATCATGCTTATTCAGAACACCAGCCGCAGACGAGCACTCGGCCTTCTGGCCGGGGCAGCGCTTACGCCGGTGCTGGCAGCCTGTGGCAGCACCCCCGCCAATGCGCGCGATTACCCGGTCAAGCTGACCGAAGCACAATGGCAGGGGCGCCTGTCGCCCGCGCAGTTCCGAATTTTACGTCAGGCAGGGACCGAGCGGCCCTATAGCTCGCCGTTGAACGATGAAAAGCGCAAGGGCACGTTTTTATGTGCTGGCTGCGACAATGCGGTGTTCCCCTCCACCACCAAATATGACAGCGGCACGGGCTGGCCCAGTTTCTACCGCCCGCTGAAAGGCGCCATTGGTCGCTCGACCGATCGCAAGCTCGGCTATTCTCGTACCGAAGTGCATTGCGCCGATTGCGGCGGCCATCTTGGCCATGTGTTCAATGATGGCCCGGCACCGACTGGCAAGCGTTACTGCCTGAATGGTGTGGCGCTGAAATTCCGGCCGGCCTGATCCGGTACCCCGGCTAGGCGATTCAGCGCTTGATCGGGGCTTGAATCTCGGCGGCGACACTCGCCAGATCGCCGAATTTCAGCGTATCGGTGAAGACGAGCCCATAGGCCCCATTTTTACGCCAGCGAACCTTGGCCGATATGACCGGCAGGCAATCCGCCTCCAGTCTTAATGGCTGATCAATCGCGAGATGTTGCGAACAGGCGATTCGCGCGCCTTGCTGAGAGATATCCAAAATCACCACCCCGGCCGTTTCACCATGGAAAGAAACCAGGGCTGGCAACTGCAGACGCAGCCGCAAGGGGCGCTTTGGAAAACGGCTTTTCCCCACAATCAGGCGGTCAATGTCGACCGGTCCGACGAAGGCAAAGCCCGCTTTCCCTTCGGTTTCCCAGACACGTTGCAGCTCGTGCCGGTCGCCATTGGGCATTTCCAGCGTCAGGTTCGTGTCTTCAGGCAGGGGGTGAAATGTGCGTACGCTGATCCCGGTGGAGGATGCATCGCGTACCACGCAGAGATATTCGCCCGAAGTGCCAATCAGCTTGGCCGTGCGGATTAAAGGCGTGAAGCGCGGCGCCTGCCGCTGATCCGCCCATTCAGGAGAGAAGCCACCTTCCCCCGCTGGATGGTTGAGATCAACATAGTCAGACATAAGGCCAGGCATCTCCGCAATTCATGGGTGGAATTCACCCTTTCTCCCACGCTAGTGTCACGCTCTTAAGGAAGAGTAAAATGCATAAGGTACTCTGAACAATAAATAATCTCCGGTCAGATTGAGCGCAGCCCCTCAACCATCCCCGATCCTGCTCCCTCAGCTGTCAGGTGCCGGAATAAGGCTGATGCCCGGTTTCCTTGAGGAAGCGCGCAAAATCGCCATGCGGAATGGGGCGCAGCTGCGGCGAGAGCGCATGATTGTAAAAATAGACTTCTGCCACGCAATGCGTGCCGTCCGCGCAAACCGCATCCATCTCTATTCGGCGATATTCACCCTTGTCCGGGTCATCCGGGTCGATCCGTTCAAACCGGTCCAGCGCCTCGGTATCAACCGATCCCGCCTCATGCACCATGCCTTGCACTTCGCCTGTCCCCTCCACCAGCACGGGATAGGCCCCCTGCGGGTCACCTGCGGCATATAATCGCCCGGTGACAGTGGCCCGGCGACCCGGCCCGAGATCAGCCAGCAGAGTTTTGACAGCAGGCGGCGCTACATCGCCCAGCAAGACGCCATAGAAGAACAGAAAACGCATGGGTGTCCCTTCCTCAGGAACCGCGTGCAAACATGCCGGGCGCTAACCGCTTGTCAGCCTGCCTTCGCGCTTGCGGTTCAATGACTATGCGCCAGAGCCTCGATCACATCATCCATCCGCGCACTGTCACCCAAGGCGAGGACATGACCGTCAGACCCGGCATGAAGCGGATCACCATTCCAGTCACTCATCACCCCGCCAGCGCCTTCAACAATCGGGACCAGCGCGGCAAAATCGTATAATTTCAAGCCAGCTTCGCAAATCACATCGATATGGCCGGAAGCCAGCATGGCGTAATTGTAACAATCTCCGCCCATCACCATGCGCTTATGATCGGTTTGCCCGGCCAGAGCCATGAATTGGTGACCCTGCTGTTCATCAAAATAATGCGGTCCGGTGGTGGCCAGCGTCGCATCGGACAATTCGCGGCAGGCGCGCGTGGTGGCAGGGCGGCCGTTAAAGGTCGTTTCCTGCCCGGCGACACCTATCCAGCGCTCATCCAATATCGGTTGATCGATAATGCCCAGCAGGGGAAAGCCATCAACCAGCAGCGCGATCAGCGTACCGAAAATCGGCCGCCCCGCCATAAAGGCGGTGGTGCCATCAATCGGGTCCAGCACCCATTGGCGGCGGGAAGAGCCTTCGGTAACACCGAATTCCTCGCCTATTATACCGTCTTCGGGCACCGCTTGTTCAAGCAGCGTCCGCATGGCGCGTTCAGCATCCCTATCCGCCTGCGTTACCGGAGAGGCATCATCCTTGCGCTCACTTTCCGTCAAATTGCGGAAATGAGGGCGAATGGCCTCGCGCGCGGCGTCCGCCAGAGAGACAGCCAGTTCAATATCTTTTTTTGAAACCATGAATTATCGCCAATGCGGTCCTCTAAAAGTGTCACGGATTTAATCAATTTGCGAAATCGTCTGCGTTGTCTAAACTGATGTGCAGGGGGTCGTTAATGCCAGATAGAATAGATGCGAACACTAGTAATGTGAAAAGCCCGCTGGTTTCGCATACCGGTCAGACAAACTCAGGTTTGCCACTGTCGATTAACCGCCCTGCCTCGCCAGATTTACAGCCTTGGGTCGCCCGTCTAGTCGCGGCTCAAGTGGATGCGCCGGAGGACACCTTCATCTCCTGCGGCATGTGCAATGATATCACCTATATTCGCATGCTTATGAAGGGCAAGTGGACCGCCGAGACCGCGGACGGCACCGGCCATTATGAGAAACAGGCCCTCCTCTTCGGCCCGCATTCCCACCGTATGCCCATCACCTGTACCGGGCCGATTGCAACGGTGGGGATTGGGCTGCGGCCCGGCGCACTGCACGCCATAACCCGGTTGCGCAGCGATCAGATCGTCGACCGGATTTTGCCGGTGGAGGAATTCGGCCTTGCGCAACAGGATTTTACCGGCGCTCTTGAACCCGGGAGCACACCAGAGGATTGGCTGGAGATTGCCGAAAATGCCCTGATCCGGCTGATTGACGCAAAGGGCGCGCGGCGTCCGGACCCGCTCTGCACGGCATTTGATCAGGCCTGCTTTGCCAATCCGAACCTGTCCGTATCCGACTTCTCTGATCGGCATGACGTCGGGATCCGGCGACTGGAACGGTTGGTGAAACGGGATTTTGGTCTGACGCCGAAACAGGTTTTGCGGCGGGCGCGGGCACTGGACCTGGCGTCACAGCTTTGCGGTGTCGCTGATAGCAAGGAAGAAGCAGAGACCCTGCTCCGCTATTGCGATCAATCCCATCAGATACGCGAATTCGCGACATTTTTCGGCGCCACGCCGCATCAATTCGCCATTCACGCAAAGCCGCTCTTAACGCTCAATCTGGAAACGCGCCAATCACGGCGACTGGAGGAACTGGCCCGGATAGAACCGGATGACCGCCCACCCTGGCGCGATGATTGAGCGGTCATCGGCCGCCGGACCGCGCCCCGAGCCAACGGCTCAGGGCTAACGGTTCCGGCGCCGACAGATCAATCGAACAGGCTGGAAACCGAACTTTCATCCGCAATCCGCCGCACGGCTTCGCCAATCAGCGGGGCGATGGTCAGGTTGCGGATACGGTCGCTCTGCATCGTCGCTTCGGTCGGCAGGATGGTGTCGGTAATCACCAGTTCCTTCAGCGCGGATTTGTCGATCCGGGCCACGGCGCCGCCGGACAGAACACCATGCGTGATGTAAGCTGCAACGCTCTTTGCCCCCTGATCCAGCAAGGCCTGCGCCGCATTGCACAAGGTGCCGCCCGAATCGATGATATCGTCGATCAGCACGCAGGCACGGCCCTGCACGTCACCGATAATATTCATCACTTCCGATTCGCCGGGACGTTCACGGCGCTTATCGACAATGGCCAGAGGCGCATTATCAAGTCGCTTCGCAAGGGCGCGGGCGCGCACAACGCCGCCAACATCGGGGGAAACAACCATCAGCTCTTCATCGCCATAACGCGCCTGAATATCGGCGGCCATGGTCGGCGCAGCATAGAGATTGTCGGTTGGAATATCGAAGAAGCCCTGAATCTGCCCGGCATGGAGATCAACCGACAACACGCGGTCTGCCCCAGCTTCGGTGATCAGATTGGCTACCAATTTGGCTGAAATCGGGGTGCGGGGGCCGGGTTTGCGATCCTGACGGGCATAGCCGAAATAGGGTACCACGGCGGTGATCCGGCGGGCCGAAGCGCGTCTGAGCGCATCGATGCAGATCAGCAATTCCATCAGATTGTCATTCGCCGGGAATGACGTGGACTGAATAAGGAAAACGTCTTCGCCGCGAACATTGTCGAGGATCTCTACAAAGATCTCCTCATCCGCGAAACGGCGCACGCTGGCATCAGTCAGCGGCATTTCCAGATAGGCGGCGATCGCCCGGGCGAGCGGCAAATTGGAATTGCCGGCCATGATCTTCATTGCGGAGTACCTCTTTTATCGGCGCGCGAAATGGTGCTGTCCGGCGCTCTAGCGCAGAGTCACACGAATGCAACCTGCGCCGTGGCCGGACAATGCGAAGACCGCCTTTTTGGCACGGGTGTGCCACCTGAGCTATCGGCTCCGGTGGCACCCGCTGTCTTCAGTAACGGTGTTCGCCGCGCACCCAGCGCACCGTGCCGGAGCTCGCGCGCATCACGACGCTTTCCGTCGTCATCATCTTGTTCTTGCGCTTCACGCCTTTGAGCAGCGACCCATCGGTCACGCCGGTGGCCGCGAAAATGCAATCGCCCTTGGCCAGATCATTCAGCAGATAGATCCGATCGAGATCTTCAATGCCCCATTTACGGGCCCGTTCACGCTCATCATCATTGCGGAAGATCAGCTTGCCGTTGAACTGACCGCCGATACAACGCAGGGCCGCCGCCGCCAGCACGCCTTCAGGCGCGCCGCCCGAGCCCATATAGATATCGATCGTGGTGTCTTCATCCGAAGTGGCGATCACACCGGCCACGTCACCATCTGGAATCAGGTGTATGCCGCAGCCGATCTTGCGCAATTCCTCGATCATTTCCGCGTGACGCGGGCGGTCGAGTACGCAGACGATAATATCGGCAGGCTCCACCCCTTTGGCCGCCGCGACGGATTCGACATTTTCAGTGACGCTTTTTTCCAGGCTGATCACACCTTCCGGATAGCCGGGGCCAATTGCGATCTTCTGCATATAGACATCAGGCGCGTTAAGCAGGCAGCCTTCTTCCGCTGCGGCGAGCACAGCCAGAGCATTGGGGCCGGCCTTCGCCGTGATGGTGGTGCCTTCCAGTGGGTCGAGAGCGATATCGATCTTCGGCCCCTTGCCAGGTGCACCGCCGACCTTTTCACCGATATACAGCATCGGTGCTTCATCGCGTTCGCCTTCGCCGATCACCACGGTGCCATCCATGTAAAGCTCGTCGAAGGCTTCACGCATGGCTTCTACTGCGGCGGCATCGGCTGCTTTTTCATCGCCACGCCCCACCAGTTTAGACGCCGCAATAGCGGCTGCTTCGGTAACCCGAACCATTTCGAGCACGAGCACCCGATCAAGTATATTGCTGGCTGGTGTGGAAGGCGTAGCATTCATGTCCAATTCACTCCCGAATTCATTACGGATAAGCGCTTAGGGCGGAGAATAGTCGATGTCGAGATTAACGGCCACAATTGCTTTGGTTGTTGCGCTATTACTTAGTGCACCCGCAAAAATTGTGGCTGCTGACAATACGGGCCCAACGGCCGAAGATGCACTCGCCAAGGCTCGGGAAGTTTATGGCCCGCCGCAGCTCGCCAAACCGAAATGCCCCGAGGCGCAAACACCCGGCGAACTGGTGGTCTGCGCCTTGCCGCAGGACGATTCGGATTTCAGGGTCAACCCGACCAGCACAACCGACCCGCGATCAGCGCAAGCGCTTGATGACGGGATTCCGCGCGCGCCGGACGTGGCGGGGGACGGGATTTTCAAAGGACCCGGCACCATGTCCGGGGGCTGCTTTTTGAATAAATGCCCGCCGCCGCCTGCCTATATAGTGGATTTCAGCAAGCTGCCCGAGCCACCACCGGGTTCGGATGCCGATCGCATGGCCCGCGGTGAAATACCGGGACCATAGCGATCGGTGTCATCGAGGTCAGGAGCCGAGCAGCCGCATGACCAGAGGCGGTTCGGTAATGCTGGCCGATCCTTCGAGCAGCTTCAGCGCCTCTGTAATGCAATGTTCGGGCGCCTCATGCGTGACGATGGCGACCAGCACATCATCGCCATTGGCAGGCTCACCTTTCTGGATCAGGCTTTCTATCGAAACACCGGCATCGCGCATTGCGGCCGTGATTTCGGCCAGAACACCAGGGCGATCCGCGACGATGAAGCGCAGATAGGTACGGCTGATCCGGTGGCCGGCATCAGCACGCGGCATTTCTTCCAGTTCCGCGACGGGGATCGAGAAGGGCGCGCCCAGCTCGCCGCGCGCGATATCGATAATATCGGCCATCACCGCGCTGGCGGTGGGGCCATCACCCGCACCGGCGCCCTGAAACAGCAGGCGGCCGACAAAATTGCCCTCTGCCACCACCGCATTGGTCGGGCCATCAACTGCGGCCAGCGGATGATCGAGCGGCACAAGGTAAGGCTGCACGCGCTGCAACAGGCGGGCACCTTCATCGTCATGATCAACATCGGCCATACCGATCAGGCGGATGACATAGCCCAGCGATGCGGCCTGCGCGATATCCGCCGCGCGAACACGCGTGATGCCGATCATGTCGACCGCCTGAAAATCAAGCCGCGTGCCAAAGGCGATGGATGCCAGGATCGACAATTTATGCGCTGCGTCGACGCCATCAATATCGAAACCGGGATCTGCCTCGGCATAGCCGAGGTCCTGTGCTTCCTTCAGCACATCGTCAAAGTCGCGGCCGGTATCTTCCATGGTCGAAAGCACATAATTACACGTGCCGTTGAGAATGCCGTAAATCCGCTCGATAACATTCGCGGCCGCGCCTTCGCGCATGCCCTTCACCACCGGAATGCCGCCAGCCACTGCCGCTTCATATTTGAGAGCGACGCCTTGCGCCTCCGCGCTTTGCGCCAGAGACAGGCCGTGATGCGCAATCATGGCCTTATTCGCAGTAACCAGAGACTTGCCGGATTGCAGCGTATTGCGCGCCAATGTCAGCGCAGGTCCATCCGAACCACCGACAAGCTCCACCACCACATCGACATCATCACGGGCCGCCATGGCCGTCATGTCATCTTCCCAGGCATAAGGAGACAGATCGACGCCGCGATCCTTGGTCCGGTCGCGGGCGCTGACCGCCGTAATCTGGATCGGACGCCCGGCGCGCCGTTCAATCAATGCGCCATTGGCTTCAAGAAGACGAATGACACCGGCGCCCACAGTCCCCAGGCCGGCAAGTGCGATGCGTAACGGTGTAGCCATTTTTCTCCCCTATGCTTCAACGGCGCGGGAATTAGGCGGCTGGAACCGCCTTGGCTAGGGCGATGTCATCCTTTTTTCAGCTGCTGGTGATATTTCGCGTACATTCGCCCAGATCACGCCGGACAAATTCATAATCGACCTGGGCCTGATAGCGCGGCGCCGATTCTGACTGCAAAAACGCCGATTCGGGTATCTCATCGGGCATCAGGCAGGCGATTCGGTACCATTCCATCGTGTTCGGCTCAGGCGGCTGTGCGGATTGGTCGACGATTTCACTCCATGAAACGCCCCAGCGGGGGTCCATATTCGGTCGCCGCACCACGCTGATGGAAACCGGCGCTCCGCTCTTCGTATTGAAAAATATCTGGGTTTCGGATTCTCCGGCCAGATTGCCGCGCACCGACATCACATCCTGTATTCCGGTAACGCGGGGCAAGGCATCCGGGGCGGTCATCTCACCCAGCAACTTACGCACCGTCGCTTCGAGCTCGGGTGTTGCCGGCAATTGCGCATCGGGTGTCACCAGACTGAATTGCCCCGGGCGCCCGGCCACGTTTTTGCCGAATAACAGAACGGACTGCTTCTTCACTTTCGGCGCCTTGCCATTTTCAGTGAGCGGCAAATCGACAAGATATTTGAGCTTCTCCCCCACCGCGGCAGAGCCAAAAAGAAGCGCCTGCGTATCTGCCTCAAGATAGAGGCGGACATGGCCGGGCTGCAGCCCTGCGGATCGCTCCGGCTCCACGGTCGCCTGATCAGTGATTTGCGCGCGGATCACCATGTCGGAACGATCCACCAATGTAGCCAGATCGGCAAAGGTCGGCGCATCCGCCGCAGCCTGCGCAGACGTGGAGGAAACAGGTTGGGCACTTCCCGGCATGGCGCAGCCCCCAGCAATCAATGGCGAAAGCACGAGCGCAAGATGGCGAAAGGGGGGCAGCTGCAATGTCATGCTGGAAAAGGACTCCTGATGAGAATCGACTCAATTCAAAACGTGTGATCGTCAGGTTCGCTCCCGAAAATCTCTAAAAAGTAACAATGCATTCATGTATGAATCGCAGGTTAACCGATAAAGCGTTTGCTCACGCTAACGATCATCGCTAAGACGCCGAAAAAGTGGGAAAACAAACTTTATAATTATAGTCCCACTCTCCTGATGCGCGTTTTTTCGGGTCCGAAGTTGCGCCAGAAGGTTTTGCAGGGTGGACAAGTTTCGCTAGTATCTGACAGGATAAGTTTCCCGTCAGATACAAAGCTGGGCGTTTGCCTGGCGTTGTCAAATGGAGTGATGCGACTGAATGGCATACGCTGACCAACAGATGAGCGGTTCGCGCATTGTCGCGATTATCATCGTTGTCCTCATACACGTTGCAATCGGTTACGCTCTGATCACTGGGCTTGCCTATTCGGCTGCTCAGCAGGTGATCGAACGTGTGACGACTGTGGATATCGAGGAACCACCGCCACCTCCGCCGGAGGATGAACCGCCTCCGCCGCCGCCGGAACAACCCGCGGCACCCCCACCTCCCGTGGCCCCCCCGCCTCCCATTAATGTGAGCCGGACGCCGCCTAAAATTGTGACTCAGATTGAAATTCCGCCGCCCGCGCCGCCTGCGCTGGTCGTGCCGCCGCCGGCTCCGCCTGCGCCGCCACCGCCGCCGCCTGCTCCGCGCGTGCAGCCCAAACCGCCGCAGCCGCGCAACAACCCGGGTACATGGGCAACGCCCAATGACTATCCGTCGCGTGCCCTGCGTGAGGAACGTGAAGGCGTTACCCGTTTCCGGGTCACCGTCGGCACAAACGGGCGGGTTGAAAATTGTCAGGTCGTCGGCTCGAGTGGCCATCCCGATCTTGATGAAGCAACCTGTAAGAATGTCACCCGTCGTGCACGTTTCCGTGCAGCAACGAATGGCAATGGCGATGAAGTGACCGGCACATATAGCAATGCCGTGCGCTGGGTCATTCCAGACTAAGTTTACAATTTCGCGCCTCCGCCCAGGGTGGGCGGAGGCGCTTGATCATTAAAACTGCTTTTGTCTTAGAAGAGGACTACCCGCATGCTTATCGATATCCTAGCCGCCGCCGGTGGCGAAGCGGCTCCGCAGAACAAATTCGGCTTCATGGAAGCTCTCAACCAGGGCGGTCTTATCGCCTGGTCGATTTTCACCGTGCTGGTCATCATGTCAGCCGGCTCTTTCTACATCCTGATCACCAAGCTGCTCGAGCAGAACAAGATCATGCGTCAGTACAAGGCGGTTCGTACGAGCTTCTGGCGCGCCAACACCGTCAAGGAAGGTGCGACCAAGCTCGAAAAGAACAGCGCATGGCGCCAGATCGCCGACGATGGTCTCGCTGCCGAAGCACAGCACGGCAAGATGAATGACGAACTGGAAGCCCATGACTGGCTGCACGGTTCGCTGGCTCGCTCGGAAGCAGCAGTGAATGCCAAGCTCGCCGGCGGCCTGTCCTTCCTCGCAACCGTGGGTGCTACCGCACCGTTCATCGGTCTGCTTGGTACGGTTATCGGCATCTATCGCGCCCTGATCAACATCGGCCTCGCTGGCTCCGCTTCGATCGACAAGGTCGCTGGCCCGGTTGGTGAAGCTCTGATCATGACCGCCATCGGTCTGCTCGTGGCTGTTCCTGCTGTGCTTGCCTATAACTGGCTGCAGGCTCGCAACAAGCGTATCGCCGAATTGCTGAATGGCTTCTCGACCGATCTGCTGGCCAACTTCACCTCGCATGGTGCTGTGAAGCCTGCCGTAATGACCGCAACGTCAACGCAGCAGGCTGGCAAGGCTACGAAAACCGCTCCTGCGGCAGCCAAGCCGGCGCCGAAGGCCTGATCCAGCTAACCAGGATCGTTCGGGCAGGAACGGGCTCCGGCATGCGGGCCGCCCGTTCCTCCCAAATCGCAACGAAGCTTTGAGTTAGGACTAGACCATGGCCATATCTGCAGGCGGCGGCGGCAGCGAAACCCCGATGTCAGACATCAACACCACGCCTCTCGTGGACGTGATGCTGGTGCTCCTGATCATCTTCCTTATCGCTGTTCCGGTCGCCATCCAGACTATCGAAGAACTGGAAATTCCAGTCTTCGAATCGACCGAATCCAAGGACAAGGTCGAAAATCTCCTGCTGACCGTCACGACCACCGATTCGGAAGGCCGCACTGCGGGCGATCCGGGTTATACGGGTGCAGCACGCGACGGCGAATGCCGGGTGTATTTCAACAATATCACCCCGGTCACATCGCAGGAACTTTATGACAAGGCGTTCGAACGTCTCGACAATGTCGTGCAGCGTGAAGGCGGCATCGAAGCGATCATGCAGGATCCCGAAAAGATCCCGCAGGTTCACATCCGCGGGGATGTCGATGCACCCTGGCGCTGTGTCGCGGGTACGATCTTCAACGTCCAGGCAGCCGGTTATCCGACCATCGGGTTCATTTCGAATCCGGTCGATCCGAACGCTTGATCCGCACGATACTCAAGGAGTAACACTCTATGGCAATGTCAGGCGGCAAAGATGATGGTTCGCCGATGATGGAAATGAACACGACGCCGTTGATCGACGTCATGCTCGTTCTCCTCATCATGTTCATCATCACCATTCCGGTTGCAACGCACTCGGTCGATATCGATCTGCCGACCCCTTCCCCCAATCCGACCAACGATGTCGATCCGGTGAAGAACAAGATCGTATTGACTCAGAATGGCGAAATTCTGTGGAATGGCGAAGCCATCAATCAGAACCAGCTGGTTGCGAATCTTCAGCAGACGCTGACCTTCGCAGTTGAGCCGGAACTGCAATTCGAACCAGAACCTGTCGCGAGCTATGACCTCTCGGCAAAGGTTCTCAACATCATCAAGGGGTCCGGCGTGACCAAATTTGGTTTTGTCGGAAACGAACAATATCGCACCTTCGGCAAGGCCGGATAAAGCGATCATCTCCGATGAATGGCAAAGGGGTGGAGGTTTCTCCGCCCCTTTTCTTTTGCCCTCGTCCGGCGCGGTGGTTATCCTATCCGCATGTTGCCCTCCGCCTATCTTCTCCGCCGCGCAATCCCCGAAGTGGAGGACTATCTTCGCTTGCGGCGCGATTCGGGCCTGACCCCGCATAGCCGGGCTGCGGCACAGATCGGCCTGCCCAATTCCTTCCTAAGCGTATCGGTGCTGCTCGATGAAGATATGGTCGGCATGGGCCGGGTCATCGGCGATGGCGGCCTGTTCTTCCAGATCGTCGATATCGCCGTCCTGCCTGCGCATCAGGGCAAGGGACTGGGCAAGGCAATCATGGCCACGCTGATGGATGATCTGCGCAGCCGAATCACCGACAGGGCCTATGTCAGCCTGATCGCCGATGGACAGGCGCATGAACTCTACACCCAATATGGTTTCGAACCCGTCGCACCGCGCTCCATCGGCATGGCTCAATTTCTCGACCCGGCACGTGGCTGAAGGCCTGCCTGAGAAGCGGACTATCCTGTTCGATGTTGATGGCGTGCTGATCCATGGCTGGCACGCCAAGGAGGAGAAACGCCGTCGCTGGGATGAAAATCTCCAGACGGATCTCGGTATTGATCCCGCTGAATTTACCGCGACCTTCTTCCCTGACATATTCCCTAACCAAGTGCTGACTGGCCGCATCTCACTGATTTCCGCGCTTGAAATATGGTTGAGCGAGCGGAGCTATGACGTGTCACCCATGGCTCTCATCTCCTATTGGTTCGCTCAGGACGCTGTAGTGAACAGGGAAATGCTCCCTATACTTGAAGCACTGTCTGAACATGGCGCCGTCCGGCTGTGCCTCGCTACCAATCAGGAGCATTTACGGGCGGCCCATCTCTGGCAGCAGGTGGGTTTCAGCAGCTATTTCGACGACATGTTTCATGCGGCGCGGCTTGGTGCGATCAAGCCCGATCCTGCCTTCTTTCATGCGGTCGACAAACGGCTCGGTCGTCAAATCACCCCTCCGCTTTTGTTCGATGATAATGAGGACGTCATCGCGGCGGCCGGCCGTCATGGATGGGAAGCTATCCTCTTTGAGGACGAAACAAGCTGTAAAAACCATCCCTCTATCGCAGCTTATCTAGCCGAAATTACCCATCGCTAAATCCCCGCATCAGGCTGCATTGCCGCGCCAGCGAGACTGTCTGCCTCAAACAGCAATTCATCATCGACCGAACCTTGCGGCAGGCTTTCGCGGCCGATCATCACCATGACGGGCACGGCCAGCGGGCTAACCCGCTCAAGCTTCACATGCTGGAGATTGTCGGCCGCGCCATCGAGCAGATCGCCGAGGCGCCCGATATCGGTCATCCGCGCGCGGGCATCGGCCCAGGCGGCTTCGATCAGCACGTGGTCCGGTTCATATTTTCGCAGCACGTCATAGATCAGATCGGTCGAGAAGGTGACTTGCCGCCCGGTCTTGCGCTTGCCCGGATGTTGCCGCTCCACCAATCCTGAGATCACCGCAACTTCCCGAAAAGCCCGGCGCAGCAGATAGGAATCCTGCACCCAATCGACGAATTCATGCGCCAGAATATCGGGAGAGAGCAGCGGTGCGGGGTCGTCCACCGGTTTCAGACCCCAGACGGCGAGCGAATAATCATTGGCGACGAAGCCGCCCGGCGCGAGGCCGCGATCCTCCATCCTTTTCGTGATCAACATGCCGAGCGACTGGTTCGCATTCCAGCCGGTGAACGTGTAATAAACCGTATATTCGCGTTGCGCATGGGGGAAGCTTTCCACCAGCAGCCTGTCCGGCCCCGGCATGGCGGAGCGCCAGTCCTGCATTTCCAGCCATTCGCGCACGTCATCGGGAAAACGCGCCCAGCCCACCCGATCGACCAACATCGCCTGCACCCGGTCCGCCAGATGGGTGGTCAGCGGCAAGCGCTGTCCCCCATAGCTCGGGATCATGGCGGATTTCTTGGCCGCGCGGACGATGACATCCATATCTTTCAGAGATTCGACTTCCAGGCTCATCCCGGCGAAGGAAAATGTGTCACCCGGCGACAGCGACGCAGCGAAGCGTTCCTCTACCTTGCCCAGCGAACGGCCATTCCGAAACCGCACCGTCAACATTTCCGAATCGACAATGATGCCCGCATTCATGCGGTGACGCTGAGCATGATCAGGATGCGTCAGCCGCCAAATGCCGGCCTTGTCGCGCACAATCCGGCGAAAGCGGTCATAGGCTTCGAGCGAGTACCCCCCGGTTGCCACAAATTGCAGCACGCGCTCCCATGCGGCCTCATCCAGATCGACATAGGATAGGGATGAACGCACTTCTGTCAGGAGCTCCATTTCCTGAAACGGCGCCGCGCAGGCGCAAGCCATCACATGCTGCGCCAGCACATCGAGCCCGCCGGGGCGAAAGCTCTCACCATCGCGCTGCCCCTCATCCACCGCATCCTTGGCTGCCGTGGCTTCCAGAAATTCGAAGCGGTTGCCCGGCACCAGCAGCGCCCGGCTCGGGCTGTCGAGCCGGTGATTGGCCCGCCCGATCCGCTGCAGAAGGCGCGAGGAGCCCTTGGGCGCTCCCATCTGCACCACGCAGTCGATATCCCCCCAATCGACGCCCAGATCGAGACTGGCGGTCGCCACGAGGGCACGCAGCTCCCCCCGAGCCATCGCGCCTTCCACCTTGCGCCGCGCCTCCCGCGACAGCGAGCCATGGTGGATGCCAATGGGCAGCGTATCGTCATTCACATCCCACAATTTCTGGAAGATATATTCGGCCAGAAAGCGCGTGTTGGTGAAGATCAGCGTGGTTCGGTTGCGGCAGATTTCCTCATAAAGCTGCGGAATTGCCCAGATCGCGGCATGGCCGCCCCAGGGGACGCGTTCTTCCTGTGGCAGGAGGATTTCAACCTCGGCCGGGGCGCCTGCCTCCCCTTCGACCAGATCCACCGCATCCACGTCTCCCCAAGGCGCCAGCCAGGCGCGGAAGGCTTCCGGATCAGCCAGCGTGGCGGAGAGCGCCACACGGCGCATGTCGGGCGCGATTTTCTGCAGGCGGGACAGCGACAGTGCCAGCAGATCGCCGCGCTTGCCGGTGGCGAAGGCATGGATCTCGTCGATCACGATCCGTTTCAGATCTTTGAAGAGCTCAAAACTGTCAGGATAGGACAGCAGCAGCGAGAGCGATTCAGGCGTGGTCAGCAGGACATGGGGCGGCTTGCTGCGCTGGCGTTTCTTGCGGTCGGAGGGCGTATCACCGCTGCGGGTCTCGATCCTGAGCGGGAGGCCCATTTCCTCCACCGGCGTCACCAGATTGCGCTGCACATCATGCGCCAGCGCTTTCAGCGGTGAGACATAGAGCGTGTGCAACCCCTCGGGTGGCCCGGCCTCCCCGAATTGCGAGGGGCAGAAGGCCGCCAGTGTGGGGAGGAAACCCGCCAGCGTCTTGCCCGCCCCGGTATCGGCGACCAGCAGAGCGTGCTTATCGGCCAGCGCCGAATCGAGCATCGCCATCTGGTGCCGACGCGGCCGCCAGCCACGCCCCGCAAACCATTCTGCAATTTCTGGCGGGAGAGGTGATTCGTTCATCCGGCCGGCTCGCTTGCTGAATGGGATGGAACGGAAGTGACAGTCTTAAACAGCGCAAATCCGCCGATTTCTGCACAGAGCGTCACGCTCCCCGCCCTGTCCCGGCAGGCCCGGATCATTGATGAAAGAACGGAAACGCGCATGCGGGGAATCTAGGCCCCGGCCATAGGCGTAGGAAAGCGCAATCAGCCCTCTATCCGGTAATGAATCGGGCGGAAACTGCCGCCATTGGAATCATAGGCCGAACAGGCGGTAAGCCCGATGACCAGATCGCATTCCGCACGCAGCCGCAGGAAGTCGCCCGGACTGGTCGTGGGCGGCAGCACTTCCAGTTTCCCACTCGCGCCATCCACCGGCACATTCATGAAGACGTTGAAGGCCGTGGGGATGGCATCGGGCTCCACGCCATAGGGCGCCAATGCCTCCGCCAGATTGCCGAAGCAGCCGCGATGGACGGGCTTGTCCTTGTAGAAATGGCGGAACGTCGCTTCACTGCACGGGGTGAGCAGGAAATCATGCCGCCCGACGCTGTCCTCGATGATCGTCAGCATCGGGTTCGAACGATTGGACCACAGCACATTGCCGGTGGTGAGGCTGATAGTCTCCTCATAATCGAAGGTTCGCCCGTTGGAGATCACCTCGCGCACATCATCGGCGGCATAGGCCAGCAGATCACTCACCTGCATACCCTCGGGATCGATCACCTGAAGCACCTGGCCTTTGGCAAGGCGAAATGCAGCGCCGCTGCGCGGAGGAATCTCGGTAATTTCGCTCATGCCTTGTCATTACCCAATGTGGTGTCGCGGGGATCATGGAAGGGGCAGGCCCAGCCATCCTCCACCGCGCGCCCGCTATATTGCCGCGCCTCGCTCGCTTCGCCGTGGCGCGCCAGCATCGGATTGAGGCTGCCGGCCAGATCAAAATCGCGGGCAAGGATCGTTTCCCGCATACGCTCATAGCGGTTCTGATCACGCAAACGCTCGAACTGGTCATGCAAATTGAAGACCATGACCGGATGGGCGAAACGGCGTGCTGGCCGTGAAGCCTGGGGATGCAACCCCACAACGAAAAAGGCCTCGCCGCCGAAACTCAGCGAAAAATGCGGCTCGGCCGGGTCGGCGCTGACGGTGGTGTTGTAAGGCTGGCCGCGCCAGTGGTCCTTGTCCGCAAAAGACTGGATTCGTGTCCACATCGCGCTTTCAAATGCACCTTCGTCCAGATCATCCGGGCCGTCAAAGATGAAAGCAAGGCTGCGCAGCCCCGCCGGATCTTGGCGATAGGCGCGAGACCAGTCGAGCAAGTGCTGATGGATGCGCACATCATCCCAACCGCTGGTCAGTCTGTGACAGGCCACGACTTTCAGCGTGCCCCGCGCCATGGCCGATTTGGCTCCGACGCAGGGGAAACCCTTTTCTGCGATCATCGCAAAGAGCTCTTCCCCCGCCTCATCATCCTGTTTCTGGTCAATCACCACCGCCCCTCCCTTAAACAACCCCTTGAAAACGCGGAGTTAAGCGGATCGTTCCGGGCAGGTCAGCGCGTTCAGGAAAATTCAGAATTTGGGCTTGTCGGGCGCTTCCTCCGGCATGGTCGCAGCAAGATCTTCAGCCGTAATGCCAATCAATTCCGCCAGCTCGGCCTGCTCTTCCGCATCCAGATCGGCCAGACCGCGTGGATCATCCAGACCAGCCAGGGCCTCCGCTATATTCGCCGACATTTTCGGCATGGCCTTGATGATCATCGGCATGACCTTGGTCGTCGCCGCCATGATCTGTGGGTCGGTGTAAAGTGGCAGGGTTTCGGCAGCAAAATGCGCGCCGCTGGGCGTGGCAAAGAAGGCGTTGATATCAGCCAGTTCCTGCGCGCTGAAGCGGACGGCATAGGCGCGCGTCAGCCCTTCACGCAGAGCAGGCTCCAGCACTCCGGTCATTTCGGTGACTTGTTCCACCATCACCGCCATTGCCCGTTCGCCGCGCTCGGCAAAGTAGGGATCGATTATCTGCATGACCGCCCGTTTGCTTTCTTCATCCAGCGCCGCGATACGCTCCGTCGGCTGGCCGAGCTTGCGCGCCAGCAAAGCATCCGGAATGCCTCCGCCAAGACCGAGCATCCGGTTGAAGATGTCGCTCATGGTGGTGCCGACGATTTCGCCATAGATTCCCTCTGGCACAATCAGAGCCACGGCTTTTTCCGCTTCGGGCAGACGGGCCTCCTGCTCGGCAGTGAGCGGATCGGCAGTGAAGAGGTCGTCCATCATCGCCTGCATCTCCGTCATCTCCGCATCCGCGGTGTTCTGAGATGACGAGGGAGTCGATTCCTGGGCGGAGGCTTGCACGGGCGCGGCCAGCCCGAAAGCGAGCGCGGCCAGAGCCGTGGCGGGATAGCTGGAAATGCGAAGTTTCATGATCTCTCTCTGGTGGTTCCTCGTGATCATTCCTGCCTGAAGAGCGGCAGTGATCTGATTTCCTGTTCGTTCAAATCAAGTTTGAACAGCGTCTGCAGCACATCGCGATATTCCGCGGCATCGCCGATTTCGCGCCGTTCGCTGTGTCCATCGCTGTGGCGGGTAAAGATGCGGTCTGTCAGCGAGGCAAAACCATCTGGCAGCGCGATACTGACCACTTGCAGTGTCGTAAAACGCGTGTCCGGCCGCGTAGCTGTCCAGTGATTGGCTTGCTCCAGATCGGCTGCCGCCACGGGGGCGAGGTCGAATGTATATTGCGCCTGCCACCCTTCATGCGGTGCCGGGCGCCCGTCAGTGGCCGCCACGGGCCCGGCACGCTCCAGCAACCATTCCCCGTTCAGACCGCCGCCCTGTTTGCGCAGGCGATGGGCGGCACCGTCATTGCTGGGAATTTCCGACCCCTCTGTCAGCGGAATAGGCGGCAGGAAGCTGCCCCCGAAACCGCCATCGACAATCCATTCTCGCCCGCCAATATCCGCCAACAGCAGCACGTGGCTGCGCACCGGCACCGGATCATCCGCGCCCAGCCCCAGCCGCACACGGCCCAGCAGGGGGCGATTGGCAATGCTCATATCGTGCAGCATGTCAGACAGCAGACGGTTCTGTTCGAAACAATATCCGCCACGCCGCTGACCGGTGAATTTGGCAAACACGGCGTCGCTGCCGATCGCGATGCCGCGGCCCAGCAATATATCGAGATTTTCGAACGGGATCGCCTGCCGGTGCGCCTCCACCAGCCGCGTTATACCTACCGGATCGGATGACGGCACATGGCCCAATCCGATCCGGCGGCAATAGGTTTCCAGTCTTTCACTCATTCCGGCGATGCCAGTGCTGAAATCAATGGCCAGCCTGCGGTCCGCGTTCGAGGCCGGAAAGCCGCAACTGCTCATCAATCTGCGCCATCAGGCGGTCGAGCCCTTCCTGCGTGTCGCTTTCGGCGCGGGCCACCAGCACATCCTGCGTGTTGGAGGCGCGCAGCAGCCACCAGCCATCCTGATTGGTAACGCGCACCCCATCGGTGCCGTTCACATCATCAGGGCTATCCGCCAGACGCTCCTTCACTTCGTCGATCGCGGCGAATTTGCGGCTTTCATCGACCTGGAAGCGCATTTCAGGGGTGTTGAGCATATTGGGCATCTCGCCGCGCAATTGCGTGACCGATTTGCCCAGCCGCGCGGAAGCGGCAAGCAGGCGCAAACCGGCATAGAGCGCATCGTCATAGCCGTAATAGTCATCGGCAAAGAAGACATGGCCGCTCATTTCGCCTGCCAGCGGTGCGCCGGTTTCCTTCATCTTGGATTTGATCAGGCTGTGCCCGGTCTTCCACATCACCCCGTTTCCGCCGCAAGCGGCGACATGATCGAACAAGGCGCGAGAGGCCTTCACATCGGCAATGATCGTCGCGCCCTTGCGCCGATTGAGCAGATCCTCGGCATAAATCATCAGCAGCTGATCGCCCCAGATGATCCGCCCTTCCCCGTCAATTGCGCCGATCCGGTCGCCATCGCCGTCGAACGCAATACCAAGGTTAAGATGTTGTACAGATACAATGTTTTGCAGGTCGTTAAGGTTTTCGGGGACAGTAGGGTCAGGATGATGATTCGGAAAATTCCCGTCGACCTCCGCGAAGAGGACATGATGCTCACCTGGGAGCCGAGCGACGAGCTTTTCGAGCGCTGGCCCGGCAGCACCGTTTCCGGCGTCCCATGCGACCTTGATTCCGCTCAGTTGCTCCACCGGGATTCCATCGAGTGCGGTGAGGAGCCGATCGATATAGGCATCCATGATGTCACGGGTTTCGACAGTCCCGGTTCCGTTGGACCAGTTCCCCGTTTCAGCAAGCTCACCGATTTTGAGGATATCAGCCCCGAAGAACGGCCGCCCCTGAAATACCATTTTGAAGCCATTGTAATTGGCGGGATTGTGGCTGCCTGTTATCTGAATGCCGCCATCTACATCCTCAGCTGACGCCTCGGCGTAATACAGCATCGGCGTTGGCCCCATGCCCACGCGCACGACATCGCAGCCGCCCGACGTCAGCCCTTCGATCAGGGCATGTTCGAGCACGGGTGAACTCACACGCCCGTCATAACCAACCGCGACCTTCGATCCGCCCGCCTCGCGCAGCAGGGTGGCAAAGCCGCGTCCGATCGCCCGGGCATCGTCCGGCCCCAACGTTTCACCAATAATTCCGCGAATGTCATATTCACGCAGCACGGTGGAATCGAATTGATGAGACATGATGTTCCTCGCTGTCACTACTTGTTTCTATCCATACGCTCGAGCAGCAGATCACGTGCCGCATTCACTGCAATAACATCCTCATGCCGCCCACCCCGATCGGGATGAACTGCGGTGAGGCGTTTGCGATGTGCGTCGATAATGTCTTCGCGCGAGGCATCAGGCCCGAGGCCGAGCAGACGGCGCGCCTGTTTTTCCAGATCTTCGCGCGTGGGGCGGAGCAAACCCTCCCACGGCCAGCGCCCGGTGAGCATTTTCCAGATGAGCACGCCCAGCGCCGCGAGGAGGAGAAATTTGCTCACCGCGTCAGGCCGTTTCGGCTTTGCGGCGGTCAGGCATGGGCAGATTGAGACCGGAGACCAGACCGCGCAATTCCTGACGCGCGACCAGATGGCTGGTGCCCAGATCGCCCAGATGCCCCTTGTCGAGCAGCGTCAGGCCGGAAGGGAACAATTCGCGGTAGATCACGCGTTCGGACATGCCGCGCGCCACCCGGAACCCCACTCGTTTGGAGAGTTCATGCAGCGCCTGATCGATCCGTTTCTGGTTGCGCGCCTCGATATGCTGGGTCCGGTTGCGCACCACCACCCAGTCCATTTCGCGGCGCTGGTCACGCAATTGGCTCATCGCCCGCTTCTTGCGCGTTTCCCAGATCAGTTCGGCATAGAAGCTGAGCCGTTTGACCTTGAAATTCTCCGCATCGACCTGACCGATCAGGTCGAAATCGACGAAGGAATCATTCAGCGGCGTCACCAGCGTATCGGCTTCGGTCGCCACGTGGCGGGCCAGCACATCGTCACGCCCCGGCGTATCGAAAATGATGAAATCGGCCCCTTCGCTCAGCCGTTCGATCTGGGCATCGAGCGCGGCGGTCTCGTCCCCCTCAAACACGTCGAATGTCGCCGTGGGCAGGTCGATATCGCGCCGTTTGGCCGTCTCCGCGCGGTTTTCCAGATAGCGGAACAACGTGCGTTGACGCGGATCAAGGTCGATCGCAGCCACTTTGACGCCGTGATAGGCCAGTGCCACGGCAACATGCACTGCGGTGGTGGATTTACCCGTCCCGCCTTTTTCATTGGCGAAGACTATCCGGTGGGGGGCTGCTGTCTCAGACACGAATGCTGGCTCTTTCTCTCAACAGGGCACCCGTATAGGGCATTTGACCATAAGCCTTATCGAAGCGGAGAATCCGGTGCAAATTATCAATCAGCTTGATCCCCTGCGCAATGCCGTTTCGGCGCTGCGCGAAAGCGGCACTATCGCGCTCGTCCCGACCATGGGCGCGCTGCATGACGGACATATGGCATTGATCCGCGCTGCGGGCGAGCGGGCCGACCATGTCGTGGCATCCATCTTCGTCAATCCCACGCAATTCGGCCCGAATGAAGATCTGGATTCCTATCCCCGGCAATTGGAAGACGATGCCCGCATGCTGCAGCAGGCCGGCACGGCCCTGCTTTGGGCACCGGATGTGGAGCAAATGTACCCGCAAGGTTTCGCCACCAGCATTTCCGTGTCCGGCGTGTCGGAAGGATTCTGCGGCGCAGCGCGGCCGGGACATTTTGATGGGGTGGCAACGGTGGTGGCCAAATTGTTCAATCAGGTCCGGCCCGATCTGGCGCTGTTCGGGGAGAAGGACTGGCAGCAACTGGCCGTCATCCGCCGCATGGCGCGCGATCTGGACCTGACGCAGCCCCGCGCCGACGCGATTCTGGGTGTGCCGATCGTGCGTGAAGAGGATGGCCTGGCGATGAGCAGCCGCAATCGCTACCTTTCCGCCGAAAACCGCCGCCGTGCCGCCAGTTTGCCGCGCGCGATGAAACAGGCGATTCACAAGATCGACGGCGGCGATGATGTGGACAATGCGCTGACCACGCTTGAGGAAACGCTGCTGAGCGCGGGCTTTTCCGCGGTAGATTACGCCCAGCTCGCCGATGCCGCCTCCTTAGCGCCGCTTAGCGAAATGGGTACGCAGCCCGCCCGCCTGCTGGTGGCGGCACGGATCGGCGGGACACGGCTGATCGACAATATGCCGGTTCTTCCCACCACCGAATAAACGCGCAACGGCCAATGGATGCGCAAAATCCCTGGGAGTGCCGGCCCCGGCCAAGGTGGTGAGATGCCGGGGCCGGCAGAATGCGCGGCGGCGAGAGGATACTGGCCCAACCGCCACGCATTCCAACCGTGACATCGTGCCTTATTGAAACAGGCGCGGTGCAAAATCTGCGAAATAGCGCCGCCAGTTGATCCAGGTGTGGCCGCCTTCGCTTTCATTATAAATATGGTCGATTCCATATTTCTCGAAGATACCGCGGGTCGGTGCGACGGTGCCATGGAGGAAATCGTCCTTGCCCATCGCGTAATAGACCAGCTTCAGATCCTGCGCCGCCTGCTTCAGCGCGGCATCGTTGGTCTTTTCATAATCCGCGACCTGATCGCCCGCACCCTGCATGCCAAGCCCCATCGAGAAGATCCCGATATAGTGGAACAGGTCGGGATGGGTGAGCCCGTTACGGATCGTATGCGCGCCGCCCATGGAAAGCCCTGCCATCGCCCGCGCATCGGGGTCATCGATGGTGCGAAAATGGCTGTCCACATAGGGGATGAGATCCTGAATCAGATCATTGCCGAAATCATTATTGGCCAGCAGATCGACATCGGGGCGCACCGGCGTGTGCCCATCGGGCATCACGACGATCATCTTCTTCGCCTTGCCCGCGGCAATCAGATTATCGAGGATGACATTTTCCCGGCCCACTGTGGACCAGCTGTCATCACTGTCGCCTGCACCATGGACGAGATAAAGGACCGGATAATCGGCTTCCCCATCATCATCCATATAGCCCGGCGGGGTGTAGATATGCGCCCGGCGCGGCGCACCGATCGCATCGGACCAATAGGTGATTTCACTCACCACCCCATGGGCCACATCCTTGTTCCATTGCTGGAAGGCCCCCTCCGGCCCCGGCACCTGGAACATCGAATTGATCCCCACACGCTCTTCCGAAAACATCGTGCCGAGTGGATCGGGCACGCGCGCGCCATCGACCATGAAATTGAAGCGATAGGTATCGGCGGGCACCGGCTTGGCCGTGGTGACGCTCCACAATCCGGTGTCGTCCTGCGTCATTTCCAGACCAAAAGGCGTGCCCGGCGGGAAACCCATGGGGATGATGTCGGCGATATCCGAACTCGTCACCCGCACGTCCTGCGCCTCAGGCGCACAAACGCGGAAGGTCACGCGGTGATCAGGCAGCACCTCGACCGATGTGTAATCGGGCATGGCGAACATGCCGGTCGGGCGGCAGCTTGCTCCATCGGCGGGGGTTGGCTGGGCATAGGCAGGCATCGCCAGAGCGGCGAGCGCGCCGAGAATGGAATATTTGAGCAGTTTCAAAGTGGGTCTCCCAGTCTGAAAGGGCGGGAAAGCGGGTAAATGGCCGGCGCGATCCCTCTTTCGCGCCGGCCGTCCTTCGTCAGAAGGATTTGGTGACCTGGAACTGCACATAGCGGCCATAGGCATTATGCGCGGTCAGATCGATCGAGGAGCTCGGCGTCAGGGCCGAATTCACGATCGGCGGGTCCTTGTCGAACAGATTGGTGACCGTCGCACTCAGCCGCAGCCCGTCCATGAAGCCGAAGCGGTTATCGCCGCGGTCGAAGCTGAGCGAGAGATTGAGATCGAAGGTCGTCCAGGAACCGATTTCCTGTTCCGGTTGCAGCTCACCCGCAATCGTCAGCGGCGCATCATTGGTATAGCCGCCGGTGTAATTGCCGAACAGCGTCGCCGAGAACGGGCCGGTGGCATAGGAGATATTGCCGCGACCGCGCCAGCTGATCGGGTCACCGATCGTGTCCAGCGTATCGACCGGATCATTGCCTGCGACCGTCACCGACTTGCTCGACAGGATGTGGCTGACACCCAGATTGAAGCCGAAGCGGCCGGCATCGGTGCCTGTGACATAATCGAGGCTGAGATCGATGCCGTCCTGCATGGTTTTGGCTGCGCTCAGGCCGCGCCCGTCGAGCACCACGTCGATCCCGCAATAATCGCGCGGATTGACGCCGGCATTCGCCTGATAGAGAAAGCTCGCATATTCGACGAGATTGGGGTCGAAGGTCGAGGGGTCCGAATTAACGCATGTGTCGGGATTGTTGATCGGCACGATATAGGCCGAATAGATCTCCCGGTTCTCTGCCGTTGCCAGGAACAGATTGTTGTTGGGCGCGCTGCCCAGCTTGTTGTTGTAGGAAATATTGTAATAGGTGGTGGTGAATTTGAAGCCGGGCAGCGATGTCGGCGTGAAATCCATCCCCACTTGCCAGTTCGTCCCGGTTTCCGCCTTCAGATTGGGATTGTTGCCGATATAGAGCAGTGTGTTGGCCACCCCGCCATCGTTCGGAATATCGTCGACCCCGGGCGGCAGCGTGGTGGAAAGACCGACCCCGACCGAGAAGACCCCGGCATTGAGTTCTGGCAGACCCGGCGCGCGGAACGACGTCCCCCATGATCCGCGGAAGGAGAGGCTCTGATTCACCATCCAGTTCGCGCTGATCTTGGGATTGGTGGTCGATCCGAAGTCCGAATAATGGTCATAACGCAGCGCCCCACTCAGCGTCAGTTCCTCCATCAGCGGAACGTCCATATCGTAGCCCACCAGCGGCAGATAGATTTCACCGAACACCGCATATTGTTCACGTGTTGAACGGGCATCGGCATCGGGCGTGGTCACATAACCCGGGTCAGGCGGACGGTTGGCCGCATTCTGTAGCTTCTGAATGCCATAATAATATTCGCCGCCGATCGCCGCCTTCATCGTGCCGCCCGGCAGCTGTGCCAGCGAGCCGTCGAGCTTCATCACCACGTCATGGGAGTAATTCTGCCCATATTGGGAATTGGTGCCGAGGATATAATCGAGCTGATCCTGGGTAAATTGCGTGGTCGCAAAAGGATTGACCCGCAGCGGATCACCTTCCGGACGGTCGATCAGATTCTGCAAGGCGTTCTGAAGCCCGAGGCCCAGCTGCGGCACGCTGCCGATGGGATCGTAAAGCAGATTGATCGCCGAGGCGTTGTTTTCGAGCGAGATGTAATTGCCGAGATAGCAGACGCCGCAGCTCTTGTTCTGGCCGTATGTGTAATAGGTTTCCCAGTTCCAGTCACCAAAGAGACCGGAACGCACCCCGAAAGTGTTGGTGAAGCTTTCATCCGGGTTCTGATTGCCGAAGCGCGGCGCGCCATCGGGCATCCGCGCCAGCAGATTCATCTGCACCACGAGCGGCTGTTGCACGGCAGGGAACGCGCCGGGGACCGAGGAACGCACCGTATTGGGCAGGCCATCGATATAGGCCGGGTTTTCCGGATCGATATAGACGCTGGCGCTGGTCACGGAATTGCCGGACAGATAGGTGCGCGTAAACTGTTTGGAATGGGTGTAGAAGGCCTGATCGTAGATCGTGAAATCGCCGATTTCCTGATTGAAAAACACCGCCACCTGATGACGATCGAGTTCGCCCAGATAGTCTTCGTAATCGGTGCGATCGACAAGATTGGGATAGCCGACACAGGAACCGTCATCACAATCGAGACGCACTTCGCGCAGATCGGCTGCGGTCAGAGGAGCGCCGGTCGGATTGTCGGGCACGGCATAATAGGTATAGGCGCCGCCCTGCGGGAACAGCGGATTTCGCAGCCCGTCGGCGGTAGGGATCACCACATTGCCGGCATAAGCGGCGGTTGCCGCATTATCGACCACGCGATCATCCTGCCCGCCAAAACCGCGCTGATCGGCCCGCAGCCGCGCATTGCGCCCGCGCAGATAGGGATCACGATGGAAATATTCATAGGTCGCGATGATATTGCCCGACCCCATGCCGGTATCCCATTTGGTGCCGACCGTGCCGGTGAGAGCATATTCATCATTATTATAGGCGCCGATCGTGTAGCGACCGCCCAGCTCCACGCCCTGAAAATCCTTGCGCAGAACATAGTTGATCACGCCGGCGATGGCGTCCGAACCATAAATCGCCGAAGCGCCATCGGCGATCACCTCGATCCGTTCGATCGCTGCAATCGGCACCTGATTGGCTTCGCTGAACGCCCCGGCAGTGCCGCTAGGCGTGACGCGGTGACCATCGACTAGCGTCAGCGTCGCCCCCTGCCCGACCCCGCGCAGATTGATCGCATTGCCGCGGGTCGCATTGCCTCCACCCTGCGCATTGCCGCCATTGCTGGCCGCAGTGAACGACCCGACATTCTGCACTTGCGGCAGCGTGCGCAACACATCCGCGACCGAATTCCGGCCGGTGGAAAGCACGTCTTCCCGGCTCAGGACGACCGTTTCACTGCCGACATTCTTGACGCCGGAAATATTGGTGCCGGTAACGACGATTTCCTTATAGGCGGTGGCCTCGTCAAAGGCGCTGTCGGCCTCGCGCGGCAATTGCACCGGATCGGTAACAGTCGAATCTCCATAGCCGGGCTGATCGGTCCGGTTCTCCGATTCACTGGTATCCTGTGCATGCAATGCCGGCCCGCTGGCCAGCGCTATCGCCATCACGCCCAGGCTGATTCCAAAGCGCGCAATTGTCCTGTCTTGGTATTTCTTCATATCCCCCCCACGAACCGAGTAAAACTCGTCCGTATCGGCCTGTTGCCAGCCGATATTGCTTCACCATTTTCGGAGAGGGTTGTAATTGCGGCTGCCCCACGCAGTCAGCGCGTGACAGCCTGTGTGCGCTCGTCTGCCACATGGCAACGATCCGCCTATTTCCTCTCCGAATGCCCGCATCTTTTGGCGAGTCACCAAAGAGTATAACTACAACTTTATTATTAGCGCTACAAAAATTTACCTTTCCGTGACTGCCAGGCGACAGCCAAGGAAATAAAACTCAGATTTCCGCCAGTTCGTAGGGATATTTTCCGCTGCTTATTGTTTCGGCCGGGACCCATGTTCCGTGAAAGGTCGACCGGACCCGCACTGGCAGTTTCACCGTCGCCACCGGTCCGGCAGCCAGGTTCTGCGCGTCGAGTATCACCAGATCGCTGCGCCCTTCGGAGACACGCGCCACCGGCACCAGCAGCCAGCCATCCCCTTCCGGTGAATCGGGTGTGCGAGGCACGAACTGGCATTCCTGCACCGTGTCGCCCGGCCCCGGTGAATAGGTATCGAGCGTGCCGGTTTCGAAGTCGAACCGCCCGGTGGAGCTGGAGCCGTCTTTCGAACGATAGACGATCATGAAACCATGGCGATAGGGGCGCCCCTGATACCGGTCATCGGTGCGCGGCATTTCGCAGCTGACATCCAGCAGCCGGTTCTTCTCGATAGCGCCGTCATTCGACGTCAGATCCATCGTCAGCCGGGTGAGGAAAGGCGGCACGAAGGGTGTTTCCGCGCCATCAGGCGCCGGGAAAAACGGGAAGCAATTGCCTTCATAGAAACAGACGTCGAGATGGACCTTGTCCCCCTCGCGCACCGCATTCATCATATGGCCTGCGCTCGCCGCCGGACCTTTGAACCATTTGATCCCGCTGGCATCGCCATAACGCGGCACCAGTGCGATATGGGTTTCCTCCTCGGGCCGCCACTGGAAGTAATTCCCGCCCGCTTTCACCACATCCATATCGGTGATCAGCGGGAAGAAGGGGAAAACGATCCATTCATCGGTCACCGCGAAATCATGCACGCAGCAGGGATAGGGCATTTCGAACCAGACTTCGTTCGCCTTCTTGCCGTCCTTGTCGAACAGATAGAAGCAGATGTCCTTCGACCCGTCCCCCTTCGCCTGATAGGCAAAGGCGAGCAGTTCATTGGTGATCGGATCGACCTTGGGATGCGCGGTGAAGGTCTGCGCCGTAATCTGACCGTTCATGTCGGTGCGGCCGATCGTTTCCAGCGTATCGGGATCGAGCTCGTAGGGGTGGTCGTCTTCCTTGAGCGCATAGAGATGCCCGGCATGGAACATGGCGGTGGTGTTGGCCGTGCCCATATTCGCATCGCGTGCCTCGGGCGCATTGGTGTAGCGATTGCGATATCGGCCGAACAGCGCGCGCTTGGCGTCCTTCTGCATCTTGTAACGCTCGGTCGTGACCCAGCGGCTGCGATAGGAAACCTGCCCCTGCTCGAAGCGGAACATGTGAAACATGCCCTCCCCATCGATGAAGATATCGTCGTCCCTGCCCGAAGGATATTGCCAGTCGGCCCCGTTGCGATAGAGCGTGCCTTCCAGAGCTTCAGGGATTTCCCCCTGAATGACCTCCAGCCCTTCTATCGTGCTTTCGGTCCGCATCGGCTGGCCCCAACCCTTGAACAGGGCATTCTCCGAAAAACGCACAGGTTCCATAGTCTCTCTCCCTCTTGTTTCCTACGCCGTCTGCGCGGCGATGAATTGCGTGATGATGGGCTCCAGCGTGCTGCCGGGCGAACCGACCTCCAGACCGGGCGACAGATGGTTGTGGCCGGTGAGATAATGCATGCGGGGATAGCGCGAATGCGCCTTGCCATAGGCTGCGACCAGCGCCGCCGCCTGTTTCTGAAAGTCCGGCACGTCAAATTCGGACACGGTCGCCAGCCAGGGGATCGGGCTGGAAATCAGCCCGTCCTGCGTGGAACAGCCGGCATAGAAGCTCTCATCCTCGCCATAATAGGCCTTGTGGAACGGGTTCGCATCGGCCCGCGCGACATCATAGATGCAGGAGATCAGCAGCGCCCCGGCAATGCCTGCTTTGCCGCCGGGATGGAAACGCTCATGCGCGCAATAGCTGGCGACATGCACCGCGCCGGCAGACTGCCCCATCAGGAATACCTGCTCCGGATCACCGCCATGTTGCGCGATATTTTCCTGCAGCCATGTGACCAGCCGCGCGAGATCCTCCGGCCCGGCAGGCCAGGGATTATCGGGCGCGAGGCGATAGGTGATCGTTACGCCCACCATGCCATTGCGGGCCGCGAAATCGCCGATATTGTCGTGAAAGGGCGTGTCTGGCGTGCGTTTGTCCCCCATCACGAAACCGCCGCCATGGACATAGACCAGCACCGGCGCGGCTTTCGCGCTCTCCTGCCGGAAAATATCGAGCCTGTGGCGCTCATGCGGGCCATAGGCATGGTCGCGCGTCACCACGGTCGCGGAATCCATCCCGCCATGGCTGGCGGCAAAGATCGCCTGCGTTGCGCGCATCATATCGGGTGTCAGATTGAGACCAAGTTCGGCGAGTTTCTGGCGTGTCTCCAGCTTCATGCGGCATCTCCCTCAGTCTGGCCGGGCATGATCAGCACCGGCTTGAACACATTGCCCGCTTCAAGATCGGCAAAGGCATCGCCAATCTGGTCGAAGCGATAGGTCCGGATCAGCCGGTCGAACGGGAAGCGGCCCTGCCGCCAATAGTCGATCAGTTTCGGCAGGAAGAGACGCGGCGCGGCATCGCCGCCCAATATTCCGCGCAATTGCTTGCCCCCCGCCAGCATCGGGAACATCGCCGGCGCCCATTCACCGCGCGGTGCGGAAACGAAGCCAGCCGTGCCGTTCATGGCCAGACAGTCGAGCGCCAATGTCTGCACCGCGCCCACGGTCGTCGTGTTGAGCGAATATTCGACCCCGCGCCCGGTCACCGCGCGGATCTTGTCCGCCAGCCCCTCTTCATCGGCGAGGAATGTGTCGGTCGCACCCATTTCGCGCGCCATTTCCAGCCGGTCCGGCTTCACATCCACCGCGGCGATACGCTGCGCGCCCATCAGCCTGGCGGCCATCACAGCGGAAAGGCCGACCGCGCCGGTGCCGAAGATGGCGATACTTTCCCCATAGCCGAGCTTCAGCGCCTCGATCACCGAGCCCGCGCCGGTGATGATACCGCAGCCAAGCGGTGCGAGCTTGTCCAGCGGCAGATCCTTATCCACCTTCACCGCCGTGCGCTGCGGCACGATCGCATGGGTGGCAAAGCTCGATTGTCCGAAGAAATGCGAATGCAGGCTCTCCCCGCCGCAGCACAGCGCGGTTGATCCATCCATCCGCTTGCCGCCGAAAGTCAGCGGCATGGCCATGTCGCAATAGCTGGGCTTGTTGTTCAGGCAGCTTGGGCACTGGCCGCAGGAGGAACCGCTGAGCAGCACGTGGTCGCCCACGGCGAAACCCTGCACGCCCGCGCCCAGTTCTTCCACCACGCCAGCCCCTTCATGGCCGAGCGTGATCGGAAGCGGTGACAGCCGCCCTTCATGCGCGTGAATATCCGTGTGACAGATACCCACTGCGACGATGCGGATGCGCATTTCGCCCGCGCGCGGAGCCTCCAGCTCGGCCTGTTCCAGAACCGGGGCCGGCGTGCCCGGGCGGCTGACAGCGGCGGTAATCTCCATCACGCTCATTTCGTGCCGCCAAGATTGTCAGGGTCGACTGGCGGAGCCACATGATTGGGGCGCTCAGCCATCAGGAAGTCCCCTTTCCAGGGCACCTGATCGGCCGCGGTCCAGGCGTTCACATGCAGCGACTGGAAGCGCCACGGCCCTTCCTTTTTCGTCACATGGTCGATCCGCGTGCCGATGCCGAAGACGAAATTGGTCTTGTAGTCGGTCTGGAACTGCAGGATCTGGAAGAAGCAGCGGACATCCACTTCGCCTTCTTCCTCACGCGGCTCCATGATGAAATGGTTCATCAGATGCTGGCGGCCATACCACCAGTGCTGCCGGTCGTTCCACAGCGAGCGGAGGTTATCGGCAATCGCTGCATGCCCTTCGACGCGGCCCTGCCAGAGATGGTCGAAACCGGCATCCTGCGTGAAGGTGGACAGCGCCATGTCGAGATCGGCGAGATCGATCCCCCAGGCATAGCGCGCATAGAGCTCCTGAATTTCCATCCGATCGAGCGCGGTGAGTTCCCAGGCCATTGTCTCTTCCCTTGTCTGTTATGTCGTCAGGTCGCGGTGCCGTTTAATCGGGCGCGCCCAGATGGTGGTCATCGCGGATATCGGCGACCGCGCCATTCTGCGTCAGCAGCGCCTTGCGCCGGACATAACGCAATATCGCCTCCGGCCCGGTGCGCGCGCCGCCGCCGACACCTGACACGCCAAAGGCATTGCTGCCCACTGTGCGGTTCTTGGCGAAGGTGAGGAACGTATCCTGCATGAAGACCGAACCGGCATTGATCCGCTCGCCAATTGCCAGCGCCTCTTCATTGCTCCCGGCGATGACATTGGCGGTGAGGCCGAAGTCGGTGTCATTGGCGAGCTCAATGCCTTCCTCCAGCGTGTCGAAGGCCATTATCGGCAGGCATGGACCGAAGGTTTCCTCGCGCATGATCGCCATGTCATGGGTGACATCGGTGAGAATCGTGGGCCGCATATAAAGCCCGCCGTTGATCTCCAGCACCTCGCCGCCGGTGTGTACGGTGGCCCCCTTCGCCTTCGCATCGTCGATCTGTTTCATCACGATCTGCGCCTGCGGGGCGAAGGTGAAGGGGTGGAGATGGCCGGCACGCGGATCATCCGAATTCAGCCGCACCTCACCCGCCTTCTCGATCAGCCGCTCGACAAAGGCATCATGCAGGCCGCGCTGAACATAGATCCGCTCGACCGAGAAACAGACCATCCCATTGGCATGCACGGCCCCGCGCAAGGCGGCGGTTGCCGCACGTTCCAGATCGGCTGTGTCCGTAATGATCAGCGGATCCTTGCCGCCCAGTTCGAGATAGCACGGGATCAGCCTTTGCGCGCATTGCACCGCGATTTGGCGCCCCGTCGGCACCGATCCCGTGAAACAGACCAGATCGGATTCCTCGATCATCGCCTGACCGGTGGAACCATCGCCCTGCACGAAATCGAACACACCGGCCAGTTCGGGCACCTCAGCCACGGCATCAAATAGCGGCTCAACCCAGCGCGGGGTCACTTCCGATGGTTTGATCAGCACTGCACAACCGGCGAACAACGCCGGAATCGCATCGAGCAGCACCAGCATCATCGGCGCGTTCCACGGGCCGATCACACTCACCAGCGGATAGGGCACGAATTGGGTGGTAACATCCACCTGCGGCTGCGCCCTGGATGGCCCGTGATAGGCGGCATCTGCCAGCGCGGCCTCGGCATCCTCCACCCAGCCGCCAATATTGCCCATGGTGATGAAGCCCTGAAGATAGGACGTGTGACACCCCCCGGTATCGGCTGCATCCGCTTCAGCAATGGCATCCTTGCGCCGGGCCACTTCACCCAGAAAACGCTGCATCACACCAATGCGGGCCTGCAGCCCCATCTCGGCCCAGCCATGCTGATTTGCGCGTAAGGCCGCAGCCTTCTGCGCGACCTGCTGCGCCGTGGCGACAGTGATCTGAAAATCCACCATGCCACTGCGCGGATTACGCACCGGCAAGGTCGCCTGGTCTGCATCGGCCATTGCTGTCTCCCAAAGCGGGACGTTCTTATACGACGCCCTCAATCAATTAGTCCGACATAGTTGTATTTACATTAGGTGAGGAGTCAAGAGATTGCTTGGAGCAGTCAATCACAGGGGCGAAGGGGCTGCCGCAGGGCGCGACTCAGGACATTGCCTAAACGGCAGAATGCGCGGGTATCAGAGCGATAGCACCGGGGTAGCGCAAGCGGTCGCTATGGGCGTGGACCAGTGTCCGCAATTGACCGATCAGCCATTCAACCCGTTCCGCGCTCATGCAATCGGTCAGCACTCTTTGCGATTTATCTGCCAATGGCTTCACCCCATCGAGCGCCGCTGCCCCCGCATCGGTCAGGCGATACACCGTCGCCCGGCCATCTTCGGGTGAGCGCTGCCCCGCAATCAACTTGCGGCGCGCCAGTCCCTTCATGATGACCGCGCAGGTCGAGGGATCGAGACCAAAAAGCCGCGCGAAACCGGTCTGGGTCAGATGCGGCCTGTGCAGCAGCAGGAATAGCAGGGAAAACTGCCGCAAGGTCAGGTTGAAAGCCGCCGCATCGCTGAGGAAGTTCGCATGGTACAATTGCAGGGCCCGGCGCATGAGGAACGTCGGCGCAAGATCCAGCACCCCGGTCTGCGGATCACAAGCCGGCAGCCATGTCGGTGCAGCATCCGTTGGATGCCGCGCCACGCGATGCAGCAAATCCACCAGCACATGTGCATCTTCCTGCTTCAGCGGCGCTGTCAGCTGGTGCTGCAAGCGCAGGAATGCGCGGCGCAAACTCGGCAGCTGCGCCAGCCCGGCATCGGTGAATGTAATCAGCGCGCGCCGCCGATCTTCGCGGCAGGGGCGCCTTTCCACCCATCCACGTGCGACCAGATTGTCGCAAATATAGGCGGTGGTCGACTTATCGACCCCAGCGGCACGGCCGAGCGTCACCTGCGGTGATGGTCCCAACCGGTCGATCAGCAGCAGAAACTCGCTCTGCGGCAAAGTGGCTTCACAATCCGCTTCATTGAACAAAGCGGTCGCAATCTGATCGATACGGGCCAGCAGAAACCCCGGTTTGCCCAGAAAAATCTCCATCAGCGACGTGTCGCTGAGATTGTTTTCCGCTAAATTGCTCCGTCCACCCCGCATCTGGTCATATTAGGCACAACTTCAGTCCAAAACCAAATCCGCAGCGCGAATAAGGGGATTATCGATACGCTGCTTAAGCACGCCCGGCGGTGTTTTCCGGCGGACGCTGCCGTTCGGGCGGGCGCACGGAACGCTCCGTATCGTCGATAATAGGCGGCGGAACGATGAACAATCCTTTGCCCAATGCCCAGTCCCCCCAGCGCTTGCTCGATGTCCAGGAAACCAGCCAGGGCGCCACCAGCAGTCCCAGCGTCACCGGGGTGAGCCATGCCGCAGCCACCGGATCAACCAGCGCAACCACGATGAACAAGGCCGCCAGCGCGAGATGTTCACGGAAATGTGGCAGCACCTCGCCCACGGACAACCCGTCCACTTCGCGCACCTGTTCCGTCCAATGAGACGGAATGCCCAGCAACAGGCCCACCAATGCCTTGGTCTGCATCACCATGGTGATCGGCGCGAGCAATACGGCGAGGCCCGCTTCCAAGGCAACCGATTTGATCACCGATTTCGCCCCGCCGAAACTTTCCCGCCGGGCCTTGTTCGCCAGCACCCAGATCCCGCTCATGATCTTGGGACCGAACAGGATCACCGCCGTCAGTGCCAGAACGAAACCGGGAAGCCCGTCAGAAATCACGCTGGCAGGCGTAAGCTGGGCATGGATCAGTGTGGTGAGAATCAGCACGAGCCACGCCGGTGAGGTGCAATAGGCCGATGCACCGATCAGCAATTGCAACCGCCCGGCCCAATGGAAACCGGACGCATCGATAAGACGCAGATGTTGCAGATTGCCCTGCATCCAGCGTCTGTCACGGATCGCATTGTCGATGATGGTGGGCGGAAATTCCTCATAACTGCCGTCGATCATCACCATGTGGACCGCCCAGCCACGGCGGCGCAGCAAGGCGGATTCGACCATGTCATGGCTTTGTATGTGGCCGCCAAAGGGCGGTTTTCCCGGCAATACCGGCAAGCCGCAACTTTCGGCAAAGGCGCGCGTGCGCACAATCGCATTATGGCCCCAGAAATTCGCCTCCGTCCCCGACCACCAGAGCAGCCCGGCTGACGCGATCGGGCCATAGGCATAGCCCGCAAATTGCATCCAGCGCTGAAAGAGCGTTTGCGCGTTGATCACTTGCGGCACGGTCTGAAGCAGGCCGACCGAGGGCTTGTTTTCGAGAATCGACGCCATCCCCACCATGGCGCTGCCGCTCATCATGCTATCGGCATCAAGCACGATCATATGTTCATAGGCACCGCCGAAGCGCTTCACCCATTCTTCGATATTGCCGGGCTTGCGGCCGATATTCTCTGGCCGGCGGCGATAATAGACATTGATCGGCGCATGAGCCGCAACCTCCGCCCAGACTTCCTCTTCCCGCTTGCCATTGAGCTCCTTGGAATCGCTCAGCACAAAGAAGTCGAAATAATCCGCTCCGCCGGCACGGGCGACCGATTCAGTCATCGCTTTCACCCGCGCGAACACAGCCTCGACGCTTTCATTATAGATCGGCATGAGAATAGCCGTGCGGTGGCTCAGCACCGAGACCGGGCGGGGTATGGGCGTAAAGCCGGGATGATCGCCGGTGATCAGTTTCAAAAAGCCAATCGAAGAACTGATAAAGCCGAAGGCGATCCAGCAGAACAGCGGGAAGAACACCGCCATCAGCAGCATATCCGCTATGCCAAAGCCGTCGCGCCCCAGCGCAATGCGAATTTCGGTTGTCCCGGCCACGCCCAGCAACAGGGTCGCCAGAATCAGCACGAGCCGCTTGGCAAAAATGTGCTGCGGCTGGGTCTGGACTTCGATCGTGCCCGGCGGATTACCGAAAAAGCGCTGCTCCGGCATGGCGATCGGGCTTTCCTCCGGTAAATTCCGGGGGGCGGTCGGGGTGATGATATCGCTCATGGCAGCAAGGGCTGAATGACTGTTTCGGACAAGGCATCGTCTCCCTGACGGAGATAGAGGCGGAATTCTGAGGGCGGCTTACCGTCCAGTGCGATGTCGAGTGTGACCCGGCACAGTGAATCCTGACCTGCCACCGGGAAGGCTGCCGAATGGAGGAGGCGGTCCTCTGGCAAATTGGTGTCAGCCACCAGACCCGACTGACGGGTCAGACCGGCCAGATTCGGCCCTGCAAAATCAAACACATATTTGCGCGCATGCTCGGTCGGCAGCGCGCCGGGGATACCGGCCGCGCCTTGCCAGCGATGCACCAGACGTGCGCCCTCCCATGCCGAAGGGTCAGCCGAAACCCAATGCAGCCGATATGCATAGTCGCGCCTCTCACCAGCGCGAGGCGCGGCATCAGGCGTCCAGAAAGCGGCGATGTTATCGGCCGTTTCAGAGGCCGTCGGCATCTCATAGAGCATCACCGCGCCCGCCCCCCATTCGCCTTGCGGTTCGACCCACAAATCGGGACGCTTTTCATAAAAGGCCCCGTCATCCTGATAATGCGCGAAATTGCGATCACGCTGAATCAGGCCGAAACCTGCCGGTGAAGGCGCGTTAAAAACGCTGATCCGGGCATTCGGCGGATTAATCAGCGGGCGGAACACACGCTCTCCATTGGCCGCGAAAATGGCCAGCCCATCAGAATCGTGAATTTCCGGGCGCCAGTCGATCCGTTTCTCCGCGCTTTGATCATACCAGAACATCGAACTCGCAGGCGCCACACCCAATCGTTCAATATCTTTCCTCATGAACAGCACCGCACTGACATCCTGCGTGACGCCTTGCGGACCCTTGCGATTGTCGAAACGATAGGCGCCCGACAGGCTTGGCCCGTCGAGCAGGGCATAGACGATCGTCTGATCGGGCCCGAGTTCCTCGATCCAGAAATCCGAAAAGCGCGGAAATTCCTCGGCCCGGGCAAGGCCGGTGTCGACGGCAATGCCTCTTGCGGAAAGCCCGTATTGATTGTCCGCCCCAGCGCTGCGGAAATAAGACGCCCCGAGAAACGCCAGCCAATCGCGCGGTTGCCCGGCATCCATCACGCGGAACCCCGCCGGGTCGGCGGTGCCGCCATCGGCAAACAAGCCCCTGCTATCCATCAGCGGCCGCGCCATGCCATTTTGCAGCAGATGCAGGCCCACCGGCTGCTCCGCAACGGCTGCAGTCGCGGGGAACAGCCGGATATTATCGCCCAGAAACTCCGCCTGACCATAAGTGAGCCTGACCGATTCATCATAATCGGACGCCAGATGGGTCGATTTCGCCCCTGCGCGATACGGACGCGCCGCCAAGTGCCGTGCCCTGTCCTGCAATTCTTCCCACGAGAAACGGCGAGCCTTGCCCAGCGCCCCTGCCGGCGTTGCATGAGCCATTCCCGGCAGACCGAAAGCGCCGAATGCAAGGCCGAAGCCAAGACTGGCATTCAATCCGCCATGGAGAATGGTGCGACGGGATAGGGGGGTATCAGCGCTCATGGGGGAGTAGGGGTTTTCCTAAGGGTTTATGGAGGACACGCCAATCTACTCTTCGCAGGCGCAAAATGTCCCCCGATGTCGGTAGTTCATCGCAGATTGCCCACTATTCGTGGCGTAAAGCGTCAATCGGGTTGAGCCGGGCGGCCCGCCGCGCCGGAAAATAGCCAAACACGACCCCGATCAGCGCCGAAATCACAAAACTCAGAATATTGATGAAGGGATCGAATGCGAAGGGCAGACCGAGAGCGCCAGCGAGCCCCCATGAGGCAAGCAATGCAATCACGATGCCGGTTATTCCGCCAAGGCAGGACAGCACCACGGCTTCGACCAGAAATTGCAGCATCACTTCCTTGCCCAGCGCCCCGATAGCGAGGCGAATGCCGATTTCCCGGGTCCGTTCGGTCACGGAAACCAGCATGATATTCATGATCCCAATGCCGCCCACGACCAGACTGACCGCGGCAACCGCCCCCAGAAAGGCGGTGATGGTGGCGGTGGATTGCGACACTGCATCCGCAATCTGGCGGGTGTCGAGAATGTTGAAATCATCGGGCGTTTGCGGCGCAATATGGCGTCGTTCACGCAGCAACGCACTGATCGCGCGGGTTACCTGCTGCGTATCGAAGTCATCTTCCACCGACACCATGATCGCGCGGATGTCGCGGTTGCCCGTAAAGCGCCGCTGCACGGCTTTGATTGGCATCACCACGATATCGTCCTGATCCGCGCCAAAACCGCCCTGCCCACGCGCTTCGAGCACGCCGATCACATCGCAGGCGACATCGCCCAGACGGATGCGTTGCCCCTCCGGATCGACATCACTGAACAGCTGCTGTTTTACCGTAGCGCCGATAATACAGACCGATTTACCCGCTTCTTCTTCCTCTTGCGAAAAATATCGCCCGCTTTCGAGTGCCCAGCTCTGGGCCACGAAATAGCCATTTCCGGTGCCGGTGATGGTGGTCTGCCAATTCTGCGCATTGCGCACGGCCAGCGTGCTCGCCTGCGCCTGACCAGCCACAGCGCGCACACCGGCGATCTGATCGCGAATTGCGTCGAGATCGCTATTGTCGAAAGGTGGCGGCGCAACCCCGCCCCCGCCGCGCCCGAAACCCTGGCCGGGGCGGATCATCAGCACATTGGCACCAAGCGAGGATATCTGCTCGCGCACCGATGCGGTCGCGCCATTGCCCAGCGTCACCATGGTAATCACGGCCCCGACACCAATCACGATACCAAGCGTGGTCAGAAAGGAGCGCAGGAGATGGCGGCGGATCTCACGAATTGCCAGCAGCAGAGTGGTGAAAAACATCATCCGCCCGCTCCCGCCGATGGCTGGCCACTCTGGCGCTCCACGCTTTCCACCAGCCCATCGCGAAAATGCACGATCGTGCGCGCAAAAGCCGCCATTTCGGGTTCATGGGTCACCATCAGCACGGTAATCCCGTCGCGGTTGAGCGCGCTCAGCAGTTCCATGATTTCAATCGATCGTTCGGAATCCAGATTGCCGGTCGGCTCATCTGCCAGCAGCAGATCGGGATCCGTCACGATCGCCCGGGCAATCGCCACGCGCTGCTGCTGCCCGCCCGAAAGCTCTGCCGGTGAATGATCGGCCCATGGCGCCAGGCCAACACGGTCCAGTGCTGCCATCGCCTTGGTGCGCCGCTCTGTACGGCCCGCGCCGCGATAGAGCAGCGGCAATTCGACATTTTCTATCGCCGATGTCCGGGCGAGCAGATTGAAGCCCTGAAAAACGAAACCGAGATAGTTCCGCCGCAACAGGGCGCGGTCATCGCGCCCCAATTGCTCCACGGCAACGCCGCGAAACAAATAGCTTCCCGCGCTTGGCACATCGAGACAGCCAAGAATGTTCATCGTGGTCGATTTGCCCGATCCCGAGGCCCCCATAACGGCGGCAAAATCGCCGCGCTGGATTTCCAGATCAACTCCCTTAAGCGCCTGAAATGCAGCCGGGCCTTCTCCAAATACCTTGGTCACTCCTTGAAGCCGGATCATCGGCGTGGCCGCCCCGGCTGAACCGGATGGCGAAGCGTCAGCCATCGCTGCCCGTCGCCCGTTGCCCGACAATCACCTTCATGCCGGCTTTCAGTTTCTCCGAAGTGACCTCGGTCTGGCTCCCATCGCTGGCTCCTGTGGTGACATTCACCCGTTCGGGCTGACCATCATCGTTCAGAATATAGATAGTCTGTTCACTGCCGCGGCCGATGGTCGCCTGCGCTTCAGCGCCATCGCCGCCCGGCGGACCGGGGCCGATCTGCAGCCCTCCTCCGTCACCCGCAGACGTTGCGCTTTCCAGTTCGAAGCGCAGCGCGCCATTGGGGACCAGCAGAACATTGTCGCGCTTCTCCACCGCGATATCAGCCGTCGCTGTCATCCCCGGCCGCAATTTCAGATCCGGATTGGCGACGCTCAGCGTGGCCGCATAAGAGACCACCTGAGACGTGCTGGTGGAGCCGGTGGACGTGCCGCTATCCGCCGAAAGATTGGAGCCCAAATCGACGCGCGTTATCCGCGCCGGAAAACGCTGCCCCGGAAAGGCATCGACCGTGAAGGTCGCGCTTTGACCTTGCTCGACTTCGCCCACATCCGCTTCATCCACCGCGACTTCCAGTTTCATCTGCGAGAGGTCTTCAGCGATCACGAACAGCGTCGGCGTGTTAAAGGAAGCGGCCACCGTCTGCCCCGGTTCGATCTGACGCGCCAGCACCACGCCATTTACCGGAGAACGGATCACCGTGCGGGTGAGCTGCGTACGATCGGAGCTGAGCGTTGCCCGCGCCGACACCACATTGGCCTCGGCCGAACGGAGCGCGGCAACGGCGCGATCGTAATCCGCCTCTGCTGCTTCCATCTCCGTCTTGGCCGGCACTCTGCCATCGGACAGGCGCTTGACCTCACGCAGACGATTAAGCTGCGCCCGTGATTGCTCCAGCGTCGCCCGCGCCTGTGCCACAGCAGCGATATTGGCCTTGAGCATAGCCTCGCTCTGATTCACGGCATCCTGAAACCGCGCCGGATCGATCAGCGCCAGGCGCTGCCCCTTGGTAACCCGGTCGTTCACATCGACCATCACCCGCGTGACGAGGCCGGACAGTTCCGAGCCGACATCCACCTGATTGGTCGGCTGCAACTTGCCCGTGGCCGAAACCGTTACCGCGAGATCCCCGCGCACCGCTTCCTGCGTAATATAGCTGGGCTGTTCCGCCCCGCCCGCGCAACGCGCCAGCAGCAGCAGCAGGACAATGATCGCCAGTCCGGCGACCATCCATTTGATCCGCCCGCGCCAGCGCCCGCCCGGACGCGCGCCGAGAAACTGATCGAGCGTTTCCTCGGTTTCGACCGGTGTTGCGCTGCCCGTTTCCGAATTCATTCGGCACCTCCGATTGGTTCGACGGCGCTGCCATCGGGAATATCTGCCACTTCCCAGCCTCCGCCCAGGGCCAGATAAAGCTGAATCAGCGCGGTCGAGCGCGCGGTGCGCGCCTGATCGACCGAATTGCGGGCCGAAAGCAGCGCGCTTTCCGCATTGTTGAGTGTCACGAAGTCAGTCAGGCCAGCGCGATATTGGCTGCGCGACAGGATCGCAAAATTCTCGGCCGCTTGCAGAGCATCCTCATACCACACCAGCTGGCTTTCGGCACTGCGCGCGGAAACCAGTGCATTCTCGACATCTTCCAGCGCTGTGTTGACGCTCTGGCGATAGGCGGCCAACGCTTCTTCCGCAGCGGCCTCACGCGCTGTCACTGCCGCGCGCCGCGCGCCGCCATCGAACACGGTCTGCGCGAGTTTGACAAAAATCTGCCCGCTGACGAGATCAAACAATCCGTCAAGATTATCAGCGCTGGTGTCGATCGTGCCGCCAATATTCAGGGCAGGTAGCAGCGCCGCCCGCGCCACACCGATCCGCGCCGTCGCAGCTGCCAGCGACCGCTCTGCCGCCATGACATCAGGCCGCATCCGCAGAACATCAGCAGGCACGCCTATTCCTATTCCCGCGTCCCCGCTGGGAATATCCTGAGCGTCTGAAAAGCGTTCACGGAAAGCGCCGGGTTCGCGGCCCGCCAGCACGGCGAGCCGCGCCGTCGTCTGCGCAATGGCCGCTTCCAGATCAATAATATTGGCCGCTGTTTGTGAACGCTGAATCCGTGCCTGTTCGCTGTCCAGACTGGAAACGAGACCTGCCTGAACGCGAAACGTGGCGATTTCGTAATTGTCTTGCTGAATCTCGAAACTCGCGCGCGCATTGGCAAGTTGCGCCTGTTGGCCACGCAAAATCACGTAATTGCGGGCCATTTCCGCTTCGACTGCGGCCAGCACATCGGCATAGCGCAAACCCTGTCCGGTCAGATCCGCGAGCGAAGCCTCCACATCACGGCGATTACCGCCGAAAATATCCGCTTGCCAGCTGGCATCCACCCCCAGGTTGAAACTGTCAGTATCGGGCAATGTAGCACCGCGGATACCGACATTGCGGCCATATCCCCCCGAAGTGGCAATTGTCGGAAACAGGCTTGCGCGCGACTGTGAAAGTGCGGCCCGCGCCTGCTTTAGCCGGGCCAGAGCCTGTGCCACATCGAGATTGGCGGCGCGGCTTTCCTCGACCAGATCAATCAGCTGCGGATCGTCAAACAATGTCCACCAGCGCGTGAGCATATCGGCCCTGTCCTCGGTTTCAGCCACCGAGTAACTGTCCGGCAATCCCAGCTCACTGGCACTGGGCGGCCGATAATCGGGGCCCGTTGCACAAGCCGACAGCGCCAACGCCCCGGCGCCCGCTCCCAGAATGCGGCGCAGGTGATGATATCGACCACCAGCAGAGATAGTTAGGGCCCTATTCGGAAACATACTCTGTCTAAGCCAGATCCGCGCGGTCGGAGCAAGTCATTCTCCCCAAAACTCTACCGGCACTCGAACCATCGCCGCATCCATTCGGCGCCTTGATCGCCCCCGCGTGCTGCGGCGTGGCGTGACTGCCGCGAGCGTTACGGCACGCGCACCACCTGCCACACTCGTTTCCTGCGCTGGCGGAAGGCAGGCGTCCTGAATCTTATGAGGGAGGAAATGGAGCGGGTAGCGGGAATCGAACCCGCATAACCAGCTTGGAAGGCTGGGGCTTTACCACTAAGCTATACCCGCTCGGGTCTGATCCCGATGCCACCGGCGGTGCCCATCCGTCAAGCGTCTGGTTCGTCTTTCGGTGTTTCTTCGTTATTATCCGCTGCTTCTTCCGCATCTTTGCCGATTTCAGGTTCGGGAGGCGCGATGCTGATATCAACTCTGCGGTTCAGCGCGCGGCCCGCTTCATTCGGTGTGCCATCGGGGCGCGCATTGGGTACGACTGGATTCTGTTCACCAAAAGCGATGACCGTGATCCGGTCTTCATCCACACCATTGGCGATAAGATATTTCGCCACCACTTCCGCGCGTTTTTTCGACGCTTTCAGATTGGCACTGTCGGTCCCTTCCGAATCGCTGTGCCCGCGAAGAATAATCGGCCAACCTTCAGCCGCCTGATCGGATTCCAGCACAGTCTGAAGCGTCTTGGTCGCATCGGGGCTGAGTTCAAAGCCGCCATTGGCGAAGGAGGCCGTCGCTTTCAGCGGTTCGGGCGGAATATCGAGCACGGGTTCCGGCGCGACATCGGGGCGAATGATCGACGTCGGCGCGGGGGTGGAAGCCTCCGCAGTTGGCGTCGCGCTGGGTTCAGCTTCGGGTGTTTCCACCCTTTCGCAGGCGGATAACAAGGCTGCTGCAGAAATCAGCGCCGCTGTGGCTCCTATGAATTTCATGTCTGTGCCTCTCCCTTTTGTATTCCCGCACGGCGAGCGCCGCTCGCCTTGGCCGCTTTTCTGGCAGCAACATCTTCAGGTTTTTTCTGCCGCGGCGGTGAGAATGAAATGATGGTGTCGCCTGGCGCCGGCTCCGGCGCGGCCGCATGGGTGAAGAAACGCATCTGGCCATCCGGTTTCAGCAGCAACAACATATTCGCCGAATCGGGCAGGTTTTCACGCGCGTCTTCGACGTCGAACTGATCGGACAGCCGCGTCTTGCGGAAGACCCAGCCCTCCATCAACCGGCGATGGACATCCGATACGCCGTAACCCGATGCAAAGAGCGCGCGCCCACGCAAGGAACCGGGCAAAGAGCGCGGATCTTCGTCATTGGTCGTCTCGCCCAGCTGATACACGGCATCGCGGCCAATTTCGAAGGCGAACTCATTGCAGACGAGCGCATTATAAGCCTCGTTCTCCGTCGCCGCGACCAGCACATTATAGGGCGAAAGATCGAGATTATGCTCGGTCGCTTCATTCAGAATTTCACCATGATACGTCGGCAGTCCGGCTGCACGGGCGGGTTTCAGGCGCTGCCAGCTGGAATCCACGATTGTGATGGGCGTTTTCATGTCATGCAATTGACGGCCGAGCTGGATCGTCCACGGCGTGGCACCCACAATCAGCAGGCCGGGGCGGCTCGCCCCTTTCACCTTGAGCCAGCGTGCAACCAGATCAATGGTGAAGCCATGCGCGACGATGGTGGTCACAACGACGGCAAAGCTGAGGCCGATCAGGATCGAACCATCACCATACCCAAGATCGGACAGGCGCAGGGCGAACAGACCCGAGATAGCCACCAGAACGATACCGCGCGGGGCGATCCACGCTAGGAAAAGGCGCTCATTCCAAGGCACTTTGCTGAAGGCGAGTGAGATAAGGATCGTGGCCGGACGGACCAGAAACAGCAGCGCCAGAAGGAACAGGCCGAAGCGCCATTCGAACTGCCGCAGCGATTCGAGGTCGAGCGAGGCCGACAGCAGGATGAAAATCCCGGATACCAGCAGCACCGCGACATTCTGCTTGAACGGATGAATGGAGCGCAAGGATTGCACATCCATATTGGCAAGCGCGATGCCCATGACCGTAACCGCGACCAGACCAGCCTCATGCTCGATCATGTTACACAGGACGAAAATGCCGATCACCGCGACCAGCAGCACCGGCACTTTGAGATATTCCGGCACAGCGCCGCGCGGGAAGGCCCAGGAAATCGCCCAGGCGGCAGCGTAGCCGATAACGCCCGATACGCCTGCCGCGATCAGCAGCGGCGGGACGACCTCGAACACGGTCGCGCCATCGGCAGACAGCCGGAAATATTCATAGGCGATAACCGCACAGAGTGCGCCGAAGGGGTCATTGACGATCGCTTCCCATTTGAGCAGCGCAGCAGGCCGTTGCTGAATGGTCGACTGGCGCAGCAAAGGCAGCACCACGGTCGGCCCTGTAACCACCAGAATACCGGCGAAGAGGATCGAAACCGGCCAAACCAGCCCGGCAATGTAATAGCTGGCCAGTGAACCAAACAGCCATGCCAGGGGAACGCCCAGGATGACGAGGCGCCAGACACCACTGCCATATTTGTTGAGTTCGCGAAAATCGAGGCTGAGCCCGCCTTCGAACAGGATCAGCGCAACACCGATCGAGATCATCGGCTCCATCAGCGCACCGAATGTTTCGTGCGGATGCATGATGTGAAGGATCGGCCCCACCAGGAAACCGGCCGCGAGCATCAGGACGATGGCTGGCCAACCGGTGCGCCATGCGATCCATTGCGCGCCGATACCCAGCACCCCGACAAGGGCAATCACCAATGCTTGTTGTTCCATCTTACCCCGTCTTGGTGGCGTGACTGCACCAGGGGACCAATGCCCCACAATGCCTTTTTATCCCATAGCGCCCCGGTTTACCGAAAAAGTCATTCTAATCGCCGGGAAAATCAAACAGGGCTGTGCTGCTGATCTCGGCCTCTCGCAATTTCTGTGCGCCGCCAAGATCAGGCAGATCGATCACGAACATCGCATGATTGACCCTTGCCCCTGCCTGCCGAAGAAGCTGGGCACCCGCAACCGCAGTGCCGCCGGTGGCGATCAGATCATCCACCAGCACGATAGAATCGCCGCTGGCGATATCGGTGGCATCAATCTCGAGCCGGGCGGTGCCATATTCCAGCGCATAATCCATGCCCATCGTCACCACCGGCAATTTGCCGGGTTTGCGCAAGGGAATGAAACCAAGCCCAAGGCGTGCAGCGACGGCAGCGCCGAAGATGAACCCCCGCGCCTCAACCCCGGCAATGGCCGCAGGCTGCAGCGCCGAGACGCGGTCAGCCAGGAGATCGACGGCTGCCGACAGGCCTTTGCCATTGGAAACGAGCCCGGAAATGTCACGGAACTGGATGCCGGGTTTCGGAAAATCCGGGACAGTGCGGATCAGGGCCTTGAGCTCTTGCAAATTCATCAGGCCACCTTTCAGCAAAACGCCCCCCGCATCAAGCGATGCGAGGGGCGATTGCAATCTGAAGGATAATCCGCGGGATCAATCCTGCGTGATGATCTTCTTTTTCTTATTCGCCCAGACCTGCTGTTTGGCAAGATAGGCCAGGACCGTGGCGAAGAGCAGGAAGCCGAGAACCGGCCAGCCGGTCTGCTTGCGCTTCACCATGCTGGGTTCCGCAGTCCAGGTCAGGAAAGCGGCGACGTCCTGCGACATCTGATCGACCGTCGCCTCTGTCCCGTCACTATAGCTGACCTGACCATTGCTGGTCAGCGGCGGTGCCATCGCCAGATTGAGGTTGGGGAAATAGGGGTTGTAATGCAGGCCGGAAGGCGTCTTCGAAGCCGGAAATTCTTCCAGCAATTCGGCAGGCTGATCTTGGAAACCGGTCAGCAGCGAATAGACATAGGCCGGGCCTTCATGCCGCGCCTTGGTGATCAGCGAAAGATCAGGCGGTACGGCATTGTTGTTGGCAGCGGCTGCCGCGATATTGTTGGGATAGGGTGACGGGAAGTAATCCGTCGGTTCGCCCGGACGCGTGGTGGTTTCACCCGTGTTCGGATCAATACCCGGGACAACCCAGCTGGCAGCTTCGGCCTTCACTTCAGCTTCGCTATAGCCAAGCTGCTGCAAGTTGCGGAAGGCAACATGGCGCAGCGAATGGCAGGCCGAGCAGACTTCCTTATACACCTGGTAGCCGCGCTGCAGCTGCTGGGTGTCCCATTTGCCGAAAGCACCGTCGCTGGCGAGATGCAGTTCCTTGGGATGTTTGTGGAACACATGCTCGGCGGTTTCTTCGCCCATGCCTTCCGTGACGGCGCTATAGGCGCCGACGCCGAAGGCCCACAATACGCCGACCGAGAAAAACAGGCCGGCAAGGATTCCGATGATGCGGATCATGATCGTATCTTTCCTCTAACCTGTTCTTACGTTGCCGGAGTGGCGTTTTCGCCCTGCACGATCTTGTCTTCCGAACCGAGCACCGCTTCGGTGATCGAATAAGGCAGTGGCTGCGGCTTTTCGATCGAAGAGACGATCGGCAGCACAACCAGGAAGTGCAGGAAGTAATATGCAGTCGCCACCTGGCTCAGCATCACGAAGGGTTCTTCTGCCGGAGCACCGCCACAATAGAACAGCACCGCCATCGTCGGGATCAGGCCGAACCAGAAGAACTTCTTGAACATCGGACGATAATGGCCCGAGCGTACCGGCGAACGGTCCAGCCATGGCAGGATGAACCACAGGAGGATCGAACCGAACATGGCAAGCACGCCCATCAGTTTCGCCGGAATGAAGAAGAAGTCCTGCGTGAAGGCACGAAGAATCGCGTAGAACGGCCAGAAATACCATTCCGGAACGATATGCGCCGGCGTGGAAAGCGGGTTGGCCGGAATGTAATTATCCGGATGCCCCATATAGTTCGGCAGGAAGAACACGAACGCACAATAGAACAGCAGGAACACGCCCAGCCCGAAACCGTCTTTGGCGGTGTAATAGGGATGGAAGGGAACCGTGTCGCTTTCGTCCTTGATTTCCACGCCAGTGGGGTTGGAAGAGCCAGGAATGTGCAGCGCCCAGATATGCAGGATGACAACACCGGCAATCACGAAGGGCAGCAGGAAGTGCAGCGAGAAGAAGCGGTTCAGCGCAGCGTTGTCCGGCGCAAAGCCGCCCAGCAGCCACACCTGCAGCGGTTCACCCACCAGCGGAATAGCGCTGAACAGACCGGTGATCACCTTGGCACCCCAGAAGCTCATCTGACCCCATGGAAGCACATAGCCCATGAAGGCGGTTGCCATCATCAGCAGGAAGATAACCACGCCCAGCAGCCAGATCATCTCGCGCGGGGCCTTGTAGGAACTGTAATAGAACCCACGGAAAATATGGAGATAGACCACCACGAAGAAGAAGCTGGCACCGTTGGCATGCGCATAACGCAGCATCCAGCCCCAGTTCACATCACGCATGATGTGTTCGGTGGAATCAAACGCGACCAGCGCATTGGGTGCGTAATGCATCGCCAATATGACGCCGGTTATGATCTGAAGCATGAGACAGAAGCCGGCGAGCACGCCGAAATTCCACATATAGTTCAGATTGCGCGGAACGGGGTAGCCGGCACCCACGGCGTTATAGACGAACCGCGGCAGAGGCAGTTTCTCGTCGAGAAACCGCATCAACGGGTTAGTGGGTGTGTAATGCTTGGCCCAGGGGAAGCTCATAATGTCTCTCTCTCGCCTCAGCCGATCAGGATGGTGGTGTCGGAGGTGAATTCGTAATCAGGCACGACCAGATTGGACGGTGCCGGACCTTTACGAATACGCGCTGCCGTGTCGTAGCTCGAACCATGGCAGGGGCAGAAATAGCCGCCATATTCGCCTTTGTTCTCACCTTCGCCGGCGCCCAGCGGCACGCAGCCAAGATGGGTGCAGACACCCATGGTCACGAGAAGATTGTGATGACCTTCCCGGGTCCGCTCATCCAGTGTTTCAGGATCGCGCAGGGTTGAAATATCAACTGCATTCGCTGCCTCGATTTCCTCCGGCGTAAGATTACGCACGAAAACGGGCTGCTTGCGGAATACCGCCTTGATCGCCTGACCTGGCTCAATCGCGGAAATATCCAGCTCTGTGGTACTTTCCGCCAACACGTCTTTCGACGGTGCCATTTGGCTGATCAAAGGAAGAAGCGTTGCGAGACCGCCAACGCCAGCGGCGCTTACCGCCGCGATATTGATGAAATCGCGCCGACGAACGCCTTCGCTGTTCGCTTCGGTGGCCAGCGCATCCGGTTCTGCGGTGCCAGTGCTTGTTGCCATCAACCTTGCCTTACCTGCGGGAACACCCATGTTCGGTGACATGGCCCCCTGAATCTAGACCCGCCGTGCGCCACGGATACCCCCTATGACGCATGCTCCAGACGCAAATCCGGAACCGACTTGGCGCGGCTGATAGACGAGCGGAAGCTTAAAGCCAACAGGGTTTTAGCCGCTTTTTATTGCGGCAGACCAATCAAAGAGAACTCGCGGCCATAGGTATCCTGCCCCAGATGGGTCGAACGGCGATAAGAAAAGAACCGCCTTTCATTACTATAGGTATCCAGTCCGAGCGGCTCTATGCGGGCGATTTCCGCGCGTTGCAGCCGCGCCGCGACATAATCTTCGAGTGCGAATTGCCAATGACCTGCCCGGCCCGCAGTAAAGAATCGCCCGTCTTCTTCAGAAAATTCCCGGCGAAAATCTTCCCCAACTTCGTAGCTCTCCTGAGCGATGCAGGGACCGATTGCGGCCGCGATATTTTCCCGCCGTGCGCCAAGTGCTTCCATCGCCGCAATCGTCGCCTCGATCACGCCGCCATGCGCGCCGCGCCAGCCGGCATGCGCGGCACCGACAATGCCGTGTTGCGAATCGGCAAACAGCACCGGCGCGCAATCGGCGGTGAGGATGCCGAGCACGATACCCGGCCGGTCCGTCACCATGCCATCGCCGCGCGGACGGTCCGCTTCGTCCCAGCATTCGCGGACCGTCACCACGTTGGATGAATGGATCTGATAAAGACAGGCCAGCTGCGCGCCGGGCTGCACCGCATCCACCGCAAGGCGGCGATTCTCTGCGACAGCATCGGGATCGTCTGCGGAACCAAGCCCCACATTCAGCCCCGCCGTCACGCCGCCGGAGACACCGCCCCGGCGGCCAAGAAAGCCGTGTGGCACGCCAGCAAGTGCGCTGGCGCGAATCACTTCAACCGGCTCAGCCAAGGCTGCGGCTCACCTGTTCATACGTATCGCGTGACAAGGCGGGCGCTGCGGCAATCCGCTCCAGTTCCTGCTTCATCATGGCCGCACGTTTCGGCTCGATCCGGCGCCAGCGGCCGAGGAAGGGCACGAAACGCGCCGCCGTCTGCGGATTGATCGGGTCCAGCGCCAGAATCACATCGGCGATCATGCGGTACCCCTCGCCATCGGCCTGATGGAAGGTCGGCGATGCCGCCGCAAAGGCCATATAGAGCGAACGTGCCCGGTTGGGATTGCGGAGCGTGAAGTCGGGGTGTTCGGCCAGCTCTTTCACATGGCGCAAGGCGCCCGGATGCAGCGATTGCGCCTGAATCGCGAACCATTTGTCCACCACCAGCGGATTGTCGCGATAGCGATCGTAAAAATCGCTCAGCATGGCATCGCGGTCCGGCGATTCCAGCCCCGCCATCACCATCAGCGCGCCCTGACGATCGGTCATGTTGTCGGCTGCCTGATATTGGTCCTGCGCAAGCCCAGCCGCCAGCTCCGGCTTACCCGCAGCCAGATAGACCAGCGCCTGCGTCTTCACCTTGCGCAGCCCGCGTGCCGCGGCATCACGGCTGTAGGAGACGCCCGATGCGCGCTGGTGAATGGCCTGCAGCTCTGCGCCGCAATGCGCGCCCAGCCATGCCTTCAACCCTTCACGCTCGGCATGAATCTCCGCCGGGTCGCTCACCAGCATCTGTTCGGCAAGATAGGATGCTCCGGGCAGGATCATCAATTCGCCGCGCATCAGATCATCCAGCGTATCATCGGTCAGAATCGCGCGGAAAGCGGTACCGATCGCGGCGCGTGCAGCGGCGCGGTCATCGTCGCTCAAATGGCCGCCGATCGCTTTTTTCAAATGGCCCACGATCAGATCCTGCATCGCCTCATAGCGGGCGAAGGGATCATCATCACGCGCGGCCAGAAACACCAGATCATCCGCGGCGATTTCACGGTCGATCGCCACGGGCGCGGAAAATCCGCGGTTGAGCGAGAGGATCGGCAATTGATCAAAGCCGGCGAAGCGGAAGCTTTGCTGTTCCTGCGTCAGGACAATCAGCTGCTCCCCGCCATGCTGGCCGCTTTCCCGGTCGAACAGGGCGATCCGCAGCGGAATCGGCATGGGCTGCTTGCCGCTTTGCCCCGGCGTGGCCGGTGCGCTTTGCTGCAATGTCAGCACCGCTTCGCCGTCCTCCAGCGCCAGTTCCACGGTCACACGCGGCGCCCCGGCCTGACTGTACCACAGGCGGAATTGCGCCAGATCCAGCCCGGCGCCTTCCTCGATCGCCGCAACGAAATCCTCGCATGTGGCCGCTTCGCCATCATGCCGGTCGAAATACAGATCGGTGCCCTGGCGGAAACGCTCCTCACCGGCCATGGTCCGCATCATACGGATGACTTCGGCGCCCTTATTATAGACAGTCGCAGTATAGAAATTAGAGATTTCCCGATAGGAATCGGGCCGGATCGGATGCGCCAGCGGGCCGCTATCCTCAGGGAATTGCGCCGCGCGCAGCACGCGCACATCCTCAATCCGCTTCACGGCAGCACTGCCCATATCCTGACTGAAGAGCTGATCGCGCAGGACGGTAAAGCCCTCTTTCAAGGACAGCTGGAACCAGTCGCGGCAGGTAATGCGGTTGCCCGACCAATTGTGGAAATATTCATGGCCGATGACACCTTCCACCCCGTCATAATCACCATCGGTTGCACTGTCGGAATCGGCCAGAACATATTTCGTATTGAATATGTTGAGCCCCTTATTCTCCATCGCGCCCATGTTGAAATCGCTGACGGCGACGATGTTGAACGTGTCGAGATCATATTCACGGCCGAAGCGCTCTTCGTCCCACTTCATGCTCTTGATCAGCGATTCCATCGCATGTTCCGTGCGGCCAAGATCGCCTTCACGCACCCAGACGGCGAGATCGACCTTGCGCCCGCTCATCGTCGTGAAGACGTCTTTGCGCGCCACCAGATCGCCGGCCACCAGGGCGAAGAGATAGGATGGTTTGGGCCACGGGTCATACCATTCCGCCCAATGCACACCCTCCGCACTCTCGCCGCCATCCACGTGATTGCCGTTGGAAAGCAGCACGGGAAACTGATCCTTGGGCCCGCTCATCCGCACGCGATAGGTCGAAAGGACGTCTGGCCTGTCGGGGAAGAATGTGATGCGGCGGAAGCCCTCGGCCTCACATTGCGTGCACAGCATGCCGTTGGAGGCATAGAGACCCATCAGCTGCGTATTTGCGGAAGGATCGATTTCGGTGACGATTTCCACCTGATGCGCCTCGCCCGGCAATGTCAGCACCAGATCGGCACCTTCCATCACCCAGCTTTGGACAACCGCGCCATCCACCCGGATTTCAACCGGGGTGAGGCCATCACCATTCAGCCGCAAAGTCGGGTCGGCCTCCGCGACGGGATTGCGTTCGACATCCAGCCGGGCCGTGATTCGCGTCTGGTTCAGGCCCAGCACGAAATCGAGCGCAACCTGCGGCACATTCCAGGCGAAGGGGCGATAATCCTCCCGCCGGATCAGTTGCGGCTCCGGCGACGTGTGGGGTTCGACCGCGGCATCAGCCATTTCAGGGTTGCCGTCGGGATTTGAGGGGGTGCGTGCAATATCCATAAATTGAGCCTTTAGCTGTTTTCCTGACGGCATTCAGCAGTAGAATGCAGCGCATGACCTATTTGTTCATCTTCGGGCTTGGCTATTCGGCAAAATGGATCAGAGCTGAGGCGGAATCGGCCGGCTATATTGTGGAGGGGACCGGGCGCGGCGGCACGGTTTCCTTCGATGATGATGCCGCAGTCACAGCCGCCCTGGCCCGCGCCAGCCATGTGCTGTCATCCGTCCCGCCCGATGGTGAGAGTGATCCGGTGCTCGATCGCTATGGCGCGCAGCTGGATCACACTTGGCTGGGCTATCTTTCCTCCACTGGCGTCTATGGCGATGCGGGCGGGGCGTGGGTGGATGAAAGCGCGCCCACCGGCCATGGCCGCCGCAGCGCCCGTGCGGAGATGGATGGCCGCTGGCTGGACCGCGGCGCGCGGGTGTTCCGCCTGCCTGGCATTTATGGCCCCGGCCGCAGTGCCTTTGACCGCATCCGGGAGGGCCGCGCCAAGCGGATCGACATGCCCGGGCAGGTTTTCAGCCGCGTTCATGTCGCGGATATTGCGCGCGGGGTCATTGCCGGGTTTGTCGCCCCGCCGGGCGCCTATAATCTGGCGGATGATCTGCCTTGCAGCCAGAACCGGCTGATCGAGGAAGCCTGCGCCATCATGGACGCGCCGCTGCCGCCGCTGCAAAGTCTGGAGGAAGCCAATCTCTCCCCCATGGCGCGCGGCTTCTATGCTGAAAATCGCCGGGTCGCCAACGGCAAGGCAAAACGCGTGCTGGGCTGGCGCCCGCAATACCCTGATTATCGCAGTGGATTGCGGGGAATCGCCGAATCCTGAATGCTGCGCGCCGCAGGCAGGCTACGTGCGCGCAAGGCCACCAGCATGCCCAGCAGCGCCACCGCCGCCCCGGCGATCGCCAGCGATGACCAGCGGAAATCCTCGAACAGGGTGGAAAGCAGCATCGCCACCACCGGCACCAGCACGCCATTATAGGCCGCCCGCCCCGGCCCCAGCTGCCGCACCAGCCCGAAATAGAGCGGGAAAGTGACGACCGAGCCAAAAATCCCGAGATAGGCAACGCCGAGCCAATATTCGCGCGAGGTGGGAAATACGGGCGCGCCCGCCACCGTCCAGGCGAAGGCCGCGTCGGCCAGCGTGCCCCACAACATAGCCCAGGCAAGCATCAGCACCATCGGCCGCAGCCGTGCGGTTTCGGATGCCTGAAGAACATTGGCAGTCGAGGCCGACAAGATCCCGCACAAGGCGAAGAATACCCCCAGCGCCACCATTCCATCTGGCGGTGCGGCACGATATTCATGCACCAGAAGACAGGCGATCCCGACCAGCGCCAAGCCGGTGCCGGCCAGGAAACGCGTGGTGATCTCCTGCCCCAGAAAAATGCGCGCGAATATGGCATTGGGCAGCATCAGCAGTGCGAAGATCACCGCCACCAGCCCCGATGTCAGGTGGATTTCCGCGCGATAGACGAAGTTGAAATTGAGGAAGAACTGGCTGAGACCAATGGCAATCGCCATCAGATGCCCGCCCAATGTCATGCGAAAACCGCGCCGCTGGAAAGCCGCGAGCAAAAACATGCCGACGGTCGCAATGGCGAAGCGATAGGTAACCGACCAGCTTTCAGGCGCCAGGCCGATCTGGCCCTTGATCACCAGCCAGGTCGACCCCCAGATCAGCGCCACCAGCAGGAAGGGCAGCACGATGCCGGGCCGCATCAGGGCATGGGGAGGCTTGGGACCGATCATAGCGCAGCAATCGCGCGGGCCAGCCCCGCCGCATCATGGGGATGGGTGTTCCAGGCCGTGACGAAGCGCGCCGCATCATCGCCCCAATCGTAAAAGCCGAAGCCCTGATCGCGCAAGGCGGCCTTTTCCGCCTGCGTCAGGCGGCAGAAAACCTCATTCGCTTCCACCGGAAAGAGCAATCTGTCCTCCGCCCTTGCCGCAATCTGTGCCGCAGCCTGATTGGCCGCGCGCGCATTCGCCAGCCACAGATCATCCTGCAGCATCGCCAGCAATTGCGCCGCCAGATAGCGACCCTTTGATTGCAGATGACCGGCCCGTTTGCGGCGGTAGCGCGCGATATCGGCGAGGTCGGAATCGAAAAAGACGATCGCCTCAGCGCTCATCGCGCCATTCTTGATACAGCCGAAACTCAGTGCGTCGACCGGTCCGGCGGCGTCTGCGGGGGAACAATCCAGCCCGGCAACCGCATTGGCGAAACGCGCACCATCCATATGGAAGCGCCAGCCTTTGCTGCGCGCCAAGGCGCCCAATGCGGCAATTTCCTGCGGCTGATAGAGTGCGCCATATTCACTCGCCTGCGTGACCGACAGCGCCGCGGGCTGAACCTGATGCACATCATCACGAATATTCGCCGTGGCAGCCAGCACGCTGTCCGGATTGAGCTTCGCCGCGTCGCCCTCCGCCAGAATCAACTTGGCACCGTGCAGATAGAAACCGGGCGCACCGCCTTCATCCATCTCGATATGCGCTTCACGGTGACATATGACCGCGCCATGCGGCGGCACCATGGTGGACAGGGCGAGGCAATTCGCCGCCGTCCCGGTGGCGACCCACAAAACATGGCACTCGCGGCCAAAAGTTTCCGAGAAGGCGGCATCCAGCCGCTGGCTGAGCGCATCTCCATCATAGGGGGCGCTCGCCTGATCGGCGTCACGCATGGCCTGCCAGATCGCCGGATGCACCACAGCGGCATTGTCAGAGAGAAATTGCATAGGAACGCCATGGCCAAGCCGTTCGTTTGAAGCAAGAATTCTAACAGGAGATGCGCCAATGTCCGGCAAAATTGCGATCGAACGCGAAAGTCACACCACACATGGCGCCTATCGCGTCGACATTGATGGCGCGAAGGCCGAGTTGACCTGGCAGGCAAAGGGCGGAGCGCGAATCGCCGATCACACATTTGTCGCGCCGGAATTGCGCGGACAGGGCATTGCCGCTCAATTGGTCGAAGCACTGGTCGAAGATGCGAGACAGGAGGATTTCACCATCGTGCCGCAATGCAGCTATGTCGCGGCCGCTTTTCGCCGCCATCCCGAATGGCGCAGCCTGCGCGCACCGACCGAGAGCTGAGGCGGGAAATAGTCTAAAACTGAAAGTTTCTCATTTGCGGGCAGGCGGCGGAACCCAAATGCTCCCATGCCGTTTAAGAATCAGACCGGTGGCGGGGACCATCCCCCCTCCCTCCCCGTCACCGGCAAATTGCGGAAGGAGACCTGAGATGTCCGACACCGACCCCACCCCCCAGGCAGAGCTTGATAAACGGCGCGACTATGATCGCAGCCGCCCGCTCGAACGCGATGAAACGACCAATCTGATCAGCTCGGACAAGGTTGAAGGCACCAACGTCTATGCCAAGGATGGCGAAAAGATCGGCCATATCGACCATTTGATGATCGGCAAGATATCGGGCCGCGTCGAATATGCGGTGATGAGCTTTGGTGGCTTTCTGGGACTCGGCGAACTGTATCATCCCCTGCCGTGGGATGCGCTCGATTATGATCCCGAAAAGCACGGCTATGTGGTCACGATCGACAAGGAAAAACTGCACGACGCGCCGCGTTACAAACCGGAAGATCTGCCCATGTTTGACCGGCAATTCGGCCAGACCGTCTATGGCTATTACGGCGTGATTTACTGACATCGCCCCCGACTGCCCGCCCTCCGGCAGTCGCAGACATGGCGCGCAGCACAAAAGGCTCCGGTTAATCGGGGCCTTTTTTCGTTCTGGATGTGGGGGGAGCCGATGGTGCTGCTAGAGAGAATTGAACTCTCGGCCTCACCCTTACCAAGGGTGCGCTCTACCACTGAGCTACAGCAGCCAGCCATCGGGACCATGCCGGGCAGAGAAACTCCGTCCGACAGGGGCGCGCTCTTGGCCATGCGCGACGCTCTTGTCAAGCGCTGCCTTTAGCGCCAAGGCATTGATCATGACGAGCGGACAGCAAAAACCCCTCAGCCGGGAAGAACGGCTGGCAGCCAAATTGCGCGAAAATCTGCGCCGGCGAAAAACGCAGGCGCGCGCGCTGGAAAATAGCGGTGAAATGGATGCCGATGAGAACGGTGCCGATTCGCGGAATAATTCTAGCGAGGGGTAAAGAAACGCGCCTCTTTCCAAATTGAGCGCGAAAAGCTACCCAGCCACGCTCCCGAAAGCTGTAGGAGCTAATGACGCCGTGCCCACGCTTATTCTCGTCCGCCATGGCCAGAGCCAGTGGAACCTGGAAAACCGTTTCACCGGCTGGTGGGATGTCGATCTGACTGACAAAGGCGTGAGCGAAGCACGCGCCGCTGGCACGCTGCTGAAGGATAAGAATGTCCTGCCCAGCCGCGCCTTCACCTCTCTCCAGACCCGCGCCATCCGCACGCTGCATTTTGCGCTGGAAGGATGCGGGCGGCTGTGGATCCCGGAAGTGAAGGACTGGCGGCTGAATGAGCGCCACTATGGCGGGCTGACCGGCCTCAACAAGGCCGAAACCGCCGAAAAGCATGGCGAGGAACAGGTTCATGAGTGGCGCCGCAGTTTCGACGTGCCGCCCCCGGAAATGGACGCAGACAGCCCGTTCGATCTGGCATCCGATCCGCGCTATGACGGCATCGACGTGCCCCGCACCGAAAGCCTGAAGCTGACAATTGAACGCGTGCTGCCTTATTGGGAAAGCGACATCAAACCGGTGCTCGCCAGCGGGGAGACGGTCATCATTTCCGCGCATGGCAATTCGCTGCGCGCGCTGGTGAAGCATCTATCGGGCATTTCCGATGAGGATATTACCGGCCTTGAGATCCCGACCGGCCAGCCGATCGTCTATGATTTCGACGATGCGATGCAGCCGGCCGAACGATATTATCTGAAGGATCGCTGAGTTATGGTGGATCAGGCCAGCGGTAACGCAAAGGTCGCACTCGTTATGGGCAGCCAGTCGGACTGGCCCACGATGCAGCGCGCCGCCAATATCCTCGATGAACTGAACGTCGCCTATGATGCGAAGATCGTTTCAGCCCATCGCACGCCGGACCGGATGTATATGTTCGGCAAACGCGCGGCGGATGAAGGCTATCAGGTGATCATTGCCGGGGCTGGCGGCGCGGCGCATCTGCCGGGCATGCTATCCGCACTCACCCATTTGCCGGTGCTCGGCGTTCCTGTGCAGAGCAAGGCCATGTCGGGCCTCGACAGCCTGCTGTCGATTGTCCAAATGCCCGCCGGTATTCCCACCGGAACCCTGGCGATCGGCGAAGCCGGCGCGACCAATGCCGGATTGATGGCGGCGGCGATTCTGGCGTTGCAGGATGCCGATCTGTCCGACCGGTTACAGAAATGGCGCGCCGCACGCGCAGTGGCGGTGGCCGAAACACCTTCGGATGAGGTATAAGACAGCACTGCATGAAACGGGACGGCAAATGATCCAACCGGGCGCGACGATCGGAATTATGGGCGGCGGCCAATTGGGCCGAATGCTGGCGGTGGCAGCAGCGCAGCTTGGCTATCGCTGCCATATATACGCCCCCGAGGCAGAAAGCATCGCCGCGGATGTCAGTGCCCGCTTCACCAGCGCGGACTGGGATGACAGGGCGGCGCTCACTGCCTTTGCCGATGATTGCGCGGTCATCACCTATGAGTTTGAAAACGTACCGGTGGAACCGCTGACCGCGATCCCGGCGGAAAAACTCGCCCCCGGCACGCGCGCGCTTGAAGTGGCGCAGGACCGCCTGCTGGAAAAACGCTTCATCACCGAACTGGGTGGCCGTCCGGCCCCCTATGCACCGGTCGATTCGGCAGCCGATATGGCAGAGGCGATCCGCTCCATCGGCGCGCCCGGAATTCTCAAGACCCGCCGCGATGGCTATGACGGCAAGGGCCAGTGGCGCATCGCCTCGGCCGATCTGGCCGAAGAACTCGATCTGCCCGAGACACCGCTGATCTATGAAGGGCTTGTCCGCTTTGCCGGGGAATTTTCGGTTATTCTGGCGCGGCGCGCCGATGGTGAAATCTGTTTCTGGGAAAGTGCGCAGAATACCCATGTGAAAGGCATTCTGGCCAAATCCGTGCTGCCCGCCGGACCGACCATTGCCGAACAAGTGCCCGTGGCCCGCAAGCTCGCTGCCGAAGCGGCTGAAAAACTGGGCTATGTCGGCGTGCTGACGCTGGAATTTTTCGCCACGGATGACGGGCCGGTCTTCAATGAAATGGCCCCGCGGGTTCATAATTCAGGCCATTGGTCCACCGAAGGCGCGGTCACCAGCCAGTTTGAAAACCACATTCGCGCCATTTGCGGCTTACCGCTGGGCGATACGGCCACGGTGGGCTCCTCGGTGGAAATGCGCAATCTGATCGGCACCAGCGGCGAAGAAGCGCTCGCTTTGCTGGAGGACCCGCAGGCGCATCTGCATTTTTATGGCAAACTGGACGCTCGGCCCGGTCGCAAGATGGGCCATGTGACCCGGATCGACGCATGAATACGGGCCGCGAAATCGTCTTTGTGGTGGCCCGCGCGCAGGATGGCACAATCGGGCAGAATGGTCAGGTTCCGTGGAAAATCCGCGAGGATCTGAGGCATTTTGTCGCTCTGACGCAGGGCACCCCCATGATCATGGGACGCAAGACATTTGAAAGCCTGCCCGGCCTGCTGAAGGGGCGCCGCCATATTGTGCTGACGCGTGACCGGGAATGGCGGGCAGAGGGCGCCGAAGTCGCCCATTCCCCCGAACAGGCGATGGATATTGCCGGCAAGGGCACCATTTCCATCATTGGCGGGGCGGAAATCTATGATCTGTTCCTGCCCTGTGCGAGCCGGATTGAACTGACCGAAATTCACGAAGAAACCGGCGGCGACACCAAAATGGACGCCCCCGGACCCGATTGGCGCGAAATAGCGCGGCAGCACCACCCGGCCGAGGGTAAAAACCCGGCCTTTTCCTTCGTCACATTGGAGCGGAGCACGTGATGCGCCTCGATCATCGCGAACCTATTCCCGACCATTTGCGCGGGGCCATTGTGGCGCTGGGTAATTTTGATGGCTTCCATCTGGGACATCAGAAGGTCGTGGCCGAAGCCGTGGCCTGGGCAAAGCGTGAAAACCGCCCGGTGATTGTCGCCACATTCGACCCGCATCCCGTGCGCCATTTCGCGCCGCATGTCCCGCCCTTCCGCCTGACCACGCTGGATCAGCGGCAGGAATTGTTCGAGGCGGCCGGCGCGGATGCGATGCTGGTGTTTCATTTTGATCAGCAACTGGCCGCCACCACGGCAGAAGGTTTCGTCCATAAATTGCTGGGCGATCATATTGGCGCAGGTGGTCTGGTCACCGGCGAAGATTTCACTTTCGGCAAGGATCGCGGCGGCAATCGCGATTTGATGGCCCGCTGCGGCGCGGAGGCCGGAATGGGCACGCGCGCCGTGCCGCCCGTTCTGGATGGCGGCATGCCCGTTTCCTCCAGCCGGGTACGCGATGCGCTGAAAGCCGGCGATTGCTTCAATGCCGCGCGGCTGATGACGCGCCCTTTCGCCATTCGTTCCTGCGTGCAGCATGGTGACAAGCGCGGCCGGGAAATCGGCTTTCCCACCGCGAATCTGGATATGAGCCATTATCTGCGCCCGCGTTTTGGCATTTATGCCGTGACCGCGCGGTTGCTGGAAACGGGACAGGAATTGAAAGGCGCGGCCAATCTGGGCGTGCGCCCGACTTTCCAGCCGCCCAAGGAATTGCTGGAGCCCTATTTCTTCGATTTTTCGGGGTCACTTTACGATCAGACAGTCGAAGTGCGGTTTCACCACTTCATCCGGCCGGAAGCGAAATTTGATTCGCTGGACGCATTGATCGCGCAGATGAGCCAAGATTGCGACAAGGCCCGCGAATTGCTCGCCTGATATCACAGGCCTTGAACGGGCCCGCCCTCCCGCGGGTCCTGTTTTTCCGGCTCTGGCCGTTTGCGAATCACTTGCCTAGGCTGCTCCCAAAAGAAACGGGAGATTGCCTGATATGTTCACCATTCCGGTGCTTGAAACCGAACGCCTGACCCTGCGCGGGTTTCAGCCATCCGACAAACAGCCTTTTGTCGAAGCGATGGGCAAGGATGAATTTGCCCGCACGATCACCCGCGAAGGGCGCGGCCTGTCCCCCGATGAAGCTTGGCGCGCCATGGCGATGGTCAATGGCAGCTGGTCTCTCGATGGCTTCGGCAATTGGGTCGTCGAGCTGCGGGAAACGGGTCAGCCGATCGGGCGACTCGGACCTTTTTCCCCGCCCGGATGGCCCGGATTCGAAGTTGGCTGGGCAATTTTTCCCGAATTTCAGCGGCGTGGCTATGCGGCGGAAGGCGTGGCCGCTGCGCTGATCTGGTGCCAGGAAGTGCTCGGCCGCGATCCGATCATCCACTGTATTCTCAAAGGAAATGCGGGCAGTGAAGCGCTTGCAGCGCGGCTTGGCGCGGAGCCGGTGCGCGATTGGCAGCCGCCATGGGGCGGTGATGTGACCATCTGGGAGACCCGCCGAGAGGCCTTTATCCAGAGCATCCCTTATCAACGGCATATTGCCGCATCCGGAGAAACGACGTAAGCGCCACCGCGATGTCTGAAGATCGCGATTACCGACCCACCGTCTTCCTGCCGAAGACGCCCTTCCCGATGAAAGCCGGCCTTCCGCAGAAGGAACCGGGCATTCTGTCTGCATGGGAGGAACAGGATCTTTACAACGCCCTGCGCGAAGCGCGTAAGGGCCGCGAAAAGTTCATCCTGCATGACGGCCCGCCTTATGCGAATGGCGATATGCATATCGGCCATGCGCTGAACCATATCCTGAAGGACATGGTCTGCCGCACGCAGAGCCTGCTGGGCAAGGATGCCCCCTATGTTCCGGGCTGGGATTGCCACGGCCTCCCCATCGAATGGAAGGTGGAGGAACAATATCGCAAGAAGAAGAAGAACAAGGACGAGGTTCCGCCCAAGGAATTTCGCGCCGAATGCCGCGCCTATGCCCAGAACTGGGTCAATGTGCAGCGCGAACAGCTCAAACGGCTGGGCATTATCGGCCGCTGGGACAAACCCTATCTGACGATGGACTTCGCCGCCGAGGCGACCATCGTCACCGAACTGCTCAAATTCGCCGAAGCCGGACAGCTTTATCGCGGCGCCAAGCCCGTTATGTGGAGCCCGGTCGAAAAGACCGCGCTGGCCGAAGCCGAAGTGGAATATCAGGACGTCACCTCGACCCAGATCGACGTGGCGTTCGAAATCGCTGAAAGCCCGGTCAAGGAACTGGTCGGCGCCTATGCGGTGATCTGGACCACCACGCCCTGGACCATCCCGGTCAACCAGGCGCTCGCTTATGGCGAAGACGTGGACTACGTGCTGGCCGAGATTATCCTACATCAAGACAACGAAGTTAAACCGGGCCAACCTGTTCCCAGTCTTGAGCATGGACAGCGAATTCTGCTCGCCTCAGCACTGTTCAAGGAATTTCAAGAGCGTACCGGACTCCCGCTCACTGAAGTGGCTGATACCTCTGGTAACATCATTACGTTGAAGGGCTCCGAGCTTGCTGGGACCAAGGTGCGCCATCCGATGCACCATCTTGGCGGTTTCTACGCTGATTTGCGCCCGATGCTGGCCGGTGATTTCGTCACCACCGATGCCGGTACGGGGATCGTCCATCTCGCGCCTGATCATGGCGAGGACGATTTCGACCTGTGCAAGGCCAATGGCATCAAGCCGGTTTTCGCGGTTGAGGCCGATGGCCGTTACCGCGATGACTGGTTGTGGCTGCCGCGCAGCGATGAACGGTCGAATTCGGTCATCAATGCCAAGTTCACCGCACCCGATGGGCCGATCTGCAGCGATCTGAGCGACGTCGGCGCTTTGCTGTCTGCCCGCAATGATCAGAGCACGCTGCATTCCTATCCGCATAGCTGGCGCAGTAAGGCGAAGGTCATCTATCGCTGCACCCCGCAATGGTTCGTGCCGATGGATCAACCGCTGCAGACGCTGGAATTCGATGCCGCGCCGCTGGACGGTGTGGGCGGCGCGATTGCCGCGACCGTGTCCGCGCCAACGGCAACCTTGCGCGAAACGGCGCTCCATGCGCTGACCAAAACGCGTTTCATCCCTGAAAAGGGCCGCAACCGCATCCGCTCCATGGTCGAAGGCCGGCCCGACTGGGTGCTGTCGCGTCAGCGCGCATGGGGCGTGCCGATCACGCTGTTCGTCCACCGCGAAAGCGGCGACTATCTGGTCGATCCCGAAGTCAATCAGCGGATCATTGCTGCGATCCACGAAAGCGGCGTCGATGCCTGGGATGAAGACAATGCCCAGAATCTGCTCGGCGATAAATATGACCTCGCCGATTATGAGCGGATCTCCGATATTCTCGACGTATGGTTCGATTCCGGCTCCACCCATGCCTTCGTGCTGGAAAGCGGACGCTGGCCCGAACTGACCCGGCCCCACGATTATGTCGGCCCCCCGGCCGATCTCTATCTTGAAGGCAGTGATCAGCATCGCGGCTGGTTCCAGTCATCGCTGCTCGAAAGCTGCGGCACCCGTGGCCGCGCGCCTTACAAGGCCGTGCTGACCCATGGGTTCACCATGGATCAGAAGGGCATGAAAATGTCCAAGAGCCTCGGCAATACGATCAGCCCGCTGAAGGTGATGGAGCAATATGGCGCCGACATCATCCGTCTGTGGGCGCTGTCGGTCGATTTCACCGAAGATCACCGGATCGGCGATGAAATCCTGAAGGGCGTTGCCGACCAGTACCGCAAATTGCGCAACACGTTCCGCTACATGCTCGGCGCGCTGGCCGATTTCGACGAAAGCGAGCGCGTCGACGTGGCCGATATGCCCGAGCTGGAGCGCTATATGCTCGATTTGCTCGGCGCGCTCGATGCGCGGCTGCGCAAGGCGGTCGATGATTACGACTATAATGATTACACCCGCGCGCTGGCCGATTTCTGCAATGAAGACCTCTCGGCCTTCTTCTTCGATCTGCGCAAGGATCGCCTCTATTGCGACCTGCCCGGCTCGATCGAACGCCGCGCCTATCGCACCGTGCTCGACACGCTGTTCCACGCGCTGGTGCGCTATGCCGCGCCGGTGCTGGTCTTCACGGCTGAGGAAGTGTGGCAGACACGCTATCCCGACAGCTCCAGCGTCCATCTGCTCGAATGGCCCGAAGTGCCATCGGTTGGCAGCGACACGGCCCGCTGGAGTGAACTGCGCAATCTGCGTGAACGCGTGCTGGAAGCGATCGAGCCTCTGCGGCGCGAGAAAATCGTGCGCTCCAGTCTGGAAGCCGAAGTCACTGTTCCGGTAAAAGACGTACCGGCTGGATTTGACGAGGCGGAACTGGCGCAATTGTTCATCACTGGTAACGTCAATTTTGGCCCGGACGACAATGTTCTGGTGCGCAAGACCGACGCCGCCAAATGTGGCCGCTGCTGGCGCCATCTGCCCGAAGTGACAGAAGATGGTGCATTATGCGGCCGCTGCGAAGCGGTCGTGGCCGAGCTGGACAAAGCGCAATGAACACCCCGCCACGCCATCAGGTAACACGGGACAGGGGCATCGCCTTTGCCTTTGCCGCATTGCTGTTCGTGGTGGACCAATTGGTCAAATGGTGGGTCGTCGGCCCGCTTAATCTGGTTGAAGTTCGCCATATCGACCTGCTGCCCTTCTTCGATCTGACCTTCACCCAGAATTTCGGGGTGTCGCTGGGCATGTTTACGGCCGATTCGGCGGAAACCCGCTGGCTGCTGGTGGGCGTCACCAGTGTGATCGCGCTGGTCGTGGCCGTCTGGATGCTGCGCGAGAAGCGTCTGTGGGATCTGATCGGCCTGGCCATGATCCTGGGCGGAGCCTTCGGCAATATTCTCGACCGCATCCGTTTTGGCTATGTCGTGGATTATGCCGATTTCCACATCGGGACCTTCCGCCCCTTCCTGATTTTCAATATCGCCGATGCCGCGATCACTATCGGCGTTCTCATTATCCTTGCCCGCTCGCTATTCATGGGCGAGAAACCCAAGAAATAGCAAAGCGAACCAAAGCGGACATGACCGCGGAGATCAAATGATGCGCAAAGCAACCCCAATCGCCCTCCTCGCCGCCAGTTCGGCCCTGCTTGCCGCCTGCGGCAGCTCCGGCCTGCTCAATCGCGATCGGCCTGACGAATTCGCGGTGCAGCGCCAGGTGCCGCTGGTGGTCCCGCCGGATTTCAACCTGACGCCGCCGAAGCCCGGCGCGCCCCGCCCGGCTGAAGGCACCGCCAGCCAGCAGGCGCTGGAAACATTGTTTGGCGGCACCGCTGCCCGCAGCTCCGTGGAAACCAGCGCGCTGGACAGCGCCGGTCAGGCTGACCCGGGGATTCGTTCCTCGGTCGGCGATACGGACACCAATACGGTGGACAAGGGCACGACGACCCGCACCATCATTGCCGCTCCCGAAGGAGACGGACAGGCTGCACGGGCCGATATCCCGGGCTGAGCGCCCTGACCTGAAATTGCTGAAATGCTCGGAGGCCTGGCGCAGAGACTGCGTTCAGGCCTCTTGATTATCCGCCAGATCGGCACCTTCAAGACGCGTCACGAGCAGCTTGTCGATCTTGCGGCCATCCATATCGATGACTTCGAAACGCCAGCCCTGCTCGTCAAACATCTCACCCTCAGCGGGGAAGCGCTTCAATATATAGAGGACGAAGCCTGCAGCGGTCGCGAATTCGCGGTCATCAGGCAGGTCGATACCAAACCGTTCGCTGAGCATATCTGCCGGAATGGCGCCGGAGACCAGGGTTGATCCGTCCGGCCGTTCGATCAGATCAGGCCCTTCGCCTTCATCCTGATGGCTGACAAAACTGCCGGCAATCGCGCCCAGCACGTCCGCCGTGGTGACGATCCCTTCCAGATGGCCATATTCGTCATGCACCATCGCCATGCCGGTGCCCGATTGCTGCAGAATGCGCAGCGCATCCATGGCATCCAGCCGGTCCGGCACGACTTCCGCCTTGCGGATCAGCTTGTTCAGCTGAACCCCTTCGCCCAGCAAGAGAAGCGCCAGAATCTCGCGCACTTTCACCACGCCCACCACATTGTCGGCCGACCCTTCTGCCACGGGCAGCAAGGAATGGGGCGAATTGGCAATGGCCGCGCGAATCTCTTCCTCGGTCGCCTGACGATCCAGCCAGTCCAGTTCTGTACGCGGGGTCATCAATTCACGCACGGGACGATCGGCCAGCCGCATGATCCCCGAAAGCATCGCCCGTTCGCCTTCCTCGATCACGCCGCTGCGCGTGGCTTCGGCGAAAATCATCTGCAGCTCTTCTGATGTGAGGCGGTTTTCGCCGCGCGCACGAATGCCGAGCAGGCGCATCAGCGTGTTGGAGGACACATCCAGCAACCACACCACCGGGGCGGCCACTTTGGACAGCAGCTTCATGGGCGGTGCCATGATCTTGGCCACGGGCTCCGCCGCGCGCAGGGCAAGCTGCTTGGGCACCAATTCGCCCACCACCAGGCTGAGATAGGTGGTCACCACGATGACAAAGGCAAAACCGATATCCTGCGCGGTGTCCGCCGGAATGCCGGTGAGCGCCAGCCTTTCGCCCACGGGTCCGCCCAGCGTGGCGCCCGAATAGGCACCGGCCACGATCCCGATCAGGGTAATGCCGATTTGCACGGTGGAGAGGAACTTGCCGGGATCGGCCGCCAGCTCCATGGCCGTGCGCGCCGCGCGGCTGCCTTTATCCGCGGCCATTTGCAACTGGGCCGTGCGCGCCGATACGATGGCGAGTTCCGTCATCGCAAAGACCCCGTTGAGCAGGATCAGTCCGACAAGAATAGCGAGTTCAAACCAAGGAAATGGAGCCACAATAGCTTTCAGCTAGCAGATTTGGATAAGAACGCGAAGCCTGATTGGAACGCGTTTCACTTTCGCCCGTTCTGCACCATGTAAACGGCCCCGCCAAGTAAGATGTGGGTCACCGTATCTATGATGAGGGCTCATAACATGAAGAAATCCCGCTATTTCACCGCTGGTCTTGCCGCCATTTCACTGCTGGGCGTCAGCGCCTGCGTGACCGACCCGAATACGGGCGAACAAAAGATTTCTCGCACCGCCATCGGCGGCGTCGGCGGTGCCGGTCTTGGTTACCTGCTCGGCGGCCTGCTCGGCGGCGATACGGCACGAATCATCGGCGCGGGTATTGGCGGCGTTGCAGGCGGTGCGGTCGGCTATAAAATGGATCAGCAGATCAAGGAGCTCAAGGAACAGACTTCCGGCTCCGGCATCGATGTGACCGAAACGCCCGATGGCGAATCAATTCTCGTCAATCTGCCTGAAGTGACCTTTGCCGTGGACAGCACCAACATCTCGCCCGGTTTCCAGACCGCGCTCGATAATGTTGCCCAGAGCATGATCAAATATCCCAACAGCCTGGTCGATATTATGGGCCATACCGATTCCACCGGTTCGGCTTCCTACAATCTGAACTTGTCCCAGCGCCGGGCGGATTCAGTGTCCAACTATCTCGTATCGCGCGGCGTGACCCGTACCCGCATTGAAACGGTTGGCTATGGTGAGCAATATCCGGTGGCAAGCAATGAAACGGCGGAAGGGCGCGCCCAGAACCGCCGTGTCGAAATCAAGATTACCCCGATCACGCAGGATCAGGTGAACGCCGCCAAATCCGGTTACTGATCGAATAAAAGGTTCCGCGACAGCGAGCGGAGGGGGCCTGACCGAAAGGTTGGCCCCTTTTTGCTGCGCGGGTGCTTTTATCCAGTACTTTTATTGGGGGCGCTCAGGGCCCTAAGCCTTTGAATAGCGCCCGGCACGCTCCGCCAACCGCTCAACCGCCGCCTGATGAATGGCGGGTGCGGTAATCAGCAGACCAAATGCGCGCGGATCTGCTTTGTTGAAGGCCAGATCCTGACCGAAGGCATCACTGACCTGCGCCCCCGCTTCCTGCGCAATCAACGCGGCGGCGGCGATATCCCATTCATAGCCCCAGCGCAGGGTCGCCACCAGATCGGCCCGGTCGGCCCCAACCATCGCCGCGCGCAGGGCGATGGAATTGGGTTTTTCCACCAGCGACAGGTCGCGGTCTTCCTTCATCAGCGAATCCGCCGGCACCCGCGCGCCGGGAAAATCAGTCCGTGTGCTGGCTGCAAGAGGCTCCCCATTGAGCGAGGCCCCTTCCCCCGCCCGGGCACACCACCATTCATCTCTCGCCGGGGCAACCAGCACCCCGGCTGCGGGCCGTCCATGCGCGATCAGCGCCACCGAAACAGCCCATCCGCGGCGCCCGCGGATAAAGTCCCGCGTGCCATCGATGGGGTCGACCACCCATACGTGGTCACAGGCCAGACGATCCGCATTGTCGGCGGTTTCTTCCGACAGCCAGCCAGCGCCGGGCAGCAAGGCGGTCAGCTCTCTCTTCAAAAAGGCGTCCACCGCCAGATCGGCAGCACAGACAGGACTGCCTCCCGTCTTGTTCCAGACATCGGGGCTGTGTCCGTCGCCCGGCCATTGACGCATGGCGATGGAACCGGCTTCGCGGCAAATTTCTTCAAGGGTAAAACAATCAATCATCGTGAAACCACGCCTGCGCGCCCCAGCGCCACTTTTCAAGCGGCGCTGCATATGCTTAAGCGCTCCTAACCTTCAAATTTATCAGTCGGAGTCCTCCTCCCCATGAATATTCACGAATATCAGGCGAAAGAATTGCTGGCGAAATATGGTGTCGGCATTCCCGCTGGCTACCCCGCCCTGACCGTCGAAGAAGCGCTGGAAGGCGCGAAAAAGCTGCCTGGACCGCTTTATGTCGTGAAGGCACAGATTCATGCCGGTGGACGCGGCAAGGGCACTTTCAAGGAGCTCGGCCCCGACGCAAAGGGCGGTGTTCGTCTGTCCGACTCGCTCGAAGCGGTCGAAACCAACGCCAGGGAAATGCTCGGCAACACGCTGGTGACCGTGCAGACCGGCGATGCCGGCAAGGAAGTGAACCGCCTCTACATCACCGACGGTGTGGACATTGCTGAAGAATATTACCTCTCTCTGCTGGTCGATCGTGCCAGCGGCGAAGTGGCGCTGATCGTATCCACCGAAGGCGGCATGGATATTGAGGAAGTGGCGCATTCCACGCCCGAAAAGATCACCACCATCACCATTGATCCCGCACAGGGCTTCATGCCGCATCACGGCCGCGCCGTGGCTTTCGCGCTGAAGCTGAAGGGCGACCTGAACAAGCAGGCGCAGAAGCTGGCAAAACAGCTTTACACGGCCTTTGTCGATCTCGATTGCGAGATGCTGGAAATCAACCCGCTGGTTGAAACCAAGGATGAACAGCTGCTGGTGCTCGACACCAAGATGAGCTTCGATTCCAACGCGCTTTACCGCCACAAGGACGTGGCCGAACTGCGCGACGAGAGCGAAGAAGATCCGATGGAAATCGAAGCCAGCAAGCACGATCTGGCTTACATCAAGCTGGATGGTGACATTGGCTGCATGGTCAATGGTGCAGGCCTTGCCATGGCAACGATGGATATCATCAAGCTGAACGGCGCCTTCCCGGCGAACTTCCTCGACGTAGGCGGCGGCGCCAACAAGGAAAAGGTGACCGCAGCCTTCAAGATCATCCTGTCAGACCCGGCTGTGAAGGGCATTCTGGTCAACATCTTCGGAGGCATCATGCGCTGCGACATCATCGCAGAAGGCATTGTCGCCGCGGCCAAGGAAGTAGATCTGTCGGTTCCGCTGGTGGTCCGCCTTGAAGGCACCAATGTCGAGAAGGGCAAGGAAATCCTCGAGACTTCCGGCCTTCCGATCGTTTCTGCCGATGATCTGGGCGATGCCGCCAAGAAGATCGTCGGTGAAGTGAAGCAGGCGGCCTAAGCGCCGCCTTCGCTTGCCCACAGCCCTATATATGCGCCGAGGCCAAGGGCCCCGGCGCTAAGGGCCAGAGCGACGAGCATCAACGCTCCGTCGCGAACCAGTAAAGCGAGGCCGAATGCCGCAATGGCGAGCATCGGCCCGCTGCTGGCAAAGGGTAACAGCTCCAGCGGCGGGACCGTGCAGCACAGCAGCAGCACGATGGCCGCAGCGATCCGGGTGAACATGCCCGTTGTCAGCGCTTTCAATCGGCCATGAAACCAGCGATCCAGCCAGCGTGCCGGACGGCGCAGTTTTTCTGCGCCCTGCTTCAGCTTTTCCGCCGATATACCCCGATTCCCGATGAGGCCTGGCAACCAGAGATGGCGTCTGCCCATCACGATCTGCACCGCGCAGATTGCGATCGTGATCGCCAGAAAGGTCGGCACGCCGGGTATCGCCCCGATCGGGGTCAGCTCCAGTAAAGCCGGCACAATCAGGCAGGGGCCATAGCTGCGGCTGCCAAAAGCGTGGATCACGCGGTCAACGCTGACTTCGTCCTGTTCCTCCGCCAGATCGTCCAGGCAATCGAGAATGTCACAGACGTTTTGGGGCGATTGTTTCAAGAGCTGCGCTTTCCTGATTGATGGGCGCTTATCAACGGCCGGGCCGCCGGTGAGTTTCAGCATATCGCTGGTGACAATACGCCCCCTTGACCTTCCTGTGCGGGAGCGCGACAGCACGTAACAGCGCATCTTAAGAAAGAGCACACAATTCGCTTAGGAGGCAAACAGCCAATGAAGATCCTCGTCCCCGTAAAGCGGGTGATCGATTACAATGTCCGCCCCCGGGTAAAGCCAGATGGTTCCGGTGTTGACCTTGCCAATGTCAAAATGAGCATGAACCCTTTTGACGAAATCGCCGTGGAAGAGGCGATCCGTCTGAAAGAAGCCGGCAAGGCCGAAGAAGTTATCGCTATTTCGGTCGGCCCGGCCAAGGCGCAGGAAACCCTGCGGACCGCGCTTGCCATGGGTGCCGATCGTGCAATCCTGATTGAAAGCGACGAAACGGTCGAACCGCTCGCCGTGGCGAAGCTGTTGAAAGCCGTCGCCGACGCGGAAGAGCCCGGCCTGATCCTGCTGGGCAAGCAGGCCATCGATGATGATTGCAACCAGACCGGTCAGATGCTGGCAGCTCTGATGGACCGGCCGCAGGGTACCTTTGCCAGCAAGGTCGAACTCGATGGTGACAGCGCCACGGTGACACGTGAAGTGGATGGCGGCCTTGAAACGGTGCGCCTCACTCTGCCCGCGATCATCACCACCGATCTCAGGCTCAACGAACCGCGCTACGCTTCGCTGCCCAACATCATGAAGGCGAAGAAGAAGCCGCTCGAAACCAAATCCCCGGCAGATTACGGCGTCGATGTCACGCCGCGCCTCACCACGCTCAAAGTGGCGGAACCGCCGGTTCGCCAGGCCGGTGAAAAGGTCGCCTCGGTGGATGAACTGGTCGCCAAGCTCAAAGATATGGGAGTCGCATGATGAAGTGTCTCGTTCTGGTTGAACAGGAAGCGGGCGCGATCAAGGATGCGACCCTTTCCGCCATCACCGCTGCGGCCAAGATCGGCACGGTGCACGCCCTCATCGCCGCGGAAGGCGATGCCGCCAAACAGGCGGCAGATGCTGCGGCCAAGATCGCTGGTGTCGAACAGGTGCTGGTGGCAGCAGATGGCGCCTATGCGCATATGCTGGCGGAAAATGTCGCTCCGCTGATCATCGGTCTGATGGAGGGGTATGACGCCTTTGTTGCGCCCTCCACCAGCATTGGCAAGAATATCGCCCCGCGCGTCGCGGCGAAGCTTGATGTGATGCAGATTTCCGACATCATTTCGGTCGAGGGGGAGAAAAGTTTCACCCGCCCGATCTATGCCGGCAATGCCATCGCCACCGTTGAAAGCAGCGATGCCAAAATGGTCATCACCGTGCGCGGTACAGCCTTTGAAAAGGCCGCTGCCGAAGGCGGGTCGGCGAGTGTCGAAGAGGTGACACCTGCCGGTAATCCGGGCCTGTCGAATTTCGTCGGACTGGAAGAATCGGGCGGTGAACGGCCTGAACTGACCAGCGCCGGTGTCATCGTTTCGGGTGGCCGCGCGCTGAAAGACGCCGAGACTTTCGACAAGGTCATCACGCCCTTGGCTGACAAGCTTGGCGCGGCGATTGGCGCCAGCCGTGCAGCGGTAGATGCCGGCTATATCTCCAACGATTATCAGGTCGGCCAGACCGGCAAGATCGTCGCCCCGGAGCTTTACATTGCCGTCGGCATTTCAGGCGCGATCCAGCATCTCGCCGGGATGAAGGATTCCAAGGTGATCGTTGCGATCAATAAGGATGAAGACGCACCGATCTTCCAGGTTGCCGATATCGGCCTGGTGGCGGATCTTTACGATGCGGTGCCTGAACTGACAGAAAAACTCGGCTGATCAGCGACCTGGCTGCCGTGCGGCCCGTTCGAACAGGCACACGGTAGCAGCATCTTCGGGCAGCTTGGTTTCGCGCATCGGCGTGAAACCAAGCCGTTCCGCCAGCTTGATCGACGCGAAATTGGCCGGTTCGATCATGCAGATAATTCGGCGGCCGTGTTCGCTGTCGAACCATGCCAGCACCGCTTCCATCGCTTCCCGCGCGTAACCCTGTCCGGCGCAATCGTGGCGCAAGATCCAGCCGGCTTCCGCCTGCCCATCCATATCGGGGCCAAGATCGCGCCAGCTATAGAACAGGCCCAACGTCCCTATGATGTCCTGCGTATCGCGGCGCATTACCGTCAGCGTGCCGTAATCATGCACCAGCCAGCTACCGGCATTGCGCAGGAAACGCGTGACCTGCCCTTCATAGCTGCGGGCTCCGCCCAGAAAACGCGAGGTTTCATCATGCATGACAATCCGCGCAACGGGATCACAATGTTCGGCCCGCGGCTTCCATAGGTCGAGCCTTTCCGTACGGAGAAAGGGGGCGGGATTCACAGCACATGTCCCAGAATGTGGAGCGTTAAGCCCACCAGACCGCCCACCAGCGTGCCATTGATACGAATGAATTGCAGGTCGCGCCCAACGGCACCTTCAATTCTGGCGCTGACCGTTTTCGCGTCCCAGCGCTTTACCGTTTCCGAAACCAGCCGGACGATTTGCCCACCATAACGGCTGGCAATCCCCACTGCCGTGCGCCGCGCGAAACGATTGACCTGAAGCTGCAACGCCGGGTTGTCCTGCAAGGACTGCCCCAGCTCCCGTATACTGTCGCCCAGCTGCCCGCTCATCACATCGCCGGGATTGCGCGCCATGTCGATCATCCGGTGGCGCAGCCGTTCCCAAACGCCCTGCCACCAGTCGCCCAGCGCAGGATTGGCCAGCAATTCGGCCTTCATACCCTCGACCCTGGCCTGCATCTTCGGATCATATTGCAAATCATGCGCGAGCGATTCCAACCCCTCTTCCAGCTTCGCGCGCATCGGATGGTCGGGATTGATCAGCACTTCGGCCAGCAATTTATAAAGTCCGTCCAGCACGGAATTGGCGAGGCGGTCATCCAGCCCGGTCCAGCGCAGTAACGCATTGGCCCGCTGTGCAACCATTGCCCGGACAAGGTCTTCATTATCCTCCAGCGTCAGCCCGGCCCAGCGGATCAGGCTTTCCATCACGGGAATATGGCGCTTATCCGCAATCGCCGCCGACAGCATCTGGCCCAGCAGCGGCGCGACGCGAACGCGTTCAAGCTGCAATGCGAGCCCGGATTTAACCTGCGCGCCCAGTCTGTCCGGATCGAGCGTTTCCAGAACTTGCGCGAATAATTCGCTGGCCCCGCCGCGTATCCGGCTGCTGCGCGCAAACTCCGGATCGGCCAGAAACGCACCCATGCTGCGCGCCAGATTCATATCACGCAGCCGCCGCGCCACCACAGCCGGGGTCAGGAAATTGGCCTGCAGAAAGGCCGCCATACTGTCGGCTATACGGTTTTTATTCGACGGGATGATCGCCGTGTGCGGGATGGGCAGACCGAGGGGATGGCGGAACAGAGCGGTGACGGCAAACCAATCCGCCAGACCGCCGACCATCGCTGCCTCTGCAAAGGCCATCACATAGGGCCAGGCGGGATGCGCCCCTTCATAATGGCGCGCCAGCAGGAACAACGCACCCATGACCACCAGCAAGCCGGTGGCCAGCACGCGCATCCGCCGTGCCCGGTCGCGCCGCTGATCCGCGATCACGCCATGGGGCGAAAGCCGGGGCGTGCCCGGCCCGGAAGCCGAATCTGCACTCACTCGGCCGGACGTGCCTCCGGCCCTGCATGCGCGGCCTGCACATCCTCGTCACCGGGGCGATAGGTCAGGAATTTTTCACGCAGCCAGGGGCCAAGGCGTTTTTCAAAACCGTCCGCCAGACTGAAGCCAGCCGGAACGATAATCAGCGTGAGCAAGGTGGACAGCAGCAGGCCACCAATCACCACCATGCCCATCGGCGCGCGCCATGCCCCGTCACCGGACAACGACAGCGCCGTGGGCACCATGCCCGCCGTCATCGCCACCGTGGTCATCAGGATGGGCTGTGCACGCTTATGCCCGGCATCGATAATCGCTTCTTTTTTCGGGACGCCAGCGGCCATTTCCTCCAGCGCAAAGTCGATCAGAAGAATCGAATTCTTGGCCACAATGCCCAGCAGCATCAGAATACCGATATAGACCGGCATCGATATTGGCTGGCCGATAAGCGCCAGCGCCAGCAAGCCGCCCAGCGGTGCCAGCAGCAACGAGGTCATGTTCACCAGCGGCGATACGAAGCGCTTATAAAGCAGGACCAGCACCGCGAAGACCAGCAATACGCCGCTGATGACCGCAACAATGAAGTTGTTGATCAGCTCTTCCTGCCATTCATCCTCACCCACCGGGCGATTGGATACGCCAGCGGGCAAGTTTTTCATGATCGGCAGTTCATTGATCTCAGCCATGACAGGGCCTTTGACCTGGCCGGGACCAAGATCCGCGCCAACAAAGATACGGCGCGACTGGTTGAAACGTTCAATCTGGGTCGGACCGGCACCGAAACGGATTTCAGCAACCCGGCTCAATGGCACGGAGCCTCCTGTGGCAGTAGTCACAGGCAGGTTCTGGATCGTCGATATATCGCGCCGTGCATTCTTGCTCAGCACCACGCGGATCGGCACCTGACGGTCGCTCAGGGAGAATTTGGCCGCGTTCTGGTCAATTTCGCCCAATGTCGCGATGCGAATGGCCTGACTCAGTGCAGAGGTGGTGACGCCAAGCTGCGCCGCCAAATCCAGCCGCGGCACGATGATCAATTCGGGCCGCTGCAAATCGGCATCAATACGCGGCGCGACGACGCCCGGCACATCCTGCATCTGCTGAACCAGTTTCTGCGCCGTGCTGTTCAGAACAGCGGGGTCAGACCCGGTCAGCATCACGGAAATATCGCGGCCCGTGCCGAAACCACCCGACTGCGAGGCGAAGCTGACCCGCGCATCAGGAATATTCTGCAATTGCGGTGCCAGACGGCGTTCGAATTCCAGACTGGTTGCTTCACGATCAGGCGAAAGCACAACAAAAAGGCGCGCCTCCCCTTCATTGATCCGTTCCATCAGATGGGAAACTTCAGGCTGTGCCTCGACAAGCTCTGTCACCCGGTCGGCCACGGCTTCGGTCTGTTCGATCGTGGTGCCCGGCACCATTTCGATATTGACCCTGCTGGTATCCGAATTCGTGGTGGGGTCGAATTGCTGCGGCAGGGATGACAGAAGCAACACCGTCAAAAGCAAGGCCGAAACACCCGCCAGGAACATCCAGAAACGGTGGTCTCGCAGGCGCGAAAGGATACGGCCCTTGCCTCCGCGCTGCGCACGGTAAGCCTCGACCTTTTCCTCGTTCAATGTCCAGCGCAGGACCTTCATATAAAGATCCATCATGCGCCCGCTGCCATGTTCGGCATGCCCCTTGGCATGCAGGAAATAGGCCGCGATCATGGGTGTGATCATGCGCGCGACAGCGAGACTCATCAGCACGGCCGCCACCACGGTCAGGCCGAAATTCTTGAAGAACTGACCCGAAATACCCGGCATCAGTCCCACCGGCAGGAAGACCGCGACAATCGACATGGTCGTGGCCACCACGGCGAGGCCAATCTCATCCGCGGCATCGATAGAAGCCTGATACGCGCTTTTGCCCATGCGCATGTGGCGCACGATATTCTCGATCTCCACGATCGCATCATCGACCAGCACCCCGGCCACCAGACTGAGCGCCAGCAATGACAGAGTGTTGAGCGTGAAGCCCAGCATATCCATGAACCAGAAGGTCGGGATCGCCGAAAGCGGGATCGCCAAGGCAGCGATAATGGTTGCGCGCCAATCCCTCAGGAACAGGAACACCACCACAATCGCCAGCAGCGCCCCTTCGACCATGGCCGACATGGAGCTTTCATACTGGTCCTTGGTATAATCGACGCTGGTGAAGACCTGCGTGAAATGAATACCCGGATTGTCCGCTTCAATCGCGTGGAGCTCTTCGATCGCCGCATCATAAACGGTGACATCGGAGGCGCCCTTGGCCCGCTCAATACCGAAAGTGACCACCTGGCGGTCATTCATCTTGGCGATGGATGTCTGTTCCGAATAGCCATCATAGACATTGGCGATCTGATCGAGCCTGATGGTCCGTCCATTGCCGAGGCTGATCCGCGTATTGGAAAGCTGCAGCGCCGTATCCGCATTGCCCAGCACGCGCACCGACTGGCGCGATCCGGCGATCTCCGCCTCACCGCCAGCGGCATCGGTATTAACCTGACGCAAGGCGGCATTGACGGCACTGGCCGTCACGCCCAGCGCCTGCATCCGTGCCGGGTCCAGCACCACGCGAATTTCACGGTCCACGCCGCCTGCGCGGCTAACCGCGGCCATCCCTTCGATAGAAAGCAGCCGGCGCGAAATCGTATCGTCGATGAACCAGCTCAGCTGCTCCATCGTCATATCATCGGCGCTGACCGCGAAATAGCCGATAGGCCCGCTGCCGCCGGCCTCAACCTTGGATACACGCGGCTCCAGAATGCCATCCGGCAGATCGCCGCGCACCTGATCGACCGCATTCTTCACTTCATTCACAGCATTGTTGGCATCGGTGCCAATCACGAACTGGACGAACGTGTTGCTGTTGCCCTCACTCGCCGTGGACTGGATCTGATCGACCCCGTTCACCGAGCGTACCGCGGCTTCGACCTTCTGGGTAATCTGCGTTTCGATTTCCGTCGGCGCGGCGCCCGGTTGACTGATGGAGACATTTACCGCCGGGAAATCGATATCCGGGTTATTATTCACATCCATCCGGCTGAAAGAGACCAGCCCGGCCAGCGTCAGACCGATAAAGAGAACGATCGGAACAATCGGGTTGCGGGTCGACCAGGCCGAAATGTTGCGCAATGACATGGCTTAATTCGCCGCTTCTTCGCCGGTTTCAACAACCGGTTTAACCGTGTCGCCTTCATTCAGGAAGCCACCTGCGCGCAGCACCACTTTTTCCGTGCCATCAAGCCCGTCGATGATGGCAATGCCACCCTCTGTCACAACGCCGGTTTGGACCCGCTGCTTCGCCACCGTATTGTCCGGCTTGACGATGAAGACGTAGCTGCCCTGTTCGTCCGACTGAATAGCGCTTTCGGGCAGGCGCGGCGCGACCAGCGACCCGCCATTGATTTGCGCGCTGGCGAAACCACCGGGACGCAGATCTTTGGCATAGGAGAGCGCGATCCGTGCAAGACCCTGCCGGTTATCCGGGTCGATCGTTGGCGAAACCTGCCACACCTGGCCGGTAAATTGTTCGCCTGAGCCCACTGGCGTAACCGTGGCCTTGGAGCCAACCGACACCTTGGCCAGATCATCTTCGCTCAACCGCGCCAACAGCTCCATTTCCCCGCCTTTGGCGATGGAAAACAAGGTTCCGCTGCCCGAAGACACCACCTGTCCCGGCTCCACATTCCGTTCGAGCAACAAGCCTGAGGCAGGGGCCGTGACATTGAGCCGGTTACTGCGGGCAACGAGTTCCTGATATTGCGCCTCGGCAATCTTGACCTGCGCATTGGCGGCATCGCGCGTGGCGGTCAGCCGGTCGACATCGGCGGTGCTGATAAAGCCCCGGTCGACCAGTTTCAGCGCACGATCAAGATTGGCCTGAGCCAGCCGGGCATCGGCCTTGCGCGCATCGATTTGTGCGCGGGCCGAATTAACTTGCTGATTTTGTACTGAACGATCGATCACCGCCAGCACCTGCCCCGCCTTCACCCACTCACCGGCATCAACCGGGACGGAAACGACGCGGCCACCCTCACCCGCAATGCCAACGGGCATTTCGCGGCGGGCAGCAAGTGTGCCAGTGGCCATGATCTGGCCGGAAATGGTGCCGGTGCCAGGTGCGGCGACTGTTACGCTGGGGAGCTGGTCCGCAGAAGCCTGGAAGGGTTCATCTTCGGAGCCGTGCATCATCATAAACAGCAATGCCAGGACGGCCAGCACACCGATTACTGCGCCAATGATAATAACCCGCTTGCGCCGGGAGACTTCCTGCTCATCCACAAGAACATCCCCTTCGGAAGGAGGCGGTGTACCATCATAATCAGCCTGGACACTTGCTTCGTAATTCATTTGTGCTTTCAGCCCCGTAGCTTCGCCTTTCTGGCGGAGCGCATGCAGTGTGATTATCTACTGCCAATAGCAGCGCTTTACCAGCAGACCGATTATATAGCGAGCTACATGCGGCCAAAACATGTTCTACGGACAGCAATAACAATTCGACAAAGCGCACACAAAAATGGCGGACCGAAGCCCGCCATTCATTCATATCTTGTCACGTTGGGGACGGTGTTACCGTACCCGGCCGCGTTGAATAAGGTTCACGATTGCGAGCAGCACCACGGCGCCGACAAAAGCGATGATCAGACCAGTAAGCGAAAACGCCTGGACCGTACCGCCCGGACCGCCCAGTGACTGGGAGATGGCGTTACCGATGAGAGAACCCACACAGCCGACAACAATGTTCCAGAAAATGCCCATGGAAGCATCACGGTTCATGACCATACTGGCGAGCCAGCCGGCCACACCGCCGACGATCAATGCAATAATCCAACCCATTAGCCAATCCTCCTGTTTATCCCGCATCATGCATGCGATGGTTCCTAAACAGCTGGTTTAACGTAATGTTCCCCAGAGGTTAATCGAGAGAGTTGGCGTTTAGTATTTCAGCTGCCGTTCGTATAAATCACGATAATGCTGAATCCGCGTGACGCGGAGGCCCTGCATGCCGGAGCGATCGACCGCTCTTTGCCAGCTGGCAAATTCCTCAATGGTCAGACCATATCGGTCCAGAACTTCATCCAGAGTGAGCAAACCACCATTAACGGCGGCTACAACTTCAGCCTTACGGCGAACCACCCAGCGCTTGGTATTGGGCTTGGGCAGATCTTCCACCGTAAGGGGCTCTCCCAGAGGGCCGATTACCTTAGCTGGCCGAATTTTCTGATTCTCGATCATTGTCGTCCCCGCTTTGTGGCCGTTCCTCGTATCTGCCCAGATTTCGTAGCTTCACGATCATTGCCGTTAACTAAATGATCAAAGTTAACAACTCGGTAACCTTCGATGCCTGCAATGCGCTGCAAGGGAGCATCGGCTGCGATTTCCTCTGATCCGCGGGTGTCTTCCTGACATGATAAACGATTCGTCAATTCCCCCCAGGACATCGGGCGTAACCGGCCTGTGCGGCGTTTTGAGAAGGGTCGTTTGTTTGTCATGCTCCCTGTTTTAGTCAGGCAAGCATCAAGAACCGGTAAACTGCCTGGTTACGCCTTGTTAAGCATGGATATCCCGCCCTTTGCGGTTAACGGCGCAGCGGTGTAAGGGGCGCATATGAACGCGCCTTTTCAGATAGATTCCCGGATATCGCCAGCCGACATGTTCGCTTTGCCGCGACCAGCAGCCGAATGCCGGATTGTGGTTGCCATGTCCGGCGGAGTCGATTCCTCCGTTGTCGCCGCCCTCGCCGCCGCCAGCGGAGCCGAAGTGATCGGCATCACGCTGCAACTTTATGATTATGGGGCCGCCACCGGGCGTAAAGGCGCCTGCTGCGCCGGCGATGATATCCGCGATGCACGCAATGTCGCGGACCGACTCGGCATTGCACATTACGTGTTCGATCATGAAAGCTCCTTCCGTGAAGACGTGGTGGAGCGGTTTGCCGATGATTATCTCGCCGGGCGGACACCGATTCCCTGCATTCGCTGCAATATGGGTCCGAAATTCACCGATCTGCTGCGCATGGCGCGCGAATTGGGGGCCGATTGTCTGGCAACCGGCCATTACGTCCGCCGAGTCGAAGGCGCCAATGGCGTGGAATTGCACCGCGCGCATGATCCGGCGCGCGACCAGTCCTACTTTCTCTATGCCACGACCGAGGAGCAGCTGGATTATCTGCGTTTCCCGCTGGGAGATCTGCCCAAGAGCCAGGTCCGCGAAATCGCCGAGGAATTCGGCCTGACCGTGGCGGGCAAACCGGACAGTCAGGATATCTGCTTCGTTCCCGATGGCGATTACGCCAAGATCGTCAAATCCATGCGGCCCGAGGGTGGGCGTGAGGGCGCCATCGTCCATGCAGAAACCGGCGAAGAACTGGGCCGCCATCCCGGCGTTATTCACTATACCGTTGGCCAGCGCCGCGGGCTTGATATTGGCGGCCAGCCAGAGCCGCTTTATGTCATCGCAATAGATGCCGCCGCTGCGCAGGTGAAGGTCGGCCCCAAGCGTATGCTGGGGGTTTGCGCGGCGCGGATCACCGAAACGAATCGGATTGGCCTGCTGCCCGATATGCCGCTGAGCGCGAAGGTTCGGTCGCTGTCAAAGCCCGTGCCGGTCACGCTGGATGGTTCCATTGGCGATGGAGCCGAAACCACCATTCGTTTCGCAACGCCCGAATTCGGCGTCGCACCGGGGCAGGCCGCGGTACTTTATGCTGGGGACCGAGTCGTCGGGGGTGGCTGGATTGAAGAAACCGAGCAAGCCATAGGCTGAGCCCTAGCGGTGCCAGCGGTCGAGCACACAGCCCTTTGCCGGACTATAGGTGGCGCTATCGCTCGCAATCAGCGGGATATAGGCCGTTACCGACTGGTTGGTTTTATCCTGACTGACGAACACCCATTCCATGCCCGGTTCAAAATCCCTGGTGCAGTCATCCAGGGCGCGGCCGCCAATATAATGGCAGGAACAGGCAATATGCGCGCCAGCAGCGACTCCGGCGCGGGCCTGTTCATCAATCTGGGCACGATAAAACCAGCTTAGCCCCGCCGCCAGCAGAGCCAATACGCCGATAATCTGCCAGTATGACGCGATGCCGCGGTGCTGCCGATCACTTGCCTGTCGCTTTGCAGTTGCCATTATTGCCTGTCTGGAAGATGGAGCATGCCGCATGAAACGGCCTCTTACCCCTACCCTGTTAAGCCTCCTGCTGCCAGCCTTCCTGCTGGCATCCTGTGGAGATGCCGCACCGGATGGTCCGCCGCCTGTGGCGCCTGAAGTCATGGCCACGATAGCGGAAAAGCCGGGCACTGATCGCGAAACGCTGGCCCGGCGCGTGGATGCCTTGTTCACGCGGGAGGATCTTGGCGAAACCCGGGCCGTCATCCTGATGCATGCGGGCGAGGTAGCGGCAGAACGCTATGCCGAACCCTATGATGCCGATACGCGCTTTCTGGGCTGGTCGATGGCGAAGACGGTGACCGGCGTCCTGACCGGTATCCTGATTGCCGAAGGGCGGCTGCAGCTGGATGAGGATGCCCCCATTCCGCGCTGGCGCCGGGCAGGTGATCCACGCGGCGACATTACCATCCGCCAATTGCTGCAAATGCGCTCTGGTCTGCGCCATGCCGAAACGGCCCCCGACATCACGCAGGCGGATACGGTGAGAATGCTGTTTCTGGACGGGCGCGATCACATGGCGCAAGCCGCCGAAGCGCAGCCACTGGAATTCGAACCGGGGACGCAATTCACCTATTCAACCGCGAATTCCATCGTCCTGATGGATATTGCCGCGCGGGTGCTGGCCCCCGGGGGATCACCCGATCAGCGGCGTGAACAGGTTGCCGCCTTTCTTCAATCACGCTTGATCGCGCCGCTGGGAATGGATTCCATGCGGGCAGAATATGACGCCAGTGGCACGATGATCGGCGGCAGCATGATCTGGGCCAATGCCCGGGACTGGGCAAAATTCGGCGAGCTGCTGCGTCATGGCGGCTCGGAGCGCGGCATTCAGCTGGTGCCACGCGGCTGGGTGAACTTCATGACCTCGCCGTCTCCCGCAGCACCCGATTATGGCGCGAGTCTCTGGCTGAACCGCGAATCCGATACGCATCGCACCGTCTTGTTTCCCGATCGCCTGCCAGAGAGCATTTTCGCGGCCGTCGGGCATCAGGGACAATATGTGATCGTCTGGCCGGAGAAAAAGCTCACTCTGGTGCGACTCGGACAGACCGAGGAAAGCGAGCGACCGGCTCTGCAACAGGCGCTCGCCGATGTGCTGGACGTTTATTCCGGCAAATAGAACTGCCCGTCGACCACGGTTGTGCAAGGTCCGCCCAGCCAGGCGCGGTCCCCATCCAGCCGGCATGACAGATCGCCCCCGCGCCGCGATGCCTGATGCGCAGTGAAGTGATCACGGCCCAGGCGCGTTGCCCAATAGGGGGTCAGCGCGGCATGCGCTGATCCGGTGACGCTGTCCTCGGGCAAACCGGCACCGGGGACAAATACGCGGCTGACCACATCGGTGCCATCACCCGGCGCCGTGCAGATGAACTGGTCATCGCCCAGCCGTGCCAGCCTGTCAAAATCAGGGGTCAGGCGGCGAATGATCGTTTCGGAAGCATAGCGGAAGATCGTGTAGCCATCCTTATTGCGAAGGACCTCCTCAGGCTCTGACCCCAGCCCTTCCACCGCTTCCGCCCATACATGTGGCTGGGTCTCGATCACCGGTAAAGCCAGCGCATAGCCGCCTTCGGCCATACGGCGCACTTCCAGAATGCCCGCCTGCCGCGTTGCAAAGGTCACATGGTCCCGCTCCGGCTCTTGCGAAAGCAAGACATGGCCGGACGCCAGCGTCGCATGGCCGCAGAGACGGATTTCACATTCAGGCGTGAACCAGCGCAATTCATAATCCGCTGGCCCGCCGTCCTGCGCTACGAGAAAGGCGGTTTCGGCAAAGTTGTTTTCTTCCCCGATGGCCTGCAACACAGCATCGGGCAGCCACTGCGGCAGGGGCATGACGGCGGCCTGATTGCCGCCAAAAGGCCGCGCGGAAAAGGCATCCACATGCCAATAGGGCAGCGCGCCGGTCATGACCGCTTTCCGGTCTTTATGTCGGGCAACAATTCCTCCGATTGCAGGCTGCTCCTATCCGACCTTTCTGCCTGATCGGTCAGTCGCCCTTCGGGATCGGGATGAATGAGCACTTCCACCCCCGGAAATGCGCGTTCGATCCGCTCTTCCAGCTCATCCATCACACGGTGGGCTTCGGAAACGGTCATCGCACCATCCACGGCGGCATGGAACTGCACGAAATCGTGCATCCCGCTGGTACGCGTGCGCAGATCATGCACGCCGCGCAATTCCGGGTGCCGGGCCAGCACCTCCAGAAAACGCGTGCGTTTTTCCTCGGGCCATTCCCGGTCCATCAAATGATTGATCGCCTCACCGGAGGCACGCCATGCGCCCCACCCCAACCATAGCGCAATCGCCAGACCGAACAGCGGATCCGCCCCCGCAAAACCGGCAAACTGATCCAGCGCCAGCGCCACGATCACCCCTAGATTCAGCAGCAAATCGGATTGATAATGCACATGGTCAGCCCCGATCGCGACCGAACCGGTGCGGCGGATGACATGCCTTTGCCAGGCCAGCAGGGCAAAAGTGGCCGCAATCGCGATCAGCGAGACGGCGATCCCTTCCTCTGCCGCAGCGACAGAGCCGCCCTGCAGCATTTGACCGACCGCGCGAAAGGTCAGGCCAAAAGCCGACAATGCGATCAGCACCACTTGCAGCATGGCCGCCAGCGCCTCGGCCTTGCCATGGCCAAAACGATGATCCTCATCCGCCGGCTGCGCCGCGATCCAGACACCGATCAGCGTGGCAAGACTGGCGACAAGGTCCAGCGCGCTATCAGCCAGACTGCCGAGCATGGCCGTGGAATCGGTCCGCCAGGCAGCCCATAATTTGAGGGAGACCAGCAGACCGGCGACCAGAATCGAGCCACCTGCCGCACTGGCAGTCAGCCGCGCCCGCGCCTTGGGGTTGAGTTCATGGCTCACGGATAAAGCAGGCTGGAGGACCAGCCATCACCCTGCCGGACAAAGCGGCGCCGTTCGTGCAGACGGTTGGGCCGGTCGGTCCAGAATTCCATCGCGGAAGGAGTGAGCAGGAAACCGGTCCAATGCGGGGGACGCGGAATTTCCTGGCCCTCATACAATTCGGTCAGCTCTTCCACCCGGTTCAGATAGGTCGAGCGGTCATCCAGCGGGCGCGATTGATCGGACGCGGCCGAACCGATTTGCGAAACCCATGGGCGTGAATGGAAATAATCATCCGCCATCTGCGCCGACACTTCGGTCAGCGGTCCCTCGATGCGGATTTGCCGGCGCAGGCTCTTCCAGTGAAACAGCAGCGCCGCCTGCGGATTGGCGAGAATTTCCCCGCCCTTGCGGCTTTGCGCGTTGGTGTAGAAAATGAAACCGCCGGCATCGCCCAATTCCGCGCCCAATTCCGCGCCATGCCCCTTCAACAGCACCATGCGCACCGAAGGCGCCGCATCAGCCGTCGCGGTGGCCAGCGCCATAGCATTGGCATCATTTGGCTCGCTGATCTTCGCTTCGGTCAGCCATTCTTCAAACAATACAAAGGGATCGCTGTCGGGAATCGCATTTTCTTCGAGCTTCATGGGGGGTGTTATTCCTTCATCCTGCGCTATCTCGTCCAAGCGTGCCTATAAAGCTTTCGCAGAGCAAATGCCTATACCCTCGCAAAAGAGAGTGTCTGCGGCTTGCACGGCGCAATTGCATTACCTAGCTAACACACCATGGCAGACCCTTATTCGACACTCGGTATCTCCCGCAATGCAAGCGAGAAGGACATCAAATCCGCTTATCGGACACTGGCGAAGGAACTTCACCCCGATCGCAACAAGGATAATCCGCAAGCGACGGAGAGATTCTCCAAGGTAACGCAGGCCTATGACCTGCTGACCGACAAGGAAAAACGCGGTCAGTTCGATCGCGGAGAGATCGATGGCGACGGCAACCCGACCTCCCCCTTCGGCATGGGCGGCAGAGGCGGCGGCGGTTTCCATGGCGGTGGCCAGCGCAGCTATTCGTCGCAGGACTTTGGCGGCATGGGCGGCGAATCCCCGGATCTGAGCGATTTGTTCGAAGGTATATTTGGCCGCGGCGGCCCGGGCATGGGCGGTGCCGGAATGGGCGGCAGGGCCGGTACCCGCGGCGGTCACCGCGCTCCGCCGCGCAAGGGCGCGGATGTACGGTATCGCCTGAAAGTCCCCTTCACCGATGCCGCCAGCCGCAAGGATCAGCGAATCACGCTGAGCGATGGCAAGACGATCGATTTGAAACTGCCCGCCGGGGTGGAAGATGGCACGCAGATGCGCCTCAAAGGCAAGGGCGAAGCCGGACCGGGCGGCGCCGGCGATGGTCTGGTTACTATCGAAATCGACAGCCACGCCTTTTTTGAACGGGATGGCGACGATGTGCGGCTGGACCTGCCGCTGACGCTGAATGAAGCGGTGAACGGGGCCAAGGTCAGGGTGCCGACCGTGGACGGTGCGGTGATGCTGACCGTCGCCGCCGGCTCCAGTTCGGGCCGGGTCCTGCGCCTCAAGGGCAAGGGATTTACGCGCAAGAATGGCGATCGCGGCGATCAGCTTGTCCGGCTGGAAATAATATTGCCTGACGATGTTTCGGAACTGGCCAGCCGTCTGGAGGGTTGGGAAGACGCCCAGAACGCACGTTCTGCTTTGGGCGAATGATGCGCAGTGCTATTCAGCAGGGTGTCGGTACAATTTAGTGGAAGAGGTGCAACGGCTTGCCCGGACTTTCGGAAGAAGATCGCCCGGGCCCTCCGGTGCCGGATTTTTCGCCTGAAGCACGGCGTAAGCAGCACCGTAGCCTGCAAGCCCGTGTGAAAAAGCAGGTGGGCCCCGGCAGCCGCGCATTTGAAGTGATCAAACGCGTCGCGGTGGGAGCCTATAATGACGGGTTCATCCATGCCGGCAATCTCGCTTACATGGCGATGCTGGCCATCTTTCCCTTTTTCATCACCGGCGCGGCGATCTTCTCTCTGGTGGGGGAAGACAGCGAACGGGCGGCTTCGATCAATGCGATTTTATACGCCCTGCCCCCGGTTGTGGGTGATGTCATCGGGCCGGTCGCCCGCGATGTGATCGAACAGCGCAGCGGCTGGCTGCTGTGGGCTGGCGGATTGTTCGGCCTGTGGACCGTCGGCAGTTTGATCGAGACTATTCGCGATATATTGCGCCGCGCCTATGGCACGCATCCAACCGCGGCATTCTGGAAAACGCGGCTGTTGTCGACCGGCATCATTATCGGCGCAGTGTTGCTGTTGATGCTGTCACTGATCGCGCAGGTCATGATCGGCACGGCACAGCAGGTGATCGAGGCGTATTTTCCCGAATTGAACACGGTGCTGGGCCAGCTATCGCTGTCGCGGATCGTCCCGGCGGCGGGTTTGTTCGGGTCGCTCTATATGTTGTTTTACACGCTCACCCCGGCGCATTATCGTCAACGCTGCTATCCCAAATGGCCCGGCGCTTTGCTGGTTACGGGATGGTGGGTGGGCGTCACCATCATTCTGCCACCGCTGCTGCGCAGCGTATTCAGCTATAATCTGACCTATGGCTCGCTGGCAGGAATGATGATCGCGCTTTTCTTTTTCTGGCTCGTGGGCCTAGGAATGGTAATGGGCGCTGAACTCAACGCAGCGCTTGTCGAACCTCCCGATGAAGAGGACTGGATCGGCGAAGCGGATAATCGAGAAAATCGCCAGGAGGCGCAGTCTATGGAGGACAAGGGTTAAATGAGCGGTCTGATGAAAGGCAAACGCGGCCTGATCATGGGCTTGGCCAATGACAAATCACTGGCCTGGGGTATCGCGAAGCAGCTGAGAGAGCATGGGGCCGAACTGGCCTTCTCCTATCAGGGTGATGCACTGCTGAAGCGGGTGAAGCCGCTGGCGGAAACGCTGGGCTCCGATATCATGATCGAATGCGACGTATCCGATATGGATAAGCTGGATGCCGCGTTTGATGAACTCAAGAGCCATTGGGATAGTCTGGACTTCATCGTCCACGCCATCGGCTTTTCGGACAAAACCGAATTACGCGGGAAATATGTCGACACCAGCCTCGATAATTTCCTGATGACGATGAATATTTCCGCCTACAGCCTGGTGGCAGTGACCAAGCGCGCCCGGGAAATGATGCCCGAAAGCGGCGGTTCTGTGCTGACGCTTACCTATTATGGCGCGGAAAAGGTCGTACCGCATTACAATGTGATGGGTGTAGCCAAGGCGGCGCTGGAAACCAGCGTGCAATATCTGGCCAATGATCTGGGGCCGGAGAATATTCGCGTGAATGCGATTTCCGCCGGACCGATCAAGACATTGGCGGCGAGCGGAATTGGCGATTTCCGCTATATCCTGAAATGGAATGAGCTGAATTCACCCTTGCGCCGCAATGTCACCATCGACGATGTCGGCGGCGCGGGCCTCTATCTGCTGTCCGATCTTTCATCCGGCGTCACCGGCGAAGTGCATCATGTCGATGCCGGCTATCACGTGGTCGGAATGAAGCAGGAAGATGCGCCGGATATTTCGCTGGCGTGACGAATGCGGCGGCGCAGGCGGTTAGCGCCTCGCCCCCAATCAAAGCATGATGGCACCGTCCGGCTGGTTTCAGGAGAAACCGGCCGGGTGGCCATTATGAACGCTCGGCAAAGCCTTGCGGCAATCCGCCGCGCATTCCCGGCACATTTTGGCGCAGAGAGCGCAATGCCCGCTGTCATGCTTCTCACATTGCGTGGCGCAGCGCTCGCAGGCCAGAATGCACATTTCCAGCTGAGCCCGCATCACATCGACATTCTCGATCGAATTGCGCACCGCCAACCGCGCTGTGGCCATGCAGATATCGGCGCAATCAAGGCACGTACGAATACAATCGCGATGCGTGCCATCATCCTCCGCCCCGCAGGCATCGGCGCAAGAGGTGCAGAACAGGCTGCAGAGCATGGCATGGCGCCCTGCTTCCACCAGCTCCTCATTAACATCGTCAATCAGGGGGTGACGGGACACCATTTCAACAAGCGACATAGTTCTCTCCTCGGGTTGCCAAAGACCAACCGATTGAAAAGACATCGCGTTCCAGATTGAATCACACGCTGCGGCGAAGTTCCATCAGCGCCTTGCTGTCAGGCTGATCGGGCCAGATGCCGCGCGTATCATAAACCTGTTTCGTAACCCGTTCGGCCAGCGGTACGGACCGGAAGACGTCATGATCGACTAGCACGATCAGAATGTCGCATTCCTCCAGCGCGGTATCGATATCGATCTGCTGCGCCCCCGTGCCTTCAAACTCGATCGGCAATTGATCCGCATACGGCTCCACCACATGGATGCGGGCGCCGAATTTGCGGGCCAGTGATGCGGCCACCAGACGCGCCGGGCTTTCGCGGAAATCGTCGATATTCGCTTTGAAGGCCAGGCCGAGACAGGCCACTTTCGCCCCCGGTTGCGCATCAACCAGCGCACAGGCCTGCTCGATCACATGATGGATCTTGCGGTCATTCACCTGCCTGGCATTCTGGATCAGCGGCGTCTTATCCGGCGCGCCGTGGACGATGAACCACGGATCAACCGCGATACAATGTCCGCCCACACCCGGTCCAGGCTGCAGGATATTCACGCGCGGATGCCGATTGGCCAGACGAATGACTTCCCACACGTCCATATCCATCGAATCAGCCACCATGGACAGTTCATTGGCGAAAGCGATATTCACGTCGCGATAGGCATTTTCGACCAGCTTGGTCATTTCGGCCGAACGCGCATCGGTGGTGACGCAGGTTCCACGCACGAAGCGTTTGTAGAAAGCCAGCGCCTTGCGGGCGCAGCGCGGGGTAATTCCGCCGATCGAGCGATCATTATTGATCAGCTCTTCCAGAATCCGCCCCGGCAGCACCCGTTCCGGACAATAGGCAATGGAAATATCGGGCGTCCCCGAACATTGGCCGGGGACGGCCAGATCGGGCCGTTCCTGCGCGATCAGATCGCGCATCGCCTCTGTCGTACCGACGGGAGAGGTCGATTCCAGAATGATGACATCACCAGTCTTCAGCACCGGCGCGATGCCGCGCGCCGCATCCAGCACATAGGATATATCCGGCGTATGCTTGCCATCCTTGTGGAAGGGCGTCGGCACGGCAATGACGAAAACATCGGCGGGTGAAATACTGGTTGAAGCCTTCAGCAATCCCCGCTGCACCACGCCCTGCACCAGACCGTCGAGATCCACTTCCTCGATATGAATCTCGCCGCGATTGATCGTTTCAACGACCCTTTCGGAAACATCCGTACCGCAGACTTGCATGCCGCTTCGGGCAATGACAGCTGCCGTGGGCAAGCCGATATAGCCCAGCCCGATAACACTCACTGTGGGTTGCTGAACGCCGCGCATGAAATTCCCCGCCTGTTGATTGGCCGACATCTACAATGAAAAGCATAAAGTAAGGTGAAACTTGCGAAGAGCGCCGGTTGCCACCGCAATAATCAAACTTAGACCGTAAACCGATAAATACCACCGTCGAGGTTTGAGGCAAAATGGCTCAGCGCAAGGAAAGAAGGCGTGGGAATATGTCGATATTTCAAGGCTTCTTAACGCAGCGATGGGCCATTTTGGCCAAATCGCTTTGCGACGCTCAAATGGCTTCCCTCTCGAACCAAATCGCCCTTGGAAAGGCAAACAGCCTTCCCGGCGGGCGCTTTGCTCCGATATGTTCGCCATTTGGGCGCCTCGATGGTGCTGTTTATGAGTTTACGGCCTGATTTCCAAGGCCCGCCAGATGGTCCGCAATACGCTGCGCACTGTGCCCGTCGCCGAAGGGATTATGCGCCCGGGCCATCTTGCCATAAACCTCTGCATCATCGAGCAGCCGGGTCACTTCGCTGACTATATTCGCCGTGTCGGTGCCGACCAGCCGCGCGGTCCCCGCGGCAACCCCTTCGGGGCGCTCGGTCGTCTCGCGCATGACCAGCACCGGCTTGCCCAATGCGGGCGCTTCTTCCTGCACGCCGCCACTATCGGTCAGCATCAGATCACAAATATCGATCAGCCGGGCGAAATTGGGATAATCGAGCGGTTCGATCAGCGCCACATTATCAAACCCCGCCAAGGCCCCATCCATGACCTTGCGCACATTGGGATTGGGGTGAACCGGGAAGATCAGCGCCACATCATCGCGCGCAGCAATTTCGCGCAGGGCGCTGGCAATCGCTTCCAGACCGCCACCGAAATTTTCCCGCCGATGGGTCGTGACACCAATGATTCGCTTGCCGGAAAAGCGCTTCTCCCATGGGGCAAGATCACCCGCCAGGGCCGGTTCCTGCGCAATCCGCGCGGTAATCCAGTGTAGCGCATCGATCACCGTATTGCCGGTGACGTGAATAGTGGAAGGATCGACATTTTCGCGGGCCAGCGCCGCCGCCGCCGTTTCGGTCGGGGCAAAGTGAAGCGCGGCCATACTGCCGATGATCTTGCGATTCACTTCTTCTGGCCAAGGATGATAAATGTCGCCGCTGCGCAGACCAGCCTCGACATGAGCGACTGGAATCTTGCGGTAATAGGCCGCGAGCGCCCCGCTCATGGCCGTGGCGGTATCGCCCTGCACCACAACGCAATCGGGTGTCTCCGCATCCATCACCTTCCCCAGCCCGGTCAACAAAGCGGCGGTCAGCGAATCGAGCGTCTGGTCGGGGCGCATCAGATCCAGATCGTGATCGGGCACCAGCCCGGCGATGGAGAGCACCTGATCCAGCAACCCGCGATGCTGCGCGCTGACGCAAATGCGCGAATCGAAACGATCATCCGCCCCCAGACGGTGTGCCAGTGGGAATAATTTAATCGCTTCGGGCCGAGTGCCGAATATCGTCAGAATGCGGAGCCGTTTGGTCATGACACGGCTCTACATCCCGATAGTTAATGATGCCTATAGTTAACGCGTATTTATTGATCGCCGGGAGCAGCCGCATCCGATTGTTGCTCAGCCGCTTCGGCTTCACGGCGCTGACGTGCGTCATATTCGCGCTCGATTTCCTCGACCCGGGCCTGGGTCTCGGCGGCTTCTTCATCAATTGTCGAAAGCCGCTCTTCCCGTGCCTGCTGGATCAGTTCGCTGAAGCGGATATTGGAGCTTTCCTTCCGCTCTGCATAGGCTGTGTCGATCAGTTTCTGCGTACAGCCAAGGTCACCGCCCGCGCCCGAGGGGGTGCAGGACAGCGCGCCAAAATCGCCGATCGTTTCATAGGCCTGCACCCGGCTGGTCCAGCTTTCATTGGCCGGATCGTCGCTCTCGCGCAGGGTTTCGGGAATGCGGTAGCGTTCGCTTTCATCCATGCGCGCGCAGACCGTGATTTCACCGGGGGGCGACTGCGGGCATTTGTCCTCACCATAGATAATCAGCTGATTGACCTTTTCACCCGGCTCATCCTGCGCAGCCGCAGGCATTGGAGCCATGGCTGAGCTCGCAAGCGCGCCAGCAATGATAATCAGGCGTTTCATGGTCAATCCTTCCTTCGATGGCAGAGGCTCTGCACCTCTCCATAATATAATCACTGGTTCATCAGCTTTAACCAATGAACTGCATATGAAGCCCTTGATAGGCTAGATTCGTTCCGAAAGACGAATCGCCAGACGGCACCCCAAACGGATTGCGCCATGCAGCAGCGGATAGGCCACAGCCTCTTCCGCCCCGGCTGCCAGCGCGGCATCGCGGTGCTCCCGCTCTTCATCGCGGAATTTGTGCACGATACCCGCCAGTTCCGGATCGTCGCCCTGCTGTTCCAGATCGTCGAGCTGCGCCGTATAATGCTGATCGATTTCTTCCTCGATCGCGGCGGTACAGGCCATCGCGGCCTTGGGTCCGATCAGCGCCGTTCCGGCACCCAGCGCGAAGCCCGCCACCGACCAGAACGGCTGCAACAAGGTCGGGCGCACGCCGCGTTCGGTCATCATCGCATCAAACCGTGCGCGATGCTCCTCTTCCTGCAAGGCCATGGCGCGTATTTCGGTCGCATGGGGACCGCGCTCGCCCATCACGGCCAGTTGCCCTGCATAGATGCGGGTGGCGCCATATTCGCCCGCCTGATCAACGCGGACCATGGAAGATCTGTCGGGCTTCATGCGTTTTCCTTTCGCATCAACAAACTAAAGATCGCCAGACCGGACAGGAGCGAGACGATGAAGTTCCATCCTGCCAGCGAAATGCCAAACAGGCTCCAAGCCACCTGATCACAGCGTACCAGTGGCGCAGTCATGATCGCCTGCAGCGGGTCAGCCGCACCTGCCGTCAGATTGGAACAGGCTGTCGGCCCTTGCCACCAGCCATATTCAACCCCGGCGTGGAACCCGCCAATCACGCCAGAGGCCATGATTGCCAGAGCCGCAAAGGCAATCCACAGCCGCCGCGGCGCGACGAATGTGCCCATGATGCCCAATATCACGGCGGCGAAATGCGGGTAGCGCTGCCACCAGCACATTTCGCACGGGTAAAGCCCGAAACCATATTGCCCGATATAGGCGCCCGCCAGCAGCAGCGCCGGCACACCGATTGCCAGCATCCGGGCGAGTTTGCCCGAGGGGCCAAGCGCAACAGCCACGCGCTTATTTCCGCGCCGACATGACAGCGGAGCCCGCACGGCGCAGCGTGTTCAGGGCGTAATGCAGCTGATAATCCTCGATCCCCTGCTCCTCCAGCTCTTCCGCTGTGGCCGAGAAGCGCGGATCATCCCGATTGTCGCTTTCGAGCTCTTTGTCTTCCAGCTCGATCTCATTCACCAGATGGCCGCGCAGATCGCTTTCGCGATAGGAATATTTCGCGCGCTTTGCGGCATCGGGATCGGACAATTGCGGCACGCGGATATCGGGTTCGATCCCGCCTTCCTGCACAGAGCGCCCCGAGGGTGTGTAATAGCGGGCCGTCGTCAGTTTCAGCGCGCTGTTCTGTGTCAGCGGCAAGAGCGACTGGACACTGCCTTTACCAAAGCTGCGCTGCCCCATGATCAGCGCCCGGTGCTGATCCTGCAGCGCGCCGGCCACGATCTCACTGGCGGAGGCGGAGCCCGCATCGATCAGCACGATCATCGGCACATCTTCGGCGACATCGCCCGGAAAGACCGTTTCGGCATCATAATAGATCGTATCGCGGGCCGAACGGCCGCGCTGTGACACGATCTGCCCATCATCCAGAAACAGATCGGAGAGGGCAATGGCTTCATCCAGCGAACCACCCGGATTGCGGCGCAGATCCAATACGATCCCGTTAAGCTCACCGCCGGCTTCGGCACGCAGGGCGGACAATGCATTATTGACGTCATTGCCCACGTCGCGGCTGAATTCATTGACGCTGATGACGCCAATCTTGCCGTCCTTCAATTCATGCGTCACCGGCTCCAGCTCAATCACACCGCGCGTTACGGTGAGTTCGAGAGGTTCATCACGGCCTGGGCGGACGATCGTCAGATTGATGGAGGTCCCGGCCTTGCCGCGCATCTGGGCAACGGCCTCGTCCAGTTCCAGCCCGTAAATAAGCTTGCCATCAATATGGGTGATATAATCGCCCGCCTTGATTCCGGCCTTATCCGCCGGGCTCCCCTTGAACGGAGAGACGACCTTCACCGCGCCATCATGCATCTGTACCGAGATGCCAAGCCCCTGATAATTGCCATCAATCATCGTTTCGAGGCGCTGCAAGGCGGCGCCGTCAAGATAGGATGAATGCGGATCGAGCGCGGCCAGCATACCGTCAATCGCGCCTTTGATCAGCACGTCATCATCGACCTTGTCGACATAACTCGCTTTCACCCGCTGATACACGGCGTAGAGTTTCGCAAATTCGGGGGCCGTGCGTCCTTCCACCTGGGCAAAACCCGCAGTCGTCGCGGGAAGCAGCGCCACAGCTGTCAATAATGCCGAAGCACGCAAAGCGGGAAGAAATTTCATTCAGCAAGCCTTTCCTTTGGTCGCTTCCTATAGGCTTTCCGGGCTGAACGCCAGATTATGCTGGCTGGCAATTCATAGCTTTAATCGATCAAGCTGAGGGGATTTACCGGCTCACCCTTGTGACGCAATTCGATCATGACCGACGGGTTCCTGTTTTCGGCATGTCCGATAGGCGCACCGGCAATCACCGTATCGCCCACTTTTACCGACAGATCTCCCAGCCCGGTAATCAACGTGGTCCAGCCAGCATCATGTTCGAGAATGATGATTCGGTCATAACCGCGATAGGGCCCGGCAAAGGCAATACGCGCCTTGGCCGGAGCAATAATCTGCGCCCCGCCTTGCGTAGTGAGCACGAGCCCCTGACTCACATTATTGCCCATCTTTGCGCCAAATCCGGTCACGATTCGCCCATTGGCGGGCAGAATATAGGCTGGTTTGCCGGCAGATTGCGTGGATTGGGGTTGCGGCCGCGGGCTCTGCCTTGCTGCTGGCTGCGCGGCCGTTGTACCGGGCTCTGGCCGCAAGACAGGGCCGGGTAATGCTGCCAGCGAATCGCGCAATTGCGCCCGCCGCTCAAATTCATCGGACAGGGACTGCAAATCCTGCGCCCGTTCGGCCAGACTGAGGGCGCGCTCCTGCTCGAGTCTGGCCGCACGCAGATTTTTGCTGGCAAGGTCACGCCGGGTTTGCTCGAGAGCCTGCAACCGCGCACGGTTTTTCAGCCGGCGGGCTTCCTCCTTGCGCTGCTGCGCCAATGCCTCTGCCGCCTCTGCGCGCAAATGGGCACTGCGCCGCAGATCATTGCGCAGATCACGCGTGCGGTGCTGAATATCGGGCATGATGGCCGCCAGTGTCGCCTGCAGATAGACGGTTTCGCGCAAGTCGCCGGGGCGGGCCAGCCCGAACAGAACAGGCCGCCGCGCGATTCGCTGCAATCCGCCGGTCAGCCCGATCAGCGGGCGCTGCTTCTCCCCCAGGTCACGTTCCAATGCCTGTTGCTCGCGCCGCGCCAGTGCCAGCCGCGCCTCCGCTTCGGCCACGGCGGCCTCGGCCGCCTGAATATTGGCAGCCAGCCCGGCGGATTTCATGGCCAGCTCATCCGCCTGATCGGCCGCCTGTGCGGCGCGCTTTGCCAAATCGGCGCCGCGCTGCGCCGCTTTCTTCTGATCCGCCTGCGCCCGGCGCCAATCGGCCTGAATGGCGTCGTTCGACGAATAGAGGGGCAAATCCTCGCCCTGGCCGCTGGCCGCCAGTGACAGGCATAGCGGCAGAGCCACAATCAGGCACGAAGCCGGCCAGAAGCGCGTGCGCCGCATCATTCAGCCAGATCGATGATAGGGGTGCCCCGCCAGAATGGCGGTGGCGCGAAAGAGCTGCTCCATCAGCATCGCCCGGGCGAGCAAATGGGGCCAGGTCGCTGCGCCAAAGGCAAACAGCAGATCCGCTTCCTCGCGCTCCGCGCGGTCATGCCCATCCGCTGCGCCCAGCACGAAGCGGGTTTCACGAATGCCGTCATCACGCCAGCGGCCCAGCAAGGCAGCGAAATCTTCCGAATTGAGCTGTTTGCCGCGCTCATCCAGCAGGACGGTGCGAAAAGGGGTTTGCGGGGACGGGATTTTCCCGCCTGTTTCAGGAAGCTCGGTCAGCCGCATGGGCCAGGTGATCCGTTTTTCATAACGGGCCACAAGTTCCGCTTCGGGAGAACGTCCGATCTTGCCACGGGCTATTACATGCAACAGCATGTCTGCCGCCATAGCCGCCTCCCCCCGTCAGGGGAAGGCGCAGAGCATATGGACAGCGAGCCTTACGCCCGACCTGCGGCGAGCGGAGACTCTTCCCCGAAATTCCACATCCGTTCCAGATTGTAGAAACCGCGTACTTCCGGACGGAAGAGATGCACGACCACGTCACCGGCATCGATCAGCACCCAATCGGCACCGGGCAGCCCTTCGACACGCGGCGAAGAATAGCCAGCATGCTTGATGCGCTCGGCCAGTTTGCCCGCCATTGCGGCCACCTGACGAGTCGATCGACCCGAGGCGATGATCATGTGATCGGCAATACTGGATTTGCCTTCAAGCGGAATGGAAACCAGATCTTGTGCCTGGTCATCGTCAAGGCTCTTGAGAACCAGTTCGTGTAGCGAACCGGGTTCGGCCTGGATGGGGGGTGTGCTGTCAGCCATAATGGGTGGGTTCTGGGTGCCGGACAAGTCCGACGAAGTCTGCGCATTGTTCATCGCAGGCAAGATAGCTCCTATTTCTGCGGGGAGTAGGGAAAGGCCCGGATAAGCGCATTATCATACGCCCGAAACCTCTTCCAAAGGATGAATAAGGGAACGCGTAAGTCCATCTCTGAGCGGCGCGCCATCAAGACGTTGAGCCCAGTGCGGATCCATGCGGCGAATCTGCGTCGCCGATCTGGGATCGGGATCAAAACGCAATTCTATCAGCGCCGGTGCGCTCCATTCAAACCGGTTCCGAAAGCTGGAAGCGGGCAGCCGGTAGCGCCGCAGCCAGGCCATCGCGGGGCTCGCGATAGCGGCATCATCATAACCCGGGCGCGCAATAACCGCAATCGGCATTTCACGGGCGATGCCGCGCCAGTTCCGCCAGCGGTGGAATTGCGCCAGATTATCCGCCCCCATCAGCCAGACAAAACGGCGTTTGGGATACCGTCGGCGGAGCGCTTTGAGCGTTTGTACCGTATAGGGCGAGCCCAGTTCGCGCTCTATCGCGCTCACTTTAATGGGCGCGCGGCGGGCCATTTTGCGGGCGGAGCGCAGCCGGGCATAAAGCGGCGCCATCCCTGCGCGCGGTTTCAATGGGTTGCCGGGTGATACCAGCCACCATGCCTCATCCAGACCGAGCGCATCCAGCGCGAATAATGTGATGCGGCGGTGGCCGCCATGGGCAGGGTTGAAGCTCCCCCCCAGCAGCGCGGTTGCCGGCCCGGCCTGCCCCGTCACGCCCCGCGTCCGTTCACTTGTCGGCAGGATCGCTGCCAGCGACCGCACCGGAGCGATATTCACTCTGACGTTCGATCATCCAGCCGGGATATTCCGGCGCGGGCGGGCAGCATGCATCCAGCCGCTCCATGTGCGAATCGCTCAATTCAACATCGACCGAGGCCAGATTGTCAGCCAGCTGATCCGCCCGTTTGGCGCCAATGATCACACTGGTAACAACCGGCTTCTTCAGCAGCCAGGCCAAGGCGATTTGCGGAATGGTGGCGCCGGTCTCCCCGGCGATATCCCGCATTGCATCAATGGCATCGAAGCCCTTTTCCTTGTCGATCGGCGGAAAATCGAAATTGGCGCGGCGGCCTTCATCATCCCCATCCCGGCTATATTTGCCCGACAGGAAACCACCGGCCAGCGGGCTCCAGACCATCAGGCCGAGCCCTTCACTTTGCAGCATCGGCACGATTTCACGCTCCAGGTCGCGCCCGGCGATGGAATAATAGGCCTGCAGCGACGCGAAGCGCTCCCATTCCCGCTTATCGGAAATGCCCAGCGCTTTCATGATCTGCCATGCAGCCCAATTGGAAACACCGATATAGCGGGCCCGGCCTGACCGGACGATATCCTCCAGGCCGCGCAGCATTTCCTCAACCGGCGTTGCCGGGTCCCAGCCATGCAACTGATACAGATCGACATGATCGAGCTGCATCCGCTCCAGGCTGGCATCTATCTGGGCCAGCAAGTGATAACGCGACGTTCCGCGATCATTCACCCCCTGCCCCATCGGCCCCATGGCCTTGGTCGCAATCACGACATCCTGCCGCGCGATGCCCAGATCCTGCAGCGCCTGACCGGTCATGCGTTCGGAAATGCCGTTGGAATAGACATTGGCGGTGTCGATGAAGTTGATCCCCGCATCCACCGCTTGTTTCACAAGGCTGGTGGATGCGTCCTGATCAAGACCGCCAATCTTGCTCCACATTCCGTCTCCGCCAAAGGTCATGGTGCCGAGACAGAGTTCGGACACATAAAGACCCGTGCGGCCAAAAGGTTTGTAGAGCATAGCTATATCCCTGATTACTGAGGCACGTTATTCCGGCAGACGATCAGCGCGTCTGGCCGGTTCCGCGTACCTGCCATTTATAGGTCGTCAGACCTTCCAGCGCGACCGGGCCGCGGGCATGCAGACGACCGGTCGCAATACCGATTTCCGCACCCAGGCCGAATTCGCCGCCATCGGCAAACTGGGATGACGCATTCACCATGACGATGGCGCTATCCACTTCGTTGAGGAAGCGATCACGCGCAGCTTCATCCTCGGTCACGATCACATCGGTATGGCCGGAGGAATGGCGCGCAATGTGGTCGAGCGCGGCATCCAGATCATCCACCATGGCGACCGACAAGACTGCATCGAGATATTCGGTATCCCAATCATTCGCCGTGGCCGTGCCGACGCGGCCATCCAGTTCGCGAATCCGCTCATCACCGCGGATTTCACAGCCCTTATCCAGCAGATTGGTCACAACATCCTTTGCCGCCGGGAAATCCGCATCGATCAGCAGGGTTTCCATCGCACCGCAAATACCGGTGCGCCGCATCTTGGCATTCAGCGCGATATCGCGGGCCATTTCCGGATTGGCTGCCGAATGAATATAGGTGTGGCAAATACCGTCCAGATGAGCCAGCACCGGCACACGTGCTTCGGTCTGCACACGCGAAACGAGGCTCTTGCCGCCGCGCGGCACGATCATGTCGATCAGGCCGGATGCCTTCAGCATGGCACCCACCGCTTCACGGTCCTGAGTCGGCATGAATTGCACGACATCACCCGGGACACCGGCCTTTTCCAGACCGCGCACCATGGCGGCGTGAATGGCGCGATTGGAATGCACTGCTTCACTGCCCCCGCGCAGCAGCGCGGCATTGCCTGAGCGAACACAAAGCGCCGCTGCATCGGCCGTAACATTGGGCCGGCTTTCATAAATGATGCCGATCATGCCGATCGGAATGCGGACGCGCGACAGGCCCAAACCACTCGGTGCCGTGCTCTGATCGATCACATCGCCCACCGGATCGGGCAGGCCAGCAACCGCCTCCACGGCCGAAGCGATGGCATCCAGCCGCTCTTTATCCAGTTTCAGGCGATCAAGCATCGCCCCGGTCAGACCGTTGCGCTCACCAGCAGAAACGTCTTTTTCATTCTCAGCGAGGATCGTTTCCGCATCATCCCGCAGGGCCTGTGCGGCCGAACGCAGACCGGCCGCCTTGTCGTCTGAGCTCATGCGCGCAAGCTGGCGCTGCGCCGTGCGGCCTGCACGGGCAAGATCTTCAACAAGGGTTACAGTATCGTTCTGGTCTTTGGGTTGGGTAGACATAGCGCTCCAGCTTTTGCGTGATTTTTTCAAGTTCTTACCCTTTTCAATGGGGTGAAATCGGCAAATTGCAAACCGATTCCCGCGAATCCGGCCGGGTTCCCGCTCCTGGAAACGGTTCACCGCGATTAATAAACCGTTCAGCTTGAACTACGTGCTCTTACTTTCAGCCCGCTCCCCTGCTTGTTAGGTAAACATCATTGTTAACCAGACGGGGGATCGTCTTGGATAAAAATGCCGTTGGCGGAATACGGGACCGCCTGCGGAGCTGGTTTCCAGATCGTGAATTCTTCATGCGGTCGCAGGGTCAGGTCCGTTTCGTTAAGTTGAGCTCGAAACTGCAAATGTCGCTCGCCGGCGGTGCTGCAGCGGCCCTGTTGTTATGGGGCGGGTCCATGGGGGTCATGGCCGCGCTGCAATATCAGGCGAGTTCAGAGCTCGAATCACTCGATCAGCGGGCCGTTCAGGTGGCCAATGCAGAAGACCGGGTCCGCGCCTATCGCGACGATATTGGCAAAGTCGCCAGCGATCTGGAAGAACGGCAGGATTTCATCGAAAAGATAGTCGATATGCTGCCCCCCGACATGGTGGAAGACGCAGCGACCGAAACCTCCGAGGACGAGGAAGCGGCAGAAACGGTTGCCAAGGTTTCCGCCATTTTGCCCGAAGCGGCAGGCCTCGCCCGGATTGAAGCCAAGCAATTGGCCTTTGTCGATCGCCTGACTCATTACGCCGAACGGCGTGCCAACCGCGCCGAAGAGGGGATGCGGCGATTGGGGCTGGACCCGCGGCGCATGCTTGCAGCCGCCCAAACGGCACAAGGTGGCCCGCTGGAACAGCTCTCTACCAGCCGTGACGGCACGGTCGATCCGCGTTTTGAAAAGCTTGGTCTTACGCTCTCACGCATGGATGCGCTTGAAAGAGGACTACAGAGCGTTCCCCAATTCATGCCGGCCGATGTCAGCCATATCTCTTCCGGCTTTGGTTATCGGCGCGACCCCTTCACCGGCGGTGGCGCCATGCATAAGGGCCTCGATTTTCGCGGAAAAACCGGGACGCCGATTCATGCCGCTGCGGAAGGCAAGGTCAGCTTTGCGGGCCGCCGGTCGGGCTATGGCAGAGTCATTGAAATCACCCACGGCAATGGATTGATGACCCGCTACGCCCATATGTCCGCCTTCAAGGCGAAGCGCGGGCAAATGGTGAAGGCAGGCGACATCATCGGTGCCATCGGCTCCAGCGGGCGTTCAACCGGGCCGCATCTGCATTTTGAAGTGCGTATCAACAATCGCGCGGTCAATCCGCGTCCTTTCCTGGAGAATGCTCCGCATGTTCTGGAAGATGTCCGCGAAGACCAGCCAGTCCGAATTCGCGAACGCGATGACTAAGAGCGCCACTTTCTCCATCATTGGCCCCGATGTGACTCTCAAAGGGAATATCGAGGCCGGGGCCGATCTTCATATTGATGGAAGTGTCGAAGGCGATGTTACGTGCGCGGCGCTGATCCAGGGGGCAAGCGGCAACATAGAAGGCTCGATTACCGCTGACAGTGCCCGTCTGGCCGGCGAAGTATCCGGCAGCGTCAAAGCCGCTCAACTGGTGATCCTGAAGTCCGCTCGGCTACATGGTGACGTGGAATATGAAACGCTGACCATCGAACAGGGCGCCTCTGTGGAAGGGCGCTTCGTCCCCATGCAAACCGAGCAGCACAGCGATCAGAGCCACAACGCAGACAAACAGGCCCATTTGATCCTGGCGAAGTAAGAGGCAATTGGCCCTGATGCGACCCACATAAGGATTACCGGCACCACTCACTGCCGCGCTTCACTGCAGTTCATCGGACAAAAAAAAGGCTGGCGAATATCTCCGCCAGCCTTTCCAAATTCATTTATGAAGTGCCAGAGCTCAGTTGTCTGAGCCGCCTGCTTCAGATGCCCGCTTGGCCAGAAGCCACGCTTCGGCTTCGGCTTCCTGCGCCGCTTCGACTGCAGCGCGTGCGGCATCATCACGTTCAGCGCGCAGCTGTTCGATCAGCTTTTCCTTCTCATTGCCCGATTCGACAACCGGCATATCCTCGGCATCATCGCTCTGCGGCAGGTTCTTGGCCGCCTTGGCCACCGCTGCATCCAGTTCGCGCTGAGAGCACAGACCCAGCGTCACCGGGTCCTTCGCCTGAATATTCTGGATATTCCAATGCGAGCGTTCGCGAATGGCGTTGATCGTGTTGCGCGTGGTGCCGATCAGCTTCGAGATTTGCGCATCCGACATTTCCGGATGGCTGCGCAGGATCCATGCGATGCCATCTGGTTTGTCCTGACGCTTGGAAACCGGCGTATAACGCGCGCCTTTGGTGCGGCTGACTTCCACCGGAGCGCGGTGCATTTTCAGGCGATACTCGGTATCTTCCTGACCGCGTTCGATTTCTTCATGCGTCAATTCGCCCGAATGCACCGGATCGCGTCCGGTATATTTGGCGCTGGTCAGATCATCTGCCATTGCCTGCACTTCAAGTATGTGCAGGCCACAGAAATCAGCGATCTGCTCAAAGCTCAGCGATGTGTTGTCGACCAGCCAGGAGGCGGTCGCATGGGGCATCAGAGGGGTCGGCTGCGCCACAATACTCTCCGGTGAATGCAAGCGTGCAAAATATAAGGGCCGCTCCTGGGGGAGCGGCCGTTGAACCATCTATTTAGGCTCTTTCCCCCTTTGGGGCAAGCATTTGCGGTATTCACCCGCATTAGAGGCGCATAAAAACGCAATCTCAGGCCGCGTGAGCATACAATTGCGTCATGGCGGGCGCCGTATCCTCAGGCTCCAGAGCATCGAGAAATTGCTTCGCGCTCGCATCCCAGCTGAATTTTTGTGCCCGCGCCAGACAATCCTCCCTCTTCAATTGCAAAGCGCGCGCTATCGCCTCTTCGAGCCTCTCGTCCATTGCCCCGGACACATCGTCCAGCACATCCAGCGGCCCGGCCACAGGATAGGCCGCCACCGGTGTCCCGCAAGCCAGCGCCTCGATCATCACCAGCCCGAACGTGTCCGTTCGGCTGGGGAACACAAACACATCAGCCCCGGCGTAGCAGGCGGCGAGTTCCGCCCCGCTTTGCTTGCCCAGGAAGCAAGCCTCTGGAAATCGTACCTTGAGCCCCGCCAGGGCCGGGCCGTCCCCCACCACCACCTTGGTTCCGGGATGATCGTTGGAGAGAAACGCCTCGATATTCTTCTCCACCGCTACGCGGCCAACATAAAGCTGGATCGGGCGCGGCATGTCGAAAAAGATGTCCGGCGGCGTCACGACAGGGCTGAAACAGGTGAAATCGACGCCCCTGCTCCAGCGGCGCAATCGGGTGATACCATTGGCGCGTAATTGATCGGCCACCCGGTCTGTAGCCACCATCACCCCTGAGGAGGGACCATGGAACCAGCGGATAAAAGGCCAGAACATCGCACTGGGCAGGCCTGTGCGGCGCGCGAGATAATCCGGGAATTGCGTGTGATAGGCCGTGGTAAAGGGCCGCTTGCGGCGCAAACAATATCGCCTCGCCGCCATCCCCAGGGGACCTTCGGTGGCGATATGAACCGCTTCTGCGTCGAACTGATCAATCATCCGCGCAACTGAGCGCGTTCCGGCCAGAGCAAGGCGAATTTCCGGATAAGTCGGACAGGGTATGGATGAAAAGCAATCAGGCGAGACGACCAGTACCTCATGCCCGCGCCGTTCGATTTCAGCGCGTACCGATTGCAGCGTACGGACGACACCATTGACCTGCGGTGCCCAGGCGTCGGTGACCAGGGCGATCTTCATGCGGCCACTGCCCGAATGGATTTTACCGCGGAAATCTCTGCTTCTGATGCTTCCCGTTTGGCCACTTCTTCGGGCCAGTGGAGGATCTCCATCCGGCCATCGAAATGTTCGACCAGCGCGGTGCAGCCTTCCACCCAATCGCCATCGTTGAAATATTCGATACCGTCGAATTCCCGGATTTCCGCGGTGTGAATATGCCCGCACACCACCCCGTCAACGCCGCGCTCCCCGGCGGCGCGCGCCACGATTTCTTCATAGCGCGAGATGAATTCAACGGCGTTCTTGACCTTGTGCTTGGCGACTTTCGACAGTGACCAATAGGGCAGACCGAAGCGGGACCGGATAGCATTGACCCACTGATTGAGGCCCATCAGCAGGTGATAAAGCGCATCACCCACCACCGCGAGCCAGCGGTGCGCCAGCATGATGGCATCGAATTCATCCCCATGCAGCACCATCAGACGCCGGCCATCGGCAGTGGTGTGAAACGCCGCCCGGGCAATTTCCACGTCGCCGAACTTCATGCCGCAAAAGGGGCGAACCATTTCATCATGATTGCCGGGAATATAGACGATGCGCGTTCCGCGCTTGGCGCGTTTCAGAATGCGCCAGACCACGTCATTGTGAATCGCGGGCCAATATAGCTTCTTCTTCAGCCGCCAGCCGTCAATGATATCACCGACCAGATACATCGTTTCGGAATCGGTGTTGTCGAGAAAATCGATCAGCAATTCGGCGTTGCAGCCCTTCGTGCCGAGATGAACGTCGCTGATCCAGATCGTGCGGAATTTGCGTCGCTGCCGCTCAGCGGGCTCCGGCACAGATGGTTCATGGGCATGCAAATCCGGGAAAGCTGCCACACCTGTCTGTTCAAGTAGATTGGGATCTAAATTATCAAACATCCGCCAATACCCCTCAAGACTGCAACAATAGATGCCTTGAGTTCGAATTTATGGCAGACAATTATGACACAAGATCCACAATCGGGAGACAGTTCAGCGACTTTGTTACATTCCCATGTCAAAGTAATCGCTTGAACTTACAAGTAAATTCAATCCATGGGTACGTAGTTGGGCAGATCCTCAATCCGGCGAAGCCAGGCACAGACCTGGTCATAATCCTGCAGCCGGAACCCCCCGGCCTCTGCCACATGCGTATAAGCGTAGAGCGCAATATCGGCGAGGCTGATCGCATCCCCGACGAACCATTCACGCCCGGTCAAATGGCGATCCATCGCCTTGAGCGCTTCATCCCCGGCAATGCGTTTCGTCATGATCTGCGATTTTTGCTGGGTGGAAAGATTGTTTTCCCCCACGAAATGCAACCAGAAACGCAAGGTCGCGATATTGGGTTCATGCGCGGATTGTTCAAAAAACATCCAGCGCAGCATATTCGCGCGGTCAAAACTGTCGTCGGGAATCAGCGCCGTGTTTTCACCCAGAAACCAGCAGGCCGCATTGCTTTCCGGAAGGAAATGATCGCCGACCTGCAGCACCGGGATGCAGCCACTGGGGTTTACCTTGGACAGGAATTCGGTGGTGCGCGTTTCACCCTGCAGAATATCATATTGCAGGCGCTGTAGCGGCAGCCCAAGCAAATGAGCCGTGAGGCGGATTTTGTAGCAATTGCCGCTACGTGGATCTTCATGAAGCAGCAATTCGTCCATTAACCGTGAACCTCCAGAACTATTTTTCCGATATGGTCGCCCGCTTCCATATGACGGTGGGCATCCGGCGCATCACTCAAGGCAAAACTGCGGTCCATCACTGGACGCAGACTGCCATCTTCGACCAGAGGCCACACATTGGCGGCAATTTCCTGCGCCAGCAGGGTTTTGAATTCATCCGATCTGGCACGCAGAGTTGATCCGGTAATCGTTTGTCGCCGCATCATCAGCTGCGCCATATTGATGGTCGCCTTCGCGCCGCCCAATACCGCGATTGTCACCAGGCGCCCCTCCACACTCAAAGCCTTCAGATTGCGCGGCGTATAATCGCCTGCGACCATATCGAGCACACAATCCACGCCTTTACCACCCGTAAGTGTCCGGACTCGCTCAACAAAATCTTCCTGCTTGTAATTGATGGCATGGTCAGCGCCGATCTCGCGCGCTCTGGCGCATTTGTCCTCGCTGCCGCAGGTCACAAACACCGTCAGGCCGAATAGTTTGCCCAGCATCGTCGCCATCGTACCAATGCCACTGGTCCCGCCATGAACCAGCAAGGTATCACCTTCCTTTACCCAGCCACGCTCAAACACATTGTGCCACACGGTAAAGAGCGTTTCCGGCAAGGCCGCTGCTTCTTTCAGCGACAAGGATTCGGGAACGGGCAGGCAATGGCCGGCCGGGACAAGGCAATATTCCGCATAGCCGCCACCGGGCACCAGCGCGCATATGCGATCCCCGATCGCCAGGGCATCCACATCATCCCCAATCGCGGCGATCTCTCCGGCGACTTCCAGCCCGGGCAGCGGCGATGCCCCCTCTGGCGGAGCGTAATTGCCTTCGCGCTGAAATATGTCGGGCCGGTTCACGCCCGCAAATGCAACCTTTATGAGCACTTCTCCGGCACCTGGCCGGGGAACATCGCAAGTCACAAGCTGCAGGCTGTCGGGCCCGCCGGGCCGGGCAATCTCCATAGCAGTCATCGTGTGCGGCAAGCTGGATCCCATGGCGACGATCAGGCTCCTCTGTCCCGGTTAACGCTTTCTCTACGCGTAAACCCATGGACCATTGACAGCAAGGCATCACCGTCCGATGTTGCCCTGTAATGATTGACGAAGATCTCCCCCCCAAGCGCGGAGATGCCGCGGGCCAGCTCAGCCAGGAAAGCCTAGACAGCTATTCTCAGCACGAGCTGACCGCCCGGATTCGCCTCCTCGAAAGCGAGATTGACCGGGTAAAGGCCCATTTCTCACGCGTGGCCGAACATCGCAAGGCGGCCGATGCGCTTTTCAGTCCCAGAGAAACCGATTGAGGCAGGGCTGCCTCATCCCCATTTCCGGCAATGCCAACCCCTCGCAATTTTGCGACAACATCCCATATCCTGAAGGCCGGAGTGTTACGCACCGGCTTCTCTATTCTGCGTTCCGCCGTGGTTCATGTTCGGTCTTCACTCTGAAGATACCAGCAGTGGCTGATACGGATCGTATTTCCACCCCAATGGATATTTATTATGCCTAGCTTTGCACAAAGCCTCGAAAAAACTCTCCACAATGCCCTTCAGAATGCCAGCGACCGTGCGCATGAATATGCCACGCTCGAACATCTTCTGCTGGCGCTGGTGAAGGATAACGATGCCGCAGAAGTGATGAATGCCTGCGGCGTGGATATTGAAGAGCTGGGCACCGTGATCAAACAATATCTTGATCAGGAATATCAGTCTCTCAAGACCGATGAGGATGGCGATCCGCAGCCGACCGCCGGGTTCCAGCGCGTTATCCAGCGCGCCATCCTGCATGTGCAATCATCCGGCAAAGACACGGTGACGGGCGCAAATGTGCTGGTCGCGCTGTTCTCCGAACGGGATTCCTACGCCGTTTATTTCCTGCAGCAGCAGGATATGAGCCGGCTCGATGCCGTCAGCTTCATCAGCCATGGCATTGGCAAGAGCGGCCGGCAAATCGGTTCAGCCGTGCCGGAAGGGACGGAAGAAGCAGCCGATCCCGCCGCCGAAAAGGCTGAAAAGAACAAGAAGGAAACCGCGCTCGACCAGTTCTGCGTCAATCTGAATGAAAAGGCGAAAGACGGTAAGGTCGACCCGCTGATCGGACGGGGCCCAGAGGTGGACCGCACGGTGCAAATCCTGTGCCGCCGGTCCAAGAACAACCCGCTCTACGTTGGCGATCCGGGCGTCGGCAAGACCGCCATCGCCGAAGGTCTGGCGCGCAAGATCATTGAAGGTGACGTGCCCGAAGTGCTGCTCGACGCGGTAATCTATTCGCTCGATATGGGCTCCCTGCTGGCTGGCACGCGGTATCGCGGTGATTTTGAAGAGCGGCTGAAACAGGTTGTGTCAGAGCTTGAGAAGATGCCTGAGGCCGTGTTGTTCATTGATGAAATTCACACGGTCATCGGTGCTGGCGCAACCAGTGGCGGCGCAATGGATGCCTCCAATCTGCTGAAGCCCGCCTTGTCGGGCGGTACGATTCGCTGCATCGGCTCCACCACCTACAAGGAATTCCGCAATCACTTCGAGAAGGATCGCGCTTTGCTGCGCCGGTTCCAGAAAATCGATGTGAACGAACCCTCGGTCGAAGATACGATCAAGATCCTGAAGGGGCTGCGTTCGGCCTTTGAAGAGCATCACAAAGTCAAATATACGCCCGATGCGATCAAGACCGCGGTGGAGCTTTCCAGCCGTTACATCAATGACCGCAAGCTGCCCGACAAGGCAATCGATGTGATCGACGAAGTCGGCGCCATGCAGATGCTCGTTCCGCCCAGCCGCCGGCGCAAGACCATCACCGGCAAGGAAATCGAGAAGGTCATTGCGACCATGGCCCGGATTCCGCCGAAATCGGTCAGCAAGGACGACAAGAAGGCGCTCGAAACTCTGGGCCGCGATCTGAAACGCGTCGTCTTTGGGCAGGATAAGGCCATCGAAGTCCTCTCCACTGCGATGAAACTGTCCCGCGCGGGCCTTCGCGATGCGGACAAGCCGATCGGCTCCTTCCTGTTTTCCGGCCCCACCGGCGTCGGCAAGACAGAAGTCGCCAAGCAGCTGGCCAATATCATGGGCATTCCCATGCAGCGTTTCGATATGTCCGAATATATGGAACGCCATTCGGTCTCGCGGCTGATCGGCGCGCCTCCGGGCTATGTCGGATATGATCAGGGCGGCCTGCTGACCGATGCAATCGACCAGCAGCCGCATTGCGTGCTGTTGCTGGATGAAATCGAGAAAGCCCATCCCGACCTGTTCAACATTCTGTTGCAGGTGATGGATAATGGCCGGCTGACCGACCATCACGGCAAGACCGTGGATTTCCGCAATGTCGTGCTGATCATGACCACCAATGCCGGCGCATCCGACATGGCATCGCAAGGCATCGGTTTTGGCGATGTGTCGAAGGAAGACGCGAGTGACGAGGCGGTGAAGCGGATGTTCACCCCTGAATTCCGTAACCGGATCGATGCCATCGTGCCCTTTGGCTATCTTGGGACCGGCACGATCAGCCGCGTGGTCGACAAGTTCATTCTCCAGCTCGAATTGCAGCTGGCCGACCAGAATGTGCATATCCAGTTTGATGGCGATGCGCGCAAATGGCTCGGCAAGCGGGGCTATGACCGGCTCTATGGCGCACGCCCGATGGGCCGCCTGATGCAGGAAAAGGTCAAGCAGCCGCTGGCGGAAGAACTCCTGTTCGGCAAATTGGCGCAGGGCGGCGAAGTGCATGTGAGCGTAAAGGACGAAAAACTCGCCTTTGAGCTCACCCCTGCCCCGCCCAAGGTGAGCAAGGCGAAGAAACGCAAGAAACCGGCGGCGAAATCGACACCAGCCGCCGATAAATCGGAAACGACCCCGCCCAGCACCGACTTGAATGATGCCAAGGGTGAGGAAAGCCAGGACTGATCCTGCCTCAACCGGTACTCACAAAACCACCCGAAGCACGGCTGCTTCGGGTGGTTTTTTAGTGCTTTACGACTGGACAACAGGTTTCATCTGCGACCAAGGAGGGTGATGCTTATCTCCTCTGCCCTGCTGCACCGCCCGCTTGCCTTTGCCGTTCTGAGCCTGTCCGCCGCATGCTGGAGCATGAGCGCCCAGGCCGCTGCAGATGACTCGCCCGCCATTGCCGAACAGGCGCCGCTGAGCGAGTACACTGCCGACAGCGGTGCGGCGCTCGACCCGGTGCGCGCAGCCATGGAAACGCCCTATCTGGCTTTGTCGCTGACTGTCGATCCGGCGACGGAGACGATTGAAGGCGCGGCGCATTATACGGTGCGCGCCACTGCGCCGCTTACCAAGCTGGGCTTCGATCTCGATCCCCGGCTCCAAACCCATGCGATCAGCGTCAATGGCCAGACTTTGCCTCGCTCCAGCTGGGCCAATGACGACGGACGGCTGAGCCTGATGCTGCCTGAGCCATTGGCCGCGGGCGAGGAAACCCGGCTGACCATCACCTATGGCGGGAAGCCGCGGATCGCGCCCAAGGCGCCGTGGGATGGAGGATTTGTCTGGGACGAGACCGAGGATGGCCAGCCATGGATCGCCACGGCGGTCCAGACCAATGGCTGTGACCTGTTCTGGCCCTGTATTGACCATCCATCCAAGCGCGTGACCACGCTCGACCTCTCAGTCACGGTGCCCGCGCCGCTGGTGGTCGCTGCCAATGGCCGTTTGCAGTCGGTCCAGGAAGCTGACGGCTGGAACACCTATCGCTGGCGCGCGCATGCGCCCAATGGCTATGGCGTATCGCTGCAAATCGGCCCCTATGAGCTGGCCGAGCGGACCTATCACAGCCGTTATGGCAACGATATTCCGCTGAAATTCTGGTATCTTCCAGGGGACCGGGAAGGCGCTGAAAAGATGCTGGGAGAAATGACGCTCTTTCTCGACTTCTTTGAATCGACTATCGGCCCCTACCCCTGGAGCGCAGAGAAAGTTGGCCTGGCCCAGACCCCGCATCTGGGCATGGAGCATCAGACCATCAATGCCTATGGCAACGACTTTATCCTGTCGCCCGAAGGGTATGACTGGCTGATGCAGCATGAATTCAGCCATGAATGGTTTGCCAATCAGCTGACCAATGCCAGCACCGCCGATATGTGGCTTCATGAAGGCTTTGGCACCTATATGCAGCCGCTTTTTCTGCGCTGGGCCAAAGGGGAGACGGCCTATCGCGTCGAACTGTGGAAATTGCGCAAGAAAATCATCAGCAAGGTTCCGCTGGCCCCCGAAAAACAGATTTCCAGCGAGCTTTATAATGATGATGAAGCCGGTTGGGGCGCCGATATCTATTACAAAGGTGCCTGGATTCTGCATACTTTGCGCGAATATGTGGGTGATGAGGCTTTCCTCGCCGCGACCACGCAGTTGACCTATGGCCGTGCCGATCCGCGCCCCGGCAATTTCGATTGGGTCCTCGCCGATACGAATGATTTCCAGCGGGTCTTCGAAAACGTAACCGGCAAGCAACTGGGCTGGTTCGTGGAAGCGTATTTCCGCCATGCAGAATTGCCCAGGCTGGTGACGCAGCAAAATGGCACCCGGCTTGATCTGCGCTGGGAAAGCGGTGCCGATATGCCTTTCATCCTGCCAGTGGAAGTGCAGATCGGAGACCGGATTGAAGTGGTGGATATGAGCGGCGGCACAGGACATATCGACCTGCCGCAGCCAGACACCCATTTTGTGATTGATCCCGACACCCGCATCCTGCGCTACGATGCGGATATTGCCGCATGGCAGGCACAAGAAGAAGCGAAGGACGAAGCACAGCAGTCAGACGATTAACGCAGACCGCTGACACCGAGCGAGGGATAAAGCCGCTCAATGACTGCGGAACCGGTTGGGCCATCCAGCCATTTCCTGTCTATGAGCGCAGCATTTTCATGGATCCGGCCCGAACCGCATGGGATCCATATCGTGCCTGCCAATTGCTGGATCGATCCCTCTCGCGCGGTGGATACGGCTTTGGTCACTCATGGCCATGCCGATCATGCGCGCGGCGGGCATGGGACCACCATAGCCACGCCCGAAACGCTGGCCATCATGAAACTGCGCTACAACACTGCCGAGGGCGCGCAGCCTGTGCACTATGGCGAAGTGACAAAGCTGCCCGGCGGCGTTCAGGCCAGCTATATCCCCGCTGGCCATGTGCTGGGATCGGCGCAGATATTGCTCGAACATGCAGGCGAGCGGGTGATCATTACCGGCGATTACAAGCGCCGTCCCGACCCCACCTGCCCGCCATTTGAGGTTACTCCCTGCGACATCTTCATCACGGAGGCGACTTTCGGTCTGCCGCTGTTTACCCATCCCCCGATCGAAGAGGAAATGGCCAAATTGCTGGCGCGGCTGAATGCCAATCCGGAAGCCTGCGTACTGGTGGGCGCCTATGCACTGGGCAAGGCGCAGCGGGTCATCGCCGAATTGCGCCGCGCAGGCCATACAGATCCGATCTATCTGCATGGCGCGATGGAGAAGATGTGCCGGCTGTATGAAGAATTCGGTGTCGATCTGGGCGAATTGCGACTGGTTGCCGATCATACGAAGGAGGAAATGCGCGGCAGCATCATTATCTCGCCGCCCTCCACGCTGAATGATCGCTGGAGCCGCCGCCTGCCCGATCCGATCACCGCCATGGCTTCCGGCTGGATGCGCGTCCGTCAGCGCGCGCGGCAGCGCAATGTCGAATTGCCGCTGATCATTTCCGACCATGCCGACTGGAACGAGCTGACCCGCACCATTGAAGAGGTCAACCCGCAGGAAAGCTGGATCACCCATGGCCGTGAAGAGGCGCTTTTGCGCTGGTGCCAGCTTCATCAGCGGCGCGCCCGCGCGCTTTCCATGGTGGGGTACGAGGATGATGAGGATGACTGACACGATGCGCCGCCTCTTCCCTGTCGTCACTCCGGCGCGAGAGTCCCGCCTGCGCTGGCCTGCCAAGAGCGGGTTTGCCGGAGCATTCCGCTGATGCAGCAATTCGCCGCCCTCCTCGATGCGCTGGTCTATACATCCTCGCGCAATGCCAAGCTCGCGCTCATCGCAGATTATCTGCGCCAGACCCCTGACCCGGACCGTGGCTGGGCGCTTGCCGCGCTGACCGACGGGCTGGATTTCAAAGCGGTCAAAGCCAGCACCATCCGCAATCTGATGAAAGAGCGGGTCGACCCGGTGCTCTGGTCCCTCAACCGCGACTTCGTGGGTGATACGGCAGAAACCGCCAGCCTGCTGTGGCCGAATCCAGTGGGCGAAACGCTTCCCCCGCCCTCTGTTTCCGAAACGGTGGACATGCTGCAGGCCATGAACCGCACCAGCGTAGTCACCGAACTGCCCCGCTTGCTTGACCGGCTCGATGTGTCCGGCCGCTATGCGCTCATCAAGCTCGCGACCGGGGCCATGCGGATCGGCATTTCCGCAAGGCTTGGCAAAGTGGCATTTGCGCAGAGTTTTGGCGTGTCGGTCGATGATGTTGAGGAATATTGGCACGGAATCGCGCCGCCCTACAGCGAATTGTTCGACTGGGCTGCCCATGGAAAGGCCCCGCCCGATACCGAAAACATGCCGCTGTTCCGCCCCTTCATGCTGGCCCATCCGCTGGAGGATGGCACGGTCGATCTTGCGGATTATGTGGCCGAATGGAAATGGGACGGGATTCGCGTGCAACTGGTCCATGCAGGCGGCGAGACCCGGCTCTATTCGCGGTCGGGCGATGATATCACCGCCACTTTCCCCGAAATGGCCGAAGCGCTGACGATTCCCGCCGTGCTCGATGGTGAATTGCTGGTGCAGGGCCAGCATCAGGGCGGAGAGGCCGGCGGCGCGGCCAGTTTCAACGCATTGCAACAGCGCCTCGGGCGCAAAACGGTCAGCAAAAAGATGCTGAGCGAATTGCCCGCCTTTGTCCGGCTCTATGATGCGCTGAGTCTGGAGGGAGAGGATTTGCGAAGCCTCCCGTGGGAGCAGCGGCGGCAAAGACTGGAATCTTTTCTGCCCCGCCTGCCCGCGCCCCGCTTTGATCTCTCCCAGATCGTTGAGGCACGCGATTTTGCCCATCTGGCGCAGATCCGCGAAGGCACCCGCGCCGATGCGATTGAAGGGCTGATGCTCAAACGCCGCGATTCCCCCTATGTCGCGGGGCGCAAAACCGGCCTGTGGTATAAGTGGAAACGCGATCCGCTGCTGATCGACTGCGTGCTGATGTATGCCCAGCGCGGCAGCGGCAAACGCTCCAGCTTCTATTCGGACTATACATTCGGCTGCTGGGATGGCGACCCCGACCAGGGCGCAGAGCTGCTTCCGGTGGGCAAGGCCTATTCGGGCTTCACCGATGAGGAATTGAAATTCCTCGACAAACATGTCCGCCAGCACACCATCAACCGCTTCGGCCCGGTGCGCGAGACCGACAAGAGCCTCACCTTCGAAGTCGCCTTTGATTCCGTGCACCTGAGCAAACGCCACAAGTCCGGCCTCGCCATGCGCTTCCCCCGCATCCACCGCATCCGCAAAAACAAGCCCGTCCATGAAGCGGACCGGATTGACACTTTAAGAGCGATGGTGCGGGATTGAGGTTGGCTGAGGTTTGCAATGCCATGGCGCATTTGCTCCCGCATTTCGGTCATTCCGTCTTCTAAATCGAGCGACCAAAAACGGACATAAAAAGAGGGGGTGTGTCGTGGTCGAATTGTTGGACGAGCCAGAACGTCGGCTTTGGGATTGAGAATTGTCTCAAGCCGACATTAATTCATGAGATTAAGCGCGACAGTTGCTCGCCCTTTTTGTGGCCGTTCTGCGTACCGAAACACGCTCCAACGAACTGACGTCTGTCTAGAGAGCGTTAATGCCAAGTTCGTCTGAAATCTCGACTGCTGCTTCGTCCCGTGGTTGAACTAAAGACAAGACGGTGAATCCGTCACAAAATGCGTTCAACCTAAGCGGTCACACGCTTGAGTTTACGCAACTCGCCTTCCCCCGTCTCGAATGCTTAGTGCAACTATTTGAGTTGGTAATTTAACCTCTGTTGCCCGGCCGCCCAGAAAATGGAATCATTAAAGCGCGTAGGGGGAGAAAAATTTAGATGGCCAGCAGAAATCGTGAGGGTGCGCTGACCGGGACTGAGAAGTCTATTGTGAAGGCGCTACTCGCCAAAGGGTGGCGCAACCAAGATATCCAAGCACTCGTCAACGTCGGCCGTAAGGCGACGATTAACAGCGCGCGCATAACTGAGACAAAGAATGACGCCGCGATCGCAGCAGCCAGCGACGACGAGGTTGAGTTCTTTCAGATCAGGAAAAGTTCCTACGACCACAACACAGGCTTGAACCTGTTTGACGACGAGCGGCTCGTCCGGGCACGCGAGGCGATGATCTTGGCCGTCCAAGTATTTAACAGCCCGTCAATGCGGTTCAAGACTGAAGTCTTCACGATGCTCGCAAACGTCGCGTGGACCTATTTGATGCACGAGCATTACGAGCGGAAAGGAGTGAAGATCGTCGGCAAGGATGGTCGTTCTATCCTTCTGAGCCAAATCGTCGAGCGCCACGATTGCCCTCTGTCGAAGGGTATTAAGGGCAATTTGCGTGCGGTAAAGCTGTTGCGCGACGACGTCGAGCATAAGTTATTAGGCCGTGCCGACTCTAAGTGGCTCGGCCTGTTTCAGGCGTGCTGCCTCAACTTCGACAAGTGTATGTGCGAGTTGTTCGGCGCGCAACTCACCTTGTCGAACGAACTCGCCTTCGCTCTTCAGTTCACGAAGTTGAATTTCGACCAAGCTTCCACCCTTAACAAATATGAGATCCCGGGCGAGATAGATGCCATCGATGCCCGGCTGCGCGAAGGTATGTCCGAAACAGATATCGCCGATTTGGAATTTCAGTTCCGCGTTGTCTACACTCTAGATGCCGTCACGAAGTCACGCGCACATTTCCAGTTCGTCCAGCCGGACTCAGCTGAGGGCAAGGATATTCGCAATGTACTGGTCCAGCACAAGCTGGCAGACCATCTCTATCCACATAAGCCCCGAGACGTCGTGAAGAAAGTAGTCAAGGCAACGGAAGTGGCGTTCACGCAGCACAACCACACGCAAGCGTGGCGCATGTTCGAGGTGCGGCCACGCAATGGTGCCGCGCAGCCGGAGAACACAAATCGCGATTACTGCATCTTCCATGCTGCCCACGGCGACTACACATTCTCGGACCAGTGGGTGCAGAAGCTGGTGAACGTTTGCGGCAACGCGCAGCAGCTCCAAGAACTAAAATCTTTCAAGTTATAGGCTTTGCTCACAAAGAGTGCGCACGCCAGCATAGCTCTTTGCGGTGGTGTTTGCGCACGAAGCGAAGGAAAGCAAAGAGATCATCGAACGTCTTGTGCCGCTTTAGGAGAATTCGCGACACCATCTGACACGACCCGTTTTCAACCAAAACGCGATCTCCCGTTTTTCGTCCGCCATACCAAAGGGTGAAGGCTTGCGGACCCGTCAATTGTTTTGCTCGAATGTCCGCTAACGGCCCAATATATGTCGTTCGAAATTGACCACCGAATCCGCTTCCCAAAACCCTAGCCCCAATCCCCGATTGAGCCTCCTGCCTTAGCGGAGTAGAGCTGCCCGCCATGCAACGTCTTTCTTCTTCGCAGCGCCGCCTGGCTATTGGGCTGGCGGGGTTGGCTGGTTTTGTGGATGGGGTGGGGTTTCTCTCTGCCAATGGCTATTTCGTCTCCTTCATGTCGGGCAATACCACGCGGTTGGCGGTGGATCTGGTGACGGACACGCATATGGCCCGCATTCCGGCCTTGCTGATTGGCGGCTTTGTGCTCGGCGTGCTGGCGGGCGGTGTGGTGGCGCTGAAAAGCGGGATGCAGCAAACGCGCAATGTGCTGATCCTTGTCACTGCGTTGCTGCTTGGCGGGGCGCTGGCCTATGCGCTCGGTTCGGTGGCGCTTTCGGTCGGCTGCATGGTGCTCGCGATGGGGGCGCTCAACAACAGTTTTCAGCGCGATGGCGGCAGCCCCTTCGGTCTCACCTATATGACCGGAGCGCTGGTCCGTTTCGGGCAGGGTCTCGCCTATTGGCTCTGCGGCAAGACGGTGCCCGGTTTCGGTGGGTTGCTGGCGCTCTGGTTCGGCCTGTCGAGCGGCGCAGTGGCCGGGGCGCTGGCTTACAGCCAGTTTGGCGGGTGGGCCGTGGCGCTGGCCTGCGCCCTTTCGTGCATCGCCGTGCTTGCCACGATCCGCATTGGCCCCGATCCGACCATCCATCACGACGGTGAATAGGGCGGATTTTCATTCTGCCCCATCACTCCGCCGGATCTGCGCCTTAGTGAATCTGCACCATTTTCTCGCGCGAAGTGTCCCCCCGCACCAGCGTGATCCGCGAAGGGGCAAGGCGCAGCGCTTTGGCCAGCATGGCAATGACCGCGTCATTGGCCTCCCCATCCTTCGGCTTGGCGCGGGTTTTGAGGGTAATTCCTTGCCCCGCAATGCTGATACTCTCGCTGCGGGCCCCCGGAGTCACCCGCACAGCCAGCCGCCCCTCCCCGTCACATTGAGCGAGGATATCCGCAGCGGGTGGGAAATCAGGCTTCGGTTTCGCCACGAAGCGCCGCCTTGTGCCGCCGGGCCAGTTCCACATAGCGCACACTTTGAAACGCTACCTTGGTGGCCTGTTCTTCTGACAAGGTGCGCATGAATTTCGCCGGACGTCCGGCCCAGATCTCGCGCTCCGGAATCACCTTGCCGGGGGACAGCAAGGCCCCTGCGGCCAGCATTGCATGGCGGCCAATCCGCGCGCCATCCATTGCAATGGCCCCCATGCCGAGGAAGGCGTGATCCTCCAGCACGCAGCCATGGGCGGTGGCCATATGGCCGATCACGCAATCATCGCCGATAATGGTGGGATTGCCCTCTGTGTCCGGGCGCGGCCCCTCCACATGGATCACGGTTCCATCCTGCACATTGCTGCGCGCGCCCACTTCGATCCGGTGAATATCGCCGCGCAGTACGCAATTATACCAGACCGATGCGTCGGGGCCGATGGTCACATCGCCGATAATCCGCGCACCCGGCGCGATGAAGGCGCTATCATGAATTTGCGGCACCTTGTCTTCAAAAGGCAGGATCAAGGCCCCGGGATGGCGGGTCATAATGCCTGCGTCTCCCACTCTGCGCGGGTGATGGAATAGACAATGATGGGGCCTTCATCGCCGAAATCATCACTCGCGAAGTCGAGATCCTCGCGCCGGCGCATGCCGAGACGTTTCATCAAGCCCCAGCTACCCTTGTTGCCCATCACAGTCAGTGCAATCATATGTGGCGCGCCGAATTGTTCGAACCCGGCCTCCATGCACGCTTCTGCCGCCTCACGCGCATAGCCGCGGCCCCAGCTGTCTTCGCGAAAGCGCCAGCCGATTTCCATATCGCCCTGCGGTCCGCCGGGCTGATTGGCCCGTTTAAGCCCGCAAAAGCCGAGGATTTCACCCGCAAGATGCCCGCCATCCGGCTTGCGTTCGACCACCCAGAAGGTGAAGCCGAAATCGCGCGCATAGCCTTCCAGCCGCTCTTTCACCGCAGGCCGGGTCATCCGGTTGCTGCCACCTTCCAGCACACCGCCCAGCCACCGCATGACTGCAGGCGTGTCGGTATGCTGGAAAAACGGCTCCCAATCTTCCTCTCGCCAATCGCGCAGGATGAGCCGCTCTGTTTCGAGGCGAAACTCAGCCATGGAGAATCCGTGATGCCAGCGGCGCGTGATAGGTGAGAATGCCCGAGCAGCCCGCGCGTTTGAATGCCATCAGCGTTTCCATCACCAGCGCTTCACGATTACCGGCACCAGCGGCCGCAGCGGCTTCGATCATCGCATATTCGCCGCTCACCTGATAGGCGAAGACAGGCACTTCGAAGCGTTCCTTCACCCGGCGGACGATATCGAGATAAGGCAGGCCTGGCTTCACCATCACGCTATCCGCGCCTTCGGCCAGGTCCAGCGCCACTTCACGCAGCGCTTCCTCCGAATTGGCGGGATCCATCTGGTAATTCGATTTATCCGCCTTCAGCAGCCCGCTTGATCCCACGGCATCACGGAAGGGGCCATAGAAGGCCGAGGCATATTTGGCGGCATAGGCCATGATCTGAACATTGTGGTGCAGGCCCTGCTCCAAGGCCTCACGGATCGCACCGATGCGGCCATCCATCATATCCGACGGCGCGATGATGTCGGCCCCCGCCTCCGCCTGATTGAGGCTCTGGCGGACAAGAATATCGACCGTGGCATCATTCAGCACATAGCCGCTGTCATCCAGCAAGCCGTCCTGCCCATGCGCCGTATAGGGATCGAGCGCGACATCGGTAAGAATACCGATGGAATCGCCGCAGGCATCGCGGATCGCCTTCGTTGCGCGGCACATCAGATTGTCGGGGTTGAGCGCTTCGGCCCCGTCATCACTCCGGCGATCGGCCTGGGTGTTGGGGAACAGGGCCAGACAGGGAATGCCGAGTTCTACCGCCGCCTTGGCCTGTTTCGCGATCCCGTCCAGCGACCAGCGTGACACGCCGGGCAGCGAACCGACCGGTTCCTCCACCCCATGCCCTTCAGTCACGAAGAGAGGCCAGATCAGGTCAGCAGGGGAGAGCTGGTTTTCGCGGTGAAGCGCGCGGCTCCAGGACGTGGCGCGCGGACGACGAAGGCGGGTAGCGGGATATGATGCAGTCATGCGCCCTTCCCTGCCGCAAATGGCGCCGCTACGCAACGCGGCGAAACGTCCACCCGGCACCCGTCACCCCACTTTGCGCGGCCCGTTGACCTTGTCGATCTCGCGCTCTGGCTGCGCCTCTTCAGCTGGCTTCAGCACTTCCAGCGCAGCCCCGGCCTCAACCTTGGTCAGGCGGGACATGCGATCACGGAAATTCGCCAGTTCACGCCCCGAAATCCGGTCGCGCGTCACGAAATTAACCGAGGCCGGATTGATCGTAGTGCCATTGCGATACATTTCGTAATGCAGATGCGGCCCGGTCGATAGGCCGGTAGAGCCGACATATCCGATGATCTGGCCGCGTTTTACATGGGCCCCGCGGCGTGCCGCAATCCGGCTCATATGCGCATACCCCGTGGCCAATCCGCCGCCATGCGCGATCTTCACATAATTGCCGTGGCCGCCATGCCGCCCGGCATATTGGACCGTTCCATCGCTCGCCGCATAAATCGGCGTGCCATAGCTGGCTTTGAAATCCAGCCCGCGATGCATGCGCTTATACCCCAGAATGGGGTGCCGCCGCATGCCATAGCGTGACGTGATCCGCCCCGGCACCGGCGCCATCAATCCATCACGCTGTTCACCAAGGCCAGAGGGTTGATAAAACTTCCCCTCATCGCCCCAGCGCATCAATTGCTTCACTGGCTGACCATCGCGCAGCAGCGCGGCATAAAGCAGGTCGCCCATTTCCACATCGCCTGTTTCAGCGCGTTTGTAATCAACGATCAGATCGAATTCGTCACGGGCATCTACATCCCGGTCAAGATTCACGTCCCCGCCCAGAGTACGCAAATATTGCTGCACCGCGCGCGGAGGCGCTCCTGCTTCTCTTGCAGAACGGTAAAGGCTGGGGCCAACCGTGCCGCGAATTCGCAGCGGGGTGGAATCGACCTTGATCGTCCGGGGCGTGATCACCAGCCTGCCATTTTGCCGCTGAGCCGCCATTTCCAGGTCGAACCGTGCCCGAAAGTGCATTTCGGTCAGCGGGCGTGGTGCGTCCTGCGTGGTGCGCCGCCCCAGCGTCAGATCCACCTGAGTACCGGGTTTCAGATCCTGCAAATCTATCTGATCGGCAATCAGCTGAGTCAGATGGTCGGCCTCACTGCCGCTAACGCCCGCTCTGCGAAGCATCCGGCTGAAACTGTCCCCCTTGGCCAGCGTCGCCATTACTTCGATCTGCGGGCGTTCAGGCGCCCGCGCGAGCGGGGTGACAATGGCGGTTGCGCCCATATGGCGGCCACTATCCGCGCCCAGCGCCAGCGGCATGATCATATGGCTGCGAAACTCGTCACGCGCGGCCCCGTCAATCCGCATGGCCGGGGCGGCCTCGACCGAGGAAAAACCGGGGAACATCGCAATGGCCACCGCAGAAAGACCGATCAGCGTGGCCATCCCGCGCAGCCAGCGGGCCGAGCCGATATCCCGCGCCAGGTCGGGCGCCAGATCCAGTGCCGACAGGCGCGCCGAGACTTTCGTTCTCCAACGCTCATATTGCGCGCGCCACTGCGCCAGCCCGGTCAATCCGGTGCTGCCACCCGGCACAATCTGATCATGGCTCAGCTGCGCGGTGCGTTTTTTCGTGATGGAGCCGTTCGGGGTTTCTGCCCCTTTCTCCCCGCTGCCATCGCCGATCATCGTAAACCCTCCGCCGCGCAATCATACGCATTTTGAAAATGCCCAATTTCTCTGCACTTATAAAGTAAAAGCGGGGTAAATGGGGGCAAACCGCCCCTTCCTGGCGGCGAATGATGCAGCATGGCGGAACCTGCTTGCGGCAACGGCTTTTGGGCGTCACTATGGCCCCACTGTGATTGCTGCGGCCTCCGACAGCCGGATACGGGCGGTGCTAGGCCCGACCAATACCGGCAAGACCCATCTCGCCATCGAGAGGATGTGCGCCCATTCGAGCGGAGCCATGGGCTTCCCGCTGCGATTGTTGGCGCGCGAAGTGTATGACCGGGTTCGCGCGATCAAGGGGGACAAACAGGTTGCCCTGATCACCGGCGAAGAACGGATAGAGCCGCCCGGCGCAAGCTATCTGCTGTGCACGGCCGAGGCCATGCCGCGCGATGGCGGGGGACGTGCCTTCGTCGCTCTGGATGAAGCCCAGCTTTCCGCTGATCGGGAGCGCGGCCATATCTTCACCGACCGGCTGCTCAATGCCCGCGGCCGGGAAGAGACGATGCTGCTGGGCTCCGCCACGCTGGAACCATTGGTGCGGTCATTGCTGCCCAAGGCCGAAATCATCGAACGGCCGCGCTTTTCGACGCTGAGCCATGCCGGGTCGGCGAAATTGTCCCGCCTTCCGCCGCGCTCCGCGATCGTCGCCTTTTCGATGGAGCAGGTTTATTCCGTTGCCGAAATGCTGCGCCGTTTCCGCGGCGGCGCTGCCGTTGTCATGGGCGCGCTGAGTCCGGAGACACGCAATCGGCAGGTCGAACTCTTCCAATCGGGAGAGGTGGATTACATCGTCGCCACCGATGCCATCGGCATGGGACTTAACCTCGACGTTACCCATGTCGCCTTTGCGAGTCTGACCAAATATGACGGGGTTCGCCGCCGCCGCTTGAATCCTGCCGAAATGGCGCAGATTGCCGGGCGCGCCGGACGGCATCAGCGGGATGGCACATTCGGGACACTCGCCGGTGGCAGGCGCGGCGGCCCGGTGGAATTCGATGAAGAAGAAATCTATGCCATCGAAGAGCACCGCTTCGCCCCGCTGACCAAACTGTACTGGCGAGAGGCTGAGCCGCGTTTTGACAGACTGTCCGTGCTCATCGGTGATCTTGAATCCCGGCCTGAGGTGGAACAATTGACCGCTGCGCCCGAGGCGATCGATCTCGCCGTGCTCAAACGCCTGGCGGAAGATCCCGACATTGCCGATAGCGTCAGAGGTTTGGGTCTGGTCCGCCGGTTTTGGGAAACCTGTCAGCTGCCCGATTTTCGTCAGCAAGGCGCTGACATGCATAGCCGTTTTGTCAGCCGCCTGTGGCAGGATTTGCGAGAGGGCTATATCGGCGCCGACTTTGTCGCCGCGCGGATCGCCGAACTGGACCGGACCGAAGGGGATATCGACACATTGCAGGGGCGAATCGCCGCGATTCGCAGTTGGGCCTATATCTGTCAGCGTCCCGACTGGGTGCTTGCCCGCGATGAAATGGCCGCCCGTGCAAGGGGCGTGGAGGCCCGGCTTTCCGACGCTTTGCACGGCAAACTGACAGAGCGTTTCGTAAATCGCCGAACTGCCGTATTGATGAAGACTATGGGTAAAGATGCAAATCTATTGCGTGTCGCGCTTGGCGACGATGGCACAGTCACGGTGGAAGATCAGAAGATCGGCCATCTCGAGGGATTCCGTTTCGTGGTGGATGCCGCGGCCGATCAGGAGGACAAGCGCCTGATGCTTGCAGCAGCGGAGAAACATATGCCGCAGTTGCTGGCCGAACGGGCACATGCCCTGATCGATAGTGAATTCGGCGATCTGGCTATTGCCAGGGGCAAAGTATGGCGCGGTGAAGAAGTGATTGCCGAACTGGAAGCCGGCAAGAATGCCAGCCAGCCAAGACTGACCCTGACCAAGGATCTGAGCGCACTTGATCCGGCCTATCGCACGCGCCTGCAGGAAGCGCTCGACTTATGGCTGGAGCGCAAACTCGCTCCACTCGCTCCGTTGAGCAAGATTGAGCAGGCCGCGCTCGACCCGGAAGCCGGATCGGAAGTGCGTGCCCTGCTCCTCACGCTGGCAGGACGTGCCGGCGTGGTGCAACGCGAAGCCGCCGGACTGGCGCATATCCCCAAGGAAAAGCGCCCCTTCCTGCGCAAGTTGGGTGTCACCATCGGTGCGCTCGACGTGTTCGTGCCAATGCTGCTCAAACCCGCCCCGCGGCAATTGCTGCGTGCCATTGGTTCAGACCGGCGCCCGGTCCGTGATGCGATGGAAGCCGTAATCGAAGGCGGCAAACATGTCCCGGCTGGCTATCGCCGCGCGGGCAAACAATTGATTCGGGTCGATATGGCGGAAAAGCTCTTCCGCGCCGCGCATGAACAGCGCGCATCCGCCAAAAACCCGCGCAGTTTTCAGATCGACATTGCCCTGCCCACCAGCATGGGACTGCATCAGGAAAATTACCTGCGGTTGATGCGCGATGCCGGATTCAAGGCCAGTTTCCCGCGGCAATTGCCGGACAATGCCTTTGGCCCACCGGCCCCCATCAATTGGAGCTGGCGCCCGCCCCGCAAGGATGTGCAGCCCCGGAAAGACAATAAACGGCCCGCCAAACCGAGCGAAGGCAATGCTTTTGCCGCATTGGCGGATCTCGTTCGTTAAGGCCCGATGCGGATCGATCGGTTGCTGTGGTTTTTGCGCTTCGCCCGGACGCGCGGAACCGCTCAGCGCTGGATCGAGGAAGGTCATATTCGCCGTAACGGCCAGCGTGTGACCAAGCGCAAGGAGGCCATCCGAATCGGTGATGTGCTGACCTTGCCACTGGCGCATCGCGTCTGCGTGATACGCATTTCTGCGCTGCCAACCCGGCGCGGACCGAAAGAAGAAGTACGTCAATGCTATGAGGAGCTTGACGCTGGCGGAGCAATCGCCATAGCAGGCGGCGATTCGCCTATTTAGTGAAAGGAAAGAGCAGCCATGACCTATGTCGTCACCGATGCGTGCATCCGTTGTAAATATACGGACTGCGTCGAGGTCTGCCCGGTCGACTGCTTCTATGAGGGCGAGAACATGCTCGTCATCAATCCCTCAGAATGCATCGACTGCGGCGTTTGCGAACCCGAATGCCCGGCCGAGGCGATTCTGCCGGATACGGAAAGCGACGTCGAAAAGTGGCTCGAAGTGAACACCAAATATTCGGCTGAATGGCCCAATATTACCGAACGTAAAGATCCGCCCGAAGACGCCGAAGAGCATAAGGGCGAAGAAGGCAAGTTTGACAAGTTCTTCTCGCCCGAACCCGGCGAAGGCGATTAATCAGATTGTCTGATACGAATTACTGCCGGGCACTTTCACGGCGCTCGGCAGTATTATTCTTGTGACGAATAGATCGATCAACGCCTCGTCTCCCTGGGCCGCCCTCAGGGCCAATCCCAAGGATGTGCTCATTCGCAGCTATAAGGCTGCCGGAGCAGACAATATCGGCATCGTTGCTGCGGGGGTTGGTTTTTACGCCTTCCTTGCCATGGTGCCGATGATCGGTGCCGCAGCGCTCCTTTATGGACTGGTCGTCCCGCAGGAGACCGTTGCCCTGCATCTGCAGGCGATTGCCGATCATTTGCCCGCATCATCTGCCGACCTGCTTTCGCGGCAGATCGAAGCCATTGCTGGCAGCTCGAAAGATAAGCAGGGGGTTGGCCTCCTGATATCGCTCGGCATAGCGCTGTTTGGCGCCAGAAAAGGCGCCGGGGCGATGATCACCGCCTTGAACATCGCCTATAACACCAAGGATGAACGCGGCTTTCTGAAGCAGAATGCCATGGCCTTGCTGATGACCATGGGCGCCCTGATGCTGGCAGGATTGGCGCTGCTCAGCACCGCCCTTCTGGCATCTCTGTCCGATCTCCTGCCGAATGTGACGGGATCGATCGTCGGATTTGGTAAAGCGGTGAGCTACAGCATGATGATGCTGGTCGGAATCAGCGCAGCGACGATTCTCTATCGCTATGGTCCGGATCGCTGCGAATCGGAGCGTCGGTGGTTGACCCCCGGGGCCTTCATCACTGCGGTCGGATGGCTGCTCGCAACGGTCGGATTCGGAGCCTATGTCGCCAATTTTGCCAATTACAACGCCACCTATGGATCGCTGGGCGCGGTAATAGTGTTGCTGACATGGCTGTATTTATCGGCCTATATCCTGCTTCTCGGGGCAGAAGTGAATGCAGTTATTGCGCAAAGCGACAACTTGCAAACAGAGTGATTGCGTAAGATTTGCGCACCCCCTGCGTATGAATCGCGCAGGACTGGAAATTTTCGTACGAATCTACTATATTAGGCGAACCTGCCGCCTAATCCCCCGCGCGGCAGTCCGGTAACAGGAAGGCAGGCCCTCTTCTATAGAGTTTTAAAAACCGTACAACCAGCCGCCGATTCATCGCGCGGCTCGTAACCGGTTTTGGAATTCTGAGGGCTCCTTCACGGAGAAAGGATTTTACATGGCTGCGAATGAGCCCGCTTTCGATGTCGGTGATTATGTCGTTTACCCCAAACATGGCGTCGGTCGGGTAACCGAACTGCAAAGCGAGGAAATCGCCGGAATGCAGCTCGATCTCTATGTGCTCCGCTTTGAGAAGGAACGCATGACTTTGCGCGTTCCGGTAAACAAAGTTGAATCCATCGGTATGCGCAAACTTTCCAGCGACAAGACGCTGAAAGAAGCGATGGATACGCTCAAGGGCAAACCCAAAGTCAAACGGACCATGTGGTCCCGCCGCGCACAGGAATATGAAGCCAAGATCAACTCCGGTGATCTGGTGTCCATCGCCGAAGTCACACGTGACCTTTATCGTCCCGACGATCAGCCTGAACAAAGCTATTCGGAACGGCAAATTTTTGAAGCGGCCTCCAGCCGTCTCGCGCGTGAATTGGCGGCAATGGAAAAGACGGATGAATTGTCCGCCTTGCAGAAAATCCTCAGCGTGCTGAAAGAGCATGCACCGCAATATTACGAGAATGCGGAAGACGCCGCCTGATCGGGCGCGTAAAACGTTTCACGTGAAACAGGCCGTTGATCTTCGGATCGGCGGCCTTTTTCATGGGCGACATGAGATTCTCTAACCTAGCCCCGCCAACAAGCCGCATAAAGGAATTGAAATTCAAGGCGTTTGCGTCACACTCAGCGAAGAAGGGGCTCCCCGATGCGCCGATTTACAACTGTCATTTCGCTGATCGCCTGTGCCGTCACCCTACAGGGCTGCCTCGCCAAAACGGTGGTGGATGTGGCAACAACTCCGGTCCGCATAGGCTCCAAAGCAGTCGATCTTGCCACTACCAGCCAATCGGAAGCGGATGAAAAGCGCGGAAAGGCCCTGCGCAAGATCGATAACAAGCTCGACGACCTCCATGATGGCTGGCGCAAGGCGGATAAGCAATGCCGTGACGGGAAAGACAAAGCCTGTGAGAAACGCTCCCGCCTGGAAATGTCCATCGAACAAGCCCAGGCAGAACGCGATAGCCTGACCCGTTACAGCCCTCCGTCATCCTGACCGAATTCCGAATCGCGGCATCCACGCCGCAGCCGATGATTTCAGGCTGCAGCCCGGCGTAACCGATCATTGATAGCTTGCCCGATTCCAATTTCGGGAAGCGGTGCGATGGCGATGGCAGATTCCTCCGCCGCTGCAGCGAGATGCAAGCAGTCATAGAGGCGAAAGGCGGCCTCCATCAAATCGCCTTCTTCGGATAAGGACCAGCGCCCAGGGATCGGGCCAAAGCCGATCATCACTTCATTATCCTTCGCATGAGTCGCGTTGAGACGTACGGGCTTGCCCGGTGCATAATGGCTGGCGAGTTGGCCGGGGGCTTCGATCCCCCTTTTATCCGTCATTTCCGCCCGGCCGAGCAAATTTGCCAATTGAGCGCGATCAAGCGGCCCCGGACGGAGCAGGCTCCATTCTCCCTCCGGCCGAAGCGCCACGATCGTCGATTCAAGTCCGGCCTCACAGCTGCCGCCATCAAGAATGATGTCCACCGCATTCCCGAGCGAATTCGCCACATGGTCCACGCTGGTCGGGCTGACCCCGCCACTGCGATTGGCAGATGGTGCAGCCAGAGGGAAAGGAACGCTTTTCAGCAGGGCACGCATCACCCGGTGTCGTGGCATGCGCAGAGCAATTGTCGGCAGGCCTGCCATGACCGCCGGAGCGAGGCCGGCTCCTTCCCGGCGGGGAAGCACCATCGTCAGCGGCCCGGGCCAGAAATGCTCCGCCAGCAAATGCGCTCTTTCATCCAGAACCGCATAGTGCTCCGCCTGAGCCAGCGAATGAATATGGGTGATCAGCGGGTTAAAATCAGGGCGGCCTTTCGCGCGATATATTCCTGCGACCGCCGCCGCATTATCCGCGCGCGCCGCCAGACCATAGACCGTTTCCGTGGGCACGGCGACCAACCCGCCCTGCTCCAGCCTGGCAACCGCGCGCTCCAGCCCATGCGCATCGGGCTTTATAATGGTTGCTATTTGCTTGCCGCTCATAAGCCGCACCTATAGGTCAGCGAAGCATGAATGACCATGCGCTACACCTCACCCGCATCGCCGACGCTCTTGACCGCCTGGCCCCTCCTCCTGCCGAAAATACCGACTGGTTGTCCTATCCCGCCTATATCTGGACGGAACAAGCTACCCGTCCGGTCCGCACTCTGGAAGCACCCGATCTGGAGCTGCTGAAGGGAATTGATCGGCAGAAGGAAACGGTTTCCGGCAATGTCGCGCGTCTGGCTGCGGGGCATGCGGCGCATGATATGCTGCTCTGGGGATCACGCGGCATGGGCAAATCCGCTTTGATCCGGGCCTCTGTACTTGCCTGTCAGAATCCGGATGGCAGCGGTCCGGTCGCGCTGGTGCAGGTCGGCACCGATGCCCTGACCAATCTGGCCGGCTTGTTCAGCGAGCTTGGTGCAGTGGAGCGAAACTTTCTGGTCTTTATCGACGATCTCGGATTTGCCGAGGGCGACTCTGTCGGCCCACGTCATTTGCGAAGCTGGCTGGAAGGCGGTGTGGAAGCACGGCCTGCCAATGTCCGTCTGGCTGTCACGTCCAACCGCCGAGCCATCGTCTCACGCCAAATGACAGAGCAGGACGATCCGATCAATCCGCGCGATGCGGTGGATGATTCCCTTGCTTTGGCTGACCGGTTTGGCCTCTCTCTGGGCTTCCATGCCTGCAATCAGGATGATTTCATCGCCATGATCGAAGCCTATGCCGATCACTTCGGCCTCCCCTTCGACCGGCACGATGCGCTGGAATGGACCAAGCGGCGCGGCGCGCGTTCAGGCCGCATCGCCTGGCACTATATTGTCGAATTGGCCGGACGGGCCGGCAAAAGCCTCTGACCCGAGCAACCAGCACGCTTCAAAAGCTACGAAGGAATTGCCCAGCTCACAGAGAGCCGGGCTGAATATCCGCTGGCGGAATTGTAAACGCGCGAGATGGATCACCATTCAGCTCGCGCTGAGCAGGCAGGCGTTCCCCGCTAATCTTCTGCTGCTTACCACTTGGCTTTGCACCTGGCGCAGACACCCGCCAGATAATGCCGGCGGTATCGTCGCTGACGAGCAATGACCCGGTTTGATCCCAGGCAACCCATGTCGGTCGGCCATATGTCTCCCCATCATTTGTGAGGAAGCTGCCCAGCACTTCAACCGGCTTGCCCGTCGGGTTGCCGCGCTGATCAAAAGCGACATAGACCACGTCGTACCCCGAAGCCGGCTTACGATTCCATGAGCCATGCCGCGCAATGAAGGCGCCGTGGCCGAACTTCTCCGGCATTTTCGCGCCTTCCTGCGTGAAGGTGAGGCCCAGCGCGGCAACATGCGGACCCAGCGCATATTCGGGGCGGCGCGTATATTCGGTGAGGAAATTGGGCATTGGTGCATCGACCCGATCGTCAATCACATCCCCCCAATAGACCCACGGCCAGCCATATTGTGCGCCAACCGGAACATTGGTCAGATAATCAGGCACCAGGTCGGAACCGAGCATGTCGCGTTCATTCACCGTAACCCACAATTCGCCATTCCAGGGGTTCCAGTCGAGCCCGTTGGGGTTGCGCAAACCCGCGGCAAATTGCCGGTGAGACCCGCTTTCGAGATCGATCTCAAATATCGAGGCACGGCCGGCCTCAGCCTCCATCCCGTTCTCGCCAATATTACTGGCTGAGCCGACAGCAACATAGAGCTTTTTGCCGTCCGGGCTGATCACCAGATTGCGCATCCAGTGATTGCCCCCAGCAGGCAAATCCATCAGCTTTTCCGGTTCACCAGAAATTGCCGTATCGCCCTCATTATAGTCAAAGCGCAAAACGGCATCATGATTGGCGACATAAAGAGTGCCGTCATTATAGGCTATGCCAGAGGGTGAATGAAGATCATCTGTGCGCAGGACGAAGCGCTTGTCCGCGATGCCATCCGCATCACTATCACGAAGAAGCATCAGCGTGTCGGCAGAAGGCCCCCCTGCCCCGGCTTTGCGGAAGAGAAATCCCATGATCCACCCTTCCGGTCCGCCTGGCAAATCGCGCGGCGGGGAATTGGTTAGCGCGACAATCACGTCCCCATTATCCATCGGATAGATGATCCGAGGATGGTCCAGATCGCTGGCGAAAAGATTGACGCTCAGCCCCTCTGCTGCCTCTGGAACTTTATCCGAGGGCCAGCCAATCGGCGCAGCAACCTTCACCGTCGGGATAGTCTGCGCTTTTTGCTCGGCCAGAATCGGATCCTCTCCGGCCACCTCATCGACACTATATTGGGCAGGATCGCCGCGTAGCAGCCACCAGCCACCAATGCCGACAATGAGGACGATGGCCACGAGGCCGATAGCGATTTTCTTCCAGATGCTCATGGTTATGCAGAATAGCAGGCGCACGCCTTGCGGCAATGAATTAGCGCGCTAGAGCAGCAATATGTATGATTTTGCTATAGATCCCACGCGCCCCAAGACCGAACTCTATGGTGAGCTCCACAGCGCCGCGCAGGCACTGACCGATGGAGAACCCGATTCTGTTGCGAATATGGCCAATGTTGCAGCTCTGATCTGGCAGTTTCTGCCTGATCTCAACTGGGCCGGTTTTTACAGAATGGTCGAAGGGGAACTGGTGCTCGGCCCCTTCTGCGGCAAGCCAGCCTGCATTCGTATTCCCATTGGCAGAGGTGTCTGCGGCAAGGCCGTAGAAACCGGCGTGTCCCAACGCGTCGACGATGTGCACGCATTCCCGGGCCATATCGCATGCGATGCGGACAGCCGATCAGAGCTGGTCGTCCCTTTGCTGAATGACGGTGCCTGTATCGGTGTGATCGATCTCGACAGCCCCGTCCCGTCGCGCTTTACAGCAGAGGACGAGACCGGGATCGAAAAATTGGCGGCCCTTCTCGCGCCGAAGCTTGCCGCTTAAATCTCTCCGCCTGACAAGCGCTGACACACCAGATCCAGCTGATCCAGCGTGCGGTAACGAATGGTTACCGCACCCGAATTCGGTTCACTGTCGGGCGTGATCTTTACCGACAGACCGAGATATTCTTCCAAATGCTGCTGCACAGCCAGAATATCGGCGTTGCCGGCAGTATCACGTGGTTCACGGGCGACACGCCGGGCGCCTTGCTCGCGCCCTTTCTGTTCTCGCCGAACCAGCTTCTCGACGTCCCGAACCGAGAGATTCTTGTCGATCGCCTGTTTTGCAATGGATGAGGCGTTGTCATTGCCGATCAACGCACGGGCGTGGCCCATGCTTAACTTCCCGCGATCCACATGGTCCAGAATATCGTCGGGCAAGCTAAGCAGGCGCTGCATATTGGCGACGTGGGAGCGGGATTTTTCGACCAGCTGGGCAATTTCTGCCTGAGTCATATGCTCCTGGTCAGCCAGCCTTTGATAGGCCTGCCCTTCCTCGACCGGGCTCAGATCTTCGCGCTGAATATTTTCGATCAGGGCGAGCGCCATGACTTCACGCTCTTCCAATTCGCGAATCAGCGCCGGAATTTCATGCAAACGCGCTTTCTGCGCTGCGCGCCAACGCCGTTCACCCGCCACGATCTGATAGCGTCCACCGGCCAGGGGGCGAACGATGACCGGCTGAATCACGCCGCGCGATGCAATCGATGCAGCAAGTTCCTCAAGCGCTTCTTCATCAAAACGCCGCCGCGGCTGATCCGGATGCGGTTCGATGATTGCGACCGAAAGATTGGCGACGCCGCTGGTCGGCATGGGTGCGGGCTTGCCAGAGGCGGTGGCCGAATTATCTCCGCCCGATGCAGCACCGGTATTCAGGGGTTCTTCCTGACGAGCTTCACCCAGCAACGCGCCCAGCCCTCGCCCAAGCTTACGCTTATTTGCCGGCTTGGGATTGGCCGCGGTCGAGGGAGTATCTGTATTTTTGCTCAAGCGACTTTCCTCGTTTCAGGCAGGCGGTTCACCAAATCACGTGCAAGCGCCATATAGGCTTTGCTGCCACTGCATGCATGATCATAGACCAAAGCGGGCATTCCGTGACTCGGCGCTTCAGACAGGCGCACATTGCGCGGAATGACCGAATCGAAAACCAGACTGCCCAATACTTCTCTCACATCATCGGCAACTTGATCGGTCAGACGATTGCGTCGGTCAAACATCGTCAGAACAATACCGATAATGCCCAGGTCGGGGTTGAAGCGTTTCTGTACCTGTTCGACTGTTTGCAGCAACTGGCTGAGACCCTCCAGCGCAAAAAATTCGCATTGGAGCGGCACCAGAAGAGTATCCGCAGCCGTAAGCGCGTTCAGCGTCAGCAGGCCCAGAGAAGGCGGGCAATCGATGAAGCAGATGTCATGCCCATTATAACCGTCCATCGCATCACGCAGACGACCGGTTCGATCATCAACCCCGACCAATTCGATCTCTGCCCCGCTGAGATCAACAGTCGCGGGGATTACATCGAGATTGGGAACGCTGCTCGGGACGATGCAATTTTCTATGTCGGCCTGTTCAACCAGCAGGTCATAGCTGGAATAGTCACGATGCGCGGAATCGATGCCCACCCCCGTGGATGCGTTCCCCTGCGGATCGAGGTCCACCATTAAGGTTTTCCAACCGAGAGCAGCCATTGCGGTCGCAATATTGATGGCGCTGGTCGTTTTACCGACCCCGCCCTTCTGATTGGCAATTGCAATCGTAATCATACCGCGTCGTCCCGATCTATAGGTTCAGTCGTCCGACAATCACTCCGGCTTCCGAACTGGTAACAGACTGTTCCACGTGGAACAATTTTGACTGCCTGTTGGGCAGTTCCGTAAGCTCTTTCTGCGCCGATTTGCCTTTTGGCAGCAACCAGAGTGTTTCCTCGGTCGCAAAACGCTGGGCCAGTTTCACCAATTTCGGCAATGGTGCAAAGGCTCGGGCTGAAATTACATCGGCTTTAAAACTCTCTACATCTTCCAGTCTTGCGCCCAAAACATGACATTTCGAAAGCGATAGCGAATCAACAGCGCTTTCGAGCCATTCGATTCGTCTTTTTCGCGACTCTACCAGAAATACGTCCATTTCGGGGCGCAATGCTGCGATTACCAAGCCAGGAAACCCGGCTCCGGTACCGAGGTCAAGCCAGTTCGACGTTTCACGTGGAACATCGTAGCTGAGCAGCTGCGCACTGTCAGCAAGATGTCTCAGCCATATTTGGTCAAGACTGGCACGGGAAACAAGATTCTGTCGCTCATTTTCAGAACTGAGCATGGCGGCGAGTTGGTCGAGTTTCCCCAAAGCGGCATCCGCATCAGTTCCCCCCGCTTGCGCCAATGTCGCGCATAATTCACGAGCCTGATCTTCACTTTCGATCATGACGCTGCGGGCCCTTCCCGGCGAGCACACACCAACAATGCTGCAAGCGCAGCAGGGGTTATACCGCGCACCCGGCCGGCTGCGGCCAAACTGTCCGGGCGGGCATTGCTCAACCGTTCAATCATTTCATTCGATAGTCCCGCCACACGATCATATCGGAAGTCCGGTGGCAGAGGCAGGTTTTCACTCGCACGCAAATCCTTCAGTTCCGCGTCCTGACGGGCAAGATAAGGTGCATAAACCGCATCCTCAGCCAGTTCGTCCGCCAGTTCATCGGGCAGACGGCAATTGTCTGGAAGGAATTGCTCAAGGTCAGCCAGCGCAATTCCCCCAAAACGCAACCATTCGCGCGCGGGCAACTTCCCTGTATCGCGGCGGACATTCAAGTCCCTATCCTGCAAATCCAGCGAGGATATCACGGTATCAAGAGCAGTGTTCCACGTGGAACGTTTTGCTTCGCGCTGCTCATACCACTGCCGTCGCTCATCACCGACAAGCCCGGCCGCGATAGCTAAAGGGGTGAGACGAGTGGATGCATTATTGGCGCGCAAACGCAGCCTGTATTCCGCCCTGGCTGTGAGCATACGGTATGGTTCATTCACGCCCTGCAAGGTCAAATCATCGATCATCACAGCCATGTAAGAATTCGCCCGGTCCAGCTTCATCGCTTCACACTGAAGCACTTTGGCTGCACTATGCATGCCAGCGACCAGACCTTGCGCCGCTGCTTCCTCATAACCGGTCGTGCCATTAATCTGACCGGCGCAATAAAGCCCGGGAATATCACGAACCTCAAGCGAGCGTGATAGCGCACGCGGATCAATGTGGTCATATTCGACGGCGTAGCCCGGAACGACCATTTCGACACTGTCCAGCCCCGGCATTGCATTGAGCATAGCCTGCTGGACATCAACCGGCAGCGACGTGCTGATACCATTGGGATAGACCAGATGGGTCGTCAGACCCTCTGGCTCCAGAAAAATCTGATGTCCGTCACGGTCACCAAAGCGATGAATCTTGTCTTCGATCGATGGACAATACCGCGGGCCTGCCGCGCCGATCGCGCCACTGAACAAGGGCGAGCGATCCAGGCCTCCCCTGATGATGTCATGGGCCTGTTCGTTGGTCCGCGTTATGCCGCAAAAAACCTGGGGGTTGATTCGCTTTGCTGTAAGCGGCGACATGGTCCAGTGATCGCTGTCTGACGGCTGTTCCGCGAGCCGCGCCCAGTCGATTGTTCGTCCGTCCAATCGTGGTGGTGTGCCCGTTTTGAGCCGGGCCATCGGCAAAGCAGCCTCACGGAGCTGCGCAGCGAGACGATGGGCTGAATCTTCTCCTATTCGGCCACCTTCAAGCCTCTCCTCACCGCGAAAGAGCTTGCCCCCCAGAAAGGTGCCCGTGCACAGAATGACGGCCTCTGCTGCAATATGCGCGCCATCGCCCAGCATCAGTCCCGTAACGCGCCCTCTATCAAGCGAAAGCTCGGCGGCCTCTCCTTCAATGATGTCCAGATTTGGCAGTGCAGCCATCATGCGTTGAATAGCCGCCTTGAACAGCACCCGATCGGCCTGAAGTCGGGGGCCCCATACAGCGCTACCCTTGGAACGATTGAGCATACGATAGTGAATGGATGCCGCATCGGCAGCCCGGCCGATCAGCCCGTCACACGCGTCGACTTCACGAACGAGGTGCCCCTTGCCCAGCCCGCCAATGGCTGGATTGCAGCTCATTGCACCGACCGTCTTGCGGTCGAATGTAACCAGAGCCGTCCTTGCTCCCATACGCGCACTGGCCGCGGCTGCTTCACAGCCAGCATGGCCACCGCCAACCACTATGACATCGAATGTCTGCATGTCGCCCCGATAAACCGCTTGGCATCGCGGGTCAAAGCACTTCGATGTTCCACGTGAAACAATGGCCTGCGTTCACTACTTCCCAATGCAGAAACGGCCAAAGAGCGTATCCAAAACATCTTCGGTCGTAGCCCGCCCGATTAAACGATCAAAGGCTGCGCGTGTCATACGTAGGTTCTCTGCCACCAACAGCGGATCGCTCAGCTGCACAATCTGGCGAAGATTACGTTCAGCTTCTTCCAGCAGAAGAGTCTGTCTGCTGTTCAAGGCCACATCGCCCGGCTTGGGCATCGCGTTGCGGGCACGATCCACCAGTGCTTCACGAATCTGATCCATCCCCTCACCATTAATCGCCGACACCCGCAAAAAGGGCGCAGTCTTCGGCACCCGGTCGTCATCATCCGATTTCGCATCGATATCCCATGACCCCTGAGGTGCCTGATCTTCTGGCCCGAGCCATAAGACAATATCCGCGCGGTCAATTTCCTTCTGAGCGCGGTCAATCCCGATCGTTTCGATTACATCCGTGGTTTCATCGCGTAATCCGGCCATATCCACGAAAGAAAAGGGAATCCCGGAAATGCTGACAGGTTGCACCAGAACATCCCGCGTCGTTCCCGGAATGGGCGCGGTGATAGCTGCTTCGCTTTCCACCAAAGCATTGAATAAAGTGGATTTTCCGGCATTTGGTGGGCCGGCCAATGCTACGCGGAAGCCTTCCCGGAGAGTCTCCGCACGAGGTGACTTTAGCCGGGAATGAACCGCATTCGCCAGCGTTTCAATGTCTTCGATGAATTGCGGGGGCAAGCCGCCCACGTCATCCTCATCATCGAAATCCAGCACAGCCTCGACATGTGCGGATAGTCGCAAAATCTGCTCGCGCCACTGTTCCACCTGCTGCGAAAAGCGCCCGCCTGCCATGGCGATTGCCGCACGGCGCTGAATCTCGGTTTCTGCAGAGAGCAAATCGGCCAGACCCTCTGCCTCTGCCAGATCAACCCGCCCATTGACGAAAGCTCGGCGAGTGAATTCACCGGCTTCTGCTCTGCGCAAACCGGGAATGCGTCTGAGCGCATCCTGTACGGCATCAATCACCGCTCTGCCCCCGTGCAGATGCAATTCGGCCAGATCTTCACCGGAGGCCGTGCCTGGACCGGGAAACCACAGATAGAGGGTTTCATCCAGCAACGCGCCATCGGCATCACGCAAAGGGCCGAAGCTGGCCTTGCGCGCCGGCGGCAAACCACCAGCTAATTGAGTCAGGGCATAGGCAGCGTCAGGCCCTGTAATGCGTATTACACCAATACCAGCAGGCGGTGCGCCGCTCGAAAGGGCAAAAATCGTGTCACTCACGGACGAATATCACCCTGCTTTGGAGCCACCGCTTTTGGGAGATGTACCGCCATCCGGCTTACCTTTTGCGCTTTTCATGTCGCCAAAAGCGGCACCGCTTTCGAGAAAATTCTGGAACATTTTCAGGCCGAATTCGCCCATGGGGGCCAATTTGGCGGCATAATCCTGAAGCTGATCCACACTGGACACGCCCTTCATGGCCTGAGCCATGGAATCCATATAGGCTTTGTTCGCTTGCTCGACATCAGGCAGCCCCATGAAACGCCGCGCTTCTTCGGGAGTGCAGTCGATTTCGAAATGTATCTTCAAAGCATTCTCCTTTGCGGATCAAAACGCCGCAATAGCCAGCCATTTGCCGGAACAGGGGCCTTGTGAGACCGTATCGTCTCCGTAAGCATGAACCACAAGACATACAGGGAATAGTTTATATGAGCGCGATTGTGAAAATTTCCACCCTGAGCAAGAACGCGCAGTTTTCTGCCTATGTCGCACGACCGCAAAACACGCCCAAGGCTGCAATTGTCGTAATTCAGGAAATTTTCGGCGTAAATGCGGGCATTCGCCGCAAGTGCGACAAGCTGGCGGAAGAAGGGTATCTGGCCGTCGCACCCGACCTTTTCTGGCAGCTGGAAGCCGGAATTGAGCTCGATCCGGATATTGAGCAGGAAATGCAACGTGCACTCGATCTCATGGGCAAATTCGACCAGGATCAAGGCGTTCGTGATATTGAAGCGACGATCAAATATATTCGCCAGGAAGAAGGCTGTGAGAAGGTCGGCGCGGTTGGATATTGCCTCGGCGGTCGGCTCGCTTATATGACGGCTGCCAGGACGGATTCAGACGCCACAGTGGGGTATTACGCCGTGGGCGTGGACGAATTGCTCCGCGAAAAGGACGCCATTGCCCGTCCTCTGATGCTTCATATCGCGCAGGAAGACGGCTTCGTCGATGCGGACACACAAAAGGCGATGCATGAGGGTCTGGATGATCATCCAAAAGTGACACTGCATGATTATGCCGGTCAGAATCACGGTTTTGCGACTGAGTTTGGCGATCGACGCGATAATGATGCAGCGGAACTGGCCGATCAGCGGACGAAAGAATTCCTCGCAAAGAATCTCGGCTGAGCCGCGCCGAAATAGTCATTTCAAACTGAAAGCGGGCGGAAAGCCGATAAGGTTTCCGCCCGCTTTTTAATTGCTTCGGATGAATTTACTGATTCATCGTGGCGAAGAAATCTTCGTTGGTCTTGGAATCCTTCATCTTGTCGAGCAGGAATTCCATCGAATCTATCGTCCCCATCTGCATCAGAATCCGGCGCAGCACCCACATTTTGGATAGCTGTTCCTTATCGACCAGCAGCTCTTCCTTACGCGTGCCGGACTTGCCGACATCCAGAGCCGGGAAGATCCGCTTATCGGCGACCTTGCGATCCAGCACGATTTCGGAGTTGCCGGTGCCCTTGAATTCTTCAAAGATCACCTCGTCCATACGGCTGCCCGTATCGATCAGCGCAGTGGCGATGATGGAGAGCGAACCGCCTTCCTCGATGTTACGGGCCGCACCGAAGAACCGCTTCGGACGCTGCAGCGCATTGGCATCGACACCACCGGTCAGCACCTTGCCGGAGCTGGGCACCACAGTGTTGTACGCACGGCCAAGACGGGTGATGGAATCCAGCAGGATCACCACATCCTTCTTATGCTCAACCAGACGTTTCGCCTTTTCGATCACCATTTCAGCAACCTGGACGTGACGCTGAGCGGGTTCATCAAAGGTCGAGGAGATGACCTCACCCTTCACCGAACGCTGCATATCGGTGACTTCTTCCGGGCGTTCATCGACCAGCAGAACCAGCAGGAACACCTCGGGGTGGTTGTCCGTGATCGCCTTGGCAATGTTCTGCAGCAGAACGGTCTTACCCGTACGCGGCGGGGCGACGATCAGGGCGCGCTGACCCTTGCCCTGCGGTGAGATCAGATCGATCACCCGGGCGGACTTGTCCTTCACCGTGGGGTCGATCGTGTCCAGATTCAGCCGGCTATCCGGATAAAGCGGGGTGAGATTGTCGAAATTGGTGCGGTGGCGCACCGCATCAGGATCATCATAATTGACCTTCAGCAGCTTCGTCAGAGCGAAATAACGCTCCCCATCGCGCGGTGCACGAATTTCAGCTTCCACCGTATCACCGGTGCGCAAACCGAATTTGCGGACCTGATTGGGCGAAACATAAATATCGTCCGGGCCAGCCAGATAATTGGCTTCCGGGCTACGCAGGAATCCGAAGCCGTCCTGAAGAACTTCGATCGTGCCGATGCCGAGGATTTCCTCACCATCATCCGCGACTTCTTTCAGGATTGCGAACATCAGATCCTGACGGCGCATCGTGGAGGCGTTTTCGACCCCCAGATCTTCGGCCATGGACACCAGTTCTGCCGGCGCCCGCTGTTTCAATTGTTTTAAGTGCATCTGTGGAGTTCCACCAATAAAGGGATGCCGGCGGCCAATATGGGCTTGGAGAAAGCAGGCCCGATCACCATGAGGCGATCTCTGCCGGTTCGCGGATAAATAGGCCTGCCATCACAGCGCGTCAATTCGCAAAACAACAAGGCAGCACTTTGGTCAAAGCGACGCCAGATTCTGCAAGACAGCCCGGCTCGCAAGCCTTTCAGGAAAAATCAGCTCAGGATCGGCAGCATAGTGCCATTTTGCCTGCAATCAGAACGGTTTGACGACCACCAGAATCACAATCAGGGCCGCCGCAACACCGGGAACTTCATTAAGCAGGCGCAATTTCTTGCCGGTAAACGGCCGTTCGCCGCGGGCGAGTTTCTTCGCATAGGCCGACAGCCAGCCATGATAGCCGCTCAATATCAGAACCAGCAGCAATTTTGCATGAAACCAGCCTTGCGACCATGCACCAATGCTGGATGCAAGTGCGATCCCGAAGACCCAGACGACGATGATCGAAGGCAGCAGGATGATCTTGAGCAATTTGCGCTCCCGATCCACCCAAAGCGCATTTTCCGGCGAATCCGGAGCCGTTTCCTGATGATAGACGAAATAGCGCGGCAGCATGAATAGCCCCGCCATCCAGAAGATCACGAAAATGATATGGCCGGCCTTGAGCCAGAGATAGATCATGGAAAGTGCGTCCTGCATAAGGGTAATATCTAGGCGCAATCCAGCCTTACGTCACCCCTGTGGTTGACGGATTGCGGCCAGCAGCGCCTCAACATGGGCGATCGGTGTTTCCTTGTCGATGCCATGACCCAGATTGAAGATATGCGGGCGGCCTTCAAAGGCGGACAGAATGCGCCGTGCGCCCTGCTCCATTTCGGCACCCCCGGCGAGCAGCAACAGCGGATCGAAATTGCCTTGCACCGGAAGATTGTCGGGCAATTCGCGCGCCGCCCATTCAGGGTTGATGGTTTCATCAAGGCCGAGCGCGTCAACGCCCGTTTCGCGCGCATAGGCTGGCAATTTCGCGCCGGCACCCTTCGGAAAGCCAATGATCGGCGTGTCGGGATGGCTTTCCTTCAGACGCTCAACAATTTGCGCATTGGGCGCGATGACCCAGCGTTCGAACTGCGCGGGCGACAGGCTCCCTGCCCAGCTATCGAACAATTGAACCGCCTCTGCACCGGCATCGATTTGTCCGCGCAGATAGGTAACGGTGATGTCGATGATCTGCTGAATCAGCTCGCCGAAGGCCTGCGGGTCGGCATAGGCCTGTTTGCGGGCAATATGTTGATCCCGGCTCCCCTGCCCAGCCACCATATAGGTTGCGACGGTCCAAGGACTGCCTGCGAAGCCCAGCAGGGTGGTCTCAGAGCTCAATTGCTCCTTCACCATGGTCACGGTGCGATAGATAGGCTCAAGACGCTCAGGCACCGCTGAGAGCTCGTCCAGGGCATGATCCACCAGCGTGGGGGAAAGACGCGGCCCCTCGCCTGCGACGAAACGCAGATCCTGCCCCATTGCATAGGGAACGATCAGAATATCGGAAAACAGGATCGCACCTTCAAAGCCAAAGCGGCGAATGGGTTGCAGAGTCACTTCCGCAGCAGCGGCTGAATCATAGACGAGATCGAGAAATCCGCCCTTTTCCGCGCGCAACGCACGATATTCGGGGAGATAGCGGCCGGCCTGACGCATGAGCCAAACAGGACGCTGGCTGGTGACTTTGCCTTTCAGCGTTTCGAGAAGACTACCGGGCATTCGAACGTCCAATCAAAATAAATAGTTTTATTAAATAGGTTGTAAGACTCAGTTGGTCCTGTGGAAATCGGGGATTGCTCGCCTCTGCCCGATTTCTCCCGGCTTGAACAGGTCTGGCGCCGTGACCGACTCTGCACCGGCTTTGAGTCAAACGACTCTTATCCCCATTATCCCCAGCCACGGGATAAGTCCGCGAGCCTGTCCAAAGAGTCCGGTACGAATCACCTGTCAGTGGGGGTGAATATTGTCCCCGAACTTGTCCCCAGCCTTATCCCGTGGTTTATGCCATGCCTGTCCACAAGCCTGCCGAATTGGAAATCCAGCCTCTTCATGTCCCGTATTCACCTTCATCTCGTATCGGATTCAACCGGCGAAACACTGGAAATGGTGGCCAAGGCGGCCTTGGCGCAATTCGACGATGCCCAGGTTATCCGCCATTTCTGGCCCATGGTCCGATCATTGCAGCATCTTGACCGGATTGTCGGCGAATTGAAGGCCAATCCCGGGCTGGTGCTGTTCACTCTGGTCAATCCGGACACCCGCAAACATCTTGAGGAGCGGTGCCGCACTTTGGGCCTGCCGCATGTCGCGGCGCTGGATACGGTGACCACCGCGCTGGAAGATCTTCTGGGGCAGGAGGCCAAGGGCCGCCCAGGGCGTCAGCACGTGCTGGATGATGCCTATTTCGCGCGCGTGGATGCGATTCAATTCACCATTGCCCATGATGACGGAATTGCGTGGGAGGAATGGGAACAGGCGGATATCCTGTTGGCGGGGGTATCGCGCAGTTCCAAGACCCCGACGAGCATCTATCTGGCCAATCGCGGTTACAAGGTGGCGAATATTCCGCTGGTGGTGGAAAGCCCGCCGCCGCCGGCTCTGTTCAGCTTGCGCAGGCCGCTGATCGTGGGTCTGACCACTGCGCCGCGCCGGTTGATCCAGATCCGCCGCAACCGCTTGCTGCTGCTGAATGAAGCGACCGAAACATCCTATGTGGATGAAGAAAAGGTCGAGAAGGAAGTCGTATTTGCCCGTCGGATGTTCGCCGATAATGGGTGGCCGGTGATTGATGTGACCCGCCGGTCGATCGAGGAAACCGCCGCCGCAGTGATCCGCCTGTATAATGAACGCGAAGCGCGGGAGATTCCGCCGCGCGTGGGGCCTAAGCCGATATGATCCGTCTGGCATCGAAGAGCGCATCGCGGCAGGCGATGCTGCGCGCCGCCGGTGTGCAATTTGAAAGCTGTCCGGCCAATGTGGATGAACGGGCGTTGGAAGCCGAACTGGGCGCCGCGCCGCCGCCGCTCATTGCGGCGGCGCTGGCACAGGCCAAGGCTCTGGCTATTTCCGAACCGGGTGACGCCACGCTGACATTGGGCAGCGATTCACTGGTCAGTGTCGACGGGCAGCGGTTCGACAAGCCAGCCAGCCGGGAGCAGGCGGCTGAACATCTGCGGGCCTTTTCCGGAAAACGGATGGAGCTTCATTCGGCCGCGGTTCTTGCGCGAGAGGGGCGCGCCATCTGGACGCATGCCGATTGTGCCACTCTGCATGTCCGCCCTTTGTCGGATCAGTTCATTGAAAGCTATCTTGAGGCGGAATGGCCCGAAGTATCCTATTGCGTCGGCGTATTCCGGATTGAAGCAATGGGCGTGCAATTGTTCGAACGGATCGAAGGAGACCAGTTTACCGTGCTCGGCATGCCTTTGATTCCGGTCTTGGGCGCGCTGCGTGAACAGGGAGAGTTGCAGCAATGAGCCGGCCTTATGCCGAAGTGATTGGTGATCCGATCGTCCAGTCCAAATCTCCGATCATTCACAAATTCTGGATCGACAGGCTTGGGATTGATGCCGATTACCGTGCATGCCATGTGCCGGCCGAGGCGCTGCAATCCTATCTGGCCGAGCGGCGGGCTGATCCGGACTGGCGCGGCTGCAATGTCACCATGCCGCATAAGCAGGCGGTGATCGCTGCGCTCGATCGGCTTGATCCACTTGCGGCACGGATCAATGCCGTGAACACCATCATCCGCGAAGATGACGGATCGCTTACCGGATATAACACCGATGTTGCGGGCTTTCTGGAGCCATTGCGTGATCATCTGGCGCAGACCCATTATTTCCGGATGGCGCGGATTATGGGCACGGGCGGCGCGGCGCGGGCGGTCATCGCGGCGCTGGCGGATCAGAATGTCATGCTGGTCGTGGCCGGGCGCGATCCTGAAAAAGCGCGCGCCTTGCTTGATGAGCTTGATCCAGAGGGTGAACACCACGTGGCTCCGCTGACCCATTTTGCCGAACCGACCGATTTTGCCTTTGATGACCGTGAAGGATGCTTCGATCTGCTGGTCAATGCCAGCCCACTGGGCATGGATGGCCAGCCGCCCCTGGACCTGCATCACAGCCATATTCCGCCCGGCAGTGTGGTCTATGATATTGTGACGCATCCCCTGCAAACGCCGCTTCTGACCGAAGCGCGCAGCCGGGGTTTCGAAACGCTTGATGGGCTCAACATGTTGATCGGTCAGGCGGCGGAAGCTTTCAGCCTGTTCTTCAATCAGACACCGCCGCGTGACGACCGGGACGCGGCTCTGCGCCAATTGCTTGAGAGCTGATTCACCGCGATGAGCCGCCCCTTCATTCTCGGCCTCACCGGGTCCATCGGGATGGGCAAATCCACGGTGGCGGCGATGTTTCGCGATTGCGGCGTTCCCGTATTCGATGCCGATGCCGAAGTGCGCCGGATGCAGGGGCCGGATGGCGCGTTACTGGATGTAATCGAACGCGCCTTTCCCGGCACAACTGGCCCCGAAGGGGTCGATCGGGCAGCACTGGGCGCACAGGTGTTTGGTGATGCGGCGGCCCTCGCCCGGTTGGAGGGCCTGGTTCATCCGGCGGTGCGGGCTGAACGGGAATCGTTTCTGGCCAAACATGGCCATGCGGCATTGGTGGTGTTCGATATTCCGCTCTTGTTCGAAAAGGGGGGGTATAGCGACATTGACGCTGTTGCCGTCGTGTCAGCCCCTGCCGCGGTTCAGCGCACGCGCGTGCTGGCCCGGCCGAATATGACCGAGCAGCGCTTTGCAGAAATCCTTGGTCTGCAAATGCCAGATGCGGAGAAGCGGGAACGGGCAGATTTCATCATCGATACCGGCACCACGCTGGAGGAAACGCGTGCCGCCGTAGAAAAGCTGGTGACGAGCCTGTCAAACTGATCCGAATTCGGTCCATTCGCTCTTGCGTAAGTGTGGCACGGGCAGGATAATCAACCCATGCGTGAAATTGTCTTTGATACAGAAACCACCGGCCTTGATCCCCGTAATGGCGATCGGATGGTCGAACTCGGCTGTGTGGAGCTGATCAATCGTATTCCCACGGGGGAAAGCTTTCACGCCTATTATAATCCGGATCGCTCCATGCCGGCTGAAGCAGAGGCGGTGCACGGCCTGTCGGAAGCATTTCTGGCAGATAAGCCGCGTTTTGCCGATGGCGTGGCGGATATGCTCGCCTTTATGGGGGATTCCCCGCTGGTTGCGCATAATGCGCAATTCGACTTTGGCTTTCTGAATGCCGAACTGGCTTTTTGCGGACAGCCTGAAATATCGCTTGAACGGATGGTCGATACGCTCGCGATTGCGCGGCGGCGTCATCCGGGTGCGAAGCACACGCTGGATGCCTTATGCAACCGTTACGGGATTGATCGCAGCCACCGTGTAAAACATGGGGCACTGCTCGACGCTGAATTGCTCGCCCAGGTATATGTAGAGCTGACGGGCGGGCGGCAGATTGGGCTGGAACTGGCAGCTGAAACGAAAGAGTCGGACACTTCGACGACCACCGTAAAGCCGCGCCGCCGTGAATTTCGCGCAGCCCGGCCACATTCCGCCAGTGCGGAGGAAATCTCCCGGCACAAAGCATTCTTAGAAACGTTAGATTCACCACTATGGGCGCAATGAGTAAGAGCTCGTCGTCTCATAGCGAACGAGAAACATAATAAGGAGAAACCTTCTGATGGATATTCGCGTATCCGGTCATCAAATGGAAACCGGCTCGGCCCTCCAGGATCACGCAACCGACAGATTGTCGGCCATAGTCGAGAAATATTTCAGTCGCGCGATCTCCTCCTCTGTGACTTTCGGTAAAGCACCCGCGAGTGCCTTTTCATGCGATATCGTCATGCATGTCATGAATGGCCTGATTCTCAAGAGTCACGGCCAGGCGCAGGAAGCGCATCCCGCCTTTGATCAGGCGGCTGACAAGATCGAAAAGCAGCTGCGCCGTTACAAGCGTCGTCTGAAAGATCGCCACAATCAGATGCAGCGTGCAGCTGATGCGGAAAACGCAGCCTATACGGTCTTCGCGGAAGAGCGCGAACAGGACGAAATCACCAGCGAAGCACCCGCAGTGGTTGCTGAAACGCAGATTAATGTCCCGGAAGTCAGCGTATCCGACGCGGTGATGCTGCTCGATCTTCAACATACGAATGCGTTGTTCTTTAAAAACGCTGGCACCGGCCGCCATAATATGGTGTACCGCCGGGAAGATAGCACTATTGGATGGGTAGAACCTGCAAAATAGCGCTGGTTATTATGCCAACGGCATCCCTTTACATGGTTTGCTCGCTGGGGCGGCAGATAATACTGCCGCCCTTTCAGCACGTATATAAGCTGTGCCGTTTGATACGAATGAACAAATATGAATGGTCTTTTTTCCCTGAAGCCTGAAGCCGTGATGATCGCGTCAGCTACCGACAAGCAAGACGTGCTGCGCCAACTTTCGGCACTGCTGGCATCAGTCTATCGCAGCGATAGCGATCTTGTAGCCGAGCGGCTGCAGGAGCGGGAAAATCTGGGTTCAACCGGCTTCGGTAACGGCGTGGCCATTCCTCATTCGCGTATTCCCGGTCTGCAGCGTCCGGTTGCCGGCGTTATCAGACTGGAAGAGCCAGTGGACTTCAACGCTGCTGATGGCCTTCCGGTCGATTTGATCTTCGGCCTTCTCTCTCCTGAACAATCGGGCATGTCCCACCTTAAATCGCTGGCGGCCATTGCCCGCCTCGTGCGGGATGACAAAATGCGCGACCGGCTTAGCAGTTCTGAAAATGCGGAAACGCTTTACGCGCTGCTCGATAATGTGACCGACCGTGACGCGGCCTGATCTTCCAGAGAGCGGCGCTCAACTCCATTATCGAGCGCTGGAAGCGCTTTATACGTCAGCGCCGATCAACCGCTTGTTTGAATCGCGCATCGAAATCCCGGAAAATGGCGTGGCACGGATACGTTTCACCGTGTATGAAAGCGTGTTTCATGCCGCCGGCGCTGCGCATGGCACGATCTATTTCAAGATGCTGGATGATGCGGCCTTTTACGCGGCGAATACGCTGGTTACCGACCGTTTCCTGCTCACTACTGGATTCAACCTGCACTTCACCAGTCCGGTGAAAGAAGGTGAAGTCGTGGCCGAGGGGCGCTGGGTCAGTGGCCGCCGCCGGGTGTTTGTCGCCGAATCACGCCTGCTGGATCAGCACGGTGAGGAAATCGGCCGCGGTACGGGCACCTTCATGCGTTCCAAAATCCCGCTTTCCAGCCTGCACGGCTATCATCTTGATAAGGGCTGACATGGAAACAGGCCGAGTCCCCGCCCATCTCGAAATTTCCGGAATGATAAGGTCTTGCGGCCAGCAAGGGGGCTTCGGAACCGTGCTGGCAAAGGGAGAACGCGATGCTGGCACTATCCTGGTGATCTGTTGCGAAAAGGGCACAAATTGCCGTCTCTATGAGCGGATGCCGCAGCTTGATGGCACCCGAAAATGGACGCTCACACGCAAGCAAGATACTGAAAATAAAATAGAATTTTCGGATTATTGGCAGCGGCGCAAGCGGCAGGATCCGGATATATGGATCGTCGAACTGGATGCCGAAAATCCGGAGCAGTTCATCGCTATGGATCAATACGTGGGTTGACCACGTGAAATGGGGCACTAAATGGCGCTCATCTTCCGAACAGCGCAGGCGATTATTCCATGGTGTAGTGCCATGGCGAATTAGCGCGCAGACGGGGGGCGGCCGGCAGGCCCAAGGTGAATACGAAATACACTGAATTTGTTTCCCGCCTCATTTTACCGAGGTCAGCGTATTCTCCAGCCTGTGTCAGGTTCGCTCACCGCCTAGAGCAATGGGATGAATGAACCGCAAATCTGTTACTGCTGCCGTTACCTTCGCAGCGTTCATAATGATTGCAATTGTTTTTGGCGCACAAGGTTCCGGCGCCATGGCACAAAATTCGCAGGATGATGCTGCGCAGCTGACTGAAGCTGTGGCGACTGACATCACCGATGCGGATGATGCCGCAGGGCCGCGTTTCGTCGCAAACCCTGTCGTGCAGGCATTGCCAGAAAAGGCAGATAGCGAAATTGCCCCGGTCGAGGCTTCGAGCCTGGTGGATCTGGTGGCAACGCTCCCGACCGATGGCGCGCTCTCACGCGAAATGCGCTGCCTTGCCGGTGCGGTTTATTTTGAAGCGCGCGGAGAGCCTCTCTCCGGCCAGTTGGCAGTGGCAAGGGTCATTGTTAACCGGACTGAATCGAACCGCTTCCCCGATGACTACTGCAGCGTGGTGACGCAGCGCTCGCAATTCTCTTTCGTGCGCAATGGCCGCATCCCGCAGCCGCGGCTTCAATCTGCCGCCTGGCGCCGTGCGAAAGCCATCGCCACTATCGCGCATCAGGAAATGTGGGACAGTCAGGCTCAGGACGCGCTGTATTTCCACGCGACCTATGTTCGTCCGCGCTGGGCCCGTAACAAAATCGCCCGCGCGACGATTGATCGTCACATCTTCTACCGTTGATCTAAAATGGCTGGCCCGGATCGGGGCCGGCTGTTTTACCTGTGGTGCTGTGCTGGTTTGAACAGGCGGACGGGCTTGCCCTTCCCCCTTATTCGGTGATTTCAACCCATACCGGAGCGTGATCACTCGCCTTTTCGCGCCCGCGATAGGCTTTATCGACACCGGCGGCCGTCAGGCGGTCTGCACATTCGGGCGACAGCAGCAAGTGATCGATGCGGAAGCCGTGATCCCGCTGCCACGCGCCAGCCTGATAATCCCAGAAGGTCCAGACACCGCCGCGCGGATTGAGCGTATCAATTGCATCGGTCCAGCCCTGGTTGAGCAGCGTGCGGTAGGCATCGCGCGATTTCGGCTGCATCAGGGCGTCGTCCTGCATGGCGGGCACGGACCAGGTATCTTTATCTTCAGGTATGACGTTGAAATCGCCCAGAACGATGGTCGGCTTCTCATCCGCCAGCAGCTCTGTCATGCGTTGGCGGAGGCGCTCCATCCAGGCCAGCTTGTAATCGAACTTCGGACCGGGCTGAGGGTTGCCATTGGGCAGATAGAGGTTGCAGACGCGAATATTCTTCGCCTCAGCTTCCAGATAACGCGATTGCTCGTCCTCGGGGTCTCCGGGAAGTCCGCGCATAACTTCTACCGGCGTTTCCCCATCAACCAGGATGGCGACGCCGTTGAAGCCCTTCTGCCCATGCCAGATTGCCTGGTAGCCGATTTTTTCGAAGGCTTCTCCGGGGAAGCCTTCATCCTGACTTTTGATTTCCTGCAAACAGGCAATGGCCGGGCGGGTTTCCTCCAGCCATTCGATCAGGCGCGGCAGGCGTGCCTTCACGCCATTGATGTTGAAGCTGGCAATGCGCATGAAAAATCAGATGCCGAAACTGGAGCCGCAACCGCATCCGGCCGCCGCATTCGGGTTTTCCACCCGGAAAGCCGCACCGCCCAGCGATTCGACGAAATCGACGACGCTTCCGGCCACCAGATCGAGACTCACCGGGTCGACGACCAGCTTCACGCCGTTGGTCTCGCTCACTGAATCGTCGCTCTCGGAGCCATCGGTGAGGTCGAATTTATACTGGAAACCGGAACAGCCGCCCCCTTCAACAGACAGGCGAAGAATCGCCGGCCGCTGTTGTTTTTCGGCAATCCACGCCACGCGTTTTGCGGCGGATTCGGTCAGGGTCAATGTTTCGGCCATAGACCGAATGTAGGCATGACATGCCCGCGCCTCAAGCGCACATGGTCAGGCCATGCGAATATATTCGCGCATTTCACGCGCTTCGGCCTCAGCTTCTTCGATTTTCGACTTCACCAGATCGCCGATCGAGATGAAGGCCAGCAGCTGCCCGGATTTGAGCACCGGTAGATGCCGGATGCGCCGCTTGGTCATCAGCGACAGCGCTTCATCCACTGTGCTGGCGGGATCGACGCTGATGGCAGGGGCGGTCATGACGTCACGAACCGGCTTGTTCAGCGTCGCCGCACCTTCTTTTGCGATACAGTAAAGCACATCCCGTTCGGAGAAGATGCCCGCTACGCTCTCTCCCTCCATCACCGGCATGGCGCCGATTCTGTTCTGGGCAAGCTGGCTTGCTGCTTCGCCTACCAAGGCCTCAGCCGCGCAGGTGACGATTGGCACATCCCGGCCTTGAATCAGATTTGCAATGATCATGGCATTCTCCCACTGTTTTGTTATTCCGGGATATAATGCCATGCATTGGGTGATTTCTGCAAATTGGGATGATCAAGTCGATTGCACTGACCCGGAGCGAGGGCGTATAGTGCGCAGCATGGTCCCCCCTTCCCCCCTTGAGAATACGCATATTTCCGCCCATGCTTGGGCGCGTTACAAGCGTTTGATGAAGTTCATGGTGGGGGTAACCGTGTTGACGGTTATAATCGCCTTATCGGCAATCTATGCCAAGACAGGCATGGTATCGATTCACTTTTTCATCGCCACAGGCCTTGGTATTTTCGCCGCGATGGTGCTGATGTCCGCGCTAATGGGTCTGGTCTTCCTGTCGAGTGGTACCGGCCATGATGAAGCGATCCATGATCCGGCCGAGGACAAATATCCCGCCTCGGATGATCAATCCGCTGGATAAAGCCTGAATTCCTCGACCGGATTTCCGCCGATCAGATGTTCCTGAATGATGCGCTCCAGCACATCTGGCGTGCAGTGATGGTACCAGACACGGTCAGGCCACACGACCGCCACCGGCCCCGCTTCACAGATTTGCAGGCAATCGGCCTTGGTCCGCTGAACCCCGCCCTTCCCGGCGAGGCCCAGCTGTTTCAAACGCTTTTTCAGATAGTTCCAGGCGTCCTTGCCATCCTCCCGAGAGCAGCATTTCTGCTTTTCTGAAATCGAGCACAGGAAGATCTGCCGATGGATGGCATCGCCGCCAATCTTGGCCAGCGCCTTCTGTGCCCTGGCCAGATCTCTGTCCGCATTCATGGTTTGAGCCACTGATCGAGCCAGTCAAAGACGGTTTCATGCCATTGCAGCGAATTTTCGGGGTTCAGTACCCAATGGTTCTCATCCGGGAAGACCAGCAATTTGGCGGGAATGTCGCGTTCCTGCAGCGCGGTAAAGGCGCCTAAGGCCTGGCTATAGGGAACCCGAAAATCCTTCTCGCCCGTAATGACGAGCATTGGCGTTTTCCATTTATCGACATGGTTGACGGGGTTCCAGCGTTCATAGGTCACTTTGGCGTCTTCATACGAACCGCCAAAATCCCAGCGCGGAAACCAGGATTCTTCGGTCGTATAGTAGAAGCTGCGCATGTCGAAGAGGCCGTCATGCTGCACGAGGCAATTGAACCTGTCGGGCCATTGCCCTTCGATCCAGTTCATCATGAAGCCGCCGTAGGAGGCACCCATGGCGCAGGCACGGGACCCGTCGATCTGCGGGTCGCGTTTCAGCGCAGTGGCCAGACCTTTTTGCAGATCCTCCAGCGGCTTGCCGCCCCAGTCACGGTTGATGCTGTCGGTGAAATCCTGCCCATATCCGGTGGAACCGTGAAAATCGATCGCGACCACTGCATAGCCCTGACTGGCCACGGTGCGCGCGTTCCAGCGGGTGGACCAGCTATCGTAAAATGACCCCTGCGGCCCGCCATGAACATAGAGGATCGCCGGCATTTTTGCGTCGCTATCGGCCAGCTTGGTGATCCAGCCGCTGACCGTGTCGCCCCCTGCCCCGGCAAAGGTAAACCGCTCGGTCGTGATGGGGGCGAAATCCTCTATCTGGCTATAGGCAATATCGGTCAGGCGCTTTCCGATGCCATCATCATGCGACAGATAGATCTCCGCCGAATGCTGCATCGAATCCTGTGTGAAGAGAAGGTCGCCGTCAGGAAGACTGGTAATATTGCTGATATGCGCTTCATCGCCGTCGATCAGGTCAAGCTGTTCCACCTTGCCGGTCGCGATTTCCACACGGAAGGCTGGTTGGTCGAGCTCGTCGACAGCCGTGACAATCAGACTTTTCGCATCACTGCTCCAGGTGATTGAGCCGACTGACCGATCCCAGTCCTGTGCCAGACTGAATATTTCGCCGCTGGCCATATCGTAAAGTCGCAGACCGAGACGATCAGCCTCATAATTGGGTCGCTCCATCGCTGCATAGGCAAGCCATTTGCCGTCGGGTGATGGCGTGGGCAGTGTGTCTGTGGCCGCGTTGTCCGCGGTTATATTCGTCGGCGCTGTGCCGTTCAGAGACGCGCGATAAATATCAAGATTGGTAGAGCGCGGTTCCATCCGGTCGCTTTGGCGAGCGGTGAAGAACAGGCTTTGTGAATCCTGTGCCCAGGCGATGTCTTCCGCACCGCCAAAGGGCTGAATTGGCGTATCACCGATCAGGGCCTCTGCGTCCGCCGGGCCATCGGCCGCCTGCGGATCACTCAGCCCGCTGTCCGACACGTCATAGGTGAAAACGCGGCTGAAAATGCCGGGCTTTTTCCAACGGTCCCAATGGCGCACGAAACCTTCGGAGGCATCGTAAAGTCGCCCGGAGCCAATTTTGTCGTCCGTCGCGCTGTCATCCGCCGTGCAGTTCACATCATCGCAATCGCGCGCCACTTCGGCCCAGACGGCCACTTTTTTGCCATCCGGCGACAGCTTGAAACCGCCAATGTCACGGGTGAACGTGCTGAGTTGCCGGGCCTTGCCGACAAGGCCCGACGCCGACAGGGGTGCCTTCCATAGTTGAGGCGGTTCGTCTTCTGCCTTGGGGGCAAGATAATAGAGATCGCCGTCAGGGCCGAAGGCGAAGCTGCTGGCCTTCTCCAAACCGGTAACAGTGACAGGCTTGGCCCTACCCGAATTAACCGGCAGCAGCCACAGGCTGGTGGTGGTCTCGAAGCTTTCCGGATCGACTGTGCGGGTGGTATAAAGCACGCGCTGGCCATCCGGACTGACGATGGGCGCACCGGCGCGCGGCAGGCTGATCAGATCCTGCGCCGTCATGGGGGCAGTGGTCACAGGCTGAGCCTGAGCCGGTGTGGCAGCAGCGATAATCGGTGTGATCATGGGCAGGGCACTGAGCCCGAGAAGCAATTTTTTCATACGGCGAGATTAGCTGCGCCGGTACCGGAAACAAGTCCTGCTTTTGACCGGGGCCTCAGCCTTGCTTGCCGGCGATCCGCGAGATCTCTGCCTTGACCAGCTTTTCGACCATTTCCGGCAGATTGTCATCCAGCCAGCGTGCCAGCATCGGGCGCAGCATATCGCGCACCATACCTTCCAAAGATGTTTCACCCGAACGCACGATTTGCGGCGGTGCGCTGGGTTGGGAAAGCATTGCCAGAGCGGCCAGACTTTCGCGCATGGCACTGGCGGCCTGATCATTGGTCAGCGGAGACTCGGCGGATGTTGCGGACGATTCGTCATGGTCCATTGAATCGTCATGATCCGGCACGGCATCCGCTTCATGCAGATCCAGTATTTCGTCGCCCTGATCATCGGAATGCGTCTCGGCCGCGACGCGTGCCTGTCTGGCCGATCCGCTATCGCGCATGGACGCACGATTATCGCGGGCGATCACTTTCTTGATCGATTCAAGAATTTCCTCGACCGAGGGTTCGCCTTCCTGCCGCATAATCCTGCCGTTCATTTAACGCTGTTTTTGATCTCGGGAGCTTCCCCGTCTTGCGGCGGGATGTCAACGGTACGTGTTGCTTGCGCCTGCGGATCAGGGTCGCTGTCCCAATCCCAGATCCGATCATGGACCCGTTCGTAATTCACCACCGGATCATACAGCAGGCCATCTTCGCCCAAGCCCAGATCGCGCGCTTCCGCACGGCCCATCGCGGCCAGCAGAGTGAAGCCGGCGACATAGGCATTGCGCCGGGCGGTGACCAGATCGACCCGTGCGGAGAGCAATTCCTGCTCAGCATTGAGAATATCGAGAATGGAACGGTTGCCGACGGTATTTTCCGCACGGACCCCTTCAAGACTGAGGCTGGCGGCATCAACCGCTTGCTGGCTTGACGCGATAATCGCATTAGCGGCGCGCCAGCTGGCATAGGCGGCCCGCACCTGCGAAATGACATTGCGTTCGGTCGCGATGATCCGTTCCAGAGCCTGCGATGCGCGGGCCTGTGCCTGACGTTCCTGCGCTGCAGGGCGTCCACCCTGATAGAGCGGCAAGGTCAGCCGGACACCCGCCTGCGCCGATGTCTGTCCCTGATCTATCGCGGTTCCGGGGATGCTGCTGCCCAGAGTGTCGAGGTAATTGGTGTAATCGCTGCTGGCAAAGAGCGAGAGCTTGGGCAGTTTTGCCGCTTCGGCGACTTCAATATCATAGCCCGAGGCCTTGGCCTCCTCACGGGAGGAAAGCAGATCGGGATTATATTGCAGGGCAGTGTCCACTGCATCATTCGGCGCATCGGGCATGCCCGGAAGCGGCGGCGGCGGTTGCAGATTATCAGGTGCTACCCCTACCAGCTCGACATAGCGCTCACGCGCCTCGATCAGATTGGACTGCGCGGTTCGCAAATTGCTGCGCGCGAGAGCCAGACGGGCTTCTGACTGGGCCACATCCGTGCGCGTCAGATCACCAATTTCGAACCGGTCGCTGGTCGCTTGGAGATTGACCGACAGCACATCAACATTGTTCTTTGTGAGGCCGACAATCGCTTCACTTCGGATCACGTCCATATAGGCGGCGACCACTTGCGAAAAGACTGAGCTTTCCGTCGCTCTGAGGTTCGCGCGACCGGCCAGAACGCGTGTTTTCGCCGCCTTGATAGAATTCTTGACCGCACCGCCGGAATAGACAGGTACGCCCAGATTGCCGCTGATCCCCACCGATCTTTCCGGTGCGGTAAAGCTGGCCGAGGATTGCTTCAGAAATTCGACATATTGGCCGGTTGCATCGAGGCTGGGCAGGGCATCTGCCCGCGCTATCGGTACGTTTTCATCCGTAACGCGCTGCCCCGCACGGGCAGCCTGAAGGGTCGGGTTGGTGCGATATGCGCTGATCAGCGCCTCTTCCAGCGTGTCAGCCTGAGCCGGCGCGCTGAACAGCGCGCTCGACATCAGGCAGGCACCAGCCAGCAGAGTTAATTTTACGCCCCTCCCCGGCATCGTTCAGAAACTCCAGTTCTTGGGAGCAGAAAATTCCGGCAAAACAGGCATGCCGATTTCGGCCAGAGGGATAAGCGAGACGGCGTCCTTGGTCTTCCGACCGACTGCGATGCGTGTCAGCCCGTCCTTCACCAATCCGGTCACGATCCGCGCGTCCTGTGCCAGAGCAGCTGCGAGCTGAGGCGGAATCTGTTCCACTGCGCCATCGATAATCAGCAGTGAATAATTCTTGCCCGGAATTGCGTCGCCGGCATTTTCGGGGGACACAGAATCGCACTGTCCCACCAGGGGGCGGACCAGTTCGGTCAGATATTGGCTGCCGCAATCCACCACCAGACATGTGTCGGACTGCGTGGGTTTGGCTTCCTGAAGCATGAAGCCCTGCACCGCAGGCGCGGCCAGATGACGGCCATCGGCCAGCTTCACCGCGCGGTCCATATAAGCGACACCGCGAGCGTTTTCAGGGACATAATCCTCGCGCGGAACAGAACCCATCCGCTGGATAACGAATGTATCGCTGATTCCACTGGTCCTGAGCTGGCTATCAATCATAGCCTTGCGGGCGGCGTTGAAGCTGTCATTTTCGGGCCGGTCTTGCACAATGGTCACGTCAATAAACTCTCTGTTTTGCTAGCGATGCTGCTTTAGGCGGATAGACGCAGCAGGCCAAGCGCTTTGACCATAGGCAGGAGTCCGGCTTATGGGGCATGGAAATCGACTAGAAGGAGTGGCGCTTCGATGAGCGACATGGTGACGATCCGTGAAAATGACCTGATCGAGAGCGTGGCGGACGCGCTCCAATATATCTCTTATTACCATCCGATGGATTATATCCGCGCGCTGGGTGACGCCTATGAGGCGGAGCAAGGGCCGGCGGCCAAGGATGCCATCGCGCAGATCCTGACCAACAGCCGCATGTGCGCAGAGGGGCACCGCCCGATCTGTCAGGATACCGGCATCGTGAATGTCTTCGTCAAATGGGGGCAGAATTGCCGTCTGGATTCGGCGCGCTCGTTGCAGGATGTGGTCGATGACGGCGTTCGCAAGGCGTATACCAATCAGGAAAACAAGCTGCGTGCGTCGGTTCTGGCCGATCCTGCCTTCACCCGCCGCAACACGCGCGACAATACGCCCTCCGTCCTCTCCGTGGAAATGGTGCCGGGCGATACGATTTCGGTCGATGTCGCGGCCAAGGGCGGCGGCAGCGAAGCCAAATCCAAGTTCAAGATGATGAATCCCAGCGATAATATCGTTGATTGGGTGCTGGAAATGATCCCGCAAATGGGCGCTGGCTGGTGCCCACCGGGCATGCTGGGCATTGGTATTGGCGGTACGGCGGAACATTGTGTGAAGCTGGCCAAGCAAAGCCTGATGGACCCGATCGATATGGGGCAGCTGAAACAGCGTGGTCCGCAAAACGACCTTGAAGCGCTTCGAATCGAGATTTTCGACAAGGTCAACGCATTGGGCATCGGGGCACAGGGGCTGGGCGGCCTCGCTACCATTCTCGATGTGAAGATCCTCGATTGGCCGTGCCATGCGGCCAACAAGCCCGTGGCGATGATCCCCAATTGTGCCGCCACGCGCCACGCGCATTTCACCTTGGACGGGTCTGGCCCGACCTATCTGGAAACGCCCGACCTTTCCGCCTGGCCGAAAGTGGAATGGACTCCGCCGGTGGAAGCCAAGCGGGTCGATCTGGACAAGCTGACCAGCGAGGAAGTGGAAAGCTGGAAAAATGGCGACCGTCTGCTGCTGAATGGCAAGATGCTGACCGGGCGTGATGCGGCCCATAATCGCATCCGTCAGATGCTGGAAAAGGGTGAAGAGCTGCCCGTCGATTTCAAAGGGCGCGTCATCTATTATGTCGGCCCGGTCGATCCGGTGGGTGAGGAAATCGTTGGTCCTGCCGGCCCCACCACGGCCACGCGGATGGACAAGTTCACCCGCATGATGCTCGAACAGGGCTTGCTGGCCATGGTGGGCAAGGCCGAACGCGGTGAAATGGCGATCAAGGCGATTGCGGATCACAAAAGTGCCTATCTGATGGCGGTGGGCGGGGCGGCCTATCTGGTGTCCCGCGCGATCAAGGGCTCCAAGGTCGTTGGCTTTGAAGATCTCGGCATGGAAGCGATCTACGAATTCGAAGTGCAGGATATGCCGGTGACGGTGGCCGTGGATGCAGACGGGCAATCGGTCCACCATCTGGCCCCGCTGGTCTGGCGCGAGAAAATCGCCAAGGAAGGTCTGCTGGAAACAACCTGATGGATCGATTCTCCGGCTAATTTCCCCGGAGGGTTTTTCGACCAAAGGCCAATCCCGCTCGATTGCCGTGCTGGCGCGGGCGGGATTGGCCGCTATTACAGGCAGGATGGATAGAAAATCTGACAGGGATAGCGATAGCGGGCACGTATCCTTCCGCATGGTGCTCGCTTCGATTGTGGGCCTCTGGTTCTGCTATTTCATTCTGTCGACTTTGCGCGCGCAAATGTTCGATTTCGGTTTCGAACAGGAATTGCTCGGCCGCCGCGCGTTGGCATCACTGGCCGGCATTCTGATAACCATTGGTTTCTGGCTGATTCTGCGATTGTTCGATCGCCAGCCATTATGGGCCAAAATCGCCGCAGCATTGTTGCTTTCGCTGCCGGTGGCGGTGTTGATGGCGCAGGCCAATCAGCTCGCCTTTGCTGATATGCAGGAACAGATGCTGGAGCGGCTGAACGAAAAGCAGGCGCTGAAATTTCGCCGCGATGATCATGGAGATCTGCTGGTCGAGGTTCCCCGGCCCGATGTCGGCACGCTTGATCCTAGTGCCGAAACCGGCGGCGCGCAGATGATCACCATCGACCGGCAACCCGAACAGGAAGTGGCCTGGCAACAATTGGCCGAATTGTCCTTTGCGCGCTATTTCATGCTGCTGGCATGGTGCGCCCTCTATCTGGCCTTGCTGACCGGGGAAAAGGCGCGTGCGGCCGAGCGGCGAGAAGGCGACTACCGCCGGGCGGCGAAGGCGGCGGAGCTGCGCAGCCTTCGCTATCAGGTCAATCCGCATTTCCTGTTCAACACGCTCAATTCCCTGTCAGCCCTGGTGCTGACGGGCAAAAATGACGCCGCCGAACGGATGATCCAGACCATTTCCGTGTTTTACCGCCGCAGTCTGGCGGGCGATCCCACATCGGATGTGCCCTTGCGGCAGGAATTTGCGCTGCAGCAGCTCTATCTTGAAATCGAGGCGGTCCGCTTTCCTCAGCGCCTGAAAACCGATTATCAATTGCCCGACAATGTGGCCGAAGCCTGTGTACCGGGGATGATTCTGCAACCCCTGGTCGAAAATTCGGTGAAACATGCGGTTGCGACATCCACCAGCCAGGTGACCATCACGCTTTCGGCGCGGGAAGAATATGGCCGCTTGCTGATTACGATTGCGGATGATGGCAACGGGCAGAACAAGAGCACGCAGCAGGGCCACGGCATCGGACTCGCCAATGTGCGTGAAAGGCTTGAGGCACGCTTTGGCGAGGAAGCCAGTATCGTGTCCGGAAAAGTGGAGGGCGGCTATGCCACCCATATCCGGATACCGTTGATCGGTCAGGAAAGGACGGGGAATGAGTGACGCGGAGCAGGGGGCTCCCTTGCGGACATTGATTGTCGATGATGAGCCGCTGGCGATTGAGCGGATGCAGGTCATCTGTGCGGAATTGGACGACATCACCGTGATCGGCACGGCCAGCGATGGCGCGGCCTGTCTGCGTCTGGCTGAAAAGCTGGAACCGGATCTGATCCTGCTGGATATGACCATGCCGGAAATGGATGGCCTGTCCGTCGCCAGAGAACTGGCTGGCAGAGCCAGGAAGCCCGCGATCATCTTCGTTACAGCGCATGAGGATTTCGCGGTCGATGCGTTCGATCTGGAAGCGGTCGATTATGTGTTGAAGCCGGTGGCACGTGACCGCCTGACGCGCGCCATTGGCCGTGCCTTTGCGCGCCTGTCAGGCAGCGATGGGCATGCTCCGGCCAGCGACTGGACCACCGAGTTCTGGGTTCCGCACCGGTCCGAATTGCTGCGTCTCGATGCCGACCAGATTGATCGTATCGACGCCGAGCGGGACTATGTCCGGTTGCATGTCGGGGAAGAAAGCTACTTGTTGTTGCAGACCATTGCCGGTCTGGAAAAAGGGCTGGACCCTGCGCAATTCATCCGCATTCATCGCTCCACCATCTTGCGGCGCGACCGTATTCGCGGCCTGAAGCATGAAGGGCTGGGGGTCTGGTGCGTCGAGCTGGACAGCGGTGAAAACCTGCGGATCGGGCGGACCTATCTGCGCAAGGTCAAGGCCATGGCTGGTCGCTGAACGCGCGGCTGCGCTCTATAATTCTACCCATCGAAAAATAACGCAGACAACAAAAAGGGCGCCCTCTTCGATGGGGGCGCCCGGCTGGTTCTGGCATGGTTGTCAATTATCCCCCGAGGCGGTTTTCACTGACGGCCTTGGCCATGCGCAATGCGGCTTCCTGGCGGGCTTCGCGATAGCAGGCATGTTCCTGCTGCGCGGTCTTCAGATTACCATCTTCATCGAAACGGCAAACCCGATATGTCGCCTTGTCGAGCCGCTTCTGCAATTCGGCCTGGCCATCAGGCGTTGCCAGATTGAGATCGTGATAAGGTACGCGTTCGGTTGGCTGAGCGGCCAGAGCGGGGCTGGCGGCACAGACCGAGGCCAGAGCACCTGCGATAAGGGCGATATGCGATTTCATGTCCAATTCTCCTCCGTCTAAGTCAGGTTGCGCCGCGATCACCGGGTTTCGGGACTGGATGGCGTCGCGGCGCAAGAGAATGAATACGAAACGATGGGGGTGTTTTCGCGCAAGTTTCGTTCGTCAGCACACCAGAGCCGACTAACGATTACATCTGTCGACGAACAACATGGCACCATCGGCAAACGGTGATTGGCAATCGACGAATGTCGGGGCACAATCACCCGGCAATGGCAGTCCTGATCATATTTATCCTCGGAACGCTCAATTTCGCGCTGCACAAGGCAGTGCTGGAGAGCCGCCACCCACTGCTTGGGGAGGTCCCGTGGTTTGTGCATATGCTGGGCGGCCGGATCAGTCTGGTCGCAGAGTTTCTCGTTCTGCTCGGCGCTTTGCTGCTGGCAGCCAATGGATATCCAGCCTGGGGCTGGGCCTATTTCGCCTATAGCGTAGTGAACGCCTTTTCTGCCTGGCTTATTCTAACCCGGCGGATCTAAATGGGAACTTGCAGACGGGCTGAAGCGATTAATTGACATGAAGAACGCAGGGGCAATCTGGCTGGTGGTGAATTCGGCCAGCGGCAGCAACACCGATCCGGAACTTGAGAGTCTGGAAGAATGCTGCGCGAAGGCCGGCTTCTCGATCGAACGTGTGATTTGTTTTCCGGATGAAGATCTGCCCACGGGCGCCGATCTGGATGCCGCCAGCATTCCGATGGTGGCCGTTTTTACCGGCGATGGCACCATTAATGCTCTGGTTACGGGCCTGTATGGGTGGGAGGGTTCCGTCCTGGTTCTGCCCGGGGGTACGATGAACCTGCTTTATCATCGGCTGCATGGTGACCGGACAATCGCAGAGGTGCTCGATGCTGTGATTAACGGGCAGGCAAAAAAACTGCGCCCCGGCGTCGTGCGCTCTCAGGGCGGTGACGCGCTGGCTGGCTTGCTGATGGGGCCCGCGACGGCATGGAATGAAGTGCGTGAGGCGATGCGTGATGCCAATATCAAGGCGATGGCCGATGGTGTGGCTGAAGCTGTCGAAACCAGCCTTTCGGCGCCGATGGTGCGCTGCTCCGATCCGCCGCTTGGCCGTCCTCAGGGATATCCGCTGCTGATGTTCACGCCATATGATAGCGGGATCGAAGTGGCTGCCTATCATGCCGAGACACCGCGCGATTATCTGGGACAAGGGCTCGCCCTGCTGAAACAGAATTTTCGCGAAGGACCGCATGATAATCTGGGGCAATATGCCGCAGTTACCGCAGGATCCATGGATGGCGGGCCGATCGATATGTTGGTGGATGGTGAGCCCCGATCAGGCGCAGCGGATGAGGAATTGCGATTGGTGGAATGCGGCGTGGACTTGATGGCGACAGAATTTAATGACTGAAACGCGGCTTCTTTTTCATCTCAGCGATATCCATTTCGGGCTGGAGGACAATCGCGCACTGGATTGGGTCCGCAAGGAAGTGGCGCAGCGCAAACCGCATGCGGTGGCGATTACGGGTGACCTGACCATGCGGGCCCGGCACCGCGAATTTTCGGCGGCCTGCCGCTGGATTCGCAGTCTCGATGCGCCAGTCACGGTCGAAGTCGGCAATCACGACATGCCCTATTTCAACCTGTTTGAACGCTTCGTCACACCTTATAAGCGCTTCCATGCGATTGAAGAGCTGGTGGAACGTGAAATCGATTTGCCGGGCCTTGCCATCGTTCCTTTGAAAACGGCGGTCCCCGCACAGCCGCGCCTCAATTGGTCAAAGGGCTGGGTGACCGACCGTGCCTTGCGCAAATGCCTGACGACACTCGACAATCTGCCGACTGGAACGCGCGCGCTGGTCGCAGTTCACCATCCGCTGGTGGAAGTGGGCACGAAGGGTACGGCGTTGACCCATGGCGGACAGAAGGCGCTGACAGAACTCGCCCGGCGCGGCGTACTCGCCGTATTATCGGGCCATGTTCATGATGCCTTTGATCTGGTGCAGCGCACCGATGCCGGGCCGGTGCGCATGATCGGCGCAGGCACGCTGTCCCAGCGTCTGCGCTCCACCCCGCCAAGCTTTAATGAATTGGCCTGGGATGGTGAAAATCTGACGGTGCGCGTGCGCAACCTCGAACATTTAAAGAGCGATGCCATGATGATTGCCGATGTGCCGGAAGATGCCCGGCCGCCGCGCGATCCGGGTGATCCGGTGGCGCCCGCGGGTCATGTTCCGCGGACCGATCCACCGGTTCATTAGGTGCCGCTCTGGCCGGGTATAGTTTCGGTCTGCCTGAAGGCGCCGAGTTGACGCATATCCTGACCGCTCGGTTCCTGGAAAAGGCGCAGTCCGAATTCGGGCAATATGGCTAGCAGATGGTCGAAAATATCCGCCTGAATCGCTTCGTAGCTTTCCCATGCCGTGGTGCGGGCGAAGCAATAGACTTCCAACGGCAGGCCCTGCGGCGTGGGTTGCAATTGACGGACCATCAGCGTCATATCTTCCCAGACCTGATTATTCGCCTGTAAATAGGCGACCACATAGGCGCGAAACGTGCCGATATTGGTCATCCGGCGCATATTGACCGGATCGGCTGTTCCATGGGCGCTGTTCCACTGGTCAAGTTCCTGTTGCTTGCGGTCGAAATAGCGGTCCAGCAATTCGAAGCGCTTCAGCGCGGCAATTTCATCCTCCGTGTGGAAGCGGATGGTGTTCTTGTCGATATTGAGCGAGCGCTTGATCCGCCGGCCACCAGAATCCTGCATTCCGCGCCAGTTGCGGAAACTTTCCGAAATCAGCCGATGCGTCGGGATTGTGGTGATCGTCTTGTCCCAATTCTGCACTTTGACGGTGTGCAGGGCGATATCGATCACATCGCCATCCGCATTCAGTTGCGGCATTTCGATCCAGTCACCTACGCGCAGCATATCGTTGGAAGTAAGCTGAACCGAAGCCACCAGTGACAGGATCGTGTCTTTGAACACCAACATGACAACGGCGGCCATTGCGCCCAGACCGGAAAGCAGCAGCAGCGGCGATTGCTGCATCAATGCGGCAATCATCAGGATGCCTGCTGCGACAAAGACCAGAATCTTCAGCAGCTGCAGATAGCCCTTGATTGGCCGTGTATGCGCATCGGGCCGGCGGGCGTAGATCTGGTTTATCAGATCAAGAGCCTTGCTTATGGCGAGGGCCAGAGTGAGGATCACAAAGGCCGCGGCCAGATTTTCGACCAGTGCGACCGGTTCATCGGGAAGATGCGGCACAGCCTGTATCCCGCCCGTGATGATCAGGGCGGGGATGATATTGGCGAGCCGCCCGGCGATCGTCCCCAGCGGTTTACCCTCTTCAGGCAAAAGACGCAGGGCGAAGCGCAGGATCACCTTTTTAACGACATAATTGGCCAGCAGCGCTGCGCCGATGAGCAGTCCGAGCCCAATCGCCGCCTGAATCCAGTTTTCGTCTCTGGCCCAGGCCGAAATTTCGATGAGTGTGTCCATGGCGATGCATTTAGCGATGGCCCGAAGGGAATTGAACCCCGCGGCTGATCGCAACCGTGCGCAAATGCTTGCTTTCTCTGGTCTCTGGTGGGCGTGGAAGGGAAATAAGGGCATCTGGCTTTGCGGTTGCTACGTAGCGGCAGCCTGTCTAATCATGGCGCGGCGCAGCACTGGCCAAGGAATAAGGCCTTAGCAGGAATGGCAATTTCGATGATTTCATCAAGCGGGCAGTGGTTTGAGGCGGCTATATTGGGTCTGGTACAAGGGCTGACCGAGTTTCTGCCGGTTTCCTCGAGCGCCCATTTGCGGATTGCTGGGGCGTTTTTGCCCTCCGGACAGGATCCGGGCGCGGCCTTTACCGCGATCACGCAAATCGGGACAGAAGCGGCCGTTCTGCTGTATTTCCGCAAGGATATCTGGCGCATTGCGATGGCATGGCTTCGCAGTTTCACCAAGGCGCGCCGTCCGGAAGATGCCGAGGATGTGCGGATGGGCTGGCTGGTGATTATCGGGACATTGCCGATCGCGATTCTGGGCCTCGCCTTCAAGGATGCCATCGAAACCAGCCTGCGCAATCTCTATCTCACCGCGACAATGCTGATCCTGTTCGCTCTGGTACTCGGCGCGGCGGACAAGTGGGGCGCGCGGGTGAAACCGCTGAAAAGCCTGAGTTGGCGCGACGGGATCATCTTCGGATTTGCGCAGGCCATGGCCCTCATCCCCGGCGTATCCCGCTCGGGCGGGACAATCAGTGCCGGACTGATCATGGGCTACACGCGTGAGGCAGCGGCGCGTTATTCCTTTCTGCTGGCGATTCCGGCAGTGCTTGCATCGGGCTTTTACCAATTGGCGAAGAGCTGGAATGATTGGGGGCCCATTGGACCGGGCCCGACTGCCTTGGCGACTGCCATCGCCTTTGTGGTTGGCTATTGGGTGATCGTCGCCTTTCTGAAAATCGTTTCGACCAGGAATTACCTCCCTTTTGTTATCTATCGGATCGTGGCGGGGCTGGGATTGCTGGCCTTGTTGATGACCGGGACCATTCCAGCGACCTGAGCGGGATGACTTTGGCTGATAAATATGCGGCGCACTTAACGCGCTGGCGATACATGAAAAGAATTTACCTTTATTTGCTGCAGTGCGGCACAATAGGGTTTGCGCAGAATTACCGGGGTTAAGGCATCTATGAAAATTGCGGTTGCAGGTCTGGGCTATGTTGGTCTCTCCAACGCGGTACTTCTGGCACAGAAAAATAACGTTGTTGCCGTCGATATCAGCGAAGAACGCGTGGCCATGGTCAATCGGGGCGAAAGTCCGATCGTGGATGCGGAGATCGAGGATTATCTCGCCAATAAACAGCTAGACCTGACTGCAACGACTGATCCCGTGGCGGCCTATGCCGATGCCGATTTCGTGATCGTGGCCACCCCGACCAATTATGACAGCGACACCAATTCCTTCGATACGTCGTCTGTGGAACACGTGATCCGCGCGGTGATGGCGGTCAATCTGGAAGCGACCATTGTCGTGAAGTCCACCATCCCGGTTGGCTATATCGAGGGAATCCGCAGCGAAATGCGCACACAGCAAATGCTGTTTTCGCCCGAGTTCCTGCGCGAAGGACGTGCGCTTTACGACAATCTCCATCCCTCCCGCATCATTGTGGGGGAGCGTTCGGAGCGGGCTGAACGTTTTGCGCAATTGCTGCTGGATGGATCGCTGGAAACCGACGTTCCGGTGCTGTTCACCAATCCATCAGAGGCAGAGGCGATCAAACTGTTCGCCAACACATATCTCGCCATGCGGGTTGCATTTTTCAACGAGCTCGACAGCTATGCCATGGCGCATGGGATGGATACGCGGCAGATCGTGGATGGTGTGGGGCTCGATCCGCGGATTGGCGACCATTATAATAATCCCTCCTTTGGCTATGGCGGCTATTGCCTGCCGAAGGATACGAAGCAGTTGCTGGCCAATTATTCCGAGGTGCCGCAAAATCTGATCCGCGCCATTGTGGATGCCAATTCCACGCGGAAGGATTTTATTGCCGAACGCATCATCGCCCGGAACCCGCAAACAGTGGGTGTTTATCGTTTGGTGATGAAAGCGGGCTCGGACAATTTTCGTGAGTCTTCGATTCAGGGGATCATGAAGCGGGTAAAGGGCAAAGGAATCCGGGTGATTGTCTATGAACCCGTGCTGGAAACCGAAGATTTCTTCAATTCACCGGTGGTGAATGATCTGGCAGCGTTCAAAGAACAGTCCGACGTGATCGTCGCCAATCGCGTGACCGATGATATTCGGGATGTGGTCGACAAGGTCTTCACCCGCGATCTTTTCGGGTCGGATTGATCCTTAGCGGATTTGCCGCTTTTCCAGTTTACGAGCCAAAGTGCGGCGGTGCATGCCCAGGCGCCGCGCGGTCTGCGATATATTGAAGTCGTTTTCGATCAGAGTCTGGTGAATATGTTCCCATTCCAGAGTCTTGAGCGATGATTGCCGGCCATCGAGTTCGATATTGGCATCGCCTTCCTTACGCGAGAATGCGGCCTCTATGTCATCCGTATTGGAAGGTTTGGCGAGATAATAATTTGCCCCCAGCTTGATGGCCTCAACCGCTGTGGCGATGCTGGCATAGCCCGTCAGCACCACGATTTTCATGGTTTCGTCAGAATCGCGGAGCGCCTCGACACAAGAGAGGCCGGAGGAGGATTCCAGCTTGAGATCCACCACCGCAAAATCCGGCTGATACTGCCGCAGCAGATCGGTCAGTTCGTCATGGCTACGGGCGTGAATCGTGCTGTAACCACGGCGTTCGAAGGAACGGATTAATGTGCGGGCAAACGCTGCATCATCCTCAATGATGGCCAGCAGTCCGCTTTCTGCATTTTCCTGCGTCACTCGGTTTTTCTCCGTTCATAGGCGAGCGCTTTCAGCGGCAATTCCATAAACACCCGGGCACCGCCTTGCTCGCGGTTTTCCGCCTGCGCCTGACCACCCATCTTGCGTAACACATTTACCAGCAGAAACAGACCCAGGCCGCCGCCGGGTTTGCCTTTGGTCGATCGGTATGGATGACCAAAGCTGGCCAATATTTCCTCTGAAAAGCCGGGACCGCGATCCTCCACCGTCAGATAGAGCATGGTCTCGTCCTTGCGGGCGCTGATGCTGATCCAACCGGGCGAAGCTTCTGCGGCATTATCGATGATATTGCCGATGACCTGGCGCAGCGCCGGATCGGCCACGATCGTCAATTCGCTGCCCAGATCATCATGGTATTCGAAGGTGTCGGCGCGCCGGATAAGCCGCCATTCCGCCACGATATCCTCGATGAAGTTGCGTAAAGTTGTAACGCGGGGGGCCTCGCCTCGGGCCTCTCCGGCGGACATCAGAATATTGCTGACGATGGTTTTGCAGCGTTTCACTGCATTGTCCATCTCTTCAATATCCTCGTGAATTTCACGATCTCCGGCCAGCTGGGGCAAGCGTTTCCAGTCGCCGATCAGCACCGACATCAACGATAAGGGCGTGCCGAGTTCATGCGCTGCGCCAGAGGCGAGCAGACCCATGCGAACAATGTGATCTTCTTCAGCCGCGCGCTGCCGGATGGCGGCCAGTGCGGCATCGCGCTCCCGCAAATTGCGGCTCATACGGGTGAGGAAAACGGTCAGCAGAATGGCAATAAGGGTGAAGCTGACAAAGCTGCCGAGCAGATAGAGCCGCATTGGGGCGTCGTTATGCGGTGCAGGGAGGATCAGCGGTTCTTCATTCACATTGATTGCGGCCAGCGCCACCAGCGCAGTCGCCACCACAATCCATGATGATTTTGGTTTGAGAATGATCGCGCCGATCACAACCTGCAACAGGAACAGGGACGCAAAAGGGTTCGCTGCGCCGCCACTATGGTGCAATTGCCAGCCCAACGCCACGACATCCACCAGCAGCGCAACGGTCAGTTCGAAATTGCTGACGACCCGGAAGTGGCGCAGCAGCACAGAGCTGATGAGATTGATTGCGGCCAGCATGACCGGCACCACCAACAAGGGCCACAGGGGCAGCGATATGCCCAAGACACCAATAACCACCCCGATGGTGACGAGCTGTCCAAAAACTGCCGTCCAGCGTAGCTGGATGAGCAATTGCATATTGCGCCAGCCGGCATCGCTTTCCGGTTTTGCCGCCGATGTAATCACCGTGTCATTCATGTTTTTTCGCCGACCAGAATGTCCACGCGGCCCATATGGAAAACAGCATAAGCGCTGCCCAGGTGACAGCATAGACCAGATGGTTGTCGGGGAAGTTAACGCGGGTCAGCCCAGCAACAGGCGCTGACGCCTCCTCTGATGATCCTGTGCCGACATCCATCTGGAGCGGTTCCGGCGATGAGGCGTCAAGATCGAGGAAATAGGGTGCTGTACGCTCCAGATCACGGCGCTGCGCGATGGCCTGGACATCACGGGAAAACCAGCGGTCGGATGGCGGATCATTATCGCGCAGGAAACCGCCATTGGGTTGGCTTATGCGCAACAATCCGGTGATTTCCCTTCGCGCCGGTGGCGGGGGCGCATAATTGCCAGCCTGTTCCTGCGACACGAAGCCGCGATTGATCAGTACGGTGTAGGTGCCTGTTTCAAATGGCGTCATCACCCAATAGCCAGCGCCCAGATCGCTGACGGCGCGGACCAGCGTGTCCTGCCCGGCCTGATAATGCCCGGTCAGCCGAATATGGCGATAGGCGGCGCTATCTTCAGTAAGCGTACCCCATCGGGAGGGATCAGGGGCCGGGGCGGGCGCTGCGTGGATGCGGCTCTCCACCCGGTCAATCAGATCATGTTTCCATTCCCGCCGATCAATCTGCCACAGCGCCAATGCTGCGAAACCGGCAGCAAACAACAGGGCAAGGCCTGCCAACAGGACGCGCGAGCCAAGGCTGCGCGACGTGCTGGCGGCATTCATGGCAATTGGGACATATCCGGCATCGGCATCATATTGGTGTTGAGGTGATACATGACCCACAGGGACCCGGCCAGCATGATCGTGACGATTATCAGCGTGAAGATCAACGAGGTCAGGGTCCAGCCATCTTCTGATTTCGGGCTCATATGCAGGAAGTAGATCATGTGAACCACCATCTGCACGGCGGCGAAAATGACGATCAGCGCAGCAGTAATCCCGCCTTCCAGAGGGCGCGCCATTACCAGCCAGAACGGGATTGCCGTCAGGATGACCGACAGGACGAAGCCGATGACATAATCGCGCATCGACCCGTGCGCTTCGCCGGATTCATGCGTGGTTTCGTGGCTGTGATCGCTCATCGCAGCATTCCCATCAGATAGACAAAGGTGAAGACGCCGATCCAGATGACGTCAAGAAAGTGCCAGAACAGGCTGAGGCACATCAACCGGCGCTTATTCGCCTGAATCAGCCCCTTGCGGCTAACCTGAATCATCAAGGTGACCAGCCAGATGATACCGAAGGTCACATGCAGGCCATGCGTGCCGACCAGGGTGAAAAAAGCCGACAGAAAGCCTGAACGCTGCGGCGTTGCGCCAATATGGATCAGGTGGCTGAATTCATACAGTTCGATTGCCAGGAAGCAGGCCCCGAACAAGCCGGTCACGGCCAGCCAGAACTGGGTTTTGCCAACCCAGTTTTTCTGCATGCTCAACATGGCAAAGCCATAGGTGATTGATGAAAACAGCAACATGGCAGTATTCAGCGCCACCAGCGGCAATTCGAAGAGATCGCGCGGGCCGGGACCGGTGGCAAAGTTGCCGCCGAGTACGGCATAGGTGGCAAACAGGATCGCAAAGATGAGGCAATCGCTCATCAGATAGATCCAGAACCCCAGCATCGTGCTGTGGCCATCCGGGTGATCATGCTCGTCGAAATCGTAAAATTCGACGGCAGCATCGGGGGCGGAGAGGGGGCGAGTGCTCATGCTTCAGGCTCCGGTCGCGGCTGCAAGCTGGCGGGTACGCGCGGCTTCGGTCTCCGCCACGGTTTCGGCGGGAATGTAGTAGTCGCGTTTATAGTTGAAGGTGTGGGTGATGGCCGTGGCGATCAGGCCCAGCATACCGGCACCGGCAAGCCACCAGATATGCCATACCAGGGCGAAACCAACCGCCAGCGCGATGGCTGACAGGATGACGCCGGTCCCGGTGTTGCGGGGCATGTGGATCGCCTTGAAGCCCGATGTGGGCCGTTCACAACCGCGCTCCTTCATTTCATGCCAGCTATCCAATGTGTGAATTTTCGGCGTGAAGGCGAAGTTATATTCAGGCGGCGGAGAGGATGTGGCCCATTCCAGCGTGCGGCCGTTCCACGGATCACCGGTGTCATCGCGCAGTTCTTCACGCCGCCAGATGGAAACGGCGAACTGGATCAGCATTGCGGCAATGCCCAGTGCGATGACCGCGGCGCCGATCCCGGCAATGATGAACCAGATCTGCAGACTGCCATCGTCAAATACGCGCATCCGGCGGGTCACGCCCATCAGTCCGAGCACATAAAGCGGCATGAAGGCCAGATAGAAGCCAGGGACCCAGCACCAGAAGGAGACTTTGCCCCAGAAGGTATCGAGCTTGAAGCCGAAGGCCTTGGGCCACCAGAAGTTGATGGCCGCGAAGGCACCGAACAGCACGCCGCCGATGATCACATTGTGGAAATGCGCAATCAGGAACAGCGAATTGTGCAGGACGAAGTCAGCCGGTGGCACGGCCAGCAGCACGCCGGTCATCCCGCCGATGACGAAAGTGATCATGAAGGCAACGGTCCACATCATCGGCAATTCGAAGCGAATCCGGCCGCGATACATGGTGAAGAGCCAGTTGAAGAGCTTCGCCCCGGTGGGGATGGAGATCACCATGGTGGTGATTCCGAAGAAGCTGTTCACGCTCGCCCCCGACCCCATGGTGAAGAAGTGGTGCAGCCAGACGAGATAGGACAGGATGGTGATGCAGATCGTGGCATAGACCATGGATGTATAGCCAAACAGCCGCTTGCCCGAGAAGGTGGACGTGACTTCGGAAAAGACGCCGAAGAGCGGCAGGATCAGGATATACACTTCCGGGTGACCCCAGATCCAGATCAGGTTCACATACATCATGGCGTTGCCGCCAAAATCATTGGTGAAGAAATTCGTGAAGGCGTAGCGATCGAGCCCCAGCAGGACCAGAACCGCCGTCAGGACGGGGAAGGACGCCACGATCAGAATATTGGCGCAAAGCGAGGTCCAGGTGAAAACCGGCATTTTCATCAGCGTCATGCCTGGCGCCCGCATCTTCAGAATCGTGCAGACCAGGTTGATGCCGGATAAGGTCGTCCCCACGCCCGCAATCTGCAGCGACCATATGTAATAATCGACGCCAACATTGGGACTGTAGGCGATGCCGGACAAAGGTGGGTAAGCCAGCCAGCCTGTCTGCGCGAATTCACCCACGAACAGCGATGTCATGCACAATATCGCGCCGGATGTGGTCATCCAGAAGCTGAAATTGTTCAGGAAAGGGAAGGACACGTCACGAGCGCCGATCTGCAGCGGCACAATGAAGTTCATGAAGCCGGTGATGAAAGGCATCGCGACGAAGAAGATCATGATTACACCATGCGCGGTGAAGATCTGATCATAATGATGGGCGGGCAGATAGCCTTCCGATCCGCCAAAGGCCATGGCCTGTTGCAACCGCATCATGACCGCATCGGCAAAGCCGCGCAAAAACATGACCAGACCGAGGATCATATACATGATCCCGATCTTCTTGTGATCCACGCTGGTGAACCATTCTTTCCACAAATAGCCCCAGAGGCGGAATTTCGTCAGCAGCGCGAGCACCGCAATGCCGCCCAGAGCGACCACCGCAAATGTCGCAACCAGAATAGGTTCGTGCAGCGGAAGCGCATCGAGCGACAGCTTGCCGAAAATCGGGCTGTAGGTTTCAGGAATGGGTGCGTGCATGGCGTTGCCTGTCAATGCTTGGGCCGATCAAAGCGTGGGCCTGTCAATGCGTGGAATGGGATTGGGGGCGCTCATTATGAGCGGGACTGTGCGGGGCACTGTCCTCGGTCGTTTCGGGCGTGTGGGCGGGTCCTGCCTGTGTGCCGCGAGCCGCGTATTTATCGTAAAGCAGATGGTCGGTCTGGCCGATGCTTTCTTCGCCAGCGCCGCCTTTCGCATCCACCATCATGATATCATGCATGCACATCTTGCCGGGTTCGACGCACATATTCATGATCGCATTGTACAATTCGGGATCGACCGTGGCGTAGGTTTTGGCCGGGTCCCCTTCGCTGGGCTTTTCCAGTTCCAGATAGGTCGCGCGGTCTAGATTGCCTCCACCGGCCTTCGCCTTGGCGACCCAGGCTTCAAATTCATCTTCGGGCAAGCTGTTCGCAGCAAAACGCATCTTGGAAAAACCGGCGCCGCTATAATTGGAAGAGAAACCGGTATATTCGCCGGTTTCATCAAAAACCGCGTGCAGCTTGGTCTCCATGCCGGGCATGGCATAGATCTGACCGGCAAGCGCCGGGATATAGAAGCTGTTCATCACCGAACTGGCCGAGATCTTGAAATTGATCGGCCGTCCCACCGGGGCGGCGAATTCATTGACCGTGGCGATGCCTTCTTCGGGATAGATGAACAGCCACTTCCAATCGAGCGCAACCACTTCGACTTCCAGCGGCTTGGCCTGCGCAATCGCGGATTCGGCGGGCGCATTCTTGCCCAGCGGCCGGTACGGATCGAGCATATGCGTGCCGACCCAAGTCAGCGCGCCGAGGCAGATAATGATCAACAAAGGAGCCGCCCAGATCACCAGTTCCAGCTGGGTGGAGTGATCCCAATCGGGATCGTAACGCGCTTCCTTGTTCGCGGCCCGGTATTTCCAAGCGAACAAGACGGTCAGCGCCAGGACAGGCACGATAATGACCAGCATCAGCAAGGTGGACATCAGCACCAGATTGCCTTGCTGCTGCGCGACATCGCCGGCCGGGCTGAGTACGACCAGACTGCTGCACCCGCCCAGGAGGGGGGGAAGGGCTAGGGGGAGGCCCAGGCGGGGCAGCAGAGGGTTGGAAGCGGGTGCGAAAGTCATGTTCCGCCGGTTAGGCTCACCGGTTCAACTCGCCGATAGGGCATTTTGTCCAATCCCTTTGATCGAGATCAATGCGCATGGGGGATTTTGAAATCGTTAGCAGTCGGTTTGCCGTCACGTGCGGCCGAGTCGATGCGCAGACACCCGAATTATCAATGCCGGAGCCTATGACCAGTACGACCCTCGAACAGGACGCACGCCAGCTTCACGAAGACGGGCACGCTATTGCGCCCGGTGAAATCGCGGTGGGTGTGATCATTGGCCGGACATCGGAATTTTTCGATTTCTTCGTCTTTGCCATTGCTGCGGTGCTTGTTTTTCCAAGCCACGTCTTCCCCTTTGCTGATCCGCTGACTGGCACTTTGTATAGTTTCGGCATTTTTGCTTTGGCGTTTATCGCGCGCCCCGTCGGCACGCTGATCTTTACCGGAATTGATCATCGCTATGGCCGCGGTGTGAAACTGACGACGGCCCTGTTCCTGCTCGGGGGATCGACCGCGGCAATCGCCTTCCTGCCGGGGTATGAGACAATCGGCATGTGGTCGGTCGCATTGCTGGCGCTATTCCGTATGGGGCAAGGCGTGGCACTCGGCGGTTCATGGGACGGGCTTGCTTCACTGCTCGCGCTCAATGTGCCGGAGAATCGCCGTGGGTGGTACGCGATGGTGCCGCAATTGGGCGCACCGCTGGGCCTGATTGTGGCCAGCCTGCTGTTCTGGTTCCTGATCGCTGCTTTGCCCACGCCCGATTTTCTTGATTGGGGCTGGCGCTATCCATTCTTCGTGGCTTTTGCGATCAACGTCGTGGCCCTGTTCGCCCGGCTGCGGATTGTGGTGACGCCTGAATATCAAACGCTTTTCGAACAGCGCGAACTGAAACCGGCGTCAGCCAGTGAAGTTGTGCGGGAAAGCGGCTCGCGGATTGTCGCGGGGGCATTCGCGCCTCTGGCAAGTTTCGCCTTGTTTCACATGGTTACCGTGTTCCCGCTCAGCTGGGTGGTGCTCTACACACAGGAAAAGACGACACTGTTTCTGGCAATTGAAGCTGCCGCTGCGGCTGTGGGGGTCGTGGCGATCGTGATTTCGGGCGCGCTGGCGGACCGAATCGGACGGCGCAAGGTGCTCGGCTATTGCGCGGCGGCTATCGCGGCTTTCAGCGGCTTTGCCCCGATTCTGCTCAATGGCGGAATATTGGGCGAAATGGTCTTCATGTTTCTCGGCTTCGCGCTGCTGGGTCTGTCCTTCGGGCAATGTTCCGGCGCGCTTTCGTCAACCTTCCCGCAGCGGCTTCGCTATACGGCATCGGCCCTGACGTCGGATCTGGCATGGCTCTTCGGGGCTGGTTTTGCGCCGCTCGTGGCCCTGTCACTGGCCAGTTCATTCGGTCTGCCGGCAGCGGGTGTCTATCTGCTTTCCGGCGCCTTGGGCACATTGGCGGCGCTGTGGTTCAATAGCGAAGCCGGGCGAAATATCGAATAATCGCCTGACAGAACATCGGTTGCACTCGCAATCGGCGTAACCCCCGTGGCAGCCCCCCTGCCGCGGGGGTTTTCTATGGCAACCGGCCTTAAAAATGCTTCTTTTTGCATTGCAGCACATTTGCTCTGGAATAGGGGATCGCCCTAGGGCAACGTATACCCCTGTTGAATGTAAGATCCTGAGGGGGAATGTACGTGTCGGACAAAATCGTCCCGGTCATTATGGCGGGCGGCAAGGGCACCAGGCTGTGGCCCTTATCCCGTTCCAGTGCGCCCAAGCAGTTCATCCGCTTTCTGGAGGATGAAACTCTGTTCCAGAAGGCGCTGCAGCGCGTGCAGGACAGCTCGCGCTATACGGCGCCGATCATTCTCACCAATGAGGATTTCCGCTTCCTGGTGGCTGAACAGGCACGGGAACTGGATATCGCGCTATCCTCCATCCTGCTCGAGCCAGTGGCGCGTAACACGGCACCGGCGATCGCGGCGGCCGCTGTCTTGATCAAGGAACGTTTTGGGCCCGACGCGGTGATGCAGGTGCTCGCATCTGACCACGAGATTGAGGCAGATGAGACATTCTACGCCTGTATCGACCGTGCCGCTGCGACAGCGCGGGAGGGCAAGCTGGTGGCCTTTGGTATTGAACCGAGCGAACCCGCCACGGGCTATGGCTATGTCGAAGCTGGGGACGAGCTTCCCGGCGGTGCTGCGGCTGTCGTTCGCTTTGTCGAAAAGCCCGACCGTGAAAATGCGCAGAAAATGATCGAGACTGGTCGTTTCACGTGGAATTCAGGCATGTTCATGTTCCCCGTGACACCTCTGATTGCCGAATTGGAGCAACACGCGCCGGATGTGATCAAACATGCGCGTCATGCGTTTGAGCAGGTGCAGAATGACCCTGCACTCGATTTCACGCGGCTGGATGCGGATATCTTTGCCCAATGTCCTGATATCTCGATCGATTATGCCGTGATGGAAAAAACATCGGCGGCGGCGGTCGTTGCCTCCTCCTTTGCCTGGTCCGATCTGGGCAGCTGGGACGCCATCTGGAAGGATGGTGAAAAGGATGCGGATGGCAATGTCATATCCGGCAACGCTACCGTGCTGAACAGCAGCAATTCGCTGGTTATTTCGCGCGATATGCATGTGGCCTTGCAGGATGTGCAGGATAAGGCCGTGATCGTCAGCGAAGATGCAGTTTACGTGGGCTCACTCAAGAGCAGCCAGAATGTCGGGCAAATCGTCAAACAGCTGAAGGCAGACCGCGAGACCGAGGCTCTGGCCCGCGAACATCCGACTATTTACCGGCCATGGGGTGGGTACACTTCCATCGTGAAGGGGGAGCGTTTTCAGGCCAAGCGTATTTTCGTGAAGCCGGGCAAGCAGCTTTCGCTGCAAAAACATCATCACCGGGCTGAACACTGGATCATCGTACGCGGATCGGCTGAAGTGACGGTGGATGACACGGTGAAGCTGCTGAGCGAGAATGAATCAGTCTATATCCCCATCGGCGCGACACACAGGCTTAATAACCCGGGCAAGATCGATCTCGAATTGATCGAAATTCAAACCGGGGCCTATCTGGGTGAGGACGATATTGTTCGGTTACAAGACGATTTCGGTCGCAATTGATCAGCAGTAATTCGGCTAACGCAGCGCCGGCTGGCAATTTTCCTCTGCTTGAGGATGATTGCCAGTAAGTCTGATCACCAGCCTGATATGTATAGCAGACACAAAAAAGGCGGCCCGCAGGCCGCCTTTTCCATATTCGCAAGTGATCGTGAGATCAGCGCTTCGAGAACTGGAAGCTACGACGTGCTTTCGCACGGCCATATTTCTTACGTTCAACGACACGGCTGTCACGCGTCAGGAAGCCAGCGGTCTTCACAGTGGAGCGAAGGACCGGCTCAAATTTGCTGAGTGCCTGGCTGATGCCATGCTTTACCGCACCGGCCTGGCCCGAAAGACCACCACCGGTCACGGTGCAGACCACGTCATACTGGCCAACCCGTTCGGTGATTTCGAAGGGCTGGTTGATGATCAGGCGCAGTGTCGGACGTGCGAAATACACTTCCTGGTCACGGCCATTCACAGTCACTTTGCCGGTGCCGGGCTTCAGCCACACGCGGGCACTGGCATCCTTACGGCGGCCAGTGGCATAGGCGCGGCCCTGTGCATCCAGTTCCTGTTCGCGCAGCGGCGCGGTAGGAGCAGCAGGAGCAACGGTTTCGCCGGAAACTTCGTCAGCCGCAGGAGCATCGCCAGCGATGTTCTTCAGATCGGCAAGATCGGAAACGGTGTTATTTTCGTCGGCCATTACGCGGTCGCCTTGTTCTTGCGGTTCATCGAAGCGATGTCGAGCACTTCAGGCTTCTGAGCTTCATGGGGATGCTCGGTGCCAGCAAACAGGTGCAGGGCCTTCATCTGCTGACGGCCAAGCGGGCCGCGCGGAACCATGCGTTCCACAGCCTTTTCAAGCACGCGCTCGGGGAAACGACCGTCGAGCACCTTGTCGGCAGTCACTTCCTTGATGCCGCCAGCATAGCCGGTGTGCTTGTAATAGACCTTTTCATTGCGCTTCTTGCCAGTGAACGACACCTTGTCGGCATTGATCACGATGACGTGATCGCCGCAATCGACATGCGGGGTGAAGCTCGGCTTGGTCTTGCCGCGCAGTATATTGGCGATGATCGAAGCGACACGGCCAACAACGAGGCCTTCGGCGTCAATCAGGTGCCATTTCTTTTCCACCTCGGCCGGTTTGATCGACCGGGTGGTTGTGCTGAGCGCCTTCATGGCTGTTCAATCCTTAGTTTCGTATTTCAATTTCGCCGGGAAGAATCGGTGATCCTTTCGGTCGAAGCGGCCGCCATTTGCGCTGAGATCACGCGCAAGTCAAGCAAATCCGGGCTTTACGCGGAAGGTAAAATAATACCTCTTGTTGTAAGCGGGGCTGCTCAGCCGGCGGATGAGCCCAGCGGATTGGCCAGCCAGCTGCGCGTCGCGGGTGTGGTTTCGTCTGCATTCCAGCCAATAATGGCGGGTGTGTCATAGGGATGAATCTCTTCAAGCCGCGCAATGGCAGTAATCAGGCTGGCCGGTGCGGTCTTGAACAGCGCGCCGCATTCCTGTGCCTCGCCCTGTTCGCCTTCCCAGATATAGAGCGATTGCATGTCGGGCATGATATTGGCGCAGGCGACCAACCCTTCGGATAACAGAATACGCGCCGCCTGACGCGCATCCTGTGCATTTTCGAAAGGGCACCAGATCAAGGCTGCGGGAGGGGAGATGTCCGCCATGTCTGCCCTAGATGCCCGGTCGGCGGCCGATGACATGCGCGGCCCAGACGGTCGCCACCACCAGCAGAGCCCCAACCAATTGATGCAGTACGGCGATCCACAACATCACGCCGGTCAGCACGGTCAGAATGCCCAGCAGGATCTGGGTGCCGAAGGCGCTATGCACCGCAATGGAGGACAGGCGATGGCCCTGCCGTTTGGCATAACGCGCCAGCACAATCAGCACCGCCACAACCACCCAGGCCCACCAGCGATGGACGAAATGCAGCAAAAACGGATCATGGGTGAAGGCCCAAAAGGCGCCGTTCGACCAATTCACCTCCGGAAAAATACGTCCCTGCATCAGCGGCCATGTGTCGGAAGCCAGCCCCGCATTCAGACCCGCGACCCATGCGCCCAACATCAACTGAATGAAAAGGATGACGCCGGCGATTACTGCCAGCGGCCGCAAGCGCGCGGGGCGCGCCGAGGGATCGCGTGCGAGCAGCCGAAGGTCGAGCGACGTCCAGACCAGCCCGGCCAGCGTAAAGAGCGCGGTGAGCAAATGGATGGAGAGCCAGAAATGGCTCACATCGGTCATGCTGGTCGAAAGACCCGAGCGCACCATATACCAGCCAAAGACGCCTTGCAGTCCGCCGAGTGCCAGCAAGGCGACCAGACGCGGTTTGTAGCCCGGCGGGATGGCTTTTTTCGCCCAGAACCAGATCAGCGGCAAGGCAAAGGCCAGACCAATCACGCGGCCCAGCAAGCGGTGGAACCATTCCCAGAAATAGATGAACTTGTAATCACTCAGCGTCATCCCGGCCGGACCGTTGATCTGCTGATATTCGCCAATCTGCTGATAGCCGGCGAATTCGGCCTGCCATTGCGCCTCCGACAAGGGGGGCAGGGCACCGGTGACCGGTTTCCATTCGGTGATCGACAACCCGCTTTCGGTCAGCCGGGTAATGCCCCCCACGGCCACCATCATGGCCACCAGCGCTGCCACAATGAATAACCAGCGAGAGAGGGCGAGAGGGCGCAAAGCTGACAATTGGCCCGGCACCTGATCCGCAGCTGCGCCGCGATGAATAACCGTCTTGCTCATGCGCCTGCCCTGCCCCCGGAGACAAAAAATCTCAAGAGGAACAAGAGACTCTCTTGTCAAATGATATGTTGTCACATAAATGACGCTGCATGAGCGCCCCACATCCTTCATCCTTGCGCACCTGTCTCGACCGGGCTGGCATGTGGCTTTCGGGCCTGTGTGCTGTGCATTGTGTGCTTGGCGTTGTGCTGGTCGCGGTGCTTGGCCTGGGCGGCGGTGTCTTGATGGACCCGTCGATTCACCGCTTTGGGCTGGCCATGGCGGCGGTGATTGCCGGTCTTGCGATCGGCATTGGCATGGTCCGCCATCGGCGCCCGGGACCTCTGCTTATCGCCACTGCGGGCCTGCTCTTTATGGGCGGTGCGCTGGTGGTTGGTCATGGTGTGGAAGAGGCCGTGATGACCGTTATCGGAGTGGCTTTGGTGGCATGGGGTCATCTGTCTAACTTGCGCCACGGATAAGACACGCTATCTCGCTTGCATGACTGCAATCCACACATTGACCGTGAACGGCGAAACCCGCCGGAGTGAAGCCCCCACCATTGCCGCCCTGGTGCGCGAGCTGGACCTGACGCCAGAGAAAGTGGCGGTGGAACATAATGGTGTGGTTGTGCCGCGCTCGACACTGGAAGCCGCCGCGCTGGCGGACGGCGACAACCTTGAAATCGTTCACTTTGTCGGCGGCGGGCAGGGGGATGTACCCGCCGCGTCAGACGATAGCTGGGAAGTGGCAGGACGGCGTTTTCGCTCTCGCCTGATTGTCGGCACCGGGAAATATAAGGATTTCGAACAAAACGCAGCTGCGGTCGAGGCCAGCGGAGCGGATATCGTCACCGTGGCCGTGCGCCGGGTGAATGTATCCGATCCCAAGGCCCCGATGCTGACCGATTATATCGACCCCAAGAAAATCACCTATCTGCCCAACACGGCCGGCTGCTTCACGGCCGATGACGCGATCCGCACTTTGCGTCTGGCCCGCGAAGCCGGTGGCTGGGATCTGGTGAAGCTGGAAGTGCTGGGCGAAGCGCGCACGCTCTATCCCGATATGCGTGAAACGCTGAAAGCGACGGAAGTGCTGGCCAGTGAAGGTTTTAAGCCGATGGTCTATTGCGTCGATGATCCGATTGCCGCGAAACAGCTGGAAGAAGCCGGCGCGGTCGCGGTGATGCCGCTGGGCGCGCCGATCGGTTCGGGGCTTGGTATTCAGAACAAGGTCACCATTCGCCTGATCGTGGAGGGTGCCAATGTGCCGGTGCTGGTTGATGCCGGGGTCGGCACGGCGAGCGAGGCAGCCGTGGCGATGGAGCTGGGCTGTGACGGTGTGCTGATGAACACGGCCATTGCTGAGGCAAAGGACCCGATTCGCATGGCACATGCGATGAAGCTGGCCGTCCAAGCGGGCCGCAATGCCTATCTCGCCGGACGTATGGGAACGCGCAAATATGCCGATCCCTCCAGCCCGCTGGCCGGATTGATCTGACAAATCGGGCCTGTCTGCATATCAGCCAGGCAGGCCTTTACCCAATGCTAACCTGAATGACCGATAAGCGTCCTGTAATCGAAACGGGATGACAGGAATGGCACGGGCCCCAATGGACTCTCTGGCAATTTCGGAATTGCGCGAATTCGCCAGTTTTTCAGAAAGCGAACAGCTTTTTATTCAGCGTCGACTGGCCGCTTTGCGCGCGTCGAGCCGGATGCAGAGCCGCGGCTTGTGGGAACGTCTGGCCGCCTTTGCCGAATCGGAAGACGAGCAAAGCGACCCGGCCCGCTATGCTGACCTGCGCCCGTTGATTCCTCTGGCAACGGAGCGATCCGATTACGGAGAATTCCTGTCCCGCCTGATCGTCATTTCGGTCGAGGATCTGAGCGAAAACGGGCTGGAGAGCTTTTCCGCCTATCGTTTTCTGTATGAGCGGCTGCTGGGCGCGCGGGCGCGACCCTGGCTTCCATCCGCCTTCTGCGCCGCTGCCGCAGCTCCGCAAATGGCGCCTGATCGCCGTAAGGGCCTGCTCCATTCACTCAGCGAATCTGCCGCGACAGCGGTGGCATGGTCCGAGGCCGAGCCGCGCTTCTACCCGGAAGAACTTGACGCTGCCTGACTGCAGCCTCGCTCGATATCAGGAGCGATAAAGGCCGTTCAGCCGGTCACCATAATGATCGCGGATCTTGTGCCGCCGAATCTTCAGGCTGGGCGTCAATTCATGGTTCTCGATGGTGAAACCGTCATCGGCCAAGGTGATCCGCCGTACTTTTTCGGTGACGGAGAGGTCCTCATTCACTCTGTCGACCGCTTTGCGCAAGCTGGCCCGAAACGCCTCATTATCACGCAAGCTTTGCAGATTCGGCACTATGCCCTGACCCGCTGACAGGCCCTGCGCGGCGGCCCATTCCGCCATCCATTCCGCATCGGGGACGATGAGCGCGACGATATAAGGACGCTGTTCACCATGCACCATCGCCTGCCCGATTTCGGGCTGCAGCGTCAGCATGCTTTCGATTTTCTGCGGGGCGATATTGTCGCCCTTGTCATTGACGATCATGTCCTTTTTCCGGTCCGTAATCACGATCCGTCCGGCGCTATCCAGATGGCCGATATCGCCCGTATGCAGCCATCCATCCTGCAGCGAGGCGGCGGTTGCGCTGGGGTTGCGCCAATATTCATGCATCACCAGCTCGCCGCGCACCAGAATCTCACCGTCTTTTGCAATGGCAACTTCGACCCCGTCCAGCGGCGGGCCAACCGTTTTCATATCGATCCCGGCACTGGGATAATTGCAACTGACCACGGGCGCGGCCTCTGTCTGACCATAGCCCTGCAGCATCACCATACCCAGTGCCTGAAAGAAATGCCCGACCTCAGGGTTGAGCGGGGCCCCGCCTGAGACCAGCGCCTTCAACCGGCCCCCAAATCTAGCCCGAATCTTTGGACGTAAAGTGTGATTGAGGATTAGGTTTTTGACTCCGTCGCTCAGCCTCTCATCGCCGTTTGTCTGCCGTTCTTCGAGATCGAGCGCCATCTCCATCAGTCTTTCGGCCAGTTTGCCCTGCTGACGGACCTGTTTGATTATTTTGGTTCGCAGCACTTCGAACAGGCGCGGGACGACAACCATCAGCGTGGGTTGAGCTTCCTCGATATTGCCCGAAAGCTTGTCCAGACCTTCACTATACCAGATTTCCGCCCCCATCCCGATGGGCAAGAACTGGCCAGCCGTATGTTCATAGGAATGGCTGAGAGGCAAAAAGGACAGGAACCGCTCCTTATCCCAACCAAAATCATGCTCCAGCACCTTGGCTGCGCCGTAAACATTGCACAGAATCGCACCATGATGCTGCTTCACCCCGCGCGGCGCTCCGCCCGTACCGCTGGTATAGATGATACAGGCCGTGTCCCGGCGGCGCAGGGACTGCACCCGGCTTTCAGTGGCATGTCGAGCGATGCCGATGTTGCCTTGAACCAGATCGCCCCATTGGTGGAAGGTGACATCACCCTTCTGGCCAGCGCGCAGTTCTTCGATGCCAATAAGATGCTCCGCCACCCCGGCATGCGCCATTGCGCTGATCAGCGGCTGGGCCAGCTTGTTATTGGACACGATAACAGCCCGGGCCCCGGAATCGTCCAGAATATGCACATGGTCGCGTCTGGTATTGGTGGTGTAGGTCGGCGTGGTGATGCAGCCTGCCGCCATAATGGCCAGATCGGCCAGACACCATTCTGGCCGGTTTTCCGAAACCAGCATCACCCGGTCGCCATCCTGCAGGCCCATATCCCGCAGCGCCTCAGCCAGCAGGCAGACTTGCCGCGCGGCTTCTGTCCAGCTGATCGCGGTCCAGACGCCCTCTTTTTTCGCGCTTAGAAAAGCAGCGTCGCCAAGTTCATCTGCGCGGTCCAGAAACAGCCGCACCAGATTATCGGCGGATTGAAAATCCGACAGCTGCAAACCACTGATCCTCTTCCCCTCAGCCCCGAAAGGCCCCTAGATACAGCAGGATTAGAGTGCGGAGAGCCTCCGGGCAACCCGTGGAGATATATGTTGGTCAGGCGGCGGTCATCGCGCCGTCACGGATGCGCCACGGCGCCTTCGCTGCGCGGATCGGCCGCGCCCACCCACTCGCCATCGACACGCTGCGCGGCATTGGCCTTGAAGGGCATGGACCGGGCGGCAACCGTATGCCCCATCGCCTCCAGATCAGCCTGCATTGCGGTGAGCGCCGTGCCCGGTTCAATATAGACAGTGTCGCCGGGGGCATAGAGGCCGGGCAGGGCGATGGCGCTTTCCACCGACAGATTGAAATCGATCACCCCGATAATGGCCTTGGCCACTTGCACCGGAATCGTCCCGCCACCAGCGGCGCCAACCACCAGCACCATCTTGCCTTGCGGATCGTATACCACGCTGGGTGACATCGAACTGCGCGGGCGTTTGCCGCCTTCCACACGATTGGCGACGCTCTTACCGTCTTTTTCCGGCGAAAAGCTGAAGTCGGTCAGTTCATTATTGAGGAAGAAGCCGCCAAACATGTGGCCGGAGCCGAAGGGCCCTTCGACCGTGGAGGTGTAGCTGACCGCATTGCCATCATCGTCGATAACCACGAAATGCGACGTCCCGTTCTCCACCGGTTCGTCACCATCGGCCCGACTGATTGCTGCGCCTGCGGGATGTCCGGCTTCGACTTTGGTCAAGGCATGCTTCGGATCGATCAACAGGCCGCGCCGGGTCAGATAATTCGCATCGGTCAGGCCGGCGACAGGCACATCGACAAAGTCGCTATCGGCGAGATAAAGCTCGCGATCAGCATAGGCGATCCGCTGGCTGTCGGCAAAGACATGCCAGAACACCGGAGAATTCGGCCCCATCGCGGCAAGATCAAAGCGTTCGAGCTGTTTCAGAACGGCATAAACCGTCGTCGCGCCAGAGGAAGGCGGGCCCATCCCGCAAATGCGATAGAGGCGATAGGTGCCGCAGACAGGTGTGCGCGCTTTGGCTTCGTAACCGGCAATATCTGCCGCGACCATCGCCCCGCTCTCAGCTCCGGCCTCGCCTAACCGGCGCGGTGTGACGGAGGCGATTTTTTCGGCCAGCGCCTGCCCGTGCGGACCTTCATAGAAACTGTCCGCCCCTGCTTGTGCAATCCGCGTCAGCGTTTCTGCCAAGTCGGGATTGCGCAGGGTCGATCCGGCCGGAATCGCGCTGCCATCAGCCTGATAATAAAGGGCAACGCCGGCGGGGTCATTGGCGGCGCGGTCCTTCACCCGTTCCAGATAGCCGTGGAGCCGCGGCGTTACCGTGAAACCGTCACGCGCCAGCGTGATCGCCGGGGCGAACAGATCCGCCCAGGGGAGCTGCCCATGCTTTTCATGCGCCAGCGCCGCCAGCCTTAAATTGCCGGGGACACCGATGCTCAGGCCCGTGAGCACAGCCTCTGGAAAAGGCAGCGGAGTGCCGCTTTCGTCAAGGAACCATTGCGGATCGGCCCCGGCAGGCGCCGTTTCGCGGCCATCGATCGTTTCAACTTCGCCCTCTGCAGTGCCGCGAACATAAAATCCGCCCCCGCCAATGCCCGAGCTTTGCGGCTCAACGACATTGAGCGCCAGCATCGTCGCAATGGCGGCGTCCGTGGCACTGCCCCCGGCGCGCAGGATTGCGGCCCCGGCCTCGGCCGCACGCGGATCCGCGGCGGATACCACCGCCTGTCCGGCGTCAGAAACGTCAGGCGCCGTGCTGGACGGATCACCGGCCGAGGCGGTCGCGGGCGGGGTGAGGGGAGCCGTGCTGCACGCGCTGAGCAGGAGCGGGATGGCCAACGAAGAAAGGATGCGGCGTAACATGACTGGGATATCTATTCGCTTCCGACAGCTTCAGCAATGGATGCGAATCCATCACGCGCCAGGCGTTGGTCCAGGCCGCGGCAAATCACGCGGGCGATTGCCGGTCCTTCATAAATCATCGCGCTGTAAAGCTGCACCAGACAGGCTCCGGCCCTGATCCGCGCCCAGGCATCATCGGCACTGGCAATACCGCCGACCCCGATCAGGGCGAGCGCCCCGCCGGTTGCACGGCGAAAATCGCGCAGCCGCGTCAGCGCCATATCGCGCAAAGGGGCCCCGGAAAGACCGCCGGTTTCCGCCGCCTTGGCTGATTTCAGCGCTGGACGTTCAATCGTCGTATTGCTGATGATCAAGGCGTTCAGCCCGCGATCCATCGCGATGCGCGAAATGGCATCGACGTCCGCCGGTTGCAGATCAGGTGCCACTTTCAGAAAGATCGGCGGTCCAGATGGCCCGACAGCTTCAACAATTGCATCCAGCAATGCCCCTAGGGCACCTTCATCCTGCAAGGCGCGCAGGCCCGGTGTGTTGGGGCTGGAAATATTGACCGCCAGATAGGATGCCAGAGGCGCCATGATACGCGCCATGGTCGCATAATCCGCGACCCTGTCGGGGGAATCCTTATTGGCGCCGATATTGATCCCGACAATGCCGCCGCGCTGTTGGCGGCTGGCCAATCGCGCCGCAGCGTCTTTGGCACCGCCATTGTTGAACCCCATACGATTGATCACCGCGCGGTCTTCGCTTAGCCGAAAGAGGCGCGGCTTGGGATTGCCCGGCTGGGGCAGCGGAGTGATTGATCCCACTTCTGCAAAGCCAAAGCCGAGGCCCAGCAGGGCGTCAGGCACCTCGCCATCCTTGTCGAAACCTGCCGCCATGCCCACCGGATTGGGAAAATCGAGTCCGGCCACATTGCTGGCTAACCGTGGGGATGCGGGAGCTGCAGCCTTCTGCGGAAGGTATTTCAGTGCGTTCAGCGCGAGGCCGTGGGCACGTTCCGGGTCGATTTGGAAAATGGCGGGACGAAGCAGGCGATAGATCATGCGCGGAGCTATGGCAGAGCCTCCTTAGCCTGTCACGCCGCACGGCGGCCGCGCATTTCAAGATTCTACGTAACACACCGTGTTAGGCCATTGCTGCACAAACTTTTGCAAATATGTCGTTTTCTTACAATAGACGAATCAACAATCCCGCTATTCCAACATATGCGACCCGAAGGGCTCGAAGCAGGAATGCAACGAGTTCTCGACTTTTAGGGCGGTTCCGACAAAGGGACCGCCCTTTTTTTATGATTTGTCCCGGCGGTTCCAGATCTGTCGCTTTATGGGGCGAAAGCCCTTCTGATTTGAAAAAGCCCCGCAGAATCCCTAGATGCACAAACAAGACTGATTCGGTCCGATTTTAATCGGATGCGATGAAGGCAGGCAAAACGGGATGACCAATGCGACTAAGTTCCATGGCCGATTATGCGATTATCACGATGAGCGCTGCTGCGCGTCATTGTGGCGGTGTGCGCGTGTCGGCGGCGGAACTGGCGCAGGAAACCGGGCTGCCCGTGCCGACCGTGCAAAAGGTGGTCAGCCGCCTGACATCCGCCGGTTTGCTGCGGTCGCATCGCGGTATTGGCGGGGGATTGCAGCTGGCCCGACCGGCCGCCGCAATCACCGTCGCCGATATTGTCGAGGCGATTGAAGGGCCGATAGCGCTGACGTCCTGCGTTGAGCCTGCCAAGCATGATTGCCTGCTTGAAAACCAATGTTCGGTGAAACCGCATTGGCCAATGATCAATGAGGCTGTACGCGGCGCGCTGGCCGATGTTCCGCTCACCCGCCTTGCCCAGATGAAAGTTCCCGCATGACTGACCAGATCGACACCAAAACCATGGCGGAACAGCCGCAAATGGACCAGGAGGCGCGCGATGCTGCCAAGCGTCTGGAAACCTATGAATTCGGCTTCCATTCCGACATTGAGCAGGAATTCGCGCCCAAGGGCCTGAATGAAGACATCGTGCGCTTCATCTCGGCGAAGAAGAACGAACCCCAATGGATGCTGGACTGGCGGCTGAAGGCCTTCCGCCTTTGGCAGACTATGGAGGAGCCGGATTGGGCGAAGGTCGGCTATCCTGAAATCGATTATCAGGATGCCTATTATTATGCCGCGCCCAAGCAGAAGGAAACGCTGAAAAGTCTGGACGAGGTCGATCCGGAAATTCTCTCTGTCTATAACAAGCTGGGCATTCCGATTGCAGAACAGGAAGTGCTCGCCGGCGTCGAAGGCGCGCGCAAGGTCGCCGTGGATGCGGTGTTCGATTCCGTATCGGTGGCCACGACGTTCCGCGAAGAGTTGAAGAAGGCCGGCGTGATCTTCCTCTCGATCAGCGAAGCGATCCGCGAATATCCCGATCTGGTGAAGAAATATCTCGGCAAAGTGGTGCCGCAGCAGGATAATTTCTTCGCCACGCTGAATTGCGCGGTCTTTTCCGACGGGACCTTCGTCTACATTCCCGAAGGCGTGCGCTGCCCGATGGAGCTGTCCACCTATTTCCGCATCAATGCGGAAAACACGGGTCAGTTTGAACGGACTTTGATCGTCGCGGAGAAGGGCTCCTATGTGTCCTATCTCGAAGGCTGCACCGCGCCGATGCGTGACGAGAACCAGCTGCATGCCGCCGTGGTCGAGCTGGTCGCCATGGAAAATGCGGAAATCAAATATTCGACCGTCCAGAATTGGTATCCCGGCGATTCCGAAGGCAAGGGCGGGATTTACAATTTCGTGACCAAGCGCGGTCTGTGCCAGGGCGCGCGTTCGAAGATCAGCTGGACACAGGTTGAAACCGGCAGCGCCGTCACCTGGAAATATCCCAGCTGCGTGCTGAATGGAGAGGATTCGGTCGGCGAATTCTACTCGGTCGCCGTCACCAACAACCGCCAGCAGGCCGACACCGGCACCAAGATGATCCATAATGGCAAGGGCACCCGCTCCACCATCATCTCCAAGGGTATTTCCGCCGGGCGCAGTGACAACACCTATCGCGGGCTGGTCCGCATTGGTCCCAATGCGGAAAACACCCGCAATTTCACGCAGTGCGATTCATTGCTGCTGGGTGACGAATGCGGGGCGCATACGGTCCCCTATATTGAAGTGAAGAACCCCACCGCGCAGATCGAGCATGAGGCAACCACCTCCAAGATCAGCGATGATCAGCTGTTTTACGCGATGCAGCGCGGTCTGGATGAAGAACAGGCCGTGGCGCTGATCGTGAACGGCTTCGCCAAAGAAGTCTTGAAGGAATTACCCATGGAATTCGCGGTTGAGGCGCAGAAGCTGCTCGCCATTTCGCTCGAAGGGAGTGTCGGGTAATGACCGAGCGTAAAACTCTGCAACTGCGCGATGCTGATGCCGGCGGCGAACCCGCGATCAAGAAACGGGGGCGCGGCTGGGAAATTTCGGACAAGCGGCTCGATGTGCTGCATGACCGTGCGCGTGAAATGAAGCGTGATCCCTCCGAAGCGCATAGCGCGCTGGCGGAACGGTTTTCCAAGGCCGATTTCGGTCGTTATTCCTTCAAACGCTTTGCCGTTATCGGATCGGCGATTGTCGATTTCTCCTGCCACCAGCTGGGCATGGCGATCGTGATTGATGAAGATGACGCGCCTGAAGCCCTTGCCCGCCGGCGGGATAAGAGCCTTGAAGCGGTGGGGGTGCGCGTGATGCATATCGCGGCGCAGGATATTCTCGAAAATATGGATGAGGTGCTGGTCCGCATCACCGCGGGTATGCGTCTGCGCATAGCTGACAAGCAGGAAGCGCGGGCCGCGCATCGTGAACAGAAGGACAGGGCGCGGTCCGGCCGTTACCCGCATTCCAGGACATAATCATGCTGAAAATTGAAAATCTCCACGCCGAAATTGACGGCAAGAAAATCCTCAACGGCCTCTCGCTCGAGGTGAATGCGGGCGAAATCCATGCCATCATGGGCCCCAATGGTGCGGGCAAGAGCACGCTGGCCTATGTCTTGGGTGGCCGTCCGGGCTATGAAGTTACCGAAGGTTCCGTGACGTTCGACGGGCAGGATCTGCTCGATCTGGCTCCGCATGAACGCGCCTCTGCCGGCATGTTTCTGGGCTTCCAATATCCGGTCGAAATTCCCGGTGTCTCCAACGTCCAGTTCCTGCGCGAGGCACTGAACTCTCAGCGCAAATATCGCGGTGAAGAACCGCTGAGCGGCGGCGAATTTCTGAAGCTTGCCAAGGAAAAGGCCGGTTTGCTCAAACTCGACATGGAAATGTTGAAGCGCAATGTGAATGTCGGCTTTTCGGGCGGCGAGAAAAAGCGCGCCGAAATGGTCCAGATGGGCATTCTCGATCCCCAATTTGCCGTGCTGGATGAAACCGATTCCGGGCTCGATATCGATGCGCTGCGCACCGTGGGCGAAGGGATCAATTCGATCATGCGCACGCCCGAAAAATCCGTGTTGCTGATCACCCATTATCAGCGCCTGCTGGACTATGTGAAGCCGGATAAGGTGCATGTGCTGGCCAAGGGCCGGATCGTCACCAGCGGCGGGCCGGAACTGGCCTTGCAACTTGAAAATGAAGGTTATGAAACGGTGGCCGCCTGATGGCAGACACAGCAAACTATCCCACGCGCAAGGCGGAGGAATGGCGTTATTCCGATGTGGACGCGCTGCAGACGCTCGACCTTGCGGCAATCAATGACTGGCGCAGTGTCACTGTGGCAGCGGGTGAAACCTACCGCGAATTCTTCCATCTGGATAAGACGGATGATGTCGAACTCCACCGCCTGCGGGTGCAGGTTGGTGACGGCGCGCGGTGTGAATTATTCGCCGTCAATGCCGGCAGTCAGCTCGGCCGCGTCGAAGTGGAAGTCACGCTGGGCAAAGGCGCGCATTTTGAATTTGGCGGGGTAACACTGGGCGGTGAACAGACCACCCGCGAATTCGTTACCCGCACGATTCACGCCGAGCCGGAGGCGACCTCCAACCAGACCATCCGCGCGGTCCATTGGGGCCGCGGTGTGGGCAATTTCCTTGGCCGGATTGATGTTGCACGTCACGCGCAGAAAACCGATGCGGCGCAGGATTTCAAAGGCCTGCTGCTCGAACGCGGGGCAGCGGCCAATGCTGTGCCGCAGCTGGAAATCTTCGCCGATGATGTGAAATGCGCCCATGGTGCCACCGTCGGTCAGCTTGATGAGCAGGCTCGGTTTTACATGGCGGCACGCGGTCTTTCACCGGAGGAATCGCGCAAATTGCTGGTCCGCGCATTTCTGGCCGATGCCTTCGCGGCGCTGGATGACGAGGACAAGCAGGGCGAATTGCTCGACCAGGCGCTGAGCGCGGTTGGAGAGAAATTGTGAGCGACACGGCCACCATTTCCCGCAAGGCTGACTTCCCCGGCATGGTGACGGCATCGGGCGCGCCGTGGCACTATCTCGATACCGGCGCCACCGCGCAAAAACCGCAAGCGGTGATCGATGCGGTGACGCAGGCGATCGGCGTGGATTACGCCACCGTCCATCGCGGAGTTTATGGTCGTTCGGCGGAAATGACGCTGGGATATGAAGCCGCGCGCCGCCGCGTGGCGGAATTCATTGGCGGCAAAGAGGCTGAAATCGTCTTCACTCGCGGTGCGACCGAGGCGATTAATCTGGTCGCCTATAGCTGGGGTGAGATGCATCTGAAAGCGGGCGACCGGGTGCTCCTGTCGCAATTGGAGCATCATTCCAACATCGTGCCCTGGCAATTGCTGCGCGACCGGATCGGTATTGAGATCGATGTCTGTCCGCTGACCGCCGATGGCGTGATTGATCTCGACGCGATGGAGCAGATGCTCACCCCGCAGCACAAGCTGGTGGCGCTCGCGCATGTCTCCAATGTGCTGGGCTCCATGCTGGATGTGAAGCGTGCAGCCGGTCTGGCGCATTGTGTCGGCGCGAAGCTGCTGCTGGATGGTTGTCAGGCCGTTCCGCGTCTGCCGGTTGATGTCGCATCGCTGGATTGCGATTTCTACGTCTTTTCCGGTCATAAGCTCTATGGCCCCACCGGTATCGGTGCACTGTGGGCCAAGGCTGAGAGTCTGGATAGCATGAAGCCGTGGCAGGGCGGCGGGGCGATGATCGACAAGGTCACCTTCGCCAAGACCACCTATGCCCCCGCGCCGCAGCGTTTTGAAGCGGGCACCCCGGCGATTGTCGAGGCAATCGGACTGGCTGCGGCCTGCGATTATGTGTCGCATATCGGTCTGGAGCAGATCCACGCGCATGAGACGCGGCTGGTGAATCAGGCGCGAGACGCTTTGCGCGGCATGAACGATTTGACGCTGTTCGGGCCCGAGGAATCGGCGGGGATTATCAGTTTCGCGATGGACGGGGTTCATCCGCATGATCTGGGCACCATATTGGATGAAGAAAATGTCGCCATCCGGGCCGGGCATCATTGTGCTCAGCCATTGATGGAACATCTTGGCGTGACCGCCACGGCCCGCGCCAGTTTTGGCCTCTATAGCGATGAAGAAGATGTGGCGGCGCTGATCCGCGGCATCGAACGGACGAAAAGGATTTTCGGATGAGCGAGACGAGCGAAAAGAAGGATTATGTCGCCGCGCCGCCGCCCAATGAGGAAGTGGCTGCCGTGACCAAGCCGCCCCGTGCGCGGGTAGAGGACATTGCCGAAAGCGCCGACGTCCGATTGCCGCCAGCCGAGGAAGCCGCGTCCGACAAGCTCAACCGCAAGAAAGACTATCTCGAAGGCTTTCTGTCCAAGACGCCTGAAACGGCGAGTGCGGGCGAACCCGGCGGTGCACTTTACGATGCGGTGATCGAAGCGCTGAAAGATATTTATGACCCGGAAATCCCGGTGAATATCTATGATCTGGGTCTGATCTACGGCGTCGATGTCGCTGAAGAGGCCGATGTGGTCGTGACCATGACGCTCACCACGCCGCATTGTCCGGTGGCTGAAACCATGCCGGGTGAGATCGAATTGCGGATCGGCAATCTGCCGGGTGTCCGCGATGCGCAGGTCAATGTGACGTGGGATCCGCCTTGGGACCCCTCCAAGATGAGCGACGAAGCGCGTCTTGAACTGGGGATGCTGTGATGAGCGAGACCAAAACCCGCCAGATTCCGGCTGCGGTCACGTTGACCAGCGCCGCGGAACAACGCGTGGCCGATTTGATGGCCAAGGCTCCTGAAGGCGCCATCGGGGTGAAATTGTCCACTCCGCGCCGAGGCTGTTCGGGGCTCGCCTATTCGGTCGATTATGTGGATGAAGAGCAGGGCTTTGACGAGAAAATCGAAACGCCCGGCGGCACATTCTATATCGATGGTGCCTCGGTGCTTTACCTGGTCGGGTCGGTGATGGATTGGCGCGAGGACGATTTCACCGCAGGCTTCGTGTTCGATAATCCCAATGCGAAAGGGGCCTGTGGCTGCGGCGAAAGCTTCATGGTCTGACGGCTTCGCTCCTACGCTAACGCATGAAAAACCCCGCCTCGGAAGTACTCCGGGGCGGGGTTTTGTTTTGGGGGGGGGCTTAATCGATTGGCGGGACGGGTTGCTGCGGAGCATCCGCATCCCGCTCATGCACTTCCATCAAGCCGCGTCCGACATGGCTCTTGCGATAGCCATAGGCGTAATAGACCAGCAGACCGATCCCGCCCCAGATGGGCAGCACCAGCATCGCTTCGATCGGCAGATTCACAAACAAGGCGATGCAGCCGAGCATGGAAAGCGGCGCGATCACCCATACCAATGGTGTCCGGAAAGGGCGTTTGCGGCCCGGATCACGAACGCGCAGCAGCAGCACCGCCAGCGACACCATGAAGAAGGCGAACAGGGTGCCGGAATTGGAAATGTCGGCCAATTGCCCGACCGGCAGCAAAGCGGCGGCAATTGCGACGAAAATCCCGGTCATCAACGTCACCACATAGGGCGTCTTATATTTGGGATGGATGGTTGCCAGCCTTTCGGGCAGCAGGCCGTCACGCGCCATCACGAAGAAGATGCGTGTCTGGCCGTAGAGCATCATCAGGATCACCGATGGCAATGCCAGATTGGCGGCCAGGCCAACCAGATCACCTGCCCAGCTATAATTGATGGCGCGCAGTACATGGGCCAGCGCTTCGTCCGAACAGACCAGCGGGTTCTGCCCCTGCGCCGCCAGAGCCGCGCATTCCTTGGCAAATTCGGCGGAACCGGGCTGAACGCCCAGCGCGGTCGGCTGCGCACCGATGGTGCCGATGGCGCCAGCGGCGACCAGCAGATAGAACACGGTGCAGATGGCGAGGCTTCCGATCAGGCCGATCGGCACGTTACGCTGCGGATCGCGGGTTTCCTCTGCTGCGGTCGATACGGCATCGAAACCGACATAGGCAAAGAAGATTGACGCGGCAGCGCCGACGATTCCGAGCCCGGAAGTGCCTTCGGGACCGAACCAGCCATTGGGTGCGAAAGGTTGAAAATGCGGCGCGTCGGCTTTCGGCAGAGCCAGCACGATAAACAGGGTGAGCGCCACGACCTTGATCGCCACCAGAACGGCGTTGGCAAAAGCGGATTCCTTGGTGCCACGGATCAGGAGTGCGGTCACCGCCATGGCGACCACGATGGCTGGCAGGTTGATAATCCCGTGGCTGAAATCGGGGCCGGACATCGACCATGCCGGGCCGGATGCGAGCGAGGGGGGTATGGTCAGCCCGGTCCAGCTTTCCACCAGTCCCATGAAATAGCCAGACCAGCCCACCGAAACCGCCGAAGCGGCCACGGCATATTCAAGGATCAGCGCCCAACCGACCATCCAGGCCAGCAATTCGCCGACCACGGCATAGCTGTAGGTATAGGCAGAGCCGGAAACCGGCACCATTGAAGCAATTTCGGAGTAACACAGGGCGGCGATGGCACAGACTGTGCCTGCGATAATGAAACTGACAATCATACCCGGCCCGGCCTTTTGCGCCGCGGCGGAGGTAAGAACGAAAATGCCGGTGCCGATAATGGCACCAACGCCGAGCAAGGTAAGTTGCACGGGGCCGAGCGTACGCTCGAGCGATTTTTTGCCGGCTGTCGCCAATATGGCGTCGAGCGGCTTTACGCGTTTGAACATGGGCGGTCCTTCAGCAGGCCAGATTGGCTGTTGCGGAACATGACGGGTTCTGGGGAGAATATTCTATGCGCGCGGGTGATGCATGCTGGGCAAGCCGGCCAGATCGGGCCGCATGTGTCAGAAGCGATCAGAAGATTGCCGCGCAATTATGAATTCCGTCGAAAGCGATTGCTATTGCCCACCGGAAGCGGTGGTCTGGACAGGAATTTATACCCATTTGGGCGCTTTGCCTAATCAAATATGATGCGAGGAAACATTATATATGCATTCACCGCATCATTATATCTCGCTCAGGTTTGAAATTGTTCGGTCGCCAGAAAATCAAGCAAGGCCTGATCATAAGGATCAATACGTCCGTTGGCGTCGATATGCCGGGTGAGCCACGATTGATCCGTATTGCCGCGGGCTGAAATGCCCGGTTCCGGTTCCGATTGTGGTGCCGCTTCGTCAGCTTTGCCCGCGGCTGGCTTGCGGGCGAAAAGGAGGTTGAGACTCTGGGGGGCCTCCTGCGCCGCACGGGTCAGAAAACCGCCGATACCGCGTGATCCCGAAGTCATGAATTGCTGCAATTGCGCGGCTCTTTCACGGTCCATCTGCGCATCTCTGGGAACATAGGTCATCAAATAATTGCCGACACCCTGGACGAACAGGGTCTGCCAATCTTCGGCATTATCCCCTTCGATACAGGCATCCTTGACCCTGAAGAGCATTTCCGCCTCACGCTTGCTGACGGCGGCCGGGCGGTCGCTGGCGGGGGCGAAAATAATGCGCCGAATCATCCGGCACTCTTCCTGCGTGACATGGCAGGGCACGGGTTCTGCCGCGCTGAGCGAACGCCCGCTACCAAGGAGTACGGCATCTTCCAGAGATTTCAGGACATAGGTTTTCAGCGTTTCGGGGACATTTTCCGCCCGTTCGATCAGCCGGGTCAGCAGCTCCAGCTCGGTCATGGTCGCGGCCGTGCTGCTGCTGCGGATCTGCTCGATCAGCCAATCCGCCTGTTCATCCGCGACAAAGCCGCGCGGTTCCAGCGTTTCGAGCACGTAATGGCTGATCGCCTCGACAAAAAAGGCGGCCCATTCCGGGCTGCTGCTCTGCAGGGCATTCTCCAGATCGAAGAGCGCCTCCGCCTCCGCGCGCGAAATCACGCCATCGGCCCAGCTTGCGGCGCGCAACGCAGCCAGCTGATCCGCGTCGATATGCCCGCTGGTGGCGGCATGCCGGATGATGTCGGCAATCTCGGTCATAATTAAGCACCCCTGTTGGCCACCTCAAGATAACCGCAAGGGGTTTAAGGCAATGTTACGATGCTACCTACGCAATGCCGAAACACAGGCGGCGCGGTCCACTTCGCGCCCGTCACTGGCGCGGCGGGATTCGACATAGGTTGCCACTGGCTCTGCGCCGGGCCGCAGGGGGTAGAGGAATATATCCAGCACGCATGCTTGCCCCGCAAATTGCAATTTGCGCATATCGCCTTCCGTCACGTCCAGCCGGGGCGATCCGAATTGGCGGATCAAGGCGGAGCGGTCCTGCTGGATAACACCCTCCAGCCCGGGCGCGCGCAGAATTTCGGGCACGCGGAACTCGCCGGTGGGCGGCGGTGTAGGAATGCGCGTTGGGGGGACATAGCCGGGGGAGGGCCGCGCGGGGGCTGATGAAGGCGGCACGATGCCGCCTGACGCGCAGGCCGCCAGCAGCGGCAGCAAGATAAGCGCTGGGTTAAACCTCATCAATCGGGCCTTTCATGCGGTGCAGAAGGTGGGTTGCCGCCGCCGCGCCAAGCAGCGGGGCAAGAAAGCTGACAAAGGGCACGATGAGCATCCCGGCAATGATCAGGCCAAGCATCGTGGCCTGCATAGTTGAAATCGGGGAAGGGATGCCGGGGGCACTGCGATGACGCAGCCAGACCATTTCGGGCAATTCGCGGCCGATCAGCCAGCCATTGACCAGCCATAACAGGATCGCGCTGCCTACGCCCGTTACCAGCAGTAAAATGACGAAGGGCAGGGCCAGCAAATTAACCAGCAAGGCCCGCGCTGTGGATTTGAGGGCGGACCGGATTTCTTCGGCCAATGGCACGTTGCGTGCCGTAGCAGCGGCGGTGGGATAATGCCGTTTTTCCACCAGCACCACGACATCGTCGGCAAAGAACTGAATGACCGCCATTGCGATCAGCCTCCAGCCCAGCCACAATCCCGCGAAGGTCAGCAACAGCGAAACCAGTCCGCGCATTTCGGCAGATCCGGAAAAACGCGCATCGCTCACCCCTGCCAGAGCAAGGATACGGTCGAAAGCAAACCAGCCGCCAATTGCCAGCAGGATGAAGGAAATGAGCGTTATGGCCACGCTCTTCAGCAGGATGCGCAGCATTGCCGGGTCGGTAAATTGCCCCAGAGCGCGCGCCAGACTGTTGATTATGCTTGCCATGTAGGGTTGCGATTAGGTGCGATTAGCTTCAAGTCAACGACGCCTTACCCGCAAGAGAGGAAATTCATGACTGAACCCAGATACGATGTCGTCGCCATCGGCAATGCTATTGTCGATGTGATGTCCCCCTGTGAAGACGAACTGATCGAAGAGCTTGGCCTTGAACGTGGAGGCATGACGCTGGTCGATACGGATCGTGCGCGGGAGCTTTATGCAGCAATGGGACCGGCCCAGGAAATTTCGGGTGGTTCAGCTGCCAACACTCTGGCCGGCCTGTCCTCGCTCGGCGCGCAATGTGCCTTTATCGGTCAGGTGGCGCAGGACCAGCTCGGCGAAGTGTTCGCGCATGACATTCGCGCCGTCGGGATCGATTTTGATACGCCCTCCCGCGAAGGGGAGCCGCCGACCGCACGCTGCCTCATTTTCGTGACGCCTGACGGGCAGCGTACGATGAACACCTATCTGGGCGCGACGCAGTTTCTCCCGCCTGAAACCATTGATCCCGAGCTGATTGCTGCGGGCAAAGTGCTGTTTCTTGAAGGCTATCTGTGGGACCCGGAAGAACCGCGTGCGGCCATGCGCCGGGCGATCGAAGCCTCCAAGAATGCCGGGCGTGAAGTTGCTTTCACCCTGTCGGACCCCTTCGTCATCAGCCGGCATGGCGATGATTTCCGCGAACTGATTGATCAGGGGCTGATCGATATCCTGTTCGCCAATCATCATGAACTGGCCGCTTTGACGGGCAAGGATGATTTTGATGACGGGCTGGCCGAGCTGGCGAAGAAAGTCCCCACGGTGGTTGTCACCCGCAGTGCCGAAGGTGCGGTTGCGGTCAAAAACGGCGAACGGGCTGAAGTCCCGGCCGAACCGATTGCCAAGGTCGTGGATACGACCGGAGCGGGCGATTTGTTCGCCGCTGGTTTCCTTAAAGGCCATGTGAAGGGTGATGATCTCGGCACATGTCTGCGGATGGGCGCCATTGCGGCTGCCGAAATCATCTCGCATTACGGTGCACGCTCCGAACAGGATCTGGCCGCGCTGATGACCAAAAAGCTCGGCTGAGATAGCGACCACAGCTGAATGCCATAAGGGGGAGCAGGGCTTGGCCAGGCTCCCCCTTATTTTATGCGACGATAAGGTCCATTTTGGCCATCAGCCCTGTTCGCGTTCCACTTCGCGCCAGCCAATGTCGCGGCGACAGAAACCGCTCGGGAAATCGATCAGATCCACGGCCCGATAGGCTTCCTGCTGTGCCTCCTGAACGGTTTCGCCGAGTGCTGTGACGGTCAGAACGCGGCCACCATTGGCCATCAGCACGCCGCCATCGGCCGCTTTCGTTCCGGCATGGAAGATTTTGGCCCCATGCGCCTCGGCTTCGGCCAACTGGCCAATCTGGCCGCCTTTTTCCGGCGTATCGGGATAGCCATTAGCCGCCATCACGACCGTTAGCGCGGTCTTCTTGGCGAAGCGTGGCCGCTCCATCTGGGCCAGACTGCTTTCGGCGCAGGCCAGCATATAGTCGCCCAGATCGGCCTGCAGGCGCATCATCAGAACCTGGCATTCAGGATCACCGAAACGGCAGTTATATTCGACCAGTTTCGGGCCATCTTCCGTCAGCATCAGCCCGGCATAGAGCACGCCGGAATAGGGTGTGCCGTCTTCGGCCAGAGTGTGCACGGTGGGGGCAATGATGCGCTGCATTGCCTGGGCGCGCAATTCCGGCGTCAGCACCGGGGCCGGGCTGTAAGCGCCCATGCCACCGGTATTGGGGCCGGTATCGCCTTCGCCTACGCGTTTGTGGTCCTGCGCGCTGCCAAAGGCGAGGATGGTGGCCCCATCCGTGATGGCGAAGAAGCTGACTTCCTCACCCTCCATGAATTCCTCGATCACCACTTCGGCGCCGGCTTCGCCAAAGCGGCCGTCGAACATGTCGGCCAGTGCGGCTTCGGCATCGGCGCGGTTTTCGGCAATGACCACACCCTTGCCTGCGGCGAGGCCATCAGCCTTGAGCACATAAGGGGCGGCAAAGCGGTCCAGCGCGGATAGCGCCTGTTCCAGCGATGTGGTGCGGACATATCCGGCGGTCGGGATGCCGGCTCTTTCGCACAAATCCTTGGTAAAGCCCTTGCTGCCCTCCAATTGCGCTGCCGCGCGGGAGGGGCCGAAGACTGCCACCCCTTCTGCCCGCAGCGAATCGGCCAGGCCATCCACCAGCGGAGCCTCCGGGCCGACCACCACCAGGCCGATGCCCTTGTCGGCGCAGAATGCCGCAACCTGTGCATGGTCGGTTACATCGAGCTTGACGCTTTCGGCATGCTCGGCGATGCCCGGATTTCCCGGTGCGGCAAAGAGGGTGCCCGCACCATCGGCCACCAGCCGGGATTGCGCCAGCTTCCAGCTAAGCGCATGTTCGCGTCCTCCCGATCCCAGCAAAAGGATATTCATGGCCGGCTCTTCCTTCGACAGTGATAATTTCGCTGGCGGGCTCGTAGCCAAGGGCGCGCCCGGCGACAACGCTGCTCCGCTATCCATCACCGAAATTTCGACTCTGCTCAAGCGGACTGTGGAGGATCGCTTTGGCCATGTGAAGCTGCGTGGGGAGCTTTCCGGGGTCAAACGCGCGGCGTCAGGCCACCTCTATTGCGCCTTGAAGGATGATAAGGCGGTGATCGACGGCGTGATGTGGCGCGGCAGCACGCAGCGCCTGTCATTTGTGCCCGAAGACGGCATCGAAGTCGTCGCCACAGGCAAGCTGACCACCTATGCCGGACGTTCCAAATATCAGGTGGTGATCGAGAGTCTGGAGATTGCCGGTGAAGGCGCCCTGCTGGCGCTGCTCGAACGCAATCGGAAACGATTTGAGGCAGAGGGTCTGTTCGCGCAGGAGCGCAAGCGGCCACTGCCTTATATCCCGCAGGTGATCGGCGTCGTGACGTCGCCAACCGGCGCGGTGATTCGCGATATTCTCCACCGTCTGGCTGACCGGTTTCCAAGCCAGGTGCTGCTGTGGCCGGTCATGGTGCAAGGGCAGGGTTCGGCTGAGCAGGTGGCAGCGGCAATCCGCGGATTCGGTGCAATCACAGCGGGCGGCGCGGTACCGCGCCCCGATTTGCTGATCATTGCGCGCGGCGGCGGTTCGATCGAGGATCTGTGGAGCTTTAATGAAGAGGTGGTGGTGCGCGCCATTGCCGAAAGCCCCATCCCCACCATCAGTGCCGTTGGCCATGAAACCGATAACACGCTGGCCGATTTTGCCGCCGATCGGCGCGCGCCCACGCCTACTGCGGCCGCGGAAATTGCCGTGCCGGTGCTGCGTGATCTGGCGGCGACGCTGACTGAATTCGGTCTGCGACAGCAACGTTGCGCCTTGCGCCCGGTTCAGCTGGGACAGGAGCGGCTTGATGCGCGCATTGCTCGCCTGCCGCGTCCGGATATGCTGGCTCAGCCGTCGGAACAGAAACTCGATGATTTGCGCGAAAGGCTCCGCCGCGGCCTGTCTGACCGTGCGGCACGGGCCGAACGCGACCTTAACCAGAAGGCTGGCGGTCTGCGTCCTGCGGTCGTGCAACGGCGTGTTGCGGAGGAAAAACGCCGGTTGGAACGGGTGGGGCTGACACCCGCCTTGTTGCAGCGCCGGCTTGGCAAATGGCGCGATGATCTTGAAAAGCTGGCCCGCGTCCTGCCGCAACTCGATCCCAAATTGCCTTTGGAACGCGGCTTTGCCCGCGTTGTTGCGCCCGATGGCCAGACCATTGGCAGCCGCTCAGCCGCCGTGGCGCAAAGCAGCCTTACACTGGAATTTCGCGACGGTGAATTGCAGGTGCGCACAGATACCGCCGACACTTCCGCGCCCCCTGCCTCCGGTCCGAAGCCCGCGCCCGCTCCGAAAACCACGAAAAAGGCGCGTGCCGATGCTAAGCCGTCAACCACTCCATCCGCCGCGCCGCCGAAGCAGGGCGACTTGTTCTGAGTGCAACTGGCGGCAGGGTGCTTGCCCGATGCGCGCTCGTTTCCTACATGGCTGGGCATGTTGATGTCTTCAGATGATCGCCCCGCAACGCTGATTTATGGCCCCAGTGCCTTCCGCATGGTCAAGCCCGGCCAGTTCGTAACCTGTGCCGTCACCGGCGAACGGATCGATGTGGAAGAGCTGACATATTGGAGTGTGGAGCGTCAGGAACCCTACGCTTCGGCTCAGATCGCCACTCGCCGTATTCTCGACGGGGAGTGATCAAGATGCGGGGTGAAGGCTGTTTGCTGTTGAGCGGGGCCATTGCCCTTGCTGCATGTGTCCCTCAGGCGAGCGAACCCGCCGATACGCCGGCACCTCAGGCAGCCGCTGCGGCGCAACCCGTCACACACGCACCTGCCCCGGCACCCACACCAGCTCCCGCTCCCGCCAAACCGGCCGTGTTCTCCTATTCTGGCGAATTGACGCAAGGCGGCTGGATTCGTGGTGAAGCTCCGGCTGGCACGACAGAGGCCTGGCTCGGGGAACAGAAGCTTGATCTCGACGCGGATGGGTCCTTCTTTGCGGCCTTTGACCGCGATGCAGACCCCAGTGCGATGCTGAAGGCTGTGCTTGCCGATGGGCGCGAAATCACCCGTCAGATCATCGTCTCGCCCCGCGACTGGCAGATCGAACATGTGAATGTGGCGCGCCGCTCGGGGGGGGCGAGCGAATCCTTCATGCGTATTCGGCGCCCTGAGCTGGAACAGATCTGGAAGGCGCGCGCCGTCCATGCGCAAAGCGATGGCTGGTCGCAGGATTTCATCTGGCCGGTCACTGGCCGCATATCCGGCCGTTTCGGCTCGCAGCGGATCTATCGCGGTGAACCGGGCAGTTATCACACCGGTCTGGACATCGCGACGGGTGAGAGCGGAACACCGATCGTCGCTCCAGCCGATGGTGTCGTTGTGTTGGCGACCAAGAAACCTTTCAGTCTTGAAGGCAATTTGCTGATCATTGACCATGGCAAGGGTCTCAACAGTGCATTTCTGCACCTGTCCCGGATGGATGTTGCGCAGGGTTCGCAAGTAAAACAGGGGCAATTGATTGGCGCAATTGGTTCCTCCGGTCGCGCAACGGGCCCTCACCTCCATTGGAGCATAAAGTGGAATGACGCGCGGCTGGACCCGCTCCTGTTCCTGCCAGAAAAAGGCGGTTGATATTTTATTTCAATTGAGGCGATCTGAGTAACCATAATGCAACTTTTTCGCTGGTTTCTCATGTAATCAAGTTGCTTATGGGTGAGAAACTCTTGAGCTTCCAACCAATTTTGGCCGCGCTGAAGCACTGTGGCAAATTGGTTACATTCGTAAGTCAATGTAATCTGGCGTTCATAAACATTTTGCTCACAACCCAAAAAATGGGTTGATTGGGCCCCATCATCTTCTCGACTGGATTCGAGCGCTTCGGGTGCCGGATCATCTTTCTGCGCAAGGCAGATCGGTCGGGTAAGTGTTTGGGGGATCGCCACAGTTCCGATGGCGATTCAAAATAAAGGGACTGGAACGTTGAAAACACTCCTCAAGAAATCAGCTCTTCGCAGTGCAAGTTGCCTGCAAGCGCTCGCACTGGTCGGCGCCGGCGTCGGCATGGTCGCCGTTGCGGCGCCTGCTGCGGCACAGGATTACACCGCTGGCGCACTGACGGGCACCGTAGTGGACGAAACCGGGAATGCGGTTGCCGGTGCCACTGTCACCATCACATCGCAGGCACAGGGTTTTAACCGTACAGCGACCAGCGGACAGAACGGTAATTTCCGTTTCACCGGTCTTTCCTCTGGTGCCTACAATGTTGAAGTTTCGGCACCGGGTCTCGCCAATTACCGCGCTGAAGGTCTGGCGATCGGATCTTCCCAGACCACCAATCTTAGCGTCACCCTTTCCACGGGCGGCGAAATCGTCGTTACCGGTGCGCAAATCGTCACAGACTTTGAAGGCACAACGACGGGCTTGAACGTCGATCTGGAAGATCTGAGCAGCCGCGTTCCGGTTCAGCGTGACCTTACCTCGGTCATCCTGCTTGCTCCAGGCACCACCATGGGTGACGATGGTTTTACTACCGGCGGGCGCAATGCGCTTGCTTCCATCGGTGGCTCGTCTGTAGCCGAAAACGCTTACTACGTTAACGGCCTCAACGTCACCAACTTCGACAATTATCTTGGTTCGGCGCAGGTGCCATTTGAGTTCCTGAAATCGGTTGAAGTTAAAAGTGGCGGATATTCGGCCGAATTCGGCCGTGCGACTGGTGGTATTGTCAACCAGGTAACCAAATCTGGCTCCAATTCGTTTGAAGCGGGAATGCATCTTAACTGGGAGCCCAAATGGGGGCGCTCGGATGCGAAAGATCTGACCGAATGCGATGAAGCTGGCTGCTACCCGTCGACTTCTCGAGCAACCGACTACACCACCGAATATTCAGCTATCGTAGAAGCCTCCGGGCCTATTATTGAAGACAGGCTGTTTATTTATGGCTTGGCGGAGTTCCGGAATCAGGAATCTCGCCGCGTTTCCGTTCCAGCAAATACCGCTGTTGAACGTAAGAATGACGATCCCTTCTGGGGTCTTAAAATCGACGCCTATCCGATCGATAGTCAGCATCTCGAATTCACGATCTTCGACACGCGAAACACTACGGTCCGTAATGACCGCAGCTTCACGAGCGCCGAGGGTCTTGGTCTTTCCAAATCAACCACAAACTATAGCTACGGCGGTGTAAATTTTGTCGGGAAATATACCGGCAATTTCACTGATTGGCTCACTGTTTCCGCAGCTTATGGACGGATGCGGGATCGTAGTGAGGTCGTCGGCGTGGCAGGGGCTGCGGGTCTTCCTTTTGTGAGGAATGATAGTGGCTCCACTGTTGACGGCGTTTTGCCGGGCGGTTTCTTTAACGATCAGACGATCTCCAGCGCTGAGGTTCCCTACCGCTTGGAACGCGAATTCTATCGCGGTGATGTAGATCTCTATTTCAATGCTTTCGGCGAACATCATATTCGTGCTGGATTTGACGTTGAAAATAACACATTGGAAAAAACGTCGGTTCGCACAGGTGGTGCATTCCTGTTCTCCAATGGTTATTTGAGTGAAGAGGCATATGGCGGGAATGCAGGTGCGCTTTACTTAATTCAGCCGAATGGCCAGGTTCAGGTAAACTACTATAACAGTGGCGGTGTTTTTGACGCTGAGAACAAAGCGTTTTACATCCAGGACGAATGGAGTGTCACTGATCGTCTCACTTTGAATCTGGGCTTGCGCCGCGATGACTTTAAGGTGAATCGTGCCGATGGGGAGCCTCTCGTCATCCAAGACGAAAATTATGCTCCTCGCCTCGGTTTTACTTACGATCTGTTCGACGATAATTCCGGCCGGATTTACGGTTCGTACTCTCAGTATTACTTACCATTTGCCAGCAACACAGCTTTCCGCAACACCGGTTCCGAATTCTACTTCCGTGAACTTTGGACTTATGATGGCTTTGATGCCAACGGTATTCCTCAGCTGGGTCAGCAGGTCACTAACAATGCTACCTATCAAGGGAATTGCCCGGTCGGTCTAACTCCAACGTCGAGCGGAGAAAATTGCCTTGTGACGGGCGATGGCTCGGTTCCGCCGAGTGATTCCACGATTGCCCGTGGCCTTGATGCTACCAAGAGTAGCGAATGGATTATCGGATACGAACAGCGTTTGGGGCAATTCAAGGTTGGTATCAACTACACTCACCGTTCGCTTGATGAGGCCTCTGAAGACGTCGCGGTCGATGCAGCCGTCCTTAACTATTGCGATGAGAATGGCATCGCAGGCTGTGACGATATCTGGACTGGCTTCCATCAATACACCTTTGTCAATCCGGGCGAAGATGCGACATTCAACTTGTACGGCTTGGATGGGCGAGAAGTTACATTTACCGCGGAACAGTTAGGTTATCCGAAGCCGAAGCGTACCTATGATGGCGTCACATTCTCGTTTGACCGGGAATGGGACGGCATCTGGAGTGTCGGTGGTAGCTACACCTGGTCTGAATCCAAGGGTAACTATGAAGGCTTTGTGTCGTCTGACTTCGAACAAGACGACGCCGGGGCGACACAAGACTTCGATCAGCCTGCTCTGACGGAATATGCCTATGGTTATCTCCCGAACCATCGACGTCACCGCTTCAAGCTCTTTGGTGCGGTTTCACCATGGGAAGGTTTGCTGCTTGGGGCAAATGCCTATATTGATTCGCCACGCAAGTTGAGCTGCCTGGGCTGGCATCCGACAGATGCATTCGCGGGTGCGTATGAGGACTCTTCCCACTATTGTGGGGGCGAACCATCCCCACGCGGAACTGCGCAGGAAACCGACTGGGTAAGTCGCTTCGACGTACGTGCAGCCTACACAGTTGAAGCTCCGACCGGACAGATGTTCACGTTCCGTGTCGACGTCTACAATCTACTGAATGCGCAAGCTGTTACGGGCCGTGACGAATTTGGCGATCAGAATGTGGAATACGATGATGATCAGAACATCATCGGTTATGTTCCTAACCCAAGCTATGGATTGGCGACAGGTTACCAGACGCCGCGTTATGTGCGATTCGGTATGGATATCGCCTTCTAAGAAAGGTGGTCACAAATTGAAGAAAGAGGCGGGCAAAGTCCCGCCTCTTTTTTTACGCATTCGCCAATTGCTGTGGCGCTGCTATGTCATGCATCATGATGAAGCAGAGTGCCCCGACACAGCGGCGGATCGCCTTTTTTGTAGACAAACTGAAGCGTAAAGACCGAAAGGGTGTACGCCAGGCCGTGGTTGCCATGGTCGAGGCGGAAGATGCGCTAGGGCGTCAGTGGCAATCGATCGCACAGGCGATGCTCAATGATGGCGAATTCGAACTCGCGCGCCGAGCGGCAGAATTGTTACGCGGACAGCTTGGCGGTGATGAAGCAAGTTTCCTGGCGGCCTCCATCCTTGCAAAAGCGGGCTATCTGGAGCGCGCTGGAGCAATTATCGGTTCCATCCCGATCACCGTGCCAACTATCGCCGAGAATGCCTATTTCAGGGGCACTCTGGCTCTTGATTCCGGAGATCTCGATGCCGCACGGCAACACCTGCGGCGCTGTCTAGCAGAACGACCGGAAACTGGTGAAGCCTGGCTTGCACTTGCCATGGCAGGCGGAGTTTCAGATGCCGAACGCATGCGCTTGGAGCAGATAAGAGCGCGGACTGTTCAGCGAGGGCAGGATCACTCACCAGCGTTGCTGGCAGCTCTGGGGCGCATATATGAACAGAACGAAGATCATGACGCTGCCTTTATAGCCTATCGTGATGCCGGCCGCGCTTTGAGCGAAAAACGGGCGTATGATCCCGAGCGGGATAAGGCGGATGTGCGCAAGCTTATCGCTGACTGGCGAGGGCAGAAGCAGACCGAGACTGCAACGGCAACGCAGGACGCACCAATCTTCGTCACCGGCCTTCCTCGTTCCGGTACCACGCTTGTGGAACAGATTCTGGCCAGTCACCCGGCAGTGGCCGGGGGCGGAGAGATGGAATTGTTGCCGCAAATGGCGCGGATTATGGGTGGCAAGGCGCCCGCCGATATTTCTGCCTTCACGGCGCGCGGGGGATCGCTCGCGCAGGTGGCGGGGGAATATCAGCGCATGGCGCAGGAGCGCTTCGGTGATGGGCGGATCGTTGATAAATCGCTCAGCACGCCGCGCATGGTGGGACTGGCCATCACCCTGTTTCCGCAAGCGCGTTTCATCTGGCTGCGCCGAAATCTGGAAGATTGCGCCTGGTCCGCCTTCCGCAGTCACTTCGCGCGTGGGCTTGCCTGGAGCCAGGATCTCGGCTCCATCGGCACGCATTTTGCCCTGGAAGAAGCGCTCTTCGCCATGTGGAAGGATGTGCTGGGTGAGCGGATGATGGTTGTCGATTATGGCGAGCTGGTTGATCAGCCCGAACGCCTGATACCGGATATTGCAAATCATTGCGGCCTGGATTTCGACCCCGCCATGCTTACCCCGCATCGCACGGAGCGCGTTGTGACCACCACCAGCGCTGCGCAGGTGCGTCAGCCGATCAATCGCAAGGGCCTGCAGGTGGCAAGGCCCTATCGTGATCGGATGGAACCCTTTCATCGCCAGTTTGACGCCGAGATGCAGGCATTATCGGTATGAAGCTGACGGGGCGAGCGCTGATAGCTTGCTTTCCCTTAGTGATGCTGGTGGCGCTTCTGGTGCTGACAGGACAATGGACAGGGGCACCTCTGCCCCTGTCCAAGACACCGCATCGTGTCACGGTCCGTCAGCTGGACGGGGAGCGGGTGTTACAGAGCAGTGGTGACGCGAAGCTGACCCTGGTGGGCCAGTGGGCATTAACCGGCGACGGGCAGGAGTTTGGCGGCTTCTCTGCACTGGTCGTGCCGCACAGGGACAGGCTGATCCTGTTCAGTGACCGTGGCTGGTGGCTGGGGATCGGAACTCCCGACACTACGCTGGAGCCCGTCTGGTGGAATCGCCAACCGAAGCCTGCCGAGATGAAAAGATGGAGCTTCGACACGGAAAGCGCGACTCTCGACCGCGAGAGCGGACAAATCTGGCTTTCCTATGAGATAACCAACACCATCTATCGTTTGCCCATGCTGACTGGCGAGGCGGATGATGCCTTTGCGCAGCCAGCGGCAATGGCAGACTGGCCGTCGAATAGCGGTCCGGAATCGCTCCTCCGCCTGCATGACGGCCGGTTCATTGTGCTGGAAGAAGGCCAGGCCTTATGGGGGATTGCACCGAGCGAAGGACTGCTGTTCCCCAAAGATCCGGTTGAGGCCAGCAAGATGGAAGAGGCCGACCCCAACGAAGCCGAGCGCGTTGGACCAGCCAAACCCTCGCCGAAGGAGGGCGGGCAGGAGGCCGAGCAAGATTTGCCGGTCAGCTTTCGCTTCATCCCCCCGGCCAATTACCGGCCCACGGACATGGCCCTGCTGCCGGATGGCCGGGTTCTGATCCTTTTGCGATCGCTGCATTTGCCGCCGCCGCTTTTCGGCGCGCGGATAGTGGTGGCTGATCCGTCGGCCATCGGGCGGGGCGGAACATGGCCATGGTGTCCGCTGGTGAATTTCGCGGATCAGATCAGGATGGATAATTATGAGGGATTGGCAGTCGCGCCTGCCGCCAAAGGGGAGGCGGTGGATCTATGGATGGTCTCAGACGATAATCGTGCATCGTTTCAGCAGACATTGCTGGTGAAAATACGCCTTACCTTGCCATCCGGTCCACTATGCCGGCTGGATCAAATCGATCCAAAACCATAGCAGATACAGGAAAAGGCGCGCGGACAAGCCACACGCCGTGATTCCCGGTCAGAAAGATGATGTCAGCGGCGCGTTGCAGCGCCGACCGAACCAATCAGGCTGCTGTGGCAGCTTTCTGCAATTCACGCTTCACCTTGACGGCGCGCGCGGACAGCTTGGCATCGGTGGTTTTAAGCAACCAATTGTCCAAACCGCCATTATGTTCAACCGAGCGAAGGCCCTGCGTCGAAACGCGGAACTTGAAGCTGCGGTCGAGCTTGTCGGACAGCAGTGTCACGTTCTGCAAATTCGGCAGAAAAATGCGCTTGGTCTTGTTATTGGCGTGGCTCACATTGTGGCCGGTCTGGCGGCCCTTGCCGGTCAGTTCGCAAATGCGCGACATGGTCTATCTCTCGTAATAAATACAGGCTTTATCGGAAAGGCGCGCGCTTAACGCGCCTCATCCGAATCGTCAAGGTTTCCCTGAGGCATTGCAGGCCGTCATGCAAGGCTTTAGCGCTGGTGACATGTCTCGCTGGCCTCTTCCTGAACCCATGCAACGTGCATTGAAACTGGCGCATCAGGCGGCTTTGGCCGGTGAAGTGCCGATCGCGGCGGTGTTGACGCAGCAGGGACGAATTGTCGCCGAGGCGCATAATAGCCCGCGCCTGTCGCATGATCCAACGGCCCATGCTGAAATCAATGTGATTCGTGCCGCGGCGAGTCAGTTACGCCAGGAAAGGCTTGAGGATTGTGATCTGTGGGTCACGCTGGAGCCATGCGCTATGTGCGCGGGCGCGATTGCCCATGCCCGGATCGCGCGGCTCTATTATGCGGCATCGGACCCAAAGGGCGGTGCGGTGGAGCACGGCGCGCGGGTGTTTGATCAGAAGCAATGCCTCCACGTGCCAGAAATCTATGCCGGTCTGGGCGAGGAAGAGGCGGCCGGATTGCTGCGCAGCTTCTTTGCCCAGCGGCGCTAGGCCGTAAACTCACAAACAGCACCGTCGGGGCGCCCAAATGGCGAACATATCGGGGCAAAGCGCCCGCCGGGAAGGCTGTTTGCCTTTCCAAGGGCGATTTGTTTCGAGAGGGAAGCCATTTGGGCGTCGCAAAGCGATTTGGCCAAAATGGCCCATCGCTGCGTCAAGAAGCCTTGAAATATCGAGATATCCCCATGCCTTCTTTCCTTGCGCTGAGCCATTTTGTCTCAAACCTCGATGGTGCTGTTTGTGAGTTTACGGCCTAGAGCCCGCGCCAGATTTTCGCAGCTTTATCATCAGGCGGGCCGAAGCTTCCGCTATCGCAATGGGTCGGCATGTAATCGAGGCCGTAGCAAAGCCGCATTTCCTCCAGCCATCCCTTTTCGTTCAGCTTGAGCCCGATATGGTCCGGCTCCCAATACGGGTTTGCGGCGGCGAATGTTTGGCGGATCATCCCAGCCGTCAGGCCATCGCGGCGTGAAAGGTGGTCAAAATCTGGCCAGCGCAGGCTGTTCCACAAGATGCGGGTAATCTTGAAATATGTCGCCGGACGCTTGGCCATGCAGCTTCCATGTCTGGCCCATTCATGCGCCAGCAGCCGTACTGATGGGATGACGCACAGGTTTTTGGCGATGTCGTGTGATGTGGGCGCGGCCGGTTTGCGGCAATATTGCGGGTCACCGCGCGGGTTTTGCGGCCATAACCCGTGGACGATAAAGCCGAAGCGCCCGGCCCGGCCCGAACATTGCCGCCAATGCTGTTTGTCATCCTTGCGGAAATGGCAGAATTCCGGCGACCAGCTCAAGGCCAGAACATAGGACGTTGCGGGTACATTCCGCGGCGGTCCTGTCGGCGTGATGTGCGGTGCGGCTGTGGGCACCTGCCCGATGCGGCACTGATAAGCCTGCGCCTGAGCCGATATGGGGGCCAGAGCGATCAGACAGGCGCATGCGGCGAAGAGGGCGAGGCGAAGCATAGGGATTACTCCCAAGCCGCCTCGTCTTGCGCAAGCGGTTTATATCAGGGCTGCAGTTCCAACCATCACAAGGGGGTGAAATCCAGCCCGATATCCGCAGCGGGTGCGCTTTGCGTCAATCGTCCGACCGACACATAATCGACGCCGCTGGCCGCAATCGCGCCAATTGTCTGCAAGGTGACACCGCCTGACGCCTCCGTCCGCGCACGCGAGCCAATCATGGCAACCGCCTCTCGCAGAGTGTCCGGACCCATATTGTCGAGCAATATATGCGTCGCGCCAGCCGATAGTGCCGGTTCGATCTGATCCAGCCGGTCCACTTCGCAGATGATCTGTTGCACCCCGGCGTCACGTGCGCGGCGCACGGCTTCACCAACGGAGCCGGCCACCAGAATGTGATTATCCTTGATCATCGCGGCATCCCACAGACCCATGCGATGGTTCTGCGCACCGCCCATCCGGGTGGCGTATTTTTCCAGCAGGCGAAGCCCCGGAATAGTCTTGCGCGTATCGAGCAGCACGGCGCTGGCAGATCCGATTGCCGCGACATAATCATGGGTCATGCTGGCAATACCGGCGAGATGCTGCACGCTGTTGAGAGCGCTGCGTTCGGCAGTCAGCAAGGCGCGCGCATTTCCGGTAAGCCGCATCAGCGCCGTACCGGGGGTAACCGACGCACCTTCATCAACCAGAATCTCAATCTCCATCGCCGGGTCGAGATGGTGAAAAAAGGCCGCAGCCAGCGGCAGGCCGGCGATGACGGCTTCATCCCGGCTATCCATAATGCCCGCAAAGCGTGCATCGGCAGGGATGACATTTTCCGCCGTCACGTCGCGGCCGCCGCCGGGCCACCCCTCGCCGAGATCTTCGGCCAGGGTGGCGCGCACAAATTGCTGCGTATCAAACCCGTGGAGCGACCAGTCCTGCATATCTTTCCTTCCTGTCAGAGACAGCGCCTCTGCCGGAGGAGGACGCGATCCGTCAACGCTGGCATCCCATTTCCAGGAACGCGCTTATCAATGGACGAAGCGTGCCACCACATCGCGGTACGACCGGCTGACTTTCACTTCTGCACCGGATTCCAGCACCAGGAAGCATTCGCCATTCGTGTGTGGGCGCACCTGACGCACCTGATTGAGATTGACGATGGTGGAACGGTGCACACGCTGGAAGATACGCGGGTCGAGCCGCCGCTCGAGATCCTTCATCGTTTCACGCAGGATCAGCGAATTGTCGCCCGTATAGATGCACATATAGTCGCCGGCAGCTTCAATATGCTCGATCGTATCGATATCCACGCGGAAGATCTGCCCGCGATCCTTGATGTTGATCAGCTTCTCGTAACGGCCGGAACTGGCTTCCTCTTCGTCACCGAGATTATCCATCGCATCGGGGGCGACTTCTGCCAGAACATCCTTCAGCTTAACCGCTTCTTCGGCGGAGCGCTTTTCTGAAATCCGTTGCCGCACGCGTTCAAGCGTGTCGGCCAGCTTGTCTTCATCGACCGGCTTCATCAAATAATTGACGGCATTCGCTTCAAAGGCGCGAATGGCATGTTCCTGAAATGCGGTGACGAAGACAAAGAGCGGGGGATCGAGTTCCATCACGCCCTTCACAACCGAGAATCCGTCAAAGCCGGGCATCTGGATGTCCAGAAATACAAGGTCCGGCTTTTCGGTCTTGATCATGCGGATGGCCTCGCGCCCATTGGCGCAAGTGCCGATGATCTCGACATCGGAACAGGATTCCAGCCGCAGCTGGAGGCCCTGAATAGCCAGTTTCTCGTCATCGACGATGATCGTTCGAATGGTCATATATTTATCCCAAAGCCTGTGTTTCAGGCATGGTTTCAACTGTCGAGGCGGCGGCAGGTTTCGCGTTGGGCTTTTTAATGCCCGCCTGCTCCGCTTCTTCGAATGGAATTTCCACGATCACAGTAAAGCCACCCTCGGGCGGCGACTGGATCTCAAAACGATGGTCACTGCCATAAGCCTGAACAAGCCGATCCCTGATATTTGTAAGACCCACATGGGTAGACACGGATTTGTCATCTCCCTTTCTGGTTCGGGCCCAGTTCGGCTCATGAGCGCTGTTTTGCAATCCCGGCCCGGTGTCGGAAACGGTCATGCGAAGCCTGCGCCCGATGAGCTGCGCGGTCAGTCTGATCCGCGCGCCTTCCTCTTGGGTGGAGACGGCATATTTGATGGCATTTTCGACCAGAGGCTGAAGCAAAAGCGAGGGTAGGCATGCATTTGCCGCTTGCGGATCGATCCTGAAATCGGTGCGCAGACGTTCTTCAAAACGCATGCGTTCTATGTCGAGATAAAGTTTGAGCGTTTTGACTTCCTGCTCGACCGTTACCTTACCGGCTGGTTCCGTGATCAGGGTGTGACGCAGGAAACTCGATAGCCGCGTCAGCATCGCATTGGCCGGCTCCGTCTGTTTCAGCAGCACCAGCGTTGAAATCGAATTGAGCGTGTTGAACAGGAAATGGGGGTTGAGCTGATAGCGCAGCATGGCGAGCTGCGCGGCGGTTGCCTGCGCCTCGAGCCGCTCCAGCCGGTCCGATTGTTCTTCCACCTGGAGGAAGAAATTGATCGCATAATAGAGCCCCGACCACGCGCCGAGCAGCATCATGTCGATATAGAATACGCCCAGCACCAATTGCGCGAAGCTGGCCTCGCTGCCGGATTGGTAAAGGCTGATCGTCCAGGCGTTGATGATGGCCGAAACACCCACCGCGACCGGCAGCACCAGCGTGGTAACGCCCCAGGTCAACAAGGGCCGGCATCGAATAAGCCGGCCATAGATTACCGAAAGTATCAGGCTGATAGAGAAGCCGGTGATCGTCGCGATCAGCACCAGAACCAGAAAGGACAGGGGCTTTTCATTGACGATGCTGGTCATCGCCCGCAGCAGCATCGCGCCGCCCCAGCCGAAAAACTGCAGCCGCCAGAACGCGCGATTCTTGTTGCGGAAAAACGGAGAGGGACTGATGGGCAAAACGGCCATATAGCGGCTTTTAGCGGAATTTCTGCTTAATCGTGAGCATTTTTCGACCGGCACCACCGCTGCTGGCACGTTTTGGGCACAGCGCGTCCCGCCGGTTGCCCTTCACCAGTTCCGGGCTCAGTTTCGTTAACTGTTCTCTTGGCTGGCGGCGATCGCCTCAGCCAGCTTTTCCTTGCCTTGTGCACCCGAGAGAACCTGATCACCCACGACCCAGCTGGGCGTTCCCTGGAAGCCGAGCGAACTGGCCATTTCGATATTGGCCTGCAGGCGCTGATCATATTGACCATTCGCCATATCCTGACTGGCCTGATCAAAATCTATTCCGGCCTCGCGGGCCGCGGCGGCGATGGTTTTTTCATTGGGCGAGCCCATGGCGAACATGGCGTCGTGGAATGCGGCAAATTTACCCTGTTCGGCCGCGGCCAATGCCATCCGTGCAGCGGCGGCACTCTCCGGGGAAAGAATTGGCATTTCGTGAATCACGACGCGCAAATCCGGATTCTCCGCGATCACGGCTTTCACATCATCGACACTCTTGCGGCAATAACCGCAGGCATAATCGGTGAATTCAACGAGCGTGACCGTACCATCTGGGTTGCCCAGCACGGCACCAGGAAAGGGCGTTTCCAGTTTGGTCCGCATGGGATCAAGCTGGGCCTGCTGTTCGCTGCTCCGGAGCACTTCCATCGCTTCGGGCAGTATTTCCGGATGGGCCAAAAGATAGTCACGCATGGCGTCATCGGCAAATCCGGTACGGTCATACAATGCTGCACCGCCAAAACCGGCCAGGGCCGAAACGAATGCGATCAGCAGCCAGCAAGACGGCGCAGAGGAGGTATCTCGTTTCATAGCCTTTGACGCTACTTCCGCTTTGAGCGTTGTTCAAGCTCCGCGCGTGCCTGCATTGCAATATCTTGCGCCCTCAACCAATCGGGTGAGCCTGTCGGCAACCCCTGCTCGGCGACTTCCGCGCTTTGCAGCGCCTGCGCCGGGCGATTGCTCATGATCTGTTGTTCGGCGCTTGCGAGCCGTGCGCGGGGCATATCTCCCTCGCTCGCATAGACAATGCCCAGCTGATACCATGCAAAGGGATTTTCCCGGTCGCGTGCCACTGCGGCGCGCAGCACTTGTTCGGCTTCGCTGAAATTGGCCCGGTCCTCGGTCGCGATCAGCGCGTGACCGAAAGTGGAGGCAATCAACGGAGTATTACCCGTGAGATGGGTCGCCTCACGCAGCGGGGCGAGTGCTTCTTTCGGACGGCCCGATTCCAGCAGCACCTGACCCTCCAGTTCCAGAAAATAAGGATCATCAGGATTTTTTTGCAGCAGCGCCTTGGTTTCAGCCAGCGCCTTATCGATCTGAGCATCCTTGTGATACGCATAGGCGCGCGCATAACGGGCGGGAACACTGTCCATATATTCGGGATAGCTGCGCAAGGTGGCGGAAGGTTCGGCCAGATAACCGTAAAGCTTGGCCTTGATCCGTTCAAAGCGGCGCTGCAAATCCGGATCGGGCGCGGTATTCCATGCCGGATCCTTTTCGTAATCCTGGCGCAGCCGGGTTATCCGATCGCCCGATAGCGGGTGTGTCCGCGCGAAACCGGCCTCGTCGTTCTGGCTATAGCCATAACGGAATTCCCGGTTCTGCAATTTCTTGAAGAATTCCAGCGATCCTTTGCCCGTAATATGGGCCTTGGACAGATATTCTGCGCCCGCGGCATCGGCGCTGGCCTCCTGCGTCCGGCTGAAGGCGAGGAAGGACCCCATTGCCGCCTGTTGCCCCATCATCATCATGCCCATGCCCGCTTCGCCGGATCCGGCCAGTGCGGCCGCTGCGCCCAGCAGCATGGAAAGGATGGTGATGTTGCTGGCTTTGCTGATCCCGTCGCGCGTGCTGATGATATGACCGCCCATGATGTGGCCCAGCTCATGGGCCATCACGCCCTGCACCTGATTGGCGCTATCGGCTGCATTGATCAGCCCGCTATGAATATAGATCCGCTGTCCGCCCGCGACGAAGGCATTGATTGAAGGATCGTTGATCAAGACGATTTCCACCGCGCCGGGCTGTAAACCTGCGGCTTCTGCCAGCGGATCGATCATGTCCTGAAACAGGGCTTCACTCTCAGCATCGCGGAGAATGGACTGCGCAGTGGCGGGTGTCGCAGCGAGCGACAGGGCGGCCATGAAGGCAATGATTCTGGCGAAAATACGCATGCTGCCCAAGACTAAGCCCTTTTGGGGTGAACAGGCAATGAAGCTGAAACGCCGCCAGCTATTTCCCGGCGCAGCGCGAGCCAGTCTTACTCCTCATGTTCGACAGCGCGAATTATCTGTTCTGTCTCGCCACCCGGCGTAAATCCGGCGGCATTCAGGAATTGCTGACCGACGGAATAGTCCTTCGCGAGCCAAAGCGGAACGCTGGCCGCCTGGATGATGGATTTCGCAGCATGTTCCTGAGGCGAAAGCTGGTCAGGGGCGAGCGTGCGGATAAAAACCGCGGCGATGCGGCCCGGATTTTGCTCCACCACTTCGGCATAGGCTGGCAGGTCGGCCTGTGTGTCATCACCGATCAGGGCAAAGCGTATGCCGGGATACATGTCGCAAATCTTGTGAATTGCGTCTCTTTTATGCGCGCCATGGCTGGATTTGCCGAATGTGGAGCGATTGAAGCCCCAATCGCGCAGAAGCAACGGTCCGAGCGGAAGCCCCTTGGCTCGCATGAAGGCAATCAGATAGGAATACAGATTCCAGGGGGAGGAAGAGATGTAGAAAAAGGGGCGCCGCGTTGCGGGGATTTTCTCCGAGGGTTCATATTTGTTCGCCGGGAACAATTTGCCGCCACTCAGCGAGTGATAGAAATCATCGGCACCAGGGGCGGCAATGCGTTCGCAAGGCATTTCAGCCAGCAACCTGCGCCAATTGCGTAGTACGGACCTCACGCCCCCGGTTACGCCCGTTTCAATAATCGTATCGTCAATATCCGAAATCACGCCCAGACGATTGCTGCGTCCGGGGGACAAAACATGGCCCTCCACACATTGCGGGCCATTCTTGTTGGTCCAGTGAAGGGTCACCACTTCCCACACAGGTGCAGGCGGAAGATCCCATTCGGGAATCAAGGCCACATCAAAAGTGACGAAACCTTCCCGATCGGTTTTTCCGTTATATTTGACGCATTTCCCGTCAGGCAGTGACAGTTCGAGCGTAACAGAGAGATTTTCCACTTCGTGAGAGATGAACTGCGACAGCATCAGGCGCAGGTTTTTGACCATGCCCCCTTTTTCGAACAGCGGCACAGAAGCACGCAACGCGCGCGCTGAAAGCACGAGACGGGTGTCATTCCGATAGCCGATATAAGGTTGAACGCGCGTTGGCGGCCGGTTGAATATCATTATTCTTGTTCTGTCACAGAACCAGACCGAACTTGCTTATTGCAGCAGCTAGTTGCTGGTAAGTTTGCATGCGGCCTGTCGTAAAAGGACCTTGTCCTCAGGTATCTCACCTAGAAACTCGATATTGTTGTCGGTGCCGCGCCGCATCATCGCCAACGAAAATTCCGCACCGATAGAGGACATAGATGATAGTGGCTGGCTTTCCATCGCTCGCAACTGGTCGAACATCGCATCTTCATCCAGCCCGTCGTATTTCCATGGCGCATCGGCCCATTCCGTACAGGGCGCCAGCGCCCGGCGCGGTATGGGCTGGGCGGCTTGCTCTTGCGTAGCGCGGCCCGCCACCATGGTTCCTGCTGGCGCTTCTTTCCAGCTGATTACGCCGTACAGATAATCGATCGAATCCTCTTTATCGGCAAAGGGCAGCAGGATTCCGCGATAGAGGATGGATTTACCCGCTTCATTGGTGAATTCGGCGGCGAAACCGACCGGTGCGTGATTGTCGACTATTTGCAGGCAATGCGCTGTCAGGTGGCTGAGTAGGGATTTTTCGGGAATATCGGCCACGGAATGGAGATCATCAGGCGTCAGACCGCATTCGGCGCACAATTTTTGCCCGACGCGCCAGATTGCCGGATTATCCATACCTGCACGCAGGTCGAGCAATATCGATATATCGTCCCAATCCGCCAGCCGGCCATGGTCCAGTGCAGAGATATGCGGCACCGGAGCATCGGTCAGCAAATCAACCCAGAGATTATACGCGCGAATCTGCAGCCGTTTTTCATCTTCGCCAGCGAAGGAAATTGTCGTTCCATTGTTCGGCCGGCCACCGCCGTGAGTATCTGCCGAATTGTCATCTTCGGCATAGTCGCTTAGCTGACTATCCATCACATGCTCCCTTTGACGCACTGCAGTGCACCATTATGCACGACCATGGTAAATCAAACGTAAACGACGCACGGGGCCTTTGAACTTATAAGATATACCGTGTTTTTATGGTTTGTTTTACGGGCGTTTTCCCCACGGTGAAGGCGGCTTCTTCGAATTTGGGCGGGCCCATTTTAATCTTGGCGTCCTGGGAAAAACCAAAACCTTCCCGCGGAATCACCAGCATTCGGTCCATTTTTCCATTGGAATTTTCATCATGCAGCAAAGCCACGGCGTAACGGCCAGCTTTTACCTTGGTGAATTGCAGTTTTACGTCTCCGCTGGCCGAAACCGTCATGCGATAGGCGTCCTCGCTTTTGCCGGGACAATCCGGGAATTCATCCGGATGGGACGTCATGCAGGCCTGAACCAGTCCATCATGTGAGCGAAGGCCCGTTACAATAATGGTCACCTGCGTGTTGGAGAGGCTATCTGTTCCGGTTTGACCGGGCTGCGGTGCAGCGCCGATCAGGCAGACTCCGGCAAGGGTAGATATCAGGCTTCGGACAAGCCACGATCGGTTTTGCATAAATGATCCCAGAAACGGAAATATAGTCCGTAATTACAACGGTAATTGTCGTGGTGACGCTGGTGATGGCTGGCGGTAATCAGCCAGTGGCCCAAGCGGGAATGCACCAGAGCGCGGGGGAAGATTTCCCACCCCATGTGATTGGTAACGCCCATGATTGTCATGATGGCCAAAACCATACCCAGCATCGCGATATGGATGGGGATGATGAACAGCAGCGCCGGAATTATGACGGCGCCGGTCACGGCCTCCACCGGGTGAAAACTCATCGCGGCCCAGGCCGTGGGCGGGCGGCTGGCATGGTGAACGGCATGCGCGACACGGAAAACACGCGGCCAGTGCATCCAGCGATGTGTCCAGTAAAACCACGTGTCATGGAGGAAGAGATAGGCGAATAGCGATAGCGGCAAATACCATAATGGGTATTCGCCCCAATCGCTGTAGATCCGGGTCCAGCCACGTTCCTGCCATCCCCAGGCAACGACGCCAGCGGGCACGCCATAAATCAGTGCGGATATCAGCGACCAATATATCTCGCGCCGGATCTGCGGGCCCAGATTGCGATAATGGCCCGGGCGCACCCGCGCCGTGGCCCAGGCAAATATTCCGCTCGCCACAATATAGCGTGTGCCCACAATCAGGCTCATCGCGAGGGAGGAAAGCAAAATAGCCCAGAAAGTAACCATGGCCGGGCTTATGCCTGCTGTCAGTGGGTAGCGGCAAGGCGCAAGCGTGCCCGCTGCGATAAAAACCCGTCTGTTTGCGCCCGAATGCCTGTTTTATGCGACTTTTTAGTCGAGACGCTGGCCCCAGATGCTGCATTCCGGATCATTGGCGACCAATTGCCGGCGCAAAGCGGTGCGGGCAAGCCGTTCCAGTTCGGCCCGGCGGCGTGCGGGCGGCAGCGACTGGCTGGGCGCGGGACGGGTTATCTCCGCATCATAGCCGTCCGCCACGATAACTCCGCAGCATGACGGCTGATATTCGGGAAGTTCCAATGGCGCCCGGTCAAGCTCGGGCGGAACGCCCCAATAAAACCGATCGCAAAAATCGAGATAATCCGGCCATTTCGTATCGCCCAGCAAATCACCGCGGGCGGTCTTGATTTCCACGATCACGATCCGCCCCTTGGCATCGACGCCCATCAAATCCGCCCTTCGCCCATTGCGCAATGGCATCTCGGGTAGGCACCACACATCATTGCGGGCGAACAGGCGGCAGATTCCACGTGCGACAGCCAGGGCATTACGCGTGTCGGGCAGGGTCGGGGACAATGATTCGCTCATCAAGCGAATAAGGAACATAATAAGAACAAGGTCAAGCCGTAATGGTACTTATAAGGCTCGGATCGGTTCGCCTTCCGGTGACTTCATGCTCGATTGTTCGGGGATCAGCGCCAGTATCGCGCGGCGCCCGGTTACAAATTCATTCCACAGAGCGCGTGCTGCCGGAGTGGGATTCCCGCCGCACCGAATCACGCCGAGCAAGGCCTCGATCCCCGCTTCCATAACGACACGCAGATCTTCAATCGCACGTTCAGCCAGTTCGCGCCGCCAGCGGCCCGTTTCGGCGATTCGTGTGGGAAAATCATAGGAGTCGATCAACAGCGATTTGCCCGGCAGATCCGCCATTGCGGCAACGACTTCCGCACTGTCCTGCAAAGCTGCCCATTTCAGAGCTGCAGGATAGACGTTGACCTGCCCGGGAACGGCCAGATCATCGGCAATATCGCGAAAAGACTCGGAAAGGGCGTTCATAACACGCAAACTAGTATCATTAAGGTTGACAAAAGATTAGCAAAATTTACCTGAATCAGGCGAGCACAACCGTCTGAAGATGATAAAATCAGCTGCTTTTTGCTCCGGCAGCGCTTTTGGCTTGGCGCAGAGCCAAGCTATTGCTAACCGGCACCCAGCGCACCCGTAGCTCAGCTGGATAGAGCGCTGCCCTCCGAAGGCAGAGGCCACAGGTTCGAATCCTGTCGGGTGCACCATTATCTTCTCATGTTTTATTATTCTGTGCGCAGTGCCATGGGAAAGATCGCGTCCCGGGTTCGGGCCATATTGCATTGCGGACTTACAGCCCTAGCAGAACGCCAAGCGCCAGATTCTATCCCGATCACAGGTGATCAGGACGATATGCGCTGTTGGCGTGTCTGGATCTTTCGCGCGGGGCGAGAAGCGGCAGTACGGGCTTAGCGGGATCGTCCGCCAGCAAGGCGCCACAACGACGTCTTAAAAACGCGTAGCCTCAAGTGGCTGGCAGCAAATTGCGGCCATGGCGCGTTTTAAGATCGATCATCCCGCGGAAGACGGGGCGGTGGGCGTCTGGCTTGTCCGCGCAGGACTGGTATCAAGACCTGCCAGGCGGCGTTTGAAGAGCCGTTTGACGAGCTTGGCTTCAAGAATGCGGCCCACAGCATAGAGCACGCAGAAAATGCCGGCGAAGACATAGGCTGGCGTCGGCGAGGGGCCGCTATTGCCTTCTCCCTCCTCGTCATCGGTCGGTGCCTCAATTTCAGGGGCGGGAGCGCCGAGAAATTTGTCTATCGCATTTTGCGGCAGATCGATGGTTTCATCGGCTTCATCAGGCTTTTCGCTGTCCTGGCTGACTTCGTGACTTGCCTGATATTCGCCGATTAAAATATTCATCTGCGCAAAGGCGAGGAAAAACAACGGGGCCAGAAAGCAGAACAGGAAGGCCCGGCTGACCATATTATAACGGAGCTGGTTACCGCTCGCAGCCTGTTCAATGTAGAGTTCACCGCGATCATAGACAGACATTCTGTCCTGCGCCGGCTGTCCTTTCTTGTCGAACGTCAGCCGGTTGCGGTTGCGTTGATAATTGGTGCCCCGTTCATGGAACAGCGGTTCGAGCCGGTCCATGGCTTCTTCAGGAGATTGTCCGGCGGGCAGCTCCACGCTGTCACGCACATGCCAGATCCAGTCGATATAATGTTTGCTCACATGATCACCATAATATCGGGTTTAACAATCACTCTGCGGGGACGGCGGGCGCCGGATTCCGGCGGAACCGTTCCTTGAGCGACTTCCAGCCTTCCGTGAAAGGATAGACCATGGTTTCTCGGATCGGCATGGGACGTCCGCCTTCCATGCCGAGCAGTTCGGCTTCCCCGTCGACACAGGTGCCGAACATCCGGTCGATGATGATCCAGGTGGCGGAATAATTGCTGCGGCTGGCTTCAAAATCCTGCGAGTGATGGACGCTGTGATGTTCGGTCGTGTTGAACACATAGCGCCACCAGTTTGGCGTGTTGAAGCGCACATTGATATGTTGATAGATTGACACGGCCAGACCCAGTGAACCGGCGAGCAAAGCCGCACGGGGCAGGAAGTCGAAAAACCCGCCAATACCCAGACCGATCAGGAACAGCTCGATCGGATTGCCGACGGCCCCCTTATTGATGTTCAGCTGCGTGATGTAATGATGCGGCGCATGGGTCAGCCACAAGGGGTGCCAATTATGCATCCCGCGATGCATCCAATATTGCCCGAAATCGAAAATGAATGAGATCAGGAAAGCTTGCAAAAGCAGGGGCAGGCCCAGGAACCAGACGAATTTGTCCCATTCAAAGGCGCCTTGAACGGCCCCAGTCATGAAGTCGCTGCCGATATAGCTGCCGATCAGCCGGACCACAGTGTAGCCCATGCCGACATAGAAAAGGTCGACCGCGAATTCTTTCCAGGTGAGCCGCCAGCTGGTGAAGCGCGGGCTTACCCATTCGAGACCTAGCAACAGGATCTTGAAGGCGATGCCCAGCGTGATGGCGGTGGTTGCCGTGGCGATGGAATTAGGGGCGTAATACCAGAAGCCGATCAGCGCGACGAGCATAACCGGCTGGAACCAGGTGAAGACAAATTGCTTCACCGGTCCGCCTTCGACTTTGGGGACGTTTTCCCAGCCGATCGTAACCGGAGCTTCCGCCCCGATAATCCGTTTGCCTACGCGAACTCCGTTCATATGCCCACCCAACTCACATTACGTGTGAAATTCGATCAGCCGCGCTTTTGTGGGCGGCCATAGCGAGTAAAGCGGATGGTAAGTCAGTCAGCAGCGCTCTGGTAAGTGTCCAAACGACGTAGTTTTGCACGAAACCGCCTGTAAAAGTGGCATTTTTACTTTTGCGAAATCATTCCGCAATGACCCGCACAGCCAATGCGGCGGCGGCGGCGCGTGTTTCCACGCCCAGTTTGGCAAATATCTGCTGTAAATGCTTGTTCACTGTTCGCGGGCTGATGCCCAGAATCTCGCTGATCGTGCGATTGGGTTTGCCATAACTGATCCAGAGCAGGACTTCGGCCTCTCGCTGGGTGAGCCCGATCTGTGTTTGCAGCAGAGCCACATCAGCTTCTTCCCGAATTTCTCGTATCCGGAACAGCGTTTCTTCTGGTCGCTCGCTTCTGACGGGCACCAATTCCACTTCACTATTGCCGATTTCAATGCGGGTGGCGCTTCCGGGACGGGGTGCCTCGGCCATCAGGCGCCGCGCGACATCGAGCAGTGGCGCGGGCAGGTGCTGTGCATTTGTACCCCGGTCAGGGTCGATCTGGTTCAGCAATTCGTCTGCCTGCGGGGTGCACCACAGCAGCGCACCGTCTGGATCAAGCGCCACAATCCTGCGGCCGGCACCGTCGAGAGCTATGCGGGAGCGATGCGATATGCGCGCATTGGTCAGATGCACTCGTATACGGGCCAGCATTTCCTCGATCACGATGGGTTTGCGAATATAGTCGACACCACCCGATTCCAGCGCTGCAACCGCGTGTTCCGCGTCGGTCAGTCCGGTCATGAAAATCACCGGGACATGAGCCAGATCGGGGTCGCGCTTTATCTGACGTGTCGTTTCAAACCCGGTCATACCGGGCATGACCGCATCCATCAGGATCAGATCGGGTCGGACATGGGACAGCAGTTCAATCGCGGCCTGTCCACTGGTGGCGACGAGCGCGCCCATACCGCCATGTTCCAGCGTATCGACGATGAAGCGGAGCGAATCGGGTTGATCATCGACCACCAGAATCCGGTCTTTGACCTGTGCTTCATCCGGCATCGCGCAGCGCCCCCTTTGCCAAAGTGACGAGGCCCTGAAGATCGAAGCAATCAAGACAATTGCGCATGTCGTCAATCAGCGGAACCGACCCGCTCTGTAGTCTGGCGATCGCATCGATCTCATTTTCGATTCCACGGACATCGCCCATGCGGACCAGTCGCTCAATCTCGTTCAGATGGGGACGCGCCTCGGCCCACGGCGGCGGGCCGTGTGGGGGAGACGCTTTTGTAGCGGCTTCGCTATCATCCTCGATCTTCGTCCACTGGAGGCGCAATTGCGCGGATATCACGTCCAGTAGAACGCTGAATTCGAATGGTTTGGCGACGAACATATCATTTCCGGCTGCGTCATCGGCGCGCCGTTCATGTGCATCGGCGGAAAGCATGACGATGCGCAGGTCCGAACCATGGATATCCCGCAATCCCCGAGCGGTTTCCCAGCCAGAGCGGCCGGGCATCGTAATGTCGAGAAAGATCAGATCGGGCAGGTCGCGCGCTGCCTGCGCAATGGCGCTGTCACCATCGCTGACTTCACAGATTTCAAAGCCCAGCGGTTCCAGCAAACTGCGGAGCATGGCGCGCTGTGCCGGGTCGTCATCCACCACCATGATCCGGCGCCGGGGGCCGACATATCCGCTGACCGTGGCTGCCGGCGTTCTGTCGGCCGGCTGTGTCATGGGTTGCGACAGCATCAGGCGGACAGAGAAACATGTCCCCTTCCCGGGGCTGCTCTGCACGGATATTTCGCCGCCCATGATGCTGACCAGCGCCTGCGTGATCGACAGGCCCAGCCCGACGCCGGCGGCACCATTGGCCGCACCTTCAGCGCCCTGTTCAAACGGATCAAAAATACGTTCAAGATCGTCTGCGGCGATGCCGATCCCGCTATCGTCTATCTCGAAAGTGGCCAGTTCGCTGCGATAATGGACGCGCAGCGTGACATGACCCTGTGCGGTAAACTTCACGGCATTGGCGATCAGATTGATCAGCACCTGACGCAGCCGTTTCTGGTCGCCGCGCACGAATTCGGGCAGATTGTCCGGCCTCTCAAGATGAAACTGCAGACCTCGGGCGCGGGCCTGCGGCTCAAACATGTCCACCATCTGACTCAGCAGTGCGGGAAAGCGGATGACATCGCGGCTGAGCCGCAAGATCCCGCTTTCAACCTGCGAAAGATCAAGCAAACCTTCGACCAGATTGGTGAGATGTTCGGAACTGCGCCGGATAATCTTTGCCGCATGCACGGCATCGCGCCCATCCTGCCGCTCCAGCAGCTGGGCGTAGCCATAGATGGAATTGAGCGGCGAGCGGATTTCGTGGCTCACATTGGCGAGAAAGCGGCTTTTCGCTTCATTCGCGGCTTCAGCGGCGGCTTTTTCATGCGTCAGTTTTGCCTGCGCGGCCTCAAGCTCGGCAATCCGAGCCTTCAGGGCCGCAATAGACTCGCTGGCGCGCGCGCTGTTCATCCGACTTCCCGATCAGGTGCGGCAGAGTGCGCCGAAAGCGGGTGCTCCACGCATCCCGGTCGGGGACTGAATACAAGCCGCTTCACATTTCGTAATCCGCTTGTCCAATTTCCGACCGAGGTCATTTCATCCCCCTTCAGCCGTTCTCGATAAAGGCGCGCCAGCCACCCAGATGGGTGATGTCCTTTGCGCCATCGAGCGCGCGCGGTTCAGAAACGAACCCTTTGACGCTGCTGCCATCTTCCAGAACCACCGTGCCGATCGCCAGCGGAGCGGGGACTTCTGCCACGAAGCTGCCAAAAGCGGCGGCATCCAGTTCATAGATTTCCACCGGGATGGCGGCACCGTCTTCACTCCAGGCCAGTGCCGGTTTGGGCGGCGTGCTGTCCGCCATGGCATAGAGGCGGTAATTGGGAGCAGTGTGAAACGCGCCCACGAATTCCGCATCGCGCGAGGTGAGCTGCCAGTGGAGCGGCATATCCTTGAGATGCGCACCAACCACGGCGAGTTTTACACGTTCCATTTTTCCCTCCAGATCGAGCGGTGGCGGCGCCGGTAATTCGGCCACATCCAGATAGGCCTCTGCGGCATGCATCAGGCCATGATCGGTATCGGCCGGGCCGATCAGCGTTATGCCAAAGCCCGTACCATTGTCGCGTGTGCCCGCCGGGATGGCGATGGCTGCCATATCCAGCAAATTGACGAAATTGGTGTAGAAGCCGAGATTGCTGTTAAGCGCGACAGGTGCCGCCTGCAATTCCCGTACCCGGTAGGTGGTCGGTGTGGTGGGAAAGGCCAGCATATCGACACCGTCCCACATCGCATCGGCGTTCCGCTTCAGCTCAGCCAGACGGTAAATACCATTCCAAAGGGACACTGCGGTCATATCCTGACCGCCGGCCACAACTTCACGCACCGTGGGGTCGATGGCATCCGGATTGTTGGTCAGCAAGTATTCGATCGCGGCCGTGCGTTCGGCCACCCAGGGTCCACCATAGAGCAGCCGCGCAGCTTCGAGCAGCGGGTCGATATCAAACTCCACGATCTCGGCGCTTTGCGCCAGACGGTCGATCGCGCGATCATAGAGATATTCGGCCTGTACATCGCCAAACCAGACCCGCTGATCCTTGCGCGGGACGCCGATCCGCTTTGGTGTGACGGCACGCTGCGCCAGCGGCTTGGACCACGGATCAGCCGGATCGAAACCCGCGGCAACATCGTCAACCAGCCGTGCGTCCGATATTGTGTCGGCAAAGACGGTGATGCAATCAATGCTGCGACAAGCGGGGACCAGCCCGCGCGTGCTCCAGCGGCCTTTGGTTGGTTTGAAGCCGATCAGATGGTTGAAAGCCGCAGGCACACGGCCCGACCCTGCCGTATCGGTGCCCAGCGCGAAGGGCACCAATCCGGCGGCGACTGAAATCGCTGAGCCTGAGCTCGACCCGCCGCTGACGTAAGCCCGGTTATAGGCGTTACGCGGAATGCCATAGGGGCTGCGCGTACCGACCAGTCCGGTGGCGAACTGGTCGAGATTGGTCTTGCCCACGCAGATCGCACCGGCCGCTTCAAGCTGTTCCACAACCCCGGACGACCGTTCCGGATTATAGGCGAATTCGGGGCAGGCGGCGGTCGTTTCAAAGCCAGCGACATCGATATTGTCTTTCACCGCGAAGGGAACGCCGGCGAGCGCCAGCTTTTCCCCCGCCGCGATGCGGGCATCCACTTTGCGCGCGGCCTCCTTCAATTGGGAAGGGGAGGCTTTGCTGATCCAGATTTGCGGCTGCACCGCATCGTAATCGGCAATACGGGCGAGCGTTTCTTCAGCAATATCAACAGCGCTGGTCTGCTGTCTGTTCACTGCATCGGCAATGGCGGCGACGCTGGTGCGATCCGGCCCGCTCATGCGCTGGGCCTCAGGGCCAGCATGGGCGCACCGGGCTGCAGAGCCTGTGCTTCGCGGATATAGAGCGCCTCTACCGTGCCGCTTGCGGGACTTTCGAAGGGACATTCCATCTTCATCGCCTCGATAATCGCAATGGTATCACCGGCGGTGACCGTATCGCCGGGTTCCACCATCAATTTCCACACGCTGCCACCAAAGGGGGCCTCGATCAGCTGGGTGCCGTCGGGGGCTTCGATGGCTTCAACTTCACCGCCGCCAAGGTCGCCTTCCTCGATCAGATCGGAGACGCGGTCGAACTCGCCGGAGCGTTCCCACTGTGCGCGTTCTTCGTCAAAAGCGGTCTGCCGCGTTTCTTCAAATTCGGAGATCGAGGCGGCATTTTCGGCCAGAAAGGCGCGGTGATCGGCCAGACGGAATTCGGAATGTTCCACCTCGATCGACCGGCGTCCATTGGGGAAATCCCGCCGCCATTCGGCCAGTTCCTCTGCCGTGACTTCGAAAAAACGGATTTGATCGAAAAAGCGCAGGAGCCATGGCTTGCCATCGACAAAGGCATCGGTCTGGCGGTGGGTGTTCCATACCTGGATCGTGCGGCCGAACAGCTGGTATCCGCCGGGCCCTTCCATGCCATAAATGCACATGTAGGCCCCGCCAATGCCCACGACATTGGGCGGCGTCCAGGTGCGGGCCGGATTGTATTTCGTCGTCACCAGCCGGTGGCGTGGGTCAACCGGTGTGGCGACCGGCGCGCCGAGATAGACATCGCCCAGACCCATGACGAGATAGCTGGCATCGAAAATGACGCTTTCGACTGCATCGGTATCGGGCAGGCCATTAATTCGGCGGATGAATTCGATATTGTCGGGGCACCACGGCGCGTCATCGCGCACGGTAGCCATGTATTTCTCTGTCGTTTCGATGGTTGCCGGATCGCGCCAGCTGAGCGGGAGATGCACAATGCGCGAGGGAACGGTGAAATCTTCCAGATCGCCCAAGGCATCTTCCGCCTGCATCAAAGCATCGAGCGCGCGCTGCTGATTTAGCACCTTGCCATCAAAATGGAGCTGAAGAGACCGAATGCCCGGCACGATGTCGATCACGCCGGGCAAGGCCAGACGTTCAAGCTCTGTCATCAGGGCATGAACGCGGATGCGCAATTCGATATCGAGCACGATCGGCCCATATTCGACCAATATGTTGCGGTCGCCCTGCTGGCGATAGAATGTCCGCGGGCGGTTGCCCTGTTGCGGGGTCTCGGCCAGAATCGGCGAAAGCTGTGCGATGGAACGCGCTTCAACAGACGGCGCCGGCGGTTCGAGTATGATTTGCTCTGCGGCCAAAGCATCCTCGGCATTGACCGGGATGAAACGCAGGCGGTCGTCCGGGGCGAGTTGCCCGATCTTCCAGCGATCAGCTGCGATGATGGTGAAAGGACAGACAAAGCCGCCGAGAGAGGGGCCATCCGGTCCCAGAATGATCGGCATATCACCGGTGAAATCCACCGCGCCCACGGCATAGGGATTGTCGTGGATGTTGGAGGGGTGAAGCCCGGCCTCGCCCCCATCCTTGCGCGCCCATTCGGGCTTTGGTCCAACCAGCCGGACACCGGTGCGGTTGCTGTTATAATGGACCTGCCATTCGGCATCGAGAATCTGGTCGATATCGGCGGGCGTGAAGAAATCGGGCGCGCCATGCGGGCCATACATCACGCGCAGAGACCAGCTCTTGCCGAAATCCTCCGCCGGCTGAGCTGGCGTAGGGGCCGTTTCATCCGGGTGGCCGAGATGGAGCGTGTCGCCGGCCAGCAACCGCCGCGCGGCATGTCCGCCAAATTGCCCCAGTTCAAAGGTGCTGCGGCTTCCGAGATAAGGCGCAATGTCGAGCCCGCCGGCAAGCAGGATATAGCCGCGCACGCCCCCGCAAGATGCTCGACCAAGTGCCAATGTCTGCCCGGATTTTACGGATATAACCGTGTTGCGTGTGACAGGCGCACCATCGAGCGTGGCACCAAAATCGGCGCCGGTCAGGCAAATCTGGGTCTGATCCGTAAAGGTCAGGGTCGGGCCACTGGCGGTGACTTCCAGCCCGGCCGTACCCTCGGCATTGCCCAGCATCAGATTGCCGATGCGGAAAGAACGGTCATCCATCGGCCCCGAAGGCGGAACGCCGATCGCCCAATAGCCCTGGCGGCCCGGCCAATCCTGCACCGTGGTCGCCGTACCGCCGCTGACCACCCGGATGCAGCGCGGATTATAGCGGACATTTTCCAGCAGGCGGGTGGATACCTCGCCGCTGGTAAAGCCATCCGCACGCACGACATCACGCAGCCAGCGCAGATTGGTTTCGATGCCGTCGATCCGGCTTTCATCCAGGGCATCCTGCATGGCGGTGATCGCGGCATCGCGCGTCGGCGCATGCACGATCAGCTTGGCCAGCATCGGATCGTAAAAGGCGCTGATTTCGCTGCCCGCCATGCACCATGTTTCGGCGCGTATCGTATCGGGAAAGCTCAAGGCCGTCAGCGTGCCGACCGTGGGCCGGTAATCCAGCGCCGGATCTTCGGCATAGAGGCGAACCTGTATGGCATGGCCTTGTGGCTGGGGCGGTTCAGCGTCGAGGAAGGCGAAGTCATTGGCCGCGCCGCGGACCATCCATTCGACGAGGTCAACGCCCATGACTTCTTCAGTGACACCGTGTTCAACCTGAAGCCTTGTGTTCATTTCCAGAAAGAAGAATTCCTGGCGCTGCGCATCGAACAGGAATTCGACCGTTCCGGCAGACAGATATTTTGCCGCCTCGCCCAGCCGTACAGCGGCGGCGATCAATTCCGCCCGCTTGCTTTCCTCAAGCATCGGGGCGGGCGCTTCCTCCACGACCTTCTGGTTGCGGCGCTGCAAGGAACAGTCACGTTCGCCCAGCGGCATGACGCGGCCTTGACCATCACCGAAGATCTGCACTTCGATATGGCGGGCCTGGCCGATATAGCGTTCCAGAAACACGCCAGCATCGCCAAAATTGCCCTGACCCAGACGGGCGACAGCGGCAAGTCCCTCGCGCACAGCGGCTTCGTCTTCGCAGATGCGCATGCCGATGCCGCCACCGCCGGCAGTGGCCTTGACGATGACGGGGAAGCCAATGTCCTTCGCCGCCTGCGCGGCTTCGTCTTCGCTGGTCAGCAGACCTGTGCCGGGGGCGAGCGGTACGCCATGTTCCTCGGCCAAAGCGCGGGCGCTGTGCTTCAGGCCAAAGGTGCGGATATTATCCGGGGTCGGCCCGATAAAGACGATATCATTGGCAGCACATGCCTCGGCAAAATCGGTGTTTTCAGCAAGAAAGCCATAGCCGGGATGGATCGCCCCGGCGCCTGTTTCCTGCGCCGCGGCCAGAATGGCATCGCTGTCGAGATAGCTTTCCGTAGCCGGGGCTGCGCCGATGCAGATAGCGACATCGGCCTGCGACACATGGAGAGAGCCTGCATCCGCTTCCGAATATACCGCGACGGAGCGCAGCCCCATGCGGCGCAGCGTGCGAATGATCCGCGTTGCAATGGCACCGCGGTTCGCAACCAGAACTGTGTCGAAGCTCATGCGGCAACAATCATGCGGACAGGTGTGGGGTTGAAGGCGTTACAGGGATTGTTGATCTGCGGGCAGTTGGACACCACGACGATCACATCCATCTCGGCGCGCAGATCAACCGTCAGGCCGGGGGCGGAAATACCGTCCACAATGCCCAGCGAACCGTCTTCAAGCACCGGTACATTCATAAAGAAATTGATGTTGGAAACCATATCGCGCTTGCCGCGCGCTTCGGTCAGATTGGCTTCCAGAAAATTCTCGACACAGGCGTGCTGGGCCTTGGTGTGGTGGCCATAGCGCAGCGTGTTGGATTCGCAGGAGCACGCCCCACCGATCGTATCGTGATATTCGACCGCCGTATCCGTGATCGTCATCATCGGTCGGCCTTCATTGGAACGCAGAATCGTCCCTTTGCGCAAAAACAGATTGCCCTGTGCCGCCACGGTATCCTGCGCGCTGTAACGTTCGGTATCGTCAGCTTCGGAATAAAGCAGGAAGTCGACCGCCTGATTACCTTCAACATCGACGATGCGCAGCGTCTGGCCTGCTGCGATATGATGCAGCCATGGCGCGCGCGCAGCGACGATCTCGTCATGTATAATCGTGCCGGACAGGCCTGAGAGATCCCGATCGTTGCTCATAGTGGCGCAGGGTCCTTTTTATCTACGGTAGTAATCTTCGACGTTTTCGAACGCGCGCAATCCTTCCGGACTGGCAGTGCGAACAGGATCGTCTGGCGTCGTGATGTCACCGCGCCATGCGGTGGCGCGCAGACGAGTCACCTCGTAACTATCCCGGGGGTCGAGCACGTGGGGGCAGTTCGCAATCACCAGGATCACATCCATTTCCGCGCGCAGCGTGACCGACCGGCCCGGATCATAGGGACCGATCAGCGGGGTAATCGCACCGTCCGCTTCGATCCGCGCACCTTTGAACAGATTGACACAAGGGTGCACATCACGGCGCTGCAACCCATGTTTGGCGGAACCTAGCAGCAAACGATCCCGGCCATTGGGGCAATGGCCGCTATTGCGTCCTTCGCCATATTTTGCCGCATTGGTGTGGGCATTGGAGGTGCCGCAAAACGCATCATGCGTCCCGGCATCATCGGCGATAATGCTCATCATCACGCGGCCCATATCGGACAACAGCAGCTTGCCTTCACCCAGATAGCCGTTCCACTGGATCTTGACGGTGTCAGCGACATTCAGCCGCTCGGTCGGCATTTCGGCATTGTAAAGCAGCAGCGAAGCACAGGCATCGCCTTCAAGATCGATCAGCCGAACCCGTGACCCGCGGGCGATCTTACGGCTGGAATAGCCGCCTGCCGCAATCGTTTCTTCCCAGATGAGGTCGTCTGAATCGACGCCCTTGGGGAGATCCGCTGCTACCGGTGGCAGCACGGGCATAGCATCGGCAACGGTTCCGGCCATTGCGCGAGCATGGTCGCGCGCAGCCATGGGATCGGCGAGATTTGCTGTCATGCGGCAGCCTCTTCCTTCGCGGGATTTTGGGTGGATTCCTTTTCCCCGTCCTCCGTATCGTGCAACGGCGGAAGCAGGGCGGTGGTGGTAACCAGCTGAAGCTGTTGAACGCCGCGAATACCGCGCAGCGCATCGCATAATTCTTCCAGCCGTTTCGCTGGGCCCTGCACCAGCAGGACTTCGAGCGATTGATCATCTTCCAGAAAGACGTGCTGCGAGGAAATAACCTCTTTCAGATAATCGATCTGGGTTTCGGCAAGCTGTTGGCGCACGCGGCCGCGATCACCCTTGTAAACCAGCGTGATTGTGGCGGCGAGCATGTCGTCGGGCCGAAAGCGAGCCTCATGATCGGCCAGCGCATGCCGGATCAATTCCGCGATCAACTGGGAGCGCGACGGCAGGCCGCGTTCTTCGACCATAACGTCGAGCTGCCGGAACAATTCGGCCGGCAAGCTCATGCTCAAACGGGCAAGACTGGTGGTGTCGGAAGCCATGTCCCTATCCTCTCAAGTATTATTATATGTGTCAATCGTAATACTGGTGTTTATGTCGTTGGAAATCCGGCGGACATATCCTCTGTATCGTCACGAGTGGCGTCTGCCCGCGCATTCCTGGTCAGTTCAAGATCGTAAACGGTTGTCGCGCCATAACGATGCGGCGCGTGGGGGTCGTGGCGGCGCTTATCGAGAGTAAGCACGCGTGTTCCCAGCGAGAACGCTTCCTTGATATCATGCGTCACCATGATCACGGTCAAAGCGTAATCCTGCCAAAGCTTGGTCACCAACGCATGCATGTCCGAGCGGATGCCGGGATCAAGCGCGCCGAAAGGTTCATCCAGCAGCAGGATGCGCGGGCGTTTGATCAGCGCCTGAGCAATGGCCAGACGCTGCTGCATGCCGCCCGACATTTCTGACGGATACAGATGCATGCTGTCGCCCAGACCGACTGCAACCAGCATTTCCTCCGCCCGCTCCCTCGCCGCCTGACGTTTGGTTCCGAACAAGCGAGCGGCAAAGGGCGCCTGCGCGCATTCAAGGCCGAACATCGTATTGCCCAGAACCGATAAATGGGAAAACACTGAATAGCGCTGGAAGACCACGCCCCGGTCCGGGCCGCATTCGGGCGGCAAGGCTTCGCCGTCCAGCAGGATGGTGCCGCGAGAGGGCACTTCCTGCCCCAATATCACGCGCAGCAGGCTGCTCTTGCCGGCGCCCGATGGGCCGATGATCGAGACGAAAGAGCGATCTTCGATGTCGAGAGAAACACCCTCGAGCACGATTTTCTCGCCATATTCGACCCATACATTGCGGAGGCTTAGCGTGCTCATCGGTTCGACCTGTGCGCCCAGGGAAACATGGAATGGCTGCTCTTTGTCAGAAGGAAGTCGATGACGACCGCGAGGAGCGCGATCCATGCGACATAGGGCAGGATGACATCCATCGCGAGATAACGCCGAACGAGGAAGATGCGGTAGCCGAGGCCGATGTCGGCGGCGATGGCCTCGGCCGAGATCAGGAATACCCATGCCGGACCGAGCGAGAGCCGCAAGGCCTGAATCAGGCGGGGCATCGCCTGCGGCAGGGCGACGCGGATCATCACTTGCCAGCTGCTGGCGCCGAGGGTTTGCGCCTTGATGATCTGTTCTCGTGGCAAAGCACCGATATGGGCTGCGATGTCTCTGATCATGAAGGGGGCAATACCGATCACGATCAGGGCAACCTTGGCGGTTTCACCCAGACCGAAGGCGATAAACAGGATCGGCAACAGGGCAATTGGCGGGATCACGGCAATGCCGGTTACCAGCGGGCCGAAAACCGCCCGAACCGGCGGGAGAATCCCCAGCACCAGCCCGACAAGCAGCGCCGACAGGGTGGAGATGCCGAGGCCGATACCAAGGCGCGAGAGACTCGCCAGAGTATCGGCCCAGAACAGATATTGTCCCGACAAACGGTCAGGCTGGAGCACCAGCATCGACATTGCTTCCACCATTTGTGACGGCAAAGGCAGAATTTTATCGGCTGGATTGATCGCGTGGCGATTGGCGGCCACGAACAGGTAAAGCAGAATGAGCAGCACGATCGGTATCGCGCCGAGTATTATGGCATTACCGCGCCGGACATTGTGATTTACCCATCTCATGAATTCGGATCCCCCTCAGACCGCATGCCCTCAAAGAGACCCGTCGGCAGCCATCTGCATGTATCGATCGTCAAACCGCAGCGTCACATTCTCAGGATTACCCAGCGTCTTGCCGCCGGGGAAGGACATGCCAACCGCATCGGCCAATTGCGCACCCTGACCAAACAGGCCCTGCGCAAAGCTGAAGTCCCGCACCCGGGTCATCGTGTCGATAAGGTCAGGTGACCGGGCCTCTGCAACGGCCTCTGCGGGGTCAGCGTAGAGATGGGTGGTGGCCAGTTGCTGTTCGAACAATTCGGGCGTTGTGCCCGCCAGCTGCGCCATCGCCGCACGGGCTTCTGCACCCTCGGGGCTGTCCTGCTGGATGATCGACATGGTTTCGTACCAGATGCCTGCCAGCGCCTTGCCCAGATCGGGATTGGCCTCCAGCGTGGCGGTGTCGACGACCAGCAGATCGAGAATTTCACCCGGAATTTGCGCGGAACTGAACACGAGGTTGGCGTCGGGCTCGGCCATCATGGTCGAAAGCTGCGGGTTCCATGCAACCACTGCCGAAATATCGGGCGAAGTGAACGCACCTGCAATATCCGCATCGGCGGTGTTGATCGTGCTCACTGCCGTCATCGGCAGGTCGACTGACTCCAGTCCGCGTGCCAGCAGATAATGTGACACCGAAAGCTCAACCAGGTAGACATCCCGGCCGCGGATTGCGGACAGATCATCCGTGCCTTTAAGCAATATGCCATCATTCCCGTCGGAATAATCCCCGATGATGATAGCGCTGGTGTCCTTGCCCCCGGCGGCTGGAATGGTCAGCGCATCCATATTCGCCACGGTCACGCCATCCAGCTTGCCAGCCGTATATTGGTTGACCGACTCTACATAGTCATTGACCTGAACAAAGTTGATCTCGAGCCCGTATTTATCGGCCCATTTGTCGACGATGCCGGCCTGCTGAGCATAGGGCCATGGCATCCAGCCGGCATAGATTGACCAGCCAATGTTAAACTCGGTTTTCGGCTTGGCCGCTTCGTCAGTGGAAGGTGAACAGGACGCTAAGAGCATAGCGCAGGCGAACAGTGCGGTTCGTCCCAAGTTGCGGAACCCGTTGAGCATAATTCGACTCCTTTCGCCCGATGATCATCGCCGCGAATAGCGGGATTGTCCATCGAAATTATTACTGTTGATCTATTCCGTAATATCCATATGCTGTTCGTCAGGTGGGGCGATTAAGACATAATCGAACACAAAGCGCCATCACGGGATTGGATTGCTTTCAGGCCAGTCATTCTGGGCCGCAATTGCGGCGTTTGGGAGCCTGCCGATGCCACAAGATCTAGCCGCCACGAAACTAACACCCAAACCGAAAACGCCAAAGCGGCGGTATTATCCGAATGGGAACCCGGAGCATGGGTATAATCCCGAGGGTGTGCGTAACACGGACAGCGCCTTGCCACCCGAGCCGCGGCGGCCGGTTATGCATGATTATGCGTGCGATGGTCCCGCGCCGGGCCGCATTGCGTTTCGCTGGATCCACGGTTCCACCGTCGCTGCGACCAACACCGATCCGCGCATCCAGATCATACAGTATAATGAAGACACCTTCGTGCTGCGGCAGAATGTCTGCGTGCATTGGGAGGCGCCGTTCACCTATCTGCTATTCGGCAATAAGGGCGCGCTGTTGATCGATAGCGGGGCGACCGCCAATGCCGACCATTACCCGCTGCGCGACACGGTGGATGCCATCATCAAGCGCTGGGCAAAGATCCGTGGCCGCACCAAAGTGCCGCTTACGGTCGCGCTGACGTCAGGCGAGGATGTCGCGCAGAATCAGGGTATGCGGCAGTTCGCCGGACGGCCCGACACGGTCATTGTTCCCAAGCCGCTGGCGGCGATGAAGAGCTTTTACGGTCTGCTGGGCAACTGGCCCCAGGGCACGGGCCGCATTGATCTGGGCGACCGGGTTATCAGCGTGATCCCCACCCCGGGCGCGCATATTGATGGGGTGAGCTTTTACGATCCCTATTGCGACTTCCTGTTTACCGGTGATCTGCTGTTCCCCGGCAGGATCAGCATCGGCAATGATCGTGACTTCGTCGCTTCGCTTGAAAGGCTGAAGGCCTTTGCCAGCGCCAATCCGGTGACCTCAGTCATGGGCGGTCATATTGATATGATGTTTGCGCCAGGTCAGTTCTATCCCCGCTTCCGCAACTTCAAACCCTATGAACGGACGCTGGAAATGGGGCCGGAACTGATTGAGGAAGCGCTCATCTATGCCCGCGAGATACAGGGGCAGGACAAGATGCTGATCCGGCCCGATTTCGTTCTCTTTAACGGGGTCAGTCCGGACCAGCGCACGCGCGAATGGCCCGAAGGTGTGCCGCGCATCAGCGTTCCTCGTCCGTTTTAAAGCGCTCGCTGCTTTTCAAGCTTCCACGCCCTAATTGAAGAAAGCGAAGTCTCATGGATCGTCGCACATTTCTTGCTTATAATGCCGCCGCCGCCGTCACAGTTTCTGGCGCCGTTGCAGCGCATGCGGAATCGCCCGACAGCCAAGGCCGGCCCATCGATTTCAAGAATAACCTGCCCGCCAAGGGCACCTTCCCTGAAAAGTGGATCTGCGGATCGCCATCCTGCATGGATAACACCGATCCGCCCTGGCAGGTGCATTGGTACAATGAACACAGCGCTATTCTGCGGCAGAACAAAGCCTATAGTTATGAAGCGCCTTTCGCGCCGCTCTATTTCGGCAATGACCGGATTCTGTTGCTCGATGAAGGCTATGTGTCCCTGCGGACCAATTGCGATTTGCGCGGTATCGTCGATGACACGATCGAACAATGGTGCCGCCGCAATGATCGTGATCCTGCCAGCATGGAATTGCTGGTCGCGTTCAGCCATCTGCATTCTGACCATTATGCGGCTGTGAACCAGTTCGCCGATCGTCCGAACACGCGCTATATGGGGCTGACCCATGAAGAAATGGTCGGTTTCTGGGGGATGACCAATTTCCCGGAAGAACGGGTTACGCTTGATCTGGGTGGACGCGATATTCTGATCTGGGGGTCACCCGGTCATGTCATTTCGGAATTCGCGTATTACGACAGCTATACCCAGATCCTTTATACTGGCGACATGTTCTACCGCGGGCGCTGTTACATCAGTTTCTGGGAGCCGTGGTTCGACAGCATGAAACGGCTGATCGAGTTTTGCGACACCCATCCGGTGACCCATGTGATGGGGTGCCATGTTGAAATCAGCAATACAGGCCAGGATTATCCTTACGGCCTGACCTATCAGCCTGACGAAGCGCCAGTGCAGATGACGGTCGAGCAGCTGCGTGACGCGTTTGAATATGCCAAGACGGTCACCGGACCGGGCATTTATTTCACCGGCACGGTGTTCCTCTGCAACCAGACGCGCAGCACGACCACCATCGACCAATATCCCTATCGTTACGGCTGACATGAGCTGGTCTGCAACAGGAGTAAGCGTATGAAGAAACTGGTATTGGCCTTACTATCGGCTTCCGTGTGCGCTTGCACCATGGCGACAGCCGAAGAACCGGTGCAGGCGGGGAATATGCTGGTTGAAAAGCCGCTGCCCGTCCCCGGCTTTGCAGACTTTCTGGCCGTGGATGGCGACACTGTCTGGGTCACCAATGTCGGCCGGGTTGAACAATGGGGCGTGGATGGCAAATTGGCATCCACCGACATGCCGCGCCCGTGCGGCACGATGTCGGTTGCAAATTATTCCCTGTGGGTGGCCAATTGCACCGGCGGCAATCTCTACCGTATCGATGTCGGCACAGCTGAGATCAGCAACATTATCGAAACCGGCATTGCCAATCCCAAGGGGGAGACGAATGTCGTCGCCGGCGCGGGCTCTATCTGGGTGCCGAGCGCCAGCGAAGGTCAAATCGCACGGGTTGATCCTGCCACCAATGCGGTGATCGCCACGGTGTCGGTCGATCCCGATACATTCTATCTTGCATACGGGTTTGATGCGCTGTGGGCGGTAAGTAGCGAACAGCGAAGCTTGCAAAAAATCGATCCGGCAACGAACAGCGTCGTCGCTACGGTTTCACTTGGCCAGCAGCCGGGCTTTCTTGCTGCTGGTGCCGGCGGCGTCTGGGTGCAGGAACAGGGTGATGGCACGGTCGCCCGGGTCAATCCGGACAATGTGGAAGTGACGGGCCGCGTGAAAGTGGGCGAATCCCTTGTCTATGGCGATATCGACACAGGCGGCGGATCGGTGTGGTTGCGCACCACGGAAGATCAGGTTTTTGCCGTGATCGATCCTGCGACGATGGAGGTTACGGCGCGGCTAGGTACACCTGCCGGAAGCGGGGCAATCCGTTACACAGATGCGGGCGTATGGACTTCCGCCCATGACGATCAGACCATTTCCTGGTGGTCGCACTGATCATTTGAACGGCACGGGGCGGGGCGACATGCCTGCCCCGTGACTCGCCCCTGTCCGGTCGCGCGATGATCAGGTCGGGCGGTTGTACCGCGACCAATATTCCAGTCCTCACACCCCGGTTTCAGCACGGCTTCGGGACCGTCGGCTTTTGCGCGCGATTCGTTTTATTTCGCAGAAGCGCGGCAAAAAGTAAGATAAATTTAGCTTCGCAAGCTCTTTCGAAACTTCGAAATTAAATCCGCCAAAAAGGTGTCAATTAATACGCTTGACGCATTTGGTAATATCTGTACCTTTCCCTGTATTCGCCGATAGAGCGACTTGACGGACTGATGAGAGGATTTTCGCAATTGGGCTGGAGACAGCCCGAGAGGGAGATTTTCTATGGATCAACCCCAGTCCGAAACAGGCACCTCGCCAGTGCAGGGAAATGTGTTGGCAAATCCAGCCGGCGCAGCTCGCCAGGACGAGGCACCGTCTTTCTTCGCAAAAATTGCTGATTACCTGCCGCTGGCAACGGTTGTGGCCATCTGTCTCTTCTGGGGATTTGCACCGGATGATGTCACGACAAGCCCGGTCTCGCTTCTGGCCGCTGCTATCGTTGTCATGGCCTGGACACAGGGTCTGGAACTGGTGTTTGAACGCCATGAAAGCTGGCGCATCAATCGCCGCGAACTGGCGACCGACATCTTCTATGTGGTGCTGACCTATACGGTGATCGGCTGGGCGACCGTCACTTTCGCTGAAGCACCGCTGCTTTCTTTAAAACAGGCGCTGGGCATCGCGACACCCGGATTGATGGAGCTGCCCTTCATCGTGCAGGCTGCGATGGTCCTGTTCCTGATCGAGTTCGGACAATATTGGATGCATCGCCTGATGCATAATTTCTATCCGCTCTGGCTCACCCATGCACCGCATCACCATCTTACGCAGCTGAACGCGCTCAAAGGTGCGGTGGGTAATCCGATAGAGCTGTTTCTGATCAGTCTCAGCGTGGTTGCCCTGTTCGATTTCTCTCCGGCGGCGGTGTTCTGCGCGATCAATGTGCTCGGTGTGATTTCGGGCTTTGCACATGCCAATGTCCGCGCTGATCCGCCGGCGCTCTACGGCTTTTTCTTCACCACCATACGCCACCACAGTCTGCATCATACGGCGCTCAGCTATGAAGACACGCGCTGTAATTATGCCAATTCCCTGATCGTGCTTGACCGGATCTTTGGCACTTATCGCGAGGGCGAATCCGCCATCGTCGGACAGGATGAACGCCGGCGCCTGTCCATTTACGAACAGTTTATGTTTCCTTTTCAGCCAGTGATCGATGCCATCGGCACACGGCGCAGCAATGCGCATTCCCGCGGGCGTTTGCAATCTGGCGAAATGCAGGAGTGACACCGGATCTCACCGCCCGATGTTTCTCTTAATTTCGGGCAATAGCGGGCATCTGACCATAAGCCGAAATACGGCAGCAGGCCACGCGCAGATCCACACAATTCAAAACTCGTACTCCTTCGGCCGTCGCGCCGGAGAGCGGGTAGATCATGACCTTTACTGGGGGGTAAAAGATGAAAAATTCCGCGAAACTTCGACTGGGTTTGCTTTCCGCAACGATACTCACGGGCTGCCTCGCTGCACAGGCATCGGCGCAGGATGTTGCGCTGACGCCAACAGCCGTCTCCCCGACGAGCGATCCATTGATGGATGCTATTATCGTAACCGGCACGCGCCGCAGTACGACTATTCAGGACACCCCCATCAACATCACGGCCGTTAGTGCCGAGGAACTGGCGCAGCAGCGGATCGACGATGTACGCGATATTGCCGATTTCACGCCGGGTATGACAATTCTCGACACCGGGTCGGGGTCATCGGGTAATATCGTCCTGCGCGGGTTGAATGCATCGGGTGTGAATGACAGCGGCACCAGCTATGACGATGCGCTGGGCATCTATATGGGCGAAGTTCCGCTCTATTACGATTTCAAGCTGATCGATCTGGAACGTGTCGAAACGCTGCTTGGTCCGCAGGGGACGCTATACGGCCTTGGCACGCTGGCCGGCGCGATCCGCTACATTCCCAATCGTCCCAATACGAACAAAGTGGAAGCTGCCGGTCATCTGCGCGCCTATACAATGTCGCATAGTGATGACGTTGGATATCAGGGCGATGCGATGGTGAATGTGCCGATCGTTCAGGATCACATCGCGTTTCGTTCGGCCACTGGCTATTATTTCGACGCCGGCTTCATCGATTATCCGCTGCTGGTGCAGCAGCCCGGCATCTCCCTGCCGCAGCCAGGCGGAACTGATGGTGTAGAACCCGGCGATTATGCGGACAATCTGTATGGCCGCAAAGATCTGAACTTTGAACGGACATTTACGACCCGCAATCAGCTGCTGATGCAGACCAGCGAAGATCTGAAGCTGATTCTGACCTACGCCTATCAGAAAACCAAAACGGATGGCGCCCAGTCAAATGGCGCCGGCGTGCTGGGCACCGGGCGATATGAAAATGCCAGTCGGTATGCAGAGCCCATTTCGCGCAATGCGCATCTGGCCAGCGCCGAAGTGAATGCGAATATCGCCGATATCGTCGATGTCGTTGCCACGGGTGCCTATACAGAAGTCAGCGTTGCGTCTCAGTCCGATGTGACCGATCTGCTGCTTGATCTCGATTACGGCTATGAATCCTATCCCGCATTCTCCGGTTATACGGATGGGGATACCAAGCGTAAGCAGGTCAATGGAGAGATCCGCTTCGTTTCGCGCCATGGCGGACCTTTCAACTGGGTCCTGGGCGGATTTTACAACGAAAACAAATATCAGAGTGACTACGCGGAATTCATCCCCAATCATCCATGGGTCGACCCGGAAACCAACCCGGAAGCGCGGGAATATGTCAGCTATGTCACGTCGAAAGTGACCGAGAAGGCGATTTTCGGCGAAGGCACGCTGGAAATTACGCCGCAATGGCAGGTGACCGCCGGTGCGCGTTACTTCGATTATGATTCCGAGATTTCCGGGGCTGCCGCCCTCCCGGTTCTGGGCGATCCGCTCAGCCCGTATGATCTGCCAGCCAATGGCGGTGAGGCTGGACAGGATGGCTGGGTCTGGAAATTCAATACGTCTTATGAATTTTCACCCGACTTCATGCTCTATGGTACTTACAGCAAGGGCTATCGCATCGGGGGGCCGAACCGCGTTGCCCCATGTCCGGCAGATATCGAACCGGGGCAGCAGATCATCTGCGCCCTGCCGGAAGAACTGCAATATGGACCGGACAAGACCAAGAATATCGACGTGGGTATCCGCAGCCAGCTTTTCGATCGCAAGCTGAGCTTCAATTTCAATGTCTTCCTGATCAAATGGAACGGTATTCAGGTTAATTCTGCCACTCTTTATGGCGCGACCGGGATCACCGTGAATGGTGGTTCGGCTGAATCGAAGGGCTTTGAAACCTCGTTCCAATTGCGGCCAACGCCTGAGCTTTCGATCCAGGGGACCTATTCCTATACGGATGCGAAGCTGACGGAAGACGTACCTGGCATTCTGACCATTCGTGAAACGCCGGGGGATTATTCCAACCGTTTTGTGCAGCTTGACGCACTTGATGGCGATCGGCTGCCGGGTTCGACCAAGAATTCGGGCAGTCTTGGTGTGACCTACACCACGCCCGTGCGTGATGGTGATATCGTTGCCAACTGGACTGCGGTCTATCGCGGCAAGGTCGCATCGCGGCTGGGCTGGGAACGTGCCTATGGCGAATTACTGCCAAGCTTTGTCACCCATCGGGCATCGCTGACCTATGAAATGGAAAACTATAGTGTCAGCCTGTTCGCCAATAATATTTTCGACAAATACGCTGTCGTCTCGGTCGCCAATGACCGGTCGCGTATCGGCGTGAATGATGGTGTTGCGGTACGGTATTACCGCCAGGTCGTGATGAACCCGCGCAGTGTGGGTCTTGAAGGCCGCGTAAAGTTCTGATCATTTGATCGGATAATCAGCGGGACGCCTGTTCATAGAGGACAGGCGTCCCGTTTGCGTTTCAGACGTTGAAGCCTTGTGCCTCCAGCCAGGCGCGCACGGGTTCGAGCGCCTGTTCATGCGTGCGCCATTTGCCAACTCCATCGGCATTGAGCGGGCGGCGGACCTGTGCGGCGCTGGGCGTGGCAACAGCAGCGCTGTTCTTGTGAAATGACAGGCAGGCCGCATCCCATTCCAGACCGCAATGATCCAGTAGGCGGCGGGTCTGCGCTTCCTGATCCGAGACCAATTTTTCGTAAGATAATTGCAGCACCCGCCCCGGCAGAAGCCGGTCCCACAATTGCATCAGCCGCATGAAGCGCGCGTAATAGCGGGCCGTGTCCATCAGATCATAGGAATAGGCGTAATAGGCGGATTGGGTGGCGAACAAATTCTTGTAATTGCTCCACACCGTATCCATCGCGCCGCGCTGCAGACAGACGATCCGCGCATGTGGCAGGGCTCTGGCGATATGTCCGATATAGAGGAAATTGGCCGGCAATTTATCCGTAAAGCGGATATCATCAGCTGGTAAATGATGCCGTGCCTGCGCCATATAGGCGGCGCCCAGAGCGGATGGATCAATGCTGGCGCTGGCCCGGACGGTATCAGGATCAATGATCGTGCGTGACCGTGTGCCTGACAGCTGTTTTACCGCCAGCGGCATCGCCTGCAATTCTCCGGCAGAGCAAATGTCCGGATGGGACGACAGGATCCGGTCCACCAGCGTGGTGCCCGTGCGCGGCATGCCGACCACGAAAACGGGGCCGCTGGCATCATTGGCGGGGGCCGCAGATGGGGCCTGCTGTTCGAACACGTCCTCAAGCGTGTCGAAAATCGCCGCATCGTGGTCGAAATTATAGGCAATGCTGCGCTTATGCTCTTCATTCGCGGCGGAAAGATGGTCGAATGCTTCTGCATCGCCAATATCTTCCATTTCCTTGGCCAGAGCGTAGCGAATGCGCAACGCATCACCGCCATCCTGTGCGTTGGCGAGGGCGTCTTTCAGACGGGCAACATGGTTTTTACCCTGAGTCTGGCGAGATAAAATGGCCAGCGCGTAATGTGTGCGTGCATGACCCGGATCGGCCGCCAAAATCGCTTCGTAATGCGACCGGGCATCGTCGCTGTGGCCGGTAAAGCCGCAGGCGGCGGCAAGATTATAGCGATAATCGAGATTGTCCGGCTCGATTGAAACCGCTGCTTCAAAGGGTTTCAAAGCTGCCAGATGATCGCCCAGCCGCACCAGCACGCAGCCGATCGTATCCAGCGTCAGAGCGTCGGATGAATCAAGTTCCAGCGCCCGGCGCGCGGCTTGGGCGGCTTCACCATCCTGTTTCAGCAGAATGAGCAAGCGGGCAAGATGGGCGAGATATTCGGCCTCTTCCCCTCGTTCCAGCGCAGCGCGGATCAGCGGCACGGCCTTGCTGATCTGTCCGGTTTCTGCGGCAATAATACCCATGAGGAAATAGCCCGAAGGCTGATCCCCGGCGCTATGCACCAATTGTCTGGCTGCGTCTGCCGCTGCCGGAAAATCTCCCCGCGCCAAGGCGCGTCTCGCTTGCGCTTCAAGCGTCACTGCTACGGTAAAATCCGGAAGGGTGGCACATGCGGTCGGGCCAGTGGAAATGACGCGGCGTTCATGGCGCCAGCATATGCGGTGTCACCCGGCGAAGCAAACCTGTCTTCGCCGGTTTTACCTCCGGAATGTATTGCCGTTCCGCTGGGCGGAACTCAGCCGCTGTGTGACTTAGCGGCTGGAGGCAAATTGCGCGGTTTGTGACTTTTTCGCCAATTGCTGACTGATCTGACTGCGCACATCGGCAATGACGTCCGCTCTGCATTCGCGCGCTTTCTTGGCAGTCGCCAAATGCACGCTTGCCAGACGGTCACCGCAAATTGTGTGCGCGACATTATCCAGCCGAATAGCCAGCCGGTTCTGTCCCTCAGCAGTATCGAAATCGATACCGTCGAGGCGAAGTTCGGCGGATTCATGTCCGAAAGAATTGGGCGCTGACGCCATTGCGGGGCTTGCCACGGCACACGCAGCCACAGCCAAAAAGGCTCTTACCATCATCATCGTCTCCTGCATTTTTTTAGCACCGCTCTCCGGCGGTCATGGATCAAGATAGGCGTTCCGGGGCCAAGAGACAATAATATGCGCGTTTTCGGCCGTGTCGGGTGTATCTTCGGTACTGCCAATTGCCCTGCAGAACGCCCGTCAGGCTCCTCAGCGTGACGGGTTTGCAACCAGCGTGCGAACAAGATCCAGATCGGCCGGTTTATCGACATCGACTGCGGCGAGACCGTAATCGCTGGGAACTATTTGCGCCGAAATACCCGCCGTTTTGCCAAGCTTCCCCAGCGCGTCGGCCAGCGACAGACGGCCCGCTATATAACGCAGCAAGGTTGCAGCGCCCAACCTGCGTACCAGCCGCCAGGGGCGTTTGCGATCCGCCTCTATCTGTTGCCACAGAGATATTGCCGCGCGCGCCTTTGGCGTGGCGAGATAGAACATGTTGCAGCCTGACCATGCACCATCGGCAAAGCGCAGATAGGTGCGCTGTGTCTCCGGCACTGCTGCTTCGATCACCTCCTGACGTGCCAGCAATGCGCATACATCGGCGTCATCCGGTGCGTCGGCCAGAAACTGGCGCACCCATTCGGGTCGCAGCAAAGCATGGTCCGCCGTTGTCACCAGTAAGGGCGCACCCAGCTTTTCAAACGCAGCCATAGTGCTGAGGCTGGGGCCGCTTTCGGCAATGAGCGCTTCTGCGCCCAGCGCTGCAGCATGATCGCGCACGGCCTGTGTCGAGCCGGACACTGCGATGCGGTCCGCCCCGGCGTCGCGCAGTGCCTGAACCACTCGCGCCAGCATGGTTGCGCCGCCAATCTCGATCAGCGCCTTTTCCGGCACCCCGGCATAGCGTGCAACACGGTCCGCTTCGCCGCGCGAGCCCGCCAGAACAAGAGCGGTAAAACTCATTTTTGCTTGCCGCTCTGGCGCCATACTTTCCACATCACGCCGGGCGCGGCGAGTACGGGATGACGCTCTTTCCAGGGGGTGAGGGCAATATCGATGCCAGTGTGACGTTTTATCTTCCACAGGCCGTAACGTGCGGCGCCATCCAGCATGAAGGCTGCCTTCACCAGCCGGGCAGTGTTCAGCACCTTGCCCATGCGCCGGCGTGTGCGCCAGATTTTGGCTACGCGTCGCGCCAATGTGGCGGATATTTCGGGTTCAAGAACGCCCTGATTGTCGTCAAATTCCAAGGCATCGGCCTGCCATGCAAGCCGCAGCAAAGTTTCATATCGTTCGGGATTATAGGCCAGTATCTGGCTTTCGCGCCCCGGCCGTTCGACCCGCAATTCGGTGGCATAGGTCTGCCGGAACAAGGCCGTCCAGTAATCGCTGGCACTCCCGCGCTGAGGCCCAAGCACTGCGGCAAAACGGGCTGCTGTCCGGCTTGCCGCTGCGACCGCATCGGTCACGCGCTGCGTCACCATGTCACTGGCTGACCAGACCAGCGCGCTTGGCTGGACGAAACGGGTCCAGATGGTCGTATCCAGCAAATCGCCGCTGGCCGCTGCGGCAAAACGATCAAGCGGCATGGTCGCAACCTTGGCCCGCAATAGCGTGTCGCCAACGCGCGTTTCTTCAAAACTGATATCGGGCCAGAGATGCTGTGAGACGGTCCCGCGCAAGCCGCCATGCTGCACACCCTCGGTCAAGACGTAGAAATCAAGCAAGCCGGTCAGGTCGTTCGTACGCAGAACCGATCCATAAAATAGCACGGCCACCCCGCCAAGCCGTTCGCCGATGATCTGCGCAGCCTGCTGGATCTCGGCCGACACGGGCTGTGTCAGGCCTTCTTTCACGAAATCGTGAAGCGACGTGGTCACGGGACGAGAAATTCCAGTTCCTTGCCGCGGCGGATGGTGACATCGCCGCCGGCATAAAGCTCACCATCCAGAATGAAGCCGCCTTCCATGGAGAGCGTGAATTCATCGGCCTGACCGCGATGATAGCCGAGGCGTTCGAGCCAGGATGCCTCTGAGCCAGCCAGCAAGGCGGGCGCTGCGATCGGCAGGCGGCGCGGCGGAGCGTCAACGGCGAGCACTTTCAACCCATCGCGCGGTTTGCCGAAGGGTTTGAGCCTCAAGGGAAGCCTGCGCATGGTTGAGCCGCATAACAGATAAAAATCGCGGTCAACATCTACGCCAGGTGCCGTGATCTTCATTCGGTCGCCCGAACGCCAGACATTGGAACTCCCGCCAAAGGCGGTTTGGGCGAGGGCCCAGCCAACAGACAGGCCGACGGCCAGCGAGCTGAACGCGCCGGCTTGATGCGTGCGTTGAGCCAGTCCGGTTGCGCGGACGAATGCGCCTGCGCCAAACAGGAAGCCGCGTAAATCCGGAAGTTCGGATCCCGGGCGAAAGATTTCGATGGGGGAGCGGCACCGGATATGGCCGGCTTCAGCCGCGGCCAGCGCGTCCGCGATTTTCCAGTTCAGCGGAATGTCGAGATCCAGCGCCAGAGCATTGGTCTTGCCGGTGGGGATGAGGGCAAGGCGCGGCATGCCATCCGCAAAAGCTGTGCTGGCGCAGGTTATGACATCGCGCAGCGTGCCGTCGCCGCCGCATACTATCAGCAGCTCGATACCTGCCTCGGCAAACTCCTCCAAGGTGCGCGACAATTCGGGCAGGGAGCGGGGTGAGCGATACAGAACGCCTTTGACTTGTGGGCTGTCCGTAACCGGCTCCTCGCCGTTAACATGGTTGCGATGGGCGCGTGAATTGCTGATGATTCCCACCCGATGGGGCGGAACGGGGGTTTTGCTGCGCTGCAAACCGCCTGCTTCATCGGCATGCTGTGCGCCAGCCGCCGCACCCACGTCGCGCTGCACTACCAGACCGTGCACGAGCCGTGAGGTCTCCGGTTCGGCCACTCCAGCTTGAAGCATGTTTTTCAAAGCGGCCCTCATCAACAAATGGAATAAACTTGATTATCGCTCGCTTGCAGGAGCGATATGACACTCTACCCTTTAATCCTTAATGGTTGCCGCATCCTGAAGAAACAAGTCTCAGGCAGGGGCAGGGCACAGCATCGCCGTGTTTTTCAGCCTGAAAAAGGCAGCGTCGATCCATGCAAGCATGGTCTCCAGGCTGCTCTAGCGGCCCGTGAAGGGGTTGTCAGCCCCTGACGGCGGCAGGCCGCTCAGTTCCAGTCGACCACGTTCCACCCCTCCTGCTCTGCCCGAACACGCAGGGGAGCGCTGGGATTAACGGCGAAGGCTTCATCCGCAAAATCAAGGCAAGCGGCATCGGTAACATGGTCGGAATAGAAGCGGATATGCACATCATCGCGGCTATATCCGTGCCCTGTCAGCCAGCTTTGCACTGCGGCATATTTGGCCGGGCCGTATATGTTCTTGTCAGCGAGGCGGTGCGTGATCAGCCTTTCAGACTGAACAGCCTTGGTCGCGATCACGTCATCCATATTCAGACGCCGGGCAATGGGTTCGGCATAAAAATGATGCGCGGCCGTGGCCATCACAAGCATGCCCCCCTGCGCACGGTCTTGCGCCATGCTGGTCAACGCGCCCGGGCGAATGTTTTTGGCCAGACAATAATCGGCAAAGCTATTGGCCCATTCCTCCATGGTCGCCTTTGGCACGCTGCGTCCCAACATCAATCCGTGCATCACTTCTTTCAGGCGGTCGCGCGACAATCTGCCACCGGACTTGAGTGCCGCAGCGATACCGACGGCGGGTATCAAACCCAATCGCCAGGGACGCGCGTGCATAGCGCTGCGCAATAAAAACAGGCTCCATGTCGGCTTGCTGGTGATCGTGCGATCAAGGTCATAGAAGCAAATCAATGGTTTGCCCGGCGTGAGCGGTGATTTTCCGCTAACCGCATTGTCCATAATCAGCGGCCCGTCCCCTTGCGCAATACCCGTGGGCCCGGGTTTAGATGGCAAAGACAGAAATGGTCAATCCAGCTTCCATGCGCAGCGGAAAAACGCCCGCGCCAGTGGGGGATAACACTGGCAGAACCCATAATCGCAGAACTGGTCAGCGGCTGCGGGCCTGGCCCCAACCGTCGGTCAGAAATTTCTCCGCGCAGCCGGCGAGAAAGGCGGTGCCGCGGGGCAATACGCTTTCATCCACCATCATCCGGCTGGAATGGATGCCGCAGCAATGGCGCCAGTCGGCTCCATCCTTGGCCACGCCCAGAAAGAACATGGCGCCCGGCACTTTTTCGAGCACATAGGAGAAATCCTCAGCCCCCATGATCGGCGCGTCCATCGTTTCGAACGCTCCATTCGGGGCTGCGCAGGCGACGCTTTCGCCGAGCGCGACGGCTCTGCTGTCATTCACAGTGACCGGGAAGCCGGGCGTTACCGTTACCTTCGCCAGCATATCGTGGGCGGCGGCAATGTGGTGTGCCAAATGCTCGATTGCCTGATGCAAAGCGCTGCGATTTTCCGCCGACAGCACGCGCATCGTGCCTTTCATAGTGGCCATATCAGGGATGACATTATGCGCGCTGCCTGCGCTGAGCTGCGTAATGGTGAGCACGACGGCATCGGCGGCATTGAAACGGCGGGTGATCAGAGCTTGCAGAGCGGTGACTATTTCGCAGGCCACCGGCACTGGATCGCGCGTGTCATGCGGCATGGAGGCATGGCCGCCGCGTCCTTCTACGGTAATTTCAAGCTGATCGGCGGCTGCCATCATAGGCCCTGACCGGCCGGCAATGACGCCATGCGGTGAATTGGGCATGATGTGCAAGGCAAAGGCCGCGTCAGGCAGCGGCGAGAGCAATCCGTCCTCGATCATGAAGCGGGCGCCGTGATGCCCCTCTTCCCCCGGTTGAAACATGAACATGACATCGCCCGGCAAGTCCGCCTGCCTTTCGCACAGGATATGCGCGGCACCCGCCAGCATGGCAGTATGTGTATCATGCCCACAGGCATGCATCCGGCCTGCTATATTGGAGGCGAAATCCAGCCCGGTTTCTTCATCCATCGGCAGGGCATCCATATCACCGCGCAGCAATACGGTTCTGCCCTCCATCCCGCCCTTCAGGCGCGCAACGGCACCGGTGGTGGAGGGGCCTTCACGCCATTCCAGCGGCAGGTGAGCCAGATCCTCGCGCACTTTGGCCAGTGTCTTGGGCGTGTGCAGTCCCAGTTCCGGCTCAGCATGAATCGCGCGGCGCAGTGCGATGATGCGGTTGGAAAAGGATTCGGCCCGGTCGAGTAGAATGCTGTCCATGTCCCAAATGTACCCCGCTATTCAAATCAGGGCCAGACACCATGCCGCCGTCGGACATGAAAAAGCCCCGTCTGACCTGCAGACGGGGCTGTGCGACCCGATCGGGCAATTGCGATCAGGGGTATTTCATGGTGATGCGCGTGGTCAGTCCCGTCTTGGGAACTGCAATGCGCACGGAGCTGAACGTCGGCAGCCCGGCAATTGTCGACGGGTTGTTGCTGAAGCCATACCCTTCCGCCGGCAGGCCCAGCCCGGTGCGATCGAATTTACGGTTGCCATTTTCATCATGATACAAGGCAATCACGTAAACGCCGGGTTTCGGCAGGAAGACACAGCCACGGGTTGTCCCCTTCTGTGCCTTGATCCGGCCGACATCCAGCGATCCACCCTTGGCGAGGAATTCGCTGGATTTATCGGGATAGACCGTCATCGCCAGCAAGCCGTCGCTGGAGCGCATGCCTTCGGCGACCACATTGAGCCAAGTCCCGGTTTTTTCGTCACCGGTGCATCCTGCGGGCGGTGATTTTGCCTGTGCCGCTGCTGGCAGTGCGAAGGGGAGAGTCGCAGCTGCCGCGAGTGTAAGCACCTTGGCTGCTTTGCGGAAAGCTGTGTTCATAGATCCATCCTTAAATTCTCTAACAGGGCTTAGTTCAGACAGGGGCCGTTTTACCGGTCAAGCTGCTCGTAAAGCCATAATGTGCCATCTCAATGGCAGTTTTGCCGTGAACCGCCTGTGAATTGGCCGCTCAGCATGAATACAGGCCATTTGGCCGCATTCCGCTTTTTATGTCCAATTTTGGTCATTTATCATCAGCGAACAACGCAATGCATGTGGAAAATAGGCAGGGTTGCGCTTGCCGCGCGTATCGCCTGCGGATAATCGCGAGGGTGATATGGTCCAGTCTTTAATCTCTCCCTCCATCCTGTCCGCTGATTTCGCCCGTCTGGGTGAAGAGGTTCGCGCAATTGACGCAGCCGGTGCGGACTGGATTCATATTGACGTTATGGATGGCCATTTTGTGCCCAATATAACCATCGGCCCGGCCGTGGTGAAGGCTTTGCGTCCGCATACGGAAAAGCCTTTTGACGTCCATCTGATGATTTCACCGGTCGACGCCTATCTGGAAGCCTTTGCTGAGGCAGGGGCGGATATCATCACCATTCATCCCGAAGCGGGTCCGCATACGCACCGCACGGTGCAGGCGATTCGCGGATTGGGCAAGAAAGCCGGCATATCGCTCAATCCGGCAACGCCGGCCAAAATGCTCGATTATCTGATCGACGAGATTGATCTGGTACTGGTGATGAGCGTTAATCCCGGCTTTGGCGGGCAGAGCTTCATCTCCAGCCAGCTGCGCAAGATTGAAGCGATCCGCAAGCTGATCGATCGTACGGGCCGCGATATCCATCTGGAAGTGGATGGCGGCGTGAATGCTGAAACCGCACAATTGTGCCGCGATGCTGGCGCGGATGTACTGGTCGCCGGTTCTGCCACATTCAAAGGCGGAGCAGATCATTATGCCGCCAATATCGCCGCCTTGAAGGGCGGTTCCGAATGAATCAAGCCGTCACCCGGCAGCGCGAAACGCGTGATCGGGAGACGGCGCAGCAGCCTCTGACATCGGGGGTGGAGGAAGGCGATCAATCGATGGTCGATTATCCCACACCTGATGATGAGGGGGAGCCCTTTGCCGCGCTTGATCCTTCGCGGTCGCTTGCCTTGGCGCATTTTTCCGCCCCGCCAGCCAATATTGCCGAACGTTTCATGCGGCTGGCCTATCAGATGGGCGTGCCCGGGCCGGTTATTAGCGCGCCCTTCCGCAAAGCCGTGCGCCCGCGCCTGACGGCAACGGTGTCCAGCCCGCTGGAGGGCAATCGCATGGCTGGCACCGCCCTGCGCGCCGGACATTTCCTCATCTTCGGGGTGAAGATGCGGATCGCGCAGGCCGATTTTTCGCCCAGTGCCAAATTGACCCCGCCGGTGGAAAAATGCCTGCACGGATTCGCCTGGCTGCGCGATCTGGCTGCATCGGCCCCGCGCGATCAATGCGCCCCCACGGCGGAGCGCATTACCGCGGCATGGCTGGCCGCGAACCCCGCACCGGGCAAAGGTGCGCCCTGGAAGGTGGCCCATGCCGCGCATCGCCTGCTTAATCTGCTGATCTATGCGCCATGGATCATGTCGGGTGCGGAGCGGGATCTGCGCGACAAGGTGCTGGATACAGCCGATGAGACCGCGCGCTGGCTGGACCGTCATGTAGCACGGGCGGAAGACGGTTTAGCCGCGCTTGCTGGTTGGTGTGCGATTACGGCCGCCGGGCTTTTGCTGACAGATGGGCGTCCGCGCCGTCTCTATGGCGAAGCCGGTCTGGTGCGGATGCTGGGTGATTTCGTGGGCGAGGATGGCGGCGTTCTGTCGCGCAGCCCGCTGGACCAGATCGAAGCGCTGGAGCTGCTGATCGAATTGCGCAGCTGTTATGAAGCAGTCGGGCAGACCGTGCCCGAAATGATCGATTCGATGCTGCATTTGCTGGTGCCGCCTTTGCTGGGTGTTGTGCATTCCGATGGCGGGCTGGCCAATTGGCAAGGTTCCGGAGCGATCGCGCCGGATGATATTGCCGCGCTGGTGACGGCCAGCGGCGTGCGCACAAGGCCGCTGCGTGATGCAAGCCATTGGGGCTATCAAAGAGTGTCCGCGCGCAATTCCGTGCTGCAGATGGATGCCGCGCCGCCACCGCTCGCCAAACATGCCCGCCATGGCTGCGCTTCGACACTGGCTTTTGAATTTTCCCATGCGGGTGAACGCCTGATCGTCAATTGCGGCGGCGCTGCTTTTGCTGGCGGACAGGTGCCGGTGCGGATCGAGCAGGGATTGCGCGCCACGGCAGCGCATTCGACCGTCATTCTGGACGATGCCAATTCCACCAGCGTGCTGATCAATGGCAAGCTGGGCAAAGGGGTGAATGCGGTTGAAATTGACCGCCGCCCGCTGGAACAGGATGGCACGGTCATCGCGACCCGTATTGAGGCCAGCCATGATGGCTATTCATCGCGCTTCGGCCTGATCCATAAGCGGGTGCTGATCCTGCGCGATGATGGCGAGGAATTGCGCGGCGAAGATAGTCTGCTTCCGTCCGGACGAAATGGCCAAAAGGGGAAGGTGCCCTTTGCCATTCGTTTCCATCTGGGCCCCGGTGTAGAGGTGAATTTGGCCGAAAATGGCCGAGGCGCCGGGCTCGCTCTTGCGGATGGCAGCTATTGGCAGTTCGTTTCCGGGGCTGATGAATTTGCCTTGGAGGAAAGCATGTGGGTAGACGGCGACGGCAGGGCTCACCCGATTCACCAATTGGTGATACAGGGCATGGCCTCTCGAGGTGGCGGCAGCTTTTCCTGGCTGCTCAAGAAAATGGGATGATTTTTACGTGAGCGAAGTGACGATCAAACGGGCGCTACTTTCCGTGTCCGACAAAAGCGGTCTGGCAGAGCTGGGCAAGGCACTGGCGGCGCGCGGGGTGGAACTGGTTTCCACCGGCGGAACGGCCAAGACGCTGCGCGAGGCGGGCCTCGAAGTGAAAGATATTTCGGAGCTGACCAGCTTTCCTGAAATGATGGATGGCCGGGTCAAGACGCTGCACCCGGTGGTACATGGCGGCTTGCTGGCTGTCCGCGACAACCCTGAACATGCCGCCGCGATGGCAGAACATGCCATTGGCGCAATCGATCTGGTGGTCGTCAATCTATATCCCTTCGAAGCGACCGTTGCACGCGGCGCAGAACGCGATGAAGTGATTGAGAATATCGACATTGGTGGCCCCTCCATGGTCCGCTCCTCCGCCAAAAATCACGCATATGTGACGATTGTGACGGATTCCGCCGACTATGATGCGCTCCTTTCCGAACTGGAAAGCCACGATGGCAGCACATCGATGGAATTTCGCAAGCAGATGGCGGCCAAGGCCTTTTCCGCGACCGCGCGTTATGATGCCGCGATCAGCCAGTGGTTCCTCGGCACCGATCAGCAGCAGGCTCTGCCCGATCAGTTTTCGCTCAGCGCGAAGAAGCTGTCCGAACTGCGTTATGGTGAAAACCCGCATCAATCCGCCGCAATTTATGTCCCCTATGGCGCCAAGGAAAAGGGCCTGGCGCAGGCGGAACAGATTCAGGGCAAGGCGCTCAGCTATAACAATTATAACGACGCCGATGCCGCGCTGGAATTATGCGCTGAATTCAAGGGTGAAAGCCCGGCGATCGTGATCGTTAAACACGCCAACCCCTGCGGCGTGGCTCAGGCCGGCAGCTTGCTCGACGCGTGGAATGATGCGCTGGCCTGCGACAGTGTTTCCGCATTTGGCGGGATCGTGGCATCGAACCAGCCGCTTGATGGCCCGACGGCAGAGGCAATCTGCGAAATCTTCACCGAAGTGGTGGTGGCGCCGGGGGCAGATGATGCCGCGCGTGCGGCTTTTGCCCGCAAGAAGAACCTGCGCCTGTTGCTGATCGACGAATTGCCCGAACCCAAGCGCAGCGGTTTGATGACCACGCCCATTACGGGTGGTTTGCTGGTCCAGTCACGCGACAATGGCCTGATCCAGCGGGACGCTCTGAAATGCGTGACGCAGCGCGAACCCACCGCGCAGGAACTGGAAGATTGCATCTTCGCCTGGACCGTGGCGCGGCATGTCAAATCCAATGCCATCGTCTATGCTCGTAACGGATCGACTGCCGGTATTGGTGCCGGACAGATGAACCGCCGGGACTCCGCGCGCATCGCGGCAATCAAGGCGCAGGAAGCAGCCGAGAAATATGGCTGGGACGAAGCGCGGACCAACGGCAGTGCCGTGGCGTCCGATGCCTTCTTCCCCTTTGCCGATGGCCTGCTGGCCGCTGTGGAGGCGGGGGCAAGCGCGGTTATCCAACCGGGTGGTTCGATGCGTGATGATGAAGTCATCAAGGCAGCGGATGAAGCCGGAATCGCCATGCTCTTCACCGGTATGCGCCACTTCCGCCATTGATTTTGACGCATGACATTTTGGGCGGGGTGCGGTCCATCGTGACTGTGCCCCGCCTGATCGTCTCTGGACCTGCGACGCGGCCCAATTAAGCTCTGGTCAAGCTATGCTCCTGTAATCTCCGTTCAAATCATTGAGATCAGGAGGTTTTTATGGGCCTTTTCAAAGCAGAAACTTATCGCGCCTTTTTCGCCGGTTTTGGCCTGACGGCAATCGCGCTGACCCTGGGCATGGTACCGCAGCTTTCGCTGCTGTCATAATGCGCCTTCCCATCCCCCTCTTGGCTGCGGCGCTGGCTCTGGGTGCGTGCCAGAACAGCGCGCAGGCGGCAGAGAATATCAAGCACGCCCCCGCAGCCAGCATCGTGATTGATGAAGGTAAGGGCCTGCAAACCGCCATTTTTGCCGGGGGATGTTTCTGGGGTGTCGAAGGCGTCTTCAGCCATATGAAAGGCGTGAAAAGCGCAATTGCCGGATATCATGGCGGCAGCCGGGCGAATGCCAGCTATCGCGCCGTTTCCTCCGGCAAGACTGCGCATGCAGAAGCCGTGAAAGTCACCTATGATCCCGCTGTCGTGCGCTATGATCAATTGCTGCGCGTATTCTTCTCCGTCATTGCCGATCCGACATTGAAAGACCGGCAGGGGCCGGATGTAGGCTCCCAATATCGCGCCGCCCTGATTCCCTTGGGCGCGGATCAGCGCCGCGTAGCGACTGCCTATCTCAAACAGATGGAACGTAGCGGCATTTGGTCCAGGCCGATCGTCACGCGAATCGAAGCCCCGCGGACCTTTTACAAAGCGGAATCCAGCCATCAGGATTTCATGCGGCTGAATCCGAATAATCCCTATATTCGCCGCTGGGACCGCCCAAAGGTCGATGCGCTGCACCGTCTCTACCCGGATCTGTACCAGACACGTTTCGTCCGCGATTGATTGCCCTTTTGGGCGGTGCTGCCTATATCATGGCAATGACTGGCCATGCTCACAAAGAACATTCCGGCGAACAGCTTTTGTCCGCGGCGCAAAATGTGCTCACCAATGCAGGCGAGCAATGGACCGCTATGCGGGCCGATGTCTTTGAGACTCTGTCGGAACAGGAACGTCCCAGCTCAGCCTATGATATTGCTGATGCCTTGAGCACAAGACGCGGGAAGAGGGTGGCCGCAAACAGTGTTTACCGAATTCTCGACCTGTTCGTTCGCAACAATCTGGCCAACCGGATTGAAAGCGCCAACGCGTATCTCGTGAACACCCACCCGGGGTGTCAGCATGATTGCATTTTCCTGATTTGCGACGAATGCGGGAAGACGGTGCATATCGATAATGACCAGCTGACGGGGGCGCTGCGCAAGGCGGGGAATGCCAAGGGTTTTGCCAATGTCCGCCCCGTGGTTGAACTGCGCGGCGTATGCGATGACTGCGCTGCGCGCTGAAGGCGCACATTACATCGACATGAACAGAATACGAGTGTAGATCCCAAGGATGACCACGCAATTGGCCACGCCACTACTCGACCAAGTTACGACGCCTGACGATCTGCGCCAGTTGGCGCCCGAAAATCTGCGCCAACTCTCCGACGAACTTCGCAGCGAAATGATCGATGCTGTGGGGTCCACCGGCGGCCATCTCGGCTCCGGGCTGGGCGTTGTCGAATTGACCGTGGCCCTGCATTATATTTTCAATACGCCCGATGACCGGCTGATCTGGGATGTCGGGCATCAGGCCTATCCGCACAAGATCCTGACGGGGCGCCGCGACCGCATTCGCACTCTGAGACAGGAAGGCGGCTTGTCCGGCTTTACCAAGCGGTCTGAAAGTGAATATGATCCCTTTGGCGCAGCGCATAGCTCCACCTCCATTTCGGCCGGTCTGGGCTTTGCTGTTGCCAACAAGCTGGCGGGCAAACCGGGCAAGGCGATCGCGGTAATCGGCGATGGCGCGATGAGCGCTGGCATGGCCTATGAGGCGATGAACAATGCCGAACAGGCGGGCAATCGTCTGGTCGTTATCCTGAATGACAACGACATGTCGATTGCACCGCCGGTGGGTGGGCTGTCGGGCTATCTCGCACGGCTCGTCTCTTCGGGGCAGTTCCTTGGCTTGCGCAATCTGGCCAAGAAATTTGCCAAACGTTTGCCCGCGCCATTGCAGGATGCGGCGCGTAAAACCGATGAATATGCCCGCGGCATGGCCATGGGCGGCACGTTGTTTGAAGAATTGGGCTTCTATTATGTCGGCCCGATTGATGGGCACGATCTTGATCAATTGCTGCCGGTGCTGGAAAATGTCCGTGATGCGGCTGACGGCCCGTGCCTGATCCATGTCGTGACGCAAAAGGGTAAGGGATATGCCCCGGCCGAAGAATCCGCCGACAAATATCATGGCGTCCAGAAGTTCGACGTCATCACCGGCGAACAGAAAAAGAGCAGCGGCGGCGCGCCGAGCTACACCAATGTCTTTGCCAAGGCCTTGCTGGCCGAGGCTGAACGGGATGAGCGGATTTGCGCCATCACCGCAGCCATGCCCTCTGGCACCGGGCTGGATAAATTTGCGCAGGCTTTCCCCGCGCGCACGTTTGATGTCGGGATTGCTGAACAGCATGGCGTCACCTTTGCAGCAGGCCTTGCCGCGCAGGGGATGAAGCCTTTCTGCGCGATCTATTCCACCTTTCTTCAGCGCGCCTTTGACCAGGTAGTGCATGATGTGGCGATCCAGAACCTGCCCGTCCGTTTCGCGATCGACCGCGCAGGGCTGGTGGGCGCAGATGGTGCGACCCATGCGGGCAGTTTCGATGTCACCTATCTGGCGACCTTGCCCAATATGGTGGTGATGGCCGCTGCGGATGAGGCGGAACTGGTCCATATGGTCCATACGGCAGCCGAATATGATGCCGGACCGATAGCCTTCCGCTATCCGCGCGGATCGGGCACCGGCGTAGCTATGCCGGACACGCCGCAAAAGCTGGAAATCGGCAAGGGGCGCATGGTGCGCGGCGATGAAAAATCCGCCCGCAAAGTCGCGATCCTTTCACTCGGCACAAGGCTGGGAGAGGCGCTCAAGGCAGCCGATCAGCTGGAGGCCAAGGGATTGTCCACCAGCGTGGCCGATCTGCGCTTCGTCAAGCCGCTCGATAATGATCTGATCCGCAAATTGATGGCAACGCATGAAGTTGTGGTCACTGTGGAGGAAGGCAGCATTGGCGGGCTGGGCGCGCATGTGCTGACCATGGCCAGCGATGAAGGTGTGTTGGATAGCGGTCTCAAGATCCGTACGATGCGTCTGCCTGATCTGTTTCAGGATCAGGGCGCGCCGGAAAAGCAATATGACGAAGCACGGCTGAACGCTCCGCAAATCGTCGATACTGTTTTGTCCGCCTTGCGGCATAACAGCGCAGGCGTGGCCGAAGCCCGCGCCTGACCGCATCCGAGTTTACGGCACCTAGTTATCTAAGAAAGTCAGGCGATGTCGTTTGAGACATGGTGGCTGTTTCTTGGCACCGTTTTTCTTCTCTCCGGCACGCCGGGGCCAACGATGATTTTCATCCTCGGGCGCGGCGTGGAGCTGGGCATCGTGCGGACGATGGCTGCGATGGCGGGCTGCTTTTCATCGCTTTTGCTTGTTCTGGGCGCATCGGCGGCCGGTCTTACTGCTTTGTTGACGGCGCTGCCCGGTGTCTTCGATGTGCTGCGTTATTGCGGTGCGGCCTATCTCATCTATCTCGGCATTCGGGCATGGATGACGCGCAGCACGTCCACTGACAATATCGAGGATGAAATTCCGGCCTCAGGCAATGCGCGTGATGGCAAGGCCCGCTTGTTTCGCACGGGGTTTATCATCGGCATCAGTAACCCGAAATTGCTCGTTTTCGCGGCGGCATTCCTGCCGCAATTCATCGATTCAGCGCATCCGCAGGGGCCGCAATTCGCCATTATGGTGGCGACCTTCGCCGCTACCGAAAGCTTCTGGTATTTCACCTATGCAACCGGCGGAAAATCGCTGGCCCATCTGCTCGATCGCGGTACCGTCCGGCGCTGGATCAACCGGCTCGTCGGCAGCGTGTTCATCGGTTTTGGCGCCGCCTTGCTGAACGCCAAAAAGGCGATTTAGGCGAGGCGCGCTCCATTGGGCACGGCTGCGGCTGGTTCGCTCAGCACGATATGGCCGTGATCATCCGCGAAGCCAAGCAGCAGCGTCTCCGACCGGGCCGGGCCGATTTGGCGGCTGGGAAAATTGACCACCGCCATTACCCGTTTGCCCGGAAGATCCTCCAGCGCGTAATTCTCGGTAATGCGGGCAATGCTCTTTTTCGTGCCGACACCGGGCCCCAGATCTATGATCAGCCGGTAGCTTGGGTTGCGCGCCTCGGGAAAGGCATCTGCGGACAGGATCGTGCCCGCGCGGATGTCTGCCGCGAGAAAGGTGTCGAAGGTTGTTTCAGGCGCAGGAGCAGCGGCAGGGTCGTGAATCAAATGCATGGCGGTGCCTTAGGGGATTAGCCGATCCAGCGCCAGATTCCGGCCGGAATACCTGCACGGCCATGCGCCCAGGTGATCCCCAGCCACAGGATCAGCGCGGCGGTCCATATCAGCCAGCCCGCCGCAGGCAGAGCCTGCCAGCGGGGCCAGAAGCTGGTCTGGTTCTCCCACGCTTTCCATTTCAGGCCCATCAGGCGCTCTTTCTTCATATCCTGCAGAGCCGACCCCAGCAGCGCCAGGATCAGGATCGTTCCGCCCACGATGACCGTACGCATGCTCCACCACAGCGTGATATGGGCGATGGCCCAAAGCGCGAAGCCCCACATCATGGGATGCCGGGTAATACGGAAAACACCCTTGGTCTGGCTCGGCATTTTGGGTTCACCTGACGGATCAGGCAACGCCGGATTGCCGGTAAAGGAGCCCAGCAGCAGAACCAGCGCGAGGATCGTGAGCAGGCTGGCAATGATCCAGCCTGCTATGCCGCTACCGCCCAGATCCATCGGCGGGAGTTTGCGGAAACTAACCGCGATCCAGCCGATCGCGCCAAATGCGATCAAGGAATAGAGCGCCAGAAAAATCCTCTCACCAAGCAGCGAGACAAGGGCTTTGCGCAAGGGATGGGAAAGCAGAAAATGCGTTCCCAGCAATGTGCCGCAGGCGCTCAACAGGGGAATGAATGACATGTGATGATCCATGGCGCCCTCTCCTTACCGTTGCAGATGACGTGCTAAGGACAATTACCAATCATGCGCCGGGGGCAGACCACCGTCTTCCAGCGAGCGATAACGGTCCCGCAAACGTGTCTGATGATTGTCGAGCGGTTCGTCCACGCCGTCAACAAAGACCTTAACCGGCACGCTGCCCAGTTCCAGCGGGTCACCGTCCCAGATGACGACATCGCCAAAAGCGCCGGGTTTCAAGACGCCCATCTTCCCATCCATGCCGGCTATGGCGGCGGGGACGGAACTGATCGCGGCAAAGGCCTCATCCCAGCTGAGGCCGGAGGCACCAGGCATCTTCTCCAGTGCGACCAGATTACCGGCCTGTTCACCCGCCCAGCGCGGCTGATTCATACCGGCATAAAGACCCAGCGCCACTTGCACCCCGGCATCGACCATGCGGCCGATATTGCTTTGTGTCGCCGCCAACTGTTCGAAGCTGACGGGAAGGTCGCTCAAAGCCAGAGCGATAACCGGCACATCGGCGGCGGCAATATCGGGTGCGACCATCCAGCCTTCAGCAGCACCGACGAGCACCAGATCAAGCGCAGGAAATTCGCTCTTCAGCGCGAGCACCGACCGAATATCGGCCGCGCGCTCGACATGCACATAGAGCGGCTGCTCACCTGCAGCTACGGGCGCCAGCGCCACAATATCGGCGCGGCTGATATGTGTGCCATTGCCTTCAAACTGACGGGCTGCATCGCCTTTTTCTGCTTCGGTCAGCAAGGTGCGGAGCAGGGTATAAGCGGCGGCGCGGCTGCCCCCGGCCAGATTGGCGCCCCATTCCCCCAGCTCGACATATTGGAAGGCGCGCGGCTGCATGACCGCGTCGGGATCCTGGCCCAGATCGATCAATGCCCCCTGACCGGCAAACAGACCGGATGAGGCCGAAGGGGCGACGCTGGCGCGCGTTACGCCGCCGGCGCGGCTGATGGCGATATGTTCGGATGCAGGATTGATGGCCGGGGCAATGTCGAGCGCGGCGCTGAAAGCAGCCTCGCCAGCGCTAACATCATTACTGCCATCCACGGCGCCGACATCCCACAGGCCCAGATCCGTCAGCGAAGCTACCAAGCCGGGCGTGACCCAGCGTCCTTCTGCATCCAGAACGGGATATCCCTGAGGTGCGGCCGCTCCAGCACCGGCGGCGCTGATCCGGCCATTGTGAATGACGACCGTGCCCTGATCAATCGGCGCGCTGCCATCGCCGATGACAAGGCGCGCATTGGTGATCACCAGATCTTGCGCCGCGGCAGTGACGGGCAGGGAAAAGGTGACACAGGCGGCGGAAATCGCGGTCAGCAGGCGGCGGGCGATCATTTCACGTCTCCTTCGCCGGGTTGGCCGAGTTCGAAATCGCTGACGGGTCGACGCTTGGGATCAAGCGCATCATACAGCAATGCGCCATCGATCCAGACCTTTTCCGGGCGGGAATAGACGGATAGCGGGTCACCATTCCACAGCACGATATCGGCCATCTTGCCGGGCTTCAGGCTGCCGGTCTGGTCTTCGATGCCCATCGACCGGGCGGGGTTGTAGGTAAGCCAGCGAATGACTTCGGCATCAGGGATTTCAATTCCTATGCGCCGTCCGGCGGCCTGAGCCTTGGCGGCGGCCTGATTGAGCCGCTGGATGCCGTCCTGATCGTCCGAATGGATAATCACGCAGGCGCCCTCTTTGGCCAGCAATGCGGCATTTTCTGGGATGGCGTCATAGGCTTCCATCTTGAAGCCGTACCAATCGGCCCACACGGCCGAGCAGATATCGTTTTCGCGCAGAAGATCGGCGATCTTGTAACTTTCCACTGCATGGTGGAAGGCAGTGACCTTATAGCCAAATTCCTTGGCCATATCGATCACGAGCGCCATCTCATCGGCGCGGTAGCAGTGATTATGGACGAGGATCTCCCCGTCCAGCACGCCCTCAAGCGTTTCCAGACCCAGATCGCGGGAGGAATGATCACCGGCGGCATAGTCTTGCGCTTCAATCCAATTGGCGCGATCGACCGCGAAATTGCCCATGCGGGTGGAGGGCATCTGGCCGCGGCTGCCATAAACACGCTTGGGGTTTTCGCCGCAGGCCATCTTGAAGCCATAGGGCGCGCCGGGGAACTTCATTCCCTGTACGGTGCGCGAGGGCACATTTTTGAGGGTCGCCGACCGGCCGCCCATCAGGTTGGCCGATCCCGGAAGGATTTGCAGGCTGGTCACGCCGCCATTGGCAAGCGCGCGTGAGAAGCCCGGATCTTGCGGCCAGACTGAATGTTCGGCCCAAACTTCGGGTGTGGTCGGTGCGGTGGCTTCATTGCCATCGCTATTCGCCTCAACCCCCGGCGACGCATAATCGCCAAGATGTGAGTGGGCATCGATAATGCCCGGCGTCACGAATTTTCCGGTGCCATCAATGCGCGTGTAACCGGCAGGAATGGCCAGATCGGGCCCGCCCACAGCCACCACATCACCATTGGCGAAGAGCAGCGTCCCGTTTTCGGTCAGCTGGCCCTCACCATCAAAGATAGTGGCCCCAATCAGCGCGGTAGGCTCACCGGGATAGGGGGAGTAAGTGGAAGGATAAGGGTTTTTATTCGCTGTGGCCGGTGTACCGGCAGACGCGACTTTCTCGCCCTCAGCGCTGCAGGCGGCAAGCGCCAGAGCGCCCGCCGCGAGCCCGATCAATCCAATTCTCATATGCCCCCATTACTCCCTTTGATCTGACATTTCGGATGATTACCGTGATTACCGCTTCGTATCGGGATGCACCCCTGCTTCCTGTGCTTCCAGACCGGCTTCGGACTGGCCCAGCAGATCATCGTCGACATTGTCATCGCGCAAAGTGTCGAGATGCATCAGTTTCTTGACGAAGGGTGAAAGCACCAGAACGCCCACACCAACGGCAATGCCAAACCAGCCGATGGAGTTGTAAACCGACAAGGTCAGTTCGCGGCTCATTTCACCTTCTTCGCCGCCTGTCGCGGCGCCGATCAATCCGGCAACGTAATTGCCGCCAGCGGTGGCAAAGAACCATGCGCCCATGATCAGGCTGGCCAGATGAACGGGAGAGAGCCGGTTCATCGCGGACAGGCCCACTGGTGAGAGGCACAATTCCCCGGATGTGTGCAGGAAGTATATGGCGAATACCAGGATCACGGGGACCAGCGCAGTCGGCCCCGCGGCATTCGCCCCCCATACGAAGACGAGGAAGCCAAGGCCCACCTGCAACAGCGCCAGGCCGAATTTGAAGGGAGTGGATGGTTCCCAGCCACGCTTGGCGAGGAATACCCACAATGCCGCGAAAATCGGGCCAAGGGTGATAATGAAAATCGAATTGATCGACTGGAACAGGGATGCCGGGACACCCTGACGGTCAACATAACGATCCGTGAACAGATTAAGCGAGCCACCGGCTTGTTCGAACAGGCCCCAGAAAACCGGCTGCAACAACAGCAGGAAAATGATGGCAAACAACCGATCGCGCGCGTGTTTATCCTGTTTGAACGCTTCGAACAGCACATAGGCCAGCAAGGCCAGGCCAAAGACCGCCATCAAGCCGCCGACAACGGACTGGAACTGAATGAGAACCCACATGAAGCCCACGGCAAGAATGCCGATGAGGTAGAGCAGCCATTCAAGTTTGATGCCGCCTACGGATTTGGCGAGAGCTGCAGGTTCAGGCGGTTCGCCCTGCCCGAGCAGGAGCGGCTTGCCGATTACGAAAACGATTAGCCCGAGCAGCATTCCGATACCGGCTGCACCGAAGCCATAGGACCAGCCGACCGTCTGGCCGAGATAGCCTGCGAGCAAGACACCGAGTGCCGCGCCAACATTGATGCCGATATAGAAAATTGTGTAAGCGCCGTCGCGGCGAATATCGGTACGCGGATAGAGCTGGCCGACGATCACCGAAATATTGGCTTTCAGGAAGCCTGACCCGACAATGATGAAGGAAAGCGCAAGCCAGAAGAAGTTGATTGTTGCGTCACTCTGGCCACCATTGCCTTCCACCGCCATTAGACCGTGGCCGATTGCGAGCAGCACGCCGCCGAACAGCACAGCTTTACGCTGGCCAAGATAGCGGTCTGCCAGATAGCCACCGAGTACCGGGGTGATGTAAACCAGACTGACATAGGCACCGTAAATCAGGTTTGATCGGCTATCGCTGAAAAGCCAGTGCTGGGTCAGATAGAAGATCAGCAAAGCCCGCATGCCGTAATAGGAGAAACGCTCCCACATTTCGGCAAAGAACAGAATATAAAGTCCCTTGGGATGGTTGGCCACTTCCGGTCGGGGCCGGGTAACAGCCCAGGCACCAGCCGCCAGAAACAGGATCAATACGGCCGAAGCGATGGCTGCAATCCAATCCGCCTCAGCCCACAGGGAAATATCTTTCATGCAAGGCCCTCATAACTTTTTAGTCTGCCTCAGCAGATCAGGCGAGGAAGACTAACTGTCTTGCCGCGCATGTGAAGTAAATTGTTGCATTGGAAACGGATTTTTTGGGGGAGGCTATTCAGCCGCCCTGCTTGACCCGACGCGCTGTATTATGGCACTGCATCACCTGTGATGAAGGACAATTCCCGCCCCGTCTATCTCCGGCTGCGTGATCTGATCGCGGCGGCCATTCTCGACGGGCGTTATGGCGAGGGGGAAATGCTGCCATCCGTGCGCGCTTTTGCGGCCCAGCAGGGGACCAATCCACTGACCGTGGCCAAGGCCTATCAACAATTCCAGATTGATGGATTGGTGGAAGTGCGCCGGGGGGTGGGCATGTTTGTCAGCGCCGGTGCAGCAGAGCGTTTACGCCGGTTTGAAAAGCAGGAGTTTCTGGAGCGGGAATGGCCATCCATTCTTAGCCGAATGGAACGTTTGGGCATCGATCCCGCGCGTTTACTGGCGGATCGCGTCTAAAATTTACAAAGCGCGGGCTAACAAAGGTTACAAATAGCACATTGCGCCGCAGCGGCACCTCTGGCAAAGGGCGCCCGGAGGGGTCGCTAACTCACTGTGGTGTTTCAGTGCGATACTGCCTGTCTTTCGCGTGAGACAGATGCAAGGTCGCCTTAGGAGAACATAGATGATCAGGTCCGAACTGCTTCAGGCCCTACTCGAAGACAATCCCGAGTTGCGTCCGGAAGAGGTCGAACAAGTGGTCGATATCTTTTTCGACGAGATTTCAGGACGCTTGGCAGAAGGTGGCCGGGTGGAATTGCGCGGCTTTGGTGCATTTTCCACGCGTGAGCGGGAGGCCCGTATTGGCCGCAATCCGCGCACCGGGGAATCTGTGGAAGTTCCGTCCAAGCGCGTTCCCTATTTCAAACCTGGCAAGGAAATGCGTGAGCGGCTCAATACCAATTGAGTCTTCATTTCCCGCATAGGGTTTTCAGGCAGCATGCCTGTCAGACGGCTTGGGTTTCATTATAAAAAGGGGGCAACGTCCTGCTGGACACTGCCCCCTTTTGTCGTGCGCGTTTCAATCAGAAATCACGTTTTACAGTCACGGCCCATGTGCGTGGCAGGGCAGGATCGCCTGAAATAGACCCGGGTGATGCGAACTGCTCATAATAAGACGTGAAGTAATATTTATCGAACAGGTTCTGCACCTCGAGCGAAATGGACCAGTCATCCGCCTCACTCTTCCAGGTCAGCCGGGCATTGCCGATGAAATAACCGTCAATACGGTTGCTGGCGACCTGGGTGTCGAGTGCGCCGCCCCCGGCATTGGCGGTAACTCCGCCGACAAAGGGATCGGTTGCCGGCGGAGTTCCAAGGGGTGAGGTGTCAACGACGACAGCATCGTAATTGATCGCCTCGGTGTAAATATGGCTTTGATAAGAGCCGTCCACACGCGCTGAGAGAATGCCGCCCAGCACGTTTTCGAAATCATACTGGATGCCAAAGCTGGCTTTCCATTCCGGCGTGTAGGGTGTGACCATATCCAGTGAAACCGCCGTGCCTGCGCCGATTTCGGTATATTGGAAGTCGAGATAGCTGACGGTGCCATCCAGCGTGAGGCCATCAACAGGATTGATCAGCGTTTCAAGTTCGAAACCCTTCACTTCCGCGGTCCCGACATTGTTCGGCTGCAAACAGGGCGAGCCCGGGCAGGCCGACAGCGTCAGGATGATATTGCGGTAATCATTATAGAATGCCGCACCGTTCAGCCGCACACGCCGGTCAAACAGATCCGCCTTGAAGCCCACTTCATAAGCGGTGAGTTCTTCTGGATCGAACTTCTTGATCTGGTTGCAGGGCGCAATGACACCAGCTGGAAGATCCGAGCATTCGCCGGCTGAAGGGCCGTAATAAGGCCGGGGGTTAAATCCGCCGGCACGATAGCCGGTGGAAACCTGCGCATAGGTCATGAAAGCGGGTGAGAAGCGGTAATCCGCAGCAATTCGCCAATCCAGGCGATTGTCCTTGAAGGGTTCCGGGCTCACATCGTTAAGGCCAACGAGCAGGCAATTGGGATCATTGCCAATAGCTGTCGGCCCGGCAACCGGCGCACCTCCGAAGAAGGCGCAGGATTCCGGCACGGTCAGATCGGGATTGCGGCGGAAGAAGGTGTAGCGCTTTTCGTCCCAGGACTGACGTAAGCCGGCGGTGACGTTGAAATCATCCGTCACATGGACAATCGCATTACCGAATACGGCATAATTCTTGGCCGGGGTCGGGTCGGGGCCATGCAGGAAGTCCAGCCCCGCATAATTGAGATCAATCCGCCCGGTCAGCGTGCCATCGCGTTTGAAGTAGAAACCACCCAGCGTATATTCGAGGGCATCGTTGAAGGCCGAACCGAGCAGCCGCAATTCGGTGCTGTATTGTTCATTGTCCAGCCGTTGATAGAGCTGCTGATTGGCGATGGGTGAATTGTCGACATCATGCGCCCATTCGGACTGATATTCACGCCAGGCATTGATCGATTTGAGCGCCAGAGTGTCGCTGAGCTCAATATCGATCGTGGCTGAAACGCCGTAATTGGTCAGATGCTGGATCGGGTCGAAGACCACGGGCTTGTAGGGCGCCTGGCTGGTCGCCTCCTTCGCATCGATGAAGGTCGCGTAGCTGACATAGCGCCCGTCATAGCCCTGCAGCGTGTCGCAGCTGTTGCGGCCCGCAGGTACGAACTGGCAATTGTAACGCACCGGAGAGCCATCGGCCTTGGCCAGCCAGGGCAGACCGTCAGGCGTGACGGAGGCATTATTGGCGTAAAGCAGGACCGATGCGCCCGCTTCGGAGCGATCACGCAGATAATCGCCCGATATGTTCACTTCCATCGTATCGCTGGGCACCCACCGCAGTGATACACGTCCCGCAGCATAGGAAATGCCGCCGAGAGTGCCGAGCAGCGGATCATCGCTCACCGCAAAGCTGGGGACGTCGGAGCCGGGATGGCTGAGCGCATAATCGAGCCGTTTCACATGCCCGTTACGATTCTTGGAGACCGCGGCGATGCGGGCAAACAGCTTGTCATTGACGGCGAAATCCGCAAAGCCGCGCGCTTCGAGCCGCTCATACGACCCATAGGTCAACTGAACGCTGCCGCGCCCGTCGCCCTGCGGCTTGGTTGAAAACAGCTTGATCGCGCCGCCCAGCGAATTGCGGCCGGCAAGCGTCCCCTGCGGACCGCGCAACACTTCGATCCGGTCCAGATCCATCAGGTCGAGCAAGGCGCCGGTCAGCGTGGGAATATAGACATCATCGACATAGATGCCGACGCCGGGTTCCAGCGCGAAGTTGAAATCGGTCTGGCCGACACCGCGAATGAAGGCGATCAGGCCCGAACCATTCTGCTGCCCCTGCGGAGCCAGTGTCACATTTGGCGCCTGCTGGGCGACCTGCGCGACGCTGGTCTGGCTGCGGGCATCGAGCAATTCGGAATTGATCGCCGTAATAGCGAGCGGTGTGTCCTGCAGATTTTGTTCGCGGAATTGTGCGGTGACGACGATCTCCGCGACACCGGGATATTGCGTTGTTTCAGTTTGCGCCGCTGTTTCATCTGCTTCTTGGGCCTGCGCGGGCATGGCCAGGAATGCGCTCATAGCAATAAGCGACACGGAAACGCGTTTCAGGTGGGTCATTTGGCATCCTCCCCCAAGCGGACCCCTTCACAGGGTGCCCGACTGTTGCACTGATCGGCAGATGCGGCTTGGCCGTCTTTTCTGCCGAGTGATCAGCCGGGGAGCTTCATGGAATGACGGCTCCTCATAAACCGTCGAAATACTCCCCGTTTCATTTTTGTAGCGTGCAACATTCTTTTCGCAATCAGAAATAGTGCGCTAAATTGGTTAGCTGACGAATGATCCTATCGAGGGGCTGGAAAGCAGCCTTGCTGCACGCTAGAGGCATTTTGAGAGTGCGGGCGTGGCGGAATGGTAGACGCCGGGGACTTAAAATCCCCTGAGCTTTGCTCGTGCGGGTTCGAGTCCCGCCGCCCGCACCATATTTTTCAACAGATTAGCCATTTGGCACTCAGCGCGGGCGAGGCCTCGGCAACCACAGAGCAACCATCGTGTATGCTACTATGGAGCACTCCATAGTGCCGGTTTGCGCGCGCGTCCGACAGAGTGGGCAGACTCTACCCGGCCAAGTCCAGAATTTAACATATCAGTTGATATTCGGATTTCAGGCACTATCTTAATCTTATAAGGTCGTCACGTTCAACACGGCCAGATGACAGATAACGGAGCCTCTCATGACCCATGGCACACACTCCGGCCTTTACGGCAATTCCACTGCTCCGGACGGTTTCGAGCACGAACCTGACGCTACTGCAGGTTATTGGAGCCACCGGGCGAAGAACACCTTGCCGCCCCCCGATTTCGTTGGGGCCTATGCCCGGCACCGCCCTCTCCCCACGCCTGGAGTTGAAGACCGGAAAGCCTGGATTGTCGGCGGCGGGATTGGCGGGCTCGCCGCTGCATTTTACCTGATCCGTGACGGCCATATGCCGCCCGCCAATATCACCATTCTCGAAGAGATGGATGTTGAGGGCGGCTCAATGGACGGCTCCGGCAACCCCGAAGACGGCTACCTTATCCGGGGCGGAAGGGAGATGAACTGGAACTATGACACCCTGTGGGACATGTTCCAGGATGTCCCCGCCGTGGAACTGCCTGAAGGCTATTCGGTGCTGGATGAATACCGTCTTCTGAATGACAACGACCCCAATTATTCCAAGGCGCGCCTGATGCGCAATCAGGGGGAAATCGCCGATTTCACCGATATGGGGCTGACCAAATCCCAGCAATGGGAAATGATCAGTCTGATGCTGAAGAGGAAAGAAGACCTCGATGATATAACCATTGAGGAATACTTCTCCCCAAGCTTTCTGAGCAGCAACTTCTGGGCGCTGTTCCGCTCCATGTTCGCTTTCAAGAACTGTCACAGCCTGCTGGAAACCAAGCTGTACATGCACCGCTTCCTGGATTCGGTTGACGGGTTCGGGGACTTGTCAGCCCTCGTTTTTCCGAAATACAATCAATATGATACCTTCATCAAACCGCTGGCGGACATGCTGCGCGAAAAAGGCGTCCGTTTCCAGTTTGCCACGCGCGTGCAGGATCTGGAACTGAGCGAGACCGGCGCCCAAAAAACCGTGACCGGTATTGTCTGCACCGTCTCAGGTCAGCCGCGCCGACTGGAGGTTGGGGACCGCGATCTCGTCTTTGCGCTGACAGGCTCGATGACCGAGAACACCGCCTATGGCGATCTGGATACCGTGCCGCAACTTACGGTCGGACGACATGAGCCTGGCGAAAACAGCGGCTGGACGCTCTGGCAAAATCTGGCGAAAAAGTCTGATGTCTTCGGCCATCCCGAAAAATTCTATGGCGACACCGACCAGTCGATCTGGGAGTCCGCCACCCTGACCTGCAAACCTTCGCCTCTGGTCGACAAGCTCAAGACACTTTCGGTCAATGACCCCTATTCGGGACGCACAGTGACCGGCGGCATCATCACCTTCACGGATTCGAACTGGCTGCTGAACGTAACGTGCAACCGGCAGCCCCATTTCCCTGATCAACCCGACGACACCCTTGTCTTGTGGGTCTATGGCTTGCTGATGGACCAGCCGGGCAATCGTGTCGCCAAGACCATGCCGGAGTGCACGGGGCGGGAGATTCTCACCGAACTGTGCTATCATCTGGGGATTGAAGACCAGATCGAGGCCGTGGTTGCCAACACCAAGGCGCGCATCGCGCTGATGCCCTATATCACGGCGCAATTCATGAAGCGCGCCGCCGGTGACCGGCCCCGGGTCGTGCCGGAAGGGTGCACGAATCTGGGCCTGATCGGGCAATTCGTGGAAACCCGCAATGACATCATCTTCACGATGGAAGCGTCTATTCGCACGGCCCGGATCGGGGTCTACAAATTGCTGAATATTCCCAAGCAGGCACCCGATATCAGCCCGACGCAATATGACATCCGCAATCTGCTCCGGGGCGCGCGCGCGCTGAATAGCGGGAAGCCGTTCCTGGGGGAAAGATTGCTGCACCGGCTGCTGGACAAGACCTATTATGCGCATATCCTGCCGCCCCTTCCTGAACCCGAGACCCAGCGTCGTGAAGCCTTCGAGGCCGAAATCGAGAGTCTGGCCGCCAAAGGTGGCAGCGCGCTGAAGGCGCTGGGGACATGGATCAGCAACGTCCGCAAAGGGTTTTCGAGCGAATGACCGTTAACCCCGGAGCCACAGCCAGAAGAGCCTCGCGATGACGGATGTGCCCCGCCGACTGTCGCGGCAGGAACAGCAACAGCGCACGCGCGAGCGCCTTCTGGATGCGGCCGAAAGCCTGTTCGCCGAAGGCGGGGTCAATGCGACCTCGCTTCGGAATGTGTGCGAGAAGGCCGGGTTCTCCCAGGGGGCTTTCTATTCCAACTTCGCGACCAAACAGGACCTTTTGCTTTCGGTTCTCCAACGTCATATCGAACGCGAAGCGGTCCTGTTGCAGTCTCTGGTGAAATCCGCGTCGAGCGATACGCTCGATCATGCTCTGGAAGGGTTTGCAGAGCATCTCACGGCGATCGCGGAGCAAACGCAGTGGTCCTTGCTGGCGATCGAAATGCAATTACAGGCGCAGCGGGACCCCGATTTCGCCGCGCAGAGCGCTCACGCGCGCAACACCAGCTATGATGCCCTGGCCTTGGTTCTGGACACACTGAAAACGCGCTTCGAGCTCAGCTATCAGCTTCCGACCCGGCAGTTTGCGATCAGCCTTTACGCGCTTTGGTCCGGACTCGTTCTGTTTCGGGCGGGAGATGAGGCGACATCGCGTGCGGACGTCCTTCTGACCTATCTCAGAGGACTGATTGCGTCACCAAAGCCTTTGAAGGGTTGAGACTTGGACTGCGAGCACCATCATCGCCGGGCTGGTCCCTCTGCAACGCGCCGGCGTAAGCGCAGCCCGCGCCGAAATTGAGAGCGCGGACTTCCGGCCCAATCCCTTACGTACGGCCGAGCCAGAGTGCCATCAGGGCTGTCCGGCTGGAGACACCATATTTGCGATATATGCTCTTGATGTGGTCATGTGTCGTGTGCGGGCTCTGGTCGTTGGCTATCGCCACTTCCTTCTCCGACATGCCCTGCAACACCCCGCCAAGCACGGCATGTTCCGTCGGGGTCAGGGGCGCGGAGGCAATGCCGATTCCTTCACCCAGCATCTGCAGGCGATAGAACCACTTCAGCCCGCGCACTGTTTGCGACACGATTTGCATATCGCGGGCCGAAAATGCTTCCTGCTCCGGCCCGCGATGCAAACCGATCTGCACCTCGACCTCATCATTGATCGGGATGCCCGCCCAGATGGAATCCTTGCGCCCCAGATCCAGATAGAAGCGCTTGTAATTCTCGCTTTCAAACCAGTCAGGCGTGGCGAGATCTTTCAGATGGAGAACGCGGTATTGCCCCGCCTGCGCCACATTGCGCAAAGTGGTGATGTCTGGTTCGCCCTGTTCCATTTCATCAAAGGCCTGTTTCATCGCCTGCCGCGCATCAGGCCGATGATTGTGCGCTGAAACGCTGCGGGGGCGCCAGCCGCGCATGGGGTCTTTATCCACGTCGGTGGCAAAGCGGACCACGCCGATCCAGTCCGCCTGCTCGGCATCGATCAGATCACATAATGTGCGCAAAAGATGATCGCGCGATTCCTGGAATTGCGAGGCCGAAAAATCAGCAAGCTCGTCCCATAGCCGCGTGATGCGGGCGAGGGTCTCCGGATCGGTGGGCGTCGCGGGTTCAAGGGAGGAAAATTGCACGGTGCGCTGCTGTGATTTTACTCAGGGAACCTGCGCGATAGCTTGACCCCGTAGCGAGAGGAACCCCGCAAGACAGGATATCCCCCCTGAATAGGGGATTCACCGCAAGCGATGACTTCGCAATAGCACGTAGTGATTGAGTGCGCGCCATAGGGGGTAGCACTGTCTTCGGTCCGGCACAGATCCGGATATCCATTCAAAAAGGGCAGAATACCATGCTTCCTCTCATGAACCGTCCTGATGTCCAGCGGTCGCACGCCCTGAAACAGCGCCGGATGGTCGCGGCAGTCGGGGTCAGCCTGCTGGCCCTGTCGGCCAGTCCGGCACTGGCAACTCCAGGCTCGGGTGGTCTCGGAGTGGGCGAAGAAGCGGACGGCGTTCCTGGCGAGTACGGCCAGATTATTTCCGGGACAATCACGGAGGATATCCTTGGCGGTGATGGCGGCGATGGCCCTGATTATGAGAGTGACTCCACGCCCGGCAGTTCTTTTCCTGCGCTGTCAGGTCAGGCTGGTGTGAATGGCGGCGGCAAAGGCGGCGATAGCGGTGTCGCAATTTCTTCCATGTCCGGTGGCGGCGGTGGCGGTGGTGAAGGCGCGCGGTTGGATGGCGACGATGTCATCATTCTTGCTGGCGTGACGGTTGCTGGTGGATATGGCGGCACCGGCGGTGGCGGTTGGAACCCGGGTGGCGGCGGCGGCGGCGGTGACGCGATTGATGGTGACGCCCTGACTGAGGGGAATGGCAGCACGCTGACCAATTACGGCACAATCCTGGGCGGCAACGGCGGCGATGGCGGAGAAAACTACGACAGGTGGATTGGCGGTAACGGAGGCTATGCTGGCGAAGGCATCCGTACGGCCCATCTCACCATCGTGAACCATGGCGCAATCATTGGCGGCGATGGTGGCAACGGCGGCAACAATGCCACGACCGATTCCTGGGCCGGGAACGGCGGCTATGGAGTCTGGGCCTCGAATTCGAGCATCGTGAACACGGGCACAATCACCGGTGGTGATGGAGGTGACGGCAGAATGGGCGATGGTGCGGCAGCCATTTTTGGGGGCAATCTGGTTGTTAAGAACGCAGGCTATCTGAACGCAGGCGCCAATGGTGCACCGGGGCCAATTGAAGAAGGCGGTTCAAACGAATTCGCGATTTTCTTCGCGGCCGGCGAAAATCGCCTTGTGCTCGGGTCTGATATGCCCACAGACGGAATCAACGGGGTGGCCTACGCTGCGGGCGCTTCCACCGATACGCTGGTGCTGGGCGGCGCGCTGAATGGTGGCTCCACCACTTCCAGCTTCGACGTGTCGGACATTGGCGATGCCGAGCAATATCGGGGCTTCGAATATTTCGAAAAGACGGGCGATTCCGTCTGGACGCTGACCGGCACGGGCGATCAGGACTGGCTGGTGACGGCGGGGGAGCTGCGAGGTGATACGGAGAGCCTGCAAGGCGATCTGACCAACAATTCCATCATCACTTTCGATCAGGATTTTGACGGCAGCTATTCCGGCAGCATGAGCGGCAGCGGTGTGCTGGTGAAGGACGGTTCTGGCAGGGTCGAATTGACCGGTTCCAACAATCAGGCGGGCGGCATCCGGCTGGAGGCGGGCACGCTTGATATCGCCAATAACAACGCTTTTTCCAGCAACGCCCCCTTGGTGGTGAATGGCGGGACGTTGCAGCTGAATGATCTGGGAGTCACCGTATCCTCTCTGTCAGGAACCGGCGGAACAGTGGACCTGGGGCCGGGCAACTATAGTTTTGGCGGCGGCCTGACTGTGGACCAGGGCGCTGACACGAGCTTCGCCGGGAACATCGCGGGCGGACCAGAGGGCATGGATAGCCTGACCAAGCGGGGTGAAGGCATGCTGACGCTGACCGGCACCAACACCTATGCCGGCAACACGGTCCTTCGCGGCGGCACCCTGTCCGTGAGCTCTGATGCGAATCTGGGTGGGGCCACCAGTCATCTGACCTTCAATGCAGATCCACAGACGTTGCTGCCGCCGACATTGGCGGTGACGCAAAGCTTCACGACCGGGCGCGACATTCAGAGCATAATCGGCATTGGCGCCATCTCCGTGGCGGAGGATGTCACCTTCACCATGGACAGCAATGTCGGGAATGGCTGGTTGCAGAAGGTAGGGGCTGGCACCTGGCGCCTGACAGGTGAGGGCGACTATAATCTGGGTGTATTGGAAATCTACGATGGCCGGGTGGAAGTTGCCGCCAATATGGAGTGGGGCACTGACTACACTGTCGGGGCATATTCCTATGATGGCCGTGGCGGTGACTTGGCGGAATTGTTCGTTACCAATGGCGCATGGCTTTCCACAGATTCTCTGACCATCGGGAACGACGACAGCACTTCTCGCGTGCTGGTGGATGGGGCGGATACCTGGATTCAGGCGCAAACAATCGATTTTGCTTTCGGCCAGCAGGGAACAACCGCCTACCTCACGTTGGCCAATGGCGGTAAGGCGACGGCCTATCGCGGCGGCATCGATCTGGGCGGTTTCTTTGAAGGTAGCACGGGTATTATTACCATTGGCGCGGAGGTCAGCGATCCCGCCAATCCGGAAGCAGCCGCTGGCGCTGGCTATCTGGATGTGCCTTCCGTCCGCTTCATGTCCCGCTCCAGCCGTGTGGTCTTCAACCATACGGATCAGGATTACGAATTTGGCGCTGCGCTATCAAGCTACAGTCAGGGCCAGCAAGGCGGACGATCGGCCGGCGGCAATATCGACCATTTCGCCGGCGTGACCAGACTGACGGGCGACAGTTCCGGCTTTGACGGGCAGACCAATATTCTGGGCGGCACATTGCGGGTGGAAAATGTGCTGGGCGGCACGATCATGATTGATGGGGGAACGCTGGGCGGGTCCGGCCGGATTCTCGGCGATGTCACCGTCGATACCGGATCTCTCGCACCTGGCAATTCGCCGGGAACGCTGAATTTTGGCGGCGATTTGACTTTGGGCTCAGGCTCGAGCCTTGATTTTGAACTTGGTTCCCCCAGCGGCACGCCGGGCGTGGATAGCGATCTGATCGAAGTGGCGGGCGATCTTGTTCTGGACGGCACACTCAATGTCAGCGACGCGGGTGGTTTTGGTGAAGGGCTTTATCGCCTGATCAATTACGGCGGATCACTGACCGATAACGGTCTGGAGATCGGTAGCGCGCCGGGCGCCTACACTTCGGATTGGATGCAGGTACAGACTGCGATCAACGGCGAAGTGAATCTGTTGGTCAGCGAAGTGGAATATTACCTGTGGGATGGTGCCAACTATTCGGCCGATGGTACAATCTTTGGGGGCAATGGCATCTGGACTGCGCAGGACACCAACTGGACCATCCCCACTGGCGATTACAACGGAGTCTATGCGCAAGGTTTGCTGCTGATCTTTGCCGGAGATGCCGGCACGGTCGCTGTCGATAACAGCGATGATGCTGTGAAGCTGACAAATGGAGTGCAATTTGCCGTGGACGGCTACCAACTGACCGGCGATGCCGTGACGCTGGAGGGTGCCAACATTATCCGCGTGGGCGATGGCACGCAGGGCGGCGCGAGCTTCGTCGCCAGCATTGGCAATGAACTCACCGGCAGCGGTTCGCTGGAAAAGACCGACCTCGGCACTTTGGTGCTGACTGGGAAAAATAGCTATAGCGGTGGCACAAAGGTGACTCATGGCACCCTTGTGGCGGATATGGGAAGCCTCGGCAGCGGCGATGTGGAACTGGGGAGCGATGGCACTCTGCGGATCGACCAGCAGGAAGACGGAACATCCAGCCACAGCTTCTCGGGCACCGGCCTTTTTCATAAACTTGGTGACCGCGTGGTCACTGTCACCGGTGACAGCTCTGCTTTTGCGGGCAGTGGTGTGGTCGAGGAAGGCGGCCTGATTGTGGATGGCAATCTGGGCGGCGCGCTGGCGATGCAGGATGGCGCATGGCTGGGCGGCTCCGGCACTGCGGGCGAGGTGACGCTGGCGAATGGCGCGGCGGTAAGGCCGGGCAACTCCGTCGGCACGCTGAATGCCGCGAACATGACCTTCGAAGCTGGCTCCACCTATCTGATCGAGCTGAATGACGGTGGCTATGCCGCCGGCGTCAATAACGACCTGATCTCTCTGACCGGCGGGGCTACCATCAATGGCGGTACTCTTCATGTGACGCCGGAAAACGGAACCGATGATGGCACGACCTATCTGCCCGGCGGCACCTATACGGTGCTGACCGCCGATGGCGGCGTGACGGGTGAGTTTGACGCTCTCGTGGACGATTTCGCCTTTCTGGATTTCACGGACAGCTATGACGCGAATAATGTCTATCTGACGTCCAGCATCTCCGTGCCCGGCTTCTGCCTGGATGGCATGACGGCGAATCAATGTGCCGCGGGCAATGGCGTATATTCTCTGGAGCAGGGCGATCTGCTGGCTGCCGTGCTCCAGCTTTCGGAAGCGGAAGCGCCTGATGCGATGGACCAGCTTTCGGGCGAAATCCATGTCTCTGCCGCAAGTGCCTTGCTGGATGATAGCCGCTATCCGCGCGAAGCGATTCTGTCGCGCGAGCTGCCGGCCAGCGAAGACGGAGTGACACTTTGGTCCCAGGCTTTTGGCGCCTGGGGCCATTGGAATGCCACGGATAACACGGCGCGGCTGAAGCGTTCCAAAGGAGGAGGTTTCATCGGTGTCGATGCGCCTGTCGGCAGCTCCGCACATCTCGGTATCATGGCTGGGTACAGCGATGACGACATGACCATGGAAGCCCGCAATTCCAGCGCCGATTCTGAAAGCTGGCATCTTGGCCTGTATGGCGGCGCGCAAATCGGCTCCGTCGCCTTGCGGCTGGGCGGTATCTATAGCTGGCACGCGCTGGATACGCAGCGGAACATCGCCTTTACCGGTTTCGCGGATAGCCTCTCATCCTCCTATGATGCGCGGACCGCGCAGATATTTGGCGAAGTGGCTTATGCCATGGGATTCGGGAGCGGCTCGGTCGAACCCTTTGCCAATCTGGTCTGGGCGAATGTGGATGTTGACGGCTTTACCGAACAGGGCGGCGCAGCGGCTCTCTCAGGGAAGAAGACCAAACTGGACCGCGCATGGTCGACGCTGGGTCTGCGCGGCAAATTCCGGATCGGAGCAGCGGAGGATGTCCCGGTCCTGTCCGCGTCGCTGGGGTGGATGCACGGCTTTGGAGGGGATGTGGATCCGGGGCAATACAGCTTTGCCGGTGGTGAAAGTTTCAGCATTTCCGGTATCGGGCTGCCGCAGGACAGCGCCTTGCTGGAAGCTGGTCTGACCTTCACCGTCAGCGGCAGGACAGCGTTTCGTCTGGCCTATGATGGCCGGCTGGGCTCGGGCTTTGAAGATCACGCAGTCAAAGCATCTTTGACCGTCAGCTTCCGTTGAGCACAGTTTTGCGCACGCGCTTCACGAATCGCTTGAGTTTCCCGTGCGAAGCGATTATGCGCGCCGCTTCACCGACACGTATTTCATGGGCTGGTCTGGCGACAAGGGCTGCCAGGGCTGGTCAAACGTGTCTCAGATGAGGAGACGAAAATGCCCAAGCTGAAAACCAAAAGCGGTGTGAAGAAGCGTTTCAAGCTCACCGCAACAGGCAAGGTCAAGCACGGCGTTGCCGGCAAGCGCCACCGGCTGATCAGCCACAACGCCAAGTATATCCGCCAGAACCGTGGCACCACCGTGATCTCTGACGCTGATGCGAAGACGATCAAGAAATGGGCCCCCTACGGCCTCGATTGAGCCGGGTTCAAGGACAGGAGATTTAGACCATGCCACGTATTAAACGCGGTGTTACAACGCGCCAGAAGCACAAGCGGCTTTTAGATCAGGCGAAGGGCTATCGCGGCCGTCGCAAGAATACGATCCGCGTTGCTCGTCAGGCCGTCGAAAAGGCCGGCCAGTATGCCTATCGCGACCGTAAGGTTAAGAAGCGCAACTTCCGCGCCCTGTGGATCCAGCGTATCAACGCTGCGGTGCGCGCTGAAGGCCTCACCTATTCGCAGTTCATGCATGGCGTTAAGCTCGCCGGCATCGAACTCGATCGCAAAGTCATGGCCGACCTCGCCATGAATGAAGGCGAAACCTTTGGTGTGATCATCAAGCAGGCTAAGGACGCGCTCCCCGCCTGATCGGTATCATACCGTTTCATTGCACAAAGGGCGCGGCGGGTTTCAACCTTCCGCGCCCTTTTGTTTACCACCCCGCGGCCCATCGGCTCGCCAATTAGGGGGTTGGGCTGGCGCGCCGCCGGGGCTAACAGGCCGCCAGACCTTCTTTGCAGCAAAGACATCATGGCGGAACTGGAACACATCGAAACACAAGCCCGTACGCGGATTGCCGAGGCGCAGGATCTTGCCGCGCTCGAACAATTGCGGGTCGAATATCTGGGCAAGCAGGGCAGCGTTTCCGCGCTGCTCAAGACGCTTGGCAAGATGACGCCCGAGGAACGGCAGGAACAGGGCCCGAAAATTCAGGGGCTGCGCCAGAGCGTCACCGACGCGCTGGCCGCACGCAAGAGCGCGATGGAAGAGGCCGCGCTGGAACAGCGCATGGCCGCCGAAACGCTCGACCTGTCATTGCCCGCACCAGATGAGGCGCGCGGTTCGGTTCACCCCGTTTCGCAAGTGATGGATGAAATGGCGGAAATCTTCGCCGATCTCGGCTTCGCGGTCGCCACCGGCCCGGAAATCGAGGATGACTGGTACAATTTCACCGCGCTCAACATGCCGGAAAGTCACCCGGCGCGCGCGATGCATGACACGTTCTATTTCCCCGACACGGCCCCCAAAGGCGGACGGATGCTGCTGCGCACGCATACCTCTCCGGTTCAGGTCCGCACGATGCTGGCCGATGGGGCGCCGCTGCGCATTATCGCGCCCGGCCGGGTCTATCGATCGGACAGTGATGCCACGCACACGCCCATGTTCCACCAGATCGAAGGACTGGTGATCGATAAGGGCATTCACCTTGGCCATCTCAAATGGACGCTGGAAACCTTCCTCAAGGCCTATTTTGAGCGCGAAGATATCGTGCTGCGCCTGCGCCCGTCTTATTTCCCCTTCACCGAACCTTCGGTGGAAGTGGATGTGGGCTATCGCAATGAAAAGGGCCGGCGCATCGTTGGCGGCAATGGCGATGATGCAGGTCATGCGTGGATGGAACTGCTGGGTTCAGGGATGGTCAATCCGCGCGTGCTCGAAATGGGCGGGCTCGATCCGCAGGAATATCAGGGCTTTGCCTGGGGGCTGGGCGTCGATCGCCTGGCCATGCTGAAATATGGGATGGATGATTTGCGCGCCTTTTTCGATGGTGACCATCGCTGGCTGTCGCATTACGGATTTTCGGCTTTCGACCAGCCGACGCTGTCGGCTGGCGTAGGAGCACGGGCATGAAATTCTCGCTGAACTGGCTCAAGACCTATCTTGAAACCGACGCAACGGCTGAAGACATCGCGGCCAAGCTCAATGCCATCGGGCTGGAGCTGGAGGGGCTCGATGATCCGGCGGAGAAGCTGGACGGTTTCCGCATCGCCCATGTGCTCACCGCAGCGCCGCATCCCGATGCGGACCGGTTGCAGGTGCTGTCAGTCGACACCGGTGAGGGCGATCCGCTGCAGGTCGTCTGCGGTGCGCCCAACGCGCGCGCTGGCATGAAGGGCGTTCTCGGCCTGCCCGGAGCAGTGGTGCCCACCAACGATATGAAGCTGCGCAAGAGCGCCATTCGCGGCGTCGAATCCAACGGCATGATGTGCTCGGCGCGCGAGCTTGATCTGGGTGAAGATCATGACGGGATCATCGAATTGCCCGAAGACGCGCCCACCGGCACGCCATTCGCGCAATATCGCGGTTCCTCGCCGGTCTTCGACGTGGCGATCACACCTAACCGCCCCGATTGCATGGGCGTCTATGGCGTGGCACGCGATCTCGCCGCTGCGGGCCTCGGCACGCTGAAGCCGCTCGAAATAGCGCAGGCCCCCGGTGCTTTCGCCTGCCCGGTGGAAATCCGCACGGATGATGCAGAGGGCTGCCCGGCCTTTTACGCCCGTGTGATCCGCGGCGTAAAAAATGGCGTCTCGCCGGAATGGATGCAGGACGCACTGCGCGATGCAGGACAGCGGCCGATTTCGGCGCTGGTCGACATTACCAATTATCTGATGCTGGGGCTTGGCCGTCCGGCGCATGTCTATGACCTCGCAAAGCTCAGCGGAGCAGTGGTTCCCCGTCGCGCGCGCGACGGGGAAGAGGTGCAGGCGCTCAACGAAAAGACCTATCGCCTTGATTCCAGCATGACGGTGATTGCCGATGATGCCGGGGTGCATGACATTGCCGGTATCATGGGCGGCGAACATTCGGGCGTGTCCGAAGGCACGAGCGATGTTCTGCTCGAAATCGCCTATTTCAATCCTGAACAGATTGGCGTCACCGGTCGGACGCTCGGGCTGGCGAGCGACTCCCGCACGCGGTTCGAACGCGGGGTCGATCCCGCATTTCTCGATGACGGGCTCGATCTGCTGACGCAGCTGGTGCTCGAAATCTGCGGCGGTGAAGCCTCCGAAGTGGTGCGCGCTGGCGCAGCGCCGCTGGACACCAAGACGGTGGCCTTCGATCCCACGCTCGTATCTCGTCTTGGCGGGGTCGAGGTGAGTGAGAGTGAACAGCGCGCCATTCTGGCCCGGCTGGGGTTCAGCGTTGATGAGGACTGGCAAGTGGGCGTGCCCACATGGCGCCCGGATGTCGAAGGCGCTGCGGATCTGGTGGAAGAAGTCGTCCGTATTTACGGGCTCGACAAGGTCGCCAGCGTGCCGTTGCCGCGTGTCCCCGGTGTTGCGCGCCCCACCGCTACGCAGCAGCAACAGCTGGAGCGGCGTCTGCGCCGCGCCGCCGCCGCGCGCGGTTTGCATGAAGCGCTGACCTGGTCCTTCATCCCCGTGTCCGAAGCCGAACATTTCGCGGTGGAGGGGCAGGCATTGTGGCTGCTGGACAATCCGATCAGCGAAGACATGAAAGCGATGCGCCCGTCGCTGCTGCCGGGAATGCTCGCTGCGGCCAAACGCAATCTGGATCGCGGCGCCGCAGGCATAAGCCTGTTTGAAATCGGTCGCCGCTATCTGCGCGGTAAATCCGGTGAGAGTGATGAACGCGCGACGCTGGGCGTGCTGCTGGCGGGGGAAAAGACCCCGCGTAGCTGGGCTGGCGGAAAGGCCGTGCCTTTCGATGCGTTCGATGCCAAGGCGCAGGCCATGGCGTTGCTCGCCGAAGCGGGAGCCCCGGTGGAAAAGCTGCAAGTAATGGGCGGGGCGGGGAGCCAGTTTCATCCGGGACAGAGCGCCACCTTGCGGCTTGGTCCCAAGAATGTGCTCGCACGCTTTGGTGCGCTGCATCCCAAAACGCTGGAGGCTTTCGATGTTGAAGGGCCGGTGGTGGCAGTGGAAATCTTCCTCGATGCGATCCCGGCGAAGAAGGGCGCGGCTGATTTCGCCCGTTCTGCTTACGCGCCGCCAGCCTTGCAAAGCGTGATGCGCGATTTCGCCTTCCTGGTCGATGCCGCGATGCCGGCTGGCGATCTGCTGCGCAGCGTGAAAGGGGCGGACAAGGCGAATATCGTCGATGCGCGGATCTTTGACGATTTTCGCGGGGCAGGCGTGGCTGAAGGCAAGAAATCTCTTGCCGTGGAAGTTACACTTCAGCCGGGTGATGCCAGCTATACCGAAGAACAGCTGAAAGCGATTTCGGATAAAATCGTCCAGGCTGCGGCTAAACAGGGGGCGGAATTGCGGGGATAGGGACCGCGGATTTCATCCGCTCCTTTCCCGATCCAATCCCGAGGCTTCTCATGACATCCAATCGCCGCACCTTCGCCATTATTTCCCACCCTGACGCGGGTAAGACCACGCTGACGGAAAAGCTGCTGCTGCAAGGCGGCGCAATCCATCTGGCGGGGGAAGTGAAGGCGCGCGGACAGGCCCGCCGTGCCCGTTCGGACTGGATGAAGATTGAGCAGCAACGCGGTATTTCGGTCACCAGCTCGGTGATGACCTTTGAACGCAATGGGGTGACCTTCAACCTGCTCGACACGCCGGGGCATGAGGATTTCTCCGAGGATACCTATCGCACTCTGACAGCGGTCGATTCCGCGATCATGGTGATCGACGCGGCCAAGGGGATCGAGCCGCAGACGCGCAAATTGTTTGAAGTCTGCCGCCTGCGTTCGGTGCCGATCATCACCTTCATCAACAAGGTGGACCGTGAAGGGCGCCCGACGTTCGAACTGCTCGACGAAGTGGCCGATATGCTGGCGCTGGATGTCAGCCCGCAAGGCTGGCCGGTCGGTATGGGTGGGCAATTCCAGGGCGTGCTCGATTTTGCGAGCAACACGGTCAGCCGCCCTGAAGGCCCGAGCCGCGAATTTTTGGGCAAGCGTGACGAAAATCTGGATCTGCCGGAAGACATTGCCGAAGAGGCTGAACTGGCACAGGTCGGCTATCCCGAATTTGATCTGGAAGCCTATCGCAATGGCGATCTGACGCCGGTCTATTTCGGTTCGGCGCTGAAGAATTTCGGCGTTACCGAATTGATTGAAGCCATCGCAGAAATCGCGCCCCCGCCGCGGCCCCAACCGGCAGGCGAAGAGGAAATCACGCCTGAGCGCGATGAAGTCTCCGGCTTCATCTTCAAGGTGCAGGCCAATATGGACCCGCAGCACCGCGACCGGATCGCTTTCATGCGGATGGTGTCGGGCACTTTTAAACGCGGGATGAAGCTCACGCCCTCGGGGCTGGGCAAACCGATCGCGATCCATTCCCCGATCATGTTCTTTGCGCAGGACCGCGAAATTGCGGATACGGCGGAAGCGGGCGATATCATCGGCATCCCCAACCACGGCACTTTGCGCGTGGGCGATACCTTGTCGGAAAAGAACCAGATCCGTTTCACCGGGCTGCCCAATTTTGCGCCGGAAATTCTTCGCCGCGTACAATTGCGCGATCCGACCAAGACCAAGCAGCTGCGCAAGGCGCTGGACGATCTTTCCGAAGAAGGCGTGATTCAGGTGTTCTATCCTGAAATCGGCGCGCAATGGATTATTGGCGTGGTGGGCCAGCTTCAGCTGGAAGTGCTGATCGCGCGGCTTGAGGCGGAATATAAGGTGGAAGCCGGGCTGGAAGCTTCACCCTTTTCCACCGCACGCTGGATTTCCGGCAGCGCGGAAGACGTGCAGACATTCGAACAGTTCAATCGTGCCAATTTGGCCAAGGATCGCGAAGGTGACTGGGTGTTCATGGCCAAATCCCCCTGGGATGTGAATTACCAGCAGGAAAAGAACCCCAGCCTCACCTTCAGCGCAACCAAGGAGCGCTGAGCAGGCGGGGGCCTCTCTCCCGCTATTGGGAAACTCATGCCATGGCTTGAGAGTAGAGGTTCCATGCAGCTTACTTTTGCCAGCTATAATATTCACAAGGGTATCGGCCTTGATCGGCGCCGTGACCCGGAACGCATCATCAATGTCCTGAACGAACTTGGCGCTGATATAATCGCCTTGCAGGAGGCTGACCGCAGGCTGGGACGCCGCGCCGCGGTGATCCCGCGGCAGATGCTGGCCGAACATCACTGGCAATTGGTGCCGCTGGCGGCGCGCAGTGAAAGCATGGGGTGGCATGGCAATGCCATTCTGGTGCGGCGCGGCGTAGATATTCTGGATGCCGAACCCATCACATTGCCAACGCTGGAACCACGCGGGGCCGTTTGCGCGCGGCTGCGTGTCGATGGCCGCATCATGCGCGTGGTGGGCATGCATCTCGATCTGTCCGGCCTGCGCCGGCGGCATCAGATCGAGGCCATCTGTTCGCATATGGCCAGGGGCGCGGAGCCCTCGATCTTGATGGGGGATCTGAATGAATGGTCCAATCGGAAAGGGGCGCTGCGCGCATTTGGCCCGGAGTGGAATGTTCTGGCACCGGGAAAGAGCTTCCCCAGCCGGCGACCGCTCGCCCGGCTTGACCGTATTGTCATCTCGCCCGAGTGGCGCTGCGTGTCGCAACAGGTGCATCATAGCGCGCTGGCCGCCATCGCCTCCGACCACCTCCCGGTTAGCGCTGCGCTGCAATTGCCTGCCTAAAAAATAGGCAATTGCACAAGATTCGGGCGCTGACTTCGACAATGCCCGAACTGTATTGTTCGTTTCTGCGCGCAAATTAGCACGAAACGGAAACTGGCATACCTTTTGCTTAGTAGTCTTGGCCGGGAGATTGACCGGTAAGCAAGAGGGGGTCAGTGATGAAGTTCATCATCGCTATCATCAAACCATTCAAGCTCGACGAAGTGCGCGAAGCCCTGAGCGGCATCGGCATTGCGGGCATGACTGTGTCTGAAGTTAAGGGTTTCGGCAGGCAGAAGGGGCAGACCGAGATTTACCGCGGCGCAGAATATTCGACGAATATGCTGCCGAAGGTGAAGATCGAAGTCGCCGCTACCGACGCAATTGCGCCGCAGGTCGTTGAAGCCATCCAGCAAACGGCCAGCACCGACAGTATCGGTGACGGGAAGATCTTCGTTCTCGACCTGGCATCGACCACGCGGATTCGCACTGGCGAAACCGGCGACACCGCGCTGTGATCAGGGGGATATTTCAATGAAACGCAATTTCGTGAAATTTGCAGCAGCGGCGCTTGGTGCGCTGGCTGTGTCCGGCCCGGCTTTTGCCGCGCCGGCTGACGCTGCGACGGCGGCAGCCGAAGCTGTGGGCGGTGGCACTGCCTATATCCTGAACACCTTGCTGTTCCTGATCGGTGGCTTTCTGGTCATGTGGATGGCGGCCGGGTTCGCCATGCTCGAAGCTGGCCTCGTACGCTCCAAGAACGTCTCGCTTCAGTGCCTGAAGAACATTGGCCTCTATTCCATCGCTGGCATCATGTTCTGGGTGATGGGCTACAACATTGCCTATCCCGGCTTTGACGGCACCGGCTTCATCGGCGGCCTGATTGGTCCCTATGCCATGCAGGGCGTGGGCGAAGCGGACACCGCCACCGGTTATTCGGTGGCATCCGACTGGTTCTTCCAGATGGTTTTCTGCGCCACCACGGCCTCGATTGTTTCGGGCACGCTGGCTGAGCGTATCAAGATCTGGCCGTTCTTCATCTTCACCGTTGTTCTCACCGGCTTCATCTATCCGGTCGTGGTCAGCTGGGAATGGGGTGCAGGCTGGCTCGATGGCATGGGCTTCTCGGACTTTGCCGGTTCCACTCTGGTGCACTCCACCGGTGGCTGGGCGGCACTTGCTGGCGCTCTTATCCTCGGTCCGCGTCTTGGCCGCTATGTGAATGGCAAGGTCAATGTCTTCCCGGCATCGAACATTCCGCTCGCTACTCTGGGTACGTTTATCCTGTGGCTCGGCTGGTTCGGCTTTAACGGTGCGTCGCAGCTTGCCATGGGCACGATTGGTGACGTTTCTGACGTGTCGAAGATTTTCGTGAACACGAATATGGCGGCAGCTGCCGGCGTGGTTGTGGCGATCATCCTGACGCAGATCCTCTATCGGAAGATCGACGTCACCATGGCGCTCAACGGTGCACTGGCGGGCCTGGTGTCCATCACTGCCGAACCGCTTACGCCCAGCGTACCGGCGGCCCTGTTCATCGGCGCAGTGGGTGCAGCCATCGTGGTCTTCACCGTTCCGCTGCTCGACAAGCTGAAAATTGACGATGTTGTCGGGGCCATCCCGGTCCACCTTATGTGCGGCATCTGGGGCACGCTGATCGTGCCGCTGACCAATACGGAAGTGCCGTTCATGGCGCAGCTGACTGGCGTTGTTGCCGTAGGTGTCTGGACATTCGTTCTCAGCGCAATCCTCTGGTTCATTCTGAAGCTGGTGATGGGCCTGCGCCCAACCGAAGAAGAAGAATTGGCCGGGCTGGACCGCGTAGAGGTCGGGGTCGAAGCCTATCCTGAATTCGTCAACCAGTGACAAGATTGGCCGGGGCGAAGCAGTTGCTCTTTTCTCCGGCCTCACCACGTTCCTCCTGCGAACGTTAGACTTAATGGCCGGGACCTTCGGGTTCCGGCCTTTTTTTGCATTTTGCGCCATTTTGGCAACAAGATTACGAAAACGACGGTTTTTCTAGAAATTATTAAATATTTCACCGCGTCTAACTGGACAGGCTGCTTTAGGGAAACTACTGACGGGCTGTTCATGAGCCGGATTCTGCCGCGCTTTGACAAAGATTTCGCGCCTCTTAGCGGCGCAATGTGAGGGAGTTACACGGATGAATCGCAATATGCGCCGTATATTAGCGGCTGGCGTATCGCTTGGAGCGCTGACCGCGTCACCGGCTTTCGCCGATCACGTACCAGCCACCGATGGTACTGTAGCGGGGAGTGTCGAGGAAGATAACACTTCCGCTTCGATCACCGAAACGCTGGACATTACCACCGCTGATGGTTTTTCGGGTGACGTGGATCGCACGGCTGGGCTTCCTGCTACAGCTGTTTCAGTGACCAGCGAAGCAAGCGGTCAGTTTGGTCAGGCGTATGATGCGGCAGGCGGAACGGCGACGGATGCGACCGTCGATGCGACGATCACCGCTGGTGAAGACGTCAACATCCTCGCTTATGCTGCGGTGACAACGTCTGGGGCGGCGAATGCTATTATTTCAGCAGGCGTCTTTCAGGATCTGACCGGCGACGACGGTGCGACCGGTTCGATCACGAACAGCGCAGCGATGGGCATTTATGCCACGGCGATTGCCAATCCTGCTTCTGCGACGACACTGCCGAATAACGTGACAGCGGATGCAAACATCGTCTCTGGCGTGTCGCAAGTGGTTTCCGCTAGTGATGGCGCGGCAAGTGCATCTTTCGCCAATGCTGAAGATGCAAGCCTGCTGATTACCGCGAACGCTGAAGCCCGGGCTAACACCCAAGCCACTGCGGAAGCTTTGGTGGGTACCGCTATTTTGCAGACGGTTGTCGGCGACAGTGCTTCGGCCGACCTGGCTAATGCGGGTGCTATCGAGATTTCCGCTGGTGCGGTTGCGGCTGCTGCTTCTGCGACTGCTACTGCTACTGATATTGCTAACGCCAATGCTCAGATTAATAATGGCATTCGTCTGTCAGCTAATGCGATGGCTGGTTCTGGCCCAGCTGCGGCGAGCTTCGCCAATGACGGTTCGGTTTCCGTGCTTGCGTCGGCTGATGCGGAAGCAGACGAAGCGACGGCAACTGCCGGCAGTAGCTATGCGGCATCTCTTATGGCTATGGGTGAAGCGGCCACGGCTACCTTCGCCAATAATGCCGATGCTACTTTTGCAGCAGCCGTCAATGCAAATGCAACCGGCAGCGATGCTGGCGTCACCGGTAATTTGCAAGATGTATTCGGCGTGTTGGCGCAGGCCGGTAGTGATGATGCGGTGGCTTCGCTGACCAATGATGGCGCGATTTCACTGACAGTCGCCGCAGGTGCGGATAGTACCGCTGAATCGGGTGCAGGTGCCAACGCTACCGGTGGTGTAGCACGCGCGGTAAACGTCACTGCGGGTGCAAATGGCGATGGTAATGCTGCTGCGGCTTCATTCTCGAATGCTGGCAGCTTCACTGTCGACATCGATTCTGTGGCCGAAGCCGATGAAGCGAATGCTGTAGCGAACGCTAACTCATTTGATAATCTTGTGAGTGTTTCTGGCACAGGCAACGCCGGTGCGGACGCGAATGCCAGCGTGACGAATGACGGCACATTCACATTGACCCTGGATGCCAAGGCAACGGGAACATCGACAGCTGAAGCGAATGCCTCTGGGCCCGCGGCTGCATTCTATGTTGACTCCGGCAGCACGAATGGCGACGCCGTCGCGGCGCTGACCAACAATGGTTCGCTCACCTTCGCATATGCGGCTGATGCTGCGGCCAACTCGGCTGAAGCTACTGCTGCTGCCGGAGAGGCATTCATTGTTTCTGCAACAGGCAGTGTTTCGGGCATCGATCTGGCCGATGCGTCGGCTTCGGTTGTTAATGCCGCTTCTGCGACGATGGGTGTTGATGCAAAGGCATCTGCAGCTGGTGAAGCGGGCGCGGACGCCGATGCTCGAGCCTTTGGCGGCATGGTCTCTGCAAACTCAGACAATGGCGATGCCATTGCCACTCTGCAGAACGATGGCGCTTTGAGCCTGACGGCAGTGGCAACCGCAATGTCCACCAATGCTGAAGGCACCGCTAATGATGCTGCGGCTAATGCGTCCATTGGGACTCTTGGTTATTCGTTTGACGTAGATGCGCAGGCAACAGACGAAGGCAACGGCACCGCGACCTTTGCGAATAGCGGTTCGGTAGATGTTTCGGCTTCGGCTTCGGCAGTCGCTGACGATGCAGCCCAGGCAAACGCTACTGCAAGGGGTGCCCGGGTTAATGCGACGGCCAATGACGATCCTGACAAACTGGCTCTGGCATCGTTCGACAATGCCGGAACGATCACCGTTTCCGGTGATGCCGCGGCGGAAGGTGACTCAGCCGAGGCCACGGCACGTGGCTTCTCTCTGGCTGCCATGAATGCTTCGGCTGTTGCTGTTTCAGACCCGAGCGGCGGTGCGACGGCTGAATTTGTGAATGGCAGTGATGCAGAAGCGACCTATACGCTCAACGCGGCCGCTGATGCGGCTGATGGCAATGCTGCCGCCAATGCCAATATTGCAAGCACCCCGCTGGGCGTCATCGTCGCCACTGCCGATGCTGACGATAACAATGCATTGTCGAACGTTCAGAACGACGGTGCCATTGATGTTGTCGTTACTGGCACGGCAAACGCTGTCGAAGGCAATGCAGATGCCAATGCTCGTATCAATTCGGTCGTCTATCAGTCTGCCAATCTTGATGTGAATGCGGATGATGATTTCTCTTCGACCGTATCGCTGAGCAATGGCGGAACCATCTCTGCCGACATCAGCGCAGTGGCAACCGCTGCAGATGATGACAGCACAGCAAATGAAACCGCGATGGCAATGGCTGCGCTCGGCGGTACCGGCAACCAGGCCGGTATCTTCCAGACAGCCCAGGGCTCGACCGTAACGCTGGACAATGCCGGCACGATCGACTTCGCTGTATCGGCTAATGCCACCGGCGAAGAAGCGGCTCAGGCTTTCACGGTGGCTGATGGTATCGACCAGTTTGCTGGCGGTGAAGAAGCATCCGTATCGCTGAACAATGCTGAAAACGCAGTGATCTCGGTCACTGGTGCTGCAGTCGCTACCGCAGACGAAGCTAACGCAGCGACCTTCACGCGCGGCGTGGGGCAGAGTGCGTCAGCTACGACGGCTAGCGTTGCCTTCAGCAATGCCGGTACGTTTACGGCTGCAGGTACGGCTACCGCCAATGGTGCGGCAACCAACACCGGCACTGGCCTGGGCGCCTTCGCTTATGCCGATGTGGAAGGTGTCAACCAGTCGCTGAACGGGGATGAACAAACCGCGGTCTTCGCCAATAGCGGCACGTTCAACGTTACGGCTCTGGCCAATGCGACCAACACTGACACTGAAGCAACCGCTGGCGCAGCTTTCGCTGTGGCAGAAGGCTACACGGTAGAAGACGACTTCGCACTCGACGTTACCAACTCGGGTACGATGAACGTTTCGGCTGAAGCGAATGGTGTCGCGGCAGGCCGCGCCCGTGCAACGGCCATCCAGGCTGTCGCCACCGGCGATGCCGCAACCGGAACGATCGTCAACGACGGTACGATTTCGGCTATGGCAACGGTCACCGGCGGTCTCGGGCAGGAAGTCGGAACCGGCACTACGGTACAGAACGTAGGCGTCGATACGGCTATCGCTCGCGGCATCCACGTGAACGGCGCTGAAAACACGGCAACCGTGACCAACAATGGCACGATTTCTGTGGTCGCCACGAACGATGGTGCTGGCACGACCGATGCTATCATCACCGAAGCGGCAAACAGCTTCCCGTTTGACGGCCCGGCTTACGCACCGGCAGCAGCAACGGGTATCCTGTTCACGGGTGGTACGGGTACAACCGGTACGGCTCCGACGGGCACGGCTGTGATCAACAACTCGGGCGTTATTACGGCTCAGTTGGTGAATGACGGCGTGATCGAATTCGGCACGGCGATCAATGTCGAGAATGCTCCCAATGCAGTGCAGGTCAACCTGCTCGGCGGCGGTAACATCTACGGCAATATCGAACTGTCGGATGATGATGCGATCACCGTTTCTGGCGGCGAAACCTCGTTCGAGGGCATCGTGAACTCGGATGGCGTGCTCGACGGGTCGCTGACGATCGCCGAAGACGGCACGCTCTACCTGCGTGACAACCGCGAAACGGCGACCGACGTTCCAGCAGCACTGGTTAATGTTGAAGACTTCACGGTTGACGCTGGCGGTACGCTGGCACTCGACCTGGTAGACGGAGATGCTGACCCTGCTTATCCGCAGGTGGTGGCCGATACGGCTGACATCACGGATGGCGTGCTGGAAGTTCGCGTTGCAGATCCTGATAGTCTGCTCGCCAACTCCTACAGCTATGACAACATCATCGATGCGAACACTCTGACGGGTACCTTCGCAGATGTCGTCACACCGAACCTGTTCCTGGATGCCACTGCAGTTTATGACACGGATGACAACGTCGATCTGACGGTCGCTCGCGTCGCCTTTGACGACAGTGGATTTGCTCTTGGCACCAACCCGGCTTCGGTCGCTGGTGGTCTTGAAACCATCTACGATCCGACGGGCAATGGCGATATGGATGACCTCTATATTGCTCTGTTCGGGGTCGACAATGTGGCCGATTATTCGGACGCACTGTCGCAGCTTTCCGGCTCGCAATATGCGACTTACCTTCAGTCGCTGAGCTGGATGGGTAACCGCTTCAACGGCATTCTGGCAGACATGGGTGAGTGCGCCGCACTGAACACCGATGCTGGCATGCTGACCTGTAAGCGTCACGGCCCGGGTATCTGGGGTACGGTGAACTACGGTGCCGAGAATATCGATGCCGATAGCAGCATCGGAGCTCCCGGTTACGACAGCGACCAGTGGTACGCCGCTTTGGGTGCGGATATGCCGTTGGGCGAATATGGCGTGATCGGCATTGGTGCCGGTTATGTGAAGAACAAGGGTAACTTCGAAGGTACGGCAGGCAATCTGTCGGCTGACATGGATGCCGATGGCTTCCAGGTCGGTGCTTACGCAGCTTACGATCCCGGCAATTTCTACGCGAAGGCTTCCGGCTCCTATTCCGAAATCAAGGGTGATAGCACGCGCTCGATTTCGATCGGAGATTTCGGTGGTGCACTCACTTCCTCGCCGAAGGCCAGCATCTGGGCTCTTGGTGGTGAAGTTGGCTACCGTCTGCCGGTCGGTAAGGCTGTAACCTTGACCCCTTATGCGGGCCTCGATTACGTCTCTGCCGAATATGACACCTTCACGGAAAGCGGTCTGCCAGGTGCGAACCTGACCGTCGACGGTAAGGACAGCTACGCAACGTCCGAACTGGGTGTGAAGCTGCAGGGCACGATGGGCGCGATCCAGCCGGAACTGAAGGTTGGCTGGCGTCATAGCTTCGAAGAAGATCCCGCTTACATCACAGCAGCCTTTGCTGATGCTCCGGGTACTGCATTCAACATCTACGGTCCCGATAGGAACCAGGATGCGATTGTTGCCGGTGCCAAGGTTGCCGGACAGGTTGGCGAAAGCACCTGGCTGGAACTGGGCTACGAAGGTTGGATGGCCAGTAAGCAGGATGTCCATTCCGGCTTCATCACGCTGCGTCATGAGTTCGGTGCGGCTCCGGCTGCGGTAGCTCCGCCTC
>NZ_WTYT01000002.1 GCF_009827595.1 Altericroceibacterium endophyticum | reverse complement strand
CCGGGAGCTCACCGCTCCCGGCCTTTTTTGTTGCGCAACGAAATTTACCCCTCAATCAACGCACTCAGGTGACTTTGGTCGGATGATGACCTATCACCTCTGGTCGAGCGGCAAATGTCGCAAACAAGATTCATAGAAACGGAAAAAGACGAAAATGCAGCAGGCCCAGAGCGATCAGCGTCTCGAAGAAATGATGCAGAAAATTCAAACCGGCAGCTTGCGGATGACAGAGCAGGAGGCGGTGGTTATTGCCGGACAGCTCTATGGCCGCGGCAAGTATAAAGAAGCCGAGACGGTTTGCCGCCAGCTGATCGCGCATAAGCCGAAGATGACCGATGCGCACTCAATCCTCGGTGTGTCGCTTCATGCGCAAGGCAAGGGTAAAGAGGGCGTCCAAGCGCTGCGGCAGGCGGTGAAGTTCGCGCCTAAGATTGCCAGCTATCACTCCAATCTTGGGGAAGTGCTGCGCCAGCAGGGCAATCTGGCCGATGCATCGGTGACACTTAAAGAAGCCGTTGCGCTTGATCCCAAGAATGCACAGGCACATAATAATCTCGGGATCACCCGTTTCGAGGCCGATGCGGTGGAAGATGCGATAGTTTCTTATCGCAAAGCGATTGAATTGCGGCCCGATTTTCCGGAAGCTTACAACAATCTCGGCAACGCGCTGCGTCGTAATGGCGACCGCGAAGGTGCTATTGAAGCGTATCAGAATGCATTGGCTCAAAGGGAAGTCTATCCTGAAGCCTATAACAATCTGGGTACGATGCTCCGCGAATTGGGTAAGCTCGATCAGGCAGAGCATGCGTTGCGCAAGGCCATTCAGCAGCGCCCGACCTATGTCGATGCACTAAACAACCTGGCAGCATTCTACGCCGGTAAGGGTGAAGATGTTGAAGCGCTGCGTCAGCTTGCCGAAGTGCTCAAGATTGCGCCAAAGGACAAGCGGGCTTTGACGCTGACGGCACGCATTCAGCAGCGCCGCGGCAATGATGTGGCTGCAGAACAGGCAAGCAAATTCGTCTTGCGCGATGATCCGGAAAATGTCGATGCTTTGATAGTTCTGGGCACGCTGGCGCAAGAGCATGACAAATATGACGAAGCGCTCAAATATCTGGAAAAGGCCGTTGAATATGGCCCCAAAAATGCAGAAGCCATCAATTATTACGGCGTGACACTCAAGTCGGTCGGCCGGTTGGAAGAAGCGCGCGAGCAGCTTCTGTATGGACTTGAGATCAATCCGAACATGTATGGCGCCTATGCCAATCTGAATGATCTGGTCGACTTCTCGAAAGAGAAGGATCTGTTCAAGCAGATGGACGACATCATGAAAGACCCGGCGGCGGTTTCTGAAAGCCAGCAGATTCCCCTTCATTTCGCTTATGCGAAAGCGCTGGATGATAACAAACGCCATAAAGAGGCGCTTGAACATTATATTGAAGGTGGAAAGCTCAAACGGGCGACGCTGAAATATGATCAGAAAGAAACCTTCAAGTTCTTCTCGGATATCAAAAAAGCGTTTCCGGCAAAGATTTTCAAGGATCGGCCGTTTGAAGGCAGCAATACAGACCGCTTGCTGTTCATCGTTGGTATGCCGCGCTCAGGCTCGACCCTGGTAGAGCAGATCATCTCCAGCCATGATCAGGTTTATGGCGCCGGCGAAGTAAAATACCTTAGCCAGGGTATCCACAAGTTGCGGGATCGCTTTCCTTCCCTCTCGGTCTTCCCCGAGATGGTCAAGGAATTGCGCGAGCCGCAGTGGAAGTTGCTTGCGGGCGGCTACGAAGAGGCAATGTTCCGCAATGCAGGCGACGCCAAGCTGGTCACCGACAAGCTGCTGACGAACTATTTCTTCATCGGGATGATCCATTTGCTGTTCCCGAATGCAAAGATCATCAACACGCGCCGCAACCCGATCGACACATGCCTGTCCGGCTTCACGAAGCTGTTCAAGGATGACATGCCGCATAGCTATGATCTGGGTGAGCTTGGACGGTATTATCGCCAGTATGATGCCTTGATGAAGCATTGGGAAAAGGTCCTTCCCAAGGGTGTGATGAAGGTCGTCAATTATGAAGATATTGTCGAAAACACCGAAGCTGAGGCGAAGAGCGTTATCGACTTCATCGGCCTGGATTGGGACAAGAAGCTTCTTGATTTCCACAAGTCCTCGCGCCCGGTGAAAACCGCCAGCGTGGCGCAAGTGCGCCAGCCGATTTATAAAACATCGATGAAGCGCAGCGAAAAATACGGCGCCGGACTCAAGCCGCTAATCGATGCAATCGAAAAGAGCTGATGGGGCTAAAGCAATATTGAAATGCAAAGGGGCGGTGTGAACCGCCCCTTTTTTATGACCAGACCAAATGTACCGATCATGCTATCTGCGCGTATCATGGCCCGCAGCGCCACTCGCTGGCTGATTGTCGCTGTAGTTGAGAGCTCTGTCCTCAACCAAGCGAATGCTGCGTATGGCGCTTCTGGTTCAACACAGGGTGCCCAAACACGAATTGTCGCCAGAGCATCCTAACGTATCAGACCTCTGGAATGAGCGTGTTAAATAGCCTGTCCGCGCGCGGCAAACATGTCCATGTTCGGCCGGATGGGCGAGACGTCATAGCCCGCGCCGGCAGCCTTGCTTGCAACCTCCTCGGGATCTTTGCCCATCAATGCCTGGGCGAGCGACCAAAGCAATGTCGAGCGTGTGCCAGAGCGGCAATAGGCCAGTACCGGACCCTGTGCCTCACCCAATGCAGCGATCATGGCATTCACTTGCGCTTCGCTGAAGCCGCTATGGGTGATGGGGATGGCTGTATAATCCATCCCGGCCGCCCGAGCAGCTTGCTCAATGGCAGCGCTTTCGACCTGATCATCTGCTTCGCCATCGGGGCGATTATTGATGATCATGGCGAAGCCGGCCTCCTTCGCCGTTGCTACATCGTCCAGCGAAATCTGCGGGCTGGCATACATCGTATCGGTAATTTTGCGGAAGTCGGCCATTATGCGGCTCCTTCTTGTAACTTGAGCTTACGCTTGCGGCGCTCGCGCTTGAAAATGTTGAGCGCTTCGACTGCAACGGAAAAGCCCATGGCGGCGTAAATATAGCCTTTGGGCACATGGAAGCCAAAAGCGTCGGCTATCAGAACCAGTCCGATCATCACCAGGAATGCGAGAGCGAGCACAACCAGAGTGGGGTTGTTTTCGATAAATCGCGCCAGCGGATCGGCGGCGATCAGCATGATGCCGACGGTTATCACGACAGCCGTGACCATGATGGGCAATTCATCGGTCATGCCGACGGCGGTCAGGATCGAATCGATCGAGAACACCAGATCCAGAGCGATGATCTGTACGATCGCGGTGGTGAAGGTGATTTCGGCGATGCCCTTGTTCTGATCCAGCAATTCGCCCGAATCATCTTCCGGCTCCATATTGTGATGGATTTCCTTGGTGGCTTTCCACAAGAGGAAGAGGCCCCCGACCAGCAGGATCAGATCACGCCCGGAAAATGCCGTTTCAAAAGTCGGCGCGCCATGCGGCCCCGGGGCGCCTTCAAGGCCGAGATCGAATAAGGGCGTCTGCAATGTGACCAGCCAGCCAATCAGAAACAGCATGGCAATCCGCATGATCAGCGCTAGTCCCAAGCCGAGACGGCGCGCCTTTGATTGCTGATGTTTCGGCAGTTTATTGGAGAGAATCGCGATAAATACGAGATTGTCGATGCCAAGCACGACCTCCAGCACGATCAGCGTAAAAAGCGCCGCCCAGGCGGCGGGGTCCGATAGCAGGGCGAGTATTTCCATGAATCGATCATTGCCGCAGCAGGCTGGCACTGGCAAGTGGGATGCGCATTCGGGAAGCGCTTGAATAACTGCCACAAAGTAGTAACTTTTATTCGTTCGCTAATACGGCGATTCTACGTTATAAAGGGTTACTGACAGAGGCAGGGAAGGGTCCTTAGCTTCCATTCGGCGCGATTTCGCCCGCGCGCCCGAGTGTTTTTGATGCAGGGCGAAGCGAAGGTACGTTCGGTTCATGGGTTATGATAGAGGCCGTCGCGGTCGGGGTCGCGACAAGCGGGATGGATTTGGCGAAGAGACGTTCGATCCGTTCTCCGGTGGCAATTCTGATCGGTTCGGCGGCAATGATCGCTGGAGTGGTGGGGGTGACCGCTTCGGCAATGACGATAAATTTGGTGGCGGCGGTAATCGCGGCGGTGGCTTCGGCGGCCCGCGCGGCGGCGGCGGCGGCGGCGCTCCTCGTGGCGGCGGCGGCGGCGGCGGCATGCCAGCTCAAGTTGTCGGCACCGGCCAGGGCAAGGTAAAGTTCTTCAACACGCAGAAAGGCTTCGGCTTCATTCAGCGTGATGAAGGCGGCGAAGATGTCTTCGTGCATATCAGTCAGGTGGAACGCGCCGGGCTGGAAGGTCTTGCCGAAGGTCAGGAATTGCAGTTCAATCTGGTTGATCGCGGCGGCAAGGTGTCCGCAGCCGATTTGCAGGTGGTTGGTGATGTAATTCCGGTTTCGGAACGCTCCGGCGGTGCCGCTGGAGCTGACAAGCCGCAGCGCGAACTCACCGGTGAGAAGGCCAAGGGCACAGTCAAATTCTTCAACAGCACGAAGGGTTTTGGTTTCATCACGCGGGACGATGGCAAGGAAGACGCCTTTGTTCATATCAGCGCGGTGGAACGCTCAGGCATTTCGAGCATCGAGGAAAATGACCGGTTCGAATTTGATCTCGAAGTTGATCGACGAGGGAAATATTCGGCCGTCAATCTTGTGCCCGTTCAAGACTGACAGACCTTTTGCAAAGCCGGTTGTTTGATCGGCTTTGCAGACCATTTTAACGGTTGCGATGGCGGTCCTGCGGGGCCGCCATTTCTCTTTCCTGCGTTTATTATCGAGATTTTGTGAAGGAGCCAGTCATGGCGATTACTCCATTGATGCCCGTTTATCCCCGGTGTGATGTTCGGCCCGTGCGCGGCGAACACTGCCATTTGATTTCGGAAGACGGCACGCGATATCTCGATTTTGCGGCCGGTATCGCCGTCAATCTGCTCGGGCATTCACATCCTGCCCTGATTGGCGCGATCCAGAAGCAGGCAGAGACATTGATGCATGTCTCCAACCTCTATGGCAGCCCGCAGGGTGAGCGCCTCGCACAGCAGCTGGTCGACAAAACTTTTGCTGACACGGTGTTCTTCACCAATTCCGGCGCTGAAGCTGTCGAGACGGCGATCAAAACCGCGCGGGCCTATCATCAGGCCGTCGGGAATGACGAAAAATATGAACTGATCACGTTCAACAACGCCTTCCACGGTCGGACGATGGCGACCATCAGCGCCTCCAATCAGGAGAAGATGCATAAGGGCTTCATGCCCCTTCTGCCCGGCTTCAAATATGTCGATTTCAATGATCTCGACGCAGTGAAGGCGGCGATCGGCCCCAATACGGCCGGTTTCCTCGTTGAGCCGATTCAGGGCGAAGGCGGGATTCGGGTGGCGGATGAAAGCTTCATCAAGGGCCTGCGCGCGCTGGCTGATGAGCATGATCTGATGCTGGTATTTGATGAAGTGCAGACCGGGGTCGCGCGGACGGGCACGCTCTACGCCTATGAGCAATTGGGCGTCACGCCTGACATCATGGCAACAGCCAAGGGCATCGGCGGCGGTTTCCCGATGGGGGCCTGCATGGCGACTGAAAAAGCGGCCCGTGGCATGACTTTTGGCACGCATGGCTCGACCTATGGCGGCAATCCCCTGGCCATGGCCGCAGGCAGCGCGGTGATGGAAGTGGTCACGAATGATGAATTTCTGGGTGAAGTTCGCGCCAAGGGCGAAAGACTGCGGGCACGTCTGGAACAATTCATCGGTAATTACCCGGAGTTGTTCGACAGCGTGCGGGGCATGGGCCTGATGCTCGGCCTAAAAATGAAGAGCGAACCGCGTCCCTTCATGCAGCATTTGCGCGACAAGCATCAATTGCTGACTGTCGCTGCGGGTGATGGAACCCTGCGTTTGTTGCCCCCGCTTGTGATTGGCGATGCCGAGATGGACGAATTTTTCGACAAACTTTCGGCGGGCGCGGCGGATTATGAGCCGGAGGCACCGAAATGACCAATCTGAGGCATTTTACCAATTTGTCCGACGCGGGCGGTGACACAGTGGCGGCGATGATCAATGATGCGATCGACCGTAAGGCAGCCCGTTCCACCTGGCCCAAGGGGCGCAGCGATGCAGACGCTCCGCTCAGCGGACATGTTCTGGCGATGATTTTCGAGAAAAGTTCGACCCGTACGCGGGTGAGCTTCGATATCGCCATGAGGCAGCTGGGCGGCGCCGCGCTGGTCCTGGATTCCGGGACCACGCAGCTTGGCCGGGGCGAAAGCGTTGCCGATACGGCGCGCGTCCTCAGCCGCATGGCCGATGCAATCATGATCCGGACTGACGATCACAGCAAGATCGAGGATATGGCGCGTCACGCAACCGTGCCCGTCATTAACGGCCTCACGGATCTGTCCCACCCATGCCAGATCGTTGCTGATCTGCTGACCATCGTGGAACATGGCAAGGCATTGCCTGGGCTGGAAGTCGCCTGGCTGGGCGATGGCAACAATGTGCTCAGCTCCATTCTGGAAGCCGCGGGACTGATGAAGTTCAATGTCCGCGTGGCAACACCCGAAGGATATGACGCGGATGAGGCCTTCATTGCTGCCGCACGGGAGCGCGGCGCGACGATCACCTGCCACCGCAATGCCGAGGACGCAGTACGCGGCGCAGATATCATCGTTACGGACACCTGGATTTCGATGGGACAGGACCATGCCGAAGCCAAATTGCGCGCGATGCAGCCATTTCAGGTTAATTCGGCGCTGATGGCGCAGGCCAAGCCTGATGCCAAATTCCTGCACTGCCTTCCCGCTCATGTCGGCGATGAAGTGACGGAAGAAGTGTTCGAAGGGCCGCAATCGGTCGTTTTTGATGAGGCGGAAAACCGCATTCACGCGCAGAAATCGGTACTTTTGTGGTGTTTTGATAAGTTATGATGTGGTGGCAGGCTTAAAATTTCGGGCCTGCCGCCCATATTTGCTGCGATGACCGAACAATTCGACCCCAAAGAAGAAACCGGTTTTGACCGGTTGTTACATTTCACCCTGCCGGAACGCGATGCACGCGGACGTGCCGTACGCCTTGGCCCTGTGCTTGATCGCATTCTGGGAGCGCATGATTATCCTGCTGCGCTCAAACATGTGCTGGCGGAAGCACTGGTGCTGACCGCGTTGATGGGCAGCCTGCTGAAAGGTGAGGGCAGCCAGTTGACCATGCAGGCTCAGACAGAGGACGGCGTGGTGGATCTGCTGGCGTGCGATTATCGCGACGGCGAGCTGCGCGGTTACGTCCAGCATGATGAAGAACGCTTTGCCGAGCTTGGTGCCAATCCAACGTTGGAGGCGCTGTTCGGCAAAGGCTATCTCGCGATTACATTTGATGATGCCACTACTGGCCAGCGCTATCAGGGCATCGTTCCGCTCGAAGGCGGATCATTGTCCGAGGCTGTAGAAGCCTATTTCATGCAGAGTGAACAGGTGCCGACCCTGATCCGGACAGCTGTGCGGGCCGGAAAAGATGGTACTGTAGCGGGCGGCATCCTGTTGCAACATTTGCCGGAAGGCGAAGAGGGGCGCGAGCGGTTGCATGTCCGGTTGGACCACCCCGAGTGGGAGCATGTCGCCGTGCTCAGCGGATCTATACGGCATGAAGAGCTGGTCGATCCTGCCTTGTCGATGGAAGCTTTGGTCTGGCGCCTGTTCCATGAGGAACAGGAAGTGCGTGTGGAGGCCGGTGCAGGCCTGAGCCGTGGCTGCCGCTGCTCGATCCTGCATTTTGAGGATGTGCTGTCGCGTTTCCCGGCTGAAGATCGGAAGGATATGCGAGACGAGCGAGGGATCATTTTGGTCGATTGTGCATTCTGTTCTCGCGAATTCGAAATTCAGGATTAAACGCCTCGTCGCAGCTGAGGGGCATTTTGCCTAATGCTGCAAATCAGGTATATACAGATTATGAGCCATTTTCGGTCCACCACCACGCGCATGAAAATGCGTATTGTCGGCGCTGTTGCGCTGCTTCCGGCGGCTGCTTTGCTTGCGGGGGCCAGCCCGCTTGCAAATGTCTCCCTGTTCAAAAAGGTTGAGCATGGCGAGTGGTCCCTGCGCATCCGCGAAGGCGGACAGGACCGCAAAGTCTGCGTGCGCTCGGGTGAAGAGCTTGTGCAGATCCGCCACAATCAGCCGGGATGTAATCAGTTTGTGGTGAGCGATGAGCCGAATCGCGCGATCATTCAATATACGTGCCGCGGCAATGGCTATGGTCGGACGGAAATCCGGCGCGAGCGGTCAGGGCTGATGCAATTGCAGAGCCAGGGAATTCATGATGGAGTGCCCTTTTCGATCAGCGCGGAAGCGCGCTACACCGGCAGTTGCTAAAGGCTTGTTTTCTGCCTGTGCCATGCCTAGCCGACAGATATGAGTGAGCCTGTGTCCTCCCCCCGCCCCTCTGCTGTGATCCTGCTTTCGGGCGGGCTTGATTCGATGGTTTCTGCCGCTCTTGCCAAGGAGCGGGGCTTTGATCTTTATGCTCTGACGATCGATTATAATCAGCGCCATCGTTGCGAGATCGAATCCGCTGAAAAGATTGCGGAGAAGTTGGGGGCAAAGCGCCATGTCGTGCTGCCGCTGGATCTGCGGCGGTTTGGTGGTTCTGCGCTGACTGACGATTCCATCGATGTGCCGAAGACCGGCGTTGGGGATGATATCCCCGTAACCTATGTACCGGCGCGAAATCTGGTGTTTCTTTCGCTCACTCTGGCCTGGGCCGAGACGGTCGGGGCGAGCGATATCTTTATCGGCGTGAATGCGCTCGATTATTCTGGCTATCCCGATTGCCGTCCCGAATTCATTGCCAGTTTTACCGAGACGGCCTGTCTGGCGACCAAGGCTGGCGCGCAAGGTACGGAATTTTCGATCCACGCCCCGCTACAATTTCTGGGCAAGGCAGAGATCGCGCAGGAAACGCAGCGCCTCGGGCTGGACCCTGCATGGAGCTGGTCCTGCTATGATCCCACGCCGGACGGGCTTGCGTGCGGCGAATGTGACAGTTGTCGCTTGCGGCTCAAGGGTTTCGCGGATGCCGGCCTGACCGACACCGCACAATATGCCCGCTAAGCGGGATCAAACTGCTGTTACCTCGCCGCAGGCAATCCGCGCGCCTGCATCTCCGGCGGGATCAGTCTTGTAATCATCGGCACCGGCGTGAACGACTATGGCGGTGCCGTCACTATCGAGAATATGGCGCATCGCTTCGGCTGCGGGTTCGCTCAGGGTTGCGGAGATCGTTCCGGTGCCATTGGCCGCCACGTCGATATTCGGCAAATCGCCCAGATGCTTGCCCTGGGGGTTCAGACTACCATGCTCATGATCTTCGGGATTGAGGTGTCCGCCAGCAGATTTGAAGTCCGGCGCAATGCATGATCCCACTGTGTGGAGATGCAGACCATGTTTGCCCTCCGGCAGTCCGGCAAGCGCCACCGTGATGCGGGCCTCGTCACCTGCGCGATAGATTTGCGCCGTTCCCGCCGGCAGACCATTCGCCTGATAGAGCGTCGCCTCGGCAAGCCGGCCAGCGTCCGGATTGCCCATCGTCTGGCATGCAGCCAATGCAAAGGGGAGCGGGGCGATTGCGAGTAAGGCCTTGACCGACATCATGATTTCTCCATCCTTGTTTTCACTTCAACGATGGTGATGCGTTTTTGCTCCTCAGTGATATGGTGGCGCGTCAGCCGCTTTACTCGCGGGGGAGAATTGCTGCGTCCCGCAAGGCACCGATGAGGGCAGAGAGGGTGGCGCGTGCCTCCATATCCACCGTGTCACCGCCGATCGGCACTGCCGGTGGGGCTGTCCGGTGCCAATCTTGATCATAATGCAGCACCTGTCCGGCTGCACGATCGAGCAGGCGCATTCCGTTGCGCGGCGCATAGAACATCCATGCTCCATCCTGCCGGACGGCAATCTGACCTGGCTTGTCTTCCCACGCGCCGGAAGGCTGCCCAGACACCAGCCAGCTTTTGCCTTCTTCTGCCAATTCAGGCGGCGAAGCGCGTTCTCCCTCCACGGCCATATGCAGCAGCAGGTCCAGCCGGGAAAAGGCTTCATTGACGAAGAATTCCTTCTCAGCCTGTCCGCTGAAAAGCAGCGGCAAGCCGAAACGTGAAGTGGTGGAAGTGAAGGTTACAGCGTCTGTCATGATACGCTCCTGATCGTGATTTAGAGATGAGTGAGAAACAGAGCGGGAGAGGGCAGGGTATCGCCAAACTGGCTCACGCTCAGCGCTGCGCCTGGGTATGTGCTGCCCAGATCGGCAAGCGTGGCGGCAGAAAGCCGCAACTGCGGCGCTGAAACATCCCACCAGGCCAGCGGGCTTTCAACGGGGCCGAGCATCACGCGGTAGCGCTCGTGCGCTTCATGCAGAGGTATGGTTCCCACGGGGAAGCTGTTTGCCGTGCTCCGGCTCCGGCGGGTCCAGCGCAGGATCAGCGTGCCATCGGTCTCGGTATAGGCGCGCGGGTGGACCGGCGACAGCGGGCGCAATGAACGGAGCGGATCGTTGATCTGCGACAATATCGCGGCGGTATCTCCCGCGCCGGCCGCAACCAGTGACGCTTCGTCGAGTGGCTGTATCTTTGCCGGGTCCAGCAAGGTCAGTCGGTCGTCCAGCAAGGCGAAAGCTGCCCCTGCATCCTGGCCTTGTAGCGCGATCGCTTCACTTCCTGCCCGGCCGCGCAGCAAGCCGGACAGGCGCCAGATGCCACCTCCCTGATGAACAGCGTGTCCAAATTGCAATATTTCGCCGCCGCACCATACGCGGTTGGCCCCCAGGGCCAGAGCCTGCGGCGTCGCATCGGCGAGCAGCAGATCGGGGGCCACCAATTGCACATCCAGCGAACTGTTCGCCTCCAGCCGCACTGCGCGGGAGGGAGGGAGCGGGGAGATGGTCGTGCCCATGATCGCGCGGCGAGATTGGCTAAAACCTGCCGGCGACAGAACGCCCTGATATTCGGCATGCAGGGCGGCGCCGCGCCAACCCGGTGCTTCGGCGCTGAGCGCTGCCGCGATCAAGACATCCTGCGGTGACCCTTCACCATTCCATGGCAGGCCGAAAGCGATCATCTGTGTCGGGCGTATCGGCAGATCGACCGGCGCGGCATGCGATCCGCTATCCCCCGGGGCGCTATATGTCTGCGAGGGGCCCACTTTCGTGAGCAGCATGTCCACGCCTTCACTGTGCCATTCCCATTCATCCAGACGCCACAGGCCGTCATTGTCGGGCACGCGCAGGATCATGCCAGGGCGGATCGCAGTATCGACGCTGGCCACCCGCCAGGCGAGCCGTTCTGCCGCCAGTCCCCGGCGATGCGACGTTTGGTTCAACAGGGCGCGCGCATTGGCCGCTGTCAATGATCCGGGGAATTCCATGATTGTTGGCGCTCCGCTTTCCACCCGGCCATCGCTGCGCTGCATGCTCGGTTGATAATCGCGGGCCGGATCATAATAACGCAGTCCACTCAGCCGTTCGCCCGGAGCCAGCTGGCGGATATGGCGTGCGCCGCTATCGGGGGCTGCGGCATCGCTGCTATCTGCCCGTGTCGCCTCATCCAGCATGGCCGCACTGGTGGGGATATTATCGCTGGCTGCCAAGGTCAGGCCGCTTGCGGAAACTGTGCAGCCCATTGGGAAGAGCGGTGCCAGATCGCGCAGTGCCGCATCGACGCCGCCCTGGCTTTGGCTAAAGCCGCTTAAACCGGGAAGGGGCCGCTCATCCGTGACCGGTTGATCCAGTGGGGCGCATAGTTCCGCAAGACTCACCCCCGTTTCATCGGCGATAATTTCAAAGCTCAGCGCGGGGATGCGATTGCCGAAATCGCTCAGCTGCAGGGATTCGAACACACAATAGGCAACGCCGCGAAAGGCGGGCGTCTGACCACCCCGATCAGCGGAAATGAGCGGGTCGGGCAATTGATCGCCGAAACCGGGATATATCCTTAAGCTGCCTCCGGTTTTGAGATCCCCCTCTGACCCGCGCAGCAACTGCCCATCGGCCCAGATCCGCCCGACGCCGGTGATCGGCCGGCTGGCAAGCGCGACTGCGATGGAAACGCAATAGCCACTTTGATCCTCATTCGGCGTCAGATCCGTCGCCCAGATCAGCGTGCCGCCCGCCCGCATTGTACCGAAATGCCGGGCGAGTGGCGTGCCGTAGCTGGAACGGGTCAGCGCAATATCCTGCAAGGCGGAATTGTTGCCCGACAGGCCGATTGTGTCACTTATCTGTTGCCCGATCAAAGCACCGATAGCACCGCCAAGCGGACCACCTAATGCGGTGCCGATGCCGGAAAGAACCATTGTTGCCATAGGAATATCCTCAGGAAGCGTGCCAGCGCCGGATCGCCGGCCAGGGGAGCGGGGCGGGGCTTTCAACGACGCGGCCCACCCCCGCATGTGCGTGAATGAAACTATGCGGACCGGCGGCAATCAGCAGATGTAATTGCAGCAAGTGACTGCGCGTCAGCCAGATTTCCCCGGCGCGCTGCACCCCGGTTGCCCGATGCAATCCAGCCTGCTCCGCCACCGCCAGCCACGGCGTGACATCGCTCTGTCGCAGCCGGTAATCGGGAAGTGTTGGTGTATCGTCTCGCGTGCTTCGCAAGGCGAACAAGACGAGTCCCAGACAATCCAGACCGATCTGCGGATCCCGGCCATGAAGACGAAACGGACTGCCAAGCGCACTCCGCGCCGCCTGAGCAATCGCGGCGCCATTTGCATTGGTCACAGTGCCGCCGGGCCGCGCAGAAGATAATCGTTTCCGGGCAGGAACGGTTCGCCCTGAAAGTTTACGAGATTGGCGAATCTCTCCGCGCAGGTGATGGCACGGTGATCGCAGCCCTCGCGCAGCAGGACGCGCAGGCCGGTCGTGCTTTCCGGGTACAACGCGCGGTCCAGCAGCAGGGCTGTGCCATCAACTGCGGTGATATTGGCGCTCAGCCCGGCCTGCGGTCCATCGATCCAGCGAAGCGCGCCTCCGACCAGCAGAGATGGTTCCAGAGCCTGCACAAGATGCACGGCGCTGCGGTCGTGATCGTGGCTGGCGACCTCTGCCTCATGGGTAAAGCGCGTGGCACTCAGGCTGCAACCCGGACCGCAGAAACGCGCACGGCAAAGCGGTGAGGTGTGCGGTACGTCGCCGCCCGTAAGCGCTTGTTTCGCAGAGAGCATGCTGACCGAAAACTGCCCGTTTTCCTGCGCGATCTCCCCCATTGCACCGCGATAGAGCACGGCTCTATCCAAGCTTTCCCAATCGACCAGACCCATTATCAGGGTCGCGCCATCAAATCGGCCTTCAGCCAGATCTTGGGCGGAGATTGAATCATGGCTGATCGTACCGCGCATGTCGGCACTGTCTCCGTCAAGCGCTGCGCTGCGCCGAATTGCAGAAGGGATCATCCCAGGGGCCGCGCGATGCGTTACGCCGTCAAAATAGAGATCCCGATCGTGGCTGGTAAAACCCAGCGTCACCCCGTCACGCCGGTGAAGACGCCAGAAATGCGCAACGCTTTCCAGCTCCTGCATGAAGAAAGCCCGGCTCACGATACATTCTCACGAATTTCCACCAGCGGCACGGAAGGTGCCTCCCCGGCGGTGAAATTCACGCCCGTTATGTCGAGCCGGTCTTCGGCAAAACGAACCGGCACATCGAACAGGAAGCCCGCGCGAATCACCGCGCCTTCGGGCGGCGTATGGGCCAGTGTGATCCAGCCGCCTTCTTCAAGTTCAAAGGCGCTTTGAACACCGTCGACGCTGACAGACACCGTGTCGGCTCTGGGGCGCGTGATCCGGCGGATTTGCGGCTCATCACCTGACCCATAGCGCTTTATCAGGGGGAAGCGCGCGATCTGGCCATCACCAATGGCAATCACCTGATCAAGCATGGTCGGCAAGCCGTTATGGATGTGGGAACTGTGATCAAACGGATCGGTCAGGCGAAAGCCGCGCGCCGCACCGCGCCGTGCGCGGAAGAAAGCGATCAGCACGCGCAGGTCATTTTCCGAACGGATGCCAGGGCCGACATCGAAATGCATCCGGGCATCGCTCCACAGGCTGTTACGGCGTTCATGGCCCGACGCAGTCACCACCACACTGGTTGAAAATTCAGGACTGACACTGGCATCGAGCCCGAGCGGAAGCGGATAGGTCAGGTCGTCAAAGGCTTGCATCGTGTGATCCTCAGCCGGTGTAAAAAGGGTAAAGCCGTCGCGGGTGATCTGGGGCAGCGCCCAGACGAAGCGCTGCGTGATGCCGCGTGCGGCGGCCTCCTCCAGCCCTGCTGTGATGCGCGGCCAGAAGGGTTCCGCATCCGCTGGATCGAGCACGAAGCCCGCGAGATAATCCTGCTGCTCCACGGGATAGGACAGCCGCGCGTTGACGCGGTGATAGGCATCCCGCCGCAGTGCATCGGCCCCGGCCGTCAGCCAGTCATAATCTTCCAGTTGCAGCCGGTCGAAAGCGGGGGAAGCCCAGCCCGTCGGCAGATTGGCGCGATAGAGTTCCGGCATTTCAGGATCGAAGACGGTGGGCGTGAAGGTAAGCAGCAAAACCTCACACTCTGCCTCGCCCGTAGCGCTCCGGACCGCATCGCGCAGCGCAGCAGTGGAGGAAGCAAGCAAGGCACCGGCGTCATCCAGCAATTGCTTCTGCGCCTCATCAAGCGGCGCGCGCATATCTGTAATCTCGGGCGGATTGCCCCCCAGCGCGGTACGAGAGGCATCGTCATACAGGCAAATCCGCCCATCACTTGTGACCCACCACCAAGGCTCCCCGATCTGGAACAGCAGGGGCAGCTCTTCGGATGCGGCGAGGGTGACAAAATGCTGCGCAGCATTCTTGAGCCACTGCATCGCTTGCGGATGCGCCGGGGATAGCAAGGCAGAGGGTGGTTGCCAGCCAGTGAGCGCGGCCTCACCATCATATGTGCGTTGTTGCCATTCCTCAGGGCAATGTGCGGCAAACAATTCATAACTAAGGGAAATTATCGGCTGCAGGGCGTGTTTCTTGCAGGCCTGAAAAAAGGACTGGTGCCATAATTCGGCTGGCGTGCACAGCGCGCCCGAAGGATCCGCCAGCAGCTTCGTGTCACTTTCTGCCAGACGGAAAAAATGGCTCATCCCGCAATAGTGAATCAGCCGGCCACGATAGCCGAGACCGCGCATGGTCCGGAGCAATCTCTGGGGCGTCTGATTGTAACTGTCATCATAGGCGGTCGCCATGCCGATGTCGTGCGGGGGGACCATGACATCACCGATGCGCAGCATGGCATGATGCCCTTCACAGCGGATGTCGCTGAGCTCCGCCCAGCCATTCACGCGCGCGGGCAAGGGGGCAGCGGTATCCGGGTCATATCCCGCCGGGGCGAGGGAGATAAACATCCGGTCGATATCCGCGGGGTTTACCGGCGCGCCGCTCTCACTGCTCCAGCCGCTGGCAAGGTCGGAGAAGGGGAGGCGGATGGCGGCATCCTCTCCGCTCCCTTCGGCATAATTCCACAGGCGAACATACCATTGCGTCGCCGCGCCCCCCTCATCACGTCCTTCGATGGTCAGCGTCGGCCCATTGGCTGCATCGAGCGGAACGAGGCCGGAGGATCGCCAGCGGAAGGACAGGGTCGTGCGGCTGTAATCGCGCAGCGTATCATAGGCGAGCAAGGGGTGATCCAGCCGGTCTTCACTGTCCCAGATCAGTCCCGCGAGATCGTTCTGATTGTGAAATTCGCCCTCCACGCGCAGCGCGTCGGGTGCGGTCGTGACCACGGCGGCCATGACCGGACGCGGAAAGTCGACAGTCCAGAAACGTGGGTCGAAACGCTGAATGAAGTCATGCGTCTGCCCCTCGCGGGACCGGGCGAGCCAGAATGCCATGGGTACCTCCTAAGTTTCGATGAGTGCGCGGCGCAGGGAACTGGCGAGCTGACGGCTGGAACGTTGCAGCGCGGTGGGGGCATCGGTCCCGCGCGGCGCGGAGAGCTGCACTGCCACTTTGACATTGCGCGTCGGGGCGCTGGCGGTTTCAACCCGGCCGGCACTGGTGGGAACGAAGACTTCTGGCCCTCTTTCGCCGACCAGATAGGGGTGCTGCGGGCTGACTGGGCCACCCGTCGCCCGGCCAGGTGCGCCGATCAGGGACGTGAGCGCGGATTGCACCAGCGTGCCGAGGCCGCCGCTACCCGTTCCCGAAACGGGGCCGCCAAACTGAATTTTCAGGGCTTCTGCGGCAATGAATTCCAGCGTCGACAAGGCAACCTGTTTGAGATCGTCAAAGGCCAGATTGCCCTGACGGATTGCAGAAAGCAGGCTTTTTTCCAGTTTTGCGCCGGCGGAGCCAAAGCCCGAAAACGTGCCGTCCACATTTGCGCGCAACTGCTGCATTTCCTCGCGAAAGCTCTTGGTTTCCGCCTCCACCGCAATGGTCAAAACCTGTGTGTCGTCATCCATCATCCATTCCTTTCAGCAGATCATCCAGCTCCGTCCGGCTCAGCGGCGTTTCTGTTGGCTCGGCGGGTGTGAGGCAGGCCGCCAGTTCGGCAGGGGTAGAATCCCAGAAATCGCGCGGATGCCAGCCGAGCAGGCGCGGCACGGCACCCGCCAGCCGCAAGGCGGCATCGCCAAAGAATCGTGGAGGTGCTGGGCTGGCTGATCCTGCAGCTTCGCTGTCCGCGTTCATCTGCCGCCCTGGCAGATCTGGGCGAGCACGATACGCAAGGCGGGCAGGCAATTGGCGAGGCCTTGCTGAAGGATTGCCTCGCCCAGTTTCTCAGGCGTCAGGCCGTCTTTCTCGCGCAGGCAATACCAGAACAGCACCATCATGTCGTTCAGCGAAAGACGACCTTCGCCGGCCCGTTCCACCACCGCAAACAGCGGCCCCAGCTCCAGTTCGGCGGCCACCAGCGCATCGAAGCTCGGACGCAATGTATATGCGGTGCCGTCGATCATCAGACTGGCTTCTCCGCGCAGCGGATTAGCGCGGCGTTTTGAACCCGCGCTCATTCAGGCACCGTGGCGATTGGGGTTACAGGGCCGGAGCTTTCGAGGGCGAGTGTGTAGCTACGCTCCCCATTGTAATCCCCGGCATAATCCAGCCGCTGAATCAGGAAGCGCCCGCGCATTCTTGCGCCGTCTTCGAAGGACAATTCGTACTCCGCCAGCGTTCCGGCCAGGGCATGGGTGCGGATGGTTTCCTCCGCCGTGCTGCCAAGGAAAATTCCGGCAGCGCTGACCGAAACCGACCGTGTTCCAGCGCCGGACAGCAATTCGCGCCAGCCACCCGATTGCTTGTGCGTGATGGCGACGGGATCGCCATTGATACTCATCTGCGTGGTGCGCAATCCCGCAACGGTGGCGTAAGCGGGGGGCTGGGCGGCATCACTGATTTTGAGAAGGAAGGCGGAGCCTTTTTGGGCAGTCATGCGGAATCTCCATAGGCTAGACAGCGGAAGCGATATTCAAGCAGCACTGCGCGGCGATTATGGCTGCGCTGCTCGGCGCGGGCGCGCAGGAAACGGCAATTGATGATGCGAAAAGCAGGCCTTTCGCCGAGCGGTTCTGATGAGAGATCGGGCGGAAAGGCGGCGATGCGTTCCTCCACGGCAGTGACCAGATCGGCGGCACTGAGCGGGTCATCGCCGCGTGCCTGCAATTCCAATGCGATGCGGATTTCCCGCCCGGCCCGATCCTTGGTGCTCCAGTCCGTACTGGCGCTGGCGACCAGGCCCAGCCAGGGCAGGCTGGTGCGGTTGGGCGCCTCCTCCGCAATGGCATTGAGCGCGGCCAGGGCCGGATCGGCGCGCAACCATGTGATCAGCGCCGCGCGTAAAACTATTTCCATGATCTCTGCTCCTCGAACAGATCGGGCCACAGGATCGCGGCGCTGCGCCAGTGCAGTTCATCCTTCGCGCTGCGCGGCGGCGTATATTTTAGGGCGATACGGGCGGCCTTTGCCTCCAGCCGGGCGGCCAGCGCGGTGATGGTGGTGGGGCGTGCGGTCAGCACAGGGCCAACCTTCGCCACCCCTGCCACAAGGCGGTGACCGCCGCCGGGATGGGACGATCCAGCTCATTTTCGCGCGCCCGATAGAGATGCGCGACCAGCCGCAAGGTGCCCTGACGCAAGGCGGCTGGAAGCGCAGACCAGTCAGCCGCTATTCCGGCGGTGCAGCGGATGGCAAGGCGATCGTGATCATGGGGCGAGGCTCCGGAATGAGACAGGCGGAAGCGCGCGCTTCCGTCAGCCAGCAGATCCAGTTCGTAATCCTGCGCGGAAACAAGACTGCGGGTATCATCCGGCGCGACAGATTGCAGCCGGTCCGCGACCTGCACCGGACGGGTCGCCAGCATGTGCCAGCCGGGGCTGGCCGGATGGATTTCTTCCCATTCGGTTTCGATCAGGCACTGGCCGGTGAAATGCTCGCCATAATCGAGTGCAGCCTGCAGCAGAGCGAGCAACTGGCCATCCTCGGCAGAGCCCGTGATGGCCAGCCAGTCTTTGCAATCGGCAAGGGCCACGCCGGACAGGTCCGGCGCAGTGAGTAATATGCGCATAAGGGGGCTCCGATGGAGAAGGGGCCGGCGGGGGCGCGGCGAAAGAAGCGGGGAGGATGCGTGAAGGGAGAGGGGGGAGCGCATCCTCCCCGCTGGCAATGCGGGCCGGAGGGGGAACCCGGCCCGCCGCGATCAGGCTTCGATCTTCAGCAGTTTGATTGCGCTGCTATCAAGCACTTGCCCGCCCACACGTTTGGTGGCGTAGAAATGGACGAAGGGCTTGTTCGAATAGGGATCGCGGAGAATATTGGTCGCGCTGCGCTCCGCGATCAGATAGCCGGCGCGGAAATTGCCGAAAGCGATGGGGAATGCGTCTTCGGCAATATCGGGCATATCCTCCGCCTCGACCACCGGATAGCCGAGCAGGCGATCGGGCTGCCCTTCGACCAGACCCGGCTGCCAGAGGAAGGCACCATCGGCGGTTTTCAGCTTGCGCACTTCGGCGAGGGTGGAGGAATTCATCACCCAGCTCGCGCCCTGCCGGTGGCCCGCCTTCATCGTGTGGACCAGATCGATCAGGCGGCTTTCCGGATTGCTGCCAAAGCCGCTGTCGCTGCCCGAACCGACATATTGCAGCGTGCCGAAGGGGCGCACCGCATCGCCTGCCATGGACATTGGCGCGGCGAGGAAGCCCTTGGGCTGGTTGACCCCGCTCCCCGAAATGAAGGCCGAACCCTCGGCACGGGCGAATTCCATCGCAATTTCACCCGCCAGCCATTGCTCGAGATCGAAAGCGGCATCGTCCAGCATGGCCTGGCTGGCGGCGGGGTTGGCGTAAAGTTCACCCGTCGGCGGTGCGATTTCGGCGAATTCGGGCGTGTCGGTTTCAGGCCGCCCGGCGGTTTCGCTGACCCAGCCCGAGGCCGTGCCGCCAGTGGATACGAGCTTGCGATAACCTGCACTGCCGGTTTGCACCACTTGTGCGAGTTGGCGGATCGGGCTGATTTCCATCACTTCCCGGGCGATCAAGGCGTCGATTTCCCGCGGCACGGCATAGCCGCCATCCTTGGGCACCGCGCCAGTCAGCGATTTGATCTCGCTTTCGGACCCGCGGCGGAGGAAGTGCTGGACGAAGCTTTTCACTTCGGCGCTTTCGCCGGTACTGGACAGGGCCGGACGCGCAGCAGCACGGCTGACGCGGTCGAGCCGGTGTTTCACATCGTCGACATCCTTGCGCAAGGTGCCGATCGCTTCCTCGGCCTTGTCCTGGCGGGCGACGATGTCGAAGCTCTGTTCGATCGGGGGCTCAGAATTTGGAATGCTGGAGGCAGGATTGAGTGCGGGGGATACATCCATGAAATTCACCTTTCGGGTGGTTGGGGAAGGGAACTGGGGAAGGGCGGCAGACAGATTGGCCGCGCCAAGCGGGTTCATTCGCTCCAGTGCACGCGGGCGAGCGGGTGCATCGGGTCGGTGACGAGGCTGATTTCAAACAGCTCGATCTCGTCGAGCCAGCGTCCACCGGCGCAGCGGCGGAAACGGCGTGCGCGATAGCCGAAGCTGAGGCCGGACGCGGTGTGCCGACTGAGCGCTGCTGCGGCGCGTGAATGCGGCGCATCGATCCTTGCGATCACGCGCAATCCGCGCGCATCTTCGGCCACATACTCAGCCCAGCCGATGCACTGATCGCCCCGATGCTGCCACAGCAGAGGAAAGGGGGTGGTCCGCTCGGCCAGACTGCGGGCGAAGGCACCGGGGCTGATCCGATCGCCCATGCCATCGGGCAGATCGAACACAGCGGCGTAACCCGCCAGACGGCCTGCCTTGAACGGCGCGTTCATGTGAGGCTCCGCGTCAGGCCCAGCCGCACCGCAATGCCGACCAGCAACAAGGCCAGGCATCCGCGGATCAGCCAGTCCATGACCGCTTTCCATGCGCCTTTCTTCGCATCGCGCCAGGCGCGTAACAATTCACGCAATTCATCGATGTCGTCGCGCGCACCATCATCGGACAGGCCCAGCCGGGCCAGCGCGCGCTCAGCGCCCATTTCGCTGGCTTCCTCGATCATGGCGCGCAGGGTGAGCAGGCTTTCCGGGGTGGCGGTGGTCGAGATATTCTGCGTCATCAGCCGGGCCAGCATTTCCGTGCGGTTCATGGGCGGGCTCCCTTGATGGTCTGGCCCCTGACCGGCTGGCCTTTCTCAGCCAGGCCCAGCAGGCTGCGCTTCTCGGAGGCACTGAGGAAATCAGCCCCCGAAACCTGCGCCCAGAGCTTTTCGCGATCCTCCGACAGGGCGGGAATACGGTCGAGATCTACCGTCAGCTCCAGATCAGCGAACTGCCCCTCCAGAGCCTGAGTGAGAGCGGCGAGGATCTTGTCCGCCAGAGGCAGAATGGTCAGCCGCCAAAGCGCGCGATTGGCCTCGCGATAATTGGCATAGGTGTTGTCTCCCGGCAGGCCGAGCAGCATGGGCGGCACGCCAAAGGCCAGCGCGATGTCCCGTGCGGCGGCGGATTTCAGCGTGGCGAAATCCATATCGGCGGGCGACAGGGAAATCGGCTGCCAGCGCAGCCCCCCTTCCAGCACCATCGGTCGCCCGGCATTTTCCCCGCCCTGGAACAGTGCGGTTAGTTCCTGCCGTAGCTGGTCCATCTGCGCTGCGCTCATCGGGGCATGATCGGCCTGTTCATGCACCAGCGCGCCGGATGGCCGCGCCGCATTTTCCAGCAAGGACAGGTTCCAGCGCGCGGCGGCATTATGGATCGCGACCGATTGTTCCGCCGCGTCCAGCCCGCCGGCACCATAATGGTCATCAACCGGGTGGAAACTGCGGATGGGGACGATATCAGGCCAGCCCTCGGCATTTTCGAGCGCGAGATCGAGCGCGGTATCGCCCGCGCGGTAGCGATAGGCACGCGGCCATCCATCGGCATCCGGCACCACAGAAACCCGTTCGGGCCGGAGGGCGAACAGCTCCACCGGCTGCGCCTCGGCATTGCGCAATATCTGCACATAGGCATTGCCATGCAGCAGCATCTGCGCCGCCAGTGTTTCCAGCAAGGGCTGGCCCGCGCTGCGCGCGGTGATCAGGCGGCGCACATCATCATGCGCCGTTTTCAGCGGCACCGTGCCCAGCGCTTCGGCCACAATCTTGACCGCGCGCTGCGCCACCGGATTATCGCAAAAGGCGCGCCTAGCGCTTTGGGCATAGGTGGGGCGCGCCGCCGCATAGGGCACGCTCCAGGGGGAGAAAAGCGCACCGGAAACAGGCGCGCGGGCGCTCGCCCCGCTTTTGAAAGCGGTGCGGAGCCTGTCGAGCAGGGCCATGGACTTATCCTTTGCTGCGGAAGTGTGGGGTGTTCTAAAGCGCCGTTGCGCGCGGGCGTGGGCGGTTGTTGAGCATCAGTTCGGTAAGTGCCCAGACCAACGCATCCGCGCGGTCGGGGGAGCGGGTCGGCCCTTCATAGGCACCGCCCGCCATCAGAGCGCACAGCTGGTCTTCCAGCTGTGGGAAACATTCGGCATGGCGCACCCGCCCGGCCTCATAGAGCGCGGCCACCGGCTCTGCCCGGGCCACCTTGCCGCGGCTGGCATGGACGAGGCGCAGCGGCATGGCGCAATCGGCAGCGCGCAGGACGCTTGCCACCATATCGCCGCCCTGATTGGCCTCTGCCACGACCCGTTCGGCCTGCCAGCTCGTCGCGGTCAGCGCGACCTGCCGGGCCCATCTTTCGGGGCTGGCCGAGGGGATCGAGGCATCGGCAAGGACATGGCCGACGCTGTGTCCATCCGCCCTTTCCCAGATGCCGGCGACCACGATGCCGCATTCATCCCCGCGTGCTGAGGCCGGAGGATCGACCCCGACCACGATCCGGGTGAGCGGCGTATCGGGCATGGATGCGCGGCAGTTTTCGAGCAGGGCACGGCTCCACAGCGCGCCTTCCGCCTCGCGCAGCAACACGCCTTCCAGCTCCTGCGCGCCCAGCGCGGTCCCACCATATTGGCGCTGCATCGCGCTGAGGAAGCTTGATGGCAGATTGGCGGCGTTGGCATAGGAGGACCCCGTGGTGAGCGCGATGCTGCCTGTTTCCTGTTCCGCCATCAGCCGCAGCATCAGCGGCACCGCGCGCGGGGTGGTGGTCGCCAGCAGACGCGGATCGTGTCCCAGCCTGAGGCCCATCTGCAGATTATCCCAGGCGCGGATTGCCCGGCCCGAGGCATTGTCCCATTTGGCGATTTCATCGCACCAGGCATGGCTGTGCTGCGGCCCGCGCAGGCTCTCGGGTTCTCCGGCGGAGAAAAGTTGCGCCTGCGCCCCGTTCGGCCAGATCAGTCGCCTCAGCGATGGTTCGAACAACGGGCGGAAGGCCGGCGGGGTGCAGGCGAGAATGCCGCTTTCCCCCTCCACCATCACCGCACGCGCTTCCACCAGCGAGGCTGCGACCAGCGCGATCCGTGCATCGGGCGAGGCGCGGGCGAGGCTGCGCACCCATTCGGCCCCGGCGCGGGTCTTGCCGAAACCGCGTCCGGCGCAGATCAGCCAGATCGCCCAGTCGCCCCGGGGCGGCAATTGGTCGGCCCGCGCCCACAGGTGCCAGGCATAATCGAGATTGTCCTGCTCCTCCGGGCCGAGATGCTTCAGCAATTTGCGGCGCAGCGCGGGTTCGAGCCCGCAGAGCCATTCGCGCTCCTCAGTCATCAAGCGCCTGCGGCTGCGCTGTCATTACCGCATCGGCAGCGTCGCGTTTCCGGCGATGGTTCAGCTTGCGCCGCGCCTCCGCCTCGCGCTTGCGCATGGTTTCGATCTTGGCATTGATCGCATCCAGCACGGCCTGTTCGTCACGCTCGGCATAGGCGCGCGCTTTCTGCGTGGCCGCACTGCTGCGGTGGAGCGCGAGCAGGCGCAGCGCATTGGCGATATCCGCTTTCGGCTCATCCTTACCGCTGCCGAAGCGCAGCCGGCACAGCGTTTCCATTTCCAGATTTTCATACCCTTCCAGCAGCGCCCGGTTCCAGGCATGGGCAAACCCCGCATCGCGCCGACGCGTGTCATAGGCGCGCGCCGGGGTGACGCCGGCATGGCGGGCGGCGGCGGTGACATTGGATGTGTCCGCCAGCGCGTCCAGAAAATGGTCGCGCCAGCGTGTGCTGGTGGTGCTGTCCGTTTCGGAGCTGTCCCGCCCATGCGTAATGGGCAGGCTGGGGGCCTGGGTCATAGCGCTATCCTGATTATGAGAGAGATACGAAATGCGCGGAAGCCATGGCCGCCGGACGGTTTATCGCGATGTTCCGTTTCTCTAACCAAATAGCGTCACAATGTCAACATAAAAAACCAAATAGGTTAAAAGAACCGCACTTGCGAGCCAGCTTCTACTTGCCTAAAGCTCGGAATTCAGAGGGAAAGAGTAACCGATATGCTGCGCCGCCTTTACGAATGGACCATGGAAAAGGCCGCGCATCCCCATGCGCAGGGCTGGCTCGCTTTCTTCTGCTTTGCCGAAGCAAGCTTCTTCCCGATTCCCCCGCATCCGCTGCTGGGCCTGATGTGCCTGGCCGAACCCAAACGTGCGATTCGCTTTGCGCTGATCGCTACATTCGCTTCCGTGCTCGGCGGTCTGTTCGGCTACTGGATCGGCTGGGGCCTGTATGATGTGATCGGGCAGCAGCTGATTTCAGCGCTGGGTCTGACCGACAGTTTCCCGGTCGCCGCCTGCTACTTGCGCGAATATGATTGGGAAGTGATCGTGATCGCGGGCACAACGCCGGTGCCCTTCAAGCTGCTCACCATCACGTCGGGCTTCATTCACATGGCGCTGGGCACGTTCATCCTCGCCAGTATTGCCGGGCGCGGGCTGATCTTCATGAGTGTCGGGATTCTGTTCCGCCTGTTCGGCGCGCCGATCAAGCGCTTCATCGACAAATATCTCGGCTGGGTCACAGCGGCATTCGTGGTGCTTCTGGTGGGCGGAATCATGGCGATCACGCTGCTTGGTGGCGGCGATAAGGGCGCGCAGGACAAATGCGAAGCGGCAACCGAAGTGCATGCGGGCGCCTGATCGCCCGGTGCGCGATTTCTAGAGCGACTGGATCACGACGAACAGCCCGACCGCGCTGACCACCAGCGCAAATCCCGTTTGCAGCAGCCGCTTGCGCGCCGCCAGATGGTGTCCGGCTATTCGGCCGAGCACAGATCCGGCAACACCGCCAAGAACCAGCCACAGCACCAGCATCCAGTCAACATAGCCCGAGATCGCATAGGAAGCCGCCGTGGTCAGGCCCAGCGCGCTGACCACCACCAGCGATGTACCGATGGCGATCGAAAGCGGCATCGCCGTGGCCAGCATCAGGCCGGGGACGATCAGAAATCCTCCACCGATGCCGAAGAAACCGGCGAGCAGTCCCACGCCCAGCCCGATCGGGATCAGCCGGGGGAGCAGCACACGCGCACTCGCACGCGTCAGGCGGACATCGGGACTTTCACCTGTGCGGCGCGGGCGCAGCATGGCGATACCGACACCGACCATCAGCAGGCCGAACAGAGCGAGCAGCTTCTGCCCGTCGAGCGCCTTGCCGGCCTCCGCGCCCAGCGCTGCGCCGATCATGCCGGTGGCGGCGAAGACCAGCGCGCAAGGCCATTTCACATTACCCGCGCGGGCATGACCGGCCAGCCCGCTGAGGGCATTGAGCGCCACCGCCACTGCGGCCGTGCCGATCGCGGCATGGGGTGAGCCGACACCCACGAAATAGATCAGCAACGGCACGGCGAGAATGGATCCCCCGCCTCCGATGAGCCCGAGAACGAAGCCGATCACCGCGCCGGCCAGCAGCGCGGCTGCTATGGTGGCCGCACCGGCGGAGAGCGCGGCGTCCATTACCCGGCCGCTTTACGGTTCCAGGGCATGGCTGAAAGCAGTGTCGCCATGCCGCACCAGCCCGACAGACCGGCAAAGAGCAGCCCAGCGCCGACAAAGCCCGACAGCCAGATGAACCCCGGCGCGACGAAGGCGGCCAGCAGCACCCCGATAAGGATCAGAGTGCCCGCGGTGATCTGCACCTGCCGCATGATTGGCAACGGCTGGCTGCGATCCTCGGTCACCGGCATGCCCTCTGCCTTCCAGCGGTCGATCCCGCCATCCAGCAGATAGCCATTGCCATTGCAGCACAGGGCGAGCTTCTCGGCATTGCTGCCGGTTCGCATACCCGTCCGGCAATGAAAGATGACCGGTTCGTCGCCTTCCAGCGGACCGAGCTGGTCGAGCGGAATATTGCGAGAACCTGGAATATGCGCGCGAACATGTTCGTCGCTGCCGCGAATATCCACCAGCTTTGCGCCATTGCGGCATAGTTCTTCGGCTTTTTCAGGGCTGATACGATTCAGGGTCATTGTTCGGACTCCTTGGCACAATAGATTTCATACAGGGCACCCATCAGCCGCGCACAGCGCGGATCGGCGATGCGATAGAACAGCGTTTGCGCTTCCCGGCGATAGGTCACCATCTTCTCCTCCCGCAGCCGGGCGAGATGCTGCGAGAGGGCTGATTGCGAAAGGCCGACTTCTTTCACCAGCGCGCCAACGGCCATTTCGCCTTTCTCGGCCAGTTTGCAGAGGATCATGAGTCGCCTCTTGTTGGAAAGAGCTTTCAGCAATTGAGCAACCTCGCCGGCATTTTCCTCGAATGTCGCGAGATCCATGGGGGGTTTGACAAAGTTCTCTTTCATAAGCATATACTAAATAAGCTTATGCTAATATAAGTCAAGCGAAGAAGGAGACCGAGGATGGACAAGCCAGAGATTCGCGCGTTTTTTGATGAGACGACCAATACGGTCAGCTATCTCGTCTGGGACAAGGGCACGCAGGCAGGCGCGGTGATCGATCCTGTTCTCGATTTTGATCCGGCCTCAGGTCAGGTCGATATCCGCTCAGCGGAAGCGATCATTGCAGCCGCAGCAGAGGAAGGGGTGAAGGTCGAACGGGTGCTCGAAACCCATGCCCATGCCGACCATCTCTCAGCGGCGCCTTTCATCAAGGAAAAGACCGGCGCCAAAATCGGAATTGGCGAGCATATCCGCGATGTTCAGGCGATTTTCCGCCCCATCTTCATGGCTGACGACATTCGCCCTGAGGGCGGCGATTTCGACCATCTCTTCCGCGATGGGGAGCGGTTTGCGATCGGTGCTCTGGAGGTCGAAGTAATGCATGTGCCGGGGCATACCCCAGCGGATATAGCCTACAGGATCGCGGATGCCGTCTTTGTCGGCGATACTTTGTTCATGCCGGATTACGGCACGGCGCGGGCGGATTTTCCGGGCGGCGATGCGCATATGCTCTATCGCTCGATCCGGCGGTTGCTGGCTCTGCCGGAGGAGACACGCCTGTTCATGTGCCATGATTACAAAGCCCCCGGGCGCGAGGAGTACCGCTGGGAAACCACCGTGGGCGATCAGCGCCGCGACTCGGTTCATGTCCATGATGGTGTGAGTGAAGAGGAATTTGTCGCGCAGCGTGAAAGCCGCGATGCCACTCTTTCCGCACCGCGATTGCTGCTGCCATCGGTGCAGGTGAATATCCGCGCCGGTCGCTTCCCCCCGGCAAAGGCCAATGGGGTTTCCTATTTGCAGATTCCGGTAAAGCCGGTGCGTGGTGCGGTGGCTGCTGTCTCACCGGCTGCATGAATCGTCGCATTTGACGGAACGCAAAGGGTCGCTGCGGCGTCTTGTGAGCATATTCAATAGGAGAATTTCTCATGACGACACGCAGCGGCAGCGCAAAATATGAAGGCCTCGGCAAGGATGGCAAAGGCCATGTTTCGACCGAAAGTGGAGCCCTGAAGGATCAGCCCTATGGCTTCCAGACCCGCTTCGAGGATGCGCCGGGCACCAATCCCGAAGAACTGATCGCCGCCGCCCATGCCAGCTGCTTCACCATGGCGCTCAGCTTTGCCCTCGCGAAGGAAGGACACGAACAGGGCACATTGGAAACCAATGCCAAAGTGAAGCTGGAAAAGGATGGCGATGGCTTTACCGTCACGCGGTCGGACCTGACTTTGACGGGCACGGTTGCGGGTATTGAAGAAGCCAAGTTCAAGGAGATTGCGGAGGGGGCGAAGGCCAATTGCCCGATCTCCAAGCTGCTCGATGCCGAGATTTCGCTCGAGATTGCATTTCAGAGCTAATCAGCAGGATAGAAGAAGGGCCGCTCTCTCGGCGGCCCTTCAGTTTATTTCGAGCGGTTGGCGAAACTCTGTTCGAATTCTTTGATCGGCCGGCCGGACATGTCGCCCGGCGTGCTGTAAATGGCTGCATTCAGCAGATCATCCTGCAGCGTGACATGCAGGAATCCCCAGGTTGACCCTTTGGAGAAAAGATTGGTCATCTGCGGATTATTGGCCTTTTGCTGCGCTGCAAAGGCGACATCCTGCTGGCGATATTTCGACCCTGCACCGGCGACGAACATAGGCACCGGGCCGTCCGCAGCATCCGCCACCGTCGAACAGTCATCGCTATAGGCTTCCATCAGATGATCGTCGCCGGAGATATAGGCATCGGCATATTTGCAAATGGCCGGCAGCAGCAATTTGCGCAGCGAGCGCGCCTTTTCATATTTGCTGCCACCCGATGACCACAATGCGTGATGGCCAAAAACCACTTTCCACCGAGCATTGGACTGGGCGAGCGATTGCTCGAGCCAACTGACCATGTTCTTCTCCGCCGGGCTGGCGGGTTTTACATAATCGTCCCAGCTTTCCAGCTCACCCGTCTGGATCTCGTTACCCTCTGCATCCAGTTCATCCTTATAAACCGTGGTTGAAGCCAGCAGCATTTCCGTGTCGACGACAAAAATCTCGACTTCCCCTTCCATGCCAACGGGCACAGCCTTGTAAAACAGATCCGGCATGGTGAAATTCGGGTGCTGCTGGAGATAAGTCAGCTGGGCTTCGGTTGCCTCGCGCGAAATGTGCCAGTCATGATTGCCCATCATCGTATAGATGGTGAAATTCTCAGTCCCGGCACCAAACCGGCCATAGGGTTTGTCCAGCATGTCGGAAAAGCGGCGGGCATCCGAAATGCCATCTGCACCAAGTGTGGCGCCGTCCGGATAAATATTGTCACCCAGCATCGCGCCAAAATCGCAACCCTGACTCGCACAGACTTCCGCGGCAGCGCGGGCTACAGGATACATGCCGCTTGCAGACGTAAAGCCGCCGAGTGTGCTTTCAAATGTCCATGGGGTCGGCGTGAAGTCTGAAAGGTCGGGATGATGATCCAGCCAGCCTTCGGCGTGGGCGCCCAGATATTCGCCCAAGGTTGCGAAAGGCTCTTCATCCTCATCCAGCGTTTCGTAAGCCGGGATATAGCCGGTATCACCAATGGCGACGAAGGAAATTGGCGCTTCTTGCGCCTGGGCCGGCATGGCGACGGAACTGAGGGCAGCAACGGCCAGCAACGCATGAAAGCGGTTCATAAAGCTCTCCGGAAATCGGGACATGGGCAGGGGCGCATGTTTCGAGGCCGGACCTGCCTCCTGTTTGTGACACGCGAATGTCACAAGCAGGAGGCTGCCATCAGCTTCGGTTGAACGCACATTGTCGTCCGCCTATGGGTAAATCATCCGCACTTGGCGGTGATATCAAATAATTCCGATCGCTTTTCCGGCGCGTTCGAACATGCCCAGGATCGTGTCGACCTGTTCGCTCGTATGTTCAGCGCAAAGCGAGCAGCGCAGCAGGGTCATATTGGCCGGGGTTGCCGGGGGCCGGGCCAGATTCACATACAGGCCTTCTGTCAGCAGTGCTTCCCACATGGCGGCGCCGCGTTCCAGATCAGGCATGATCACGGCCACGATCGCGCTTTGCGGTACGTCAGTGCCCAATGTAAAGCCGCGCTCTTTCAGTCCCTTATGCAGCTTGCGCGAATTTTCCCACAAATGGGCGCGCTTATCCGCATTATGCATCAGCTTGCGAATGCTGGTGGCCGCAGTTGCGACTACGCTGGGCGGCAGGCTGGCGGTGAAGACATAAGGCCGGCACACCAGCCGCATGATTTCAAATTTCGGATGGTTCGAAACGCAGAAACCGCCAACAGTGCCGACTGATTTGGAGAAGGTGCCGATGATGAAATCGACATCGTCCATCACGCCCTGATCTTCGGCCACGCCGCGGCCATTTTCGCCGATAAAGCCCATGGAATGTGCTTCGTCGACCAACACCATCGCGCCGTGGCGTTTGGCGATGGCGATCATTTCCTTCAGCGGGGCAATATCGCCCAGCATGGAATAGACGCCTTCGAGCACGACCAGCTTGCCAGCGCCTTCAGGAATCCGCTTGAGGCGTTTTTCCATCGCTTCAATGTCATTATGCTTGAAGGGCACGATTTCGGCATTGCCCAGCGCACAGCCATCCCAGATCGAGGCGTGGCTATCGATATCGAGAACGACGTAATCGCCTTTGCCCGCGATTGTGGAAATGATCCCCAGATTGGCCTGATAGCCCGTGGAAAAGACCATGGCATGATCCATGCCATAGAATTCCTTCAGCGCATCCTCGCATTCGCGGTGGCCCTGATAAGTGCCATTGAGAACCCTGCTGCCCGTGGTGCCTGATCCAAAATCAGCCAGTGCCTGCTTACCTGATTCGACCACATCGGGATCGAAGGTCATGCCCATGTAATTGTAGGTGCCGAGCAGAATCGTCTCGCGGCCATTGCAGATGGCCTGCGTGGGGGAAAGCACCCGCTCCATCACCAGGCTGAAGGGGTCTTCAATCCCGCTCGCCAGCAAATCGGCACGCTGTTTGATCAGGGGATCAAACTTTGAAAACAGGTCCGGTGCATCGCCTTCGCGTGCCACCGGCTGATCAGATTGGTTGATACCTTCGCTCATAGAATATGTCTCGAATCAGTCGTTCTGCAGTTTGCAGACGGCGTCCACCAACTGGCCGTAATTTTCGATTTCAGCCTGCTGGTTCATGGAAATGATGATGTCGAATTCGTCCTCAATCGCGGCCACGAAATCCATCACCGTGAGGCTGTCAAACTCGAGATCGGTGGCAAAGGTGGTGCTATCGCTGATCTCCACGCCCTTTTTGTTGAAAGGCTCGATCAGAGAACGAATGCGGGTGTCTATGTCTACGCGGTCCATAAAGGCACTCCTAACTACGGAATGCGGCGCAAAAGCGGCGATATGGGGTGATTGTCAAGCGTGGGCGGCGCTGGCTTGCACTCCAATCGCCGAATCCATGAGCCCTTTCACCGTATTCATGAAGGGGCCGAGCGATACAGGTTTGGATAGATAACCCTCCGCCCCGACATCACGAATCCGCTGTTCGTCGCCCTTGCCGGCATAGGCTGTGACAGCCAGCACGGGCACATCGCACAAGGTCTGATCATCCTTGAGTTCGGCAATCAGATCCAGCCCGGAAATATCCTGCAGCTGAATATCCATGATCACCAGATCCGGCATGAAAGCGCGCGCGCGGGCCACGGCCTCGTCACCTCGTGCAACTGGTTCAGCCTCAAACCCACTCGCTCGCAAAACATCGCAGAACAGCTTGCGATTAAGATCGTTATCCTCGACAACCAGCACGCGTTTCGCCATTGGACCCCCCAGAAACTCTTCCGCTTTGGCGGCAGAGGCGACAGCATTTCACTTCGCTGCAAAAATCGGTTGAGAGCAATTATTACCAAATTTGGCCATTTTGTTAAGGACAATTCCGTCATTGCGCTTCAGGCGCTGGCCTGGGTGCTGTCCGATGATGATCGGGCGCATCGCTTTATGGCGCTGACCGGGCTGACACCGGACGTGTTGCGCGGCGGATTGGATGACCAGGTGACGCAGCAGGCAGTGCTGGATTTCCTGTGCGGGCACGAACCCGACTTGCTGGCTGCGGCCGAAGCATTGGAAATAGAACCTGCCACGATAGTTCAGGCACGCGAAGGGCTGGCCCAATGACACGACCTCTGGTGATTACCGATTGCGACGAAGTTCTGCTGCATATGGTGCAGCACTTCCGCCAATGGCTGGATGAGGACCATGCGATCGATTTCCAATTGCGCGGGCGGCCTTTCGTGCAATCCATGACCCGTGCTGATGGCGAAGCGCTGACGGAAAAGGAGATCTTTTCCTATCTCGACCGTTTTTTCGACACCGAGATGCATCGGCAGACACCGATTGCCGGTGCCGTAAATGCCATCAATGAATTGCGGCAGGACGCCGATGTCGTGGTGCTGACCAATCTGGGCGACAAGCATAATGCCGCGCGCAAGCAGCAGCTACGCGACCACGGTATTGATGCACCGGTCTTTACCAATCAGGGCCCGAAAGGGGAGGCGCTGAAACGAATCGTGGAGGAATATGGTGCGCAGCGCGCCGTGTTTATCGACGATCTCGCCGTGCATCATAAGTCTGCGTCGGAAGTTGCTCCGCATATTACCCGGCTCCATTTTTGCGGTGAGCCGGCCATCGCGCCGCATGTGCCCTGCGCATTGGAGGCAGGTCATGCGCATGCCCGCATTGATAATTGGGCGGATGCCTTGCCATGGCTTCGCCAGACGCTTCATGGAGAAGAAAGCAAATGACGATAGAAGTGCGCCTCGAGCAACAGGGAATTATCCTTCCCGAAGCAGCCGCTCCGGTTGCCAGCTATGTTCCCGTGGTTGTGTCGGGCGGTTATGCTCATGTTTCGGGCCAGCTTCCCTTTCGTGATGGCGAATTGATGACCGGGCGACTGGGGGAGAATGTCTCGCTCGAAGAAGGGATGGAAGCGGCGCGGGCCTGCGGCCTGATGCTGCTGGCACAGCTTAAACAGGCCATGATCCCGCTCGACAAGGTCGTGCGCGTGGTCAAGCTGGGCGCATTCGTCAATTCTACGCCCGATTTTACCGATCAGCCGAAAGTGGCCAATGGCGTGTCCGATCTGATGATTGATGTGTTTGGCGATAAGGGCCGTCATGCTCGGGCGGCGGTTGGCGTCGCTGCACTGCCTCTGGGGGCTGCGGTCGAGGTGGATGGTATCTTTGCTCTGGCGGACGCTTAATTCCTGGCTTGCGCCCCTGCCGTTGGCTGATCATTTCGATTGGCTGACGGCGCAGGATTACACCCATCGCGGCCTGCACGGTCTTGGACGTGTCGAAAACACGCTGAGCGCGTTCCAATCTGCCATGGATCGCGGATTGGGTATCGAATGCGATGTGCGGCTGAGCGCTGACGGCCTGGCGATGGTCTTCCACGATGAGACGCTTACCCGTCTGGCGGATCGTCCGGAGCGGGTTTCGAGGCTTTCGGCAAAGCAGCTTTCCAAGGTGCTGGTTGGGCCGCGCGATACAATTCCTACGCTCGGACAAATGTTGCAATGCGTGGATGGCGCGGTGCCGATTCTGATCGAGCTGAAAAGCCCTGCAAATAGCCGGGTGGAGCCGCTTTGTCTGGCCGTTCGCCGCGAATTGGAAGGGTATCGCGGGCATTGCGCGGTGATGAGCTTCGATCCGCGGGTCAGCCGCTGGTTCTGGCGCTATTCTCCTGACACGTGTCGTGGTCTCGTTCTGAGCGAAGAAAATGCGCGCACCTATTCTGCCACCATCCGGCGTTATCGTGCGCTAAGACGGGCCATGCCACATTTTCTGGCCTATGATATTCGTGATTTGCCTAGTTCTTTTGCGCGCAAGCAGCGCAAACGCGGAATACCTTTGTTAAGCTGGACAGTGCGCTCCCCCGCACTGCGCGAGACCGCCCGGCATGAAGCCGATGGCTGCATCGCCGAAGGAGAAGGCCTCGCATAAAGGGCACGTTTCCTTTAGCTTGCACCAGATGGCTGAAAATCTCCACGCGCGTATACTTCCCTCGGTTGGCTCGGTGTCCGCCGAGGATTGGGACAGGCTGGCTGGAAATGCTAACCCTTTCCTTTCTCATGCTTTTTTGACCTCGCTTGAGGATTCCGAAAGCGTCGGCGGTGATACGGGGTGGGCTCCCGCACCGATTGTCATCGAAGATGGCGGGGGCGGGCTGCGGGCTGCTTTGCCGGCCTATCTCAAGGGGCATAGCCAGGGAGAATATGTGTTCGATTATGCCTGGGCGGATGCATGGCACCGGGCCGGCGGCGAATATTATCCAAAATTACAGATTGCCGTGCCTTTTACCCCGGCTACCGGCCCGCGGATGCTGCTGTCTGATCCGATCTATGCGGCCCCGCTGCTGCAGGCGGCGCAGACTTTGTGCGAAAGACAGGGATTTTCCTCCGCCCATGCAACCTTCATTGAGCCTGATCAGGTCTCTCTGTTCGAAGAAGCGGATTGGCTGATCCGCACCGATACGCAATTCCATTGGGAAAACCGTGATTATGGCGATTTTGATGGCTTTCTGGATGCCTTGGCATCGCGCAAGCGCAAGGCTGTGCGCAAGGAGCGGAAGGCGGCGCAGGATGGCGTAACGATTCGCCATCTGACCGGCGCTGATCTGACGGCGGACGTGTGGGATGCGTTCTGGCAATTCTATCAGAATACCGGTGCGCGCAAATGGGGTACGCCTTACCTCACTCGCACGGCATTTGATCTGATGAGCAAGCGCATGGGAGAGCAGATCCTGATGGTGCTGGCCTATCAGGATGGCTATCCGATCGCCGGGGCGCTGAACTTTATCGGCACGGAAACGCTGTTCGGGCGCTATTGGGGCTGCGTGGTGGACAAGCCCTTTCTACATTTCGAACTGTGTTATTATCAGGCGATTGATGCGGCGCTTGAGCGGGGCCTTTCGCGCGTCGAGGCTGGTGCGCAAGGAGGGCACAAGCTGGCCCGTGGATATGAGCCGGTTACCACCTATTCGGCGCACTGGATTGCGGATCCGCAATTCCGACTCGCTATTGAAGATTTTCTTGAGCGCGAAAGAGAAGGTGTGGCGATTGACCAGATGACACTGGGTGATCACACCCCGTTCAGGAAAGGTAACTAGTATATTTCAAACCATAAAATCTGGGCAGAAGCACAGTTTTTGGCGTCATTGCGCTTGTGTGTGCGTTTTTGTCCCCCTATAGGCCCGGTCACGTCGCACCACGGCATGTTTCCTGCCTGAAATACTGGGGCTGACTGAATGGAGTAGCGTTGATGGCGTCGATCCTGAGTGACGATATCGACATTCTCGCCAAAGCGAGGCGAGCTCTCGATGGAAGTTACACACCGAGCGAGGATGAGGACTATATGTCCGAACGCCAGCTCGATTATTTCCGTGTTCTGCTGTTGCAGTGGAAGAAGACAATCCTGGAAGCTTCGGAAGGCACGCTGCAATCGCTGCAGGAAGGGCCCATTCGCGACGCCGATCTGAACGATCGTGCATCCAGCGAAACCGATTGGGGGATAGAGCTGCGTACCCGCGACCGGCAGCGCAAGCTCATCTCCAAGATCGATTCTGCTCTGCGGCGAATCGATGCCGGAGAATATGGCTGGTGTGAAGTCAGCGGCGATCCGATCGGCATTAATCGTCTGACGGCCCGCCCGATCGCCACGATGACGGTGGAAGCGCAGCAGGCGCATGAAAAGCGCGAAAAAGTCTCCCGAGACGATTGAGTTGCGATGCAATTTTGCATCTCAACATGTTGATCTTAATAATGCGTTATCCATTTAGCGGCATGGTATCTTGTTGTAAGGCAGGATATCGGGCAGGTCTGTTGCCCTGAGCCGAGCGGGATTAGAGCTGATACAATGAGTGATGTCGATACACGCCAGGTGAGACGGGACAGCATGTTCTTGCTCGCACAGCTGCGTGTCGATGGCAGGGATGAAACTCACCGGGTCAAGGTCCGCAATTTGTCCAAGGGTGGCATGATGGCGGAAGGCGAGGTGGAAGTCGTCCGCGGCGCACACGTGAGCGTGGAATTGCGCAATGTGGGCTGGGTCGAAGGATCAGTAGCCTGGACGCAGGAAAACCGGTTCGGGATTGCCTTTGCAGACGAGGTCGACAGCCAGCTTGTCCGCCAGCCGGCAGGAACCACGCACACACACGAATTGCGCGACAGCCACAAGGCTCCCAAGACCGAACCAAAAGATCCCAGCACTTTACGCAAGATTTAGGCGCGGTGCGCCCGGTAATGCCCCATTGCCCCATTGCGGCTTTCGGGAAGCCGTCCTACCGCTGGTCTATGCACCGATTTCTCGCTTTTTGCCTGCTCTCCATGGGTGTTCTGCTCAGCAGTTGCGGCAATCAGCAGACCGGTGCCGTCGATGTTGCGATCATTTCGAACGAAAATGAGATCAACACTGCCAGCGTGCCTTATGACGAGGCCTTGCGGCCGGTTTATGCCGCGCTTTCCAGCGGGCTTGTCGGGTTGGATGAAGATGGCGAGATTGTGCCTGAGCTGGCCGATCGCTGGATCATCACTGATGATGGGAAAAGCTATATTTTCCGTTTGCGGGAAGGGACGTGGCCTGATGGCAGCGAACTGACCGCGGCCAGCGCGCGCCGCTCGATCCGCAAGAATCTGCGGGCCTTGCGGTCATCCGCACTTGGCCGTGATCTGGCGGCTATTTCCGAAGTGCGCGCGATGGCTGGACGGGTCATCGAATTTCGTCTCTCATCACCAACGCCCAATCTGTTGCAGATGCTGGCCCAGCCGGAAATGGCGCTGTCACATGGATCAGATCCCACGGGCCCGATGATGCTGATGCAATCGGATGGCGATATGCGGTTGATTTTCCGCGCCCCGGAACAGCGCGGTCTTCCCCCGATGGAAGATTGGAATGAGGGGCTGCGTCCGATTGCCCTTCATCTCTTGCCAGCAGATGCCGCCATCCGGCGGTTTTACGACGGCGATGCCGATATTGTACTGGGCGGGACGCTGGGGGACCTTCCTTTGGTCGATACCGGGCCACTGTCACGCGGGACAGTCCGGCTGGAGCCGGCATTGGGGCTGTTCGGGCTGCAGGTGCAGCGGGCAGATGGCGTGCTGGCCAGTCCTGAAGGCCGCGAAGCTGTGGCCATGGCAATAGATCGCAGCGCCTTGATGCAGGATTTCAACATTGGCGGATGGCTGGCGTCCACCCGGGTCATTGCCAATGGTCTGGAAGGAGATCTGGGCACGATTGCGCAGCGTTGGACCGATGCGACGATGGAGGAACGGCAGCAGGAGGCGCGCCGCCGCATTGATGCCTGGGCGACTGATATGCCATCCAACGCGCCAGAGGGGGCGCTCGCAGAATTGTCGATCTATCTTCCGTCTGCACCGGGATACGCCAAACTCTTTGATAAGCTGGCCGGTCAATTGGCGGAAGTGGGCATTGTCCTGTCGCGCGAAGATGATGCGGCCAAGGCAGATCTTGTGCTGGTGGACCGCGCTGCGCGCTATGCCGGTGTGCGCTGGTTCCTCAATCAGTTCAGTTGCAAATTGAAGCGCGGATTGTGCTCACCTGAGGCGGATCAGCGGCTGGCCGATTCGCTGGCCGAGCCGGATCCGGCCTTTCGGGCCGGGCTGTTGGCAGAGGCAGAGGCGGAACTGACGGCTGCCAATATCTTTATTCCCTTTGGTGAACCTGTGCGATGGTCTCTCATTCGTGGGGGCCTGACAGGCTATGCGGCCAATAGCTGGGGCTTCCATCCCTTGCCGCCACTGGCAACGCGCCCCAATTAAGGCGTTTCACAATCTGATGACCATGGGCATTGTGCCCTGGCTACCGGATCAGGAGTATTTGATGGTTGATCCACAGCGCCCCCGTCCAATGAATATGGGTTTGCCGACCGGCACTGATCCCGCCTCTGTCCTTATGCGCATAGAGGCGATGGAGATGTTGCTGGAGCGCGGCTTCACCATTCCGCTAATCAATCGGAAATTCGGACTGGATGCCTTGATCGGCCTGATCCCGGTTGTCGGCGATCTGATCACGGCCGGGATGGGCGCCTATATTATTTGGGAGGCGCGCAATCTGGGCATGCCCAAATGGAAAGTGTGGCGCATGGCGGGAAATGTGGCGTTCGATACGGCGATTGGTGCCATCCCGCTGGCAGGTGATACTTTCGATTTCTTCTTCCGCTCCAACACGCGCAATCTCAAAATCGTGAAAAAGCATCTGCACAAACATCACCCGGAGGCGCAGGTGATCGAGGGATAACCTGCCCGCTCCGCCTATTCTTCCAGCTCGATGTCCCAATAGAGCCAGTCCCGCCATGTTTCATGCAGGTAATTGGGGGGGAAGCTTTTGCCATATTGCTGCAATTGCCAGCTGGTGGGGCGAATGGGCTCCATCATGACACGCATATTGGCCTGCTTCGGCGTTCGCCCGCCCTTGCGCATGTTACAGGGGGCACAGGCGGTGAGGATGTTTTCCCACGTCGTCTTCCCGCCTAACCGTCTGGGCACCACATGATCGAAGGTCAGATGTTCGCGGCTTCCGCAATATTGGCAGGTAAAGCGATCGCGCAGGAACAGGTTGAAGCGGGTGAAAGCCGGGAATTCGTTTGGCTTCACATAATCCCGCAAGGCGATGACCGAGGGGATCTGCATATCGAGCGAAGGCGAATGCACCTGCCGGTCATAACTGGCGACAATATCGACGCGTTCGAGAAACACCGCCTTGATAGCCGTCTGCCACGGCCAGATGCTGAGCGGATAATAGGAAAGTGGCGTGTAATCGGCATTGAGGACCAATGCCGGGCAACTCTCCAAATTGCGCGTCGGATCTTCCTCCACGCTACGAAATCGAGCAGCTCTCTCGATCAGTTCGGCCTTGAACACTTTGTGTGCCCTCCCTGATACGTGACAAATGAGCATTTGCCGCAAAAAGCGTCAAGTCTGTTACAAACTGACAATCCCCATTTTTTTACTGAACCCCAATCGGGCCGTACGGATTATTCGATGACGATTATTACGCGTTTTGCCCCTAGCCCCAATGGATCACTGCATCTGGGCCATGCGCTTTCGGCAATCGTCGCACATGATCGGGCAAAGGCGGATGGCGGCCGCTTTCTGTTGCGGATCGAAGATATTGATGGCGGCCGTTCCCGGCCAGAACTGGCAGCGGAGTTTCGCGCAGACCTGGCATGGCTGGGGCTAGAATGGGAGGAAGTGCGCGCGCAATCTACCCGGATAGCCCACTATGATGCGGCGGCAGAGGAATTGAAGGCGCAAGGCCTGTTGTACCCCTGCGATTGCACGCGCGCGCAAATTCTTGCCGCTGATCCCGTGATCGGGCCGGAGGGGCCGATCTATCCCGGCACATGCCGTGAGAAACACATCGACCCCCACAATTGCGACGGGCCGGTTGCCTGGCGCCTGGATGTGGCGCAGGCGAATCGCAAAACCGGACCGCTCATCTGGGAGGATGAGCTGGCAGGACCGCAGACGGCGCGGCCGGAAATGCTGGGTGATGTGGTTCTGCTGCGTAAGGATCCCGATACGCCGGCCAGCTACCATCTGGCCGCGACACTGGATGATGCGGCGGATGGAATAAATATGGTGACCAGAGGGATGGACCTGTTTTCCGCGACGCATGTTCACAGATTATTGCAGGCGCTGCTGGGCTTGCCGGTCCCGCGCTGGCACCATCATTCGCTGCTGCTCGATGAACAGGGGCGCAAATTGGCCAAGCGACGCCATTCGCCATCATTGGCAGACCGCCGATTGGCGGGGGAAGATGGCAGGGCTTTGGCCGCTGCGTTGCGCGCCGGGCAGCTACCAACTGGCATTTCCTGTTCGAAATGATTACATAGCGGATATGAGCACACTTCTTGTTATCCTGCTGATCATCCTTGCGATCATGGTGGTTGTTTCTCTGGTTCGCGGCGTGGTCGCGTTTTTGCAGAGCAGCAAGCTCGATCTGGAACAGGAAGGGGATGAGCCAACAGAGATGCAGCTGATGCAGAACCGGATGATGTTTTCCCGGATCAAATATCAGGCATTGGCGATTCTGGTCGTTGGCGTGTTGCTGGCGGTGAGCAAGTAAGACGACCCTGTAATTCCGAGCCTGCAATTCTGCCGCTGGAATTTTTCAGCCGGTGCGCTTACTCTTGCTGCATCTGCGAAGAAGGATGGTGAAATGGATGCAATCGGAATAATCGGTGCTGGTCAGATGGGATCCGGCATTGCGCAAAACGCTGCTGCAAGCGGGCTGACGGTGCTGCTTGCCGACCGGGAGCAATCCATAGCTGACGCCGCGCGTGACGGCATTGCGAAGCGTTTTGCCCGGCTCGTTTCCAAGGACAAGATCTCTGAAACCGAGGCTGATGCTGCCATGCAGCGAATTCAGCCGGTGAGTGATTATGGCGCAATGGATCAGGCGAGCTTCATCATCGAAGCCGCGACCGAGCGCGAAGACATCAAGCAAGCCATTTTTGCTGAAGCGGGCAAGGTGCTGCGCAGCGATGCCATTCTGGCGAGCAATACCAGCTCCATCTCCATCACGCGAATGGGCGCCAATCTACCCGATCCCTCCCGCTTCATCGGCCTGCATTTCTTCAATCCGGTTCCGGTGATGGAGCTGATCGAGATTATTCCTGGTCTCGCGACATCACAGGAAAGCGTTGCCAAAACCCGTGCCTTTGCCGAGTTGCTCGGCAAGAAAATTGTCATGAGTGAGGACGAACCGGGGTTTGTCGTCAATCGCATTCTTCTGCCCATGATCAACGAAGCGATCTTCGTCCTGGGGCAGGGGACAGCGAATGTCGCCGATATCGACAAAGGATGCCGGCTGGGGCTCAATCATCCGATGGGGCCGTTGCAACTGGCCGATTTTATCGGGCTGGATACCTGTCTGGAAATCATGCGGGTGATCTTTGAAAGCACGGGCGATTCCAAATACCGCCCTGCGCCGATGCTGATGAAATATGTCGATGCGGGCTGGCTCGGACGCAAAAGCAAGCGCGGCTTCTACGATTATTCGGGCGAGGAGCCGGTGCCCACCCGCTGACCCTGACACTCGGATCGGGAACGCAGCCTTTGCTCTGGCCGTTGGTGGGGCAAAGGAGATTTCGTATGACCGACAGCAAGATGATGAAAGCGCAGGAAGAGCGCCAGGCCGATCTGGCGCCTGAAACCCATAATGATGAGCAGGACGACCACCGCAATCAGGCGCAGGAAGTCTCTCAGGAGGCCCAGAGCCTGACCCCCGAGACGCGCTCCCCTACGGAGAGTACCAAGGGCCGGGGAGAGACTGATTTGCTCAATGATGCGTCTCAGGACGTCGTCGATCGAATGCGCGACATGGAATCAAGTGGCAGAATCGATATGGATGCCTATCGCGGTGAACCCAATTACGACGATAATGTCGATAAATATGGGAAAGCGCATAAGCCCGATGGGCTGCGTGGTGACGGCACCTGATTATACGAGACGCGGTGGGCGGGCTATTGCCCGTCCCCCAGATTGCCGTCATTCAGAATCCACAATCCCGCTATCAGGATGAGCGCACCCAGCGCGACCGACCAGCTCAGCCATCGTAAATTCGGGAGGTCCGGCGCATCCACCTGATGCGTGGAAAGCCTCCTGAATGTCTTGGAAGCCCGGTGCTGCGCGCTTAGGGCGATCATGCCCCCCAGGATGATGAACAAGGTTGCGACCGCGCGCGCCAGCCATGGCGGATCGAAATCTCCGAAAACCGCGCGGAAAGCCAGCCCGATACCAATGGCGGCGAAGGCGGTCCTCATCCAACCGGCAAAAGTGCGTTCGGTGGCTTGAACGGTGCGGTCTTCCGCAAGATCCGTACGCTCTTTCGCAAGACCGTTATTGCTCTTTTTGTCGTCGCCCATGCTGCGAAGCTAAAGCCGGGGATGATAAAGGCAAGCTGCGATTATTGAGCCTCGCTTTTAAGTTCATAAAGCAAATCAAGCGCTTCACGCGGGCTCAGACTGTCGACATCGACACTTTGCAGCCGCTCGCGCAGCGTATCGCATTGTTCCTCCTGAGCTTCTGCCGCAGCGGCAAACAGCGGCAATTCTCCCAGTCCGGCAGCGAGCCCTCCGGTCTCGGCACGTCCTTTCTCCAGCTTGCCGAGAACTTGCCCGGCGCGGGCAACAACGGCTTTGGGCACACCCGCCAGACGGGCCACGGCCAAGCCATAGCTGCGATCTGCCGCCCCTTCTGCCAGTTCATGCAGCAGTACCAGATCGCCTTTCCATTCCCGTGCCCGCACGTGATGGAGGGAAAGTGAATCGCAGCTTTCCGCGAGGCGCGACAATTCGTGGTAATGGGTGGCGAACAGGCAGCGGCAGCCAATCTGCTCATGCACGGCCTCGACCACCGCCCATGCCAGTGCGAGCCCGTCATAGGTGGACGTTCCGCGGCCCACCTCATCCAGAATAACGAAGCTGCGTTCGCTGGCCTGCAACAGGATCGCGGCGGTTTCGACCATTTCCACCATGAAGGTGGAGCGGCCCCGGGCAAGGTTATCGGATGCGCCCACCCGGCTGAACAGACGGTCCACCAGACCGATTTTGGCGCTTGTGGCTGGAACATAGCCGCCTGCCTGCGCAAGCAGAACGATCAGAGCGTTCTGGCGCAGAAAGGTCGATTTACCGCCCATATTCGGGCCGCCGATCAGCCATAGACGGTCGGTCTGGGTCAGCGTGCAATCATTGGCGACAAATCGTTCGCCTCGGCTGGACAGGGCATCTTCCACCACCGGATGGCGGCCACCGCTGATCGCCAGACTGCGATCTTCGACTATATCGGGCTGGCACCAGTCACCTTGTGCGGCGCGTTCTGCCTGCCCTGCGGCCACGTCGATCCGTGCCAATGCGGCGGCGCTGTCTGCAATTGCCCGGCCCGACAGGGCGGCCTGTTCCACCAGATATTCGAAATGCGCTTCTTCCGCCGCCAAAGCGCGCCCGCCAGCTTCAGCAATTCGGCTGGCTTCCTCATGCAGATGCAGCGAGTTGAAGCGCACCGCGCTGGCCATGGTCTGGCGATGCGTGAAGCCGCTATCGGCTGCCATCAGCGCATCGGCATGGCGGGAGGGGACTTCGATGAAATAGCCCAGCACACCATTATGTTTGATCTTGAGCGAAGATACGCCGGTTTCCTCGCGGTAGCGCGCTTCCAATGCGGCAATCGCACGGCGGGCATTGCCGGAAACGGAGCGCAATTCGTCCAGCGCTTCGTCAAATCCCTCGGCAATATAGCCGCCCTGATTGCGCTCTGTCGGTGGGCTGGCGACCAGGGCGCGGGCGAACAGGTCGGTCAGTGCGCCATGTCCTGTGAGTGCTGGCAGGAGCGCTTCAAGCATTTCCGGCTTGTCAGGCAAGGATGCAAGCTGATCGTAAAGGCGCTGTGCATCGCGCAGCCCGTCACGCAGCTGGCCCAGATCGCGCGGACTCCCACGGCCCGCCGCAACGCGCCCCAGAGCGCGGCCAATATCGGGCAGACCGCGCAGCAAATCGCGCACATCCCCGCGCCGCAGGGCATCGTCATGAAAATAGGCCACAAGGCCAAGCCGCCGGGAAATCGCCTGTTGGTCACATAAAGGGGCGGCCAGATCTTCGGCCAGTTGCCGCGCACCAGCCCCCGTCACGCAGCGGTCGATTGCCGCCAGCAGGCTGCCCTTGCGCTGCCCCTGCTGGGACTGCAGAATTTCCAGACTGGACCGCGTGGCCGCATCCATTGCCAGCGCCGCTGTGCCCGAATGGGCAACCGGGGGCAGCAGCAGCGGCAAGGTGCCGCGTCCGACATGGTCGAGATAAGCTATCAACCCGCCGGCGGCCGCCAGCATAGGCTTGGAAAATTCGCCAAAGCCGTCCAGCGTTGCCACATCATGCAGCCGCCTCAGCCGTTCTTCCCCGCCATCGCTGGAAAAGTCGCTGCGGGGACGCAGGATCGCTTCATCCGGGGCCGATTCCCATTCTTCCGGCGCTACCACTTCATTGGCGCCAATCCGCGCGAGCGCGGCGTCCAGACTTTGCGGGTCGCATTCCTCGAGCATCATCTGGCCGGTTGAGATATCGCAGGCCGCAACCCCGCATTGGCCGCGAATTGTGCAGATTGCGGCCAGAATATTGGCGCTGCGCGGTTCGAGCAAAGCTTCTTCGGTCAGCGTGCCGGCGGTAACGAAACGCACGATATCGCGCTTCACCAGAGCTTTGGAACCACCTCGTTTTTTGGCTTCCTCAGGCGTCTCAACCTGCTCGGCAATCGCGACGCGGCAACCGGCGCGGATCAGCCGCGCGAGATAACCCTCCGCCGAATGAACCGGCACACCGCACATGGGCACGGGCGCGCCATCATGTTCGCCGCGCGTGGTCAGCGCGATATTCAGCACCGCGCTTGCTTTTTGCGCGTCGCCAAAAAAAAGCTCGAAAAAGTCGCCCATTCGGTAGAAGAGGAGGCAATCCTCTGCCTCGTCCTTCAATGCGAGATATTGGGTCATCATTGGTGTTGCAGAGCCAGCCATCCTGGCGTGACTAGCGGCACCTGACCCGATTCGGAAAGCTTCTGATGACCGCTTTCCCCTATCCTTTGCGTTCATGGTGGATTAGGCAGCCGGCACAAGACATGGAGATAGACTTGGCTGACGAGAGCAATGACAGTTTCACCCGCCGTGAAGCACTGTTTTATCATAGCACCAAACGTCCCGGTAAGATCGAGATCGTTCCTACCAAACCCGTGGCGACCCAGCGCGATCTGAGCCTTGCTTATTCTCCCGGTGTCGCGGCGCCTGTGGAAGCCATTGCGGAAGATCCCTCGAAAGCGGCAGAATATACGATCCGCTCCAACCTCGTCGCGGTGATTACCAATGGCACGGCCATACTTGGCCTTGGCAATCTGGGCGCATTGGCTGCGAAGCCGGTGATGGAAGGCAAGTCGGTTCTGTTCAAACGCTTTGCGGATGTCGACTCGATCGACATCGAACTGGATACCGAAGACCCGCAAAAGATCATCGATGCCGTGGCCTTGATGGAGCCCACCTTTGGCGGGATCAATCTGGAAGATATCAAGGCCCCTGAATGTTTCATCATCGAGCAGGCTCTGCGCGAAAAGATGAATATTCCGGTGATGCATGACGACCAGCACGGCACGGCGATCATCGCCGCCGCTGGCCTGATCAACGCCTGCCACCTGACCGGCCGCGAACTGAAAGATATCCGCATAGTGGTGAACGGGGCAGGCGCTTCGGCGATTGCCTGTACCGCCTTGATGAAGGCGATGGGTGTGCGGCACGACCATGTGACCATGTGCGATCGTTCCGGGGTCATCTACACCGGTCGGACCGAAAGCATGGATCAGTGGAAGAGCGCCCATGCGATCGACACGCCGGCGCGGACACTGGAAGACGCCTTGCACGGCGCGGATATGTTCCTTGGTCTGTCGGCTGCCGGCGCACTCAAGGCGGAATGGGTCGCCAATATGGCAGATCGTCCGATCATCTTCGCCATGGCCAACCCGACGCCTGAAATCGCGCCCGAAGAAGCCAAGAAGGTTCGCCCCAATGCGATTATCGCCACGGGCCGTTCGGATTATCCGAACCAGGTGAACAATGTGCTCGGCTTCCCTTTCATCTTCCGCGGTGCGCTGGATGTTCAGGCGACGGCCATCAATGAAGAAATGAAAATCGCCGCAGCAGAGGCCATTGCGGAACTGGCGCGTGAACGCGTGCCCGAAGAAGTCGCTGCTGCCTATGGCAAGAACCAGCAATTCGGCACGGAATATATCATTCCCGCGCCGTTCGATCCGCGATTAATGGAACGCGTGTCCTCCGCCGTTGCCAAGGCGGCGATGGAAACGGGCGTGGCCCAAAAGCCGATCGAGGATCTCGATGCCTACCGGATGCATCTGAAGGGCCGTCTCAACCCGACGACATCGGTGCTCACATCGGTCTATGCCGATGCGAAGAAACACCCCAAGCGGGTTGTGTTTGCCGAAGCGGAAGAGGAAGTGGCGCTGCGCGCCGCGATCCAGTTGCGCGATTTCGGCTATGGCACACCGGTGCTGGTCGGCCGCACTCAGGCGGTGCGCGACAAGCTGATCGAGCTTGGCGTGGATCAGCCCGAAGCGTTCGAAATCCAGAACTCACTGGATTCGCCTTATGTCCCCGAAATGGTCGACTACCTGTATAAGCGCTTGCAGCGCCGCGGTTATCTGGAGCGTGACGTGCGCCGGGCCGTGAATCAGGATCGCAATATCTTCGCCAGTGCGCTGGTGGCGCTGGGCCATGGCGATGCGATGATTTCGGGCCTGACCCGGCCTTTCGCGCAGACCATGCGTGAGGTTCGCCATGTGCTCGACCCGAAACCGGATGCGGTGCCTTTCGGTGTGCATCTGATAATCGGCAAGACCAACACGGTGTTCCTGGCCGATACGACGATCAATGAACGCCCCACATCGGTCGAATTGGCGCATATCGCCAGGGAAACCGCGGCTGTGGCGCGCCGGCTGGGTCATGAACCCCGGGTTGCCTTCCTGTCCTATTCGACCTTCGGCAATCCGCCGGGCAAATGGCTGGAAAATATCCGCGGTGCCGTGCAGTTGCTGGATGAAGAAAAGCCAGATTTCGAATATGAAGGCGAAATGGCACCCGATGCCGCGCTCAATCCGGAAATCATGGCGAATTACCCGTTCAGCCGCCTTTCCGCACCGGCCAATGTGCTGGTGATGCCGGGGCTGCAATCGGCCAATCTCTCAGCCAAATTGCTGCGCGAACTGGGCGGTAATGCGATGATCGGCCCGATGCTGATCGGGATGGAAAAGCCGGTTCAGATCGCACCGATGACGGCGATCGCGCCGGATCTGCTCACACTGGCCGTGCTCGCCAGCGCGGGCGTGGTTAAGTAAGCCTGATATATTCGCCAGTGCCGCCCGCCAATAAGCGGCGCGGCACTGGCTATATCCTCGCTTTTGTTACCGGGCTTCCAGCAGACGATCGAGCCCGCTTTTCCCCTTCACGATCTTTTCCAGATGCGGATAACGCGCGCCTTCGAAATAAGAGAAGGAAAGCGTCTGGAAGTCATCGCCCTGTTTGATGAGCACGCGAATGGGGTCCTTGGTATCCTGCGCTGCGGCAAGGGCACCGGTCAGCTTGTCGGGCGTGTAGGCTGCATCATTCACGGCAACCACTTCATCACCAACGGTCATCCCCTCGGCAAAGGCTGGGCTGTCCCAGACCACGCGGCTGACCTCGCCATCCTTGTTGAGGGTGAAGCCCAGAGAATAGCTGAGATCGGTAATCCCGCGTGCTTTGGCCGCATCTTTCAGAACGTCGCTTTGCGTGTCGGTGAAGATCAGCCGATAGCCATTATCGGTAAAGCCCTGCAGCGGAGCATGATCGCTGGTTTCATTCAGCCGGGTGCTGAGGAAGCTGTTCCAGTCATAGGGCTGCACATTGTTGAGTGTGTTTACGACATCATCGAAAGTGTAGGTCACTTCTCCCCAGTCGCCATCGCGTATGCCAAAGAAAGCGCGGGCGAAATCATCAATCGATTTCTGGCCGCCGGATTCGCGTCGCAGAATGGAATCCACTTCCATCCAGACCAGCAGACCTTCATTGTAATAGTCTTCCGAACGCTGCCAGCTCCTCCAGGCTTTGGGTTGCCGGTGGGCGATGATCGGATCGTTGGTCGTATCGAGCAGCGGGCGCCATTCGCGTCCGGGCGTGTAGTCATATCGCGCCATGATCGCGGCGTATTCATCCAGCGTATCCTGCTTTGAAACCAGCCCGGATCTGGCCTGCAGCACATAGCCGTAAAACTGGGTCAACCCTTCATAGACCCACATCAGGCTGTCGCGCATCGGCATGCGGTAATCGGGCGTCCACAGATCTGCGGGACGGCGAAATTTGCCATTCCAGCTATGGACGAATTCATGCGGCAACAGATTGCGGGCAGAGGCCTGATCATCCCATTCGGTGAAATAGCCCGGCTCGACACCATTTTCAGAGCTGCGATGATGCTCCAGCCCGATTCCGCTGATTTCGTCTGAAATGCTGAGCAGAAATTCGTAATTGTCGTAATGCTGCGCGCCGAATGTCTTCACCGCTTGATCGACCAGCCGTTTATGCGCAGCGATCTGCTCCGGTGTGGCTTCCAGCTCATCCGGCGTATCGGCTACCACATCCAGACCGACCCGCGGGGTTAATTCGAAGCGTTTGAAGAAACGCCCCGCCAGCACCGGCGAATCGACCAGCGTTTGGTAATCCGTTGTTTCGTAGGTGTAGGTGGAGCCTTGCGCGGTGGCCGGTAGGCCGGACGCAGCCGTCCAGTCCTGCGGATAGCGGACGGTGGCGGAAACCGGAATGTTGCGGGTGTAATAGCCCGCCGGATACAGGCTCATCGAATTGAATTGCAGCCGCAGCATCTGCGGCGTCATCACAATCGGCCCCTGATTTCTTGCGGTGGCGGAGAGGAATTGCAGATCGATATCCACGGTCTTAGCACCCTCCGGGATATCAATGTGGAAGGCGTAGACATCGACCGGATCGCGCTTCCACGAAAGGGTCTGACCATTGGCGGTGAATTTCAGGCTGGCCAGCTTGGATAATTGCCCGGCTTCTGAATGCTTGCCCGGCAGCCATTCTGGCATCAGCAGCACCATCGGGCCGGATTCGGCCACATCGATGGTTTCCTTGACGGTGAAAATGCCGCGCTGCGTATCCGTTGCGTCAATATCGAGGGTGATCGCACCGGGATAGGCAATGTCGCGGGCCGCGGGAATCGTATCGGTAATCGGTACGGGCTGCGGCCGCGAATTTTCCGCGCTCGCCACGCTGGAGAGGCAGGATGCAGCCAGAAAACCGGCCAGAAGCGAATGTTTCATCGGTGCTTATACCTTTGACGCTGGATAGAAGAACGATGTCTAAGCCGTGCCACAGGCCAAGGTCCAGCATCACGGAGCCGGATAGGTATAATTTGAAACTATCGATCTGTGTCTGCCTCCTGCCCGCAATGAATGAGGAATTCCGCCAGTCCGGACGCAATAGGCATTATTGGAAAATTGCAGCACTCTTGCGAGATCGGCGCATTGTACGGCTGTACGCCGTCTCCGCCGGTGAGGCGAGGAGTTTACGTGGCTAAGCTTATAACCGTAGTCTATGCACGTGCGGGTAAGGGTGAGCGCTCCAGCTTATAGAGGGCTACATCCAGAAGACTGGCAGCGATAGGAAATGAACCGATTTCCAGCATTTGAGCCGGTGGTTTGACGCCGCACAGTTTGGAAAGAAGGCGTTAAAAGCAACGCCAAATTACGCCTCAGTGCGCCGATAGCGAAAATACCAGACCTCGTGCCCCTGCTGGCGCGCCTTGGCTTCATAGCGGGTTTCGCTCCAGCCGCCGGGGCGCTTTTGCCAGCTTTCGGGCCCCTCGGTCAGCCAGTCGAACTGATCTGTATGATTGCGCATCACCATCAGCGCGTGGCGCAGATAGACCGGGTGGTCGGTGCCGAAACGAAACTCGCCGCCGGACTTGAGCTTGGCCGCGATCATATTCACCGGGCCGTCATTCATCATGCGCCGCTTTGCATGGCGCGCCTTGGGCCAGGGGTCCGGGTGCAGCAGATAGACGAAGGATAGGGCATTGTCGGGAATGCGGGCCAGCACTTCCAGCGCGTCGCCCATATGCAGCCGCACATTGAACAATTGCTGATCACGAACATGCTGCAACGCGCCAACGACGCCGTTCAGGAAGGGTTCGCAGCCGATAAATGCATGATCGGGCAGCAGATCGGCACGCGCGGCCAGATGCTCGCCGCCGCCAAAGCCGATTTCGAAATGGAGTGGTGCGTCCTGTCCGAAAAGCGCCTGCGACGTGACGGCACCGTCTTCCGGTACGCTGATTTTGGGCAGCAGATTGTCGACCAGGTCCTGTTGGGCCTGGCGCAGCTTGCGTCCTTGCGATCGGCCATAGAGCCGGTTGAGTGTGGTCGGGTCACCCGATTTATGTGCAGTCATGGGCTGGCGCGGATAACAAGAAACCCCCGAGAGGCAAGCCTTCTCAGGGGTTTCGTTGTAAATTGTCTGTCATTGGCAGGCGTCAAGCGGCCGCATCCTGACTTTCATCTTCGTCATCGCGCAGCACATAGCCGCGGCCCCAGACGGTTTCGATGTAATTTTCCCCTTCGCAGGCCGTAGCAAGTTTCTTGCGCAGCTTGCAGATGAAGACATCGATAATCTTCAGTTCCGGTTCGTCCATCCCGCCATAAAGATGGTTCAGGAACATTTCCTTGGTCAGCGTGGTGCCTTTGCGCAGGGAAAGCAGCTCCAGCATGGCATATTCCTTGCCGGTCAGATGCACGCGGGCGCTATCGACTTCGACAGTCTTGGTGTCGAGGTTCACGGCCAGCTTACCCGTGCGGATGATGCTCTGCGAATGGCCTTTGCTGCGGCGAACAACGGCATGGATGCGGGCGATCAACTCATCACGATGAAAGGGCTTGGTGACATAATCATCAGCGCCAAAACCAAAGCTGCGGACCTTGGAGTCCATTTCCGAGATGCCGGACAGGATCAGAACCGGCGTCTGCACTTTGGCGACGCGCAATTTCTTCAGCACGTCATAACCATGCATATCGGGCAAGTTCAGGTCGAGCAGAATGATGTCGTAATCATACAGCTTGCCGAGATCGAGGCCTTCTTCGCCCAGATCGGTGGAATATACGTTGAAGCCTTCATTGTTGAGCATCAGCTCAATAGCCTTCGCGGTGGTAGGCTCATCTTCGATCAGCAGCACGCGCATGGGATAAACCCCCCGTTGTTGTTCTGCGGTAACTCTCCGATATGAGAGATTGCAACTTGTTAACCACAGACTTTCTTACCGGAAAAGGTTAATATTCCCTAAAGTAATTTACCTTGGTGAAAGTTGTGGCTTTGAGGACACCGCCATGCGCCTATTTCAATCCGGCCATTTTCTTCTGTCGGCGGCGCTGGACAGAGGAGCCGATGCCAATCGCTTCACGATATTTGGCCACCGTCCGCCGGGCGAGGTCGAAGCCTTTTTCGCGAAGCAGTTCCACCAGCTTGTCATCCGATAGAATCTTTTTCGGGTCTTCGGCATCCACCAGACTGCGTATTTCCGCCTTCACCGATTCGGCGGACACGCTGCCGTCGCCATCGGCGGCGGCTACTCCGCTGGTGAAGAAATATTTGAGTTCGAATGTCCCGCGGGCGCAATTCAGATATTTGTTGGATGTGACGCGGCTGACGGTGGATTCATGCATATCGATCGCTTCGGCTACCGTCCGCAGCGTCAGCGGTTTGAGATGGGCCACGCCCTTGCGAAAAAACCCCTCCTGATGTTTCACTATCTCGGCGGTGACCTTCAGAATGGTCCGTTGCCGCTGATCCAGCGCCTTGATGAGCCAATTGGCATCCGCCAATTTTTCCTGCAGCCAGCCGCGTGATGACTTGTCCTGACAATCCCCCCGCAGCTCGACATAGTAATCGCGGTTGACGATCAGCCGCGGCAGAGTTTCGGGGTTGAGAGCGATGTCCCAGCCAAAATCGGGTGTGGCGCTGATCAGGATATCGGGCACCACCGGTTCATGGTCTGCATTGTCGAAGCAAAGGCCGGGCTTCGGGTTGTAGCCGCGCAATTCCGCCAGCATATCGGCGAAATCCTCTTCATCCACGTTGCAAATGCGCCTGATCTGATCGAAGCGGCCCTTGGCAATCAAATCGAGATTGTTGATCAGCTTTTCCATGCAGGGGTCAAATCGATCTGCCTCGCGCGCCTGCAGGGCGAGGCATTCAGCAAGGCTGCGCGCGCCGACACCTGTGGGGTCGAGCGATTGCACCAGATGGAGCGCTTGCGCCACGTCATCTTCTGAGACGCCCAGGTCGTGAGCCATTTCTGAAAGATCGGCGGTCAGATAACCCGCATCGTCGATCTGGCCGATAATATGGCGGGCGATAAAGGCACTTTGCGGGTCCGGGGCGACCGAACCGATTTGCGCTTCGAGATGTTCGGCCAGTGTCGGGCCGCCGCTGCCACGTTCATCGATTGATGGCCCGGCGTCGCTGCTGCCCGCGCCGCTTGAAGCACTGGCGGTTGCAGACCAATCGCCCGTGTCCCGGTCCCGATCAAGTGCAGAGCTGTCAATATCGAGCGGCGCATCCGCCTCTCCGGCGCCCTGACGGATCAGCTCATCCGACGACACGCTTTCGGTGCTGGTTGCAGCGGACTGCTCGGCGACCGGGTCCGGCCCGTCACTTGCGGTATTCGATGGTCCGGCATCCGCGCCCTCCTGCCCTGATGTGTCGAGCAGGGGGTTTGATTCGAGCGCGTCGGAAATGAAGCTTTCGACTTCCAGATTGGAGAGAGCAAGTAGCTTGATCGCCTGCTGCAATTGCGGCGTCATCACCAGCGATTGCGTCTGGCGCAGGTCGAGGCGCGGGCTCAGCCCCACGGATCAGCCTGCATTATGCGGAAGGGGCGCCGCCAAAATCACAAAGTGAAGCTCTCGCCAAGATAGAGGCGGCGCACATTTTCATCTGCGACCAGTTCCTGCGGACTGCCGGCAAACAACACCTGGCCGCCATAGATGATGCAAGCGCGGTCGACGATATCGAGTGTTTCACGGACATTGTGATCGGTGATGAGCACACCAATTCCGCGCTGTTTGAGGTCGATCACCAAATGGCGAATATCGCCGATCGACAGCGGATCGATCCCGGCAAAGGGTTCATCCAGCAGCATGATTGACGGGTTGGCCGCCAGCGCGCGGGCAATTTCACAGCGCCGCCTTTCCCCGCCGGACAGTGCCATGGCGGGGCTTTCACGCAGACGGGTCAGCCCGAATTCATCCAGCAGCCGCTCCAGCTCGGCCGCGCGGACATCCTTGTCGGGTTCAACCATTTCCAGCACGCAGGAAATGTTCTGTTCCACGGTCATGCCGCGAAAGATCGATGTTTCCTGCGGGAGGTAACCCAGACCGAGAATGGCGCGCCGATACATGGGCAGGCGCGTCACATCTTCCCCATCCATCAGAATGCGGCCGCTATCGGGACGGACGAGGCCCATGATGGAATAAAAGCAGGTGGTCTTGCCCGCGCCATTGGGGCCGAGCAGGCCGAGCACTTCGCCTTTGCCGACCGACAGCGAAATATCGCTGAGCACGGAGCGCTTGTCATAACTTTTGGCAATCGAAACGACTTCCAGGCCCCCTTGCGGGATCGGCGGGGAAGCATTCGAAGGGGCCTCGGCCATGGCGTCGGCCAGCGCATCCTGATCGAAGGGATCGGCATTCTCGGTGTTCATGAAATGGAATTTAGCATGGATGCGCTATGTTTGAAGCCTATTTGGCAGGATTCGTGCATGATACTTGGATTAGCGAAGCGTAAAGCTTAGTTTTCTAAGGAAAATCAAGGCACTTGCCAACTTGGCCGCTGGCTGGAATACTGCTTTTTCCAAGACGTGACGGAGGAAGCCGATGGACAGCGCTCTTGCAAAATATGCTCGCCCTGCCGTGCGCCGCAATGGGCGACAGCTCAGCCGCCGTTTCAGCGATCATATTGCTTACGCGCTGCTGGTTTACACCGGCTTGCATATTTTCGTCACGATGGGCGCAATGAAAACCGGTCAGGGCTCGGTTCTTCCCTATCTCGCTCTGGTCGTGCTGGTAATGGCGATTGTCCCGGCCTGCCGCCTGATGCAGCGCCGCTGGGATGGCTGCACAGAAAATGCTGCCGATAATGCGGTTCTCGGGGCGCGTTTCCGCCGGGATTGTCTGGCTGTCTGGCTGTGCGCAATTGGTCTTCCCTTTGCCATCACAGGCTTGTTCACGCTGATTCTCCCTCTTTTCTGACGCGCTTGTCTGGCCCAGGCAGCAGGGCTGGGCTAGAAGCGGAGAATGAGTGAAAACGCATCTCCTCTCGACCCGGCTGTTGCGCAGGAACGCTGCGCAGCCCTGATAGATATGGTTTGCCGCGGCGGCGCGGATAGCGCTGATGCCGTGGTGATTGGCAGTGAAAGCCAGAGCATTGAAGTGCGGCTTGGTAAACTGGAAGGCGCGGATCGTTCCGAAAGTGCCGATCTGGGGCTGAGGGTTTTCTGTGATGGGCGTTCCGCCTCCATCCATTCCAGCGATTTCAGCGATGCCGGATTGAAGGAATTGTCCGAGCGGGCCATTGCGATGGCGAAGGCTGCGCCGCTGGACCCCTATGCGGGACTGGCTGAGGCACAAATGCTCGCCCAGCCACCCTATCCCGATTGCGACTTGTTCGATCCGGTGCAGGTGACGCCTGAAAAGCTGCGCGAAGCGGCCTTGGCGGCAGAGGATTCAGCACGGGCGACGGCAGGTGTCACCAACAGTGAAGGCGGATCGGCGGGTTATGGCTCCAGCATGGTCGCGCTTGCGACCAGCAATGGCTTTGCTGCCGCCCACCGCGCGACCAGCCATTCTCTGAGCGCCAGCGTCATTGCCGGCGAAGGGGCGGCAATGCAGCGTGATTACGCCTACCGCGTTGCGCGCCATGCAGAGGACTTGCCCGATCCGCTGGAAATCGGCCAGAAAGCTGGTCAGCGCGCGGTTGCCCGGCTTGATCCGCAGCGGGTGAGCAGTGGGCCCCGGCCCATTCTGTTCGATCCGCGCATCGGCCATTCGCTGGTGGCCCATTTGATTGGTGCGATGTCTGCTGCGGCGATTGCCCGCAGATCAAGTTTCCTGCTTGGGAAGGAAAATGACACATTGTTCCCTGACGACTTGCGCTTGCTGGAGCGACCGCATCGCCAGCGCGGTCTGCGGTCACGCCCCTTTGACGGAGAAGGGCTGCCCACGCGGGACCGGGCTCTGGTGCAGGAAGGTCGCATCACCGGCTGGCTGACCAATTGTGCTGCCGCGCGGCAATTGGGCATCGCGCCCACCGGCCATGCGTCACGCGGTGCGGGAGGTGCCCCCGGTATATCGGTTTCCAATTGCCATTTGGAGGCTGGGGGGATGAGCCCCGCTGAATTGATGAGCGATATTGAAGACGGTATTTATGTCACCGAATTGTCTGGTCAGGGCGTGAACGGGGTGACCGGTGATTATAGCCGCGGTGCGGCGGGCTTTCGTATTGTGAAAGGCGAGCTGGCGGGGCCGGTTGCTGAATTCACGATTGCGGGCAATCTGCTCGACATGTTTGCGCGCATGTCCGCCGCCAATGATCTTGAATATCATCGCACCATCAATGTCCCGACCTTGCGGGTGGATGGCATGACGGTGGCGGGCGAATGATGCGCCCGCGTCTTCAGGCGGGCCGGGCCTGTCTTGCGGCGCTGTTGCTGTTCCTTGGCTCGGCGCCTGTCGCCGCGCTGCTTCCCGCGCCATCGACGCCCACTGCCACAGCCGAAGAACCTGCCACCACCACGACCATCGACCCGCAGCAGGAGGCGGGATCGGATGACAGGATAGCCGAGCGTATCGCTGGCATCTTCGCTGAATTGCCCGCGCTGAGTGACGTCCGTGTCTCGGTCAGCGAAGGGGTGGTCTCGCTGGAGGGCAGCGTTGCCGATATGGCCGATAGCCAGCGGGCAGAGGCCATTGCCAGCCGCGTCAGCGGTGTGGTGACGATCGAAAATGCACTTCGCCGGGATGTTTCCGTCGACAGGGGACTGGCCGGGTTGGCTGGCGTGTCGGAGCGTTTTTCCGAATTCATCGCCATGCTGCCCTTGATCGGTGCGGCGATTGTTGTCGGCTTGCTGATCGCCGCGCTCGGCTATGTCATCGCCTCGCTGACGGGGCTGTGGAATCGGCTGGCACGCAACACGTTTCTTGCCGGATTGATAGCCAGCGCGATTCGCTTCGGCTTTGTCATTGGCGGATTGGTGGTGGCGCTCGACATGATTGGCGCGGCCGCACTGCTCGGTGCGGTTCTGGGCGGGGCAGGCGTGATCGGTATCGCGCTGGGCTTTGCCATGCGTGACACGATTGAAAACTACGTTGCTTCGCTCATGCTGTCCTTGCGCCAGCCTTTCCGTGCGAATGACCATGTCGTGATTGAGGGTCAGGAAGGCCGCGTCATACGTTTGACCAGCAGGGCGACGATCCTGATGACGCTGGATGGCAACCATCTGCGCATTCCCAATTCCACGGTCTTCAAGGCAGTGATCCTCAATTACACGCGCAATCCGCAAAGGCGGTTCGAATTTCTGTTGGGTATCGATGCGGATGACAGCCCTGATGCCGCGCGGGCGCTCGGCGTGAAGGTGCTCAATGCGCTGGATTTCGTGCTGGCTGAGCCGGAGCCTGCCGCAATCGTGGAAGAAGTGGGCGATTCGAATATCGTGATCCGCTTCCTTGGCTGGATGGATCAGGACAAGACGGATTATTTCAAAGCCCGCAGCCGGGCGATTCCGGCGGTGAAGGACGCTCTGGAAAGTGCTGGCTTCGCATTGCCCGAGCCGATTTATCGCCTGCGTTTCGACAGTTCAGCGCTGCCGCCGATGGCCCTCTCGCCTCAGCTTTCGGACGGGGCACGCACCAGCAGTGCTGCTCCGGCACCCACCGCAACACCCGCCAAAGTATCGCCTGCCGTGGATGCACCTGCGCCGGTGGAAGATGTTTCGCCGGAAAATGAAATTGCCCGCATGGTGGATGCGGAACGGGCCATGGCCCCGGGGGAGAAAGACCTGCTCGATTCCTCCCGGCCCGTGGAATAAGGCGCGCCGCGCCGGTTAAGCGGCGGTGTCGCAGCCAAAAAAAGAGGCCCGGTGCAATGCAGCGGGCCTCCTTTTCAAACAGCTTGGTAAAGTGATGAGCCTTGGGCGATCAGGCCTTGGCTTCCTTCTCGCGCTCGATCGCTTCGATCACGATGCGCTTGGCATCTTCGGCGCCGCCCCACGTGCCGACGCGAACCCACTTTTCCTTCTCCAGATCCTTATAATGGGTGAAGAAATGTTCGATCTGCTGCAGCACGATGGCAGGCAGGTCGCTGATTTCCGAGATCTGGCTGTGATAGGGGAAGGTCGAATCCACCGGCACGCAGACGAGCTTTTCGTCGCCGCCATGTTCGTCTTCCAGATTGAGCACGGCGATCGGGCGTACACGGACGACGGAACCCGCAATGAAGGGGAAGCCGGCCACGACCAGCGCGTCGAGCGGATCGCCATCGGGCGAAAGCGTGTGCGGCACGAAACCGTAATTGGCGGGGTAGCGCATCGGCGTATGCAGGATACGGTCGACGAACAGAGCGCCCGATTCCTTGTCGAATTCGTATTTCACCGGCTCGCCCCCGGTGGGCACTTCGATGACGACGTTCAGGCTTTCGGGCGGATTATCTCCGGTCGGGATAAGGTCGATACGCATGGATCTGTATTTCCCCAGGCAAAGTTGAGTGATGGTACAGAGCGGCTCTAGGATGCCGACCCCGTCAGAAATTCGGACCAGCGCCTAATGCAAGCGGCGCCACTTGGCGAGGGGTAAATGCCCTCTTTTCGCCGCTTTATATGCTTGATCGCATGGCTCCGTTGCCTGCCGCGCCATCCGGGACTAAAGCGCGGTCCATCATGAGCATGATCAAAACCCCCAAGCCCATTCGCGGCACGCAGGATATTTTCGGTGCAGAGGCCGAAGCCTTTGCCTTTGTCACCGCGACATTTGAACGAATTCGCAAGCTTTATCGCTTCCGACGCGTGGAAATGCCGGTTTTTGAAAAGACCGAGGTGTTTTCCCGCTCGCTGGGGGAGACGACCGACGTTGTATCCAAGGAAATGTATTCGTTCGAGGATCGCGGCGGCGAATCGCTGACGCTGCGCCCGGAATTTACCGCGGGGATTGCCCGCGCCTATCTCACCGATGGGTGGAAGCAATATGCGCCGCTGAAAGTTGCCACCCATGGGCCGCTCTTCCGGTATGAGCGCCCGCAAAAGGGCCGCTATCGCCAATTCCACCAGATCGATGCCGAAGTAATCGGCGCGGCCGAGCCTCAGGCGGATGTGGAATTGCTGGTGATGGCTGATCACCTGCTGCGCGAATTGGGCATTGCCGATGGCGTGACCTTGCAACTGAACACGCTGGGCGATGGTGAAAGCCGTGAAAACTGGCGCGCTGCACTGGTCGAATATTTCCGCGCACATAGGGATGAATTGTCGGAAGACAGTCAGGATCGGCTGGAGCGTAATCCGCTGCGGATTCTCGACAGCAAGGATCCGCGCGACAAGCCCTTCACCGCAGATGCGCCGCGCATTGATGATTATCTGTCCGACGCAGCCAAGGATTTCTTCGCTCAGGTGACAGAAGGGCTCGATGCGGCAGGTGTCGCATGGGAACGCAATCCGGCGCTGGTGCGCGGACTCGATTATTATCGCCACACCGCGTTTGAATTCGTAACCGATCGGCTGGGCGCACAAGGCACGGTACTTGGTGGCGGGCGTTATGACGGGCTGATGGAATCGCTTGGCGGAGCGGCAACGCCTGCTGTTGGCTGGGCGGCCGGGATCGAACGTCTGGCCATGTTGGTGGAAGAACTGGGTGAGCCGGTGCCCGATATCATCGTGGTGGTGGAGGATGACGCAATGCGCGCCGATGGTGTGGGGCTGACTGCTGCCATGCGCCGTGCGGGGCTGGCCAGCGAACTGATCGCCACGGGCTCCGCTCGCAAGAGGTACGACAAAGCAGTGAAGCAGAATGCGAAGGCGATACTGGCGCTGACAGCCGGAGACGATGGCGCAATGCAGCACCGCTTGCGTATCGATGGCGGGGATGAAGCCGCGATCGATGCTGTGCTGAAGGGATATTCCCCGAATTGATCCACCTCCGATCCTTCAAATGTCAGGCCGTGCGATGATTGTTCCAGAGGAACGGCTGCAACAGATCGCGCATCGCTTTGCCGAATTGGAGGCGCGATTGGCATCGGGGACGCTGGAGGGCGATGAATTCGTCACGGCGAGCCGCGACTATGCCGAACTGGATCCGGTGGCGCAGGCCGCCCGGAATGTTCAGGCGATGCGCGCCGAATTGGCTGAACTGGAAGCGCTCGACGATTCCGATCCCGAGATGAAGGCTCTGGCAGGGGAAGAAATCAGCCGGTTGCGCGGTGAACTGCCAGAGGCGGAGCGCCGCCTGGCAATTGCGCTGCTGCCGCGCGATTCAGCCGATGCACGGCCAGCGATGCTGGAGATTCGTGCCGGAACGGGCGGCGATGAAGCCGCACTGTTCGCGGGCGATCTGTTCCGCATGTATGAACGCTTCGCGGCTGAACAGGGCTGGAAAGTAGAGACGATCAGCATGAATGCGTCCGATGTGGGCGGGTTCAAGGAAGTGGTCGCGCATGTCAGCGGGCAGGGCGTTTTTGCCAAGCTCAAATTTGAAAGCGGCGTCCACCGGGTGCAGCGCGTGCCGGTGACGGAAAGCGGCGGACGCATCCACACCTCGGCAGCGACGGTCGCCGTCCTTCCGGAACCGACCGAGGTGGATGTGCAGATCGACGACAACGATCTGAAGATCGACATCTATCGCGCCAGCGGTGCAGGCGGGCAGCATGTGAACACCACCGATTCCGCGGTACGCATTACGCATCTTCCCTCTGGTATCGTCGTCACTCAGCAGGATGAGCGCAGCCAGCACAAGAACAAGGCCAAGGCCATGCAGGTGCTGCGCGCCCGGTTGTACGAAAAGATGCGTGAAGAAGCCGATGGGGCCGAGGCTGAAGCCCGCAAAGCCATGGTAGGATCGGGAGACAGGTCCGAACGCATCCGCACCTATAATTTTCCGCAAGGGCGCGTGACCGATCACCGGATTGGCCTGACACTCCATAAATTGCCGGAAATTCTGGCAGGAACTGGGCTAAATGATCTGATCAATGCCCTGATCTCCGAAGATGAAGCGAAACGTCTGCTGGCGATGAGCGATTGAGATGCGCGTTTCCGAGGCGCTTCGTGAAGCCACTCGCCGGCTGACCCCAGACAGCGACACGGCCAGGCTCGATGCGGAATGGCTGATGGCGCATGCGCTTGGCATTTCGCGCTCTGCCATGTTGCTGTCGGCTGCCGACAGAGATGCCCCGGCAAATTTTGACGGTCTTGTTGAAAGAAGGGCGCGCGGGGAGCCACTCGCTTATATTTGCGAAACGCAGGACTTTTACGGGCGCTGCTTCCGGGTGTCTCCGGCAGTGCTCATCCCCCGCTCCGATAGTGAAAGCGTGGTGGAGGCGGCTCTGGATCATGCACCGAATCAGGGCCGTATATTGGATTGCGGTGTCGGATCGGGCGCCTTGTTGCTGACAATGCTGGCTGAGAAGCCGCAGCTGAACGGAATAGGTATTGATCGCAGTGGTCAGGCGCTGGAGATAGCGGCAGGCAACGCGAAAGCGCTGAATCTGGCACAGCGGGTCCAATTGGAGCAGCGCGATTGGACGAAACCCGGCTGGCAGAGCGATCTGGGGCAGTTTGACTGCATCATTGCCAATCCGCCCTATGTTGAAATTGGCGCGCAATTGGACGCATCGGTGCGCGATTTCGAACCTGCTGGCGCTTTGTTTGCGGGGCCGGATGGGCTCGATGATTATCGCTGCCTGATCCCGCAATTGCCTGACATGCTGACGGCGAATGGGGTTGTTATTCTCGAGATTGGGGCCAGTCAGGCCGCCGAAGTAAGCAAAATCGCGGAGCAAACCGGCTTCGCCACAAAGGTTTGTCATGACTTGGCCGGGCGGTCACGAGCGCTTATCTTACGATTTCCCCTTGGCAAAAGCGATGCCAGCGTTTAGGCCTTACCCAAGGCCAAGGGCGGTATGTGCGTGAAGCGCCAGATAGCCGGGTCTAGCTCCATCATTATGTGCAACGGGCGGCGAGTTTTTCGCACGCTTTTGATCCGATGGAGCCCACGAAGCGCAAAATGCGCCGTGGCGAGGGGTCATGCGACCGAAGCGGATGGATCCGCAGGTCTCAACTGAGGAAGTGAATTCCCTTGAACAACAATCGTGGTAACAATCGTCGTCGCGGCCGGGGCAACAATCGCAACTCGGGCGGTGGCAACAATCATAACAGGATCGACAGCCGCGCACGGGGCAACGCACCGCAGCTGCTGGAGAAATACAAGAAGTTGGCGCATGATGCGTCGCTGAATGGCGACCGTGTGCAAACGGAATATTATCTCCAGTTTGCCGATCACTATTTCCGCGTGCTGGCCGACAGTAAAGCGCAGAAGGACGAATCCCGCGCCAAGCGTGACGGTGATCGTGAACCGTCCGAAGAGGGCGAAGAGGGGCAGGAGGGTGACGATAACGCATCCCGTAACAACCGGATGCGCCGCAAGCCTGAACCCGCCCAGAACGCAGAAGCTGGCAATGCTGGTGAAAGCAGCGAAGAAAACGCGCCGCGTCCGCGTGGCCGCCGGAAGGCTGCAGCTGAGCAGACCACGCAGGAAGACAGCCAGGCTAAGCCAGTTGATGCTGCCGAGCAGGATGATGCGGAAGACAAGCCCGCGCCCAAGCCGCGCCGCACCAGCCGTAAGAAGGTGGATGCCGTGAAGAAGCCGGCAGCTGCTGGCGAAGGGCTCGACCCCGCGACACTGCCCCCGGCAATTGGTATCAGCGACAATGCGGATAATGACGAGGAAGCGCCCAAGCCGCGCCGTCGGACCCGTCGCCCTCGCGCAGCCGATGGCGATAGCGAGAATCTCGAAGTCGCAAGCTGATATATAGGCGCGCGCAGGCGGGAATTGCCGCTTGCACGCGCCTGTTGCTCCAGCCAGAGAGGGCCCATGAAAGCCTTTGGTCAGTTCTCTGCCTGGTTTGCCATGCGCCCTCGTCTGAGCGCGTTTGCGCTTGGTATACTCTCGGCTGCCGCGTTCCGCCCTCTGACAATCTGGCCGCTGGCTTTCCTGTCTATTGCGGGTCTGATAGCGCTCGTTTTCCAATCCAGCACCGTGAAGCGTGCGACGGGGTTGGGCTGGCTATTTGGTTTCGGCCATTTCACTGCCGGGAATATCTGGATTGCGCAGGCTTTTACCTATCAGGCTGAAATGCCCGCGGCTCTTGGCTGGGCCGCTGTGCCCTTGCTGGCGCTTTACCTTGCCCTTTATCCCGCTTTGGCCGCTGGCACCGCACGGTGGCTGATGGGCGACAGGCGCGGCTGGTCCGCCATCGCCGCCTTTGCCGCGTGCTGGATTGTCTCCGAATGGCTGCGCAGCTGGGTCTTTACCGGTTTTCCGTGGAACCCGCTTGGCGCGGTGCTGATCGGCCCGTTCGATCGCCCCGGACTGGCGGTGCTTGCGCCCTGGCTGGGTACCTATGCGCTCTCCGGCCTGGTTGTTTTGCTGGCGGGGACGGGGCTCTGGCTGGCGCGTGATCGGCGCATAGTGCCGTTTGCCGTGTTATGCGTGTTGGTGATTGCTGGCATGTATGTGCCAAGTTGGCAGGTCGCCCGCGACAGCACTGTGCATTTCACTCTGGTGCAGCCCGATATCCGGCAGGAAAAGCTCAACGATCCGGCATCATTCGAAGAAAATTTCATCAAAACCGCGCGTCTTTCCCTGCCTGACTCACCGGGACAGGAAAGGCTGGTTCTGTGGCCGGAATCGGGCGTACCGGATTATCTGCGGGATGGTTATCCGCAGCGTTATTATAATCACATGACTGCGCTCGGGGATCCAGAGTTCGCCCGCCATCGGCTGGCCCGCGTGGTGGGTGAAAATAGTTTGCTGCTCACTGGAACGACTGATCTCGATATCTCTGATGGCCGGGCCGTGGGCGCACGCAATGTCGTTACGGCCATCGACGATACCGGCAATATCCGTGCAGGATATGCGAAGGCACATCTGGTGCCCTTTGGCGAATATCTCGCCCTGCGCTGGTTGTTGGAGCCGTTAGGCGGCGCGCGACTGGTCGCCGGGACGATCGATTTTCTGCCCGGACCTGGGCCGCGCACGCTCGATTTGGGCAATTACGGGCAGGCCGGCGTGCAGATTTGCTACGAGATCATTTTCTCTGGCCGCATTACCGACCCTGAGAACCGCCCTGATTATATCTTCAACCCTTCCAATGATGGCTGGTTTGGGACCATCGGGCCTCCCCAGCATCTGGCTCAGGCCCGATTGCGTGCGATTGAAGAAGGGCTGCCCGTTTTGCGCGCCACGACAACAGGAATCAGTGCGGTCATCGATGCACGCGGCATAGTGCGTCAATATCGCCCTTTGCATGTTGCGGGACGAATCGACGGCACGGTGCCAGCCGCAGCGGAACCCACATTATTTTCATTTCTTGGCAACGTATTGCCGCTTGCCTGGGCAATAGTTCTTTTGCTTCCCACAGCCGTTGCTATACGCCGGATAGGTCTTTAGACATCCGCATATTCACATAGATTTTCATAACCGGAGGATCGACCTCAATGCGTCAGAACTATCTTTTTACCTCTGAGAGCGTTTCCGAAGGACACCCAGACAAAGTATCCGATCAGATCTCGGACGCCGTTGTCGATCTGTTCTTGTCGAAGGATCCGGAAGCCCGGATTGCCTGTGAAACACTGACCACCACTCAAAAGGTCGTCTTGGCGGGTGAAATTCGCTGCAAGGGCGTGTTCGAAAATGGTGACTGGGCTCCCGGTGCACTGGAAGAAATCGAAAAGACCGTTCGCCAGGTTGTGAAAGACATTGGTTACGAACAAGAAGGGTTCCATTGGGAAACACTGGATTTCCAGAACCTTCTTCACGCGCAGTCCGCCCATATCGCGCAGGGCGTCGATGCCTCCGGCAATAAGGATGAAGGTGCCGGCGATCAGGGGATCATGTTCGGTTTTGCTTGCGACGAGACACCGGATCTGATGCCCGCCACCCTGGATTACAGCCACAAGATCCTGCAACGGATGGCCAATGACCGGAAATCCGGCAAAGCGCCGTTTCTTGAACCGGATACGAAGAGCCAGGTCACATTGCGCTTCGAAAACGGCAAAGCGGTCGAATGCCCGGCCGTTGTCGTATCCACGCAGCACATCCCCGGTTACGATCAGGGTGAGAAGGAAGCCGAGCTTAAATCCTATGTGAAAGCGGTGATCAGCGACGTGCTGCCCGGCGATCTGATCACGGATAAAACCGTCTATCACATCAATCCCACGGGAACGTTTGAAATTGGCGGCCCCGATGGTGATGCCGGACTTACCGGGCGCAAGATCATCGTGGATACTTATGGCGGTGCGGCCCCGCATGGCGGCGGCGCGTTTTCGGGCAAGGATCCGACCAAGGTCGACCGTTCGGCGGCCTATATCACGCGCTATCTGGCCAAGAATATCGTCGCGGCTGGTCTGGCAAAACGCTGCACAATCCAGCTTTCCTACGCGATTGGCGTGGCTGAGCCGCTGTCGATCTATGTCGATACGCATGGTACCGCTGCGGATGGTGTGACGGATGAAGCGATCGAGGCCGCCATTCGCGGTATGGAAAAGCTTGGCGGCCTGACGCCGCGCGGCATCCGGATGCATCTTGGTCTCAATAAGCCGATTTATGCGAAAAGTGCGGCCTATGGTCATTTCGGTCGCAAAGCAGATGGCGACTTCTTCCCGTGGGAACGCACCGACCTGGCTGAAGATCTCAAGGCTTCAATCGGCTAAGCCGGAAATGACACTATGAAGCGAAAAGCCCGGCCCCTGATTGGCCGGGTTTTTTGTGCCCGCAATGCCCTGATATTTACGTCAGATGGTCTGAAGAGAAAGGCAGCTGAACCGGGAATAGCGCGTAGCGCGGAAATTTCAGGCACTTCCCGCAGCCTCATCCATTGAATGAATACTGTTTCAATTGAGAGGAGACGCCAACTTATGAAATGCCCACATCAGGCCCTTGTCGCATTGGTCGACGGAGAACGCTTCCTGCTCATGCGCAATGTCGGCCAGATTTTCGAACCCAAGCTGGAAAAAGTGGCGGAGCCCGAGCTGGACCCGACAAATTTCAGCGCGGGCGTGGATCATCAGGATAAGATCAGCCAGCGTCATGGGCGCACGGATCTGAATGAACTGGCCCACGGTGCAGCAGCGACGGAGTGGCTCAACAATCAGGCCAAGACTGGCAAGATCGATCAGATCATGATTATTGCAGACCCCAAGACGCTCGGCGAAATGCGGCGGCATTATCATAAGGAACTGGAGAGCCGAATCTGCGGAGAGATCGCCAAGGAACTGGCAACGGAACCAACCGCGACGATTGAAAAATCAATCGCATCAGCCTGATCGCTGCTTCCAAGTACTATCCCATAATTCAGCTGGTCGCGTGGTGGTTTCGGCCTGCCGCGCGGCCGCTTTTGTGAGCGCCAATAAGTGGCAGGTTAACATCTTGCTAACCTGATCGGCTCTAAATTCGGATATTATGAAGCACAGTATAATAAAACGGATCGTAGCCAGCCTCACACTGGCATTTGTCGCTACCGGCCCTGCCCATGCTGAAGAGCGGGCCTTTCTGACCTCATTCGATCATGCTCTGGGCACGGAGGTACGCACTCCGCAGGATTATACGCCCGATTTCAAAACTGATTTTGAACGGACTGTGGCTAATCTTGCCGCGGGCGATAAAGGGCGCATCGGCGTTGCCGCGCTTGATCTGTCCTCTGGCAAGGAAATAGCGATCCTGGGTGATCAACGTTTCCCGATGGCCAGCACCAGCAAAATCGCCATTGCAGCGACGTTTCTGGAAGGGGTCGATCAAGGCCGGTGGAGTTTGACCAGCGAATATCCGCTGATGGTGCCGCAGAGGTCCCAGCCTTTCTCATCGGCTACCGCGCCGGTGCATAAGGGAAGTTATCTGCCTGCCAGTCAGCTGCTCAATTTGATGCTCACGCGCAGTTCCAACAGCGCGACCGATGCCCTGCTCGCAGTGGTTGGCGGTCCTGATGCAGTGAACGCATGGGCTAAGCGTGCCGGTATCGGTGAATTCGAGCTTACGCGCGATATCGCTACCTTGGTGCGCGATGATGGCGAATTCGACCCTGCTGCGCATATTGATCATCGCGATAGCGCGACGCCGCGTGCCATGGTGCAATTGCTGACCGGTCTCTATCAGGGACGCTGGCTCAGCAGCGAAAGCCGCAATCTGCTGATCAACACGATGGAAGAGTGTCGTACGGGGAAGCGCCGGATTGTCGCCGATATGCCTTCCAGCGTGACAGTGGCGCACAAGACCGGATCGCTGCACAACACATCCAGCGATATTGGTCTGCTGACCACACCGGATGGCCGGACGATCGCAGTGGCCATCTATGTGACAGGACAGGGCTCGCGGCTTAATCGCGAACGCCGGATCGCCTCAATCGCACGCGCTGTATATGATGGCTACACATCTAAACCGGCCAGCTATTGGGTGAATGCCAAATATTAAGCACCGCTTAGGCCTGAGACACAGCAGCGGCATCACTTACGTCAAGCGTAAGCCATGTCCTTCAGCGCTGCGGCAGTAGACATTAAAAAAGGCGCGATCCGGTTTGGATCGCGCCTTTTTCGTAAAACCGTAGAAGACTGAAATCAGTCAGCCTGCGCTTCGGCAGTGGTTTCGTCCTGAGCGTCAGCTTCGACTTCAGCAGCAGCTTCGTCAGTTGCCTGAGCAGCTTCGTCAGCAGCTTCAACAGCTTCGTCGCCAGCAGCTTCAGCAGCGTCAGTAGCATCTTCGAGGTTCTGTTCAGCATCAGCCATAGCCGAGTCAGCAGCTTCGGACGTGGCGTCTTCGGTGCCTTCCGAGCAAGCGGCGAGGGAGAGAGCAGCGCCAGCAATGGCGGCAGCGAGAACGATCTTGCGCATGTAATTCAATCCTTAACAGCGAGTGGACTGTGCACGGCAAAGATATGCCGTACGCAAAGCCAGCCCTCGTGAACCAGCTTCGGCGCGCACAAATACTCGCGTTGCAAACCCCATGCAAGACAAATGGCGGCAAGAAGCAAAATGCTTTTCCCGATAATCCCTCGCAACCGTCACTGTGAGGGAGGCTATATTAACGAAATACGTCCGGAAAATGGCGGGAATTGCGGCTGACCTTGGCTGCAGACCCTGCTAGCGCATACGGCATGTCGGATAAGCAGCATCTCTACCTCGTCGACGGCTCAGCCTATATTTTCCGGGCTTATCATCGTCTTCCGCCGCTCACCAACCCGGAAGGGACCCCGGTAGGAGCTGTTTATGGCTATACCACGATGCTGTGGAAACTGGCGGAGGAGCTGAACACGGCCGAAGGGCCAACCCATATGGCCGTCATTCTCGACAAGGCGTCGCATTCCTTTCGCAATGATATTTATGAGGATTACAAAGCCAATCGGCCGCCGCCACCGGAGGATCTGGTGCCGCAATTCCCGCTGATTCGCGATGCAACACGTGCGTTTTCGCTCCCCTGTATCGAAGAAGCGGGGCTGGAAGCTGATGATATCATTGCCTCTTATGCCCGTGAGGCCGCCCGGCGCGGTTGGGATGTGACGATTGTTTCGTCGGATAAGGATCTGATGCAACTGGTCGGAACGTGCGATTTGAATGCGGAAGACCCCGAATTTCCCGGTGGTGGCTGTATCGACATGCTCGATACAATGAAAAATCTGCGAATCGGACCGGCCGAAGTCGAGGAGAAGTTCGGCGTACCGCCTGAAAAGGTTGGCGATGTGCTGGCGCTGATGGGCGATTCGGTTGATAATATTCCCGGAATTTACGGTGTCGGTCCCAAGACGGCGACCAAACTCATCCAGGAGCATGGCAGTCTGACGGGGGCGCTTGATGCCGCGCCGGAGATGAAGAAGTCAAAGCTCAAGGAGCGTTTGCTCGAGGGCCGCGAAATGGCTGAACTCAGCCGTATTCTGGTGACGTTGAAAGAGGATGCGCCGCTGCCCAATGCGCTCAGTGAATTCCGGCTCGAAGCAATTCCGTCCGAACCACTGGCTGATTTCCTCAGCTTGCATGGTTTTTCCAGCCTGCTGAAGCGGCTCGAAGCAGGAACGGGCAGTCCGTCACGCAAGACCGATCTCAACCCGGCCAAGCCCCAGAATGAAGGCGCAGAAGATTCGCCAGAGGGCAACAGTCAGCCTTTGCCCGACATGCCGGCAATTGATCGTTCCACCTATGAATGCGTGCAGGATGAAAAACGCCTGGCCGAATGGGTCGAGCTGGCACAGGCAGCGCGGGTGTTGGCGGTGGATACTGAAACGAGCGCGCTCGATGCGATGGCCGCAGAGCTCGCGGGGATCAGTCTGGCCATTGGTCCAAATCAGGCCTGCTATATACCACTCGCCCATGGGGGGAGCGACATGTTCGCCGAACGCCCCCAGCAAGTTGCTCTTAAAACTGCATTGGAACTGCTGAAGCCTTTGCTTGAGAGTGAGGCGGTGCTGAAAATCGGCCAGAATATCAAATATGATATCAATGTGCTGGCCCGCCACGATATCGCGGTGGCGCCGGTCGATGACACGATGATTCTCAGTTTTGATCTCGATGCCGGGCGTTCGCTGGACGGGATCGGCGGGGGCCACGGCATGGATGAATTGTCCGAACGGCATCTCGGCCACACGACTATGAAGTTCAAGGATGTCTGCGGAACTGGAAAAAAAGCGATTCCCTTTGGCGAAGTCCAGCTCGACAAGGCGACAGAATATGCGGCGGAGGATGCCGATGTTACCTGGCGGCTATGGCGTCACCTGCGTCCGCGCCTCGCCAGCGAAGGCGGCACGCGGATTTACGAAAGGGTCGACCGCCCGCTGATCCCGGTGGTCGCCCATATGGAGCGTGAAGGAATCAAGGTCGACCGGGATCAGCTGGCGCGGCTTTCCGGCGAATTTTCCGAAACCATGGCCGGTTTGGAAAAGACGATTCACGAAATTGCCGGTGAGGAATTCACCATTGGCAGTCCCAAGCAATTGGGCACGATCCTGTTTGAAAAAATGGGCTATAAGGGCGGGCGTAAGGGAAAGAGTGGCCAATATTCGACCGATCAGGCGATATTGGAAAGGCTTGCCGAACAGGATGCGCCGATTGCCAATAAGGTGCTGGAATGGCGGCAGCTGTCCAAACTGAAAAGCACCTATACCGACGCATTGCAGGCTGCGATCAATCCGAAAACGGGGCGCGTACATACCAGCTATTCTCTGGTCGGCGCGCAAACCGGGCGCTTGTCGTCAACCGACCCGAATTTGCAGAACATTCCGATTCGCACGGAAATTGGCCGACAAATTCGTCAGGCCTTCGTGCCAGAGAAGGGGCAGGTGCTGCTCGCCGCCGATTACAGCCAGATCGAATTGCGGCTGGCCGCGTCCATGGCCGATGTCCCGCAGCTGCGTGAAGCCTTTGCCAAAGGGGAGGATATTCACGCGCGCACGGCAGAGGAACTGTTCGGCATGGTCGACCGTGATACGAGATCACGGGCAAAGACGATCAATTTCGCCATTCTCTACGGGATTTCCCGTTGGGGGCTGGCGGGCCGCCTTGGGGTGGACGCCGATGAAGCCCAGGCAATGATTGATCGCTATTTCGAACGTTTTCCTGGAATCCAGCGCTATATCGCCAGCACGCTCGAAACAGTGCGGGAGCGCGGATATTCGGAGACGTTGTTTGGCCGCAAGACGTGGTTTCCCCGCATTGAATCGAAAAACCAGACGGAGCGGCAGGGCAGCGAAAGAGCGGCCATCAATGCGCCGATTCAGGGCACCTGTGCGGATATCATAAAGCGGGCGATGGTCCGCATGTTGCCGGCATTGGAAAATGCTGGGCTGGGCCATGTCCGGATGCTGCTGCAGGTGCATGACGAACTGGTTTTCGAATTGCCGGAAGATGATGTCGCCGCGGCTTCTGCAGTGATCGAAAAGGTGATGGGCGAAGCGGCTCTTCCCGCAGTGACGCTGGATGTCCCGCTGGCGATTGAAATTGGCCATGGGGCGAGCTGGGACGCCGCCCATTGACCTGACGGGGAACCTTTTCGCACTTGCAGCATCGTTTCCGCAGGGGGCGTGAAATTATGCTGGAGCAACTGGATCTCTATCTGCTGGATTTTTCGGACTGGGCGCCGACTGCGCTTCGCATAGTGCTGGCTACGATAGTCGCGCTGGTTGCAGCGCTGGCCGTTCATTGGCTGTTGTTCCGATTTCTCCGCCGCTTTGCGAAAGCGAGTGACAGCGAATCCGATAATATCGTGGTGCGCCGACTCGCCCGGCCGAGCAGATGGGCTTTGGTGGCCCTGTTTCTGGTGATTGCCGGACGAAGCCTGCCGGCGCTGGAAAACATGTGGGATGATGTCAGCGGTCTGATCATGCCGCTGCTGATTGGCTGGATGGCCGTTGCGATTCTGCATGCGCTGGTAGAGGCGATGATCCTGCGCAGTGATATTTCCGTATCTGATAATCGCGCCGCACGCCGCCGTCGTACCAGACTGGCCATTTTCAACCGGATCGCCACTTTCATCATCGTTTTTGTCACCGTGGCGCTGATGTTGCTCGCCATTCCGGGGGTGCGCGATATCGGCGTGACCCTGATGGCGTCGGCCGGTTTGGGCGCGCTGGCGGTGGGCGCGGCCGCTCAGCCAGCGCTGAAATCGTTGATTGCGGGCTTTCAGATGGCCGTAACCGAGCCGGTTATTGTCGGGGATGCCGTGATTATTGGCGGCGAATGGGGCTGGGTGGAGGAAATCCGCACCACCTATGTCGTGGTGAAAGTGTGGGATGAACGCCGTCTGGTTGTGCCGACATCCAAATTCCTCGACGAGATTTTCCAGAACTGGACCAAAACCACTTCGGAATTGCTCGGCACCGTCTATCTCTATGTCGATCCCACGACCAAGCTTGATCCTATCCGCGCGAAGTTCATGGAGATCATCGAAAGCAATGAACGGTGGGACGGACGGGTCAAGCACATGCAGATCACTGATCTCACGCGCGATGCGATTGAAGTGCGTTTACTCATGACAGCGAAGGATTCGCCGACACTCTATGATTTGCGCTGTGATATTCGCGAGGCACTGATCCAGTGGATCGCGGAAACGATGCCCGATGCGCTTGTCCGCCATCGGATCGTCACCACAGCGCCGGTGGCGCTGGATGGTATCGGCCCGGTTTCCGGAGAAGCGCTGGCCCAGATGCAAGCGCCGACTTTTCAGGGCGCAGATAGGAAAGGGGCCGGAAAGGACTGATCCCTTCCGGCCCCACATCTTAATCGTCTGCGCAAACGCGTCAGCCGATTACGCTGTAACAATCACGAATGTTTGTTCTCGCGCGTTGGTTCAACCATGCCTTCATGAATGAAGCCGATCGGGTTCACTTCCAGGGCACGTTTCTTCAATTCGCCCTTCATCTTCGCATATTCTGCTTCCATCCGCTCCGTCACGGTCGGACGGCTGTCTTCGACAGCTTCGCGGAAGTCCTGTGCGGTCACTTCGGTTGCCGATTCACCGGAACGGCGAATGGCCACCAGACCGGCACGGCGCACCACATCTTCCAGATCGGCGCCTGTATATCGGTGCAGATTGGCCGCCAGTGCAGTCAGATCGACATCTGCCGCAAGTGGCATATTGCGCGTATGGATTTTCAGAATATGAACCCGGCCTTCCACACTGGGGGCGCCGACATAGATCAGCTCATCAAACCGACCAGGCCGTAACAGAGCGGGATCGACCAGATTGGGACGATTGGTGGCTCCGATCACGACAATCGAGTTGAGCTCTTCCATCCCGTCCATCTCGGCCAGAATGGTGTTGACCACCCGCGCCGTGACTTGTGGTTCATTCCCGCCAGTGCCGCGTGCCGGGACCAGGCTATCGATCTCGTCGATAAAGATTACGCAGGGCGCAACCTGCCGGGCGCGGGCAAACATGCGGCTGATCTGTTGCTCGCTTTCGCCATACCATTTGGACAGAAGGTCCGAACTTTTCATAGAGATGAAGTTGGCTTCAGCTTCCTTGGCGACCGCTTTGGCAAGCAGGGTCTTGCCAGTTCCGGGCGGGCCATAAAGCAGGAAGCCCTTGGCAGGACGGATGCCGAGCCGTTCAAAGGCCTGCGGATTGCGCAACGGCAGTTCTACGCCTTCGCGCAGACGGTTTTCTGCATCTTCCACACCGCCAAGATCAGACCAGCCAATGGTTGGCGCCTGCACCATGACTTCGCGCATGGCTGATGGCTGGACGCGTTTAAGCGCGGCCTTGAAGTCGTTGCGTTCCACCTGCAGCGTTTCGAGCACTTCGGGCGGCACTGTGCGTTCGTCGAAATCGAGCTTCGGCATGATGCGGCGCACCGCTTCAATCGCGGCCTCACGGGTCAATGCCGCGAGATCGGCCCCGACAAAACCATGGGTCGAACGGGCGAGCTCTTTCAGATCAACCCCTTCGCCAAGTGGCATGCCGCGCGTGTGGATGGCGAGAATTTCACGCCGTCCTTTTTCATCAGGAACGCCGATGATGATTTCACGGTCGAACCGGCCCGGACGTCGCAGAGCTTCATCAATGGCATCAGGCCGGTTGGTTGCGGCGATCACCACCAGATTGGAGCGCGCCTCGAGCCCGTCCATCAGGGTCAAAAGCTGTGCAACCAGCCGCTTTTCAGCTTCACCGCTGACATTCTGGCGCTTGGGCGCGATGGAATCGATCTCGTCAATAAAGACGATCGAGGGGGCTGAACGCGCCGCTTCTTCGAACACTTCGCGCAGCCGTTTTTCACTTTCTCCATAAGCGGAGCCCATAATTTCGGGGCCGTTGATGGTGAAAAACTCGGCATCGCTTTCATTGGCCACGGCCTGCGCGAGGCGGGTCTTGCCCGTACCCGGCGGCCCGTGCAGCAACACACCCTTTGGCGGATCAACCCCCAGACGGGTGAACAATTCGGGATAGCGCAGCGGCAGTTCCACCATCTCACGCAGGGCAGTGATGGTGTCTTCCATGCCGCCGACATCATCGTAATTGACCGTCCCCCGGCCATCGCGCGGCTCTTCAAATTCGGGGCGCAGTTCGACTTCGGTATTCTCGTCAATATGGACTATGCCCTTGGGAGCGGTGGAGACCACCTGCAGGCGGATCTGCGTCAGGGCGTAAGCGGGCGTGTTGAACATCCGCCGCACTTCTGGCGGCACGTCCTGTACGGGCTGCTGGCCATGGGTCGCGACGAAGTCACCAGCCACCAGCGGCTTCTTGAAGAAGACGCGTTGCAAGGCCTGTGCCGGGCCCTGCAAACGCATGTCGCGCTGCGCGGGGGCAAAGACCACCCGTGTCGCGGCGCGCGATTCGCCCTTGCGGACTTTTACATGCTCGCCGGAGCCGGTGTCCGCATTGCCGCGCTGAAGCCCGTCCAGCCGGATCACATCGAGGGATTCGTCTTCCTTATAGGAAGGAATGGCAATGGCGGCGGTGACGCGCTTGCCTTCAATCTCGACGACATCACCTTCCGTGATGCCCAGTGTCTGGAACACTTTCTTTGGTATGCGGGCAATGCCCTGCCCACTTTCTTCCTGCCGCGCCGCAGCGACCTGTAGTCTTACCGTATTTGTATCGATTGCCGCCGCATCTGCATCAGCCATGTCGTCCAAGCTCCCTGTCCGACCAGTTTCGTTTCTTGCCAGTTTCGCTTCTTGAGAGCCAAGCTAGGTATGCCAAGCTCTCTATTCAAACAGGTGGGGGAGATAATCGTGCCGAAAAGGGCAAAACGGCGCACAGTTTGGCTGCCGTAAAAAGGCCAAAAAAAGACCCGGCCGAACCGGCCAGGTCTTGGAAGTTTTGGGAGAGGATGCCTGAAAGGCGAGTTCGATATGCTCGTTTCGGTCCTATCTCGCAAGTGCGAAAAACGCATCCTTTGTTGAGTTTAGCGCAACACACACTTTCATATCCCGCAAAAGCTCGTTAATCCAACGTTTATGTAGTGGTTCCAAATTTGCAATTCGGCCCAGCCACTTCGATTGCGTAAAATTTATTGTGCACTGCACAACGACTTGGCGTGGAATCGACGGAGCAAATTCGAAATCCGGACTATCTCGCTTTTGCAGCGAGCAAAGCGGATGGTATGAGAGGCGGAACCCGTGTTCGATTTATTCGGTATGCCGCCGTGATCAGGAGATTCGCATGCAGAAACTTTACCCCGATGCCGCCGCAGCCCTCGACGGAATTCTGACCGATAACATGCTCATCGCTTCGGGCGGTTTCGGGCTATGCGGCGTTCCTGAAAGGCTGATCGATGCGATCCAGCAAAGCGGCGTGAGTGGTTTGACCTTTGCCAGCAACAATGCCGGGATCGACAATGAGGGGATCGGCAAATTGCTGCGTAGCAAACAGGTCGCCAAGATGATCTCTTCCTATGTCGGCGAGAATAAGGAATTTGAGCGACAGTTTCTGTCTGGTGAGCTGGAGGTCGAATTCTGTCCGCAAGGCACGCTTGCCGAACGGATGCGCGCCGGGGGCGCGGGCATACCGGCCTTCTATACAAAAACAGGCGTTGGCACGATGGTCGCCGAAGGCAAGGAAGTGAAAACCTTCGATGGCCAGGATTACATCATGGAGCGTGCGATCGTGGCCGATCTGTCGATCGTGAAGGCCTGGAAAGCGGATGAAACCGGCAATCTCGTGTTTCGCAAAACTGCGCGCAACTTCAATCTGCCTGCGGCAAGCTGCGGCAAGATCTGCGTCGTGGAAGTAGAGGAAGTGGTCCCTGCAGGCACGCTCGACCCGGATCATATTCATTTGCCCGGCGTCTATGTCCAACGCATGATCGTGGGCGCGCCCTATGACAAAAAAATCGAATTTGTAACAACGCGCGAGAGGGAAGCAGCATAATCATGGCCTGGACACGCGATCAGATGGCCGCTCGGGCGGCCCAGGAACTGGAAGACGGATTTTATGTGAATCTGGGCATCGGCATTCCCACGCTGGTGGCCAATTTCATCCCCGAAGGTGTGGATGTCACGCTGCAATCGGAAAACGGCATGCTGGGGATCGGGCCCTTCCCCTATGCGGGGGAGGAAGATGCCGATCTTATCAATGCGGGCAAGCAGACGATCAGCGAGCTGCCCCATTCCGCCTATTTCGACAGTGCTGCCAGCTTCGCCATGATCCGGGGCGGTCATATCGATCTCACCGTGCTGGGCGCGATGGAAGTGTCTGAAAAAGGCGACATCGCCAACTGGATGATCCCGGGCAAAATGATCAAGGGCATGGGCGGCGCGATGGATCTCGTCGCTGGTGTGAAGAAGATCATCGTGGTGATGGATCACACGGCCAAAGATGGCAGCCCCAAATTCATTCCCGAATGTTCTTTGCCGCTCACCGGTACGAATGTGGTCGATATGGTCATCACCAATCTGGCCGTGTTTCAGCGGTCTGATCATGCCAGCCCGTTCAAACTGATTGAACTGGCACCGGGCGTAAGCGCGGAAGAGGTGGCGGAAAAAACCACGGCAAGTTACACCTCCTGACACGGTAGCGCCCCGCTCAGGAGGGGGCGCCTGAGCGGGAGATGGAAATGGGATTGTCCACGCGGCGGGGTTCGCCCTGGCTGGCTCTGATCGTGCTGACGGGGATCAGCGCGGTCGGTTTTATCGACCGGATCGTGCTGAATGTTCTGGCCGAGCCGATCAAATTGGAATTTGGGCTCAGCGATACGCAGCTCGGCCTGCTGACGGGCCTTGCCTTTGCCGTGCTTAATGTCGGGCTGGGTATCTTCGTCGCGCGCGTGGCGGAGCGCCGGCGGCGGATGTCGCTGATCGCATTGGGCACCGTTTTATGGTCGCTGGCAACGGCGGCCTGCGGCTTTGTCAGCAGCTGGGTGCAATTGCTCTTTGCGCGGATCGGCGTGGGTGTAGGCGAAGCCGTCGGGCTGCCCGCCACGCAATCGGTGGTGTCGGATTATTTCCCGCCCGAGCGCCGTGCAACCGCCATGTCCGTATTGTTGCTGGCCCCGCCCATCGGGGCCTTTATCGGCTCGGCTGGCGGGGCATGGATTGCGCAATATTATGGCTGGCGCAGCGCTTTCATCGCGGCCGCGATACCGGGGATATTGCTGGCCGCTTTTGCCTATCTCTTCGTTTCTGAACCATTGCGCGGCCAGTTTGACCGGGAAGGCGGTGACGACCATGTCCCGCCCATCAGCGCGGTTGCAAAGCGCTTCCTCGGCCTTGGGAGCGCGCGCAACATGCTCATCGGATCGACGCTGGCATCACTCGTGGGCTTTGGCCTCAACGCTTTTGTGGCGGTGTTGCTGCTGCGCAAATTTGGTTTTTCGCTGCTGGAGGCGGGTGTCTATTCGGGCCTGCTAGCCAGCTTTCCTGGCGCGATTTCGGTGTTTTTCGGGGGGCGCCTGGCCGACCATTTCGGCAAAACGCATCCCTCGGCCTATGCGCTGGTTCCGGGAATTTGTCTGCTGCTATCGGCACCGCTTTATATTGTGGCGATCTCGAGCGAAAATGTGGCCGTCCTGCTCAGCGTGATGTGCGTCGCGGCCTTGTTCCAATATGCCTATCTGGGCGTGACCTATGGAACCCTGCATAATTTGCTGCATCCGCGGATGCGGGCCACCGGCTCTGCTTTGCTCAGCGCACTTTACGGACTGCTGGGGCAGGGAATCGGTCCGGTGGTGATTGGCGCGATCAGCGATCAATTCATCGCCAGAGGTTTTGATGGGGGTACGTCCATCGCCCGGGCCATGGCCATCACTGCCGGGCTCTATCTGATTGCCGGGGCGTTCTACTGTCTGGCCGCACGCCATTTGAAGGGAGACTTTGAAAAGGTCCAGAACATGTAGGCAAGCCGGTTTCGTTTCGAAGGCTGCCCTGGCAGCAGGCATAGAAAAAGGCCCGGAGGAATGTTCCTCCGGGCCTTTTCTTGATCCGGTATGGATACGGGTGTGGGCTTAGAAGCCCATGCCGCCGCCCATGCCGCCCATGCCGCCCATATCGGGCATGGCCGGGGCCGACTTGTCTTCCGGAATTTCTGCAATCGCAGCTTCGGTGGTGATCAGCAGACCGGCCACGGAAGATGCGTCCTGCAGAGCAGCACGGACAACCTTGGTCGGATCGATCACACCAGCAGCCACGAGGTTTTCGTAAACATCGGTTGCAGCGTTGAAGCCCAGGCTTTCGTCCTTGGCGTCGATCAGCTTGCCAGCGACGACGGCGCCGTCATGGCCAGCATTCTGAGCGATCTGACGAACAGGAGCCTGCAGTGCACGACGAACGATGTCGATGCCGCGGGTCTGGTCTTCATTTTCGCCGGTCAGGCCTTCAAGCGCAGCAGATGCGTAAAGCAGTGCCGTGCCGCCACCGGGGACGATGCCTTCTTCGACCGCAGCGCGGGTTGCGTGAAGAGCGTCGTCGACGCGATCCTTGCGTTCCTTCACTTCGACTTCGGTGGCGCCGCCAACCTTGATCACAGCCACACCGCCGGCGAGCTTGGCCAGACGTTCCTGCAGCTTTTCCTTGTCGTAATCCGACGTGGTGCTTTCAATCTGAGCGCGGATCTGTTCGACGCGAGCCGAGATTTCGCTCTGTTCACCAGCGCCATCAACGATGGTGGTGTTGTCCTTGTCGATCGTGACGCGCTTGGCCTGGCCGAGCATGTTGAGCGACACGTTTTCGAGCTTGATGCCGAGATCTTCGGAAACCATTTCGCCCTTGGTAAGGATCGAGATGTCCTGCAGCATCGCCTTGCGACGATCACCGAAGCCCGGAGCCTTCACAGCAGCGATCTTCAGGCCGCCGCGCAGCTTGTTGACCACCAGGGTTGCCAGTGCTTCGCCTTCGATGTCTTCTGCAATGATCAGCAGCGGACGGCCCGACTGCACGACGGATTCAAGAATCGGCAGCATGGACTGAAGGTTGGACAGTTTCTTTTCGAAGATCAGGATATAGGGATCTTCGAGTTCGACGGTCATCTTTTCCGGGTTCGTCACGAAGTAAGGCGACAGGTAACCACGGTCGAACTGCATGCCTTCAACGACATCGAGTTCAAATTCGAGACCCTTGGCCTCTTCAACTGTGATGACGCCTTCTTTGCCAACCTTGTCCATGGCTTCGGCGATCTTTTCGCCGACTTCCTTGTCGCCATTGGCGGAGATAACACCGACCTGGGCGATTTCGGCGGAACCGGACACGTCCTTCGAACGGCCCTTCAGGTTTTCGACAACCTTGGTCACGGCGAGATCGATGCCGCGCTTCAGATCCATCGGGTTCATGCCGGCCGAAACCGACTTCATGCCTTCGGTAACGATCGACTGAGCCAGCACGGTTGCCGTGGTGGTGCCGTCGCCGGCGAGGTCGTTCGTCTTGGAAGCCACTTCGCGCAGCATCTGTGCGCCCATATTTTCGAACTTGTCCTTAAGTTCGATTTCCTTGGCGACGGAAACGCCGTCCTTGGTAATACGGGGAGCGCCGAAGCTCTTGTCGATCACGACGTTGCGGCCCTTGGGGCCCAGCGTAACCTTTACGGCATTGGCGAGCGTATCAACGCCCTTGAGGATGCGTTCGCGTGCGTCGCGCGAGAATTTCACGTCCTTGGCAGCCATTATCGTTTCTCCTGAATTTCAGATTTCGTTGAAAGTAGCGTTGCGTCGGGGATGGCTCAGGCCATCACGCCGAGGATGTCGCTTTCTTTCATGATGAGCAGATCTTCACCGTCGACCTTGACTTCGGTGCCCGACCATTTGCCGAACAGGACGCGATCGCCTGCCTTGACATCGAGCGGGGTAACCTTGCCATCTTCAGCCTTGGAACCGGTGCCGACAGAGACGATTTCGCCTTCGCTGGGCTTTTCCTTGGCGCTGTCGGGAATGATGATGCCGCCGGCCGTTTTTTCTTCGGCTTCGATGCGACGGACCAGAACGCGGTCGTGGAGCGGACGGAATGCCATATGTATGACCTCTTCCAAAAATTGGTTGTGTGTTTTGGCACTCTCCGATTGAGAGTGCCAGCGACGCGGATATGGTTCTGTCGCCCGCCGCCGTCAACCACTGGCTGGGCAATTTTTTTGACGAGACAATGAATCGTACGGTGAAGCGGTGTCAGTGCCGGACGAGACCCAGTTTTTCGCGCCGGACCCAGCGTTGCAGCAAGGCGATGGCGACCAGCGTCAGGCCCAGCGCAAGCCCGATCCAGATACCGCGCCCGGCCAGCGGCGTGTAAAACGCCAGATAGGCGGCAAGGGTAAAGCCGCAGCCCCAATAACCGAGCAGGGCATAGGCCATCGGCACCCGCGTATCCTGCAAACCGCGCAACGCGCCCATCGCCACGGCCTGCACGGCGTCTGACAGCTGGAACGCGGCGGCAATCGCCAGATAGCTGACGGCGAGGCTGACCATCGCCAGATTTTCAGGTGCCTCCGGATCGATCCAGACCGACAGCAAGAGCCGCGGCATGAACAGCATCGCGCCGCCGGTTATCATGACGAAGACCAGACCGCACAGAATAGCGACCCAGCCCGCGCGGCCCATTGCATCACGGTCCTTCGCCCCGAAATGATAGCCGACCCGGATCACCGCAGCCTGTCCGATGCCAAAGGGAATCTGAAAGGCGAGGGCTGCAATATTGAGCGCCAATGTGTGCGCGGCCAGTTCCAGTGCGCCGATATTGCCCATCAGAAAGGCAGCGGCATTGAACAATCCAGCCTCGGCCACGATCGTGACGGCAACTGGCGTGCCGATCTTCAAAATTGCGCGAAAAGCTTCCCATTCGGGTCGCCAGATATTGCCGAAGACATAATAACGCTTCAGGCGCCGGTCGCGGAAAATTGCGACGACAAAGGCCAGCATCGTCACCACGCCTGTAACCACACTGGCCCAGGCCGCACCGGCGAGGCCCATTTCGGGTATCCCGAAGGCGCCAAAGACAAGGATGTAATTGCCAACGAAGTTCACCGGCAAAACCGCCAGCGCTATCATGGTGGCGAAAAAGGGACGCCCCAGCGCAGACACGAAGCTGCGGAGCACATTGGCGATCAGCTGGGGGATGAAGGCCCAGGCGATAATATTCAGATAAACCGCCGAATGGGCGGCAACTTCCGGCTCCTGACCGGTGATATCCATGAACCAGCGGCCGCCGAAACAGGCCAGCATCGCCAGCATGCCGAACAAAACAGCCTGCCACATGGCCATGCGTGTCGCCCGGCGGACCTCGCGGATGGCAGGGCCGCGGCGTCCGATAGCTTCGGCTATCAGGGCTGCGACCGATCCGGTCAGCCCGCACAGGCTCCAGATCATCGTCCCCTGAAACGCGACCGCCAGACTGGCCCCGGCAAGCTCTATGGGGCCGAGCCGCGCAATGAACATCACATCCATTGCCCCGATGGCCATCTGCAGCAAGCCGGCGACCGCCAGCGGTCCTGCCAAACGCAAGGTGGCGGCCAGCTCTTCGCGCCAGCTATCGGCGCTATGGCCGGAGGTTATGGGTAAGGTTGCAGTCATGGCGGCGTGGCGAATAGGCCTGTTTGTTATCTGGGCATAGGGACGATTTGCCCAATTGATCACATTGCCAGTTTGCAGCAGATCAGCTGGGTGAAGGTTTGTGCTTTTCGCACTGGATCAGGCGCGATAGTAACGACCGTGATAATTGATGGAGGGCCTTAGAATATGCGTAGAATCCTTTTGGGTGCAGCTCTTACACTGGCTTTGTCCGCCTGTGGGGGCGGGGACGAGCAAGGCGGTGCAACTGCTGATGATCAGGCGGCCGCTCCGGCCAGCAACGATACGGCACCCGCTGCAGAAACCACTCCAGCCCCAGAGGCAAGCGCGGAACCTGTGGCTTACGATCCGGCATCTGGCCCGCCACAGGCGTTCACCCAATGTGCGGTCTGCCATTCGGTTGAGCCCGGCAAACAAATGATCGGCCCGTCGCTGCACGGCATTTATGGTGAAAAAGCGGGCGACGTCGAAGGTTATACCTTTAGCAAGGCGATGCTTGATTCAGGGCTGACCTGGGACGATGAAACGCTTGATACCTATCTGCAGAATCCGCGCAAAATGGTCCCCGGAACCAAGATGAGCTATGCTGGTCTGCGCGATGACGCGAAGCGCCAGGAAGTCATCACCTATATCAAATATCTTTCGGAATAAGTCTCCGTCTCCCATGTGATCGCGCGCTGGCAACACGAGCTGGCGCGCGTTTTCTTTGTGGCCCCCCGGCACGGCCCAGTCGGTCAGCCTGTTACCCGTTCGTGAGTCCGGTTCTCGGACGCTGTCATTATGTAGGGAAGGCCGCCCGGCAAACAAAAAGGGTGGCACCTTGCGGTACCACCCCTTCCGAATCTCTCAGCAGAGAGAAGTAGCGGGGCCGGCAAACCGGCCCCAACCCAATTACTTGAGTTCGACGGTACCGCCGGCTGCTTCGATCTTGCCCTTGATTTCTTCGGCTTCAGCCTTGTTGACGCCTTCCTTGACGGCCTTCGGAGCGCCTTCGACCAGAGCCTTCGCTTCGGTAAGGCCGAGACCGGTGATGGCGCGGACTTCCTTGATGACCTGGATTTTCTTGCCACCGTCGCCGGTGAGAACGACGTCGAATTCGTCCTTTTCTTCAGCAGCCGGGGCATCGCCACCAGCAGCCGGGCCAGCAACCGCAACGGCTGCAGCAGCGGAAACGCCCCACTCTTCTTCAAGAGCCTTGGCGAGTTCAGCAGCTTCCATGACGGTCAGCTGCGACAGTTCTTCAACAAGCTTGGCGATATCGGCCATTGTGCTTCACTCCAATTAATTGACTGGCCGGGCGGGTCTTCATGACCCCGAACCCGGTAAATTCGCGTTTGGAAAAACCTCTTACGCCGCTTCTTTGGCGCCATAGGCACCGAAGACGCGGGCAAGCTTGGCTGCCGGCTCGTTGACGGTCCGGACGATCTTCGTCGCCGGAGCGTTGATAAGGCCGACAATCGTGCCACGCAGCTCGTCGAGCGAAGGCATCGAGGCAAGCGCCTTGATACCAGCTTCGTCGAGCAACTGGCCGCCCATGGCACCACCGACGATTTCGAGCTTGTCGTTCGTCTTGGCGAAGTCCACCGCAACCTTGGCAGCCGCAACCGGGTCTACCGAGGAAGCAAGAGCAGTCGGACCCGTGAGCATATCGCTCAGATCTTCGTACTCTGTGTCCTTAAGGGCAAGCTTGGCAAGACGGTTCTTCGCAACCTTGTAGCTCGCGTCAGCTTCACGCATCTTCTGCCGAAGATCGGTGGACTGAGCCACCGACAGGCCGAGATTGCGGGTGATGACCACCACGCCAACCTCGTTGAACATTGCGTTGAGCTGGGCGACGGATTCGGTTTTTTGCGAACGATCCATGCCGTACTCCTTCACTATGGTCACGGCAGTGGAACCCACCAGCGTGACCGGCTCACAATCATCCGCTCCGGACGAAATCCGGAACGGCAACGGTCCGCTGACTAGGGAAGGAGGAGCGCCGATAGCGCCAACAGGTCAGGGCCAGGCCCCGCCTTGAAAACTCTTTCCCGTCTAGGCTGGAAATTAAGAAGGCCCAATTGCCTTCACCAACTGTCTCGGACGGATGACCCCGCCGGAAATCCGGCAGAGGGTCGTGGCGGCAATTAGCGGAGCGGGCAGCAGAGTCAAGAAAATTTCCCCTGAGCGGCCAGAATACGCGATTTTCCGGGTGGAACGGAAGTGACACTGTTCTGGAGCACGTTTTTTGGCCGTTTTTTCTGTCCATGACCGGGTCTCCGTGGTGTGCGAAAAGTGCTTCCACTCTGGAAGGGGCGCGAGCCTGTAGGAAAGCGCGAAGAATACGGGCGTTCCGGCGCAGGACAGTGCGGTGTCCCACTCCCGGCACCGCCCGTGCTGGTCGTTACCCCGACCTCTCCCCATCGTCATTCCTGCGCGGGCGGGAAGCCATCAAGGCGACCCGCACACCCCAAGAAACTCGCGAGCCGCCATCGGGAAGGGTCAGCCATCCGTCGAACGGGTAAGTGATTCCCACTCGGAAATCTCAGCCTCCATCGCGGACAAGCGCTTGCGAACCAGAGTTAGCGCATCGCTTCCGAGCAACAATTGCGGCGGGGGGGCATCCGACGATACCAAGGTCAAAACCGCTTGCGCCAGCTTGTCGGGATCGCCGAGTTGGTTGCCGTCCTTTTGCCTGCGCGCTTCGCGGATCGGATCGAACAATGCGTCATAATCGGCGATCGCCCGGTCGGTGCGGACCATCGACCTGCCCGCCCAGTCGGTTCGGAACGATCCCGGACACAGCGCGGTGACATGCACGCCGAACGGTGCCATTTCAGCGCGCATGACTTCGGAAATACCCTGGAGCGCGAACTTGCTTCCGGAGTAATAGGCGATGCCGGGCATCGTGATGAGCCCGCCCATCGAGGTAACGTTTACGATGAACCCGCTGCGACGCTCTCTAAACCGCGGCAGGAAGGCTCTCGCCATGGCGACCGCGCCAAAGACGTTGACGTCGAACTGGCGACGCATTTCCTCGAGCGGAGATTCCTCCAACACGCCTTCATGTCCGTACCCTGCATTGTTGATCAGCACATCGACTGAACCGTGATCCTTTTCAGCCTGTTCGACAATCGCCGGGATCGCTTCGAATTCGGTGACGTCGCAAAGCACCGCCCGCGCATCTGGCAAACGCCCACACAGAGAGGCGCGCGCCTCGTCCGAGCGCACAGCACCAATTACGCGGTGCCCGGCGGCCAGGGCTGCGCGTGCGATCGCAAAGCCGAAGCCCGAATTGGCCCCCGTGATAAAAAAAGTAAGACCTGTCATTGTCATTGCTCCAAGATAGTTGCGCTGCAGGCTTGCTAATTGCTATCGATGGGCTGCCTCCTCAATCGCGATTCCTCGCAGTTTCTTGCTCAATTCTATGACAGCCGTCCCTGATCTGCCCCCCCTCGCGAAACTAGCTTCCCCGCTGGCGCCGCAACACGGCTACAATTCGACCCCACTGCCGGGGCTGCGCATCCTGCGATCGGAGGCCATGCTCGACGATGTGCCCGTGCTGTATCGGCCCGGCGCGGTCTTCGTTTTGCAGGGGGCGAAACAGGGCGTGCTTGACGGGCAGGTCCTGCGATATGATGTCGATCACTATCTTGCCGTGTCGGTGCCGGTTCCGTTCCGCATGACGTCGCAGGCGAGCGCAGAGCATCCGCTCCTCGCGCTCTATTTCGATTTCGACCTGCAGCTTGCGGCGGAAATCGTCAGCGCTCTCGACCGGCGGGTAGGGACTCGTCCGGCGGAGCGCGCGCGCAGCCTTGTCTCCAGCCCGACCGAGCCAGCCATCGCACAGCTGCTTGATCGGCTGTTGCGCGCGCTTGCCCAGCCCGACGAGCTTGCCATTTTAGGCCCCGGCCTGCTTCGCGAGCTGCATTATCGCGTGTTGGTCGGCCAACAGGGGGGAGCGCTGATGGCGGCACTTCGTGGCGACGGGGCGACGACGCGGCTGGTCAACAGCCTCAACCTGATCCGCCGCCGCTATGCAGAGCCTCTGACCATCGCCGATCTCGCGCGCGAAGCGGGGATGAGCGCCCCGTCCTATCACGCCGGGTTCAAGGCGCTGACCGGCAGCACCCCGATCCAGTATATCAAGGCGATACGCCTGCATGAGGCACGATGGATGATTGCGATGCGAACCGGACCCATCGCTTCAATCGCGACCCGGGTCGGCTATGCCAGCGCGGCGCATTTCAGCCGCGATTTCAAACGCCATTTCGATCGCAATCCCAGCGAGGAAGCTGAGTGGATGCGCCACCATTTGGGAGAGCTGGCCACTGAGCGCAAACCTTCTGGTTAGCCAAACCAGGGCGAGCGGCAGCTTTTAGCATTATGCAAACCGCGAACTGCCGGCCGATATCGCGGTGTAAAGCCGCCACTAAAGTCCTTTGTTTCAAACCAAAAAGGCCGAGGCTTACTCGGCCCTTTTCCCTTAGCCGTAACGCTGCAATCAACCCTCATAGCCCAGCAGATCGCCCGGCTGGCAGCCCGGTTCGCGGCAGATGGCTTCGAGCGTGTGGAGAACGGCTGTCTCGGTTGCACTCTGTCTTGATGCGCTCACTCACTCACTCGGTGGATAGGGATCGAACCCTTCAGGAAGGGTCTGCAAGACCGGTTGGGGCAATATCCGCCCGACTTTCTCCGCCGCGGCCCGGACATCCGGGGCGCGGCGCAGGGCCTGCCATCTGGGTTCCATCATCCGCTCGAATGGCGTGAGAGCTGGGGCGGCAGCGGGTTGAACCACCCCTAGAGCCAAGCTGCGCGTCTTGTCGTCCGCGAGACGTTCGATGAGAAAAGCGCGGGCCTGCTCCATGTCTCCGCGGCATAAAAGCATGTTCAGGACGGGATGTGCGAGTTTTGTGCCCTGTCCAAGTAATTCGGCAATAGACTTCTGCGCTTCTTCCTCGCGTCCCATTTCCGACAGGGCGCAGATCCGGAGCGCCTGAACTTCAGCGGTTGCCGATTGATTGACAGAGTATCCGAGCTCTTTCGCCTGCGTCAGAAAACCGTCGCTCCATTCGAGGACTTTGGGCCAATCGAGCCGGTGTTGTGCCAACATAATGTAGGCAGCGTCGATATTGAGTTCATTTCCGCCCATATTTTCGGGGAAGGCTGCATCAAGCCGCGCAAGTGTGGTTAGCGCGTCCTCCGCTTGTCCAATGCGCACCATCGCTGTGGTAGTGGGAGGCACGAGTTGCACCAACTTCCACTGCTCTTCTGCTTCGGCATCGGTAGTAGAATCAACGAGAATCGGTAGGAAAAGCTCGACCACGGCCCGGTCGGCGTGTCTGCGGCTCAGAGCGGATAAATAGGCCTGTGCAGTCGAGAAATCCTGTGAGGCCTGCCATTCCTCGCGCAGTTTTGTCAGATATTCCCTAGAGAGCCCGCTGAAATCAGTGCCGGCCCGGTCGGCGATTGCGGGCCAGAGCATGGCATAGCGCCGGTCGACATAGAGCGTCAGCAGATCGTCTGGATTACTGACTTCTGCAATCAGCTGAATGGCTTTGTCTTCATTGCCTGCGCGAAGGGCCTCATAGGTACGCCCAAGCGCGGCAGCAGAGCGATCGGACTCGAGCCCCGCATCGTAACCGATCTCGTCCAGCCGGGCATTGACCTTATCAATAAGCCGGTGATCGCCAAGATCATCCAGTCGGCCGAGAAGCGCGCTCAAAGTGTACTGGTCGAACTGTTTTGCCAGCTCCGGCGCTTCCTGGCTTGCTGTGAGCCAGAGTTCCGCTGCGCGCTGAGGAGAACCGGAAAAGGTGAATAGGGATGTGGCGAACAATTTCGGCAAAGGATTGTCTGGCAGTAAGACCATTGCTTCTTCAACTGCCTCGATCGCCGCGTCCTGCTGACGTGCTTCGCCCAGCACTTTGGTGCGCATGGTCTGGACCATGCCGCGAACGGGGGTTGGATCGGGCAATTGGGCAAGTGCAGCGTCCAGTCGGTCCAGCGACGGATTGGGAGTCTGCATGAGTGACGAAATCTCCTCATACAGTTTCTTTTCAGCCACCCAGGATGGCTGATCGCTATCATCAACCGCCGGTTCCTGTGCCGTTGCCGGTGTGGAACTTATGAATAAGAGCGCCAGTACAGCCAGATACTTCATTTCGTCCCCTTAGTATCTGCAGCGTATTCATCGGTTTCTGTGATTTTTGCAGATCAAGACGTAATTCTAGGGGTAGTTGCGGCGCAGAATCAAGAAAAGGCCGAGGTTTCCCCCGGCCCTTTCTCTTTAGTCGTAACGCTGCAATCAATCCTCATAGCCCAGCAGATCGCCCGGCTGGCAGTCCAGTTCGCGGCAGATGGCTTCGAGGGTGGAGAAGCGGATTGCCTTGGCCTTGCCGGTCTTGAGGATCGAGAGATTGGCGAGGGTGAGGCCGACCTTGTCGGCCAGTTCGGTGAGGGTCATGCGGCGATCATGCAGCAGATCGTCGAGTTTAACGAGTACCGGCATCACACGGTCCCTTCCAGATCGTCGCGCATTTCGGCTCCCTGACGGAACACACGGGCGAGAATAAAGAGCGTGAGGATCAGCAGCAATCCGCCGCCGGGAAAACTCAGGTCCACATCCGCATTTCTCCCCGAATCTGCGGCGATACGCGCGATCCATGTGCCGAGCGCTCCGACAGGGATGGTGACGAGCTGTCCGATCAGGGCTGTCCACCCCATGCGCGACAGGCGGCGGGCATTTTCAGGGATGAAGGGGTCGCCTTCGCCCACGCTCAGCACGATCCGGCGGAGAAGTAACAGGAAATAGACCATCAGACCCATCAGCAGTGCCACGAAGCCAAGTAGTAAGGCAATGCCGGGGATCAGCGCGGTGGGGACATTCTTACCATCGGCGGCCAGTTCGGCGAGAATGTCGCTCTGGAAGATCAGGAGTGCCGGGACGCCCAGCAGCACGGCTATTCCGGCGAAGGCGAATAGGGCGGTGAAGAAAATCAGGATGATCCGGGCAAAACCAAGCAGCGGATCGCGGGTGACGGAAGGCATGGCGGCCATGGGATGTCTCCTGTGAAAGCGGGGAAGGGTGGGGCTTAGGCCAGCGTTGCTGTGATCAGCACGGAGCTGGTGGCACTGGCGGGCGCGCCGGGCACGATGATGGCGGGTATGAACAATCCGAGCGCCATAAGGGCAGCGGCAAGAGCAGCAGAGCTGTTACGAAGGAAATGAACCATTTGTCGTTCTCCGATATATCCAATATCGATAATCAATAAGACGATTCGCACATATCGTCAATCGATAATATCGAAAAACGATAATTTGCATATCGAATAAAGGTGCGTGCGATGGTGCCGGGAGCTCATCGCGCCAGTCGCCAGAGCCCGGATTTTCGGCGTTTTGCCATTTGACAGCGGGGCTTCCTGTGCCTATATCGACAGCCACATAGCCGGTTTGTTTCGAGCAAGCCGAACCCGGCGCGGGGGTTCGGCAAGGGATGGAAACCCCGGTTTTCCTTGATACGCGAACAAAGTCGTTGCGAACCGACTCCGGTTTCGGAGTCGGTGGTGCTGCGGCTCTTTTCGCGTTTTCAGGGGCCACGTTCCGCGCGTGGCATGAATTTACCGTGGGGAGGATCTTTCCCCCGCGGCCTATAAAGCGAAGAGGCTTAACGCGACTTATGGCGACACAGGCGAACGTTCCGGCAACGACCGGAGCCCCCACCGGCAGCAAGAAGAAGCGCATCCGCAAGATTTTTGGCGATATCCACGAAGTCGTGGAAATGCCGAATCTGATCGAGGTGCAGCGCGAGAGCTATGAACAGTTCCTGCGCTCCGATCCGTCGATCGGCTATGTATCGGGTCTTGAAAAGACGCTGCGCTCGGTTTTCCCGATCCGCGACTTTGCCGGCACTGCCGAGCTGGACTTCGTGCATTACGAGCTTGAAGATCCGAAATATGACACGACCGAGTGTCGCCAGCGTGGGATTACCTATGCCGCGCCGATGAAGGTCACTCTGCGTCTGATCGTGTTCGAGGTCGACCAGGAAACCGAAACCCGTTCCGTGCTCGATATCAAGGAGCAGGACGTCTATATGGGCGACATGCCGCTCATGACCGAGAACGGCACCTTCCAGATCAATGGCACCGAACGCGTTATCGTCAGCCAGATGCACCGTTCGCCCGGTGTGCTGTTTGATCATGACCGCGGCAAGACCCACAGCTCGGGCAAATTCCTCTTCGCTGCCCGCGTCATTCCCTATCGTGGTTCGTGGCTGGATTTTGAATTCGACGCCAAGGACATCGTGAACGTCCGTATCGACCGTAAGCGTAAGCTGCCGGTTACGGCGCTGCTTTATGGTCTGGGCCTCGACAGCGAAGAAATCCTCGCGCATTTCTACAACACGGTTGTGTGGGAACGCGGTCCCGATGGCTGGAAAATCCCCTTCGTGGCGGAAACATGGCGCGGTCTGAAGCCGACCTTCCCGCTGGTGAACGCTGATACGGGTGAGGAAGTGTTCCCCGCCAATCAGAAGGTTTCGCCGCGCGCTGCCAACAAGGCGGAAAAGGATGGCCTCAAAACGCTGCTCATCCCGACCGAAGAAATCTTCGCGCATTATTCCGCGCGTGACCTGATCGATGAATCCACCGGCCGCATCTATATTGAAGCCGGCGATGAAGTGACGCCCGAAAATCTCGAAGCGTTGGACAAGGCCGGTCTCGACAAGCTGGAATTGCTGGATATCGACCACGTCAACACCGGCCCCTGGATCCGCAACACGATGAAGGTCGACAAGGCCGAAAATCGTGATGAAGGTCTGGAAGCCATCTATAAGGTGATGCGTCCCGGCGAACCGCCGACCAAGGAAACCGCCGAAGCGCTTTTCGAAGGCCTGTTCTTCGATAGCGAGCGCTACGACCTTTCCGCCGTTGGCCGTGTGAAGCTCAACATGCGTCTTGGCCTTGATGCCGAAGACACCGTGACCACGCTGCGCAAGGAAGACATCCTGGCCGTGGTCAAGGAGCTGGTCGACCTGAAGGACGGCAAGGGCGATGTCGACGACATCGACAACCTCGGCAACCGCCGTGTGCGTTCGGTCGGCGAATTGCTGGAAAACCAGTACCGCGTCGGTCTGCTGCGCATGGAGCGCGCGGTGAAGGAACGCATGAGCTCGGTCGATGTGTCGACCGTCATGCCGAACGACCTCATCAATGCGAAGCCGGCCGTGGCCGCGGTCCGCGAATTCTTCGGCTCCAGCCAGCTGTCGCAATTCATGGACCAGACCAACCCGCTGTCCGAAGTGACGCATAAGCGCCGCGTTTCGGCTCTCGGGCCGGGCGGTTTGACGCGTGAACGTGCAGGCTTTGAAGTCCGCGACGTTCATCCGACCCATTATGGCCGTATCTGCCCGATTGAAACGCCGGAAGGCCCGAACATCGGCCTGATCAACTCGCTCTCGACCTTTGCGCGGGTGAACAAATACGGCTTCATCGAAACGCCGTACCGCCTGGTGAAAGAGGGCAAGGTTTCCGGCGACGTGGTCTATCTCTCCGCGATGGAAGAGCAGAAGCACACGGTGGCGCAGGCTTCGGCTGAAACCGATGAAGAAGGCGCCTTCGTTGAGGAGCTGATCTCAGCCCGGCAGAATGGCGAATTCGTCATGGCGCCGAACGAAACCATCACGCTGATGGACGTTTCGCCCAAGCAGCTCGTCTCGGTCGCCGCATCGCTCATTCCCTTCCTGGAAAACGATGACGCCAACCGCGCATTGATGGGCTCCAACATGCAACGTCAGGCCGTGCCGCTGGTGAAGGCCGAAGCGCCTTTCGTCGGCACCGGCATGGAAGAAACCGTGGCCCGGGATTCGGGTGCGGCCATTTCCGCCATCCGCGCCGGCGTGGTCGATCAGGTCGACGCCACCCGTATCGTGATCCGTGCAAGCGGCGAAGTGGAAGCGGGCAATCCTGGCGTGGACATCTACACGCTGCAGAAATTCCAGCGGAGCAACCAGGATACCTGCATCAATCAGCGTCCGCTGGTGAAGGTGGGCGAAGTGGTCGAAAAGGGCGATACCATCGCCGACGGCCCGTCGACCGATCTGGGCGAACTGGCACTGGGCCGTAACAGCCTCGTCGCCTTCATGCCTTGGAATGGCTACAATTACGAAGACTCCATCCTGATCTCCGAGCGGATCGTTAAGGATGACGTCTTCACCTCGATCCATATCGAGGAATTCGAAGTCATGGCCCGCGACACGAAGCTGGGCCCGGAAGACATCACGCGGGACATTCCCAATGTCGGTGAGGAGGCTCTGCGCAACCTCGACGAAGCGGGTATCGTCTATATCGGCGCTGAAGTGCATCCGAGTGATATTCTGGTGGGCAAGATCACGCCCAAGGGCGAAAGCCCGATGACGCCGGAAGAAAAGCTGCTGCGCGCAATCTTCGGTGAAAAGGCCAGCGACGTGCGTGACACGTCACTTCGCCTGCCGCCGGGTGTGAGCGGCACGATTGTCGATGTGCGCGTCTTCAACCGTCACGGTATCGAAATCGATGACCGTACGCGTGCCATCCAGAACGAGGAAATCGAACGCCTCAAGAAGGATAGCGAAGACGAACGCGCCATTCTCAACCGCGCCACCTATAACCGGCTCAAGGATATGTTGATCGGTCAGACCGCTTCGGCCGCGCCCAAGGGCGTCAAGAAGGGTGTGGAGATTGACGAGGAGCTGCTGGGCACGCTGGAACGCCACGAATGGTTCAAATTCGCGGTGGCCGACGATGCCATGCAGACCCAGCTTGAAGCGGTGAAGGAACAATACGACCTCGCCGTGGCGCGGATCAAAGAGAAGTTCGAAGATCGCAAGGAAAAGCTGGAGCGTGGTGACGAACTCGCTCCGGGTGTTCTCAAGATGGTCAAGGTCTTCGTGGCCGTGAAGCGCAAGCTTCAGCCGGGCGACAAGATGGCCGGCCGTCACGGGAACAAGGGTGTCATCAGCCGGATCCTTCCGGCCGAAGACATGCCGTTCATGGAAGACGGCACGCCGGTCGATCTGGTGCTCAACCCGCTTGGTGTGCCCTCGCGTATGAACGTCGGGCAGATCTTCGAAACCCATCTCGGCTTTGCCGCGCGTGGCCTCGGCATGCAGATCAAGGAACAGCTCGAGGAATGGCGCGCCGCCAATCCCGACATCACGGCGGGTCCCCCGCCGGCAGTCCTGGTCGACAAGCTGAAGGATATTTATGGCGAGCAATATTACGATGATATTGAAAGCCGTAATTCCGAAGAACTGGCCGAACTGGCGGGCAATCTCGTCACCGGTGTCCCGATGGGTACCCCGGTATTCGATGGCGCGCGTGAAAGCGATGTCACCGACATGCTGCTGAAGGCCGGCTACGAATCCTCGGGCCAGTCCACGCTGTATGACGGCCGTACGGGCGCTGCTTTCGACCGTAAGGTGACGGTGGGCATTATTTACATGCTCAAACTGCACCACCTTGTTGACGACAAGATCCACGCGCGTTCGATCGGCCCCTACTCGCTTGTCACTCAGCAGCCGCTGGGCGGTAAGGCGCAGTTCGGTGGTCAGCGCTTCGGGGAAATGGAAGTCTGGGCGCTGCAGGCATATGGTGCGGCCTACACGCTGCAGGAAATGCTCACGGTGAAATCCGATGACGTCATCGGCCGGACCAAGGTTTACGAAGCGATCGTCAAGGGTGACGATACGTTCGAGGCCGGCATTCCGGAAAGCTTCAACGTGCTCGTCAAGGAAATGCGTTCCCTCGGCCTCAACGTCGAACTCTCGTCTTTTGACGACGGGGAAGATGGCGATGCTCTGCCGGAGGCGGCGGAATAAGGATGGTCGGGCGGCCCTGCCGGGTCGCCCCCTCCGCTTCCGCCAAAGACATCTTACCCGCGAGGGATTGAAACATGAATGAACTGACCAAATTCACCAACCAGCTCGCCAAGCCCGAGACGTTCGACCAGATCCAGATCGGGATCGCGTCACCTGAACGTATTCGCAGCTGGTCCTTCGGCGAAATCAAGAAGCCGGAAACCATCAACTATCGGACCTTCAAGCCGGAGCGTGACGGCCTTTTCTGTGCCCGCATCTTCGGTCCGGTGAAGGATTACGAATGCTTGTGCGGCAAGTATAAGCGCATGAAGTACAAGGGCGTCGTCTGCGAAAAATGCGGCGTCGAAGTGACCGTGACCAAGGTCCGCCGTGAACGGATGGGCCATATCGAACTGGCCGCGCCGGTTGCACATATCTGGTACCTCAAATCGCTGCCTTCGCGCATCGGTCTGTTGCTCGACATGCAGCTCAAGCAGCTCGAACGCGTGCTTTATTTCGAAAGCTACGTGGTCACCGAGCCCGGCCTGACGCCGATGGAAAAATTCCAGCTGCTGACCGAAGACGAGCTGCTGGAAGCGCAGGATGAATATGGCGAAGATGCTTTTGCTGCCGGTATCGGCGCAGAAGCCGTCAAGATCATGCTCATGGATCTCGACCTTGAGCAGGAGCGTGAAGACCTCCTGACCGAACTGGCCGAGACCAAATCCACGCTGAAGCCCAAGAAAATCATCAAGCGGCTGAAGGTCGTTGAAAGCTTCATCGATTCGGGCAACCGTCCCGAATGGATGATCCTTGAAGTCGTGCCGGTTATTCCGCCCGAACTGCGCCCGCTGGTGCCGCTCGACGGTGGCCGTTTCGCGACGTCCGATCTTAACGATCTCTATCGCCGCGTGATCAACCGTAACAACCGCCTGAAGCGCCTGATGGAGCTGCGTGCACCGGACATCATCGTCCGCAATGAAAAGCGCATGCTGCAGGAATCGGTCGACGCTCTGTTCGACAATGGTCGCCGCGGCCGGATCATCACCGGTGCCAACAAGCGTCCACTGAAATCACTCAGCGACATGCTGAAGGGTAAGCAGGGCCGTTTCCGTCAGAACCTTCTCGGTAAGCGCGTCGATTATTCGGGCCGTTCCGTGATCGTGACCGGTCCGGAACTGAAACTGCATCAGTGCGGTCTGCCCAAGAAGATGGCGCTCGAACTGTTCAAGCCGTTCATTTACGCCCGTCTGGATGCCAAGGGTCTTTCCATGACCCTGAAGCAGGCCAAGAAATGGGTCGAAAAAGAACGCAAGGAAGTCTGGGACATTCTGGACGAAGTGATCCGCGAGCATCCGGTTCTGCTGAACCGCGCGCCCACGCTTCACCGTCTTGGCATTCAGGCCTTCGAACCCGTGCTGATCGAAGGTAAGGCGATCCAGCTTCACCCGCTGGTCTGCTCGGCCTTCAATGCCGACTTCGATGGTGACCAGATGGCCGTCCACGTGCCGCTTTCGCTGGAAGCCCAGCTCGAAGCACGCGTGCTGATGATGTCGACCAACAACATCCTGTCGCCTGCCAATGGCAAGCCGATCATCGTTCCGTCACAGGATATGGTGCTGGGGATCTATTACCTTTCGATGGACCGCGAAGGCGAGCCGGGCGAAGGCAGCATCCTGGGCGACATGTCCGAAGTGCATCAGGCGCTGGAAGTCGGGGCGGTGACGCTCCATTCCAAGATTGTCAGCCGGGTTCCGCAGACCGATGAAAAGGGTAAGGAATACCTCAAGCGCGTGGAAACGACGCCGGGCCGTATGCTGATCAGCGAATGCCTGCCGAAGAGCCACAAGGTGCCCTACGACGTCATCAACCGCCTTCTGACGAAGAAGGACATCGGTGACGTGATCGACGAAGTCTATCGTCACACGGGCCAGAAGGACACGGTGCTGTTTGCCGATGCGATCATGTCGCTGGGCTTCCGCCATGCCTGCCGCGCCGGTATTTCCTTCGGTAAGGATGATATGATCATTCCCGACAGTAAGGTCGGCATGATCGAGGAAACCAAGACCCTGGTGGCTGATTACGAACAGCAATATCAGGATGGTTTCATCACCCAGCAGGAAAAGTACAACAAGGTGATCGACGCGTGGAGCCGTTGCGGTGACACGGTTGCATCGGCCATGATGGACGAAATTCGTGCGACGCCGAAGGATGAGAACGGCCGCGAAGCGCAGATCAACTCGATCTACATGATGAGCCACTCCGGTGCGCGTGGTTCACCAGCACAGATGAAGCAGCTTGCCGGCATGCGCGGCCTGATGGCCAAGCCGAGCGGCGAAATCATCGAAACGCCGATCATTTCGAACTTCAAGGAAGGTCTGACCGTTCTTGAATACTTCAACTCCACGCACGGCGCCCGTAAGGGTCTGGCCGACACCGCGCTCAAGACGGCAAACTCGGGTTATCTGACCCGTCGTCTGGTCGATGTGTCGCAGGATTGCGTCATCGTGGAAGAAGACTGCAAGACGCAGAATGCACTGGATATGCGCGCCATCATCCAGGGCGGCAGTGTCATTGCTTCGCTGGGCGAACGTATTCTGGGCCGCACCACGGCCGAAGAAATCGTCAACGCTGCCACGGGTGAAGTGATCGTCAAGGCCGGCACGCTGCTGGACGAACCGATGGTGAAAGCCATCGAGGAAGCCGAAGTGCAGAAGGCCAAGATCCGTTCGCCGCTGGTCTGCGAAGCGGAACAGGGTGTCTGCGGCAAGTGCTACGGGCGTGACCTTGCCCGCGGTACGCCGGTGAATATCGGTGAAGCTGTCGGCGTTATCGCCGCGCAGTCGATCGGTGAGCCGGGCACGCAGCTGACCATGCGTACCTTCCATATTGGTGGTGCCGCGCAGCTGAACGAAACCAGCCATCTGGAATCGATCTCTGACGGTACGATCGAATATCGTGATATGCCGACCATCACGGATAAGCGCGGACGTCGTCTGTCGCTGGCCCGGAATGGCGAAATTGCGATCATCGATGCCGAGGGCCGCGAACGCGCTATCCATCGTCTGCCTTATGGTACGATGCTGATGTTCGAAGATGGCGCCAAGGTGAAGGAAGGCGATCGGATCGCTGAATGGGATCCGTTCACCCTGCCGATCATCACCGAACAGTCCGGTGTCGTGAAGTATCAGGATCTTGCCGAAAACAAGACGATGGAAGAACGGACCGACGAAGCAACGGGCATGACCCAGCGCGTCGTCACCGAATATCGTTCCACCGGCCGTGCCAAGAAGGAAGATCTGCGTCCGCGTATGACTCTTCTGAATGAAGCGGATGACGATACGGAAGCAGCACGTTACATGCTGGCACCTGGTACGACCCTGTCGGTCGAGGATGGTCAGCGGGTTGAAGCGGGTGACATTCTTGCCCGTGCCAGCCGCGAAGCTGCCAAGACGCGTGACATCACCGGCGGTCTGCCGCGTGTGGCCGAATTGTTCGAAGCGCGTAAGCCGAAGGACAATGCGATCATCGCCAAGATTTCCGGCCGGATCGAATTCGTTCGCGACTATAAGGCGAAGCGCAAGATCGCGATTGTCCCGGAAGAGGGTGATCCGGTCGAATATCTGATCCCGAAGACCAAGGTCATCGACGTTCAGGAAGGCGACTTCGTGAAGAAGGGTGACACGCTGATTTCGGGTTCGCCCGATCCGCATGACATTCTCGAAGTGCTCGGCGTGGAAGCGCTGGCCGAATATCTCGTGGACGAAATCCAGGAAGTCTACCGTTTGCAGGGCGTGAAGATCAACGACAAGCACATCGAGGTGATCGTTCGCCAGATGCTGCAGAAGGTTGAAATCACCGATGGCGGCGACACCACGTTGCTGCCGGGCGAACAAGTCGATCTGGAAGAAATGAATGAGGAAAACGCCAAGCTGACCCGGTCGAAGAAGCCGGCTCAGGGTAAGCCGATCCTGCTGGGCATTACCAAGGCCAGCCTGCAGACCCGCAGCTTCATTTCTGCCGCTTCCTTCCAGGAAACCACCCGCGTGCTGACGCAGGCTTCGGTTGAAGGGAAGAAGGACGTTCTGACCGGCCTGAAGGAAAACGTCATTGTTGGCCGTCTCATCCCCGCCGGTACCGGCGCAGGTATGAACCGGGTCCGCGTGACGGCAACCAGCCGCGACGCCGCCCTGCGTGCCCAGTATCGCAAGATGCAGGAAGCGCTGGTGGCAGCAAACAGTGCCGAGGAAGAACGCAAGGCAGAAGCCATGCGTGATCCGGCCGACGATCTGGGCGACGATCCGCTCGCCCGGATGGAAGGTGAAACGCACGGTACCGATGCTGACGCAGGCGAATATCTGCAGCAGAGCGACGAAGGCGAGGCCGCAACGCCCGACGACGAAGCCTGAGAGCAGACTGACTGACAGAAAAAGCCCCGTCGGAGCGATCCGGCGGGGCTTTTTCGTGGGTGACAGGTTCGTGAGTGACGGGGCAGCGCTCAGGCGAGCGGTAAATAGAGCTCCACCACAGCGGAATTTTCCGGCACTTCGGGGAACAGCTGCAGCCGCTCGCAAAAGAGCGGATAGTCCCGCAGGCTCTCCCCGCTCTGTGACAACCACTCACGATAGAGGAAGTCCGCCGCTTTGCGCAGATCGTCCGTATTGCCGGTCTGGCGCAACAGGGCGCAGCGCCCACCGGGAATGATCCCTGCCTTTACCGGTGCGTCGACATCCAGATGGAAGCCTTCTGGCAATCCTGCGCAGAGATCCATCCGGTAGTTGTCGGATGGCGTATCGCCGGGGTCATTGTGAAAGATATTAAAGGTTCGGCTGCGTGACGGTGGCAATTTATGGGCCCGCCGCCACGCGATGAAGTCGCTGATCGTGTCATGCAGCAGGCGCGGGTCACCGCGATGTTCCATGATGGCGACCGCAGTGGGTTCGAAAAATACTGTCTCAACACAGTCAAAGGTGAAATCTGGCATCAGCAGGCTCCGTGCTTCGGTCAAGGGGGTGAGAGTTTGGAGCCATGAAAGCCAGTCAGCCTTGCCGCGAAAATCTCGCGGCCATTGCTGCACCATCCGATGGAAGGCTCTGGCGAAGCTTTCCGGCGCAGCAAAGCCTGCGTCATAGGCGATCTGGGTGATCGATTGCCGGTCACGCAGAGCCAGTTGATATGACGCGCGCTTGATCCGCGTGAGCTGGACATAAAGGTGCAGCGCAATGCCCAGATGGGCGCGAAACTGGCGGTGAAAATGACAGGGCGACAGCGCGGCAACACCCGCGAGTGTCTCCAGCGACAAATCACCATCCAGATGGGTATCGATATGGTCGAGCACGCGGATGAAGCGTTCATTCAATATGCTACGGCGGCTGTCTGTCATAATCTGTCCTTCATGGCAGAGCCCTCTTCGCGCGAAAATAAGCGAGCCGCCTGACCGATCTTGCTCTTCTGCACCGCATTTCCATCGATGAATGCTTCAATCCGCCGTTCCAATCCCTATAAGGCCGGACATGACCATCACCACGCGTTTCGCCCCATCACCCACTGGCCGTCTGCATGTCGGCAATATCCGCACTGCGCTGCATAATTGGATGCTGGCGCGCAAACACGGCGGACGCTTCCTGCTCAGGATCGATGATACGGATAAGGAACGCAGTGAGGAGCATTATGTCGAGGCCATCCGGCAGGACCTCGCCTGGCTGGGGCTTGATTATGATGCGGTCGAGCGTCAGTCCGAACGGCTGAGCCATTACGAGAGCGCCTTTGAAACGTTGCGCGCGGCCGGGCGGGTCTATCCCTGTTACGAAACCGCGCAGGAGCTTGACCTCAAGCGCAAGATCCAGCTGGGGCGCGGGATGCCGCCAATCTATGATCGCGGCGCTTTGAAACTGACCGCAGAAGAACGCGCGGCGAAGGAGGCTGAAGGCATTGCGCCGCATTGGCGTTTTCAGCTTGATCATGCAGAGGCGATCACCTGGGATGATGGCATTCGCGGTCCCCAGAAATTTGACGCGGCGCAGCTGTCAGACCCCGTCATCCGCCGCGCCGATGGATCATGGCTTTATATGCTGCCCAGCGCGGTTGATGACATCGAGATGGGCGTGTCTGATATTTTGCGCGGCGAGGATCATGTTTCCAATACTGCCGTGCAAATTCAAATGTTTACCGCACTTGATGCTGCGCCTCCGCGTTTTGCGCATGAGGCGTTGCTGGTGGGGCGCGAGGGCAAGCTATCGAAGCGCCTGGGCTCGCTTGGCTGTGATGCCATGCGTGAGGAAGGGATCGAACCGCAGGCGCTGATCGCGATGCTGGCACGGCTGGGGACGTCACAGCCGGTTGAACCCATCGCGACGATTGAGGCGCTGCTGGAAACATTCGATCTTGCCACGTTCGGCCGTGCGCCTGCGAAGTTCGACGATGCCGATTTGCAGCGCGTGAACACGGCGATCCTGCATGAAATGCCTTATGAGGCTGTGGCGGATCGTTTGCCTGACGGTATTGACGCCGCCGGGTGGGAGGCCATCCGGCCCAATATCGAGACACTCGCCGATGCTGGCGATTGGTGGCGGATTGTCACAGGCCCGATTGATCAACCGGAATTCGATGCCGAAACGCGCAGTTTTCTGGGCGAGGCAGCACAGGCGCTTAAGTGGTCGGATAATCCCTGGGGTGATCTCACGGCGACGCTCAAAGGCAGCACCGGGCGCAAGGGTAAGGCGTTGTTCCTGCCGCTGCGTCAAGCGCTGACCGGCATGGATCATGGACCGGATATGAAGGCATTGCTGCCGCTCATCGGTGAAGCGAAGGCGCGTGAGCGACTGTCGCTGGCAGCGGGTGGCTAAGGCCACGCGCCCTTGCCACTGCCCGCACTGACCAGTCCTTAAATGGTTATGATTCAGCCTTCATGGCTGCGCAGCGGAGGCTGCATAAGCCCTGCTGCCAATACCACTCGAGCAATTTGAGCGCGCCATCCTCTTCCACCGAAGGACGGGCCAATTCAGAACTGTCTGAACAGAACATAGTCAGGACCTTTGCCGGGATGCTGATGGTCCAGCGCGGATGCGCCGGACCTGCATCACGATAATGTCCATATGCGGGATGCGATCCCGCAAGACCGGCTAGCCGGTGGAAAATTCCGATGATCCGATGCCGCACGCGCCATCCCGGCGCGGCGGATCAGAGATGCAGGCAATCAGCTGTCGTCATGGTCCTGCAATTCGTCCCCGGTCAGGGTCACGACATGCAGTAGATTGGTGGCGCCCGGTGTGCCGAAGGGGACCCCGGCGAGCACGATCAGTTTCGAACCTGCTTCGCCAAAACCATGGCGCAGCGCCATACGCTTGCCCTTGCCGATCATTTCTTCGAAACTGCCAATATCGCGCGTTACCACCGCATGGACGCCCCACAGCAAGGCCACGCGCCGCGCCGCATCCATGGACGGGGTCAGCACCAGCACCGGCACGGATGGCCGTTCGCGTACCACGCGCCGGGCCGAGGCACCGCTGGACGTGAAGGTAGTGATCGCCGTGATTGGCATAGTATCGGCAATGGTCATGCAGGCATGAGCCAGCGCGTCCGAGGTGGTGGGGTCGGCAGGTGTCTCGACCAGCCGCACACGCATTTTATAGGCTTCGTCGCGCTCCACCTGACGGGCGATCGCATCCATCATCAGCACGGCTTCTTCGGGCCATTCGCCGGCGGCAGTTTCGGCGGAGAGCATCACCGCATCGGCGCCGTCATAAACGGCATTGGCCACGTCGGAGACCTCAGCACGTGTCGGGGCGGGACTTTCGATCATGGATTCGAGCATTTGCGTTGCCACGATCACCGGCTTGCCCACCTGACGCGCGGCATTGACGATCTGTTTCTGCAACGGGGGGACTTCTTCGGGATTAAGCTCCACGCCCAGATCGCCGCGCGCCACCATCACGGCATCGGAAAGGGCGATGATTTCGGAGAGGCGCTTTACGGCCTGCGGCTTTTCGATTTTGGCACAAAGCGACCCACGCGGGCCCATCAGTTCGCGCGCTTCGGCGATATCTTCGGGCCGCTGTACGAAGGATAGCCCTATCCAGTCGGCGCCCTGCTCCATGGCGAAAGCGAGATCGCGCCGGTCCTTTTCGGTCAGCGCGGGAATCGGAACCTCGGCATCGGGCACGTTCACGCCCTTGCGGTCCGAAATGACGCCGCCGACTTCGGCGGTGCAATGAATCACGTCACTCGTCGCTTCACGCACGCGCAGCCGGATCTTGCCGTCATTGATCAGCAGGCGCTGCCCCTTGGTCAGCAGGCCGAACAATTCGGGATGTGGCAGGCAGACGCGGTTTGCATCACCCGGCGTGGGATCACGGTCGAGCGTGAAATGGCGGCCATGCGGGATGACAGCGCGCCCATCCTCGAATTCACCGACGCGCAATTTTGGCCCCTGCAAATCGCACAAGATAGCGACCGGGCGGCGGAATTCCTTTTCCAGTTCCCGGATCGCCTTGAACGAGGCGGCATGTACTTCATGGTCGCCATGGCTCATATTAAGACGGAAAGCGTCGGCACCGGCGCGGAAGATGCGCCTGAGCATGTCCGGGTCCCGGGTTGCGGGGCCAATGGTTGCGAGAATTTTGACCTTACGGCCGCGTGGTTCGATTTTTGCCATAGGATCTGCCTATGACAAAGGCGCATGACAAAACAAGGAGGCTTTTTTGACAGATAACACGCAAGCGCTCGAAAATTTGCCTGATGATGTCGCGGCGCAGGCTTTTCGCCGGCTGGTACGCCATCTTCAGCAGCGCCATGATGCACAAAATATCGATCTGATGGGCCTGTCGGGCTTCTGCCGCAATTGCCTGGCGGACTGGATTCGCGACGCCGGGGCTGATCTGAGCAAGGATGAAGCGCGCGCGCTGATCCACGGTATGCCGATGGCCGAGTGGAAGGCGAAATATCAGAGCGAAGCAACGGCGGAGCAGATCGAGAAGATGAATGCCAGTGTGGCAATCAATCAGGAATTACGCTGATTTCCTCTCATTCGGGCGCGAAGGTCGGGGAAAAAACCGTAGCTCTCTTCACCCCCGGCGGAGTGGCCGTTATCAGCGCAGCAACTGATTCCCAATCCTTTCCCGGAGCATGAACACCAATGGCTGAAAACACTGACGATCGCCTGCGCCTTCTGGTCGAACGTATCGAGCGTCTCGAAGAAGAAAAGAAGGGCATCGCCGACGATATTCGCGAAGTCTATGCCGAAGCCAAGGCGGTTGGCTATGATGTAAAAATCATGCGCGAGATCGTCCGCCTCAGAAAGATGAAGCCCGATGATCTGCGCGAGAGAGAAACGATTCTCGATACCTACAAAGCCGCGCTGGGCATCGGTTGATCCGGCCCTGATCTGACTATCAGCAGCGCCCAGCTGCGAAACAGGCAGCCGGGCGTTTGCTGATTCATCCGATATGCCAGATCAAGTGCCGCGCCCGAATGGAGGAACTGTAATCAATGGCTAGTCCCTGGGAAGCAAAGCCGTCTGCGGGCGGGATGATCGTGACCACCACCACCGCGGTGGAAGGGCACCCGGTGAAAGAATATCTGGGCGTTGTGACCGGCGAAGTGATCGTCGGGGCCAATCTGTTCCGCGATATCTTCGCTTCCATCACCGATCTCGTGGGCGGACGATCCGGCAAATATGAGCAGGTCCTTGCCAGAGCGCGCAAGGAAGCGATTGCCGAGATGAAAGGCGAGGCGGAAGATCTGGGCGGCAATGCCGTGGTCGGCGTGGATATTGACTATGAAGTGCTGGGCCAGAACGGCTCCATGCTGATGGTCAGCGTATCGGGCACGGCAGTCAGGTTGTAGGCCATTCATGGCAGCAGGGGCGACCACCTGTTGCCCTTTGGTGCTCTGCCGGTGTAAGGCAGCGCCGCGACAGGTGGTGCCCGATGGGCCTGCCTCATCCCGAAAGACAGTTTCCGAAGGTTCCCATGGCAGGCCATTCCAAGTTCAAGAATATCATGCACCGCAAGGGCGCGCAGGATAAGAAGCGCTCGGCACAGTTTTCCAAGCTCAGCCGCGAAATCACCGTGGCGGCGAAATCGGGCATGCCCGATCCGGATATGAACCCGCGGCTTCGCCTGGCGGTAAACAACGCCAAGGCGCTGTCCATGCCCAAGGACAATATCCAGCGCGCGATTGACAAGGCATCGGCCAATGAGGGCGATGAATATGAAGAAATCCGCTATGAAGGCTATGGCCCGGCGGGTGTCGCGCTGATCGTTGAAGCGCTGACCGACAATCGCAACCGCACGGCGACCAATGTCCGTACCGCTTTCTCCAAGAATGGCGGCAATCTGGCGGCCAGCGGAGCGGTGAGCCACGGTTTCGAGCGCAAGGGGCTGATCGAATATCCGGCCAGTGCCGGCGATGAGGACAAGATTCTCGAAGCCGCGATGGAAGCGGGCGCCGACGATATCGAAAGCAGCGAAGACGGCCACACGATCTGGACCGAGATGGAAGCGCTGCATGAAGTCGCAGGCTCGCTTGAAAAGTCGCTCGGCGAAGCGGAAAGCGTGAAGCTGGCGTGGAAGCCGAACCTCACGGTCGATGTGGAAGAAGGCGATGCCGGTACGCTGTTCAAGCTGATCGACGCGCTGGAAGATGATGATGACGTGCAGACCGTCTGGGGCAATTATGAAGTCTCGGACGAAATCATGGAGAAGCTGGGTTAAGTCCCTTCCATGCTGATTCTCGGCCTCGATCCTTCGCTCACCTGCACCGGGTGGGGGGTGATCCGGGTCGAGGGTCCGCGGCTTACCCATATTGCCAATGGGCAGGTGGCCACCAATGCCAAGGCGCCGCTGCCCGAACGGTTGCTGCATTTGCATGATGCGGTGATTGCCGTGATCGAGACCTATCAACCCGACCGCGCTGCGGCGGAAGAGGTCTTCGTCAACAAGAACCCCCAATCGACGCTGAAACTCGCCCATGCGCGCGGTGCGGTTCTGACCGCTTGTGGCCGGATGAGCCTGACTGTCGCGGAACATTCATCACGCCTTGTTAAAAAGGCAGTGGTCGGGACTGGCGCGGCGGAAAAAACACAGGTGCAGGCAATGCTGAAAGTGCTGCTCCCTGCTGCTAAAATTGCCGGGGCCGATGCCGCCGATGCGCTGGCTGTGGCGATTGCCGATGCGCATCTTGGCGGATCGAAATAGAATGTATCTGGTCGTATTCCGCAATCGCAAACGCGCCGATATTGACCAGCAGGCTTACGATACGGAAAATGCCCGGATGGAAGCATTGGCCAGACAGCAGCCCGGCTTTCGCAGCTTCAAAGCCTATCTGAGTGACGATGGCGAAGTGGTCGCGCTCAGCGAATGGGATGATGAAGCGAGCGCCCGGGCATGGGGCGCCCATGCAGACCATCGGATCGTGCAGCGTCACGGGCGGCAGAGCTATTATCAAAGCTACACTCTGTTCGCCTGTGCAGATCCCCGGATTCATGATTTCCGGCACGATCCCTAGATTTGTTTTTGCGTTGCACTTGCAATAATGCGGGCTGCGTACCAAATTCGTACCAAGAGGCTTGAAGATGACAGTGACCGTTTACGGCATTCCCAATTGCGACACGATGAAGAAGGCGCGCAAATGGCTGGATGAGCAGGGAATCGCCTATAATTTCCACGACTACAAGAAGCAGGGCATCGAGCCGGACCGGCTGTATCATTGGATCGACCAGATCGGGTGGGAGCCGCTGCTGAACAAACGCGGCACCACGTTCCGTAAACTGCCGGAAGAGCAGAAGACTGATATTGATGCCGAAAAAGCTGCCGCCATCATGGCGGAGCACACATCCATCATCAAGCGACCGGTGGTCGAACATGGTGGCCAATTGCTGGTGGGTTTTGATGAAGCCCGCTGGCAGGCTGCCCTGGCCTGACACGGCACATACACCTAATTCGGAGACATCCATGGCACAATCCCGCCCCGAACCTCGCCAGCTGGAAGTTATCGCCAGCCGCAAGGTAACCCCCAACATGCTGCGCATCACGCTGGGCGGAGCAGGGCTGGACGGTTTCCCTGCCGATCAGGCGGGTGGTTATGTAAAATTGCGGCTGGAGCAGGATGGATCAGCCAAGCCGGTCGTGCGTACCTATACTATCCGTGCCCAGCGCGAGGGTGAGATCGATGTCGATTTCGTGCTGCATGGCGTCGAAAGCGGCGATGCAGGCCCCGCCACATTATGGGCGGTGTCCGCTCAGCCCGGCGACACAATTCTGGTTGGCGGGCCGGGACCGGCCAAGCCTCTGCCAGCCAATAAGGACCGATATCTGGTGGTGGGCGACATGACCGCGATTCCCGCCATCTGCGTCAATCTGGAGCAGCTCCCCGCCAATGCGAAGGGCATGGTCGTGCTCGAAGTGCAGGATGAAGCGGATGTGCCCGATGTGGACTTGCCGGCATCTATGGAAATGGTGCCCGTGGTGAACACGCATCCTGGTATCGCCGAAAGCCCGCTGCCTGAAAAAGTGAAGAGCTTCGATTGGGGCGAGGGCGCGGTCTATGCGTGGTCAGCCAGCGAATTTTCCGCCATGCGCGCGCTGCGTGACTTCTTCCATGGGGAGAAACAACTGGGGCGCGACGAGCTCTATATCTCGTCCTATTGGAAGAGCGGTCTGAACGAAGACTCGCACAAGGTGGTCAAGCGCGAGGACGCGAATGAGTCCGGCTTTGCCTGAGACTTAATCCTGATGCCGGGCGGTGAAGATATAATTCAGCGCCAGGTCGTCGGACAGGTGCAGGCCCTTGACCGGGGAAAAGCTGATTCCTTTCATCATGCCCGTGGTCAGACCGGCGCTTTCCAGCAATTCGGTGAACTCTCCCGGTGTGATGAAATCATCCCAGTGATGCGTGCCACGCGGAACAGCACCCAGTGCTTCCGCCGCGCCCACCAGCAGCAGGCGTGATGCAGGCGTGCGGTTGGGGGTCGACAGCACCATCAGCCCGCCGGGGGCCAGATGCCGTGCCAGGGCCGCAACAAATGCCGGCTTGTCCGCCACATGTTCGATCACTTCCATCGAAGTCACCAGATCGAATTGACCCAGACCGAGCGAATCCAGCTCACCATGCGAATAGGTAATCGGCAGGCCGGAACCTTGTGCATGGGCCGTGGCGGCGGCAATATTTTCTGCTGCCGCATCTACTCCGGTTACGTCGGCGCCCAGGCGGGAAAGCGGCTCGCAAAGCAGCCCTGCGCCGCAGCCGACATCCAGTGCCCTTTTGCCTGAAAGTGGCTTCAAACCCCGGATATCACCGCCCCAATGCAGGTCAATCGCCTCGCGAATGAAGCCCAGCCGAACCGGGTTCAACTTGTGCAGCATGGCGGATGATCCGGTGGGATTCCACCATTCGGCCGCCAGCGCTCCGAAGTGTGCGGCTTCTTCGGGGCGAATAGTTTCAGATGGGATGGTTGCATTGGGCATGTTCCAGCCTTAACAGCGCGCGAGTATTCGTACCAGCAGGAGTCAGCACGAATTGGCCCGTATCGTGATGAAATTCGGTGGCACATCCATGGCCGGGACCGAGCGTATCCGGCGAGTCGCCAATATTGTGCGCCGCCATCAGGAAGCCGGGCATGAAGTTGCCGTGGTTGTTTCTGCCATGGCGGGCGAGACCGACCGCCTGGTCAATTTCTGCCGGGAAGCCAATGCGCTTTACGATCCGGCGGAATATGATGTGGTGGTATCCAGCGGGGAACAGGTCACATCCGGCCTGCTCGCCCTCACGCTGCAGAGCATGGGCTGCAAGGCCCGCAGCTGGCTCGGCTGGCAATTGCCGATGAAAACGGTCGAGGCGCATAGCAAGGCCCGGGTCGACAATATTGATTCCGAAGCGCTGATTTCAGCCATGCAATCGGGCGAAATTGCTGTGATTCCCGGCTTTCAGGGTGTCTCGATGGAAAACCGCATCACGACGATGGGGCGCGGTGGGTCGGACACATCGGCCGTGGCCGTGGCCGCCGCGGTGAAGGCCGATCGCTGCGATATCTATACCGATGTCGATGGCGTCTACACCACCGATCCGCGGATCGTGGCCAAGGCGCGCAAACTTAAATATGTAACCTATGAGGAAATGCTGGAACTGGCCTCGGTCGGGGCCAAGGTTCTGCAGACCCGTTCGGTCAGCCTCGCCATGAAGGAAAATGTACGCATTCAGGTGCTGTCATCCTTCGTCGACGAAAACGCCCCCCTTGCCGATGATATGCCCGGCACGATGATCGTCTCTGACGATGAAATGGAAGATGTGGATATGGAACGCCAGCTGGTTACCGGTATCGCCCATGACAAGAACGAATCGCGCGTCGTCTTGACCCGCGTGCCGGACCAACCCGGCGCGGTGTCGAGCATTTTCGGGCCGCTGGCCGATGCGTCGATCAATGTCGACATGATCATCCAGAATGTCGGCCGCGATAAGGGTGAAACCGACGTGACCTTCACCGTGCCGCAGGCGGATCTCGCCCGGGCTCAGGCACTGCTGGAGGAAAAGCGCGAGGCGATTGGCTATAACCGCATCATCACCGATGCCCATGTGGCCAAGATTAGTGTCGTCGGTGTGGGGATGAAAAGTCATGCCGGCGTCGCCGCCACCATGTTCAAGACGCTGGCCGATCGCGGCATCAATGTGCAGGCCATTTCGACGTCGGAAATCAAGGTATCGGTCCTGATTGACGAGGATGAAACCGAACTCGCCGTTCGCGTGCTGCACACGGCCTACGGCCTTGATGCCACTGACGAGGCGGCCTGAGAGTAGCCGCTATGACCACCCGCCATCCCGTATTGCTGAGGGGTGGTGAGACAGGGGTGTGCCGTCAGGCGCGCAATCAGCGACATCCGGGGGCGCTAAGGGACACTCTATGTCTCACTATCGCCTGATTTCAGCCTTTCCCTGGCTTGAGCGTTTGACCGAGAAATATGGTCAGCGTGCCGTCGGCGTGACCATGGCGATCCTGCTGGAAATCGCCATGCTCGCCTTGCTGCTGACCCTGCAGGCGGGTGAAAAAAAGCCGGAATTTGTCAGTTCCACCGTCGCTACCTTCGATGTGCAAGAGCCGGCGAATGACAGTGCGAGTGAGGATGAGGCGGCACCCGATGCCGCCCCGCAGCCGCCCGATCCCCGGCCGCAGCCGGATACCCCGCAGCAGCCGCAACCCGATACGCCGGTTGAAACCCAGGCGGAACCCATGCCCGAACGTGCGGCGCTGATTCCGCTCTCGCCACAGAATATGGCAAAGGCTGATATCACGCCCCGGCCGGCGCCCAAGGCTCCGCCCAAGCCATCATCGGGACCACCGGCCTATGGTCCGCCCGATACCGGCTTTCCCGGTGACAGCGAACAGGTCGGCACCGCGCCCAATGGCGAGCCGCTTTATGCGGCAAGCTGGTACCGGGAGCCGCGTGATGGCGAATTATCGGGCTATCTCTCCACTGCACAGGGCCCCGGCTGGGGCCTGATCGCCTGCAAGACTGCGCCCAATTACCGGGTCGAGGATTGTGTCGAGCTTGGGGAGAGCCCCAAGGGATCCAATATTGCCCGTGCGGTGCTCGCCGCCGCCTGGCAGTTCAAGGTCCGCCCGCCGCGCGTGGGCGGGCGCCCTCAGATCGGTTCGTGGGTCCGCATTCGTATCGATTATTCAACGCGGCGGTGATTGGGGCGAAGGCCTAGCTCTCCGCCCCCGGGGTGCAGGCTGCGGTATCGTACATCCAGTCGACCTCTCGCAAATCGGGCATCGCGGGGTCGACGATCTCGGTTGAATCGCCCTCCCGATTCTCCGAATTGACCATGACCTTGTCATTGTCGAAAGCCTCCAGCTTGGCATTGATCGCGCTGCTGGCAGCGGCGGGAATCTCGCGCTGGACGGTGCGTGATGATCGCAAGAGGCGGACCACGCCGTGGTCGAGATTGGCGCTGCGATAATAATCGACTCCCGCGTAATTCTCGTTGATCGCTCTCGCGGTCAGGGTCCATCGGCCTTCGGTCAGTTCGGGCAGGACCATCCGCGTTACCGAACAGGAAAAGCGGTTCGGATCGTTGGCGAAGGGGGCGTCCTGATCCTGATCGGCAGGGCGTTCGAGCTTGGCGGGCTTGTAGAAACCGCCGCCGGGCAGATAATAGGTGAGGTAGTCGAAATCGCCATCCTTGTCCTCATCCCAGTCCAGTTCGGCTGTGCCTTCATAGGTCAGGCGCAGCGCGGCAGCCTCACCATCGAATGTCCAGCTGACATCATCCACTTTCAGCCAGTCATTGTCTCCGCTCGTCTTGAGCCGTTGAAGCGCCTGATCTTCTGGCAGGCTTTGAAGTGCCAGGCCGACCTGGATTGCGCCATCTCCGCGCAGGACGCGGACACTGGTCACGTCTGCGGGCTGCTCCGTTCCGGCCGAGGCATCGATATCGATATAGGTCAGTTCGGAGGGCTGCTGGCGCGGCTCGAACGGCATTTCCAGCAAATCATTGCCCATCGTGCTCAGAGGCAGGACAAAGCGATAGCCGACATCGTGATCCCGCATCAGTCGCGGATCTCCCGTGCGGGTTCCATCAAGCCACCCCCTTTTGCCATCTATCCTGCTGCGCACCAGAACATGGTCGAACAGATCCGGGCTGGGGAGAAACGCATCATAGCCATCCCCGCCGCCCGTGGGGACCAGGACGGCTTCGGCCTCGATCCCCATTTCACGGAGCAATGCCAGCAGCATCACCGTTTTGCCCTTGCAGTCACCAAAGCGCCGGTCCCAGGTTTCGGCCACGGTCGCAGGGGTGAAATTGCCGCCATCCATGCCTGAATAGACATAGCGGATCTGGTTCTGCACCAGCTTCAGAGCCGCTTTGGCGCGTGCGGCCTCAGTGGCGTTTTCGCGGCGGATGCGGCGCGCTTCTTCGCGCAGTTCGGGCACTGCATCGAGCTGCCCGCTGGTCTCGTAAAGTCGCTCTGCCTCGCGTGAGACGGATTGCCAGTCGGAAAAATCGCTAAACTGGATCATGCGCCCGACCTTATAGCGGACAGGGGCCCTGTCAGGCGCGTTGAAGTCGCCGGGATTGGTGAGCAATGCCTCGATGCTGTGATCGCTGCGTTTGATGATTTCGGCGAGGTCAGGGCTCAAATGCCAGCGCGGTTTGGCTTTATCTTCCCACTCCAGCCGCATCCGGAAAAGTCCCGGGCCAAGCTGCGCCGGCCAGAGCATCATGCCGAAATCCCGATTGCCAAAAGTCAGGTCGCGCGTTTTCAGGGTTTGAGCAAATTCGATCGTATCGCCGACGCGCAGGCCCGACACCTGCAGGTTCGCAGTCAGCAACCCGTCCAGCATGGATTGCTCCAACCGGCCTTCGCGTTGGAAGATGTTGAACTTCTGATCCGCCAGAACGTCTATTTCTTCACCCTCGCGAATGATCCTGACGCGGTGAACGGTGACGTCCATCATATCGGGTTGCCATACGAGGTTGATATTGCCGACCTGCAGGGCTTCGGGGCGCAGTAGTTTTACGCGATAGGTCGAGAAAATCTGCAGCCCGTCCTGATCAAGATGGGCCTGCTGATCATTATATTCGACGAAGAAGGCCCCACCTTTCGGAGGTGAGAGATCAGATTGCGGCGGGGGTGCGACCCATTGGGCAGGGGCTCCATAATGGACTTCGTCATCAGCAAGCGCGGCGTTCGGCACAAGAATAAGTGCCGCGCCCATAAATATCCGTCGCATTCAAACCCCCGCTATATTTACAGCTATTGTGCATTATCGGGTCAGGGGGGCACAGTAAACAAAACCCCGCGCCCAAGGGGGAGGCGCGGGGTCAGGAGATCGGAGCCAGACGGGGTCAACACGCTCCGACCGAGGGAGCACGAGCTCCTGATGAAGGTTTAGCTGACGTGGGATCAGCGGGAAAATGGATTAAACTGCTTATAGTTATCGACGCATCCGATCGATTGCGCCATGCAGGTCATTGTCCTCTCTGGCAAAAGGCTGCTTGCTCAGAGACGGCGGTCTGGCTAGGGCGCAAAGCTCCTCCTTTATCCCCAAGAGATGTGCGCAATGACGGATTTTCCCAAGACCCATGAACTGATGCGGCGCGGTGCCGAATTCCTCGGTACGGAGCACGCTATTCTGTGCGGGGCGATGAGCTGGGTTTCGGAGCGCAATCTGGTGGCGGCCATTTCCAATGGTGGCGGCTTTGGCGTGATCGCCTGCGGCGCGATGACGCCGGATCTGCTCGATGCTGAAATTGCCGGCACGAAAGAACTGACGGACAAACCCTTCGGCGTGAACCTGATCACCATGCATCCCGATCTGACCGATCTGATTGCGGTGTGCGGCAAGCACAAGGTTGGCCATGTGGTGCTGGCTGGCGGGATTCCGCCCAAGGGCAGTGTGGAAGCGATCAAGGGATTTGGGGCCAAGGTTATCGTCTTCGCGCCGACCATTGCACTGGCCAAGAAGCTCTTCCGTTCGGGCGCCGATGCGCTGGTGATCGAAGGGATGGAGGCAGGTGGCCATATCGGCCCGGTTTCCACCAGCGTGCTGGCGCAGGAATTCCTGCCCGCTCTGGCTGAAGATCATCTGGTCTTCGTGGCGGGCGGTATCGGACGCGGTGAGGCCATTGCCGGCTATCTGGAAATGGGCGCGGCTGGCGTGCAGCTGGGCACCCGCTTCGCCTGCGCCACCGAAAGCATTGCCCATCCGGATTTCAAGAAGGCGTTTTTCCGCGCCAATGCGCGCGATGCGATCACCAGCGTTCAGGTGGATGCCCGCCTGCCGGTTATTCCGGTGCGCGCGCTGAAGAACAAGGGCACCGAAGCATTCAACGTGAAGCAGCGCGATGTGGCCGGCAAGCTGGATACCGAAGAGCTGGCGATGGGTGAGGCGCAATTGCAGATCGAACGCTATTGGGCCGGCGCGCTGCGCCGTGCGGTGGTTGATGGCGATGTCGAAAACGGTTCACTGATGGCGGGCCAGTCGGTCGGCATGGTGAAGCAGGAAGAACCCGTGGCTGAGATTATTTCCGGCCTGATGGCGGAATCCGAGGCCGCGCTGACCAAGCGCGGATAACGCTTAAGCCAAAGGGGGGCGGGCCGCAGCGCACAGCCCCCCGTGCGCCGTCATAAAAGCGGAACAGCAACTTCCTAAAGGCAGCCGGTAAGGTTCACTGAAGGAAGTTACCATGACAATGATGATCCGCCCCGTGCTGGCCGGGTTGCTTGCCGCATCCACCTTGATCGCGGCCCCCTCTGCCGTGACCGCGCAGGAGGCTTTTCCCAGCCATGCCCGTGACGGGCGCCCCTTGATTATTGCGCATCGCGGGGGCGCGCAACTGCAGCCGGAAAACACGCTGATCGCCTTTCAGAATGCCCTGGATCTGGGCGCTGATGGGGTGGAAACCGATGTGCTGCTGACCAAGGACGGTCAGCTGGTGCTCAACCATGATTTTACGCTGGATGCCGATCTGGCGCGCGGGCCGGACCAGCAGTGGAATGCGCCGCAAACTCCGATCCGGGCGATGACCTTGGCCGAGATTCGTCGCTATGATGTCGGGCGGCCCGATCCGGCCAGCGATTATGCGGCACAGCACCCGGATCTGGAGGCGCATGATGATGTGCCGGTGCCGCTGCTTGGCGAATTGCTGGCGCTGATGGCACAGCATGATGATGACAGTGAATTGTGGCTGGAAATCAAATCCGCCCCGATCATGGGTGCGGCATCCTCTGACCCGCAAGTGATGGCGCAGGCAGTGGCGCAAGCCCTTGCCGAGGCAGATTTTGCCAGCCGGACCAAAGTGCTCAGTTTCGACTGGAATGTATTGCGCGCCCTCCATGCCATCGCACCCGATTTGCGGCTGGTGTATCTCAGCTATGACATCGAACGCGCGGCGCGCCTTCATCCAGAGAGTTTCCCGGTGCCTGCAGACACCATCATGCAGGCCATGACCGGGCGTGAGAGCTTTCAGGAAGGCGGAATCGTGCCGACTATTGCTGCAGAGGGTGCCTTTGGCTGGGATGCCGCCTATGCGGACTTTACGCCGCAGGACATCACCGCGGCACGCGAAGCGGGTCTGGAAGTGGGGGCCTGGACCGTGGATGATCCCGGTACGGCGCGGCTGCTTTACAATATCGGGGTTGATGCCATCACCACCGACCGACCAGACCTGATGGTGGCTGAATTCGCCGACTGACGAAGGGGGTGTGATGGCCCGCAACCGGGTGGCGCGCGGCAGCATTGCCCACAGCGTCCATCTCTACTGACCAGAACGCCAGATACAAAAAGGCCCCCGAAACCGGGGGCCTTTTCTTTAGCTTGTCGCCAGAGCTTAACGCTCGGTACGCCAACCCTGTGCGTAGCTCTCACGAGCAACGGAAGAGTAAGGAACCGGCGAAACGATCGCACGAACTTCCATCTGCTTGTGCGGCTCAACCGTGGTCTTCTTGGAACCGCCATCAGGCTCGCCCCAGATAACCTTCAATTCGGTGCCTTCGGGGATTTCGTGATCCACGGTGGCGAGGCTGAGTGCCTTCTTCTCGTTGAAGGAATAGCCGGTGAACATCGACAGGCCGACATTGGTGCCACCAGCATCCACGACCGAGTCGTAGTTGGAGTTGGCATAGTTGGCGAGCGGCAGGTCGAAGAACTTGTACGGCACGCCGCCTTCGGGATCGAACAGCGAGGCGAAGATCTTCGCCATGTCTTCGCTGTTCCATTCCAGCGTGACCTTCTTGCGCTGTTCAGCCGGGTTCAGAGCTTCGAGAGCTTCGCGGCCGATGAAGTCGTGGTCGAACTTCACGAACGGACCATAGCCCAGTTCCCACGGGTTCAGGTAATAGTCTTCGATCTTGTCGGAGACGAAGGAACCACCGATCGCGCCCACGGCTTCGTAGCTGTCCGCACCGAGCCACTTGCGATAGTCAGCCAGCTTGTCGCCGGTGTAGATCGCGGGCAGCGGGGAGGGGATCCAGCCCGATTCCAGGGTGTTGGACGGATAAGCGCGGCTACCGACCGGCACGATGCCGAATTCTTCGCCAGCCTTGAGGATCTGATCCTTGATGTAGTCCTTGTCTTCATACGGACCCCAGATTTCGAGACCCGGAGCGCCGGACATGCCGTGACGCAGCGTGCGAACAGTTTTGTCGCCGATGCGCATTTCGCTCATGTTGAAGAACTTCAGCTTGTCGAGCTTTTCGCCGTGCAGCTTCTCGATGATGTCCCAGGCCTTCGGGCCCTGGATCTGGAAGCGCCAGGAAATGCGGCTGATGGGCTTGCCCATCGGACGGCTGGGCGAACGGTCGTCATAGGTGATTTCGACGTCATACTTGCCGACTTCAGCCTGATAAACCAGCCAGTTAGCAGCAGGCGCACGGCCCACATAGACGAATTCTTCTTCTTCCTGCCAGAAGATGATGCCGTCGCCGATCACGTGGCCATAAGGTGTCGTGGGGACGTACTGCTTTGCCTTGTTGACTTCCCAGCCCTTGGGCGAGTTGATCATCGTTTCGGTCAGGAGCTTCAGAGCGTCCTTGCCGCGGATGTAAAGGTCAACCATGTGGTGCGACTGGTCGAACAGGACGGCGCTGTGCTGCCATGCCCACTGTTCGCTGCGCCAGTTGTGGAATTCGGGTGCAACAACCGGATACACATAGGCACCGATCTGCGAGTTGCGCAGCATGTCGACGACCGACGATTGCTGCTGAAGTTTTTGTTCAAGGTTTGCGGCCATGTTAGCTTCCTCTCTCAGGTGAAAACTCATATGCGAATTTGTAAGCACCACATACTATTTTTATCGGTGTCTGCAAGTCTTATCGCACATTACGACTAAGGAGCCATAAGATGCGAGTCGAGTCCCTCGATCACATCAACATCATCACCGACCGATTGGACGAGACCGCACAATTCTACGCGGAATTGCTCGATCTTGAGCGGCGGGATGCGCCGCCCCCTCTGACACCCGACAATGCGACCTGGATGTTTGATGCGGCAGAGCGTGCGATAATTCACATCAATTCCGTGGACTGCCCGCGCGCCTATGATCGCGACGTACAGCCGGGCTCGCTGACCGGGGCGCTGCATCACGTGGCGCTGAAATGTGAAGGCTATGAAACCGTGCTGGACCGGCTGAAGGCACGCGGCGCCAATTATCAGGAGAATCTGGTCGAAGCGATCAGCCTGCGGCAGATTTTTACGTCCGACCCCAACAATATCCTGCTGGAACTGAACTTCTTTGGCGGCTGAGTCGCTGGCGGCCTATCCGGCAAAGCGGCGGCGATAATCCGATGGGGTCAGGCCGACAATGCGGCGGAAGACCCGGCGGAAAGCGCTGGGATCCTGATAGCCGACGTCCCAGGCGATTCGGTCGGCCGGGGAATTGCTGAACTGGAGCAGGTCCTGTGCCTTGGCAACGCGCAGACGCTGGACATATTCGCTGGTCGTCCATCCGGTCGCCTTGCGAAAACGGCGTAGCAATGTCCTTTCCTCCAGGCCCGACACGCGCGAAAGGCTGCTGAGATCGGTCTGGCTGGCCTGCGTATTTTGCAACCAATGCTGTAATTTCAAGATCTGCGCATCGCCATGGGTGAAATTGGGGGCGAAAGCGCTGTAATATCGCTGTTCCCGGCCTGGCGGATCGATCAGGAACAGGCGGGATGTATCCATCATGACCGTCGGACCCAGAAATCTGTCGACCAGTGTCAGGCCCAGATCGGTCCATGCCATGACCCCACCAGCGGTAAAGATGTCGCCATCGTCGATCATCAGGCGGTCGGTATCCAATATGGCTTCGGGGAAGCGTGCACGCATGATGTCGCGATAGGCCCAGTGGGTCGTGACCGTGCGGCCTTTGAACAGCCCGGTTTCGCCCAAGATCAAGGCGCCGCCACAGACTGAGGCCAGGGTCGTGCCTTTGTCATGCAGGGCGTTCAGCCACGCGGCATAGCTGCGCGCCTCCTCAGGCGAGATCTTATGTTCAAGAGCGGGGGGCAACACGAGCACGGCAGGGGGCGAGGGCGCCCCATCGCCGCTTGCGAAGATGCGCCGGGGCAATGCGTCATCCTCTTCCCTTTCCCAATGGCTCACCTGCAGCAATGCCGAACTGCGCCGCGGCAGCTTTTCCTGCGCCATCCGGTTTGCTTCGCGCAAGATATCAGTCAGCCCCAGCACCGCCGCCATCTGACAGCCGGGATAGATTAATATGCCGATTTCGGTCGTGTGCGCGTTGGTCATATGGCGATATTAGCACGCTTAATGTCGTTAACGCCAATTCTGCCTGACAAGCAGAGGGTTATGATGGCGTCCTGTCACCAGATAGGAGAACCACAATGAGCAAAAGCGCAGTGATCGTCGTCGATCTTCAAAAGGAATATCTGCCCACCGGTAAAATGGCGCTGGAAGGGGTGCATGAGGCTGTCAGCACGGCACGCCGTATCATCGATCACGCGCGTAAAACCGGCGTGCCGGTGATCCATATCCGTCACGAAGAGGCGGGCGAAAACCCACCTGCTTATGTGCCGGGCACGGAAGGGGTCGAGATTATCGAAGAAGTCGCGCCAGTGGGCGATGAGCCGGTCATCTGCAAGAATTTCCCGAATTCATTTCGTGAAACCGAATTGCAGGCCCAGCTGGACAAGCTTGGCGCGACGCAGATCACGATGATCGGGGCCATGTCGCATGTCTGCATTGCCGCAACGGGCCGCGCAGCGACGGATTTTGGTTATGACGTCACCACCATCCATGATGCATGCGCCACGATGGCGGTCGAATTCGATGGTGTAACCGTGCCCGCCAGCCATGTTCACGCAGCCAATATGGCGGCGCTGGCTTTCGCCTATGGCCGCGTCATATCGGCGGACGAAGCGCTGGCAGAATAAGTTCAGATGGAAAGCGGCAGTTCGCATGGCATTTTATGCCATGCGGGCACGCCGTGGCCCGGTCCGCTGTTGGCGGATTATGCGGCGCCTGAGTGGCGCTCAGTCATATTGGGGAACGCCCAGATCCTCGCGCATATTGCGCAGACGGGAAGCGTAATGATCGGCAAGATCGCGGAATTGTTCGCGATCATCGCTTTCAGCGTGATCAGCGCGGATGAGGGCAATTTGCTCGCAGCGTAAAATATGGATGAGGTCCAAATCAGTCTCCTTCGTGGGACCGGGACTCCTTTTCTGCCAGAGCCTTGGTCCGATTTTCTTCGATGGAACGTGCGCGGTTGGCCATATCCTGCCAGACGCCTTGCGCCTGTTTGGCCTGATCACGAATATTCGCGAGGTCTGCGGTTTCCGCGACTTTCCCGGATTCGTCCGCGCGTTCTTGGTAAAAGCGGTAATTGGAGGACATGAAGCCTCCTTTATCAGAGGGTGAATACCGGGGCGCGGCGTAAACCGGCCCCGGAGATGCAATCAAACCTCTTCGAGGTTGATCGCGGATTCACGGCCATTGCGGCCCTGTTCCACTTCGTAAGAAAGACGCTGGTCTTCCTTCAGCGTGGACAGGCCAGCTGCCTGAACGGCAGTGATGTGCACGAAGCTGTCCGCGCCGCCATCTTCAGGCTGAATGAAGCCGTAGCCTTTGTCGGTATTGAAGAATTTAACTTTGCCGATGGGCATATGTGTTTCCTTTCAAGAAACTGAGAATTGCCCGGCCGCAACATGCAGCCGGGATAGTGCGTCAAGTCGTCAAATGAAAGGAAGTCGTCGTAAGGGCGACCGCAAGCAGGCAAAGCCAGCTTGCTGAAACACAAAGCGCCGAAGTCCGTCGCAAATTCTCGACGTCAGCAGCGCCTATGTAACACAGACCTGCCCGATAACCTAATGCTGATATCCGCGGCCCTTATTCAGGGGCCGTGCCAGCGGTGGTCGTGCGATACATTTCGCGGCGGTAGCCATCGTAATCATTGGCCGCCAGATGCAGCGTCGCCCGATTATCCCACAGCGCGATCATGCCCGGTTCCCAGCGCAAGCGGAACGTAAAGGCATGGGTGGTGATGTGCCGGCGCAGGAAATCGAGCAGCGGCGTGCTTTCATCACTGGTCATGCCTTCGATGCCCACGGCATAGACTTCATCCACATAGAGCGCTTCTTCGCCCGTTTCCGGGTGAGTCCGGACCAGAGGATGGAAACGGCCTTCGAGCGCTTCCTGCTTCTGCTGATCATCAGCGAAGGGAATCGCCTTGCCCGATACTTTCGCCTGCGTGGCATAATTGGCCGAAGCGGACATATGAACCTTCAGCGGGCGCAGCATGTCCTGCATCACCGGGCTGAGGAAGCGGAAGGCGAGCGCCGTGTTGGCCCATACCGTATCGCCGCCATAGGGCGGAATTTCTACCGCGCGCAGCATGGTGATGGAGGGAGGTTCCGCCAGAAAGGGGGAATCGGTGTGCCAGCCAGACCCGAACAGGGCTTTTGATTTCTGATCGGCTTCCTTGATGATCGGGTGGACATTGCGGTGCCCGGCCGTGCCCTGCGTATAGGCATCCACAGCGAAGGGGCCAAGACGCGCGGCAAAGCTCTCATGTTCTTCATGCGTGAGATCCTGGCCGCGTATGAAGAGCATTTTATGCCGGTGCAGTGCATCACGAAATTCCGCAAAACCGGCATCATCGAGATCAGTAAGGCGGGGCCCCTTTATCTCGGCTCCCAAAGACGACGCGGCGGGCAGCGCTGTAATATGGTCATATTGGCGGGCTGAATTGTCGAAATCGCCCGCCGGGCTGATGCGGCTTTCCTTCATGACGTATCCTCTTAGTTTATAGGGCATTTATACAAGGCCCGATTTCCTTGAGAAGTGACGCAAGGAAAATGGCCGCAAATGCCAAGGTCATGGTGGCACCGGTTGCCCGGATCACAGGATGGCCGCTGATGTGCAGACTTCCCCTCCATCCGGCGCGTGCTGCGCGTTTTTGGAGAGGAAGAAAACGACCGAAACTGTCTTCAGCCTAATTTTGTGGACGAATCAACTAAATTCAATAATTGTCTTGGCAAAGCTGTGCGCACCAGCGGCATGATCATAAGCCGCAATCGCATCGTCAAAGGCGAATCGTTTGCCGATAACCGGGGTGATCGCATTGGCATCAATCGTGGCATTGAGCTTGCGCGCCATGGCCCCAGAGCCGACGAAAATACCGCGCAGCGTACCTGCCGACATCATCAGCGCGTGGGGATCGGGCGGGTCGCCATGGGTCAGAACGCCGATCAGGCCGATTTCGCCATTCATGCCCAGCGCCTGAAAGGACTGACCCAAAGTACCCGTGCCGCCGACTTCGACGATCTTGTCCACGCCGCCAAATTCCTGCTGCACATAGGAACCCCATTCGGGCGTGCTTTTGTAATTGATCGTGTGATGCGCGCCGAGCGCCTTTACCTTTTCCAGCTTCGCATCGGAGGAGCTGGTGGCGATCACGGTGGCACCTGCGGCGCGGGCAATCTGCAACGCGAGGATCGACACCCCGCCCGTGCCCAGCACAAGCACCTTGTCCCCCGGCTGGAGCGGACGATTGCCTTCCAGCAGGCAATTCCACGCGGTTACGCCGGCACAGGGAAGGCAGGCCGCCTCGGCAAAGCTGAGGCTTTCAGCCATCGGCACCACTGCGGTTTCGGGCAGCACCACATATTCGGCCAGCATTCCCGGGCCGTGACCATCACCCAGCGCGGGGCTGCTGCGGGGGAGGCCATCATCCCAATCGGTGAAGAAGGCGCTCTGCACCCGGTCACCCTCGGCAAAGCGGGTTACGCCTTCGCCCAGAGCGGCCACTTCGCCGGCCCCATCGGAGAGCGGAATGGCGGCTTCTTTCAGCTTGCCGCCGAAGTAATTACCGGATGCGACGGCAAAGTCGCGATAATTGATCGACCACGCTTTGAGGCGGATGAGCACTTCGCCGGGGCCGGGCTCCGGCTGGGGGAGATCCTTCAAATGCAGTTTCTGATAGCTGTCCGATTCGGCGGGTAACATCCATGAGCGCATTATCGTTTCTCCCGGTTTATGCTCAGGTCAGGTCGATGAAGGGGTTGTAGGCCACCTCCCACAGGAAATTATCGGGATCGGCAAAATATCCCGAATAACCGCCCCAATCCGCATCCTTGGGTTCTTTTACGGCCATGGCGCCGGCCGCTATCGCCTCGGCGAAAACCTCATCCACGGCGGCTTTCGACTTCGCATTATGTGCCAGGGTGATGCCGGGAAAACCTTCGCCATTGGGCGAGACACCCGCTTCTTTCGCCAGCGATTCCTTAGGGTAAAGGGCCAGCCATGTTCCCTCGAGCGCAAAGAAGATCACGTCGCTGTCAGGGTCGCTGCCATAGGTTTCAAGCCCCAGACCATCGCGATAGAATTCCAGCGATCTTTTCAGATCGGACACCCCCAGAGTGATCAGGCCAATTTTAGGTTTCATGGATGTCTCTCCTTAACGGTCGCCGCTCCAGGTTCTGAGGCCCGGTGCCGTGCGGTCTTCACTGCTGAGCGCGTCGGCGACGGCCGGACGCGCGGTAACGATGTCACGCCATTTGACCATGCGAGGGAAGTGCTTGGCAACCTCCAGATCAGGAAACATACGTTCAACCATCATGCCGCAATGGGAATAGAAATTGATATCGGCGAGGGTGAAATGCGTTCCGGCCAGATAAGGTGTTTCACCCAGCTGCGCCTCCACCTTGTTAAGCGCATATTCGATCTTTTCCGTCGCAAGGGCGAGATCGGCATCGGAAAACCCGCTCCGCGCCTGCATCCATTTCTTGCGCTGATCGGGCAGCGGCACATGCTCCATCAGCTTTTCAAACTCGCCATTTTCGACATTGCGCGCAATCACGCCCACCAGGCGATGCCAGCCATGCATCGACACGTGGTTCATCACATGCTCGTCGACGAATTTGTTCCAGTAGCGCATCCGCGCGGCACCGGCCGGATCGGTCGGGCGTAGCGGGCCCGATTCAGGCTGCTGGTCGGGGAAGACGTCTTCGAGATATTCGTTGATCACCGTGGTATGGGTGATGATTGTGCCAGCATGATCGAGCACGGGCACCTGACCCTCGGGATTGATCGCTTTGAACCAGTCGGAATGCTGCTCAAACTTGTGCAGATCGACATAGGTGGATGTGTAGGCAATCCCCTTTTCCTTCAGCGGGATCATCGATTTAAGCGAATTGGCCAAGGGTTCGGCGTGGTAATATGTGATCGTCATTTTTAACGTCCCAAGAGATGCGGGCCCTGACATATTGTAGGCGGGCCGGCTTTGCCGTGATGTCAGACTTCAATCGTTTCCAATACACCGCCATCCACGGCCCAGTCCTGACCCGTGACATGGCTTGCCGCGTCGGAAAGCAGGAATGCTGCGACTTCGGCGAGTTCCTCTGGTGAGCCCATGCGGCGCTGCGGCACGCGGCTTTCAATCTTGCCCTTCTGATCACCGGGAATTTCGGCCAGCATCGGGGTTTCGATAAAGCCCGGTATCACGCAATTGCAGCGTACGCCCTGCGGTGCGGCTTCCACCGCGACGGATCGGGCAAGGCCCAGCACGCCATGTTTGGAGGCGACATAGCCTGCATTCATCGCCATGCCGCGCTTGGCCGCCAGGCTGGCCGTGATCAGGATAGACCCCTTGCCGCGCTGGGCCATCTTGGGCAGCACGTGCTGGATCGCCCAGAACGGCGCCTTCAGATTGACGGCAAGCACCTGATCAAAGGTTTCATCCGAATAGTCGCCAATCGGGGCAAAACTGCCGCCAATACCGGCATTCAGAAACAGGGCGTCGATCGGGCCATTCTGATCGATCGCGGAATCCAGTGCGGCAAGGGATGCGGCCTTGTCCGCCACATCGGCGGCGGCCCATTTGGCATTTTCGCCCAGCTCCGCGCAAAGCTCTTCCAGCAGATTGGCCCGGCGCGCGATCAGCGTGACCTTGCCCCCGGCGCTGACGATCCGCTGTGCTGTCGCCTTGCCGATCCCGGTTGAAGCGCCGGTGATGACGACATGCTGCCCGGTGAAATCCATCAGCCATTCTCTCCTTGTTTTCGTGCTGCGTCTTCGCAGTCACGCCAGATAGTAAATCGGCCGCTTCCGCTGCTGCGAAAACGGCCGAAGGAAATTTTAAGAAAGACCCAGCACCCTTGCGGCATTGTCTTTCATGATCAGCGGCATGACTTCTTCCTTGAAGCCCACCTCCTGCGCCGCCTTGATCCATTTGTCGGGGTGGATCAGCGGAAAGTCCGAACCGAACAGCATCTTCTTTTTCAGCTGCGTATTCGCGTAACGGATGATCTGCGGCATGAAATATTTGGGGCTCCAGCCGGACAAATCGATAAAGACATTGTCCTTGTGCAGCGCCATGGAGAGGCTTTCATCCACCCACGGCCAGCTGGGGTGGGCCAGGATGATCTTCATATCGGGGAAGTCCACCGCGACATCGTCGATCAGCATCGGTTGACCATATTTCAGCCGCATCCCGCCGCCGCCACGCATGCCGGTGCCCATGCCCGAATGACCGGTGTGGAAGATGACCGGCAATTTATATTCATTGATCACTTCGTAGATGGGATAGGCCATCCGATCCGCCGGATGCGCATTCTGCGCGATGCCGTGGAATTTGAAGCCTTTCACACCGTGATTTTCGATCAGGTCGCGCGCTTCGCGGGCGCCATATTTGCCCTTATGCGGATCGATCGAAGCGAAGGCGAGGCAGATATCGTCATTCTTCTGCGCGAATTCGGCGATTTCGTAATTGGAAACGCGCTTGGCGCCCATGCCGCTTTCGCAATCCACGGTGAACAGGCACAGGGCGATCTGTGATTCGCGGTAAAGCTCGATAATTTCGGGAATCTTCGGGCGTTCGCGCGGTGCCTTGAAATAGGCGCTGGCGGCATCGAAGAATTTCCCCATCACCGGATCTTCAGGATCATGGCAGGAAACTTCGGCATGGACGTGCACGTCGATGGCGCGGATTTTGTCAAGATTGATGGGCAAAATGGCCTCCCCTAATTGTTGCCCCGCTCTTACGTCAGCGAGCAGCCAAAACAAAGCCCCTGCGGTAAAAACAAGGCCCCCTTTGCCAGCAAAGGCGAAGGGGGCCGGGGCGTGTCCCGCCACGTGGGGGCGGGACAAGTTCAATCATGCCGAATTACAGCTTGATGATAACCGTCTTGGTTTCGGTATAGGCCTCGATACCGGCCAGGCCCTGTTCGCGGCCAATGCCCGATTCCTTGAACCCGCCGAAGGGCAGCGCCGGATCGATCATGGCGTGACAATTGCCCCAGATCGTGCCGGCTTTGATCTTCGATGCCAGCTTGTGCATCGCGGCGACATCCTTGGTCCAGATGCCCGCAGCCAGGCCGAAGGGCGTATCATTGGCTTCCTTGGCCACCTCGTCGAGGTCTTCGAAACGCTGTGCAACCACAACCGGGCCGAAGATTTCTTCGCGCACGACGCTCATTTGCGGGTTCACATCGGCGAGAATGGTCGGGTTGACGTAATAGCCATCATCACCCGGCGCATCACCGCCCATGATGACGCTGGCGCCATCGCGCTTGCCAGCTTCGATATAGCCCATCACGCGGTCATGCTGTTCCTTGGAAACCAGCGGTCCCATATGCGCTTCGGGATCGAGCGAGGCGCGCGGTGCCCAGAAAGCGGCGGTTTCCGCCATGCCTTCCATCACCTTGTCGAACACGCTCTTATGCGCATAGATGCGCGAACCGGCGACGCAGACCTGCCCCGAATTGAAGAAGATCGCCTGGGCGGTGCCGGGGGCGACTTCGGCAGGGTCGACATCGGGCATGATGATGACCGGGCTCTTGCCGCCCAGTTCCAGCGTCACGCGCTTCATCGTTTCGGTGGCGGTGCGGTTGATGACCTTGCCGATTTCGGTCGAACCGGTGAAAGCTACCTTGTCGACATCGGGATGGCGGACCAGCTGATCACCCGCGGTGTGACCATTGCCGGTGATAATGTTGACGACGCCGGCCGGGATGCCGCTCTGCGCGACCAGATCGGCGAGGCGCAGCGCGGTGAGCGAGGTTTGCTCGGCGGGCTTCAGGATCAGCGAGCAGCCAGCGGCAAGCGCCGGTGCGATCTTGAGCGTGCCCATCAGCAGCGGGAAATTCCATGGCACGATCTGCGCTGCGACACCGATGGGTTCGCGCTGGGTGTAGCTGAAGAATGTGCCGGTCGGTGCGCCTGCGGGCTGCACGACTTCGCCTGCGAGTTTGCTGGCCCAGCCAGCCATGTAACGCAGGTGGTTGGCGGCACCCGGCACGTCGATCGCGGCGGCCATGCCCTTGGGCTTACCATTGTCGATCGCTTCGAGCTCGGCCAGTTCGTCCGCATGTTCTTCGATCAGATCGGCGAGGCGGTTGATGATCTTTTCACGTGCCACCGGCGGCAGACCATTCCAGCGGCCATCATCGAAGGACTGGCGTGCGGCAGCCACGGCGCGGTCCACGTCTTTGTTCGACGCATCGACGATCTGGCCAATAACCTTGCCCGATGACGGATCTTCGACGTCCAGAACCTTGTCATGCGAACTGTCGACCCATTCGCCATTGATGAACAATTGCGGCTTACGGCCAATCGAGGCCTTTGCTGCCTCCGAATATTCGCGCTGCTTGCGATCAATCTTGGTTACTTCATTCATATCTCAGGCTCCTTTCCCGAACCGAACTTTGCGTCGGTAAAATTTGTCAGGCCATGCGGCAGACTTGTGATTGTCCCGCCATGTTAACGCTCGTTATAATGCTCTCGCCACACCTGTCGATAGGCTTATCGGCCAGCGGTGCCGGGCGCCGGATCAACATCAGCCCCAGCGGTTGATTTCCGGGCCTGGGGCAAAGGCGCGTTTCGGATTTTCCGTCACAGCTTTGGCCAGAGCGCTTTGCACGCAGGGGCGCTGTTCCAGCCGGTCCATCCAGCTGCGGCATAGCGGCGCGGATGTGAACGCATCGGCTTCCAGCTCGGTCATGGGGCGCAACCAGGCGAAGGTTTCCAGATCGGCAATCGAGAAATCACCCATCAGCCACACACGGCCGTCCGCCAATTTGTCCTCCACGCGCTGCACAAATTGGCGGACTTTGGCCTCGCTGTCTTCGCGGCGCGCCGCATCCACCACATCATCGCGCAGGTCCTGCCACCGCTGACGCAGGTCATCGCTGAAAATGCTGCGGGTAATGGCGGCAAACTCTTCCTCGGCCAGCGCGGCAATGGGCGCTTGTGAACAAGCGAGATTGCCGAGATAGGCGACGGCGGGTGACAGGCGTTCGTTCACTTGCCGGCACCACATCATCATCTCCCAGTGGAGATACGCGTCTTTGGGCTGCAATCCGCAGCTACCCGCGGCTTCGTCGAAATATTGCGCGAGAAAGACCGCCTCGCTCATCGTCTCGCCATCTTTCAGCAGGATCGGGCCTTCGCCTTCCACCGCCATGTCGCTGGCCAATGTTTCCTGCGCATCGTGCAGCGTGTGGCGTGCGCCTTTCAACAGGTCGATGTGCCGGCATTCAATGTCCAGCCCGCTTTCGGCCAAGGCCGCCAGCACGGAAAGCGACGGGCCATTGGGTTCGCCATGATAAAGAATGTCTTCCGCCATCAGATGTCCTCCATGATCAGGCTGTAACGATGGGCGAGATCGGTCTTGCCCATGGCCCATGTCTGCTGAACTGCAGGGCGCAGATAGACCGCTTTTAGCCAGCGCATGATGTTCGGTGTGGCGTCCTTGCTCGCGACATCGGGGTGCGACATCGGCAGGGAATAGGTGGAATTGAAGATGTTGATATCCGCCAGCGAATAGTGATTGCTGCCGACATAGTCCCGTTTGCCCAGCTCCTCTTCGAGCCGGGCCACGCCGAATTTCACACGGCGCTTGCTTTCAGCCAGTTCCTCCTCACCAAACTGGCCGAACATCGCCTTGCGCCAGGCGCGGCGCCGCTCTGGCAAGGGGATGCGTTCGATCAGCGCTTCCAGCTCTTCCTTCGGCTTGTCGCGCACCATCGGGCCGACAAAGGTGCTCCAGCCGATCATCGAGAAGCTGGGGCCGAGCCATTGATCCATGAATTTCATCCACCAGCGGATGCGCCAGCGATCCTGGGCGTTCGCAGGCATCAGAGCTGGCCCGTCAAATTCCTCATTCACATATTCCATGATCGCGGTGCTTTCGGTCAGCACCCGGTCGCCATGGGTCATGGCGGGAATCGTCCCTTGCGGATTTATCGCCAGATAGTCCGGCTTGTGCTGATCAAATTCCAGCATGTTGATGTAGTGGGACTCAAAGGGAACACCCTTTTCCATCAATGCCAGCATCGGCTTGCCGGAATTGGCATTCGGCTCCCAGTGATAGAGCGTCACATCCGCCATATTCTCTCCCATCTTTCGGCTGATTTCCGCCGATTTTCCCCGCAGTACATAGGGCGAATTTCCAGCTTTGGTCAAGCTGATCGCATGGCGTGAAAGGAGGAGTCAATTTCGCCTATTGGATAAAAAATCCGCATGTGTCATATCCTGTGCCGGATCAATTCACAGATATGAAAAATGGGGTACTCATGCGTAATTCCTTACCTTTGCATGCGGACCATGTCGGTTCGTTTTTACGCCCGAAAGACGTCACCGATGCGCGTGATGCCTGTCAGGCGGGCAAGATTTCTGCGAGCGATCTGCGGGAAATTGAAAATACTGCCATCGCCGAGCTGGCCAAATGGCAGGAGGGGCTGGGCCTCAAATCCATCACCGATGGGGAATATCGACGGTTTTTCTTTCACACGGATTTTCTGTTGCAGCTTGGCGGCGTAGAAGAGCAGGGCGGCATTGAAAAAGCGTTCAAGAATGACAGCGGCAAGGATGTGCATTTCGCGCCGCCGAAAATGGTGGTGACGGGCAAGGTCGAACATCGCAAGCCGATCCAGAAGGCCGATTACGAATATCTCGCCAGCGTCACGAGTGAGACACCGAAAGTTACCATTCCGTCCCCGACCATGCTGCATTTCCGGGCGGGGCGTCAGGGTATTCCGGCGGATATATACCCTGAAATGGAAGATTTTTACGCCGATGTGGCGGCTGCATATCGTGCTGAGGTGGCCAGTCTGGCGGAGGCGGGCTGCCGCTATCTTCAATTCGATGACACCAATCTGGCCTATCTGTGCGATGACACGCACCGCGCGGATGCCAAGGCGCGCGGGCTCGACCCCGATGACACGCCGCGCCAATATGCGCAGCTGATCAATGACAGTTTCCGCGATGCGCCGGAGGATATGCTGAAGGCGATCCATTTGTGCCGGGGTAATTTCCGGTCCAGCTGGGCGGCAGAAGGCGGTTATGAGCCGGTGGCCGAGATCATGTTCAACGAACTCGATATCGACGCCTTCTTCCTTGAATATGACGACCCCCGTTCCGGCGATTTTGCGCCGTTGCGCTTCCTGCCAAAGGGCAAGACTGTGGTGCTTGGTCTTGTCACGACCAAGCTGGGTGATCTGGAATCAAAGGACGATATCAAGCGCCGGATCGAGGAGGCGGCCAAATTTGCGCCGCTCGATCAACTGGCGCTGAGCCCGCAATGCGGATTTTCCTCCACCGTCCATGGCAATGATCTGTCGGTCCAGCAGCAAGCGGACAAGATCGGGCTGGTTATCGATGTGGCAAAGGAAGTCTGGGGCTGAGCCCTTTCGCTGATTTTGCGCAAACAAAAAGGGCGGCCATCTGGGCCGCCCTTTTCATTAAGTGTTCGAAGGATCAGAAATCCTTGCGGAGCGATACGCGCCATTCGCGCGGACGGCCGACCAGAGCGTAAGCCGTACCCGTGAAACCATACACCGCATCGAAACGCGCAGGCATATAGTATTTGTCGAATATATTCAGCACTTCAAGCGAGACCGACAGATCGCGATCGGCATTGCGATAGGTCAGGCGGCCATTCGCCAGCGCATAAGCATCGATATATTGATATTCGTCGCTGACTACGTCGAGTGCGTGCCCGCGGAAATCCTTGCCACGATAGGAAAGATCGAAGCGCGGAGTGACCGAGCCACTGTCACCCAGACCAATCTCATATTGAATACCGGCGCTGAATTGCACTTCCGGCGAAACAATCGGGTCGTCATCCTGAACACTGTTGCCGACTGCCGGTGCAATATAGGTATATTCCGACCCCAGCAGGCTGAGCGATCCATCAATCATCAGACCGTCAATCGGTTCGGCATTCAATTCGGCTTCGAAGCCGTAAATCTTGCCATCGCCGGCATTGGCAACCACTGCGCAAGGATTGCCGCCATATGCGGAACAATCGGACAGTGGCAGCTGAATGTCCTTATAGTCATTATAGAATGCGGCGAGGTTCAGCTGAACCCTGCGGTCGAACAGATTTGTTTTCAGACCGGCTTCATAAGACGTCACGGTTTCCGGGCCGAAATCGCCCTCTTCGGCATGTTGCGGCAGGAAGGGGCGCGCTGTCACGCCGCCGCCTTTGAAGCCGGTGCTGACAGTCGCATAGGCGAGTACCGCAGGTGAGAAGCGATAATCGACTGATACGCGCCAGTCGACCCGGTCGCCATCATAGACTGAGGTCAGACCGTCCAACTTGTCGATGTCGAGCAGGATGGGGGCTTTTTCATATTGGAAATTACGGCGGACGAAGGTGTAATCCTTATGCTCTTCCGTATAGCGAATACCGCCGGTAATCGTCATGCCATAAGTGGGCTTGAAGATGACGGTACCGAAAGCCGCCTTGGAATCCGCATTGACTGGATCGTTGCCGATGAACTGTACCGCTGCACCTGGAATGATGTAGCGAATATCCTGCTGCGTGAAATAGGTGCTGCGCTGATCGGAATAGAAGCCGCCGAGCGTGAAATCGATATTCTCGCCAATCGAACCGTTCAGGCGCAGTTCCTGGCTGAAGAACCAGAAATCGAGATCGTTGATACCACCGGCCGCGATTTTTGGATCAGGTGAGAAATCGTCATCCGTGCCCCATTTGTTGTTATATTCCCGGTAGGCGGTGATCGACTGAAGCTGCAGACCTGCGCCCAGATTGATGTCCGCATGACCGGAAACGCCCCAGCCGCTGAACTTGTTACGGTTGCTGGTGTAATAGGCGCCGGCCTGGCCCGCAGCGGGCAGGAACCAGTTGGCATAGGTGCAATATTTGCCGCAATCGAACTGGCTGGGACCGACCAGCTGGACTTCACCCGCGCTGTAGCGATCCGAATTCTGATAATCGGCAATCACCATCAAATCGACGTCAGGTGAGGCTTCCCAGCGCAGCGCACCGCGCAGACCCGAATAGTTGGTATTGCCGAGATCGGCCAGCTTGCAGGTTTCGCCGGTTCCGTCACTGCCGATGGTCGGCAGGATCGGTGCACCGTCGACACCGTCCGTGTTGTTGGGATTGGCGCAGCCATAGTCGATCTGGTCGACATAGCCGTCCTGCTCCTTATGCACGCCGGACACGCGGGCATAGAGGTTGGAGGTAATGGGGATGTTCATCCCGGCACGCAGTTCCAGACGGTCGCGCGAGCCATAGCTGGCTTCGGCAAAGGCGGAGCTTTCATTGCTCGGCTTCTTGGAAAACAGCTTGATCGCGCCGCCGATCGAGTTCCGGCCGGTCAGCGTCCCCTGCGGGCCGCGCAGAACTTCCACCCGTTCCAGATCGAGCAGGTCGAAATTGGCGCCGGTCAGCGTCGGATAATAGACATCATCGATATACATGCCAACGCCGGGTTCATAGGCCGGGTTGAAGTCGAACTGGCCGATGCCGCGGATGGAGGCGCCCATGGAAGCGCCATAGGCACCGCCCTGTTCCTGCAAGGTGACCGAAGGCGCCTGCTTGGCCACGGCTTCGATATCGTCCTGACTGCGGGCTTCGAGCAAAGCCGAATCGACCGCAGTGATCGCCAGCGGCGTATCCTGCAAACGCTGTTCACGGAACTGCGCCGTCACGACGATTTCCGCAATCTGATTGCCGGTTGCAGCGGTGGTTTTGTCCGCGTCCTGAGCGAAAGCCGGAGCGGAGACAGTCAATGCCAGGGCCGATGCGCCAAAAGCGAGCGCACGGGTGCTGTGGGTGAATTTTCGTGTGATCATCAGCATCCTCATTTATTACCGGATCGGCCTCTAACGTGCCGAATTCCTACAAGTTCATCTAAGCCATTTTGGCGCAGTCCATGCAACCACCTATTCCAGATGGATGCAGAAACACACGTTATGTGTAGTAATTACGCCACAGATTTTTTGCGGAATGCGCAGATAATGTCAATCTTAATGGATTGGAGGCGGTGTTATTTCAGGCGAAAAACGCGCTTGGCGTTGTCTTCCATCAACAATTTTTTGTCCGCGTCCGAAATTCCCAGCCTGTCATAGGCCGCCACTTCATCGCTGCTTTGCTGATAGGGGTAGTCCATTGCATAGAGCACCCGGTCAGCGCCCATCACATCCATGCAGAACTTGATTGCAGGTTCCCAGCCAACGCCGCTGGTGGTGATCCAGATATTGTTCTGGAAATAATGGCTCACGGGGTGTTTCAGCTTTACCGGCGGCTGCCCACCGCGCAGGCCGGGAACATTATCGGCATTACTCTGCATCCAGTCGAAGCGATAAAGATGCAGCGGCATACATTCGCCAAGATGGCCAAGAATCAGCCGCAATTTGGGGAAGCGGTCAAAGGCGCCGGAGAAAATCAGGCCCATGGCATGCAGCCACACATCATGCGGAAAACCGCCCAATGCGCCAGTGAAGCCGCGCTGCGCATATTGCGGCGCATCAAAGGGCGCGGTGGGGTGAATATAGAGCGCCGCATCATTGGCTTCCAGCGCTTCCAGAATCGGCCAATAGTCCGGCTCGTCGAGATAATGCCCCTGAAAATGAGAATTGAGGACCGCGCCGGCGAGGCCGAGATAGTTCATGGCGCGCTCAATTTCGCGGACTGATCCGGCGACATCGCGCGGGTCAAACGCTGCGCAGGCGGAAAAACGATCGGGATGGCGGCGACAGGCATCGGCGGCGATGTCATTCGCCTCGCGAGCAAGCGGTGTGCCCTCACCCGGGCGCACCACCTGCACACCGGGCGCGGTGAGCAGCAGCAATTGCCGGTCGATGCCATATTCATCCATGTGGGAGAGGCGCAATTCGTCCAGATCCTGCAGCATCTCCTGCAAAGCTGGCATGGCCGCAAACATTCCAGCCATTTTGAGCGCAGGGTCGTCCATTTCCCCGCTGGCGAGATATTCCCGCTGGGCCTTTACCAGGGCGGGGAAGGTCCAGGCTTCCTCCACCGCGATGCGTTTATAAGGCGTATCGCGCAGGATCTGACCGGCTGGCGGGGCCATGCCCACTCTTTCACGAATGCCGCGCTCATCACTCAGATGACCGCGCAGCCCCTTCTCGCTCCCATCGGGAAGTTTCGGCATCGCTCTATCCCCTTTGTATATTGCCCGGCGGCGCTGTTGCGCTCCTGTGCCGGGCAAATTCACGGTATTCAGAACATGGTGTTCTCGTTCATGGATTTGTCCGGCACCGCCTGGATCACATCCCAATGTTCAACGATTTTGCAGTCTTCCACGCGGAAGATGTCGATGACGGCGCTGCCGCGGTCCTCTTCATTCATCTTCAGATGGTTGTGAACCATGACCAGCCCGTCTTCGGCGATGACCCGGTGCACGGTATATTGCATATCCGGCATGGCATCGAAAAAGGGCTGCAGCGTGTTTACAGCCGCTTCTGCGCCGTCGGGGGCAATCGGATTATGCTGGATATAATCAGGATGAACCCAGCGATCGAAGGCCAGCCTGGCATTTTTCTGATCGTAAAAAAGCGGAATGAAGCGTTCCACGACCTGCCGGGCATTGAGCGTACAATGGCGCGTTTCCGCAGCAGGCGCAGCATTTTCTGCAGCATCTGACGCGCCACTATCCCGCGCCAACAGAGGCATTGGCGCGGTGATGAGGGCCAGCGCGCCTGAGATCAACGCGCCTTTGAGCAGGCTCACTTTTCCTGCCCGGCAAAGAGGGCGCCGAAACGCGGATGGGCAAAATGCATCGGCACATCCTTGCGCAGCGGCCAGGTGGGGCGATGCGCGCTTTCGGGGAGCAGCCGGTCCGGGCCGAGCGGATCTTCCGGATAGGTCTTGTCGGCGGGCTGGAGATGCGATGTCGTATGGGCCCAGCCCTTGTCGTAATCGCCCTGCCATTGCATCATGTAGTCGAGGCGTTTGATCTTCCAGACGCCGTCTTCCAGCACATAGTCATTTTCATAAATGCCGGCCTCGTAGAACTGCTCAGGCATGAAGTCTTCCTTCGTTTCCTGATAGTCCTTGTGCCACCCGCCAAACAGGATGCCGTGGAAACGGCCCTTCGCGGTCTGACGGTCAGGCGCGACAGTGATGATGTCCTGCATCTGGAAATGATCGAGCAAAAGGCCATCCACCGGGCCGGGGCGGCCACCGGTGAAGCGCCCGGCGATCCAGTCGCCATAAAGCCGCTTTACGCCCGCATGGCCAACATATTCACCCGACAGGAAGACCACCACGCCATCTTCGGCAAAAAGCTGCGCGACTTCTTCAGGTCGGTTAAAGTCAATGTAATAGCCATAGGACCAATGCAGCCGGCGAATGGCGTTGATGTCTTCCAGTTCGCCTACGCGGTGTTCAAGCTTCTGCAAGCGGACTTCTGTGTCGCTCATCTCGACTCTCCCCTTTTGTTTGTTTGTATGAGGTACTAACAAAGCACAAAGAATATGCGAGAGGAAAAACGGACATGAGCAACGAAAACCGGCCTTGGGAAGGGCGCGTGGCCTTCATCACCGGCGCCGTCACTGGCATTGGTCTGGGGATAGCGCAGGCCTTCGCCGATGCCGGTATGCGGCTGGCGCTATCCTATCGCAATGAGGCGGACCGGGCACAGACCGCGCAATGGTTTGCCGCGCAAGGATATGAAGAGCCGCTCTTCTGCAAGCTGGATGTGACGGACCGTGATCGCTTCGCCGAAGTGGCAGCGCAGGTGAAGGATCATTTCGGTGAAGTGCATGTGCTGGTCAACAATGCCGGCGTGTCTGTCTTTGGCCCGACGGATGAGGCGACTTATGATGATTTTGACTGGATCATGGGGGTCAATTTCGGGGGTGTGGTGAACGGGATCGTCAGTTTCCTTCCCGCTATCAAACAATCGACCGGGCGCCGCCATGTCGTCAATATAGCCAGCATGGCTGCCTTTCTGCCGGGGCCACAGGCAGGGATCTATACCGCCAGTAAATTCGCGGTGCGCGGCCTGACCGAGAGCCTGCGCTTCAATCTTGCCCCGCATGGGATCGGCTGCTCGCTTTGCTGTCCCGCTCTGACGCGCACCAATGCCTGGACCAGCGCGCTGAAGCGGCCCGATGATTTTGGCGAAAGCGGCTTTGGCGAAACGGATAAGACCGAGCTGGAGCAATTCGGAACCGCTTTCGAAGCCGGCATGGATCCGCGCGAAGTGGGCGAGAAGGTCCTGCGCGGCATGGGTGAACAGCGCGGCCTGATCCTGACCCATCCTGAACATGGGCCGGATTTCAAGGAGATATATGACGCGAGCATGGCCGCGCTCCCGGATGAAGAAGCGCCCGCCGATCGCCTGAAAATCGAGGAACTGCGGCGTGAGGCCATGCGCAAGGCAGAGGCAGGAATCCTCATGAAAATGGATGATCTCACCTGATACAGTCACCGCCGGGGCCGCTTCATGGTGGTGTCATAGTGGAATGACTGGACCACAAGCGACCGGATGATACACTTTCCTTTCTTGGGCCTCCCTTGGGCGGATAACGAACCGGAGAGCGAATATGTGTGATGAAAGTGATCTGGCTCGCTGGGCGCGCGGTGTTAACCGGCGGCAATTTGCCGCTGGCGGTACGCTGGCGGCGTTGGCGGCCTGCTCTTCCGGAAACGGCAATGCGGCGACGGAAACGGGCGATGAAGACAGTCCGGAGCAGCTGACCGAAAAATCGGTACAGATTACGACGGCTGATGGCGTGATGGATGCGTTTTTTGTCCATCCGGCTGGCGGACAAAGCCCGGGCGTGATCATCTGGCCCGATATTGCCGGATTGCGCGATTCCTTCCGTATGATGGCCCGGCGTCTCGCGCGGGAAGGCTATGCGGTGCTGGTCGCCAATCCCTATTACCGCGACATTGCCGCGCCGCAATTTTCAGATTTTGCCGATTTTGCCGGGAATGACGGTTTCCAGACGGTCGGCCCGTGGCGCGGCAAGTTGACCGCGGAATCCATCATGCGTGATGCGGAGGCTTTGGTCGACTGGCTGGACCAGCAAAGCGCCGTTGATACGGAAAAAGGAATCGGCACGCAGGGATACTGCATGGGCGGGCCATTTGCGGTCTGGACGGCGGCTTCGGTGCCACCCCGGGTGAAGGCTGCGGCCAGTTTTCATGGCGGCGGTCTGGTGGGCAATGATCCTCTCGCGCCGGTCAAGCTGCTGGGGGATACGGAGGCGCAATTCATCTTCGCGATCGCCGAGAATGACGATGAGAAAGACCCCGAAGCCAAAGATGAGCTGCGCGACGCAGCCGAGGCAGCAGGGAAAAAGGCCGAAGTGGAAGTGTATCCGGCAGACCATGGCTGGACGGTGCCCGATTCCCCTTCCTATGCGAAGCCGCAGGCGGAGAAGGCGTGGACGCAGCTCCTGTCGCTCTACGATACCGCCTTGTGAGTACCCAGAAACCATCGGAGAGCGGCCAGGCGCCGCGCACGGAATCTGACCCAGACCCGATGCATGGTGTTCTGCTGCATCCCTATCAGGATGACTGGCCGCAGCGGTTCATCGAAACCCGTAAATGGTTGCGGCGGGTGGCTCCGCCGGAGGCAACGATCCACCATATCGGTTCGACCGCCGTGCCGGGGCTGGCAGGCAAGGATGTGATCGATATCCAGATCAGCGTCGACACGCTGGATCAGGTTGAGCCGGATGACTGGCTGGAGCTGGGCTTCCAATATCGCGCTGGCCTGAGCGATCATATGCCGCCAGGGCGCCAGCTGCCCGAGGAGGAACTGGTCAAATATCTATTCTGTTATCAGAACCCGCGGATCAATGTGCATATTCGCGAAAGGGGCCGCTTTAATCAGCGTTTTGCACTGCTCAACCGCGACTATCTGCGATCGCATCAGGATGTCGCGGCAGCCTATGGCGCCTTCAAAGCGGAACTGGCCGACCACTTCCCCGATGATGCGACCAGCTATTCACGGATCAAGGACCCGGTTTTCGACATCATGATGGGTGCGGCCAATCACTGGGCGAAGGAAACCGGCTGGCAGGAACCGCCGGAGGATTAAGTCTCCTTTCCGTGCCGCGCCTGACACGATTTCAATTGAAACCTTGCCACGGTGTCTCTCTCGGCCTAGGGCGCACTCAGCATCAAGAGTCGGATTTCCGACACCAACCTGCTCCGCGCAAGGTGGTGCCTCCAGCTGGAGGGATGTGGCCTGACCGGCAATAGCGGATATCAGCCACATATCGCCCGGCCTGCATGCAGACCAGATATGAGGAGCGATATGACCCAACCACGACAGCAATTCGCCAGCGACAATTATGCCGGTATCTGCCCGGAGGCGATGGCGGCAATAGCGCAGGCCAATAGTGGCTCCGCACCTGCATATGGTGAAGATGTCTGGACTCTGGCGGGTGCGAATGCCTTGCGGGAGCTGTTCGGCACGAATTGCGATGTCTATTTTGCCTTTAACGGCACGGCGGCCAATTCACTGGCGCTGGCGGCCTTGTGCCAGTCATACCATTCGGTGATCTGTTCAGGTCTGGCCCATGTGGAAACCGATGAATGCGGCGCGCCGGAGTTCTTTTCCAACGGGTCGAAGCTGATGGTGGCGGAATCGCCTGATGGCAAATTGACGCCGGAGGCGGTGCGGGATCTTGCCACCAGCCGATCCGACATTCACTTTCCCAAACCGCGGGTGGTCACGATCACCCAGCCAACCGAAAGCGGGCTGGTCTATTCCGTTGCGGAAATAGAGGCTCTGTCCGCGATATGCCGCGAATTGGGCTTGAAGCTGCATATGGACGGTGCGCGTTTCGCCCACGCCTGTGCGGCGCTGCAATGCGACCCAGCGGATATAAGCTGGCGTGCGGGGGTCGATGTGCTGTGCTTTGGTGGAACCAAGAATGGCATGGCAGTGAGCGAAGCGGTGGTGTTTTTTGACCGCGATCTGGCGCAGGATTTTGATTATCGCTGCAAACAAGCGGGGCAATTGGCCTCCAAGATGCGCTTCCTTGCTGCACCGTGGAGCGGGGTGCTGGAAAGTGGAGCGTGGTTAAGCAATGCCGCACACGGCAATCGCTGTGCGCAGCGTCTGGCCCATGCGATCGCCGATTGCACCGATCTTCACCTGATCTTCCCGGTGGAATCCAATGCTGTGTTTGTAAGCGCGCCTCAGCCGGTGCTCGATGGGATCAGAGAGCGCGGCTGGCGTTTCTATACCTTCATTGGCAATGGCGCGCGCTTCATGTTCGCTTGGGACGCGGACCCGCAGCAGGTCGATCTGCTCGCCGCAGACATCCGTGCCGCGGCCTGTCAGCAGGGGGAGGCCATCCCGGCCTGAGCGGCGGTCAGACGCGGTCAGGCGGGGTCAAACCAATAGGCTGTCGCGCGCATTTCAATGCTGACGCGCGGCGGTGCATCATCGGGGGCCTGCGGATTGTCAAAGGCCACATGCGGCGTGCATTGCGCGCGCTCCGGATCGCTGTCGCTGCTCTTGAAGACGATCGCTTCTTGCGGGGTCATATCGGAGAACCAGCGCCAGCGATGGCCTGCATCATGGGCCACGACCCAGCCTTCGAAACTCCATTCCGCCGCGCCGCCGGGGGGATCGAAAATCGCATCGGCGCCGATCAGCTCGGGCCCTTTTACGCTTGGATATTCGCACAAGGCGAGGCTGACATCCTGCGGCGCTCCTGAAATGGCGCGCCAGATATTGAACTGCGCACTACGGCGGATGGCTTGCCCTTCAGGCGCACTGGCATCGCGTGCATTTTTTGCTGCGCTAGAGGACATGTCGACATGGGCAAAACGGGCGGGATGGGAATTGTCACTGCTGCCGGTCTTGCCCGATTTTTCGGAATAACGCAGGATTCCGTGCCCTGCGACTGCGACATGATCTGCACCTGTCAGTTGGCGGATGATTTGTTCTATTTCTGCCGGATAGGTCGCCTGAACAGCTTCCGCATCGGTGAAATCCAGCACGGCGCTGTCATGGCGGATCAGGGTAAACCCTTCACGGTCCAGTGACAGGTCTTGCCCGCGCGCATCGGTTAGTTCCATAGGCTGCGGCGCGACGACGACCGTGTCTTTCTCATGCACATTGGCATAATAGCGCGGGCGCTCGCCCGTATCTTTCACATAGGCAATATTCGCGCGCATCCTGTTTCCCTTTCATCGCCGGGTCTTCTTGTTCGAGATCCTCGGCTGGTTTGGTTCCGATTGTATCGGTGTCCGCCTGTTCAGCGCAAGTTTGCTCTGGAAATGGCCATGAAAAAGCCGGTCTGCCACGCGGCAAACCGGCTTTTTCAATTGCCAGAGGCAAGGATCGATCAGACGAAATCTTCCGTATCGATCGTACCCCGCATCACTTCGGGATAGCGATGGCCAGATACGGTCTGCTGATTGATCAGCGCGCCCGCACGGGTGAGGACATCGTCCCCGACCGGATTGTCCAGCGCATGAAAATTGTCTTTCATATGCTGCATATTGGTCGTGCCGGGGATGGCATGGAGATGGTCCCCGCGGGAGATGACCCATTGGAGGGCCAGCTGGGCCGGAGTGACATTCGCTTCTTTCGCCAGAGCAACGAATTGCTCGACCAGAGCGAGGTTCTTAGGCCAGTTTTCCTCGTTGAAACGGGGATGGTTCCGGCGAAGATCATTCTCATCCAGCTTGGCCGGATCAGTCATCATGCCGCAGACGGCACCGCGCGAAACGGGGGAGAAGGCGACCAGCGAAATGCCCAGTTCCTTCGTCGTTTCGAGCACGCCCAGCTCCACATTGCGGGTCCAGATCGAATATTCGGTCTGCACTGCCGCCATGGGATGCACGCCATGTGCCTCACGGATATGGTCTGAATTCCATTCCGACACGCCATAGGCGCCGATCTTGCCGGCATCGATCGCATCCTTCAGCGCGCCGACGCTGTCCGCGATCGGCACTTTGGGATCGAAACGATGCATGTAGAACAGATCGATGTGGTCGGTCTGCAACCGCTTCAGACTGTCCTCGATCGACTGCGTCATGGCTTCCGGGCTGCAATCGATGCCGCGTTTCGGGCCATCGACGATAATCCCGGTCTTGGACGCGAGGAAGAACTCCTTGCGGCGGTGCATCACCGCTTTGCCGAGCAGTTCCTCATTCTTGCCCTTGCCATAGATATTGGCCGTATCGAGATGGTTATAGCCTTCATCCAGCGCCTGGTTGAGGAGCTTGATATTCTCCTCTTCCCCCGGCGGTGTCCCATAGGCCCAGGACATGTTCATGCAGCCCAGGCCAATGGGGTGGACCGGCGTTCCGGCAAGTGTCCGTTGCATCAGGACCAGCCATCCTGCTTTTCAAGATCGGCGGCAAGTTCACCAATCACGCGGTAGCAATCGAGCACCGATTTTACCGAGCTGTTGGGCTCGCGGCCTTCCTGAATGGCGGCAACGAATTCACGGTCCTGCAATTCAATACCGTTCATCGAGACATCGACATTGGAAACATCGATGGCTTCCTCGCGGCCGGTGACGAGATCGTCATAGCGCGCGATATAGGTGCCGGTGTCGCCGATATAGCGGAAGAAGGTGCCGAGCGGTCCGTCATTGTTGAAGGACAGGGCCAGAGTCAGAATCTGACCCTTATCGGTCTTCATCTGAATCGACATGTCCATGGCAATGCCGAGATCGGGATGCTTCGGCCCCTGCAATACATTGGCCTTCACCACCTTGGCGCCGGTCATATATTGGAAGATGTCGATCGTATGGGCGGAATGGTGCCACAGCAGGTGGTCGGTCCAGCTCCGTGCTTCGCCCTTGGCGTTCTTGTTTTCGCGGCGGAAGAAGAAGGTTTCGACATCCATCGCCTGAATGTTGAATTCGCCCGCGTCGATCTTGTTCTTCACCCATTGGTGAGACGGGTTGAAGCGGCGCGTATGGCCAGCCATGCAGACGAGGCCGGTTTCCTGCTGCTTCTTCATGACAGCTTCGGCATCGGCCCAGCTATCGGCCATCGGGATTTCCACTTCGACATGCTTGCCGGCATCCATGGCCTGAATGGCCTGTTCGGCATGCATCTGAGTGGGCGTGCAAAGGATAACGGCATCAACGTCGTCATTCTTCAGCACGTCGTCATATTCGGTTGAGGCGTGGGGCACGCCATATTTGTCGGCCAGGGCCTGGGTCTTGTCGAGCGTGCGGCCAACCAGGCTGACGACTTCGACGCCGTCAATCTTGGACAGTCCATCAAGGTGCTTTTCGCCAAAGGCGCCGCCACCTACGAGTGCGATACGCATATATCTCTCCTCGGATAATTGTTTCGCCATGGTTCTCGGTCGAGAACCGGAATGTATGAGCTTCTAATGGGAAAGGCCGGAGAACCGGCCTTTCCTGATGCTTCAGTCAATCATCGCCTGAGCGGCGTCATTGTTCCCTTCCAGTGTCGGACTGGGCGGAACCGATGAATCTTCCGGCTCCAGAACAATGTGCCCCAGTGCGGTGTTGCTCATCGGGATATGATAGTGGCGGTGCAGGGCCTTGGTGCTCTTGCCCAAAGCGCCGCGCATGATCAGCCACATCACCATTTCGATGCCTTCGCTGCCGGTTTCACGCAGATATTCGATATGCGGAACATTCCGCAATTCCTGCGTGTCGCCAATCAGCTTGTCGAGGAAGGCGTTATCCCATTCCTTGTTGATCAGGCCAGCGCGCGGGCCCTGCAGCTGGTGACTCAGGCCGCCCGTGCCCCAGATCTGAACATTCAGATCGTCGGGGAAGGAATTGACAGCGCGGGCAATCGCTTCACCCAGTGCCCAGCAACGGTTGCCGGAGGGCGGGGGATAGGTCACGACATTGACGGCCAGCGGAATGACCTTGACCGGCCATTTCTCGACATCGCCATACATCATGGTGAGCGGCACGGTCAGGCCGTGATCCACGTCCATATCGCCGATCATGGTCATGTCGAATTCGTCGAGGATCAGGCTTTGCGCCACATGCCATGCCAGATCGGGATGGCCTTCCACGGTCGGAACCGGGCGCGGGCCGAAGCCTTCATCAGCCGGTTCGAACTTTTCGGCCGTGCCGATGGCGAAAGTCGGGATGATCGACATGTCAAAGGCCGAAGCATGGTCATTATAGACCAGGATGATGACGTCGGGCTTGGCCTCTTCCTTCATCCATTTGCGAGTCCAGTTGAACCCGTCAAAAGCCGGTTTGAAATATTCGTCCTGTTCCTTGCCCGTATCATGGGCGAAGCCCAGCACGGGGATGTGGCTGCAGCCGATTCCGGCAGTAATGCGTGCCATCAATTTTTCTCCTTGATCGAGCGAAGGCCTACGGGGGAACGGCCACCGGCGTTCATCATCGCCTGATATTCTTCAACGCTCATACCGGTCATGGTCGACACGGCCTGAACGAAGCTGAGCCCGTCCGTGGAGAACACTTTCGCGAGGAAATAGATATTGCCGCCCAGATCGAGCAGCGTGTTGTAATCGCGTTCGAGCAGCGCCTTTTTCTGTTCGGGGGTCAAATCCCACTCGTCGATATAGGCGGATTCGTCTGCCTTGAACTTCTTGCGGTTCTCGTCCTTCATCAGGCTCATGGCCATCTGATTGAGCTTGTAGCCCTGACGTGCGCGCTTGGCGGTATATACTCGCGTGCCGGGAATATCTTCCATCTCGGCAAGGTAGCTATGGATGTCCTGCTTGCTCATAATAGGGTTCCTTACAAGCCTCTCTCTTTCAATATGGCGTCCAGCCGGGGGTATACCCGACGAGCATTGCCTTCGAAAATTGCCGCACGTTCAGCGTCGGTAATGTCGAGTGCATCGACGTAACGCTTGGTGTCGTCAAAATACTGCCCGGTGGTCGGATCGATGCCGCGCACCGCGCCGACCATTTCCGATCCGAACAGGATATTCTTGTTCTCAATCACGTCAGCCAGCAGATTCACGCCCGGCTGGTGATAGACGCAAGTGTCGAAGAACACATTGGTCATGATATATTCGTCCAGGCTGGGCTTTTTCAGCATGTCAGCCAGCCCGCGATAGCGGCCCCAGTGGAACGGCACTGCGCCGCCGCCATGTGGGATGATCATGCGCAGATTGGGGAAACGGCTGAACAGATCGCCTTCCATCAATTGCATGAAGGCCACCGTGTCAGCCGCCAGATAATATCCGCCCGTGGCGTGCATCGCCGGGTTGCAGGAGCCCGAGACGTGGATCATCGCCGGTACGTTCAATTCGCACATGGCTTCGTAGAACGGGAACCAATATTCATCGGTCAGCGGCGGATGGGTGAAATGGCCGCCGGCGGGGTCGGGGTTGAGGTTACAACCCACGAAGCCGAGCTCTTCGACACAGCGCCGCAATTCCTTGATGGAAGCGGACATGTCGGCCTTCGGACTTTGCGGCAGCTGGCACACGCCGACAAAGGTTTCCGGATAAAGCTGCGTCACGCGGTAGATCAGATTGTTGCAATGCTGCGACCAGGCTTCGCTGACCGCCTGATCGCCTACATGCGGTGCCATGCGGCTGGCGCGGGGTGAGAAAATGGTGACATCCGCACCGCGTTCCTTGATCAGTTTGAGCTGGTTGCTCTCGATCGTTTCGCGGATTTCGTCATCCGTAATGGTGGGGTAGGCCGGAGCGGCCGTGCCGTTCTTATAGGCTTCCACCTGCGCGCTGCGCCATTCATCATGCTGCGGCGGTGCGGTGGTGTAGTGGCCGTGGCAATCAATTACCAAAGTCATCGGGTTTCATTCCTCTCATTCGAATTTTTTGCCGGAGTTTTTGCGGCAGCCTGACGCTGGCGGATGACGGTGCCTCTGGTCATGACCGGCTCCACGCTAAATCCATCCAGCGTTTTGGCCGATTCTTCCATTTCCGCCGCACGCCTGACACCATGCGTCGTCATTCTTTCGCGGTTATAGGCCACACGGCGGCTCCACGGCCAGCCTTTCTCACTGGCGTCGAGCGAGGTCATCACCTCATCGAATACGCCGGCCTCATCAGCTGCGGCTGCGCATTCCCAAGTCAACGCCTCCAGCCCCTTCACCATGACCGAGCGGATCATCTTTATCGACGAGGCGCGGCCAATATCAGCGCCGGTGATGCGGGTCTTGGCAAAACCGAGCGCGTTAAGCCGCTGCTCTGCTTCGTCTGCGTCGGGCCCGGCAATCAGCAACGGCACATTCAGTGCGGTGGGATCAACCGGCGCCATCACGGCAATATCGACATAGCGCCCGCCCGCTTCATTCACTGCGCGAGCATTGGCCTGTTTGGTCTGCGGGGCGATGGAATTCATATCGCAGAACAGCGCGCCTGATTTCAAGAACGGCGCGTAATCTTGTGCCACCAGAGCCGCGCTGTCGGCGGTGACCAGTGACAAGACCACATCTGCGCCCTGCAGCGCATCCTCTGCGCTGTTGCATGCGGTGATGCCGCATTCTTCCATGAGGGGGCGCCGCGTCGGATCAATATCAAACGCATGCGCCATGCCGCGCCAATTTGCAGCGCGTGCGAAAGTGGATCCGGCTTCGCCGAAGCCAATCAGGGCCAAAGTGCTCTCCATCACTCCATTGATGTGTGCAGCCGGCCACCATCATGCAAATGGATAGATCACTCGCGCCATAAATTTTTGCGAAGCAATGTTGGCGCGCCGGTGTTTCAGGCAACCTCTTTCAACAAGGTGATGAAGGCCGCTTGCGGCGGGGTGGGGCGCCAGCCAGCGCGGGTAACAACGCCAATCGTGCGGCTGACCGGCTGCGGTGGGGGCAATGTGGCCAGCATTCCGCTATCGAGTTCAACCTGCAGCTGATCAGGGGACAGCAAGGTCAGCGCATCCCCCGAAAGCAGCAATTGCCGGACCGCCAGCACCGACCCGCACTCGATTCCCACATGAGGCGGTTCCTCACCGCATTTGAGCAGCATATCTTCCCAATATTGGCGCAAGGGCGTGTCGATGGACGGCAGGATCCACGGATAGTCGAGCAATTGCCGCGCACTGGGGCGCGGTGTCGCGCAGAGCGGGTGGCCCGCGCGCATGATCAGCGCCGGGCGATCTTCAAAAATCGCCTCCTGCGTCATATCCTCGACCAGCGCGGCCTCCCGCAGGGCGCCCAGCATCATATCGATTTCGCCGTCGCGCAGCGGGCCGGACAGTTCGGCATGGCTCCCTTCCATCACGGCGATATCGACACGCGGATATTCCTGGACGAAGCGGGCGATCGCGTCTGGCAACCAGCGTGCGCGTGACAGCGGCATGGCCCCAATCACGATCCGCCCTGCAGCCTTGCCCTGCCATGCGGCGACTTCTGCCAGCCCGGCGCGCAATTCCGCCATGGCCAGTCCGAAACCGCGCGCCCGGCGCTGACCGATCTGGGTCAGGATCACGCTGCGTCCCCGCCGATCGACCAGCCTTTGCCCCAGCGCCAGCGACAAATCCCCCACCGCGCGGTGCAGTGATGCCGGGGAGAGGCCTGTCGCCTCCGCAGCCGCGGCGTAGCTACCCGCGCGGGCCAGCGACAGGAAGGCGCGCAATTGTGTTCCGGTAACGCGGGAAGAGCCAATTTGACGCAAGGCTTCTTCCGCCCGCGGAGCCAGCAGCAAGGCCGGCTCGGTCGGTGTCATGCCGGTGCTTCCGCGTTGGAACAACAGGCATTCCAGGTCACCTTCCAGCCTGGCGATGGCCTGCGTCAGGGCGGGCTGGGTCAAATGGATTGCCCGCGCCGCCTTGGTCACGCTGCCATGGCGAACAACAGCGGCCATTGCGGCAAAGTGACGGATATTGAAGCTGCGCTGAGTCATGAGGTATTTTTAGCATTTCCTTATGGCCTGCGCCATGCTTCCCATTGGCGGCTGGCCGGGGGTGCCCCCCATCTGGCATATAGCTATCAACAGCTTTGCCTGAAGATCGGGCAAAACAGGTTTTTTGGGCCCGGCGGTATCCGGCCCGGAGCGTATTTAGGAGAGAGAGTATGAGCGGCGTCGTTGTCCAGAATATCGAACGTGCAGACAAGGCTGTGGTCGAAGCCCTCGGCAAGTGCGGCGTAGCCACCGTGCATGAGGCGCAGGGCCGCACCGGTCTGCTCGCTTCCTATATGCGCCCCATCTATCCCGGTGCCCGTATCGGCGCATCGGCGATCACCATCTCCGTCCCCCCGGGCGACAATTACATGGTCCATGCCGCGATCGAGCAGTGCCAGGACGGCGATGTCCTGGTGATTGCCCCGACATCCCCCTGTGAAGACGGCTATTTCGGCGATCTGCTCGCGACATCTGCGCAGGCGCGCGGTGTGAAAGGGCTCATCATCGATGCCGGCATCCGCGATGTGCGTGATCTGAAGGAAATGGACTTCCCCGTCTGGTCGAAGCGCGTTTTCGCGCAGGGCACGATCAAGGCGTCGCTGGGCAGCGTGAATATCGATGTGGTGTGCGCCAATGCCTTTATCCGTCCCGGCGACATTATCGTGGCTGATGACGATGGTGTCTGCGTGGTGAAGCGTGAACGGGCCGAAGAAGTGCTCGAAAAAGCGCAGGCCCGCGAAGCCAATGAAGAAGAAAAGCGCCAGAAACTGGCCGACGGTGTGCTTGGTCTCGACATGTATGGCTTCCGCGACAAGCTCAAGGATATGGGCCTCAAATGGATCTGATCGGCTGATCATTGCCGGGGCGCTGATCCGCCCCGGCAGTTTCCTGCATTGAGAGGCTGAAAGGATATCCGGCAATGGACCAGACAAATGTAATGTGGATGCGGGGCGGCACGTCGAAAGGCGGTTTCTTCCTCGCCGATGACTTGCCCGGCGATGCGGCGGAACGTGACGCGTTTCTGCTGAAGGTCATGGGCTCCCCCGATAATCGCCAGATTGACGGGATGGGCGGGGCCGATCCACTGACCAGCAAGGTCGCCGTGGTGAAGAAATCCGACCGGGACGGGATCGATGTCGATTATCTGTTCCTGCAGGTCTTTGTCGATAAGGCGCTGGTGTCCGATCAGCAGAATTGCGGCAATATGCTGGCTGGCGTCGGCCCCTTCGCGATCGAGCGCGGGCTGGTGAAGGCCGATGGTGACGAAACACGCGTTGCCATTTTCATGGAAAATACCGGACAGAGCGCCGTCGCCACGGTGGAAACGCCCGGCGGCACGGTCAATTACCGGGGCGATGCCAGCATTGACGGCGTGCCCGGTACGCATGCACCGATCCCACTGGAATTTCGCGATACGGCCGGTTCATCCTGCGGATCCTTGCTGCCCACTGGCAATGCAGTGGACACGATCGAAGGCGTGGATTGCACGCTGATCGACAACGGCATGCCCTGTATTGTCTTCAAGGCGGAAGATGTCGGCGCGACCGGTTATGAAACGCGCGACGAGATGGAGGGGGACGGCTTTGCCCCGATCCGTGAAAAGATCGAAAAGATCCGTCTGGCAGCAGGCTCGATGATGAATCTGGGCGATGTGACCGATAAATCCGTGCCCAAGATGACGCTGGTGGCGCCGCCCAAACATGGCGGTGCGGTGACCACGCGGGTGTTCATCCCGCATCGCGCCCATGCCTCGATCGGTGTGCTTGGCGCCGTGACAGCTGCCACCGCATGCCTGGTCGAAGGGTCGCCGGCGGCAGAGGTCGCCAATATACCCGATGGCCCGAAAAAGACCCTCAGCATCGAACACCCCAGCGGGGAGATGACCTGCATCCTGACCGTGAATGATTCCGGCGATGTGGGCAGCGCGGCTTTGCTGCGCACCGCCCGCAAGCTGATGGATGGTACGGTTTTTGTCTGAACGCCTGCCGGTCTGACCGGATTGATGGCCAATAAAAGAGACCCTGAAATGAGTGATCGCATTACTTCTTGGCATTCCAGCCCGTCCAAGCCCGCCTTTACGCCGCCGCCGGGCGCCGTGGATGCGCATTGTCATGTCTTTGGGCCCGAGGCAGATTTCCCCTTCAGCCCCAAGGCCAAATATCATCCCGAAGATGCCGGGCCGGACAAGCTCTTTGCCCTGCGCGATCATCTGGGCTTTTCGCGCAACGTCATCGTCCAGGCGAGCTGCCACGGCACGGACAATGCCGCGACGCTGAACGCCATCGCCAAGTCGGAGGGCAAGGCGCGCGGTGTTGCCGTGGTCGATCCCGACATTTCCGATGCGGAATTGCAGGCGCTGCATGATGGCGGAATGCGCGGCGTGCGCTTCAACTTTCTCAAACGGCTGGTTGATAACGCGCCCAAGGACAAATTTCTCGACGTCGCCGGACGCCTGCCGAAGGGCTGGCATGTCGTGATCTATTTCGAGGCTGACATTCTGGAGGAACTGCGCCCCTTCCTCGATGCGATACCGGTGCCGGTGGTGGTCGACCACATGGGCCGCCCCGATGTGACGCAGGGCCCTGATGGCGCCGATATCAAGGCATTCCGCAAACTGCTCGAAAGCCGTGATGATATCTGGTTCAAGCCGACCTGCCCGGACCGGCTCGACCCCTCAGGCGATCCGTGGAACCAGTTTGCCGAGGCTATCGCACCGCTGGTGGCCGATTATCCCGATCGCTGCATCTGGGGCACCGACTGGCCGCATCCCAATCAGCAGGACGTGCTGCCTGATGACGGGCATCTGGTCGATATGATTCCCCGCATCGCGCCAACCGCCGAGCTGCAGCAGAAACTGCTCGTGACCAATCCAGACCGTCTTTATTGGGCGGATTGATAAACATCTGAAGGCCGGCGAAGTAATTTTGCCGGCCTTTTCTTTTACGCCGTATGTTTGCGCGGCGTAGTTGACGCGCGCATTTCATCCTGCCCGCGCGGCTTTTCCTTGCCCCCAATTCTCCCTGCGGTACGATAGTTTCAAAGGGCGCTGTGCCCGCTGGAGATGAAATATGGGCTACTTCCTGATCGCATTGATCGCCGTGCTGGTGATTTTCCTGCTGATGGCAGTGCGGGTGGTGACGCAGGGCTATATCTATACGATTGAACGGCTCGGCAAATTCACCAAGCAGGCCGAACCCGGCCTCCATCTGATCATCCCCTTCATCGACAGTGTCGGGCACAAGATCAACGTGATGGAACAAGTGCTCGATATTCCGGGACAGGAAATCATTACCCGTGACAATGCCATGGTCGGCGTGGACGCAGTGGTGTTTTTTCAGGTGCTGGATGCCGCCAAGGCGGCCTATGAGATTTCCGGCCTGCAAAATGCGATCATGGCGCTGACCACCACCAATCTGCGCACGGTGATGGGCTCGATGGATCTTGATGAAACCCTGTCCAAGCGTGATGAGATCAACGCCCGGCTGCTATCGGTGGTGGACCATGCTACGTCGCCATGGGGCATCAAGATCACCCGCGTGGAGATCAAGGATATCCGCCCGCCGCTCGACATTTCCGAAGCGATGGCCCGCCAGATGAAGGCCGAGCGCCTGAAACGTGCCGAAATCCTCGAAGCAGAGGGCGACCGCGCTTCGGCGATCCTGCGTGCCGAAGGAGAGAAACAGTCGGCAATCCTTTCCGCAGAGGGCAAGCGCGAAGCCGCCTTTCGCGAAGCCGAAGCACGCGAGCGCGGGGCTGAGGCGGAAGCCAAGGCGACCCAGCTGGTATCCGATGCCATCGCCACCAGCGGCAGCCAGGCGATCAATTATTTCGTGGCGCAGGAATATACCAAGGCCGTCGCCAAATTTGCAGATTCCCCCAATGCCAAGACAATCCTGTTCCCAGTGGAGGCAACCCAGCTTATCGGTACGCTGGGCGGCATTGGCGAGCTTGCGAAAGAGGCTCTGAGTGGCGGTACTAAGGGGGATGTGAAGGTTCCTGCACCGCGAACCCCATCCGGTGTACCGACGACGGATCCGCGTTGATGGACGGGTTCAGCGACTTTGATGCCCATTGGGTCTGGCTGACGCTGGGGGTCGTGCTGGCGGGGCTCGAAATGCTCGTGCCGGGTGTCTATCTGATCTGGCTTGCCATTGCCGCGATCATTACCGGCCTGCTGACGATGGTGCTGGATCTCAGCCTGCTGATGCAGGTGGTGGATTTCGTTTTCCTCGCCCTGATCGCCGTTTTCTCGGCCCGGCGCTATTTGAACGATAGCCCAATCGAGAGCGTCGATCCCATGCTCAATCACCCCGGCTCACGGATGATCGGTGAAACGGCGCAGGTCACGCAGGCGATTGACCATGGCACGGGCAGGGTGAAGCTGGGCGATAGTGAATGGATCGCCCGCGGCCCGGATATGGAAGTCGGCGCGCGCGCGCGTATCATTGGGGCGCAGGGGATCGTGCTAATGGTCGAACCGTTCACCGCGCTGCCAGCAGAAGACAGCGACACGCAAGGCTAAAGTGCTAGTTACCCCGACGCTCAGGCCGCCTTGGTAAAGCGGCCATGCTTGCGGAAACGGACCATCCAGCGATCAAGCATCAGCCCCAGCGGATGCGGATTGACGCCCAGCTCTTCGATCCCCGGGTAATCGCGAGTGGCAACGCTGCCTTGCTGCAGCAAATTCCACTGATCTTTGCTCATCGGGGTGCCTGGCAGTGAGGCAAACAGGCTGGAGAGCGAATCCGACATTTCGATAAAACGGCGCTTGCGTTCCTGGGCTGCGGCGATGCGGCGATTGATATCGCCCATCGTGAGCACTTCTGGCCCGGCGAGCTCGTAAGTCTTGCCGCCGTGCTTCACGGGATCGGCGATCGCATTGGCCACGGCTTCAGCGGCATCATTGACCCAGACCGGCTGCAATTTGGCGTTGGGGCCAAAAATCGGGATCACGGGCGAAGACGCAATCAGCTGACCAAACATATTGAGGAAATTGTCATCCTCTCCAAACAGGATGGAGGGACGCAGCACTGTCGCTTGCGGAAAAGCGTCTCGCGCCTGCTGCTCACCCAGTGCCTTGGTCCGGCTATAGGCAATATCGGAATTGGCGTCGGCGCCAATGGCAGAGATCTGGACGAAGGCGCTGGCACCGGCCTTGGCTGCAGCTTCAGCCGCGAGACCTGCGCCGCGCGCCTGTACCGCGTCGAGATCGCCGGTGAAGCTGCCCACCAGATAGGCCGCCGCGTCGGCGCCCTGCATGACGGCTGCAATGCTTTCGGGCTTGGTCACATCACAGCGGGCGAATTGCATCTGGCCCAGATTGGCCAGTGGCTTCAGCTTCCATGCCTTTTCAGGATTGCGGCTCGCAACGCGCAAGCGTGCGCCGCGGTCGAGCAATTCCTGAGCGACATTAGAACCGAAAAAGCCGCTGCCTCCAATAAGGACGACCAGTTTTCCTTCGAGCGCGTTCGATTTCGCCATCTTAACTTCCGTTCCGTTTAGCGCAGGACACATGCCATGTTGGGCGTGCCATGCCGCATGATGCGCGCCTTCGCAAGCGGTGGAACGCTTTTCATTTCATTCTTGCGCAACGAATCCATTGACAAGCAAGACCACCCTCCGCTATCGGCGCGCTCCTACCCAGCGACGAACTTCGATGATCGTTTGCTTCCGGTGCCCAGATGGCGGAATTGGTAGACGCACCAGCTTCAGGTGCTGGCGATCGCAAGGTCGTGGAGGTTCGAGTCCTCTTCTGGGCACCATCTACCCTTCTCAGGACAGCTCAAAACGTCCCAGAAGTGGCTGTTTTCCGACGTTTTTTCGTGGTATATGTTTCTCACCGGAAACGGCTGGATACCATCACATACCATCAACTTGATGGTATTTCTGATGGTATCGGCGAGGGTCGATGAGGAGATACCATCATGGCGCTGTCAGCGGTTGCGATCAAAGCTGCAAAGAGTCGTGACAAGCCGTACAAGCTTGCCGACCGAGACGGACTTTATCTGGAAGTCTCTCCGACAGGTGCCCGCAGTTGGCGGATGAACTACCGCTACCTCGGCAAGCAGAAGACGCTCACGTTTGGAAGGTGGCCTGCGGTCGGCCTCGCCGACGCGCGCAAGAAGTGCGACGCGGCGCGCGAGGTGCTCGCCCGTGGAGACGATCCTGGCGAGCAGGTGAAGCTTGAGCGCATTGCCGCAAGTGTTGCTTCCGCCAGCAGCTTCGAGGCTGTGGCCGAGGAATATATCGCAAAAATCGAGAAAGAAGGCCGCTCCCCAGTCACCATGAAGAAGAAGCGGTGGCTGATCGGCTTTATCGACAAGTCCATCGGCAAGCGGCCGATCAGCGCGATTTCGGCCCCGGAGCTGCTGCTCACCCTTCGCAAGATGGAAAAGAAGGGGAAGTACGAGACGGCGAGACGGCTCCGCAGCACCTGCAGCCAGATCTTCCGATATGCAATCGCCACGGGACGCGCAGAACGTGACGTGACCGTTGATCTCAGAGGAGCGCTGATCGTGCCGAAAGCGGTCCATCGACCGGCGATCACCGATGCGTCTGAAGTCGGCGGCTTGCTCCGCGCCATCGAATCGTTCGATGGGCACCCCACCACACAGATTGCACTCAGGCTGGTCCCGCACGTCTTCGTCCGGCCGGGAGAGCTGCGCCACGCCGAATGGGCTGAGTTCGACTTGGACGCGAACGTCTGGACGATCCCGACGGAGAAAACGAAAATGCGCCGGCCGCATGCCATCCCGCTGTCGCGTCAGGCGCTCGAAATCCTCGCTTCGATTGAGCACGACGCAGACTACAGTCGCTACTTGTTTCCCTCGCTGCGCTCGGTTCAACGACCAATGTCGGAGAACACCGTCAACGCCGCCCTCCGGCGCATGGGTTACGCCCAGGAGGAGATGACTGGCCACGGCTTTCGCGCAATGGCGGCGACGCTCCTCAACGAGATGGGCCTTTGGAACCCCGATGCTATTGAGCGGCAACTCGCGCATCAGGACAGCAATGCCGTTCGTCGCGCCTACGCGCGCGGAGAGTTTTGGGAAGAGCGTGTCCGCATGATGCAGCACTGGTCCGATTATCTCGATCAACTGCGCGATGGAGCGAAGGTCTTGAAAGGTGACTTCGGTCAGCGAGCGACGAATTCAAGCTAGTCCATCAAGCTCGTCAGCATCATAACCCATCGGGTCGGCGATCCAGCGTTCTACCGCGGATTCGCGCCACCCTGTTCCGCGCGCGCTGATCGGGATTTGGCGAGGGAACGAGCCTTCATCGATTTTACGGTATAGCGTCGAACGAGAAAGACCGGTCCGGTCGAGGACGGTCTTGAGGCGAATAATTCGGTCGGTTTTCGACATGGGATGTCCTTCCGTCTCCTGCGAGTTGGCGGCGCTCCCTGAGCCAAAATGAGAAGATCGTGCGCCCCGCGCAATCGGCAAATCACTCCCATCATGGCCACGTCAGGGCGTGGCGGCAGATACTGATCGTCGGCGGTCCCTTGCGGTGCGCGTCGCCTCGGCGGAGCTGGCGCCCCGTTTTGCGAGATTTTGAGAGTAAGAGGTCGGCGGCTGTCGCCGTGACGGTTCGAGCGTCGGGAGAGAGGCTCTCGGCCGGACCGTCGCGGAGATATGTCATGACGCAAGTTCAAGTTCTCGACGGGGGCCCCGACCGAAGCGGCGGCTACAAGGTGGATGTCGGTCGCGGCCAGCGGATCGGGCGGGTCTCGTCCGAATGGTTCAGCCGCCCAGCGGACCAGCGCTATCTGTCGCTGACCGAGTTAATGGCGGCGGTGAAGGGCCGCGCCGAACGGAGCCGGACACGCACGGTGGAAAGCGCAGCGATACGGGTCGAAGCCCACCGCGAGGATCCCGAGCGGCTCGCGCTGGCCCTGCCCGATGCGGACAAGCCGTTGGCGCCCACCCATTGGAGCTTTGGCCAGCTTGCAAGTCTGGTCGGCGCACCGGCGGCCTATATGCGCCAGCTTCCCGCGCCGCTCGCGGCGATTAATCTGCAATATGGCCTCACCAGTCACCGCGCTGAGCAGGTCAAGACGCTGGAGACCGACGATGGGCGCACCGAGCTGCGCGCTGTCACCGGACCCGACTATGGTCGCATCTACGATCATGAGCTGGTCGCCGCCGTGCAGCGCATCGCCGGCAACGGCACGGGCGATACGCGTTGGAAAGTGCCGGGCGTGCTCGACTGGTCGACCGGCGTTCACAATCCGATGGTCGACATCACGTCCGATACGACCACGCTCTATGCCTCCGACCGCGATGTCTTCCTGTTCCTGGTCGATGACATGAACCCCATCGAGGCGGGTAAGCTGCCCGACGGATCGCCCGACCTGTTCTTTCGCGGCTTCTACTGCTGGAACAGCGAGGTCGGCGCGAAGACGCTCGGCATTGCCAGCTTCTACCTGCGCGCGGTCTGCCAGAACCGCAATCTCTGGGGCGTCGAGGATTTCCAAGAGATCAGCATTCGGCATTCCAAATATGCCGCCAATCGCTTCGCGCACGAGGCGGCACCGGCGCTGACCCGGTTCGCCGACAGTTCGCCCCAGCCGTTTTTGAACGGCATCCGCGCGGCCCGCCAACGCATTGTTGCCCGCAGTGACGACGATCGGACCGAGTTCTTGCGCAAGCGCGGCTTCGGCAAGGCGGAGACGGCGAAAATTGTCGAAACTGTCCTGGCCGAGGAAGGCCGACCGCCTGAGTCCGTGTTCGACTTCGTACAGGGCATCACCGCCTATGCACGGGGCAAGACGCAGCAGGACGCGCGGCTCGATCTCGAGACTCGCGCCAAGAAGCTGCTCGACCGGGTCGCAGCGTAGCGCCCCTCCTCAGCGTCATTCCCGTACGCGGCGTCGCTCTCTTCAGAGGAAGAGGGCGGCGCTGCGCTTCGTGACGGGTCGGGAGGTCGGGAGAGAGGCTCCCGGCCGGCCCGTCATGGAGAAGACCCATGACCAAGTCAGTCAAGACCATCGCGCTCAGCCCCTCGAGGGACATTCCGTTCGACAAGCTGTTGCTGAGCCAGGCCAATGTCCGCCACGTTAAGGTGGGCGTCTCGATCGAGGAACTCGCCGAGGACATCGCCCGGCGCACGCTGCTTGCGAGCATCACCGTGCGCGCCGTCACCGACGCCGACGGCAAGGAGGCCGGCATGTTCGAGGTGCCGGCGGGCGGGCGCCGCTACCGCGCGCTCGAATTGCTGGTGAAGCAGAAGCGGCTGCCGAGTAACGCGCCGGTGCCCTGCGTCCTGCGCGAGGGTGGCCATGCCGAGGAAGACAGTCTCGCCGAGAACATCCAGCGCGCGCCACTCCATCCGCTCGACCAGTTCCGCGCCTTCCAGGCATTGCGCGAGAAGGGCATGAGCGAGGAGGAAATCGCGGCCGCGTTCTTCGTCTCGGTCAATGTCGTCAAGCAGCGGCTCAAGCTCGCCAGCGTCGGCGAAGCCTTGCTCGACGCCTTCGCCGCTGACGAGATGACGCTCGATCAGCTGATGGCGTTCACGGTCAATCCCGATCATGAGCGGCAGGCCCAGGTCTGGGAAGCGGTGCGCGGCAGCTACAACGACCAGCCCTACCAGATCCGGCGCATGCTCACCGAACATTCGGTGCGGGCGTCGGACAAGCGCGCGCAGTTCATCGGCATCGATGCCTATGTCGAAGCTGGCGGCGCGGTCATGCGCGACCTGTTCGAAAGCGACGATGGTGGTTGGCTCGAGGATGTCGGCCTCGTCGAGATGCTCCTTACCGAAAAACTGAACGAGGAAGCCGAAGCCATTCGCGCGGAAGGCTGGAAGTGGATCGAGGTCGGTCTCGATTTTCCCTATGGCCACACCTACGGGCTGCGCCGCATCTCGGGCGAGCAGCCAGAGCTGACCGAGGAGGAGCAGGCGACGCGAGATGCGCTCCAGGCCGAGCTCGACCAGCTCGAAGCCGAATATGCCGATGCGCCCGAGCTGCCCGACGAGGTCGACGAGCGCTTAGGCGAGATCGAGACCGCCATTGATGCGATCGACGACCGGCCGGTGCGTTACGACGAGGATGACATTCCCCGCGCGGGCGTGTTCGTCAGCGTCGATCATGGTGGGCGGCTGCGGGTCGATCGCGGCTATGTACGGCCGGAGGATGAGGAGAAGGTCGAACCGGAGGATGATGACGCGGCCGAAGCCTCATCGCTTCCAACTGCATCCACGTCCGGCACATCGGACGCCGGCAGCACCGTGGACAGCGACGATGAGGACGACACGCTGCGTCCGATCCCCGACCGGCTCGTCACTGAGCTGACCGCGCATCGTACGGTCGCGCTCCGTCTGGCGGTCGGCGGCAGCTACGGCACGGCTTTCTGCGCTTGCCTTCATGCGCTCGCGCTCAAGCTGTTCTACAGCTACGCGCCCGAAAGCTGTCTCGAACTCGATGCCAAATGCGTGTTTTTCGGCAGCCAGGCGCCGGGGCTCGGCGATACGCCTTATGCGACCGCGCTCACTGAACGGCACGAAGCGTTCGCGGGCGCGCTGCCGGACGACAGCGAGCAGCTGTGGGGTGCAATCGTCACCATGCCGATAAAGCTCAGGAACGCGCTGTTCGCGCACTGCGTCGCCATGACGGTCAATGCCACGGTCGAGACCTACAATCGCCGGCCACGCGCGCTTGCCCATGCCGAGCGTCTGGCCACCGACATCGATCTTGACCTGGTCGATGCCGGCTGGACGACCACTGCCGAGAACTATCTCGGCAAAGTCACCAAGGCGCGGATCGTCGCGGCGGTGCGCGAGGCGAAGGGCGACGAAGCCGCCGATGGCATCGAAGGCATGAAGAAGGATGCCCAGGCCGAACGCGCCGAAGAGCTGATCGCTGGCACCGGCTGGCTACCGGAGCCGCTGCGCACCGCGCCGGTCGATGCCGAGTCGGAGGATACCCGCAAGGAGACGGCCACCGACGCAGAAAGCGAAGCGCAATCGGCGAAAGAAGACGGCGCACGGTCCATGGCGGACGACGAGACGATCGACGACAATGAGCAAGTCGAGGGCGAGACCCCCATCGCTGTCGCCGCCGAGTAGGTTCCCGCTCCCCGGACCTGCTCACTTCGAGGGTCCGCCGATCCCCGGCGGACCCTCTTTCTGTCAAGGAGGATGCGATGCACCAGGCATCCGACCTCGCGCGGCGACTTGCGCGCAACGCCGAGAGCGTCTGCCGACATTACCTGCCAGAGAGTCACCGCCAAGGACGCTATTGGCTCGTCGGCGATGTCGAAGGCACGCCGGGCCGCAGCATGTTCGTGCGGTTGACTGGTCCGGAGAGCGGCAAGGGCGCGGCCGGCAAATGGACCGATGCGGCCACCGGCGAGCATGGCGACTTGCTCGACCTAATCGCCGCGAACAGGCGGCTCGGCTCGCTCGCCGAAACGCTCGAAGAGGCGCGGCACTTCCTGTCGCTGCCTGCTCCCGATCCTCGCCAAACCACGCAACGATCCTCGGCGCCCACCGGCTCGTCCGAGGCCGCGCGGCGGCTCTGGGCGATCTCGCGGTCGATCCATGGCACGCTCGCCGAGACCTATCTGCGGCGTCGCGGCATCGCAGACTTGAGAAACTGCGGCTGTCTGCGCTTCCATCCCAATTGCTGGTATCGCGCCGACCGGGACGATCTCCCCGGCACCCCCCACGCGTTCCCGGCGCTGATTGCAGCGGTGCGCGACAATGACGGCACGCTGACCGGTCTGCACCGCACGTGGCTCGATCCGTCCGGAACATCGAAAGCAAACATCGCGACCCCGCGCCGCGCAATGGGCGACCTGCTCGGTCATGGCGCGCGATTCAGGCCATCGGGCACAGCGATGATCGCCGGCGAAGGAATCGAGACGATGCTTTCGCTCCGACAGATCATGCCCACCATGTCGATGATCGCCGCCTCATCTGCCGCCCACCTCGCGGCGATCGAGTTCCCGTCCGTGCTGAGGCGTCTCTATATCGCTCGCGACAGCGACCCTGCCGGTCATGGTGCATACGATGACCTTGCATCACGCGCCTCTAAAGCCGGGATTGACGTGCTTCCGCTCGATGCCAGGCTCTGCGATTTCAACGACGATCTGAGGCAATTCGGGACGGAAGCCATGCGGGCCGATCTTCGCATCCAGCTCATGCCCGAGGACGCCGAACGCTTCATCGGTTGATGACCGGAAAGCAGAATGGGTAGCCGCGTGTTGGACGTGGCGGCTCCATTCCTCTCAAGAGCCACGCCCTAGCCTTCCAGAGCGGGCGAGAGAACCGGAGCCGGCCCGGTCCGGCAACGGCTGCGTGCGGCTTTCTTCCCCGCCGCTACGCGGCTCCTCGCGCAGCAAGAAAGCCGCGCTCCGCCGTCCTTCACTGGCGCTGCGGCCCTTCAGGTGTCGGCCCGTTCCGCCCCCGCTCTCTGTTCGCCCGTGAAGGCCGCGAGAGGCGTGGTCTTCGAAAACGGAGCAACCGCCATGACCGATCGCGAAGACCCGCACGACCAATCGCAAACCGCGCACATTCTCGACGAATTGCAGCTTTACGGCTTTCGGCGCTACCAGGAGGAACCCGATCCGCGACCGCTCCCCGACGGCGACCGTATTGCCGGAGCCATCGCCGACATCTTCGATGCGTTGGTCGGGACGCTGGCTGAAACCCGGCTCGAGCCCGATCTCGACGACCTGCTCTGGTCCTCCGTCAACCTGTTCCACCGTTCCGCCGAACGCGTCGAGCGCGAGCTCGACGACAACGAACAGGCACAACGCCGCTCACAGCGCGAGCAGGACGGGTCCGAGGTCGCCTCGGTCGAACTGGAGAACCTGCTGGCGCAGGGACTGACGCTGATTGAACGGCGCGACACGCACGAACTGATGCGCGACATCGCTTGCGATCTCTACCGCACGCACACCGGATCGGCCTGGCGCCCGCGCCACGGCAGCCTCGTCAACCGCCGCGCGCTGACCGCAGCGGTCATTGACAGCCGCGACTTCATTGCCGCCCGCCGCCGTGCCGAAACCGCAGTGACGGTGCCTCCCGGCACCAAGATCGCATTCACCGGCGGCAAGGAGTGCAACGATACCGATGCGATCTTCTCCGCGCTGGACCGGGTGTATGCCAAGCATCCCGATATGGTGTTGCTCCACGGCGAGGCACCGTCCGGTGCCGAGCGCATTGCCGCGTGCTGGGCCGACAATCGCAAGGTGTGCCAGGTCGCGTTCAAGCCCGACTGGAACCGCCACGGCAAGGCGGCGCCGTTCCGGCGCAACGATACGATGCTGGAAGTGCTGCCGATTGGGGCCGTGGTGTTCCCCGGCACCGGTATCCAGGACAACCTCGCCGACAAGGCGCGGAAACTCGGTATCCCGCTATTCGACTTTCGAAAGGGCGCCGCGTGAGCGCCGCCTGCATTGCATGCTGTTTGGTCAGTCGCCGCCGAGCACGACCGTAAATCCTTCGAACTCGGGATGGCCGAGATAGAGCGCGCTGTTGTCGCCGGCCTGAGCATGCGCCTTGCGGAACGCGTCCGACCGGGTCCAGGCGCTGAACGCTTCTTCGGACCCCCACACGCTGTGCGAGGCATACAGCGTATGATCTTCGCGCTCGGGACCGCGCACCAGCTTGAAGTCCTTGAACCCCGGCACGCCGTCGAGATGGCTGTCGCGGTCCGACCAGACCTTTTCGAAGGCGGCTTCCTGACCCTTCACAATCTTGAACCTGTTCATGGCGATATACACGGTGTCATTCCTTTCTGGGGCGAACTGCTGATGTTGCCACGATGGAAAGCTGGCCTGCTCTCCGTATTATGCCGCGGGTACAGCCCCGCTCTCCTTGGCTTACTCCTAGCCTCTGCATGGCCTTGTGACGATCAACCCGCAGGGGGTCCGCTAAGCGAAGCTTGCGGCCTCCAGCTGCGCCTCCGGTGATCGCGGCCCCGCGACGGCCGCCCGTGCGCCTGTCGAGCGGGGGCGGTTCCCGCTCCGAACACAGGAGCAGGATCATGTCGCTTCCCATCGCCCAGAAATTCGCCTGGAGCCTCGCCCAAACGCTTATGACATGCGTGGTTCTGATCTATACCAGCGAAGGCTATTCGGTGCTGACCGAAGCCGATTACGACGGCGATCCCGGTCTGATCGTTCACGTCTACGATCCGTTCTGAAATCTTCAGCAACGGGGCCACCTGCGGACTGTCTGACTCAGAGCGACCGAATTGGCGAAGCTGACATTTAGGCGAACCATGGACTCTGACTGCAGTCGCGAACAAAGCAGACCTTCATTGAATCAGAACTGCGCCCCGATACCTGCCGGTCGTTCATCAGACAAAACCGGCTTCCCTGCGACCTCGGGAAGCCGGAGGTGGTGTCAAATTTCCGTTCGTTCGGATAATGTTAGGGCGTCATCCACGTCGACGCCGAGGTAGCGGACCGTGTTCTCAATGTTTGCATGACCCAGCAGGATCTGGATGGCGCGAAGATTGCCTGTTGCTTTGTAGATCAGTGCTGCCTTGGTCCGACGCATCGAGTGCGTGCCATATTCTCGTTTGTCGAGGCCAATTGTTGAAACCCATTCGTCGACAAGACGAGCATATTGCCGTGTGCTCAGATGGCCGAGATAGTCGATCCTGCTTGGGAATACGAAGTCGCGAATGGTCCCGCCGCGTCGATCGAGCCATATCTTCAGGCTCTTGCGCGCTTCCGTCATGATCTCGAACTGGACGGGTCGATCTGTCTTTTGTTGGATGACAGTCGCGCGATCCCGAAATGACCCTGCGCTCATCAGGTCGCCGATCCTGATTTTGACCAGATCGCAGCCTCGTAATTTGCTGTCGATGGCGAGATCAAACAGGGCCCGGTCACGCAGACGCTTGTGTTCGTCCAGATAGAAATGGATCGCCCAGATATCGCGAGGCTTCAGCGGGCGCTTGGGTCCAACGTTTATGCCTGCATTCCAAGGGCGTCGGTGATGTACGGCGGGGTCGAGGTCTGAATGTCCCATGATAGTTCTCCGATGGCCGAAATGGCCAGCGTGAGTATGGATTCATCATTCGCGTCCGCCGACGTGTTTCGCGCGACAGGTGTTGAGACCAGACTACAACTGCGTGAACTGCTCGCACGGCCACCTCAGCCGAATAACCGACTTATCCGGTAGCCAGAGCATCGCCGGCATTCGAAAGCGTCGCCTCGCCACATGCGTAGTGGCAGCGCATTTGCACTGCCACTACGCTTTCGCTGATTAGCGGTTTGCGGGCCTTGGAGCAGATGGTCCAAGACCAATCGAACAGAGCCAGTTCAACACGACCTCGTGCACCACATGCTTGTTATCGACCTGACAATGTTCGAGCCCTCCTAGACGCCGATCCTCGATCGCGACAAATGTCTTGTTGCTCGATCCGGCTTGCTCGTAGTTCGTTAGAGCCTGTTTCAGGGGATGCGGCTGCACCAGCTCTTCCTCGGCGCCGTGAACGACCAACAGCGGGCATTGGATCTGGTCCAGAACGCCTTCGAGGTCGTAGGCGAAACGGGGATCATTGGCGAAATCGTCGAGGCTCTTCGCGCCGAGAATGCGCAGGCCGTGTTGGGCAAGGCTCGGGGGCATCCATTTGAGCATCTCGCCCCAGTCGAATTTGTGCGTTCCCCCATCGGAGACGACTGCGGCAATGCGGTGATCGAACGACGCCAGGCGCAATGAATCATAGCCCGAAAAGCTCTCACCGAAGACGATGATCTTGTCTGGATCGACTTCGGGCCGCGTCAGCAGGAAGTCGATCGCCCGCGAATGGAACGCTTCGGTGTCGGCGCGCCGGGCCTTGCCCTTCTCATAAAGCGAAAGGCCGGTGCCCGGCTGGTCGTACACCAGGAAGTTGTACCCGCTAGCGATCATTGCCGGGCCAAGGTTGAAATAATTCTCGGTGGTCTGCTCGTCACCGCCGTTGAGAGCGAAGAAAGTTGGCTTCGGTTCTTCGATCCATGGTGGTGAGAAGAAATAGCCGTCCAGCTTGGCGCCCTCATAGTCGACGTGGATTTTCTCGGGAGGAACCTCGAAATATTTCGCAGCCGCGTCGAACAGCTCGGTGGTCTTGCGGATGAGGCGAACCTTTTCGGCATCGTCCCCGTGCACCATGAACTCTGCGCATCGATTGTAATTGCATGCTCGGCTGAACGCGCTGCGGGCGGACAGCCAGTTGCCGACCGCCTCTGCTTCGCGGCCATGCCTTTCCACTGCTTGCGCGGTAGCGAGCCACTCCCTGACCCATGTCGCGTCGTCGTTTGGATCGATGCGCTTGCAGGCCTCAAAAATTTCCGTGGTGTCGGCAAACCCGAGGGATGCGAGACCCAGAATTTTGGTGACCTGAAATGATTTGCCATAATTTTCGGGCCAACGGCTGAACTCGATTGTCATTGGTTCCGCTCCTTTGCGGGAAAGATGCAAGGTTTGGTCACGTGCGCCATCCACGCTGTCTGGGTTCCGGCATCGCGCTTTGAGCAAGGCGCGGCGCTGAAAACGACTCGGTGAGGAGCACACGCTCCAGAGCCCAATGAACACAAAATTGCGTCACAAGCAATATTGCGTAATACGCATTTTTGTGTTCTAGGCAGGGAGATTTTCTGGAGTAGCCCTGTGACAAAACCTACCGTTCTCATCTCCGGCGCAAGCATCGCTGGTCCTGCCACCGCCTGTTGGCTCGTTCGGGCGGGGTTCGCCGTCACCATCGTCGAGCAGGCGGTGGGGCTGCGCAGCGGTGGCAACGGCGTCGATATCCGTGCCGAGGCGCTGGCGGTCATCGAACGCATGGGGCTCAGCGCCAAGGTGTGCGAGAGAGCGGTGGAAACATGCGGGTTACGGTTCGTCGATACGGAAGATCGGGAGCGCGCCCGAGTTGGAACTGCGGGGCTGGAAGCCATGGTCGGCTCCGAGGATGTGGAAATCCTGCGCGGCGACCTGTGCGAATTACTCTACGACGCCACGCGCGACGATGTGCAGTATGTGTTCGGCGATTCAATTGCGTCGATCATGCAGGATAGCGACGGCGTTGACGTCACCTTCAAAAGCGGAAAGCAACAGCGTTTCGATCTGATCATCGGTGCCGACGGGCTGCATTCAGCGGTGCGCCGGATCGCATTCGGACCTGAGGCCGAATTCACCCAGTTCCGGCACCACTATTTTGCCGCGGTCAGCGCCGACCTGCCGGTCGGCGAGCACCACTGGACGACCTTCTGCAACGAACCCGGCCGATCTGCGGCAGTGTATCGCGCCGAGCCCGGCCATGGTCAGCTGACTTTCATGTTCTACAGCGCGCAGCCGCTGACCTATCATTACCGCGATCTGGCGGCGCAGCGGCGCCTTGTTCGGGAGGCATTCACACGCATGGACTGGCATGTGCCGGCGATGCTCAATGCGCTAGACGATGCCGAGACCTTCTATTTCGATTCGCTCACGCAGGTGCGGATGGAAAGCTGGGCGAAAGGGCGCGTCGTGCTGGTCGGCGATGCCGCCTATTGCGCTTCGCCCGCTTCCGGAGCGGGGGCGCTGCTTGCGCTAACCGGAGCCTACCGCCTCGCAGGCGAACTGGCTGCGGGCGGCATCGCGCCGACCGCGCTGGAGCGGTATGCCGCAGCGCAGCGCCCGATCGTGAAGCTTAAGCAATCCCAGCTCTTCACCGGCATCACCGTGCCCCGGACGAGAATCGGCATTGCTGCGCGCGACCTCTTCCTCGCCTCCCCCCTGACGGGCGTATTGTCGCGCTGGAAGTCCGACCGCTCGAAACCGTTGCACGAATATACATTTCCGGACGCGGCGTTATATCCGCGTCATGACCAGCGATAAGCCAAGCGAAGGCCTGCGTGATCGCAAGAAACGAGCGACGCGCGCACAACTGAGTGCAATCGCGCTGCGCCATGCGATCGAACGCGGCGTAGCGGGTGTGCGGGTGGAGGATATCGCCGCCGAAGCGAATGTCGCTCCGCGGACCTTCAACAATTACTTCCGAAGCAAAGAGGCGGCGATCGTCGGGACTGCCACGATCCGCGCGGATCGTTTCTGCGAGATCCTGCGCTCTCGGCCCGGTTCCGAACCGCTGAACGACGCACTTCGTGAAGCCGCGGTGGCGCTGTTCGAACAGGAGCCGGATCGCGAATGGATCGCCCGCGCACGATTGATCCGCGGCGAGCCGTCATTGCTGGCGGAGGCGCGCAAGTCCGACATCATGATTGAGCACAGCATCGCAGCCGAGATCGGCCGACGGACCGACACCGATCCCGCAACGAACCTGAGCCCACGACTCGCCGCAGCCACTACGGTGAGTGCTATTCATGCAGCAGTCCAGTTCTGGCTCGATGCTCCAAAGGAAGGTGCGCTGCGCGGTATGGTAGAGAGCGCTATGACGATGCTTCACATCAACTTCGACGAATGACGTTCGCGAGGCGAGTTATGGCGCGTTTTGGGCCGGGACGAGACAGGCAGCGATCAACGTGGCAACAAAGGAAAGCCGACACTCTGACGAAACCAACTGCGGGCCCGCAGCGCCTGAAAAGCGGTCATCTGCTTGCTCAGATGAGCAGTCGAAAGCTGCGCTCCGTTTCAGCCCTGGCTGGGTCCATGGGTAGGTTGCGCCAGTTTGGCTTTGGAGCGCGAAACACCCGAACCGTTGTGTCGAATATCTGCCAAGAGAGACGTGTAAAGCTGATGGCAAGCGCCACGTAGCTGTTAACTCGATCGTCCTAGGCGCGTCATGAGCATCCCTGCCAGGACCATCATGGAAGACACTACCTTTCCGAGACTCAGTTTTTCCCTCAGCACGAATACGCCGATCAGCAGAGCGAACACGATCGACGTTTCGCGAAGCGCTGTTACGAGTGCGATAGGCGCTTGCGTGAACGACCAGATTACCAGCGCATAGGCTGCATAGGATGCGCCGCCTCCAAGGATCATCAAACGCAGGCCTTCAACAGGCAGACGTTTCAAGGAAGAGGGGCGCGCGACGGCGGTGATAGCACAGAATGCCAGAGCATTTCCGATTGTGAGCCAGCCATAGTAACCTAGTGCCGTACCCGCTTGCCGGGCGCCCAGCCCGTCCACGAGGGAATACGATGCGATGAACCCGCCTGTGACGAGCGCAAGCACGGCCGCCTTCCGGTTGTGCAGCCCGTCGCTTTTTCCAGCCATGGCAATCGACATGATGCCCAAGCCAATCATAGCGATCGCTCCCAGCTCGATTGGCTGGAGGGTCAGCCCGAGAAAGATCACGGAGATGAGGGCGACAATCAACGGTGCGCTCCCTCGCGCAAGCGGATAGACCTGCGTGAGGTCCCCTGCACGGTAGGAGGCCATCAAGAAGAACTGATAGCCCAGGTGCAGGACAATTCCCGCAAGCAGCAGAGCGTAGCTGGAGGGATCGGGCGCGGGCACGAGGAAAAGCGTCGGTATCGCGAAGATCGCTTGCCCCACGACGACAGATGCAGTGCTGAGATACTTGTCCTTCCCACCTTTGACCATCGCATTCCAGACTGCGTGAAGACCGGCGGCAAGGACGACAGTGATGAATACAGCGACGCTCATGGCTGGAGCTATAAGCGTATGAAATACGCGATGCCAAGGATGGGGTGCGGCTTATCGGGTTGCTGGTTGAGATCAGTGGCTTTCGAGCCTCATCGGTCAGAAAGCAGATGACTTTGAAGTAGTTCGAAGCACTGGTCAGCACCCGCCTGAAGAGCTGTCATTCAACTGCTGAAAACAGCTCCCTGAAACCTGCCCTTCATTCATCCTAGCTTCGGCAAGTCCAAATGACGTGGCTTGGGACATTCCTGTCATTGCCAAGCGGCATGTCGGACGGCAGGTTTGGTTAGGAGCCGACTGCCGACGTTTTCCAGATATTCTCTTAAAACGACGGGGTTACAACGCTCGAAGATCACCCTCAGATCATAGGGGGCTTAGCCAGGTAAAGTAGATGTTCTGACCGCAGGGTTCTCTCGCTTGCCCTGATCATTGAAATCAGGGTAGGCAAAGAAAAACTGCCGGATTGCTGGGCTCCCCAATCTACGGATTGTCGATGACATGATCGAATCGCTGACGATGCCGGCCACCGCCGGGATAAACCCTATCCTTTTTCCAAAGCCAGCTCCCGGAAACCAAGGCACTGTGACCGTCCTATGCGGTCCGAATGGAGGCGGAAAAAGTTTCATCCTCAAGACTTTGGTCAGCCTGCTAAACGACGATGACGAGGACAATACCCTGCCCGCGCGCGGGTGGGTTTTGCACAAAACGGGAGAGGCCGCGAACTTCTACCGTGCTCGGCACCATGCCACCACCATGCGGTCAGCCGGTATACTCGGACGGACGCGCGCAGGTTCTACGATTAAGGAGACTCAGCCTGAAAAATACGCCCGTCTGATTATTTTCGGCGCCCTGCTTGCGTCGCTCCCACAACTACCAAAGTTCGATCGGCATCGGTGGATGGTCGAGCCGATTTACCGGCAACGGCAGATCGGTGCGGTCGGCGCAGTCGACGAGGAGCAGGGCTACTGGTTCGGTATGGGAGCCCCCTCCTTCGTCTCGACGTTTAACAGCGCCGTACAGGGGCGTCTCGGGCTTCGCGTTGTCAAGGATGGTCTAGAGCTTGTGCTGTCGCAGGGAGAGGGTGCAAGTTCCCCTTATCCAAACTGGAGCGACGGTCAGAAATCTCTGTTTACAATTCTCGCCGTCACAGAGATGCTTAGGCCCGAGGTGTTCGTCTTCGACGAGATCGAGAACTTCCTTCATCCAGCCTTGGTCTCCGTTCTCGTCCAACATCTCAAGCAGCATTGTCGACAGACAATCCTGTCCACTCATCACCCCCATCTCGTTTTTGGTACGATTATCGACACGGTCTATTACGTCGAACGGTCGGAGAGGCCCGGTGACCTGCCACAACGCCTTCTGAAGTATCATTCCCAGCCCGCCGTGCAGCGACGGATCTCGTTGCTGAGCGACGATCGATCGAAGCTTGCCAGTCTCTACAGGCTCTTCGACGTCAAGGATGCCGCCCTGCTGGCGACGGGGGCCATGGTGCTCGATGCCCTCGACCTTGAGGTGCATGCTGCACTTAGCGGACACTTCGAGTGCGGGGCCGTAGGCGCCAAAAGCAGCGTCTATGTGGACCGCCAGAGCGAGCAGATAGGTCAGCTGATCCGATCTTTTTCCCCCACGCCCAACGTGGTATTAGACTGGGGCGCCGGGATAGGCCGCTCCCTTGCCGAACTTGCGAAACGCGTATCCGTGGTTCCGACGGATCATCACTCATGGATTCTGTACGACCCCGATCCCGCCAATGAGGCGCCACTAGCGCGCCTCGCCGCAGCGCACGATACCGTCAGCGTAGTGCACGACAGGTCCAGCCTGACCGGGATCGAGGCCGGTGTTTTCCTCCTCACCAATGTCCTGCACGTCCTCGATCCGAGCGCCTGGTGCGAGGCGATAGAAGACGGCTGGAACGCGATCCGCCATAGCGGCCGCGGGATCATTCTGATCACCGAAATCTATCCGCTGCTGGCGGCCGAGAGCAGAGCCATCCCCATTCCACCGAACTGGGTAGTGGGCCTGTTCAGAGAACTCGGCTTCAAAGCAACCATCCGGCATTTCTCAAGCCACGGTACCGAGAGCTACTGCGTCGCAGTGAGCCAGCCGCCGAGTTTCCTGTACTCGCGCGACGCCATCCTCAACATTGTCGTCGCTCATTGGGAGGCGCTGAAGACCCAGTTAATTGGAGAGTATGAAGGGATGGGGCACAAGCTTTCAATGGGAGACCATCAGCGCCTCCTCAACTCAGCATTTGGGCTTGCTCGCATCACCTCTTGCCTTCGTGCAATTGAGAGTTCGACAGACCGATCATCCGGAAAGTCGGTGCCGACCGCTATATAAGGAATCTTTCGGGCGTGAGCTGAACCGCACGGAACGTCCTGAACGGGACGTTATCGGCCGCTGTCAGACTTACAAACGGCCGAACCCGGCGTGAACGGACATTCCCGCCATTGCATCGAACGACCGGCATTGGGTCGGCAGCCGCCAACATAGCGGCCGTTCGAGGGAAACAAGCAGTCACCTGATTCCTGCCTTTCGTTCACATTCTCTGGCAGCGACAGCTTCACGTCGTAAAAACCAGTTATTGAAGACCTATTGCAGCGACCATAGAAGTTGCCGCCTCACCACGCTTCGAACTGCGGTATGCATTGTTCCTTGAGCGGTGATTTTGACGTTCGGGGGCTGTCATGGACGAAGAGGAAGTAGAGGGGCTGATCGCTGAGCTGCGCGCGATGTTACGGGGTATGGGTTTCGACTGGGCCGCTGAGCAGGCCGAAGGGGGAATTCATCCTGCCACCGCAAGCCGAGCAGTGGCACGTGCGTTAATCGACGCCGCCGAGGCAGTGACGGTCGATCTGGCGCAGGCGGAGCTCGCTACCATGCAACTGCTCAAGGTCGATGAGATCGTCTTCATGCCGGACCCCGACGCCGATGGTGATGCTCGCGACTTAGTGGAGACCAAGCAAAGTATCGGCCTCGACCAGAACGACCGGGTGCGCGGCCAGCAGCGACGCTCGGCGCTCGACATCGTGTCCGGATACGCGCCGACGTTCGCGGCCCTGAGGGGGCGCCTCGATGGCCTTGTCTAGCATGCTGTCGACGATTCAGGCGGCGCTCTCCACCGCCGCCACGCTCGGCTACAACGGGGCAAGCGCCGCGCATGACGTCTACGAGGGGTACGTGCTGGCGCTTTTCGTCCAGGCTGCGTCTGCGGATCACTGGACCACCGAACTGCGCGACCGGTCGGACAACCCCACGACGTACGCGGTCTTCCGCCTAGCGCCGGGACGGTTACCCTCCGGCAACTTCACGCACGTCCGGCTCACGAAGCCAGGCAAGGTCGACCTAGAGGCGCACATTGGCGTCAAGGTTCGAGGCGCCTCCTCCATCGCGCATGAGTTCGACCTCCTGTTGCTTACCGCTTCTGTCGCCGCAGCCTGTCGCCGGGCCAATCAAGACCCCTCTTACGCCGATGTAGTAGCTCACGCGGAGGCTAAGTATTATGGCGGTAATCTCTCGCTACCAATTGGCCGCGCCGTAGTGGGATTGGCTACCGATTGTGGGATGACCGCACCGCTCCATTCAAACGGGCGCTCGGTTTTGGTTACCAATCAGAACGGTTCGACGGTGGAGGCCCTGATCCGGCACTACGGAGTGACGTTCAGGTTCCTGATAAAGCCTTCCAACAGCTTTGGCATCTACCACTTGGTTCAGCGCTTCCGAGCCATGCTGAATTCGGCGCCCTAATTACTCGGCTCCCTGCAGATACCGGTCTTCGATTCGGCAGGCTGCGCGAATGACCGATTAATCATCGTTTAGAGACTACACAGCGGGAGCGGATCTATTAGTGTTCAGAGACCCTGGCAATTCGAGGGACCTGGTCGCTCGAATGATGGATCTGAGTTGGGACAGCACTTTGGATGCCTGATGTGTTCGTAGGAGACGCTTTCGAAATGAACGGTGACGATCTTCTCAAGGAATTTGAACGGCGCATCATGAGAGCGAAGGGAACCAAGTCGGTCACGGACACGGTCCTCGCAAGGGCGATCGGTGTTACCCAACCACAATTGGGCAACTATCGCGGCAAGGAACTCACCCCCCGCCAAGTCGTCAACTTGGTCGAGAAATACGCGAAGGCGTCAGAGAACAGGCTGGTAGCGGAAACCGTAGTTCCGATTGTCGAGTTCTTGCAAGTCGACCGCACGGAATCTCGCAGAGGCGCACGTTGGGAGCTGTTCCAGAGTGCGGACGAGCAAGGCAACGAACACCCTTATCTTACCGGTCTGCGAGCGGCGCTGGAAGACAAGCACGGGATTTACGTGTTCCATGATAGTCGCGGCCGCGCGATCTACGCTGGGAAAGCCCAGCGACTTTCGCTCTGGACGGAAATGAACAACGCCTTCAACCGAGACCGGGGGGAAGTTCAAAGCATCAAGCGTGTCTCACACCCCCAGAACCGGGTCGAGTATCGCGAGCCAATGGAGCAAAAGCGTCAGATCGCGAAGCAGCCGATCGCACTTCATGATGTTGCCAGCTATTGTAGCGCGTACGAGGTTCCGGACCAGCTAATCGGGAAATTCGAAGCTTTGATCGTGCGAGCGTTCGCAAATGACCTATTGAATGTTCGGATGGAGCATTTTTGAATCCGGATTCCGCCAACATAGCTGACATTCACGGGGTAGATTCTGCTTTCCCCAAGCCGCCGTCTGTTCATCTGTGAAAAGCGCTCACTGGCGGGCGATAGGAGAGACCGTGAAAGCCCAAATTCAGGCGAACTATGAAGAGCGGCTTGCCCGCTATGTCACGCTTATCCAAGGCACGGAGCCGCCGGGCCTCGTGCCCAAGCTGGCAATCTATCGCGAGCTTCTCCGACAGCACCGCATGCATGGGGACCGACTCTGGAAGATCGAACCGGTCCTCCATCCCCTGATCTTCGCAGTTGAAACCGATCTGTATCTTGCAACGGCGCGACTGCTGGAGGAACCGCGCCGAGCAGAGGGCAGCTTGTTCGCGTTCCTTGACTTTTGCATGAAGAACCAAGCGAACATCACGTGGAAATCCGGGCAGCAACCGGTCGAGGTCCTGGAGAAACAATTCAATGAGTTGGAATCGCGGCGCAACACGATCAATGCAATCATGGGACGCCGCGACAAGTTTTTTGCTCATCTCGACAAGCGCTATTTTAAGGAGCCGGCGCGTATCTACGTCGACTATTCGCTCGAAGCGGACGACGTTATCGCACTGGTGAACGCCGTGATCGGGGTGATCGCCGAGCACCAGTGGAAGCTGAAGGAGAGCGCCGCCATCAGTGTCGCTGAATTCTACACGATTGGCGTTGACAACATGGTGCGCAATCTGGAGGCTGGCCGCCGCAAGAACTTCCCTGGGCAGCTAGACTGACCTATCGGCCGGCGTTCAGGCCCGGGGGCTGGCTCCCCAAAAAGGCGGATGCTAATTCAGGTGATGCCAGGCCTCCGAAACTGGGCCGTTTGCTGTCAGTCAGCTCCCGGCGAAAAATCGTAAAGAGCGGACATTCGACCGCCGTCACCGAAAATATCAGTCAGACGTCGCCTGCAAACCTACTTTAGGTCCATTCAGGTATAGCCTGAATCCTGTGTTGGCATTATGTTCTATCTGAGCAAGAGAAGAACTCTATGGCAACAGAATCCGAGACCAACGACATCGAGCGCAGCTTTCAGGACATTCCTGACGATAAGATCACTGAGGCCGAGCAAACTGCCTTCCTCTTGGATTTGGGCTGGCACAAGGGCTCGAATTGGGCTGACCTGTTAAAATCCAAACGTATCCTAATCATTTCCGAAGCAGGCGCGGGCAAAACCTATGAATGCCGAACGCAGCAGCAGGTGCTTTGGGCTGCCGGTGAACCTGCTTTTTATGTTGAGCTGGCAGACCTTGCGCGCAACAACCTGCGCGAACTCCTCTCGCACGATGAAGAAATCCGCTTCGTTGCTTGGCATGCGTCCCAATCGGATGTCGCGACGTTCTTTCTCGATTCCATCGACGAGCTGAAGCTTAGCCTCGGCTCATTCGAGCAGGCATTGAAGCGGTTGGCCAAGGCGGTTGCCGGGCAGCTCGGCCGGGTCCGCGTGATTATCACATCCCGCCCCATTCCCGTCGATGAGCAAATCTTCCGTCAGATTTTGCCGGTGCCGGATGAACCGGACGAAGCCGCGACCAGCGAGGAGTTCGCGAATAGCGCCATGGCGCGCCGAGCGCAGAAATCTTCCGAGGAACAGATTGCGCGAGATTGGCGCAACGTTGCCCTGCTGCCTCTCTCGACTGCTCAGATCAAGCAAATGGCGATCAAGGAAGGCGTGGAAGATCCCGATGCGTTGCTCACCGACATCCGGCAGCGCAACGCCGAGGAGTTTGTTCGCCGCCCACAGGACCTGATCGAACTATGCGCCGATTGGCGAGAGCATCGCCGCATTCGCTCGCATCGCGATCAGGTGGCGAGCAACATCGCCGTGAAGTTGAAACCGCGCCAAGATGGCAGAGAAAAGGCTGCTTTGTCTGCCGACAAGGCATTGGAAGGAGCACGACGTCTTGCTCTAGCGGCTAGCTTGAGCCGCAAGCTTACCTTGCGCCATAGCGCTGAGGCCGACCGCGAAGGAGATCCGGCCGACGCGCCGCTCGATCCTTCATCCATCCTGCATGACTGGACGCAGGACGAACGCACGACGTTGCTGGAGCGCTCACTTTTCGGCTTTGCTTCTTACGGTCGGGTGCGTTTCCATCACCGCTCGGTGATCGAATATCTGGCCGCCGAGCATCTTCTTGCCTTGCGAGAACAGGGTGTGCCCGTCCGGTCGATCAAGCGCATTCTGTTTACGACGACGACACAAGGCGACGAGGTGGTAAAGCCATCGCTACGTCCGGTTGCTGCGTGGATGGCTTTCCGCGACGATGCCATTTTTGAAGAAGTGCTGCGACGCGAGCCGGACGTTCTCCTGAATTTCGGTGACCCTGAATCGCTCTCGCCTGCGCAACGGCAGCGAGCACTACGTGCCTATGTTGAACGCCATAGCGCTGGCGGCTGGCGGGGATTGCGTGTGCCCAGCGTCCAGCTTCATCGCTTTGCGGCCGCCGACCTAGGACCGGAGGTCCAGCACCTTTGGGAAGGTGGCATCGAGAACCACGAAATCCGCGAAATTCTACTGAACCTGATCGGCCTCGGAAAGATGGCCGATTGCGCGGATATTGTTTACGGTATCGCGGTCGATGCCACCGCGCCCGAGGGCGAGCGGATTGATGCACTCGACGCGCTCATCCATTTGAACGATGCCCGCCTTGCTACAATCAGCAACAGCTTGGCCCAAAATGGGCCGATTTGGCCAAACCGTCTCTCACGCGCTGCGCTGCTGCGGCTATTCCCGGCTCATCTCTCCGTAAAACTCCTCTGCAAGGTGCTCACCCGGATCACGGAGAAGAAGCGCTCCGTTGGCGACATTTCATGGAATCTCCCGCGTCTGATCGAGCATGTCGATCTATCGCCGGATGCGCTGGATGCTTTGCGTCATGGGCTTACGGAACTGGCGGTGGAAGGCATTGCCTGGAATGAGAAGCAATGGCCCCGTCTCGCCAGCAAACGTCAGTTCCTATTGCCAGCGTTGGCTACCACCTGCCTTCGCCAGATTCAAAACGGCACCACCACCCCGGAAGTGATGCGCTCCACCGCGATTGCGTTACGACTGGCAGAACGCGAATATGATCACACCGAGCCCGCGAAGCAGTTAGAGGCAGCCCTTCCTAGCTTGCCGCCTGATGCCCGGCGCCTCATGTTCGAGGCCGAAGACACGTTCCTACAAGCGTATCAGCCACAAACGGACCCCTTCAAACGCTATGCCCGTTTGGCGTTTCATAGGGCAGCGTTACATCTAGGTGCCGTCGATGCTGGTTGGGTTCTCGCGTCGCTCGCCGATCGCGGCCGCTCCGCCGACGATCGCGCGATGATGCTCGAAGCAGCCATCCGCATCCGCGAAGACAATGTTGAATGGACCGACCACCTAGCATCGTTGAAACCACGTGTTGATGATCTACCCGACCTGGTTGAACGCCTCGATCAGCTTGCGCAGCCGCGAAAGCCCGATCCCGAAGAGCTGCGCTGGCAACGAGAAGATGCGAAACGGCAGAAACAGGAGGAACGCCGCGACGCGAAAGCCCATGCCAGTTGGGTGATGTTCTGGTGCGAAATCGTCAATGACCCTGAGGCGGTGTTTGCCGCCGACCGTTCCCAGAACACCGCTTGGAATCTCTGGCGCGCGATGGAGCGCAACGGCGAGGAAAGCCGGGCCTCCGGCTGGAACCGGCGCTTCATCGAGCGGCATTTTGGCAAGGAGGTTGCTGACCGATTGCGCCTCGCGGTCATGGCATTCTGGCGCAAAGACCGTCCGACCCTGCGAAGCGAACGCCCTGAGGAAGAAAAAGGCACATACCTGACCCGGTGGCAGCTTGGCCTCGCAGGGATCTACGCCGAGGCCGAAGATCCTCAGTGGGCGGAAAAGCTCAGTCAAGACGAGGCCGAATTGGCCCTGCGCTACGTGTCCATCGAGCTGAACGGTTTTCCCGCCTGGCTTGAAGGATTTGCCACCGTGCATCCCGCCGCGGTCGACACCGTGCTGGGAGCGGAACTGACGGCGGAACTTGACGAGCAAGCGGTGGGCCATTCCGGCATGCTGCAAGACATTCAATACGGTGCCCCCACCGTCGCACGCCTTTTCGTGCCACGCCTTCGTACATGGCTAGATGCGGGCAAATGGCGGCTTGAGCACAACGAGGATGAAACGGCCCGCGCGAACCGGCTTCGCCAAGTGGTTCAAATCCTCGTGCAGCATGGCGACTCCGACATCACGGCGCACATCCATACGCTCGCGAAGACTGAACTGGCGGAGGGCGCAAAAGATGCGGTGAACAGCATTTGGTTGCCGGTTCTGATGCGGCTCGACGCGGCAGATGGCATCGATGCGCTTGAGAAAACCGTAAAGCCACATGCACCAGCAAAATTGGGTCCGGCAACGGATTGGTTTAGTTCGCTTTTTGGCGACCGACATGGTGATGGGGAAACTTATCTTTCGGCGTCCGGCTTCACCCCGGATTTGCTGCTTCGGCTCGCACGCCTTGCCTACCAGTATATCCGCCCCTCCGACGATATTGTGCGGGAGGAGGGCAGCTTTTCGCCCAACGCCCGCGATCACGCCGAACGTGGGCGTAGCAATATCGTCAATGCGCTTTTGTCGACCACCGGGGCTGAAGGTTGGGCAATCAAACTCAGATTGGCCGACGATCCGCTCTTTGCCGACTTCAAAGACCGGGCGTTGGCCATGGCTCGCGAACGGGCAGCCGAGGAGGCGGACGCAGCCGCCTTCACCGAGTCCGACATCGTAGCGCTCGATCGTTATGGCGAACTGCCACCGCTGACGCGTGATGAGTTGTTCGCCCTTCTGACCGATCGCTTGGACGACATGGACGATGCGTTGCTGCGTGATGATTCGCCCCGTGCAGCTTGGGCGCTCATCAATGACGAGAAAATCATGCGCCAGCAGATCGCCCGCGAACTGCGCACCAATGCCAACGGTGCTTATACGGTCGATCAGGAGGCGGTGACGGCAGATGAGAAAGAAACCGACATCCGCCTGCGCTCTACCGGCTCGATACATGAGGCGATCATCGAGTTGAAGATTGGCGAGAAGGACCGCTCCGCCGCCGACCTGAAAGCCACGATCAAAGACCAGCTCGTGGTCAAATACATGGCAGCGGAAAACAGCCGCGCAGGCTGTTTGCTCATCACCGTTAATTCTGCCCGCACGTGGCTGCACCCCGAGACTGGCGCGGCATTAGACTTAGCCGGGCTCATCGCCATGTTGAATGAAGAAGCCGCTCGGATCGAGCAGGAAATGGGCGGCAGCTTGCAGTTGATTGTGCGCGGCCTCGACCTCCAGCCGCGCTTGCCGACCGAGCGCGCAAAATTACGCGGCCGTCAGCGGAAAGCCTCTTCCGAGCGGGAGCCGGAAGAAATGCCTGCCGGATGAGCGGGATTCGCGCATGACGATCTTTGCGCGACGGCGCTTGCAATCAATGCTGGACCAGCTTGCTCCCGTATTGGTGGAGGGCAAAGGTAAGGACATTCTTGGCCGTTTGAACCATCCAAAAAATGTCGAGCAAGCGCTTCCAGCCGAGATGGAGCTTGCACTCCTATGGGCCATTCATTCGCTTGGTGATTTGGAAGTCGAGCCGGAATGGTGGGGGGATTCCAAGCGTCCCGATGCCATTACCGACACCTTGGTGCCCGGCCGCACCGTTGCCATCGAAATCGCGGCCACCAACGACAATGCCATTTCCGGCGAAGAAGCAATGGATGCCATCGCTTTGCAAGTTAGTGCGGCGGCTGACCGTGCTGAAAAGGGTGTTGGCAATTTCCTCTATTTCACCTTTCGCGAGGAAAGCGGCTATCTGGCGGGGCAATATATCCGCCGACGCCTTGCACCCAAGGACTTCGTGCTCCCCGAGGCGTTGAGCAAGACGGTCCAGGATTGGGTGTCGTCGGGCCGCTCTGAACGTGAACGGCTTCGTCTTCAGAGTACAGGTCTTGATGTCGAGATTGAGCGCAAAGCGTATCGGCAAACACGCTACCACAACATCCATTCGAGCATGCCGCCCGAAACCCATTCGGTGGACGATAATCCGCTCTACGATTTGTTGCGCCGAAAGAAGCGTCAATTGAAGGCGGCAGCGCCCGGTACATTGCGAATGATCTTCGTCGCAGACGTAGGATCGACGCTGCTGCGGCGTATCGGCCAGTTCGGCGAACATGACTGGACCAATCGCCGCGTGTCCGGCTCGCAGATCATCGCGCATTTCATGACCACCTACGGCAAGGACGTGGACGCGGTGGTGGCGTTCTCACCTTACAAGGAATCGTCGAGTTGCGGCTTCAATGGCCTTTCTGACCGTAAACCCCGACGCTGGACCGTGACGTATTGCGGCTCTTCGGCGCTTCCTGAAGCTCCACAGACGCTTCAACGGGCTGCCGGACCCGCACTATGAAGGCTATCAGGCCCGGTCATTGTTCAGGCAAGGCGCGTTTTCACCTAAAGGGCGAGGGCAATATCTCGGCATGACCATCAAAAGCACCAAGGGTCTCGACGACCTTCGTGTCGAGTTCCCCGCGCGTATGCTGCTCGATCTTCTCGCAGGCAGGATAACGGAGGAGCTGTTCAGGCGGCAACTCGACAGGTCGGGATCGAAGAATATATTTGAGCACTGGCTGAGCAGGGGGCTGACCATCAGTCGTGCCGAAATGGCCCCGCGCGACATAGACGAAGACGACGACCATATCGTCCTCTATTTCTCGGATGATCCAGCCGCGCGTGCGTTCAAGCTACCTGAAAAATGAAAGAGCCAGGATCGATTGGACCTCTCGGTCGATCCGCGCGCTCCTGCGCAGCCAATAGTGTCTCGTTAATTTCGGGGCCGTGAGCCCAGGCGAACCGCTTCTATCAGGTGGAAGCACCAATCGCCGAAATGGCTCAGATTGGGGCGTGTAGCTGCCATCGGACAAACCACAACGAAGGGCAGCTATCCGCAAGCAGCGGCCTAAAGTCTGCCGTTCCGGATCGTCCAACTTTGCAGCCAAACCACGATGAAGGTGCCGATGCTCGGTTTGGGCTTCCACGATAGCGCCCAGAACGCAAAAACGCCGTACGCTGACCGATTTTACTCGCATGTTTTCTCGGCCCGACGCCTGTTATCTGGTCGCCATTTCCCACGTCCGTCAGCACGCCACTGACTGCGATCTCTTCACGGGTCTGATCTGCCCGGGACGGCTGCGCCTCGGTCGTCTAACCGCAACGGCGGATCGGCAACTTTCTTCCCCTGACCTTCGGTCATTCCTCGCGATTCAAGAAAGCCGCTTTCCGCCATCCTCCGCTGCGCTTCGGCCCTACGCCCACCCCAGAAAGTAGTACTTTCTGGGGACCCCGACCTGGGTGCGGCGACGCCCATCCCGGCCTTTCGATCACCCGTTGAGACCGCAAGTCCGCGGCTCGCAAAGACGGAAAAGGAATTGAACATGGCTACCATCGGAACCTTCAAGAAGGCGGGCGAAGAATTCTCCGGCGAGATCGTCACCCTCTCAGTCCAGGCGAAGAACGTCCGGATCGTTCCCGAAGAAACGCGCGCCAGCGAGAACGCCCCTTCACACCGGGTGTTCGCCGGCAAGGCGGAGATCGGCGCTGCCTGGGAGAAGCGCTCGAACGAAGGCCGCGACTATCTCGGTCTCAAACTCGACGATCCGAGCTTCACCGCTCCTATCTACGCCAACCTCTTCGACGACGAAGGCAGTGAGAGCTACTCGCTCATCTGGTCCCGCCCGAACGGTCGCCGCAACGGTGACTGAGCCGAACCGACACCCCGCCCGGGTACGCCCGGGCGGGGCTGTTCGTCGTCTTTCTATTGCGCCCTACGCACCTTCATCGCGTTTTGGGCGCTTCAATAGATCGGCGGCCTCCACCCCCAATTCGCGCGCCAAGCGATCGACCACATCGATCCCGGCCGCATAGATGCAGCGTTCGAGCGAGCTGATATAGGTCCGGTCGATGTCGGCCCGATGCGCAAGTTCCTCCTGCGACAGACCCGCCGCCTTGCGATAACGCTTCAGATTGCCAGCCAAGACCTCGCGGATATCCATGCAGCCGAAAGGCCATGCTTGTGGAGTATTCCGCCACGGAGTATTCTCTACAACGACTCGTTAGGATCGGCGGTTGGCTTTATGAATAACCGCATCAACAGATCGCTATTTATCGCATAGTGCCATGCGATTGCCCAAAAAATGGGCCGCGCTTTACTGCATGCCTTGCATGCAGCGATGCAGCAGTTGCGCATAGTCCAGCACGGCATTTGCTCTATTATGGTTACCACATTTTTTTGCGACCGGCGGGCTCCATGACCAAATGCAGATTTGACGATCAGGCGCCCGATGCACCGGTTCTGACACCTTATGACAACGACCACCTTACCGACTATCTCCGTCTGCTCGATGCCGAGGATGAAGGGGCCGACTGGCGCGAAACTGTCGTAGTTCTCTTCGAGATCGACCCGACTGCCGAACCAGCACGGGCTGAACAAATGCATGCCAGCCATCTCGCCCGTGCGCGGTGGATGACCGAGGTCGGATATGCGCATCTTCTGGGCCGCCAGGACGCACTAAAGCGTTAACTCTTCGTCCGAATTTGGGCAAATCATCGGTCCGTCCGCGCATCGCTTGGTGCGGACTCGGCGCTGTCCGCTCACATCTATGAAGGCCACGCTGCGGTTCCAAGACCGAATCAAAGGCGGTCAGGAGGATGCCATGTCGAGATCATCGCAGCGACGCGAGGCAAGCAAGTCCCCGGCGCGGGGTCGCGCAGAACTTGCCGCCGAGTTTCTGAAACGCAATCGACAATACCGATCCGAGCACGCGCGGATGCGACAACGTATCGCGCGCGGCGCCGTCGCCGAGGAAGCCGCCGAGGCGGCCTTCGCCCGGCGATGGGGGTTGTCCTTTCGCCTATGCGCCGGATGACCTCGACAGGACGATTGTCTGGCGCCCGGAGCTGACCGCCGTCACCGTCATCCTGGAGACAGCGCCGGAAGGCTTCGACAGCGCCAAAAGGATCGATCCGCATGCGCTTGGAGCACTGCTTGTCGACGACGCCGGCGTAGACGGCCGCCATGTCATCGTTGCCGACGACGCCGGTGATCACTGGCTGTGGCTGCGCGATCCGACGCCGGGCAAACCTCTCGCTGCGATCGTTCCGCTCGACAAGGATTTCGTCACAAGGATGACGAGCCTGTTGCGCTTCCATCGCCGCCTCTTCGACAAGGAACCGGGACCGCCGCCGCGCGGATGGCCGCTCAGCGCCTACCGGCTGGCGCGGCTCGATCTGATGCTGCGGGCGCTCGATTTGCGCGAGGCGGGCGCGACCTATCGCGAGATCGCGGTCGCGCTGGGGCGTGAGAACGATGCGAAACTGCCTGCCACAGAATGGAAAGTCTCAGCGGGGCGATCCTTTGTCATCCGGCTCGTGCGCGATGCCACCGTTATGATGAACGGCGATTATCGCAAGCTGCTGCAAATTCGCTGAACGCATCGTCCCTATGGGTGGTCACATCGGTGCCATCGCAGATATTCATACTCCATCGCGCCGCTCGCGATCCGCCACAAACGTCCCCTGCCGCCCATGACCGCAGGAGCACGACCTTGGCCGATACGACGAACCTTCCGCCCCGCTATCTGAGAACGCCTGAAGCCGCACGCTTCCTCGGCCTATCCGGTCGCACGCTCGAAAAGCACCGCTATTTCGGAACCGGTCCCGCATATCGCCGGATCGGCGGGCGGGTGATCTATTCGGTCGACGATCTCCAAGCCTGGGCTGATCTCGGCATCAAGCATTCGACCAGCGATCCCGGACAGGACGATCTCCTGCCACGCGAAGGCTCGGCATTCGCCCGGAGCCGCAAATGACCCGCGCGCCAGTGAGCCTTCAAAAGCTCAATCCCGACGGTCTGACGCATGTCGAACTGACCTGGATCGAGAAGCGGATCGAGCACTGGATCCGCTTCGGCCGCGTGGCAAATGACCGGATCATCGATCGCCGTCGGCGTATCGTCAGCTTCCGTGCGCACGCGATCTTCGCGTTCGTCCGCTGGGCGGCCAACGATTACGGAACGATCATGTCGCGCATTGATGTGGTGCGGGCGGTCGCCGCGAACGAGCCGTTCACGACGCTGCCGTTCGTCCGTCCCGGCGGCGAGATTCTGCTCTCCGTCCAAGGCTGGCCGAAGGTTTCAAAGGTGCTTGCCGCCATTGATACAACCGATGCGGCGGGCGTCGATCCGTGCGACGCCGCGCCCGACCATTGGCGTCATGTCCACAACCGGATCACCGCCGGACAGGAGCCGCGAGCCTATACGCTGGAACGCCACTACGCCTGGCTCAAGCGGCGGAAGGCCGAGGGATGACCCGCCGGTTCTACATATTTGCGACGGCGATCGCCGCATCGCTGTTCGCTGCCGGCTATACCGCCATTGCGATCACCGATCCACTGCCGCGCGTCATCTGGAACGCCAGCGCCAGCGTTCCGATCGGGTTCTATCGCGTCACGCCGGATAGCGATCCGCCAGTTGGTTCGCTGGTCGCGGTCGCGCCGCCCGAGCAGCTCGCGCGCTGGATGACTGAACACGGCTATCTCGGCGAGCATGTACCGCTGCTGAAGCACGTCGTCGCCAAGTCCGGCGCCCGTATCTGCCGTATCGGCAACATCGTCAGTATCGATGCACGCCCAGTCGCAACCGCACTTTCCAGTGACCGGCTCGGGCGTCCGCTGCCGGTCTGGCAGGGCTGCCGCACGCTACGCGATGTCGAAATTTTTCTCCTCAATCCTGCCCATCCGGACAGTTTCGACGGTCGCTATTTCGGCCCGTTGGATGCGTCCACCGTACTCGGTCGTGCGCGTCCGATCCTCACCCGCGATGCTCTTGGCGCTCCGTTCGAATGGCGCTCGGGCAACCCCTGATCCGGCAACCGATCCACCCAACGAAAGGACATTCCCATGCAGATCGGCAACTTCATCCGCACCGACAATGGCTATGAAGGTATAATCGAGACGGCAACGCTCGACCTTCGTATCTCGCTCATTGCGGCCGAACGCAACGATGCCGAGAAAGCGCCCGACTGGCGCGTCCATCGCGGTTCCGATGCCGAAGGGCCGGAGATCGGGGCGGGCTGGAACGAGACCGGCGAGCGTGCCGGCGACTATGTCTCGCTGCGCATCGACGATCCCGCCTTTGCGCAGCCCTTGCGCGCGGCGCTGTTCCGGAACGAGGGCGACGAAAGCTCATGGGTGCTGCGCTGGAACCGGCCGCAGCCGCGCCGCGAACAGGACTGAGACCGTGCTGTCGCGCCATCTATTCCCTGCCATCCTTCTGCTCGCTGGCTTCGCTTCGCCCGGCACCGTCCTGGCGCAGGACGTGCCTGCGAACAGCGTTGCCGCGAGCCGCCCCTATGCGGGCCAGGTCGCAGAAGCTGCGGATCGCTTCGGCATCCCGGAAGCGTGGATATGGGCGGTGATGCGCGTCGAGTCCGCTGGTAGGCGCACCGCCATATCGCATGCCGGGGCTATGGGTCTGATGCAGATTATGCCCAGCACCTGGGCACAGCTGCGCGCGCGCCATCGTCTCGGGTCCGATCCGTTCGACCCGCGTGATAACATCATGGCGGGCGCAGCCTATTTGCGCGCGATGTACGACCGCTATGGCAATGTGACCGCGATGCTGGCGGCCTATAACGCGGGGCCGGGTCGCTACGATCAGTTCCTATCGCGCGGCCGCCCGCTGCCCGCGGAGACGCATGCATATCTTACAAGGCTAACGTCGATATCGGACTATTCGAGCGCCGTTCGGGTAGTCGCTGCGACGCCTGCCGATCCGCATGCCTGGCGCCGCGCCGGGCTATTCGTTCGGACTGCGAGCACCGCCGGACTGTCTCCCACGCCGCCGCCGACCGGCATGGTCGCTGCATCTGACGGTGCTCGCGATATGCAGTCTGAGCGTGCGCAAACCGTCCACGATGACGCGTCGGCGCTGCAATCACCCGCGCCGACGGACACGCTCTTCGTCCCGCACGCTGGCACGGGCCGACCGCAATGATCCCGGCTGTCTGCGTCATCATATCTCCACCTGTGCAGAAGGGAGGAGGAGCTGGAAAACGGGGTGGGAGACGATTGCAAGATACAAGGCGCGCCCCGTTTCGCTGCCAAACCATTGCTTTTGCTTGGCTTCATGCGGGTGCGTCGGTCGGCGAGCGTGTCGCTCGGAAGGGAAAAGGCAAAGATTTCAACGGTTCGAATGGCACCATCGGGCGTTTTTGGCGGAAAGCGCCTCGGTCATGAGCGAGGACAGCGAGTTTCGCGTCCGGCCAGGCAAGGCAAAGCGCGGCAAGGCGCAAGGCCGCAATTCGCGGGGGCTGGTCGCCGAGGTTCTGCGCGTCGCCGCGCTGCATGGCGGGACGAAGCGCAAAGGCTGGGGCGGATCGCCTCGGCGTGGACAGTCGAGCTTTGGCAAGGGCCGAACTTCTTTCGCGCGCGGCCGTCTGTTCGCTTCGGGCCGGCGTGTGCTGGTGAAGGCGCTGCCGGTGCGCCATCGGATCGGCGGGCGGCGCATGGCCCCGCTTACCGCGCACATCGCCTATTTGAAGCGCGAGGGCGTCACGCGCGATGGCTCATCCGCGGGCTTGTTTGATGCCGACGGCGACAACGCTAACGATCGCGGTTTCGCCAAGCGGTGCCAAGATGACCGGCATCATTTCCGCATCATCGTCTCGCCCGAAGACGCGGCCGAGCTGACAGACCTTCGTGAGTATACCCGCGACCTCGCGCGCCAGATGGAAGCTGATCTCGGCACACCGCTCGATTGGGTCGCGGTCGATCACTGGAATACCGATAATCCGCACGTCCATTTGCTGGTGCGCGGCGTCAACGAGCGCGGCGAGGATCTCGTCATCGCGCGCGACTATATCGGACATGGCCTGCGCTCGCGCGCCGAGGAACTTGCGCTCGCCGAGCTCGGGCCAAAGCGTGAGCACGAAGTGCAGCGCGCCCTCGACCGCGAAGTCTCCGCCGAGCGTTGGACACGCCTCGATACCGAGATCGCGCGCGCAGCGGACGAGCTTGGCGTGATTGACCTGCGCCCGGAGCGGGCAGGCCCGGACGACCCGCGACTACGCCGATTGATGATCGGTCGCCTGCAGCATCTGGAGACGATGGGGCTCGCAGCCGAGGGCGAGCCCGGCCAATGGGCGGTGGCGGAGGGCGCGCAAGCCAAGCTGCGAGAATTGGGCACGCGCGGCGATATTATCCGCACCGTCGGCAAGGCGCTCAAGGAACATGGTCAAGAACGGTCGCTCGAGAGCTATGCGGTCCTGAGCGGCGCTCCCGAAAAGCCGATCGCCGGTCGATTGATCGACAAGGGGCTGCACGACGAACTGACCGGCAGCGCCTATGCCGTGATCGACGGCACGGACGGGCGCACGCATCATGTCCGACTGCCCGGCATCGAGGCGCTGGAGCACAGCCCGAACTCAGGCGGCATCGTCGAATTGCGCGCGGTCGCAACGCGGGATGGCAATAAGTCCATAGCTTTCCTCGCCACGCGCTCCGATCTCGATCTTGCGGCACAGGTCAAGGCGCCCGGCGCGACTTGGCTCGATCACCGGCTGATCGAGCGCGGCGCCGACATTGCCGATGCCGGGTTCGGCGCAGAAGTGCGCCGGGCAATGGACGCGCGCACCGATCATCTCGTGAGCGAGGGGCTGGCGCGGCGCTTCGGCGAGCGGACCGTCTTCGAGCGCGGTTTGCTCGACAGGCTGCGCAAGCGCGAGTTGGACAGCGTCGGCGGGAAGATCGCGGGCGAGACCGGGCTCGCCTACCGCCCAACGCAAGCTGGCGCAAAGGTCACCGGTGTGGTGCGCCGGCGGCTCGCGCTCGCCTCGGGCCGTTTCGCGATGATCGACGACGGTCTCGGCTTCCAACTGGTCCCCTGGTCGAGCGGTATCGAGCGTCAGCTTGGCCGCGAGATATCGGGCGTGGTGCGCAGCAGCGGCAGCCTCGATCTCATGCTGGGCCGCAAGCGCGGCCTAAGTCGGTAACCGGGAAAAGGAGGCGTCCATGTCCGCCACGAAAATTCTCTGGGGTCAGGTGATCATCGTCTTCCTGATCGTGCTCGCTGGAGTCTGGGGCGCGACCCAATGGACCGCTGCGGCGCTCGCCTATCAACCCGAGCTTGGATCGCCGTGGTTCGTGGCGTTCGGGAGGCCAATCTATCCGCCGCCCGCCTTTTTCTGGTGGTGGTTTTCGTTCGATGCCTATGCGCCCAAGATATTCCTCACTGGCGCCTACATCGCCGCTTCAGGCGGGTTTGCATCGATCGCCGTTGCCATCGCCATGTCGGTCTGGCGCGCCCGGGAGATGAAGAACGCCGAAACCTACGGCTCGGCGCGCTGGGCCAGCGAGCGCGAAGTGCGTGACGCAGGCCTTCTTGGCGGCGACGGCGTGGTGCTGGGCCAGCTCGGCCGCGACTATCTGCGCCATGACGGTCCCGAACATGTGCTGTGCTTCGCGCCGACGCGTTCGGGCAAGGGCGTAGGACTGGTAATTCCCTCGCTACTGACTTGGCCCGGCTCGGCGATCGTCCACGACATCAAGGGTGAGAACTGGCAACTCACCGCCGGTTTCAGGTCGCGCCACGGGCGGGTGCTGCTGTTCGATCCGACCAACGCGGCCTCCGCCGCCTACAATCCGCTGCTCGAAGTGCGGCGCGGTCAGTGGGAGGTGCGCGACGTGCAGAATGTCGCCGACGTGCTGGTCGATCCCGAGGGCAGTCTCGAGCGCCGGAACCATTGGGAGAAGACATCGCACTCGTTGCTGGTCGGTGCGATCCTGCATGTCCTTTATGCGGAACCGGACAAGACGCTCGCCGGCGTGGCGTCGTTCCTCTCCGATCCGACGCGCACGATCGAGCAAACGCTGGCGGCTATGTTGGCGACGCCGCATCTGGGCGAGGTCGGTGTCCATCCCGTCGTCGCCAGCGCTGCGCGCGAATTGCTGAACAAGTCCGATAATGAGCGATCGGGCGTGCTCAGCACCGCCATGTCGTTCCTGGGGCTTTACCGCGATCCAGTCGTGGCGCGGGTTACGCGCGCGTGCGAATGGCGCATATCGGATCTGGTCGAGGGAGAACATCCGGCGACGCTCTATCTCGTTGTGCCGCCCAGCGACATCTCGCGCACCAAGCCGCTCATCCGCCTCATCCTCAACCAGATCGGTCGCCGACTGACCGAGGAATTGATCCCGAAAGCGAACCGCCATCGCGTACTGCTGATGCTGGATGAATTTCCCGCGCTCGGCCGGCTCGACTTCTTCGAGTCCGCGCTGGCGTTCATGGCGGGCTACGGATTGAAGGCCTTCCTGATCGCGCAGTCGCTTAATCAGATCGAGAAGGCCTACGGGCCGAACAACGCGATCCTCGACAACTGCCATGTCCGGGTGAGCTTTGCGACGAACGACGAGCGTACCGCCAAGCGCGTGTCCGACGCGCTCGGCACGGCGACCGAGATGCGGGCGATGAAGAACTATGCCGGTCATCGGCTGTCGCCCTGGCTCGGGCACTTGATGGTTTCCCGGCAGGAGACCGGGCGCCAGTTGCTGACGCCCGGCGAGGTGATGCAATTACCGCCCGACGACGAGATCGTGATGGTCGCGGGCGTGCCGCCGATCCGGGCGAAGAAGGCGCGCTACTTCAGGGATCGGCGCTTAGCAGAGAGGATCATGGACGCACCGGCACTGTCGAGAGCGTCGGTCCGATCCGACGACTGGACCGGGCGACAGGTTATGGCCGATCCAGAGCAATTCGCCCGCATTGTCCGCCCTGCCGAAGATGCCGCCAATGGCGGGCTACGCCGCGAACCGGAACTGCCCGAGCATGTCGATATCGCGAGCAAGCAAGAGGAAGCCTCGCCAACCGATGAGTTCGTGATCGTCAACGACGATCCTGATGAGGTAGTGCGCGCATCGGCCCAGCGGCGACGGATGCAAGGGCTGGCGCGGCAGGCCTCGCTCAATCCCGACGACGGCATTGATCTGTAGGAGATTGTGATGCGAACCCGGCTCAACGTCTATTTTCCGCCCGCACTTGCGAAACAGGTCAGCGAACTGGCGATCCGCAAGCGCATCTCTCGCTCGGCAATAATCGAGGCGGCAGTAACTTCCTATATGTCGCCTGACGGGTCAGATCGGCTGGAAGCAGCGTTCGCCCGCCGGCTCGATCGGCTCTCGCGGCAGATACAGAGGTTAGAGCGCAACACAGGGCTTACGATCGAAACGCTGGCGCTGTTTGTCCGGTTCTGGCTCGCGGTAACGCCGCCGTTGCCTGAAGAAGATCAGGCAGCGGCGCAGATCAAGGGGCGCAAGCGCTACGACGGGTTTATCGAGACGCTCGGGCGGCGGTATGCCTCTGGCAAAACCGTGTTCGAGGAAATTCCTGAAGATGTGTGGCCGCAAACTTCTGGCGGCTATTCGCATACTGATGAGGAGCAGGGGCAATAACGGTTTCGACCCCAATCACGGTCATTGCGCCGGTCCCAAATCCGGACCTTTAAGCGCCACGGGTCTGGTCGGCTTCGCGCCCCAATAGTGGTCATCAAAGCATCATTGCAGGTTAGCTGAAAGCGGACATCACAGCAGAGGCTTTTAAGGGCTGAAATGGAGGAGAAACCAGAATGGCGTGCCGATGCAGGTGATTTGCGTCGGATTTCAGCTGATTTCAAAACCAGAAGCGAACACCGAATACAAAGTTGGTCACGCTCGGATCTTCACCAGCTGCTCGCGCATAGTCTGCACTGCCGCCAACCTTCCATTCCTGCTCGATCCCGACGTAGGGCGCAAACTGCCGCGTAAATTCGTAACGCAAGCGCAAGCCGAGTTCGGCGCTGTCGAGCCCGGCACCGACACCCAGTTCGGGTATGTCTTGCGCGGCCAGGTTCAACTCGGCGCGAGGTTGCAGGATCAGGCGCTGGGTAATGCGCTGGTCAAGTTCGGCTTCGATACGTGCCGTGATGTCGCCCTCAGTCGAGAGGAAAGCGGCAGCATCGACCTCGAAAAGGTAGGGTGCCAGTCCCTGGATGCCGACCACTGCATGGGTGCGCTCCGGTCCGGTGAGGTCCTGACGAACGCCTGCCTGTAGATCCCACCAAGGACCGATCGCATGGCTCCACAGCCCTTGCACCTCGGCGCTTTCAAGTTCACCGCCGAAGTTGCCCTCACCTTCGCTCTTGAACCAGAACTTGTCGAGGTCACCGCCGTAATAGCCTTGCACATCCCACAGGTAGGCATCCTGACCGCCCCGCGCCCGATACTCGGCGCGATCGGCCTGGAACCAGAAGACTGGCAGGCCACTGATCTCACGAGCGACCGCCGCGCGCGACGCGGCCATTTCTTCTTCGCCGACAAAGGCATCCGCAGCAAAGAGCGGCCCTGAGAAGGCTTCGGGAGGCGGTGGACCTCGCGGTATCTCTGCACTGTCCCGCGCTGCACCGTGATCCATTGCGGAGTGATCCATCGCCTGATGCCCGGCGTGCGGATCGTCGGCACTCTCCTCTTCAACCGGAGCGGTGACCTCGGCGGAATTGGGGCTGGAATGGTCGTGGTCCTGCGCCACAGCCACCTGCGACAGGGCAACAAGGGGCAGGCACAACAGCGTGGTCTTGCGCATCAGCCTTCTCCTCCTTGCAGAGGTCGAACGGTGACCACCTGGAACATGCCGTTGTGCATGTGGTAAATCAGGTGACAGTGGAACGCCCAGTCGCCCGGCTCGTTCGCCGTCAGGTCGAACTGGGCGCTGCCCCCCGGCTGGACGACCAGGGTATGCTTCAGCGGCTGGTAACCGTGCGGGGCATCGTTCACCAATTCGAAGAAGTGACCGTGCAGATGGATCGGGTGCGCCATCATTGTGTCGTTCACGAGCTTCACGCGCACCCGCTCGTTGAAGGCGAAACGGATCGGATCATCGGCCACGGCAGAGAATTTCTGACCGTCGAACGACCACATGTAACGCTCCATGTTGCCGGTGAGGTGAATCTCCTTGAGCCGGGTCGGCTGCCGCATGTCGCGGTTCATGTTGGCTGCTATCAGCTGACGATAATTGAGAACCCGGTGGCCGACATTGTCGAGCCCGATGCCGGGGTCACCCATGCGATCTACCGGGTTCATGGAAACCATGTCCACACCTGGCCCCACCGCAACGCTGGGTGGTAGCAGCGAGGTATCGCGCATGTTCATGGCACCCATCGCCTCGCCCCCGGACGAAGCGCCATGATCCATCGCGCCGTGATCCATGGCTGCGCCGGAAGATCCATGGCTCATGCCCATGTCGGCCATGGTCAGCAGTGGCGGGTCGCGCAGCGGCGGCACCTCCGCCTGCGCGCCGGGCTGGCTCGCCAACATAGCGATTCCCATGCCGGACCGATCCATTGCCTCGGCAACAATGGCGAAAGCGGCATCGCCGGCAGGCTCCACGATCACGTCGTAGGTTTCGGCGTTGCCGATCTGGAACTCATCCACTTCGACCGGCCGCACATCCTGCCCGTCGGCAGAGATCACCGTCATCGGCAGACCGGGGATGCGGACATTGAAGAAGGTCATGGCCGATCCGTTTATGAAGCGCAGACGAACCCGCTCGCCCGACCGGAAAGCGAACTCAAGCCCGTCTTCAGGGCCATGCCCGTTGATCAGGTAGCTGTAGAGCGGGGCAGAAACGTCGGAGATGTCCGTCGGCATCATCCGCATCCGCGCCCACATGCGACGATCCTCGCCTGACAGCGGGTAATCGTCGGTTGCTGTCGTTTTCTGGTAATTGAAGGGTGCTTCGCCGACCTTGAGCTTCCGCATGACTTCGTGCGGGTCCATCGGCGACCAGTCCGACAACATGACCACGTAATCACGGTCCACTTGGTGCGTATCGCCACCAGCCGGATCGATGATGATCGGGCCGTAATGCCCCATCGGTTCCTGCAAGGTATGGGCATGCCACCAGTAGGTGCCCGCCTGGCGGACGGGAAATTCATAGCGGAAGCTTTCGCCCGGTTCGACTGCCGCCATGGTCACACCCGGCACTCCATCCATCAGGAACGGGACGAGTAAGCCATGCCAATGAATAGATGTGCCCATCGAGCTTTCATTGAGAAGGTCGACGACGAGGTTCTGCCCCTCGCGCAGCCGCACCAGCGGACCTGGCACCGAGCCGTTGACGGTCACAGCAGGGCCGCGGCGATTGCCGGTGGCGAACCGGGCATCGGCAACGGTCATGGTCAGGTGTTCGCCGGACAGCACATCGCTGCCTTTGTGAGCCAGCGCCCCTGCGTGACTGCCGGTCGCCCAGGCCGGTATTGAATGGCCAAGGCCAATCAGGCTTGCTGCACCTGCACTGGCAGAGAGGAATTTGCGGCGATCGATGCTTATCGGGTTCGTGCTCATGCCAAGTGTTACGCAGCCTTTGCAAACACCCCTCAGAATCCGTCGAATTTCTCCCGCAAGCGCGCTCGCGCACGGTAGACACGGGTCTCGACCGCCTTTTCTGTAACCCCAAGCACCTCCGCCGCTTCGCGCTGGGACATGCCCTCCATGCTCACCAGCACCAGTGCTTCGCGCAACCTGACAGGGAGGCGTTCCATCGCCTGCTGGACCCTTTCCAAAGCCTGGCGATCTGCTGCGATAACTCCGGCATCGGGCTCATCGGCGGCAAGGTCGAGATCGAAATCGTTGCCGGCGAACCCAAAGAAGCGAGCTGCCTTGCGCCGCCGCAGGGCATCGCGACATTTGTTCAGGGTTACCGTGGTCAGGAAGGCTACCGGGGGACGTTCAGGATCGAGTTTCGCGCGTGCCACCCAGACAGATGCCAAAGCGGACTGCACGGCATCTTCGGCTTCGCTCGCCGAACCCAGCATGCGGCGCGCAAGCGTAAGCAATTGCGGGACGAGTGGCGTGACCAGCCGATCAAAGGCCGACCGGCTGCCAGTCTGGACCTGCTCTACCAGATCGTGTTCAGCGGGCTGCGTCTCTTTGACCACCGCCGTTCATTCGCCGGTTTCGCCGGTGAGGGATGCCGAGACCTGCCTGTCGAATTGAGCCCGCTGCTCTTCAGTCAGCAAGTCGCGCATGGCAAAGACATGGCGCACTGTCGCTTTCTGCAAGTCACCCATTGCGGCGTGGACGTTGTCGATCGCCACGGAGACTTGCGGTCCGTATTCGTGCTCCTCATCCATCGCGGCTGCGAGCTGCGCATTCTCCGCACGCAGGGAAAGCTCCAGCTGTCGGCGTTCGATGGCGAAGTCGGCTTCCAGCTGTTCAAGCGCCGCGGATTGCTCCGCATCGAGATCGAGCTTGTCGTGGACAAAGGCATGCAATCCCTGGCCTTGTTCGCCGTCACGCCACTCACCCGCTGCGAACGCGCCGATGCAACCGGCAGCTATCGCCAGCAGAACACCGGCCATGATCTGGAGAATGCCGAACTTCATGGTTCGACATGAAGAAGTGCAGACGGGGAGAGATCGGCCCCGTCAATCAATTGATAGCTGGCAGGCTCGGCCGAGGCAGGAGCCTGCACTATGCCTATTCCCGTTCCCAGCCCGATAAATGCCATGCCAGCCATCAGCGCCAGGCGGCGGCGCTGGCCCGCAGCCTGCTCCATCTGCCCGGCTCGCAGCCACACGCCATCCATGAAGTCGCCCGACAACGAGGGCGCTGCGACATTGCCGAGGGACTTGAGCGCCCTGTCCAGATGATCGTCATGGTGCATATGCAATTCTTTCCGTGTTTGCCCAGACATACGCATGCTCGCGCAGCGCCCCTCAATTTTTCTTGAGGGTTGGCGGCTCGTCATTCGTAGGACTGGTTATCTCGCCTGGCCAATGGATGGCAAACATGATCGCACGATTCCGACGACTGCTCCTGCCTGTAATGGCAATTGGCCTCTCGATTGCATTGGCAACTCCTGTCAGTGCCCACGAAGAACATCAGCAGGACATGACTGATGCCGAAATGGTGCAGATGGAGATGGGGCACGACGCTGATGCGGATCACCATGCCGGAGACGATCATCCCGATACCGACATGCTGGGCCAGCACGATGGCGAAGACGCTCCTGCAGTTGCGCCAGCCGAGGCGAGTCTGACGCCGGAGCAGGCGATGGAACTGGCAATTGCAGAAAACCGCGCCACGTCTGCGAGCGACGTGCTTGGGCGGCTCCACCCGGTCGCCGCGCATTTCCCGATCGCATTGTTGCTGGCCGCAGCAATCGCCGAACTCATGTTGCTGGCGCGCCCCTCCACTGGCCTGGAGGTGACCTCTCGCTTCCTCGTTGCCGGTGGCGCGGCCGGTGCCGTAGTCGCTGCGCTCTTGGGATGGACTGCGGGAGGCTGGCGGCTTTCCGACCGATCAGAGACACTTGGCCTACACCGCTGGAACGGGACCGCGATCGCCGCACTGGCGATACTAGCCACATGGCTCGCGTTCCGAAGCGAACGCAGAACCGCGCTCCGGGTGGTCCTGCTCGTTCTTGCGGTCGCTATCGTCGTCCAGGGTTACCTCGGCGGAGAAATGGTGTTCGGCCCCAACCACCTCGGCCTGCGCTGAATAGAACTGGAGATACTTCCCATGACACTTTCACCCATCATATCACTGCGTCGATCAATGGCCCCTGTCCTGCTGATGGCGCTCGCGGCCTGCTCCAATGCTGCCCAAGCGGCGAGCTACTCGATGTTCCGTGATCCGAATTGCGGGTGCTGCGAAGAGTGGGCCGATCATGTCCATGCGGGCATGCAGGCAGAGATCGCAGTGGAAGAGCGATCGGACATGGGCGCGATCAAGGACCGCGAAGGTGTGCCGGTCGATTTGCGGTCATGTCACACCATGATGGTCGATGGATATGTCATCGAAGGTCACGTCCCGGCGCCGGATATTGCCCGCCTCCTGCGCGAGCGACCGGAGGGCGTTGAAGGTCTCGCGGTTCCCGGAATGCCGATCGGCTCGCCTGGGATGGAGATGGGTGATCGCACGCAACCCTACCAGGTGATCGCTTTCGGCAGCGCCGGCCGCAGCGTGTTTGCCAGTTACGAATAGAACCGAAGGAGAATGACCATGAAGCGATTGATTGTGGCACTGGCTGCAACAAGCATGTTTGCTGGACCGCTTGCAGCGCAAGACCAAGATACACCTGCTGAAGCCGAACAGCCGCAGATGTGCGAAATGATGCACAACGGCGAGCGGATGCAGGGCATGATGATGCGCGGCGAAGACGGCACGATGACCTGCCAGATGATAGAACACGGCCACATGGACCATGCGAACATGGATCACAGCCAGATGCAGCATGGCGCAATGGACCACGGACAAATGGACCATGGCCACATGGGCCACGGCCAGGCCGCCCAACCCAGCGCGACCGAAGGTCAGACAGATGCTCCCCAGAGCGATCCCGCCTCGCAGGATCATTCGGCCCACGAAGGCCACACCCCAGCTAAGTCCTCAGGGGACGGACATGGGACGAGCGCCTGAAAATGAGATCACGGCGCTCGCTCTCTCCGCAGAGCGGTCGTTCAGGCAAGTCACTGACGCCGCCAAGGCAGATCGAGGAGGAGAAGAACAATGGCGAAATCCGCAATTGGCCAAAGCATCAGGACCTGGGGCTGGACGCTAAGCCCGTTCCTCCTGATCACCTACTTCGTCTGCATCGCCTTCGGCATGGTGGCGCCTGATCAGATGCACATGCACCGCGCTTGGGCACCACTCTTGCCGGGGTTCGAGTGGTTGACCCCTTCCGGCTTCATCGCCGGAGCCGTGGGAAGTGTCATCTATGGCTGGTTTGCTGCAATCCTGCTGGTGCCGTTGTTTTACCATTTCAGTCGCCGCGCCGGTTGAGACCGCGCGGAGTCGAGGAGCTCCCCGATATGGCCCACGATCACGAACACGCCGGGCATTGCAGTCATCAAGCTGACAAAGATGCTCCAAGCGACGGGCGTTATGACATCGTCCCCGAAGGATACGAAGGAACGGTATACACTTGCCCCATGCACCCTGAGGTCAGGCAGACGCAACAGGGTTCCTGCCCGATATGCGGCATGGGGCTGGAACTGGAATCGGCCACAATGGTCGAGGAAGGTCCCAATCCCGAACTCGTTGATTTCACGCACCGCTTCTGGGTTGGCGCGATTTTGACTGTCCCCTTGCTGGTCCTGACCATGGGGCCGCTGGTCGGACTCTCCAGCATTCGCGAGGTCTTTGGGGAACGCACCACCGTCTGGATCGAGCTGGTCCTCGGCACGCCTGTGGTGCTGTGGTGCGGATGGCCCTTCCTGGTCCGGGGCTGGAACTCGTTCAGCACGCGCAATCTCAACATGTTCTCGCTGATCGGCATGGGTGTGGTCTCAGCCTATGCGTTCAGCGTGGTCGCGGTGATCGCGCCCGATATTTTCCCTGATGGCTTCCGCGATGCGGAAGGCCATGTCGGGGTCTATTTTGAAGCAGCAGCGGTTATCGTGACGCTGGTCCTGTTGGGGCAGGTCATGGAACTGCGCGCCCGCGAGGGTACCGGCAAGGCGATCCGCGCGCTCCTCGACCTTGCGGCGAAGACCGCGCGGGTCATCCGCGCTGATGGCAGCGAGGAGGAGATCCCGCTCGAACACGTCCATGTGGGAGACCGCCTGCGCGTGCGACCGGGCGACAAGGTTCCGGTCGATGGCGAAGTCGTCGATGGGAGGTCGTCCGTCGATGAAAGCATGATCACGGGCGAACCTGTTCCGGTCGAGAAGGTCGCCGGCGATTCCGTTACCGGGGCCACGATCAATGGCACTGGCAGCCTTGTGATCGAAGCCAAGCGGGTTGGATCGGACACCATGCTCTCGCAGATCGTCGAGATGGTTGCAGCCGCGCAGCGTTCGCGCGCACCGATCCAGAAATATGCGGACAAGGTCGCCGGCTGGTTCGTCCCGGCGGTGATCGGTATCGCCGTTCTTGCATTCATTGCATGGGCCATCTGGGGACCAGAACCCACCTTGGCCTATGCCCTGGTCGCCGCGGTCGCCGTGCTGATCATAGCCTGTCCCTGTGCCCTTGGCCTGGCCACTCCCATGTCGATCATGACCGCCACTGGCCGGGGCGCGCAGGCAGGCGTGCTGATCAAGAGCGCCGAAGCGCTGGAACGGTTCGAGAAGATCGACACTCTGATCGTGGACAAGACCGGAACGCTGACCGAGGGCAAGCCGAAGCTTGTGGCCGTCCTGCCCCAGCCGGGAAAGGATGAAGAGGAAGTATTGCGAGTGGCCGCATCGCTTGAACGCGGCTCCGAACATCCCCTGGCAGAAGCCATCGTGAATGGTGCCGAGGAGCGAGGCATCTCCCTGGTCGAGGCGAGGGAGTTCGAGGCGGTCACCGGGAAGGGTGTGAAGGGCGAGGTCGATGGGCACGCGGTAGCGCTCGGAAACAAGGCGATGATCGAAGACCTTGGCCTGGCCGCCGGTGATCTGGTCGAAAAGGCCAACCAGCGCCGTGACGAAGGCGAAACTGTGATGTTCGTAGCGATCGATGGGGCGATTGCCGGACTCGTGAGCGTGGCTGACCCGGTTAAGGAAACCACCCCTGACGCGCTCAAGGCACTGCACGCGCTTGGCCTGCGCATCATCATGGCGACGGGCGACAACGAACGCACCGCCAGGGCGGTTGCCGCACGGCTCGGCATCGACGAAATCCGCGCCGACGTCCTGCCCGAAGACAAGGCTCGCATTATTCGCGAATTGCAGGATGGCGGGGCCAGGGTGGCCATGGCAGGCGACGGGGTGAACGATGCCCCGGCACTGGCACAAGCCGATGTCGGCATCGCCATGGGCACCGGCGCGGATGTTGCGATCGAAAGCGCGGGCATCACTCTGGTGAAGGGCAATCTCGACGGGATTGTTCGCGCCCGCCGACTTGCCCAGGCGACCATGGGCAACATCCGGCAAAACCTGTTCTTTGCTCTGATCTACAATGCTGCCGGCGTGCCCGTTGCCGCGGGGGTGCTTTATCCGGTCATGGGCATGCTCATCAGTCCGATGTTTGCTGCCTTTGCGATGAGTGCGTCTTCGATCTCTGTGGTCCTCAACTCCCTGCGGTTGCGGACAACAAACCTGTGACGGACGAACACCAAAGCCACAGTGCTGGTGAGCATTCACACAGCGGATCGGAAGAGAAGGAAAGCATAACGCTCGGCGGCGCTGTCGCCATGGGCACCGGCGTGATGATCGGCGCGGGTATATTCGCCCTCACCGGACAGATCGCCGAACTCGCCGGACCATTGTTCCCGCTGTCATTCATCGCCGGTGCCATCGTCACTGCGCTGGCCGCCTACAGCTACATAAAGATGTCCAACGCCTGGCCTTCGTCAGGCGGCATCGCGATGATCCTGCAGAAGGCATACGGCCCTGGCACCGTAGCCGCTGCGGCTTCGCTGCTTATGGCGCTTTCAATGGTGATCAATGAAAGCCTCGTCGCGCGCACATTTGCCACCTACGCGCTGCGTCCCTTAGAGATGCAGGACAATGGCCTGCTGCAGTCGGCACTGGCCCTGGCGCTGATCGTGTTCGCCTATCTCGTTAATGCTTCGGGCAATCGCTCGGTGAGCATGGTCTCGATCGTCATGTCTGCGATCAAGATTGGCGGTATCGCGGTCTTCGCCATCGCCGCGCTCTGGGTGAGCGGGCTTTCGGGTGGAGCCTTTGCCGAGCCGATAGGCCAATTCGGATGGGAACGTATGGTTGCGTCCGTCGCCTTCTCGATCCTTGCATTCAAGGGCTTCACGACGATCACAAACAGCGGCGGCGAGATCGTTGACCCGCACCGCAATGTCGGGCGCACGATCATGATCGCCATCGGCATCTGCGTCGTGACTTACCTTCTCGTTGCAGCTGCAGTGGGAGCGAGCCTTGGCATCGACGAAATCGTGGCGGCACGCGATTACTCGCTGGCGGCTGCTGCCGAACCCGCGCTTGGCCGCGTCGGGTTCTGGTTCACGATTGTGATCGCTGTTACCGCCACCGCTTCCGGCGTCGTGGCGAGCGTGTTCGCCGTATCCCGCATGCTGACAATGCTCACCGAGATGAAGATGATCCCGCACAGCCACTTCGGGATGAAAGGCAGCCTGCGCAGCCACCTGTTGGTCTATACAGTGGTGGTTGCCGGGGTCCTGGCCGTCCTGTTCGACCTTTCCCGTATCGCTGCCCTAGGGGTTTTCTTCTACCTGGTCATGGACATGCTCGTGCATTGGGGCGTGCTGCGGAACCTGCGCAAGGAGATCGGGGCGCGCGCCGAGATCCTGCTGGCAGCACTGGCGGCTGATCTGGTCGTCCTGGGAGCCTTCACCTGGACTAAGTTGCAGAGTGACGCGATGATCGTCCTCTATGCCGCACTGGGGATCGCCGTTGTCTTCATCGGAGAACATCTTTTCCTGCGAAAACAGGTGTAAGCTAGGTGCAGCAAATAGGAATGCGCCAAGCAGCTACGAGAAACGACGAGCCGACAATTCGCGGCAGTTCGCATCCGAATGGGCAGCATACTGCGCTTGGCAGTCAAAAGCAGACAGTCTCCTTCCGGCTCAGCTTTCGCCAAACGCGAAAGGTCCGCTTTGCTCATTCGCCACCTGAAACTCGTCAGTCAGCAACTCGCCTCAAAAACCGCCAGTGAATGATTCGCCAAATCTGCGAACAACTCATTGAACTGAAGCGCTCATAGCGAACGCAAATTCGTCCTGCGTAAGTAACAGCCGCCGCCTGTACTACGTCGCCAACATTCTGTTGCGCGCGGGCCTTTTCTGGCTCTCTTGATGTGCCCCGACAGCCGGGCGGCAGTTCGCCCGGCACGCTTACAGGGGCCGAACCTTGACCGTCCAATCGATCCGATCCGAAGCGAACATGCGCGGTGCACGGATGCTGCGCACGGCGCTTGGGCCATCGATCGCGTCCTGGCTCGAAGATCCGGCTGTGATCGAGGTGATGCTGAACCCGGACGGACGGTTGTGGCTCGATAAGCTCGGCGCAGGAATCAGCGATACCGGCATGACGCTTGGTGCGGCAGATGGCGAACGGATCGTCCGCCTCGTGGCACACCATGTCGGCGTCGAAGTCCATGCAAGGTGTCCTCGCGTCTCAGCAGAACTGCCCGAAGGCGGCGAACGTTTCGAGGGTCTGCTACCGCCAGTCGTCGCCGCACCAGCTTTTGCGATCCGCAAGCCCGCCGTCGCCGTCTTCACGCTCGACGATTATGGGGAGGCCGGGATCATGTCGGCGGGCGAAGCCAAGGTGCTGCGCGAGGGCGTTGCGACGCGTGCCAACATTCTCGTCGCGGGCGGCACGGGCAGCGGCAAGACCACACTGGTCAATGCGCTGCTTGCCGAAGTTGCCAAGACCACCGACCGCATCGTTCTGATCGAAGACACACGCGAATTGCAGTGTGCCGCGCAAAATCTCGTCGCCATGCGAACGAAGGATGGCATTGCCTCGCTATCCGATCTTGTCCGCTCGTCGCTACGCCTGCGCCCCGATCGCATCCCCATCGGCGAGGTACGCGGCGCCGAAGCGCTCGATCTTCTGAAAGCCTGGGGCACCGGCCATCCCGGCGGGATTGGCACCATCCATGCCGGCACCGCGCTCGGTGCGCTGCGGCGCATGGAGCAGCTTATCCAGGAGGCCGTGGTTACAGTCCCGCGCGCATTGCTCGCCGAGACCATTGACCTCGTCGCTGTCCTCGTCCGCGACGGTCATGGCCGCCGCTTGGCCGAACTGGCCCGCGTCGAAGGGCTCGACCCCGCCACCGGCGATTACCGCCTGAGTTCTCTCGCATCCCCTAACCTTGGAGATCCCCAATGAACCATACCCTCAGACATGGCGCTGACCGCGCCATGCTCGCAGCGACCGCCGGCTTTCTTGCGCTGACTATCGCCGTTCCGGCTCACGCCGGCGGGTCGTCGATGCCGTGGGAAGCGCCGCTTCAGTCCATCCTCGAGTCTATCGAAGGCCCGGTGGCGAAGATCATCGCAGTGATGATCATCATCATCACCGGCCTGACGCTGGCGTTCGGCGACACGTCGGGCGGCGCGCGCCGACTCATCCAGATCGTGTTCGGCCTGTCGATCGCCTTTGCCGCATCGAGCTTCTTCCTGTCGTTCTTCAGCTTCGGCGGTGGAGCGCTGGTGTGATGGAAAGCGGTGAGCCGATCCCGGGCTACCATGCGCCGGTCCACCGTGCATTGACCGAACCGATCCTGTTGGGCGGCGCGCCGCGCGCGCTCGCCATCGTTAATGGAACGCTGGCGGGCGCAATCGGCCTCGGCCTGCGCCTGTGGATCGCAGGCATCGTCATCTGGATCATTGGCCACGCGCTAAGCGTCTGGGCCGCACGGCACGATCCGCAGTTCGTCGACGTAGCACGCCGGCACCTACGCTATCCAACCTGGATGCAGCCATGATGAGCTTGCGCGAATATCGCAGCAAGGCCGCGCATCTGGCCGACTTCCTGCCCTGGGCGGCGCTGGTCGGCGAAGGAGTCGTGCTCAACAAGGACGGCAGCTTTCAGCGCACGGCCCGTTTCCGCGGCCCTGATCTGGATAGCGCCACACCCGCCGAGCTGGTGGCGACGACGGCACGATTGAACAACGCGCTTCGGCGCCTCGGTTCGGGCTGGGCGATCTTCGTCGAGGCGCAGCGCAGGCCTGCGCTCGATTATCCAGACAGCCATTTTCCCGATCCGGTCTCGGCGCTGGTTGACATGGAACGGCGTGAGCAGTTCCGGGAAGAGGGATCGCATTTTGAGAGCCGGTATTGCCTAACGCTCTTGTGGATGCCGCCCGCAGAGGAAGCGGCACGAGCCGAGAGCTGGCTCTATGAGGGCCGATCTACCAGCGGTGTCGATCCCTGGGAACTGCTCAAGAGCTTCACCGATCGTAGCGACCGCATCCTCAATCTGGTCGAAGGCTTCGTGCCGGAGGTCCGCTGGCTCGATGATGCCGAAACGCTGACCTACCTCCACAGCACGATCTCCACCCGGCGCCAGCGCGTGCGTGTGCCGGAAACTCCGATGCATCTCGACGCGCTGCTCGCCGACGAGCCACTCACCGGCGGGCTCGAACCGAAGCTGGGCGAGCATCATCTGCGCACGCTGACCGTCACCAGCTTTCCGAGCGCGACCTTTCCCGGCCTGCTCGACGAACTCAATCGCCTCGCCTTCGACTATCGCTGGTCCACCCGCGCCATCATGCTCGACAAGAGCGATGCGACCAGGCTGCTCACGAAGATACGGCGGCAATGGTTTGCCAAACGCAAATCGGTCGCAGCGATCCTGAAGGAGATCATGACCAACGAGGCTTCGACGCTGCACGACAGCGACGCCTCGAACAAAGCGGCTGACGCAGACACTGCCCTGCAGGAGCTGGGCGCCGACTATGCCGGCATGGCCTATGTCACCGCGAGCGTAACGGTGTGGGACCGCGATCCCGCCATCGCCGCTGAGAAGCTGCGGCTGGTCGAGAAGGTCATCCAGGGTCGGGACTTCACCGTCATCCCCGAAGCCATGAACGCCATCGAGGCATGGTTTGGAAGCCTGCCCGGCCACACCTATGCCAATGTTCGCCAACCTCCGATTTCGACCATCAATCTCGCCCACCTGATCCCCCTGTCAGCAGTATGGGCGGGGCCGGAACGGGACGAGCATTTCGGCGCTCCCCCCTTGCTCTACGGCAAGACCGAAGGCTCGACCCCGTTCCGGTTTTCCCTTCATGTCGGCGATGTCGGCCACACGCTGATCGTCGGGCCGACCGGCGCCGGCAAGTCTGTGCTGCTCGCGCTGATGGCGATGCAGTTCCGCCGCTATGAGAATGCCCAGGTCTTCGCCTTCGATTTCGGCGGCAGCATCCGCGCCGCCGCGCTCGGAATGGGCGGCGACTGGCAGGATCTCGGCGGAATGCTCGCCGACGAAGCTGGCGAAGGCGTGCAGCTCCAGCCGCTCGCGCGGATCGACAATCCGGCAGAGCGCGCATGGGCGGCCGAATGGCTGTCGGCGATCCTTGCTTCCGAAGGCGTCGCGGTCGATCCGCAGGCAAAGGAGTATATCTGGTCTGCGCTCGGCTCGCTGGCCTCCGCGCCAATCGGCGAGCGCACCATCACCGGCCTGTCCGTGCTGCTCCAGAGCCAGCAATTGAAGCAGGCGCTTCAGCCCTATTGCATCGGCGGGGCATGGGGCCGGCTGCTCGATGCCGAGGCTGAGCGTCTCGGCAAGGCGTCGGTTCAGGCCTTCGAGACCGAGGGTCTGGTCGGCGCCGGATCGGCCGCCGCCGTTTTGTCATACTTGTTCCACCGGATCGAAGGCCGGCTCGACGGTTCGCCAACGCTCATCATCATCGACGAGGGCTGGCTTGTTCTCGACAGCCCCGCCTTCGCTGCGCAGCTGCGCGAATGGCTGAAGACGCTGCGCAAGAAGAACGCCAGCGTCGTGTTCGCCACGCAGAGCCTCGCCGATATCGAGACGTCGAGCATTGCGCCGGCCATCATTGAAAGCTGTCCGACGCGCATCTTCCTGCCGAACGAGCGCGGGGCCGAGCCGCAGATCGCGGCGATCTACGAGCGGTTCGGGCTCAATGCCCGCCAGATCGAGATATTGAGCCGGGCGACGCCCAAGCGCGATTATTACTGCCAGTCGAGGCGCGGCAACCGGCTGTTCGAACTGGGAATGGGCGAGGTTGCGCTCGCCTTCGCCGCCGCTTCGTCGAAAGCCGACCAGCTCCGCATCGCCGAGATCACCGAGACCCACGGAGCGTCCGCCTTTGCCGCCGAATGGCTGCGCCACCGCGGCTGCGCCTGGGCGATCGATCTTCTTCCCACATCCGAAACCCCTCTGGCGGCGCCCGGCCGGGAAGACCTGCGCCCGCTCTCCGAAAAGGAACCCAAAATATGAAATCGCCTCTCTTGCGCCGTGCTCTCATGGCCGGCGTTCTCGCAACCGCGAGCGTTTTCGGCCTCGCCGCTACGACGCCCGCGCACGCGCAGTTCGGCGGCATCGTCTACGATCCCAGTAACTATGCGCAGAACGTCCTGACCGCCGCCCGCACGCTCGAACAGATCAACAACCAAGTCCAGAGCCTCCAGAACGAGGCGCAATCGCTCCTCAATGAAGCGCGCAATCTCACCGCGCTGCCGCTGAGCCAGCTCCAGGAAGTGCAAACCCAGTTCCAGCGCACGCAGCAACTGCTTGGGCAGGCGCAACGGCTCGCCTACGACGTCCACCAAATCGATCAGACCTTTGCCCAGAGCTATCGTGGCACCAACCTGTCCGGCTCGGACCGGCAACTCGTCGCCGACGCGCAAGGCCGCTGGCGGACCAGCGTCGCCGCGTTCGAGGATGCGCTCAAGGTCCAGGCGGGCGTGGTCGGCAATATCGACGGATCGCGTGCCAGCTTGGAACGGCTCGTCACCGCGAGCCAGTCGGCAACCGGTGCGCTTCAGGCGGCGCAGGCGGGCAACCAGCTCGTCGCGCTCCAGTCGCAGCAGCTTGCTGACGTCACCGCGCTGATGGCGGCGCAGGGCCGCGCGCAGGCGCTCGACATGGCTGAGCGCGCTGCCGCCAAGGCACAGGCGCGCGAGCAGCTCCGCCGCTTCCTGACCCCACGCACCGGTTACCAACCCGGCAACGCCCGCATGTTCCGAGACTGAGAAGATCCGTGGAACCCAAGCTCCTCGCGCGCATCGGCGCCATCATCTTCGTCGCCATCGCGATCACCATGACCGCAATCGAGATGAGCCGCGCGCCCGAGCCTGTGCGCGAGGAGCCCGTCGCCGAGGTGGTGGCTTCCGGAATAGATCCTTTGCTGATCGAATTGCGCCGCTGCCAGGCGCTCGGTGCCGCAGGCGCCGATGATCGCGACTGCATGCGCGCCTGGGCCGAGAACCGGCGGCGTTTCCTCGCCCCCGGCGCGCGGCCGATGGCACGCATCGACGACACCACGGCGGAGGGCAACTGACATGGGCGGGACCGGCGTCGTCGATCGCTTTCTCGATGTCTTCACTAGCTACATCGACAGCGGGTTCGGACTGCTCGGCGGTGAGGTCGCGTTCATCGCCACCACGCTGATCGTTATCGACGTGACGCTGGCCGCGCTGTTCTGGACCTGGGGTGCGGATGACGACATTCTCGCGCGTCTCATCAAGAAGACGCTCTTCGTCGGCGTCTTCGCCTACATCATCGGCAACTGGAACAGCCTCGCGCGTATTGTCTTCGAGAGCTTCGCGGGACTGGGGCTGAAGGCGTCGGACACCGGCTTCTCGGCCGCGGAACTGCTCCAGCCCGGGCGCGTCGCACAGGTCGGGCTCGACGCCGGACAGCCGATCCTCGAGTCCATTTCCGACCTGATGGGCTGGGTCGCCTTCTTCGAGAACTTCATCCAGATCGCCGTGCTGCTAATCGCCTGGCTGTTCGTCATCCTCGCCTTCTTCATCCTCTCGATCCAGCTCTTCATCACGCTCATCGAGTTCAAGCTCGCGACGCTCGCCGGCTTCGTGCTCATTCCCTTCGGCCTGTTCGGCAAGACCGCCTTCATGGCCGAACGCGTGCTGGGGCTGGTGATCTCTTCGGGTATCAAGGTGCTCGTGCTCGCGGTCATCGTCGGCATCGGTTCCACGCTGTTCGAGGAGTTTCGCGCAGGATTCGGCGGCGCGCAGCCGACGATCGAGGACGCGATGACCATCGTGCTCGCCTCGCTCTGCCTGCTCGGCCTCGGAATCTTCGGCCCCTCGATCGCCAACGGCATAGTTTCGGGCGGCCCGGCGCTGGGCGCGGGTGCGGCGGCTGGCACGGCGCTCGCAGCCGGCGGCGCACTTGTCGGCGGGGCGGCTGCCGCACGCATCGGTGCCGGAGCCGCTGCGTGCGTGGCAGGCGGAACGGCGCGGGGCGCGGCCTTTACGTCTGGTGCTGCGAGCAGCGCCTATGCCCTCGGCTCGGCCGGAAAGAGCGGTGGTGCGGCGGTGGCGGGCGGAGCTGCGGGCATCGGCAAGGCCGCGCTTGGCGCAGCCACCTCGCCCCTGCGCAAGGCCGCGTCGTCCCTGAAGGACAGCTACCGTTCGGGGGGCCGTGCCGGTGCGACCGCCGCTGGTGCGACGATCTCGGGCGAGGCGACCGGCGCCGCATTGTCCCCCGACGTACAGCCCGCCTGGGCGGCCGCGATGAAGCGCCGCCAGACAATGACTCACGGCGCGACGGTCGCCGCTCACACGCTGCGCTCCGGCGACGGCGGAGGCGGCGGCGCGTCGGTCGATGTCAGAGAGAAGGATTGAGCCTTATGTTCCGACGCCCCACCATCCGCTACGGCCAAACGCCCGAACCGGTCACGCCCTATCAGCGCGCGGCGCAGGTATGGGATGATCGCATCGGCTCCGCGCGCGTGCAGGCGAAGAACTGGCGGTTAGCTTTCTTCGGCATGCTTGCTCTTTCGGGCGCGCTCGCCGGCGGGCTCGTCTGGCAATCCTTGCGCGGGCATATCGTGCCCTGGGTGGTCGAGGTCGATGCGCTCGGGCAGGCGCAGGCGGTTGCGCCCGCCGAAGCCGGCTACAGCCCGTCCGATCCTCAGATCGCGTTTCATCTCGCGCGCTTCATCGAGCAGGTGCGTTCGGTCCCCGCCGATCCGGTAATCGTGCGGCAGAACTGGCTCAGAGCCTACGACTTCACCACCGATCGCGGGGCGCTCGCGTTGAACGATTACGCCCGCGCCAACGACCCCTTCGCCGATGTCGGGCGGGTGCAGGTCGCGATCGAAGTCTCCAGCGTGATCCGCGCTTCGCCCGACAGCTTCCGCGTCGCATGGACCGAGCGCCGCTATCAGGACGGAAGCCTCACCGCGACAGAACGCTGGTCGGCGATCCTGACCATCACCGTGCAGCCGCCGCGCACCCCCGATGCGCTGCGCGCCAACTCGCTGGGCATATTCGTCAACGCCCTCAACTGGTCGAAGGAGCTGTCGCAATGACGCAAGCTTTAACCCACCGCGCTGCCCCCGCAGCGCTGCTCGCCGGAGCTCTCGGTCTGGCCGGTTGCGCCACTACTTCCGACATTCCGGACATCGCCTACGTCGATCCGCCACGCACCATCGAGGCGACGCTCGCGCCCGAACCGCCGCGCCCGGTCGAGGTGGTCGCGATCCCCGAACCGCTGCCACTGCCTGGGCAACTGAAACCGGTGCCGGACGGCGAGCTGGAACCCGAACCCGCCGATCCGCGCCGCCGCATCGGCGATGCCAACGATGCCGCGCGCATGCAGCCGGTGCGCGATGGGTTCCTCAACGCGATCCAGCTCTACCCTTGGGCGGACGGCGCGCTTTATCAGGTCTATACAGCGCCCGGGCAGGTGACCGACATCGCCTTGCAGGAAGGCGAACAACTGGTCGGGCCGGGACCGGTCGCAGCGGGCGATACGGTGCGCTGGATCATCGGTGATACGGTAAGCGGCAGCGGACCCGCAGCGCGCGTCCATATCCTCGTCAAGCCGACCCGTCCGGATCTCGCCACCAATCTCGTCGTCAATACCGACCGGCGCACCTACCATCTCGAGCTGCACGCGACGCCCTCGACCTATATGGCGTCGGTCTCGTGGAGCTATCCCCAGGACGAGTTGATCGCGCTGCGCAGCGCTAATGCGGCAGCGGCCTCCGTCGCGCCGGTGGCGAGCGGCGTGGACCTGTCCGCGCTCAATTTTCGCTATCGGATCGAAGGTGACCGCGTGCCTTGGAAACCCTCGCGCGCCTTCGACGACGGACGGCAGGTGTTCATCGAATTTCCTGCGGGGATCGCGCAGGGCGAAATGCCGCCGGTGTTTGTGACGGGCGCGGCGGGCGATGCCGAACTCGTCAATTACCGCGTGCGAGGCCGCTACATGGTGGTCGACCGCCTGTTTGCCGCCGCCGAACTGCGTCTGGGCGATCGTCGCAGTGAAAAGCGCGTGCGGATTCTTCGCGACGACGGACGGGAGCGGCGGCGATGAGCGAGGAATCCGACACCTTGGGAATCGAGCCGGATGCGGCGCACGACGTTCCCCCACCAGCGCCTGCCGATCCGCGTCCCTTTCAACTGCGCGGTGATGTACCGCGCGTGGTGCGTCTCTCCAGAAAGGCGCTTGCCGTTATCGGCGGGGTCGCTGCCCTCGGTATCGGCGGCTCGCTGATTTATGCGCTGTTGCCTGCCGACGAACGGGCGTCGGAAGAACTTTACAACACCGAGAGCCGCTCCGAAGCCGAAGCAATTACTTCGGGTCCGCGCGACTATGCGGAAGTGCCTCAACTCGGTCCGCCGCTTCCCGGCGATCTTGGTGGGCCGATCGTCGCAGCTCAGGAACGTGGGGAAGACGTGCCGCTTCCGCCGGTCGGCACGCAGGCGCTCCCGCCTGATCCACGCGCGCAAGCTGCCGAAGCCGCTCGTCAACGTGCCGAACAAGAACGTGACGCTGCGCGCACGAGCAATGTATTTCTCGATGGAGCTGGAGCTTCGGCAGCTAACTCGCCGCTCCCGAGCCTGACGGTCGCTCACGCAATCCCGGGTGCCGGGCTGCAGCCTCCAGCTGCACCGCAGAGCAATGTGGCCGGTAAGCGCGCATTTCTAGAGCACACGTCCGACCCGCGAACTGCGAGCGCTGAACGGCTGACAACGCCCGCATCGCCGAACATTCTTCAGGCTGGCAGCATCATACCCGCCGCGCTCATTACTGGTATCCGCTCTGATCTTCCCGGACAGATCACTGCGCAGGTGACCGCCAGCGTCTACGACAGTCCGACCGGCCGTATCCTTCTCGTCCCGCAAGGATCGCGGTTGATCGGCGAGTATGACAGCGATATCGCTGCCGGGCAGACCCGCATGCTGCTCGCTTGGGACCGGCTAATCCTACCCGGCGGCCGTTCGATCACGCTTGATCGTCAGCCCGCCGCAGACGGTGCCGGGTTCGCCGGTCTGCAGGACGGCGTGAACCAGCATTGGGGCATTCTGCTCCGCGCCGCCGCCATCTCGACACTGCTCGGCGTCGGTGCCGAACTCGGCGCGGACGGTGATGACGATCTGATCCGCGCGCTGCGGCGGGGCAGTCAGGACACCATCAACCAGACCGGACAACGGATCGTCGATCGACAGCTCAATATCCAGCCGACGCTCACCATCCGGCCCGGTCATCCGCTTCGCGTGATTTTGACGCGCGACCTGATCCTGGAGCCCGTCGGAGAGATGCGATGACGAAACTCAAACTGGGGCCGCTGGTCGATGACAAGCCGGTCAAGCTGACCATCGAGCTTCCCGCAGCCGTGCATCGCGATTTGACTGCTTATGCCGCGGCGTTGGCGGCCGAGACCCGCGGTGATGCTGTTCCGCCGGAGAAGCTTGTCGCGCCAATGCTCACGCGATTCATGGCGACCGACCGCGGATTTGCCAAACATCGACGCGCGGCGAAATCCGCGCTCAATCGCCCAAATAGCGGCGCCGCCGCTCCTCCGCCTCAACCTTGATGATCGCTTCTTCCGCATTCGTGCATTCGGCACCGCGCACAGTGCCGCGACGGCAGCCTTCGATGGTTCGCCGTGCGTCCTCTTCATGCGCGACGAAATACTGCACACCACGCGCCTCGTTCGGTTGCGCTGGCGCTGAGCGCGCGATGTAACCGCCATCCCCGCAGGCGCGGATGCTGCGCTCGCTCGTAGCACGAACCCCGCGCTAAACCCGATGACGAGAACGATCAGCATCATCATCACGCTCTTGCCTTGCGTCATGGTGCTTCTCCCGAAGACAGTATGTTCTCGTTAGCCTGTGTGCCGATCTCGAACGACAGCGCATAGCGCTTGCGGACGAAAGCCAGGAATCGCTTCAGGGCAGGATTGGCGTTGTCTTTCCGCCAGTATCCAGAATAGGCAATGAGCGCCGGTCCCTGTTCGCCATGCACAGGCCGATAGACGACATCAGGATAAAGCGCTCCGGTCGCACCCTCGCAGGCGACCGACAACATCCCAGTCTCGCCGAGAATGCTGAGGATCGTCTCGCGGCTTACTGGGTGTAACTGGATGTCTGGCTGCGCGCCCGACCGCCAAAGGCGCCCGATCAGCATGTCGCGGATTTCCGGACCGGGATCGGCCGTCGGGAGCGCGAAGCGTTGGTCGCGCAATTCCACCCAGTTGACGACATCGCGCTCCGACAGCGCATGATAGTTCGACATGGCGACAAAGACATGCTCGCTCCAGAACGAGGCGTGACGGAAGTCGTCGCGGTCAACTTCGCCCATGATGATGGTGATATCGATCTCGCCACTGTCGAGCCCTGCGAACAGAACGCTTCGGTCCGCTTCCACGCCTTCTATCTCGACGTCCGGGTTTTCATGTAAAGCCGAGACCAAGGTCGCGCGCAAATTGCCTGCTGAGACGGAGCTGTTGAAGCCAACCGTAAATCCGCCGGCGCGGCCTTTTCCACCTGCGCGGGTCGTAGCGAGGATGCGGTCCGCGTTGGCGACCATGGGCCGGGCGCTGCGCAAGATTTGCTGCCCGATCTTCGTAAGTCTTACTCCAGCCCTCGTCCGGATGAACAGCTCACTTCCGAGAGAACGCTCTAACTTCAGAACCGTCCGGCTTAAAGTCGACTGATCGACATCGAGAGCGCGGGCTGCCCTGTAGAAGCTGCCATGATCCGCAGCTGCAATGACATAGCGAAGCTGACGAATTTCAAATGGCACAACCCCTCCGCAATTTAGAAGAGGCTATTGTCCATTTGTCTTCGAAAGGACCCACGCTGTCGACAAACTGGGAAGCCGGTTCAATGGCCGCAGCTACGGCCAAGTGCATGCAGAAATAGGCAGACTTGGCGATCGCCACAAAGCCAACGGCGCTTTTAAGAACCGGATTAGTCGAGGGATCAGGCCGATCACGAGCCATCGGGCATTCGCACCTTTTCCGATGTCTGCGCCGCTACGCAGCGGTATGCGGCACCAGCCAGCAACTGCCGAAAGCTGATGATATCAAAATGCTCTGCCGCTGCTTCCCAAGGCTTAAAATCGGCATAGTCAGCGCTCGCGCCGAAGCGCTGTGTCAGCCAAATACCAGCAGTGATGAGCCATTTCGGCCATCGATTTGGGTATTTGAGTCCCAGAAGGCCAAGCCGCCCGCCCGGGCGAAGAGCAGCGGAAGTCCTTTCAATAACCTGCGCATATTGGGGAACCATCTCGAGACTAAAAGTTGAAACAACAGCATCGACATCGGATGGGATATCCCATGCCTCCACGTCCGCTTCGATCAGTTCAACATTACTCCAACCTGCGCGCTCGGCTTTACGCCGCGCTTTGCTGAGCATTCCGCGCGAAAGGTCGACCCCGATAATACTCCCAGATGCTCCGATGACCTTTAAGATGCTCTCGAAGTTTTTGCCGGTCCCGCAACACAAATCGATGACCGTGTTCCCCGTCTTGAGCCCAAGTTCGTTGATTAGCGCTTCCCGCTCCCGGCCGATCCCTACCAGCCTAAAGCCGAATAGAAGGCGGTCATATCGCGTCGCGATATTGTCGTAGAGTGCGCGGGCCTCCATCTTGTCGAGGATACTCACGATTCCTCTGCTCCGGGTGCGCCGCGGCCTTGATCGTTGTGATGCTCCCCATCATCAGGAGCAGCATGATCTGAAACGAGCTGGTTGTCGCAATCGGCGGCCAGACAAGCCTCAAAAGTCGCATGACCGATCCCATGCTGAGCTATCAGCATCGCACGCAGCTTTGCCTTGAGCTTTTCGAATTCTTCCAGCGATCCTTCTTGAGGCACAACATGCGCTTCGAGCGATTGCACATGCTCGCTGAGGCTCCAGATATGCAGGTGATGCACATCTTTCACCCCTTCCGTTGATCGCAGCGCCGCAACAATCTGATCGAATTCCAAATCGTCCGGAACCGCGCCCATCAATAGCCGGATCGTGCGCGGCAGCAGCGTCATTCCTTGCCAGATCACGTAGCCCGCGATGATCACGGTAATGATCAGGTCCGACACGTAGAGATCGTATAGCAGGATCAAAACGCCCGCTACGATCACCCCCACCGATGCCATCGCGTCGGACACATTATGCAGAAAGGCAGCCTTCATGTTGATGCTGTCCTTGGCACCGCGGTAGGTGATGAAGGCGGTGAGCAGATCGATCACCAACGCAACGCCAGCGACACCGATCACCGTCCATCCCTCGATAGGCTGCGGGTCGGCGAACCGATTGATAGCCTCAACGAGCAGATAGAAGCCGACAATAAGCAGCGTGGTCAAATTGATCAGCGCGGCGACGACCTCACCCTGCGCGTAGCCGAACGTCATCATCCTATCTGCCGGACGCCTGCCTATCCTTCGGGCGAACCACGCAAGGCCGAGCGAAGCCGCATCGCTGAAATTGTGCAGCGCGTCAGCGATCAGCGCGAGCGAGCCCGAGACGATTCCGCCGACGATCTGAGCGAACGTGAGCAGGACGTTAATCGCGACAGCGAAGATCAGCTGGCGATCGCTCAAATTCTCTTCGCCGTGGCTGTGGCTGCCATGCCCGCCATGTGTGTGATGAGTGCTCATGTCAGGAACTGATCCCCCTTCCGATGCTCGCTCCCTTCTTCCTCGTGAATGTCCATGTGTGCATCGCGCAGGATCTGGACGCCGCCGTATAAGGCGATGCATGCCACCGCGACGCCTACCACTAGGTCGGGCCAGTTGGCGCCGGTGAGCATCACGACGATGCCCGCGACGATGATCCCGCCATTGGCAATGAAATCGTTGAAGCTGAAGGTCGTCGCTGCGCGCATGCTGACGTCCTTGCCCTCAGTCCGCTGGAGCATCCGGAGGCACATCACATTCACCACGGCTGCCACTGCCGCCATCGCCAGCATCATGAAGCCACCAGGCTCCGACCCTTCCACGAACCGGCGCACGGCGTCGGCAATGACACCTGCCGCGAAGACCAGCAGCATGACCCCTGAGAACCGGGCGGCACCACGCTGCCAGACGCGCGAACGGGTCAGCGCAAGCAGGCTCAGCGCATAAACGATCGCGTCGGACGAGTTGTCGAGCCCATTCGCCAGGAGCGCGTTCGAGTCCGCGAAGTAGCCCGCGACGAAGAATCCTATTGCGATCGCGACGTTCAGCCAAAGCACGATCCACAACGTTCGGCGCTTCCCGGCTGAACCGAGATCGATATCGTGGTCGCCGCTCATGCGATGCTCTCCCCAGATCGGGCCCAGATTTCGGCGACCCGGCGTTCGGATGGCTCAAAGAACTTCATTTGGGCGTGGAAGAGCGGATCGGAGAGCCTGGTGCCCCATTCTTCCCATTTCGCATCGCCGACGATGGCGATCCTGCCGAAGCTGTCCCGGTGACGCGCGTCGAATTTGAGATCGCGCCAAAGTCCGGGGAGATCCCAGCCTGCAAAATCGGGCGCGAGTTCGATTACCATCGGCAGCTTGCCGGGCTTCCGCCCGACAAGCTGTTCGAACCGAGGCACGAAGTCGTCGTAGTCCGAGCTTTCGAGTTCGCCACTCGCGCGTATGCGTAGCAGCCCGTTCTCTTCATCTATCCTCAACATCGTATTCTCCTTTCCTGGACCATCATGCGATGTCCGTCAGTTCGCGCTGCTCGTCGCTGGTCACATTCCGACGCAGGCGATCCCACCACTTCTCGCGCCAGCTGCGCTCATCATCTGATCGATTGAGCACGAGCCGCGCGATCGCGGGCAGGACGAAGAGCGTGAGCGCAGTCGCGGTAATCAATCCGCCGATCACGACAGTCGCCAGCGGACGCTGGACCTCCGCGCCCGTGCCGGTCGCAAGGGCCATCGGCACAAAGCCGAGCGAGGCCACCAACGCTGTCATCAGCACCGGCCGCAGCCTCGCCAATGCTCCGTCGGAGATCGCGTCATCAAGCGACATTCCCTTCTCGAGGCGCTGGCGTATCGCGGTCATCATCACGAGCCCGTTCAATACCGCGACACCCGATAGGGCGATGAAGCCAACCGCGGCGGACACCGAGAACGGCATTCCCCTTAGGGCGAGGGCGAAAACACCGCCTGCCAGCGCCATCGGGATCGCACTGAACACCGCGAGCGCCGGAACCCAACCACCCAGCGCCATGAACAGGAGCAGCAACACCAGCGCGAAGCAGACCGGAACGACGAGTGCGAGCCTTGCCTGTGCAGCCTGGAGGTTCTGGTATTGTCCGCCCCATTCGATGAACGAGGCGGGCGGCAACTCGACGCCCTCGGTGACGCCTGCGCGGGCCTCTTCGACGAACGAACCGAGATCGCGTTCACGCACGTTCGCCGACACGATTACGAGGCGGCGACCCTGCTCACGCCGAACCTCGGCGAGACCGTCAACGACCCGGAAGTCTGCCAGCGTGCGGAGCGGAACCGTGACTCCGCTTTCGAGGACGATGGGAAGGGCACCGAGCTGATCGAAATCGTCCCGGGTCGCATCCTCGAGCCTCACGACGACATCGAAGCGGCGATCACCCTCGAAGACTAGTCCGGCGGGGCGACCGCCCAGCGCGATAGCTACGGACTGCGCGACCTCCTCCACGGTCAGGCCGTAGCGGGCGATCGTCGGTCGATCGAAGGCGATGTCGAGCGTGGGGAAGCCCGTGACCTGCTGTACCTTGACGTCCGCAGCACCCTCGACGCCGCGGAGCACCTCGGCCACTTCTCCGGCTGACCGGGTCAGCGCGGTCAGGTCGTCTCCGTAGAGTTTGACCGCCACGTCGCCGCGAACACCCGCGATCAGCTCGTTGAAGCGCAGTTCGATGGGTTGGCTGAACTCGTAGAGGTTGCCTACCAGACTACTGAGCGAGTCCTCCATCTGGGCGACGAGTTCGTCCTTCGACAGGTCGGGATCGGGCCACTCCTCGCGCGGCTTCAAGATGACGTAGGCATCGGACGCGTTCGGCGGCATCGGATCGCTCGCGACCTCGGCCGTACCGGTGCGCGAGAAGACCAGTTCGACTTGCGGGAAGGTCTCTAGCCTGTCCTCCACCTGTCTCTGCATGGCGAGCGATCGCTCGAGCGAGGTCGACGGTATACGCAGTGACTGAACCGCGATGTCTCGCTCATCCAGCTGCGGCGTAAACTCGCTGCCGAGGAACGTGAACACGAAAGCCGCTATGGCGAAGAGCCCGGCACCCGCGCCTATTACGGGCCATGGACGTGTGATGGCGCGGCGCACCGCCGGGCCGTAGCGCTCCTTCACGACCCGGACAGGTTTGACCTCCTTCTCGGTCAGTTTGCGATTAAGAAGCACCGCGATCATCGCCGGGACGAAGGTCAGCGACAGCACGAAGGCCGAGGCGAGCGCCAGCATGACCGTGATGGCCATCGGCGAGAACGTCTTGCCCTCAACGCCCGTAAAGGTGAGCAGCGGAGCATAGACCAGCAGGATGATCGCCTGACCGTAGACGGTCGGCTTGATCATTTCCTGCGCGGCCAGCCGGGTCTCGGTCAGCCGTTCGCCGAGGCTGAGCAGTCTGCCCTCGCGGTGCTGTCTGGCGGCGAGCCGCGCAACGCTGTTCTCAACGATGATGACTGCGCCATCGACGATGAGTCCGAAGTCCAGTGCCCCGAGGCTCATCAGGTTGCCTGAGACACCCAGCCTGTTCATTCCCACGGCGGCCATCAGCATGGATATCGGGATGACCAATGCGGCGATGATCGCTGCCCGGATATTGCCGAGCATGAGAAACAGGACTGCGATCACCAGCAGCGCGCCCTCGACGAGGTTCTTCTCAACCGTCGCGATGGTCGCATCCACAAGCGACGAGCGGTTGTAGACGATCTCGGCGACCACTCCGGCAGGGAGCGAGGCGCGGACTTCGTCCAGTCGCTCAGCCGAGGCGGCAGCCACGGTGCGACTGTTCTCGCCGCTGCGCATGAGGACCGTGCCCACGACCGCCTCCTCGCCATTGAGCGAGGCAGCACCGGTTCGCAGGTCACCACCGATGCGAACCGAGGCGACATCCCCGATCCGGATCGGAACACCCTCGCGGGTGGCAACGACCGCCTGTTCGATGTCCTGCGTGCTCCCAAGTCGCGCATCGACACGAACGAGCAGGGCCTCTCCGGCACGATCCACGAAGTTGGCGCCCTCGGCGAGGTTCGCAGCCTCCAGTGCCTCGATCAGCGAGTCAAAAGACAAACCGTATCCGGTGAGACGGGCGGGGTCAGGTCGGACGAGGAACTGCTTCTCGTAGCCACCGATCGAGTCCACGCCTGCCACCCCGTCGATCGAGCGCATCAGCGGCGCGACGACCCAGTCCTGAACCGTGCGCAAATAGGCTGCCTTGGCCACATCGCTATCGAGCCGCTCGCCCCGTTCAGTGATGAAGCTGCCGTCCGACTGCCAGCCCGTCCGGCGACCGGTCGGTGCCCCGCGACCTGCCGGATGCTCGTATTCGATCGTGTACATCAGCACTTCGCCGAGACCGGTCGAGATCGGCCCCATCGTGGGCTCCGCCCCTTGCGGCAGCGAGGCGCCGATCGGGGCGAGCCGTTCGTTCACCTGTTGGCGCGCGAAGTAGATGTCGGTGCCTTCTTCGAAGATCGCGGTGACCTGGCTGAAGCCATTGCGCGAGATCGAGCGGGTCATCTCGAGTCCCTCGATCCCGGCAAGCCCGGTCTCGATGGGGAAGGTCACCTGCGTCTCCACCTGCGAGGGAGAGAGCGCCGGGGCGCTGCTGTTGATCTGCACCTGCGTGTTGGTGATGTCCGGCACCGCATCGATCGGCAGGCGCAGAAGGTTCATGGCGCCGTAAATTGCGGCGAAAACGGTGAGGACGATGACTGCCCAGCGGAACCGCACGGCGATGTCGAGGATAGCCCCGATCAAACCGTGGCGATGACTGCCCGTATCGGCATGGGTGTCCACGGCGGGCTCGGTCTGAGTCTCAGTGACCATGGGTTGCGCCCTCCTTCCCGAGTTCGGCCTTGAGCAGGAAGGCGTTGCCGACAGCGATCCGCCATCCCTCCCGAAGACCGGAAAGGATCGTCACTTGACCAGCGGATCGTGTTCCAAGCTCAACGTCGCGAGCCTGGAAGCCGGTCTTCGTCCGGACGAAGACGACGTCGCGACCTTCGACCACCTGGATGGCGTCCTCGGGCACCGCGATGCCGTCGCTGTCGATCTCAGCCGAAGGCCTGATCCGCGCTTGGAGAAACGCGCCCGGCTGAAGCCCCGGCACGCCGCGCGACAACGACAGGACCGCAGTGGCACTGCGGCTCTCCGGATCGAGCGAGGGCGTTACCGAACGAACCCGGGCCCCGATTTCCCGACCGTCCCCGACGACCAGCATCGCCTCGTCGCCAGGTTGGATGCGCGAGGCTTCGGCAGAAGGCAGCGCCACCTCGATTTGAAGTCCGTTGGGATCGACGACGCGATAGAGTTCCTCGCCGGCATCTACGAAGGTTCCGAGCACGATCGGTGCTGCGGTGATCCTGCCAGCCAGGGGAGAGGTGACTGCCAGTGAACGCCCATCGCCGCTGACGCCAGCTGCCGCTACTGCGGCTTGCGCCCGCTGGAGTTCCGAGCGGGCTACGCTGAGATTGGCCTGCGCAGCTTCTAGATCCTGGCGAGCCGTTACATTCTCATCGAACAGACGCCGTTCGCGTTCATAGGCGGCGGACAGTTCGCTCATCCGCGCGCGTGCGGCGCTGAGCTGCGAGGCGAGAGCAGCGGCATCCGCGCTCTCGATGCGGGCGACGGTCTCGCCGCGCGCAACATAATCGCCCAGCGTCTTGCCCACGGAGCGGACGACACCCGAGGCGCGGGCGTCGATACGAGCGGATGCGGAGGGGCTTGCAGCGACGGTCGCTGGGAAGACGAGTTCGACAGCGGCTCCAGACCGCACTGGGGCCAACTGTATCCCGGCCTCGCTGATCTGCTCGTCGCTCAGGGTGACCACCCCCTCGGGTGTCTCGGCTTCGGCTTCCTCATGCGGATGGTCGTCGACCTCGGCGGTCGGCCAGAAGATCAGCGTCAGCGCGCCGATCGCGATCACGATACCGACGAGGATCGCCAGCTTTCTGCGTGTCATGGGAATATCCTTCACTGTGCGGCCAGCGCGATGAGTTCGGCTGCGGCCAGGCCCCGTTGCTCACGGGCGGCGATGAGCGTCTCGCGGATCGTGTCGCGTGACTGTGCGGCCGCGAGAACCTCGATCAGGGGAAAACGTCCGTTGCGATATCCGATGCGGACGAGGCGCAGCGCCTCCTCCGCCTGCGGGAGCGATGTCTGCGATAGTGTCTCGACCCTAGCTTGGGCCCCGAGATACCTCGCCCGCGCGGTGGCGACGGACTGCTCGTAATCCGCGAGTGCGACGGCTTCGCGCGCGTTCGCCGCCCGCGATCGAGCCTCGGCAGCAGCGATGTTTCCCTGATTCCGATCCCGGAAGGGCAGAGGGATCGACACGCCGATGAGGAACGCGTTGTCGCCGCTTTCCTCGAAGCGCCGCACGCCTGCGGAAACCGTCGGATCCGGAATACGCAGGCTTCGCTGCCGCTCCATTTCCGCCGCCGCGGCAGTGCTCTCGGCGCGCGCAACTCGATAGGTCAGGCTTCCCGTGGCCTGCGCCATCAGCGAAGCGGGCGGGACGATATTCGGAAATTCCGTCGGAACGAGTGGCGCTTCACCGCCAGACCATAGAACAGCGAGCGCTGTCCGCGCCGACAGGCTCTCCGCCTCAGCCTCCAACAGGCGCGCGCGCGCCTCGGCAAGGGCCGCATCCGCGCGCAGCGCGCGCAGAGGCGGCTCGCGACCGACCTCCACGAGGACACCGGCTATGCGTGCCAGTTCCTCGTTTCGCGCAACCACATCCTCGGCAAGTTCGACCCGGGCGGCCGCAGCAGCAGCCGCTAGGTATCGCTCGCGCACCAGTTGCCCGAGTTCCGCCGTGGTCAGGTCGGCCCGGAGAGAAGCCAGTTCGGCCTGTGCCTCGGCCGCACCGATCCGAGCGGAGCGCTTGCCACCGAGCTCCAGGCGCTGCCCCAAGGAAAGCGTATATTCGGTCGATTGAAGGCCGGAAAACGCACCGCTGCCGGCTACGTTTTCGACCTCGAAGGACACCTCGGGATTGGGCCTGAGGCGAGCTTGGTCGACAAGTGCGGCGGCAGCCTCAGTTTCAGCCCGGGGACCCACGAGGCGAGGATTGGTGACGGAGTCGGCCTGTTCGGCGACCCCGCTAAGTTCAAGGGCGTCGTCGAGCGTGACGACACGCGGGTCCTGCGCACTGGCAGGGCCCGAGGACAGGGCGAGTATCAGCCCCCAGAAGGGGACCGCTCGCCACGAGATGGCGAACATGGATGGGAATTCCTCTGCTGACGTTCAGATCGGTGTCGGAAAGAAATCCGACGCGCGGCGAACGTCAGGCGCGAGGAGGGGGGGTGGCCAGTTCTATCAGGCCGGAGCCGAGCGAGGACTGGGCCGCTGCGCGTAGCACGTTTGTGACCAATCCCCGGGCAAAGGGCTCCGACGACCTGTCGATGGCCTGTGAGGCATGATGGCAATGACCATGTGCGCAGGTGCCATGCTTCTCCGGTCCCTTGTCGTCGTTCCCCGGCTCGTCATGCTGCTCGAGTTGGGAGGCTACCGGAGGCTCTCCTGCGCATTCAGCCGCTTCCGCAACCGGTGCCCAAAGGACGCCGAATGCAGCGCACAGCGTGAGAAGCTGCAGCATGAGGGAGCGGGCAAAGAGCCGGGTCATCGACAGTCCGGTAGCAGCAGAAACTTTGCTATGAAAGAACAATCTCTAAGGTCGAAATGTGATTTCATCACAGAGAGATCAATTGATCTGCTTCAATTCTTGGACGAGCGATCACCGCGACACATCGATTGCTCACCAACGGAACATGCATCTAAGAAAAAGCGCTGACGTTCGAGCAACCTACATTTTCGGCCGGAAGTCTTTCCACGAAGTTTAACAAAGCGCGCGGGCAAGTCTGTGCCTCGCGTCATCATGATCGACCATCGCGCGATCCGACCGGCTGAATTTTTTGTCATCCGGCTAGGCATGAGAGACTTAACTTTTCGACCCGCCAGTACCAGACTGCGACTCAGCAGGGAGATCAGATTAATCGGCGCGAAATTCCTTGGTTGGGCTTCGAACCACTACAGCGCACCGAGCTGATGGTCAGCGTGATGGTTAAGGTTTAGAAAGTCCATGAATTAGACAAATAAAAACAATGCATTACCCCGCTCCTTCGAGTCCTCTTCTGGGCACCATTTTCCTGAACATAGCTGTTCGCTAGTGGTTGAAAAAACCGCAGTTTTCTGCCAAAAACCATGCCTTGGCCGTCGCCAATGTTCACCTTCACTCGCTGGCAATCGTGCTGCGATGGGGGCTTTTGCGGGGGCCTTCTTGTGATCAATGGGGTCTGAAATGGCCTCTCTGGCAGGAAAAGGCCCCCAATGGCGATTAACGACACTTTAATTCGTGCAGCCAAGCCCCGCGAAAAAGACTGGAAATTGGCGGATGAGAAGGGGTTGTACCTCCTTGTGACAGCCAAAGGTTCCAAGCTTTGGCGCGTCAAATTCCGGATAAACGGCAAGGAGAAGAAGCTCTCCTTGGGGGCCTATCCAGAAATCAGCCTGAAAGAGGCGCGGCGATTGCGGGATGAGGCGCGCACTACCCTTGCGGAGGGTGCTGATCCGGCGCGACGCAAAAGAGAGGAAAAAGTTGCGGCAAAACTTGGCGCTGAGAATAGCTTCGCGGCGATTGCGGAGGAATATCTCGACAAGCGGAAAAAGGAGGGCTTGGCTGAAGCCACCCTTACCAAGAGCCGCTGGTTTCTGGATCATTTGCGTCCAAGCATCGGCAAACTTCCGATAGCGGAGATTACCCCGCACGAAATCTTGCTCGCTTTGCGTAAGGTGGAGAATGCGGGCAAACGCGAAACAGCGAACCGCATTCGTTCCTTTGCCAGCCGCGTGTTTCGCTACGCCATTGCTACGGCGCGCGCGAATGCCGATCCGGCCCATGCCTTACGCGGGGCCTTGGCTGCTCCGATCGTGAAGCACTACGCGGCAATTACCGATGCGGCGGAGCTGGGCCAGCTCTTGCGATCGATCGACACTTATTCTGGCGAACCGGCCACGCTGGTTGCCCTTCAACTGACACCGCATGTTTTTCAGCGGCCCGGTGAAGTCCGGCAAATGCGTTGGCAGGAGCTGGATTTGGAAAGGGCAGTTTGGACAATTCCGGAATCGCGCATGAAGCAGCGGCGGGGCGATCATGCTGTTCCCCTGTCCCGGCAAGCGGTTGAATTGATCCAGCGGATGCAGGGACTCTCCAGCCATTCGGTTTACGTCTTTCCGTCGGTCCGCTCCAAAGATCGGCCCATGTCGGAAAACACGATCACCGGGGCCTTGCGGCGGCTGGGTTATGGCGGTTCAGAAATGACGGCCCATGGCTTCCGGACAACGGCAAGCTCGCTTTTGAATGAAAGCGGCAAGTGGAATCCAGATGCAATCGAGCGGGCGCTTTCGCACGCGGACAAGAACGCCATTCGCGGCACCTATAACCGCTCACCCTATTGGAAAGAGCGCGTGGCTATGGCGCAATGGTGGAGTGACCATTTGGAAGCCTTGCGCTCTGGTGCGACTATCCGGCCCTTTGATCGATCCGGAGCGGCCTGAGCAGCTGGACTCTAGAGCGTGCGCGGATAAAACCGTGCAGTAATGACCAAAGACGAACGCGAGCAAATTGAGCTGATACTAGACTATGAGTTTGGTCAAGCCCTTCAGCGTGCGAACAAGATTGCGAACCAAGTATGCGCGCGGAACAGTGCGGCGGGGTGTCTGCAATCCGGTGCTACAATCAAGGAGTTCTTGCGCCTTGTCCGAGAGGACTTGGAGACGTTGCTGGATACGCTGCTTTCTCAGCTTGGAGCGGTGAGCAAAGAACGAAAAGCAGCCATCATGCTATCTGTCGCTTGTGACGAGCATCTGGACAAGCTGAAGCATGGCGAAGTCCATAAGATCGCTACAGTGGCCAGTGGACGAGGAAGAAAAGAGCCAGACCCAAGCGCTTGGGACACAACTGAAGGCATTTTTCGTCAAATGAGAGACGCCTTAGATACCAAGCTGAGAATTGCCTCCTATGACTTCAAAGCAAAGGCGCTTCCCCAAGGCAGTGTGACTGCCGATGTGCAACCGCCAGTGAAGAACGTGGGCGGTAAACCGCGTGCAGAGCATTGGGACAGGATGTGGGCGGAAATTGCCGTTCAGCTCTGGCAGGGCGATCTAAATCCGAAGACACAGGCGGACATCGAAAAAGCGATGCTCGATTGGTTCGCCGCAAACAAGATTAAGGTTGGCGAATCCACCGTTCGCCAAAAGGCACGCCTCTTGTGGCAGCGCATGGGCGAGAGCGAATAGTATCTGCCCCTTTCTGCCCGTTTGAATCCGACAGGTCGTAATAGGTCGTCCAGATTCTCCTGCATCCGCTGGCACACGCCAGCCAATCAGGAGATCGCACAATGGAAAAGCTGGCCTACTCAATCAATGAGGCCGCAGCGGCACTAAGCCTCGGGCGCACCTCAATTTACAGCATGATCGCCAATGGACGGCTTGAGGCCTTCAAGCTGGGCCGTCGCACACTGATTAAGGCGGAATCGATCCACCGGCTTGTGAATGGGCAGGGCTGAACCGGATGGCGCGGCATCGGGTCAACCCCAAGCAGGTCAAGATACATCACAGCTACACCGTGCATGAATTGGCCGAGCGATTGGGAGTGTGCAGAAGCACAATTCGCAATTGGCAGAGAAAGGGCCTGGCCCCAATTGATGGCCAACGTCCCTATCTGTTTCAGGGTGTGCATGTTCGGCGTTTTCTCGAGGAGCAAAAGGCCAAGCGGAGGCAGCCATGCCCACCGGGCACCATGTATTGCCTGCGATGCCGCCAGCCGCGCGAGCCAGCCTTGGGCATGGTGGATTTTTCCCCGCTGCGCCCCGGAACGGGCAATCTGAAAGCGATTTGTTGCCAGTGCGGCGCCGTGATGCATCGGCGCGCTCGGCAGGCTGATCTGGCGCGGATCATGCCCGGCATCACCGTTCAAATCTCGCAAGCAGCACCACGCCTAGTTGGGTGTGAACCGCCTTCCCTGAATTGTGACTCTGGAAAGGACCAATAGACATGACGAAACACAACGCTGAAAACGAGCGCGTTAAGCGCGATTATTTCCGCTATTTGGAGCAGGCATTGGGGCGCGATCCGGCCAGCATTGACCGCGTGGCGAAATCGCTTGCCCGGTTTGAGGAGGCGACCGGCTGGAAGGCCTTCAAGTGCTTCCACCGTGAGCAGGCAATTGCTTTCAAGAAGCGCATGGGAGCCGCGCGCAATGTCCGATCGGGTGAGGCTCTCAGCAAGGCCACCATTCAATCGGCACTGCGCGATCTGAAAGCCTTCTTTGAATGGCTATCGCGTGAGCCGGGGTTCAAAGCGCGCATCGCCTATTCGGATGCCGATTACTTCAATCTGAGCGAAAAGGATGCGGCCATTGCCCGCGCCAGCCGGGAGAAGCCGGTGCCGAGTGTGGAGCAAGTGGAACATGTCCTGAAAGCGATGCCCGTCCAAACAGTGCTGGAAAGGCGTGATCGGGCGCTGGTGGCCTTTGCTGCTCTCACTGGCGCGCGCGTTAATGCACTGGCTTCGTTCCAGCTTGGCCATATCGATTTGGCCAATGGCTTTGTGGAGCAGGATGCACGGCAAGTCCGCACAAAATTCGCCAAGAGTTTCCGCACCTATTTCATGCCGGTGTGCGAGGGCGCGCTGGAAATTGTGGAGGCATGGGTAAAGGAATTGCGCGAGGATCATCTTTGGGGCGATGGCGACCCGCTCTTTCCCGCAACGGCGATCGGTATTGGCGAGACGGGCGGCTTCCAGCCGCAAGGTCTGGCGCGCAAGGGCTGGGCCTCAACCGGGCCGATCCGTGATATATTCAAGCGGGCCTTCGCGGCGGCGGGACTGCCCTATTTCAACCCGCACAGCTTCCGCGACATGCTGGTGCATCACGCCATGGCGCTCAACCTGTCACCGGAACAAATGAAGGCGTGGTCTCAAAATCTTGGCCATGAAAGCGTGCTCACCACATTTACGAGCTACGGGAAAGTTCCCATTCGCAGGCAAGGGGAACTTATTCGGGAGAAAGTTTCGTCGCATGTCACCGAAATTGATGACAATGCTTTACTCTGCTCCTTAGCTAAGCGATTGGGAAGGCGCGACTAGAGCGCTGGGCGAAAGTATCGGCGGCCCGCTAGATCGTTGCCTGAGGTTCGATCCTTTAGGGCGTCCCTTGAGGCGATGTAATGCTTCACCTGCTATGCCGCAACTGGCAGTAGGAATTATACGAGACGAGAGGCGCATGGCACTAAAGAAGTCGGAACTATACAGCTCGCTCTGGTCAAGCTGCGATGAGCTTCGTGGCGGCATGGATGCGAGCCAGTATAAAGACTACGTTCTCTCCCTGCTCTTCATCAAATACGTCAGCGACAAATACTCGGGCGTTCCTTACGCGCCGATCAAGATACCCGCCGGTTCAGATTTCAAGGCGATGGTTGCGCTGAAAGGTGCGACCGACATTGGCGACCAGATAAACAAACACATTATCGCTCCGCTAGCTGCTGCTAACGAGCAGCTCAACCAGGCCGATTTTCCCGATTTCAACGACTCCACAAAACTGGGAGATGGGAAGGAAAAGGTCGAGAAGCTCACCAATCTGATCGCCATCTTCGAAAACCGGGCGCTGGATTTCTCCAAAAACCGCGCTGAGGGCGATGACATTCTGGGCGACGCCTATGAATATCTCATGCGGCACTTCGCCACCGAGAGTGGCAAAAGCAAAGGCCAATTCTACACCCCTGCTGAGGTCAGCCGCATCATGGCTCAGATCATTGGTATCGGTCAGGCTCAAACCAGCACCGACACCACCGTTTACGATCCGACTTGCGGCTCCGGCTCGTTGCTCCTGAAAGTCGGGGACGAGGCCCGCGCCAAGGTGTCGCTTTATGGGCAGGAGAAGGACTCAGCGACGAGCGGCCTAGCTCGGATGAACATGATCTTGCACGATTACCCCACGGCGCAGATCGCGCCGCCAGGCAACACGCTGACCGATCCGAAGTTCAAGCACGGCGATACGATTAAGCAATTCGATTTCGTGGTTGCCAACCCGCCATTCAGCGACAAGCGGTGGAGCACGGGCCTGGATCCGCTGCATGACCCTCATGCCCGCTTCAAAGGCTTCGGCATTCCGCCGGCAAAGCAGGGCGATTATGCCTATCTGCTGCACAACGTTCGCTCGCTGAAAAGCACCGGCTCTAGCGCCTGTATCCTTCCGCACGGCGTCCTCTTCCGCGGCAATGCCGAGGCAGACATTCGTCGCGCCCTCGTGCGCAAGGGATATATCAAGGGCATTATCGGCCTGCCCGCTAACCTCTTCTACGGCACTGGCATTCCGGCTTGCATCGTCGTGGTGGACAAGAAGGACGCCCAGGCGAGAAAAGGCATCTTCATGATCGACGCCTCCCAAGGCTTCATGAAAGAAGGCCCCAAGAACCGTCTCCGCTCGCAGGACATTCACAAGATCGTTGACGCCTTCAACAAGGCGCTCGACCTACCCGGCTATTCCCGAACCGTGCCCTACAGCGAGATCGAGAAGAACAACTACAACCTGAACCTGCCGCGATATATCGACAGCCAGAAGACCGAAGACCGGCAGGACATTGAGGGGCATTTGCGCGGCGGCATTCCGCAGGCGGACATCGATGCACTGCAACCCTATTGGGAGGTCTGCCCCGGCCTGAAGTCCACGCTGTTTTCCGAGGTGCGCCCCGGCTACCTCGATCTTGCGGTCGAGAAGGCCGCGATCAAAACGACCATCTTTGAGCACTCGGAATTTTCTGACTTCGTCGCGAAGATGGCGGCGCAGTTCGATGCTTGGCGGGATGAGAATTCCGAAGCGCTGAAGGCTCTGACCCCCGGCTCCAATCCCAAGAATGTGATTTTCAATCTCTCCGAAGGGTTGCTTGCCCACTACACAGGCAAGCCGCTGATCGACAAATATGACGTCTACCAGCACCTGATGGATTACTGGGCCGAGACTATGCAGGACGATGTCTATGCCATCGCCCTGGACGGCTGGAAGGCAGAGACCAGCCGCATCATCGAGAAGGACAAGAAGGGCAAGGAGAAGGACAAGGGCTGGACCTGCGACCTGATACCCAAGTCCTACATCGTCGCTCGCTACTTCGCCAAGGAACAGGCGGAGATTGACGAGCTGCACGCCAAGCTGGAAGCTACCAACGCAGCCATTGCTGAACTGGATGAGGAGCATAGCGGCGAAGACGGTCTGCTGGCCGAAGGTCGCAACGACAAGGACAAAGTGGCGGCTGCGCTCCTGAAGGCCCGGCGCAAGGCTCTGGCGGGAGAACTGGATGCAGGGTTTTTCAAGCGCTACGACAAGCTCGAAAAGCAAGGTGGCGCCGAAGAGGACATCAAGGCGGAGTTCCTTGAGGCCATCCCGGACTTTCAGGAAGTGTTCGTTATCGACGACATGCTCAAACTGCTCGATGAGGGCGGCGCGCTTGGGAGAGCAATCAAAACAGCAGAGGCTGAGCTGGATGCCGCCGCCTATGCCAAATATCCCGAACTGACCGAAGCGGAGATCAAGACCCTTGTGGTCGATGACAAATGGATGGCCCGTATCAATGCCGACATCCACGGCGAAATTGATGGAGTTAGTCAGTCGCTGACCCAACGCGTGCGCGTTTTGGCAGAGCGTTATGAGACTCCAATGCCTAAGCTTGCCAGTCGTGTCACTGATCTAGAGGGCAAGGTAGCAGATCACTTAACAGCGATGGGGTTCGCGTGGTGATGACCCAGACCGCCAACCGATTACCCCAAGATTGGGAAACAGTGCCCTTAGGCGAGCACTACCATTTCCAGAATGGCGTGAACGCAGATGCTCAAGCCTATGGGAGAGGCATACCGTTCGCAAATGTGCTCGAAGTCATCACGCGAACACATCTCCGCGTGGATGACATACCTGGGCGCGTCACTCTTAGCCGCGATTCCGTGAAGGCCTACGCTATCCGCCGAGGCGATGTGCTCTTTAATCGCACGTCAGAAACCCATGAAGAGGTTGGGCTGGCTTCGGTTTATTCCGACGACGCAGCCGCAGTTTTTGGTGGTTTCGTCATTCGAGGCCGCCCAAAAACAGAAACATTTGACCCTACCTTTTCAGGCTATGCTTTTCGCGCTCCGAACGTTCGGGCGCAGATTGTCGCCAAGGGGCAGGGTGCGGTAAGAGCAAATATCGGCCAATCCGAGCTCAAGAGCGTCTTGGTTCCCAGACCCAAGCCTCATGAACAACGAGCCATTGCCGCCGCGCTATCGGATGCGGATGCGCTGATTGAGGGGCTGGAAAGCCTCATCGCCAAGAAACGCGCCATCAAACAGGGTGCGATGCAGGAGCTCCTCACCGGACGGCAGCGCTTGGCGGGCTTCAGCAATGAATGGCCTGTGAAACGCCTTGCGGACTTGGCCACATTTCACAAAGGAAAAGGACTTCCCAAATCGGCGCTTGCGACGTTTGGGGCTCATCCTTGCATTCATTACGGCGAGCTCTTCACAAAATATGGCGCCGAGATTGGAGAGATTTTCAGCTCCACCAATGATGTAAGCGATCCATTTCTGGCAATGAAAAATGATGTTCTGATGCCAACTTCTGATGTCACTCCTCGCGGGTTGGCAAAGGCCAGTGCGCTATTTCAGGACAATGTGGTCGCGGGTGGAGACATTCTGGTGATACGTCCAGCTGATCTCGTTCTTCATGGACCATTTTTGAGTAATATGATCCGGCACGACGAAGAGCAGGTTTTAAAGTTGGTCACCGGAACTACGGTCTTTCATCTTTATGCTTCGGATATGATGAATTTTGAAATGCCCGTTCCCGAACTATCGGAACAGCGTGCAATCGCCAGCACCCTTTCAGACATGGGCAAAGAGCTCTCAGCCCTAGAAATCCGCCTCGCAAAAGCCCGTCAGATCAAGCAGGGCATGATGCAGGAATTGCTCACCGGGAGGATCAGGCTGATATGAGCGATTTTGTCGGCAAGCCGGAGGTGGTGACGCAGAAGCGTCTTATCGGCCTGTTCCGCGACGAGCTGGGCTGGACCTACCTGGGCGACTGGAAGGATCGAGAAGGCAACAGCAATATCGAAGAGAAATTGCTGACCGACTATCTCAGCCATGCTGGCTATAGCGACGCCCAGATCAGCGCCGCGCTCTTCAAGCTGCGCACCGAAGCCAGCAACACCCATCGCAGTCTCTACGATAACAATCAGGCGGTCTATGGTCTGCTCCGCTACGGCATTGATGTGCAGGTGGAGGCCGGGAAGCCGACCGAAACGGTGAACCTCATCAACTGGGCCGAACCGACGAAAAACGATTTCGCCATCGCCGAGGAGGTGACGCTAAAAGGCGGTTTGGAGCGTCGCCCCGATCTGGTGCTCTATGTCAACGGCATCGCCATCGGCGTGATCGAGCTAAAGAACAGCCGCGTCACCATCGGCGACGGCATCCGCCAGCTCCTCTCCAATCAGCGTCCCGAATTCAACGCCTGGTTCTTCTCGACAGTGCAGATCGTCTTCGCAGGCAGTGATTCCGAAGGCATGCAGTATGGCACCATCGGCACCCCGGAAAAATTCTTTCTGAAATGGAAAGAGGACGAGGCCGACAACGCCGGTTTCAAGCTAGACAAATATCTCGCCAAGCTTTGCGACAAGCATCGCCTGATCGAACTGATGCACGATTTCGTGCTGTTCGATGGCGGCGTGAAGAAACTGCCCCGCGTGCATCAATATTTCGGGATCAAAGCGGCGCAAGAGCACGTGCGCGCACGCAAGGGCGGCATCATCTGGCACACCCAGGGCTCCGGCAAGAGCATCGTCATGGTCATGCTCGCCAAATGGATCGTCGAGAACAATCCCAACGCCCGCGTCGCCATCATCACCGACCGCGATGAACTCGACAAGCAGATCAAGCGCGTGTTCGACGACGCTGGCGAACACATTCACCGCACCAGCAGCGGCCGAGATCTGATGTCGAGACTGGCCGAAGCCAAGCCTCGGCTCCTGTGCTCGCTCGTTCACAAGTTCGGCAAAAAGGGCGGTGACGATTTCGACGCCTTCATCAAGGAATTGGAAGACAACCCCGTCCAGACGGTCGGCGAGCTTTTCGTATTCGTTGACGAATGCCACCGCACGCAAAGCGGAAAGCTGCATCGAGCGATGAAGGCGATCATGCCGAATGCGGTCTTCATCGGCTTCACCGGCACACCGCTGTTGAAGCGCGACAAGCAGACCAGCCTGGAAGTGTTCGGCCACTACATCCACACCTACAAGTTCAGCGAGGCAGTGGAGGACGAGGTCGTGCTGGATCTCATTTACGAGGCGCGCGACATCGATCAGAAGCTTGGCTCGGAGGATAAAATCGAGGCGTGGTTCGATGCAAAGACCAAGGGCCTCAATCACTGGCAAAAGGATGAGCTGAAGAAGAAATGGGGCACGATGCAACACGTGCTCAGTTCGCGCTCGCGCATGGAGCGAGTGGTGCAGGACATCATATTCGACTTCAGCGTGAAACCGCGCCTATCCAGCCAGCGTGGCAATGCCATCCTTGTCGCGTCATCTATCTACGAGGCGTGCAAATATTACGAAGCGTTCCAGAAGACCGAACTGAAAGGCCGTTGTGCGGTAGTCACCTCCTACAATCCGAACGCGCAGGACGTGACCAAGGAAGACACCGGGGCCAACTCCGAAACCGACAAGCAGTTCATCTACAACACTTACACGGAGCTTCTGAAAGACGTCGAAGCCATGCCGGGTATGACCAAGACGGAGTCCTATGAGGAGGCCGCCAAGGATCGCTTCATCAAGCAGCCAGCGAACATGAAGCTGCTGGTCGTCGTCGATAAGTTACTCACGGGGTTTGACGCGCCAAGCTGCACCTATCTCTACATCGACAAATCGATGCAGGATCACGGGTTGTTTCAGGCCATCTGTCGCACCAACCGGCTGGACGGTGACGACAAGGAGTACGGCTATATCGTGGACTATATGAGCCTTCTGAAGAAGGTGAATAAGGCCATCGCAGTCTACACCTCGCAGATCGACACCACCGCAGACGGGGCCGATCCAGAGGTGCTTATGAAGGATCGGCTGGAAAAGGGCCGTGAGCGCCTGGATGAGGCGCTGGAGGTCATTGCACTCGTCTGTGAGCCCGTCGAGCCTCCAAAGGGTGAATTGCAGCACATCCATTACTTCTGCGGAAATACCGAAATCGCGACCGATCTTGCCGAGCGCGAGCCGCAACGAGCAGCTCTTTACAAGGCGGTCGCCTCGCTTGTTCGTGCCTTCGCCGGCATTGCGGATGAGATGGCGGACGCGGGTTACAGCGACGCCGAAATCGCGGACATCAAGAAGAAGGTCGAAAACGCCGTCAGCGTCCGCGATACCGTTCGCCATGCCAGCGGCGAGGTGCTCGACCTCAAGGCTTACGAAGCCGATATGCGGCACCTGATCGACACTTACATCGAAGCCGAAGAGCCGCGCAAAATCTCACCGTTCGACAACATGAGCTTGCTCGACCTGGTCGTAAAAAGCGGGATCGCCGACGCAATTGCAGGCCAGCTAAGCGGAATGAAAGACCGAGAGGCTGTCGCTGAGACGATCGAGAACAATGTTCGCGCGAAGATCATCAAGGAACACCTCAACGACCCAGCGTATTACGAGAAAATCTCTGCCCTCCTGGACGAGATCATAAAGGCTCGAAAAGCCAAGGCCGTCGAATATGAGGACTATCTCAAGCAGATCGCTGACCTCATCACTGACATGGCCCAGGGCAAAGGAGATACGGCACCGCCCACACTGAACACGCCAGGAAAACGTGCGCTCTACAATAATCTCGGCGAGAACGAGGAGCTGGCTCTTGAGATTGACGCAGCGGTAAAGACAAATCGACCCGACGGGTGGCGCGGTGTCGAACCGAAAGAGCGTGCCATCAAAGCCGCAATCTACGCCATCCTCGGAAGTGAGGACGAAGTGGAACGCATTTTCACCATCATCAAGGCGCAACCGGAATACTGATGAACGCGGTGCTCGACATTGGTGGGGTCCCAGTTGATGTGACCTTCAAGGACATCAAGAATGTCCACCTGAGCGTCCATCCACCGACGGGGCGGGTTCGCATTTCTGCCCCGCGTCGCATGTCCCTCGACAACGTTCGCCTATTTGCGGCCAGCAAGATCGGCTGGATCAAACGGAACCAGGGCAAACTGGCAGCGCAAGCACGGGAGGCACCGCGCGAGTATCTGGAGCGCGAAAGCCATTACGTCTGGGGACGACGCTATCTACTGACAATCAAGGAAGGTGGAACCAAGCCATCGGTCGCGCTAGGCCACCGCACACTTGAATTGACGATGCCACGCGAAACTCCAATCGAGCAGCGCGAGGCGGCCTTGTCGGAGTGGTATCGGGCTGAATTACGTGAGAGAGCAGAAATCGCTCTAGCCAAATGGACCAAACGCCTGGGCGTTAAAATAAGCGGCTTTGCCATTCAGCGCATGAAAACCAAATGGGGTAGCAGCAACCCATCGCGCTGCACGGTCCGGCTTAACCTAGAGCTGGCAAAGTTCCCCGTGGAGTGCCTTGAGTATGTCGCTCTGCATGAAGTTGCGCATTTCGTGATCCCAAACCACAGCGAGCGGTTCATTGACCTTCTTGATCTACACATGCCAAGCTGGCGCACTGCGCGAGACCGACTAAATCGAGGGCCGCTACCGGCAATCTAGTACGTTGAAATCGCTTCTATGAATGTGATTTAGGGGCTTTTTTGGGGGCCTTTGCCGGAAGTATTTTTATTTTTACATTAATATTCAGGGTTTTATGATCTAAATCACGGTCCTCTTCTGGCACCAACACATCTCAACATGCTGATACTCTTCAAAAATCGTCCCAAAAACGGTCTGCTCAGCGTGTGATTCCCGGTTTTAATTCCCGGAATGGTGCCCATAACTCTCCTGAAATCTCCCTTAAATCAAAGCGTTATGAGGCTTTGGCTTTTCCCGGAAAGCAAGCGCCCAGACGGATGGATCATCGCTGACGTGTATCGCGGCGACAATTTTCCGGACGGCTATGCGGATCGCAAGTTTCTGGATGAGGCTTTCCCAGACACGCCGGTCTATATTCGCGAATGGTCGTATCATCACGGGCTTGCCAATAGCAAAGCGCTGGAGATCGCCGGTGTCGATCGCGACACGCCCGATCCCGATGGCGGGAAGATTCTGCATCGCGATGATGGCGAATTGACCGGCGAACTTCTTGCCGGTGCGACCTGGCTGGTCACGCAACATATGCCGCCACTCTCGGAGGAAGCGGTCCGTCAGGCGTTGCTCGATACGGCTGCGCTTTGTGCGGAATATGGAATTACGTCGGTGCAGGATGCGGGGATCACGGAAACGATGGCCCTTCAGCTTCACGCGCTCGATCAAGAAGGTTTGTGGAACCTGCGCACGCTTGCTCACGTCTTCTGGGGCAATCCGGCGGTGTCGATGATGTCGATAGAGCAGAGTGAAGAGACAATTGCCAAGCGCGCGGAATTGCGCTCGCCCCGCATATCGTTCGACGGGGTCAAGCTCCTGATCGACGGTTCACCTCTTCAGCCGCATCATACCGACGTGCAACTGGACGGGCATGGGCATTTCGACCGATCGAAGCTTTATACCTCGCCGGAAACCATCGCGGCGGCTCTGACGCGCTTCGATATAGAAGGCTTGCATGTAAAGATGCATGCGGTGGGAACCGGGGCGAACAGGGTGGCGCTGGATGCCATTTCAGCGATGCGGAAGGTGAATGGCCAATCGGGCCTGATGCCGGAAATTGCGCATAGCCTCTATTTTTCCCCGGAGGATCTCGTTCGGCTGGAGCCACTGGGCGTTGTGGCGGAAATGTCTCCTGCGATCTGGCAGATCAAGGGGCCGCTGACTGAAAGTCTGGCCGGAGCATGGCCCTTCCGCAGCCTGCTGAACCACGGTGTAACGATGACAATCGGTAGCGACTGGGTCATGCTTCCTTCGCCGAATCTGTTTCCCGCGATTGGCGGCATGCTTGATCATGGCGACGAGTCCATCTCCCTTGCGGATGCGCTGGAAATTGCGACCCGCAACGGCGCGACAGTTGCGGGCTGGGGAGATACGGCAGGGTCGATTGAGGTGGGCAAGATGGCAGATATGATCGTGCTTGATCGGAACCTGTTTGCGGTTTCGCCTGAACAGGTGGGCAAGACCCGTGTCTTGAAGACAATATTCGAAGGCCGTGAGATTTATACGGCCCAGTGACCTCAATTTGCGATTTGTGGTGCATCCTGTGGGGTCAGCGCTAACGCGTCACGCTCGCTGATCCCGCCGCTTCATGTTCAATCTCGCGATAGGGGGCAGGAAAGGCCGCTCTAGCGGTTTCCATTTACTCCCCCCTCGATAGTCGGTTATTGATAGCGGGAGAGGGGATTGAACATGCTACCTGCCTCCCGCCGGATGATTCTTGCAGGCATCGCGGTGGCCTTTGCCGCCCATTCCACAACCCTTGTGGCGCGCCGCGCTGAGGCTGCCGGCCCCTTGGCGATCGCGGACCGCGATACGCTATTCGAACGCTTCGCGGTATTTATGGCATTGGCGGACACAGGCGATCCGCGTCAGCAAGATTACCTGTCGGCAGGCACGCAGCTGCCTGGCAGTGTTCCTGCGCGGAAAACCACGCTGCGCACGCTCGCCCGTGATGATAGTGGAACTCTTCTGGCCGCCGAATACAGGATTGATGCGCCGGGAGCGAGCGCAGCGGCCGAGCCGGAATATGCGCTGCAATTCTACCGGCTTTCCAACGGCTACATTTCCGAAATCATACCCGTGGCAAATGGTGCGGAATTTATCCCGGCCGAGGGGCCGGCCCTGGACCGCCCATCTGCTTCGGTGAGTGATCCCTTGCCGCCGACAGTCACGGCGCCCCGCATGACCCGCGCCAAGTTCCGCGATTATCTCAAGCTGTTCGGGCGCTTCGACGAACGCTTCGTGTCCTATTATGACGAGGATGTGGTGTTTTCTGCATCGCCGGCACCCCGACCGTTGCATGGCAGGGACGCGATTTTGGAGCTTTATCGCCCCTTGCGGAAGAATCTCGGGGAAGATGTGACCATTCACGAGCTGGTGATCGACAGTGAAGCGGGCGTGATGATCGCAGCGCTAACCAATCGATTGACCGCCTATGGCACGGTTACCTTACCCAGCAGCACGCTGGAGCAGGGCGACCAATTGCTGCTTTCGGGCGCCATCATCTATGGTCTTGAGGATGGCCGGATCAGCCTGATCCGCGATGTCGGCGGTTAGCCACACAGTTGCGGATCAGGCCCTCCGTCAGTTTGAGTTAACGCCCATCCCATTGCGATGCAGCGGCCATGAAAGCCAGTTCCTCGCGCAGGACGGGGTCCGCTTCTGGCCCGACCGGACCGTGGCTCATCTTGACGATGACCGTATCGGTATCAGGATCGACATAGATGAACTGGCCTTCACCGCCCAGCGCAGTGAAGGCATTGGTGCCCGGCACCGTCCACCAGAACCAGCCATATCCCAGCCCATCCTCGCTCGGCGCGGTGGTGATGTCGTGCCTCAGATTGTCGACGAAGCCTTCGGGCAGGAAGGCTTTGCCGTTTGCATGGCCGTGGTTCAGCATCATCAGCCCCAGCCTGCCATAATCGCGCAATACGGCGTTGAAGCCCCCGGCCGTGAACTCTCTGCCGATGCCCGGGGGGCCGTCGATGACATAAAAGGCATCGGCCTCCATCCCCGCGGGTTGCCACAGTCTGGTGGACAGATATGTGCTGACCGGCATTCCGGCAGCGCGCTCCACCACCCAGCCGACAACGGCTGCATCCAGACTGTTATACCGATTGAAAGTGCCAGGAGCATGCTCCCGCTTGGTGATCAGCGCCGCGTCCGTGTAGCGTGCGCGCTCCTCGACCCAGGCTGCGACATGGGCGTTGTAGGATGACGTGCCGGGTTTGAAGAAGTTCTCGTCCCAGGCAATGCCAGAGCGCATCTCCATCAGATCCCGAATGGTCGCGCCATCATATCCGGTCCCTTTGAGTTCCGGGATATATTGCGTCACCTGATCGGTCACCGAGGCGATCAGCCCTTCCTTTACGGCCAGCCCGACCATGACGGCATTGAGCGATTTCGCCATGGAATAGGAATTGTACCGCGTCTCTGGTGTCGAGCGGTTGAAATTGCCTTCGAAGACGACGGTGCCGTCCTTTATGATGATCAGAGCATCGGCAAAGGTATTCACGATGGCATCGCTACCCTGATGAACCTTGCCATCCACTTCATAGGTGAAGTTGAGAGGGGCGAGGCTTACGGGCAGTGACGAAGGGGTTTCCCCTGCGTCTACCTCTGCAATGTTGAACATCAGATCCATGGTGCGATTGGCGAGGGGGCGAACCGCCTCATCAAACATCCGCTCGCGATATTTCATGACCGCTTCCGATGGGCCGGTTTGCGCTTCCTGAGCGGTGGCGGTGCCAATCATCGTGCCGGAGAGAAGGATGCCGGCGAGCACGTTGAGCAAGGGTTTCATAAAGACTTCTCCCGTTCGAGTGGATTGGTGACCCCGCCCGCGACGACCTCTAGATTGGCGAGGTCTTTTTTCAGGAAAGCGAGATCCGATCCGTCAGGATCATTGGCCATATGGCTGTGCAGATTGAAGATCATCGTTGGCCGCGATGCGGAATTGTAAGGCTGCCATGGCGGGATATATTTGTTTTGCGGATTGCCGTTGCGGGCAAAGGACACCCACGCACTGTTCATCTGCTGCATCATCCGCTGCTGTTCGCCCAGCTGACCGGGCTCGACGGGTTCGGTGCCGACCGTGTCCAGCACGAAGGGAATGTCGATTGCGTGGGGCGACATTAACAATCCGTCACGGGCAGTCGTCTCCCAGTCCATCCGGTACATCCAGACCGGGGCGCCCCCCAATTTGACCTGTTCGTCTGCAATGCGCTGGGTGAACAGTCGGGTGGGCCAGTCGGACCGGATCAGCGCGTCCACTTCCCACGGGCTCGCCTGTGGATGGGTGACGCGATAATGGGCGACGACTGCTGGCGCCTGCGTGCCGAAAATCGGCTCCAGCTGCGCGGTCACTGTGGCAAAATCGCGCTTGGCTGCATCCGGGTTGCTGGCCAGGAAATACTCGGTCATTTCGGTGCGCGTGCAGCCGATCATCAGCGGAATATCGCGCGATAGGGGGGAGGCGCCGTTCCAGAAGGGATGCTGCGGCAGTGCCACATCATCGACGACCGGAGCGAAGTCCTGAATTACACCCATGACGCCGAAGCCGCCAACTTCTTCAAAAATCTGGTAATAGGCCCGCATGATCGCAGCGAGCGGTACCTCCTGAATATCCCGCACCCGGTTCGTCGGAATGTCCAGCAAAGTGAGCAATCTTGCGCTCAGTTCGCGGCCATAGGGCTTTTCAAGCGCCAGCGGGGCCGGGCCGCTCTGGATTATGGCCTTATGAAACAGGCCTGCCGCGGCGGGCATGGCCATCAGGAAGGACACTTTCTGCCCGCCACCGGACTGGCCGAAAATGGTCACATTGTCCGGATCGCCGCCAAATTCCTCGATATTGTCGCGCACCCATTCGAGCGCCAGCACCAGATCGAGCATGCCCGCACTGGAAGACCCTGCGAAAGCCGGATCATATTCATCGAGATAGGCGTGCGCCAATACATTGAGCCGGTGGTTGGGGCTGACCATGACAACATCGCTATGCGCGGCCAGATGCGCTCCGGCCTGAGAGTCTCCCGCCGAAGACAAGCGCCACAGGCCGCCCCCGTGGAGCCAGACCATCACCGGGCGCTTGCGATTGTCGTCCAGAGCTGGCGTCCAGACGTTGAGGGTCAGACAGTCTTCGCTTTCGCGGGCGTCGGCAGCTACCGATTCCAGAGCTTCTTGCGGGTCGGTCTGCGGGGCCATGGGCCCATAATCGAAGGCGCGAAAAGGGGTGTCCCATGGCTGCGGCGGTGACGGGGGCATGAAACGGCCGCGGCCGCTGGTCGGTGCCCCATAGGGAATACCCTTGAAGGCCAGCGATCCCTGATCGATCTTGCCCACGACCGGCCCATAGCGGGTGCGGACAAGAGGCGTCCTATCACCATCTGCAAGAAGGCGCGACGTTGTGCATCCCGAACTTCCCAGCAATATCGGGGCAGTGAGGCCTGCCAAGAAACTTCGTCGTCCAACTTGCATTGATGGTTCCTCTCAAAGAATGTCCACAGGCGCTGTTATTTTGCTGTTGCTGCCATGGATTGATGTGCCTTTTGCTGCTCCGGCGAGGCTGCGCCTCTTATGAGGTCGATCAGCTCTTCCGGTCTGTCGGGCAGGGCATCGCCGCGCCACGCCACGTGATTATCCGGGCGGTTCAACAGCAGCTTGTGCAGATAAGGCTCCGGCAGCTCGGTGACATTCACATCCAACACCGCCAAAGGAACATTCGCCGCGCTCGCAGCCTGCACTAGCGGTGCCACATCAATGTCGCGATCAAAGCGCAGCAGCGTGTATTCCGGCCCAAGCTGGTCATAGAGGGACTGTCCCCCTGGCAGCCACAGATGCGGTGTCCGGCAACCGGGCACGGTCGAGGGCGTGTATTCATTGATCGTGTAGGAGGGCGCAGCGCCGCCGTCATAGGCGATCAAAGGCGATGCGGGATAGAAATAGCCGTAGTTCAGACCGGCGCAGGCAAATTGCTGTACATGCAGTTCATAGGAATCCTTGCCGATCTTGGCGCGCAGCGCTTCACCTTCGGGGCCATCGTCATCGATTTCGAGCGGGATGTTGATCCGTTCTGAAATCGCCTTCTGGGCGTGGTTCATCGCGAAGCGCGACACTTGATCCGTAATCGGCCAGCGTTCCGCTTCATAGGCATCGAGGATGCTCTCCGTCCCCCACCCATTCAGGTGCGCGGCCAGCAACCATGACAGGTTCATGGCATCGGCAATGCCGGTATTCATGCCGTATCCGGCATAGGGCACCCAGATATGGGCGGAATCTCCGCAGATGAAGACACGGTCCTGACGGAAGCGGTCGGCCACGAGCCGGCGTCCGGTCCAGTCTTCCTGACGCAGCACTTCATATTCGAAGCTCTCGTCAACACCGAGCAGCGCGCGCAGGCACTTGTCGCGATCGACAGATGCAAAATCCGGCTCACCCGGCAGCAGGTAATTGTGGAGCAGCCAGGTTTCGCGCCCGTTGATCGCCACCAGGTTGCCTGCACGCTCGCCGATATAGAGATAGCTCATCCAGGCCCGGTCGGTCGGGATGGATTTGAGCAGCTCAGGCGCACGAAAATAAGTCGATTGCACTTGCTGGATGACTGCATCGCCTTCCAGCTTCGCCTCGATCTGCCGGCGAATGTTCGATGCACCGCCATCGCAGCCGATCAGAAATTGTCCTGAGAGACGGACCTGCTGACCAGTCTTCAAATCGGTTGCCTGCGCATCGACCTCCTCACCATCCTGCGTGACGTGTTGAACATCAAGATCGTTGAGGATTTTGATATGCGGGTTTGCCTGCGCTCGTTCGAACAGGATCGGTTCGAAGAACAGCTGGTTTACGCGGTGCGGCGGTTCGGGCGTGGGCCACCAGCCATCGGGCACGTCGGTAACGGTAAACCGGTCGCGGCGGCATGGGATGGGAATGCGGGTCAATTCGCGGCCGGTGGCTCTGGTGCGCACGACCACATCATTGGGATAATCGTCCGGCAGCCCGACGGCGCGGACTTCATCGGCAAAACCCAGTCTCCGGAAAGTCTCCATGGTGCGTGACGAGACGTGATTGCAGCGGACCGTATCATTGGCACCGGCAGGATAGCGTTCGGCAATGATCGAATTGATCCCGCGGCCCGCGAGATCGAGGGCCAGACAAAGGCCGACAGGGCCGGCGCCTACAATGAGAACGGGTGCTGAAAAAGTGGTTGTCATCAAAACCTCTCCGGCTGGTGCCGACAAATTGAGTCAGAAAATATCTCGGTCATACAAATATCTCGCCAGTGCTCCGCGTGAGGAAATGAGCGTCTCATGCGGTCAGGATGATGAAGCGCGTGTAGGTGTTTGGTCCGCTGCTGTTGCTGTATCGGGGAGCAGCGGATTGCGAACGCGGTGGTTGAAGGACTGAACGAATTGCAACAGCAGGTGGCTGAGCTGGGTCAGCTCTTCATCATTGAGCACTTCGCGCATCCGGGTCGAAATGGCGTTGGACAGGGGGGCTGCACGGACCAGCAGATTCTCTCCCGCGCTGGTGAGCATCAGGGTGTTGCGGCGCCGATCTTTTTCACTCTGTTTGCGTTCGACGAGACCGTTCTTTTCCAGCAGGCGCAGAACCATGGTGGCCGTAGAGCGATCTATTCCGATCAATTCGCAAAGCCCCATCTGATTGATCCCAGGTCTGGCCCGCAAAGTGTGCAATACGCTGTATTGGGTGGTCGTCAGGCCAAGATCGGCAGCCTCTTCATCAAACAAGGCAAGGACAATCTGATGGGCCCGTCTGATGATGAAGCCGGGACGCTGATAGAGAGCCTCCATCGAAGTCGGATCCTGTCCATTCATAATGCCACTTTTCTCCACAAAATCGGGTATCGGCAGTGTGACACAGGACTTGCGAAAATGCGAAATAGAGGGGGCGACAGAAGGATGGGTCATCAGGCTCATGTTCGCCCCCCTCGGATCAATAGCGATAGCTTACGGTCAGGCCGGCTGTCCGGGGTCTCAAGGTCCGATAATAGTAAAGCGGGGAGGTGTCGGTATCCCGGTTCTTCCCCAGCAGGGGCGCTGCGTTGAGCAGATTGTTCACGAAGATGGAGGCATCGACATTCCCTGAGCGAAGGCCAATCCTCATATTGACCTCTGTGACGGCCGGGTCGAATTGCAGCGTCGGGTCATAGCCGGACGCGGCAGGGTCATCATACATCGCGCGCTTGCCGTTATTGTGGCTGTTATAGCGCGCATCCGCGTGGATATAACCTTCGCCCAGCGTGCTGAGCGGCAGCGTGTAATCGACATTGCCGGCAAGCTGCCATGGTGATCCTTCAAGGGCGTCTCCGTCACGGGCAAACACCACATCATTCACCACCACGGTCTTGGTAAGCTTGGCGTCGACATAGCCGACCGAACCGCTCAATTGCAGATTATCCGTAGCGCGCAGCGAAACTTGCAGGTCGAAGCCCTTGCTGGTGGCTGCGCCGATATTGTCGCGGAAACCATTGCCCGCACATCCGGCAAGGACGAACTGCTGGATATTGTCCCATTTGATATAAAAGGCGCTGGCATCTGTACGCAAAGCACCGCCGAACAGTTTGTTCTTGGCGCCAAGCTCGAAGCTCCAGGTCGTGTCCGGATCGAAGGTTGCCGGCGCATCCTGGATGGCACAGCTGGCAAAGAGCGGCGGATTGACACCCCCGCCACGGAAGCCCTTGGCGGCCGACGCATAGACCATGTTGCCATCGTCAATGTCGTAGGTGAGGCCAAATTTAGGCGTAAAGGGCTTGGACTTCTGAACGCCGGTCGTCGTCGTGGTTTCAGGCCCACTGCCGGTGTAGTTCAGCGGCCCGCCAACGTCGCGGCTATAATCGAAGGTCGTGTCGCTATATCGCGCGCCAAGCGTGGCCGTGAGACCTTCGAACAGATCCACATCAATCTGGGCAAAGGCGGCCCATTGCTTGTCGATCGTGTCATTGGCGGAGGTGAAAATATACAGGTCGTCGGTCAGGCCAATGCCGAACACGGCTTCGAGAGGGATGATCTGCCCCGTAAACTGGTCTTCGATCTTGAAGCTCTCGATCTGCCGGGCCCTGCTGTAATAGCCGCCAACGGTCCAGCGGATCGCGGAGTCACTGTTATTCGACGACAGGCGGACTTCCTGGGAAAAGACCTTCTGTCGTGCCGTGACAATACCCGGAGCTTTCCAGCCGGGCAGGAAGGGGAAGGGCGTGTCGAAGATGAAACTCGTGTTGAGGTTGGTGTAATCCGGCGTGCTCGATCCGTCGCGGTCGAACCATGACGTTACCGAAGCCAGTTCCAGATCGCCAAGCTCGACTGTCGCGTTGATGCTGGGCAGGAAGAAACGATCATTGAAGGTCTGCGCAACCGAATATCCGTTTACAAATTTCCCGGCCTCGGCATCGGTCAGATTGCCCCACAAGGTCCCTGAATCATCGCCCCGCACACGCTGATAATAGAGGGACGGGGTAATGTTGATACTATCGGTCAGCTGGAACGAAAGGCCTCCGCGCAAGGCCACGGTATCGGAGGAATTTACGTCCTTGTAATATTCCGTGCTGTCCGGTGTTGCGACATTGAAGGGCCGACGATCCACCCAGCCGCCATCCTTGCGGTAGAAGGCGCTGATACGCATGCCGATCCGGTCTTGCACGATGGGCGCGCCCACGGCCGCGCCAGCTTCATAACTGGCATCGCCGCCCTTGGTGGTGGCTACCTCTGCGCGGGCATAGGCCGATGTGTAGTCGAGATTGGGCTTTGGCGTGATGAAGCGGACGACACCGCCCTGCGCACCAGCGCCGAACAATGTCCCCTGCGGACCGCGCAGCACTTCGATACGTTCGAGATCGAATATGCGGGGGAATGCCGTGCCAAAGGCGGTCTGGGTATTGGACCTGATCTGGATGGCGGAATCATCGATATAGATGCCGGTCGTGGCCGCACCGGAGGTTGAGGACACGCCGCGAATGGCGATGTTTGAGCTTGTATCGCTGCCGAAAGTGCCGCCGCTAAAGCTGAGGCCGGGGGTCAGTCGGGCAATATCGGCGATGTTCTTGACGCCCTGGCGATCCATCGATTCCTGCGAAAAGGCAGCGACGCTGATCGGCACCTTGCTGAGCAATTGATTTTTCCGGGTGGCCGTGACGACGATTTCCCATTCGGAACTGTCGGCAGCATCGGCCTTCTGGGGGGCGGAGTCCTGCTCACCTGCCGTCTGGGCATAGGCCGAAGACGGTAGCGCGGCGCTCAGCGCAATTGCAGACGACGCGATCAGTAAGGCTTTGTACGTGCCCATTCTTTCTCTCCCACATTTTTATTGTCTCGGTTTCCGAGCCCGATTTTTTTAATCGGTATGATGACTGATTATTTTGCGGCGATGATGCGGTCAAGCATTATATGATTAATCAAGCTAATTAATGGCCGGTCGACGGCATTGGCACGCGAACCGGCCGGCCACGTGCATCAGCGCGTGGAAGGCGCAGGTTCCACAGGGCGCAGAAACAGCACGAGAATTGCGACGATGACCGGTGCCAGCGCGACAAGCACCAAGGTCAGCTGCAGGCTGTAGGCTGAGCTCAGCGCGAATCCGCCGAACAGAGGCAGGATCACTCCGCCGATGCGCCCGGCACCACCGGCCCAGCCAATTCCGGTGCTGCGCACAAAGGGGGGATATACGCGTGCCATGATCATGTTCAGCCCGGCCTGCCCGCCGCCCTGGAACATGGCCATCAGGAACAGGGTGGGAATGAAGAACGGGCTGTGAAACGGAACCTGACTCAGGGAGACCACGGCAGTGGCATAGCCGATAAAGAAGAAGGGGATCGGCAGGGTCGGATGAATACGGTCCAGCAGGCCGCCAATTGTCAGCATCCCGAAAATCCCTCCCAGCAGTCCCACCATGGCAGACAATGCGAAATCCTGGATGGAAATGCCGGCCATTTGCAGGAAAAAGCTGGGCAGCCATGCGGCCAGCAGGGCGATCGTCCCCATCGAAAAGAAGCATGAGGTGAACAGGATCGCGCTGGTCCGGGCCCGGCCATCGCGAACCAGCTCCAGCGGATTGGGCCGTGCGCCGGTCTTGCGATTGCCTTGTCCGACAAAGACCTCTGTTCCGGTGAGTTCGATTCCCGGAGAGATTTTGGCTATCGTCCGGGGAATCCTGGCGTCACTCGGATCTCTGTTGACCCGGTAGGCAAGCGATTCCGGAAGGAAGGCGACCAGGACAGGGATCAGGACGAGTGGCAGCATGCCGCCTACCCAGAAGCCGCTTTGCCACCCGAAGTCGGGGACCAGCAGGGCGGTCACGGCCCCGGCAACATTGCCCAGACTATATCCGGCCATGCCCACGGCGATGAAGGTCGCACGGCTTTTCTTCGGTGTGAATTCGGAAATCAGGGCAACGGCCATGGGAAGCACGCTGGCCAGAAACAGTCCGGCCACGCCGCGCATGATGGCCATGATCAGGATCGAAGGCGCGAAAGCGGTCGCCACCGTCAAACCGCCGAACAATGCAAAGGAGATGACCAGCATTCTTTTCCGGCCATACAGGTCGCCGAGTGGGCTGATCAGGAAGGCACCCAGAGCCAGGCCGATCTGTTGCAGCAGGATGACGATGGTCATCGCCGCCGGAGCAACGCCGAAACCCTCGGCAATGGCGGGAGCGATCTTGCCGATCATGAAGATATCGAACCCGTCGCTGAACATCACCAGGAAGCACAGGATCAGGACCAGGAAATGGATGGGCCGCAGTTTCTGCTCATCGACAAACCCCTGAACATCGAATGTCTTCGGCATCATCGCGGTATTTCCTCTCATGTGACCACCCCTTGTCCCGGGGTTGCGGGGCGATTGCGTCACCCTCGTTCAGTAGGTTTCGTCAGATCTGATGGATTGTTTTGGTGACCAGACAGGCGGCCAATCCCTCGGGGCCGTCTTCTGCACCATGGCCGCTTTCTTTCACGCCTCCAAAAGGCGCATCTGCGGCCGCCAGTCCGGTGGTGTTGATGCCGACCATCCCTGCTTCCAATGCGTCGCCGACCAGATTGGCCTGACGTGCATTTTCGGTGAAGGCGAAAGCAGCCAAGCCGTAAGGCAGGCGGTTGGCCTTCTCTATGGCCTCGTCAAAATCGCTAAAGCGGGACGTGACGACAATCGGTCCGAACGGTTCTTCATGCATCACACGGGCGCTCAAAGGTGCGTCTGCCAGCACTGTTGGCCGCCAGAAGAAGCCTTGCTCACCCGACGCTTCGCCGCCGCATAGAAGGGTCGCACCCGATTGCACGGCATCGCTCACCAGCGTCGATACGGCATTCAGGCGCCTGTCATTGGCGAGCGGCCCCATTTCGGTAGATGGCTCCAGCCCGCTACCGAGCCGCAGGGCAGAAAACCGCTTTGTGAACGCGTCAATAAAGCGGTCGTGAATGGCATCCTGAACATAGAAACGAGTGGGCGAAACGCAGACCTGCCCGGCATTGCGCGATTTTCCGATGGCCAAGGTTTCGACCGTTCGTTCAAGGTCGCAATCATCGAAGATGATCACGGGGGCGTGCCCGCCCAGCTCCATGGTCGTGCGCTTCATCGTGTCCGCGGCGAGCTTCACCAGATGCTTGCCGACCGCGGTTGAGCCGGTAAAGCTGACCTTGCGGATGATCGGACTGGCAAGCAGGTGGCGCGACACCTCGTCAGGCACGCCGAAGACCAGTTGCACGACATCGCCGGGGCATCCTGCGTCGATGAGTGTCTGCACCACGGCCATCGCCGAAGCGGGTGTTTCCTCCGCCGGTTTCAGAATGACCGAGCAGCCGGCTGCGATTGGCGCGCCGAGCTTTCGGCCCGGATTGTGGATCGGGAAATTCCACGGTGCGAAGGCAGCGACAGGCCCGACAGGTTCATGCATAACCAGTGAGCGTGTCCCGCTCGGCCGAACCAGCACCCGGCCATAGTTTCGCTTGGCTTCTTCGGCATAGAAATCGAACAAATTGGCGCAGGCCAGTGTTTCGATGCGAGTTTCAGCCAGCGTCTTGCCCTCTTCCAGCGTCGCAAGTGTGGCGATCTGGTCGATGCGTTCACGCAGCAGGCGCGCGGCTTCATGCAGAACATGGGCTCGCTCACCGACGGGCGTCTTGCGCCATTGCCGAAAGCCGCGCTCGGCCGCATCGAGAGCGCGATCGAGATCGGCTGCTTCAGCGAGCGGAAGTTCGCCCAGCGTATCACCATTAGCCGGGTTAATAACACAGTGCGTGCGGGTGGATTGCTGGATCCATTCACCGGCAACATACATGCCGAGGCGGGGGTAGGGTGTGGGGTGCGTGTTTGGCATTGATCGCTTTCGCAAAACAGGATGTGTCAGGGTCAGGCCGGGAGCGCAGCGAAAGCGCTGGCTGGCGCCCAATTGCCATGCAGGCCCTGGCGGAGACGGAAGGGGGCGGCGATCGTGGTAATCGGTCCCTTCGACAGAGCCATGGCATCGAGCAACAGCAAACGTGAAGCCTGCTCAGCGAGCCTGTTCTCGACCACCACCAGATAGCCATCGCCCTCCTCGGTGGAGCCGGGCCGGGGGATGAAGGCGGGTTCCTGAAGCGAGCTGGCCGGGCCGACCCAATAGGTTTCCGTGGCTCCGGTTTCGAGATCGAGCCGGGCAATCGTGTTCATCATCATGCCGGTCGCGCTGCGAATGCCGGGCAAGTCGACCGGTTTCGTCTGATCCTGCACCAGCTGCCAGCCATAGCGGTTCGCCTGACCAGCAAATCGATCATCGATGCGGGGAAACTCACCGACCAGATCCGACAGCTGCGTCATGGCGATATCATCGCTGTTGGCCGCCATGTCGACGCTCCAGCGTGTCATGCAGGCCGCCGCCTCAACCGGATCGAACGGCGCGCCTTCGGTGTCGGGGAAAAACGGAAACATATTGCCCGATGCCATGGGCACATCGAAATGCACCTTGGTGCCGACATTATGGGCATTCATCACATGGCTGGCGAAACAGGTCGGGGCGCTGAACCAGCGAATGTCTTCCGCGCGCCCACCTCGTGGCAAAATACCAAGATGGACAGGCCGCGCGCGATCAAATCCGAAATGCGGCAATCCGGATTCGAGACGTTCCCATGATCCCACGATCGGAACCACATGGAAGACCACGTAATCCTCCGTGAAACCAAAGTCGTGCATCATGCAATAATAGGGAATTTCGAACCACACTTCGTGGTCGATTTCACCGGCTGCATTGATGACGTAGAAAACCATGTCACGGGTGCACAGGCCTTTTGCAGCGTAGCCAAAGGCCAGCATTTCACCTGTTCGTGCATCGATTTTCGGGTGGGCCGTAAAGGTTTCCGATGTCATGCGGCCGCCGAAATCGTAAACCGGATCGATCGTCTCCAGCGTTTCCGGGGCCATCCAGACGGGCGGGCTGTCTTCTTTCAGCGCCAGCAGTTTGCCCGCGTGCAGAATGACGTTTGTGTTGGCCGTGCTGCGGACCTTGCCTGTCACGCTGGCATCGTCGGTCAGTGGATTGCGGTAGGCGCCGAACAGCGCTCGTCCTGCTTCGCGTTCTGCCGTGAATTTTTCGGTCCGCGCCCAGCGTTGCTGCAAGGACACGTTCCCGTCCTTGAAGCGAATGCGGGTGACCATGCCGTCGCCGTTGAACCAGATGTCGTCACCTGCGAGCGGCGGGAATTGCGGATCGGGGGCAACGCGGAAGAATGAGCCATCCAGAGCGAGCGGGACGGCTCCGTCGATGACAGGCAGATGCGCAACATCCGCCTCGACACCAGAAGGCGTGAAATTACCGGAGAAATTGGGAGTATTGGGAAAGTTCATTGCCAACCTGTTCCAGGCAAGTGCCCGGTTCGGACTGCGCCTGCTTGAATGTTCATCTTCAAAACTTGATTAATCAAGCTATATCGCGAAGGCAAGCAATTTCATGTTGTCATTGTGCGGCCGGTGAATCATTGCTTGAGAAACGACTATCGGCAAAATAAGCGTGAAGGGCAGTTGGGGCTGCCGCATCGGGACAAGAAATGGTGACATCGAAGAAAGCCGGTTCCGCCAAAAACGGGGCAGGCGCAGCAACGGACGGCACGGAGAATTCGGCCACGCAACTGGCGGGCTGGAAGATGGATCGGCTGGATTACCCGACCTTCCGGATGGGCCTGCTTGCCAAGATCATGGACCGTCTGACAATTCGCCAGCTGCTGGAACAGGATGAGATGACCTATGCCGAATGGCGGGTTCTTGCCCGGTTTGCGACGATGCCGGATGGAGGCACTGCGGGCCAGGTAGCCGAACTTGCCTGGGTGGATTTTGCTGAAGTGAGCCGCGCCGTCACGTCCCTGGTGGGCCGGGGGCTGCTAGAGCGAAAGAGAAACCCCGCTGACAGGCGCGCTTCCATCGTTTCGCTCACGGAGGCCGGGCGGGTGCAGTATCGTGAGACGCAGGAACGGCGAAGCGCGTTTCACGAGGAACTGCTGTGCGACCTTTCTGCGGATGAACGCGCCACGCTGGATGATCTTCTGATGCGTATCGGAACGCAGCTGAAGGGCATGTTGAAAGACGGTTCGTCGACCTGACCGCCCGGCATGTGACCACGCTCGGGAAAGCTGTTCACACCACCGCGTAGTAGCGGAAAATCGAATGATCGGGTTCACCGTCCGGGCCGATTTGCGGCCTGCGTTGTCCGACGCCGACAATCACAGTCCGGTTGAGCCATTCATGGGGCCCGTCAGGGGCCCGGAAATAGGGCGTGCAACGAAAGTATGACCCAATGGCTTCCTTTCCCGGTCGCTCAAGCTTGCCATGTACGTAACCCAGATTGCGGATGTAGATGAGCGCCCCATCGTCGGCTTCGATCATGTAATGGGCATTGAGCTCAACGACACCGTCGGTCCGCATCACAGGCCAGTCGGCGCCGCTGTAATCGACCAGTTTCCCTGAAAGTCTGGGACCGCTTACCAGCGAATTTTCGCCGATTGAGGTGTAACCGTGGTTTGGGCCGCCCTCGTGAATGGCACCCGTGGTCCAGCGCCGGTCGAAATTAATGCGTATGTCGAACGCATGTTCGAATTTCAGATCGAGCGATTGATTATCCTGCACAGTCTCATCCTCCTCCGCCAGTCTGGCATTTTATGATGCCATTGCGCTTGCAACCTTCGTGCAGCATAATATATGATTAATCAAGCAATATGCTGTAACCCCAGCTATGGAAGGGAATTTCCGAATGACTGACTGGCAGGCTTTTACCCCGCAATTTCGTTTTGCTTTTTCCATCGCGCTGACGCTTGGGAAGCCATACTGGCTCAAGCCGACGTCCCAAGGCGCGACACGTGCGGGAGTGTATGCCCTGGACGGGACGATCGAAGGCCCGGGCATTGCGGGCAGGGTCATCCCCATGAGCGGCGGTGACTGGCCCTTGTTGCGCCCCGATGGGGTGCTCGATTTCGATGCCCGCTACATGCTGGAACTGGACGACGGGACTGTGATCTATATGCAGAACCGTGGCTATCGCTGGGCATATACCGAGGAAGTGGCCGAACGCATGGCGCGTAACGAACCGGCAGAGCCGCACGAATATTACATGCGGGTCACGCCCAAATTCGATGTAGCCGAGGGCCCGCATGACTGGCTGGCGCGCCATGTCTTTGTGGGTGTGGCTGAGAAGATTCCCGGTGCCAATCGCATTCACTATTTCGTGGTCGAGTGATGGTGCGATTTCGTGGATGCCTGCTCTGAAGAGGGCGCCATTCTGGGGGCGGCGAGACAGTTTAATCACGCTGTCTCGCCCCTTATTGACCGGTTCTACGGCTTGGCCGGCTCCCAGTCGGACACGGCGCGAAAGAATGCGTCGCTTTCCAGATAGCCTGCCTCGGCAGTGGCCAGAGGAAGGTAGCTCAGTTTTACGACTACAGTCTCGGTGTCCGGATCGACATAAATGAACTGACCCTGCAGTCCGAGCGCCATGTAGGCGTTGGAATCCGCCAGCGTCCACCATTGGTAGCGATAGCCCCAGTGTTCATCAGCTGAAACCGGTTCTGGCCCCGTGGTGACAGTCGATGTCCGGACCCATTCCGGGGAAATGATCTGGCGGTCGCCGACGTGCCCTTCATGCAGCATCATCTGTCCGAGACGGGCATAATCCCTCAGGGTCGCATTGAAACCCATGCCATTGGTGGAGCGGCCTACACCGGGAGGGCCATCGGTCAGGAAAAAACCGTCCGCCTGTGCGCCCAGCGGAATCCACACGCGTTCGCTCATATATTGATCGATCGGCTTTCCGGTTGCCTTTTCCAATATCCAGCCCAGCAGATTGGTGTTGAGCGTGGAATATTGGAAGATCGTGCCCGGCTCTGCGATCTTGTCGACCGTGAAAGCCTCCTCGACAATGCGCCGCCGGTTGTAGACGAGGATTTCCTCGCGCAATTTGGCGGACGGCGTGCCGGGTTCAGGGCGATAGGAATCCGGGCGATTGGCGCCCGATTTCATCTCGAGCAGATCCTCCACCGTGGCCCCTTCATAGGCCGTGCCGATCAATTCGGGAACATAGGTTTCCACTGTGTCATCCAGCGATTTGATATAGCCGTCTTCTAGCGCGGCACCGACCAGAATCGACGTGATCGACTTGGCCATGGACATCGACAGAAAATGCGTGTCGGGACCGGTGAAGTTCCGATAGTTTTCATAAATGATATCGCCCTCCTTCATGACCAGAAGAGCATTGGTGTAGGTACGCTCGAGGAATTGCTCCGGCGTGTATGTCTCCCCCTGAAAATCATAGGTGAAATTCAGCGGATGTTCGTCGCGCGATAAGGGAGATACGTTTTTCCCTGCTTTCACGGGGAGAGTGTGAAAGATCGAATCGATGCTGTGAAAGGTCAGGGCATTGATCGAATCATTCATGAAGATCCTGCGCAGTTCCTGAATGGCAGGCGTGGGCTCACTTGCTGCAGAATCTGTGCTGTCCTGTGCAAATGCCGTGCCGGTGCAGGCCAGCGATAGCGCCGCCGTTGCCGCCAGCAGAGCTGCGCGGCCTGCGCCATACATGCGTTTCCTCTCGTACATCCTATTTCCCTTCAGCATTGGGGCCAGCTTGATTGTGGCCGCTCGAATGAGGTGCGTCCCGGCAAACCATATTCTGAAAGCTTGATTACTCAAGCAGTTTCTTTTTCGGATGTACGCGTCTAGCGTCCGGATTCGCTGCCAATAATATAAAGAATACGAGAGGAAATTATGAAAAAGCCGGACTGGATAGCTGCCTGGCCTGCCCGATTTGGAGCCCTTGCCGCCGCTACATTGATGGCCTCCGCCTGTACCACCGTGAGCAACCCGCGGGACGGCGCCATCGTTGAGGCGGCCGTTCCTTCTGCCGATCTGGTTCTGACGAATGGCAAGGTCTATACCGTCGATGCGACCAACAGCGTCCATGAAGCCATTGCGATCCGCGATGGTCTGATCATTGCAACGGGCAGCGAGGCGGAAATCGCTCCACTGGTCGGGCCGGAAACCCGGCGCATGGATTTGCACGAACGGATGGTCCTGCCGGGGCTGATCGATGGCCATATGCACCCGCTGGCGGGTGGCGCCATGCTGACCGCGTGCAGCCTCGACTATGAACCGCTGACAATTGACCAGATATTGCAGCGAATTACCGCCTGTCTGAAAGAAGACAGCGATGCCGCGCCGGGTGACTGGTTGCGGGTGCAGGCATGGTTCCGCCAGGCAACGCAGCCGGCCGGTGCAGATTTGACGGCGGAAATACTCGACCGCTTGCCGACCGATCGCCCCGTGGTCGTCCAGGCCAGCGACTTCCATACCATGGCCGGCAATTCCGCTGCCATGGCCGCCGCTGGTATCACCGGCGACACGCCCAATCCCAGCGATGGCGAGATCGTGCGCGATGAGAATGGGGAGGCGACCGGAATCTTCCTCGATGGTGCGATGTGGCAGGTCATCGAAGCTGCCCCTACACCGTCTGAAGAGGCCCAGCGGCAGATCAATCTGGCCAACGCACGCGCTGCTGTTCAGGCGGTCAATTCCCAAGGGGTGACCACTCTTCTGAATGCCTCCGCCCGGGTCGCCGACATGGAAGCGTGGGCAGATTTGCACGAAGAGGGTGGTCTGACCGCCCGATCTGTGTTCGCTGTGAAACTGTCACCCGATGAGGCAGCACAGCCCGATCAGGCTGCCGCGCACATTACCGATCTTGCTGCGCGCTACCGGCTGGCAGGCAGCGCCCAGGCGCCGGGGCTGGTCATAGACCGAGCCAAGCTATTCGTGGACGGCGTGGTTCAGGCCCCGGCCCAGACCGGCGCCATGGTCGCCCCCTATTTTCAAAATTCCGGGTCGCACGACCACCCGCAATGGGCACCGGGCGACAAGACCGGTTCGCTGTATTTCGACGAAGCCGAGCTGACCCGAATTCTCGATGCGCTCGTGTCGCGGGGGCTCTCTGCGCATATGCATACGACGGGGGACAAGGCCATCAAGGTTACGCTCAACGCAATCGAAACCGTGCGTAGAAGCCATGATGCCCCCAGCTTCCGCCCGGGTCTGGCGCATGATGAAGTGATCGATCCGAAGGATTATCCGCGCTTCGCACAGCTCGATGCAATTCCCGTATTGTCGCTGCAATGGGGCAAGCCCGCGCCCGACACGGTGGATGCGCTCGTGCCGCAAATGGGGCCGGAGCGGGCTCCCTTTGTCGAGACGGCAGGCAAGTTCCATGCAGCAGGCGCGCGGATCGCTTTTGGAAGTGACTGGCCGATCGAGAAACTGGACGAATGGCTGGCGATGCAGATCGCGGTGACCCGGGAAAATCCTGACCCGACTGAACGGCGCTACGATGGCCATCTGGGTGATGATCCGGGACTGGACATTGCCACCGCTATTCGTGCCTTCACCATCAACGCGGCCTATTCGCTCAATATGGAAGACCGGGTGGGATCGCTCGAACCGGGCAAATATGCCGATCTCATCGTGATAGACCGTGACCTGACTGCCATTCCGTCAGACCAGATCGCTGATACGCGGGTCTTGCTGACTCTGGTGGGCGGCCGTGAAGTGTATCGTTCCGAAGACCTTTCAGACTAACCTTCCATCCAGAATGAGCACCATCCGGCTGTGCACCTGTTGTGCCCTGCTGGATGGTGCCATCTGTTTGGTTTTTCACCAATCAACGGACCCTGAGCCTAATCCTCATGATGCTCCAGAGCTTCGGCATAGAAAAAAGATGCGCGATAAAAGCACAGTGCAGCCAGAACAGGGGTTAAGGCGATCATCAGCATGGAATAACGGATCGCGTGATCGCCCAAGGTCGGGTGCAGCGCATCATTCAATATGCCCACCGCGGTCGGGCCGACGATATTCCCGATCAGACCAGCGCCCAGCAGGATGACCGAGATTGCCAACGCCCGCCGGCGGCTGTTCACGACATTGACGACCGCAGCATAGATCGGCCCTTGATGGATGAGGGTGAAGAAACTGGCAGCCGCAAATCCGGCGACCCATATGGTTTTACTGTCTCCCAGAAGAAACAGCGCCTCTGCCGGGCCGACAGCGGCGCAGGCGAGTGCCGGGATGGTAATGCGCCAGCTCAGCCGGTCACGCCGCAGCCGGTCCACGATGAAGCCACCGGCCAACACGCCGATGGCGCCCAGAATACCGCGCGCAGGGCCGATGACCACCGATGCTTCGGCCATGCCCATATCATGCACGCGGGCGAAGAAAGTGGGCGTCCATGCCCCTGCTGCCCAGACATTTGCGCCCATGAAAGTGACGCCCACGAACATCCAGACGAAGCAGCGATTGGAGAACAGTGCCTTGAGATCCAGCACCATGGATGCCGATGGCTTGATGGTTCTTCCGCTTGGTCCGGCGGTGCGTTTGGGTTCGCGCACGGTAAGCAGGAAAAGGATGGCGATGCCTATTCCCGGCACACCTGCGGCCATGAACATGATGCGCCAGCCCTGATGTTCCGCGATCCAGCCCGCCAGTGGAAAGAACAAGGCAAAGGAAAGGGTCGGCGCTAGGCCATATAAGGCCAGAGCAAGTGGGCGTCTGCCAGCGGGGAAGTAATCTGCCAGCATCGAATTGGATGGCGCGGCACCGCAGGATTCCCCTGCGCCCATGATGAAACGCGCCATGGCCAGCTGCCAGATATTGCTGACGAAGCCGGTGAAGGCAGTCATCAAGCTCCATACAGCAAGGCCAGCAGCGATGATGTTGCGGCGATTGTGCCGGTCCGCCAACCAGGCCACCGGAACCCCCAGCAGCGAATAGACGACCACAAAGGCGAGGCCGGAAATCAGGCCCAGCACTGTGTCAGATACGTGCATTTCCTGCTTGATCGCCGGCAGGGCAAGACCAAGCAGCGATCGGTCAAGATAGTTGAAGGTGGAGATCAGGGTGAGGATGATCAGTGGCCACGTGGCATGCCAGGGCCAGGGTTCCTTTTGCTCTTCTGCCATGCCCGTCACAGCCGTGAAGCCCTTGTTTCCTTGGTGGTCATGAACTCGAGCAAGGCCGCCTGGCCGCGTTCCGTGGCTTCGATCCCGCGCCTGATCGCGGCACGAATATCGGCGGGATCTGTGACCCGCTCCCCATAACCGCCCAGGGCCTTGGCAAAATCTGCGTAATGGCCAGAAATATCGGTCGAGCGGAACTTCTCCGTCGCGGCTGGCATCTGCGGCAATTCGATGGCCATGGAATGGTTGTTCAGCAGGATGGAGAGGATCGGCAGCTTTTCGCGAACGGCCGTTTCGAAATCCATGCCGGTGAAGCCGATCGCCGCATCGCCCCAGACATTGATGCACAATTTATCGGGACAGGCGAACTTGGCGCCCATTGCCAGACCCAGACCGTAACCCAGCTGCGTGCTCTTGCCCCACCCCAGATAGGTCAGCGGCTGCGTGGTCTTCCAGAAAGGCGACAATTGATCGCGCGGGCTACCGGCATCATGGGTGATGATCGTGTTAGCGACATCCACCTCCTGCTGCAGATCCCACAAAACGCGGTAGGGGGAAATCGGCGCATCCTCACTGGTGAGCAGCGGCACCCATTCGCTCAGCCATTCACGCTCTACCCGAGCGATTTCTTCCGCAACCGGGGCCGGATCACGCGGCTCCTTGATCAGCGTGCGGCAGGCCTCGACCAGCATCGACAGGGTCAGCGCGGCATCCCCCATCAAAGCCAGCTCGCAGGTGACTTTCTTGTTGAAATCGGCGGGGTCGAGCGTGGCGTGGATCACGCGTTTGCCTTCCGGCATGGAGACGCCGAAATCGGTTTGCGCGAAGCTGCAGCCAATGCCGAAAATCACATCGGAATGGTTGAGGAAGTGGCGCAATTGTCCCGGAATGGCTGCCCCGCCAGAACCCAGCGCCAGCGGGTGCGTTTCGTCAAATGTGCTCTTGCCTTCCAGCGAGGTGGAGACAGGCGCGGCAAGCAATTCGGCCAATTCGCGAAGGGGGGCATAGGCATTGGCCCAGTGAACGCCTTGCCCGGCATGAATGACGGGCCGACTGGCTTCCACCAGCATCTTCGCTGCCTGACGAATGGCTTCGGGATCAGGTCCGCTCCGGGTGGAGACGACGGGCGTGTAATCCAGAGTGTCACCAATATCCTCACCCAGCACGTCGCGCGGCATTTCCACGATGACCGGGCGCAGCCTGCCATTGCGAAGCTGTGTGAACGCGCGGCGCAGAATGTTCGCGGTTTCGGATGCGACCGTGATGGGTTCGGCATGTTTGGAAACATCCCGCATGGAGATGGACGCATTGTAATTGTCGGGAACATGCGCGATCCGCCGGTCATAACCTTGCGGCAAAACCAGAACGGGCACGCTTTCCGAATAGGCCTGCGCCACCCCGCCATAGGCGTTTTCGGTTCCCGGACCGTGCTGCATGGCAAACACTCCCATGCGCTTTCCTCGCGTCAGGCGCGACAGGGCATCTGCCATATGCACCCCGGTGCGTTCCTGCCGTACGAATATGGGGCGTATGCCCAGCTCGGCGGCAGTTTCCAGCACGGCGTTGCGCGGATAACCGAAGATGACATCCACGCCTTCACGCTGGAGTATTTCGGCAATGGCGGAACTGACTTTCATAATTGGCTCTCCCTCCCATGTGGCCGCCTTTTCGGCGGCTCTGGTTTAATCTTCAGGCATATTGGTCAGGCACATCAGTCCTTGGGGCCAAGCGGTTTCTCGCCCTCGATCGTCGTGCGGATGAGGTGACGCTTTTCATATTTGAAATCATGCACACCCCGGTGCAGCGAGAAGCGGTTATCCCACACGATCAGCGTGTCCTTCTGCCACTTCACCCGGCAATGAAAATGGAGCTGCTGCGCGAGGGACTGGATATAGTCGAGCAGCGCTCTGCTTTCGTCTTCGGTCCAGCCGACGAAATGTTTGAAATAAGCGCGCGTGGCAAACACGGCCTTGCGCCCGGTTCGCGGGTGGACGCGCACCGCAGGGTGGATATTGGTCAGCTCATCCTCGGTGAAATCATGGCTCTCACGCAGCCTCAGCCGTTTATCCGGCGCGAGCTTTTCATTCTTCGACCAGATATCTGCCCCGGAATAGACCACTTCCAGCCCGTCGAGCAGCTCCTTCATCGCATCGGACAGGCTTTCATAGATCAGATAGGCGTTTGAAAAGGCCGTGTCCCCGCCCCAGCGCGGCACCTCCAGCGCGCGCATGACAATGCAGAGTGGCGGCTGGCGCAGGAACGGGCTGTCCGTGTGGAAATGCTCAAAGGAGGGCACGACATTTTCCGGCTCATCCGCTTCACGGCGCACTTCCTGCATGTCGCGGTTGCCGTCATAGATCGGGGCCTGCGGCAATTCGGTGAGGGCCCCGAAATAGTTCGAGAAGGCCCGGTGCTGGTCCGGTGTCAGATCCTGATCGCGGAACACGATGACGAGGAAATGTTCGAAGGCCAGCATCACTTCAGCCAGCGTTTCTTCATCCAGTGGCTGGCGAAGATCCACACCGGAGATTTCGCATCCGCATGCGCCACTGATGGGTTCGACGCCGATACGTTTGAACTCGGGCATGGGGCGACCGGACACGATCGGTGCATGAGAGGTCTTGGAATTCATATCAGGCACTTTCATTGGAGTTGGCGGGAGAATGCGGCCGATAGCGCCCGGCATTCTCCCGTCTGGGAATCAGAAGCGACGCTTTATGCTGACGGCAAAGGTGCGCGGTTGGCCGGGCGAACCCTGGACCACGCTGGTGGAGCCGCGATTGTCAAAAACATCGGTGTAATAGAGCTTGTCGGTCAGGTTCTTGGCTTCGAGCGCCAGCATCCAGTCGCCGTCCACCGTTTCATAGGTGAGGCGCGCGTTTAAAAGCGTCCGGCTGTCGATCTGACCGAAGATGTCCTTGCCGCCGGTGGCGGCATCGACATTGTTGGCGTTGCGGTTGAAGCTATCGTCAAAATTGACATCGACCCGCGGGGTCAGTGTTCCGACGGAGCCGAGATCGATCTGGTATTGTGCGCCGATGCTCCATTGCCATGGCATCGCATATTGGCCTTCATCCTCCAGGCCGACACCGGAAGCGACCGCGAGTTCGCTCATCTGGGTATATTTGAAATCGAGATAAGCGAGCGATGCGTCGATCAGCAATCCTTCCACAGGTTCGATCGTCGTTTCGACTTCAAACCCTTTTACGGTCGCTTTCCCGGCATTGATCGGCAGAGCGCACGGGTTGCGCGGTATGACACCTTCCGGGCAGGTGGTGACGGACACCAGAATATCATCATATTTGTTGATGAAGCCGCTGACATTAAGGCGCATCATCCGGTCAAACAGTTCGCTTTTGAAGCCGACTTCATAAGCGGTGAGGGTTTCGGGTTGATGGGGAATGGCCTGACTGGGCGTGAAGGGCCGCTGATTGGCACCGCCGCCTTTGAAGCCCGTGGAAATCTGGCCATAGGTCATCAGATTGTCAGTCCAGCGATACTGAACCACCCCGCGAAAATCGACATTGTCACCCTTGAAGGTGCTTTCCACGCCGTCGAGCCCGGCAATCTGGGGCGGAGGCGCGCCATCCAAATCCGACCCCGGAATCCCGCCGCGGCCATATTTGAAGGTCTTCTTCATGTCGGTGTAGCGGATGCCGCCGCCCACCGTGAGCCGATCCGTCAAGGCCAGATCCGCATTGGCGAAAGCGGCCCAGGTGGTGGACGGGATGACATTGTTTTCCATGAAATTGAGCGTTGCCAGCGTGACGCGTGAAATATTCTGGCTGCGCTTGTGGAGATACATGCCGCCGACGGTGACATTCACGATGTCGGCAAACTGGCCAGAGAGGCGCACTTCCTGACTGAACTGATGGTTGAAAATATCATTGGCGACTTGTCCCGGTGTCAGGGGCGTGCCGTCGGCTGAAGAAAAAACGCCATCATAATCGCGATAGGCGGTGATCGATGTGAGGGCGAGATTGTCGGACAGCTCAACATTGAGACTGGCGGACAGGCCCCAATTGTTGACCGCCGATTTCAGCGGTGCCTGCCAGGGGGCAGACCCATCCCGCGGATCAAGATCGATATAGGTTTCATAAGAAACATAGGGGCTGTCGGAAAAGCCATCGAGCGCGAAATTGCCATAGGGCGAATAGGTGATGAATTGCGAGCCTGACGCGGTGCCAAGCGGAACTCCGTTGAGGAAGTAGGCTGCCTGATCCGATGTACCCGTTACCTGCTGTCCCGGAGGAGCGGCTTGACCGACATAGAGCAGCGTCGATGCGCCCACTTCGCTATCATCGCGGGTGATGTCGCCGACAATATCGAGCGAAACCCGGTCGGACGGTTCCCACCGCACGGCCAGCCTGCCAGCGGTATAGTCGCGGCCCCCTTCAGTGCCCAATTTGCAATCTTCGGTGTTGGTTGTGACGGACGGAATTCCGCTATCGGGATGGGTGCAGCCATAATCGTAGCGGGTCACGAAGCCGTCGCGCTTTACTGATGCGCCGGAAATGCGGGCAAAGAGCTTATCGGTCAGTGCGAAATCCGCTGCGGCCTTTACTTCCAGCCGGTCATAACTGCCATAGGTCAGTTCCGCGAAGCCGCCGCCTTGGCCATCCGGTTTCTTGGAATAGAGCTTGATCGCGCCGCCGATGGAATTCATCCCGGCCAGAGTGCCTTGTGGCCCGCGCAGAATTTCCACCCGCTCCAGATCCAGCAGGCCCAGCATCGAGCCGTGAACGGTCGACAGGTAGACATCATCGACATAGACGCCCACGCCCGGTTCAAGCGCGAAACTGGAATCGCGCTGACCCACGCCTCTGATATAGGCGACCATAGCCGGACCATAGGTGGCGGGGCTTTGGCGCAAGGTCACGTTGGGGGCCTGTGCGCCGACATCTTCAACGCTCACTTGTCCCCGCGCCGCGAGCATGTCGCCGGTCACAGCCGTAATGGCGAGCGGTGTATCCTGAAGGTCCTGTTCACGAAATTGTGCGGTGACGACGATTTGCTGCGCGCCGGGTGAATAGACCTCATCCGCTGCGAGGTCGTCGGTCTCTTGTGCCATCGCGGCAGGAGCCATTGCTGAAACTATTAATGCAAATGCAGAAGTAGATCCTCGAATCCATGCATAATCGTGTTGCATGTCCATCTCCCAAATAGTCCTGCTCTGTGTGGCAGGTGCATCTATTCAATCCGGAAGCATGGTACGGATCAAGTTTATTCCATATTATGAAATCTAAATTCCATTATACGGAATTTGCAAGTGCGGGCTAAGGAAGAATTGGGACCTGTTGGATAGGCAAAAGGATTAGCTGTAAGCGATCGCGGCCAATTTGCTGACTTCCTGACCTGCTTCACGCGTGGCAATGGCCAGATCATCTTCAAGGTGACGCTGATAGCGATTGGACGGCATGGTCACGCCAATGCAGCCCAGCACTTCGCCATTGACCCCGAAAATGGGGCTGGCAATGCCCGCAATATCGTTTTCCGGATCGTAATATCTTGCATAGTTCTGCTGCCTGATCTGATCCAGATCCGCTTCTATCTGGGGGCGGGGGGAGCGCGGCTTTCCGCTGAGGGGGCCTATTTTGGCTTCGCGTATCACCACCTCTATTTCACCAGGCGGCAGAAAAGCCAGAATGGCGCGCCCCAATGCGCCCCAGGCCAAAGAGATTTCGCCTCCCACCTCGACGGTAAAGCGCAAGGGGTGCGGGGTGGCTGCCGTATCGGCAATCACGGCGTTTCGGCTGACCGGACTATAGGCGCACAGAACAGCGGTTTCGCGCCACTTGGCCACCAGATCGTCAAGAAAAGGGCGGGCGCTGCGAACAAGATCAAACCGAGCTACCAATTGCGACGCCATACGGTGCAATTCGCGGCCCGGCCGATAAAGCTGGCCCGTGCCGCGTTCGACAAAGCCGGCGACCAACAGCTCTTTCAGCAAGCGATGCACCGTGCTGGCTGGCAATTGCGCACGCTCAGCCAAGGCCCCCAGCGAAAAGACGTGCGGTCCGGTGGCAATCAGCTTCAGCAAATGAATAAGGCGGCCCGCAGAGCCGCTCGGGGCGTCGCTCACATTCTATCCTCGTTGATACAGCAACCCGGCTGATGCCGCGGATGTTCCCGATGCTGTGTCCCATGACGGAGGGTGGATGACGGCTCCTGCGCTGCGTGACGGGTTCTGTCCAGTACCTTGCTGAATAGATGCGGATATTTCCCGGCCTTGAAGGGTTCAGGATTCAGGACGTTTCAGGAGGACACTATCACGCCCGGCCCAGCACAATCCCGACGCCGTCCCAATTGGCGGGTGATTGCTCTGGTGGTGGGGTTTCACCTGCTCGCCTTCGCCGGACTTATACGCGCCTTTGCCCCTGACCTTACTGCTCAGGCAATTGACCGGATGACCGCCATCGTGACGGTCGATGTGGCGGAGCCCGATCCTCCTCACCCAAAAGCTGAGCCGCCTGCAGAGCAGGAATCCGGTGCCAGTGGCGATCCGGGCAAAGAAGCGGTTCCTCAGGAGGTTGCTGCTCCCAAACCGGCGATCACCCGCGCCCCGGTTGAACCAAAACCCGTCGCGGCTTCAACCGGCACGGCAACACGCTCTGGTGCGGCCGAGCAAGGGGATGGGACCGGCGCTGCCGGTGAGGGTGACGGTACGGGCAGCGGGGATGGCGGAAACGGGCCGGGCGCGGGCGTGTCACGCGGCCTTGTCAAAATCGCCGGAAATATAACCAGCGCGCGGGATTACCCGCGTGAAACCCGCGATCTGCGCCGGGGGCATGATGTTATCATCGAATTGCGGGTCGGAGCAGATGGCCGCGTCACACGCTGTGATGTACTGGACCCCAGTCCCGACCCTGCTGCGGATGCAATCACCTGCGATCTGGCGCAGCAGCGTTTCCGTTTCGAACCCGCGCTGGATGGTGCGGGGCGCCCCATCCCGGGGCGCTTCCGCTGGCGTCAGACCTGGTATTGAAGCAACACCGGGCGATCAGTCGGTCAGAATTCCGCCCGCGCGCAAGGCCTCGGCCACATCCTCTTGAGAATAGGGCTTCTTGAGAACACCCAGCGCTCCGGAATTGGCGATTTCGTCCATGGCCTCACCATAGCCGGTGGCGAAATAAAACGGGATGCCGGCTTCATGCAGCTGCTTGGCCACAGGATCGCTGGATTCACTGCCGAGATTATAATCCAGCAGCGCAAAATGAGGCTGTGCTTCGGCGATGCTTTCCAGCGCGGAGCCTACAGAGCTGGCCACGCTGATTCTCTCTATGCCAAGATTTTCAAGCATTTCCTCTGAATCGAGTGCGATGATCATGCTGTCTTCAACGATCAGGACATGACGTTTATCGCCCGAGGACACGGGGATACTCACCGTTGGTGAGGGACTGTCTGAGGCTGACTTGCCGTCCACGCTGTTTTCCCCTGCATTGCCGCTCACATATCGACATGGAATGACAAAGCATGCCTCCACACCTGACGGCTTGTAATCAATATCCGCTTTGCCGCGCAATTCATAAGGAATTGAGTTTTCGATGATTGTCGTACCAAAACCACGGCGTGTGGGCGGCTGAACCGGTGGGCCATCAAATTCATGCCAGTCGATCACGTAATCGCCATTGGCGTTGAGCTCGGTCGTTATCTCAAGCCGGCCTGTGCTGTCGCATAGCGCGCCATATTTGGCCGAATTGGTCATCATTTCATGCAGGACCAGTGCCAGCACGGTATAGGCTTCGGGCGCCACCAACGCGTCAATGCCGATGATCGAGACCCGGTCTTCCTTGCCCGTGAGATACGCCTCTGCCTCTGCCGTTATCAGAGCATGAAGCGAAGCGGGTTGCCATTGTTCGCGGGTGATATTGTCATGCGCCATCGACAGCGCGCGGATGCGGCCGCCGATGACATCGGCGAATTCGCCAACTGTGCTTGCCTCACCGCGTGATTGACCGACCAGAGAACGGATCAGCGTGAGGATATTGCGCACACGATGGTTAAGTTCCGCAATCAGCAGGTCCTGCCGCTCTTTTGCCCGGCTGCGTTCCTGCATCGCCTCATCGGTAATGCGCAGAATTACTTCCAGCAGCGACACGCGCAGCCCTTCGGCAATCGCGAGCTCTTCCTCCATCCAGGGTGCGCTGCGACCGGAGACGGATTCCTGCCACGCGGCAAAACTTTTGCGTGGGCTCAGCCGGACACCATCCGCGCCCGATTCCACGGGTTTGTCAGGATTACCCGCCCAGGTCACCACCTGCTGCAATTCCCGCCGCCACAGCACAAGATAGTCACGCGGTCGGCGCGACACCGGGATGACCAGCGCCCCGACTGCGCGATCGGCAAATGCCTCGGCGGCGGGGATCATCTTGCTGATTTCATCGGTGCTGATGATCTGGCTGGTCGAGCCGGTGTTCAGCGTGGGGATCAGCGCACGAAATTCCTCTTCACTGGGCGCGGACCCACGCCCCTTATAGGAATCATCGATAAAGGCGCTGGAGCCGTCATGCGGAATGACCGAGCCGATAATCTGGTCGATCGTCGCCAGGTTCTCGACCAGTGAGCCGCCGCTTGCCAGACGGGCCATCAGCCTGTCATGCAATTGCCGCCCCTTATCGGCCAGCCGCGTGCGTGCTGCGGCCAGAGTAAGCTCCAGCTTCAGCGAAAATAGCTGCGAAAACAGCTCCGCCGCAGTCCTCAGCGAATAGGGCAGGGGGCGCGGTGAGTAATGATGGCAGGCGAAAAGGCCCCATAATTTACCGCGCACAATGATCGAAATCGACAGAGACGCACCGACACCCATATTTTTGAGGTATTCGATATGGATCGGCGACACGGCGCGCAGGGTTGAAAGCGACAGGTCGAGCGGTTCTCCCTGCAAGCCTGTGGTCGGTTCGATGGCAATCGGCGCGGCATTCACATCTGCGATAATGCGGAAACGATTGCGCAGATACAGGCTGCGCGCCTGTTGCGGGATATCGGTCTTGGGATAGCGCAGGCCCAGAAAACTGCCGATGTCCGCATTTCTGGCTTCGGCCACGACTTCGCCGCTCTGATCATCGTGAAAACGGTAGACCATGACCCGGTCAAAGCCGAGCAGTCGCTGCATTTCCTTAGCTGCTATGTCGCAGAGTTCTTCGACAAGCTCGGTTTTTTCCAGACGCGCGAGAATGGGACGCAATACGCTTATACAATCGGCTTGGGTTTTCGGATCGTGCGGCTCGATCTCCAGCACGAACAGATGGCCTGACTGGTGCAGCGCGACATCGAACAGGCGGCGATCGTCGAACAAGGCGACGCCGAATATACGTTCCTGTGCATCCGCGTCGTCATCAGCCGGTAAGTGGTCACGCAAAATGCTCAAAGCATGCGCGCTGATAACAGTTGCCAGACGATCCCCGATTTCGGGTTTTGTACTCAGGCTCAATATATCGGCGATATTCGCCGACATGCGCGCAATATTGAAATCACTCGTGACGGCGATCAACGCGCCGAAGGCCTGAACCTGTCCGAGTTCGTGAATGGGTTCTTTGTCACAATTGGTGAGGTCGACTGTGTAGTTCTGTGTCGAGCTCATGCAGCTTGCCTCTTGCCCGGCGCGCGCATCGTCTCGAGAAAGAATGCAAAGGTGGCCTTGGCTGCGGAAAGCGCGGCGGTCAGGCGCTGAGCGCTGACGGATTGCTCAAGCTCTGGTTTCAGCGCTTTCCAGAACTGGATCATGCGATCATCATCCAGAAAACGGACGGGAAGTGACTGCGTGTTGCGCGTCTGCAAATCCGCCAACATCGCGCGATTGCCCAGGTGAGAACCCGCAAGCACCCATGAAAGCCCAATCGGATCTGCTTCATCCGGCAATGTGAAGGTACGATTGGGAAGCGAAAAGGGTTTGCCCAGATCGGTCAGGTCTTCCAGCAAGAGCGGGATCTGTTCGGGCAGTCGGTCTTCGACGGGCAGGTTTTCACGGGTCCAGCGCTCGATCGGAGCACGGGCACCGAGCTGGAAGCGTAGAAAACGTGCATAGTCCTCAGGCTCAGCCAGATCGAGATCGGCCATGCCATTATCCAGAACATCGTGCATTTCACGTGTGGCTGCGCGCATAGCATGCCGCAAACTGTCAGAAGACTTCTGATATTCGACCAAGCGCCCCGATCCCATAACTACGTCCATCGGGAGACCCTCGCGAAGCCCTATCCAACAGAATCCAATTTCTTTCAAATACATGGACCTTTGTGAGGTTCCAAAATTACCGCAAAAGGATTAACGAGTTCTGTCTGTCAGTGAAAGGTCCAAAACAGTTGATCGCGCAAACCATTCAGCTTGCTCTCGCGCCTGTTTTCATGCTGGTGGCGATTGGTAATATCATGAATATTCTGTCGACGCGGCTCGGTCGGGTGGTGGATCGCTCTCGCATTTTGCAGGAGCGGCACGAGACGACATCAGGCCCGGAGCATGATGCGATCGTGCGCGAGATCCGCCTGCTGGATCGCCGCATCAGCACGATCAGCCAGGCGATCCGGCTGCTCGTGCTCAGCGCGCTGACAGTCGGCCTGGTGGTGGCCCTGCTGTTTATCGAAGAATTTGCGGCGCTGGATATTCAGGTTGTGGTCGCGCTGATTTTTATGCTGGCGATCGGTTTCCTGATGGCTGCGCTGCTGCTGTTCATGCGTGAAACGCGCGCCGCCACGGATGCGCTGAGCATTCCGGAAACCTATCTGGAATGGGAACGCAAACTGTAAAAATCCCTCGGCTCAGGCCTTTGGCGGTGCAAGCAAGGTCTGGCTGTGTTTGCGGATGGCATTTTCGACCAGTGGTTCGATTACACCCAGCGCTGGCGGCAGGACGATAGTGAAAACCACTTGCTGCGCTTCAATCTCCACATCGCCTGACAGGTTCTGACCCATCGCGCGGATCATCATCTGCATGCGGTCTTCATTCGGCCAGTGCGTTTCCACTTCGGCCATGCCGCCGGGAATATGATCGGCAATTTCATGGGCGTGGCTGCGCAACCTTTCGCGTAGGGCCTCTTTGGTCAGTTCATGCGGTAAAACTACGCGCATCAGGTGTTCTCCGGCGAAGTGGTATCATCCACGCCATATTTGTAATCGAGATAACGGGTCTGAATCGCCAGATCGTCCAGCGCGCCATCGGCAAGTTTGCGCGTCACCTGATCAATTTCCCGGCTGATTTTGTTCAGACTATCGGTCAGTTGCGCATCGGGTGTGCCGCCAGCGCGTTCTTCACGGCGCAAATGGGCCGGCACACGGCGATATGCCTCCACCATTTCGGGCAGATGTTCCCCCACCAGCTTGCGCGTTTCAACCGCTGCCGGGTGGGTCTGATCTATTCCGTCCAATTGCACGCCCAGGCCATCCAGCTGCACGCCAATCTGGTTCACCAACGTAGCGGCCGGGGCGGGCAGTGCAGGGCGCTGCGCCTCCAGCCACAATTCGGTGCGGCTGACCAATTGCTGCACATTGCCCTTGTTCAGATCGCTGCGTTGCGGCGTTTTCATGCGTGGGAAGACGGAGAACGCGGTAACGGCCGCCATGATCGCCAGCAGCGTCAGCATCACGCCCGTAAAACCAATTCCGCCGATGATCGCGCCAGCAATGCCAGCGGCCACCACAATCGCGATGATAGCCACGATCACGCGTTTCACCTTGCGCAGCAGGTGGTTGCGCTTCGCTTCGGCCGATCCACGCCCAATGGACGGGTTGCGATGATGCCTGCCCCCGCTGCGATTGTCATCGCGAACGCGGCGAGCTTCTCCGATCAGGCGGTCGCTGTCACGGGTGAGGTCGCTCATCAGCTATCCAGTGACAGCAAGGAGGGTTCGCTGGCGGATTTTTGTGCCTTGGCCTGCCCTTCGGCGCGCGCGATATAGCCTTTCGACTTTTCCACTTCATCCGACAGCACAGTGACGGTCTGCTTCATGGAAGACAGCGCCTTCACCTTGAAATCGTCAACCTCGTCCATCGTGTCATAGATATTCTGGAAAGCGCGTTGCAGCGTTTCGAGCGGAATGGTCGAGCTGGCGGCCTGTTCATGGATTTTACCGGTCTGTTCGCGCAGCATCGTGCCGGTTGAATCGATGATGCCGGCGGTTGTTTCATTCAGCGCCGTGATTTGCTGCAGCACCAGCCGCTGATTGGTCATCGCCTGCGCCACAGTCACCGCTGTGCGCAATGCAGAGACAGTGGTGGTGCTGGCGCGATCGACGCCCTTTACGAGTTCGACATTGTTTTTCTTGACCAGATCAAGCGCGAGATAGCCCTGCACGCTGACGGCCATTTGCGTCAGCAGGTCCTGCGTGCGCTGACGGACATAGAACAAAGCGGTTTCGCGGATGGCCTTGGCCTTTGCCGGATCGGTCGCCTCGAGCTCGTCGGCCTTGCTTTCCAGCCGCCCGTCCAGCGATTTGGCGATGTGAATCATCTGTTCCAGCTTGCCCATCGCTTCCCACAATTTGGCGCGTTCCACGTCAATGGCGGCATTATCCATCAGCAATTCGTCTTTGCCGCTCGCCAGCCGCGCCAGAATTGCCTGAATGTGCCCTTGCGCCGATGTGTAGCTGTCGAAGTAATTTTTCAGCTTATTGCCGAAGGGAATAATGCCGAGGATCTTGCGCGGGCCGGATAATTTGCCCTGACGGCCGGGGTCCAGCTCCTCGACTGTGCGGCGCAATTCGGCCAGATCGGTGCCCACGCCGCTATCCTTGTCCATGGCGCGCACCGGGCGGTCGAGGAAGCGGTTGGATTGACCGGCGGCAGCGGCGATTTCCTGCCGCCCCATATTGGTTATCTGATCGACCTTCTGACCGAAATCAGGGGAATTGGCATCCAATGCGACCAGATCGGCAATGAATCCTTCGACCTTGTCGTCCAGTTTGCTCTTGGTTTCCTCGCTCACCGGAACGAGGCCTGCGGCCTTTTCGCTCTTAACCTCGGGCACCGGATCGGGCGGGGTCAGGGTGAAATCGGTGTCAGTGGCGGTCTTTGTCTCGGTGGTGGCCATGGCAGGCGTTATGCTCCGGTCCTAACGAAAAGCTGTCGATACTGTATTAAGGGCATAAGACACGTAAAACAAGAGAGGCCGATTTCAACGCTGTCTGCGCTGCGGGTTTGTGATCGGTGAAAAGCGCGGGTAAAAAGCCGCCGAAAATTTTCTTTTGGAATTCAGCATGTCAGAATCAATTGCGGCCCGACCGCGCTATCCCTTCGCCGTGGTGTTGCGCAGCATGCGGCGCTGGTGGCGTGAGGCCGTGGTCAATACGGTTGATCAGACGGAAGTGATCGAAAAGCGGCGTGAAGAATGCCAGATTTCGGCGCGTTATATCTTCATGTTGGCAATGTCTGCCGGGATTGCGATCCTCGGTCTGTTGCTCTCCTCCCCGGCGGTGGTGATCGGGGCCATGCTGCTTTCCCCTTTGATGGGCCCAATTATCGGGCTTGGGTTCGCGCTGGCCACCGGCGATTTCAACTGGGTGCGGCAGGCGGGGCGATCGCTGGTCGCAGGGACTTTGGTGGCGGTGCTGCTCTGTGCGCTGGTGGTTCTGTGTTCACCGCTACAAACGGTGACACCGGAAATCGCCGCGCGCACCCGGCCCAATCTGTTCGATTTGCTGGTGGCGCTTTTTTCCGCCCTTGCCGGTGCCTATGCGATGATCCGCGGCCGTGAAGGCACGGTTGTCGGCGTGGCGATCGCAACCGCCCTGATGCCGCCACTGGCGGTGGTGGGTTTCGGGTTGGCGACATTGAACTGGACGGTCTTTTCCGGGGCTCTGCTGCTTTATTTTACCAACCTTATGACCATCGCCTTCACTGCGGCGGTGATGGCGCGTTTTTATGGTTTTCGCACCAGCCTGTCCGACCGGCAAACGCAATTACAGGCGCTGCTGATCGTCGTGGCGTTTGTGGCGCTGGCTGTTCCGCTCGCCTTTTCGCTGCGCCAAATCGCGTGGGAAGCCAATGCTTCGCGCCAGACGCGCGGCACGGTGATGGACAGTTTTGATAATCGCGCGCGGTTGTCGCAGCTTGATATCGATTTTGACACTTTGCCGATCAGAGTGACCGCAACTGTCCTGACGCCCGAACTGGAGCCACAGGCAGAAGAAGTGGGCGAGCGGGCGCTGGCGCGTGAGCTGGGGCGGCAGGTGCAATTCTCGCTGACGCAATATCAGGTCGGGACCAGCTCCAGTGCAGCAGAAGCGGCGCAGCTTTCTTCCGCCCGTGCGCAGGAGGAGCAAACCAATCTGCGCCGGGCGGAGGAGCTGGCTGAAAGGCTGGCTTTGGTCGCAGGTGTCCCGGAGGATGAAGTGCTGATCGATCGTCAGCGTCGCCGCGCTCTGGTCCGGGCGAAGGAACTGGATGGGGCCAGTCTTGCGGCTTATTTTGCTCTGGAACAGCGGATCGCCGCGACTGAACCGGAATGGCGGGTGGAGCTGCTCCCCCCGGCGCGGCCACTGCCCGACGTGACATTCGATGAAGGGGGCAACGATGAAGAAAGCAGGCCCGATGCGGAGGGAATCGCGGCATTGAAACTAATCATATGGGCTGCGAAACGGGTGGATATGCCGGTGACCCTGACCGGACCGCAGGAACAGCGTGACGTGGTGCGCGAGGCGCTGCTGGCACAGGATGTCCGCGTTGCGGAGGGTGAAGACGGTCGCACACCGTTGAAAGTGCGCTGGCAGCGCCCGGATGGAGGGGAATAATCCTCTCCTTGGGTGTCTAAGGTCTGATTTTTACAACGTGCTGTCTGGCGCAGCTGGCAGGAGCCAGTCCGCGTCAGACAGCACGGGATCAGGCAGCCAGAGTAAGCGGCGCGATTTCACCTGAAAGATACAGCGTCTTCGCCTTGGCGCGGCTCAATTTGCCTGAGCTGGTGCGCGGCAGGCTGCGCGGCGGAACCAGTTCGACCACGCAATTCATACCCGTGATGGAACGGACTTTCTCGCGAATTTCCGTATGCAGACGCACCCGTTCTTCCGGGTCGGAAACACGGCAATGGACCAGCACGGCGGGCACTTCCTCGCCATTCTCGGTCTCCACGGCAAAGGCTGCAATATCGCCCTGATGGAAGCCGGGGAGCTGTTCCACCGCCCATTCAATATCCTGCGGCCAATGGTTCTTGCCATTGATGATGATCATGTCCTTCGCCCGGCCCACGATGAACAGATAGCCATCGGCCATATAGCCCATATCGCCCGTATCCAGCCAGCCATCGACCAGACATTCCGCAGTGGAATCAGGGTCGCGGAAATAGGAATGCATCACACTGGGCCCGCGGCACCAAACTTTGCCAATCTGGTGGTCGGCCCGCACATCGCCTTTTTCGCCGCGGATTTCGAGCTCCATGTCGAGCACGGGTTTGCCGCAGTTGACGATCGCGCGGTAACGCGCCGGGCGCGACAGGTCACGGGGCGATCCGGAAAGACGCTCCTCTTCCACCAGCTCCACTCGGATTCCTTCACCCGGCGGCATGATGGTGACGGCCAGAGTCGCTTCGGCAAGGCCATAGCTGGGCAGAAAGGCATTGGCCTTGAAGCCCGCCTCGGCAAAGGCATTGACGAAATTCTGCATGACGTCGGGCCGGATCATATCCGCGCCATTGCCCGCCACACGCCAGCGGGACAGATCGAAACGATCCGCCACTGAAGACTGGCTGGAAATACGGCGCGCGCAAATATCGTAGCCAAAGGTCGGCGAGTAAGACAGCGTCGTGCCTTCATTGCGGCTGACCATATCGAGCCATGCCAGCGGACGCCTGGCGAAATCTTCGGTCTTGAGATAGTCGGTCGAAACCTGATTGGCGATGGGCGACAGGAAGCAGCCAACCAGACCCATGTCATGATACCAGGGTAGCCAGCTGACGCAGCGATCGTCCTCGACGAGCTTCATGCCCATCCCGTGACCACGCAGATTGTTCAGCAGCGATCGGTGGGTAACGGCAACGCCATGCGGGAAACGCGTGGAGCCGGAGGAATATTGCAAATAGCAGATATCATCCGGTTTCGGCTGAGGGAGGTCGTCCTTTGCAATCGGCTTTTCGGCCAGTTGCGCAAAAGTGGCGGATGCGCATTGCTGCCTGTCTCCGGCCGCCTGAGCCATTTCTGCGATTTCCTCCGGGAAGAGGAACAGGGCCGGGTCGGAACTTTGCAGCTGAACGGCCAGCTGATCAATATAGTTACCCTTGCCGCCAAAGCTGGTGGGCAGGGGCAGGGGCACCGGCCAGGCACCCGCATAAATCGTGCCGCAGAATATCGCGGCGAATTCGACGCCGGTTTCGGCCACCAGGGCGACCCGGTCGCCCGGCTTGATGCCCGCGCTGATCAGGCGGCCAGCCATGGCCCGCGCATCATCGCGCAGTTCGGTAAATGGATAAGGACGAACCAGCTTGCCGCGCGGATCGTGAAAATTGAAGCCCTTTGTACCTTGGGCAGCATAATCCAGCGCTTCACCGAAGGTAGAAAAATCGGAGAAGCGGCGTGGCAGGTCGCAACGGTTCGGCGTCGGCGTAATTGCGGCGTCGTTTGTTATCATATCCTGCGTCTCTAACCCATTCCTATCAGACATGGCGCCGCTTATCGGTGCGGCAGTTTAACCAAAGCTGACCGGGATGTGACCCGATCATAGCTAATACAGCCTTTCCTATTTCAACCTGACTGTGGCACGAATGTGGCCAATGGACCGCGAATTTAACGAAAAGCGCCGCCCAAAACGTGCGCCAAGGCCGCTCAACCGGGAAAAACTGGAGGAGATGGCACTGGCCTATGTGGCCCGATTTGCGACCAGCGCAGCCAAGCTGGAGCGCTATCTGAAGCGAAAATTGCGTGAACGCGGGTGGGAGGATGAGGCGGAAGACTATCCTGATGTATCAGGATTGGTGGCACGTTATGTCGATCAGCGCTTCGTCGATGATGAAGCCTATGCGCAGGCCAAGAGTGGCAGCCTGCTGCGACGCGGCTATGGTGCGCGGCGCGTTGCGCAAGCATTGGGCGAAGCGGGTATTGCGGAAAATCTGCGTGAAGAGGTCGCCCCCGATGAAGCGCAGCGCCGGCGGGCTGCATTGGCGCTGGCGCGCAAACGGCGATTTGGTCCTTTCCACCAGAATTGGCGCGACGGCGATGATGACGAGGATGAGGCTCCGGCGCTCGACAGAGCCGTGCGGGAAAAACAGATTGCGGCCATGCTGCGAGCAGGGCATTCCCTCGATATGGCGCGCACCGTGATAGAGGCGAAGCGCGCCGAGGACGTTGAGCAATGGGTTGCTGAGGCGGAAGAAGAGGCGGAATGATGCTGCATAGGAACAAAATTGGCGGCGCGCGTCTGCGGCGCGGGGTAGTGGCGCTGGTCGCACCGCTGATGATGCTGGCGGCCTGCTCTGCGCAATCCGCCGAAAGCGCTTCGCCCGCAAATGACGCTGCTGTCACCGCCAGCCAGCACCCCATATCCGGGCTGGAGGTTATTCCGCTGAGCGTTGGCGAGGGTGAGCAGGCGCATCATTTCAAGGTGGAAGTCGCGCGCACGGCGGCGGAGCAGGCCAAAGGCTTGATGTTCCGGACTGAAATGGGCGCCGATGAAGGTATGTTGTTCCCGCGCAATGTCATGGCCCCGGCATCGTTCTGGATGAAGAACACGGTGATACCCTTGGATCTGATCTTTATCGGGCCGGACGGGCGCGTGCTGAATATTGCCGCCAATGCGGTGCCCTATTCCCTCGATCCGATTCGCTCTGACGGGCCGGTCCGCGCCATTCTGGAACTGAATGGTGGACGGGCCGCAGAATTGGGGATTTCACCGGGCGATCGCGTCGATTGGTGAGAGCCCGCTTGCGCCGCAGGCCGATCTGTGGCTAACGCGCATGCCATGGGTATTCTGTCGAAAATCTTCACCTGGTGGGATGGTGCCACGATTGGTACCTCTCTGTGGTCCTCGCGTAATGGCGAACATGTTGGCACCGATGCGCAGGGTAACACCTATTACCGCTCGAAAAAGCCGGATGCACGCGGCCGTGAACGCCGCTGGATCATGTATAACGGCGCCAATGATGCGAGCCGTGTGCCATCAGAATGGCATGGCTGGCTGCATCATTCCTATGATGATCTGCCGGAAAGCCATCTGGCCCCGCCCAAGATCTGGGAAGCGGATTATACGCCCAATGCCACCGGCACGGTGCAGGCCTATCGTCCGGCTGGTGCGCTGGAACGTGGCGGCAAACGTGCTGCGGCCACGGGTGATTATGACGCCTGGACACCGGACGCCTGATCATGCGGCGCGCAGCTTGCGGCACCGCGCTGCTGGCCCTGTCGCTGGCGAGTATGGCGCTTGGCGGATGCGGGCAGGACACGCCTGATTCTGAGCCTGAGCCCGAGAAAAGTGTTGCCGTAAAGGACACCACTGCGCCTGCGGCTGGCACGGATGCTCCGTCCGGGGCGGAGCAGGGCACCCCGATGGCGGATCGTGTGGCCACGATCGGCATAATCAACAAGCGCAACAATCTCTCACAGGATGTGGAGCTGAAGCCCGGCGAATCGAAGCGGGTCGGCAGTGTCACGGTGAAGCTGGAGGCTTGTGAAAAGACTCCGCCCTGGGAAGAGCCGCCCGAAACCGGCGCCTTCGTGCAAGTTCAGGTGCAAGAGCGCATCAGCAACGATGATGATGACATGGAATGGCACCAGATTTTTTCAGGCTGGCTGTTCAAGAATTCCCCGAGCCTGAATGTGGTGGAGCACCCGGTCTATGATGTCTGGGTGAAAGATTGTGCGATGAGTTTTCCGGGCGAGTGATCGCCGGCCTGCGCGATCAAGGCGCGGTATGCATCGGGCAGGCTGGATGAAGACGGCTGTTCGCATGCCTCACTCAGCAGCGTCAGATAATCGGCTTGCGGCATGGTCACCGCACCCAATGTGGACAGGTGACCGGTCATAAATTGACAATCCAGCAGCATGAAGCCCGCCTGGCGCATCATGGCGATCAGCCATGCCAGGGCCACCTTTGACGCATCATTGGCGCGCGAAAACATGCTTTCGCCGCAAAAGGCGCGTTCGAAAGACACGCCGTAAAGCCCGCCCGCCAATTCACCATCCTGCCAACATTCGATGGAATGGGCGTGTCCGGCGCGGTGTAGGGCGCTATAGCTGGCGGCGATCCGTTCACTGATCCAGCTTTCCGGATGGTCATCACGCGGCGCGGCGCAGGCGTCGATGACCTCGGTAAAAGCTGTGTCGCAGGTGACGGTGAAGCGATCCTGCCGCAAAACCTTGCGCAAGGTGCGGGCGCAATGAAAGCCATCCAGCGGAATAATCGCGCGCTCGCGCGGCTCAACCCAGAAAATATCGGGGTCATCGCGTGTGTCCGCCATTGGGAAAATGCCGCTGCGATAAGCGAGCAAGAGCATTTCCGGTGGTATCGTTTGCGGGCTTGGTGCGTGCATTGCGATACAGCGCTTAGCAGGCGCGGAGTGTTTCGTCTGCTATCTTGATACGCAATTATGACAGGAATGCGCCTTGCCAAGTGGTCGGTGACCCATTAGAGGCGCAAACCGCTGCAGGAGTGTAGCTCAGTTGGTAGAGCATCGGTCTCCAAAACCGAGGGCCGTGGGTTCGAGTCCCTCCACTCCTGCCAGTTTCCCCCGAAACAGGTTTGCTTTCTTCTCACGCTGGCATGTTGCTGGCGGTGTTTCTGCGCGTAAACCCCGCGAAATGCGCGATGATGCAACTTCTAATCAGCGAATGTGATTCACGTTCCTTGAAATCACATTATAATGTGATTAGGCCGCTGCTCATGAGCAATATTATTGAAAAAGCCCGTCGGATCATTGCTGACGGCACGATGTCGCGTTCCGGCCTTGCCCGTGCCGCTGGTCTCCATGCGAACAGCCTGAGGGATCTGCTTCAGTCCGATTGGAACCCCACATCTGACACGCTTGCGAAATTGGAGTCGGTTCTGCTTCAGAATGATGACCGGCCCGTGCTCGCCTCGATCGAGGAAATCATCGAGGAAGCGCGTAATGGGCGGATGTATATTCTGGTTGATGATGAAGATCGTGAAAATGAAGGCGACCTGATCGTCCCCGGTCAAATGGCGACGCCCGATGCGGTGAACTTTATGGCGACTCACGGGCGCGGGCTGATCTGCCTGGCGCTGACCTCCGAGCGCTGCGACGCGCTGGGTCTGCAGCCGATGGTCAGCAATAATCGCTCGCGCAATGAGACGGCCTTCACCGTGTCGATCGAGGCCCGCGAAGGGATCGATACCGGAATTTCTGCTGCCGATCGTGCGCGCAGCGTTTCGGTGGCGATTGACCCCACCAGCAGCGCAGACGCGCTCGTCAGCCCCGGCCACGTCTTTCCCCTGCGCGCCCGCAATGGCGGTGTATTGGTGCGGGCAGGGCATACCGAAGCGGCCGTGGATATATCCCGTCTGGCGGGACTGAACCCATCGGGTGTGATCTGCGAAGTGATGCGCGATGATGGCCAGATGGCACGGCTGGATGATCTCATCCCCTTCGCACGCAAACATGATCTGAAAATCGCCACGATTCGCGATCTGATCGCTTATCGGCGCAAGCATGACCGGATGATCGAAAAGACCTCCGAATGCAGCTTTACCAGCCGCTGGGGCGGTGATTGGGTCGCGCAGTCCTATTATAGCGACGCCACGGGGGATGAGACCATGGCGCTGGTGAAGGGCGGTAGTTCCGCTGAGAAGCCCACCTTGGTGCGGATGCATGCGCTGTCCTTCTTTGAGGACGTGTTTGGTGAAGAAACACAGCGTTCGCGGCTGCTGAGCAAGTCGATGGAGCTGATTGCGGAAGAAGGCGCCGGAGTGGTGGTGGTGATCAATCGCCAGTCTGCGGGCTGGATGTCGCGGATGATGCAGGCGCGCACCAATAATGCTGGCGATGATCAGCCGGTGGTTGAGGAACTGCGTGACTACGGCGTTGGGGCGCAGATTCTGGCCGAGCTGGGCGTGCAGGATATGGTGCTGCTGACGAACACCCGTCATTCACCGATTGCCTTGTCAGGTTACGGTCTGAACGTCGTTGGCGAACGTCCGATCACCTGACTATTGATCCGCGAAAGGGCGTGGTGGCTGATTTATTTATATTTTTTTAAGGATGGGGAACCCGGCAGAAAGCCTTGGCTTGCGTATGCATTGCTGCTGCTGACTCAGGCGGGGCCGGGAACTGTTGCGGTGAAGCGAGCATTATAAGCGCCAGACTGCAACAGTTTATGAGGAGCAGCATTATGTCGAGCTTGAGTTTTCGCACCAGCCGGCCCGATAGCTGGACCAACCCCCGGCCGCATCGCGATGCGAGCCAGCGTTTGATGCAATACGGCAAGATACAGCCGATGGACGAGCCAGGTTTTCTGGCTCGCCTTTTCGGCCGGCACTAAACTGCACTGACAACCATGTACTCCATGGCGCCGGAGGAACCGATCAATATTCGTTCGGTTCTTCCGGCGTTTCTTTATGGAAATCCTTGCCGGCCGTTTTGTCGCCGCGGGCTAGTTTGAACACAACGCCGGACAATGCGGCCAGCGCGATCAGGTTAGGCAGCGCCATAGTGGCGTTGGAGATATCACCCAGTCGCCAGACCAGCTCCAGCGGCTGACTTGCACCGAAAAAGATGATGACGCACCAGAGCACACGCCACAGCATGTGCAGGATGCGTTCGCCCTTCAGCGTGGAACCTGGAATGCGGTCATAGATGAAGGTGATCGCCCGTTCGCCATAATAGGACCATGTCAGCATGGTGGTGAACACGAACAGCATCAGGGCCAGCGACGCGATCAACGTGCCCAGCGGAACGCCGATGAGTTGAAGCGGGAATGCTGCGGCAAATGCGCCGGATGTCATGGAGAAGCCGGTCAGATCGGACTGCCAGGCATGTTTGACAGCCGCACCGCCACCCGAGAAATTGCCTTCCACAGTTAGAATAACCAGCGCGGTCATCGTGCAGATCACCACCGTATCGATGAATGTGCCCAGCATGGCCATGCGGCCCTGCGACGCGGGATCATCAGTCTGCGCAACAGCGTGGGCGATCGGGGTCGAACCCTGACCTGATTCGTTGGAGAAGAGGCCGCGCGCCACACCCGCGCGCAGGGCGATGATGATCGCCGCGCCGGTGAAGCCGCCCACCGCACTTTGTGCACTGAATGCGCCGGAGAAGATCAGGCCGAAGGCTTCGGGAATATCCTGAATGTCGAGCAGCAAGGCAAGGAGAGCCATCACGAGATAGGCTGCGGCCATGAAGGGCACGACCTTTTCCGCCACATTGCCGATGGATTTGATCCCGCCAATGATCACGACGAAGACGGCAACCGCCGAAATCAGGCCGCCCATCCACTCTTCAATGCCGAACAATTCGTTCATGCCGTCGGCCATGGCGTTGGATTGAATCGAATTGCCGGTCACCAAAGCGGAAAACAGGGTGCCAAGGCAGAAGATGATCGCCAGCCAGGTCCATTTGGGGCCGAGGCCGATCATGATGTAGCTCATGGGGCCGCCGCGATAGGTGCCATCGGATGTCTGCTCGCGGTAACGGATGGCGAGGGAGCCTTCCGCAAACCCCAGCGCCATGCCCAGCAAGGCGGTGATCCACATCCAGAAGATAGCGCCCGGTCCCCCCAGTGCGAGAGCGGTGGCCACCCCAGCCAGATTACCGGTGCCCACTTGTCCGGACAGCGCAGTGGAAAGTGCGGCAAACGGTGAAATCTCACCCGATCCGCTGCCCTTGCGCCCCTTGAACAGGCCGGAAAAGGCGGACCCCAGCTTCAGGATCGGATAGAACCGCAATCCGATCATTATGTACAAGCCAACGCCGAACAGAATGATAACCATCGGCGGGAAAGGAATGACTTCCTGCCCGTTCCATGTTCCGACCCATATGAAGTCGGAAATATTGGTAATGCGGTCGAGCAGGCTTGTTTGCACTGGTGCTGTCACTCGGAATGTCCCCCGTTAGCTTCCGAAGAAAGTATCATTGCTAACCATATGTTTCCGTGAAAACCAGCCCCCTTTGGGCTCTGCGCAACAATAATGCGCAGCTTTGACAATGATTAACGGCCAAGTCTGGCCCTTTACCGGCCTGCATAAGGGCCTGCGATGGGGAGCGAGAAGCGCGGACGGATCGCTCTCAAGCTCAGGCCCGCAGTATGCGAAAACTGCGAAGGCTTGCCTATCGGCGTGAGCCTCGCTAGATAGAGCGCGTCTTTCCGACATCGGAGCTTTGCAGCCCCTCCCGATCAACTGGATCGGGGCGGCGATGGCCCCTTGGCGGAAGCGGTGCGATAAGCAATTTGGATAATGAGGTCGAACAGCCATGGCGAAGACCAGCCCCGGTGAATTCATCCGCCAGGTTCGCGCGGAAGCGTCCAAGGTGGTCTGGCCAACGCGCCAGGAAACGGTAACCACTGCGATTTTCGTAGGGATCATGATGGTGATCCTGTCGATCTTCTTTCTGGGAATCGACTCGCTGTTCGGCGCCATCGTGCGCTGGCTGCTCACTCTGGTTTGAGCCTTACTTGACGTTCGATCAGACCTGAACGCCGCGCAAGCAGAAACGGATTAAGAGATACATGGCCCGTTGGTATATCATTCACGCCTATTCCGGTTTCGAGAACAAGGTGCGCGATTCGATCATCGCCGAGGCGGAGCGTCTGGGCCTGTCCGAAGCAGTCGAACAGATCGAAGTGCCTGCTGAAACCGTGACCGAAGTGAAGCGCGGCAAGAAGGTTCAGACAGAGCGCAAGACCATGCCCGGCTATGTACTGGCCAAGCTGCGCATGAATGACGACGTCTATCACCTCGTCAAGAACACGCCCAAGGTTACCGGCTTCCTTGGCAATAATGCCAAGCCGCAGCCGATTTCCGAACGCGACGCCGCACGCTATTTCGGCGCTGCCGAAGAAGCCGCATCGGCGCCCAAGCGGCAGGTTCAGGTCGATTACGAAATCGGCGATCAGGTCAAAGTGCTCGAAGGCCCCTTCGCCAGCTTCAATGGCGTGGTGGAAGAGCTCGATTTCGACAAGCAGAAGGTCAAGGTTTCGGTCTCGATCTTTGGCCGGGCTACGCCTGTTGAGCTGGAATTCGAACAAGTCGAACTGGTCAAGTAAGACTGTAAAATCTTTCGAACGGGCGGGGCTGTGCTCCGCCCGTTCTTGCGTTTGCGTGCATATCTGTTATGCGCGCGCATTCCCCTGACATTCTGCTGCGGGAATCCGTGCGGGAGGAAGCCTTCGGGCTTCTGTCTGACCGCTCAACATGAAGGCGCGTTGAATGCGCCTGACAGTGTGAAAAGGAGTGGCCCCTATGGCCAAGAAGATCGAAGGCTATATCAAGCTGAACGTGCCTGCGGGCGCGGCTAATCCCTCCCCGCCGATCGGCCCTGCGCTCGGTCAGCGTGGTGTGAACATCATGGAATTCTGTAAGGCGTTCAATGCCGCCACGCAGGAAATGGACAAGGGCGCGCCGATCCCGACGGTTATCACCGTCTATGCCGACCGCTCGTTCACTTTCGCGACCAAGACGCCGCCGGCGACTTACCTGATCAAGAAGGCGATGAACCTCAAGTCGGGCTCCAAGGAGCCGGGCAAGATCTCTGCCGGAACCGTCAAGCGTTCGCAGCTGTCGGAAATCGCTGAAGCGAAGATGAAAGATCTGAACGCCAACGATCTCGAAGCGGCGACGAAGATCATCGAAGGTTCTGCCCGTGCGATGGGCGTCGAAGTGGTGGAGGGCTGAAACCATGGCAAAACTGACCAAACGCCAGAAGATGCTCGCTGAAAAGATCGTTGCTGAAAAGCTTTACGGTTTTGACGAAGCGCTCAAGACCCTTCGCGAAGTAGCCGAAACCACCAAGTTCGACGAAACGCTGGAAGTCGCCATGAATCTTGGCGTCGATCCGCGTCACGCCGACCAGATGGTTCGCGGCATGGTTTCGCTGCCCGCCGGCACCGGCAAGACCGTCAAGGTCGCCGTGTTTGCGCGCGGTGACAATGCCGAGAAGGCTCAGGCCGCTGGCGCCGACAAGGTTGGTGCGGAAGACCTGATGGAAGACATGCAGGCAGGCAATCTTGATTATGACCGCGTGATCGCCACGCCGGACATGATGGGCGTTGTTGGCCGTCTTGGTAAGGTTCTGGGCCCCAAGGGCCTGATGCCGAACCCGAAGCTGGGCACCGTGACCCCGAATGTGGAACAGGCCATCAAGGACGCCAAGGGCGGCCAGGTCCAGTACCGCGTTGAAAAGGCCGGTATCGTGCATTCCGGCATCGGCAAGCTGTCCTTCTCCGACGATCAGCTGAAGGAAAACTTCAAGGCATTCACCGACGCCGTCGTGAAAGCCAAGCCGTCGGGCGCCAAGGGCAAATATGTCCAGAAGATCTCGATCAGCTCCTCCATGGGGCCGGGTCTGCAGATCGAAGCGGCGGAAGTCGAAGGCGCGTAATTTCGCGTTTTTGGTTTTTACCAGAGATCACCAAGGGGGCGGGAAGGCAACTTCCCGCCCTTTTTGTTTGTATGGCCTAGCCAGGTGATGCGGCGGAGCCAGCCAGTAGTCCGCCATCGATGTTCATCTCTGTCCCGGTGATATAGGTCGCATCGTCGCCTGCCAGCAGCAGCGCCAGCGCGGCGACTTCCTCGCAGGTGCCGAAGCGCTGCAGCGGGGTATCCGCCACCAGCTTGGCCATAGTTTCCTGACGCTGCGGCCCGTCGCCCAGCATTGGCTCCCAGATCGGCGTGAGGATGGCGGCGGGGTGGATCGAATTGCAGCGAATGGTCCAGCCTTGCTGGGCGCAATAGAGCGCCACAGACTTGCTGTGGTTGCGAATTGCCGCTTTGGATGAGGCATAGGCCGCCGCGCCCGGAATCCCCACCAGGCCGGAGCGAGACGAGATATTGATGATCGAGCCCGCACCCTTTGCCTTCATCGCGCCAATTGCATAGCGGCAGCCGAGGAAGGTGCCGTCGAGATTCACCCGGTGAACTTCGCGCCACTCTTCCAGACTGGCATGTTCGGGGTCATGCGGGCCGGTGCCATGTTCAAAACCGGTTATTCCGGCATTGTTGACCATGACATCACAAGACGGAACCTTAGCGGCAAGCCGCGCCCAATCGCCTTCGTCCCGCACATCGAGCACTTCCGACCGGCACCCGATCCGGCTGGCAGTGCCGCGAATTGCGGCTTCATCGCAATCGGTGGCGATTACCTCTGCGCCCTCGGAATGAAACAAAGCTGCTATCGCTTCGCCAATTCCGCGCGCAGCGCCGGTGATGACACATGTTTTGCCTGCCAGTTTGCTCATGAGCCCTCCAGTGGATGGGCGGACAAGCCGCCTTGATGCTACTTAGCGAATGTCATGCTCGGTCAGGGGCCAGTTTGGCCCCATGCCATAGGGCACTGGCGCCATCAGTGCTTCAATCCGGGTGAACAGGCCGTTTTCGATGCGGAAGGCTTCTGCGATCATCCAGGTGAAGGGCCGGTCAAGGCCGCCCGACACGGTCTCTCCATTGGCCAGCTGATAATCGCGAACCGTGCCGCTATGATCGAAAAAGGCATGGGTAAAGACGCAGCCGGTTTCGCGATCGACGATCGGGAAACGGCGGTGCCGGATACGGTCGACAAAGGCGAAGAAGCCGGTCTCGAACTGCTCGCGCGCCGACATGGTCAGGAAATTCCATGTATAAGGCGACTGACCGGCGCGGCTGTTGCCATCGGCTTCTGCGGCCCGCTGTTTCAGCTTTTCCGCTTCGCGCTGATCCAGCGGCGCGGTGGCGAGATAGCCATTCTCAACCCGGACGCAGTCCTCGGCAAAGGGATAGTGACCCCGGCCATCATTGCGCTGCAGCCCCGTGAAATAGCAATTGGCGACCCGGCGTAATTCGGCACGGCTCATTTGTTCAGCGGTCGGTACGGGCGCAAACCATCTGGGGTCTGGCGTGGGGGAAGCATCCAGTTTCTCCGCCCCATCTGCCATCAGTCCGGCGGCGGCGAAATCAGGACGTGCCACCAGCATTTCGATATCGGTAATCGCATCGCCGGTGATTCGCAGGCGCACATTCATGATCGAACGGGTGGCCCCTTCGCGTAAAGTCACGAAAGAGGCGATCTGGCAGCTGTCAGGATCGACGATATCGTGGCGATAGGGGCCGGTCGCATCCGCGGTCGCCCAAGCCCCTTCTCCGATGGAGAGTTCCACACCATTCTCGGTGTAGCGGGCGCGCTTATAGGGATTGTCAGCCTGCCGGTCGGTCAGCCTTTCAAGAAAACCATCCATCGCCGCTGTGAGCATTTCGCGATCGCCGCGCATTCAATTCGTCTCCATATATCCGGGCAGAGCGGTCATGTCGCAGAGCCTCATGCAAAGCATGCACTTAGCCTGCTGAAAGAAGCGTCAGATCCCTCCCGGGGTAAAATCATGACCAGCCGTGCCCAGCGCATCGCACAATGTGTCGACAGCGCTCTGCAATTCAGCTTTTTCCGTGGTGCGGATGACGAAATTGGCACCGACCTGTCCTTCGCGGAAGAAGGGATAGGACCCGATCTGACAGCCGGGATGCGCCTTTTCCACTTCGCGCAAGATGTCGGCCACTTCGCTTTCGGCTACCCAGCAGCCGATTGTTTCGGAGATCAGCGGAGCGCCGCCTTCCAGCGTGCCGGTCAGCGCGTCGAGCATGCCTGCGGTGATATGCGGCACGCCAGCCATCAGGAAAATATTGCCGACATGAATCCCCGGGGCGCCTGACATGCGGTTGGGGATCAAATCCGCTCCCTCTGGCACGCGGGCCATCCGCAGCCGTGCTTCGGTCAATCCGCCACGGGTTTCGTAATGCTTTTCCAGAATGGCGCGGGCTTCGGGATGGACCACCACCGGCACTTCCAGAGCGCCGGCCACGGCATCCACGGTGATGTCATCATGGGTCGGGCCAATGCCGCCGGTGGTGAAGAGGTAATCGTTGCGCGCGCGCAGGATATTCACCGCTTCGGCTATGGCATCCATGTCGTCCGACACCACGCGCACTTCATGCAGGCGAATACCCTGTACCTGCAGCCAGCTGGCGACTTGCGCGATATTCTTGTCATGGGTGCGGCCGGAGAGAATCTCATCGCCGATCACGATCAATGCGGCGGTCCAGATGCGTGAGTTAGCAGTCATGGATATGTCGTAGGCGATTTCTGCAGGCCGCGCCACCTGACTATCTATGCCGGTGCGTTAAGTTTCCGCATGGCTTCGAGATTTTCTGCCGCCTGCACCGTATTGGCGAGCAGACAGGCAATGGTCATCGGTCCAACACCGCCGGGGACAGGGGTGACTGCCTTGGCATGCTGCACTTCGTCATAGGCAACATCGCCGACCAGACGGTCCTTGCCATTGCCGCCCGGAATGCGGGTGATGCCGACATCGATGATGGTCGCGCCTTCTTTGACCCAATATCCCTTCACCAGATGCGGCACGCCGGCCGCCGCCACGATAATGTCCGCCTTGCGGCAAATATCGGGCAGGTTCTTGGTTTCGATATGCGTAACCGTGACTGTTGCCTCCCGCTCCAGCAACAGCATGGCAATGGGCTTGCCGACAATGTTGGATTTGCCGATCACCACCGCGTCGAGGCCGGTCAGGTCATCCAGCACTGTGTCGAGCAGTTTAAGCACGCCCAGCGGAGTGCAGGGGACGAGGCCGCCCGTTCCGGTGGACAGGCGTCCGACATTCACCGGGTGGAACCCGTCCACATCCTTGCTCGGGTTGATCGCGCCGAGGATGGCCCCTTCATCGATATGTGCGGGCAGGGGAACCTGCACCAATATGCCATGGACATTGGTATCGATGTTGAGACGGGCGATCAGGGTCAGCAGGTCTTCCTGCGACGTGTCTTCGGGAAGGCGGTGCTCATAGGAGCGGATGCCGACCTTCGCAGATTTCTTGATCTTATGCGCGACATAGACTTCGCTGGCCGGGTCGTGACCCACCAGCACCACGGCCAGGCCTGGGGCCTGACCGTTGCGCTTGGCATAGGCCTGCACCTTTTCGGCGGTTTCGTCTTCGATTGTGGTAGCGACGGCGCGCCCGTCAATCCGATCCGCCATGATACAGGCCCCTTTAGTAAATTAGTCGAACACAACTGTGCGGCTGCCGTTCAGGAACACCCGGTCTTCCAGATGCGCCTTTACGGCCTTCGCCAGAACGCGGCGTTCGACGTCGCGGCCCTTGGCGACGAGCTCATCCGGCGTTTCGCGGTGGCTGCAATTCTGCACATCCTGCGCAATGATCGGACCTTCATCGAGGTCGGTCGTCACATAGTGGCTGGTTGCGCCGATCATCTTCACACCGCGCTTATATGCCTGGTGGTAAGGCTTGGCGCCCTTGAAACCTGGCAGGAAGGAATGGTGGATGTTGATGCAGCGGCCCGACAGGAAGCCTGCAAGATCATCGGAGAGGATCTGCATGTAGCGCGCCAGGACGACCAGATCGGCGCCGGTGTCATTGACGACCTGCTTGATCTGCGCTTCCTGCTGCGGCTTCGTGTCCTTGGTGATCGGGAAATGGTAATAAGGAATGTCTTCGATCAGCGAGGTGGTGAGCACTTCGCGCGGGTGATTGTTGATCACCGCGACCACTTCCATGTTAATTTCACCAATCCGCATGCGATACAGCAGATCGCCCAGCGCATGGTCGAATTTGGATACCATCAGCACGACCTTGGGCGTGTAGCCCGGATCGCGCAGATTCCACATCATCGAATGTTCTTTGGCAATCGGCTCGAAATTGGCCCGAATGTCGTCATTGCCGCCATTGAAAACGGCGCGCATGAAGAACTTGCCGCTGATCGGATCGGAATATTGCTGCAGATCGACGATGTCGGCACCGTGCTCGGTCAGGAAACCTGATACTTTGGCGACCAGACCCGACTGGTTTTCGCAGGACAATGCCAGCGTGCTGCTGTTGCTCAACTTACTCTCTCCTTGAATTCCCTTAAGCCAGGGCGCGTTTGCCGCCCGCTCAGGGGTTTCAGCTATGTTTTGCGTGATATTCGTTGATCCAGTCGGCGGAGGCCTTGAGGCTGCCGAACGGATAGAAATGCAATCGGACCCGACCATGCTCGGGCGTGAGGCCCTGTTCAAGCGAATCGATCAGCTTGTCCGGGCCGGCCTTGCCGATGAGATTGGTCAGCGAAACGCCGTATTTCTTCATCACATTGGCCGATGCACCGACGCCGCAGCGCTTGGCAAAACCGATCAGGCGCTTGATGCCCGCGGGGCCAGGTACGCCGATACGGACCGGCGCATCGATGCCGCGCTCGCGCATTTCCTTGATCCAGTTGAGGATCGCTTCATCGTCAAAAGCGAACTGCGTGACGATCAGCGGGGTAATGCCGCGTTCGCGCAGAGCCGCAATCTTGCGTTCCATCCACACCCAAAGATCGGCCTTGGACACATTGGGGTGCCCTTCCGGGTGGCCGCCAATACCGGCTGCTTCGATACCGTATTTTTCCAGCAGGCCGGATTCGATGATCTGCATCGTATCCTCATAGGGGCCTTCTGGTTCGGGCGGATCGCCGGCAATCATGAAGACACGCTTCACGCCTGCTTCTTCGGTCACGCGCTTGAGCAGGTTTTCGAGCACTTCGGCTGATTCCAGCCGGCGGGCCGACAGATGCGGCATGGGTTCGAAACCCAGCTCACGCACCAGCTTGGTCGCGGCGATGCGATCTTCCATTTCTTCGCCCGGAAGGAAGGTGACGGCGATCGGCGTATTGGGGCGGATCAGTGGAGCGGCTTCGCGCAGATGATCCATCTCCTTGGCTGTCATTTCCAAGGAATATCCATCCACCATGTTACTGGCGGGTTTTTCCCAATCAGGGTGAATGGCGGCATATGACATAGAACTCTCCTCTTAGTGGGCCGCATAGCCTCACTCTGCTTTCACGAAAACCCCCTAGCGCAGAGCCTTTTATTCGTATAGGTGAAAATTTCACGAGAGCGAACTCTAAGGCGAATTTATGGTTGTTTTCCTGCCCGGACTGATCTGCGACGCGACAATGTTCACGCCACAAGTCGCGTTTTTTAGCGATTCACGCGCGATTGATGGGTATAAAAATGCTGATAGCATGGAGGAAATGGCACGAATCGTACTCGATTCAGCACCTGAGCGATTCGATTTGTTCGGCCATTCCATGGGTGGCCGGGTCGCGCTGGAGGTGTTTCGTCAGGCGCCCGAACGCGTTCGCCGCTTTGCTATTTCGAGCACAGGCGTGCATCCGCGTAAAGAGGGCGAGACGGAGAAACGCCACGCTTTGCGTCAGGTCGGCTATGATCACGGGTTTGAAGCGCTGGTCGATCAGTGGTTGCCGCCGATGATTGCCGAACAAAATCGCGCGAAGCCCGAAATCGTTCATCCGCTGAAAGAAATGTGCATGGCCGCTGGCCAGGATACATTCGACGCGCATGTCCGCGCATTGCTGGGCCGTCCGGAGGTGGAAAGCCTGCTGCCGCAGATCATGTGCCCTACTCTGGTCATGACCGGAGAGCTTGATCAGTGGAGCCCGCCCGCTCAGCTTGAAGCTATCGCCGATCAGATGCCCAATGCCGAACTGGTCGTGGTGCCCGGTGCTGGCCATATGATCACGCGGGAGGCCCCCGAGGCCGTGAATGCCGCGATTTCCGACTGGCTGGCCCGTCCGGCTGACTGACCCTTTTACGTTTCAACCCCAAGCCTCCCGAGGAGAGGATATCTTATGAGTGAACAAACCCTTCAGCAGAAGCTGGATGCAGCCGGTGATCTGGTCACCTTCCTGCGCAACCAGCAGGTTGGCCCCAACGTCTATCCCGGCGTTCCGGCAGAATATTCCAACTGGCGCAACGAACAGCGTGCATGGGCCGAAAGCGCCGTGCTGTTCAACCAGTCCTACCACATGGTCGAACTCTATGTATCCGGCCCGGATGCGGAAAAGTTGCTGTCCTATCTCGGCATCAACAGCTTCAAGAACTTCCCCGTCGACAAGGCCAAGCAGTGGGTTCCGGTAACCCCCGATGGCTATGTGATCGGCGACGTCATCCTCTTCCACCTAGAAGAAGACGTGTACAGCCTGGTCGGCCGTGCGCCTGCCATCGAATGGCTCGAATTCCATGCCGAAACCGGCGATTGGGACGTCAAGGTCGAGCGTGACGAACGCTGGGCGATGCGTAACGACGGCAAGCGCAAGAACTATCGTTTCCAGCTTCAGGGCCCGAATGCCATGAAGGTGCTGGAAAAGGCCATGGGCGAAACGCCGCCGGATCTGAAATTCTTCAACATGACGACCGTCAATATCGGCGGTAAGCCGGTTCGTGCCCTGCGTCACGGTATGGCTGGTCAGCCGGGTTACGAATTGTTCGGCCCGTGGGCGGATTATGAAGCCGTGCATTCGGCGCTGGTCGAAGCTGGCAAGGATTTCGGCCTGACGCTGGTCGGCGGCCGTGCTTATTCTTCCAACACGCTGGAATCGGGCTGGGTGCCTTCGCCGCTTCCCGCGCTCTATACCGGCAATGATCCGATGCTCGTCGCATTCCGCGAATGGGCCAGCGGCAAGTCCTATGAAGGCATGTGTTCGATTGGCGGTTCCTATGTTCCGGAAACCGTTGACGGCTATTACCTGACGCCGTGGGATCTGGGCTATGGCATCATGCTGAAGTTCGATCATGATTTCGTGGGCCGCGAAGCGCTCGAAAAAATGAAGGACGAAAAGCACAAGCAGAAGGTCACGCTCGCTCTCGACAATGAAGATGTGATGCGCGTGATGAGCTCGGTTCTGACCAAGGGCGACCGCGCGAAGTTCTTCGAATTCCCGAGTGCTGTCTATTCCATGCACCCGTTCGATGAAGTGAAGTGCGACGGCAAGGTGATCGGCGTTTCGACCTGGGTTGGCTATAGCTCCAACGAAGGCAAGATGCTGACCATCGCGATGATCGATCCCGACTTCGCCGAATTCGGCAAGGAAGTTTCGCTCGTCTGGGGCGAACCCAATGGCGGCACCACCAAGCCGACTGTCGAGCCGCATGTGCAGACCGAAATCAAGGCAACCATCTCGCCGGTTCCCTATTCGGAAGTTGCGCGTGATGCCTATGCCGATAGCTGGCGTCAGGCCGGCAAAGGCAAATAAGTCTATCTGACTATCGGCCGATAAGGCTTTGGGAAGGGCGGTTACCATCAGGTAGCCGCCCTTTCTTGATTCAAAGCAGGAATATACTGGCCTGTGCAGCGGAAAATCGATAGGTGCGCGCGCCTCTCAAGATCGGTCGATGCGGACCGATCCGACCAGTCTGTGCAGAGACTCCCTCTGGGCAGAGAAAGGTAAGCGGCCATGGCTCTTCTTGGAATCAATCTGGCTCCACAGACCGAAATCGGTCCGGACGAGATGCAGAAGGGCATGGACCGCCTTATTCTTGAGGCGGCTTTCTCCAGCGCGACCACCGCGCTGACCAGCGGCGTTATACTGACGGCTTTTGCTCTTTATCTCGGCGCATCCAATATGGTGGTCGGTCTGCTGGCCAGTGCGCCCTTCCTGGGGCAGTTGCTGCAAGGTCCGGCCATTCTGCTGGTGGAAAAGGTTCGTCAGCGCAAGAAGCTGTCCTTCATTGCCTGTACGCTGGCGCGGTCCATGTTGCTGGTCATGGCTGCGGCCGTATTTCTGCCGCGCGGTGTGGGGCTGGCGACAGTGGTGGCGGCGCAATGCCTGCTCTGCGGGATCAGCGCATTTTCGTCCTGCCCGTGGAATGCCTGGCTGCGCGATCTGACACCTGATCGCGAATTGGGCGATGTGGTGGCGCGCCGGACCGTCTATGCCACCGTGGTCAGCCTTGGGGCCGGTTTGATTGCGGCCTTCACACTGGATCAGCCCGGCAAGAACAGCGATTTTACGCAGATCGTCTATTGTCTGCTGTATCTCGCCGGATTTATCGCCAGCCTGTTCAGTTCATGGCTGGTGGGCCGGATTCCCGAACCTGCCATGCCGCCTGCCGGGCCGCGGATTTCTCTGCGCGGGCTGCTGGCCGAGCCATTTCGTGATCCCAACTTTCGCCATTTGATCCGGTTTCTGGTCAGCTGGCAATTCGCCGCCAATTTGGCGACACCGTTCTTCACGGTCTATCTGCTGCGGCAGCTCAATTTCGATATGACCTTTGTCATGGGGCTGAGCATTGCGAGCCAGCTCGCCAATTTGCTGGCACTGCGCAATTGGGGCACGCTGAGCGATCTGTTCGCCAACAAATCCGTCCTCGCGGTTGCGGCGCCGACGTATATTCTGTGCATCACGATGATGATCGGCGCATCGCAGATCGAGGATCGGACCATGTTGATGGCCTATCTGCTGGTGCTGCATGTGTTGATGGGCTTTGCCGTGGCGGGGGTGACGCTGGCGACCAGCAATATTGCCCTGCGCCTCAGCCCGCGCGGCGGATCGACCGCCTATGTCGCCTCGGCCGCACTGGCGAGCTCTTTTGCCGCAGGCACGGCCCCGCTGCTGGGCGGTATATTCGCGGATTTCTTCGCCGAGCGCCGTTTTCAGATCATGCTGCGCTGGGTTACACCGCAAAGCGACGTGCTTGTTTCGCCCCTCGAACTATCGAGCTGGGATTTCTATTTCCTGATCGCTGGTATTTTTGGCCTGTATGCACTGCACCGTCTGGCCTTTATCCGGGAAGAGGGGGAAATTGAGCGGCGCGACATGATCCAGCAAATGCTGCATCAGACCCGTCGGTCCGTGCGCAGCATGTCCACCGTTGCAGGCTTCCGCGGGGCGACCGAATTCCCGGTCAATATGCTGCGTGAAGCGCGTCTGCGGACCTTGCGGCGCAAGGCGATTGTCCGGCGAAACAAACAGCAATCACGCAAGCCAAAGACCAAACGCTGAGGCGCAGGCCAGGGACAGCGGCTGGCGTCAATCGGTGTTGAGCAGAGCGCCAATGCGGGCGAGTAAATCCATGGCCCGGCGTTCCACATCATTGTCATAGCGGACCTGCGGGATGGCGACGGACAGCGCGCCGATCGGTGCCCCATTCATTTTTACCACGCGGCCGATGGACCGGATGCCCAGCGTATATTCGGAATCGGTAAAGGCAAAACCGCTGCTGCGGATGCGAGCGATTTCCTCGCGCAATTCCTCTTCATCAGCATGTGTGGAGGGGGTGAAGCGCTTGCGAGTGACCCGGGCGAAGTAGGTTTGCAGCTCGTCTTCGCTGCATTCGGCCAGCAGGGCCTTGCCCGATGACAAGGCATGGAGCGGCAGCCGTGTGCCCGTGCTGACGGAATAGCGCAGCGCGTGATCACTGCTTTCGGTCACGATGGGTTCGACTTCCCATTCGGTCCTGATGAAGAAGCTGCAGGTTTCGTCCAACTGGACCCGCAAGGTCCGAACCAGCGGTGCCACTCTTTCTGAAAGTGTGAAATCGCCCGTGCGGGCTTTCAGTTTTTCCAGACCTGGTCCGGCGGAATATCGCCGTCCATCGCGGATCAGATAACGGCGGTCCACCAGCGTGCCCAGAAGATAGGACAGGCTGGAGACCGGAATCGCCAGAGCATTTGCAATTTCCTGGGCGACGAGGGGGCGGTCATGGGCCACCACATATTCAATAATGTCCAGCGTCCGGGTGGCCGATTTGACCTGACTCGACGCCGAAGGGCTTTGCGCCCCCTCATTCGCCATGATCAGCCGATCCGCTTTTCCGCAATATCCGCACCGCTGCGCAGATTTGCGAGTTTTTTCCAGGCGATGGACGGGTCGATCTTGCCGTAACCGGCAAAAGTGCCAAAGCCGCAATCCGAGCTGGCCATCACGCGGTCTTTACCAACGATATCGACATAGCGCTCGATCCGCTGCGCGATCAGTTCGGGCGTTTCCAGATAGTTGGAGCAGCTGTCGATCAGGCCGGGTGCCAGGATCTTCTCATCCGGCAGCTTGGCATCGCGCCACACGGCCCATTCATGCTCATGCCGCGGATTGGCGCCTTCGAACAGGATTGTCGCGGGGCGCGCGGAGAGCACGATGTCGATGATCTTTTCGAGCGGAATGTCGAAATCATGCGGGCCTTCATAATTGCCCCAGCAGACATGCATGCGCATCTTTTCCGGCGCGATATTGGCCGTCGCCGCATTCAGCGCTTCCACATTGGCCGTGATCGTCTTGAGGAATTCTTCCTCGCTCTGATCCTGATAGCCAGTGTGGCGCGACATGGCGAGATCGGGGCAATCGAGCTGGATCTGCAGCCCGGCATCGACGATCGCCTCATATTCCGGACGCATCGCATCGGCGAGGTCGGCCAGATAGGCTTCATGGGTCGGGTAATATTGGTTGGGCTGAAAGGCCGTGATCAGCCCCGGCGATGCGGAGTTCAGGAAGGCTTCTGCCCCTTTGCCATGTTTTTCCAGCGCATTTTTGAAGCGGCGGACATCATCATGCAGCGGTTGCAGATTGACCAGCTTGACCGGTGCGATGGCACTGGCACGGGTAAATTCCTGCGCGCCCATGATATGGGCCATCTTCTTGGTCAGTTCGGGAACCTGCGCCAGATCCTGCGCGGGCTTGCGCGGAGTGTGGCCGCCAAAGCCGGACAGACGTTCAATGATGTAGGTGGAGTAGCCGACCTTGCCGAGCTCACCATCGCTGACGACCGAGACCCCGGCTTCGACCTGTTTGCGGACGCCTTCATCGACAGCTTCCTGCACAACGCGGTCAAATTCCTGAGGATCATATTCCTCCCCCTTGTCGCGTGCGAGCAGGAGTGGAACGAGGTTTTCGCCGCGGGGCAGGCTGCCCACATGGGTGGTCTTGATCATATAATAAGGCCTCCAGAAATGGATATAGAGCCTTGTTTCATATATGCGAAAATGACGCAAGCGTGAAAGCGATTACGTCATTTTGTGGTACCCGCATGGCGTCACGCAGCCCGGTATTATCCGGCGCCGAATGTCGGTTCAGCGCCGGGACAATATCAGGTCCTTGACCGGCAGTACCATATCAGCAGGGGCAGCTTAGGAAGGCGAAGTCAAGCGACCAGCGCGCAGCCCACGCTCTCGATCTTCCCGCCCCGCAGATGATAATGGATATATTGCCGCATTTCCTGGACTTCACCCTTGGCGATGGGGAACAGGCCGGTGAGCCCCTTACGGTCCAGTTCTTCGCGGGTCAGATCCGCTATGCCTTCCACCCGCACAATGCCTTCCACAGCGGCAAGCTCATCACTGTTGGCATAGCGTTCCACGGTTACGCTTTCCTTCACGAAACGATGCAGGAAGCCGTAAAAATCCTTCAATTGTTCGCGGGTGGTGATTTCCACGCCGAAAAAGGCTATGCGCGGATCATCGACATAAAAGTCGAACACGGCATCATAATCGCGGTTATTAAAGGCCTCGACATAGCGGGCATAGTCGTCGCGCGTCATTATTCTCTCTCCCATTCTCTTGCCAGCAATCATAACGATCGTTAGCAAGTTGGAAAGAGCGCACTTTCGATCGCGCATGAGAGGATGCAGGAAAATGGCTGATACCGCCCCGAGCGAGAATTTCGATTATATCATTGTTGGCGCCGGAAGCGCTGGCTGCGTTGTGGCGGCCCGGCTGTCTGAAGACCCGAATGTGAATGTGCTGCTGCTGGAAGCGGGCGGCAAGGATGACCACGTCTATCTCAAAATGCCGGTGGCTTTCCTCAAGGCAGTGCCCGATCCGCGTTTCAACTGGCCCTATATGACCGAGCCGGAACCGCATCTGAACAATCGGCAGATGCCCTTGCCGCGCGGTAAGGTGATGGGCGGGTCGTCCTCTATCAATGGCATGTTCGCCATGCGCGGGCATCACCGGGATTATGACCAATGGGCGCAGATGGGGGCCAGGGGCTGGAGCTATTCCGAAGTGCTGCCCTATTTCAAGAAGCTGGAAAATAGCTGGCGCGGAGAAGGCCCTTATCATGGTGCCGATGGGCCGATGCAGGTCCGCCCGATCGAAAGCCCGCTATTGCACCACGAACCCTTGATGGAGGCGGCCGAGGGTGCAGGCTTCCATACGAGTGACGATCTTGCTGGCCGCAAGCAGGATGGCTTTGCCCGCGGTGAAATGACGGTGGATGATCGCGGCCGCCGCGTCTCCGCTTCAACCGCCTATCTCAACCCGGCAAAGGGCCGCCGTAATTTGGAAATTCGTTCCGGCGTGCTGGTGCGCAAGATGGCTTTCGAGGGCAAACGCTGCGTCGGTGTGGAAATAGACACGCCTGATGGTCCGCGCGTCATCCGCGCAAGGCGCGAAGTGGTGATTTCCGGCGGCACCTATAATTCGCCGCATCTGCTGATGCTGTCCGGCATCGGCCCGGCTGAGCATCTGCGCGAAATGGGCGTGGAGGTGCTGCATGACAGCCCCGGTGTGGGCCAGAATCTGCAGGAACATGCGAATGTTTCGATGGAATGGTTTGCCAAGAGTCCGGTCACTTTCCTGAATCAGCTGCGCTGGGACAAGCTGGCGGTCAATGCGGTGAAATGGGCGCTGTTTGGCAAGGGCTCGCTCGCCCTGCAGCTCAACAGCTGTAACGTGGTGATCAAGACCCGTGAAAATCTCGATCGGCCGGATATCCAGTTCATGGCCAATCCGATCCGCTTCGATGCGGAAACATGGTTCCCCTTCCTCAAACCGGGGCAGGAACATGTATTCTGGGCCGGGTTGGTCGCGCTGCATCCCGACAGCCGCGGCTGGGTGAGGCTGAAGAGCAAGGACCCGCAGGATGTGGCATCCGTCACGCTCAATCTGATGGCCGAGGAATCGGATCTGGCGACGATGCGCGCGGCCATCCGTGCGGCCCGCAAGATTTACAACACCGCGCCGCAGTCAAAGCTGATCGGCGAAGAGCGTATGCCGGGCATCAATGTCGACAGCGATGCTGAACTCGACGCGTTCATCCGTGAAACCTGCTATGTCGCCATGCACCCGACCAGCACCTGCGCCATGGGCATGGGGGAACGCTCGGTCGTCGATCCCGAATTGAAGGTGATTGGTGTCGAAGGCTTGCGGATTGCCGATTGTTCGGTGATGCCCACGGTGCCCGGTGGCAATACCGGCCTGCCCGCCGTGATGGTGGGTGAGAAATGCGCCGATCTGATCAAGGGGCAAAGCCTGCCAGCAGCCGAGGAAGCCGCGAGTCAGGCGGCATGAGCCGGACCGCAGCGGAAGAAGCCAATCTGAAACTGGTGCTCGACATGTTTGCCGAGGTGCTCAATCCTATGGATTCCTCGGCAGCAGAGCGCTTCATCAGCCCGGATTACATTCAGCACAATCAGGCGGTTGAGCCGGGTCTCGCTCCGTTCAAGGCGTTTCTGGACATGATCCGCGAACAGACGCCGGAGGCAGTGCATGATGTGAAGCGTGCCTTTGTCGATGGCGATCATGTGACGGTGCATTACCATGTCCGCCGCTGGCCGGATGATCTGGGCTGGGCGGTAATGGACATTTTCCGCATCGAAAACGGCATGGTCGCGGAACATTGGGATGTGATGCAGGATGTGGTGGAAGGCGGGCCAAACCCGCTATCACCCTTCTGACGATCCGGGAGAGAGAAATGCGTTTTGAAAACAAGACCGTCCTTGTGATGGGCGGCAATAGCGGCATGGGTCTGGCAAGCGCCAAGGCTTTTGCGAAGGAAGGCGCCAAAGTGCGCATCACCGGCCGCAATCAGCAGACGCTCGATGCGGCTGTTGCCGATATTCCGGGGTCAAAAGGCTATCAGGCCGACATTTCCGACATTGCCGCTACCGAGAAGCTGATCGATCAGATCGAGGCGGAAGACGGCCAGATCGACGTGCTGTATGTGAATGCCGGGGTCGGCGGTTTTGCGCCCCTGCGCGACATTACGGAGGACGACTGGGACCTCGTTCATTCGGTCAATCTCAAAGGCTGTGTCTTTGCCATTCAGAAGTCGCTGCGGCTGATGGGCAAGGGCGGCTCCATCATTGTGACGGGATCAATCGGCGCGCATGCCTCGCTGCCCGGCAATATCACCTATGCGGCGGCCAAGGGCGGCCTCTATGCGGCGGTGAAAGTCATCGCTGGTGAGCTGGTTTCCGAAGGTATCCGGGTGAACATGGTCAGTCCGGGGCCGATCGACACGCCGCTCCTCTATCGCAATCCGGGGATGAGCGATGAAGCGGTCGCCGCGCTGAAAGATCAGATGATCGAAGCGATCCCGATGCACCGCATGGGGGAAGCCGACGAAGTGGCGCGTGCTGTGCTGTTTCTCGCCTCGGAAGAGGCATCCTTTATCACCGCTGCCAATCTGTTCGTGGATGGCGGCGCACTCGAACTGCGCTGAGGAGTTTACCCATGGCCAATGGCCCCTTTGAACCGCCCTTTTCCACCTTTGACAATCCGCGTCTGGAATTCGTCATGGAAGTGCGGCTGAAATTCCCGGATGTCTACACCATCCCCAACACGCCCAATGGCGGCAATCGCAGCGCGGTCATCGTGTCCGAAGGGACGTTTGAAGGCCCGCATCTGAAGGGCAAGGCCGTGCCGCATTCGGGCGGCGATTATGCCTATTTCCGCCCGGATGACACCGCCTGCTTCGATGCGCGCTATCTGCTGCAGGAGGATGACGGCACGTTGATCCTGCTCAACAATAAGGGTTTCCTGTGGGGCCGCAAACCCGACACGATGGAGAAGCTGCGCGACTGGGCCTTCAATGATGGCGAGCCGGTGGAAAACCAGGAATATTACCTGCGCGGCCAGCCGAGCTTTGAATGCCCGGTGGGCAAGCATGACTGGCTGACCAAGCACGTTTTCGTCGGTGTCGGCGAGCGTCGGTCGGATGGCAATGTACTGCGCTATTACGCGCTGATCTGACTTCCTTCGGAAGCCATGCAAACAAGGGGGCGGGGCCAGAGCGGCTTTCCGCCCCCTTTCTCTTTAGCGGGGGACTTTGGGGTTGAGCGAATAATCTGCGTCACCCCGGAATACGAGCAGCGGCCAGTAATAGGCGCGCCAGGCCCACATCAGCACGATGTTGAACAGCACCGACAATCCGCCGAAGACCCATTCAATGACCCCATAATCGAGCACGAAATTCCAGTAGATGATGACGATGTTGATCGGCGTCAGCGCGATCAGCGTCAGCGGCATCCAGCGGTTCATGAGCATGGTCACGCCCAGGATCACTTCAATGATCTTGATCCATTCGAATAATCCGCTGTCGATCAGCGCCTGCGTGAAGGCGATCGCTGCCGGTTCCTGCCCCATGGGCTGCCAGCCGGGCACTAGGAAATGCATCAGCCCGGAATACAGCCACCACAGGCCGAAAATGATCCTGCTGCTGTGGTAAATCGCCTTTCCCATCGAATATCCCCTCCATCATGCGGCCATCTTGTGATCTGCGGCCGTCACTTTCGTGTGTCTTGAAAATCAAAAAAAAGGCCGGTCAGTGCAGGGTGAATGCAGTGCGACCGGCCTTCCAAAGCGATGAAATCAGCCTTTGAGTTTGCTGTCTTCAAGCTTAGCGCGGTTGACCCACGTCCCATGAACCTGGCTGCGCAGGGGCATGTTGAGCTTCACCTTGGCGACCGGCCCTTTCTCAACGTCATCAGCGGGGATGATCCAGAGTTCGGACAGATAGTTGGCCGGGTCCGGGCCATTCGGCTGATCAACCACCGACATCAGCCAGCCACCCTGTTCGGGATCGCTGGAGGGTACATAGACAGGTTCAGAAACACCGGCACCCGGGGGCACGCCCATCATGGTGATGCGGCCATTGCCCGGTTCTATCCGCACGATGGCATTGAAATTGGCACCCACCGGCCCGCCGGGCATGGGCGGCCCGCCTTCGGGGTTCATGCTGAGATACCATGCGCGGCGATAATTGCGGCCCTGTGCGTGGTCGGGCAGGCGGGGCAAATCACCCGGAGGGCCCATGTCGCGGCTTTCGAAACTGTCGCCGGGTTTCGACATGTCGAAAGTCCAGCGGGTCAGCGCCCCGCGTATGTCCTGCTGCTCACGCTCGATACCGCCGGCTTCCCGCATGAAGGAAAAGGCGTTCGTATCGCTCAGGCAAACATCCATATGGACCAGATCGCCATCATCATAGGCATTGACGAAATGGAAGGCCGAGACGCCTTTCGGCCCCTTGAACCAGCGCATTTCATCAACCTTGCCATAGCGCGGCATGATGCCGACCCAGCTTTCACGGTCCTGCTCATGCGCCCAATGCGCGCCGCCATCCTTGATCCGTTCCAGATCGGCCGTGGTCGGGAAAATCGGGAAGATGGCGTATTTTTCGGTGATGCAGAAATCGTGAATGGTTGAGCAATAAGGCTGATCAAACCACTGTTCAGAGGTCAGATTGCCATCCTTATCGGCGATGCCATAGGCCACGTCGAGCGAGCACAATCCGCCAGCTTCATAGCCGAAGAAGAACATTTCGCCGGTTTCATCGTCAATGCGCGGATGAGCAGTGAAGGTTTCGGATTTCAGCGCGCCGTAATAATCCCACTTGCCCGCTGTTTCGAGCGTGTGCGGATTGATTTCATAGCCGCGACCGTCTTCCTTGGTCATGAACAGGCGTCCGCCGTGCCACACGGGGGTGGTATTGGCGAGCGTGCGGTCCTTGCCTTCGACACTCGGATCATCGGTGAAAGGATTGCGATATTTGCCGAACAAGGCGCGGCGCGCTTCCTTTTCGGCGAGGTAGCGTTCGGTTTCGACATATTTGATGTCGTAATCGACCGCGCCTGCGCGGAAGTTGAAGCGTGCCACCATGCCGTCGGCATTCAGCGCGATATCGTCGCCGAACATCGGCACATGGGCATTGTCCGGCACTGCGCGGAAAAAGGCGCCTTCGATTTCCGCGGGAATTTCACCTTCTACTTCAAGGTTGCGAACCGACATTTCCACCCGCCGCGGGGTGTTTGTGCCAATAAAATGAATGGATTGCGGGAATGCTCCCATGGCTTTCTCTCCCAATTTGTTTACTCGCCAACAACTGTAACGAATGTTATGGTCCTCGCCAAGATTATAAGCATTGGCGAAGTTTTTCGTTTCAAACTGGGGATAGAGGTGGAGAGGAATATTGATCAAACGGATGCAGTCGGCGTAGCGGATTATCCTGTGGACAGCACAACATCAGAAAACCGCGTGGATACGCTGCACCAGTTGCTCAAATTGACCAACCGGTTGCTGGCGCCTTTTTCCACCCATCTGGCTCATCGTTACGACATCAGCCTGAATGAATTCCGCATGTTGATGGCAATCGGTCGGCTGGGCGAATGCGCCAGTCACGAATTGGCCGATCATACGGGCGTCAATGTCATGAGCGTAAGCCGCGCCGTGACCGCTCTCAAACGCCGCGACCGAATTTCCGTCACGCCAGATCCCGCCAATCGGCGGCGCAAGACCTTGCGCCTGACGAGTGATGGGCAGCGCTTGTTCGACCTTATGCTGCCGCAGAGTGAAAAAGTGGCGCAATATCTCCTCAGTGACTTGTCCGATGCGGATGTGCGCACGCTGGAGAGAATCACCCACCAGCTGATCGACACGCTCGAACAGCGGGACGAGGATGGGCAGTCGCTGTTTCTGGAAAAGACCAAGCCCGAGGGCGAAGGCGACTGACGCGGGTCCGGTACTTACAAATTCAGCCCGCGGATCAGAACGTTGACGGTCTGCGCGAAGCGTTCGCGCGGTTCACACCCTCGTGTCAGCAGAGCTGCTTTTCCAGATTGGGTGAAAACGGTCCAGCCGGTCACCAGCGCCTGTAAAGCGGCAAGGGCGATATCGCCTTGTTCACCTTCAAGTCCGGCGCGGGCGAGTGCATCTTCAAGCTGTCGCGCGACCGAACTTTCACGCTCGGCCACAGTCGGGGCGATGGCGATTAGAGCAGCAAGGTCGCGCGTATGTTGCTGCGTGTCCCAGATGGACCAGGCCAGCGCACGAAACCAATCAGCGCCTTGAAGATCTTGTGGCACAGCGGCGACCGCTTCGCTGAACAATTGCATCGACATCAGTGCCAAAAGACGGGCCTTGTTGCCGACATGGCGTGCCAGCGACGGAGCACTGACATCCAATTTGGCCGCGAGCTTCCGCAGGCTCAATTGCTCCAGTCCCCCTTCGTTCAGGAGAGCGATTGCTGCGGTCACAATCCGCTCTGAATCGAGTTTTGCGGGACGGCTCATAAACTCTCCATCGCGGGAAGCTGGACAAAAAACAAGTTTACAGTGTAAACATACTGAAGGGATTGAGATCCTTCCGCTTCATCTTTGGGAGAGATAATTATGTATCCATTCGAGACGGGTAGTTTTGCACCTCGCAACGCGTGGTACGTGGCCTGTTTTGCTGAAGAGGTTCGCCAAGAGCTGATCTCGCGTATCATCGTCAACACGCCGCTGGTCATTTACCGGAAACAAGATGGCGAAGTCACCGTGCTCGGCGGGCGCTGCCCACACCGGCATTTTCCGTTGGGCAAGAGTCATCTTGAAAATGATGTCATTACCTGCGGCTATCACGGTTTTTCGTTTGGTTCGGACGGGCAATGCGTGAACATACCGTCGCAGGATCACACGCCCAAGGCCTGTCGCATACCGCAATATCCTGCCGTGGAACATGGAATGTGGCTTTGGGTATGGGTGGGCGATCCTGAAAAGGCAGATCCCGACCTGCTTCCTTCACAGGAGGAATTGGCTCTCAAGAGCCACGGCCTGATTCCGCATACGATGTTCTTTCATGAAGTGGAATGTCGTTATCAGCTGCTCAACGACAATCTGTTCGATCTCAGCCATCTCGCCTTTCTGCATGGTACCAGTATCGGGACACTGGAGAATGCCTCGACTCCCGAAGAGCTGGAAAAACGTGAAGGCTTCGTCTCCAGCATGCGGCATATTCGCGATGCCCCGAGTCCGCCGCTCATGCAAAAGCAGGGACGCTATCCGACTGATCGGATTGATCGGAGCATGGGCATGGCCAGCTATCTGCCGGGCCTGCATATGGGCGTTACAGACGTTTCCTATCCGGCCAGCCATCCGCAGGTGCCAGGCGAAAAGATTTCGCATAACCGCGTTTATCACGCGATCACCCCATCCACGCCGGGCACGTGCTACTATCATTTCGCGGTGGCGGTTGAAGATGGCGTCGATGTCGATCAAATGAGGCACTCACTGGCGCCGGTGATCGATGAGGATATTTTTGCCTCGGTCGAGATTGAAAAAATCATCGCTCTCTATGATGGCGATCCGCCGGCGGAATTGATGGTGAAGAGCGACCGCAATGCCGTGGAAGGCCGGCGGATGCTTCAGGCCATGATGGATGCCGAACAGGCAGAAAAGGAGAGAGCGTGAACGATAATGAACGCCGTGCAATCGAGGCCGACTGTCAGCGGCTGATCAATCTCTATGTCAATCTGAACGATGCGCAGGATTGGGAGGCCGTGGCCAATCTCTATACGGCTGATGCGCGCTTCGCCCGGCCCAGCAAGCCCGATGAATTTATTGAAGGCCGCGCAGCCATTCTGGAAAGCTTCACCGCGCGGCCAGCCCGCGCGCAGCGTCATGTCATCGCCAATACGGTGGTCGATGTGGTCGATGCGGATAATGCCAAGGCCTTCAGCGTGATCGTGCTGTTCATGGGCGAAGCCGCCGAACCCGGCGAGCTTCCGGTGATGAATGCCAAGAGCCCGCTGGTGGGGACATTTACCGATAAATTGGTGCGCAGCGCAGAAGGCTGGCGTTTCGCCGAGCGTGTCGGCGGGCTTGATTTCAAACCCTGATATCCGGGGCAGGCCATCCGCCCGGTGAGTGGACGGCCTGCCTTTACTTGGTGTCTTCAGGCCTTTGCCTGCGCGCTGCTGCGGAGTGCGCGCGGCAGGATGAGAGACAATATCGCGCAAATGGCCACCGGCACGGCGATGGCGACAAAGAAGCCGGCCGTGCTGATGCCGCCCTTGATCAACCATTCCCCGACCATCGGCCCGGCAATGGCGCCCACGCGTGCAATCGCCACGCCCGCGCCAATGGCGGAGGATAATATGTGCGATGGGAAGAGCGAGGGGGTCAGCGCCATGATGGCCATATGGATGCCGGTGATTCCGCCGCCCGCGATCATCAACAGGATGCCCCACATCATCGGTTCTGCCGGCACCACGCCGATGGCCAGCAAAGCCAGCGCGACCAGAACATAGGTTCCGCCGATGGCCAGCGCGGGCTTCCACTTATCCAGCAGCCACGACACGGCGATGCCCACGACCAGACCGCCGCCCTGCAACAAGCCGGCAAGGCGGGATGACAGATCCTTGCTGAAGCCTGCATCGGGCAGGATGGTCGGCATCCAGCTGGTCAGCATATACAGCGCGATTGCATTGACGGCGTAGATCAGCGCAAACAGCGCGAAAGGCAGAATATAGGGCTGCGTGACCAATCGTAATAAAGGTGCGCGCGCACTCCCGTCCGCCGTTTTGTCGGTGCCCTGCCCCGCCGGGCTTGTATCCGCACCTGCATTCGGGCGTCCTTTCGGCAGCGTGAAGAACAGCGCGATTGCCAGCAGCAAAGCGAATATGCCGGGGGTGAAGAAAAGCATTTCCCATCCGCCAAAGCGGACCAGCTCCGGGGCCATCAAGCCGGCCCCCATGGCACCGACCGCGATCCCGGCCGAGACCAGCGACATGATGAAGGCGCGTTTGTCGGGCGGGGCAAGTTCTGCGGAGAGCGCGCTGACATTCGGCAGGCAGGCGCCCAATGCGACGCCGGTGGCCAGCCGCCACAAGGCGAAATGGGGAACGGTGTGTGCAAAGGCGGTGCCAAAGGTCGTCAGAGCGATCGCAGCGCAGGCACCCACAATGAGCGTTCGCCGGCCGAAGCGATCCCCCAGCGGCGCGATCAGCAGGGCACCTGCCCCGAGGCCAAGCAGCACGGCGGAAAAGACGATGCCGAAATTTTCCGGGGCCAGTTCCAGTTCGGGGGCCAGATAGGGCAAGGCGAGCGGCATCGCGTTGAGATCGAAGCCGTCGATCAGCATGACTCCGCCGATCAGGACCAGCGTGATGAAACGCAGCACGCCGCTCATCGCGGCGGCAGGGGCGGGGGCGGTACGGGACATATTCATGCGTTACGCAGCATCGGCTTGGCGCCGTCCTTCTGATCCCAGGGGGAGGGCATGTGATAGGGTACGGTGATGAAATTGGCTTCGATCTGTTCAATGGCGCCAGCGCGGATCTTGAACGCTTCGGCCAGATAGAATGTATGCGGGCGGCGGATCGGGCTGCTGACCTTGGTGCCATCGGTCAGTTCATAGTCTCCCAATTTGCCGCAATGGTCGATAAAGCCATAAGCGAGGACAATGCCGCGCTCCTCATCCATCAAAGGGAAACGGCGGGCGCGCAGGCGGTCGTCATATCGGTAATTGCCCATGCGGAATTGTTCCTCGCATCCCAGAGCGGCAACGGGCACGAAGAAATCGGGATTATTCGTGGTCTGGACGCCATTTTCCACCCGGTTGCAATCAGGGTGAAAGCGGGTGAAAATTGCGCCGTCATTCTGCTCAATCGTCATGAAATAGCCATTGGCCAGCGTCAGCAAACGCTCCCGCGTGGCGCGCTCATGCTCGGGCACGATTTCCTCCATCACCGGCTTGGGCAGGAATTGCGGGTTGGGGAATTTCAGCGCTTCATCCGCATCGCGCACCAGCACTGTTTCGACTTCGGCAATCGCGCCATCGCTGTTCATGCCAAGTCGGAATGTCGTGCCAGAGGACGCGTTTGTTTCCTCCACCGTAGTGAACAGGGCCACTTGCCCGGTGACCGGATCAGCAAAGCGCAGATCATAATCACCGCGCGCGGTGATCGTGTTCCACAATCCGTCACCGATCTGCAAGGCGACATTGTTTTCGGTGTTGAAGACATTCGGCGCCCATTTGACCCGCGACGGATCGCGGGCGAGCAACCCTTCCATGAACATGTCGAGTCCGGCGTAAAGCGCCTCGCGCGTCATCATAACATTTCCTCTCCCGAGCGGTGTGATCGCTCTTTCCCTTTCGCTGGTCAGCATTCATGCGCTGGACCCTGTTGGCGTCAAAGATAGCATTTGTTTTCGCGTCTGGCGCTTGACTCCTATTTACGCTAGTACAAAAGTAACGATCGTTAAAGTGCGGTGACGCCGAAAAAGCGGCGCGGAAATGGGAGAGGCATGAATCCAAGCAACAAGCTTGCTATTGTGACGGGCGGAAATTCCGGCCTGGGCGAAGCAACGACGAAAGCCCTGATGGCCGCCGGCGCGCGGGTCGTCACCTTCGATGTGAGCGGGGAAGCCCCTGCTGGCGCGATTTCTATTCCATGTGATGTCAGCGATCCTGCCGCGGTCAAGCAGGCCGTTGCGCAGGTGGCACAGGACCATGGCCCGATCGCGATTCTGGCGAATTGCGCCGGCATCGGCGGGATCGGCGGTATCGCCAATGCTGATGGTCCGGGTGATCTGGAGGCCTTCCGCCGCGTGGTGGATGTCAATCTGATGGGCGCGGTCAATGTCACCGCAGAGGTCGCGCATCGCATGATCGGCAACGATCCGGAGGGCGATGATGCGGAGCGCGGTGTGATTATCAATGCCTGCTCCATCGCCAGTTTCGAAGGACAGGAAGGGATGGGGGCCTATACCGCATCCAAATCGGCACTGGCCGGGTTGACGCTGGTCTGGGCGCGTGATCTTTCCCGGCACCATATTCGCGCCGCCGGAATCGCTCCCGGCTTTTTCGACACGCCTCTGGTGGCGGGCCTGCCTGAGGAAATGGTGGAAGAATTGCTGGCCGATAGCGAGTTTCCAAAGCGCGCCGGCCGGTCTGAGGAATATGCCGAAGCGGCCCTGTTCGTGATCCGCAATCCTATGTTCAACGGCGATGTGATGCGTCTCGATGCGGGTACCCGTCCGCCAGCGCGCACCCGCTGGACGGCGAATTGAGAAAGTTGATATTTAATGGCTGAGATTCCCCTTCCCCCCAAAATCAATGCATCGCTGCTGCGGCAGGCGCAGCGCGCTTTTGAAAGTGCGCTGGGTGCGGATAAGGTCTTTTTCGAAGAGCTGGACCGGATTTCCTATCAGGATGCCTTCGCCGTGGATGATGCCGCGCATCTTCCCTCTGGCGCCATCGCCCCCACCTCGGTGGAAGAAGTGCAGGCCGTGATGCGGATTGCCAATCAATATGGCATTCCCCTGTGGCCGATCGCGCGCGGCAAGAATCTGGGCTATGGCGGCACCGCGCCGGAATTGTCGGGCAGCGTCGTTCTGGACATGTCCCGGATGAAGAAGATCGAGTTTGACGAACAGATGGGCACCGTGGTGGTGGAACCTGGCGTCGGCTTCTACGATCTTTACGATTACATCCAGCAGAACAATTTGCCCTACTGGCTTTCCACCCCCGGCAATAGCTGGGGCTCGGTGATGGGCAATGCGCTGGATCGCGGTGTCGGCTACACGCCCTATGGCGAGCACACCAAGAAGATCTGCGGCATGGAAGTGGTGCTGCCGGAGGGCGACGTGGTGCGCACCGGCATGGGGGCCTTTGCCGGCGCACCAACCTGGCAGGCCTATCAGTTCGGCTTCGGGCCAAGCTGGGACCAGATGTTCGTGCAGTCCAATTTCGGCGTGGTGACCAAGATGGGTCTGTGGCTGATGCCAGAGCCCGAAAGCCTGATGGGAATGGATGTCGAATTCGACAGTCCGGAGGATCTCAAGGCGATGGTCGACACGATCGGCCCCTTGCGCCGCGAAGGCATTCTTCGTCAGAATCCGTCGATCGGCAACTGGCTGCGTGCTGCCGCTGTGCTGACCACGCGGCAGGAATGGACCGACAAGCCCGGCGCACTGGGTGACGATGTCATCAGCGCGATCCGCAAGCGCTTCAACATCGGCTGGTGGGGCGTCTCGCTGCGCCTCTACGGCCGTGAAGACGTCAACAAGGCATCCTACAAGATCCTGGAAAAGGCGATCAATGACATCAGCCCGATGTCGATCAAGCCGACGACCTGGGTAAAAGGCCAGCCGATGGAATATACCGGCTGGACCGGTACGCCGATGACCTTCCCGATGCAGAATGTGAACTGGTATGGTGGCAGGGGCGGCCATATCGGCTTTTCGCCGATCCTCCCGCAGGATGGCGATGCCGCGCTGGCGCAATTCAAGCGGACCTATGACCGCTACAATGAATGGGGAATGGATTATCAGGGCAGCTTCGCCTTTGGCGAACGCCATCTGACCAACGTCAATGCGATGATCTTCGACAAGGATAATCCCGAGATGATGGGCAAGATCGATCCGTTTTTCCGCACGCTGGTCGCCGATGCGGCGGATAACGGATATGGCGAATACCGGACCCATCTCGATTACATGGATCTGGTCGCTAAGACCTATGATTATAACAACAATGCGATGCGGCGTCTGAACGAGAAGGTGAAGGACGCGCTTGATCCGAATGGCATTCTTGCCCCGGGGAAGAGCGGCATCTGGCCCAGGAAATTGCGCGGGGAGCGGGAGGCATGAACATGCGGAACATCATGACAGCCGGGGTAATGGCCTTGGCCCTCGCAGCGTGTTCAGGCGGTTCGGATTCAGGCGAAGCACCCGCTGGCGGCCCGCCGGAAGGGCAGGGCGGTCCGCCACCTATGCCGCAACCGATCACCATGGCGCAGCGGCCCAATGCTACGGGCGGCGAGAAGCTCTATGTTGAAAAATGCATCATGTGCCATGGCCCCAATGGTATGGGCACCGGTCTGCTTGGCAGGCGGATGGACGTCGCTCTGCTGGAGGAGCGTACGGATCTGACGGTTGATTATGTGACCCAGGCAGCGCGGATGGGGATTGGCAATATGCCTGCAATTCCGCGCGGTGAGGTGAGCGATGATCAGATGAAGCAAATCGCACAATATCTTGCCAGCCATAATGCGGATGCGGAACAGGCTGCCGACGGAGAGGGAGCATCCGAATGATCCGTGCAACGCGTCGGAATGTTCTGGGCGCTGCCACACTGGGCATGGCAGCTATCCCAACGGTCAGCGGTCTGGCTGCATGGCGCTGGCGCCATGGCGATTCACGCGTGCTGCTGCATGATGCGGGCCTCAGCGGCGGAGAGCGCTTTGCCGCTGCGGCGCAGCGTCACGGGACAGCCAGCACGGCGATCACGGGCGACCGGGTTCGCTTCACGCGGCAGATTCTGGCTGACCGGCCAGCGCTTGTCGCTGGTGTCACACGCCATGCCGATCAGTTGATGATCGAAGATGTCGCGCGTGAACAAGGCTATATGCGGGCCGCCTTGCTGCATGGCAAACAGGGGCAATGTTCAGGTCTGGAGTGTCGTCAGGGCTGGAATGGTGTGGGCCGCATCGCGCGTCATGCCGGCAGCGACTGGATTGATGCGCTGGCTGAATTCGCAATTGCTCCGGCCGAAGCGGGGGCGAAAGCCCTGGCCCAAAGCGCTGCGCAAGCCGTTGATCCCGGGCTCATTCTGGGCTGGGTGCTTGTCCCGCGCGGATAAGGTTCATCCCCCAAACAATAAAAACCCTCCCGCAGATTGTCTGCGGGAGGGTTTTTTGTGCGGTGTAACGCCCTGTGATCAGATCGCGCTGGGCGTTCCGGTCAGCAGGATCGTCTTGGTTTCGAGATAGGCTTCGATCCCTTCGGGGCCGCCTTCGCGGCCAATGCCGGACTGTTTGAAGCCGCCAAAGGGCAGGTTGAAGTCCATCTGCATACCGTTCTGGCCAACCGCGCCGGTGCGGATCTGGCGTGCCACGCGGTACGCGGTGTCGGCATCATTGGTCAGCACCGAACCGTTCAGGCCGTAATCGCTTTCATTGGCGATACGGATAGCATCGGCTTCGTCTTCTGCCGGGATCAGGCATAGCACAGGGCCGAAGATTTCTTCCTGCGCGATGCGGCTGGTATTATCGACATTGGCGAACAGGGTCGGCTCCATGAAGAACCCCTTGTTCATGCTCGACGGACGCTGGCCACCGGTCATCAGATCGGCGCCCTTCTTGCCTTCTTCAATGTACATTTCAACGCGTTCGAGCTGACGCTTCATGGCGAGCGGGCCAAGCTGCGTATTCTCATCCGTGCTGTGGCCGATCTGAATGCCCTGCATCACCTTGGTGATAGCTTCGGCCAGTTCGTCATGGCGTTTCTTGGGGACGATCGCGCGGCTCAGCATGGCGCAAACCTGACCGCTCATGATGGTGATGGTGTTACCCAGCAGGCCGGCAGCGGCTTCGATCGGATAATCGTCGGAAATAATGGCCGCCGATTTACCGCCCAGTTCCAGCGTGCAGCGCGCAACGCGGCTGGCGCAGACTTCACCAATCCGCTTACCCGCGCCGGTCGAGCCGGTGAAGGACACTTTGTCGATACCGTGATTGTTGACCAGATGGTCGGAGGCTTCGCGTTCACCCACAGCCAGATTGACCGTACCGGCAGGCATGCCGACAGCTTCGGCGGCTTCCGCGATGATATAGGCTTCCAGCGGCGTTTCGGGTGACGGCTTCATGATGACCGGGCAGCCGGCGATCAGCGCATAGGCCACCTTGGCAGCCATAATGCCGAAGGGGGCATTCCACGGGGCGATCGCGGCCACGACGCCGACGGGTTCCTTGGCGACAATCGCCGTTTCCACCGCCATGCTGTCGCGCTTCTGAACGAACTGATAGGTGTTGCCGAGATCGGCAATCGCCTTCATCTGCATGAGCGCGCCGCCATGCATCATGGGGGCGAAGCTGGCGAGACCGCCGACCTGTGCCGTCCAGCTGGCGCACAGTTCCGGCATGCGCTTTTCAAGATATTCTGCCATTTCGAGCAGCTTCGCACCGCGCTCAGCGGGGGCGGTATGGGGCCAGGGGCCATTGTCGAACGCATCGCGCGCGGCGGCGACGGCCTTGTCCATATCGTCTTTGCTGGCCTCGGCGACACGGCCAACGACTTCTTCGGTATCGGGCGAGACAAGCTCGATCTCGCGGCCGCTGGTCGCAGCGATCCATTCGCCGCCGATAAACAGCTTGTCGGGGTGGCTGATATTTACACCTTCGGGTGTCATGGCATTCCTCCTGATTGTCCGCGCGGGGCGGAGAGTGACTTAATAATTGGACAAAATTTGCAGGGTTCTCGCATCGAGTGGCTTACCCTGCCGTTTCAATTCGGTTTCTCTTTCATGCAGCGCCTGTTGCTGGGAGATAAGATAGGCATGGATCGCGTCCACCTGTTCAGGCGACAAAACGTCGTCCCAGCGGGGCATACCGTTGGGCAGCAGCAATCCTTCCAGCACTATCTGGTGGAAAGAACTGTGAACGCTCTCGCTCATGCGCCGCAGATCGGGGGCACCGGCGCGCGGCTGGTTCGAATGGCAGATTGAACAATTCGCCAGAAACAGACCCTGACCCATGGCGATTTTTGCCGGTGTCATTCCTGAAATCTGCTTCGGCGCTGGCGGCGCTACTTCAAGCGGAGGCAGAGGTTCAGGCAGATCAACCGCAGTGCCGCCCAGCTTGAAAACCAGCAGGCGATTGGCATTGCCGCGGGCATAGGCTGCGGAATAGCCGGGCACGAAACCCCAGCCGCCGCCGCCGAAGCCGGTTGCCACCGCAATATATTGCACCCCGTCCACGCGGTAGGTCATCGGGGCGGCCATGATCGAGCTGCCCGTTTCAATCTCTTTCAGCACGCGGCCCGTATCGGCATCACGCACGAACAGCTTACCCGCCAGATTGCCATGGATGACCAGTCCCGCTGCGGTTGCAAGCGTGCCGAAGCGGTCTTGCCAGCCCTCGGCGGGCACGGCCCATTTGGTGGCACCGGTCAGCGGATCGATTGCCCTCAGTTCATTGGACCAGGGCATATCCTTGACCGACTGGAATTCGGGCAATTGCTGCACGGCCTTCTGGACTGGCGGGGGCAGGGAGCCCAGTGCTTCGACCAGATCGCTGGTGAAGATCAGCGCCGCGCCGGTGCTCAGCGTTTCGGGCCTATGCGGAAGATCTTCCTGACCCGGAGGAATGAACATCAGATTGCCCATGTCGAGGACATTGGCGAAATAGAGATTGCGCGTCGGATCGTAAGCGGCCGGATACCAGTTGCGCGCGCCGGGAGACGCGGGGAAGACGATCTTCGGACCATCCCGATAGTCCGAGCTTTCAGGCGTCAGATTGGGGCGTCCGGTTTCCAGATCCACCCCGTCGGCCCAGCTGGTCCGCACCAGCGCATTGGCCGCGTGGGGTTTCCCGGTTTCCCGATCGATTACATAGAAAAAGCCGTTTTTGGGCGTATGCAGGATGACTGGGCGGTGCGCGCCATCGATCTCCAGATCAGCCAGCACCATGGGCTGCACTGCGGTCAGATCCCAGCTATCCTGCGGCGTCTCCTGATAATACCACTTCATTTCCCCCGTCTCGCGGTCCAGCGCGACGAGTGAATCGAGATAGAGATTATCCCCGCCAGAAGGGGAGCGGGTGGCCAGCGGATAAGGACCGCCATTGCCGGTGCCGACGATCACCTGATCGAACTCAGGGTCATAGGTGATGGCGTCCCACGCCGTCCCGCCGCCGCCAATATCCCAGCGGCTGTCTTTGTCCCAGGTCTTCAGTGCGGCTTCCAGCGCGGGGCTTTCCTGCGGCCCTTCGGCGGGATCGTGCGGAATAGTGTAGAAACGCCAGGCCTCGCTGCCATCGGCGATATTATAAGCGGTGACATAGCCGCGCGTGTCATATTCCGCGCCGCCATTGCCGATAATAACGATGTCACCCGCCACTTCCGGCGCGCCCGTGATGGTATAGCCGCGCTCGGGCTGGGTGATGGTGTTCACTTTCCACACCACCGAACCGGTCTTCGCGTCGAGCGCATAGAGCCAGCCATCCAGCGCGGCGACCATCACCTTGCCATCGGCCAGGGCGACGCCGCGATTGGCTTGATCGCAACAGGCGGAGCGATTGGCCTGCATGTCGACATCGGGTTCAAACCGCCACAGTTCCTCGCCCGTCGCGGCATTGAGCGCATAGGCCCGGCCCAGATTGCCGCCGTGATACATCACGCCGTCAACCACCACCGGGGTTGCTTCCTGCACCCGCGATGTGCCCAGATCATATTCCCAGGCAAGGCCCAGCTCGCCGACATTATCGGCATTGATATCAGTCAGGCGTGAAAAACGGCTTTCGGCCCAATCGCCGCTGGGATTATCCCAATCATCACCCGCGCCGATATCCGCCCGATCCGTTTCGGAATCGGACGAGCAACCGCCAAGGGCGAGCGGTGCCAGCGCGAGCGCTGCGCCGGCGATCAGGCCGCGCAATGTCATGCCGGCCAAAGATGCCGGTTTTCTTCGAAGACTTCACGCAGGCTCTTGGGCTTGCGTCCGGTCACGCGCTCCACGCAATCGGTGACTTCCGAGAAGAAGCCTTTGCGGATGGATTCGCCAAAGGTGACCATATCGTCGCTTGACCACGGAATAGGTCCGTCAGGCACGATATCCGTTGCGTGACGCGGGGCGCCCATCGCATCGAAATATTCATACATCGCTTCGTCATCCACAGGCTGAACGTCGATCGGCTTGCCTGTCATGTCGCTGACGATGGCCATGGCTTCGGGGATGCTCAGCGCTTCCGGGCCGGTCAAAGGCAGGGCCTGATTTTCAAACCCGTCCTGCGTCAGCACGCCAACGGCGGTTGCCACGCAGTCATCGCGGCTGACGAAGCCGACTTTGCCATCGCCGCAATTATCGGGCTTTTCGCCCATTTGCAGCGCCGGAATGGCCATGGCCGTGGCAATGGCTTCGGCATATTGGCTGTCGCGCAGATGGGTCCAGGCGGCGCCTGATGCTTCGATGATTTCTTCGGTCGCGCGGTGATCAATCTTCACAATCGCCGGATTGTCATCCTTATGGGCATTGATCAGCGAGGTGTAGACGATGTGCTTCACACCCTGCGCCACGGCGGCATCCACGGCATTTTTATGCTGGCCGACCCGCGTGCCCACTCGTGCGGTGGAAATCAGCAGCATCCGCTCGCCGCCTTCCATGGCGGATGTCAGACTGGCTGGATCGTCAAAATCGGCGGTGCGGCAATGCACGCCGCGTTCTGCGAAAGCGGCCAGTTTCTCGGGTGTTCGTGACAGGAATATGAGATCTTCGGGGGCGCATTTTTCGAGCAGCAAGCGGGCGGCAGCGCCTCCAAAAGCTCCGGACGCACCGGTGACGATAATCTTACCCATAATGTCTTCTCTCCCAAGGGATATGATGCGATCGCTATCGCTTGCCGATGATAATAACGAGTGTTACGGTTGAGGCAAGAAAGGGAGAAGGAATTTCTATGAAACTTGCCGTTGAAGACCGTTTTGCACTGCAGGATCTGATCGCCGATTACAGCTGGGCGCTGGATACGGGCGATGTTGAGGCTCTGGTCGCGCTATACACCGAAGACGCCGTGATGATCGAGGAAGTCTTTGAAGAGCCCGATATCTGGGAAGGCCATGATGGCATTCGCGGTATTTCCGAACATTATCGTAATGCGGAAGGCTTCCCCGGCCGTCAGCACCATGTGACGCAAATCAAGTATCTGCCGCAGGATGATGGCACGGTGAAGATGAAGAGCTTTGCCTTCGTCACGGAATGCGAAGGTGAGCCGCCTTATCTGCTGCGTTTTACCGGCTGGTATGACGACCACGCCGTGAAATGCGATGATGGCGCATGGCGTTTCAAGCGCCGCACGATTCGTCTGTGGGATGGAGAAGTGCTGAAGAACTTCCCCGGCCGCGGCGAATGGGTGCCACGCAAACGCCCGGATTCGCTTATCATCAAGAAGTAAGCGGCGCTCTGCCCAAGTTGAAAACCCCTCCCATACATTGCGCATGGGAGGGGTTTTTCATGTCCGTCGCTGCGGATCAGTCGATCTGCTTGTCATTCGGATCGATCGGCGCTTCACCGCGCAGCATCGGGTCCCAATGCTCGGCGATCTTGCCGTCCTCAATCCGGAACAGGTCGAACCAGGTCGAATAATAGTCGTTGCCCTCGGCGTCCTTCTCCGGACGAACGAAGACGACACTCACCAGATCGCGCTCCGCCAATATGGTGACGAGCGGGAGTTCGAGCGTATCCTTGACTTCACGCACCGGGCGCGTGGAGCTGACATACTCTTCCAGTGCGGCCCGGCCGCTCACGACAGTGGGATTGTGCTGGATGTAATCCTCGCGGATGAATTCCTTGGCCTTATCGGCCTGCCCGGCCTGCAGCACGGTGCGATACATGTCGTAAACCAGCTGCTTGTTTGCTGCCAGTTGCGGGTCGTCGCTGGTCAGTAGCGCGTGCTGATCTTTGGCCAGGGTGGGGGGGGTCATATTCACCTGTTTGCTTTCCTCTGCGATGGAAGGGGTGGCGATGCTCGCCATTGCAAGGGCCGCCAATGCCGCAAATCGTATCCGCATAATTGTTCCTCTCCGTAATTTGTGACTGACCGTGCCAAACTCAGGGTGACGCAGCAAGGTGTGCGAGTTAGGGGCCAGGGAATAGTTTCGATGAAAGATGCGCGTTCCATGACTATAACCCGCTTCGCGGTAGCCTCCCTGCTGCTTCTGCCGACATCGTTATGGGCGCAGGCGGATTCGCCGGGGGCCAGTGCGCAAGAGATTCTGGTAACGGGGAAGGGGCTGCCCGACACGCCGGCGACCCCCGCTTATGATACGCAGGTGCTGCAGCGTGACCAGATTGTATCGAGCGGCTCTGGCCGGATCGAGGATGTGCTTTCCTCTATCGCTGGCTTTCAACAATTCCGCCGGTCGGATAGCCGCTCTTCCAATCCCTCAGCGCAGGGTGTGACGTTGCGCGCTCTGGGCGGCAATGCCAGCAGCCGCGCATTGGTGCTGCTTGACGGCGTGCCACTATCCGATCCGTTTTTCGGCTATATTCCGCTGAGCGCAGTGGCCCCCGAACGTCTGGAGCGTATCCGGGTCACGCGCGGTGGTGGCTCCGGACCGTTTGGCGCTGGCGCGCTGGCGGGTACGATCGAGCTGGAAAGCGCCGACCCGGCCGTATCGGGACCGGTCAATCTCTCGGCCCTGGTGAATGATCGGGCGGAAACCGAATTGTCGGGCAGTGTCGCGCCCAAACTGGGTGATGGCTTTGCGGTCGTCTCCGGAAGGTGGGACAGGGGGAAGGGCTTCTATACCGCACCTGTGGACCAGCGCGTTGATGCATCGGCACGCGCGCAATTCGATAGCTGGTCCACCAGCGCGCGGTTGGTACAGCCGCTGACGCAGGATCTGGAAATCCAGCTGCGCGGACTGGCCTTCAATGATGAACGGACCCTGCGTTTCGACGGGGCGGATTCCTCGCATGAAGGACAGGATATCAGCCTGCGGTTGATCAGCCGCGGCGCATGGCAGGTGGACGCCTTGGCCTATGTCCAATGGCGCAATTTTACCAATGTCGTGATCTCCTCCAGCAGCTATGCGAAAGTGCTGGATCAGAAGGATACACCCTCCACCGGCCTGGGCGGCAAGCTCGAAATTCGCCCGCCTGTGGGGGACCGGCATGTGCTGCGTATCGGAACGGATTATCGCCATTCCGATGGGGATCTGGCCGAAGATGGCTTTAGCGGCCGGACCGGCGCATTGACGAAGCAGAGTTTTGCGGGCGGTGAGAACAGCGATCTGGGTTTCTTTATAGAGGATGACTGGACCCTCGGTCCGCTCATTCTGACAGGCGGGCTGCGGGCCGATCGCTGGACCATTCGCGGTGGCTATTTCCGGCAATTGGGCGGTGATGGCAGCATCACAGCGGATAACAATTTTGATGACCGGTCGGGCTGGGATGTATCCTATCGCGCCGGTGCGGTGTTTGATGCAGGTGGCGGCCTGTCGCTGCGCGGGGCGGCCTATAGCGGGCTGCGCCTGCCGACATTGAACGAGCTATACCGTCCCTTCACCGTATTTCCGGTGGTCACCAATGCCAATGCAGAGCTTGAGAATGAGCGGCTGCACGGTGTCGAAGTGGGGCTGGACTGGCGCGCGATACCCGGCGTCACGCTGTCGTTGACGGCCTTCGACAATCAGGTGAAACATGCGATCGCCAATGTGACGCTGGCGGAAAATCTGCGAGAGCGGCGTAATCTGGATGCGATCGATGCGCAGGGGCTGGAGCTGGGCGCCGCTGTGCAACGGGGCGCGTTCTCCTTTGACGGATCGCTGGCCTATAGTGATGCGGTGGTGGATGATAATGGCGCGGCGGCCGATCTGGACGGCCTGCGCCCCTCGCAGACACCGGAATGGGCGGCCAGCGGGACGCTGCGCTGGAAACCGCGTAAAGGTTCAGTTCTGGCGGCAACAATGCGCTATGTCGGCGGCCAGTATGAAGATGACCGGGAAACCAACCTGCTGCCATCTGCCATAACGGTGGACCTCTTTGCCCAGACGCCGCTGGGCGGCGGCTTTTCGGCCGTTGCTCGGGCGGAAAATCTGCTGGATGAAGACGTCATCACGCGTAATCAGGGGGGATCGATCGATCTGGGCGTGCCGCGCACGATCTGGCTTGGCGTGCGATATGGTTTTTGAATCCGGCGCTGCGCATCCCATATGATGCGCAGTCCGTATTGATCGAGTTCGACTTGGCCTAATTGGACATTGGTCTTGTCACAGGTTCACGATAGCGTGACAGTGGGTTTGAGGATCTTTCGGCAGGCATTCCGATCCAGTAGAAGGCCGAAGGATAGTGAAAGGTGAGAGAGATGAAGTTTGAACGTATCAATCCGGTGACTGGTGACGTAGCCAGCACCGCTGAGGCGATGAAGGCGGGCGATATTCCTGCCGTGACGGCCAAGGCCGCCAAGGGCTTCGCCGAATGGTCGCAGATGGGCCCCAATGCGCGCCGCGCCGTGTTGATGAAGGCGGCTGATGCGCTGGAATCCAAAGCCGATGATTTCATTGATGCGATGATGGGGGAAATCGGCGCGACAGAAGGCTGGGTGCGTTTCAATCTTGCACTCGCCGCTGGCATGGTCCGCGAAGCTGCCGCCATTACGACGCAGATCAATGGTGAAATCATCCCCTCTGACAAGCCGGGCTGCCTGGCCATGGCCATGCGCGAACCGGTTGGCGTCATGCTCGGCATTGCGCCGTGGAATGCACCGATCATTCTGGGCGTCCGCGCCATCGCCGTGCCGTTGGCTTGCGGTAATTCGGTGATCCTGAAGGCCAGCGAAAATTGTCCGCGCACCCATGCTTTGATTATCGAAGCCTTTGCCGAAGCGGGCTTCCCCGAAGGTACGGTCAATTCTGTCACCAACGCCCCTGCCGATGCAGGCGATGTCGTGGGCGCGCTGATTGATGCGCCGGAAGTGAAGCGGATCAACTTCACCGGTTCTACCAAGGTGGGCAAGATCATCGCCAAGCGCGCGGCGGAACATCTCAAGCCGGTATTGCTCGAACTGGGCGGCAAGGCGCCGCTGGTCATTCTGGAAGATGCCGATCTTGATGAAGCCGTGAAAGCGGCCGCATTTGGTGCCTTCATGAATCAGGGCCAGATTTGCATGTCGACCGAGCGGATTATTGTGGTTGATGCCGTGGCGGATGAATTTGCCAAGCGCTTCAAGGAAAAGGTTTCCTCCATGCCCGTGGGCGATCCGCGCGAAGGCAAGACCCCGCTGGGCGCAGTGGTTGACCGTGCGACCGTGGATCATTGTCAGAGCCTGATCGACGATGCGCTGGCCAATGGCGCAGAGCAGTTGACCGGCGGTGAAACCACGCAGAATGTGCTGATGCCGGCCCATGTGATCGACAAGGTGACGCCGGGCATGAAATTGTTCCGCGATGAAAGCTTCGGCCCGGTCGTTGGCGTCATTCGCGCGCGCGATCTGGATCATGCCGTGGAACTGGCCAATGACACGCAATATGGCCTGTCAGCGTCCGTCTTCACCAAAGATGTGGCCAAGGGGCTGGAAACCGCTCGGCGTATTCAATCGGGTATTTGCCACGTCAACGGGCCGACTGTGCATGATGAGGCGCAGATGCCCTTCGGCGGTATGAAGGCATCGGGCTATGGCCGTTTTGGCGGCAAGGCCGGCATCGATTCCTTCACTGAATTGCGCTGGGTCACGGTTGACACCAAGGAAGGCCATTACCCGATCTGATCGATGGCCTCATGATCTGAGCGGGCGGCGCTCCCCTGTGTGGTGCAGAATTTCTCCGCACTGGGACGCCGCCCGGTCATCCGCGCATAAAAGCGCGAGAAATAGCTGGGATCGTCAAACCCCAGATCCAGCGCGACTTCCCCGATCCCGGCATTGGTAAAGCGCAGCATCCGGCGCGCTTCGGCAATAATCCGCTGATGGATCACATTTTTCGGACTGGTGCCGAAATGCAGCCGGCACTGGCGGGTCAGCGTCCTTTGCGTGCAGCCCATTTCCTCCGCATAGGCGCTAAGGGGGCGATGTGTGCGATAGTCCCGCTCCACCAATACGCGAAAGCGCTCCGCCTGCTTTTGTCCCGGTTCATCCGCGCTTTGGCCCATATCGGTTGCCAGACGCAGCCACCCCTCGGCCAGTGCATGATAGGCAGCCACGCTGCTGGGATAATCCCGCCGCTCCCCCGCCAGCAGCACCTGCGCACCGATAATCGACAGGCTCTCTGTCAGCTGACGGGACGGCTTGAGCAGCCTTGGCCGCGCGAAAAGTTGGCGCAGCGCATCACGTGGCGGCAATCCTTCCACAAAATCACACGCTATCGTTGCCACGATGCCCGACACGTCAGGCGCAAACATATAAGCGTGGATTGTCCCGCTGGGCATGGCGATCAGGCTTGGCCCGCTAAGCTTATGGCTGGACGGGCCGATCCGGGCTTCGAATTGACCGCGCTCGACAAACAGCACCTGCAACAGATTGGGGTGGCTGTGGAGTGAGATTTCCCAATCGTACCTGCTGCTGCGTGATGCGATGGTTTCGCAATGGATGAATTCGTCAAAAGCGGGTGCCCTATCGCCCGAATTGAGGGGGTCTTCGCCATAGAGCGCATAATGCGGAGCTGATGTTGGTGCGCCGGTCATGTCCGGTTTGTACCATTTCGCGTCCGCTTCGTCCCTTCCTTTCTTGCCGGATTCTCCGCAAATATATTGCAACAAATTTTCTTGGGAGAGCGAACCTCATGACTCAGGTATGTATTATTGGTGCTGGCCCGGCGGGCCTGTTGCTTGGCCATTTGCTGCGCGCAGAGGGCGTGGATTGTGTGGTGCTGGAACGGCGAACCCCCGATTACGTGCTCAGCCGCATTCGTGCCGGCGTGCTCGAACGCGTGACGGTTGAACTGATGGAGCGGCTTGGCCTGGATCAGCGATTGAAGGCCGAGGGGCTCGCGCATGACGGGTTCAATCTTGCGGATGGTGAACGGCTGATCCGCATTGATATGCAGGAACTGGTTGGGCAGCATGTGGTAGTTTACGGACAGACCGAGCTGACCCGTGATCTGATGGATGCACGCGAAGAACGCGGTCTGGAAGTGATCTATGAAACCGAAGACGTCACGCTGCATGATGTGGAGAGCGACAGCCCTCACGTGACCTATGTGAAAGACGGCAAAGAGCACCGCGTCGATGCGCGCTTCATTGTTGGCTGTGACGGATTTTACGGCCCCAGCCGCAAGGCTATCCCGGCTTCGGTGGGGCAGGAATTCGAACGGGCCTACCCCTTTGGCTGGCTTGGCATTCTGGCCGATGTGCCGCCCTGCAATCATGAACTGATCTATGCCAACCATGCGCGCGGATTTGCCCTCGCATCGCAGCGCAGTTCAACGCGCAGCCGCTATTATGTGGACGTGCCGCTGACTGACAAGGTGGAGGACTGGTCAGATGACCGTCTGTGGGACGAACTGGCCGCGCGTCTTGGGCCGGAAGCGGCAGCGCATATGACCCGTGGTCCGGCGCTGGAAAAGAGCATCGCTCCGCTGCGCTCCTTCGTCTTTGCGCCGATGCGTCACGGCAGTTTGATGCTGTGCGGGGATTCGGCGCATATCGTTCCGCCGACCGGTGCGAAGGGTCTGAATCTGGCCGCCAGCGATGTGCATTATGCTGCTGACGCGCTGATCCGTTTCTTTCAGAAGAACGATAATGATGCTGTTTCTGCTTATTCCGATACGGCGCTTTCGCGCGTCTGGAAGTCGGAGCGTTTCAGCTGGTCGCTGACCAAGCTGATGCACCGCTTCCCGGAAGACGGGGATTTCGAGCGCAAGATGCAAGTTGCGGAGCTTGATTACATTGCCTCGAGCCGGGCGGCACAGACATCCATCGCCGAAAATTATGTCGGGCTGCCCGTCTGAAAACCCGCTGGTAAAAGCCGGGCGCTGAGCCGCCCGGCTTTTACAGCCTCTGTCACAAAGGCGTATCTTTTGCGCCCTAGCGGCGACTTCCAAAGGAGGTCGCCAAATGATGAACAGCGCAATTCTCGAATCGGGGTGGAATGCGTTGCAAAGGCAGATATTTCGCCGCACGCATCACGATGATGCGGAGGATTTTCTGCAGACCTCCTTCCTCAGGATGATAGAGCGGAAGCCGGAAAATGTACGGAACCCTTCCGCATTTCTGATGCAGTCCGCCCTGAATGAAGCGCGCGACCAGCACCGCCGATCCAAACATCCTGCGGCCCCGCGCGCGATTGAAATTGGTGATCTGGCGCTGCGCGATACGGCACCGCTGCCCGATGAAACACTGATTGCACAGGAACGTCTCGCACGTGTAAGGGAAGGGCTTGATCGTCTGACGCCGCGGACCCGAGAGATTTTCCTGATGCACCGCCTCGATGGCCTGAAATATCGCGAAATAGCCCAAGAACTGGGTATCTCGATGAGCGCGGTGGAGAAGCATATCGCCAAGGCGATGCTGTTTCTCGACAATTGGGCCTCTGATTGGTGAGCGATTTCCCGAAGGGCCCACAGGCCGATGCTGCAGGCTGGCTTGCCCGGTTGCGGGCCGATGATCGCACGCAGGCGGATATTGATGCATTTCATCGCTGGCTGGATGCCGACCCTCGTCATGGCGAACATTTTGAGCGCCTTTCGACCATATTTGACGATGTTGGCGGGCTGAAAGAGTCGATCCGGCGCCCCGAGAAAGCCGGGCAGCCCAATCTCACAAGACGGTCCGTGCTGGCTGGTGCCTGCGTGCTGGCGGTTTCGGCGAGTGGATTGATCGCCTGGGACGATGCGCAGGCCAGGATTTATCAAACCGCGATTGGTGAACAGAAGCGTGTCACCTTGAGCGATGGGAGCGTGTTGCTGCTGGATACGGCGACGCGGCTCGAAGAATGTTTCGATGCTGATGACCGGCTGCTGAAGCTCTGTCACGGACGCATTAATTGCGTGGTCCCGCGCGGTCAGCGGCCCTTTGTCGTGGAAGTCGGCAATGAGATGTTGCGCACCGAGGCTGGCCGCTTTGATATTCGGCATGAAGGCGATGTCAGTGCCTATATCGCGCAGGAAGGGCGCGCGGTCATCAGGTCTGAGGATACTGCGCAACATGTGAAAATAGCGAGCGGAGAACGCGTGCGCGAAGAAAAGGGCCATTTCCTGCGCGACCGGCCCGAAGTGATGGAAGCCACTGCCTGGCAATCGGGTCGCGCAGTCTTCCGCAACGATACTTTGCGCGAAGCTCTGGGCGAAATGAATCGCTACAGCATGCAGTCCATTCAGCTGGCTGATCCGGCGATGGCAGATCTCAGGATAAGCGGGATTTACCGTGTGGGTGACAACCGCGCTTTCGCCAAGGCATTGGCGAATATCCTGCCGGTAAAGGCGCGGATCACGGACGGGAATATTTTGCTGCTTAGCGCCTGACAGGCAGCCAGACGGCTCCTGATTGCAGCGCAGCATTTTTTTGAAAATAGAGGGTGAGGAATTTCCACCCCGGTTCGTCGGTGAGGCACGGCTATTGCGCCGCACTGAATTTCCGGGGGTCCTTTATAATGTTACTTTGGCAGGCCAATCTGCTTGGCCGTAAACTTGCTGTTGCTCTGGTTGCGACTACGGCGATCACGCCGGTGGTTGCTCAGGCGCAATCCACCACGCTGAACGTTGAAATCACCACGCAGCCGCTCGGCTCCGCACTGGAAGCGCTGGCCCGTCAATCGGGCGTCGATATCCTGTTTACGCCGCAGAGCGTGGCCGGAAAGACCGTTCAGCCCCTATCCGGCACGATGAGCGTGCGTCAGGCGCTGGCGCGTATGCTGCAGGGCACGGGCCTCACCTATACGCAAAGCGGGTCAGGCGCGATTACGGTTCACAGCCAGCGGGGCGAGGCCGGCGAATATGGCGTGCTGGTGGGCTCTGTCACCGATGCGGCCAGCGGAACGCCGCTCAATGGCGCCAGCGTGCGCATTGCCGGGCTGACCCAGCGCGAAGCCACAGACCGGGAAGGGCGCTTCATCTTTCGCCGCATTCCTGCTGGCACTTATGATGTTTCTGTCAATTATCAGGGCAAGAAAACGGCCACGGCGACGGTGAATGTCAAGGGAGGGGAGAATTCTCGCCTGCCCTTCGCGCTGGTCGATACAGCAGGCATGGCGGTGGAGGCAGGCGAAATCATCGTCACCGGTTCGCCCATCGCCGATGCCGAAGCAGCTGCCTATCAGCAGCAGAAAGCATCCAACAATCTGGTCAACATCGTGGCATCCGATTCCATCGGTCGCTTCCCCGATCAGAACGTCGCAGCCGCCCTTTCCCGGCTCCCCGGCATTGCGGTCGAGCGTGACCAGGGGCAGGAGCGCTATGTCTCCATCCGCGGCGCGCCCAGCAAATGGACGACGCTGTCCTTCAACGGTCTCAACGTCGTGTCGCCATCAGGTCGCACGCCGCGTTTCGACATGATCCCCAATTCGATCGTTGCCTCGATTGTCACCACCAAGGCGATCACCCCCGACATGCCGGCAGAAAGCATCGCCGGCAATGTGAACGTGATCACGCAGACGGCGTTTGATCGGCCGGGCTTCAATCTGTCGAGCAGTCTGGGTGTCGGTTTCCGCGATCTGGGCGATCAGATGGAATACGAGGGTAGCTTCTCGATCTCCGACACCTTTGCCGACGACAAGTTCGGCTTTGTAATCTCCGGCGCGCATTATGAGCGCAATCAGGTGACCGATAATATCGAAAGCCGCTTTGAATATGCCAAGGAAGCGCGCGATACAGAGGGTGAGGATCTGATCTGGACCCGCCACACGGATTATCGTCTCTATCATCTGAAACGTGAAAATACGGCGGCTTCGGCAAGGCTCGATTTCCGCCCGTCAGATGATCACCGCTTGTTCGTTTCGACCATTTACAGCGAATTTCGCGACAATGAAACGAAGAGCGTGATGAGCCCGGATTATGATGATTCACTTGCTTGTTATGCCAGCGTAGCCTGCGGCAACACGCCGGTTAAGGGCACGATCTATGGTGTCGATCTGCACGGCAGCTTTAATCGTAGTGAATCCATTCAGGCGATCAGCACCACCACGATTGGCGGTGAGCATTATGTCGGCGGCTGGGAGATAGATTGGAGTGGTAACTACACCTATTCTCTCGACCGGGGCGAAAAGCTCGCCAGTGCTGCGTTTGTCAGCAATGATGATGTGTCGTCACGCTCGACGGTTGAGTATGATTACAGCGATCCGGATCTACCCAATATCACGCTTTATCCGACGATAGATAATGGTGATGGCACCTATTCGCGCGGCGCCAATGCCTATGAAGGATATCCCTTCGACACGCTGTTTTATCAAGACGGCAGTAAAGGGGTAGGCCGCGCGCCGACCAAGGCCTGGTCTGGCCGCATTGATTTTACGCGTGAACTCGCCACGGCGACTCCTGTCACCCTGAAATTCGGTGCTGCTTTTGATCACCGCAAGAAATATCGCGAAGAGCCGCAGACCAAGGTTACTGCCGATGCCGTGATGGAGGCAGGCCTGGGACCTGTCACCTTTGCCGACATTTCCAAAATGGAACCCTTTGACGGGAAATGGAAAATGTCTTTCATCGGGTATCAGCAAGATGCCGAATCCATGGTCGCCTTGACAAATAAGCTGATCGAAGCTGGTGCGGGCGAGTTCAATGAGCAGGATTACCTCGCCGATTACTACAATGTAACGGAGCAGATCCTTGCCGGATATGCGATGGGGACGATTGAGTTTCCCTGGGGTAATCTGGTCGCGGGGGCCCGCGCAGAATATATCAAGAATGATGGTGAGGCCTATGGCACCGTCGACGATGGCGACTTTGAGCTGTTCAATTCGGGATCGGACCATTTCGGCGTCTATCCCTCTGCCCATCTGAACTGGGATATTACGCAGGATCAGAAGTTCCGCCTGTCTCTGAACTCCGGCGTTGCCCGGGCAGGTTTCGAGGATCGAGCGCCGAATTTCAGCATTTCCGACATGGACGAAGTGATTGGCGGGGGTAACCCGTTCATCAAGCCGGAGCGGACCTATGGCGTCGATGTCTATTACGAATATTACCTCGCCCCGGTCGGTATTCTGTCCGTTGGCGCTTTCTACAAGAAGGTCCAGGATCCGATCATCGGCCTGACGACGATCTTCGGATCGAAAACCTTCGATAATGACGAGTATACCCGGTCCGAATATGCCTTTGAGACGAATGGTAACGGCAATGGTGGTTATTACTACGGGCTCGAACTCGCCTATGCGCAGAAATTCGATTTCCTGCCCGATTGGGGCCTGCCGGAATGGACCAGCGGCTTTGGCGTGAACACCAATCTGACACTGGCGGATTCGGAGATCGAGCTAAGCAATGGCCGCAAGGCCAAGATGAGCGGCACCTCCGATCTTACCTATAATGCTTCCATGTATTGGGAAGGTGAGGGCCTCTCGCTGCGCGTAAACTGGCAATATCGTTCCAAATGGATGAATTCCTACAATCTCGATCATCCCGAGCTTGATCGTTACTGGGATTCGATTGGCCGTTTGTCGCTGGGTGCGCGCTATCAGATTAATGAGAATATCGAATGGTTTCTCAACGCCAACAATCTGAACAATGAAGTCGGCAAGCGTTTCCGCGGAACGCGCGACCGGACCTATGAAATCGAAGGCTTCGGCCGCAGCTATACCACCGGTATTCGCCTGAATTTCTAAAATGATTGCGCATGGTGCCGGGGTGGCTGTGGCTGCCCCGGTCGCTGTGTCGATTGGAGATATTCCATGAAAATTGTCAGTTTTTTAGTGGGCGCTCTGGCGCTGGCCGTCCCCGTTTGTTCACCGCTTGCGGCGCAGGAAGCGATTCATCCCTCCTGGCAGCCGGCCTCGCACTGGCCCGACCGGATTGTCGCGACATTACCCGGTGATCCGCAAACCAGCTTCGCCGTTACCTGGCGCACTGATCTGGATGTGACAGAGTCAGTGGCGCAAATTACGCTGGCGCAGGATGGGCCGGAGCTTGAAGAGCATGCAGAGACGCTGCGCGGCAGTGTCGAGACGCTCGATCTTGAGCAGGTCGAAATCAATGGTGAGACATTCGATGCACATTGGAACAAGGGGCTGGGTGCGGTCAATTATCACTCGGTAGAGTTTAACGGGCTCAGCCCCGATACGCTCTATGCCTACCGCGTGAAGGGCGGTGACGAGGAATGGAGCGAATGGTTCCAGCTGCGCACCGCGCCTGAAGATGGTCCGGTGACCTTCCTTTATCTGGGGGATGCGCAGAACGATATTCTGTCACGCTGGTCGCGGGTCATTCGCGAAGCCTTCGCCACGGCGTCCGATGCCCGCTTTATCGTCCATGCGGGCGATCTGACAAATAAAAGCGCGCGTGATCGTGACTGGGGTGAATGGTTCAAGGCGCTCAGCTTCATCCATTCACGCATTCCGGCAATCCCGGCGACCGGCAATCATGAATATATGAAACTGGAGACCGATGGCCGTGTTTCGGATCGCGACATAACGATGTTGTGGCGCCCGCAATTTTCTTTGCCGGTTGAGGAGAGCTTGCCGAGAGAACTGGCGGAACTGGCCTATGATGTGCGCTATACGAAGGATGTGCATGTCTTCATCATCACCTCCACCGATGACGACCATCTCCAGGCGCAGGCAGACTGGCTTGACCGTGAAATGAGCCGCAGTGACGCAAAGTGGAAAATCGTGTCCTTCCACCATCCGATCTTCTCTTCCAGCGAAGGCCGGGATACGCCGGAAAAGCGGGATATCCTCTTGCCGGTCTTCCTGAAGCACAAGGTCGATCTGGTCCTCCAAGGGCATGATCACACTTATGCGCGCGGGGCGATCGGTTCCCCTTCTGACAAGCTGGGATTTGCGGATAGTGGCGCATTGATCGAAACGATGTTCGTCAATTCGGTTGGCGGCCCGAAGCAATATGACTGGAAAACCACCGGCTGGGACGAATATGCCGATGCTGGTGTAAAATTGGCACGCTCTGCCGCCGATACGCAGCTGTTTCAGGTGTTGCGGGTCGATGGCGACCGCCTGACGTATGAAAGCCGCACGGCCACGGGCGCGCTCTATGATGATTTCGTGCTGGATAAACAGCAGGATGGCCGCAAGCTGATCGTTTCTGCCGGAACCTCCACCATGCCGGAACGCATGAGCGATTGATCTCGGGAAAACGCATAAAAGCTGTGCGCAATCCGCTCTCACCAAACTGTCTTTTGCACAATTCAATGGCGCAAAAGACAGTTTGGTGACTCTATCCCGAAATCTGTCTTGAAAGCATAACCGTTTAGCCATTCTCGCGTCACAGAACGGCGCCAATTGGCCCTCACAATTAAAGACAATGAGGGCCAATCATGACACGTCGCATTTTTAAGGCAGCATCCCTGTTGCTCGCTTCCACTGCATTTCTGCCGTCGCTCGCTCAGGCTGAGGACGCGGTGGATCTGGCCGATCAAGGCCTTGATGCAAGCGAAATCATCGTCACGGCGCAGAAGATTGAACAGCGCGCGATCGATGTGCCTATGACCATTTCCGCCACCTCGGGTGAGGCGCTGGAACGGCTCGGCGTGTCCGATCTCGATGAATTGTCCAACTATGTGCCCGGGCTGAACATTCAGGAACAAAGCGCCAATAATCCGGGCATCGTCATCCGGGGCATTACGTCTGACAGCGGATCTTCCCAGCAGGCGGCACGTGTAACCCTCTATTATAACGGCGTGGACATCTCGCGCTCACGCGGCGCCTATCAGGCGATTTACGACATGGACCGGATCGAAGTGATCAAGGGGCCGCAGGCTACCTTGTTCGGGACTGCCTCGGCAGTGGGCGCGGTCAGCCTCATCTCCAAGAAACCGGAGCCGGGCTTTTCGGCTGAATTGACCGGCGGCTATGGCAATTACGATGCCACTTTGCTGAGCGGTTATATCAATGCGGGTAATGATGTCATCGCGGGCCGCATCGCCGGTGAATGGCGCAAGCGCGATGGTTATGTCAAAAACCTCTCTGACCGGCAGGATGATCTTTATGCGCAGGACCAGCTGGGTCTGCGCGCCTCTTTGCGCTTCACGCCCAATGATGATCTGATGATCGATCTGATCGGCACCTATGACCGTCAGCGCAATTCCGGCACGCCGTTCATTTCGGGCACCTATGGCACCTCGGCTGGTCCCGCCAATCCCTTTGGTCCGGCCAATCTTTCAGGCGCGCCGCGTGAAATTGGCGATGCCATTTTCGGTGATGGCAAGCTGGGTCTGGTGCGCGATGTGTATGACATCAACCTGTCTGCAGACTGGGAACTGGGCGGTGGCTGGACGCTCTCGCTCGTCAATGGCTACCGTGAATTTGACGCTGACGAAGTGTTCGATGCCGATGGCACCGCTGCATGGTTCCTCGAATTTGCGGAAGAAGCCTCTGGATGGCAGGCGAGCCAGGAAACCCGCCTTGCCTATTCCGGCGATACGCTGCGCGCATCCTTCGGCTTCAATTATTTCCATGAAGACAGCCATCAGATCGTTCCCTTTTCCAGCGAAGAGGGCACTTTCCTGCAATGCGCGGCTGGTGTGATTGCGGGGCTTGGCTGTATCGCAGAAGATGGCAGTGTCGCGGCAGCACAAGCTACCGGGCTGCTTACGGAAGGTGCGGCAAGCGTAATACCCTACACCTCGACTTTCGGAAATTACGGCAAGAACACCACCTATTCTGTTTTCGCCGATGCGACCTGGATTCCTGTGCCGGAACTGGAGCTGACGGCGGGCGTCCGCGCCCTGTGGGAAGACCGCGAATCCGGGTATTTTGCCGATGTTCCTGACACCGTTCTGACTGGCGGGCCGCTGATCCCCAGTCAGGTCGATACCGATGGCACGATCTGGGCGGATGACAGTTTCGATGCGATCCTGCCGCGCTTCAACGCACTCTATCGCATCAGCCGCCGGGTCAATCTTTACGCGACCATTTCCAAGGGCCGCCGCTCTCCAACGCTCAGCGTAAGCGCGACCGACATCAAAGTGATCCCGCAGGAAACCGTCTGGAATTATGAAGGCGGCATCAAATTTGCGGGTGACATGGTTTCGGGTTCTGTTGGCGTTTATTATCAGGAATATTCCAACTTCCAGATCAGCCGAATGGTCAGCGATGAAAATGACCCCTCGGGCCTGCCCGTGGGCTCCAGCATTACTGAAAGCGCCGGCAGCGCCAGCAATCTGGGCTTTGAAGGCGATCTTCAGATCCGCCCCAGCGATTGGCTGACCCTGTTCGGCAATGTCGGTTACATCGACGGCGGTATCGATGATGGTGAAAGCAATGGCATCTATGCTGGCGACCGTTTCCGTCTGCAGCCGGAATGGCAGTGGGCAGCCGGCTTCTCGATCGATGCGCCGCTGTCGGGTGGGGCGCGTTTCTTCGCCACGCCGTCGGTTACCTATCGCAGCAAGATCTACTTCGAAGTGCCCAATTCTGAAGTCGTCAGTCAGGGGCCGGTGACACTGGTGAATGCCAAGGCTGGTGTGAGTTTCGCCGATGACCAGTATAAAATCGCGGTTTTTGGCCGCAACATCACGGATGAAGATTATCTGCTCGATGCCGGCAATACGGGCGGTGCTTTTGGCATCCCGACCTTCATTCCCGCAGAACCGCGCATGTATGGCGTGGAACTGACGGCCCGTTTCTGAGCACAGGGAAGAAACGGACCATGACCTATTCTATCAACCGGCGTAACCTGATGAAAATCGGCGCATTGGGGCTGGGCGCAATGTCCGTCCCCGGTGCGGCGACCATCCTCAGTGCACGCGGCTTTACCCACGGCATCGCCAGTGGGGAGCCTTCTGCCAATTCCGTTTTGCTCTGGACGCGCTACGTCGCATCTGGCGACACGGTTTTGCGCGCTGAAATCGCGCGGGATGCGCAGTTTACGCAAGTCGTCGGGGGCGGTGATGTCACCGCGCGCGGGGAGGCCGACTTTACGGCCAAGATAACGATTGGCGATTTGCCGACGGGAAGCTGGCTCTATTATCGTTTCATCGCTCCCGATGGCACGATCAGCCCCTTTGGACGGACCCGCACCTTGCCGGTGGGCGATGTATCGCGTTTCGGCATCGGGCTGTTTTCCTGTTCGAACATGCCGTTTGGCTGGTTCAATGCCTATGGCCATGCGGCCCGCCGCGATGATCTGGATGTGCTGATCCATTGCGGGGATTATTTATACGAATATGGCAATGGTCATTATCCCGAAATCAAGGATGTCGTGGCGGGCCGCCTGGTGCAGCCGGATCATGAAATCCTGACGTTGGCCGATTACCGGATGCGCTATGCGGCCTATCGTCTGGACCCGGATTTGCAGCAGCTGCATGCGGCCTATCCCATGATTGCCCAGTGGGACGATCATGAAACCGCGAATGACAGCTATAAGGACGGCGCGGAAAATCATCAGCCCGAAAGTGAAGGTGACTGGGCCACACGCAAACGTATTGCCGAGCGGGTCTATCGCGAATGGATGCCGGTCTCCGATGAGGATTATTCCGCTTACCAGATCGGCACGCTGGCGACCATTTTCCGCCCGGAGACACGGCTGATAGGTCGGGTGAAGCAGCTGGAACTGAAGGATGCGCTTGCAGGCCGTCAGGACATTCAGCGCGCGCTGGCCGACTTCCGGGATGGTGCGTGGAGCGCAGCGGACCGGACCGTGATGGGGATGAAGCAGGAAAAATGGCTCTATGACGGCATTTCCGCCTCGACCAATTCCGGGACCGGCTGGCAAGTGCTGGCACAGCAGATCGTGATGGGCAATCTGCGCTCGCCTTCCCAGATTGTCGACTGGGTGCCGCAGGGCGCACCGGAAATGGTACAGCAGGCTGCATGGGCAGCTGTCACCGCATCACAGGCCGGGCTGCCCTTCAACCTCGATGCGTGGGATGGATATCCTGCGGCACGCCGCCGGCTTTACGAGGCATCGCTGAATGCGAATGCTGATCTGGTCGTGCTGTCGGGTGACAGTCACAACGCCTGGGGCAACAATCTGACCTATGGCACACAGCCGGTGGGTGTCGAATTCGCCGGCCACAGTGTCACATCCCCGGGGTTCGAGAAATATTTCGCGAACCAGAAACCGACCGATGTCGCCCGTGCCTTGCAGGAAACCAACCCCGGTCTGGTGTTCAACGATACCAGCCGCAGGGGATATGTCTCGCTGGATATACGGCCCGAAGCCGTAACGGGTAGCTGGCATTTCATGAAAACCGTTCTGCAGCGCGATCCCACTGTAGCGCAAAGCACCACCATGCGGGTGCGGCGCGGGGAACATGTGCTGGAACAGGTCTGAAGGCGGGCTGAGTTTGTGGGCCTTACCAGGGCCTTACATCTGGTCGCCAGTTGGCGAGTGTGATAGCGGAAAGGGGCAGCTGCGGGCGCCCCTTTTTGCTGTGAGCCAAGGATAATCGTTCTGCCACTCCCTGAAAAACGCACTATTTCCAGATTCGCGCGCGAGGAATGGCGCGAGCTTACGACATTCAAGCCCAGCGACCGTCCGTGGCAGCTCCCGCTGGCAGCGGGCTTGTCCAGCGGCCTGCCTATGGTGATTGCGGCGGCCTATGACCAGCTGGCGCTTGGCATCATCGCCTCCCTTGCCGGGATGGCATTTCTCTATTTGCCGCGCACGCCCTTGCATCACCGGATGAGCATGATGATGGCGTGCAGTTTCGGCATGATCGCCTGTTTTGCCTTTGGGCTCGCCAGCCAGTTGATACCCTTCGGTAAAGTGCCGGTGCTGACAGTTATAGCCATTTTGGTTACTATGGGTGTCCGGTATTACCGTATTGGCCCGCCCGGAAGCATATTCTTTGTTATGCCGGCGGCGATTGGCATGTACGCCCCTTTCGATTTCGAAAATTTCCCCGCCTATGTGGGGATGATGGCTCTGGGCTGCATTCATGCCTGTATCGTGGCCTTTATCTACAGCGTCTATATCCTGCGCAAGCGCGCAGCCCTTCCGGTTCCGCCGCGACCGGTGGCGTCATTCGATTTCGTCTGGCTGGATTCCATGATCATTGGCCTGTTCGTGGGATTGTCCTTGGCCGTGGCAGAGCTGTTGCAGCTTGATAAGCCTTATTGGGTGCCGGTCAGCTGCCTCGCCATCATTCAGGGGACATCGCTCCGGGCCGCGTGGACGCGGCAGATCCACCGTATCACCGGCACGATTATCGGACTGGTGCTGGCTGGTGTCCTGCTGTTTTTTATCCGCGATGGCTGGGTGGTGGCCTGCGCCATTATCATGCTGACCTTCGCGATTGAGCTGTTCGTGGTGCGCAATTACGGCTTTGCGGTTATTTTCATCACCCCGCTGACGATCCTGCTGGCGGAGGCGGCTACGCTTGGTTCCGGCAATCCGGGGCCGCTGATCACTGCGCGCCTGTTCGACACCGTGCTGGGGGCCGTTATCGGCTTTGGCGGGGCTGCTTGCTTGCACAATTCTGTGTTCCGTGAGCGGCTTGGCGCGCTCTACCGCAAGGTGGTTCCGCCCAGCCTGATCGTGGAAACCTGATCACGGAAAATTAAAGCATAAGAGAAGCTTGCATGGAGAGAGGATGAGAACATAATAAGAACATTATGTTCGATTCGCCTGATTCTCTCACCCGGATTTCCGCTGCGCCGGACAAAGCAGCGGCAGCGCATCGTCTGCCTCTGGGGGTGGCTGATGCTGACGAATGGCTGAAAGGCGGGCTGCGCCGCAATGCCCTGCACGAATTTCATGCGGGCGATACGGGGGATGAAGCGACCGTCATGGCCTTCGCATTGCTGCTGGGGACGCAAGCGGACCGCGAGCGGCCAGTGCTGTGGCTGCGGGCCGGACGGCGGCAGAAGCGGCTCCCTTACGGGCCGGGATTGCGGGAGCTGGGATTATCCCCTGACAGGGTGATCCTGTTGCAATTGCCTGATTTGCAAGGGCAGCTGCGGGCTGCGGCCGATAGTGTCCGGCATGGCGGGGCATCGGCGATTATTCTGGAAATGCCTGGGCGAGCGCCCTTGTTCAACCTGACGGCGTCACGCCGGCTGACGCTCGCGGCGGAACGCAGCGGCACCATGGTTTTGCTGGCGCGAAGTCAGGCTCCCTTGATGCCCAGCAGTGCCGAAACCCGCTGGCAAATGGCCAGCGCTCCATCGTCACCTTTGCCGGCGCAGGCGCCGGGCGGGCCTGTGTTTGACCTGACCCTGCTGCGACAGAAAGGCGGGCGTGAGGGGCTTCATCTGCAATTGGAATGGGACCGTGAAAAAGCTGCTTTCCAGGCGCCGCTATCTGGCGGCCATGCTGCCCTTCTTCCCGGCGGAGCGCAGGATCAGCGCAGGTCTCGCGCCGCCTGACACATCTTTCGCCCTGATTGAAAAACAGCGCGGCGCCCTGCGTATCATGGCGCTTTCTCCCGCAGCGTGCAGGCTGGGCCTGGCGCCGGGCATGATGCTGGCCGATGCACGGGCGCAAGTGCCCGAGTTGCTCGGCTTCCCGCATGAGGAGGAGGCGGATAGGGCTGTGCTGACCCGGCTGGCACTGGCTTGCGAAATATACACGCCACTGGTCGCCGCGGCGCAGCCATATGCGCTGCTGCTTGATTGCACGGGCTGTTTCGATGCCGTGGGAATGGATGAGGCGCAGCTGGGCGAAGATCTGACCCGCCGCCTTGTCAGGCACGGATTTCAGGCGCGTACCGCATGGGCCGCAACGCCGGATGCTGCGCTGGCCTGCGCGGTTTACGGCCAGGATAATCCGCATGATCTGCCGGTTGAGGCATTGGAGCTGGGGGCGGAGGTGCATCAGGCGCTGCGCCGGTCCGGTTTGATGGTGCTGGGTGATCTTGCCTGCCGGCCGAGCGCCCCGCTGGCGGCGCGTTTCGGGACTGCGCTGCCGATGCGGCTGGCCGCTTTGCTGGAGGAGCAGGATCGCCGTCTCACCCCCTTGCGCAGCGTGCCGCCAGTTCGGGTGGAGCGGCGCTTTCCCGAACCGCTGGCGCTGGTCGATACGTTGCTGAAAGTTATCGCTGATCTCGCCGGAGAGGCCGAAGCCCTGCTGGCCGAGCGCGGGGAGGGCGGACGGCGCTTTGAAGTGCTGCTGTTCCGAACCGATGGCCATGTGGCACAGTTGGCGGTGGATAGCGCGCTGCCCTTGCGCGATCCGGCGGCCATTGCCGATCTGTTTGGGGAACGGATCGCCTCGCTGGCCGATCCGCTTGATCCGGGTTTTGGCTATGATGTGATCCGCCTTGCCGTCAGCCATTGTGAAGCGCTGGAACAGGAACAATCAGGTTTTACAGAGGATAAGCGGGTCAAGGACACGCTGCCGCTGCTGAACCGGCTGGCGGTGCGTTTCGGTGCCGACAGCATCCGCCTGTTCCATCCGCGCAATGCCCATCTGCCCGAATATGCGGCGTCTTTTATGCCGGTGGGTGCGCCGGGATCAGGGCCAGTGCCGGGAACGGCAGCGAGTGGGCGAGCAGAGGCGGCGATGGACACATGGCCAGAGCCGGAATGCGGCGAGCCACCCTTGCGCCCGCTCTTCCTGTTCGATCCGCCTCAGCGCGTACAGGTGATGGCGCAGGTGCCCGACGGTCCGCCGCGGCGTTTCCAATGGCGGGGCAAAAGCTATCGCATCAGCTTTTATGAAGGGCCGGAGCGGATTGCCTATCCCTGGTGGAAACACCCCGAAGGTTCAGGGCCGACCCGCGACTATTACCGGGTGGAGGATGAGCAGGGCCACCGTTTCTGGCTGTTCCGTCACGGTTTGTATGAGCGGGAAAGCGATCATCCGCACTGGTATATTCACGGGCAATTCGCATGAGCGATATAGATTGCTTCTACGCTGAATTGGGTGCGGCAACCCATTTTTCCTTCCTGCGCGGGGCCAGTTCGCCGCAGGATATGGTGCTGCGCGCACTGCAACTGGGTCATGCCGGTATCGGTATTGTGGACCGCAACAGCGTGGCCGGCGTGGTGCGCGCGCATCGTGCCGTGCGTGAAATTAAGGAGAAGTCGGCGGAGGGGGGCAAGCCGCTTGATTTCCGCCTGATGGTGGGCGCGCGGCTGGTCTTTGCCGATGGCACGCCCGATATTCTGGCCTATCCGACGACGCGATATGGCTGGGGGCGGCTGACCCGCTTGCTCACCACGGGCAATCTGCGCGCGGAAAAAGGGGACTGCATTCTCCGTCTCGGGGATCTGCTGCATTTTCACGAGGATCTGCAGCTGATCGTGCTCCCGCCTGTGTCGCCGGAATTGCTCATCCGTCTGGCCCGCAAATTTGTGGGGCGCATCTGGCTGGGCGCCACCATGTTGCGGCGCGGGCGCGATGCACGCCAGCTGGCGGCCTTGCAGGATCAGGCGCAATTTGCGGATCTGCCGCTGATCGCGCTGAATGAAGCCTATTATGACGGGCCAGAGGCGCGGCCCCTGCATGATATTCTCACCGCCATTCGTGAAAAGACGACCGTGTCTGCGGCCGGACGCAGGCTGGATGCCAATGCCGAAAACCATCTCAAACCACCTGCGGAAATGGCGCGGCTGTTCGCTCATGCGCCGGAGGCCATTGCCGCGATCCGCCATTTCTGCGCCGGCATTCACTTCACGCTCGACCAATTGCATTACGAATATCCGCATGAGCCAGTGCCACCTGGCTATACGCCGCAAGGCTGGCTGACCGAGCTTGTCTGGACCACCGCGCAGGACCGCTGGCCAGATGGCGTGCCACAAAAATTGCAGGACCTGCTGCATGAGGAACTGGTGATTGTCGGACAGGCGGAATATGCGCCTTATTTCCTGACCGTGCATGACATTGTGCGCTTTGCTCAAAGCCGGGGCATTTTGTGTCAGGGGCGCGGATCGGCGGCCAATTCGGCAATCTGTTATGTGCTGGGCATCACGGCGGTTGATCCGGCCGAGCATAAGCTGCTCTTTGCCCGCTTCATCTCTCCCGAGCGTAAGGAACCGCCCGATATCGATGTCGATTTCGAGCATGAGCGGCGCGAAGAGGTGATGCAGTATATTTACAAAAGGTTCGGCCGCCACCGTGCCGGGATCGTGTCCACCGTCATTCATTACCGTCCGCGCAGTGCAGTGCGCGAAGTGGGCAAGGTGTTGGGGCTGAGCGAAGATGTCACCGCCAGACTGGCCAGCACGGTCTGGGGCAGCCGCTCCTCCAGCTATAATGACCGGCGCAGTGAGGAGACGGGACTGGACCCGGACAATCCGGAAATCCTGCGGCTCAACCATTATGTCGCGCAAATTTTGCAGTTTCCGCGCCATCTTTCGCAGCATGTCGGCGGTTTTGTGCTGACGCAGGACCGGCTCGATGAAACCGTGCCGATCCACAATGCGGTGATGCAGGACCGCACTTTCATCGAATGGGACAAGGACGATATTGACGAATTGCGCCTGATGAAGGTGGATGTGCTGGCACTGGGCATGCTGACCTGCATTCAGAAGGCCTTCACCCTGATTGAAACCCATATCGGGCGGCAATATCGGCTCGATTCCGTGCCTGATGATGCGCCGGATGTCTTTGCCATGCTGCACCGGGGCGAAAGCGTCGGCGTGTTTCAGGTGGAAAGCCGGGCGCAGATGAACATGTTGCCGCGCCTGCGACCGGCAAATTTCTATGACCTTGCCATTCAGGTGGCGATTGTCCGGCCCGGCCCGATTCAGGGGGATATGGTGCACCCCTATCTGCGCCGCCGCCAGGGTGTGGAAGCGGTTGATTTCCCGTCCCCGGCACCGCCGCATGACCCGGATGAACTGAAGAATGTACTGGGCAAGACGCTGGGCGTGCCCCTGTTTCAGGAACAGGCCATGCGGCTGGCGATCACTGCGGCTGATTTCTCACCGGCAGAGGCCAACCGCCTGCGCCGGGCCATGGCGACCTTCCGCAATCTTGGCCATATGGAGGATTTCAAGGGCAAGATGGTCGAAGGCATGGCCGCGCGCGGTTATGACCGGGCCTTTGCCGAACGCTGCTTCAAACAGATCGAAGGCTTCGGCAGTTATGGTTTTCCTGAAAGCCATGCACTGGCCTTTGCCCGGCTGGTCTGGGTCTCATCCTATCTCAAGTGCCGTTATCCGGCCGTGTTCGCGGCCGCTTTGCTCAATTCCCAGCCCATGGGTTTTTATGCGCCGGCACAGATCATCCGTGATGCGCGGGACCATGGCGTGGAGGTGCGCTGCATAGATATTCAGCACAGCGAGTGGGACAATTCTCTGGAAGCCCGGCCCGATGGCATTCTGACGCTGCGGCTGGGGCTGCGGCAGATCGGCGGTTTTCGCAAGGAATGGGCCGAACGGATGACGCAGTCGCGCCCCTTTACCAACATGGAGCAGATGGCCCGTGCGGCTGACCTGCCACCGCGCGCTCTGCGCTTGCTGGCGGATGCGGATGCTTATGGTTCGCTCGATCTGAAGCGGCGGGATGCCGTGTGGGAGGCGCGCCGCACACCCGGCGGTGAATTGCCGCTTTTCGCCGCTGCCAAGGCACGTGAATTGGGTGAAGAGCCGGCGGCGAATTTGCCGGCCATGGCTTTGTCAGAGGAAGTGGTGGCCGATTACCAGACCTTCCGCCTGTCGCTGAAGGAGCATCCGCTGACCTTCTTGCGCGAATCTTTCCTGCAAGAAGGAGTGACCGCCTGCGCCGATCTGAAAAACTGCGCCAATGGGGCGAAGGTGAAAGTGGTCGGGGTGGTGCTGGTGCGGCAGCGACCGGGCAAAGGCAATGCCATTTTCGTGACGCTGGAAGATGAAGACGGCATCGCCAATGTGGTGATCTGGGCGCGGTTGTTTGAACATTTTCGCCGCGAAGTGATGGCGGCGCGCCTGATGCTGGTAGAGGGGGAATTGCAGCGCAGCCCGGAAGGCGTGCTGCATGTTATGGCGCAGCGCATAGAGGATCGCAGCCCGGATCTGGCGCGGTTGACCCCAAAACACAGCGTTGGAGGCCATGGTGCGCGCATGGGTGAGGGGCGGGGCATGGCGGCGGATGAAACGCGGGCCCGCCATCCGCGCAATGCCCGGATCATTCCCCGGTCACGCGATTTCCATTAAAAATCAGCGGTGTGAGTCGCCCCCTCGCAGCCCGTTCCGCGGTTAAATGACGATATAGAATTGGCCAATAAGTCCAAAATCGCTTAGGGACGCGGCGAGCTCATATCCCGCCACCGACCGATGCTGCATTGCCCTGCCTGATCAGGCGGCATCCTGCGGGTATTTTGAAACATGACCAGCCAGGGGAAAATATGTCAGATTCGGTGCTTACAGAAGCGTCCTCAGTCGAAGACAGCGCGAGGATTAAGGTCAATCCACCGGTCTTTTTCATATCCGCCGCACTGATCATTGCCTTCGCCCTGTTCGGTGCCCTCATGCCCAAGGTGGCGGAGCGTGTGTTCAGTGCAGTTCAGGCCTTTGTCGTGCAGGATTTTGGCTGGCTCTATATCACTGCGGTGGCTGGCTTTCTGGTCTTCGTGATCTTTCTGATGGTCAGCCGTTATGGCAATATCAAGCTGGGGCCGGATGAGAGTGAGCCCGAATATAGCTATATTTCCTGGTTCGCGATGCTGTTCAGTGCTGGCATGGGCATCGGGCTCGTCTTCTTTGGTGTGGCAGAGCCGATTCAGCATTATTCCAACCCGCCTATCGGAGAGGCCGGAACGGTAGAGGCCGCGCGTCAGGCCATGATGCTGACCTTCTTCCATTGGGGGCTGCATGCCTGGGCCATCTATATCGTGGTTGGCCTGTCGCTGGCATATTTCTCTTTTCGCCGCGGTTTGCCGCTGACCATCCGTTCGGCGCTCTATCCCCTGATCGGGCATCGTATCGACGGACCGATCGGCCATGCGATCGATATTTTTGCAGTGCTGGGGACGATGTTTGGCGTCGCCACGTCGTTGGGGCTGGGCGTGCTGCAGGTCAATGCAGGCTTCGCCTATCTCTTCGGTGCGCCGGTGAACACGACAGTGCAGCTCATACTGATTGCGGTGATTACCCTGATGGCGACCGCATCTGTCTTCCTTGGCCTTGATAAAGGCGTGAAGCGGCTATCGGAACTGAACATCATTCTGGCGATTGGCCTGCTGCTCTTCGTGTTGATCGCCGGTTCAACCGTATTCCTGTTGCAGGCCTTCGTTCAGAATATTGGCACCTATCTTGGCTCCGTGGTCAGCCGGACCTTCCGCATGTATGCCTATGAACCCAATCCATGGCTGGCGGACTGGACGCTGTTCTATTGGGGCTGGTGGATCGCCTGGTCCCCCTTTGTGGGCATGTTCATTGCGCGCATTTCTCATGGCCGCACCATCCGCGAATTTGTGGGCGGCGTGTTGCTGGTGCCGTCCTTGTTCACCTTTCTGTGGATGACAGTCTTTGGCAACACGGCCATTTCTCTCGATATGGCAGGGGTGGCGCCGATCGCGAAAACTGTGGCCGACAATCTGCCGATTGCCTTGTTTGAAACGCTTTATGCGCTGCCCTGGGGCACGGTCACATCCTTCATCGCGACGCTGCTGGTCATTACCTTCTTTGTGACATCGGCGGATTCGGGCGCGCTGGTGATCGATATGATCACGTCGGGCGCGGCAGAAAATCCTCCGGTTTGGCAGCGTATCTTCTGGGCTGTCTGTGCCGGTGCTGTGGCCGCGGTTCTGCTGCTGGCTGGCGGGCTTCAGGCATTGCAGACGGCCGCGATCGCCAGTGCCTTACCCTTCACGGTCATCCTGATTTTCATTGCCTATGGCCTGTTCAGGGCGCTCAGAATGGAAACTCAGGGTAGCTCGACCGATCTTATGGTCGCCATCGCGCCCCCTCCCGGTGCGCGTGATTTCAATTGGGAAAAGCGCCTGACTTCGATCATGGGGCATTTCGGCAAACCGGAAATCAGCAAATTCCTGACCGGTACGGCGCGGCCTGCGCTGGAGGCTGTGGCTGAGCAGATGAAGGAACAAGGCCTGTCGCCAGAGCTGGTCGAGAAGGAAGACGGTATGGAGCTGACCGTACCGCATGGGGAACGCGGTGATTTCCGATACACCGTGCGCAGCCGGGCCTTCCTTTTGCCGAGCTTCGTCTGGGCGGAATCGCGTAAATCGCAGGAGAAGGAGCCGCGGCACTTCCGGGCGATGGCGCATACGTCAGAGGGTGAGACACCCCACGACGTGACCGGCTTTTCTCATGATCAATTGATCAATGATCTGCTCAATCGCTATGCAAGCTTCCGTCACAAGCGGCGGATTGCCTGACCTTGTCATTTACCGTGCCGGGGGCGTCAGATTGATCACTGGCCCCCGGCACGAATATTCGAGACAGGGCGTCAAACGGCCCCAAAGCCAGCCAACGCGTCAGAGGCAGGACAGAGTGTTATGCGCAATTCTTACCGCTTAGCCGCAAAGTCGCTTTTCTGCCTCGTGACAGGCGCGGCGGCTATGGCTGGCTGCACGCATACTTCAACGCAATCCCGCGCCGAATCCCCGCCTCCTGCCGTGCCGGCACCTGCGGATGATCCGGCGATTGGCAGCTATGTCATGCGCACTGTGGACAGCATCGCGCGAATCCGGCTCGGTGATGATCATCGCTTTGCCTATAATCTGATGGCCGGTTCGCTCGATCAGCGGGCCTTTGGTTATTGGCGGCGCGATGGTGCGGAGATCCTTTTCACGAGTGATCCCAAGCCGGTTCCGCCGGAGATCCATGCCGGACCTGTGCAAACCGGCACGGGCGAACCCTTCACATTGCGGGTGGTGAACGCGAAGGGACGGGATATTGCCGGGATAGATTTCTGCATCATGTTTGCCGAGGGCGCGCCGCTATGCAGTTACACGGATGGCGGCGCATGGAGCTGGCCCGCTGATGAGCAGCGCCTGCCGCGCAGCATCACGTTTGATCTGCACGGCTATAATCTTCATTCCGGCCCCATGCCGCTGACCGCAAAAGCCGGCCATGCCGCCAGCTTTATCCTGACGCCAAACGACTTCGGTGTGGCAGATTTCACCGGCGCGACAGCTATTGTCAGCGAGGATGAATTGTATTTGCGCGGTCCATCGCCGGATAATTTCAGCATCACCTTCCAGCGGCAGCACGCAAGCCCGGAGTAAAACCGGCGATCTCATGCGCCACCTGCGTTCTTTTGCCCGGTCAGGACGGCCACCATGTCCCGGGGTTGCATGTGCGAACCCGGCGCCAGCTTTTGACATGACCGATGTGCGATTGCGCTGCGCTGTGAGAGGGTTAGGCCGTAAACTCACAAACAGCACCGTCGGGGCGCCCAAATGGCGAACATATCGGGGCAAAGCGCCCGCCGGCAAGGCTGTTTGTCTTTCCAAGGGCGATTTGGTTCGAGAGGGAAGCCATTTGGGCGTCGCAAAGCGATTTGGCCAAAATGGCCCATCGCTGCGTCAAGAAGCCTTGAAATATCGACATATTTCCACGCCTTCTTTCCTTACGCTGAGCCATTTTGCCTCAAACCTCGATGGTGCTGTTTGTGAGTTTACGGCCTAAGGCTTTAGGGAAAATAATTTCTCGGCCTATAGGTGTGATAATGGACAGTGCCATCGCCCCTGTTTCGATAATTATCCCGAATTACAACCGTGCTGCGCTTATCCGGCGGGCACTGGACAGCGTGGCGCGCCAGTCGATGCCGCCGGCGGAGATTATCGTGGTGGATGATTGTTCGACCGATGATAGTATTCCGACGATACGCGAATGGGCGCGTTCCAGCCCCATTCCGCTGCGCTTGATAGAGATGGAGCGCAATGGGGGCGCGGGGGCGGCCCGCAATGCGGCCATGGCGCAGTCCCAGGAAACCTATTGTGCCTTTCTTGATTCCGATGATGAATATCTGCCGCATGCCGTGGCGACCCTGCTGGCTCCGCTGATCTCGGAACCCGACGCCGCACTCAGTTTTGCCGATGCCAGAATATGCAATAATGGAGCGCCAACCGACGATCTGCTGATGAGCAGGGCCTTGCCGCGAGATCACTGCCTCAGAACGCCGGTCACGGATGGCAGTGCGGAGGTTTTTCGGCTGAAAGACCCGCTTTCCACATTGCTGCTGTCGAGCATGATCCCCACGGCATCGGCCATGTTTCGGCGCGATGCCGCCAGACGCGCGGGATTGATGCCTGAATACCGCTATGGCGAGGATTGGCTGTTCTGGCTGAAATTGACGCAGCAAGGGCATTTTTATTGCCAATATACGGTGACTTCGCTGGTACATCGTCAGAACGATAATCTGACAGGTGGGGGGCATGAGCGGCAATGGGCCGGGACGTTGCTGGATACCTATCTACAGCTTCGAAATGGCGATGTAGCATTGCCGCTCACCGACGATCACCTCCGCACATTGGACCGCGCAATCGCCGACCAGACCCGAAGCTGGCGCTACCATCACTCCAAAGGCGGCCTGCGTGCGTATTTTCGCGCGCTGAGCAGTGAGAACGCGCAGCGAACCGGAGGGCTGTTGCGGCATTTGCTGAATGATCCGAAGAGCCTGCTGCGAGCGCTCTTGTCCGTCCAATGACAATTATGCGTTTCACAATTGGCCATTTCTATAACGCCTGTGTATCGCCGCCCTCGATCAATGCTATATTGTTTCATCAACGAGTGGCACTGGAAGCAGATATTCCAGCGAATGCTGATTACATGAGACCGATCAGATGGAGAGGGTGCGCGTGAACGACCATGCCAATGCGGCAAATGCGCCGCTCGTCTCTATGGTGCTGCCGGTTTATAACGGTGCGCGCTATCTGGTGGAGGCGCTGGATTCCATTTTTGCGCAGAGCTTCAGGGATTTCGAGCTGATCGCCGTTGATGATTGTTCGAGAGATGACACGCCCAAAATCCTGCAGGATTATGCCGACCGGCATGACAATATGCGCATCCTGACCAATCGGGTGAACAGCAAATTGCCTGCCAGCCTCAACAATGGATTTGCAGAGGCCCGCGGGAGCCTGTTCACCTGGACGTCGGACGACAATATTCTGCATCCCGATATGCTGACCGAGCTGGTCAAAATCGCGCAGGAAGAGCCGGAGAAGGATATCTTCCATGCCGATTACCGAATTATCGACGAGCATGGCCATCACCGCGCATTGGTTCCGGCCGGAACGCCGGCGGATCTGCTCCGCGTTAACGCAGTGGGGGCATGCTTCCTCTATCGCCGGAAAGTGGACGAGGTGCTGCACGGCTATGATGAAAAGCTCTTCGGGATTGAGGATTACGATTTCTGGCTTAGGGCGATGCAGGCAGGCTTCCGCTTTCGCCCGATCCACCGCGAACTCTATTTCTACCGCCGCCATGATCAGAGCCTGACCGATCGGCGTGCCCGGCATATCCAGGCGTTGGCAACACAGGCATTGCTGCCCGTAGTGCGCAGCCTGCCCCACGCGCCACAGCGGGCCTCAGCCTATATCCACGTGGCCTGCCGCGATTCCGTGACGCTGCGCTGGTATTTGCTGGGGAAGGCGGCTCGTGAACAGCCACTATCGCTGTTTTCTCATGCCGGGATGATTGCGCGCTGGTTGAAATATGCGCTGGGTTTGCGGGTGCGCGGCCAGATACGCGCTGACGCCGAATGAGGGCCCGCTGATGTCCGTACGTTCGGCGGCCTTATGGGCGGCGTCTTCGCAATATTTCGGCTTCATCCTGCAATTTATCTCCAGCGTCGTCATTGCGCGCTATTTCCTCGGGCCGGAGGAGTTCGGGGTCTTTTCCGTCGCATTTTCCGCCGCAGCACTGGTGCATGGGCTGCAGGATTTCGGCCTTAATCGCCATATTGTCGGCGCCCGGCAACTGGGCCGCAAACAGATCCGGCAATCGGTGTCGATATCGGTGGTGGTGGCGCTCTTCATAGCGGTTGTGATCATGGCCATGGCCTGGCCGTTGGCGCTGATTTACGGGAATGACGATCTGGTGGCTATCACCCTGGTGATTGGCGTCAGTTTCCTGTTCATTCCCTTCTCCGTAACATCCACCGCGCTGCTTCAGCGGGACATGGATTTTCGCCGCTGCGCCTTTGTTGATATTGGCTCAAACATCCTGAACGTCACCGTGCTGATCGGTTCGGCGGCGCTGGGCTATTCTTCGCTGTCGCTGGCAATCGGAGTTTTTTCCTATCAGATGAGCCGGGCCATTCTCGCCCAGTATTTCCGCCCGATCTGGCGTGATCTGCGCCTGACCTATCGCGGATCGTTCAGCATGTTCCGCTATGGTCTGTCCTCCAGCCTCGTCTCGCTGACCGGTTCGGCCAGTTCCAACGGTCCTTCGCTCATCATCGGCAAAATGATCAGCGAAGCGGCACTGGGTTTTTATGGCCGTGCCACCGGCCTTGCACTGCAATTCCGGCTGTTGGTCGGGGGCCCGATCGGCGCCGTCTTCTACCCCTCTCTGGCCCGTGCGCGGGACCGGGGGGAGAATTTGGGGGACCGCTATATCGCGCTGACTGCGGCACTTTGTGCTGTCACCTGGGCCGCAATGGCCGGACTGGCCGTCGCGGCCGAGCCGTTAATTCTAATCGTCTATGGTGATATCTGGCGCGAAACGGCACCGGTCCTGTTCTGGATCGCGCTGTCGCAGATCTTTTTCATCGCCATTCCGATGCAGATCGAGGTCGCCTATCTGATGGGGGGCTGGAAAAAGATCATCTGGCTTACGCTGGCCGAAACGATCATTTCTCTGCTGTTGCTCGCTATTTTCGCGCGATATGGGCTCGTCTGGGCGGCGATGTCCCGCATGCTGCATGGTGTGATCTGGTGGATGCTCCATGCTTTCTTCATCCGCCGGCTGGTGGGGTTCAGCTGGCGTAGCCTGCTCACCGTCTATGCGAAGACGGCGCTGGCCGCGCTGGTGGCGGTTGTCCCCTTGCTCGCTGGCTATCGCTTCTGGATGGCACCGGCGGATATGACGCTGATCCCGCTGATTGCCCTGTCCTGTGGCGGGGTGGTCTTATGGGCGCTGGCCTTGCACTTTGTGCGTCATCCCAGCGCGGCGGACTTACGAGAGATTGGCCTGGGATTGATAAGGAAAGTCCTGCCCTAACCCCGGGACCTTCGGCCGCGCTTCACGTCCTTTTCACGAATGATGCAGCGGAAACCGACATGGCTGGTGGAGCTTTCCACCGGCTGCGGATGACGCGCCGCCGGGCGATAGCGGCGGCAGTGATTGACCGCACAAAGGTGTGAACCGCCCTTCAGAACACGGCGCCCAATCTTGATGTCCGGCGTGCAGGGATCGAAACTTTCGCGCTTGGCCGCGCCGCGCGGATTGTCCGGCACGCAGCAGGCGCCGGGCTTCTTCTTTTCGATTTGCTTGGGCATGGCATACCAATCCGCCGTCCATTCCCAGACATTGCCGATCATATCGAACAGGCCATAGCCATTGGCCGGGAAGCTGCGGACGGGTGAGGTGCGCTCCCACCCATCAAGTAGCGAATTGTCATGCGGGAATTCACCCTGCCAGTAATTGGCCAGCATTTGCCCGCCTGGTGCAAGCTTGTCGCCCCAGGCATATTCTGCCCCCTCCAGGCCGCCCCGGGCGGCATATTCCCATTCTGCCTCACTGGCCAGGCTCTTGCCTGCCCATTTGGCATAGGCTTTCGCATCGTCGAAACTGACATGCACCACGGGGTGGTCTTCTGTCCCCTCGATCGAACTGTCCGGGCCAAGCGGGTGGCGCCAGTCTGCCCCAAAGCAGAATTCCCACCACAGCGAGAAATTCTTCAAATCGACGGGCCCTGCTGTTCGTTGGAACAATAGCGATCCGGGCTTTGCCATTTCTTCTGGCATACCGGGATAATCTGCCGGGTCAGGCGCGATTTCGGCTGTTGTCAGATGGCCTGTCGCCGCGACGAATTCGGCAAATTGCGCGTTGGTTACCGGGGCCTCATCAATCCAGAAGGAATCGACCTTCACTTTGCGGATCGGGGCCTCTTCGGGGTAGAATTTTTCCGACCCCATGGAGAATACACCGCCCTCAATCAGCCGCATATTCGCCGCCGGAGCATCCAGCTGATGGGTTCTTTCGTCAGGAATATTGGAAGCCATAGACTGTCATATATCCGGTCATATCGGAATATACGAGGACGAAATTCTGCGATTATGCTTCCGCTAGGTGGCCGCATAGGGAGCGTCTTGCACACCATCACAGGTCATGATTACGGGTGGGGAGGCAAAGGAGCATGGGCTCGGGACCCAGCGCAGTTATCGCTGACGCAGCCATTGTTCTCGGCTGCCCCCGGAGGGGAGGAGAACCCATAGTGCTCTGAAACAGGATAAAATGGTGCGGTCGAGAAGACTCGAACTTCCACGGACTTTCGTCCACAACGACCTCAACGTTGCGCGTCTACCAGTTCCGCCACGACCGCATCATGAACAAGGAACCGCGAAGGTCCCCTCGGTAGGAGCGCGCCATTAGCAAAGCGATTCCACTCCGGCAAGCGGCAGGACGCACAAATTTTGCAGTAAATTCGGTCTGCGAGAGATTTATTCCGGATTCCAGCCGATTTCTGCGACTCTGGCAGAGCGCGGAACATCGGTGACGGCTTCATTTATGGCCACACTTTCACCGGGCGCTAGTGTCCGCTTCGGGGCCAGAACTTCCCAGCTATAGACGATTCGGTCACGCTCATCGCGCAGAATGATGAGAATGGGCGGCACGCGCTGACTTTCGCTGCCAGTATTGGTGATCGTACCGCTGGCACCGAAAAATTCGGTGCCGTTGGGCAATTGACGGCGATCCTGTTTATCTGCCGGAAATTCCAGCTTCAGATCGGAATGGCCCTGCGCGAAAGTGGGGCGACTGACCGGCACCCATTCTGGCAGGCCCCAGAAATTTACCGCTACTATGGTTGCCAGGGCGAGGATAGCGAACAATGCCGCCGCAAAGCTCCATAGTTTCAGCGGATTGCGGCGCGCTCTTTTGCGTCGCTTGCCGCTCTCTGCAGTGGCGTGGCTGATGGGCGGGGGCGGTGTCAGTGCTGCCGGGGCGGTGGGCGCCTCTGTGGAGGCTTCAGGTGCAGGTGCAGGCCGCTCGGATGCTGTTGGATCTCCGCGCGCCGGTATTGGCTCTTGGGCTGCAGTCTGCGCGCTTGCCTGCTCTGTCTGCGCCGCGTCCCCGCTGGTTCCGGCGGGCATGTTGTCCGCCGTTTCAGGGCCATCCTGAAACCAGCTATTGCGGCATTTGGCACACCGCACCATGCGACCCTCCGGGCTGATCGCATTATCGGGCACAGCGTAACGCGTGTGGCAGGCTGGGCAGGCAATAATCATTCCGCGAATCCTAAGCATGACTGGAATGCGGCAACAAGACGCGATGACAAGGCCATGCACCTTTCCCTGGCTTTTTTCCACATGGAACAACGTCTATAGGGGCACTATCATGCTGATACGCGTTTCCTTTCGGCCGCTTTACAAGGCCGCCCCCCGCCGATGAATGCGGGCCGTGACCCCATTGTGCGGTTCGACAATGTGGGGCTGCGTTACGGAACCGATCGCGAAGTGTTGAGCGATCTCAACTTTGCGCTGCTTCCCGACAGTTTCTATTTCCTCACCGGGCCAAGCGGTGCGGGCAAGACCTCGCTCTTGCGGTTGCTCTATCTCGCGCAGAAACCATCGCGCGGCATTATCAGCATGTTTGGCGAGAATGCCGGCTTGTTACCACGCAAGGCGCTGCCGCCCTTGCGCCGCCGGATCGGCGTGGTTTTTCAGGATTTCCGCCTTATTGATCATCTCTCGGTGTTCGACAATGTCGCTTTGCCGCTCCGCATTGGACGGATAGCGGAGGAGGAGCTTAGGGAATCGGTCAGCGATATGCTCGACTGGGTTGGTCTGGGGCATCGCGCAGAGGCCCATCCGGCGGTTCTGTCCGGTGGGGAGCAGCAACGCGTTGCTATTGCCCGGGCGGTGATTGCCCGGCCAGAAGTTCTGGTCGCTGACGAGCCGACGGGGAATGTTGACCCCGCGATGGGCAGGAAGCTGATCCGCCTGTTCGAAGCGCTGAACCGGCTGGGGACGACGGTGGTTGTCGCTACACATGACCGCACATTGCAAAAAGAAGTGTCGGTCGCGCATATGATGAAGCTGGATCGCGGGCGTTTGACCATCGCGGAGCCGGCGGCATGAATGGCCGGTTGAAACTGCGCATCCGGCGGGCCTCCAACAAACGACTGGGCGGCCCGATGCCGTGGGTCGTGGCGATCATGGTTGCGCTGATGGTGATGATTGCGAGCGCGGGCATGGCGCTGAGCAATCTGGCGCGCACCTCGGAAGCGGATCTGTCGGGCAGCCTGACTGTGCAAATCATGGAAGCGGCCGAATATCTGCGCGACCGGGAGGCCGCCGCGGCCATGTCGGTTTTGGAAGAGCGCGATGATATTGCGCAGCTGCGCCGGGTTTCTGACCGTGAATTGCGTGACATGCTGGAGCCGTGGCTGGGCGATCTGGGGGAGGGCGGCGCCAATGTGCCTATTCCGGCACTGATCGATGCCCGTCTGGCCGTTCCGCTCAGCGAAGCGCGGCTGGCGCAGATCCGCCAGAGTGTCATCGAGGCTGCGCCTTCTGCAAGGGTGGAGGCGCAATCCACCTGGCTGGCGCCGGTATTGCGGGCGGTTTCTGCGCTGCAATATTATGCACTGGGTCTGGTCGCCTTGCTGGGCGTGACGACGGCGGCGGCAGTATGGCTTGCCGCGCGCAGTGCAATGGCAGCCAATCGCGACACGATTGAAGTCGTGCATCTGCTGGGCGGGACGGATGATCAGGTGGTGCGATTATTTCAGAAACCGGTTGTTCGTGACGCGGCGCTGGGCGGGGCTGTGGGCTTCATTCTGGGGGGCGGGCTGACCCTGCTGATGGCGCGTCAATTCGCCGCACTGGATTCGGGACTGGTCGCATCGGGGCGTTTGGGGGTTGCGGATTGGGCCGTTATCGCCTCCATACCGCTGGCTGCTGTCGCCTTGGCAGCACTAACCGCCCGCATCAGTGTGATGTCGGTGCTGAGGGGGATACGATGATAGGCCGGCTCGCCGCGGCAGCGCTGATTGTGTGGTTTCTGGGCTTTGTGTGGTTCGCCGCCGCCTTGCCCCAGCCCTTGGCCGATGATGTGAAAACCGATGCCGTTGTCGTCCCCACTGGCGGCGGCGGCAGGATCGAGCGCGGACTGCAATTGCTGGAGCGGGGAAGCGCGAAGGAAATGCTGGTCACAGGCGTTGATGCGGCGGTTCGTCCGCGCGAATTCCAGGTTCAGTATGACGTGCCTGACAGGCTGATGGAATGCTGCATCACTCTGGGATTCGATGCACTTGATACGCGGGGTAATGCGCGCGAGACGGTTCGCTGGCTTGAGGAAAGTGATGCCCAGAGCATACGGCTCGTCACCAGTGATTGGCATATGCGCCGGGTCCACCAGGAATTGGTCAACCGGTTGCCGGATAATATTTCGCTGATAGAAGATGCGGTGCCTACCGAACCCTCCTTATCCACTCTGTTTCTTGAATATCACAAATTGCTGGCCGTATTGCTGATACAGGCCTGGCCTGGTTGAAGCCCATGAACATTCTGCGCAGTCTTCTTTTCTATTCTCTCTTTTATGGCGGAACGGTTTGCCTGCTGCTGTTCGCTTTGCTGGTTGTGGCCGTGGCACCATCCCGCATTCGCGGCGTAGCTGATGGCTGGGCGCGGTATCACCGCTTCTGCGTCACGAAATTCCTGGCAATCACTGTTCGGAAAGAGGGAACGGAGCCGGATTATCCGGTGCTCTATGCCTTCAAGCATGAGAGCTTTTTTGAGGCGATCGATTTGCCTGTTGCGCTCAACTGCCCGGTGATCTTCGCGAAAGAAGAGCTGTTTCGCATCCCCGGCTGGGGCGCAGCCGCTCTTGCCTATGGTGTGGTGCCGGTGGCGCGCGATGGCGGGGCGAAAACGCTGCGGAAGATGATCCGCAGTGCCCGCGAATTTGTTGGCCAGGGGCGCCCGCTGGCTATTTTCCCCGAAGGAACCCGCGTGCCCCATGGTGAAGTGGCACCGTTACGTTCCGGCTTTGCAGGCATTTACAAGATGATGCGCATTCCCGTGGTGCCGGTGGCGGTCGATAGCGGCCCGCTTTATCACCGTTTCTGGAAGCGCAAGGGTACGATCACGCTGCATTTCGGAGACGTTATTCCTGCCGATCTGCCACGTGCAGAAATTGAAAGCCGTGTCCTGACGGCCATCAACGCGCTCAACGCCTGAAGGCTTCAACCCGGCTGGCGACCTGCACACACAAGCCGCATTTATTGATGATCGCCGCGACCAAAATCGGGTCGGGCATCGTCCTGCCCCAATGCGACGATAGACCGGCGGATGGCACGGGTACGGGTGAAGAGATCGAACATGCTCTCCCCATCGCTGGCGATGATGCTTTCGCGCATATGGGCCAGATCAGTCAGGAAACTGTCGAGCATTTCCAGCACGGCCTCGCGATTATTCAGGAAAACGTCGCGCCACATGGTCGGGTCACTCGCGGCGATGCGGGTGAAATCGCGGAAGCCGCCAGCAGAATATTTGATGACTTCGCTGCGGGTCACTTCTTCCAGATCAGACGCGGTCCCGACGATGGTATAGGCGATCAGATGGGGAATATGGCTGGTCACGGCCAGCACGCGGTCGTGATGTTCCGGGTCCATGGTTTCCACCATCGCGCCCAGACTTTCCCAGAAATCGACCAGCCTATCGAGCTTGTGCGTATCCGCGCCAGTGGGCGGAGTTATAATGCACCAGCGCTGATGGAACAGCGTGGCAAAGCCGGCATCGGGGCCGCTATTTTCCGTACCCGCCACCGGGTGGGCCGGAATAATCGTGTGGTCGGGCAGCGCTTCGGACAGGGCCTTGGTAATGGCGGCTTTGGAGGAGCCGACATCGCTCACCACCGCATCCGGCCGCAAACCACCACTGATAGCAGCGGCGGCGGCACCCATTGTCCCGACAGGCACGCAGAGGATCACCAGATCAGCATCCGCCACCGCTTGTTCCGGCGTGTCGGCGATATGGCTGGCGAGGCCCCGTTCCCGCGCGCGAAGGCGGACATCTGCATCGCGGTCATAGCCCGTGGTGGTTACGCCAGGGAGATGCTTCTGCACGGCCAGCCCGATTGAACCGCCCAGCAGGCCCAGCCCGATAATGGCGACATGCTGAAAACTCATGACGCAGCCTTTGCCTGTTCACGCAGACATGCGGTGACATCGGCCATCTGCTCGCTCGATCCGATGGTGATGCGTAGTGCTTGCGGCAGGCCCTGGCCGGGCAAATGGCGCACGGCATAGCCGCGTTCGGCCAGGGCATCCTGTGCCGCCGCAGCGCTCAGTGCGCCTTCAAACAGGACCAGTACGAAATTGGCCTGACTGGGCAGTGGGCGGATGCCGTAATTGCCCAGTTGAGCCATGGCTTCGGTAAAGCGGGCGCGTTCGGCGCTGTTATGTTCGCGCGTCGCGGTTACGAAATCGCGGTCACGAATGGCGGCTTCGGCGGCAGCCTGCCCGGTCGCATTGACGTTGAAGGGGCCGCGAATGCGGTTGAGCGCCGCGATCAGATGCGGTGCGCCGGTGCCCCATCCGATCCGATCAGCAGCAAGACCGTGAATCTTGGAAAAAGTCCGTGTGACCAGCACGTTTTCATGGGCTGCGGCCAGGTCCAGACTGCCATCGTCGAGCTCGGGCGCAACATATTCGGAATAGGCCTGATCCAGCACCAGCAGGACATTCCTGGGCAGACCTGCATGAAGCCGCGCCAGTTCTTCACGGGGCAGATAGCTTCCCGTGGGATTGTTGGGATTGGCGAGGAAAACCAGCGCGGTACGCTCCGTCACACAACCGAGCAGCGCATCGACATCACAGCCAAAATCTGCATCGGGCGCTTCCACCGGCTCTGCTCCGCAGCGCCTTGCTGCGATCTCATACAGCGAGAAACCATAGCGGACGAACAGAACTTCATCGCCCGGACCGGCAAAGGCGCTGGCCGAAATTGTCAGCAGTTCACCCGAGCCGGTGCCGCAGACGATGCGGCTTTCATCCAGCCCATGCGTCTGGGCGATGGCTTCGCGCAGAGCGGTGCTGTCCGGGTCCGGGTAACAAGCTGGTGTGTTTGCGTGGCTCCGGGCCTCCAGCGCTTTAGGGCTGCAGCCCAGCGGGTTCTCATTGGCGGACAGCTTGATCAGCTTGTTGCCAGAGCCGGATTTGGATTTGCCGGGGACATAGGCGTGGATCTTTTCGATCCAGGGCTTCATTTCGGGGCGTGTCGAAGTCATGATCCACGCGCATAGCTTCCCCTTACGCCAATTGACAGCCTGCTTTGTGCAGCGAAGCTGCCTTTCTTATGGCGCGCCTTGCCGGGGCTGAATGCAGTATTCAACGCAAGCGCGAGGATGTGAAATCTGGCGTTACTGCGATCCGTCATGCACCCATAAGACACTGTCATCGCGTGCGAGAGACCACAGGCTGAGCCCTGCTTGTTTCGCGCGCTCCACTGCCATGGATGTGGGCAGCGAAATGGTGACGAGCCGTGTCGCACCAGCACGCACGGCTTTTTCGACAATTTCATAGGAACAACGCGCGCTCGACAGGATGAAGCCGTTTGCTGGATTCTGTCCCTCTATCGCCAGCGCGCCCACGAGCTTGTCTAGCGCATTGTGCCGTCCGACATCCTCCCGCGCATGAAGGATATTGCCCCGGCGATCGGCGAAGGCAGCCGCATGGGCCGCGCGGGTGGCCTGGCCAAGTGGCTGGAAATCGCGCAACTGGCCGAGAGCTTTGAATATGGCGTCTGCGGGCAGGGCAGAATGCGGCATGACAGGGGGAAGCGGGGCTGACAGGGCTTCGAGATTTTCGATCCCGCACAGGCCGCAGCTCGATTCGGCTACGCGGGTACGGACACGCTCGGTCAGCTTTTCGATCCCGAGCCCGGCAAGCGAAGCGCGCACAATCCAGCCCTTGTCGACCTCGGTCACGGCAATCTCGGTGATGTCTCCGGGCGCCTGCGCCAGTCCTTCATTGAGTGCGAAACCCCGTGCGAAATCGTCGAGATCACGCGGAGATGCCATCATGACGGCATAGGAAAGCCCGTTGAATTCCAGCGCGACCGGCACTTCAGGCACCCACTCCCGCTTCACGGAAACGAAGGTGCCGTCGCGCTGGATTTCGCGCAGGTCAGCCGGCGTCGGAATGGCCTGCCTCATGGGCGCTGTTGAACACAGTCGCCCGCGTCTGATGGGCAGGTTCCACGCCTTCAGCCAGTTCATCAATCGCTGCACGGGCAATGGGAGACAGCGCGTCACGATCATCAGCAAATATCTGCTGCTTCATCCGCGGGTCCCAGAACATATTGATATGGTCGGCAGTCGCCTCAACCGCATCGGTATGTCCCATCACTTCGAAATTGCGCGCGATCTGGTCGGCCATGCGGCGCAAGGTCTCGATTGTGCTCCCGCTCATTCGGCTGGCTCCATCTCGCCTTCGATCCGGCGGGCGCGTTCGGTCAGGTCGACATAGCCTTCCTGCCAGTCGGAGGGGCCATTGGAAGGCATCACCTGCACCGCCGTTACCTTATATTCCGGGCAATTGGTCGCCCAGTCGGAGAAGTCGGTGGTGACCACATTCGCCTGCGTCGCGGGGTGGTGGAAGGTCGTATAAACCACGCCCGGTGCCACGCGGTCGGTGACTTTAAGGCGCAAGGTGGTCTCTCCCGTGCGGCTGGTCAGTTTGGTCCAGTCGCCATCCTTCAAGCCACGATTATCGGCATCAGAGGGGTGCATTTCCAGCAGGTCTTCCTCATGCCACTGCACATTCTCAGTCCGCCGTGTCTGTGCGCCGACATTATACTGGCTGAGGATACGACCGGTGGTGAGCAGCAAGGGGAAGCGCGGACCGGTCTTTTCATCGGTGGGCACATATTCGGTGACCACGAATTTGCCCTTGCCGCGGACGAAGCCATCGACATGCATTACCGGCGCGCCGTCGGGATATTGTTCATTCACCGGCCATTGCAGCGAGTCTTCGCGTTCGAGGCGCTCCCAGGAAACACCGGCAAAGCTGGGCGTCAGGCGGGCGATTTCGTCCAGAATTTCACTCGGATGTGTGTAGTTCCAATTCAGATCGAGCGCGTTGGCCAGCGCCTGCGTCACTTCCCAGTCGGACATGCCATTGGCCGGTTCCATCACCTTGCGCACCGGCTGAATGCGGCGTTCGGCATTGGTGAAGGTGCCGTCCTTTTCAAGAAAGGTCGAACCGGGCAGGAAGATATGCGCGTAATTGGCCGTTTCGTTCAGGAAAAGGTCGTGAACGATCACGCATTCCATCGCCTCCAGTCCGGCTGCGACGTGTTTGGTGTTGGGGTCGGACTGAAGAATATCCTCGCCCTGAATATAGATCGCGCGGAATTCGCCATCGACGGCGGCATCCAGCATATTGTTGATCCGCAGGCCGGGTTCGGCATCAAGCGTGACGCCCCAATCCTGTTCAAACAGGGCGCGCGTTTCGGCGTCTGAAATATGGCGATAGCCGGGCAGTTCATGCGGGAAGCTGCCCATGTCGCAGGCGCCCTGCACGTTGTTCTGTCCCCGCAGCGGGTTCACGCCCACGCCATCGCGGCCAATATTGCCGGTTACCATCGCCAGATTGGCAATCGCCATGACGGTGGAGGAACCCTGACTGTGCTCGGTTACGCCCAGACCGTAATAGATCGCGCCATTGCCGCCGGTGGCGAAGAGACGGGCCGCTTCGCGTACGCTCTGCGCAGGCACGCGGGTTACGCCTTCCAGAACTTCAGGGCTGTGTTTTTCGTCCGAGACGAAGCGCGCCCAGTCCTGATATTCGTCCCAGTCGCAGCGTTCGCGAATAAAGTCTTCATGCGCCAGACCTTCGGTCACGATCACATGGGCGATTGCGGTCAGCAGGGCGACATTGGTACCCGGCTGCAGCGGCAGATGATGGGCGGCTTCGATATGCGGCGATTTGACGAGGTCGATCCGGCGCGGATCGATCACGATCAGCTTTGCACCCTGACGCAGGCGCTGCTTCATGCGGCTGCCGAATACGGGATGGCCGTCGGTCGGGTTGGCGCCGATGACCAGAATGACGTCAGAATGTTCGACCGAATCGAAATCCTGCGTGCCCGCAGATGTACCGAAGGTGGTTTTCAGACCGTAGCCGGTCGGTGAATGGCAGACACGCGCGCAGGTATCGACATTGTTGGAGCCGAAGCCACCGCGGATCAGTTTTTGCACCAAAAAGGTTTCTTCATTGGTGCAGCGGCTGGAGGTGATGCCGCCCAGCGCACGGGCACCATGTTTCGCCTTGATCGTCTTCAGTCGGTCCGCAGCATAGGTGAGCGCTTCGTCCCAGCTGACTTCACGCCAGGGCTGGTCGATGCTGTCGCGGATCATTGGCGACGTGATCCGGTCCTGATGGTTGGCATAGCCCCAGGCGAAGCGCCCTTTCACGCAGCTATGGCCGCGATTGGCCTTGCCATCCTTATAGGGCACCATGCGGACCAGTTGTTCGCCGCGCATTTCCGCGCGGAAGGTGCAGCCCACGCCGCAATAGGCGCAAGTGGTGACGACGGAGCGTTCCGGCTTGCCGACTTCCTTGACTTTCTTTTCCTGCAAAGTGGCGGTGGGGCAGGCTTGCACACACGCACCGCAGCTGACGCATTCGCTGGACATGAAATTGTCGAGAGTCTGGCCCGCACTGATTTCGGAGGCAAAGCCGCGGCCATCCACGGTCAGTGCGAAAGTGCCCTGCACTTCATCGCAGGCGCGCACGCAGCGCGAACAGACAATGCACTTGCTGGGGTCGAAATCGAAATAGGGGTTTGAATGGTCGGTCGGCTCGGCCAGATGGTTCGCGCCTTCATACCCATAGCGCACATCGCGCAGGCCCACGGCTGCGGCCTGATCCTGCAGCTCGCAATCATTATTGGCGGAACAGGTAAGGCAATCGAGCGGGTGATCGGAGATATAGAGCTCCATCACGCCCTTGCGAAGTTTTTCGAGGCGCGGTGTCTGGGTTTTGACCACCATACCTTCGGCAACCGGGGTGGTGCAGCTGGCGGGGGTTCCGCGTGCGCCCTCGATCTCGACCAGGCAGAGGCGGCAGGACCCGAATTGCTTCAGATTATCCGTTGCACAGAGTTTGGGGATGGACCCACCGCTTTCGGAAGCGGCGCGCATCACCGTCGTACCCTCGGGCACGGTCACCGCGCGGCCATCAATCGTCAGCGTTACCTGACTTTCCGAACGGACTGCCGGCGTGCCGAAGTCCTTCTGCCTCTCATAACCCATAATTATTCTCCGCGGCGGTCAGATCCGCCTGCGTGTTGATATTAGCAGTTTTATGCGTGGATTTCACGGGGGTTGCGCCGATTGTTTCGGCGAAGGCCCTCATGGAATGTTTGCCGGTGCCTTCAAGAATGTCTTCCACTGCCGTTGCGGCACTGACCGGCCAATGGCCGATCACCGGCTGGCTTTCCAGAAAGGCCGGGGCCGGGGACAGCAGATCGGGCAGATTATCGGGCAGGCTGACCGAATCCACGCCGCAGGTCAGGATCGAATGATAATCCATATCCAGCGCATGACGCAGACCGGCGGCGATACCGCCTAGTGGCCCCATATGCGGCCGCGGCCAATCGGGAATGCAGGGGGCAGGGCCAGTTTCGCGCCCGGCAATCACCACCATTTCGCACCAGAGCGAAAGCGCGTCGACTGCCCGGATGAGCAGCGAATGCCCACCGAGTTCGGCCAGCGCCTTATCGCTGCCAAAACGGGAGCTCTCACCCCCGGCAAGGACTACCCCCAATATCATGCGTGTTTCCGCATTATGTGCCGATCCGTTCCAGCGCGCGGGTCACGCTTTCGGGATCGTCGCTGAAATCCTCGGGCCAATACCGCATCGCGCTCACCACCGGATAGGGAGTGAAACCGCCCAATGCGCAGAGCGAGGAGGACTTCATCACGTCGCACAGATCGGCCAGCAGGACGACTTCATCCTCGGCCGAGCGGTCCTGTTTCGGCGTGTTGTGCATTTGCGGCTGGCGTTCCAGCGTGCCGCGGCTGCGACCTTCGCGCATACGGTCGATGATTTCCACGCCGCGCACCGAACCGATGCGGCAGGGGGTGCATTTGCCGCAGCTTTCCGCCGCGCAGAATTCCATCGCGAAACGGGCCATCCCGCCCATATCGGCCGTGTCGTCGAAGACGGTGATGCCGCCATGCCCGATCAGCGCTTCGCTGGCGGTGTATTCCTCATAATCGAACTTGATGTCGAATTGATCAGGGTGGAGATAAGCGCCCAGCGGGCCGCCAACCTGCACGGCCTTGACCGGGCGGCCCGATGCGGTGCCGCCGCCAATATCGTTGATTAGTTCGCCCAGCGTGATGCCGAAGGCGGTTTCATACAGCCCGCCATGCTTGATATTGCCGGCGAGCTGGATCGGCATGGTGCCCTTTGATCGGCCCATGCCCAGCGCTTCATAATCATTCGCCCCGCCTTCGCCCAGAATATGGGGCACGGCGGCAAGGGTCAGAATATTGTTCACCACGGTCGGGCGGCCGAACAGCCCCTCGATCGCGGGCAGGGGCGGCTTGGCACGCACTTCGCCGCGCTTGCCTTCGAGGCTGTTGAGCAGGGAGGTTTCCTCCCCGCAGACATAGGCCCCGGCACCGACGCGCACTTCGCATTTGAAGGGCGCGATAATATCCGCGCAAAGCTCCAGCGCGCGGTTCATCTTGGCGATGGCATCGGGATATTCGCTGCGCAGATAGACATAGCCCTGGCTTGCGCCCACGGCCTTACCGGCAATCGCCATGCCTTCGATCAGGGCATAGGGATCACCCTCCATCACCATGCGGTCGGCAAAGGTCGCGCTGTCGCCTTCATCGGCATTGGCAACGATATATTTCTGTGCGCCAGGTGTCTGGGCAACGGTGCGCCATTTGATCCCGGCGGGAAAGCCTGCACCGCCGCGTCCACGCAGGCCGGAATGCAGAACTTCTTCGACAATCTGCTCTGCGCCGATTTCTCGGGCGCGTTTCAATCCGCTCCACCCGCCGGTTGCCGCGTAATCTTCCAGGCTGGTGGGGCGTGTCTTGCCCGCGCGGGCAAAGGTCAGGCGCTGCTGACTGGCGATGAAGGGATGATCTTCGATCGCGCCGATCGCAAGATCGCTCGACCCGTCGAGGATGGCGTCCACATCGTCAGCGGTAGCCGGGCCGAAGCCCTTGCCGTCAATCTCGACCAGCGGTTCGAGCCATTGCATGCCCCAGCTCGATACGCGGTGGACTTCGCAGCCCTTCTTTTCAAAGGCGGCGGCCAGCGCATCGGCGCCGCAGGCGCGGGCGAGGGCGTCATCGGATATCTTGACCAGTGTCATGCGGATTCAATCAGTTTGGTAAGGCGGGTGGAATCGAGCCGGGCGTGGAGATCGTCGCCGATCCGCGCATTGGGGCCGACCGAACACAGGCCGAGGCAATAGACGGTGGAAAGCTTCACGCGCTCGCCAGCGGCCGCCTCCGCATCCGTCATCAGGGCCTCGACGCCGCGTGCCTTGCAGGCTTCGGCGCGGCAGATCTGCACCTCGGGACGCTGATCGGCTGCGGTATGAAAATCGTGATAGAAGCTGACCACACCGTGCACATCGGCGCGCGAGAGATTGAGGCCCTTGGCGATGATCGCTTCGCTTTCGGCATCGACGCAGCCGAATTCGGCCTGCACATCATGCAGGATCGGCATCAGCGGCCCTTCGCGGCCATGATGCTCGGCAATGATCTCTCCAAGGCGCTGTTCTTTACTCACGTATTCAGCCTCTCCGCGGCCCAGGCGATGTGGTCGCCCATAAAGGTGGAAATGAAGAAATAGGAATGGTCATACCCATCCTGTAGCCGGATCGTTGCCGGAATGCCTGCCTTGCTGCAGGCCTGATCCAGCAGCGGGGTCTTGAGCTGCTCTTCCAGGAAATTATCGGCGCGGCCCTGATCGACCAGCAGATCGGGCAGACGGGCGCCATCTTCGATCAGTGCAACCGCGTCATATTCCCGCCAGAGCTGCTTGTCGTCGCCCAGATAACGCGGCAGACCCTTGTCACCCCAGGGGCAATTCATCGGGCTGGCGATCGGTGCAAAGGCGCTGACCGAACGGAAGCGCCCCGGATTGCGCAGTGCAATCGTTAGTGCGCCATGCCCGCCCATGGAATGGCCCATGATCCCCTGACGATCCATATCGACGGGGAAGTTCGCCGCGATCACGTCAGGCAATTCGCTCTCGATATAGGAGCGCATACGGTAATTTGTCGCCCAGGGTTCCTGCGTGGCGTCGAGATAGAAACCCGCCCCCTTGCCGAAATCATAGGCGTCGTCATCGGGCACATCTTCGCCGCGCGGGGACGTATCCGGCGCGACGAAGATAATGCCATGTTCAGCACAAAAGCGGCGATATTCACCCTTCTCCATGACATTGGCATGGGTGCAGGTAAGGCCGGAAAGATACCACAGAACGGGCATTTTCGTGCCCGCCTTGCAGTCCGGCACATAGACCGCAAAGGTCATGTCGGTGCCGGTTTCTGACGATGTATGTTTATAGACACCCTGGATGCCGCCGAAGCTCTTGTTCTCGCTGAGTGTCTCTATCGTCATTCTTCTCTTCCCGTAATCACGCTGGGTGCTGATGATGCCTTGGGTGGCTGTCAGTCCCTGGGGCCAACATTCGGCGCATAGGCGCACAGTTTCTGGCCGCAGGGGTCATACAGATAGGCACCATACATATTGCCGGGCGAGTTTTCACGGAAACCGGGTTCACCGGCATCCTTGCCGCCATTTTCCAGACCAGCCTTGTAGAAGGCCTCGACGGTCGCATAATCTGCGGCCTGAAGGCCCAGAGTGAAACCGTTATAGGCCGGTGCGGCTTCGCCATCGGCTGGCGGTGCGACGATGAAGGTGCCGCCTTCGCCGGGGTAGGCGATGCCGCCATTGGGCAGGTCGATGGCCGTTTCGCGGCCCAATGCGCTGAAAATAGCGCCGTAAAACTTGCGTGAGGCATCCATGTTGTTGGAGCCGATGTAAAGATGATTGAACATTCTTATAGTTTCCTTTCAGACCGTGCGTGTTTTTGAGTGCCGGCTATTCAGCCGTAAACGGCACATAATTTGTTGCCATCGGGATCGCGCAGATAGGCGACACGAACCTCCAGCCCGGTTGCGGGGGAAATACGGCTTTTCGGCTCACCTTCACAGGCTTGCCCGCCATTTTCCAGCCCAAGTCTGTGCCATGCATCCACTGCGTCGGACGAAGGTGCGGTGAAGCCCACCGTCCCGCCATTGGCATGGGTGGCGGCTTCACCGTTGATCGGGCGACCGATAATCAGCAGCGCGCCTTCATGCCGGTAAATCACCCGGCCCTGTGCATCCTGTTCCCCCGCAGCTACGCCAAGAGCGCCCATGGCCGCGTCGTAAAAACGGCGCGAGGCGTCGATATCATTGCTGCCGAGGACCAGATGACGGAACATGGGGTGCTTTCTCTCTCCGAAACTCAGTAGATCAGTAAACGACGACGGAACGGATGCTCTCGCCCTTATGCATCAGGTCGAAAGCCTGATTGATGTCTTCGAGTTTGAAAGTGTGGGTGATCATCGGATCAATGGCGATCTTGCCGTCCATATACCAGTCGACGATCTTGGGCACATCGGTGCGGCCCTTGGCCCCGCCGAATGCCGTGCCGCGCCAATTGCGCCCGGTGACGAGCTGGAAGGGGCGGGTGGAGATTTCCTTGCCCGCTTCGGCCACGCCGATCACGATCGATGTGCCCCAGCCGCGGTGGCAGCATTCCAGCGCGGTACGCATGACTTCGGTGTTGCCGGTACAGTCAAAGGTATAATCTGCACCGCCGTCGGTCATTTCCAGAACCTTGGCGATCGTGTCGTCGCGGCTCATGCCTTTGGTGTTGAGGAAGTCGGTCATGCCGAATTTGCGGCCCCATTCCTCACGGTCATTATTCAGATCGATGCCGATGATCTTGCCGGCGCCAGCCATGCGGGCACCCTGGATAACATTGAGGCCGATCCCGCCAAGACCGAAAACAACGACGTTGTCGCCCACTTGCACCTTGGCCGTGTTGACCACGGCGCCAACGCCGGTGGTCACGCCGCAGCCGACATAGCAGGAGGTTTCAAAGGGCGCATCTTCACGGATTTTTGCCACGGCGATTTCCGGCAATACGGTGAAGTTCGAAAAGGTGGAGCAGCCCATATAATGGTAAATCGGCTGACCCTTGTAGGAAAAGCGGGTTGTGCCATCGGGCATCAGGCCCTTGCCCTGTGTCGCGCGGATTGCGGTGCACAGATTGGTTTTGCCCGAAAGGCAGGATTTACACTGGCGGCACTCCGGCGTGTAAAGCGGGATCACGTGGTCGCCCGGTGTGACGCTGGTCACGCCTGCACCGACTTCGCGCACAATGCCGGCGCCTTCATGGCCGAGGACAGAAGGAAAGATTCCTTCTGAATCATGGCCGTCCAGCGTGTAGGCATCGGTATGGCAAATCCCGGTCGCCATAATCTCGATCAACACTTCGCCAGCCTTCGGCCCTTCAAGGTCGAGTTCGACGATTTCCAGCGGTTTGTTGGCTTCAAAGGCGACGGCTGCGCGCGTTTTCATGATGAGGGTCTCCTAAGGAATTCAGTCGAGCGGGGTGCCCGCGGGAAGGTCGGCGGCACTGACCATTTCATCGCCGTCACGCTCGGGCAGCATCAGGAACAGCACCAGCGAGATCACCGAGCCCATAGCCATGATGATCGAGACGGTGAGGAGTTCCGAATTACCCAGCAGTGAGAACAGGGCGCCTGCCAAGAGCGGGCTGCCCGCCGCCCCAAGCCGGCCGATCCCCAGCACAAAGCCGGTGCCGGTGGCGCGGGCATAGGCGGGGAAGCCACGTGCGAAAGCGGCGTAATAGCCCGAGATCGCGGCGTTGGTGAAGAAGCCGGTGATGACGGTCGCCCATTGCCATGCATCGAGCGAATCGCGGCCCAGGCCGAAGCTGGCCACGGCCACTGAGCCGAGCAGCAGCATGAGAGCAGTTGGCCAGCGGATGCCGAGGCGCGCCATCACGAAGCCGAACAGCGCCGAACCGAAGAACCCGCCGACATTGGCATAGGTGAGCACGGTAGCCGCTTGCGAAGGCGGATAGCCCGGCGGATAGTCGGCCACGATCTGCACCGCGAACTTGAGGATGTAGTAGAAGGTGATGGTGTGGAACATATAGCCGAAGGCCAGCAGCAGCGTGACCGGGCGCAGTTGAGGGTTCGACAGGATGTCGGTGACCTTGGGCCGCGTCGCGGAAAGGTCGAGCGCCGGCAGCTTGTCGAGTAGCGGCTTGCGGAAGGCAGCGAGCGTCTTGTTGACGCCGGCGAGATTGCCCTTGCCCGCATTGTAGGCTGCCGTTTCGGGCACCAGAATATAGAGAACCGGGATCAGCGCAGCGGTGACGATAGCGCCGAAATCAAACACACCGCGCCAGCCATAGGCGTCGAGCAGCCACTCCGACGCGGCGATGCCGCCGAAGATTGCGCCCAAGGGGTAGCCTGCCACGTAAATTGCGATCGCGGCCTTGCGCCACTTGGTGTTGGTGCTTTCGGCGGTTACCGCGTTGGTCGCGGCGAGCATGCCGCCGATGCCGATGCCGGTGATGAAGCGGAAGATCACCAGCGGCGTCACCGCATTGGCGTGACCAGCAGCCCACATGCCGATTGCCATGAACAACAGGCACACCAGCATGGTGCTCTTGCGGCCGAATTTATCGGCCGCGCCGCCCAGTAGCACCGAGCCGAAGCCCATGCCGACCAGCTCGGCGGACAGCACGACACCCAGTGCGGCGCGTTCGATGCCCCATTCGGCGGATATGCCCGGCGCTGCAAATGCACTGGAAAGCACATCGAAGCCGTCCAGCGCGTTGAGCATGACCATCAGGATCACGACAATCCACTGCCGCAGTGCCATGGGATTTTCATCAATCACCACGCGCGGATCATTCGACAATGCGGGATTGCTAGCCATTATTGTGATTCCCTCTCCAGAATGCGGCCTCAATCGTGGATTTTGGCGAGCATTTCCACCAATTTTTTGATTTCTTCCGGGTTCAGCCGGCTGCGCAGCCATTCTTCATGCTGCGCGACGGCCGATTTGGAGAGCGCCAGCGCTTTGGCCCCTTCATCGGTCAGGAACAGCGATTGTTTGCGGCCATCGGTGGCGGAGCGTTCCCGCCGCAGGAAGTTGCGTTGCTGCATCCGGTTGACGATGGTCATGGTGGTCGCCCGGTCCATTTGCAGTTCACGGCCAAGCTCGATCTGCGACAGGCCGGGATTGTCGGACACCAGCCAAAGTACGGATACCTGCTTCTGTGTCATTCCCAAATCGCAAAAAGTTTCCGTGAAATGGCGGTTCACCGCACCATGCGCGAGGCGAATGTGAAACCCGACAATATCCTGCAAACTGCTAATAACAGGCGCTTCGGCCAATCCAATTACTCCCCGCTATATTTGACTTAGATCAATCTCTTTAGCCTTGCGAATTGGTTAGTTGAGCATACAATTGTTAGCAAGGAGAGGATAAAATGGCACATTTCCCGGATACCCCTAATTTCACGGGGTTCAATACACCATCGCGTATCGAAGCCGATATTCGCGATCTCGCTTATGAAGGCGAGATTCCGAAGGGAATCGATGGCGCTTTCTACCGCGTTCAGCCCGATCCGCAATTCCCACCGAGACTGGGTGACGACATTGCTTTCAATGGTGATGGAATGGTTACGCGTTTCCACATCCATGATGGGCAGGTGGATTTCAAGCAACGCTGGGCCCACACCCAGAAGTGGAAAGCTGAACGTGAAGCGGGCAAGGGCCTGTTTGGCGCTTATCGCAACCCGCTGACCGATGATCCTTCGACCGAAGGAATGTATCGTTCCACCGCCAATACCAATGCCTGGGTCTATGCCGGCAAATTATGGGCGATGAAGGAAGACAGCCCCGCGCTGATCATGGATCCGGTCACGATGGAGAGCGAGGATTTCCAGACCTGGGACGGCGCCATGAAGAGCCAGACCTTCACCGCCCATCCCAAGATCGACCCCAAAACCGGCAATATGGTGGCGATCGGCTATGCCGCGACGGGCCTGTGCACGGATGATGTCTCCTATATGGAGATCAATTCCGATGGCGAGCTGGTCCGTGAATTCATGTTCAAGGTTCCGTACTACTGCATGATGCACGATTTCGGCATTACCGAGGATTATCTGGTGTTGCATATCGTCCCTTCGATCGGCAGCTGGGAGCGGCTGAAAGAAGGCAAACCGCATTTCGGATTTGATACGACCATGCCGGTCTATCTCGGCATCATCCCGCGCCGCGATGATGTGACGCAGGAGGACATTCGCTGGTTCAAGCGTGACAATTGCTTCGCCAGCCATGTGCTCAACGCCTGGCAGGAAGGCAGCAAGGTGCATATCGTCATGCCGGAAGCGAAGAACAATATGTTCCCCTTCTTCCCGGATGTGCATGGCGAGCCCTTCAACGGCCTCGAAGCGATGAGCAAGCTCACCCGCTGGACGGTGGACATGTCCTCCAATGGTGACGAATTCGCCGAAATCGAGCAGCTGACAGATACGGCTTCCGAATTCCCGCGGATCGATGACCGTTTCACCGGGGTGAAGAACCGGTATGGTTGGGGTCTGGAAATGGACATGTCGCGGCCTGTCGAGCTGAAGGGCGGTTCGGCCGGCGGATTGCTGATGAACTGCCTGTTCCTGAAGGATCTGGAAACCGGTAAGGAGCAGCATTGGTGGTGCGGCCCGGTCAGCTCGCTGCAGGAACCGTGCTTCATTCCGCGCAATGCGGATGCACCGGAGGGTGACGGCTGGATCGTACAGATCTGCAATCGGCTGGATGAGCATCGCTCTGATCTGCTGATCTTTGATGCGCTGGACATCGAAAAGGGACCCGTGGCGACCGTCAATATTCCGATCCGGATGCGCTTCGGCCTGCATGGCAATTTCGTCCCGTCCGAACAAATCGGTTTGCAGGATGCCGCATTGGCCGCCTGAACCGGTTTGACGAATTAGAAAAGGCCGCTTCCGGGTTTTCCGGAAGCGGCCTTTTCTTTTGTCTGCTTTACGGCGCGTGTCAGGCCATTGCGGCTTCTTTCGCGTCCTTCAGAACCATCTCGGCACCCTTTTCACCGATCATGATGGTCGGCGCATTGGTGTTGCCCGAAATCAGTTTAGGCATGACCGATGCGTCGATCACGCGCAGGCCTTCGACGCCGCGCACTTTGAGATCTGGCGTGAGGGGGGAGCGTTCATCTGGCCCCATGGCGACCGTACCAACCGGGTGATAGAGCGTTCCGCCGGCGACTTTCGCATAGCCGAGCATTTCTTCATCGGTGGAGCCGAAGGGGTCACCCTTTTCCTTGAGATAGGGCGCAAGCGCGGGCTGTTCCCAGATCTTCCGGATCAGTTTGAGCTGCGCGATGGCGGATTCGCGGTCGAGCGGATCGGACAGATAGTTGGGCACGATCTTGGGTGCTGCCATGCCATCTGGCGACTTCGCGTGGATTGATCCGCGCGATTCCGGGCGCAGCTGGCACGGGTTGGACGCGAGGCCGGGTTCCTTTTCGAGCTGCAGCGCCTGTGTGGTGCCGAGCACTTCGAGATCCATGCTGGCAGCCATCACATGGATCTGCACATCCGGGTTTTCCAGCTCTGCACGGGTCTTGGCGAAAGCTGTGCCATGCGCCACCGCGTAGGACAGCAGGCCATTGCGGCTCAAGCCATATTTGGCCACTTCCTTGAGCAGATTGAGCCCTGTGCTGCGGTGATTGATTGAATGCCAGTCTTCACGCAGCCGTGCCTGACAGCCAATCATGAAGTGATCCTGCAGATTTTCACCGACCATGGCGGATTCATGCACCACCGGCACGCCCAGATCCTTGAGCAAGGCACCCTGACCGATGCCGGAAATTTCCAGCAATTTCGGGCTTTCGACCGAACCGGCCGAGAGGATGACTTCGCGGCCCACCATCACGCGGCGGGTCTGGCCGCGCTGCGTGAATTCAACGCCAACGGCTTTCTTGCCGTCAAACAGGATGCGGGTGGTCATCGCACGGGTTTCCACCGCGAGATTGGGACGCTTCATGGCCGGATGCAGATAAGCGACCGCGGCGCTGTGGCGGCGACCGTTTTTCCAGGTGAGCTGGAACCAGCTGACCCCTTCCTGATCACCGGTATTGATATCGTCGCGATAGGGGATGCCGGCTTCCACGCAGGCTTCGATCAAAGCCGCGCTGACGGGGTGTTTGTCCGGGAAATCCGCGACATTGAGCGGTCCGCCCTGTCCATGCACGTCGCTTTCGCCGCGTTCCTGATGCTGCGCCATGCGGAAATAAGGCAGCACATCGTCATAGGACCAGCCACTGGCGCCCATTTGCGCCCAGCCATCATAATCCGCGGACTGGCCGCGAATATACAGCATGCCGTTGATCGAGCTGGAGCCGCCGAGCACTTTGCCCTTGGGCCATTTATGAGACCTGCCGCCGGAGCCTTCATCCACTTCGGTTTCATAGAGCCAGTTCACCTTCGGATCGTTCAGCGTCTTGCCAAAACCAATCGGTGTCTGGATCATCATGTTGGACATGAATTGGCTGGGCTCTTTCGTCGGGCGATCATCGCCCCCGGCTTCAAGCACCACCACCTTGTGCTTGCCATCTTCTGTCAGGCGGTTGGCTAATACACATCCAGCGCTACCGGCCCCGATGATGACATAGTCCGCATACAGGTCCACTGCCATTCGTCTTTCCTCTCTCATTAACTATCGCGTTCAAATCGCGATTCGCTTGCCTAGGAAGCTATGATTGTTCACCCTGCAGGTCACGCAAAAATTCGGAGAATTTAATCAAATGATCAAACCGGAGCTTGAGTTTGTCTATGAGGCGGGGGGTGATCTCGAACCACCGCGAGAAATCGGCAATACCATGGATGGCATGCGGCGGATTATCCCGATCGTCGGCGGTGGCTATGTGAAGGGCCCAAAGATCAGCGGCAAATTGATGGGCAATTCCGCCGACTGGCAACTCACCCGCAATGATGGAGTGACCGTCGCCGATGCGATCTACGCGATTGAAACCTATGATGGCGCGATAATCCAGATCCGCAATCGCGGCCTGCGTCACGGACCGCCAGAGGTGATGAAGCGGCTGGCTGGCGGCGAGGAGGTCGACCCGGCGGAATATTATTTCCGCACTGTGCCTGAATTCATCGCGCCAGAGGGGCCATATGACTGGATGAACAAATCCATCTTCATCTGTTCCGGCGCGCGCTATCCCGCTGGCATCAAGCTGTGGGTCTGGCGGGTTCTGTAAGGAACAAGCGGAGCGGAACCCGTGTGGGAGCCGCTCCGCCTGACACTCATTTGATCCGCAGATCGACCAGGCTTGGCCCGTCCTGCGCGAAGGTCCATTGCAGAACTTCATCCAGATCCGTAACATTGTCCGCCATACGCGCCGGGATTCCCTGCGCGGCGGCGAGTTGAACGAAATCAATCCCAGTCAGATCGGTGCCGGGCACGGAATTCATGCCGAAATGCGCGGCGAAACCCTGCAAGGCGGCATAGCGTGAATTGTTCAGGATCACGAAGCTGGTCGGCTTTCCTGAAAGATGCGCCGTATAAAGCCCTTGTATCGTGTACATCGCTGCCCCGTCGCCGAGTACGGCGATAACCGGTTCTGACTGTCCCTGAGCGACACCCAGAGCAGCGGGAAGCCCATAACCAAGACCGCCGCTGGCGCAGGTGTAAAAGCCGCCTTCGCGCGTGATCGGCAGATTGTCATGCATGGGTGTGCGGGCAGTCGGTGCCTCTTCCACGATCACCGCATTGTCGGGCCGCAAGGCTGCCACCCGCGACAGGACATAGCGATCGGTCATCTCCGCCTCGGGCGTGTCCAGTTGCCGCTGCTTGCCGGTAAAGTCGCGGTCGCGAACCTTTTCCGAAATCGCGGCGAGGCCGGTGCCGACGTTGCCCAGCACGCCAACCGCATTGCCGGGCAAAGAGGCCAGATGCTGTTCATTGTCGCTCAGCATGCCGAGCCTTGCCCGTTCGGGCCAATGGGGGCCTTTGCCCTCGACATGGTAGGTGAAGACCGGTGCGCCGGCGACCAGAATGGCATCATGGTCGCTCAGCAGTTTCACGATATCCTCGCGCATGGCGGGCAGGAAACCGGCAAATTGGGGATGATCTTCGGGGAAGACTTCACGTGCGACAAAGGGCGCGACCCAGACGGCCGCACCGCTGCGTTCGGCAAGCTCGATGGCCGCATCCCAGCCGCCGCCATTGGCCGATCCGGTGCCCAGCACCAGCGCAGGATTGCGGGCGGTTTCGAACAAATCGGCGAGCAGGCTGATCCCGTGCATATCGGGCAGGGTGCGCAGTGACAGGTGCGGCAGAGACGGCATTTCGCATTCGCGCTCCCAGTCATCGACCGGGATCGAAACGAAGACCGGGCCCATGGGCGGGGTAAGCGCAATGGCAAAGGCGCGGGCCAGCGCCTGCGGCACATCTTCCGCGCGTGCCGGTTCGCAGGCCCATTTGACATAAGGCTGCGGGAATTCGGTTGGCCGCTCGGCAAAGAGGAAGGGGTCATAAGGCAGGATGGAGCGGGCTTGCTGCCCGGCGGTCACCACAATCGGCGCGTTGTTGCGAAATGCGGTGAACAGATTGCCTAGTGCATGCCCCGTGCCGGCCGAAGAATGCAGATTGATCAACGCCGGCTTGCCGCTGGAGCGGGCGAAGCCATCCGCCATGCCGGCAACAACGGCTTCGTTGAGACCGAGCACATAATCGAAACCCTCCGGCATCGCCTTCAGCATCGGCAGTTCGGTGGAGCCGGGATTACCGAACAAACGGTCCACTCCATAATGCTGAAAGATGGCAAAAGCGGCTTCGCGAACATTGGTCATCAGATATCTTCTCCTGCGGCACGGGCACGGTCGACAAGGGTTGCTTCATCCCGGCGGACCCGGATTGCGACAATCACCAGTAGCACAACGATTACAGGTGAAACCAGATTGATGGCAATGATCGCTCCGGCCAAATCGCCGCCATTCGCATCGCTGATCATGCCAACCGCATAGGGGCCGATGCCGAGGCCCAGCAGGGTCATGATCACGATATAAAGCGAGCTGGTTATTCCGCGCATCCGCGGCAGCACCAGATCATACATCATCGCATACACCGGTGGCATCCACATGGTGAGGATCAGGCTGTACAGCGTGAAGCGCAGATAGAAACTGCCCGCATCATCGGCGCTGAAGGTCCAGATGCCGAAAATGGGGGATACGCCAAGCGCCAGCAGGGCGAGCAATACGCGGCCTACACCGGGCATGCGGGTGTTCACCCAATCGGTCAGCGGTCCGGCAATGACCGGGCCCAGAATACCGAGCGCTGCTGCCAGCAATCCGAATTGCAGGCCAGCCTCTGCCGGTGACAATTCATAGGTGCGGATGATGAAGGACGGGGTGAAGCCCATCACGCCGTAATTGATGGCGCTTTGCAGTCCGCCGACGATCATCAACAACAGCAGCGAAGGCGACAGAACCACCGCATAGGTCGGCCGGTCGGACAATTTGAAGGACTGGAACAGATTGAAAATGACAAACAGGCCAAAACCCACCACGAACCATTGCAGCAAATGCGGGTCGAGAGTTCCCACGCCCAGTTCCAGACCCGGCCGGGGTGAGAAACCCTGCGCCCAGGATATGATGCTGATGCACAGGATGAGAATGAAGGCGAGGGCGGAGATATTGGCGAGCCATTGTTTCGCACCGGCATCACGCCGCCACAGCATCCACCAGTTGAGGCCCGGTGTGACGGATGTCAGTACCGCACCGCTGGCCCGGAAAGGGTGCGGGTCGGGTTTTGTCGGGATGCCTTCCATCGCGCCGCGAACCGGCTCTTTCAATTTGTAGAGCAGGAAAGCGAGGATCAAGCCCGGCGCTGCGGCCACCAGAAAGGCGAATTGCCACCCCGCCAGATCAAGCGGCGCGGGCACTGAGGCATAGCGCGTATCCCACCATTCAGCGGCGACGCCGCCCAATATCATGGAGGCACCCAGGCCAATGGCAACGGCAATGGCCATAGCCGCCATGGCGATTCCGCGCCGGTTTTTGGGGAATGTGTCGAAGATCAGGCTGTTACCGCCCGGCTGTGCGGCTGCTTCACCGATGCCGACGCCCAGTCTGGAGAGGGCCAGCATCGCGAAACCACCTGCAAAGGCGGCCATGCCGGTGGAGAGTGACCAGATGGTGATACAGATCGCCAGCAGCTTCGTGCGGATCCAGCCATCGGCCAGCCGCCCGAGCGGAAGCGAGAACAACGCATAAAACAGCGCGAAAACGGTGCCGTAAAGCAGCCCCAGCTCGGCATCGCCAATCCCCAGGTCATCGCGGATATTGGTGGCCAGAATGGACAATATCTGGCGATCGAGCAGGCTCATCGCCTGCATCGTGGACACCAGAAAGAGGGTGTACCAACCGGCTTTGCTGACTTTTGAACTGGGGTTGGGTGCCGCCATCTGGGCGTCTTGCGCAGCCGCTTCAGCCATTATTCTCTCTCTCCCAAAGCGCCTTTTGGGACGGCGCCATAACATTGTGTGTCCCGGGCCCGGTGGACTGTTGCCCTACCTGGCCCGGGTGGCTGGATCAGTTTGCCAGAGCTTTCGCCACGGTTTCCGATATCGGCGTGGTGGGACGCCCGGTCAGCGTGCTCAATGTGCGGCTATTGTCATACAGCGCATTCTTGCTGGTGCTGTAATTGGAATTGGCGATCACCTTGGCGATGAAATCGGGCATGCCCGCAGCTTCCACGGCCTTGGCGAATTCTTCCTCACTCATATTCTTGTAAACGACCGTCTTGCCGCTTTGGCGTGATACTTCCGCGGCCAGATCATCCATCGTCCAGGCTTCATCACCGGCGAGCTCGTAAATGTCGCCGCCTTTGCCATTGACCAGCACTTCAGCCGCACCGGCGGCCAGATCCGCACGGGAGGCAGAGGAAATCTTGCCCTGGCCCGCGGCACCGGCGATGACCCCTGCTTCAATCTCCTGCGGCAAGGAGCGGACATAATTCTCATTATACCAGCCATTGCGCAGCAGATCGTAAGTCAGGCCGCTCTCGGCCAGTGACTGCTCGGTCGCGCGGTGTTCTGCGCCCAGTTTGATCGGCGTTTCATCCGCATGCAGGATCGATGTGTAAGCCATATAGCTCACACCCGTCTGCTTGGCCGCATCGATCACGGCCTGATGTTGCCGGGGGCGCTCGCCCAGGGCACTGCCGGATATCAGCAGCAGCCGATCAATGCCTTCAAACGCGGTGAGCAGCGTTTCCGGGGCATCATAATCCGCCGCCCGTACCGTCACGCCCTTGGCTGCGTAATCAGCCAGCTTGCCGGGATCGCGGGCGAAAGCAACGATATCCTCCGGCTCAACCTTGGTCAGCATTTCATCCAGCACCAGCTGGCCAAGCTGGCCGGTCGCTCCTGTGACACCGTATAGCGGCATTGTCAGTCTCCTCAGAGTTTGAACCAGCGTTCCGCGTTGGTCTGCATGACCTTCTTCTTCTGCGCGTCGCTAATATCGAGATTGTCCATCAAACGTACTTCGTCCGGCACATATTCATAGGGATAATCCATCGCGTACATGACGCGATCTTCGCCCATCACTTCGATCATCAGCTTGATCGCCGGTTCGAATGGCAGGCCGCTGGTCGTCCCCAGAACGTTATTGCGCATATAATGGAACAGGTCGTGTTGCAGCGGCTTCATCCGTTCATAACGGTTGGAGCGTACGCCCGCCTGATGCATGTAATTCGTGCGATACAGCCAATAGGGCAGGGCTTCACAGCCATGACCGGCCATGATCTGCAGGCTGGGATATTTGTCGAATATCCCGATCGTGAGCAGGCGCAGCATGTGATAGCTGGTTTCCACGCCAAAGCCGAAAATCGCGCCATCCAGTCCGGTGTCGACCATATCGCCGACCAGCTTGTCGGGCGGCCCCTGCGGGTGGATATAAAGCGGCAGATCATTGTCCACACAGGCCCGGATGATGGGATCGAACTGTTCTTCATCCAGATATTGCCCATGGGTGTGGCTGTTCACCATCACCGCATGAAAGCCGAGCTCTTCCTTGCCGCGGCGAATTTCCTGGGCGGACCATTCCGGGTCCTGCGGCACGACGGCCACTGTGCCATAGAAACGGTCAGGATGTGCTTCGCAGCGTTCCTTGAGATAGTCGTTGGCGCGTGTGACGATGCCCTTGGCCTGATCGACATCGAATAAAGGCTGCACACCGGGCGAGGTGAGCGACAGGACTGCCTTGTCGATCCCGGTCGCGTCCATGTCCTCCAGCCGCTTTGCGTCAAGATCATACAGACATTCCATGATCCATTGCGCGCGTTCGGATTTGCTGGCGGCATAGAAACCCCACAGGCTTTCGGTGCCCTTATCCGCTTTGCCGTCCTTCACCAGCTGCATGATCGCTTCGATCTGCTCGCGAGTGGCGAAGGCTTCTTCGGTGGCGATGCGCAGATAACCGCGCTCGCCGCCCGTGTTGAGTTCATGTGTCATCGTTATATCTCCCCTCTCAGCCTTCATGCACCGCTTTGGTCACCATGCAGGCACGTACGCCCTCTGGGCCGTCTTCGCTGCCGTGGCCCGACCATTTCACGCCGCCAAAGGGCGCATCCGCGCCGCCGATCATATGGCTGTTGATCCCAACCATACCCGCTTCCAGCTCTGCGCCGAGACGCTGCTGGCGCTTGTAATCCTCGGTCCAGGCATAAGCGGCGAGGCCGTAGGGCAGGCGGTTGGCTTCGGCGATCATGTCGTCTTCACTGCGGAAGGGGTTGATCAGTGCCACCGGGCCAAAGGGTTCTTCATTCATGATATCGGCATCGAGCGGGATTTCCGACAACACGCTGGGCGCATAGAAGAAGCCCTGATTGCCGATCCGTTCGCCCCCCGTATGCAGGGTGGCGCCTTTTTCCTTTGCATTGGCGATCATCGCGTCGATTGCTTCAGGACGGCGCGGATTGGCCATCGGGCCCATCTGTGTGTCTTCTGCCAGGCCATCGCCGACTTTCAACGCCTTGGCGCGTTCGACAAAGCCGTCGCGGAATTTCTCGAACACGTTTTCCTGCACGATAAAGCGGGTGGGGGACACGCAGACCTGCCCGGCATTGCGATATTTGCCCGGTACGGCGGTGTTGAGCACGCGCTCGACATCAACATCGTCAAACACCAGCACGGGGCCGTGGCCGCCCAGTTCCATCGTGGTGCGTTGCATGTTCTCGGTTGCCAGACGCGCCAGATGCTTGCCGACTACCGTCGATCCGGTGAAAGACAATTTGCGGATGATCGGGCTGCCCAGCAAATGGCGGCTGACATCATCGGGAACGCCGAACACGGCCTGCGCGACTTCCTTGGGAAGTCCCGCGTCGAGCAGACATTGCAGCACGCCCAGCGCGGATGCGGGTGTTTCTTCGGCCGATTTCATGATCACCGAACAGCCGGCGGCGACAGGTGCGCCGAGCTTACGGCCGGGATTGCCAATCGGGAAGTTCCACGGGGCAAAGGCTGCGACCGGGCCAACGGGTTCCAGCCGGATGGTGGAGCGTGTGCCCTCCGGGCGGACCAGTTCGCGGCCATACAGGCGGGAGACTTCGCCGGCATAGAAATTGAACAAGCCGACATTCATCATCACTTCGATCCGCGCTTCGGCCAGCGGTTTGCCCTGCTCCATTGTTGCGACGCGGGCGAGATCTTCCTTGCGCTCCATCATCAGGCGCGCCGCGCCCTGCAGCACGGAGGCGCGTTCCTGCGGTGTGGATTTGCGCCAGATGCGGAAACCCTTTTCCGCCACTTCCAATGCCCGATCGAGATCGGCGGCTTCTGCCATGGGCAATGCGCCAATGGTTTCACCGGTTGCTGGATTGACGACGTCAAACGTGTTCCGGCCTCCGCCGGAAACTTTCTCGCCATCAATAATCATATGCAGCTTGGGATAGTTCGACATTTCGTTTCTCCGTGGCCTGTAGCCTGAACATTTAAGCGCAAATGGCGCAGCGGCCCTGAGCATCATGATCGCCTCAGGCCGTGACTGTGCCGGTTACAGCGCCTGTTTGGGGCGCAAAATCGGTCTGTTCGGGGAGAGGCCGTTTCCGGGCCGATCCTGCACCGGGCAGGGACCAGACTTTTCTGATCTGGCGATCAGCGTTTCAGCTCTGACCATCATCGACTCTCCCGTTTGTATGTTTTGCATACGATTGGGAGAGTCGACGCGCCAAGTCAATGGAGTTGATTAATCAAATACCGAGCGCTTCCAGCCGTTCCACTTCTTCACGATAGGGGCGGATGCCGCGATACATGAAGAATGTTGCAATCGGCATGAAGATGACCGCCGTGATCAGAATGGCTTCCCACAATTTCTGCGGATCACCGACAACCAGATCAGCCACCAGTCCAATGACGAAGCTGCCTGCAGCACCGAAGAAGGTGAACATGAATAAATAAACCGCCGTCACCTGTCCGCGCATTTCATTGGGGGCGATCCGCTGAATGGCAGCGTTTTGCGGCACCGCACCGGCCAGACCGAACATTGCGCCGAGCGCCATGCAGCCCAGTGCCAGTTCCGCCGTCGGCATCAACGGCGCGGCGATGGATACGACCGTGGTGCAGGTGAACAGAATGGCGGCTGCACGGATATTCGCATCCTTGTGACGTTTGGCGAGCCAGGTGACGAAAGTGCCGCCAAAGCCGATCCCGAGCAGCATGGCAATCAGCAGCATCGGCGCCAGAATATTGCCGATCTCTGCTTCACTCCAGCCATAGGTGCGCAAGATGAAGGGCACGCGCCATGCGCTGAGACCCTGACTTTCAACTGCGGCCAGAGCCAGTGCGATGAACAGCGGGTAATAGGCCCTGCCGCGCAGATTGATGGCGCGGATCGCATCAAACCCGGTGAAGGCCAGAACCTTGCGGCCAAAAGAGGCCTTTTCCGGGATCATGTTGTCCAGTGCCGGATTGGTGCGCCGGCGGGGTTCGGGCACGAACATGAACAAGACTGCCACCAGCAGGCCGGGCAGGCCGATCATGATCAGGATATATTGCCAGTTGAAGATGGTGAGGCCCAGGAGTTCGCTCTTTTCAGGCCAGCTGCCGGTCCATGCAATCAATTGGCCGCCGCCCCATGTGCCGACCGTCTGGCCCAGAATGAAGCCGAGCTGCATCAGGGCAAACACTAGTGGGATGCGCAAAGGCCGGAAGTAATCCGAGAGCATAGAATAGGAGCCCGGACCATGGGCCGATCCGCTGGCGCCCACAAACAGTCGCGTGCCGACGAATTGGCCGAAACTCTGCGCCAGTCCGCCCAGAGCGGTGATCACGCCGATGATGGCGATCCCGCCGCCCAGCACAAATTTACGCGGGAAAATATCAACCAGCCGGGCCAGTGGAATGCCGATGAACAGATAGGCGATGACCGTTGCAGGGCCGAGCACAAAGCCCAGTGCGGTGTCCGACAGGCCGAAGCTCTGCTTGATTCGCTCTGCCAGCATGGCGAAAACAGTCTGATCGAAAAATGACAGAAACGTCGCAAAAACGATCACGAACAGGGCGTAGAAACCCGCTTTTTCGGAAGGCCAGGGCATATCGACCTTGGCGGCCGAATTATCCGAGCTTTCCGCCTTTAACTCTTGTCCGGTTGGCGCAATCGCCATTGCTATCTCTCCCAAAAATACCACCCAGAAGGCGTGTATTCCATCTTGGAATTTTGTAAGCGTTGAATACAAAAGGCCTAGATGAACATTGACATTGTCTGTCTTATCATGGGGCCTTAACGCCTCTGAAGACAGATTCCAAAGGGAAAGGATGAGAGATGCAGAATATTAGCGGAAAAACCGCTTTCATTACTGGAGGCGCGAGCGGAATCGGACTGGGAATTGCCAAGGCTTTGCTGGGGCAGGGCATGAAAGTGGCGATTGCTGACATTCGGGACGATCACATCGCAGAGGCGGTCGCTGAATTGCAGGGCGGGGATGATGTTCTGGCGCTCAAGCTGGATGTCACCGATCGAGAGGCCTTCGCCCGCGCGGCTGACGAGACTGAGGCGAAATTCGGCAAGATCCATATTCTGGTCAATAATGCCGGTGTGGCAGCGCTCGGCCCGGCGGCGGACGCCGCCTATGGTGACTGGGACTGGACCGTGGGCGTGAATCTGGGCGGCACGATCAATGGCGTCGTCACCATTCTGCCGCGTATTCTGAAGCATGGTGAAGGCGGACATATCGTCTCCACCGCGAGTATGAGCGGCATGATCCCGCATCCCGGTGCGGTAACCTATGTCACGTCCAAGGCGGCGGTGACGGCGATGATGGAATCCATGCGCGGCGAGCTGGAAGGGCAGGGCGTGATCTGTTCCGCCTTCTGCCCCGGTGCGGTACAGTCCAACATTGCCGAAGCAGGTAAGACGCGGCCCGAAAAATATGCTGAGACCGGTTATGAGCAAAGTGACAAGGCACGCCAGAGTGCCGGGGATTTCAGCCATTTGTTCATGACCAAGGAAGAAGTCGGTGAGCGCGTGCTGGAAGGCATTCTGAATGACGAACTCTACATCATGACTCATGCCGAGTTTTATGATGGGGTAAAGGATCGCGGGGCGGCCATGCTGGCGGCTGTGCCGGCCAAGCGGCCGATAAATGAAGAATATCGCGCGACCTTTGCTCCGTTATTCCATAATCCGATCCATCCGGCGGAAGTCGAGCGCCAGGCCAAACTCAAAGGCTGAAGGCTTTAAGGCTAGGTGCTATCGCCCGCCCGATAACAAACAACAGGAGAATTCAGGATGTCTGCACAATATGCGCCGAGCTACGCACAGGATCGCGCGGAGATAGAAGATCTGATGGCGCGTTACCTCTTTGCGCTGGATTACAATGATCTCGGCACATTCATCGACATGTTCACGGAGGATGCCGAATTCGAATATGCCCGGGGAACGGCTGTTGGAAAGGATGATATTCTGGCCACGGTTACCGGTTTCAAAAAGGTGATTGGCGAACATTACGTGGATGAAAGCGGCAATCCTGCCATTTTGCGCCATGTTCTGGGGCAGACTGTCATTCGCGTGGAAGGGGACAGGGCATGGACCCGCGCCTTCTGGTTTGAAATGGCGAATAACGGACCGGGCGACTCCCTGAAAATGGGCACATTCGGTGTCTATGAAGACGAGCTGCGGCGCGTGAATGGCAGCTGGAAATTCTCCAGTCGGCGTATTCTCAACGAATTTCTCGATGGCCGTAAATCTGGTCCGGGCAATCCGGTGTCCGTGATGGATCAGGCCGCAGAAAACGCACAATAAGAAAGGTATAGAGAGATGCAGGATTTTGCAGGCCGCACGGCCTTTGTTACCGGCGGCGCCAATGGCGTGGGCCTTGGTATCGTTCGCGGGCTTCTGAACGAAGGCGTGAAAGTGGCAATTGCCGATATTCGTCAGGACGCGATCGACAAGACGCTGGCCAGCCTCGACAATCGTGAAGTGATGGGCGTGCAGCTCGATGTCGCAAGCCGTGAAGGCTTCAAGGAGGCGGCCGACAAGGTTGAGGCTGAATTCGGTCCCGTCTCGCTCTTGTTCAACAATGCCGGGATCAACCTTTTTCAGCCGATCGAGGAAAGCTCCTATGACGATTGGGACTGGGTCATGGGCGTCAATCTGGGCGGTGTGATCAATGGCGTGATGACCTTCGCCCCGCGTATGAAGGAGCGTGCGCTTTCGGGCGAAGTGAAGGGCGGTCATATTACCAACACCGCATCCATGGCAGCCTTCATTGCAGGTGGCAGTCCGGGGATTTACAACACGGCCAAATTCGCCGTGCGCGGCCTGTCCTATTCCCTGCGCCATTCGATGGTCGATTATGGCATCGGCGTCAGCATGGTGTGCCCCGGTCTGGTCAAGAGTTACATCTATGCCAGTGACGATATCCGTCCGGATAATCTGAAGGGCGACATGAAGCCGGTCGATACGAAGGCGGTTGAGCGTCTGGCCGGACTCCATGAATTCGGGATGGAACCGGATGTAATCGGCGAACGGATTCTGGACGGTATCCGGGAAAACCGGGCCAATATCTTCCCGCATCCCGACCATAAGGATGAAGTCGCCGAATTGTTCGACGAAGTGCTGGCTGACTACCGCGATTATCCGAAAGATGCCGGATATGATCAGCGTGTTGCGTTTGAAAAGATGCGCCGGGATGGTTTCGCCGAAACCCGCCGCAAGGCGCGCGATCTGAAATAGGATTTGGCGGCTGCTCCGCTGCGCAGCGACGTGTCCGATCTGGGATGCTTGCTGCGCAGCTGGCCAGCCAGTCCGGCAGCCTGCTGGCCTGCCATATTGTGGGCATGTTTTTTGTGCGCGAAATGCTGCCTTGTTCACCCATTGCTAAGCACTGGGCACTATTGGGAGCGCATGACACGAAAATTCACCTTTTCTGCCCTTGTGGCGGCAATCCTCGCGGCATCCCCGGTGGCCGCGCAGACAGCTGAGAGCAATCCCGTCCCCCAATTGACCATGGAGCACCACACGTTGCTGCGTTGCTCGGTTGTGTTCGCCATGATTGCCGGCGGTCAGGAAAATGGCGTGGAAGAGGCGCTGGCCTATCCTCCGATGGAGGAGCGCGGAAAGGAATATTTCGTGCGTGCATTGGCCCAGGTCATGCAAGATACCGGCATGAGCCGGCAGCAGATTTTCGATGCGATCAAGATGGAAACCAAGGCGATTGCACAGAGCGACAATCGCGACACCATCATCGATGTCTGTTTGCAATCTCTGAACCAGGCGAAAATGTGAGCGCTACAGCCCATATGACGCTGGAAATATCTCTCTATATAAAGCAATAGCATAGCCACATGTGGCATCTGTATCAATTTCCGCTTTGTCCCTTCAGCCGTAAAGTACGGTTAGCGCTGGGGGAGAAGGGCGTATCCTTCGAAATGCTCCGTGAACATCCCTGGGAGGCGCGCGATGAGTTCTTCGCCTTCAACCCCGCCGGGCGCACACCTGTGCTGCATCACGGGCCCAAAGGGATTACGCTGATCGACAGTCAGGCAATCTGCGAATATTTTGAAGAGACGGTCGACAAATCGCCGCTGATCCTCGGGACTGCGGCAAACCGCGCCGAAATTCGCCGTCTGGTGGCTTTGTTCGATGAAAATTTCTTCGCCGATGTCACGCTGCCTTTGCTGCATGAACGGATGAAGAAACGGCTGGTGCTGCGCGCGCCGCCCGATTCCAAATTACTGCGTCAGGCAATGCGGCTCGCACATGAGCATCTCGATTATATTGATTGGCTGGTCGACAATCGCCGCTGGCTTGCCGGTGCGCAGCTGAGTCTGGCTGATTTGACCGCGGCGGCGCAGATTTCGGTCGTTGATTATCTGGGCGGTGTGGACTGGTCCGGCCATGAAGGGTCGCATGGATGGTACCGGGTGATCAAAAGCCGCCCCAGTTTCCGCCCGCTGCTGAGCGAGAAGATGGAAGGTATCGCGCCGCCCAGCCAATATGCGGATGTGAATGCCTGAGATAGGGCTTGGCCTGCTGCATCCCGTTACCATATTGATGACAAAGGAGATTTGGCATGGCTGACAAGATGGATCTGACCGAAGCGGAATGGCGCGAACGGCTGACGCCGGAGCAATATCATATTCTGCGTGAAGGCGGGACGGAGCGGGCCTTCACTGGCGAATATGAAAAGAACAAGGCGCAGGGTGAATATCTGTGCGCGGCGTGCGGACAGCCGGTGTTCGAATCGGATGATAAATATGACAGCGGCTCAGGCTGGCCGAGCTTCGTTCAGCCGGCATCCGATCAATCAATTGACGAACATAGCGACAGATCGCACGGCATGCTGCGTACGGAAGTGCGCTGCGGAAAATGTGCGAGCCATCTCGGCCACGTCTTCCCCGACGGGCCAGCGCCCACCGGTTTGCGCTATTGCATCAACAGCGCTTCGCTTGATTTTGAGCCGCGAGAGGACTGAGAGCTTTCCCCGTTAACGCTGCATTACAAATACCCTATGCAGGTTATGTAGGGATCTTGGACGGGCACGCCCGCCGAAAAAAGGAATGACGGGGCCAGATGGCTAGAAAACGGAGCAGCGGCTCCTCTCCAAAGAAGCGTAACGAATCGTCCAATGGTGGTTTTGTAAGGCGCTGGTTGAAACGGCTCATACTGGTGGCAGTGGGTGTGATGGTGCTGGGCGCTCTGGCGCTCGGCACAGCCGTCTATTTCGCCGAACGCAGTCTGCCCAGCTATTCTGCGATGATGAATAGCGAACAGGGTCAGATGATCGTGGTCAAGGCGCGCGACGGTACGGAGATCGTATCGCTCGGCCCCTCCTATGGCGAATGGCTCTATTCCAACGAAATCCCACAAGTGATGAAGGATGCGATGGTCTCGGTGGAGGATCGCCGCTTCTATTCACATTTCGGTATTGATCCGCTCGGTTTGCTGCGCGCTGTTTTCGTCTCGTTCCGTAATGATGAGCGGGTGGCGGCGACATCCACCATCACCCAGCAGCTGGCACGCAATATCTTCCTCAGCAATTCACGGACGATTGACCGTAAGGCGCGTGAGGCTGTTCTGGCCATGGCGCTGGAAATGCGATTTTCGAAAGAGCAGATCCTCGAACTCTATCTCAACAAGGTGTATTTCGGCGGTGGCGCCTACGGCATTGATAGTGCAAGCCGCAAATTCTTCAGCCATTCGGCCAAGAATCTGAGCACCGCAGAGGCCGCGATCATAGCCGGTCTGGTGAAGGCACCGTCGCATTATTCGCCAACGGCAGACGTTAATGCCGCTGTTGCGCGGGCCAATGTCGTTTTGGCGCAAATGCGCAAATATGGCGCGATCGGGCCGGGCGAAGCGGCCAGCGTGGACGTATCCGCAGTCAAGCTACGCCCTGATCAGGGCACCAATTCGATCCGTTATTTCACCGATTGGGCTTTGCCGCAGCTGGATATGCTGTTGCCTGATACACGTGAACCAATCGTGGTCTGGACGACTCTGGATATTGCCGATCAACGCGCAGCGACAGAGGCGGTGAAGTCCAATGTGCCCTCCGGAGCGCAAGGTGCACTGGTGAGCATGGACCGCGACGGGGCCATTCTGGCCATGGTCGGCGGTACGGATTATGTCACCACCAATTACAACCGAGCCACAGATGCGTTGCGTCAGCCCGGTTCGGCCTGGAAATTGTTCGTCTATCTCGCCGCGCTGGAATCCGGCTATACGCCTGATGACCGGGTGGTGGACGGGCCGGTGACGATCGGCAATTGGAGTCCCCATAATGCCGGCGGTGGCTATGCCGGCGAAATCGACGTGCGCAGCGCCTTTGCCTATTCCAAGAATACGGTTGCGGCTCAGCTGGGCAATGAAGTTGGCTTCGGCAATGTGGCCTCCATGGCCCGCCGCTTTGGCATCACGACCAAGGTCTCGACCAATCCTTCCATGGTGTTGGGCACGTCGGAAGTGCGGGTGATCGACATGACGCGCGCCTTCGCAGCGGTGTCAGACGGCGGCAAATCAGTCGAGCCTTATGGTATTACGCGTGTCACCACCGCAGATGGCAAGGTGCTGTATCAGCACCAGCCAGCGCGGCGCTATGATCTGGTCGCCGATTATGTCGCGGCGGGGATCACCGATTTGCTGCAGACAGCGGTTGCCACAGGCACCGGACGTGCGGCGCAGATTGGCCGCCCGGTCGCAGGCAAGACCGGCACCACATCTTCCAATAAGGATGGCTGGTTCGTGGGCTTTTCCTCCGGCATCACCACTGGCGTTTGGATGGGGCGTGATGACGCAAAGGCGGTTCCCGGTCTGTCGGGTGGACGTGCTCCGGCGCGCGCCTTTGCGGCCTATATGCGTAAGGCTGTGGCGGACCGCCCCGTTGAGCAATTCGACACCGAACTGAAGCTCCCCGAATGGCAGCTCGAACCTGATGATGAATATTACTATGGCGACCCGGACGAATATTACTTCATCGATGAGCAGGGCAATCTGATTGAGCCGCAGGCGCCGGATGATCCTGGTGACGTGCCGTTCCCGCCTGAGCCGCAGGACGGTGCCACATCGCGGCCGCAGGGTTCTGGTGCTGGCGCGCCGCCACCGCCCGCTGCCGGACAGGCCGCACCACCAGCGGCCAGCGATGATTTTCTGGAAAGGGCGATAGGCGGAGCGGTAGACGATAATCGTCAGCAGCAAAATGCGCCCGCGGTGCCGAGACAAGAGCAAAGGCCTCGTCGGCGTGAAGGGATTCTGGTTCCACCAAGCAATTAGGTCGTAGCCCTCATAAGCGTGGCAATTCAGACTCAGGGAAGGCAACCAACCGAACGGCTGATCTATTGCTGATGGTCGCATGCACAACGCAGGTGGCCTCACGCCTGCCGCTGACAGACATCCTAACTTGCGGGGTCAGCAGCGCAGGAAACGGGAACGCCGCTATCCATATCCGCCTTCTCGTTCTGTGTTCAGGAACTCGAGCGGCGATATTTTGAGCTGTTTGCCGGGACCGCGACCGAGATACGGTCTGCCTGAATCTCGAAGCAACCGGGCACGAAAAAGCCCTCCCCAATCAGGGGAGGGCTTTTTGCTGTCACATCAATCGTGAGAGTGTGTCAGCGGATACGGATGGGCACATATTGTGCCGGACGGCCGCGGCGCTGAACACGCAGCAATACAGCTTCGCGTCCTTCGGCCTTGGCGGATTTTACCACCGTTTCCAATTCATCAAGATTGCTCACGCGGCTGTAATTGGCGGTCAGGATCAGATCGCCGCGCTGCAGGCCTTTGCGGCCAGCATCGGCATTGGGATCGACTGCTGTGACCACCACGCCTGTGGTATCTTCTTTCACCCCAAGCTGCCGCGCAATTTGCGGGGTCAGATTGATAGCCCGGATTCCCAGCGTATCTTCGAGAATGCCTTCGCCAGCTTGTTGAGCGGGGTCGTTCTGAACGTCACCGTCAGGATCGAAGGTCTGTTGTGCCAGCTCATCTTCGCTGGGGCGCTTGCCCACCGTTACCTTGACGTTGCGGGTCTTGCCATTGCGGATCAGTTCGATTGGCACGGTTGTACCCGGTTCGATATTGGCAATCAGGTAAGACAGGCTCTGCTCGGGCGTTACGTCTTCGCCATTGACTTTGAGCACCACGTCGCCTGCCTGAACGCCAGCCTTTTCAGCGGCTTCGCCGGGTTGGACGGACTGAATGAATTCGCCGTGATTTTCAGGAATACCCAGAGCCTCGGCAACGTCTTCGGTCACCGGCTGGATGCGCACGCCCAGATAGCCGCGCTCAATGGCTTCGCCCTTGATCAGCTTATCGACAATCGGGGAGGCGATTTCGGCAGGAATGGCAAAGCCAATCCCGACCGATCCGCCGGAGGGCGAGAAGATCGCATTGTTGATGCCGATCACATTGCCTTCCATGTCGAACAGCGGACCGCCCGAATTGCCGCGATTGATGCTGGCATCGGTCTGGATGTAGCGGTCATAGGCACCGCCTTGCTTGGTGTTACGATATACTGCCGAGACAATGCCGGAGGTTACCGTGCCCCCAAGGCCGAACGGGTTGCCGATCGCAATAACCCAGTCACCCACGCGCGCTTGGCTGGAATCGCCGAAATTGACGAAGGGGAAATCTTTGTCACGCGTGATTTTCAGCACGGCCAGATCGGATGCGGCATCGCGGCCCACCAGTTCGGCAGGATATTCGGTGCCATCGGGCATGGTGACGGTGATTTCTTCCACCTCACCGCGGCCTTCCGCCGTAATGACGTGATTGTTGGTCACAACATAGCCGCTGGCCGAAACGATAAAGCCTGAACCCAATGATTGCGCTTCACGCGTCGTGGGGCGGCCGCCGCCCCCGAACATGTCGGCGAAAGGCGTGCCGGCAAAGGGGTTGTTATTGTTGACTGTCACGCGCTGACGTGTGGCAATGTTGACAACGGCCGGCTGCAATTGCTCGGTCAGATCAGCAAAGCTGGCCGGGGCGCCCGCGCGGGGCACCACCCGGTTCATATGCTGCTGATCATTTTGCGCCACCTGGGCTCCTGCGGGATACCCCGCGAGAAGTGAAATAGCGGCCCCACCGGCAAGCAGGGCAGAAGTTATGCCGTAAGAATATCGCACAGGCTTCACGTCCTTTATGGTCCTTATCTCTTGGCGCGCGATGCGCCGCTGGGTTCCCGTCGTTATCTACACCATCAGACAAGTGGTCTGAATAAGGATTGAATGATTAGCGACTCCGCCCACGAAACTGGCGCAAATATTCATTGTCGGGTGACATGATGATCGAACTTTCACCATTGCCCGTGCTGAATGTCGCGTCATAGCTCTGCATCGCCCGGTAGAAATCGTAAAAGTCCGGGTCCTTGCCAAAGGCCTTGGCATAGGTGTTGGCCGCTTGCGCTTCGGCTTCAGCGCGGATGATCTGCGCATTCTTGCGGCCTTGCGCACGAATGGTCGCAGCTTCCTGTTCACGATCGGTTTGCATCCGGGTGAACGCCGATTCTAGCGGCGTACCATCGGGCAGATCGGCCCGTTTGATTCGCACATCGATGACCTGCGCACCATATTGGCGCGCCTGCCGGTCGAGCCCGGCGCGGATGTTTTCCATCGCATCACCGCGTTCGGCAGTTAGCAGGGACGAGAATTCACGCCGCCCCAGTTCCTGCCGCAAGACAGAGGTCAGAATGGGTTTCAGCTGTTCGGCCACCCATTCCTCGGTCCCGGCGGTCTGCACCATGCGAACCGGGTCAATGATCCGGAAGCGGGCATAGGCATCCACGTCCAGCCGCTGCTGGTCATTGGAGAGAACCTGCTGCCGTTCCATATCCAGATCGAGCACGCGGCGGTCGATCCGCACAACCTGTTCCAGAAACGGAATGCGCGCGATCATGCCAGCACCAGTCTGGCCAAAGTCACGATCCGGGCGGAAGCGGTTGACGACGCGGACCGGTTCGCCCGTCCGCACGATCACGGCCTGCTGGCTTTCAGGAACCACGACCACACTGGCCAGAGCCACGATGACAGCCAGCACCAGGCCGATGATGATAAGCTTGTAGCGATGCCACAATTCTTCGGGATTGAGTGCCATCTTACTGCTCCTGCGAAGCCGTGTCTTGGTTCTGGCTGCGCTTGCGGCCCAATTCGGGCAACGGCAGATAGGGAACCACGCCATCGGTTTCGATAATGGTTTTGTCGGTCTGGCTCAGCACCCGTTCCATGGTTTCGTAATACATCCGCCGCCGTGTTACTTCGGGGGCCAGACGATATTCGGCATAGACCTTGTCGAACGCCGCGGCATCACCTTCGGCGCGGGCCAGCAATTGTTGAGCCCAGGCACGGGCGCGGTTGATTTCCGTTTCGGCTTCCTGCTGCGCAGCGGAAACGCCCTTAAAGGCATCAATCACGCGCTCTGGCGGATCGGTTTTTTCGATTTCGATGCCCTGAACGGTAATGCCAGCCTTATAGGCATTGAGCACGGCCTGCATCCGGTCGCGGACACGCTGTTCGATCTCGGCCCGGCCGGCACCGGACAGCACGCGGTCCAGTTCCTGTTCTGCCACCGATGCACGCATCGCGGCTTCGCCAACTTCGCGCACCGTTTCATCCGGGTCGGCCAGCTGGAATTTATAGAGTTTCAGATCCGAAATGTTCCAGCGGATGAGATAAGACAGGTTCACCAGATTCTGGTCACCGGTCAGCATCAGCTTTTCATTGCCGCTTTCAGGAATATTTTCCCGGCGGATGGAAGACACATCGGTCACATCGACATGCTGGATCGGCCAGGGGGCCGTCAAGGAAATGCCGGGGCCGATGGTGCGGGTATATTTACCAAAGGTGGTGATCACCCCCTGCTCGCGGGGGTTGAGCTGATGGAAACTGGTTGCACCGGCCCAGACCAGCACCAGGGCGATAATGATCAGCGGAAACCAGCTCTTGCCGCCCGGGCGGCTGGGCATACGGAAATTCGGCCCGCTTGGGCCTCCGCCGCCAGTACGGCGCGGTCCTTCCGGTCCGCGGTTGCGAAAGATATCTTCGATATTGGCGCCCTTGCGGGGCTTCCCGTTACCGCTTTGGCCACCTGGTAGCCACGGATTGCGCGGCCCCGGCGTGGAGGGAGGCGTATCATTGCCGTCCTGACCACCGTCCTGGCTATCGCCATTTTCATTACCGTTATCGCCGCCGCCAGAGCCACTGCCCCAAGGGCTATTCTTGCCAGCCATCCACAGTCCGATCCGTTTCGAGAACCCACCCATTCTTATCATCAGGTTGTTATAGGCATCAAAGCTGAGAAAAACAGGGTGAAACGCCAAGTTTTCGCTGCATCGATGGCACAGACGCGCTAGCAGGGGGTCTATGAGTTCCGAAACAAATCTAGAGCAGCATATTCCCGAAACCGCCCGCGCCCGGGTGCAATCCATTCGTTTGAAGGAGGGCGTCGCCACGCTGGTGGTCGATGCCTCCGGCCTTTCGCGCGATCAGGCTGGCCTGTTGGAGGGGGATCTGCGCGGCGCGCTGATGAACCTTCCTGAGGTGAGCGAGATTCGCGTCGCGATGACAGCTGACCGGGTTCAGCGGCGTATCATTGCCGTTGGTTCCGGCAAGGGCGGCGTGGGCAAATCAACGCTGACGGCCAATCTTGCCGTGGCACTGGCGCGGGCCGGGCATAAGGTGGGCGTGGTCGATGCCGATATTTACGGGCCGTCTCAGCCGGTTCTGCTGAATGTGGAGGGCAGCAAGCCCAAGGCGCGTGAGAAACAGCTGATCGCGGTCGATACTGAATATGACGTCAAATTGCTGTCGATGGGGCAGCTGATCGAACCGGGCAAAGCGATTGCCTGGCGCGGGCCGATGACTGGCGGCGCCCTGACCCAGATGATGGAAGCTGACTGGGGCGACACGGAATTGCTGCTGGTCGATCTGCCACCGGGGACGGGTGATATTCAGCTGACCATGCTGCAGAAGTTCAAACCGACAATGGCGGTCGTCGTCTCCACGCCGCAGGATCTGGCCCTGATCGACGCCACGCGCGCGCTCGACCTGTTCCGTCAGGCCGGGGTGCCGGTGGCGGGCATTGTCGAAAATATGGCCGGCTATGTCTGCCCCCATTGCGGAGAAGTGAGCGACCCCTTCGGATCGGGCGGCGCGGAAGCAGCGGCCAAGGCACTGGGCGAGGAATTTCTTGGCCGGGTACCCCTGACCATGGAACTGCGCGTGGCGAGCGATACTGGTCAGCCGCCGGCCGCCAATGACGGGCCGCAGGGTCAGGCCTTTGCCGGGATTGCCAGGAAAGTGGCGGCTCGGCTCGCCGCGATTTCCGGCTGATAGCGGTATGGCAAGACGGCATGATCGGGAGCAGGCGCGATGAGCCTGACGCGGCGCGGGCTTCTGGTCGGGGCCGCCGCGGGCGGAGGATTGCTGGTCGCATGGTCATTGATGCCGCGGTCTTACGATATTCCGCTGGAGCCGGGAGCGGGTGAAACCGCCTTTGGGGCCTGGGTAAAAATTGCCGAGGACGGGGTGATCACCATTGCCGTTCCGCAACTGGAAATGGGGCAGGGTGTCACCACCATCCTGCCGCAATTGGTGGCGATGGAAATGGGGGCCGACTGGCGCCAGATCGCTGTCGAGCCGGCCCCGGTTTCCGGCGCCTATCCCAATTTGCCACTGGCTGCAAAATGGGCGCCCTTATGGCGTCCGCTGATCGCACCGCTGAGCGATGATGAAGATGACATGCTGCTGAAGCGCTGGGCCGAACGGCACCGTTTCAGCGTGACTGCCGATGGCACGTCGCTCGCGGCATATGAGCGCCCCTGCCGCGAAGCTGCCGCAACCGCCCGCGCCCTGCTTTGTATGGCAGCCGCCAAACGCTGGGACGTGCCCTGGGGGGAATGCCGTGCCGCAGAGGGTTTCATCACGCATGAGGATAAGCGGCTGCGGTTTGGCGCGCTGGCGGCAGAGGCTGGCAAATTGACACCGCCCGATCCGCCACCATTGCTGCCGGGGAATCCGCAAGATCCGGGCAGTGGTCTGAGCAATGACGAGCCCGCTTTTCCGCGTATTGATCTGCCATCCAAGGTTGATGGCAGCTATCTGTTTGCGGGCGATGTGCGCCTGCCTGACATGGTCTATGCCGCGATCCGTCACGGTCCACTTGACCAGGCGGCTTTATCCAGTTTTGAAGCCGAAAAAGCCGCCGGGATGAAGGGGCTGGTTGGTGTGGTCCGGGGGAAACGCTGGCTTGCCGCTGTTGCGCATAGCTGGTGGACGGCGGAGAAGGCCTTGGCGGCGATGGCGCCCCGCTTCACCGTCACCGAACCCGTCGACAGCGCAGCGATGATTGATCAGCTTGACGATGCAGTGCGGCGTGGTTCGCCCCAGCGGGTTGCTGAACGCGGGCAGGGGGATGACAGGATGGGCACGCCCAATCTCGCCCTGCGCTATGATGTCGCGCCGGCCATGCATGGCACTGTGGAAACGGCGGCGGCGACCGCGCGCTACGCAGATGGCCGACTGGAACTTTGGATTGCCACGCAGGCGGAGGAACGCGCACGCCGCGCTGCGGCCGAGGCGCTGGATATTTCGCCCGCAGATGTGGTGCTCTATCCAATGCCTGCCGGGGGCAGTTTTGATCGGCGGCTGGATTTCGACCACGCGATTGAAGTGGCACTGATCGCGCGGGAAACCGGGCGTCCGGTGCAGCTGCTCTGGTCCCGCTGGCAGGATCACCTGACCCTCCATCCGCGTCCGCCTGTGGCCGCGGTGCTGAGCGCCGCAGTGCGCGATGATGGCCGGATCGACTCTTTTCGTGCACGGCTGGCGGCGCCCTCCACCGATCGTGAATTTGGCGCGCGCCTGTTTGAAAATGCCACCAATTGGGCAGCCAAGGATTATGCCGCGGATGAGGCGGACCCGATGGTGGCAGCGGGAATGATGCCGCCTTATGGCATCCCCGACGTGGCCGTGGATCATGTGCCCGTTCGGATCGCGCTCCCGACCGGACGGATTCGCGGCAAGGCGGATGGCTACACGGTGTTTTTTCGTGAGAGTTTTATCGATGAAGTGGCCCGGCGTTATAACCGGGAACCGCTTTCCTACCGGATGGAAATGCTGGGCCGTGATGTACGGCTGGCCGAATGCCTGCAACGGGCTGCGCGGCTGGGCGAATGGGACGGCGGCAAGGATCGCAGCGGTAGAGGGCTGGCCTGTCACTGCATGGGCGATGACATCACGGGCGGCCGCATCGCGCTGATCGCCCGCATGCGTGGTTCGGGTACGGGCATGGTGGTTGAAACGATGAGCGCGGCGGTGGATATCGGCCGCGTGGTGAACCGCGACATTGCCTTGCAGCAGATTGAGGGCGGGCTGATCTTCGGGCTTGGGCTCGCTTTGGGATCGGCCACATCCTATCAGAATGGTCTGCCAAGTGCGGCCCGTTTGTCGGCACTGAATCTGCCTAAACTGGGCGACACGCCGGAGATCCGGATCGATCTGATTGAAAGCGACGCGGAACCTTTCGATCCAGGTGAAATTGGTGTCACTGTGGTGGCGCCGGCAATCGCCAATGCCATTCATTCAGCCAGCGGACTACGTATCCGCCGTATTCCCCTGATTTCGGAAAACCTATGACCCATCAACCGCAAGCCCTTCCCGCAGACCACCCTGCTGTAAAAAGCGGAAAAATCGGGGTGTTGCTGGTCAATCTGGGCACGCCTGATGCGCCCGATGCGCCATCGGTGAAGCGCTATCTGAGGGAATTTCTGTCCGATCCGCGCGTGATCGAGATCCCGCAAATCGCGTGGCAGCCGATATTGCGCGGGATCATCCTGAATGTTCGTCCCAAGAAATCGGCCCATGCCTATTCTCAGGTGTGGACGGATAAGGGATCACCGCTCGCCGCGATCACTGCGGAGCAGGCTGAAAAGCTTCAACCACGGCTGGGTTCGGCGGTGCGAGTCGATTGGGCGATGCGGTATGGCAAACCGGCAATCGACGATAAATTGCAGGAAATGATGGATGCCGGGTGCGAGCGCATCCTGCTTGCTCCGCTCTACCCGCAATATTGCGCGGCGACGACGGCCACGGTGGTGGACAAGGCCGCGGATACGCTGCGCGATATGCGGTGGCAGCCATCCTTGCGGACACTGCCGCCCTATCACGATGATCCGGATTACATTGCGGCGCTGGCAAAAGACCTATCGGCACAGCTTGATGCCCTGGCGTTCAAGCCTGACGTGTTGATGCTGAGCTTTCACGGCATGCCCAAGGCCACGTTGAAACAGGGCGACCCCTATCATTGCCATTGCCAGAAGACGGCCCGGTTGCTGGAACAGGCGATGGAGCGGCCAGATCTGCGTTTCCTAACGACGTTCCAGTCGCGCTTCGGCCCGGCAAAATGGCTGGAGCCGGCGACGGATCTGACATTGGAAGCCGAAGCGAAAGCGGGGGTGAAGAATATCGCCATCGCGGCACCCGGCTTCTCGGCCGATTGTCTGGAGACATTGGAAGAACTGGCCATTCGCGGACGCGAGCAATTTATCGAGGCCGGAGGCGAGAACTTTGCCGCGCTTACCTGCCTCAATGCGCGTGAGCCCGGTATGGATATGCTGGAGGCACTTATCCGCCGTGAACTGGCCGGCTGGGTGAATTGAGTACGGCCGATTCGAGACATTTAAGCCATCCCAGTATTCATCCGTATACGCTTATCGGTTAGACTTTATTTACCATAAGCCATGCCAGCCACTGCGGTGGATTGGATAGCAAGCACGAACGTGCGGCTGACTTCAGGCCGCTTGGTTCACAAAAGCTATAGGCAGGGCAATGATCGCAAAGTTTGTAGAGCTAAAGATTCAGGTGTTGTCCGTTACCGGCATCCCCCGAGATGTGTTTTACATTCATGCGGGCCTGCTGACATTCTTAATCGTCCAGATGATTATTCGGGCCCGAATCGGGGACAAATCGCTGTGGCTCTCCGTGCTGGTATTGGCAACTTTGGGACAGCTCTGCGACTTGAGCTATCATGTTTCAAACCAGCTGGCATTCTCGCCATGGCAGGCCTTGCACGACATATTTAACGCAATGCTCTGGCCAACCGTTCTGACCTTTGCGGTCAGGCTGCATCTGGTGCGGTATTGAAGCGTGGACCTTCTGACATCTGGCAGCAGCAGAGACTTCGCCAGATGCAGGTAGCGCCGCCGTCAGAAGTCGATCGCTATCCCGTCCTTCACCCAGTCACCATAGCGAGTGGGGCTGAGACCGGCAGGGTCCTCATCCGCACCATTGCCCGGCTTCGCGCCCGAAGGCTGCGGCGGGGGATCGTCGGTCCAGTAATCCGGCTTTTTGAAAGCGGGCTTTTTTGTGGGTTTGGCCTTGCTCATACATGCAAGATGGCGTGTCGGAGGCTCTATTGCAATTCCTCGCGGCAGCGCTAGGGCTGCGATTATGCACACACCACCCGGATTGCCCGCCCGCCGCGCGGCGCTGCGCCTGCTCGATGCCGTATTGCGGCGCGGTGAAACACTGGATCAAGCCGCGCCGTCTGCGCTCGGTTCCGTGAACAGTTTTGCTGACAAGGCACTGGCCCGCGCCATTGCCAGCGAAGTCCTTCGCTGGCTGGTCGATCTCGATCAGCTGATCGATAGTGCCACGAAAAAGCCGCTGCCCGATGATTCCAAGGCGCGCAGCGTGCTGCGGCTGATGCTGGCGCAATCCTTGCGGCTGGGCACACCGCCCCATGCGGTGATTTCCACCGGGCTGGAATTGTTGCAGGGCGGGCCGCGGCGTTTGGCGCATGGCGTATTTTCAACCCTCACGCGTAAGGAAGTGGAGCTGCCCGCGCAGCCGACCATGCCCGACAGTGTTGTTTTGCGTTGGGGGGAAAAAGCCTCGGCCATTGCCGCCGCACTGGCCGATCCGCCGCCGCTGGATCTGGCTCTGCGTGATCCGTCCGAGACGGAGCGCTGGCAGGAGGAGCTGGGCGGAACATCGCTGATGCCCGGCCATATCCGGCTCGCGCGCGGGTCTGCGGTTGAGGAACTGCCCGGTTTTGAAGAGGGTGCATGGTGGGTCCAAGATCTTGCCGCGAGCATTCCTGCACGTCTGCTGCATTCCGGCGAAGGGCGCCGGGTGCTGGATCTGTGTGCCGCTCCGGGGGGCAAGACTTTGCAACTGGCAGCGGCCGGCTGGGATGTCACCGCGCTTGATAATAACGGCAAACGGCTGGAACGGCTGGAGGCCAATCTCGCCCGCACGGGTCTGTCTGCAAAAATCGTAAAGGCTGATGTGCTGGAATGGCAGGCAGAGGCACCCTTTGACGCCATTTTGCTGGATGCGCCCTGTACGGCGACGGGTACCTGCCGCCGTCATCCCGATGTGCTGCACCGTATTGGTGCGCGGCAAATTGCCGAGATGGTGGAATTGCAGCAATCCATGCTGGCGCGGGTTACCGATTGGCTGAACCCGGGTGGTCAGCTGGTCTATGCGGTGTGTTCGCTGGAACGGGAAGAAGGCGAGGATCAGGCTGCGCTGATCAATCTGGGGCCCGATCCGCTGACTGCGGATGAACTGCCCGAAGGGCTGGCACCCACAGCGCAGGGCTGGCTTCGGACCAGCCCTGACATGCTGGGCGAGAAAGGCGGGCTGGACGGCTTCTTTGCCGCCCGCTTCACCCGCTCCTGATCAATCAGGCTGATTTGCTCTTTTCAGCAAAGCTCTTGCGCAATTTCTGTAGCTTGGGAGGAATGACGGCGAGGCAATAGGGATTGCGCTGTCCGTCGCCTTCCCAATATTCCTGATGATCATCTTCAGCCGGATACCACATGGCCGGGCCCTCAATCGCCGTCACCACATGACCATCCAGTTCCGCATTGGCGCGTTCGATCGCGACATGCGCATCGGCCTGCTGTGATGCGTCCTGCGGGAAGATCGCGGAGCGATATTGGGTGCCAACATCATTGCCCTGACGGTTCAGCTGGGTCGGATCGTGCGTCGCCATGAAGACTTCCAGCAATTCGGCATAGGATATAGCGTCCGGATCGAAAGTGATCTTGATCGCTTCGGCATGACCGGTCGTGCCGGAGCAGACCTGCTTGTAAGTCGGGCTGGTCACCATGCCGCCGGTATAGCCGCTTTCAACCTCTTTGACGCCTACGACATCACGGAACACGGCCTCGGTGCACCAGAAGCACCCTCCGGCCAGAATAGCTGTCTGGGTGTCACTCATCGAAAATCTCCTGTTTATTCGGTGCGATGCGCTGGGCCTCCAATTAGGGAACGCATCGCCACTTGTCATGGGGCGGATGTGCGATAGTCTGCAAAGACCATAGACATGGGAGAGACATATGCGCCGGACTATCGCCTTATTCGCTGCGTTTGGAATGGCTTGCGCCTTGCCAAACGTCTCATTCGCTCAAGCAGGCGAAGGGGTGGAAAGTTCCGAAAATATCGCTGCCGTGCTGGCCGACTCGCGCCGTGACGAAGATCGCGCCCGCGATGTCTACCGGCATCCAGCCGAAACGCTCGCATTCTTCCAGGTCGAACCCGGCATGGCGGTGGTCGATTACATGCCCTCGAGCGGCTGGTACACGCGGGTTCTGGTGCCCTATCTTGGTTCTGAGGGCCATTATATCGGCCTCAATCCGAAGGTTGCCCCGGATGCGACGGGCTTCATGGCCTCCCTGCGCAATTATTCTGAGAAATTGCCGGCGCAAGTTGAAGAATGGGTCGGCGACGACGGCACCGAAATCACCGGCGTCAATCTCGGTAGCGTACCCGAAAGCCTTGATGGCACGGTCGACCGTTTCCTGATCTTCCGTGAAATGCACAATATTCTGCGCAACAACTGGCTTCAGCCGACTTTGGTCGAAGCCCGCAAGCTGCTGAAGGATGACGGGCTGATCGGTGTGGTACAGCACCGCGCGAAAGAAGATGCTCCGGCCAGCTATACCGATGGCAATAAGGGCTATCTGAGGCAGAAGGATGTGATTGCCCTGTTCGAGGCGCATGGTTTCGATCTGGTCAATTCGAGCGAGATCAACGCCAATCCGAAAGACCCCGCCAATCACGTGAACGGCGTGTGGATGCTCCCGCCAGGCCTGGGCGGCGCAACCGATGAAACGCGGCCCGCATTGGAGCAGATCGGCGAAAGCGACCGTATGACTTTGCTGTTCCGCAAGCGCCCCTGACACATTCTTTTTTGCCAATCTTGCGCGTCTTTGATCGGGCGCAAGATTGGCACTAAAACAATAGTGCATGGCACCCGGCAGGAGGCGCCATGTATGATATCGTAATTATCGGCGCTGGCCCGTCAGGGCTGGCCTTTGCTTGCTCACTCGCCGGGTCCGGCCTTTCAATCGCACTGGTTGATCGCAAGCCGCGCGAAGCGATTGAAAATCCCGAGGATGATGGTCGCGAAATCGCGCTGACCCATCATTCCATCAATATCCTCAAGCAATTGGATGTGTGGTCATTCATTCCATCTGATGCCGTTTCGCCCTTGCGTGAAGCACGCGTGCTCAATGGCGGATCACCCTTCGCGTTGCGCTTTGGCCCGCCAGACAAAACGGGGGAAGCGCTAGGGCGTCTGGTGTCCAATTTTCAGATTCGCCGCGCGCTCTACCGTCAGCTGGACGTGCTGAACAATGTGGATTTCTATTCCGGTTGCGCGATCTCGGCAATGCATCGGATGACAGACCGGACTGATCTTGATCTGGAGGATGGTCGAAAGATCTCGGCCCGTCTGCTGGTCGGGGCAGATTCGCGTTTTTCATGGGTGCGGGATCAGTTGGGTATTTCAGCTGAGATCGACCGCCTTGGCCGGGGCATGCTGGTTACCCGAATGAAGCATGAAGGGAATCATGGCGGCGTTGCGACCGAATGGTTCGACCATCACCAGACCATGGCCATGTTGCCGCTTAACAATCATCGTTCGTCCGCCGTGATCACTTTGCCCATGGCGGAATCTGCCAAGCTGGGCGCGATGCCGGAGGAAGAATTCGCCGCTGAAGTTGCCCGGCGATATCGCCACCGACTGGGCGCGATGCAGGTCGATGGGCCGCGTTGTCTCTATCCATTGGCCACCACCTGGTCGCGCCAGTTCGTGAAGCCGCGCGCCGCCCTGATCGGTGATGCGGCAGTGGGGATGCATCCGGTTACTGCGCATGGTTTCAATCTTGGGCTGCAAGGGCAGGAATTGCTGGCCCAGTACGTTCTGGCGGCGCATAAAAAGGGACGCGACATTGGTTCTCTGGCAACGCTGCGCCCTTATGAACGGCGCCATCAGATGAATGCCATGCCGATCTTCCGTGCGACCAATCTGATCGTGAAGCTGTTTACCGATGAACGCCCGCCTGCCTGGGTGGGACGGCATGCGGCCTTGCGAATTGCCAGTTTCGCACCTGGCCTGCGCCGCCGAGTGAGCAATATGCTACTGGCGGATTGAGTGATGCCGGGCGAATCTCGGTGGCGATAGACATTTGCCATGGCATGCATAAATAGGCTGCATGGCTGAAATCACCGTCGCTGCATTGCAACTCGCCCTTGGTTCAGAGGATGAACAGGAAAATATCGCCGCCGTCTCCGCTCTGGTGGAGCAGGCGGCGGGCGAGGGAGCGCAGGTCATCCTGCCTCCTGAGCTGTTTTCCGGTCCCTATTTCTGCTCTGTGGAAGAGGAGGAGCTGTTCGTGTTGGCTCGCCCAACACAGCAGCACCCTTCCGTAACTGCGATGCAACATCTGGCGAAGACACTGGGCGTTGCCATCCCGACCAGCTTTTTCGAGCGTGACGGACACCATTATTACAACACGCTCGCCATGATCGGCCCGGATGGTGAGATCATGGGAACTTACCGCAAGAGCCACATCCCCGACGGGCCGGGCTATGAGGAAAAATTCTATTTCCGCCCCGGTAATGATGGTTTCAAAGTGTGGGACCTGTTTGGCACGCGGATCGGCGTCGGCATTTGCTGGGACCAGTGGTATCCCGAATGCGCACGGGTGATGGCGCTCAAAGGGGCGGAGCTGCTCTTATATCCCACCGCGATCGGCTCAGAGCCTTATGATGCCGATCTCGATACCACCCGCATGTGGCGCCGCGCGATGCTCGGCCATGCTGCATCCAATTGCATGCCGGTCATCGCCGCCAATCGCATTGGCGAGGAAACCGCGGGGCAGAAATTCTACGGCCACAGTTTCATTACGGATGAATGGGGCGATTATCTTGCCGAATATGGTGCGGATGAAAGCGGCGTTCTGAGCGCGACGATCGATCTTGCCCGCGCAGCGAAGCACCGGGCGGGTATGGGCTTCTTCCGCGACCGCCGCCCGCAACTCTATGGCCGGATCTGCGAGGATATTTGAACCATCTCTATCTGATCGCGCTGGGTTCCAATCAGCGCCACCCCCGATATGGCGCGCCGCGCGCGATCCTGTCTGCCGCACTGGAGGAGCTGTCGGCGGCCAATATTGACGTGCTGGCGCAATCGCACTGGATCGACAGCGCGCCGATCGGCCCGTCGCTGCGTCGCTATGCCAATGGTGCAGCAGTAATTTCCACAGGTCTCTCACCGCGAGAATTGTTGACCGAATTGAAGCAGGTGGAAGCGCGCTTCGGCCGCAATAATGCAGGCCAGCGTTGGCGGTCCCGCCCGCTCGATCTGGATATCATATTGTGGGATAAGGGTTTTTTCAGTGATGAAGCGCTCACCATCCCCCATGCGGAATTTCGTGGGCGCTTTTTTGTGACCGGTCCGGCGGCAGAAATTGCGCCCGATTGGCGCGACCCGCTGACGGGCTTTTCGCTCCGTCAGCTACATGCGCGCTTGACCCGGCCGCGAAGCCTGCCTAGGTGACGCGCCGTGGTCGGGCCCTTAGCTCAGTCGGTAGAGCAACTGACTTTTAATCAGTAGGTCGCTGGTTCGAACCCAGCAGGGCTCACCACATTTTCTGCATGATCAGATCGCCTGAACATTACTCTTCGTTTTTCGAAGTGTGATGGTCGGGATGCCGGGGCAGGGTTTGACCTGAGTGCATGATCTCCATCGCTTTCCATTCACTTGTCGCTGCGGATATGGCTGTGACCAGTGCTGCCGTGCGCTTCCCTGATAGCTACACTGTGACCCAGCCCGCTGCTCCGTGAGGCAAGATGCGCTGCTGGATGGTAAACCCTGTCATAATTCGGTGACATTAGGGAAATAACGCGGCCCCTTAATCGTATGGGGACGCGTTGATGGACAGTGTGACGAAGATGGGCGAGTCCGGAATGCAGGGTGCAGGGCGGGATTTGCCATGGACAAGTATCGCCTTCGCCTTATTGATGGTCGCTTCGGCGGGTTGGTTTCTGATCTGGGGGATCGATTATACGAACTCCACCCATCTCGTCCTGTTCGTGCTGGCAACCGCTTTCGGCTTGTTCATGGCCTTCAATATCGGCGGCAATGATGTTGCCAACTCCTTCGGCACCAGCGTGGGTGCGGGAACGATCACGATCAAGCAGGCGCTGCTGATCGCGGCGATTTTTGAAGTCAGCGGCGCGGTGATCGCCGGGGGTGAGGTGACGGATACGATCCGCAAGGGGATCGTCGACTTGTCCGCCATGCCGGTTCAGCCGCTGCAATTCGTCTATATCATGATGGCGGCATTGCTGGCGGCGGCACTGTGGCTGCTTTTCGCCAGTCGGCGTGGCTGGCCGGTTTCCACCACCCATTCGATCATTGGCGGGATTGTTGGCAGCTCGATTGCATTGGGTGCTTTTTTAAGCGGCGGGGACGCGGTGCTGGGCCTGGTTCATTGGGACCAGATTGGCTTGATCGCGATTTCCTGGGTGCTCTCCCCCGTGCTGGGCGGCCTCGTCTCCTATGCGCTGTTCTATCAGATCAAAACGCATATCCTGCGCTATAATGATCGGATGAAGGAACGGCTGCAGGAGTTGCGGCAGGAACGGCGCAGACTGCGCGATGAGCACAAGAACGCGTTTGAACGGCTGAGCGACATTCAGAAAATATCCTACACCCATATGATGGTCCGCGATGCCGAGGCGCTGTCTGAGGATACCTTCAGTCCGGAAGATCTGGAGACCGATTATTACCGCAAATTGCATGATCTGAAGCAGAAGAAAGAGAATGTCGCCGCGCATAGGGCGCTGCAGAACTGGGTGCCACTGGTAGCTGCCGGCGGGGCCGCGATCATTTCCTCCATGCTGCTCTTCAAGGGATTGAAGAACATGCATCTGGGCCTCACCACGCTGAACAATTACCTGATCATGGGCATGATCGCCGCCGTGGTGTGGATGGCGACCTATATCTTCGCACGAACGCTGCGGGGCAATTCGCTCGACCGGTCCACTTTTCTGATCTTCAGCTGGCTGCAGGTGTTCACGGCTTCGGGCTTTGCCTTCAGCCATGGTGCGAATGACATTGCCAATGCGATCGGCCCCTTCGCGGCGATTCTGGATGTGCTGCGCAATGGGCAGATCAACGCTTCTGCGGCGGTTCCGGCACCGGCGATGATCTCTTTCGGTATCGCGCTGGTGGTGGGCCTGTGGTTCATCGGCAAGGAAGTGATTCAGACGGTGGGCCGCAATCTCACCGAAATGCATCCGGCATCAGGCTTCGCGGCGGAGCTTTCCGCTGCGGCGGTGGTGATGCTGGCCTCCACCATGGGGCTGCCGGTATCGAGCACGCATATTCTGATCGGCGCGGTGCTGGGGATCGGTCTGGTCAACCGGCAGACGAACTGGAGCCTGATGAAGCCGATTGCGCTCGCCTGGGTGGTGACGCTGCCTGCGGCCGCATTGATGGCGGCGGGCTGTTTCTGGGTCTTGAACTCGGTTTTCGGGTAACGACAAAAAAGGGGGGCGGTGCGATGCACTACCCCCCCAATTTCAGATTGGTGTGGGCTTACCCCAGACCGATCGAGACCGTTTTCAGCTCCGTATAGGCTTCCACCCCGGCGCGGCCGCATTCACGGCCCCAGCCGGACTGTTTGAAGCCGCCCAGCGGCAATGCCGGGTCAACCCCGCCGCCCACGCCGTTTATGCGGACATTGCCCGCCTCAAGACGCCGCGCCAGCTTGAGCGCGGAGGTGATATTCTCGGTCCAGATGCTGGAGGAGAGACCGTAATCGGACGCATTGGCCGATTTGGCGATCATGTCGATATCGTCATCGCCAAACCGCATGGCGCACAGGACCGGGCCGAAGATTTCCTCTTCCACCACTTTCATGCCCGACACCGTGCCGGTGAGGACCGTCGGCTGCACGAAATAGCCACCTTCGCAGCCCTCCGGTGTGACGGTTCCACCACCCACGGCAACACTCGCACCTTCGGAGCCGCCGCTTTCGATATAGGAGAGCACGCGTTCTTGCTGCTTGTCGGAGACGAGCGGACCCATCTGGGTTTCAGGAGAAAGGCCGGAGCCAACTTTGAGATTCTGCGCCATCGCGCTGATCCCTTCAACCACTTGTTCAAAAACGCTTTCATGCGCGAACAGACGTGAACCTGCGGCGCAAACCTGCCCCGAATTGCCGAAAATCCCCATCGCGGCGGAGGGGATCGCTTTCGAGAGATCGGCATCGCCAAAGATCACCGTGGGCGATTTACCGCCCAGTTCGAGCGTCACGCGCTTGAGATTGCCGGTGGAGGCGCGGATGATTTCCTTGCCGATCGCGGTGGAGCCGGTGAAGCTGACCTTGTTGACATCAGGATGCGCGGCAAGCGCGGCACCGGCGCTGTGGCCATAGCCGGTGACGATATTGACCACGCCTTCCGGGAAGCCAGCCTCACCAATCAAACGGCCCAGCAGCGCGGCGGTGAGCGGCGTCTGTTCGGCGGGCTTCAGCACGATGGTGCAGCCAGCGGCCAGAGCAGCGGCCAGTTTGCTGACCGCCATGGCGAAGGGGAAATTCCACGGCACGATCGCGCCGACCACGCCGACCGGCTGGCGCAGTGTCATGCATTGCCATTCGCCGGGGAAGGAGGGGGTGATCGTCTCACCCGTGATCTTGGTCGCCCAGCCGGCATTATAACGCAACTGTTCGGCTGCGGCGCCGACCGCGCCCATCTTCGCCATCATCAGCGGCATGCCGTTGTCGAGCGTTTCGGTGAAGGCCAGTTCGTCGGCATTGGCTTCGATCAGATCGGCCAGTTTTAGCATCAGCCGGGCGCGCTGGGCGGGGCTGGTCTGCGGCCAGCCCCCGTCAAATGCCTTGCGTGCAGCGGCGACGGCGCGATTGATATCTTCCTCACCGCCGGCAGCGGCAGTGGCGAAGCTCTGGCCCGTTGCAGGATTGACGACGTCGATCGTTTCGCCACTGGCGGCGGGGACATATTTGCCGCCGATGAAAAGTTCGCGCGATTTTGCCGAAAGATCGGCTTTGAGCGCGTCGAGATCGAAATTGGTAGGGGCGTTCATGCTGGTACCTCTGCGTTGGAATTTGAGATTGTGTCGCGCGTCTGATCGCGTGGATCTTCGGCGGGGAGGGGCGCTTTGCCCAGGATCATGTCAGATGCCTTTTCGGCGATCATGATGGTTGCGGCATTGGTGTTGGCGCCGGGCACGGTCGGCATGATCGATGCATCGACCACGCGCAGGCCTTCCAGCCCGTGCACACGCAATTCGGGATCGACCACCGCCATCGGCCCCTGGCCCATCGTGCAGGTGCCGACCGGATGCTGGGTCACACCGGCGGTACGGCGGATATAGTCGTTCAGCTCCTGCTCGCTGGTCAGATCGGCGCCGGGGACCACTTCATCTCCGGTCAGTTCTGCCTGCGGCTCGGTGCGATAGACCTTGCGGGCGATTTCAATCCCGCGCCGCGCCGTGGCGAAATCTTCCGGGTCGGCAAAATTGTTGAGCGTGATGGCCGGGCTGTCATCGGGATCGGCCGAGCGCAGTTCCATCCAGCCACGGCTGGCCGGGTGAAGCAGGATGACATCGGCGATGATCTGATCCTCCTGCTTCTTGCGCCAGCCGGGAAACCATATTTGCGCATCGAGCCGGATCGGATTGGCGAAGAGCTGAATATCGGGTTGCTCCAGACCTTCACGGCTGCGCAGGATGATATTCGCACTGTTGAGCTGACTGGCGAAGGCTCCCTTGCCGCTGAGCGCCCAGCGCGCGACCGAGCGCACAACGCGATCAAGCCGCAACTCGTTGAGAAAGCTGACCGGCTTCTTCAGTTTGAAGGTTAGCGGGACGCGCGGATGCTCAGACAAATTGCGGCCCACACCCGGCAGATCGTGCTGCACCGCAATGCCTTTATCGGTGAGATGTTCTGCCGGGCCAATGCCGGACAGCATCAGCAATTGAGGCGAGTTATAGGACCCGCCCGACAGGATGACTTCACCCTTCGCATGGGCGGTCTTGAGTTCATCCTCGTGCAGATATTCCACCCCGATCGCGCGTTTACCGTCCATCAGCACGCGGCGGGTTTTGGCACCGGTGATGATGGTGAGGTTGGAACGCTCCATCGCGGGTTCCAGATAGGCGCGTGCGGTGGAATGACGGCGACCCTTTCGATCGATGGTCAGTTCCCCGCGGGCGAAGCCTTCCTCGACCTCTCCGGCGAGATCGTCGCTGGTACTGTAGCCAGCGGCCTCGGCCGAATCCATCAGCGGATGATGGAGGCGCTTTTCCGTATCGACCGCGACCACGCTGAGCGGACCTTTGTCGCCGTGATATTCGTTCTCACCGCGCCAGCTATCCTCCATCCGGCGGAAATAGGGCAGCACGCTGTCATATCCCCAGCCGGTGCAGCCCATCTGTCGCCAGCCGTCGAAATCGCGGCTGTGGCCGCGCATGTAGAACATACCGTTGATTGAGGACGAACCGCCCAGCACTTTGCCACGCGGTAGCGGGATGCGCCGTCCGTTGAGATGCGGCTCCGGCTCCGACATGTAGCCCCAGGTGAATTCGGGCTTCATCAGCGCCCGCAGGAAGGCCATGGGCATGGTCAGATAGAAGCGTTTGTGGCTGCCGCCAGCTTCGAGCAGCAGCACGCGTTTCGTCGGGTCCGCGCTCAGCCGATTGGCCAGCACGCAGCCCGCAGAGCCAGCCCCCACAATAATATAATCAAACGAATCGGCCGCAGACATCGGCTACACTCCTCTTTCCCGAAGCCGGATTTACCGGCTCATTCGCCAGTGAAGGGAGCAGAAGCAGCCGCCAAAGGCTGCCCTTTTTATCATGTGCGCGCTATTTCTGCGTGCTGCATGAAAACCGGGCTATGCTGCCCGTTCTCCCGTCAATTCGGCTTATTTTGTAAGCTATACTGACGATATGCCGAACCTGCAGTCGGGACAAGACATTGTCGTGTGAATCACTGGCTGGAAAAATTTTGATTTAGCGCAAGGCACGCCGCTTTTCTTTCCCTCATCTTGATTTGGATTTGACGATCAGGAGAGGTCTACAATGAACGGAACATTTGATCCGCCTGCCACTGGCAAGCGAGTGATCCCCGGCACCTATGTCTTTGACGGTGATGCTGCACGGCGCGGCTTTGCCATTAATGAGATGTGCTTTTCTTTTAACGAAGACGCCAATCGCCGCGCCTTCGCCGAAGATGAGGAAGCCTATATGGAGCGCTTCCACCTCAGCGAAGAGCACAAGAAGGCCATCCGTGAGCGCGATGTTATCGGCATGCTCAATGCTGGCGGCAATATCTATTATCTCGCCAAACTGGCCGGCATTCTGAAGCTCGGCGTGCAGGATATTGGTGCACTTCAGACCGGCACCACCGTTGATGAATTCAAGGCAGCACTGCTCGCCCATGGGGCCAAGCTGAAAGAGCTGCAGACTCAGGGAGAGACAGCATGAGCACGATCGCAGGCGGAATCTTTACCAGTCATGTCCCCGGCATCGGTCAGGCCATCGCCAAGGGACTGAAGCAGGACCCCTATTGGAAGCCCTTCTTCGACGGTTGGCATACCGTGCACGACTGGCTGAAGCGCGAAAAGCCCGATGTGCTGGTATGCTTTTACAATGATCACGGGCTCAACTTCTTCCTCGATAAGCTACCGACCTTCGCCATAGGCGCGGCGGATGGTTATCGGCATGAAGATGAAGGCTGGGGTATTTCCGGGTACAAGCCCTATCCCGGCATGCCCGAACTTTCCTGGCATATCATCGAACAGGTCGTGCATGACGAATTCGATCCGACCATGTGTCAGAAGATGCTGGTCGATCATGCGCTGGCCATTCCTGTCGAAATGGCCTGGCCGGATGAAGAGGAAAGCTGGCCCTTCAAACTTGTGCCGATCGCGATCAACACCGTGCAATATCCACTGCCCAGCCCGAAGCGCTGCTTCGAATTTGGCCGCTCCGTCGGCCGAGCACTGGAAAGCTGGCCGGGTGATGAGAAGATCGTCGTCATGGGGACGGGCGGCCTCTCGCATCAGCTGGAGGGCGAACGCGCCGGTCATATCAATATCGAATATGACACCTTCTGCATGGATAATCTGTCCCGCGATCCCGAGGCGCTGCTGCAGCATTCCTCGCTCGATATTGCCGAACTCGCTGGCAGTCAGGGCGTTGAAATTCTCAACTGGATTGCAGCGCGCGGCGCCATGCGCGGTTCGGTGACGGAGCTTTCGCGCAATTATCACATCCCGATTTCAAACACGGCAGCCGCCACGATGCTGCTGGAAAATCACGAGACTGTTTTGGCCTGAGGAGAGGCGCTTTGGTACATTTTCCTAATTCCCCCTTGTTCGATGACGTTCTGCGCCTTGTGCGGCTGGAAGGCGACATCGCTGATATAGAGATCGAGGGTGAAATTCCCGCGGAACTGGATGGCGCTTTTTACCGTGTCCATCCCGACCCGCAATTCGCGCCCAAATATGACAATGACCAGTTCTTCAACGGCGATGGTATGGTATCCATGTTCCGCTTCAAGGACGGCAAGGTCAGTTTTCGCCAGCGCTATGCCAAGACGGAAAAGTGGAAGCGTGAGAATGAGGCCGGCCATGCCTTGTTTGGCGCCTATCGTAACCCGCTGACCGACGATCCCTCGGTGAAAGGCGTGCCTCGCGGCACGGCCAACACCAATGTGCTGGTCCATGCCGGCAAGCTCTTTGCCATGAAAGAGGACAGCCCCTGTCTGATCATGGACAAGAACACGCTGGAAACGGACGGTTATACCGATTTTGACGGCGATCTGGAGATTCCGACCTTCACCGCCCATCCCAAGATCGACCACGACACCGGCAATTTCTGCGGTTTCGGCTATGCGACCAAGGGTGATCTGACCCGCGATGCCAGCTATTTCGAAATCGATCCGCAGGGCAAGATCGTCCGCCGGGCCGATTTCCAGGTGCCTTATTACACCATGCTGCATGATTTCGCGATTGCGGGTGATTATGCGGTCTTCAATGTTTCACCCTATTCCTCCGACTGGGAAACGCTGGAACAGAACCGCCCGCATTTCTGGTATGACCGTGAATTGCCCTTCTATCTCGGCGTGATGCGCCGTGATGGCGATGGCAGCGATATTCGCTGGTTCAAACAGGAACCCAGCGTTTGCGGATGCCATGTGATGAATGCCTATCAGGACGGGACGAAGATCTATTTCGACCTGCCGATTTCCAAGACGGGCAGCCTGCCGTTCTTCCCTGAAAAGGATGGCACGCCGTTCAATCCGGAAGAAGCGACCACATTCCTTCACCGCTTCATGGTCGATCTGGCATCCAATACGGATGAAATCACCAGCATGGAGAAGATCGGCGACATGCCGGGCGAATTCCCCCGGATCGACGATCGTATGGCGGGCAAGCCCTATCGCCATGGCTGGATGATCACCTATGATTTCGACAAGCCCTATAATGGTCCGCAGGGCCCGTTTGTCGGCGTGATCAATTCCCTGACCCACTACGATCATGAAACCGGCAAGGAACAGAGCTGGTGGTGCGGCCCGGATGGCGCCATTCAGGAACCCTGCTTCATCCCGCGTTCGCCCGATGCACCGGAAGGTGATGGCTGGCTGGTCGCGTTGGTCGATAACCACATGACCAACTATTCCGACCTGTGCATTTTCGATGCGCTGGATCTGGAAAAGGGGCCGATTGCCAGGGCGAAGCTCCCCATCCGTCTGCGTCAGGGGCTGCACGGCAACTGGGCGGCCGGTGACAAGCTGGAAGACAAACTGGCGGCCTGACCTCTCCAAAGACTAACCGCCAGTTCAAGGGCGCCCACTCAGCGGGAGTGGGCGCCCTTTTCGTGCAGGAAGCCGACGCTCTATTGGCTGCGCATTATCGCACTGCGCCCCATTGCTCGGTATCGATGCATAGGCTGCCTACGCAAATGGGCTCAGCTGACGTTTGAAGCGGTATCACCGAAAGCAGTCATCCAGATGATCAGCGCGCCGATCCAGCCCGCATTGAACAGGACAAGCGCGGTCCAAATGGCAGAGCGTGATTTTGGATTGCTATCGCGCGAAGCAACGACATCCGCGTTACCAGAAAACATCCGCGAAAGACTGGCCAGGTTGAGGAGCAGCCAGATTGCGGAGCCAAGGCAGACGAGTGAGCAGAGGGCTAACAAGGTGGGGAAAAACCAAAGCGGCATCACATTTCTCCTTTTTAAGGAAAAGCGTGATGCCGTTATTGGTGCCCGGCGTTAAAAAACGGAACGTGCTCAGACTGCCGAGCTGAAGCGTCGCGGGGAATGTTTGCGGTAGGGATCAAAGGCGGCGGCGATGCTGCGCATATAGGGCGTGGCATCGGCGGAAATGACCAGATCCTGCCCCTCATAGGTGCACAAATCATGATCCAGATAGGGAGCAAGCCGTTCGGAAACTTCATTCCGCAATTGGCCCGTGATGCGCGCCCGTCCGTGGCACAGCAATTCGCGGACTATCTCGCCACGCTTCTGATCCTCTGCGCTGCGGCTGATGCCATTGGCAAGAGGCAACTGATCCTGAGACAGCATCATTCGGTAACGTCCGCTATTCTTCTCATTCTGGATCAGCAAATCGGGGAAGCTGCTGATGGACGACGCCCCAAGGCCGATCAGAACCGGCGCGGTATCCTCGGTAAAGCCCTGGAAATTGCGGCTCAGTTGCCCTGATTTTGCGGCTTGCGCCAGCGGATCGGCGGGGAGGGCGAAATGATCGAAGCCGACCGGCTGATATCCCGCATGGGTCAGATATGTATGGCCAAATTGGGCCATGCTAAAACGCGCATCCGCATCGGGCAGGGCGCTGGCATCAATCTGGCGCTGGCGCGGAATGAGGTGCGGCACATGGGCATAGCCAAACAAGGCGATCCGATCGGCCCCCATCTGATTCGCCAGATCGAGCGAGCTTTCCAGATCGCCCATTTCCTGACCCGGAAGACCGTACATCAGATCGAAATTGAGCGAAGTAATGCCAGCATTGCGGAGCATGCGGGTACTGCGTTCAATCATGCAGAGCGGCTGAATGCGGCCGATCCGTTCCTGCAGATGGCTTGAGAACGTCTGCACGCCCAAACTGGCATGGGTGGCGCCGATACCGGAAATAACTGGCCCCCAGTCTTCCGTAAGCGTCCGTGGATCAAGCTCGATGGAAAAGATCGGATCTTCGAGCCGGAAATGGAGAGTCAGTTCATCAATCAGGCGAACGAAGTCGTAAGGTGCAATGGCGTTGGGGCTGCCGCCGCCAAAGGCGACGCGGCGCACGCGTGCACCCGCGGGCAATCTTGCCCCCACCAAGGCGATTTCGCGGTGTAGCGCATCGAGATAGCTGGCCAGCCGCTGCTTGCGATTGGCTGCGCCTGTATTGCAGCCGCAATACCAGCAAATCTTCTCGCAGAAGGGAATGTGGACATAGAGTGAGACATCACCCTCCACCTTCGCAATGGCTGCCTCATAATCGGCAGGTGTCACCTCGCTGCCGAATTCGGCAGCAGTCGGGAAGCTGGTATAGCGCGGAACGGGCACTGCCAGCAGTTCTGGATAATATGGCCACATAAGCTCTGTTTAGCGTAGCAGCCTCCCCGATCATTGCGGAGGATCAATTTTCGTCTGCTTGATCCGTTTCGCTATTTTTGCGCTTCTTTTCAGAGGAATGGCAGCCTTTGGCGCAGCAGGCCGCGCCCGGCGTGCCCGGTAGTGGCGGCTGATCCAGTGGAATGGTGAGGGCTGGCCGGTCTGGCGCCCCGCCGCACAGCGCCAGCGTTATCCCCTCCGCCTGCGCGATAAGTGACGGGTTGAGCGCCGCAGGAAGCAGTGCGGTGAGAGACAGGAAGGAAACGCGCATCATTCGCTCTCCTGAATATTCGTGTTCACAGTCTCTGGTGGCCCTTTTTCGTGACCGGATGCGGGCGGAGCCGGTTCTTCCTCATCCATCAATATGCGGTTAGCCGCACCATCCGGGTCGCTAAATTGCCCATTGCGCAAGGCCCAGAAAAAGGCAGCCAGCCCCATCAGGCCCAGGCCCAGTGCAACTGGGATCAGGATCAGTAAACCGTTCACTTTGCCGCTCGTGCCAGTCGCAGCGAATTGGCAACCACGATCAGCGAACTGGCCGACATCGCGATGGCTGCAATTAATGGTGTGACAAAACCGGCCACGGCCAGCGGCACGGCGCAGACATTATACGCAATGGCGAGGCCGAAATTCTGCCGTACAACGGCCATGGTCCGCCGCGATGTCGTGACGGCGCGGGGCAGGGCCTGGAGCGATTCACCCATAAATACGAAATCTGCCGCCTGCAGCCCGACATCGCTGGCTGACCCTGGCGCCATCGAGGCATCCGAGGCGGCGAGGGCCGGGCCGTCATTCAGTCCGTCGCCCACCATCAGGACGCGCTTGCCGGCATTTTTGAGCCGGTCGATCGCCTCCTGCTTATCCTGCGGGCGGGCATTAGCCTGCGCGGTCAGGCCGGTGGCACGGGCCACGACGGCCACGGCGTCCGATCCATCGCCCGACAGGATGGTGCATTCGATTCCCATTTTGCCAAGCCGCTGCAATGCGGCGGCGGCATCGGGGCGCAATTGGTCGCTATAGGGGATGAGCCAGATCGGCTTGCCCGGAATTTCCAGTGCCACCGCCACGCGCGTGCTGTGATCGGGTCGGCGCAGGGCGACCGCCTGACCCTTCCACTGCGCAAATACACCCAGACCGGGGCGTTCCTCTACCTCGGTGATGGCGGCGGCGCGGTGGCCAGCCTTCGTCAGGGCCTGGGCCAGTGAGCGTGAAAGCGGATGCCGGCTGTTGGATGCCATGGCGAGAGCGATGGCGGCATCTTCAGCTGGCAGGCTGGCGATCACGGCTGGATCAGGCAAGGGCTGCCCCTGCGTCAGCGTGCCGGTCTTGTCCAGCAACGCACGGTTGACCGTGGCCAGTCTTTCCAGTCCAGCACCATCTTTCACCATGATCCCCTGACGCATCAGGGAGCCGCTGGCGACGACCTGTGCCACCGGGACAGCAAGGCCCAGCGCGCAAGGGCAGGTGATGATCAGCACGGCAACGCCAAAGACCAGCGCCTGATACCAACCGGCACCGGCAATCAGCCAGCCCACGACGGTCAGCGCAGCGAGCGAGTGAACGGCGGGTGCATAGAGCCGGGCAGCACGGTCGGCGATGCGAACATAGCGGGAGCGGTTTTGGCTGGCCGCTTCCATCAATCGCGCGATTTCGGCCAGTGTAGTATCCTGCCCTGCGGCGGAAACGGTCACATCAACCGGTGCATCGATATTCAGCGTACCGGCCAATGCCTGATCGCCATCATGCAGCGGCACGGGACGGGTTTCACCGGTCAGCAGCGATTGATCGAAGCGGCTGGTACCGCTGGCAACAGTGCCATCGGCTGCGCAGCGTTCACCGGCGGCGACACGCATCACCATGCCGGGCTGCAGATCCTTGGCTTCGTGCCAGTTCAAGGCGCCATCCGCGCTCACCACCATGGCCCCCTGAGCGGCTTGGCTGAGCAGGGCATCCACGCCGGCGCGCGCACGGTCGCGCATCATCGCGTCCAGAATGCGGCCAGCCAGCAGGAAGGTCAGCAGCATCAATGCGCCGTCGAACCACGCATCTTTGCCGCCAACGATGGTTTCATACAGGCTCAACCCGGATGCGACGATCACGCCGATGGAAATCGGCACATCCATATTGGTGCGCCCATGGCGCAGCATTTTCCAAGCGGAGCTGAAGAAAGGCCGTCCGGCATAGGCGATGGCGGGGATCGCGATCAGTGCCGAGAGCCAATGGAACATTGACCTTGTGGCACCTTCTGCTCCGGACCAGACGCTGACGGAAAGCAGCATGACATTCATCGCCGCAAAACCTGCCACGGCCAGCGGGGCAAGCAGAGGCTTCACGGCGGACACCGGCGCGCTCAATTCATCACGGCGTGGCTGCGCCTCGAACCCGATCTGATCCAGTTCTTGTACCAGCCGGCGACTGGTGAGTGCAGGGTCATGGGTCACGGTAACAAGGCGCGCGGACAAATTGACACGGGCGCCATCAATTCCGTCAACTTTGGCAAGGCCGCGTTCGATCTTGCTCATACAGCCCGCGCAATGCATGCCGGGTACGGCCAGAACCGTATGCTGGCTGGCCCCGTCTGCTTTGCCGCCGGTTTCAGCCAGGGCAGTCACTGCAGGTCTTCCTCAAATCTGGAAATCGCGCCATCGGCGCTGACGCTGTAACGCAGGGTCCAGCGGCCATCGGGCAGCTTTTCCTGAGACATGAAACTGCCGTCGCTCTGCCGTTCCAGATGAATATGCCGATCGGGCAGGCGGCCCAGCGGGTGATAAGCCTTCATTTCAACCACCGCATCGTCAGGCGCATTATCCACAAACAGGACGATCTGGCCATCCGGGCGCCAGGAAATACGCGGTTCCCAGCCCAGTTCCTTTTGCTTTTCTGCATCGCGCAGCCAGCCATTGAATTGCTGGCTGGCGACATAGGAATTCTCCACGACGATCCCGCCAAAGGTGGAGGTAGCAAACCGTGCCATGAGCATATTGACGCCAACCACCACGCCGAAAAAAGCGATCAATATGGCGGTCATGTGATAGCCGGTGAACTTGCGTGATCGGGCCTTGCTCATAGCGGTTACTCCGGCGCGTTGAAGCGCGCTTCATTGCTGTCGGTTTCGGCTTGCTTATCCAGTGAGGTAACCGTGAAGGTGAACTCATCTTTGGCCACATCTGCCGGTTGAACCACATAGACACGAAATGCCTGTGTAGCATCCGCGGGCATTCGCTGGATGAGTGTACTTGCGGCATCTTCACGACCCATTGCATCGGTCCACATAACACCTTGCGGCAAGCCTTCCAACGCGATGCGCATATCGCGAGGCCGGCTTTCCATGTTCCGCAATTTCACAGTGTAGGCGTTACGGACTGAGCCGTCACTGAGCATCACATAAGGCGGATTGCGGTCCTGTGCGACAGAGATGTCGGTATGATCGCGATTGCCCAAGGCAAAGAGCAAGCCGAGACCAATCGCTGCCCAGATGCTGAAATAAGCGATCGTGCGCGGGTGGAGCAGCGTTTTCCATACGGGGCGCGGTTCTTCACCCGCAGCCTCGCGCTCGCAGTCTTCCAGCGTAGCATAGTCGATCAGACCCCGCGGACGACCAACTTCGGCCATCACCCGGTCACAGGCGTCAATACAGAGGGCGCAGGTTATGCAGCCGACTTGCGGCCCTTCACGAATATCGATTCCGGTGGGGCAGACGGCGACACATTGATGACAATCGATGCAATCGCCGTAAGTTTCAGGATTCTTGGCTGCTTTCTTTACGCTGCCGCGCTTTTCACCGCGCCAGTCCTTATAGGTGACGAGCAACGATTTTTCATCGAGCATGGCGCTTTGAATGCGCGGCCAGGGGCACATGTAAATGCACACTTGCTCACGCATGAACCCGCCGAGACCGACGGTGGTCAGGGTGAGAACGGCGACAGTGATATAGGCAGTCGGTGCAGCTTCACCCGACCAGAAATCACGCACCAGAGTGGGGGCATCAGCGAAATACATGATCCATGCACCGCCGGTCCAGAATCCGATGAAGAGATAAATTGCATATTTGAATGTGCGGCGGAAAAACTTGGATGGGCTGAGGGGTGCCTTGGCCAGACGAATCTGGGCATTGCGATCACCGTCGATCAACCGGTCAACATGCTGGAACAAATCGGTCCAGACCGTTTGCGGGCAGCTATAGCCGCACCAGGCGCGGCCGACCGCGCTGGTCACCACAAACAAGCCGATTCCGGCCATGATCAGCAGACCGGCTACAAAATAGAATTCATGTGGCCAGATCTCGATGCCGAACATGTAGAAACGGCGATGGGCGAGATCGATCAATACGGCCTGATCGGGAGCATATGGCCCCCGATCCCAGCGCAGCCATGGGGTAATGTAATAGATGCCCAAGGTAATGAGCATTACCAACCATTTGAACCTGCGGAACTTCCCGTCGATTTTTTGCGGAAAGACGCCTTTACGTTTTTCGTAAAGATTGAGGGGAACCTCATGCTGCGGCGGTTCCGTCGGATCGTGACGTGTCAGATCCTCGGGAGTCGCTGCAGCAGACGATTCGGGCGGGCGGGTTTCAAGATTGTTCATCTACCTCCGTCGCCGGATCTTCGGCGACCTCCACAAAATCTTCGCCGCCCCCCAGCGAGTGAACATAAGCGGCCAACATCTTGATGGTGACCGGATCCAGCCTGTCTTTCCAGGCGGGCATGACACCGTAACGCGAATTGGTAACCGTTGCGATCACATCCTCGCGCGATCCGCCATACAGCCAGATCGGATCGGTAAGGTTGGGTGCGCCAAATTCACGCATCCCCTTACCGTTAGGACCGTGACAGACGGCGCAATTATCCGCGAAGATTTGCGCGCCAGCGGCGTTATCTTTCGCCTTACCGGACAGGCTCAACACATGGTCTGCCACCTGGCTTACCTGCGCGCTGGTAAGGATGCCATCGGCACCGAAAGCGGGCATCATGCTGAAGCGTGTATCTTCACCATCAGGCTGACGAACGCCGTGTTCCAGCGTGTAGGTGATCGCCTTGAGATCACCGCCCCACAACCAGTCATCATCGTTGAGGTTCGGATATCCCTTGCTACCGGCTGCGCCGGCGCCGTGGCATTGCACGCAATTGACCTTGAAGGCGGCCCGACCGCCGGCCACGGCCGCACGCATCAGTTCGCTATCTTCGGGCAGGCGTTCGATCGGAATCTTGGCCAGAGCTGCGCGAATGGCGCCTTTGCTTTCGTCAGCCTTGGCCATTTCTTTCGCCAGCTGTTCATGGCTCGTCCAGCCAAGCATCCCCTTGGTGGCGCTGTTGACCATCGGCCATGCCGGATAGGCAATGGTGTAGCCAATCGCAAATACGATACAGGCGTAGAAGGTCCACAGCCACCAGCGTGGCAGCGGGGTGTTCAGTTCTTCGATTCCGTCCCATTCATGGCCGACGGTTTCGGTGCCGGTTGGCTTGTCGATCCGTTTATTCGCCATCATTTTCGTCCTTGAAAATCATATGCGCCGCATCATCAGAATGCCGCTTTGCGCCCGGCCGGAACGGCCAGGCACAGAGCACGAAAAATACGCCGAACATGAACAGCAGAGCATAGCTGTCAGCAAAGTGACGCAGGGTGTCGTAGAGGCTCATTGCTGCGCCTCCTCGGCATTATCCTGCTTGTCTTCCTGAGCGGTGGCCAGATTATGCGCCAGCTCTTCCTGAGCGGTTGCGCCGTTCACGTCGACCAGCGTGCCGAGCATCTGAAGATAAGCGACCAGCGCGTCCATTTCCGTCAGACGGCTTGGATCGCCATCGAAATCACGGATCTGGGCCTTGGGATAACGGGTCGCGAGATCGTCCGCGTCGACATTGGGATCACCCTGCGCGACGAGATCGGTCTCTGCCTTGGCAACATCATCATCCGTATAAGGCACGCCCACATTCCTGAGCGTTGCCAGCCGTTCAGAAGGCTGACTGACTTCCAGATCATTGTCCTTCAGGAAGGCATAAGGCGGCATGATGCTTTCACCCACCACCGAACGCGGATCGATCAGATGCTGGACATGCCATTCATCCGAATAGCGATTGCCCACACGCGCCAGATCCGGCCCGGTGCGCTTTGACCCCCATTGGAACGGGTGGTCATACATGCTTTCCGCAGCCAGGCTGTAATGGCCATAGCGTTCCACCTCGTCACGGAACGGGCGGATCATCTGACTGTGACAGTTGTAGCAACCCTCACGGATATAGATGTCGCGTCCGGCCAGTTCGAGCGGAGTGTAGGGACGCATCCCGTCCACTTTCTCAACCGTGTTGTCGATCCAGAACAATGGCGCGATTTCCACGATCCCGCCGACCGTTACCGCCGCAAAGGCGGCAACGGCGAGCAGAGTGACATTGCGTTCAAGCTTTTTGTGACGTTCTGTCAGGCTCATGGTTCAGGCTCCCTGTTCGGCGGGGCGGCCGGCCAGCGGCCGGTCGGCTGCGGGGTCGTATGTGGCATCGCTCATCGGAGCCTCCTCGCGCAGTTTGCCAAGGATAGTGGCCCAGACATTGATCACCATCAACACCGCGCCGCTGAGATAGAGCAAGCCACCAAAGGCACGCATCAGATACATCGGGTGAAGTGCGGCAACCGTTTCGACGAAGCTGTTCACCAGATAACCGTCAGCCCCGTATTCGCGCCACATAAGGCCCTGCGTAATCCCGGCCACCCACATGGAGGAGGCATAGAAAACGATGCCGATCGTGGCGAGCCAGAAGTGCCAGTTCACCATTCGCAGCGAATACAGACGGCTCCGTTTCCACAGACGCGGCGTCAGGAAGTAGATTGCACCGAAGGTGATCATACCGTTCCAGCCCAGTGCGCCAGAGTGAACGTGACCAATGGTCCAGTCCGTATAATGGCTCAGCGAGTTGACCGACTTGATGCTCATCATCGGGCCTTCAAATGTGCTCATGCCATAGAAAGCAAGGCTCATCACAAACATCCGGATGATGGGATCGGTGCGGATCTTGTCCCAGGCGCCGTTCAGCGTCATCAGGCCGTTGATCATCCCGCCCCAGCTCGGCATCCACAGCATGATCGAGAAGACCATGCCGAGCGTCTGCGCCCAGTCGGGCAGAGCCGTATAATGAAGGTGGTGCGGACCGGCCCAGATGTAGAGGAAGATCAGCGACCAGAAGTGAATGATCGACAGGCGATAGGAGTAGATCGGACGTTCGGCCTGCTTCGGGACGAAGTAATACATCATCGCCAGGAAGCCTGCGGTCAGGAAGAAGCCCACCGCATTATGGCCATACCACCACTGCGTCAGTGCATCCTGCACGCCGGCAAACGCGGAATAGCTCTTCGAACCAACCAGGCTGACTGGCAGCGCCAGATTGTTGACGATGTGCAACATGGCAATCGTCAGGATAAAGGCGAGATAGAACCAGTTGGCGACATAGATATGTGGTTCGGAACGCTTCACAATCGTGCCGATGAACACCGCAGCGTAAACAACCCAGACGATCGTCAGCCAGAGGTCGACATACCATTCAGGCTCGGCATATTCCCTGCCTTGCGTGATCCCGAGCAGATAGCCGGTGGCCGCAAGCACAATGAAAAGCTGATAGCCCCAGAAGACGAAGCGGGCGAGACCAGGGAAGGCAAGCCTCGCCCGGCACGTACGCTGCACCACGTAAAAACTGGTGGCAATCAGCGCGTTGCCCCCGAACGCGAAGATGACAGCCGACGTGTGCAGCGGCCGCAATCGCCCGAAGGTCGTGTATTCAAACCCCAGATTCAAAACCGGATAGGCCAACTGCAGAGCGATAAACAGACCAGCCAGAAAGCCAGCCATGCCCCAGAAGACAGTGGCAATAACGCCCCAGCGAACCACATCGTCATAATAGAGTGACTCATCGGCCGGGACGCGCAAAATACCGCGCGCAATGGCGGAATAATCCGGTTTGCTAATAGTAAACCACAGCCCGATCAGGGCGGCGGCCATTATAATACCCATATGAATTGCGAAGCCGCTATCCTGTGCTGCTGCCATCGCCAGAAAGGCGGCGATGACCAACACGAACCAGATACCGGCGCGCGAAAGAACGCTTTCCATGGAGTTTCCCTTCCCTTGGAATCTCGATGCATGTCCCCTGACAGCGCGGTGCCCAGAAAACATTGATTAGTGTCAAATCAATGTTCAGCTTTCCTATTCTGCCAGCAATTGCAACCGGGGCGCTTGTTGATTCAGGAGTGATGGGAAATAACGCCTTGAATATCCTATGATGTCATTTTTGGGTGTTTGGAGTCTCAGTTCCTGCTCCAGGGAGGCAGATGGTTGGGGCCTTCATGCAAATGAGGGGCAGGTGATGACCATATGCCGATGAGAGTCCGCCATCCGGGACACCGTGACAGTCAGATTCGATCCCGAAAGGGAACTGGTGCTGATGGGGGTGAAAAGCATGGATTCTGCCGAGTGATCTGCCTGAACAGGGCGGGGCGGGCGCCAATGTGACAAAAGAAAGATCACATTTCTTCAAATTTGAGCCGCATCAATGTTTGGCGGGCGAATTGGACACAAATGCATCCCCGACGCCGTACTCATCCTTGCCGCACAGGGCGGCAACTACGGTGCATGAGGAATGAATTGATGCGTAAGACAGCAGCAATGGCAGCGCTCGCCGCCGCCGCCGTCTCTTTCACGGCTCCCGCACATGCAGCCGATTCTGAAGGGCGCCTTCAGATCAAGGTTCTGGGGACCTATGTTATGCCCGATGGTGACCTGTCCAAGGTCAAAGTGGATGAAATCGGCCTGCCTGCGGATCTTAAAACCGAAGCGAATGACAATTTCGTGCCCACCGTGGCGATTGAGTATTTCCTCGCTGATTCAATCTCGCTGGAAACGATCTGCTGCGTGACTCAGCATGATGTCGATGTCAGCTCCGGTTCGCTGGAAGGCGCGGAACTCGTTTCCGATGCCAAGATCATTCCGGCAACGCTGACCGTGAAATATCACTTCGCTCCCGATGGCGCGATCCGTCCTTACGTCGGTGCTGGCCCGTCCTATTTCATCTTCATTGATGAAAAGCCTGGCAAAGCGGCTGTTGGACTGGGTGCTGACAAGTTCCGCATGAACGACAAGTTCGGTGTTGCTCTTCAGGCCGGTGTGGATATCCCCGTCGGAGACAACGGCATGGCGCTTACTCTGGATGCCAAGCGGTATTTCCTGAAAAGCTCTGCCCATTGGTTCGCCAATGGTGAAGAAGTTATCTCCACCCGTCACGACATTGATCCGTGGCTCCTCAGTGCGGGTGTTGCATTCCGCTTCTGATGCTTAACCGGCGCGATCCTCAAGCGCAGTGCGGTTGAGGATTACGACCTCGCGGCGAGAAGGAAGGTCAATGACACCTTCCTTCTTCAGCTTGGTGAACTGGCGGCTGACTGTTTCGATGGTCAGCCCCAGCACATCGGCAACCTGCTGGCGGGAAAACGGCAGGGCAATAGTGACTTCACGGTCACCATCCTCGGGCTTGCCCAGCCTTTCGACCATATCCATCAGGAAGGTTGCGATTTTTTCCTCGGCATTCTTGCGACCGAGTAACAACATCCAGCGGCGCGTCCGGTCCAGTTCCGCCAGCGTACGCTGCAGCAATTTGTGTTCCAGCCCCGGATGCTCGGCGGCAAAATTATCAAAATCACCACGCGCAAACACGCAAACCGTCGCTTCGGTCAGGGCCGTAACGCTATGACGCGTGGTCGAGCCAAAGGGCCGCCCGATGAAATCGGCGGGATAGACGACGCCGACAATCTGCTCGCGCCCGTCTTCGGTGCCGGTCGAGAGTTTGAGTACGCCATCAATGACATTGGCGACCAGAACCGAATCGTCACCTTCCCAGATCAGCGAATCGCCCGGCTCCAGCATGCGCCGACGACCAATCTTGTTGAGCGCTTCCAGCTCATTTGTATCCAGCGCAGCGCAAATCGCCCGGTTGCGCACCACACATGTATCGCAATAACTCATGATTTGCGCGTATCAGCAGTTTTACCTTCGCGCAATCTACCCAATTTGCAGCATTAGCTTCATCATAGTAGGAGCGGTGACCATGACTTTTGAAACTATCCAGGTCGAACAGCACGACGCCGTAACTTTAGTGAGAATCAATCGGCCTAAGGCCTTGAATGCGCTTAATAGTCAGGTGCTCGAAGAATTGATCGAGGCTTTCGGCTCGTTTGAAGCGGACGATACGCAGCGCTGCGCGGTGCTGACCGGTGCTGGTGAAAAAGCGTTTGCGGCTGGCGCCGATATCAAGGAAATGGCTGAGAAGCCGCTCGCTGAATTCTATGGTGAGAACTTCTTCTCTCGCTGGACCAGCCATTTTACCCGCGCCATTCGCAAACCCTGGATCGCCGCAGTCAACGGCTTTGCCCTGGGTGGCGGTTGTGAAGTGGCGATGATGGCCGACTTCATTCTGGCGAGCGACACGGCCAAATTCGGCCAGCCGGAAATCAAGCTCGGCGTTTTGCCCGGAATGGGCGGCAGCCAGCGTCTGACCCATGCAGTGGGTAAGGCGAAGGCGATGGAGCTGGTGCTGACCGGACGATTGATGGATCCCGAGGAAGCAGAGCGAGCTGGGCTGGTCGCGCGCGTAGTCCCCGCAGCAGATTTGTTGAACGATGCGTTGAAAACCGCCGCAACTATCGCATCCATGCCGCCACTTGCGGCGATGGCGAATAAGGAAGCCGTCAATGCGGCCTTTGAACTGGGGCTCGACATGGGCATTCAGCATGAACGGCGATTGTTTAACGTGCTGAGCGGAACCGAGGACAAGCGCGAGGGTATGCAGGCCTTTATCGAGAAGCGCGACCCCAGCTGGAGCGGTAGGTAAAGCGGTAAGCAGGCGCCACTTAATTCTCTGAATGGCCGCTAGGGGCGCTCTATTTACCTTTACAGCTGGCGCTTTGCGTCAGGAGCTCTTTCCCGGCCGGGCAGGTGGGAAAGGATGGGCTTAAAGCCAATCTTAACTACTATGCGCCTAGTGTTGGCTCATGGAACACTGCGGATTATACCGGCTACGCAGGGCCTTTGGGCGCATCAGGCGAGACAGCTCGGCAAGTGTTGCAACTATCGCAGCTTTGTCGATGCCCGTTGTGATCGGAGCGCTGGGCCTCGCTTTCGATCTCAATCGAGGGTACGAGCAGCGCGTCTTTAATCAGCGCGCGGCAGATCTGGGCGCGCTGGGCGCGGCTATGGCCTATAGTTCGGCGGATAACACCTCAGTACTGACGCCTTCGGCGCGCGACATCGCATTGGCCAACGGGCTGAGCGGTGCGACCATTAATGCAGAATTGGTCGAGGACTTCCCCAATGCGGGCGATAAGGCCGTGCATGTCACGGTGCGCAAAAGCGTGCCCTATATGCTGGCCAGCGTGCTTGGTTTCTCGGGCAGTTATGATGTCGAGGCAGAAGCCTATGCCTCAATGGGCGGCGAAAAACCCTTCGCCGCTCCTTGTTTCCTCGCGCTGTCATCTGGGAGTCAGGCCATTAAAGTCAGCGGCGGCGCGTCTATCAGCGCATCAAGCTGCACGGTTGCTGCGATCGGATCTATCGTAAACACCAGCGGATCGGTCACCGCCCATGACATTATCTCGGGCAGCGGCGACGTCAGCACGCAATCGGGTGCACTTAATGCGGAAAGCATCCGTTATGCGGGTGAATTCAGCGCTCCGGAGTGGAATTCGCAGGTAACGCCGTCAAAGGATCGGACGAAGGGCGAAACAGCTTTGTCCGATCCACTGGCAAACGATCCTGCACTCGCTTCCGCGCGAAGCCAGATCGGCCATGCCGACACAGTCCCGGCACTGACAAATCCGACAACTCCGTCCGGCAGCGACTGGTCCTTCAGCTGGTCACCCAGCTCTGCAGTCGCTGGCTATCGCACCACCCCATATGGCGGAGAATATTATGTCCCCAGAGGCAATTACACGGTCGGAAGGCTGGAGGTCGCAGGTGGCATAACCGTTCGCTTTGAGAGCGGATCAAGGATAACTGTCCGGAACGGACTTTCGATCGGCGGCGGATCGACGGTCAAGTTCAACGACATGGATCTTTATGTAAACGGCGGTTTCAACAGTGGCTCCAGCGGTGTGACAATCGGCGATGGTGCGTTGTGGATCGGCGCCGGAGCGGTGAATTTTGAGGGCACCAACGTCAAAGGTGATGGCGATGTGACCATCGTGGGTACTATGCAGCTTGGCGGCGGGCAGCATCTCAAAATGGGCAAGGGCAACCATTTCTTCGGTGGTCTGAAGGTGTCAGGCGGCGGAACCGCATGGCTGGGGGATGGTGATTTCATTTCCCGCGGGGGTGTCGATCTGAGTGGTGGCGATAGCACGCTCGAACTTGGCGCGGGCGATATACTGATTGGCCGGGATTCCCATCACACTGCCATCAAGGTTGGTGGCGGTGCGCGGATGTATATGAAAGATGGCAAGTTCAGTGCCGATGGTGATATCGACACCGAAGGCGGCAGTATTATCGTCTTTGGCAAGACCGCTAACCACTATGTAAATGGTGATTTGAGAGTGAAGGGCTCAGTCCTGTTCGGGGCAGGACGATATACGGTCAACGGCGACTTTGTGAATGGAACCGGTGGCAGTCCGACTTGGCCGCAATCCACTCCACTCTCCGGGCAGACCTACGGCCCGAGGCTGGCAGACGAGGATATCAGCGGTTTCGAAATGGTCGGGGTAGATGTCAGCTTCATTCTCGCTGGAACGCTGAATCTGGCAGGTGGTGCCAAAACCAAGCTTATAGCCCCGAATGAAGGAGTGACGGGCGGACAGATTGCTCAGCTTCTGATCGACAGTCTGACATCATCAAACACGACTTGGAGCGGCGGTTCTCAGAGTATCTTTTCCGGGATTGTGCATTTGCCCCATTCGAAAGTCACCATGACGGGCGGCAATTCAACACTGAATGACGGGCATTGTTTCAGTCTGGTCGCGGATGAGATTGTCGTGTCGGGGGGCGCGCAGACAGGGTCTGCCTGTGCCGCTATCGATGACGCCAGCGGTGACGATGGCGGCAGCACCGGCGGTATCCGGCTGGTGCGCTGATGCAGAAGTTCCTGCGCAAACTTCGAAGTGATGAAAAGGGCGCTGCTCTGGTGGAGTTTGCGCTCTACACCACGCTGTTTTTTCTGGCGGCTCTTCCAGCTCTTGATTTCGGCGCCTTCTATCTCGAACGCAGCAAGCTGGATGAAGCGGTTTCTGCAGGCAGCATGGTGGCGTTCCGCAATGCGGACAGTGTCGCCTTCGACGACTTGCCTAATCAGGTGCGAGCACTGGCCGAAGATGCGAACCTGACCGTCACGCTGAAATGCAATGGCGTTTCAGGCAGCTGCACCAATTTTTCCCGCAGTTGCTCCTGTCTCAAGACCGATGGTTCATATCAGCCGACCGGCGCCTGCGGAGAACCCTGCGGCGGCGGAGCAACCGGTGGGTCAACATCCGGCTATTATCTTACTATTGAAGCGCGCAGCAGTTATGAACCATTGGTGCTGCCGGGCAGTGTTTTGTCTGACACGGATTTGCAACGCGAAGCCACGGTGCGGCTGCAATGATGTTGAAAATCCGCCAGATGATGGCCTGCCGCAGCGGTGCAGCGATCATCGAGTTCGCATTATTGGCGCCTATATTTATCGCCATGCTGATCGGTTTGATCGAATTTTCGCGCTTGCTGTGGACACGTCACACGCTGGACGAGGTCGCCTATAGTACCTCCCGCTGCATGTCGATGGATTCGGTTTGCGATACCGATGCCAAGGCCAAAGCCTTCGCCAAGAACCGCGCACGTGGTCTGGGCGTGGCTATTTTGGAAGCAGATGTCACGCCGCAAGATGGCACCAGCTGTCGCCAGCTCTTGAATGCCAACGAAGTGACGATCGAAATCGAGTTCAATTCGCCCTTGATGAGCTTTGTGCCGGGAATGAGCGGGGAGATTATCAGCGAAGGCTGCTACCCGGTTCTGGGTTCCGATTGATTCCTCTGAACAGAATGCGTGCAGCTATCAGAGCGCGTCTAAAAGCGTGGAGCTGATCACAGGAGCTCCGCGGCCACTTTTTTGAGATCCATCGGATAGTCCACATCCGCAAGGCTGGTGGAAGCGGGCGAATAGCAGCGCAGATCAGGCTGCTTTAGCAACATAGACGCCGCCCCATGGGCAGGGTCCATCATTGCCAGGGCTTTCAGCAGGCTTGCCGGGAAGAAAGCGGGCGTGCCCGGCTTGCCATCTCTTTGCCGGGTGGCCGCCGCCGTTGGTCCGGGCAAGGCACGCAAATGTGCAGGCTCCAGCAAGGGCATATCGGCCAGCATAAGCAAAAGTCCCTTCGCACCATCGTGCTGTGCGGTCTGGGCCGCAAGCGCTACCGATGTACCAATACCATCCTTGGCCGCGTGATTGGTGACGCAGCGCCATTGGGGATGCGCGCGAGGAAAGGCGGGGCATTCTGGCGGGACGATCACGATTCCGGGGGAAAAGCCGGCCGCTTCAACCGCCAGGATCGCCCATTCCCCCAATCTGCGTCCGGCGCATATTGCATCCAGCTTGCCGCCACCAAAGCGTTGTGCTTGCCCTGCGGCCAAAATAGCTACGGTCGTGGTCGCGGTAGACGTCATCGGGTCACTATCAGCTCGTCTGCTGCTGCTCATATTGCGCGACGACTTCGGCCAGTACCGACAGGGCCAGAATCGCGGGGTCGCGGCTATGCGGAATCAGGCCAATCGGGCTGCGTATTCGCGTCAGTGCCTGCGCCGAATATCCCCGGTCCTGCAGCATTTCCAAACGGTTCTGGCGGGCGATTTGTCCCCCTTGGGCACCAAGGTAAAAACCCGGATTCTCTAGCGCCCATTCCAGAATGCTGCGTTCCCATTCATGATCATGAAACAGCAGAACTATCGCGCTTTGTGGATCGGACACTGCTTGTGGTTTCTGGCCTAGTGCAAGCTGCTGCGGATCGCGGCGATCAAAGCTCACGGTGTCAAATTCGCAAGACAAGGCAAGTGCACGCAGCTGTTCAAGCTCCGGACCTTCGCCAAAAATCAGCAGTCGCAGTGCTGGCTTGTAAAGCCGCTTTTGCAGCAGGCTGGCGGGGGCATTGGCTGGAAGCGGCAGGCCCAGCTCTGCTGGCTTCCGATTGTCGAGTGCATCAATCGTACGGGTCAGTGAAGGCTGATCGGGCGCTGGATCGATCAATATGTCCAGCCCGCTTCCGCAAGGGAGCTGAAAATCGATGACAGATGATCCTGCGCCAAACCGTTTCAGTATCGGCGCGCCTGCGGCACAGGCGGTTTTTGCTTCGCTCACCAATTGCTGCTCCAGGCAGCCATCGGCCAGGCTTCCGGCGAGCGTACCATCGGGGCCAATCGCAAGCTGTGCGCCAAGGCGGCGGGAAAAGCTGCCCTCAATCCCCACCAGAGTGCATAAGGTCCACCCATCTGCAACACTGTGACGCAAGGCGACATCATCTGCAAAAGAGGGCGTTATGCTCGCATTTCTCATGGTTTGTGTTCTAGAGATTCCCCCGGGAACGCCAAGGAAGAAAATTTTCCCCATCCAGCGGGTTGAAAAAATCGACTGACCCTAGGAAAAGTAAGGCAAATATCGCTCCTGTCGCTCCAAGGTGGGGCTGGGATTTGAGAGTAACGCATGGGGGCACCTTTTTGCCAATTTCAGTTGAACAGGAAATCGCCCGATTTCCCCGTACGGGGAGGTTTTTGCTCGGTCGGTTGCGACATGCCTTGACCGAACGTGAGCGGGACCTGCTGGAATCCCTGATCGAAACCGAAGAATACTATGCAGATGGTGAGCATGTGGTGCTGGAGCGCGGGCAGCTCTGTGACCGCAGCACCATGCTGATTGAAGGATTTGTGATCCGGCAGATCCGCTCAAGCGATAAACGCTTTATCGTTGGCGTTCAGGTGCCGGGGGACTTTGTAGATTTGCACGCTTTTGCGCTGAAGCGACTGGATCACGATATCGTGACCGTCGGTCCGGCAAGGATCGGCTATGTTCCGCATGAGCGACTGCGCGAAGTGCTTGAAAACGAGCCGCATCTCACTCGCCTCTTGTGGTTCTCAACATTGCTGGATGCGGCCATCCACCGCGAATGGATCATGGCGATGGAGCGGATGCCTGCCGATGGCCGCCTTGCGCATTTATGCGCGGAGATGTGGTGCCGGCTCCAAATGGTGGGACTGGCTGATGACGCGGGCTTCTACATGCCGGTCACCCAAAGCGATTTGGCGGATATGTGCGGGACGACTGCGATTCACATGAACCGTACCCTTCGTACTTTGCGTGAGGAAGGTATTCTCGACCTCAAGCGCGGGCATGTAACGGCGAAGGATCGTCAGCGGCTCGAAGAATATGCCAATTTCACCAAGGATTATCTCTATGGTGAAGGGGAACTGGGTCTGATCGGTCAGCGCCAGCTTAGTATCGACTGATACCCCTCTTGCGGCACCGCATATCAACGCGGCCACTGACCTTTATACATATCGACCGCAAATTTTTTCCGTAACAGGGAACGCGAAAAGCCCTGCCTCGTTAGCCAATCGACACGGTCGATATTGCACGGCATCGGACCCCGCCGGGCAGACCATAGTCCTCGTTTTTGCGGCCGCATGCCCCCTTTTAGCGGCTGCAAAAACGTAATGGTGAGGAGGTTTCCCGTACCTCCTCACCATTACAATTTTATCCTTACAAATTCACCGTTTCTATCTGCAGCACTGGCCTTTTGACCATGCGTGTGACCGCAGGGCAATGTCTATCGTAACATCTGTTAGCTTGCGCCTGTTGCTGTACCCTGCCTAGAAAAGGCGAGGGAGAGATGCGTGTGATGACTGCTGAACTTATCGACCAGAATGCGCTTGCGCGCTTTTGGGATGCTGCTCGTGCGATTGTCGGCGAGGCGCGTGTTTTCAACAGCGAGCAAGACCAGCTGAGCTATGCTGACCAGATGGCTTTTGATCTGAAAAGCCATGCGCCAGCTGGCGCCGTCGCCGCGCAAAATGTTGATGAGGTGCGAAACCTGCTGAAGGCGGCCTCTGCTACGCGGGTTCCGCTATGGCCCATAAGTCGCGGCAAAAATCTTGGCTATGGTGGTTCGGCGCCGGTGCAGGCCGGAGCGGTAATACTCGATTTGTCGCGCATGAACCGTATTCTCGAGATCAATACCGCGCTCGGCTATTGCGTCGTGGAACCTGGCGTCAGCTTCTTCGATCTTTATGATTTTCTGGCCGAAATGGGGCATCCCTTATGGATGAGCGTGCCTGGCAATAGCTGGGGCAGTGTGGCTGGTAATGCGCTTGAACGCGGTGTTGGTCCGCAACCCTATGGCGATCATGCGGCGCAGATTTGCGGGATAGAGGCTGTCTTGCCCGATGGTTCGCTGGTGCGGACCGGCGCCGGGGCGATTGCCGATGGCAAGGCATTTCATGTCACGCATAACAGCTATGGTCCTGGGTGGGATCAGCTCTTCTGCCAGTCTAATTTTGGCGTTGTCACCCGTCTTGGCTTGTGGCTGATGCCGGCACCTGAAGCGACCATGACCTTGGAGCTGCAACTGCCTGAGGCCGATGACATCGCCAAGGGTATCGCTTTGTTTCAGCCGCTGCGCCAGCGCGGGATAATTGATCATGACGCAGCTTGGGTCTCTTATGTCGGTATCGCCAGCTATGTCGGTCCGCGTTCGATGTTCTGGCAGGGGGAAGGCCTTCTGCCCGAAGATGCGGGGCGCGAAATCCGTCAGAAATTGGGAATCGGCTGGTGGAATGCGCAGGTCAATCTCTACGGTCCGGAAGAGGTAATCGCGGCCAAGGCCAGGATTATCAGCGCAGCGGCACAGGCTGCGGGCATCGCGGCGCCCGATTGGCTGACCTGGCGGAAGGGCGATGATTTCGGTCTCAGCCGGGCAGGCATCCCCAGCACCAGAGATATGATGATGATCGACTGGTATGGCGGGCGCGGTGGGCATATTGGTTTTTCACCGATCATGCCGTCGGATGCCAAGCTCGCTGCCGAACAATTTACCCGTACCCGTGAACGCTATGAAGAATTCGGCGTCGATTATTACGGGGCCTTCGGAGTCGGCGGGCGTCAGACCGTGGCGGTGAACGAAATATTATATGATCGCGACGATAGCGATCAGCAACGCCGGGTGAACGCTTTGTTCGAAGCGCTGATCCAGGACACGCATCAGGCTGGCTTTGGCGAATATCGCACGCATATTGATTATATGGATCCGGTTGCCGATACATTTGATTTTAACGGCCACGCTCTGCGCAGACTAAATCAGACATTGAAGGATGCGCTCGATCCGGTGGGGATTCTGGCGCCCGGCAAGCAAGGTATCTGGCCGGCCCGCTTCCGCTGATTGCAATTTGGCGGGATTGGCAGATTTTCTCCGTAGCGAGTCAACTTGCCATTCACCTTTCATGGCCTACATTAGAACGCTGAAAGGTAGGATTCCGTAAATATGAGCGACAAGCGCGAGCCGGATGAAAATAACAACGGCAATCCCTGGGTGAAAAGCCTGATGATCTGGGGCGGGGTTTTCCTCGCTCTGATGATCGTGGTGTCCATGTTCAATGGACCGGCGACGAGCACCGACACGCAGCTGGGCTATTCGGATTTCCGCGCCAAAGTTGCCGCGGGTGGTGTCGAGGAGGTGAAGATCTCCCCGGATCAGATCACCGGCAAGCTGGAAAATGGCAAAACCTTTTCCACCGTGCCAGTGGCCAATGATACGGAACTCACCAAATTGCTGGACAGCAACGGGGTGCGCTATTCCGGGGCCAAGAAGGAAGAAATGGGTGTTCTGGCCTATATTCTGATCCAGTCCTTGCCCTTCCTGCTTATTCTGGGTGTCGCGTTCTTCGCTCTGCGTCAGGTGCAAAAGGGCGGCGGTTCGGGTGCCATGGGCTTTGGCAAATCCAAGGCCAAGATGCTGACCGAAAAGCAGGGCCGCGTCACTTTTGACGATGTCGCCGGTATCGATGAAGCGCGTGAGGAACTGCAGGAAATCGTCGAATTTCTGCGCGATCCGCAGCGTTTTTCCAAATTGGGCGGTCAAATTCCCAAGGGTGCCCTGCTGGTCGGTTCGCCCGGTACAGGTAAGACCTTGCTGGCCCGCGCCATTGCGGGTGAAGCACGCGTTCCCTTCTTCACCATTTCAGGTTCGGATTTTGTCGAAATGTTTGTCGGCGTCGGCGCAAGCCGCGTGCGCGACATGTTCGAACAGGCGAAGAAGAATGCGCCTTGTATTCTCTTCATCGACGAAATTGATGCCGTAGGCCGCAGCCGTGGCCATGGGCTTGGCAATTCGAATGACGAACGCGAACAGACACTCAACCAGTTGCTGGTCGAGATGGATGGTTTTGAAGCCAATGAAGGTATCATCATCATCGCCGCCACCAACCGCCCCGACGTGCTTGACCCGGCATTGCTGCGCCCCGGCCGGTTTGACCGTCAGGTCGTTGTGCCGGTGCCCGATATTGACGGGCGCGAGCGGATTCTGGCCGTGCATATGAAGAAGGTGCCGCTGGCACCTGACGTCAATCCGCGTACGATTGCCCGCGGTACGCCCGGTTTCGCCGGTGCCGATCTTGCCAATCTGGTGAATGAGGCTGCCTTGCTGGCGGCGCGCCGCAACAAGCGGCTCGTGGCGATGCAGGAATTTGAAGATGCCAAGGATAAGGTGATGATGGGCTCCGAACGCCGGAGCATGGTCATGACCGATGATGAGAAGAAGATGACCGCCTATCATGAGGCTGGCCATGCCATCGTCGCGGTGCATGAACCGGCATCTGACCCGATCCATAAGGCCACGATCATTCCACGTGGCCGGGCACTCGGTATGGTGATGCGTCTGCCGGAGCGTGACAGCTATTCATATCATCGTGACAAGATGCACGCCAATCTGGCGGTAAGTATGGGTGGCCGCGTGGCGGAAGAATTGATCTTTGGCCATGACAAGGTGTCTTCAGGCGCATCTTCGGATATTCAATATGCCACCGATCTGGCCCGCAACATGGTCACGAAATGGGGCATGTCGGACAAACTCGGCCCGCTGCAATATGAACAGAGCCAGGAAGGCTATCTGGGCATGAGCGGCAATCAACGCCTGATGATGTCTGATGAAACGAGCAAATTGATCGACAGCGAAATTCGCGGTCTGGTGGATGGTGCGCATGCCAAGGCGAGAAACATTCTCACCGAGCATGAGGACCAACTGCAATTGCTCGCCCAGGCCATGCTCGAATATGAAACTTTGACCGGTGAGGAAATCAAGAAGCTCCTCGATAGCGGCAAAGTCGACCGTCCTGATGAGCCGATTGGCCCGGCTGTGGTTAAGCCCATGCACGGCTCGGCCATTCCGAAGTCAGGCAAGCGTTTCGGCGGCGAAGGTGGGATGAAACCACAAGGCGCCTGATCTGCCTCTGTCCGCTCTCAAAATTAAAGGGGCCGCTTCAGTTCTGTGAAGTGGCCCCTTTTTTTATATATCGGCAGTCGGCTCTTCGGTTGGAAGGCGGCTGCGCCGCTGACATTGCGTGCTGGCGCTGTGCGCTCACAGCAGGCCGAGCAGCAACAAGAGAGCGACAAAGATCACGACGATGATCGTGATAAACACACACATCATTATCAGCCGCCAAAGAGCAGAAAAGTGGCTGAGCGCATAGGTTCCGCGGAGCTGGCGCCCAATATGCCAGAAGGCGGCTGTCGCCCCGATTATGGTCAATACATAGCCGGACACGCCCGACAGCCCGAGGATAGACAGCGTCACGAATAAAAGGGACATGAAGCTGAGCGAATAGGTCACAAAAATTGCGTGATCATACAGCCCAAAGCGCCGCTTCCAGAAAAAGAGCAACCACATGAAGGGCAGTGAAAGAGGGATCAGCAGCCACGAGAATTTGTAGCTGTTGGCCTGCAATTTATACATTGCCAGGCCTGGATTATGGATCGCCTTGTGGATGCCCTTGTCGAGCCTTTTCCAGCCTGAGTGCCATTCACCCATTCCCGTGCGGCCGTCTTGGGTGATGAGTGGCTGCGTCGTGTCGAACGCGGTCAGCCCGGCTTCCGCTTCCGCCAATTGCTGCTGAAGCTTTGCTCGGCCGGAATCATTCGCGGGCAAGGCGCTGAGCTCCTTGCGTGCCCGATCACGTCTCTGCTCCAGCGTGTCGCGGGCCGTTTCAAATTCTCGCACCACTCCCGGCGTGGCATTCAACGTCGCGGGCGGAGCAATACCTGCCACCTGAAACATTGCGAAGATCAGAAAAATCGCGAACAGAAACAGCGCCATGGGGGAAACGAAGCGCGCCCGTTCGCCGTCGATATAGCGTCTGGTCAACTGGCCCGGGCGCCAGGCGAGTAGGGGCAATGTGTGCCAGATCTTGCCTTCAAAATGCAAAGCGCCGTGCAACAGATCATGCCAGAACGCGCCGAGTGTCTTGTGGACATGGGCGTGCTGACCGCAGGCATGGCAATGGGAGCCGATCAGCTGGGTGCCGCAATTCAGGCAGTTATGCTCATGCGTGTGGCCGTCAGGGCCAATCTCACCATTGCTGTCATGCGGTGCTGCTGCTGGCGCGTCCGCTTTGGTTGATGCTGCGCCTGCTCCCGGCGTGCCAGATGCATCTGAAATGTCGTTCATAATTTCCCCGTTTCCGAAACTTTATTCAACGGCCCGGAAATGTCGAGAGCAGAGCGGACATGGCCCAAGTTCAAACGAAAACGGCCGCAATCCGGTTGGATCGCGGCCGTGAATTCTTTCGCCAGAATCTGCCGTTCCGAATCAGCTTTCGTAATCGCTACCCACGGAAGTGGAGCGGGCCGGTGCCGATGCGGTGAGGCGCATAGCTTCGGCTGACTGGCTCAGCGAACCGACTTCATCGGCTTCATCTTCATCATCAGGCAGAACGCGTTGCAGCGACTGGATCAGGCTTTCGCTCAATTCGCTCGGTTTGACGTTCTGTTCAGCGATTTCGCGCAGAGCAACCACAGGGTTCTTGTCACGATCGCGGTCAAGAGTGAGTTCGGCCCCGCCGGAAATTTCCCGCGCACGCTGTGCAGCAAGCAGGACGAGATCGAAACGGTTGGAAACCTTGTCGACGCAATCTTCGACGGTAACGCGCGCCATAGGGGCACTCCGATAGAAAAGGGTGGATATAGCTTGAAAGCGGAATGCTTAGTGACGTGGGCGCAAAAAGTCAAGGTTTTCCACTGGCAATGCGGTGCTACAGAAGAATGATGACATCGACTCTACCTGCCCGCGGGAATCCCTTGGCCTATCGTGATCCTGAGAGTTTTCAGGCACATGCGCAGGGGCTGGACCTGACGTTCCATCCGCAGGGTTCCGCGCGGCTGCGGGCGTTGCTGGATCTGATCGATGATGCGCGGGTCTCGCTCAAGGTCTGCTTCTATATTTTTGCCACCGACTACACCGGACAGAAAGTGCGCGATGCCTTGCAAAAGGCGGCCGAGCGAGGGGTGGCCGTTACGCTGTTGGTGGATGGTTTTGGTGCCGAAGCGGATGAGGCGTTCTTCGCCGGTTTCATCAAGGCGGGCGGTGATTTTCGTGTTTTCAGCCCGCGCTGGAGCCGCCGCTATCTGATTCGCAATCATCAGAAAATACTGCTGGTTGATGGCCGGAAGGCGATGCTTGGCGGGTTTAACATTGAAAACAGCTATTTCGCACCGCCACGCGATAATGGCTGGAACGACCTCGGGGTCACCATAGAGGGGCCGGTGGTCGACCCCATCGGAGAATGGTTCGCACGGCTTGAAGAATGGACCGGCAACCCAAAGGCGCAATGGCGTGTGATCCGCCGCATGGTGCGTCAATGGGATGGCGGTTCCGGCCCGGTGCGCGTGCTGGTTGGCGGGCCGACACGCGGCCTGTCCAGTTGGGCACACGCCGTGGGGCGTGATCTGCAGCGGGCCAATCGGATCGATATGGTGATGGCCTATTTCTCGCCTTCACCGCGCCTGCGCAAACGTCTCCGCCGGATTGCAAGGAAGGGCGAGGCGCGGCTGATTCTGGCGGGGAAATCAGACAATACCGCCACGATCGCGGCATCCAGGGCGCTGTATCGCAAATTGCTGGATGCGGGGGCAGCTATCTACGAATTCCAGCCCTGCAAACTGCATACAAAACTGATCGTGCTTGATGATGTGGTGTATTTGGGCAGCGCCAATTTCGACATGCGCAGCCTCTACATCAATCTCGAAATCGTGCTCCGGATCGAAGATGCCGGGCTGGCAGAGCAGCTGCGTGAATTCATTGATCATTACTGCCCTGCTTCCGAACGGGTGACCAAGCAGGCGCATGAAAAACGCGCAACATTCTTCAACCGGATTCGCTGGTGGGCGAGTTGGTTTCTGGTGTCGGTGGTGGATTACACGGTCAGCCGGCGGCTCAATCTGGGGCAATAGCTCGGGATATTGCGGTGATCTGAGGCGTTTATATTCTGATCAAGGAGAAACAGCGTGAAATGGATCACACAAAGCGCCTGGGTGTTGCCGCTATCGGTGCTGGCGGCGTGTTCACCGCAACAAAGTGATAATCCGGCAGCCCAAGCCAGCGCTACGCCGGAACCCGCTTCCGCGGCAGGCTTGCTCATCGCTCCGCTTGGCCGGGGCGATCTGGAGCAGATTGAAATGCCGGGTGAACTTGGCTGTGCTTTCGCGCCGCAGACGGGGCAGGCCGCCCTGCTTGTCGCGAAAGGGTTCGTGGACGAAGAAAGCCCTGCGAGCGCGGTGTTCAAGCCCAATGGCAAGATTACTCTGCTTAAAGGCGGAGAGGAGGGTGGCTATGACGCGCTGATCAATGGGAGCACATTCGCCGGTGGCGATTGGAGCGTGACGGTTGAACGCGCATCCGACATGGCCATGAGCGATAATGAATCGCCGCCATACCCCGCGCTGATGAGCGTATCGGGGATTAATGGGGAAGAGCTGTCAATCGATGGCGTCTGGACCTGTGGCCCCTGACTGGATTGAGCGCGCAAGTCGGGCGCGCTCAAGAATCGGATGCGGGCAGATCAGTCGTAATCGCCCGGCTGCATTTCGCCTTCTGCCAGATCGGAGAAGCGCGTGATCCGCGGTTCGAAGCGCATGCGGACCTTGCCGGTGGAACCGTGGCGCTGTTTGGCGACGATCAGCTCGGCCAGACCGTAGACCCGCTCCATTTCTGCAGCCCAGGCGGCGTGGGCCTCATGCAGCTTGGGCTCGTCGCTTTCTATCGGGCGTTTCGGTTCGCGTGATGCGACATAATAATCTTCCCGATAAACGAACCACACCATATCCGCATCCTGCTCGATCGAGCCGGATTCACGCAAATCGGACAGCATCGGCCGTTTGTCATCGCGCTGTTCCACGGCGCGGGAGAGCTGGGACAGCGCGATCACCGGCAATTCCAGTTCCTTGGCCAGCGTTTTCAGGCCCCGGCTGATTTCGGAGATTTCGTTCACGCGGTTGTCCTGATTACGGCGCGTGCCCTGTAGCAGCTGCAGGTAATCGACCACGATCAGCCCGATATCATGGCGCCGCTTCAGCCGCCGCGCGCGGGTGCGCAGGGCGGCGATGGAGAGGGCGGGAGTGTCATCAATGAATAGCGGCAATTCGGCCAGACGCTGGCTGGCATAGGACAGCTGCTGAAAATCATCGCGGCTGATTTTACCCATGCGCAGAGCTTCGGAAGAAATACCGGCCTGTTCAGCCAGAATACGCGTGGCGAGCTGATCGCTCGACATTTCCAGACTGAAAAAGGCGACGCCCGCACCCACTGATTTTTCAATATTGTCGCGCTTGTCGCGCAGCAGGCGGTCCGCGCAATTGAAGGCGATGTTGGTCGCTAGTGAGGTTTTACCCATGCCCGGACGCCCGGCGAGAATGATAAGATCCGAATCGTGCAGGCCGCCGATTTTTTCATTGATCGACGTAAGCCCGGTGGTCTTGCCCGAAACATGGCCACCGGAATTGATCGCGGTCTCGATCATTTCCAGCGCCTTGCCCGTGGCGCCTCGGAAACTATCGGCGTCCTTGGTGCCAGCAGCACCTTCGGCGATCTGGAACAAGGATGCTTCCGCTTCCTCGATCTGGCGCATCGGTTCCACTTCATCCGATGTGTCCAGCGCGCCTTCCACCAGACTGCGGCCCACGCTGACCAATTCGCGCAGCAGCGCGAGATCATAGATCTGCTGTGCCAGTTCGCGCGTGGCGAGCAGCCCCTGACCATCCGCCGTCAATTGCGCGAGATAGGAACTGCCACCCAGTTCCTTCAACGCCTCATCGCCGTCGAAATAGGGTTTCAGCGTGACCGGTGTCACCACCATGCCCCGGTCTAGCAGCGTCAGCATACGTTCGTAAATGCGGCCATGGAGCGGCTCGAAGAAATGATCGGGCTTCAGCGCGATGGGCAATTCTTCCAGCACGCGGTTATCGATCAGTACCGCGCCGATAAAGGCGGCCTCAGCCTCCAGATTGGCAGGCAGAATACGGCCGACAATGTCCCCTTTGTCAGAAGAGGAGGACGGTGCATCGGAGCGAACAAGGACAGAGGTTTCGGCCATAGTGCTTTGATGGGCCTAACCGGTCATCACCGCAAGATGCAGCGGGGCATCACTGCCTGTGGATAGTGGGGATGGATTCGTTTGGTATTTGCGCAAGTGCCGTACCTCTGCGAAAGGAATGGTACTTATGGACCCGCATCGCATCTCCAAGGTCGAGCTCGACGAAGCCACGATTCTGTGGCGAAATCCTGACGTGGAGCAGGAACGTCAGGTCGCGATGCAGGATCTGGTGGAAGAGAATCAATTCAAGCCACTGCGGGCGATGGAACAGGGTCATGTCGGTCCATGGTCGCTGAGCCTGTCGGTCCATGAAGGTCGGCTCATCATGGGAATTCGCGATGGCGCCGGTCAGGATGCCGGGTCGATCATGTTGGGGCTGGCGCGGTTCCGCCGACCGGTACGTGAATATTTTGCCATTTGCGAAAGCTATTACAAAGCCATTCGCAAGGCGTCCGCAGAAGAAATTGAAACCGTGGATATGGCGCGCCGCGCTGTGCATGATCAGGCGACCCGCTTGCTGATGGAAACGCTGGAGGAGAAGGTGGAAACCGATTTTCCCACCTCGCGCCGGCTCTTTACCCTCCTCTGTGTTCTTCATATCAGAGGCTGAGGGGGAAGCGGGAACTCAATGGGCAAGAAACGGATGTTTCCGTGGAGCTGGCGCATCGCTGCGCTAACCGTGCTGGCAGCGTTGTGCTTCGCCGGATGGCAATGGTGGCAATGGCAGCATTGGACACCTGAGCGGAGCGAATTTCCCTATCAGGGTGTGGAAATCGGCGAGCGTGATGGCGCGGTCGATTTTCGTGCCTTGCGCGCGATTCACGCGGATTTCGTCTATCTGGAGGCAAGCGACGGGCGCTCCGCCCGCGACCCTTCCTTTGCGCAAAATCTGGACCGGGTACGGGAAAGTGATTTGCCCTTCGGTGTCATCCATTCGTATGACCCATGCGTTTCGGCAGAAGTGCAGGCCGCGAATTTCGTCACGATTGTCCCACGTGCGGCCTCCAGCCTGCCTCCAGCGATCGAGCTGGACCGGTTGGCGGATGATTGTCCGCAAAATGTCAGCGATGCAGCGGTTGAGAGCGAACTGACGACCTTTCTCAATCAGATTGAGGGGCATGTCGGTCAGCCTGCAATCCTGAAGATTTCACCGAGTTTTGAGGAGCGGTATAATATTGCCACGCGCATTGACCGCAATCTGTGGCTGACGCGCGACTGGTTTCAACCCGATTACGCTGGCCGGCCATGGACCTTGTGGACAGCCAATGCCCAATTGCGCAATGCCGCCAGCGATATGCCGGTAAGATGGATAGTGGCCCAACCATGACAACAATTTCTGCAGTCGATCGTGAGCGTCTGATCGCCGCCGCACGCAGCGCAGCGCAGCATTCCTATGCACCCTATTCTCAGTTTAATGTCGGGTCGGCGCTGCTATTTGCTGACGGGGCGATTGTCACCGGCACGAATATAGAAAATGCCAGCTATGGTCTGGCCTTATGTGCTGAAACAATCGCAGTGGGCAAAGCGATGGAGCAGGGGCGCCGTGGGGGCCTGGTTGCCGTGGCCGTTACTGGCAGCGGGGACGGGGTGGTAACACCCTGCGGACGATGCCGTCAGATCCTGTTTGAACTCGCCGCGCTGGGCGGAACCGACCCAGTTATCTGGTCATGCGGGCCGGATAGCGTGCAGGAAAAGACGCTGTCCGAATTGCTCCCCGACGCTTTCGGGCCGGGGAGCCTTTAAGGCCGGTTTAATCGTCGAGCCACTCGGCCAGCGAAGCCAGACATTCGCGGGCAAGCAATTTGCACCGCTCGGGACTCCACCCCTGTTCGGGATCGGGCAGGTCGTCATTGTCCTTAAACGGCATTTCCAGCGTCATCGAACAGGCGCCGAAGCGCTGCGCCACCTGATTGGTGCTGATGGAGAGATTGGCCTTTCCTTCGGGCGTGACAGGATAGCCCTTCTTGGTCTGAAAATCGGGTGTCCGGCGTTCAAGGATGGCGCGATAGCGATAGAATTCATCGCCCAATTCATCGTTCCAGCCCGGAATGCCTTCAAATCCAGCCAGAAACACTGCGGGAATGGCTTCATCGCCATGCACGTCCATGGCAAAATCCACGCCGCTCTCATCCATGGCGTTGCGGATAGCCAGCACTTCGGGTGAAGCCTCAAGGCTGGGTTCGTGCCATTCGCGGTTCAGATTGATGCCCTTGGCATTGGTGCGCAAATGGCCGCGCCGTGAGCCGTCGGGGTTGCAATTGGGAACGATATGCAGCCGGCATTTCTGCCGCAGCACCCGGCCCACGGGATCGGCGGGATCGCACAGGACTTCCAGCGCGCCTTCCATCCACCATTCAGCCATGCTTTCGCCCGGATGCTGGCGTGCGTAAAACCACATTTGCTGCTGCCCTTCACCCATTTCCAGGCAGTCGATCGGCTGACCATCATGCGACAGGCCCAGCTGGCGATACGTCACGCCCTCACTGGCGGCAGCTTCTGAGATCAGATCGTGATGACGCTCCATCGAATAGGGCGCGAAATAGGCAAACCACGCCAGATCGCTGGCAGGGGTGTAGCGAATGGTGAGCGTGCCGCCATCTGCCTGCGCGTCATATTCGCTCTCTGCACGGCCCCAGTAATCGCGATCCTCAGAGACGCAGGCCTGATAATTCGGCCAGCCTTGCGGATAGGCGGATTCCTGAAGTCCGGTTATCTTCAGCACCAGCTGACGCCCCTCGGCACCGGTGACGCGAAAATGGAACCATTGGCGAAATTCGCTGTCGTGATCCTTGCGCAGGGCCAAAGTAGCCTCGGCACCGTTGATTGAGAGAACTTCGATATTGCCGCTGTCACAGGCGGCATTGATGGAAATATCTGTCATTTTACCTCGAATGTCTCACCCGATTCGCCGGGAAAGTCTGTGAATAGTGCCTGGGCGAGGCGCTGTGCAGCTGGCGCTGCCATGGCATCCTCGCCATTGGCCTTGGTGGTGAAGGATGCGCGTCCTTCCCACAAGGCATCGCCCGTTTGTTTGTCGCGGATGATCAGGCCGATCCCGTTTTCGACCATTTCGGGCGGCGGGCCGGAAAGATCGATACCGATGCCGACACCAACCCCGGAGCCATAGGAGCCGGTCGATCCGCCGACACCCACGTTCACGGGCGAATTGCGCCGCTGGGGGGCATTTACCTGACGCGTTATGCGCAATTCGGCGATTTGCGCGGCTGATTCGGGTCCTGCCAGCGTATAACCAAGCCTGGCCAGTTCTTCGGCAACGGCCGTACGATAGGGCATGAATGCCAGCGATCCACCATCTGCGCCCGGTGCGCCAATTACCGCGACGGTGCCGCGCCCCAATTCAGCCGGGGCGGGCCCGACAAAGCGGGTCACCTCCACCGGGGTGGTGTGGTTGGTCGCACATGCCCCGAGGGGCAGGGCAGCGGCCAGGGCGATTGCGCCTGCCATCAGGCGAGAGGGGTTTGAACGGTTCATAGCCATAGGATAACGCCTGACGGCGCTTCGGGTTGCATGCGTGCTGTTTTGTGCTGGGCAGACGGAGGTCTTCGCCAGCGTGTCGGGCGCTGTTCCCGCAGCTCTTAATGCATTATTTGCAGAATGCTGCCATCACAGGCGCGGGAAACAAGGAAGCAGATTATGGCAGATCGTTGTCCGGTGCTGGTAACCGGTGGGGCAGGATATATTGGCAGCCATGCGGTGCTGGCCCTGCGCGATGCAGACTGGCCGGTGGTGGTGATCGACAATCTGTCGACCGGCTTTCGCTTCGCCTTACCGGAAGATGTTCCGCTTTATGAAGGCGATATAGAAGATAGTGCGCTGGTACTGCGGATCATTGCCGAGCACGGCATTCGCGCGATCATGCATTTTGCCGGGTCGATCATCGTGCCGGAATCGGTCGAAAATCCGCTCAAATATTATCACAATAATACAGTGAAGAGCCGCGCCTTGATAGAAGCGGCGGTGACGGGCGGGGTTCCTCATTTCATCTTCAGCTCTACGGCGGCGACCTATGGAATTCCCGCCGAATCACCCGTGAGCGAAGAAACACCGCGGCAGCCGATCAATCCCTATGGCTGGTCGAAACTGATGACCGAACAGATGCTGGCCGACAGCGCGGCGGCACACCGGCTCAATTATGGGGCCTTGCGTTATTTCAACGTGGCTGGTGCCGACCCTCAGGCCCGCAGCGGCCAGTCCACGGCCGGGGCAACCCATCTGATCAAGGTCGCCGTAGAGGCGGCGCTGGGCAAGCGGGATAATGTATCGGTTTTCGGGACGGATTACGACACGCCTGACGGGACCGGCGTGCGCGATTATATCCATGTCAGCGATCTGGCGGCGGCGCATGTATTGGCGCTGGAGGCACTGTTGGAGCAGCCTGAGCGATCTCTAACGATGAATTGCGGTTATGGCCGGGGATTTTCCGTGCTCGAAGTGCTGGATGCAGTGGACCGGGTGACCAATCGCAAGATCGAACGTGTCATGGGGCCGCGCCGTGCGGGGGACCCGGATTCGCTGATTTCGGACAATCGCCGCATCAAGGCGACCTTGCCATGGGAGCCGCGTCATGACGATCTGGAAGAAATCGTCACGCATGCGCTGGCCTGGGAGCGCAAACTGACCGAAATTCGCGCCTGATGCTTGACTCTCCCGGTCAGGCAGTTAAACGCCCGTCCTTGAAGTTTCGGCATCGGAGGCCATCTCCGGTGCCACAATTTTTTTTGGAAACAAGACGATGAAGATTCGCAACAGCCTTAAGTCTCTTAAGAACCGTCACCGCGATTGCCGCGTCATCCGCCGTCGTGGTCGCACCTATGTGATCAACAAGACCGTGCGTAAGTTCAAAGCCCGCCAGGGCTGATTCGACTGGCGACCTTGAATGGTCGCCTCGAATATCGAACTGCGAAGTTCACCACGTTCGGCCCGCTTTCCTTTGGTGGAAAGCGGGCCGAACGTGCGTGGGGCACGGCCTAAGGAGATATCTGCATGAGCGAGATTACCCCTCCCGGTGTGGTGGTTTTCGATGTCGGACGCGTGCTTATCCAGTGGGATTTGCGGCATCTGTTTGCGAAGCTGATTGATGATCCCGAGCAGCTCGATTGGTTTCTGGCCAATGTCGTGACGGAAGAATGGCATTTTCAGCATGATGCTGGCCGTCCTGTGGCCGATATGGTGGCCGAACGCAGTCTCGAATTTCCGGAATATGCACCGCTGATAGAGGCCTATGCGACCCGGTTTCTGGAAACCATTCCGGGCGATGTTGCGGGGACGCATGATCTGGTCCGGCGGCTCTCGGCGCAGGACGTGCCGCTTTATGCCCTGACCAATTTTGGCGCTGATTTTTGGGCCATGTTCCGTCCGACAGCGCCGATTTTTGATCATTTCCGTGATATTCTGGTGTCCGGTCAGGAAAAAATCGCCAAGCCCGCACCCGAAATCTACCGGCTGGCAGAGCAGCGTTTTGGTCATGCGCCGGGCGATCTGTTTTTCATCGATGACAATTCGGCCAATATCACTGCCGCGCGGGAGGCGGGCTGGCACACCCACCATTTCGCCAATGCCGATGATCTGGAACGTGATCTGCTGGCGCGCGGATTATTGCGCTGAGGCCTTTTCGGGCTCTTCCGCCGTATCCTCATAAGTGAGCGGCGCGCTGATCCGTCCGAAAAACAGCACTGCATCATTATCCGTATCGCGGATCGCGAAGAGAAACGGATGATCGACCAGAAAGTCCCGCCCTTCAAAGGGAGGGGGCATGGAAACCGGCGTGACAATCGCGGCGGTGGTCGCTGCCGCCCTTGTCCCCCTTTCATAAACCTGCAGGCGCGCTGAATGCAGCATCGCCTGCACATAGAGATATTCGCTATTCGCGCTGATCCCCGAAAGATCGGCATTTTGCCGCGAGAATGGCAGGTCCATCCCCAATTCGCGCAATGCCGGCGCCAGATCCTGCGTCACCTCCGCTTCAAAACGCGGCAGCAGCAGCCGAATCGGGGTAGGGGCGGCAGCTGATAGTTGTGCATCCAGCTGATCCAGCATTTCTGGTGTAATTCCCGGCACCGTTGTGGTGCGTTCTTGTGGCAGCATGATATCCATGACGAAGCGCTCGTCCGCGTAAGGCAGGCGGATGGCAGACCAGCCCTCATATTCCGCAAAGGGGTGGCGGCTTTCACTCTTCATCATGTAGAATGTCTCTTCATGGCCATCGCTAAACAGGAAGCTATGCATGTCTCCGCCGCCAAACGGCGTGAGCCAGTCCCCTTGAAAGAATATCGCATTCGTCGCGATCAGAGCGGTATCCGCAGCTAAGCTGCCGGGGGCCACTATTTCCGGGATGAGACCATCTGTCTGTGCGGCGGACCATTCATTGATCCGCCGTGCCGCATTGTCCGGAGAGGTTAGAAAATCTGTCTCCTGCGCGCCGCTGTCGAACAGGATTTTGGCTTGATCTATAAAGGTCGGATTGAAGTCACGATCATCCGCGAGCCATAGCGCATTCGCAATGCGCAGCGTGACGCGCACTGCCGGTGTCAGCAGCGCCTTGCGCCGTTTGGCGAGCGCCGCATCCCCGTCAGCGCCAGCCGGCAGGCCAAAATATTCCTCTATCTGCCGGGCGGTTTTACCCCGTGCGCCAAGATGGATGAGACCCATGGACTGGCGAATGCCAACCGGGGAAAATATCGCGTTTTCGGCGGGACCGATCTGCCGGTCGACCGCGCCATAGAGCGTGGCTATATCGGCTTTTCCGGTGGTCAGCTGCACTTCGGCAGGGGTGTCCTTCACGGGTGGTTTATCAGAACTCTGAGAGCAGGCGGCCAGCGCAACAATCGGAAGGACGAGGCTTAGCCGCTTGAGAATTCGATCGATCATGGGGTTGAAACGGCTCATACCATAAAAGGTTGCGGGGATGGCTGCGCGCAACCTTTTGTCTGAGCTATCATGCTCTTGGCGGCGAACGGCGATAGCTGAGTGCTTCTGCGATATGGGCGCGGCTGACCTGTTTAGCCCCGGCCAGATCGGCAATGGTGCGCCCGACGCGCAGGATTCGGGTATATCCGCGTGCTGACAAGTGGAGTTTGTCGGCCGCTTGCAGCAGCAGATCCCGCCCTTCCTGATCGGGTTCGGCATATGTTTCCAGCGCATCTCCATCCAGCATGGCATTGGTCTGGGGCGTTTCCGCATCACTACGGGCCGCTTGCACTATTCTTGCCTGCTTCACGCGCCTGGCCACCTCCTCCGAGGATTCGGCATTGACGGGGGCGGCCAGTTCTCTGGCGCTGAGCGGTGCCACTTCTACATGCAGGTCAATCCGGTCGAGGAGCGGCCCGGAAATCTTGCTTTGATAATCGGCGGCGCAGCGCGGCGCGCGTGAACAGGCCAGAGCCGGGTCACCCAGATGACCGCAGCGGCATGGATTCATCGCCGCCACCAATTGGACCCGAGCCGGATAGCTGACATGCGCATTTGCCCGCGCCACCTCAACCCGGCCGGTTTCCAGCGGCTGGCGCAGAGAATCGAGCACGGCGCGCTGAAATTCGGGCAATTCATCCAGAAACAGCACGCCCATATGTGCCAGACTGACTTCGCCGGGTCTCGCGCGCAGGCCGCCACCGGTCAGGGCCGCCATGGAGGCGGAATGATGCGGGCTACGAAACGGGCGCGAGCGGTTGATCTGACCGCCTTCCAGAGTGCCAGCGACAGAGGCGACCATGGATACTTCCAATGCCTCCGGTCCGGTCAGCTCAGGCAAAATGCCGGGCAGGCACGCGGCGAGCAGGCTTTTGCCTGCACCGGGCGGGCCGGTCATCAGCAGATTATGCCCGCCGGCAGCCGCGATTTCGAGCGCGCGGCGGGCGCTTTCCTGGCCTTTGACCTGTTTGAGATCGGGGCCGGTGGCGATGTGCGCGGCTTCGCCGCGTTCCGGCTCCGGCAGACGCTGCGTGCCTTTGAGGTGGTTGAGGAGGGCGATCAGGCTGTTTGCCGCGCAAATGCTGATGTCTCCGGCCCAGCGTGCCTCAGAACTCTGCGATGTAGGGCAAATCAGCCCTTTGCTGAGACCACTGGCATGGAGCGCGGCCAACAGCACACCGGGGGAGGGCACGATTCGGCCATCCAGTGCCAGCTCGCCCACGGCCACCCATTCGGTCATTTCTTCGGCATCGACCACCCCCATTGCCGCCAGCAAAGCCAGGGCGATAGGCAGATCGTAATGCGACCCGGCCTTGGGCAGATCTGCCGGTGACAGATTAATCGTGATTCGTTTGGGCGGCAGTGCCAGCCCCATGGCGGACAAGGCGGCCTGAACACGTTCGCGGCTTTCGCCCACGGCCTTATCCGGCAGGCCGACAATAGTGAAACGGGGCAGGCCGGGCGCGATTTGACACTGCACTTCGACCGGGCGCGCCTCAAGGCCGAGATACGCTGCCGTCTGAACCAGTGCCACCATTATCGTTTCCCCCCGCCGCAACCTATAACGCTTCAACAGACGAAATGAAGATATGGTTAAAATAACAGTAACTATAATGCTTCACCCGAACATAGGGAAAGACGCGCAGTTTACCTGTGATGCGGTTTTTCCTTTGCCTTGCCCTCTTTTTTGCATGGACGCCCACCAGTTGGGCGGGAACCCATCATATCGATTATGAAACGGTGCTTCCTTATGCGGCCCCTGCTGAAGCAACAGCTGATTTTGTGGGCGAACAGGGCGCCGATAAATCCGAAATTGTTAACGCTGAGAAGGCGCAGCGGACTGAAGTCACGGTCGATCACAGTGCCAAACATATTCAGGCGAAACAGCGGTTTGGTCCTTTTCAGGTGCTGGATGCACGCCGCGCCGCTATTGTTGGGCCGACGGACACGAATAGTCCCGAGCAACTGGCCGCTATGCTGCGCCATTACCCTGATATCGCTCTGCTCGAGATGGTGGAGGCTCCCGGCACCTATGACGATAGCGCGAATCTGACTGTCGGCCGGATGATTCGGGCAGCGGGAATCGCAACGCATGTTCCCGCCAATGGCTCGGTACGTTCCGGGGCCGTGGAATTGTTTCTTGCCGGCGTCGATCGCAGCATGGAAAATGGCGCAGAGTTTGCCGTTCATGCGTGGATGGATGAACGCGGGCTCGAGGCAGATGATTATGCCATGGCGTCGCCCGAACATCGCAAATATCTTGTTTATTACCAGGAAATGGGCATGAGCGCTCAACGCGCGTTGTCTTTTTACCGGATGACGAATTCGGTGCCGCATGGCGATGCATTGTGGCTTTCGGCCTATGATATGCGCCGGTGGAGCGAAGATCCGCTGCCGAATATCAACCCGCTTTGGGAACGTGCCACGCAGCTCGCATATCTTGACTCGAACTAGTCATTTTAGTAAGCGCGCGCTCGTGACGAGGCCGTCTGTCCGGGCGGCCCTTTTTGTTCGCGTCTGTCCATTGGGGCGACGCAGGTGATTTGTTAAAGGGTTTTTATCATGAAGCGCACTTTTCAGCCGAGCAATCTCGTGCGCAAGCGTCGCCACGGTTTCCGTGCACGCAAAGCGACAGTCGGCGGACGTAACGTGCTGCGTGCACGTCGGAAGCGCGGCCGCAAGAATCTCTGCGCCTAAGCTGCTCAAAGACGCTGAGTACTTCTCAGCCTTTGGCGGTGTTGACGCGCCGTGCTGATTTTCTTGCTGCAAACCGGGGTCTGCGAATCGCGCGCCCCGGTTTTGTGCTGCTTGCCCTTCCCAATGGTGGAAAGGGCAAGCGTTACGGCATCACCGTAACCAAGCGGATCGGCAATGCGGTGGTTCGCAACCGCATGAAACGCCGATTTCGTGAATTGTTGTGGGACGCCCTGCCAGATGAAGGGCTACCCGATCACGATCATGTGCTGATCGGCCGCGATGGCGGCGTTGAGCGGGATTTTGCGCGTCTGCGCAAGGAACTGCATTACGCCTTGCAAGGCGCGGCGAGTGGCAAGGGCGATCCGCCGCGTAAACCACGGGGACGTAAGCCCAAATCGGCGGGCAAGTCTCCGCAATCCAGCCCTCAAAAAGCTGAACAGGACAAGTCTGGTGGTATGAATCCGGATCAGGCTGATCCTGACCGTGCAAATACCGGCAGCGGCTCTGCGGCGTGACCCGCCTCATCGTCTTTCTCGCGCGCTTTTGGCAGTATGGCCCATCGCGCATTTTACCCTCCACTTGCAGATTTGCCCCTTCCTGCAGCGAATACACAATTGAAGCGTGCCAAAAATATGGTGCGATCAAGGGTGGATGGCTGGCGGCTAAGCGTCTATTGCGCTGCCACCCCTGGGGGGGAGATGGCTATGATCCGGTGCCATGATCTTTCGGATCGCAAGATAATTTAGGGATCGTCCGTGGACAATCAGCGTAATCTCATCCTCGCCATCGTGCTGTGTGCCGTGGTTCTGTTCGGTTGGGACTTTGCCATCAGCAAGCTCTATCCAGAGCCTGCTTCGGTGGCGCAGTCTCAGCGTGTAGACGCCCCGGGTGAACGGCTCGAAGATCAAGATCCAGCCAAGATCAAGCGCACCCGCGAAGGTGGGCTGACGAATGCTGCCGATCGTGCCGAGGAAGAACGCGATCTGAAGGTTGATCTTGCATCACCCGACCGAGTGAAAATCGATGCGCCTGAAATCGCCGGTTCGCTCAATCCCATCGGCGCACGAGTGGATGATATCGTCCTCAAGACCCATCGTCAGACGGTGGATAAGGACAGCGGCCCGGTTCGCTTGCTTTCACCTTATGGGACGCCGGCACAATATTTCGCCCAATTCGGCTGGGTCGGAGATAATGTGACGCTGCCCGATGCGCGCACCAAATGGCGTGTCGAAGGCGGTCCGCTAAGCCCGGACACGCCCGTGACGCTGCGCTGGGACAATGGCGAAGGCCAGAGTTTCCGCATCGTCTTCTCGGTTGATGATCGCTATATGATCACCGCGAAACAGACCGTGCAGAACAATGCCGATAGTCCGATTGCGCTGCGCCCCTATGCCTTCATTAACCGCACCAGCCTGACCGCCAGCACCGATACATGGAATGTCCATTCCGGCCCGATCGGTGCGTTTAACGATTCGGTGGATTTCGGTAACAATTACGATGATGTCGCCGAAGCCGGTACGATTGATCCGAAGGGTGCGGCGGACTGGATCGGCTTCACCGATATTTACTGGCTGTCCGCGCTCATTCCCGATTCGGGGAGCAAGACGTCGTCCGAATTCCGTTCGCTCGGCAATGAGAAATTCCGCGCTGATTTGATTTACGACACGGTCGCCGTTCCGGCTGGCAAGCAATATACGCGCACGACGCGTCTGTTCGCCGGGGCCAAGGAAAGCGATGTCCTTGATGCTTACGAAGATCAGGGCATTTCCAAATTTGGCCTGGCAATCGACTGGGGCTGGTTCCGCTGGTTCGAACGGCCGATCTTCCTGCTGCTCAACAAGATTTATGATCTGGTCGGCAATTTCGGTGTTGCGATCATCCTCTTGACCGTGATCATTCGCGGTCTGATGTTCCCGGTGGCGCAGCGCCAGTTTGCCTCCATGGCGGGCATGCGTGCCATTCAGCCTAAGATGAAGGCGATTCAGGCGCGTTATAAGGATGACAAGCCGAAGCAGCAGCAGGAAATCATGGCGCTGTACAAGAAGGAGGGCGTTAATCCGCTGGCCGGCTGTTTGCCGCTGATCCTGCAGATCCCGATCTTCTTCGCGCTATATAAAACGCTGCTGCTGGCGATCGAGATGCGCCACAAGCCGTTCGTTCTGTGGATTCAGGATTTGTCCGCGCCCGATCCGGCTACCATTCTCAACCTCTTCGGTCTGCTGCCTTTCACACCGCCCAGCTTCCTGGCAATCGGTGTGCTGGCACTGCTGCTGGGTGTGACCATGTTCCTGCAATTCCGTCTCAATCCGAGCGCGCAGGATCCGGTTCAGCAGCAGATGTTCATGATCATGCCGTGGGTGCTGATGTTCGTTATGGCGCCTTTCGCGGCAGGTTTGCTGCTATACTGGATTACGTCGAACATTTTGACGCTGGCGCAGCAGAAATATCTCTATTCAAAACATCCGCAGCTCAAAGCGCAGGCGGAAAAGGACAAGGCTGCCAAGGCGGACGCCCAGGTTGTCGATTAAAATTGGAGCAAGCGCTTGAACGAGGATGAAGCCGCCTTTCAGGCGCGAATGGAGGAGGCCCGAAAACTGTTTTCGGGCAGAGTGGATTTTCTGCTCTCTGCTCCCGAACTGAAATTTCTGCCTGAACCGGATTTCCCGGAAGTGGCCTTTGCCGGCAGATCCAATGTCGGCAAAAGCTCGCTGCTGAATGCTATCACGGGGCGGCGCTCCATCGCGCGCGCCTCCGTAACGCCGGGCCGGACGCAGGAACTGAACTTCTTTGAGGTCGGGGAGCCAACGCTTTTCCGGTTGGTCGACATGCCCGGCTATGGCTTTGCCAAGGCCCCGGTAAAGGTGGTCGAACGCTGGAAAAAGCTGGTCCGGTCGTTCCTGCGCGGCCGCGTGGTACTGAAACGTACCATGTTGCTGATCGATAGCCGCCACGGTGTGAAGCCGGTGGATGAAGAGATGATGACCATGCTGGATGAAAGCGCGGTCGGTTATCGCATCGTTATGACCAAGGCGGATAAGATTAAGGCCAGCGAACTGGCCGAAACAGCGGAGCTGGTGCGCGCCGCCGCGCGCAAGCACCCGGCTGCCTATCCGGAAATCCAAATCACATCTTCGGAAAAGAAGATGGGTATTGATGAATTACGTGCCGCCTTGCTGGAGGATATATCACACTGACCCTTCGGGGCATTGCGGGCACAAAAAGGGACGAGGCATGGCTGAATGTGATTTTATCGTCGTGGGTGCGGGGAGCGCGGGGTGCGTACTCGCCAATCGGCTGAGCGCAGACCCGGCTAATAATGTCGTATTGCTCGAAGCGGGTGGTTCGGATGATCACCCGATGATCAGCATGCCGCTCGCCTGGATGAATGCATCGGCCATGCCCCGATTTGGCTGGGGCACGCAGAGCGAGCCGGAACCCTATCTGGATGACCGGGTACAGCCTTTGCCGCGCGGCAAGCTGATGGGCGGTTGCAGTTCGATCAACGGCACCATGTATATTCGCGGGATGAAGGCGGATTATGATGGCTGGCGCGATTCCGGCCTGCCGGGCTGGGGCTATGACGATGTGCTGCCCTATTTCAAACGCGCGGAAAGCAACTGGCGCGGCGAAGGGCCGGAACATGGCGGGGATGGCCCCCTATCCGTAACGCCGATGAAGACCCATCCCGAGCTTTACCCCGCCTTCATAAAAGCCGCGAAAAAGCTGGGTTATCCAGAAAGCGAAGACTTTAACGTCGCGAAACCGGAAGGCTTCGGCATTCCCGATTGCACGATCCGTTCGGGGCGGCGCAATTCCACGGCGAAGGCTTATTACGAGCCCGTGCAGAATCGCCGGAATCTGCACCTGATCGGTGATGCGCAGGCCACCCGCATCCTGGTGGAACATGGCCGCGCCGTGGGCATCGAATATCGTCAGGGTAGTGACGTAAAGCGCCTGAAGGCGCGGCGCGAAGTGATCATCAGTGCCGGTGCGTTCCATTCACCGCATCTGCTGCAATTGTCGGGCATCGGTCCGGCGGCGCATTTGCAGGATATGGGTATTGGTGTGCTGAAAGATTTGCCCGGAGTGGGTGAGAATCTGCAAGATCATCCGATTGCGCTGACCTTCTGGAAAGCAGCGAAAGACAACACGTTCGACAAATATCTGCGGCTTGACCGGCTGGGCCTGGCCGTTGCCCGCTGGATGTTGACGGGGCGGGGCTTCCCCGCGCAAAGCCCGCTGACCGTGCAGGGTTTCTACCGCTCATCCGATGAAGAATCCCGGCCCGATATCCAGTTTCAGGTTAGCCATACCAGCTATGAAGCGCGGCCATGGTTCCCGCTCTGGCGCAAAGGGGCTGGGCACCAATTGTCAGCAGGCTGCCTGTTGCTCAATCCGGAAAGCCGTGGACGCGTTTCACTCGCATCCCCCGATGCGGCGGAGAATCCCCGCATTCTGCTCAATTTCCTCAAGGAAGAAGCAGACCGCCGGAAAATGCGCGACACGGTCCGCTTCATGCGCAAGTTCTTTGCCACCGAACCGGTCAGCGATTATGTGGCGGCGGAAATCGCGCCGGGCTCTGATGCCGCATCGGACGAGGCGATTGACGGGTGGCTGCGCGCCACTGTGATGAGCGGCGGCCACCCGACCAGCACCTGTGCCATGGGGACCGGTGATCGGGCGGTGCTGAACGAACAGCTGCAAGTGCGCGGGATTGACGCGCTGCGCGTGGTGGATGCCTCCGCCATGCCCGGCATCATTCGCGGCAACACCAATGCACCAACCATCATGATGGCAGAGAAGGCCTCCGACATGATCCTCGGCAAGTCTGCTGCCTTGCGCACGGCGGCATGATTGCAGGCCTGTCGGGTGCGGAGCCTTGCTCGACAGGTGAAAGCTGAACCGATAATCCCTCCGGCCATCAATGGCAGGCTGCCCACACAGGAATGATCCATGAAGCTGATAATTGGCAATAAGAATTACTCCAGCTGGTCTCTGCGGGGATGGCTGGCTGCCAAGCAGAGTGGGCTTTCCTTTGAAGAACTGACGGTCAATCTGGCCGGAGAAGACTGGGAAGCCGCCCGGCGCCAGCAGGGTGAATTCCTTCCCTCATCAGGTAAAGTCCCGGTTTTGTGGGACGGCGAAGTGGTGATCTGGGACAGTCTGGCCATCATGGAATATCTGGCCGACCGGGTCGGCCGTGACCGATTCTGGCCCAAAAACGACGCGGCACGCGGCATGGCGCGGGCGATGGTCGCCGAAATGCATTCAGGCTATTTGTCCCTCAGGCGTCAATTGCCGATGAATGTCCGCGCGCGGATTGAAAATGTTCAGTTCAGCGATGAAACCAAGCTGGAAGTCGTGCGCATTCTTGGTCTGTGGGCCGAGGCGCGGGCGCGGCATGGGCAAGGCGGCCCCTTCCTGTTCGGCACTTTCAGCGCGGCTGATATCTTTTACGCCCCCATCATCAGCCGCTTTCTCACCTATGGGATTGGCGTGCCGGGTTTTGCGCAAACCTATATGCAGGCGGTGTGGGAACATGACTGGATGCAATCCTGGATACAGTCGGCAGAAGATGAGCAATGGGTGATCGAACAGTTCGAAGTGAAGGCATGAGCAGCGCGGCAATGGGGGACGCGACAGTGGGAAGCGCGGTCGATCTGGCGGAACGGCTGATGGCGTGTGAAAGCGTGACGCCCGCGCGCGGTGCCGTCTTTGATGCATTGGCCGAAATGCTCGAACCGCTGGGTTTTACCTGCCACCGCTTCATCTCTGGCGAGGCGCCCGACGGGCCGGTCGAAAATTGCTTTGCCCTGCGCAAAGGGCCCGAGGGCACGCCGCATTTCGCCTTTGCCGGACATCTGGATGTCGTGCCTCCGGGGGAAGGGTGGCACAGCGCGCCTTTCCTGCCTGAGCGGCGCGGAGACTTGCTGTATGGGCGCGGTGCGGTGGATATGAAGGGGGCAATTGCGGCTATGGCGGCTGCGGTGCAGGACATTCCGCAGGATGCTGGCAGCATATCCTTCATCATCACGGGGGATGAGGAAGGTCCCGCCACCTATGGCACGCGCGCACTGATCGATTTCATACGCGAACAGGGAGACATCCCCGATCTCTGTCTGGTGGGAGAGCCGACATCGGTGAACCGTCTGGGCGACATGATGAAGATTGGTCGCCGTGGTTCGGTCAATATCTGGCTGGAGGTTGAGGGCGTTCAGGGCCACGTCGCCTATCCACATCTGGCCGACAATCCGGTGCCGAAATTGGTGGCGATGCTGGCGGAGCTGGAGGCGCTGCATCTGGATAACGGGACCGAATGGTTTCAGGCATCCAATCTGGAAATCACCGATCTCGAAGTGGGCAATCCGGCGCATAATGTGATCCCGGGTAAGGCCAAGGCGCGCATCTCCATCCGGTTCAACACGACCTATAGCGGTGCGAAGCTGGGCGAGATGGTCAGTGCCATTGCCGAAAAGCATGGTGGCACGGCGCGGCCAGTTATCTCTGGCGAGCCGTTTCTGACACCGCCCGGCGATTTTTCGCACATCATCGCCGAGTCGGTTGAGGCAGAAATCGGCGTGGTGCCCGAAGCCTCCACCAGCGGTGGCACTTCCGATGCGCGTTTCCTGAAAGATTTGTGCCCGGTGATTGAATTTGGTCTCGTCAATGCGACCATGCATAAGCGCGATGAAGCCGTGGCGATGGAAGATTTGCTGGCGCTGGCGCGAATATATCGACGTATAACAATGGCGGTTTTCTCCTAAGGCTTGACCTTCCGGGCTGACGCTGAGAGCATTGGTTGCAATTGAGCCGGGTTCGTCCCGGAAATACCGGGGGCAAATTTTCATGAAATTCTGGTTCGCGATTCCGCTGTGGCAGCGTGTTATTGGTGCGCTGATCCTGGGGGTCGTGACGGGCCTGATCTGGGGGCCGGAAGCTGAAAGCATAAAATGGATCGGTGATTTCTTCATCGCCTCGATCAAGATGCTGGTCGTTCCGCTGATCTTTTTCAGTCTGGTTTCCGGCGTCACGGCGATTGGCGATTTGCGCAAGCTGGGCGCTGTCGGCGGGCGGGCCGTGCTGCTGTTCGTGGTTACGGGACAGATTGCCGTATGGCTTGGGCTTGGTCTGGGGGCACTGTTCCTGCCAGGAGCGGGGCTGGATACCAGCGCGATCGATATGGGCAGCGTGCCGGAAGCGCAGACGCAGGGCTGGCGCGAGATGATCCTGTCAATCGTACCGGCCAGCCCGGTGCAGGTGATGGCAGATGCCAATGTGCTGCCGCTGATCGTCTTTGCATTGCTGATTGGCATCGGTGTGCTGATGGCGAAGGAGGAAGGCACTCCGCTTGCGCGGATTTTCGACAGCGGCGCAATCGTGATGCAGAAGGTCACCATCATCGTGATGGAACTCACCCCCTTCGGCGTGTTTGCTCTGATCGCCTGGGTCGCGGGCACGCTCGGCCCCGACGCGCTTGTGGCACTCGCCAAGCTGGTGGCGCTCAATTACGCGGGCTGCCTGATCCTGATTTTTGGTCTCTATTTCGCGCTGATCAAATTTTTCGTGAAAGTGCCGGTGATCGATTTCGTGCGCGGCATGGTGGATGCCATGGCGGTTGGCTATTCCACCGCGTCTTCCAGCGCGACCTTGCCGGTCACCCTGCGCTGTCTCGAACGTAATATCGGCGTCAGCCGTTCGGTTTCGAGCTTCACCGCCTCGCTTGGTGCGACCATCAACATGGATGGCACCGCGATGTATCTCGGGCTCGCCACGTTGTTCGGTGCGCAGATTTTTGGGGTCCAGCTCGACTTCGTCGACTTTGTCATCATCTCGGTCACCGCTACGCTCGGCTCGATCGGGGCGGCGGGTATTCCGGGCGCGGGCCTGATCATGATGACGCTGGTCTTTGGCAGCGTTGGCGTCCCGCTGGAGACTATCGCCTTTGTCGCCGGGGTGGACCGGATCATGGACATGATGCGCACCACCACCAATGTGACCAGTGACGCGACCGTGGCGACGATGGTCGCCAAAATGACCGGCGCGCTCAACACTGAAGAGCTGGAAAGCGCCGACGACGTTTGAGTTCAGCGCCGGAGCTTAGCGGTCCAGCTTGACGGGCACGAATGTGTCGAGCCCGCAGGTTGTACCGCCCATTCCGCCGATCACCTGAATGCTGTCCGTATCGCACAGGCGGTCGAGCGTGCTTTTATAGGAAAAGGCGCGCTCCATCCCGAGGCTGGGGCAGCGATTGCTCAGCGTGTTGCGATAGCGCGTTCCGTCTCGCATCCGGAAGTCGATGGTGTAATCATCATAGACATCCGTGTTCTGGATGCTGCTGGTGGAAATGCAATTCACCGCCTCACCAGTTACCGTCGCGGGCGGGGCCTTGATCACCGGATATTGTTCGACACGTTTATTACACGCCCCGAGCGACAGGGCAGCGGTGAGAGCCAGAAGCGGCAGGACGATCTTCATTGGCGTGCCTTCCCAAATATTATCGAGCCATGCCCGATAGTATTTAAACGCGGGCCTTTTTGGACGGTTCCATTACCTTCTTTTTGAAACTGCATAATTCAACCACCGGGCAGCGCCAGCATTCGGGCGTTCTGGCCTTGCAAGTGTATCGGCCCAGCAGAATCAGCCAGTGGTGGGCATGGCGGCGGAAGGGCTGCGGCACGCGTTTTTCCAGCTTGGCTTCCACTTGCTCCGGAGTCTTGCCTTTGGCGAGTCCTGTGCGGTTGCCCACGCGGAAGACATGCGTGTCGACAGCGAAGGTTTCCTCTCCGAAGGCGCAATTCATTACCACATTGGCAGTCTTTCGGCCAACGCCGGGCAATGTGACCAGCGCGTCCCGATCCGCTGGGACTTCGCCATCGTGATCGGCCAGCAATTGCTCTGACAAGGCGATCACATTCTTCGCTTTGGAATTGAACAGGCCGATTGTCTTGATGTGCTCCTTCAGTCCCTCTTCGCCCAATTCGACCATCTGGCGCGGATGCTGCACCTTATCGAATAGCGCGCGCGTCGCCTTGTTCACTCCGGCATCGGTCGCTTGTGCGGACAGCACCACTGCCACCAGCAATTGGTAATGATTGCCGAATTCCAGTTCGGTTTCCGGCTCCGGATTGAGTTCGCAGAGCAGGCGGAAGAATTCGAAGATCTGATCCTTGGTCAAAGTCCAAGAACCTCACCCATGCGATAGCGGCCGGCGCGCTTGTCCAGTAGCCAGCATGCCCCTTTGACCGCACCATGGGCAAAGATCATCCTGTTTTCCGCCATATGCGACAAGGTGATCCGCTCCTGCTCCCCGGCGAGAATCACTGAATGATCACCGGCCACGGTGCCGCCGCGCAAGGCCGCAAAACCGATGTCCCCATCTTTACGCTTGCCGGTATGGCCATCACGTCCGCTGTCGGTATGTTCGGCCAGCGATATGCCGCGTCCTTGTGCCGCTGCTTCTCCCAGCAGCAGCGCCGTGCCGGAGGGGGCATCGACCTTGTTGCGATGATGCATTTCAACAATCTCGATATCCCAGTCATCACCCAGACGCGTGGCCGCCTCGCGCACCAGATGGGCGAGCAGCGTAACGCCGAGCGAGGTATTGCCGGTTTGCAGCACCGCAATATCCTGCGCTGCCGCGTCGATCTGTGCGTGATGGCTGTCCTCGAAACCGGTCGTGCCGATCAAAATGGGAATGCCAGCTTGCCGGGCAGCGACGAGATTGGCCTCCAGCGCTGCGGGGGAGGAGAAATCCACCAGCACATCGCTGCTCGCCGCCAGTTCGCGCACATCATCGCCGCGGCCTACACCGCCGGCCAATGTACAACCTGCAGCTTCGACTGCCTGCGCAATAGCCTGCCCCATTCGGCCCTGACTGCCGATAATTCCGATCCGTGTCATTGCATGTCCTCGCTTTTGCGTGTGTCATGGGGGACATGAGCAGCATCCGCAATATCGTGATCCTGACGGGCGCCGGAATCAGTGCCGAAAGCGGCATCGACACCTTTCGCGGGGCAGGGGGCCTGTGGGAGAATCACCGGGTGGAGGATGTGGCGACGCCAGAAGCCTTCGCCCGCGATCCCGAACTCGTCCTGCGATTCTATGATGCGCGGCGCGAGGCGATCCAGCGCGTCGAACCCAACCGGGCGCATCACGCCCTTGCGCGGTTGGATGCCGAATGGACGGGGGATCTGTTGATCGTCACGCAGAATGTCGATGATCTGCATGAACGTGCTGGCGCGCGCCGCGTGCTCCATATGCATGGGACGCATCTCTCGGCGTGGTGCACCGCCTGCGATGCGCGGCATGAATGGCGCGGGCAGCTGATCGATCGCCCGGCGTGCCCCGCTTGCGGCGCAGTAGCTCTGCGGCCCGATATCGTTTGGTTCGGTGAAATGCCTTATCGGATGGAGGAGATATTTGGCGCTTTGGTGGAGGCTGATCTGTTCGTTTCCATCGGCACATCCGGCGCGGTCTATCCTACTGCCGGTTTTGTGCAGGAAGCTGCCGCCTATGGCGCGTGCACGCTGGAGCTCAATCTCGAACCCAGTCAGGGATCGCATCTCTTCGGAGAATCGCGGCTGGGGCCAGCGGGCGAATTGGTGCCCACTTTCGTCTCGGAATTACTGGATCAGGACAAAGCCTGACTGCAGGTGCGGCAATCGGGGTCCTTGGCGATTCGCATCGTGCGCATGCCCGGCTTCAGCCCGTCGAGCAGATGCAATTGCCCCCATTGCGGATCGCCGAAAGCCGCCCGGCCTTCCACGGCCACCCGGATTGCCTGCATCGCGCCAAAGGTTCCGGCCCACCCGGCCATAGCGCCAAGCATCCCGTCCTCGGCACAGGTGTCGCAATCTTCAGCATCAAACGCATCGCCGACATAACAGCGGTAGCAGGGCTGGTCGGGCAGATGGCCGGCAAAGGAACCGACCTGCCCCTGAAAACGCCCGACGGCGGCGCTGACGAGCGGCACTCGCTGTGCGACGCAGCTATCGGACACGGCAAGCCGGGTGGCGAAATTGTCGCAGCCATCCAGGACCAGATCGGCCCCTTCGAGGAGCGTGGCGGCATTCTCCGCAGTGATTCGCTGAGCCTTCGATTCAACCTGCAAGGCGGGGTCGAAGCGCCGGACCCAATCCTGCGCTGCCATCGCCTTGTCCCGGCCAATATCGGCCTGAGAAAACAGGGTCTGACGCTGAAGGTTGCTTTCCTCCACCCGATCGCTGTCGATCAGGGTGATTCGGCCAATTCCCGCGCCGGCCAGATATTGGAGGGCGGGTGATCCGATGCCGCCCATGCCCACCAGCAGAATATGGGTCTTGGCCAGAGCCAGCTGCCCCGTGCCCCCGATTTCGGGGAGCACGATATGGCGAGCGAAGCGTTCAAGGCGTTCGGGAGGCAGGCTGTTCATGGCCTGCATGTAGGGCTCAATCGATCAGGATTCCAGCTGCCGCAGCAGTGAACGAACATCGCCGTCCATATCCGAATCCCGCTGACGCAGATCTTCGATCAGACGCACGGCGTGGATGACGGTGGAATGATCACGTCCGCCGAACTTCCGCCCGATTTCGGGGTAGGAGCGCGGGGTGAGCACTTTGGAAAGATACATCGCCACCTGACGCGGACGCACCACGGCACGCGCGCGGCGCTTGCTCGACATTTCGGAGCGGTCGACCCGGTAAAACTGACAGACGGTCCGCTGAATTTCGTCGATCGTGATTCTCTTGCGATTGGCGGACAGAATATCGGTCAGCTGCTCTTCGGCCAGTTGCAGCGACACTTCCTGCCCGGTCAGCTGCGCATAGGCGATCAGCTTGTTCAGACCGCCGACCAGCTCCCGCACATTGCGGTTAATGGTCCGGGCGAGGAATTCGATCACATCGGCGGGCACGTCGAGCGGCGCGAATTTGGTCATCTTCGATTCGAGAATCGCGCGGCGCAATTCGATATCGGCGGGCTGAATATCGGCCACCAGACCCATCGACAGGCGCGAGAGCAGGCGTTGTTCGACGCCGTCCAGCGCCTGAGGCGCGCGGTCGGCGGCAAAGACCAGCCGCTTGCCTTCGGCGAGCAGCGCATCGATCGTGTAGAGCAATTCTTCCTGTGCCGAAGCCTTGCCGATGATGAACTGAATATCGTCGACCAGGAGCAGATCGAATCCGCGCAGGCGCGCCTTGAATTCGATCATCTCGTTCTGACGCAGGGCCTGAACGAATTCGACCATGAAACGCTCGGCAGAGCAGTAGAAGATCCGGGCGCGGGGATGCGCCTGCAGATAGGAATGGCCGATCGCGTGGAGCAGGTGGGTTTTGCCCTGGCCCGTCGCTGCCTTGAGATAGAGCGGAGAAAACTGAGGTTTTTCCTCTTTCGCCATGCGCTGCGCAGCATTGAAGGCGAGCACATTGGTGGTGCCGGTGACGAAAGCGGCAAAGGTCAGACTGGGGTCGAGCCCGACGGAAGAGGTGAAGCCGTGATCATCAATCGAACCCATGGCCAGCGAATCGCCATTGAGACGATCATTCGCGACCGGGCGGCGCGCCGGAGCATCCTGTTTGAGCGCGAGATCGGCCAGCTTGCGGCGGCCAGGATGCACGGCGATCCGCACATGCTTCACATCACCGCTGGCGATTTTCCAGGCAAGGGAGAGGCGGTCATGGAACCGGTCATGCACCCAATTGGCGGAGAATTCAGTGGGCAGGAAGAGATCGAGAGTGCCGGTTTCCTTGCAGAAACTGCCCAGCTGGATCGGTTTGATCCATTGGCTGTGCAGTTGATGGCCCAAATCCTTGCGCAGGCCCTGGCTGATGTCGGCCCAATCGGCCGCCAGGTCGAGCGCTTCCTGATCTGGTTCCGGAGCACCACGCTTGTGCGAAGATGCGTTCCGTCCCGTCTGTGATCCAATGCCTGTCATAAGCGTGTATTCGCAGCCCCAAAATTAAATTACCAAATTCCAAACCCACCAAGCGCACAGCTTCGCTTTCGCCAGAACAGAAGCGCTGGCGACCATGCTGGCCGGTTTGTGGTTCAGTTTGCCGCCACGGCCCTGAGCCGTGACTGCGAGGCCTTGTTATGAACGCCCTGTGGATAGGAGCAAGGGCGCTCTGGTAAAAAAACTGAAATAATGCGCCTTGACTCATTGGGGAGGCGCAGGCTTGCGTTCAAGTTGTTGAAAAAAATGGAAAAAGTGATTTTCAGCCACTCGAATCGCGGGATTCCCTGAGGCTTTGACGGCGGTAAGAAATTACTAACCTGCATACGAAAAAGGCCGGCGCTTAAAGCACCGGCCTCGTTCCGATTTCGTTCTCGGTATTACCCCGGAAGGGGTAAGAATCAGAGAGCAGAGACTCGCTTGCTGAGTCGGCTCATCTTGCGTGCAGCTGTATTCTTGTGAACCACGCCGCGGGCAACACCGCGTGCGAGTTCAGGCTGTGCTTCCTTGAGAGCATTCTGCGCTGCCGACTTGTCGCCAGTGGCGAGAGCGGTTTCAACGCGCTTCAGGAAGCTGCGAATACGGCTCATCCGCGAACCGTTAACTTCGGCGCGATTGGCGTTGCGGCGGATGCGCTTACGGGCTTGCGGCGTATTGGCCATATCTGTCCTTACATTGCGGCAGCGCGATCAAACGCCGCTCTGCTATCTCGTTCTTAAATCCAGTAAAGTCGCGATTCCCGCAAAGCGGTGTCGCAACGAAGCGCGGCCCATAGCGAGCATGGCGCCAAAGGTCAAGCAAAGGGACCTCTGCTTCACCGTTGGAGTGGCTTATAACCTAACGCTGGCAGGAAGGGCAATACCACGTGCTGCGGCCTCCCTGGGCAATGCGTTTGATAGTGCCGCCGCAGGCGCAGGGCTCTGCCTCGCGGCCATAAACGTCGAATTGCTTGGAGAAATATCCCAGCTGACCGTCAGGCTGAGCATAATCGCGCAAGGAGGAGCCACCCGCCTCAATCGCTTCATACAGCACTGCCTGAATCGCGGGGATCAGCCGTTTAAGAGCGGCGAGCGATATTCGCCCCCCCGCTTTCACTGGATTGATATGCGCGCGGTACAGCGCCTCGCACACGTAGATATTGCCCAGCCCGGCGACGATTCGCTGGTCCAACAGCAAGAGCTTTACCGCTTGCTTGCGGCCAGCAAATGCCCGGTGCAGATGCTCTGCGGTAAGGTCTGGCCCCAGTGGTTCGGGACCCATTGTCGCAAAGCTGCTCCATTGGTCAAGCGAATCGCTTTCCAGCAGATCAACCGAGCCGAAGCGGCGAGGATCGCACAGCGCGAATCGATGGCCGGTGGTTTCCATCACCAAATGGTCATGCGTGCCGATATCCGAGGGATCGATTCGCCAGCGGCCGCTCATGCCCAGATGGAAAACCATCGTCGCCCCGCGATCGGTGCCGATCAGGCCGTATTTCGCCCGGCGGCTCAACCCGGTGACACGTGCGCCGGTGAGGCGCTGCACGAGATCTTCGGGAAAAGGGCGGCGCAGATTCGCGCGGCGCAATTCAACACGTTCCAATCGCTCGCCATCAAGAAAGCGGGCGAGGCCGCGGATGGTGGTTTCAACTTCGGGGAGTTCAGGCATGGCTTCTATTTAGGGTCTTGGCGCAAAAAGGGGAGGGGGTGGCCATGCGAGGTCAGCAAACAAGCGCCTATTTGCAGCGATATGGGGAAGCGCAGCGCAGGCGTGCAACAGAAGTGGCGCCGCCAGCCTCGCATTCCGAGCGCGTGGCCTCTATGAGCGCAGCAAATCGCATGTGCACGCAATATGCTGGCCAGATGCGGACCAAATGCTCAGCAGACAGGGAACTTCATGAATAATTCGTCCACCCATCTGCGTGCCTTTTTGATGTTGGGGCTGGTCATGCTGTGCTGGGCCGGCAATTCCATCATCGGCCGCGCAGTGCGGTTTGATATACCGCCCGGCTCGCTTGCCTTCGGGCGCTGGCTGTTGGCGCTGATCGTGCTGCTGCCTTTTGCGTGGAAACCGCTTTGGCGAGAGCGGCACGAAATTGCCAAACATTGGAAATGGATCGTCATCCTTGGCTTGCTCGGGATCGCGGCGTTCAACACACTTCTTTATGCCGGTTTGCGCTATACTACCGCCACCAATGCGCTGCTGCTGCAATCCGCAGTTCCGGCGCTGGTGATCCTGTTCGACCGGTTGTTTTTCGGCGCGCGCGCTCAGCGGCTGCAAGTGCTCGGGGTGATCTTCTCTATCTTCGGCGTGGTCATCATCGTCTTTGAAGGCGATCCGGCGGCGGCGCTGCGACTGCATCTGGGCGCAGGCGATCTCTGGGTACTGGCTTCTGTGCTGGTCTGGTCGCTTTATACCGTTTTGCTGCGGATGAAGCCGGCCATCGCGCCGATCTGTTTTGTCGTATCCACTTTCGCTGTGGGCGTGATCACGCTGTTTCCCGTCGCCGCATGGGAATGGAGCCATGGTGAGGTGGTGCATTGGAAATGGAGCACTGTAGGAGCCTACGCCTATGTTGCGTTGCTGTCTTCCGTGCTGGCTTACTTCATCTATAATTGGGCCGCTGGGGTGATTGGCGGCGCGCGTGCGGGGCAGGCTACTACGCTGCTGCCTGTATTTGGGGCTATCCTTTCCGCGCTATTGCTGGGCGAAGTGCTGCAACCCTACCATTTTGGTGGGATCGCAAGCATTCTGACGGGGATCATTTTGGGGATCATTTCATCGCGCAGAGCAATGCGCGCAAAGGTTCCGCTGGCACAGGTGAAATGACCGCGTTAGAGGGGTGATATGAACGATAGCGTTTCCTTCGGCTATGAAGATGTGAGCCCTGAAGAAAAGACCGAGCGCGTGGGCGCCGTCTTTTCCAATGTTGCTAAAAAATACGACCTGATGAACGATGCCATGTCTGCCGGCATGCATCGTTTGTGGAAGGATCGTTTCGTGCGGCGGGTGAAGCCCCAGCCGGGCGAGCAAATTCTCGATATGGCGGGCGGTACGGGCGATATCGCCTTCCGTCTGGCAGAACATGGCGCAGATGTGACCGTGTCCGACATCAATCAGGAAATGCTGGATGTCGGCGTGGAACGCGCGATGGAACGCGGTCTGGATAGCTTCGTCTGGTCGCGCCAGAACGCTGAGGAACTGAGCTTCCCGAACCGCAGTTTTGACGCCTACACGATCGCTTTCGGCATTCGCAATGTCACGCATATTGCCAAGGCGCTGGCCGAAGCGAACCGCGTGTTGAAATTTGGCGGACGTTTTTACTGTCTCGAATTCTCGACCACCGAATGGCCCGGTTTCCGTGAAGCCTATGATGCCTATTCCCACCATCTGGTGCCGCAGCTCGGTCAGGTGCTTGCTGGCGACGCCGACAGCTATCGGTATTTGATCGAATCGATCCGCCGTTTTCCGAAGATGCCGGAATTTGAACAGATGATCCGCGATGCCGGTTTCGTCCGTACACGGGTGGAACCGATCATGGGCGGGCTGGTCGCGATTCATTCCGGCTGGAAAGTGTAATGGCCAAAGGGCGGACTGCTTAGGAATGACCCGGCCATCGACGCATATATGGCGCCTGCTCAAATGGGGGCGGACGCTGGCCCGGCATGGCGCGCTGCGCGGGATTGAAAGCGATCCCAACACGCCTGCGCCGGTCAAACGGCTGACCCGCATTGCCCGTTTCGGCACGCGTCAGCCGGCAACGCCCGATTATGCCGAAGCCTTTCGCGCGATTGGCCCGGCGGCGATCAAGCTCGGGCAGACACTGGCCACCCGGCCAGATCTGGTGGGGGATGATGCGGCTCGCAATCTCCTGTCGCTGCAGGATAGCCTGCCGCCTGTACCCTTCGCATCGATCCGTGCAGAGATTGAAAGCAGCTTTGAACGCCCGCTGGAGGATATGTTTGCCGAAATCGGCACCGATCCGGTTGGCGCGGCATCCATTGCGCAGGTGCATAAGGCCGTCACCACCGATGGTAAGACGGTGGCGGTAAAGGTTTTGCGGCCTGGCATTCGTCAACGTTTTGAACGTGATATCACGACCTATGAATGGGCCGCAGCGCATCTCGAAGCGCTGGGCGGCGAAGCGCATCGGCTGCGTCCGCGCCTGACCATTGCCAATTTCAAGCGCTGGACCAATCGTGAATTGGATTTGCGGCGCGAAGCGGCCTCGGCCAGCGAATTGGCGCAGATTATGCAGGGCTATCCCGGCTACCGGATCCCGGCGATTGACTGGGACCGGACCAATGGCCGGGTGATGACCATCGAATGGGTCGATGGCGTTAAGATCAGCGATATCGATGCGTTGAAGGCGGCCGGGCATGATCTGCCCGCCTTGGCAAAGCGTTTGGTGCTGGCCTTTCTGACGCAGGCGATCAGCGCCGGATATTTCCATGCCGATATGCATCAGGGCAATCTGTTCGTGCGGCCTGATGGTGAAATCGTCGCCATCGATTTCGGTATTATGGGCCGGATTGATCGGCGCGCACGGCAATGGCTGGCCGAAATCCTTTATGGTTTGACGACCGGCAATTATCGCCGCGTGGCCGAAATCCATTTCGAAGCGCAATATGTCCCAAGCTATCACTCGGTCGATGAATTCGCGACCGCGCTGCGCGCAGTGGGGGAGCCGATGCGCGGCAAGCCGGTGAGTGAGCTTTCCGTTGGGCAGATGCTGGATGGGTTGTTTGCCATCACGCGTGATTTCGACATGAAGACGCAGCCCCATCTGCTGTTGCTGCAAAAAACCATGGTGATGGTTGAAGGCATCGCGACACAGCTGCACCCGCAGATCAATATGTGGGACATTGCGGCTCCGTTCGTGCGATCCTGGATTCGTGATGAGCTTGGCCCGGAAGCGGCTCTGGCTGATCGTATCCGCGAAGATACGCAGACCTTGCTGCGCGTGCCGGCACTGATCCGCCGGTTGGAGGATAAATTCCCGCCGCGTGGTGGTGCCCCCGAAGAACCACCCATTCCCGATGTGGAATTGCTGTGGGAACGCAAAGCCCGTGCCGGCAGCAACCCATGGGGTTATGCGCTGGCGGCGGTGGGCGGCGCGGCCATTGTGTGGGCTGGTGCCCTTGCCGGATTATGGGGCTGACGCATTCGGTGCTGAACCTTCCGTTTCCATGGTTGAAGCGGTGGGAAGCATTGCAGCGCCCATTGCTTCACCTGCCCCGATGGGGCGCGGCGGCGGTGTTGATCCTCGGCATTGCCGCATGCGTGTATCTCGCACAGGGGACGCTCCAGCAGCGCATGCATGAAGAAACGCGTCAGGCCGCTCGCTCTGATGAGCAAATAGGCGATGGTGACCTTTACGAAGCCATCAATGAGCGCGTGGCGGCGGGTGAGGGCTATTATGAAGCCGCGCTGGCCGAACAGCGGGCCAATAATTATCCGACGCGGCCCTTCGTAACAGTGCGCCCGCCAACATTGGCCTGGGGAACATCTCTGTGGGGGCTCGAGACCTGGCGTTTCATCATGATCGGCGTGCTGATTGTCACGATTTTGGGCTGGGTGGGCGCTTTATCGGCCAGGGCATCGATGCCGGAACGGATCATCGCGGCCCTGCTGATTTTTCTGTTTAGCGCAGGTGCATTTTATAGCCGGGGCGGCCTGTTTCATGAATTGGTCAGCGGGCTGTTTATTGCGCTCGCTATGGGGATTTATCGCCCGCACCGCTGGTGGCCCAGCCTGATTGCAGCGGCGATTGCACTATCCATCAGGGAACTGGCACTGCCTTTCATGCTGTTATGGGCAGCATTTGCGCTGTGCGAAGGAAAGCGCCGCGAAGCAATGGCCGTCATTCTGGTGATAATGCTGTTTGGAATCGGCATGATCTTTCATGCACAGGCGGTTTTCACCCATCAATTGCCCGGCGACATAGTGTCACCCGGGTGGGATGCGTTCCGGGGCATGTCCTTTTTCTTTGCCACGATTGTCCAGTTTTCACCGTTAAAGGCCCTGAATTCGACTATAGCGGCGGTGCTCGCCTTTCTGCCGATGATCGGCTGGCTCGGGCTGGGCGGGCGGTTGGGCCTGTTCGCGACACTGTTCTTCAGCGGCTATGCGCTGATGATGGCGCTGTTCGCGCGTGATCAGAACACCTATTGGGTGATGATCGTCATGTCGGCCTATCCGGCGGGGCTGGCCTTTGTGCCCCGCGCGGTGGCGGATTTGCTGCGGGCGATTATCCGCCCTGTGGCAGCCGGTGGGGCAGCATCCGTGCCGCCATCAGCACAATTGCGACCGTGATTGCCTCTATCACCATGGGCATCAGAAACCCGTCATAGGGACCATCTGCGAACAGGCTGACCAAGCGGCCGAACAAGGCAATCAGGAACAGCGCCGCAGGCACTAGCAAGACCGTGCCGCTGCGCTTCCAGGCGCCCCAGATCATGGTGATGCCAGCCACCAGGAAAAAAGCCGTCATATCTGCGCGCATGGTGGAAAGACCGCCATTGTGAGCCGCCGCGAGGCCGAAGCTGCGCGCTGTTTCCATCGGCAGGATCAGAAAGCCGATGCCCAGCATGCAATCGAAAATGCCGATGATCATGATCAGGGCCGTCAGGATAAGGCGCATGAATAATTCTCCCCCAGTGGTAATTTATCGAAGACCACGCGCAACTGCGCAGGCTTCCGCTTTGTCTGCTTCCGGGCTAGGAGCAGGGTGAAACACTAGCGCAAAGATCGACATGACCGGAACAAAAATTCTGCTGATCATTGGCGGCGGTATCGCGGCCTATAAAGCATGCGAGCTGGTCCGGCTGATCAGGCGCGACGGCGGTGAGGTGACATGCGTTCTGACGGATGCAGGGAGCCAGTTCGTCACGCCCATGACGCTTGCCGCGCTGTCGGGCAATCCAGTCCATACATCCCTGTGGGATCTCAAGAATGAAACCGAGATCGGCCATATTCAGCTCAGCCGTGAGGCGGATCTGGTGATGGTCTGCCCCGCAACGGCTGATCTTCTGGCAAAGATGCAGGCGGGCATCGCCGATAATCTCGCCACCACTCTCTTGCTGGCGACTGATAAGCCGGTCTTTGCCGTTCCCGCCATGAATGTGCGCATGTGGCAACATGCCGCGACACAGCGCAATGTCGCCGGATTGCGCAGCGACGGGGTGCATGTGATGGACCCCGATGAAGGTCCCATGGCTTGCGGAGAGTTCGGCCCGGGCCGCCTGCCAGAACCAGAGGTGATCTGGACTGCCGCGCGCAGGCTGATCGGCGGCGGCGCTACGCTGCGCCCAAAAACATCGCTGAGCGGGCGGCATGTGCTGATTACAGCGGGCCCGACTCATGAGCCGATCGACCCGGTGCGCTATATCGCCAACCGGTCGTCGGGCAAACAGGGCTTTGCCATTGCCGAAGCCGCAGCCGAAGCGGGCGCGCGGGTGACATTGGTGGCGGGGCCAGTGAATTTGCCCACCCCCGCAGGGGTGGAGCGGGTCGATGTTGAAAGCGCGCGCGATATGGAGCGGGCGGTTGCCGCGGCATTACCGGCCGATGTCGCAATCATGGTCGCTGCGGTGGCTGACTGGCGCGCGCGAGATGTGGCAGATCAGAAGGTGAAGAAGGATGGCGGAGATCCTGCGCCGCTCCCCCTGACAACCAATCCAGACATTCTGGCCGGGCTGGCGCAGAGCGACAAGCGCCCGAAGCTGGTGATCGGTTTTGCGGCGGAGACGGAGAATATCGTGCCTCATGCGCAGGCCAAGCGGCTGCGCAAGGGGGCGGATTGGATTGTCGCCAATGATGTTTCCGGTGATGTGATGGGCGGCGCGATGAACACCGTGCACCTCGTCCATGCCGGCGGAGTAGAAAACTGGGAGCCGATGGCGAAGCGCGATGTCGCCGCCCGGCTGGTTGAAAGGATTATGGATGAATTTCCCGATTAATGCAGAAACAGTTCCGGTGCAGATCAAGCGTCTGCCCAATGGCGAGGGATTGGCGCTGCCTGCCTATGCGACATCCGGTGCAGCCGGGATGGATGTGGTTTCGGCGGAGGATGTGACGATTTCGCCAGGGCAGCGCCATCCGGTAGCCAGCGGTTTTGCGATGGCCATTCCGGAAGGATATGAAATTCAGGTGCGTCCGCGATCCGGCCTCGCGTTCAAGCATGCGATCACCGTGCCCAATACGCCGGGAACGATCGATTCGGATTATCGCGGGGAATTGAAAATCCTGCTGATCAATCATGGCAGCGAAGACTTCGCCATTCATCGCGGGGACCGGGTGGCCCAGCTGGTGCTCGCCCCTGTAACGCAGGCGCGTTGGGACGAAGTGGAAACACTGGATGAAACGGAACGCGGAACGGGTGGCTTCGGTTCGACTGGCGGCGTCAAGCAACTCTGATCTGCCAAGGTGCCATGCACAAAAAGGGGCGAGCCTTGCGGCCCGCCCCTTTTTTTCGTCATATGCGCAGGATTACTTGCGCTTGACCGGCTGATCTTCCGGCTTGATTGAAATCCGCACGGTTTCTCCCGAATTACCGGGGAAGTCCGTGAACATCGCTTCCACTAGATTGGGGACGAGATATTGCAGCCGGTTGGATGTGGACACGGCCTGCGCCTTGCCTTCAAACAACCGTTCACCATCTGCGGTGCGATCGATCTTCATGTCGATCCCGCTGGTATAGACGGTGTAGCTGTCAACATCGCGGCCCCCGAACGGGTCCTGCCAGCCATAACCCCACGCGCCATAGGGGTAATATCCCAGGCGACGCGCATAATAGGGACGATAGCCATACCAGGGTGACCAGAATGGGTCCGCCGGGCGCAGGCTGGTGGAAATCCGTTCCCGTCCCTTATCCACGCCGTAATCGAAACGGACGATCAGATTGGCATTTTCCGGCAGCGCCTCGGTATAGCCGAGACGTTCCATCTGGTCTTCGACATAATCGGCATATTGCGAAAATTCGAGACCACCAGCCAGCGCAGGATCTTCTGCGACGACGGCAAATGTCTGCCCTTGCGGTGCGGGAAGCTGTGCCTGAAAACGCGACACATCTGCCTTGAAGGGCGACGCGCAGGCGGCCAGGCTTGCGAGTATCAGAGGCACTGTCGCCAATTTGAGCGCGCGCCCGATTTTCTGTTTATTCATGCTCATGACCCAATCTCTCCATACTTCACGCGCCAGTCCATGCGCGGAGGAGCTTGCCAAGCCGAATTGCCCACAAGCTGGCATCGATAAGATGGTGTGTACAGGCGATGGCCTGAACCCGGCTTGAACACGCCATCAGAAAAAATGATGCAATATTAGTAGCTTGATGCAATCCCCCTTAGTGGCCGCGGACGAGGCCGAGAGCCGAATAGGCTTTGTCCAGAGTCGGACGGGCAATCTCGCGTGCTTTCAACGCGCCCCTCGCCAGAATAGCATCAAGCGATTCGCGGTCCTCTTTCAATTCGACGAAGCGCTCCACAATCGGGCCAAGCGATTCCACCATGACTTCCGCCAGAGCGGGTTTGAAACTGCCAAAACCCTGCCCGCCATATTGGGCCAGCACATCCTCTGCAGAACAGTCGGCCAGCGCGCCGTAAATCGTCACCAGATTAAGCGCTTCGGGGCGATCCTCCAGACCCGCCAGATCGGAGGGCAAGGGTTCGGGATCGGTTTTCGCCTTTTTCACCTTCTTGGCAATTGTATCGCGATCATCGGACAGGTTGATCCGGCTCATATCGGACGGGTCGGATTTGCTCATCTTCTTGGTGCCGTCGCGCAGGCTCATGATCCGGGCCGCTTCAGGCGGTGTGATCGGTTCGGGCAGGGTGAAAACCGGCTTGTCCTCACTGGCGAAGTCGAAATTGAACTTGGTCGCAATATCGCGGGCGAGTTCGAGATGCTGCTTCTGATCCTCCCCGACGGGCACGTGGGTTGCCTGATACAGCAGAACATCGGCGGCCTGCAGTACGGGGTAGGTGAAGAGTGCCGCGCTGGCCCCTTCGCGATGCTTGCCCGCCTTGTCCTTGAATTGCGTCATGCGGTTGAGCCAGCCCATTCGCGCCGTGCCGTTGAGCAACCATTGCAGTTCGCAATGCGCCGAGACCTGCGCCTGATTGAACAGGATGGAGCGATCAGGGTCGATCCCGCATGCGGTGAGTGCGGCGACCATTTCCAGCGTGCCGGTATGCAGTGTTTGCGGATCATGCGGCATGGAAATCGCATGAAGGTCAGCCAGGAAGAACAGGCAGTCACTGTCTGCATCCATGTCGTCCTGCATCCGCACCCAATTGCGGATCGCCCCGAGATAATTGCCGAGATGGAGCGAGCCTGTGGGCTGGATACCGGAAACGATACGCATCGTGGTTTACCTTATTCTGTTCATTAATTTGAGGGATCGGCTGGTTTGGCCGCCCGTTTGCGCCGTAGCTGCCCAAGAAGGTCCTTGTCGAGAGCGCCGGTCAGATAGGCGACGACGAAAAACACCACCATGCCAGCTGCCACCAGCACGCCCAGCGACCAGATCCGTTCGATCACATTGCCCGAATAGCGGGTCGCCATTGTCGGCAGCAGCACCGTCAGCACGCCTGCCATGGCCAGCGTCGCGACAATCTGCCGCCCCACTTTGGCCATCAGACGAGCACTGATAAAATACCAGCCGCGTTTATGCAGCAGGCCGTATAGCAGCGCCACATTCAGCGTGGAGGTGCCGGCCGTTGCGGCGGCCAGCCCGACGATGCCATAACGCGGGACAACATAGAAATTGACCGCGATATTCACCGTCAGCGTGCCCGCTGCGATCCACACGGGCGTGCGGGTATCTTCACGGCTGAAAAAAGCTGGCTGGAACACTTTCACCAATACGTAGGAAGGCAATCCGGCGACCAGTGCAACCACGATCTGTGCCATCACCGCGCCGTCATTCGCCGTCATTTTACCACCGACGAAAAATGCACTGACAAAGGCTGGAGCACACACGGCAAGAGCGGCAGCAGCAGGAAGTGTCAGCAGCAGGCCGATTTCCACGGCATTGCTTTGCAGGCGCTGCGCCTCGTTATTATCGCCGGTCTGGATATGGCGCGCCAGCATTGGCAGGATCGCCGTGCCCAGTGCAATGCCGACAATGCCGAGCGGCATCTGGTTGAGCCGGTCCGCGAGTTTCAGCAATGTGAGCGAACCCTGCGGCAAGGACGTGGCAAAGAACGTGTCGACGAACTGGCTTACCTGATAAACACCGGCGCCGAATGTAGCTGGCAGGATCAGCATTGCGAGGCGTTTCACCTCGGGCGTGATGCGCGGAAGCGAGATTTTGAGTTTCACCCCGGCTCTGCGTGTAGCCCACACCATGTAAAGCAATTGCGCTGCGCCAGCCATGCTGACCGCGACTGCTAGCGCATATGCGACAGACACAGTGCCGCCGCCGCGTTGCTGCAGCACATAGCCGATGCCGATCCCGCTGATCAGCACGATATTCAGCAGTACGGGGACAAAGGCACCGGGCGCGAAGCGGGAGCGGGCATTGAGCACGCCTGACAACATCGCCACCAGGCTGACCAGCATCAGATAGGGAAAGGTAATCCGGGACAGCGTGACCGCCAGCTCGAACTTGCCGGGAATTTCCTTGAAGTCGCTGGCGAGCAGCCAGACGATGCCGGGCATGGCGAGCATGGCAATCGCGGAGAAGCCGAGCAGGACCCAGATGAAAACGGCCAGCACATCATTGGCGAATTTCTCCGCCCCGGCTTCACCCTCTTCGCTGCTCAGGCGCCGTGTATACATTGGCACGAAGGCGACCGAAAAGGCGCCCTCGGCGAATAGCCGCCGGAAGGTGTTAGGCAGGATAAAGGCGAGCTGAAACGCATCGGCTGCGAGGCCCGCACCAAGGATGCGGGCCAGCAACATATCGCGGGCAAAGCCGAACACGCGGCTGAAAGCTGTCAGGCCGCCAATCGTGCCGACATTGCGGATGAGGCTCATGCGCCGAACCTCTCAAATAGCGTGCGCGTCAGGCTTGTCCGGCGGGGGCGCCGCCTTCTTCCTGTTGCCGGCGGCTCTGCAGCTGCTGCAGATATATGCCGTTGAAATCGATCGGGTCGAGCATCAGCGGCTGGAAACCAGCATCGCGAACTGCGTCTGAAATGACGCGGCGCGCGAAGGGGAACAGCAGGCGCGGTGCTTCGGCATAGGTGAAGGCGTGCTTCTGTTCATCCGGCATGTTGCGCATGCCGACCAGACCGCAATAGCTGACTTCGACGATATAGGCTGTGCCGGATGCACATTTGGCATTCACTGAAATCTTCAGTTCGATCTCGTGAACTTCTTCATTCACCTGCTTCGCGGCAATGTTGAACTGCACGTCCAGTTCAGGCTGTTCCTGCCATTGGAAGCTTTCGGGTGCTTTCGGATTTTCGACCGAAAGGTCCTTCACATATTGCGAGATAAGGCCGGCGACCGGCTGATTATCTGCACCGTTGGGGGCGCCATTGCTGAGATTGGTAAGAACGTCGCCTTCATCGGCCATGGTGAACTCTTTCAACTGGTGTTTAAAAGGATGTGCTTGGTTGCGCGACTAGCACCGAGACTTGCCCCCCGCAACGGGGCGAGAGGCGGTGATCGTGCCTAAAGTCAGGATAATCGGATTTTTAATACCGCTCATTCATGGCGCTCCGACGGATTTGTGGCACCGGTAAATGAAAAAGCGGGCTCGAATCTGCTGGTCAGGCGTTGTCGATTTGTAATTCCCGCTTATTTCAGGCAGGATTAGACATTCATCAAGCGACTTTTGCTCCTCGGCAAAATCGCGCAGACGGCTTTAGCAGTGCCGCAAGGAAATTCGGGAAGTCACGTGATCGTCGAAATTGTCATTCTCGCTATGATCGCAGCGTTTCTGGGCTTACGCCTCTATTCGGTGCTTGGCCGACGTGCAGAGCATGAAGAAGAGTCGGTGCCGACGCGCTTCGAAATGCCCGGTGCAGCCAAGAATGCGCGTCGTTCCGCCGATTCCGGCAAGGAAGAAACCGCCCAGCGTCCTCAGCGCGAACTCGGTGCTTTCCCGCCTGCCATCGAACAGGGCCTGTCGCAGATTTCCTCTGCGGACCGTAATTTCGACATCGTCAATTTCCTCGAAGGCGCGAAGGCTGCTTATGGGATGATCCTCGAATCATTCTGGCGCGGTGACAAACAGGCGCTGCGTCAATTGTGCGACGACGATGTTTACGACAGTTTCGCATCCGCAATCGATGCCCGCGAGCAAGCTGGCGAAACACTGGAAAACCGGCTGGTGCGGATTGAGGAAGTTCAGGTCCGTTCCGCCGAGCTCGATGGCCGCATGGCGCGCCTGGCCATATTGTTTCAGGCCGATATCGCTGCGGTCACGCGCGACAAGGACGGCAATATGATCGCAGGCTCGCTCGACGATGCGATTGAGACGCGCGATATCTGGACGTTCAGCCGCGATGTGAAATCATCCGATCCAGACTGGCTGCTTGACGAAACCGACGAAGGGTAAGCCTTTTCATGGGGGGCAAGGGGCTTAAACGGCTGTCAGTTCTGGCAGCTTCGTTAATCACCGCCGCATGCGTCGGTGGTCTTAAGCCCCCCTCCGGTCCCGCACCGGAAAGAACGGCGCCACCGACTGCATTGCTCGCTGGCGTTTCAGCAGGTCCCGGAATGGGGCGGCTGAAACTGACCGATCAGGATGCTGGCGCGGCCCTGATATCTTACCGCGAAAGCTGCCCGGCCTTGCTCCGGCGCAAGGATAGTAGCGGGCTTACCCGTGCTTCCAACTGGTCCGTATCATGCACTGCGGCGAAACGCTGGCCAGCGGACGACGCCAAGACGTTCTTCGCAACCTATTTCGAAACGGCCGTGATCGGTGATGGCCGGGCCTATGCCACGGGCTATTATGAGCCGGAAATTGCCGGATCGCGTAAGCGCCGCGTTGGTTATGATGCGCCTGTCTATGCGCTGCCCGACGATCTCGTGCGCCGCTGGCCCAAGGATACGCCGCTGGCGCAACGTCTGGGCCGTCCGCCTCTTGGCCGGATTGATGAAGCTGGCAATGTTGTCCCCTATTACAGCAGGGCTGAGATAGAGCAGGGTGCGCTGGAAGATCGCGGATTGGCGATTGCCTGGGCAGCGGATCCGGTCGAATTGTTCTTCCTGCAAATACAGGGATCGGGTCGGATACGAACCCCCGATGGTGAGGTCATCCGAATCGGCTATGCCGGGCAGAATGGCCGTCCCTATACCAGCATCGGTGCGCTGATGCGCGAGCAGGATTTGTTCGGCGATGGACCGGGCCAATATCCTGCGTCAATGCAGGGGATCATGCGCTATATTCATGAACATCCCCGCGAAGGTACCGAATTGATGCGCAAGAATGCCAGCTGGGTGTTCTTTCGCGAACTGACCGGCAGTGGGCCGCTTGGCGCGTTGAATGTGCCGGTTCGTCCCAAGAGCTCGGTCGCGGCTGATCCTGCTTTTGTGCCGCTGGGCGCGCCGGTGTTTTTGGCGACAGATCGGCAGGAAGCCAATGGCCTGTGGATTGCGCAGGATACGGGCGGGGCGATCAAAGGTCCGAACCGGTTCGATACATTCTGGGGCGCTGGTGATTATGCGCGAGAGACTGCTGGCGGCATGAGCGCGAATGGTCAGGCTGTGCTGCTGCTGCCAAAGGGTACGCTGACGCGTCTGCGCGTGAAATGAAGCCGCCGCGCGGTCTAAGCGATGAAGAGGCAATTTTGTGGAGCCGCGTAACCGCAACGGTTGAGCCCATCCATCGGCGCCTGGAAAAGCGGATTGCTGCCGAACGGCATGAGCCGCCCCAGCCGGCCATGTCGCTAAATCCCAAACTGCCGCCCAAACAGCACAAGGCCAAACGCGCAGCAGCCCGGCCTGCACCTGCGCCGCTTCCTTCTGCTTCCTCACTGCCATTGTCACATGGGCTGGATTCATCGTGGGAGCGCAAGCTCACGCGTGCTGGCGTACAACCTGACTTCACGCTGGATCTGCATGGTCACACGCTGGATGGGGCCTATCAAAGATTGCAGGGCGGGCTGGCGCAAGCCCGGGCGATGGGCGCGCGCGTGGTGCTGGTGGTTACGGGTAAGCCGCGCAGTGCAGAGGCCGCCGATCGCGGGGAACGGCGCGGAGCCATTCGGGCGAAGATCCTCGACTGGCTGGCAGTTGGATCGCATGCCGGGGACATTGCCGCCATTCGCAAGGCGCATCCCCGCCATGGCGGGGCAGGTGCCTTATATATCATCCTGCGGCGCCAGCGATAACGCGAAGACCACAAAAAAGGCGACCCGTCGGGGCCGCCTCTTTCTATCGGTATTGTTTAGACAATTCAGGCAAGCTCGGCTTTCTTTTGCGCGCTTTGCGCTATCTCTTCCGGCGCTTCATTGCGGATCAGGAAGTCGAAGGCTGACAGGCCGGCTTTCGATCCTTCGCCCATCGCGATCACGATCTGCTTATACGGAACCGTCGTGCAATCACCTGCCGCGAAGATGCCGGGGATATTAGTTGCGGCCTTGTGGTCGATTTCAATCTCACCGAATTTGGTCAGGTTGAGCCCGGAATCGCGCAGCCATTCCGTATTCGGAACCAGGCCGATCTGGACGAATACACCCTCCAGCTCGACGGTTTGTTCCTCATCAGTCTCGCGGTTTTTATAGCGCAGCCCATTCACCTTCTCGCCATCGCCGGTAATTTCGGTCGTCGCGGCGGAGGTGAGAATATCGACATTCTTCATGCTGCGCAGTTTCTTCTGCAGCACTTCGTCGGCCCGCAGTGTATCGGCAAATTCCACCAGCGTGACATGTTTGACGATATTGGCGAGGTCGATTGCGGCTTCGACACCGGAATTGCCGCCGCCGATCACGGCAACGCGTTTGCCCTTATACAGTGGACCGTCGCAATGCGGGCAATAAGCCACGCCCTTGGCCGCATATTCGCTTTCCCCTGGCACGCCGAGCTGACGCCAGCGGGCACCTGTCGTCAGGATTAGGCTGCGCGCCTTCAGCGTGCCGCCATTTTCAAAGACCACTTCATGATAGCCGCCGGTCTCGCTGGCCTTAATCAGCCGTTCGGCTCGCTGGAGATTGATCACGTCGATATCATACTCCGCGATGTGACGTTCCAGTGCGGCGGCCAGTTTTGGCCCTTCGGTATAGGGAACGGAGATGAAATTCTCGATCCCCATCGTATCCATCACCTGACCGCCCATGCGCTCTGCCGCGATGCTGGTAGAGAAGCCTTTACGCGCGGTGTAGATCGCGGCTGAAGCCCCGGCAGGGCCGCCGCCGACCACCAGCACTTCCACCGGCTTCTTGGCATTCAGCTTCTCGGCTGCACGCGCGCCAGCGTTGCTGTCGAGCTTGGCGAGGATTTCCTCCACATTCATGCGGCCATTGGCGAAGCTTTCACCATTCATGTAAACGGCAGGCACGGCCATGACCTTGCGCTGTTCCACTTCGGCCTGAAACGCGCCGCCTTCGATCAGCGTGGCCTTAACGCCCTTATTGTTGAGCGCCAGCAGGGTAAGCGCCTGCACCACGTCAGGGCAGTTCTGGCAGGAGAGCGAGAAGTACATCTCGAATGCGAAATCGCCCTCCAGCGCGCGGACCTGAGATAGCACTTCATCCGATACTTTGGGCGGGTGGCCGCCAGCCCACAGGAGTGCGAGCACCAGAGAGGTGAATTCGTGACCCAGTGGCAGGCCAGCAAAGCGCACAGATGCATCGTGATCGGATGCGCGGCGGATTTCAAAGCTGGGCTTGCGTGCATCATTGCCATCGAAAGAGGCGCTGACCTTGTCATTAAGCTCGGCAATTTCTTCCAGCAATTCGCGCGTTTCACCGGATTTTGCATCGTCGCCAAGAGAGGCCACGAGCTCTATCGGCTCGCGCAGATTGCCGAGATATTGCTTGAGCTGTTCCTTCATATTGGCGTCGAGCATATTCTATTCCTTCTTAAGTCTGCTTGTGAAAACGGCCCGGAGCGCGTGAACGCCCCGAGCCGTTTCCTGCGACCACATAAGTGGTGAACGGGGCTTAGATCTTGCCGACGAGGTCAAGCGAAGGAGCCAGCGTGTCGCTGCCTTCTTCCCACTTGGCCGGGCAAACCTGGCCGGGATTCTCGCGGACATACTGGGCTGCCTTGATCTTGCGGACCAGTTCCTTGGCATTACGGCCAACACCTTCGCAGGTGATTTCCATGACCTGGATCACGCCATCGGGATCGACCAGGAAGGTCGCACGATCGGCAAGACCCATTTCTTCGCGCAGCACACCGAAATTGTTGGAGATCGTGTGCAGCTGGTCACCCAGCATCGGGAAGCTGATCTTGGAGATCTTTTCTGACGTGTCGTGCCATGCTTTATGGCTGAAATGCGTGTCGGTGGAGACGGAGTACACTTCGACGCCCATCCCCTTCAGCGCGTCGTACTGTTCAGCCAGATCTTCCAGTTCGGTCGGGCAGACGAATGTGAAGTCGGCCGGATAGAAGAAGAATACCGCCCAATTGCCTTTTACGTCTTCGTCCGTGACGTCGAAGAAGTCCTTGCCCGCCTGAAATGCGGTGGCTTTGAACGGTTTGATCGTGCTTCCAATAATACCCATCTGTTTGTCTCCGTTATGGTTGTGAACTCGTGTGACCAACAGATAGTCAGGCCATCGGGTTCCTGCCAATGAGGAGTATCGATAAGTTTGATTGGATAAATCAATCAATTAAGTTTGATCGAAATACACGATAAGTGCGCTGCATCTGCGAAGGCAATGCTGCAATGCGCCAATATCAGGGGCTTAGCCGTGTTCAGCCGCATTGCGCCCGGTGCAGCAGCTTGTGATCTGCCAGAACCAGCGCCATCATTGCCTCCACCACGGGCACGCCTCTGATGCCGACACACGGATCATGCCGTCCCTTCGTGGCAAGCTTGGTCGCTTCGCCATTGCGGGTGACGGTCGGCTGCGCAATCAGGATCGAGCTGGTTGGTTTGAAAGCCACGCGCACCACCAGCGGCTGGCCCGTGGAAATGCCGCCCGCGATCCCGCCGGCATGATTGGCAAGAAAGTCCGGCCCGTCTTTGCCGGGGCGCATCGGATCGGCATTATCCTCTCCGCGCAGCCGCGCCGCGCCGAAACCATCGCCGATTTCCACGCCTTTCACAGCATTGATGCCCATCATCGCGGAGGCGAGATCGGCGTCGAGCTTGGCATAAAGCGGCGCGCCCCAACCGGCGGGCACACCTTCGACCAGACATTCGACGACGGCGCCCAGTGATGAACCATCCTTGCGCGCATTATCGACCAGCGTTTCCCAGCGCTTTGCCGCCACCGGGTCCGGGCAGAAAAACGGGTTGCGGCTGATTTCACTGGCGTCAAAGGCGCTGCGATCAATTTCGTCGCCGCCAATTTCGGAGACATAGGCGGTAATGGTAACTTCCGGCACCACCAGCCGCGCAACGGCACCAGCGGCAACGCGGGCGGCGGTTTCCCGTGCCGAACTGCGCCCGCCGCCGCGATAATCGCGAAAGCCATATTTGGCGTCATAGGCATAATCGGCATGACCCGGGCGATAGGCCTGGGCGACCTCGGAATAATCCTTCGAGCGCTGATCCGTGTTTTCGATCATCAGGCTGATGGGCGTGCCGGTGGTGCGGCCTTCAAAGACGCCGCTCAGGATTTTCACTTCATCGGCTTCGCGCCGCTGGGTGGTGAATTTGTTCTGCCCCGGCTTGCGCGCATCCATGAAAGGCTGGAGCACCTCTTCACTAATCGAGAGGCCCGGCGGGCACCCGTCCACCACCGCACCCAGAGCGGGCCCGTGGCTTTCCCCCCAGGTCGTGAAACGAAACACGCGGCCGAATGTGTTCATACTCATGGCGCTGCTCATGCGGCAAGTGTGGAGGCGTGTCCATATTGCACTGGTCAAAAGAGCGCCAATCAGGCAGGAACAAAACATGATTGCTAAGCTGAAAGGCCTGCTGGACGATACCGGCACCGATTGGGCGGTTATCGACGTGCAGGGCGTCGGCTACCTGGTCCATTGTTCCAACCGCACGCTCGCCGCGCTGGGGGAGAAGGGGGAGGCGTGCACCGTCTTCACCCATCTGCAGGTCAGTGAAACCGATATGCGGCTGATCGGCTTTGGTTCGGCGGCGGAGCGCGACTGGTTCAAACTGCTGACCAATGTGCAGGGTGTGGGCAGCAAGGTAGCACTCGCTATTCTCTCCGCCCTATCGACCGAAGAATTACAGATCGCCTGCGCCAATCAGGATTCGGCGCAAGTCGCACGGGCCAATGGCGTGGGCCCCAAACTCGCCACCCGCATCGTCAATGAATTGAAGGACAAGGCTGGCGCATTGCCCACCGTGCCGGGGGCGGCCATGTCGGCAGGCGGCTTGTCACCTGCCGGCGGGGCAAGCGCCGATGCCGTATCCGCGCTGCAAAATCTCGGCTTCAAACCAGCCATCGCCGCCAGCGCTGTAGCCCATGCGCAGGCCGAACTCGGCGAAGGCGCAAGCGAGAGCGAACTGATCCGCGTGGCGTTGAAGAAGGCGGCGGGGTGATTATGGCGCAGGGTAGGGCGATAGAGCTTGTTTCGATATGGGTTAGAACATGACCGATAACCCCAACCTTTCACCTGAGAGACAGCCAGAGGATCAGGACGCGGCGCTGCGGCCCAAGAGTCTGCGCGAATTTATCGGGCAGGAGGCGGCGCGGGACAATCTGCGGGTCTTTATCGAAAGTGCGCGCTCCCGCGAGGAGGCGATGGACCACACCTTGTTTTTCGGCCCTCCCGGTCTGGGGAAGACCACGCTGGCGCAGATCGTAGCAAAGGAGCTGGGGGTTGGCTTTCGCGCCACATCCGGCCCGGTGATTGCCAAAGCGGGCGATCTGGCGGCTTTGCTGACCAATCTCGAATCGGGTGACGTGCTGTTCATTGACGAGATCCACCGCCTCAATCCGGTGGTGGAGGAAGTGCTCTATCCGGCAATGGAGGATCGCGCGCTCGACCTGATTATCGGGGAAGGGCCATCGGCACGCTCTGTGCGAATCGACTTGCCGCCGTTTACGCTGATCGGGGCGACCACGCGGCAGGGCCTGCTGACAACGCCCTTGCGCGACCGTTTCGGCATTCCCGTGCGGCTGATCTTTTATACGGAGGATGAGCTGACGCTGGTGGTCCGGCGCGGGGCGAAATTGCTGGGCGTGGAAATCGATGATGGCGGGGCGCGTGAAATCGCCCGCCGGTCACGCGGGACACCGCGCGTTGCCGGGCGGTTGCTGCGGCGCGTGCGCGATTTCGCACATGTGGCGGGCAGTGGGCGGGTGACAGCGCAGATTGCCGACGATTCGCTGACCCGGCTGGAAGTGGATGGGCTGGGGCTGGATGCGATGGATCGGCGCTATCTGACCATGATTGCCGATATTTACAAAGGTGGACCGGTGGGTGTTGAAACGCTCTCCGCCGGGCTAGCGGAACCGCGTGACACGGTTGAGGATGTGATCGAACCCTTTCTGATCCAGTTGGGCCTGGTGGCCAGAACTGCGCGTGGCCGCTGCCTCAACGATGGTGGATGGCGACATCTGGGGCTGACGCCGCCAAGTAACGGGCCAGATATTCAGGGCGGCTTATTCGATAATGGCAAATAAATGCCTGAGTGGTTTCAATATGGGACATTGACCGGTTAGGCATTGTTTCCAGACAGTTTATCACCTCTGTAAGAGCACAAATTGTGTGGATAATGCCCCGACAGTATTTGCGGGGCTGAAGGGGAATTCATGTCGCTACGCGCTGGTTTGGCCAAATTGGCTGCCGTTATGGCCGGCGGCGCTGTAGTCGCTGGCGGCGCCGTGCATGTCGCGGAAACCCAGGTGGGCGCGACGGACATGAAAGCGGTAAAGGCAGATGGCAAGCGGATGCGCTATGTCAAAAAGCCCGCAAAGCTGGCGGCGCTTGACCCTGAGCCTGATGAACCCCGCATCAAGCGTCTGATTCCCCGTCGGGAGGACCCTGTTCCACTTGCCCCGTTGCCGACGACGGCGCAGCGGGTGTTCGATGCGCGCGGTTCATCCACTCCCGTTGTCGTGGGCGGATCGAGCGGTAATGGCTCCAGCACCTCTGGCGGTTATTTTGGTGGCTTTTTCGGCGGGTCCAGTGGCGGCTATTATGTCAGCACATCGACCAGCAGCGGCGGCGATGGTGATGGCTCGACCTCATCGAGTTCAAGTTCTTCGTCGTCGTCCTCTTCCTCTTCGTCTTCTTCGTCGAGCTCGTCTTCCACGACGACAACCACGACAACGACTTCAGGGGGCGAGTGTTGCGACAAGCCGGATGAACCCAAGGATCCGCCTACGCCCGTTCCCGCACCGCCGATCATTTTGCTGTTCGGCGCGGGTGCAGCGGCGATTTTTATGCGCCGTAGGGCTGTGCGTAAAGCTGACTAAACGGCGGGCTGGGTAACCGGCGTATTGCTCACCGGGCGGCTGGCAGCAGCTGTCTCAACACCGACGCTGAAACGAAAAAGGCCCCGCAAATTGCGGGGCCTTTTCTTATGCGCTGTATGCGGCCTTACTTGGCAAGGTTACGCAGCACGTAGTGCAGAATGCCGCCATTCTTGTAATATTCCATTTCGTTGGCGGTATCGATCCGGCACTTGGCGGTGAAGGTGAAGCTGTCGCCATTCGGGCGTGTCACTTCGACCTGCACGTCCTGAGCGGGCGTGAGATTGGCAAGACCCTTGATCGTGAACTGATCATCACCGGTCAGGCCCAGTGTTTCGCGCGTGTCACCATCGGCGAATTGCAGCGGCAACACGCCCATGCCGACCAGGTTCGACCGGTGGATGCGTTCATAGCTTTCGGTGATCACAGCACGCACGCCCAGCAGGATCGTGCCCTTGGCTGCCCAGTCACGGCTGGAGCCGGTGCCGTATTCCTTACCGGCCACAACCACCAGCGGGGTGTTGTCTTCACGATGCTTCATAGCAGCATCGTAAATGGCCATCTGCTCACCCTTATAGGTGGTCATGCCGCCTTCGACACCCGGAACCATTTCATTGCGGATACGGATATTGGCGAAGGTGCCGCGCATCATCACTTCATGATTGCCGCGACGCGAACCATAGGAGTTGAAGTCCTTCTTCTCCACGCCGTGTTCGAGGAGATAACGGCCTGCGGGGCTGTCTTCCTTGATCGAACCGGCGGGCGAAATATGGTCGGTCGTGACCGAATCGCCCAGAATGGCGAGCGGCTTGGCGCCTTCAATATCGCTGACCGGAGCAGGCTCCATGCCCATCCCGTCAAAATAAGGCGGGTTGGCAACATAGGTCGAATCGGCGCGCCACTGATAGGTGTCCGAACCTTCGACATTGATCGCCTGCCAATGCTCGTCGCCCTTATAGACATCGGCATAACGGCTTTCGAACATCGTGCGATCAATCGAGCTGTTACGAAGATCAGAGATTTCCTGATTGGAAGGCCAGATATCCTTGAGGAACACGTCCTGGCCGTTCTTATCCTGACCAATCGGGGTGGTGGTGATGTCTTCGGTCACCGTCCCCTTCAGCGCATAGGCCACAACCAGCGGCGGCGAAGCGAGGAAGTTGGCGCGTACATCGGGTGAGACGCGGCCTTCAAAGTTGCGGTTGCCCGACAGGACGGATGCCGCAACGATGTTGTTTTCGTTGATCGCCTTGCTGATCGGCGGCGCCAGCGGGCCGGAGTTACCGATACAGGTGGTGCAACCATAGCCAACCAGATCGAAGCCGATTGCGTCGAGATGCGTCTGCAGGCCGGCTTTGATCAGATAGTCGGTCACAACCTTGGAACCGGGGGCGAGCGAGGTCTTTACCCAAGGTTTCGGCTTGAGGCCCAGCTCATGCGCTTTCTTGGCGACGAGGCCGGCGGCGAGCAGCACATCCGGGTTGGACGTATTGGTACAGGACGTGATGGCCGCAATGACGACATCGCCATCACCCACATCGTGACCGGCATCATCCACGCTGACGCGCACGGGCGCATCCTTGTTGTAGAGCGTCTTCAGATCGGAATTGAACAATTCGTCCACTTCCGGAAGGATGACCTTGTCCTGCGGGCGCTTGGGACCGGCGAGCGAGGGGACCACGCTGCCAAGGTCGAGTTCCAGCGTATCGGTGAAGACTGGATCGGGGTTCGACGGATCGGCCCAGAAACCCTGCTTCTTGGCATAGGCTTCAACCAGTTGAACCTGCTGTTCGTCACGGCCCGTGAGGCGCAGATATTCCAGCGTCTTGTCATCAATGCCGAAGAAGCCGCAAGTCGCGCCATATTCGGGAGCCATATTGGCCAGCGTCGCACGATCGGCGAGGCTGAGCGCACCAAGACCGGGGCCGAAATATTCGACGAAGCTGCCAACCACACCCTTTTCACGCAGCATCTGCACGCAGGTGAGCACGAGATCGGTGGCGGTGACGCCTTCTGCCATCTTGCCGGTGAATTTGAAGCCGACGACTTCTGGGATCAGCATGGAAATCGGCTGGCCGAGCATGGCTGCTTCGGCTTCGATGCCGCCAACGCCCCAGCCAAGCACGCCAAGGCCGTTGATCATGGTGGTGTGGCTGTCTGTGCCGACGCAGGTGTCGGGATAGGCGACCAGATCGCCATTTTCATCTTCGCTGGTCCATACGCCCTGCGCGATGTGCTCCAGATTGACCTGGTGGCAAATGCCGGTGCCCGGGGGAACCGCCATGAAGTTTTCAAGGCTCTTGGCGCCCCATTTCAGGAAGTCATAGCGTTCCGCGTTACGCTCATATTCCAGTTCCATGTTCTTTTCGAACGCTTTGGGATGGCCGAATTCGTCCACCATCACCGAATGGTCGATCACCAGATTGACCGGAACCTGCGGATTGATCTTGGCCGTATCGCCGCCCAGAGCGGAGATGCCGTCACGCATCGCGGCCAGATCGACGACGCAGGGAACGCCGGTGAAATCCTGCAGCAATACGCGCGCCGGGCGGTACTGGATTTCCTTGCCGGTCTTGGGATTTTTCTGCCAGTCGGCAATCGCCTGAACATCGGCAGTGGAAACGGTGAAGCCGTCATCTTCGAAACGAAGCATATTTTCCAGCAGGACCTTCAGGGAGAAGGGGAGGCGGGAAACGTCGCCGATTTTCTCGGCGGCTTTTTCGAATGAATAATAGGATATGGTTTTGCCGCCCACTTCCATCGTGGTGCGAGTATCGAGCGAATTCTTGCCGACCTGGGTCATTGATGCGCTGTCCTTCCTGTTTGGGACCAACCGTCCACACTATGCGCATGAACGACGGGATTTTGCCGTGGCACCTGCGCGGTTAAACGCGCAAGGTCAAGGGGCACACATAACGGGAACAGCTTGTCCGGCCCTGTTGTTCCGCTAAAGAGCAAGAGAAATGCTTGGAACATCGAACAAACCACAAGATCCGATCTATGTCATCCCCATGGCGCTCGCGTTGGCTCTGGCGGCTTTTGCCGGGGGCGGGCTGGGGCTGCTGTGGGATTCGGTGGAGCACAGCGGAGATGATGCCGTGCAAGCTGAAAATTCTCCTGATTCTGCGCAATCGGCAGATACTGAGGCAGAAAATAGCGCGAAGGAGTGAGGGGTCTGCATCGCCGCCTGAGCGTACGGAATGCGCAATAATTCAGCATATGGTCAGCAAATCCATGCCAATGGGTGAGAGGTAAAAGCACCTCCGGGCATGACGAGCAAGGAACGGCCCGGCTGCAAAAACGCTTTGTCTCTGAGACAATAAAGAAAGACTCCCATGATCAATTCGCGTGCACTTCCGGTTTTTGTCAGCGTGATGGCCCTAATGTCGGCCAATGTGGCCGCGGCACAGCAACGCGGGACGGCTGCGAATAATCAGCGCGCCGAACCTGAATCGCTGCTCCCGGCGGTGGCTCCCACACCGGCGACTACGCCTGCCCCGGGGGCATCTCCTGCGCCGGCACCGGTATCGACCTCGCAGCCGATTATTCAGCCTTTGCCAGGCGTTGATCCGCTGCAACCGGACAAGGCACCCCTGCAAGAATGGAATATTGACGATGCCGCGGCGCTGCTCGGCTTCATTCGCAACATCGCTTCCGAGGGGCTGGACCCGGAGGAATACCATCCTGAGGATTTGTTCGACGCTATTCAGACCGGTGAAAATCTGAATGAAGTCGCAAGCCGCAGCTTTGTGTGGCTGGTGGAGGATCTGCGCGACGGGCGCACGCCCATGGACGCGCGCAAGCAATGGTTCGTGGTTGATCCCGATCCCGATCTGATGCCGACCGGCGAATTGATGGTTGAGGCACTGGATAACCATGATGTGGTGGTCGTGCTGAAGGGGCTGAACCCGATCCACCCCGATTATGCAGCGTTGAAGAAAGCGCTGGCCGATACGCCGGAAGCCAAGGAGGATCGCCGCAAACTGATCCGCGCGAATATGGATCGCTGGCGCTGGTTGCCGCGCGATTTGGGCACGCAATATCTGATGACCAATGTACCGGAATATCAGCTGCGCCTGACGGTGAATGACAACATCATCCGTTCCTACAAAACCATTGTCGGCAAGCCTGGACGTACGGCCACGCCGCAATTGATGGAACAGGTGCGAGGCGTAGTGTTCAATCCGACTTGGACCGTACCGCAAAGCATTGTGAAGGGCGAAGGGCTCGGTGAGCGTGTGCTCAACAATCCATCATGGGCCGCGAACAAGGGTTATAAGGCAACGCGCGGCGAAAATGGTTATATCAGCGTGGTGCAGCAGCCGGGGCCGACCAACTCGCTTGGTCGGATGAAGCTCGACATGCCGAACGAGCACGCCATCTTCCTGCATGACACCCCCGCGCGTAATCTGTTCAACAATAAGGACAGGGCGCTCAGCCACGGCTGTATCCGCACCGAACGCGCGCTGGAGCTCGCTATAACCATGGCGATACTGGGCGATGGTGTGGATAAGGATGGTGCTGTCGAAATCGCCAATTCCGGTGAATATACCAAGGTGGCGCTCGAAAAGACGATGCCGGTCTATATCACCTATTTTACCATGGCGACCGACATTAACGGCACTATGTCGACCTTCAGCGACATTTACGACCGCGATGCACCCGTGCTGGCGAGCCTCGACAAACCCCGGGTACGAAACCGTGCGCGCGTCACCGATGAAGAGGTCGTGCCGATCGAAGCACCGGGCGCCTGAAACAGGTCAAAGCCGGGACATCTTATCCGTAAAGGGTGGATCGTTCCGGCTTTTTTAAATCAAAATATGGGCGGGGATGGCGGTACGGTACCGTCGCCGGGCAGATCGAGCTTATCGGCATAAAGCAACCGGCCGCCGGAAAGATGCCATAAGGCTTCGCGGAAGTCCTCCGGCCCCATTGCAAAGCAACCATTGGAGCGGCCCAGCCGGCCCCAGCGATCAACATGCGCCTGCGTGGCGTAATCGGCCGAATGCATAACAATTGCCCGGGGCAGGGCCAGATTATTGCTCTCATCCAATCCGCCCAGCCGGATCGAGGTGCCATAGCGGCCCTTATACCATTCCCATGTCACATAGGCGCCGCGACTGGTGCAATTGGAGCCTTCGACATTGGAAAAATAGTTGAGATACCCATCATGCTCAGGGTCTGACCCGTCACCATGCGTCACGAGGAACGAGCGGACCGATCCATCCTCAAGATTGGCGAAATGAAATCGCGGCTTGCTGGAATGGGCGCTGAAATCCGCAATTCCCGCAATGTCTCTGCGCCACAGGGCATCGCCCGCGCGGGCAACTTCGCGGCGCGCAATGTCCAGAATACGTGCTTCATTCTCGGTTACGCTGCGCGCTTGCGCAAATAGGCGCGCCGGAGCGGCCAGCGCGGCGCCGGTGCCAAGACTGGCTGAAAGCAGTGTGCGGCGTGATAGTATGGTCATTATGGGCCCACATATAGCGCAATTGAGGTAGCCGGGAAGTGAACGCTTCATCTTTTCGATCGTTGGAGGCCTATGCGCGCCAAAACACCTCGCCAGCTTGCCGCAGTTTTGCCAGCTCTCGCTCTTATCGGCGCTTGTCAGCATGAGGCAGCGCCGTCACCGGCGGTAGCCACAGCAGCGCCTGCGCCGCAGCGGCAAAATCAATCAGAGCCTGCGATCAATGCGGCTCCAGAGACAAACATCACGAAGACGAATATTCTCAGCGCTGAAGCCGCAAATAGGCTGCGGCACAATAGCGGGGTCACCTTGCAATGGATCGGCTGGGATCAGCGCGGCACACTCAACGCGTGGAATGACCGGGGCCTGATCCGTCTGAAAGGCGGGCAGCGTTCGGATGATCAACCCGGCGGGTTAACGCTGGAGGGCGTCGTCACCGAAATTGGCGCGGACCATTTCGTGTTTGATGGCCGGATCACCATAAAGGACACGCCCGATATCGGGCGTGACTGCTCCGCTGATAAAAGCTGGTATTTCGGCATCACGCAGAACCGCAAATATTGGCGGCTGCGTGAATTTGAATGGTGCGATGGCCTGACCGATTACATCGATATCTATTTCTGACCTATCACTCGGCGGCTTCTACTGCCTTGCCTGCATCACTGCCGTCAGAATCTCCGGCATCGCTCATATCGGATTCGATTTCTGCGGCTTTGGCTTCCACCAGTTCGACGATGTGGTCGAGCATATCGTCGCTTTGAACGTGATGGTCGGTAACGCCTGACAGATAGACCATATGTTTGCCGCCGCCACCGCCGGTAATGCCGATATCGGTTTCGCGCGCCTCGCCGGGGCCATTGACCACGCAGCCCAGAACCGACAGCGATAGCGGTGTCTTGATATGTTGCAGCCGCTCTTCGAGCGCCATCACCGTGCGGATAACGTCAAACCCCTGACGCGCGCAGGATGGGCAGGAAACGACGCGCACGCCCCGGGTTCTGAGACCCAGCGCTTTCAGCATTTCGAACCCGACGCGCACTTCCTCTTCCGGCTCGGCCGACAGGGACACGCGCAATGTATCACCAATACCGGCCCAGAGCAGATTGCCCATGCCGATCGAGCTTTTGACGGTTCCGCCGATCAGCCCGCCAGCTTCGGTAATACCCAGATGAAGCGGGCAATCGACTGCTTCGGCAAGGCCCATATAAGCGGCCACTGCCAGGAATACGTCGCTGGCTTTCACCGCGACCTTGAATTCATGAAAATCGTGATCCTGCAACAGCTTGATATGGTCGAGTGCGCTTTCCACCAGCGCTTCCGGGCAAGGCTCGCCATATTTTTCCAGCAGGTCGCGTTCCAGACTGCCGGCATTCACGCCAATGCGGATTGCGCAGCCATTGGCCTTCGCGGCGCGGACGACTTCTGCCACACGTTCACTGCTGCCGATATTGCCGGGGTTGATGCGCAAACAGGCGGCGCCTGCATCGGCTGCTTCCAATGCGCGTTTGTAGTGAAAGTGAATATCCGCCACCAGCGGCACTTCTGCAGCTTTGACGATTTCACCAAAGGCGGCTGTGCTGTCCGTATCCGGGCAGGATACGCGAATGATATCGGCTCCGGCCTCCTCGCAGCGGCGAATCTGATCGATTGTCGCCTTTGCATCGGACGTGAGCGTATTCGTCATGGTCTGAACGGTGATCGGCGCATCTCCGCCAACCGGGACCTTGCCCACCATGATCTGGCGGCTCTTGCGGCGGTCGATATCGCGCCATGGACGTATTGAAGACATAGGCCCCATATAGACCGTCCGCGTGACGGGTTAAAGGCAGTTAATGCGTTTGATGCTGCACTACTGAGAAGAAAACTTGCCGCGAATGCCGCTTTGCGGGAAACCAGAGCCCTTGCCAGTTATTGAGAACCCGATGCTGAACGATAATGAAGAAGACGGGCCGATGCTGTTTGGCCGGGTGCTGGACGGCACCGGAGGTGGACGCGCGATCACGTGGGAAGAGGCTCGTAAATGGGTGCCCCGCGATCCGGCAGAGCTGCTTTGGCTTCACTTGTGTCGCAATCGGGAAGGGGTTTTTGAATGGCTGGAAGGCGGCCTGTCGATACCTGAGCCCACGGCGGAATTGCTGACCAGCGATTCCACCCGGCCGCGCGCCTTTAGCGAAGCGGGCGCTCTGGTGGCGACATTGCGCGGCATCAATTTCAATCCGGGTGCTGAACCGGAGGACATGATTTCGATGCAGCTTTGGTCGGATGGCCGGCGGGTCATCACACTGCGGCGTTACCCCCTGCAAAGTCCCAGAGACGTTCTGGCGCAGATCGATAAGGGCGATGGGCCGGTGGATGCTGGCGCGTTGATTACGCAGCTGACCGAAGTGATGATTGCCCGCATGAACCGTTCGATTGTCGATATGAACGACCATATCGACCAATTGGAAGATCTCGGCACAGAAGATGATCCGGAGGACATGCTGAAGCGCATTGCCACGATCCGGCGCAATTGTCTGGCGCTGAAACGCCATATGTCGCCGCAGCATGAAGCGCTCGAATCGATTGCGCGTGAGGCGCCCGACTGGTTCGAGGCACATGACAGGCGGGAAATTAGCGAGAGTATCGATCGCTTGCGGCGCTATCTCGATGATCTGGATATCAGCAAGGAAAGCGCTCTGGTGCTGCAGGATGACATACGTGCTCGCTCCATCGCACGGTCCGAACGAACCAATTACCTGCTGACGATCGTCGCGGCGATCTTCCTCCCGCTCGGTTTTGTGACCGGACTGCTCGGCATCAATGTCGGGGGTATTCCCGGTGTTCAGGATAATGACGCCTTCTGGATCGTAGTGGGCCTGTGCTGCGCTATTCTGGCGTTGCAATTGGCGCTGTTCCGTTTCTGGAAGTGGCTCTAAAACGCTTTTCGGCCTAGCCTGTTTTGAAGTCGGCAAAGCGCATGTGCCGAGCGTGAGATTATCGTCCCAATTCAAGCGGAAGTGACATTGTATGGAAGCCCACGGGTCGATGCTTTACGAAGGGGCCATCCTGCTCGGTTTCGCGCTGGGCTTTGTGCTGATCTTCCGCCGCCTGGGGCTGGGCGCGACGCTGGGCTATCTTCTGGCTGGCGCGGTTGTCGGGCCATATATGCTCGGTCTGGTAGGCGATGCGGAAGAAAAGATCGGCATTGCCGAACTGGGCATAACCTTGCTGCTCTTTATCGTCGGGCTGGAGCTTAATCCCGCACGCTTGTGGCGGATGAAGCGGGAAATCTTCGGGCTGGGATTGCTTCAGGTGCTGTCCTGCGGGTTGGCTGTCAGCGCGATCATCTATTATTTCACGGGCTTTACGCTGGCTGCTTCGCTGGCTCTGGGACTTCCGCTGGGCCTCTCCTCAACGGCGCAGGTTTTGCCGATGCTGCAATCGGCGGGCCGGATGCGCACGCCGTTTGGGGAGCGCGCCTTCGCCATCCTGCTGTTTCAGGATCTGTCGCTGATCCCCCTCATCACCGTGATTGCTGCGCTTAGCCGCAATCCGGCGGATGCCGGTGGCCCGCCCGGCTGGGTGCTGGCGCTGTATACTGTGGCGGCGATCGCAGGACTGATTGCGGCCGGGCGTTTTGTTATTCGTCCGCTCTTCAGCCTGATTGGTGCTCTGGGTGAGCGTGAGATGTTCGTGGTGGCGGCGCTTTTCACCGTCATCGGGGCCGCGCTGGTGATGGAAATGCTGGGCCTGTCGACTGCGCTCGGGGCCTTTATCGCCGGGGTGATGCTTGCGGATTCGCCCTATCGTCATGAATTGGAAGCGGATGTTGAACCTTTCCGCTCCATCCTGCTCGGCCTTTTCTTCCTGTCTGTCGGCATGATGCTGGACCTGTCGGCCATCGCTGAAAGACCGATCTTTGTGGTGGTGATGGCTACGGCGCTGATTGCTGCCAAAACGCTCGCGATCTTTACCATTGGCCTGCTCTTCAAGATGGAATGGCGCAAAGCGCTGGCCCTGGGGCTGCTGCTTAGTCAGGGCGGCGAATTCGGCTTTGTCCTGTTTGCGCAGGCGCAGAACGCCATGTTGATCAGCGGTGAAGCGTCCAGCCTGTTTGGCGCGATCGTGACCCTGTCCATGGCGGCAACGCCGTTCCTGATGCTCATCACCAAACGCTTTCGCCGGACACCGGTGGCGGGCACAGAGGAGCGGGACGGGCCGCAATCGGATGGCGCCAGTGCGCTGGTGGTCGGATATGGCCGTTTCGGTCAGAATGTCGCGCAGATGCTGATGGCTGGCGGGGTGCCGGTGACGTTGATCGACCGTAATGTGGGGATGATCGACCGGGCCGGTGAATTTGGGGCCAAGGTCTATTTCGGCGATGGCACGCGGCTGGATCTCTTGCGGCAGGCCGGGGCGGACGAAGCGGAAGTCATCGCCTTTTGCATCGATGGCGATCAGGTCGGCCCGGATCTGGTGAAGGCCGTGCACGAGGCCTTCCCCAATGCCGCTATCTTTATTCGCGGCTACGATCGGCGCAGCGTGATCCGTTTGCGCGGTACGCCAGCCGATTTCGTCATGCGTGAAGTCATGGAATCGGCGGTCGTCATGGGACGCAAAGCGTTGAAAAACCTTGGACTGGGGGAAGAGGAGCTTGAACGCGCCGAGGTGGTATTCCGTGAAAGAGACAAGGACCGGATGAAAGAACAGTTGAAAACTGGCGATGTCCGGTCTGCGCGCCATCGCATTTTGACGAGCCCTGAAACTCAGGGCGGCGCAGAGAACTGACCCTGTTCAGAGCCGCAATTCGTACAGAAATTCGTCGTCGCGGTGATTGCCGACCCAGAAATCGATATCGGCAATCTTGCTGAAGCCATAACGGGCATAGAAACGCTGCGCGCCGAAATTCTCACTATAGACCGAAAGCTGGACGGCATCTGCGCCCGTCTGGCGGGCATAGTCGATAACCCAGTCCATCAATTGCGCGCCCAAGCCGCGGCCCGTCATCGCCGGGTCTGTATAAAGCTGGCCGAGGGCTATGGGACGGGCGGCGTTTGAATAATCGGAATACGGACTTTTTATGCGGATTTTGCAAAAGCCGATCAGCGCGTCATCCTGCTCTATCACGCGGTAGAGGAGAGCGGGATCGCTGATTTCCTGAGCTATGGTGCCCGGTGAATAGGCTTCTTCGAGAAATCGGCTGAGGTCGCTTGGGTGATAGATATGTCCGAAAGCGGAGCAAAATGCCTCCCGGCCGAGCGTGGCCAGGGCGGGAGCATCTTGGGAAAGGGCAGGGCGCAGATTCGTCATATCCACGCTCTGCCACAAATTCCTGAAAATCAGAACGTCGTGCGAAGATTGATGTTGAGCGCGTTCTTACGCCAGGTAATTTGCGCGATGTCAGGTCGGCGCACAGAATTTTGCAGCAATGCTCGCTCTTTGTTCGCGCTCAGGAATGCTTATCGGCCTTGCGTTTGCCAAAGCGCATGTCGCGCTCCAGCTTGGCGCGCAATTGCGCGTAAAAGGTTTCCAGAAATGCACGGTGATCGGAATGGCCCGGTGTCCAGCCGATTTTGCCGCAGATGGTCGTGGCCACTTCCTCCATCACCTCCGGCCGATTATCGCGCAGGATGCCTTCCAGAACCTGCAATTCATGCTCACCATAGATGCCCAGTTCCGCGTCTCCGAAGCGATATTCCTTTTCGGCGACATCAATCGACATGGCTTGCTGCAATTTGGGTTTGGGCGCTTCAATCACCCATGTTCCCGCAATCAGATCCCCGGCGCGCAGCCGATCACGGTTGAAAAAGGGGAACAGCGCAAAGCACAGGAACCAGACGAATGCGGCAATGCCAAATAGCCCGGTTTCCCATGATGTGAATGCCATTTGCAGGGGCAGAAAAATCTCAATGTCGCGCAGCAGATTGCGCGCTATTACGGATTCTGGCGTTAGCCGGCCGCCATCGCGCGCGGCCACTCTCAGTCCCATCAGCCGCTTGCCCGGCGTGGCTGCGCGAGGGCCAAGCTCAAAATAGAGGAAATTGCCATAGCGCAGCGCAAATGCGCAGATGATCAGAAATACGACCAGGAATTCCGTGGCGCCTTGATTCAGCAAACTCGCGCCGCCGATGGTGAAGATCAAAGTGAGCACCAGAACAAAGGTGACGACGCCGACCAGAATCAGATCCAGCAACACAGCGCCAAAACGCGACCCGGCCAGCGCCACGGTGACGGGCAGGGATACGCCCTCCGGCGTCACCAGATCACGCAGGCGCTGGGCAGATTTGCGGTTCGACCGGGAGATGGAAGCGTTCATGATGGGGCATCCACCTCTGGCGCGTCACGGCCGCGCCCGAAGACGAAGAAATAGAGTATCCAGAAGAGCAGCATTCCGCCGCCAATGGTGGCGCGCGCCGCCGTGCTGCCGACCAATTGCCGGGCATAGCCTTCCAGCAGCCCGGCAACGATCAGCATCATCACCACGCCCAGCATGACCTTGGCCGTCCTCTGACCGCTCGCGGCAGCGGCGCTGAGGATGGATTTTTGGCCCGGAAACGCCATTGATCGCCCAATATGCAATCCAGCGGCACCGGCGAGCAGGATGGCGAACAGCTCGGTCGTGCCATGGATGCTGAGCCAGGCGAGAAAATCGGGCGCCAGACCTGCCTGGCTAAACAGCCACAGCATGGCCCCCAGCACGGCCATATTATGGACCAGCAGCAGCAGAGAAGGAATGCCGAAGGCGAAGCCCAGCGCAAAAGCGAGAATGGCAACGGATGCGTTGTTGGAAAAAAGCGCTGCGGCAAATGTGCCCAGTCCGCCAGCATTGTCCTTGGTTTCCAGACTTTGACGCAAAATTTCTGCCGATGCACCGGGTTGGCGCTCATCCGCGAACTGGCCGGGCACCAGCGCGTAATACCATTCTGTATCGCGGTCGGTCAGCAACCAGCCAACCATGGTGCCGATGATCATGACGGTCAGGGCAATACAGATATCCAGCCAGATGGCCCGGACAGCACGGCTCAACCCGCCGCCGAAGAAACGCCGCAGCCATGTAAAAGGCGATTGCCGGGGGCCATAGACCTGAAACCAGGCGCGCCGGACCAGCGCTTCGAGATACTCCAGTGTCGCGGCATCAAGCGAGGTTTGCCGCGCCACGGCGAGGCTGGAGGCGGTGTTGCGATAGAGCACCGGGAGGTCCAGCACATCCTGATCACTCAGCCGCCGAAGCCGGTTCTTTTCCAGCGCAGTGACGATGTGTTCGAGCCGCCGCCAGTCACCTTCACGTTCCAGCCGAAAACGGTCGGAGCGCAAGGCCGCGCTTTCCAGGGCGGGCGGTGTATCGGCTTCCTGTTTGCGGAACCATGTCGTCAGCGGTTTCATCCGATTGCCTCCGCCCGGCGTTTTTCCAGATAGCGGTCGATCAGCTGAAAGCCGATCTGGTCCCATGGTGCATCCACCACATCGACACCCAGCCGTCGCAGTCGTTCCAGCACGAGGGCGCGTTGCCGCGCAAGGCGGTCAGCGGTCACGGCCTGCGCCACTTCCTCCAGCGAATTTCCGTCCAGATTGCGCATATCGGCGATTTCGCTGTCCTTCATAGTGACGAAGATCACCAGATGATGTTTCACCAGCCGGCCAAGGCTTTCAATCATCAATTCGGCCGAAGTGAGATCGGTAAAATCGGAAAAAAGGATGATGAGCGAGCGCCGTTTGAGCCGGGCGGACAAGGCCGCCAGGGCCAGCGTGAAATTGGGTTCCACGGCGTGATAATCGATCGCGGCGGCGGCCTGCTGCACGCGGTCGAACTGGCGCGCTTCGCCAAAGAAGGGGATGGCGATTTCGGGTTTGTCGGCAAAGGCGAACAAGCCGATCCGATCGCCGCCCTTCAAGGCGACATAGGCCGAAGCGAGCCCCGCTGAAACGGCGCGGTCGATCCGCGGTAATCCGTCCACCGGTTCACACATGGACTGGCCGCAATCATAGGCAAAGACGATCTGATTGTCGCGTTCGGCCTCGTTCTCCCGGGCATAGAGGCTGGTATGCCGGGCGCTGGCTTTCCAGTCGATCCGGCGCCGGTCCATGCCCGGTGCATAATCGCTGAGCGCTTCGAACTGGGTGCCTTCGCCGCGTACCCGCCGCGTCAGCAGGCCGGATCGCGCATCACGCAGAATCGTCTGCAAGGCCGGGGATCGTACGGGCGAGAGATCGGGCCAGACGCGCAGTTCCGCATCCTGATCGATCCGGTTAACTCGCGCGGCGAGGCCCAGCGGGCCATTCCATCGCAGCCAAAGGGTTTCGATGGCTCCGCTGCCGCGCCGGTTGGGCTTTAGGGTGAAGTCACCCTGCCATCTGCCGGATGTAGCGGCTGGTTCCAATTGAAGATCTGCCCGGCCGCCCGATCCAAGTCGCGGGTCAAAGGCCAGTGCGGCCGATAATCCTGCAGTGCTGCTCCGTGCCAGCTTTACGTCCAGTGAAAGTATCGTGGGGCGGCCAATTTCCGTATCATGCGCAAAAGTCAGGTCCGCATTCGCCAATCCACCCGCCAATGCACCATCCATCACGATAAGCGCCAGCAGAGCAAGCACGGCAAGCGGCAGCACCGGCCACAGGCCGGGCGCAAGCGCTCCCACCAGCACCGCGAGCGGTGCTGCCATGACGGCCAGAGACAAAGCGCGGGTGGTGGGAAGGATCAACGCGGCGCCTCTGTATCGTCGATCAGACCCGCGACCAGATCACTGATCTGTTTGCCTTCGATCTCGGCCGCGGCCGATAGCTGCACACGGTGGCGCAGCACATTGGTGGCCAGCGCTTTCACATCGTCGGGCAGCACATAATCCCGGCCATCCAGTGCTGCGCGCGCGCGGGCCGCACCGGCAAGAAGGACTGCGGCCCGGGGCGATGCCCCGCCGGAAAGGTCGGAATGATCACGCGTCGCGCGGATGAGGGCGACGATATAGCCGGCGACTTCATCGGATAGAGTAACCGTGGCCATGGCATCCTGTGCCCGGCTCAGCGCCGCCTGATCGCTTTTGGGCTCCAGCCCGAAATCTTCGGGCTTGGCCGGGCCGCTGCCCGCGCCAAAGCGCGCGACGATCGCCGTTTCTTCTTCCAAGCTGGGGTAGGGCAGGACCAGCTTGAACAGAAACCGGTCGAGCTGCGCCTCGGGCAGAGGGTAAACGCCCTGATGTTCGATCGGATTTTGCGTTGCCACCACCATGAAGCGGCCCGGCAAATCATGCGTTTCCCCATCCAGCGTGACGCGGCGTTCCTGCATCGCTTCCAGCAGGGCGGCCTGTGTCTTGGGCGGGGTGCGGTTGATTTCATCGGCCAGGATTAATTCACGGAAGATCGGGCCGCGCGTCAGGGTGAACTGGCTCGTCTGGAAATTGAACAGGTTGGAACCCAGAATATCCCCGGGCAGCAGATCCGGCGTGAACTGGATGCGACCAAAGTCCATGCCCGTAGCGCGTGCAAAACACTGGGCAAGGAAGGTCTTCGCCGTCCCGGGAGGGCCTTCCAGCAAGGCATGGCCGCGCGCCAGCAATGCGATCAGCAAATGATCGATCACATCGTCCTGACCGACAATAGCCTTGCCAATTTCAGCGCGGATGGCGTTCGCCATGGCGCGTGTTTCATCGAGTGTCATGGTCATCGGCTGAGTGTCCTTTCCATTTGACGCAGCGCTTTGGCAGCGCGCAACACGTCATGGGGGCGGCTGGCCTGCCGCAAAGATTTGAGGGATTGTTCAAAGGCTTGTGCGTCCAGTTCACGGGCGGAGAGGGCGCGGAAAACGGCTTCATCACGCTCTGTATCCTGTCGCTGGCTGATGCCCAGTCGGGCGGCCAGCCGGTCCATGATGATATCGGCATAGGGCGCGCCCAGCAGGCGGTAACGCTTGGTCCGCTGGATCAGCGCAGCACCATTGCGGATCAGCTGTTCCTTACCCTTGGCAAAGGCTGGTTCATCGCGCAGCGGCGGACCGAAGCGGACAAAACCGCGCCAGCCAACCAGCAATGCTGCAAAAATCAGGCATAATGTCGCGGCCAGGAAAGGCGGTTCGAATGCGAGGGTGAGCAGGTTCCGCGTGGCGCCCAGACCATGAAATGTCAGATCGAAGACGACCGGCAGATCCTGCCCTTCCAACGCCAGATCTGTCACCATTACCGCCAGACGGGCGCGGGCGACATCTGCCATGCCGTAATTATTCATCAGATCAGGTTCGGCCACGAGGATGACAGGATAGAGATCGACATTGTCGGGGTCGCTCTCCGTCACTCCGGCTGCGGCGGCGAGGCCCGGATAGGAATATCCATCCTGCATATAGCCAACCAGCGTGCGGCCTTCGCTATCCGTCACCAGCGCGGGCCATCCGTCACCAGACAGGCTTTGAACTTCTTTGGTGTCGGGCAAGGTGCCGCTCAAAGAAAGACCGCGCCATTGCGGCTTGCTTTCCGGCAGCTCTTTCAAAGTGACCTTCAGCTCGCCCAGCGACATAACGCTATCCGCCCAGCTCGGGGTCATGGCGCCGCTAAGACCAATCCAGCCTTTCTTCGCTTCCACGCCCGGTATTCTGGAGGCATCAAATGTCCACCATTTGGGAACGATCAGAATCGTTGGCCCGATATAGCGCCGCTCGGCAATAAGGTCGGACAGGTCTTCGCTATCGGCACTGCTGGGCGGTGACATGATCAGCAGATTTTCGTTTTGTAAGGCCGATTTTGTGCGGGATAATGCGACGTCATAGCCACGCCGCTCCAGCAATTCTGCCAGAGCGGAATAACCATTCAGGCCATTTCCCGCTGCATGCGCGCCGCCATTGCGACCATTGTCGCCCGTAAGGCCGGCCCCCAGCGCATAGAGTGCGAGAAGAAAGGCAAGGCCGCCGACCACCACCAGCAAGATGACGCTGCGCGGGGAAAAGGCGCTGAATCTGCGCGTGCTCATGCCGATTGTGCCCGGCTGGACAGGGCGAAATCTGCATAGGCCTCACGCGCCAGCGTCCAATCCTCCGCTGACAGATCGTGCAGCGCAAACAGGCTCCGCTCCACGCGGCTGGCAATGACGCGAAAGGCGGTGCGGGCCTTGTCCGACAGAATCGGCAAGGTGGCAATTTCGCGCGCCGTGCTGGATGGTTCGATGACATCTGGCCGGAACCGCGAGATGTCGTCTACGCTGCGCTGCAGGAGCAAATGGATTGCGGCTTCATATTGTCCTTCTGCAGCCAGGGCGTCGGCATCCTGCAACAGCGCCTGAGCCTGATTCTGCTGCGGGCTCCATGCTTCCTCCTCGGCATCTTCGGATGACTGGCGGGCCTGTAACAGCATCGGGCCGACCAGTTTCCAGAGAACGAACAGCAGGACTGCTATGGCAAGGCCGAGCAGTATCCAGCGTGTAACAGGCCAGGAAAGGCCGATTGCTTTGCCAACGGGGGAAAGAAAATCTGACAGCCATGCCAGCGCGCGCTCCAGCCAGCCCGGCGGAGTCGCTTTTTCGGGGAGTTGCACAGGGGCAAATTGCGTTTCAGCATTGGCACGGACAGCTTCCCAATCTTGTGTGAAGCTACTCATGGCCCAACATTACTCCCACTCATCACCTTCGTGACTTGGCATTTCACCAGTAAGCCTGCAATAAATATTCGGTGAATATTGGGTTGGACGGGTCAGCCCGTAATACCGCGTGGGCGGCCCTGACGATAGCTGCCAAGCAGGCGCAATTCCTTGCAATGGAAAGCAAGTTCTTCCAGCGCACGATCGATGGCCGGGTCTCCTGGAATACCGACAATGTCAGCGTAGAATTTGGTCGCTTCAAAACTGGCGCGATGCTGGTAGCTTTCCAGCTTGGTCATATTCACGCCATTGGTGGCGAAACCGCCGAGCGCCTTGTAAAGCGCGGCGGGAATGTTCTTCACTTCGAAAATGAACGTGGTGATGCCCACATCGTCCTTCAGCGATGCCGGGTCCAGTGCCTCGCGCGCCAAGACGACGAAGCGGGTCATATTGTCGGACGCATCCTCAACCCGTTCATCAATGATGTTCAGGCCATACAGATCAGCGGCGAGGGCAGGTGCGATGGCCGCGATGGATGTATCGCCCGTTTGCGCCACATGCGCCGCTGCTCCCGCAGTATCGGCATGGGACAGCGGCACGATTCCCCGTTTCTGCAGATAATGACGTGACTGACCCAGTGCCTGCGGGTGGCTATACGCTGCGTCGAAGGGGCCGGAACCCAGCGCCATCAGCGCGTGGTGAATCGGCATGAAATGCTCGGCGACAATCGACAATCCGCTTTCAGGCAGCAGGAAATGGATGTCCGCGACGCGGCCATTCTGTGAATTTTCAATCGGGATGATCGCACTGGCGACCTTGCCGATCTTCACCGCTTCCAGCGCATCAAGAAAACTGAAACAGGGTAGCGGCAGGCATTCTGGTGCCCATTCCAATGCCGCGCGATGCGAATTGGCACCCGGGGCGCCCTGAAATGCGATGGCGCGCGCCGGATCTTCGGCGGCGGCAGCTATCATTTTTTCGACCAGGGCGAGCGCGGGCTTCGGGTAACTATGCATGGCGCTCGGGTACCGTCCGACCGAAGGGGCGGCAATAGACTATTGCGGATAAGCGGAGAAAAGACACGATCGGTCTTGCTTCCTGCGCAGTGCACCACTAGAGCGACGCCGAAACTTTATCTATGGCAGATGTCTACCAATGAACGATCGTTTCAACACTATTTTCGGCTGGGCCCTTTTTTCGGGGGTGGTCGCGCTTGGACTATCGAGCATCAGCTCGCGCATTTTTCATGCGGACAAGCCCGATCGTCCTGAGCAAATGGGGTATACTATCGAAGGCGTAGCGGAAGAGGGTGGCGATGAAGGCCCCTCTCTGGCAATGCTGCTGTCCGAAGCAGATGCGTCAAAGGGCGAAAGCACCTTTGCCAAATGCGTGTCCTGCCACACTATTGATCAGGGTGGTGCCGATGGTATCGGTCCTAATCTGTACGGTGTCGTGGGCAAGCCGATTGGTAAGCATGCGGCTGGCTTCGCCTATAGTTCGGTTTTGTCCGAGCATGGCGGTAACTGGGATTTCGCCAACCTTGATGAATGGCTGAAAAGCCCCCGTGCCTTCGCGCCGGGCACCAAGATGAGCTTTGCCGGTCTGTCCAAGCCTGAAGATCGCGCCAATGTGATCGCGTTTTTGAACGAACATGGCTCCAACATTCCTTATCCCGAGGTGGAAGCACCGGCGGCAGAGGAAGGTGCAGCTGATGCCGAAGACACCGTAACGCCGGGTGACACTCCCGAAGCGGCTGGTGCGATGGCTTCGGATGAACCGACTGAGGATACCACATCGACTCCGCCGGTTGAGTAACGCTTTGCTTCCGACCGGATCGACGTAGATCCTACAAAAAAGGCCGCTCGATCGAGCGGCCTTTTTTATTGGGGAATCTGCGGATGCTGCAAGGTCGAGATCGCCTGTCAGGGCCGCGTCAGCGTCCCTTGAATTTTTGAGCTACCACATACCATTCGGATGACCCCTTGCGGCTGGCAGGGGGCTTGGCATGTTTCACCGCACTGAAGTGCTTTTTAAGCAGCGTCAGCAAATCCGTATCGGTGCCGCCCGCCAGCACTTTGGCGATGAAGGCACCGCCTGGTGCCAGCGTCTGAATCGCAAAATCGGCCGCTGTTTCGACCAGCCCCATGGTGCGCAGATGATCGGTCTGCTTATGGCCGACTGTATTTGCGGCCATGTCGGACATCACGAGATCCGGTGGCCCGTCCAGAGCCTGTTCCAGCTTCTCCGGTGCATCATCAGCCATGAAATCCATTTCGAAGATGGTCACGCCTTCGATCGGTTCGGTCGGCAGCAGATCGATGCCGACAATGGCGGCGCTGGGCTTCACCTTGCGCACCACCTGGCTCCACCCGCCTGGCGCAATGCCGAGATCGACCACGCGCGTAGCCGGCTTCAGGAGGTTGAAGCGCTCATCCAGTTCAATCAGCTTATAGGCCGCCCGGCTGCGATAGCCGTCCGCCTTGGCCTGTTTGACATAAGGATCGTTTAACTGACGTTCGAGCCAGCGCGTGGAGGATGCTGTGCGTCCGCGTGCGGTGCGCACGCGCTTGTCTGGATTACGGCCTGAGCGGCTCATGATGCACTCCGTTTGATCCGCCGCAGGGCGGTCTGGGTATCGTGTCCTTCGGCGTCGGCCGACATCAGGCTGCGCAGAATGCCTTCCCGAATCCCCCGATCGGCAACGCCCAGACGGGGCGCTGGCCAGATATCGAGAATCGATTCGAGAATGGCGCAGCCAGCCACTACCAGATCGGCCCGTTCCTGTCCGATACATGGCAAGGCGCGGCGTTCATCCGGCGACATGGAGGACAGACGGTCCGAAATATCGCGCATGGATGCGGCCGGCACTATCAACCCGTCGACGGCCTTGCGGTCATATTGCGGCAATTCGAGATGCAAACTGGCCAGCGTCGTCACGGTGCCGCTGGTGCCCAGCAGACGCAGGTCCGGCGTTTGCGCGTCTTTGATTCGTTCCGCAAAATCGGCAAAACTGTCCGAGACGATGCGCCGCATTTCCGCATAACGCGCCGCCCGAATATCAGCATCGGTTTCATCCATACCCACCGTTTCGGTCAGCGAGACGACGCCCCAGGGCACCGATTGCCAGTCGACGATGCGCGGAACCGGGCCACCCGGTTCAATCAGGATCAGTTCGGTCGATCCGCCGCCAATGTCGAAAATCATCGCGGGGCCGATGCCGTCTTCCAGCAGGATGTGACAGCCCAGTACCGCCAGACGCGCTTCTTCCTGCGCGGAAATAATATCCAGCACAATGCCGGTTTCCTGCCGCACGCGTTCGATAAAGTCCTCGCCATTGCTGGCGCGGCGGCATGCCTCGGTGGCGACCGAACGGGCGAGATGCACATTGCGGCGCCGGAGTTTTTCGGCACAGATTCGCAAAGCGCCCACGGCGCGGTCCATCGAAACCTGGCTCAATTTACCGCTATGGGCGAGGCCTTCGCCCAGCCGTACAACGCGGCTGAAGGCATCGATAACCACGAAATTCTCACCCGAAGGCTTGGCGATCAGAAGCCGGCAATTGTTGGTTCCGAGGTCGATTGCCGCATAGGCCTGTCTGCCGTGATTATGCGGAGGGCGGCGCCAATCCGAAGGGGGTTGCGCAGCTGTCTGTGTGCGTTTTGCGTCCTGCTTTTCGCCGGAGGCGCGGTTAGGCGGGGATTTTGAAGGCGACTTGGCCCGTTTTCTGCCGCGCCGCCTCTTCCCGGCTGGCTCCCGCTGCCGTTCCGGCGGAGTGAAATCCGCCATTTAACATGTACTTTCTTATTGTTCTGCCCGGCCTGAAGGCCTGGGTACCTGACTGAGAAGTTAGCGGAGCAAATGCTTATGAGCAAGCGGAGCGAGAAAAACGCTTCTGCAACGGGTTGACGATTCGTTTCACCCGGCCTAGATGCGCGCCTCGCGTTGCCCCGTCGTCTAATGGTAAGACTACGGACTCTGACTCCGTCAATTGAGGTTCGAATCCTCACGGGGCATCCAGCTACTGGTCGTTTGATACCGAAGCCTGAGGGCCGGCTTGTCAGGCGTTAGCGATCTCTCTCTCATTGCTATCCTCTCCATTGTGCTTTGCCTGGGGCGAGGGCAAATCTGTGTGATGCAGCATTTCTATCAGGAAGATCACCGGACCAGCTGGCATCCTTTCGCCATAGAAACGGTATGGCGTTCCTATGCGCGCTGTGATGGTGAGCATCGCGTTCTTCCAGATGGACGCTGCGACATCATCCTGCGGTTCGCCTCTGATGGTGTGAAACCCGTGGGCGACATTGCGCTTCGGATCGCAGGTCCGTCCACCCGATTCCACATCGTCCCTTTGACGGCAGGTACCGCTTTCATCGGGGTGCGATTTCGCCCCGGCATGGCGTCAGGTATCCTTGGTATTGATCCGGGGGCAATTCTCAATCGCGTGCTAACGGATGATGAGGCTTTGGCCGTGCATCCTGAATTTGCCGCATTATGTCAGCCCGCTGACAGCATTGATGCACTCGCTCGGCGGCTTGCTCTGTTTGTTGCTGAACGTTTCAGCGCATCGCAGATCGACCCGCTGACCGCAGCCATGATCAATATGCTGCATGTCACGGGCGGACGTATTCCGATTGCCCAATTGGCCAGGGTGCATCAGCTGAGTGTCCGGACTGCTCGCCGCAGAATTACACAGGCGACTGGATTGGGACCGAAGCAGCTTGCCGCGATCATTCGTTTCCACCGCGCGCTTCGGTTGCGCCGTGCCGGAGTGGGATGCGCCCACGCATCGGTTGAAGCAGGGTATGCGGATCAGGCGCATATGACGCGCAATTTTCGCCAGATGGGCGGTATAAGTCCGGCGAATATGCCCGATCTCGTCCTTGCCGGCTTCGATATGTGACTGGCCGATTTATTCAAGACGATGCGTCATAGCCCGCCTTATATTCAGGCTATGAAACTCGGATATACCATCATCTACGTCGCCGACGTAATCGCCACAATTGACTTCTATGAACGCGCCTTCGGTTTGCGCCGGCGCTTTGTTCATGAAAGCAACCTCTATGCCGAGCTCGACACAGGCGAAACGGTGCTCGCTTTCGCCGGGGAGCCGATGGCGGAAATGAACGGGCTGGCGATCCGGCCCAATCGGAAAAGCGATATCGCCTCCGGCTTTGAAATAGCTCTGGTCACCGAAGATGTACGCACCGCTTTTGAACGGGCCGTCGCGGCCGGGGCCAGCCCCGTGTCACTGCCAGTGGAAAAACCATGGGGCCAGATCGTCGGCTATGTGCGCGACATGGATGGCTGCGTGGTTGAAATATGCTCGCCTATTCCCGTTCCTGACCCGAACTGACGCTCGTCTCTCAGGCGCAGGCGTCATGCAGACGAGGTGCAGCGCGGAACCGAAAGCATGTCTTGCGGCTTTCTTTCCCCTCTGCCCACGCTTAGGGTTCGGGTGAACGGCATGCCCGTGCGGGAGTTTATGCGAAAGGAGTGTTCGTGACCGAACGCGAAGAAAAAGAAATGAATGAACGCGATCTTGGGGATCGCCGCTTTTACCGGGCCGAACAGGAAGCCAGCTTTGCTCAAAGCAACGTGCCCCAAACACCGCAGACCCAGCATCCCGCCTATCGGCTTGCTTTCAATGACACAGAATTCCTGCTGCGTGAGGAATTGCGGCCTGTTCGCTTCCAGCTGGAACTGCTGAAACCGGAAATGCTGCTGGAGGAAGCCGGTGTGGGCTCCACATTGGTGATGTACGGCTCCGCCCGTATTCCACCTCCTGAAGCGGTCGACACGGCTCTGGAAGGGGCCAAGGATCTGCCCGATGACGAGAAGATCGTGGTGGAACGGCTCGCGGCCAAGGCGAAATATTATGCCGAGGCGTATAAGCTTGCCCGATTGGTGAGCGAGAAATCGATTATCGAGAATGGGCAGCGGCAATTCGTCATTTGTTCGGGCGGCGGTCCGTCGATCATGGAGGCGGCCAATCGCGGCGCGTCTGATGCCGGTGCGGAAAGCCTCGGCCTCAATATCGTGCTGCCGCATGAACAAGCGCCCAATCCCTATGTGACGCCCTATCTGTCATTCCAGTTCCATTATTTTGCCCTGCGCAAGATGCACTTCCTGCTGCGGGCCAAAGCGGTTGCCGTGTTCCCCGGCGGGTTTGGCACATTCGATGAATTCTTCGAATTGCTGACGCTGATTCAGACCGGCAAGATGAAGCCGATCCCGATCCTGCTTTTCGGCAAGGATTTCTGGACCCGGGTCATCGATTTTGAGGCGCTTGCGGAAGAAGGAACGATCAACAAAAAGGATCTGGAATTGTTCACCTGGTGTGAAGATGCCGAAGATGCCTGGGATCACATTCGCGAATTCTACGAGCTGGACTGAGCCCTGCCGCGCAGGGCCTGATGGCCCATTGGGCCGTGCCCGGAGCCAAAACCGGGCGCGGCCTGCAATGCACCGAACACGAATTTCCGCGCCAGCCGTACCGCGTGGTCGATGCCCTGACCATGCCCCAGCAATGTCGCGATGGCAGAGGACAGAGTGCATCCGGTGCCATGCGTATGGCGCGTTTCGATCCGCGCATGGTCAAATGCCACGGCCGATCCGTCCGATCTGACCAGCAAATCAAGCACGCGCTCCGTCCTGCTATGGCCGCCTTTGGCCAGAACATGGCAGGAATGTCGCTCCACCAAAGTGGCCGCCGCCTGATAGATTTCATCCTGCGTGGTGCAGGGCAGGCCGGTCAAGGCTTCCAGTTCAGGCAGATTGGGAGTGACCAGTGTCGCCCGGTCCATCAACAGGCGGAAGGCGGCAATCGTATCCTCATCCGCCAGAACGGCGCCGCTGGTGGCAACCATTACCGGATCAAAAACTACCGCTGCATCGATATCCCGCAGGTGACTGGCGGCTATTTCGGCAATTTGGGGGGAACCCAGCATGCCAATCTTGACCGCATCCACGCCAATATCGCTGACACAGCATTCGATCTGCGCTGCGAGCATAGAGGGTGACAGGGTTTCCACCTGCTTCACGCCCAGAGTATTTTGTGCCGTAACCGCCGTGATCGCGGTCATGGCATAGCCGCCCAGCATGGTGATGGTCTTGATATCTGCCTGAATCCCGGCACCGCCGGAACTGTCGGAGCCGGCGATGGCCAGAATACGTGGCGGCACTGGAATGTCTGTCATTGGGTTTCGCTCAGCTTGCTGCGGCTTTTACCGCGGCGCAAATATCATCCACCACGCGTTCGACCTCGGCGGCATCGTCGCCTTCGGCCATCACCCGGATTTTCGGCTCTGTGCCCGACTTGCGGATGACCAGCCGGCCATGCCCCTTCAACGTCTCTTCGCCCTCGGCGATGGCGGATTTGACCTGCGCATTATCCAGCGGATCGCCGCCTTCATAGGTCACATTCTTGAGGATTTGCGGGACCGGATCGAACAAATGCAGCAGCTCGCTGGCAGGCTTTCCGGATTGCACCAGAGCGGCCAGCACCTGCAAGGCAGCCACGCAGCCATCACCCGTGGTCGTATGATCGAGCAGGATCATATGGCCTGATTGCTCGCCGCCGACATTATAGCCGCCGCCGCGCATTTTTTCGAGCACGTAACGGTCACCGACCTTGGCCCGGATCAATTCCAGCCCGGCATCGCCGAGAAAGCGCTCCAGCCCGAGATTGGACATGACGGTGGCAACCACGCCGCCACCCTTCAATGTGCCATTGGCGGCCAGCCTGCTGCCGATCAGGGCCATGATCTGGTCCCCATCGACCGCGCGGCCCTTTTCATCGATCACGATCAGCCGGTCGGCATCGCCATCCAGCGCAATGCCGATATCCGCGCCTTCTTCCACAACGCGGGCGCTGATCGCTTCAAGAGAGGTGGAGCCGACGCCATCATTGATATTCAGGCCATTGGGGGCGACGCCCATGGCAATCACCTGGGCACCCAGTTCCCAGATTGCGGATGGCGCCACCGTATAGGCTGCGCCATGTGCGCAATCGACGACGATCTTCAGACCATCGAGGCGGATAGTATCGGGCAATGACTGCTTGATCGCGTGAATATAGCGGCCCCGGGCATCTTCGATCCGGCGGGCACGGCCAATCTTGTCACCCTGTGCCAGCGGCTGATTTTCGCCCATCATCCGCTCGATCGTTTCCTCATCCTTGTCGGAGAGCTTGAAACCGTCGGGGCCGAACAGCTTGATGCCATTATCGGCAAAGGGATTATGGCTGGCAGAAATCATCACGCCCAGATCGGCGCGCATTTCCCGCGCCAGCAGGGCAATGGCGGGCGTGGGCAGGGGGCCGGTCATGATCACATCCATGCCCACGCTGGTGAAGCCGGCCACCAGCGCAGTTTCCATCATATAGCCCGAAAGCCGCGTATCCTTACCGATGACAACGCGGTGCTTGTAATCGCCGCGCAGGAAGTGCCGCCCGGCGGCCTGGCCGACACGCATGGCGATTTCCGGGGTCAAGATACCGGCATTGGCGCGGCCACGGATTCCGTCCGTACCGAAGAATTTTCGTCCCATGCAGGCTTTCCTCGCATTTTCTATCGTAGATTGCCATGGCGGGTTGCGACGTTAATGTCACCGCGGTCAAGAGACAGGGCAAAGGAAATTATGGTCAGACCCAGCGCAGTGGACATGGTGCCGCCGTTGAAATTGCCTGCAGGGCTGACGTTTGCGGCTCTTTTGGCCGGGTTGCTGCTGGGCTGGCTGTTTGCGGAAAGCAACATTCTGCCGCCGGTTCTGGCTGTTGCCGGACCGATCGGACGGCTGTGGCTGAGCGCGCTGCAAATGACGATCATCCCGCTGGTGGCGTCGCTGATGATTATCGGCATCGTCAAAATGGTCGATACGGCGAAGGCTGGGGCGATTGCCCGGCGTACGCTGACCGGCATTATCGGGATTCTGGCCGCTGGCACGCTGGTCGCCGCTTTTCTGGTTCCGTTCCTGCTGAATGTCTTCCCGATACCGGGCGCCGCCGATGCGGCCTTGCAAATCAGCGATGTGACGCCGCAGGAGATTCCGGGGATCGGTGCGTTTCTGGAATCGCTGATCGCGCCCAATGTGGTGGCGGCGGCGGCGGAAACGGCGATGCTCCCCGTGATCGTATTTTTCGCCTGTCTGGCACTGGCGATCGCGCGCCTGCCGCGGGAACAGCATGACGGGTTGATGAATCTGTTTGAAGCGCTGGCCGCCGCCATGCTGATCGTGATTGGCTGGGTGCTGCGCGTGGCGCCGCTGGGTGTGTTCGCGCTGGCCATCGGGGTCTCTGCCCGCAGCGGAGGGGACGCGATTGCAGCGCTGGGGCATTATATCCTGCTGGTTTCCAGCATGGGTTTGCTGGTCCTTATTGCCGCATATCCTGTTGCGCGGCTGTTGGGCGGGCAAACCCTGACTAGTTTTGCGCGGGCGATTTTGCCGGCGCAGGCGGTGGCCCTGTCCACACAAAGTTCGCTCGCCAGCCTGCCGGCCATGCTGGCATCATGCCGCACGCTCGGCATTCGGGAGACGACGTCTGATTTCGTGCTGCCGCTGGCGGTGGCGATTTTTCGTGCGACCAGCCCGGCAATGAATCTGGCCGTGGCGATCTATGTCGCCAAATTATCCGGCGTACCGCTGACCCCGGCAACCATTGCAGCGGGGGCGGCGGTGGCGTTGATCACCACGCTTGGTTCGGTATCATTGCCCGGCGCGGTCAGCTTCGTCACCTCGATCGGCCCCATCGCACTCGCCATGGGCGTGCCGGTTGGGCCGCTGGCTTTGCTGGTGGCGGTCGAAATGTTGCCGGACCTCATGCGGACGGTTGCCAATGTCACCATGGATGTCGCACTGGCAGGAGCAGTCGATCGGCGTAGTGACAGCGCCTTGGAAGAGGTGATGCATGAGAATTGATCGCAATTGCAACTCATCGCAGTTCGCTGCGTTGGGGGCATAACCACTGACTTTATTCCAACAGAAGGACGGAGAGAACAAACATGGCTTTCAAACTGATTGACCTTCCCTATGACAGCGCAGCACTTGCTCCGGCAGTGACGGCCGAAACGCTCAGCTATCACCATGGCAAGCATCACAAGGCCTATATCGACAAGACCAATGCCGCGATCGAAGGCACGGACAAGGCGAATGACGATCTAGAAACCGTGATCGCCAAGGCCCGTGGCAGCGAGCAGGGTCTGTTCAACAATTCGGCGCAGAGCTACAATCACGGCTTTTACTGGCATTCGCTTTCCCCCAACTCATCCGCACCGAGCGGCGATCTGGCGGCCAAGATCGACGAAGCTTTCGGCTCGTTCGACGGTCTGAAGGAAAAGCTGGCCGAACGCGGTGCTGGCCATTTCGCCAGCGGCTGGGTCTGGCTTGCGGAAAAGGGCGGCAAGCTCTCAATCGAAGAAACCCATGACGGCGACACGCTGGCAGATTCGGGCTTCAACCCGCTGCTGACGATCGACCTCTGGGAACATGCCTATTATCTTGATCACCAGAATGCGCGCCCGGCCTATCTCAAGGCCGTGATCGATACGCGTCTCAACTGGGATTTCGCGGCGGAAAATCTCGCTCGCGGATCGGCTTGGAAATATCCGGCCTGAGCCTTTTGAATATTTAAGAAAAGCCCGCCCGCCATTCGGCGCGGCGGGCTTTTTTATCTGCAGTGTGTTCCCTTGCGGTGGGTCAGCAGTCAGAGCCGTGTTTCACGCGGTGGATCTTCCGCGCTGAGATCCAGCGGATTGGTCGAAAACAGCGGCTCGCCGAAAATGAAGCCGACCAGATTGGGTTTCCCCAGATGATCGATCAGTGCCGTGAGCGACAAGAGGATGGGAACGGATAAAAGCGCCCCGGTAACCCCCCATATCCAGCTGAAATAGCTCAGGGCGATCAGGATCATCACAGGGTTCATGGTGAAACGTGCGCCGAGGATAGAGGGCGTGATCACATTGGATTCCACCGTATGCAGGCCGAGATAGGCCGCTGCGGGGATCATACCCAGCAAGGGAGATTCTGCGGTGCCGAGACCAAACAGCGTCAACAGCATTACCATCGCCATCGGGCCGATATAGGGCAGGAAATTGAGCAGAGCGGCCAGACCGCCCCACATGATCGGCGCATCCATACCCATTGCCCAGGCGCCCAATGTTACCACCACACCAATACAGAAATTGATCAGTCCGACGGTGAGAATATAAGCGGCGACCCGGTCCTGCACATCGCGGATGACACGCGCCGCTTTCAGGCTGGCACCGAAATGCGCCCTGTCCAGCAGCAGGCGGTGGCGCATCCGTACTCGTGCCTCGATCATGAAGAATGCCATCAGGAAGGTCAGCAGAACCTCCAGCACGACGCTGGGCGTGGCGAAAGCGACTTGTTCCAGCATGGATGGCCCGGCCAGCACTACACGTGACTGATTGCCTTCCCCGATGGCGGTGGCGAGTTGCTGGTTAAGCTGGGTAAGCCAGCGGAGATTACCCTTCAGATGGGCAAAATGCTCTCCAATGCGGTCCACCATCATCGGCAGGCTGTCAAACAGGCTCACTGCCGGTTGCAGCACCACGCCAAGGGCGAGCACCAGAATTGCGAGAAAGCCCAGCAAAGCCAGAAGCGAGGCCAGAATATTGGGCAAGCCCGCCATCGACATCCTGTCTGCCAGAGGCGACAGAATGATGGTGAGCATCACCGCCGTCACCAGCGGCAAAAACACCACCGATCCGATAGACAGAACGAAGGGGAGGGCCAGAAACAGGCCGGTTGCCAGCAGCAGGACCAGCGCCGAGATAAGGCGCAGTTCCTGTGCCGCAAAGGTCATCGCTTGCGGGTCCGACGTGTCATCGGCAACGCCAAGATGCTGTTGTTCGTGCTGAGCGCCTTGATCAGCCGAGCCGCTTGGCCGGCTCTTTGATGGGCGCGTGTCGAACGTGTCGGACATAGCGATTCCTGAGTGCCTGTTCAGACGCAGTCTGGAGCGCTGGCAAGAAGCGCGGTCAAATGATTAACTCTGCCCTCTTGCCGAATGGCCATTGCCCGCCGCCACATTATCAAGTTCTTCCAAAATTGCCCGATGTGCCGCCGGATCACTGATCGCGCGGTCCGGAATATCGCCATCTTCGATCATGCTCGACAAAGCAGCGCGTGCGCGTCCGACCCGGCTCTTGATAGTGCCCACGGCGCAGCCGCAGATATTCGCAGCTTCCTCGTAAGAGAATCCGCCAGCCCCGACCAGCAGCAAAGCTTCGCGCCGTTCAGGGGGGAGGGTCAACAAGGCGCGGTGCATATCGGAGAGATGCAGCGGTTCTTCCTGTCCAGCAGGAGCCGTCAGAATGCGTTCCGCCACGGTTTCATCATATTCACCGCGGAACCGGTTGCGGCGCATATCGGTGAGATAGGCGTTGCGCAGAATAACGAAGGTCCAGGCGCGCATGCTGGTGCCGGGTTCAAAGCGATCCTGAGCGGCCCATGCCTTCAGCAGCGTTTCCTGCACCAGATCATCGGCCATATCGGGCCGGCCGCAAAGTCCGCGCGCAAACGCACGCAGATGCGGGACGACTTCGGTCAGTTCATGCTTGAAGGCGCGTTTGTCACTGGCGCTGCGCTCAGGATACTGTTTCTTGGTGTCTGTCTTGCTCATTTGCCGGTGTCGTCCAGCTTGGCCAGAAGATCCTTGAAACTGTCAGGAAGAGGCTCATCGACGACCGAGTCGTAAAGATCCTTCAGACCAGAGGTCCAATCGTTCTTGCTAGCATTGGATGCCTGCTCGCCGGCGGATTTGCCAGCGTCGCCGTTTTCTTTTTTATCCGTGCCTGTCATGCTTGATACGTTTGGCCGCCCCAATTGAATTGTCAGATCCCCATCCCGGCTTGCATGGAGTGCTATAGCACTTCACAGCTGGGCTTCGCCCTTATGGCGCCTGTTTGGAACGAAATGGTGTGCCTATGGTTCCCGATTATATCGGGTGCGAAGCCAAGCCTGCATGTAGCCATTCTGGCGTAGCTTTATCGGATGAATTTTTTGCGAAAGAAAACGCCGGAAGACAAGGGGTATAGTCAGGGTTTGTCGCGGACGCGAAGGCTGCGCCCGCACAGTCGGACGAAACGCTGGCTGGTGCGATTCCCGCGCGCCATGCCGGTCGCCATCTTTCTGACAATTCTGTCGATCAGTTTTCTGAGCGCATTTGCAATTCAGCGAGGGGAAGAGCGTCAGGCAGCGGCGGAGCTGGACAATCGCACGGCGGTCATCGCCTCTGCGCTTGAACGCCGTGCCAATTCCAGTTCAGCCTATCTCCGCGCTGGCGCCGCTCTGCTGGCGACACTGGATGAAATCCCTGCTTCCCGCTTTCGCCGGTTTGTGAGTGAATTGCGGCTGGATGCTGATTATCGCGGCGCTGACGGCATCGGCTGGGCGGAAGCGGTAAGGCCGGACGAGGTCGCCGCATTTAATGCCAGATTGGCGGCTCAGACGCCGGGGGTAACCGCAATCTATCCATCACTGGCAGCCAATCAGCCTTTAGCCGTGCCGGTGACGTTCCTTCAGCCTGACACTGTGCGTAATCGCCGCGCTTTGGGCTTTGACATGTTTTCCGATCCGATGCGCCGCGCGGCCATGCTGGAGGCGCAGCAAACGTCCAGGCCGACTGCCAGCGGCAGGGTGGTTCTACGGCAGGAAGCGGGGGGCAGCGCACCCGGCTTCATGATTTTCATGCCGGTATTCGAACCGGCAGCCAGTGGCAGGCAGTTGAAAGGGTTCATTTTTAGCCCGTTTAAGGCAGAGGATTTCCTCGCTTCCGCTTTGGAACTGGAAGGGGCAGGGCGCTACGGTGTGCGCATTTATGAAGGAAAACCGACGGAAGAGAATTTGCTGGCGCGGGTCGAGAATGGCGTTGCTGGCGAAGGCAATGTCGCACGGCAAATCGTACCGATTGCCAATCATCCCTGGGTGTTGGAAGTAGAGGCCGAACCGCAGAGCGGATTATCGATCTTTTCCATGACCACGCTGGTTTTCGGCTTGCTGGCGGGATTGATGCTGACCGTGTTCATCCGCATGCTGACACGCCAGGCGATAGAAGACGAACAGGCGCTCAACTGGTTTGAAGAGCAGGCTTCGATACGTAACTCCCTGACCCGTGAGCTGAATCACCGGGTGAAAAACACACTTGCCAATGTCTTGTCCATTCTAGCGCTGACGCGGCGGCGGGCCAGCAATCTCGATGATTTTGCCGATAGTTTGGACGGGCGTATCCGCGCCTTGTCGGCCACGCATGATTTGCTGACGAAATCGGATTGGGGAACCACGCCTATCCGTTCAGTCGTAGAGGCTGAACTGGTGCCCTATGCGCAGGAAGGCGACCATCAGCTGGACCTGAATGGGCCTGATGTCGAATTGGCGCCTAACGACGCTTTGTCGCTGGGACTGGCGGTGCATGAGCTGGCCACGAATGCGGCCAAATATGGTGCCTTGAGCGCGCCGGGCGGCACGGTGTCGATGCGCTGGTATCTGGTTGATGCCTGTCAGGTGCGAATGGAGTGGCAGGAGCGCGGTGGCCCGCCTGTAAAGACAGAGCGTGGCCGCGGTTTTGGCACGGATCTCATTCAGAAAATCGTTGCACATGAATTGCGCAATCCGGTGGATCTGAGATTTGAAAAGGAGGGAGTCAGTTGCTGTCTGACCATTCCGGTGCGCGAACGCGGCGCCTTTGCCATGCGCGCAGATCGTGAACAGCAGGATGCTGGCTGCCGTCAGGGATGATCTACCCTTAAGCCAGCACGAAACAGGGTGAGTGCCAATTTCGCCCAGCGGCATAATAAAGAGATAGCACTTATGAGTGCCGGTTCGCTATATCGCTGCGCGCAGGCATAAAAAAGGCGGCCATAGCCGGCCGCCTTTTTCTAGCTGTATTTTGAAAGCGATCAGTCCAGCGGACGGCCTGTTCCAAAGAATAAGGCCTGGCTGATAGCAGCCCGGACCGTGTCCTCCTGAAACGGCTTGGTTACCAGATAGGTTGGCTCAGGACGGTCACCCGTCAGCAAACGCTCAGGATACGCGGTAATGAAAATCACCGGCACGCTGTCAATGGCGAGGATATCGTCCACCGCATCCAGCCCCGAAGAGCCATCTGCCAGCTGGATATCAGCCAGCACCAGACCGGGCTTGTTGTCGGCGACAACTTCCTGTGCCTGAGTACGGGTGGCGGCGGTGCCGCAAATATCATGGCCCAGCGAACGGACGAGATCTTCGAGCTGCATCGAAATCAGCGGTTCGTCTTCGATGATCAGCACGCTGGTGGAGGATTCACGATCAATTTCATCGATCGCTTCCTGAACCAACCGGCTGACATCGTCCTTTGACGCGCCCATGATCTGTCCGGCTTCAGCAGGGCTGAAATCCTCGACAGTGGTGAGCAGCAGCGCCTGACGATTCATCGGCGTGATTTTCCGCAGCCGATCTTCTGCAGCATTGTCGTAAATGCTATCATCAGCCTGCTGGGAATCTTGCACTTCCATATAAGCGGAAGACCAGACCTTGTTGAATGCGCGATATAGCGGAACGCGTCCGCCCTTCAATGAAGAGGCCAGCTCATCATCTGCCAGAGCAGCTTCGAGTGTGGCTTGGACAAAAGCATCGCCCGTTGATTGCGAACCCGTCAGGGCACGCGCGTAACGACGCAAAAACGGTAAGTGTGCGGCAACTTCGGCGCCTAGTGACATAAAACCCCTTCCCTATGGATTAGGCGGCCCATTAACGTACAGGGGCCAATGTAGTTCCTAGCCATGCGATTTTTACGACGAATTGGCTAGGCTTGCCCCCTATTGTAGGGAGGATAAGGTCTTACTTTTAGACGTTAACATTTTTTATGTAAAAAACTACGATTACAGGGAACCGCATCACGATGCCGGGCATTATGGCTATATCACCGCCGAGATCCCCCCTCCCGTCCAAGCGGCTGGTGATACGATCCCAAAAGGTCTCCGTTCTACCCCGAACGGAGACCTTTTTTATTGGACGCCGGAGATGCGTGCGCAGGCATTGCGCAATCTCCTCTAAAACTGCCAGGAATGGCTTAGCGCAATACGCTGCGCAGGCGGGCGAACAGGCCCTGCTCGGAATGTGATTGCAAGGCTGCCATCAGATCTTCTGGCGCGTAGGGCTTTTCCAGGAGGACACCCATGCGTGCAATGTCCGGGGGGATATCTTCAGGGGAGCCGGTCGAGAATATGATTCTCGGACGTTTGGGCCCTAACTGGTCCACCAGCTCTGCCAGAGCCCAGCCATCATCCCGGTCGGCCAAATGCACATCCAGCACGATCGCATCGGGCCGTATGTGTTCCAGCTGTTCCATCGTACAGGCGATGGAGGGGCATATGATTACCTCTGACGCACCGGCTTCCAGCAGGGTGTCTTCGCATGCCATCGCCAATATAGGATCGTCCTCAACCACGAAAATGCGGCCCAGTGACGTTTTGCTGTCATTCGCTTGTTCGCGACCCATAAATTCCACCATTGCGGCGGCCGCGGAATGCGGGCGACGCGCAGGCAAAACGCTGATTATCCGGAATAAGTTCCCTGAGGGCTGCGCAAATAACGCTTAGCCACGCAAGGGAGTCAGAGCGGCTTGGCGTAAATCTTATATTCGCGATTTATGTCGGCATTGATCGCATCGGCGATGGCAATCATTCCCTGATTGTCATCCAGAATCCAGCCGATCTCTCCACGCGTAGCGCCATAGCGGCTGATCGCGTTGCGGCGAATATATTCGATCATCATAAAGGCCAGCTGGCTGGCCATCCGGCTGCTCTGCAGTTTCTGAACAACGCCCATCAGCGGCACACGCATGGTTCTCACCTGAGGGTTACGCAGCCAGCGCAGCATTTTCAGCCAGCCAAAAGGCAGCAATTTGCCGCCGATCCGGGCGATGGGCTCGTTCGCATTGGGCAGGGTGATCATGAAGGCGACGGGGTCACCGTCTAGCTCGGCAATCATGATCAGATCTTCACGCACGAGCGGTTTCAGCTTCTTGCCGATATGCGCCTTTTCCGTTTCGGTGAACGGCACAAAACCCCAATTCTGTGACCAGGCTTCGTTCAGAATATCGATGATGATTTTGGCTTCGCGATCAAAATGCGCGATTTCCACCTGCCGGATATTGATCCGATCGTTCTTTTCGCCGGATTTGATAATCCGCTGTACGATCGGCGGGAATTCCTCGGTGATCCCCAGTTCATAGGTAAACAGGGATTTGGCCGGCGTGTAACCGGCGCTTTCGATCCAACCTTCATATTTGGCTGAATGATGGCCCATCATCACGGTTGGCGGATGATCATGGCCCTTCACCAGCAGGCCTGGCTCTTCCCAGATCGACAGGGAAATGGGGGCGAGAACGCGCGTCATACCCTGACCGCGCAGCCATTCTTCCGCCTGAGCAATCAAGATATGGGCAGTGGCTTCGCTATCCGCCTCCAGCAGGCCCCAATTGCCCGTGCCGGGACCCATGCCCTGATCTTTCGGCTGGGTCAGAGCAAGCTCATCAATATGGGCTGAAATACGCCCGATAATTGTGCCATTGCTACGGGCCAGAAACAGCTGAACGCGGGCGTGGGTGAAGAATGGGTTTTTGCCCGGCGTAAGCAATTCGACCATTTCTGACCGCAGGGGTGGCACCCAATTGGGATCGTCCCGGTTAAAGGCATATCCGCAATCGATGAATTCTTTCAGATCGCGTTTTCCCGAAACCGGGGTGACGGCCACTTCGCCCATAATAAACGTCTATTCCTGCTGTTGATATTCAAACCAGTGAGACTTTGGCCAATGAAAATCAAGCCGAGGCACGGTCATCCGATTTGTTCGGTTGCTGGCCTTCCTTGCCCATCACCCGGCGACGGGGATGGCCGCTGGCGATGCCGCCAGACAGATCTTTGACATAGGGATAGCGCAGGGCAACATCTTCATCATAGCCGAGATTGAAAACGGTTGCGGAGCGTTTCTTGCGATCTTTCTTGATGTAATAGGTGCCCAGCACACGGTCCCACAGATAATTGGTGATGCCGAAATTGCCGTCCTCATCAAAATAATGATGTTCATTATGACGCTGCTTCATGTGCTGCACCCATTTCCATTTCGGCTTGAAGGCCAGATGCTGGATGCAATGCATGAATTCATAATAGCAGGTGGTGAGAATGCCGGTTGCAAAAGCCGCTGCAGCGCCGCCCGGGCCACCGATCAGCCAGCCCACGGGAATCGTGGCGATGGCAACAGTGGGCACGGTGGTATGCAGGGCACCAAACAGCACCGACAGATCGTTCGGGTCCTGATGATGGTCGTAATGGATGCGCTTCCACGTCGGAGCGAGCAATTTATGCTTCCACATCCAGCGGCTGTGCAGGACATATTGATGCAGCAAATGCCAGACCAGCGGGTAAACCAGCACCGCCGCTGCAATCGCGCCCAGAGTCTGCCACACGCCCGCAGGATAAAAGGCGAAAAACACCACCGACAAAGCCGCGATCGAGAGGTAGGACATGATGGTGTAATGCTGGAAATAGGCCACGATCAATTGCTTGAGCGTCATGCGGTCAAGGTAGTGGCTTCGTTTCCAGAAGGGCAGGTCCTGAGGATCGACCATATTTGCAGAGTTCTGCGACACGTGTTCATTCCCTGATGCGTTTGGTGGTCCGGTCATCGCCGACCGGTTTCCAGTTCTTCCCGTTTGCCCAAACACCAAAATGCGGCGTCAAAATGGCGGGCCGGGTACGGCGCCCGAAACAATTTGCGCCTGTATACAAGAGGGAAGCTTAACAGGGATTGAGCAGAATCAAAACAGCCACCGGATCAGCATATCTGCTGAGCGGGTGGCTGCTGGATTATTCGGGTTGGCCGAAATCAGTTGGTGGTAACGCTTGCTGAAGGATCGTCATCAAGGTCGGCCGAAATCGACGTGTCGCCATCGGTGATATTTGCTGTGACGCCATCGCCATCAATCGTGACCGAATCGGGGCTGTCATTCTGCGTCGCAGGATCGAAGGTTTCGTTGTTCATTGGCACGGTGCCATCGGTGGTTTCCGTGGTGGCGGATTCGTCAACGGCTTCAGGCGCTTTGGCTTCTGAGCAGGCCGACAGGGCCAATACTGTGCCAACACTTGCAGCGAGGATAAGTGATTTCATGTGTAATCTCCCAAGATAACAGGATTCGAGTCCAAACCATCCTTGTTGGTGTAGGTTCCTGAGAGTGCGGATTATCCGGAAATTCGCTATTCCTCCGTGCGGATCAGCACGGTTTCACCGAGGAAGAAGAACAGCATAAAGGGCGCCCAGGCGGCCAGAACAGGCGGATATCCGCCAAAACCACCCATGGCGAGCGCCGCATTATCGACCACAAAATAGGCAAAGCCCAGCGCCATGCCAATTATGGCCCGCATGAAAAGCTGGCCTGATCGGGCCAGGCCAAAACCGGCAACCGCGCCCAGCAGCGGCATCAATACAGCCGATAGCGGGCCCGATATCTTGTGCCACCATTTGCCCTCCAACTCGGAAGTGTGGCGGCCGCTTCTTTTCATGGTGTCGATCGCATCAGCCAATTCTGTCAGTGACAGAGCGTCGGGATCGACACCGGTCATGGCCATTTGATCCAGCGTAACACCGCGCGCAACGCGCAGCGGCTCCTGCAATTCGCGGCTATCGGCGCTTTGCACATCAAATGTGGTGGGGTTTTCCAGAAACCAGCCGGGGTTGGCATAGGTGGCGCGGGGACTGCGCACTTGCCGGCTGATCATGCCTTGCGCGTCACGGGTGTAATAGGTCACGCCCTCCAGCACGGTCTTCGCGCCGCTGCCGCTTTTGCTGTCAGCTGTGAGGATATTGGTACCGTCCGTATAGTACACATTGTGGCGGACGCTGGGGTCTTTGGGAATCGGCCCGTAATCCGCCGCTGTCCAGGCCTTTAGCGTGGCCGTGGAGCGGGTTACGACCCGTTCGTTAAAGGCGAAGGAAATCCCCGCGACCACCAATGCCGTCAGCAGCAAGGGGGCCAGGATCTGATGGGCCGAAAGCCCTGCGGCCTTCATCGCCACCACCTCGCTGTTCTGATTTAGCGTCGCGAGGGTAATGATGGTGGCAAGCAGGACGGAATAAGGCAGAAAACGCGCCATCAACTGCGGAATACGCAGAGAAACATAGGTCCAGAGCTGCCCCTGGCCATTGCCCGGATAGGCAAGGATGTCACCGCTTTCCGACAGCAGATCCAGCATTTGCAGCACCAGCACCAGCATCAGCAAAACGGCCAGAATGCGGGTGATAAAAGTCTTGGCGAGATAGATGGTCAGTTGGCGCGACGGGAAGAAGTCAAGCATGGGTGACGTCCTTCTGTTTCGCCGCGCTCAAGGGATTTTTTCGGCGCCAGAGTTTCTTAACCCAGCTTGCCAACTTGGCAAAAGCCACTTCGAGGGCGCCAATCGCCTGTCCACCCGGAACATAGGCGACGCGGTAATACATCCACAGGATGAGCGCGGCGAAAATGGCAAAGGGGCCCCACAGGGCCAGCAAGGGATCGAGCCGCTCCAGCGCGGCGATCGATTGTCCGTATTGGTTCACCTTGTGATAGGCGACCACCATCACGATCGAAACGAATACGCCCAGGGCGGAGGACGATCGCTTGGGCGGAATCGCGAGGGCAACGGCCAGCAATGGCAGCATCAGCATCATCACAACTTCGACCATGCGATAGTTGAAATTGGCCTGCGTTTCGGCGCGCAATGCGTCCGATGTGTGGTCACTCCAGCCGATTTCGAGCAATTCGGGCAGGATATATTCCCGGTCCTGTCCGCCGCGCTTGCGGAAGCGCTCGATTGCGGGAAGGTCTATCGGCAGATCATGCTGCGTGAAGCTCAGGATACGGGGCGTCTTGCCTTTCATATCCTGTATAATGGTACCATCCATCAGGCGCAGAATTATCGTATTGCGATCTTCACGATTGGCGAGAAACCGGCCTTCTCTGGCGGAGATGGAAAGGACCTGGCCCTTATCATTGGCGATGCGGGCAAAAATGCCGATCAACCGCCGGCCATCATCTTCGCTTTGCTCGATCCGCAGCGCCATGCGGTCTTCCAGCGTCGTGAATTCGCCCACCTTGATCGCGGCACCCAATGCGCCGGAGCTCAGTTCATATTGCAGTTCTTCGTAAGAATAGCGGGCATAAGGCTGCACATAGCCGACGATCAGGAAATTGCCGATCATCATCACTGCGGTGATGCAATAGGGCACCCGCAACAGTCTGGTATAGCTCCACCCCACGGCGCGCATCACGTCCAGCTCGCTTGACGTGGCGAGTTTGCGAAAGGCGAGCAGAATGCCCAGCATCAGACCCAGCGGAATAGCCAGACTGGCATATTCGGGGATCAGGTTGAGCAGCATCTTGAACACGACGCCAATCGGGCCGCCTTCAGTCGAAACGAATTCGAACAGGCGGAGCATCTTGTCCATCATCAGCAGGCTGGCGGCGATGACGAAGACGCCCAACATCGGAACCAGAACCAGCCGGAAGATGTAACGGTCAAGAGCAGTGATGAAGTTCAAATCGGTGGGCCGTTACAATCGCTGTTAAAGGAAAACAGACGGGGTCTATAGCGTGCCCGGCCGGGTAGGTCATGAACCTTTTTGGGCGGGTGTTACCGGGCCTTATGCCTTTTCCAGAGTGCATTGCAGGGGGTGCTGGTTTTCATGGGCGAAATCCATCACCTGATTCACCTTGGTTTCGGCCACTTCATAAGGGAAAACGCCGCATACACCCACGCCGCGTTGATGCACATGGAGCATCACCCGCGTTGCCTGTTCGAGATCCATGCGGAAAAAGCGCTTGAGCACCATGACGACGAATTCCATGGGCGTGTAATCGTCATTCAGCAGCAAGACCTTGTACTGGCTTGGCTTGCGCGGTTTCGCCTTCGTCCTGGTGGCAAGACCAATCTGACTGTCGCCCTTGCCATCGCCGGGGCCGTCATCATCGGCATCTCCAGCATAGGTGGGAAGCAGACCGGAAACCATCGGCGGTTCGGAATCAAGCTGGCCGGAATCAAAAGGCAAATCAAAGGGGCTCATATAGGTGCAAATATCGTATGCAGGCGGTGAACTGCAAGATGCAGGCTTCACTGAATGGCGCTGAAAGGCGTTATCACTCCGATCTCTGCCATTTTTCTCCTGACTTTTAAGCTGGAAACAGCACACAGAAACGGGCCGAACATGTTTCACGTTCGACCCGCCTGCTTTTGCCGGGGGAGAGGAGTCCCGGCTCAATATTTATGTCAGTGCCTTATTCAGGCGACTTTCGACATCTTTTCGCCAGCAACGCTCATGCGGCTGGAAAGCGGCTGGGCGGCTTCATTGGCAAGCTTCATCATCGCTTCCGACGTCTTGGAGCTCTGCGCGATCATCGCATCGAAATTGCGGCGCATCAGCTTGCCCTGAAGCTGGAACAGCTCGGTCGGGCTTTTCGCGGCGGCCATTTCTTTCATGTCGGCGCTGACTGTTTCATAGGCGCTTTTCGCGTCATCGGCACAGCTCTTGCCCATTTCCTGAAGACCGCTGGCGAGGATCTTGCTGCTTTCAACCATGGCTTCGACATTGCCCTTGGTGAATTCACTCATTTCGCCCATCACTTCAGAGCTTTTTTCGAAAGTGGCCTGAGCGCGGCCCTGAATTTCATTCACGGCTTCAGTCATGGGCTTGGTGAAATCGGTATCGTTCTTGGTAGACATAATTTTTTCCTTCAATTCGCTGACGGACGGCTGGCTGGCGGGGGGCGCTGAATGAGCCGCAGCGGGCTTTGGCGTCTTCCTGGCAGCTTTCGCGGCAGGTTTGGTTCGTGTGGCCGCAACCTTTTTGACGGGTTTAGGCTTTTTGGCCGGGGTGGTCTTGGCAGCAGCCTTAGGGGGTGCTGCGGATTTAGCCGCCGGCTTGGGTGAAGCTGAAGCAGCAGGCGCCTTATCGGGCGCGCCCGATGCGCCTGTCTTCATTTCGGTATCAGATGCCTTTGCCTTTGCAGAGCTGTCCGGACTGCTCGCAGATTTTGCTGCCGTTTTGCTTTCGGCAGCTTTGTCCGCTTGAGCCTTCCCGGCATTCTGCGCGGCTGTGTCTGTCTTCGACTCGGCCATGAATCCTCGCTTCCTGCATCGTCCGTCCAAATGGACTTATGTTGCAGTGCACAAAGTAGCAATTGGCGATGATTCGTCAAGGGTAATTGTGCACTGCAACATAATTTTATCGCGTGAGGAGAACGCTTTATCGCTCGCGCACATATCGGCCGGGGGCATCCTCAATGACTGTGTCGCCTTTCCCACCGGGCTTGCGTTTGCCCTTCGCCGGGATTTTTCCATCGGAATAACCGGATAGCCAGTCCAGCCAGTCATTCCACCAACTGCCGGGATGTTCGGTGGCTTTGGCGATGAAGTCATCCAGGCTGGTGGCTTTCTCGTCGCTGGTCCAATGCTGGTATTTCTTGGCTGCGGGCGGGTTGACCACGCCCGCTATATGGCCGCTTCCTGCCAGCACGAAGCGGGCCGGGCCGGAGATATGTTCCGTGAGGCGAAAGACGCTTCCCGGAGGCGCGATATGATCTTCCCGCCCGGCCTGAATATAGGCCGGTGTCTTGATCTTGCCGAGATCGATCGGTGTGCCGTCCGCCGTCAGCGAACCGGGCTGCACCAGGCGGTTATCCCGGTAGAGGTCGCGCAGATAGGATTGATGCCACTCCGCCGGCAGATTGGTCACATCGCTGTTCCAGTGGAGCAGGTCGAAGGCGGGATAATCTTCACACAGCAGGTAGTGATTGACGACGTAATTCCAGATCAGGTCGCGGCCACGCAGCAGATTGAAGGTCGCCGCCATATAGCGCCCATCCAGAAACCCATCCCGGCTGGCCTGCCGGACCATTTCCAGCTGGTTGTCATCGATGAAGACTTTCAGCTCCCCTGCTTCTTCGAAATCAACCTGAGCGGTGAAGAAGGTCGCACTGCGTACCTTGTCGGCCTGTCCGCGCTCGGCCAGAATTGCCAGTGTCGCGGCCAGGGTGGTGCCCGCCACACAATAGCCAATCGTGTGAACATCGGGGACGTCAAGCCGCTCGCGAACGTGATCGATCACGTCGATCTGCGCGCGGATATAATCGTCCCAGCTCGTATCGATCAACTCTTCATTGGCGGAGTGCCAGCTGACCACAAAGACTGTCAGGCCTTGCGCCACGGCCCAGCGGATGAAGCTCTTCTTCTCATTCAGATCGAGGATGTAGAACCGGTTGATCCAGGGCGGAAAGATGATCAGCGGCGTTTCATGAACATTTTCGGTCGTGGGGGTATATTGGATGATTTGATAGAGCGGCGTCTCATGCACGACCTTGCCGGGGGTCGCGGCGATATTTTCCCCCAGCCGGAAGGCATCATTGTCGGTATGGGTGAGCTGCCCCTTTTCCAGATCATGGGCCAGCCGTTCCATGCCCTTGACCAGATTTGCACCGCGATTCTCGATCGTCTTTTCCAGCACGACCGGGTTCATCATGGGGAAATTGGCCGGGCTCATCGCCTCCAGACTGGCGCGGGTCGCAAAGCGGATCTTCTCCCGCTCCGCATCGTCAATATCGTCAATCTTATCGACCATTTGCTGAATCCGTTCGGCCAGCAGCAGATAGGTCTGATGGATCAGGGCGAAGACAGGAGAATCGCGCCATGCAGGGTCGGCGAAGCGCCGGTCCTTTCGGGGTAGCTCAGGCTCCAGATTGCCGGCGCCCTTGCCATCAGGGCCAAGCCCGTATTGCGCCATGATATTATCCCACAGCGCCATCCCTTCCTGCCACAGCTGCCGCTGGCTTTCCGGGTTGGCGAGGGGATTTTTCTGATACCAGCCCTGCATCATGCCCATCCATTGCGATGGATCTGCCAGCAAGGGCGCGGGCATTTCAGGTAAAGCGTCCTGCTGCTCGCGATATTGATCCATCCACATCTGCTGCAATTTCGATGCGGCATCGCCCCATTCTTTCAGGACTTCGTCTTGCGGAACCGGATAGGCGATTTCAGGCATGAAGCCTTTCATCACCTCGCGGGCGGCGTCGCCCTGAATGCGGAGCATTTCGGTGAAGAGATCACCGGTAGGGGGCGAGTCGGCTGATTTCTTATCCATAAGAAGGAAGCATAAGAAAAAATACGACATTTGCGAGAAGATCCGGCGCGTTTTTTCAACCATTCATTGCGCCGCAACCGGGATTCCGTCACAATTGATTCCGGCGGCGATCAGGCCGCCTGATTTTGGAACGAATTGAGGTCATGGAAGAAGAGTTTTACCGCATTAAGCGACTGCCGCCCTATGTCATCGCCGAAGTTAACGGGATGCGAGCCGCGGCACGTCAGGCGGGACGGGACATCATCGACCTCGGCATGGGCAATCCTGATTTGCCGCCGCCCCAGCATGTGATCGACAAATTATGCGAAGTCGCCTCCAATGGCACTTCGCACGGCTATTCTCAGTCGAAAGGCATTCCGGGGCTGCGCCGCGCACAGGCAAACTATTATGGTCGCCGCTTTGGGGTCGAACTCGACCCTGAAAGCGAAGTGGTTGTCACGCTGGGGTCGAAAGAAGGTCTTGCGAGCTTGGCGACCGCCATCACCGCGCCGGGTGACACCATTCTGGCGCCCAATCCCAGCTATCCGATTCACACGTTCGGCTTCATCATTGCCGGGGCGACCATCCGCTCCGTACCGACCACGCCGGATGAGCAATATTGGGATGCTCTGGACAAGGCTATGCGCTTTACCGTGCCGCGCCCGACCGTGCTGATCGTGAATTACCCCTCCAACCCGACCGCCGAAACGGTCGATCTGGCCTTTTACGAACGGCTGGTTGCCTGGGCGAAGGAAAACAAGGTCTGGATCCTGTCCGATCTGGCCTATTCGGAACTCTATTATGACGGCGTACCGACGCCTTCGATCCTGCAGGTTCCGGGGGCGAAGGATGTGGCGGTGGAATTCACGTCGCTGTCCAAGACCTACTCTATGGCCGGTTGGCGAATTGGTTTTGCGGTGGGTAACAAGAAACTGATCGCCGCATTGACGCGGGTGAAAAGCTATCTGGATTACGGGGCGTTCACTCCGATCCAGGCGGCAGCCTGTGCCGCGCTGAACGGCCCGCAGGACATCGTCGATACCAATCGCGCCTTATATCACAAACGCCGCGACGTAATGGTTGAGGCTTTTGGCCGCGCGGGATGGGAAATCCCTCCGCCCAAGGCATCCATGTTCGCCTGGGCACCTTTGCCGCCGCAGCTTAAAGACATGGGCAGTCTGGAATTTTCCAAGCAATTGCTGACCCATGCCGAAGTCGCCGTGGCACCGGGTGTCGGATATGGTGAGGATGGCGAGGGCTTTGTGCGCATCGCCATGGTGGAAAATGAACAGCGACTGCGTCAGGCGGCGCGCAACGTTAAACGATATTTGCAAAGCATGGGCGTGAACAGCACGGCTGCATAAATGCCTGATCAATGACAATGAGAACGGCGTCGGAGCTTGTCTCCGGCGCCGTTTTTTTTGGCTAGGCCGTAAACGCATAAACAGCACCGTCGAGGCGCCCAAATGGCGAACATATCGGAGCAAAGCGCCCGCCGGGAAGGCTGTTTGCCTTTCCAAGGGCGATTTGGTTCGAGAGGGAAGCCATTTGGGCGTCGCAAAGCGATTTGGCCAAAATGGCCCATCGCTGCGTCAAGAAGCCTTGAAATATCGACATATTCCCACGCCTTCTTTCCTTGCGCTGAGCCATTTTGACTCAAACCTCGATGGTGCTGTTTATGCGTTTACGGCCTAAGTCCGCCCCGTAGAAATAACGGTAGCACGGTACACATTCTTGCCTTACGTTGCCGGCGGGAGAATGTGATGACTGATTTTGATAACGCCCGGATGCCGTCCGGGCGATTCGATGTGGCTGCTTTTCTGGATGGTTTGCCGCTCACAGCGTTTCACAAACGATTGATCATCCTGTCCTGTCTGGTGACCTTTTTTGAAGGGCTGGACTTCCTGCTGATCTCTTACACCATTCCCTATATTCGTGATGAGATGGGACTGGCCGATGCGGTGATCGGACTGGTCATTTCCGCCGGTGTGGCGGGGCAGATGGTCGGCTCGCTGGGCGGTTCCTTTCTGGCTGACCGTATCGGACGGCGTCCGGTCATTGCCGCCTGCAGTTTCTTCGCCGCGATCCTCACATTCCTTACCGGTTTCGCCACCAGTGCCGAAATGCTGATGGTCATTCGCTTTGGCGCGGGGCTGATGATTGGGGGGTTGCTACCGGTTGCCTGGGCGCTGAACATCGAAGCCATGCCGCCCGGCCGCCGCGCGACCGCGGTGGCGGTGGTGATGTTCGGTTTCAGTCTCGGGGCGTCGCTTGCCGGGCCTGCCACCAACCTTCTGGCGCCCGACTATGGCTGGGAAATGGTCTATTTCGTGGCGGGTACGGCAACCTTTGCTGTCTCTATATTGCTATTGGTTTTCCTGCCGGAGAGCGCTCGCTTTCTGGTCACGCGCGGCGCCGGGGCGGACCGCATAGAGCGTGCCTTGCGTCGTTTCGTCCCGGCTTTCGACGGGGCAAAAGTGCAGTCCTATGTTCTGGGGGATGAACGCAGCGATACAAAGAACCGAAATATTGCGGCGGTCATGCAGGAATTGTTCCGGGGGCCGCTGGCCAAGATAACACCCCTGATCTGGGCGGCCTATTTCGCCAGTTCCGTGGCGATTTTCCTCAAAAGCAGCCTTGGCCCTGTCTATCTGGAGGAGCTGGGGATGGAGCGGCAGGTGGCGGCGTGGATCGGCTCCATCGGCGGGATCAGCGGCGCGATTGCTGGCGTATTGCTGCTGCGCTTCACCGAAAGCAAGGGTCCGAAATGGATCGCTTTATTCCCGGCCTTGGCCGTTCCCTGCCTGCTGGCGGTGGGCATGGGGCTGACCAGCGGTCCGCTGTTCATTCCCATTATTCTGGCTGGCTCGGTGCTGGTGGGCGGCGGCCATGCGGCGGTGATTTCCATAGCCGGTCTCTATTATCCCAGCGCCATCCGCTCCAGCGCCGGGGGCTGGGCCAGCTTTGTCGCGAAAATTGGCGCAACCATCGCACCGATGATCGGGGCCATGTTCCTCGCCAGTAGCGCCGATGTGCTGCGGGCCTACACCCTATCGGCTGTCTGCATGGTGGGCATTGTGCTGTGTGTCATTACGCTGGCGCATTATGCCCGGCGCATGCCGCAAGGCCGCGCGCAGATCAGCAGTGGAGAAGAAGCGGCGGGCAGGAGCGAAAAAGGCGAAAAGGCGCTGGCTTAAGCCGTTTTAAAACAGCTTTTCGCCTTCTGTGCCTACCTCCCACAGCGGGCGCTTCACCATCACTGCTTTGAACAGCGGCGATGCCAGCAATCCGTCCAGCCAGGCTTTGAGATGTGGCCAATCCTGCGCATCGAACCATTCACGGTCGGTGGCGGCAAATTGCCGGATAAAAGGGAAGATCGCGCAATCCGTCATGCGCCGTTGATCACCGCATAAATAGGCGCTTCTACTAAGGCGTTCCTCAAGTCGCATGAGGATGTCCTGTGCAGCGGCGCGATGTTCCTCTGGGTCGCTATCGTGCCGCGTGGCGTATTTATACCGGTCGAGATGGTGTTTGAACGGGCCGTCATTGGTCGCGATCAGCTCGGTCTCCTCGCCCTCCAGCCAGCCCTCCGGGTCATTGCGGCCGAGCGCCCAGTGCATGATGTCGAGACTTTCCTCCAGCACGGAGCCATCGGGCAGCACCAGCACCGGCACGGTCCCTTTGGGGGAGGCGTCCAGCATCGCCTGCGGTTTGTCGCGCAGGATAATCTCGCGCACTTCGCATTGCGTGGCGCTGATATGCAGCGCCAGCCGTCCGCGCATGGCATAGGGACAGCGGCGAAAGGAATAGAGGAACGGGAGCGGCGTATCAGCCATCTGCATCATCGCCGGCATCGGGCACTGTTGATCCGACATGGGGGATGCCGCGCGCACCGGCCAGCTCTGTCTGTTTTTGCCGTTCGGCGTAGCGTCTCCGCTGTTCTTCACTGCGTGTTTCGTAGCAGAACGGGCAGCTGACGCCTTCGACATAGAGCGGTGAATGGCGGTCTTCGGGGCTGATGGGCATCCGGCAGGCGCGGCACAGGCCATAATCGCCGCGCTCCAGCCCGTGACGGACGCTCACCCTTTCATCGAATACGAAGCAATCGCCTTCCCAGCGGCTTTGTTCTTCCGGGATTTGTTCGAGATAGGCCAGAATGCCGCCCTTAAGGTGATAGACGTCATCCAGCCCCTGCGCCTTCACATAGGCGGTCGCCTTTTCACAGCGGATGCCGCCGGTGCAGAACATCGCGACCTTGGGCTTGCGGCCTTCTGCTGTCAGGCGGTCCTTATGCGCCTGGAACCATGCCGGGAATTCGCGGAATGTCTTGGTATGCGGGTCGATCGCGCCCTGAAATGTGCCGATGGCGACTTCATAATCATTGCGCGTGTCGATCAGAACGGTGTCTTCATCCGCGATCAGGCTGTTCCATTCCTGCGGAGAGACATAGGCGCCGACATCCTCGAGCGGGTCGATATCAGGCTGACCCATCGTGACGATTTCGGATTTCAGGCGCACTTTCATCCGGTGGAAGGGCAGCTTTTCCGCGCGTGCTTCCTTGACGTCCAGATCGGCGCATCCGGGCAGCGTGCGAATATGGCCGAGCACAGCCTCGATCCCCTCATCCGAACCGGCAATCGTTCCGTTGATCCCCTCATGCGCGAGCAGGAGCGTGCCTTTGATGCCCTCCTTCTCGCACAGGGCGAACAGCGGATCGCGCAAAGCGGCATGATCGCTGAAGGGCGTAAATTGATACAATGCGGCGATGCGGATCGGCATTTTTGCCTCGGACACGTCTTTGCTTTCTGTGATTTCAACCAAGGGGCCTGCGCCCTTGTCGCGCCTTTAGCAAAGCTGAGCGGGATAGTCATGCTGCCGCGCAAATAACCCTTTATCCAGCCTGCGCGTGGACAGGCCGGCTCGGGCGGCTTAGACTTTGCTGACGTCGGGCATAGGCGTCAGGCATAGGGGGATTTATGGGGCCGATCGGTTGGATTGATAAACAGATTTACCGCGAGGCGCTGCGGCAGGAAGAGCCGGGCAAAATGCGCTATTTCCCGAGCCTGCGTTTCGCCGTGCTGGCCATTGCCATCGCGCTGATCCCGGTGCTGATCAATGAAGCGCTTTACTGGGCCGGGCTGCCCGCGCTCAATCCCGCATGGGGGATGTATCTGGCGCTGCCCGTCATGCTGGCGCTGATCATGCGCCATGGGAAACATCGCGTGGCGGTGCGGCAGGGTAAATCGGTCGAGGATCTGTGAAGCGAGGGCATCTTTGAAGATGCCTGAGCTTCAGACTTTTTCCGCCGCTTGATGACGCGGCGGAGCGGTGATTTTCTCCTCCTCGCTGAGATGTGCGCCTTGTTTCCGGAGCACAGCACGGATGGCTTCTGGGGTCACATCGCGTGGCTCGATCCCCTGATCGGCGGCCAGCGCAGCACCGACCCCTGCGGCATGGCCGGTCATCCAGCATTGCGGGATCTCACGCATGAAACCATGGCTGTTCGCATCACATGAGATATGCCGTCCGGCGGCCAGCATTCCGTTCAAAGCGCGAGGGACCAGCGCGCCATAGGGCACGGAGACGGTGGGAAATTTGGGGCTGACGGAAGGGCTGATCCCCACTTCATCCACCAGCGGCGTCCCGCGGCCCCAGTCACCGCGCTCTATCCGGCCGACTCCTGCCAGTCGCCGGGTATGACGGACACCCAGCTGCGACGCGCTTTGCAGCGAAAACGCGTGTTCAAAGCCGGGCGCATGATCGCGGAAGAAACGACAATGACGCTCCATGAAGCGGTGTGAGCGGATTTCCACCTCGGTCATGTCATCCACATCCAGCGCGGATAAGCCGGACTGGCGCGGCCCGAGAAACAGCGCAATGTCCGGGCGCCATGATACATAAGGTGCCTGAAAAAAGCCGATCTCCTCACGGCCTCGTGCCAGGAATGCTTCATATTCGCTGCGGTTTGAGACGCGCCAATCAATAAAGCGGTCCATATTGACGCCGCCAAAGATCCATCCGGTATTCATCGAATGGTGCACATCGCCATCTTCTACATCGCTATCGAATTCCGCACCTGCCCGGGCAAACATGTCCCCATCGCCGGTCGTGTCGATCACCACTTTGGCCATGATGGCCTGGCGTCCGGCCTTGCTTTCAAACACCGCGCCGGTGGCGCGCCCATTTTCCACCACCGGCCGCGCGGCCCAGGCATGGAAGACAAGGCGAACCCCGGCCTCCAGCAACATTTCCTGCGCATTCAGCTTCATCCGTTCCGGGTCGAGTGTGGGCGCCCAGGTGACGATGCCGTGAAAGGCGGTGGTACGCTGTCCCCAATAAAGTGCCTTGTCCGGATCGCGGGAACCCCAGTCTTTCGGGGGAGGGCCGGCCACGGCCTCTTTCGGCATGCGGTCGATAAAATGCCGGGCAAAACCCTGAATCACATGATTGCCATCCCAATCGGTCATCCGGTCAATCCACATGACCAGCCCGCCCGTGGACAGCCCGCCCAGGCAATTATATCGCTCTATCAGGGTCACATCCGCGCCGGCCTGAGCAGCGGCCCAGGCAGCCGCGCAGCCAGCCGGGCCGCCGCCTATGACGACCACATCACTGCGGTGATAAATATCGATATTGCGCGCATCCTCGCGGATTGTGCCGCTGCCGTTGGGGGGCGGTAAGGCGCGGCTATCGGCCTCAAACACATCGGATGCCAGGAAGCGATCCTCGGTCTGGGTTACGCTTTGCCGCCGTGGTTGATCGCCCGTCATATTTTTCCTTCTCCCATGGCCTCTCCGGTAACATTGTGTAGCGAGGTACGCAATAAGCCGCTCTTTATTCACGAATCGGATTGCGCGCGCTGGCGGATTTCGCTAGTGGCGCGAACTCCGAAATTGGTGGCCCGATGGCGGAGTGGTTACGCAGAGGATTGCAAATCCTTGCACGCCGGTTCGATTCCGGCTCGGGCCTCCACTTTACATAGCGGGAAAGCGTTGCGCTCTGGCGTGAACGTGATTAGGAGCCCGCCGCAGTGCCGCTTTAGCTCAGTTGGTAGAGCACATCATTCGTAATGATGGGGTCAGGTGTTCGAGTCACCTAAGCGGCACCACTTTTCTTACAGCATCTGATGACGGTTGCGGCCGCCTTTCGGCCATCCGGCTGTTTGGCTTCCCATGTTTGTTGCGCGCGTGCGTGCGTGGTCAATCATTTGGGCATTTCTGCAAAGAAAGCCGGATGGGACGCCTCTAACTTCCTTCTCACTGACAGAAACAGTGGGATGGGCGCGATGGGGCAGCAATTATTCACGGTGGAATCCGTAACGCCGCATATGGGGGCGGAGATTTCCGGAATTGATCTGCGAGAGCCGATCGGCACGGAATTGGCCGCGGGCCTGCGCGACGCCTTGCATGAGCATCTGGTTCTGTTTTTCCGCGATCAGCCGATTTCGCACCGCCAGCATAGCGATTTCGCCCGTATTTTCGGGGAGCCGCATATCGCAAAGGCTGCGGCGGCATGGTCGGTCGCCGGATTTCCCGAAGTGGTCCAGATCCATGCCGATGCAGATTCCAAATTCGTCGCCGGGGAAGACTGGCACAGCGATATGACCTGTGACGAAGCGCCGCCTTTGGGATCGGCGCTTTATTTGCACACTGTGCCTAAATCGGGCGGGGACACGGCATTTTCCAATATGTTTGCTGCCTATGATGCGCTGTCCGATACGCTGAAGACGGCGCTGGACGGCCTGACCGCAACGCATGATGCGCGGCTGGTCTTTGGTGACAAGGCCCCGCCGGGCACCGAATTGCCGATCAATTCACACCCCGTCATCCGCACGCATCCTGAAAGTGGGCGCAAGGCAATTTTCGTCAACCGGCACTTCACCGTGAAGATCGACGATCTTCCTGCGGCCGAGAGCGAGGCCTTGCTCGGCTTCCTCTATGAACATGTCCAGCGCCCGCAATTCCAGTGCCGCTTCCGCTGGCAGCCACATTCCATCGCCCTGTGGGACAATCGCTCTGTCCAGCATTCGGCAATCTGGGATTATTTCCCGCAAACGCGGTCGGGCTTTCGGGTTCAGATCGCCGGTACGAGGCCCTTTTGATGACGCAGCAACCCACCCCGGTCGATACGCTGATCCGCGATGTGATGGTCGTGACGATGAATGCGAAGCGCGAGATTATCAAGGATGCCGCCGTGGCGATTACGGGGGACCGCATCAGCCATGTCGGCAAAAGCGCAGACATCGTGCCGCTGGTTACGCCGAAAAATGTCGTCGATGGGCGGAATTTCGTGATGACGCCGGGTTTCGTGAACGGTCATATCCACATCACCGGGGAACCGATTACGCGCGGTTATGTGCCTGATGATAGCGGCTGGCATGAAAATGTCTGGGAATGGCTGGTGCCGCTATATCAGAATCAGTCGGCTGAAGAAGAAGCGGTATCGGCCAGCCTTGCCGCGCTGGAAATGCTCCGCACCGGCACCACCAGCTTTATGGAAGCGGGTACTATCCGCTTTCTGGAGCCTGTAGCGGAATCGCTGACGAAGGCGGGTATTCGCGGACGGATTGGCAGCTGGGCGGAAGACCGGGCCTTTGATCCCTCCGAAGATCAGACGGCCAAGACCGATGCGGCGATCAAGGCGATGGAACAATCGGTGGCCAGCCTGCCCGGCAGCGATATGATCGAAGTCTGGCCCCTGCTGGTCGGCCATATAACTGCAACCGATGAATTGTGGCAGGCCGCGAGCGCCATTGCGCGCGACAAGGGGGCGCGGGTCTCCGCACATATGAGCCCGGCCACAGCCGATCCCGATTGGTATCTGGCCAATACAGGGAAGCGTCCGGCCGTGCATCTGGCGGATATTGGCGTGCTGGGGCCGGAAATCTGCCTGACCCATGCCGTGCATATGGATGATGAGGAAGTGGCCATTCTGGCCGAAACCGGGGCCCATGTGATCCATTGCCCGATGTCCGCATTCAAGGGGGCTTATGGCATCGGCCCGGCAGGCAAGTTCCCTGAAATGCACGACGCGGGCGTGAGCATTATGCTGGGCACGGATGGGAACAACAATTCCAACACCTCCGATCTGATGCGGGCAGGCTATCTGGTCTCGGCCGTGTTCAAGGATGCGCGCCGTGATAGCAGTATTTTTCCGGCCTATGATGCCTTCACCATGCTCACCTTGGGCGGGGCCAAGGGGCTGGGCATGCAGGACATGATCGGGTCCATCGAAGTGGGCAAGAAAGCCGATCTGGTGCTGCATGACACGCAGCGGCCCGAATGGCAGCCGCTGTTCAACCCGATTTATCAGATGATATGGTCGGCCGACGGGCGCGCCGTGCATAGCGTGTGGGTGGATGGCAAATGCGTGGTGGAAAATTACCGCTCAACCATGATTGATGAGCAGAAGCTCTATGCCGATGCCACGCAGGCGGGCCTGGCGGTTACAAGGAAAGCCGGTCTTCCAGACAAGCAGGCCTGGCCTGTGATCTGATATTTTCATCTCTGGTGCGGGGCGGCTGGTCTTGCTGCGCGGAAAAGTATTGCGCGCAATGGAAACGAAATCGTGATGCTTCGTTGGAATGGCATATGTCATTCTAATTGAAAGAAGGTTTCGCATGAGCGATACAATCACCACGATCAATCCGGCCACCGAACAGGCCGAAACCAGCTACGATCTTATGAGCGATGCACAGGCCAAAGAGGCTGTGCAGAATTGCCATGAGGCTTTTCTCGACTGGCGGTTGAAGTCACCCGAAGACCGGGCGAGTGTGATCAAGGCAATCGGCGCCGAACTGCGCGCCAGTAAAGATGAATATGCGCAATTGATGGTCCGCGAAGTGGGCAAGCTGCTCAAGGACGCGAAAGACGAAGTCGAGCTTTGCGCGGCGATTTGCGACTATACGGCGGAAAACGGGCCGAAGGATCTGGCCGATGAAGAACGCGAGCTGGACGATGGGCTGGGCGTTATCGTCCATGCGCCGATCGGCGTGATTTACGGCATTCAGCCATGGAATTTCCCCTGCTATCAGGCTGTGCGCTATTCCATCGTCAATCTGATGGCCGGCAATGGCGTGCTGTTGAAGCATGCGGAAAATTGCACCGGTTCAGGCCTGATGCTGCGCGATATTTTTGAACGGGCAGGCCTGCCGAAAAACCTCTTCACCGTGCTGATCATCAGTCATGACCAGTCGGATGACGTTATTGCCAGCGATCTTGTTCGCGGCGTGACACTGACCGGCAGCGACGGTGCCGGTGCCAAGGTTGCGGCAAAGGCCGCTGAGCAGCTCAAGAAAACCGTGCTCGAGCTCGGGTCGAATGACGCCTATCTGGTGCTGGATGATGCCGATCTGGATCTGGCCGTCGAAAGCTGCGTGCAGGGGCGTTTGTATAATAACGGCCAGACCTGCGTGAATGCGAAGCGCTTTGTCGTGACTGAGAAGAATTACGACGAATTCGTTGAACGCTTTGTGAAGCGGATGGACGCGGTGGAGCTGGGTGATCCCACTGATGAGAATACGAAGCTTGGCCCCATGGCGCGTGAAGATCTGCGTGATAAACTCGCCTCGCAGGTTGAAGAGAGTGTGGAGAAGGGCGCAAAGATCCGCTGCGGCGGCAAGGTGCCGGAACGCACGGGTTGGTACTACCCCGCAACCGTGCTGACCGATGTGGCGCCCGGACAACCGGCCTATGATGATGAATTGTTTGGTCCGGTTGCCTCGGTGATCAAGGCCAAGGATGATGAGGATGCCATGCGCATCGCCAATGACAGCCGCTATGGTCTGGGCGGCGGGATCTTCTCAAAAGATGAAAAGCGCGCCCGCAAGCTGGCCAGCACCTATTTCGATACCGGGATGGTGACGATCAATGGCTATAATATTGCCAAGCCCAACATGCCCTTCGGCGGGGTGAAGAATTCGGGCTATGGCCGCGAACATGGCGGGTTTGGGATGAAGGAATTCGTCAACATAAAATCCATCTTTATCAAATAATCTACGGTCTGCCGGCGGGTGCCTTTTCCCCTTCGGGCACCCGCTGGCTCCTTTATTTGCGCCGCATGATGCGGCGGCAGGCTCTCCTCATCGAACTCCATCAATGCGCGCTACGGAAAGGGTTATTTCATGCCCGGACAAGACGGCTGGTGCGCGCAGGGATAAGTATGGAGCGATAAATGATAGAGTCGCGCTAGTCAGGCTGGCCGATAAAATCGACGAAGGAGAATCCAGAATGACGGTGATGGACACGCTTTCCCCGGTGACGACAGCGGCCGCATGGCGCGGGGACCGGCTGGGCGAAACGCAGGAATGGATCTATCGTCTGTCTGACGAACAGGTGGCCGAGCTGGAAGAGCTGGGCACGCGGTTTGTCGAGGAAGACCCCGATCTGCGCTTTGTTCAGAAAGAGGATTACCCGCTGGTCAAATGTGCCGATGCTGTGAAGGAATGGGGCCAGGACGTCGATTATGGCCGCGGCTTCGTGCTGGTGCGCGGGTTGCGCACGCATCTGTATTCCGACGCGCTTTCCTCGGCGATCTATTACATTCTCGGCCTTTATATGGGCGATCCCATCCGGCAGAATGAGCTGGGCGATCTGCTCGACCATATCTATGCCACGTCGGACAAGACGATGGATGATCCCACCGCATTGTCTTCCAAGGTGCGCGACAAGCTGGTCTATCATTCCGACAGTTCCGATCTCGTGTCGTTGATGTGTCTGCGGCCGGCAAAATCGGGCGGCCTGTCCTGTCTGGTCTCGGGCGCGGAAATCTATAATGAGATTCTGCGCCGCCGGCCTGATCTGGCCCCGCTGCTGCTGGAACCGTTCCATTGGGACTGGCGGCGTCAGGATCACTCCGCCCCGGCCAACACCTACACCTCGCCCATCGTCAGCATGGAGGATGGGGTCTTCTCCATGTATGCCGGCTCGCTCTATATCGAAACGGCGCAGGAATACCCCGGCGTGCCGGAGCTGACACCCGAACAGATCGAGGTTCTGCGCCTCTTTGATGAAATCACCTATGAAGAGGGCATGGCCATCGCCATGGATTTCCGCCCCGGTGATATTCAGTGGCTGTCCAATTACGCTGCGCTGCATAGCCGCACCGAATTTGAGGATTTCCCCGAGCCGCAGCGCCGCCGTCATTTGCTGCGTCTGTGGCTGCACCGGGATTCGGGCCGGCCGGTGGTCGATGGTTTTGGCAAGAATGGGGTCGTGCTTCACCGCGAAGCACCGCGCGATGGCGGGGCAGAACACCCCGATGCGCATTTCCACATTCGCCAGGCTGCGGTGCCGCGTCTGATTTCCTGAAGCGGGAGGAGCGGCGGCTTTGACCGCTAGGACATAGAAAAGGGGCGGGGGCTACGCAGCCTCCGCCCCTTTTTTGTGATCTAAGCGGTGATCAACCCTGCCAGGGGCCGTGGAAGGCAATGGCGGAAAGCGGTTTGCGCTCGCTGGGCTGTTCCTTTGCCTGCAGACCTTCGGGCAGGCTGTCCGCTTTACCGATATGGCCAACGGCAATGCCTGCCTCCAGCCGGTAATCATCGCCTATGCCCAGGATGGCCGGGGCCTTCTCAAAATCCAGCCCGGTCATGCCATGGGTGACAAGACCGTCATGCACAGCCTGTGCGGCCAGTGCGGCCCAGGCGGCACCGGCATCAAAACTGTGGCTGTAGGAATCGCCCTTGATGCTGCCATCCGCTTCCCGCGTATGCTTGTCCGACAGGACGAAGATCAACGCACCGGCATTTTTAGCCCAGCTCTGGTTGAAGGGGATCAGCGCGTCGAGAAAGCGATCCCAGTAATCATCGCCCTTTATCGCATAGCAAAAGCGCCAGGGCTGCACGTTGAAGGCTGATGGTGCCCAGCGTGCGGCTTCGATCAGGCGCAAGATCTCTTCTTCGGCCAGCGGCTGATCGTCAAAAGCGCGCGGCGACCAGCGCTGCGTGAAACTCGGGTGAATGTCGTAATTGGCTTGGCGGGTGGATTGGGTCACATGTGCTCCTTCATGGATCTAGGCCGTAAACTCATAAACAGCGCCGTCGAGGCGCCCAAATGGCGAACATATCGGGGCAAAGCGCCCGCCGGGAAGGCTGTTTGCCTTTCCAAGGGCGATTTGGTTCGAGAGGGAAGCCATTTGGGCGTCGCAAAGCGATTTGGCCAAAATGGCCCATCGCTGCGTCAAGAAGCCTTGAAATATCGACATATTCCCACGCCTTCTTTCCTTGCGCTGAGCCATTTTGCCTCAAACCTCGATGGTGCTGTTTATGAGTTTACGGCCTAACAGGGCGATGATTTCCGAAACGGATTTTACATCGGCGAAATTGAGCCGAAGATTAAGCAGCGCTGCATTATGCTCTTCGTCACTTAGCGTGGCCATGGCGTCGCTGGCGGCAATAACCTTGTAACCGCGCATATTGGCATCGCGCGCTGTGCTGTCACAGCAGACATTGGTCAATGTGCCGGCAATGATCACCATGTCGAAATCACCCTCCGACAGGGTCGTTTCCAGCGCAGCAGCAGGGCAGGCAAAAGCGCTGTAGCGATATTTGTCCAGCGTGATATCTGTCGCCGCGACATTCATCGCTGGGTGGATCGCATGGGCTGCTGTGCCCGCGCGCATGGTGTTGACCGCGGCGGCAATGACCGGATCGGACAGATCATATTGCCATTCCGGCATGGCCAGCTTGGGATCGTCCGACACTGTTTCGCGTGTCCAGATAACCCTCCCGCCCGCTGCGCGCATCGCATCGGCCAGGGTGTTGACCGGGGTGATGATGTCCATGGCATGCACATTGCCGAATGGCTGATCCGCATCCATGAAAACGCGCTGCATATCGATCACCACCAGAGCCGAACGGGCGGGCCTGATCTCTTCGAAATGGTTCATCGCGCGGCCGCGTGCGATGGCCCAATCCGGAATGGAGGTGACGTGCATGCGCCCTTACTCGGTAAAATCGGTGGAGAGGCTCAGTTCGCGCCACTTTGCCATTTCACCCGTCACCAGATCAATCTGCTCCTGCGTATGGCGCAGGGCATCTTCACCCAGGAACAGGTGGCGGGGCACTTCCGGCTCTTCCAATGCCGCAAGGATGGCCTGCGCTGCTCGTTCGGGATCACCTTTTTCCTGGCCTTGACCGGCGGCGAGGCTGGCCTTTGAATTATGCGCGGTGGCGGCATAATCGGCGATGACCTTATCCGCTTGTGCCAGCCCGCGGCCTGCAAAGCCGGTGCGAAAGCCGCCCGGTGCGACATTGGTGACTGTAATGCCCAGCGGTTCGACTTCCTGCGCCAGGGTCTGGCCGATGCATTCCAGGGCATATTTGCTGGCACCATAGATGCCGGTCCCTGCCCAGGGGGCGAAGCCGCTCAGGCTGGTGATGTTGACGATCCGCCCGGCTTTACGTTCGCGCATATGCGGCAAAACCGCCCGAATCATCGCCATCGGGCCGAACAGATTTACATCGAACAGGGCCCGCGCCTCGGCATCCGATGTTTCCTCGATCGCGCCGACCATGCCATAGCCGGCATTATTCACCAGCACATCGATCCGCCCCATCTGTTCCAGCGCGCGGTCGATGGCGGCAGAGGGGCCAGCGGGATCCGCTAGGTCAAGTGCAATGCCAAAGGCGCGGCCCGGGGCCAATGCCTCAAACGCAGCGCGGTCCTCTGCCCGGCGGGCCGTGCCGGCGACCATGTCGCCACGCGCCAGCACAGCCTTGCTCAATGCAGCGCCAAAGCCGCTGTTGATCCCGGTGATGATCCAATTTGTCATGCCTCTCGCCCCTTTTTAATGCTGCCCTGTCATAGGCGCGCGAGGGGCAGCGGCTCTTGGCGCCAAGACCCGCAAAACTTGTCTTGCGGCGCATAAGCTGCCCATCCGCTTGCACGGCAGACGGCACTATGCTCCCAAATGCGGGCAGGGTTAGCAGGAGAGCTTCGTGTCGATTGAAATTCTGGGATCGATCAATGTCGATATTGTCGCCTCGGTAGACATGCTTCCGCGCGGCGGAGAAACGGTGCTGGCCCATGCCACGCAGCGTCTGGCCGGGGGGAAGGGCGCCAATCAGGCCGTTGCCGCCAGCCGTATGGGGGCGCCTGTGCGGATGATCGGCGCCATTGGCGCGGATGAGGGCGGCGAATTCATGGCCGCGACCCTGCGCGATGATGCGATTGATTGCAGCGCTGTATCCGTGCTGGACGGCGTGCCGACCGGGGCCGCTTATATTGCGGTGGATGCGGAGGGGGAAAATCAGATCATCGTCGCGCCCGGTGCCAATGGTGCAGTCACCCCGCAAATAATCCCTGCGCCACAGGAGAGCTCGCGCATTTTGTTGAGTCAGTTGGAAATACCGCTGCCCGCCTTGGCGGCTTTCTTTGCGCCGGAGAATGCCGGGGATCGTCTGCGTATCCTGAATGCCGCGCCGGCGATTGATGCGGGCGCCGATCTGTTTGACAATGTGGATGTTCTGATCGTCAATCAGCATGAACTTGCGCAATATTGCGGCGGCGTTTTGGTGGAGCGGGTGGAGGATACTTTCATTGCGCGCGAGCTGATGAAACGCCCTGATCAATGCGTTGTTGTGACGCTGGGCGCGGCGGGCGCCTGCGCCGTATGGCCCGATGATCATTTTTACGCGCGGGCCTTCAAGATTACGCCGGTCGATACGATCGGCGCGGGGGATTGCTTCGTCGGGGCGCTGGCCGCGCTGCTGGCGCAGGGCTGCGTGTTGAAGGAAGCTTTGCCGATTGCGAATGCGGCCGCAGCGCAGGCCACGCAGAAGGCGGGCGGTGTGCCTGCCATGCCGAACAGAGCGGCGGTGGAAGCGGCGCTGAAAGAACAGGCTTAAACTGCGGCAATCACCTCCGGTCCAATATTACGTGCGCGTTTGGTCAAGAAACTGACTGCCGCCTCGCTAGATTAAATCTCAGACACACTATTCGGGGATCACATGAGCATGACTAACGAACCCACCCAATTCGGTATTCCTTCAGACAAGGGCGGCAAGGATCTCGGTATCTTCATGCCCATTGCGAATGGTGGCTGGATCATCTCGAAGAACAAGCCGGAGATTGACGGCTCTTACGATTATAACCGCAGGGCGGCCATGCTGGCGGAGGAAGCCGGGGTCGACTTCATCATGGCGATGGCCAAATATCGCGGATATGGCGGTGAGACCGAGCATTGGAACTACACGCTGGATTCCGTGGTCGCGATGGCAGGCCTGGCAGAGGCAACCACCAAGGTGAAATGCTGGGCCACCATTCACACGATCCTGCAGAATCCGGGCGTTGCAGCCAAGATGATTGCGACGCTGGACCAGATCAGCGGCGGGCGTGCCGGTCTCAATCTCGTGACCGGGTCCTATAAGCAGGAATTCTCCCAGATGGGTGCCTGGCCCGAGGGTGTTGGCCATGATGCACGTTATGACCTTGCCTATGAATGGATTCGCGCGATCAAGAAGTTGTGGAGCGAGGATTCCGTGACTCAGAAGGGCGACTATTTCGAACTCGAAGATTGTGAAAGCTGGCCCAAGCCGGAGAAGAAACCCTTCACCGTCTGCGCCGGAACATCCGAAAAGGGCATGCGCTTTTCAGCCGAGGAAATGGACGCCATCTTCCTGTCCGGCGGTACGCCGCAGGAACTGGCCGAAGCGAACAATAAGGCCAAGGAAGTGGCCGATGATGTTGGCCGTTATCTGCGGACCTATTCGATGATGACCATCGTGCTGGGCGAAACCGACCAGGAAGCTGAGGCCATGGCCGACAATTTCCGTGATGGTTTTGACGAAGGCGCGCTGGAAGGGATGATGCGGGCCTATGGTATGATCGATAAGGAAATCGGCAAGGAAAACGCCTTCACCAAATCCGCGCGTTCGGGCTTCATGTCGCCCCGGATCATCGGATCGCCTGAATCCGTCACGGAACAGATGGAGGAAATGCTCGAGGTTGGCGGCACCGATGGCATGATGCTGATCTTCCCCGATTATCACAAGATGATCCCGGTATTCGGCACGGAGGTTCTGCCTGCCTTGCGTAAGCGTTTCCCTGGTAAAGTGGCGGCATCGGTCAATGGCTGAGCAAACGCTGCAACAGCAGGTCGCCGCGCTGCCGCATGTTGATGCGGCAGCGTTGGGCGACATGATTGCGCCGGAAACGACTGCGCTGATCGTGGTCGACATCCAGAAGGATTTTGCCGCCCCGGACGGGCTTCTGGGCGGCTATGGTGTTGATCTGAGCGGGGTTGAAACCGCGATCGACCGGATCGAAGAATTGATAGCCGCGGCGCGTGAGGCCGGAGCGACTGTTGGTTTCATGCGCGTGGTGACGCGCCCGGAAACCGATTCCAATGCGCTGAAAACGCTGATGCAGCGGCGCGGTGATGTGGGCGGTGAAGCGATTTGCCGGATCGAAGATGGCGGCGCGGACTATTACCGTGTGGCCCCGAAACCCGGTGATATCGAAATTCAGAAGCTGCTTTTTTCCAGTTTCCACGGCACCGATCTGGACGCTCAGTTGAAAGAACGCGGGATCGAGACCCTGCTCGTTTGCGGTGTCAGCACCGACTGTTGTGTTGATTCCACGGCGCGGGAGGCTTTCCACCGCAATTATCACGTTTTTGTGATCAGTGATGCGAGTGCGGCCTATTCGCCGGAATTGCATGTGGGGCCGCTCAACGTGCTTCAGAAGAACTGTGCCCTGCTGGTGAGTAGCGACGCTGTTAAGCAGGCCTGGCAAAGCTGATCCGGGTGGGGGCCGCGCGCGATCATAGCAATCCGGGCACGCCGCAGGAAAGACGCGGTATTCTGATCGCCACCACGGTCGGCAATGGTCTCACCACCACGCCGGCCGTCCATGCGGTGTTCGGCACATTCCTGATCCCGCTGTCAGAAAGTTTCGGCTGGTCACGCGCCAGTATCTCGGTGGTACTGGCTATTCTGGCGGCGACCTGCGCGGTAGGTTATCCCATCGCAGGCCGCTTTGCTGACCGGCATGGCACGCGGCGGATGCTGCTGCTTGGCAATGTGCTGTTCGCTGCGTCGATCGCGGCATTGGCGCTCTCCAATGGCAGTCTCGCCCTGTTTTACGTCACTTTCACGTTGATCGGGATTTTCGGAGCCATTCCCAGTACGCCTATCCTGTCGAAAGTGGTGGCCGAGTGGTTTCCCCATAATGGCGGCACCGCGCTTGGCTTTACGGCTGGGGTCGGCAATGGAATCGGCTCGGTCATCATGCCGGTCGCCGCCGCGCTGCTGATCACGCATTATGGCTGGCGCGCTGGTTATCTGGGCATGGGGGCCATTGTCTTGCTGGCCGGCTTGCCGGTCATGTATTTCCTGCTGCGCGATGCGCCGGGCTATGGCGGGGCCAACAGTCACGAGGATAAGCCGGCAATCGGCCGCGACGATCTCGATCTGAAGTCAGCCCTGCGGTATCGCAGTTTCTGGCTGATTTTCGTGTCGCTGGCTGCCGGGGCCGGTATCCTGACGGCGATTTTCAGCCATGTCGTGCCCATCCTGCAGGATCGCGGCGTGGGTATTGGCATGGGCACCACGGTCCTGTCGGTCTTCGCGCTGGTCGGGGCGCTGTGGCAAATAGTCTCCGGGCGCATTCTGGAGAAGGTCCGCGGTCCTCTGGTGCTCGCGCCGATGTATGCGATGGCGCTCGCCGGGCTGCTGTTGCTCGAATATGGGCATGGCGCGCCGCTGCTTATTCTGGCGGGCGTATTTCTGGGTGTGGCTCTGGGCGCGCAATATAGCGCGCTGCGTTATCTGGTGATGCGCTATTTCGGAGTCGGCCATTTTGGTGTCATTCTGGGCATCATGTATTCGGGCGTGATCGTTGCGCAGGGCATCCTGCCAGTCTTGTTCGACGCATCCTTCGACGCGTGGGGCAGCTATCGCAGCGCAATCAACATTGCCTGCGTGGTTTTGGCAGTGGGCACAGCGTTGCTTTTATGGCTTCCGCGCTACCGTCTGAGTGAAGGACGGCTGGCCGCGTCATGAGGAAATCAAAAGATAATCTCTATATGGGCGTTGAGCGTCAAGACGAGCAGTTTGCCGAGGAGCACACTTTGTCTCATGATTCGAGCAACCGCCGGGGAGCATCCCAATGACATTTGAAGGCCGCGCCAGAATACTCGTGCTTGCGGCATTCAGCCTGCTGTACTTCCTGCTGATGGCCTGCACCTTCAATTCACTGGGGGTCGTTCTGCCTTATATGGTGCAGGATCTGGGCTGGAACTGGGCTGCGGCTGGTCTGGGTTTCACCCTGCTGGGAATTGCCTGCGGCATCACCAGCGTTCTGCCTGCCATGATGACGCGCCGCATCGGGGTCAGTTTCACTCTGCTGTGCGGCGGCACGATCCTGATGGCCGGCTTCCTCTGCTTTGCAATGACCGAAGGCACGCTGCTCTATTACATCGGCGCGTTGCTGGTCGGCTTGGGCTTCTCGCTTGCCGGAACGGTGCCGGCTATCCACGTCATTTCTCAGATCTTTGTGAAGCGTTCCACCGCGATCGGCTTCTATTTCACCGCTGGTGGGCTGGGATCTGTGTTCGGTCCCCTGCTGGTCTATGCCACGCAGTATTTTACCTCAAATTGGCGGATTTACTGGGTCGGCGCTGCAATTACGGCGATGCTGCTTGGCCTGTTCGCCGCCAGCGTCACGGCCACGCGCAACCAGACCAAGCTGGAAGTAGACGTTGATGATGAGAGCGGTCCGGTTACGGGTTGGAGCGCCAAGGCTGCTTTTCGGAAGCCGCAATATTACGTGATCGTCGCAGTCTATTCGGCATTCCTGCTGATCAACACCACCGTGCACGGATTTGCCGCCCAGCATATTTCCGAAACCGGTTTCAGCATGGGCGTCGCGGCGACCCTGCTCAGCGCATCGGCTCTGGTGAGTGCGGGCGCATCGACCATTGCTGGTCTGGCGGGCGAAAAATTCGGCCCGCGCGAACTCACCATGCTGTCGATGGGGACCATGGTAAGCGGGACGATCGCCCTGGCGGTCGGCGGCAGCTGGATCGCCATGATCATCTTTGTTGTCGGCCTCGGCATCGGCATGGGCTTCAGCTATGTCAGCACGGCGATGCTGCTGCTCGATTTCTTCGGCAAACGCGCCAATCTCGAACTATATTCCGTGATGTGCGTCATATCGACCAGTGCAGCGGTGGGGCCAGCCATTGGTGGTTTGATCCGCGATGCCGTGGGCAGTTTTCAAATCGTCTTTCTGGCCTGCGCGGCGCTGGGCTTCCTGTTATTGCTTGTCCTGATGCGTTTGAAGAAACCGGAACTTGGCCAGGCACCGCAGGCCCAGGGTGCAGATGCGGCTCAGCTGGCCGAAGCGCGCATCAGCTGACATCAGGCGAGGATATTTCAATGTTCAACAAAACAGCCTTCGCCGACCCGGCGGACGCCCCATACACTGTTTCCCAGGAAGAATGCGCCGCTATTGAAGCCGCTATCGACCAGGATGAACTGGTCTCGCTGGCGCTGGAACTGGGCAATATCCATTCGGTCTCCCGCTATGAGGCCGAAGCCGCGCAATATGTCTATGACTGGATGGGACGTGAAGGCTTCAGCCCGCGCAAGGTCGGCGCCACGCCCGAACGCCCCAATATCATCGGCCAGCTGGGCGGCACTGCACCGGGCGCCAATCTGCTGTTCACGGCGCATCTGGATACGGAAAGCCCCAGCGGTGATCCGCAGCAGGATTCTTATCGCTATCGCCAGAGCACGCTGAACGACCGCGAATGGAAAGAGTGCTGGCTCGATGAAGAGGGCCGGCTTCGCGGCTACCCCATTTCCAACGATCGCGGCCCCATGGCCTGCACGCTGATGGCGGCCAAGGCTCTGCGCAAGGCGGGCATTGAACCGGCTGGCACCGCATGGATTACCGCCTGCCCCGGCGAAATCGGCCCCGAGCCGATCGAGGAATTTGAAGGCATCGATTATCTGGGCAAGGATATCGGCGCGCATTATCTGTTCCATCATGGCGGTGTGGCACCCGATTACGCGATTGCGGCAGAGGGTACGGATTTTGGCATGACCTGGATGGGGGCGGGCTACGCCGTGTTCCGCATCCGTCTGTTCGGCACCGGCATGTTTACGCCCATTCTGGATATTCCGGAGAAAGTTTCCGATCATGGCAATCCGATCTACCGGCTTGGCCCGGTTATCGAAGCGTTGCATGAATGGGGCCGGGACTGGGCGGCCAATGGCGTTATCGAAGGGCGCGGGGGGCGTTCCGAACCCAAGATGCAGATTGCATCGATCCGGGCCGGTGTTCCGCAGGATTTCGGCGCTGGCACGGAAGTGTGCGCGCTCTATGTCGAAGTGGCGCTCAATCCGCGGCAGAAGGCGGCCGATGCACAGCATGGATTGAGTGCTGTTATGCGGAAAATGGATGTGGCCGGATTTGACATCATGCCGGTGGTCGTGCGCCATGGTTTTGAGGCGGATGATCAGGCCGTGTCCCCGCTCGCAGGTGCCGTGGATGCCGCCACCCGATTGGCCCGGCAGGCGCCGGTCGAGCGCGCCCATCCAGTTTATTCCAGCATGTGGCGCGACCACAACGTGTTCAACATGCACAGAATACCGGCCGTGACCACCGGAATGCCCCGCTGGCGCCCGACACCCGCCGATATGGTTTCCAGCACGCTGATCTATGCGCTGACGATGCTGTCGGTATGTGGTAAGGGTGATGCCTCGCAGCTCGGCGGCGGATCATCCAGCGTGTACGGAGATGAGACACCGTTCTGAACCCGAACCCGATTGAATTGACGCGGCATCAAATGAATGTCAGTCGTTGCGTAATCGGCAGAGACCGGCAGGAGGGACGAGCCTTAACAAGAACGGGTGGCATCCTTGCGATTTACAACTAACGCCTATCCTAAGGAGCGGCGCGCCAGTGAATGGCGCTTTGCGCTTCAGCGTCTTTCGATCACGTCACAGGGCGGGGACGAAGCGGCGCTCTATGGCGAATTGGTCCAGTTTCGCAGCACGATCGGAATCAGTTTTACGCGCCTGACCGCGACGGCGCAGGAATATGTCTTCGACTTCAGCGATCAGCCGGGGTCACTGTGGCTGACCGTGCTGCTGGATGGTTCGGGCCATATGATGGCCGGCAGTGACCAGACAGCCTTGCATGATTCCGATATCACTTGCGCCAGAGGGGAAGCGGTTGCGCGCCATTCCTTTGCTGGCGATCATCGATTGCTCCTGGTGCAAATACCCGCATCGCTGATTGATCAGCGGTTGAAAACGCCGCTGCCCAATTCTCCCCGGCGTATGGCCGCCGATGCCGGTGCGGCGCGTGTGCTTTCGGGTATGCTCCGGTCGCTGGGCGATATGCTGGGCGATGCGGAACCAGAACAGCTGCGCCCGGTAGAGCTGGCCTTACCTGAATTTCTGCTCGCCAGCCTGCTGGACAACGCGCCGCCGCGCGCTTTGGGCGGTGCAGCCGGTATGAGGGCCGCCTTGCTGGAGCGGATCTTCCAGACGATCGAGATGCGGCTCAGCGATCCCAATCTCAATTATCAGCAAGTCGCGACGGAGCACGGCATTTCGCCGCGTTACCTGCAAAAGCTGTTTGAAAGCATCAATGACAGCTTCGGTCACTACGTAAAAGTCCGGCGGCTTGAACGCTGTCGGCTCGATTTGCGCAGCCCGCTGCATGCGCAGAAATCCATTTCGGATATTCTGTTTCAGTGGGGCTTCAACGATTCCGCGTCCTTCAGCCGAGCATTTCGTGAACAATATGGGATGAGCCCGCGCGAATATCGCAAATTGCCGGAAGTGGATGAGGAGATGCAGGAGCAGATCCTGCGGCGTGGTCGTCCGACGCCTACCGGCAAGGGCAAACCACCACCCGAAACTCCGCTGGAGGATGAGGATATTACCGTCGGGATTGAGGATCTTCCGGTACAGGATGACCCCCGAACTGATGGGCTGGTGCGCCATCACTTTCTTCCCGTCAGCCCGAATACGATTCATTGGGGCTATTTCAGTTCTTCCCTGAAGCCTGTGCTGACCGTCAGTTCGGGCGACTTCGTCACGGTGGAAACGCTGACCCATCACGCCAATGACGATCCGGAACGGATGGTCGAGGGGGATCGGGGCGCGGAAAGCGTGTTTCATTGGACGGATAAGGAGAAAAACGTCAATCGGCGCGGGGCCGGACCGATGGATGCCAGCGCGGTCGGACGCGGGCCGGGTGAGGGGTTCGGCGTGCATATCTGCACCGGTCCCATAGCCATTCCCGAAGCGCAGCCAGGCGATATTATCGAGGTCAAGATTCTTGATCTCAAACCGCGAGAAAGCGGCAATGACCGGTTTCAGGGCAAGGCTTTCGGATCGAATGCGGCGACCTTCTGGGGCTTCCATTTCGAGGATATGCTGACCGAGCCGAAGCAGCGCGAAGTCATCACGATCTATGAAGTGGACAGCGCAACCGGCCGCATGCCCAGCGCGCATGCCGTCTATTCCTATCGCTGGACGCCGCAGACCGACCCCGATGGCCGGGTTCATACACGGTATGATTATCCCGGCGTCCCGGTTGATCCGGCGACGATTGAACGGAATTACGAATTCCTGCGCAATGTCGAAATACCGATCCGCCCGCATTTCGGCGTGATCGCGCTGGCACCCAACACTTCCGGGCTGGTGGATTCGGTGCCGCCCAGCGCCTTTGGCGGAAATCTGGACAATTGGCGCACCGGCCCGGGATCGAGCGTCTATCTGCCCGTACAGGTGGCAGGGGGATTGCTGTCACTGGGCGATCCGCATGCCAGCCAGGGCGATAGTGAATTGTGCGGAACGGCCATTGAATGTTCAATGACCGGTCTGGTGCAGATCATTCATCATCCGGCGGGGGAAATGCGCGACCATTTGCGTGACCTTGATTACCCGCTGATCGAAACCGCGAGTGAATGGGTGATCATGGGGTTCAGCCAGACCGATTATCTCAAGGAACTGGGCGAAAGCGCACAGAGCGAAGTCTATAAGCGTGCATCCATCGATGCGGCGATGCGTGATGCATTCCGCAAGGCGCGCCGCTTCCTGATGACGACCAAGGATCTGACCGAGGATGAGGCGATTTCGCTGTTATCGGTCGGGGTGGATTTCGGCATCTCGCAGGTCGCCAATGGCAATTGGGGTGTGCATGCGATCATCCGTAAGGCCCTGTTCGCGGCCTGACCGGCATTCGCGGCCTTGACCGGCGCCAGTTGAGGGTGGGGATGCTGTAGGAGCCTCTCCACCCGGCACCGAATCAATAAGGTTTGTCGCCGGCAATGGTGACGCGGTAGCCTGAGCGGGTTTCGGGGAAATAATCCCAGGTCGCAAAATGCTGGGTGCAGCGATTGTCCCAGAAAGCGATCGAATGCGGTTGCCAGCGGAAGCGGACCTGAAAATTCGGGTTCTTCACATGGTCGAACAGAAACGCCAGCAGGGCATCGCCTTCTGCCTTGGGCAGCCCGTTGATCTTGGTCGTCTTGGAAGCGTTGACGAACAGGCATTTGCGCTTGGTCACCGGATGCGTGCGGATCACCGGATGGGTGTTGCACGGATAGGTCTTCTCCACATCAGGGAAGAGCTCGCGGTAGATGTGGTTGGAATCATGCACTGCAGTCAGCGGCTCGAGAAAGGCCTTCATCTCATCCGACAAAGCGTCATAGGCGGCATACATGCTCGACCACAGCGTATCCCCGCCGACAGGTGGCAATGTGTGCATATACAGGATGGAGCCCATGGGCGGCTCCTCATATTCGCTGAGGTCGGAATGCCAGTTTTCCCCCGCTACGAAGGTGGACTCCGCATCCGCGTGGATCTTCACGATCTCGGGGTAATCATCCAGTCCGGCAACGCCGCTGTGATAGGCGAGTTCACCGAAGGCCCGGCCAAGCCGTATGTGGCTGTCATGGTTCAGCTTCTGATCGCGGAAGAAGATCACCTGGTGTTCCATCAGTGCATCGTGGATTTCACTCTGCGCGGAATTGGACAGCGGTTCGTTGAGGTCGACGCCGAAGATTTCAGCGCCAATCGACTTGGTCACCGGTCTTACATCGATGGTTTCATACGGCATGGGCTTTTTCTCCTGAAACATTTGCATTGGCCTCTGCCCGCCGGCCATAGGCTTGGGCGAGAGCGGCGCAGACGAGCAATTGCAATTGGTGGAACAGCATGAGGGGCAGGACCATCACGCCCACCTGAGCTGGCGCAAACAAGGCACCGGCCATGGGGACACCGCTGGCCAGACTCTTCTTCGATCCGCAGAAGACCAGCACCGCTTCATTCTCGTGCGATTGATGGGTCAGCCGTGCGATGAAACGCGTGAACAGCAGCACTGCGCCGAGCAAAATGCTGCTCAGAATGGCAATTGAGATCAGATCCCAACCTGAAAAACGCTTCCACAAACCTTCCACCACGGCGGCGCTGAAAGCGGTATAGACCACCAGCAGGATAACCCCGCGATCGGCCCGCGAGACCAGACTGCGGTGTTTGTCGATAAACCCGCCGACCAGCGGCCGGGCGAGGTGGCCGAGGATAAAGGGCAGCAAAAGGGTCGTGGCCACGCTGATCAATGCGGAGAGGAAGAAGTTGCCCTCTGCCGATTGGCCATGCAGCAGCAGGGCCGCCAGCATCGGCGTGAGCACGATACCCAGCACATTGGAAAGCGAGGCACTGCACACCGCCGCCGGGACATTGCCATGCGCCATGGCGGTCATGGCGATGGAGGATTGAACCGTGGAGGGCACGATGCACAGGAACAGAAAGCCTGCGACAACCGCTTCATCCAGCCAGGGTGACAGGGCCGTTGTCATGCCGAGCCCCAGCAAGGGAAACAGAATGAAGGTCGTCGCCAGCACCATCAGATGAAGACGCCATGCGCCCAGACCGGCGACGATTGCCGAGCGGGAGAGCTTTGCACCATGCATGAAAAACAGCAGGGTGATGCCAATGTCGGTCAGCCGGTCGAATAAAGGTGCGGCCGAACCCCTGGCTGGAACCAGCGAGGCAAAAGCCAGCGTCACCAGAAGCAGAAGCAGAAATTTGTCGGGGCGAAAGCGAGCAAGCATTTTCAATGGGTGGTCCTGCCGGAGAATAGTGTGTGTCTGCGCTGAATATGCGCGCGTGTCTTGTCGCTGACTGCGCATCCCCTTGTCGAGATGCGATTTCTCCGATCACGCATTTTCGCTGTGCCTGACCCCGGCCTGTTTGCGCACTTCCCGCGGGCTTTCCTCGAAGCGGGCGCGAAAAGCCCGGCTGAAATGGGCGGATTGGTTAAATCCCCAGCGAAAGGCGATTTCTGAAATCGTCAGCTGCGCGTGCAGCGGACTGACCAGATCGGCGCGGGCACGGTCCAGTCGGCGTGCCTTGACATAACTGCTCACCGTTTGTCCGGCGCGTGAGAACAAATGCTGGAGATAGCGGGTGGAAACACCTTCATCCTGGGCGATGGATGATAATGACAGGTCCGGCTCACCCAACTGGGTTTCAATCCGGCGACAGATGCGGTCAAACTGGCGTGCGCGGGCACCGGCGGCACCGCCCCGTCCTGCAGCGCCTCCTGTACGGGCCAGTGCAGCCACCAGCAATTCGGTCAGGGCGCTTTCAATCGGGCGCAGGTCGCCCTTGCGCCCCTCCGCCATGCCGTGCGCAAAGCTGCGCAGCAATTCCAGCAAACCATGTTCGAGATAGGTTTCCGGGTGCAAAACCGAAACGCTCGCTTCCATGGGGGAGAGCAGCCGTGCATCGATCGCCACACGCGGTATGCGCACGAAGAGATGGCGCCACGGCGTAGTGAAGGTCAGTTCAGCATCCACCCCGGTGGCCCCATGTATCAGCATCTGATCATTCAGATGACTCTGATCCTCACCATAGCGGATAAAGGCCTGACCGCTTAGCAGCAGGCCGAGCCACAAACCGGCATCGCTGTCTGGCAATTGTCCGGAAATGCTTTGCGGCCCGCCCGCCACCAGTGCGAATTCGAACCCCATCGGGGAAATGACCGCGGTGACTTGGCCCGTGGCGGCGGCAATGCTGTCCGGTTCTGCGAAGGGCAGGTGCAATCGCCGCATGGCTTCCGCCCATGCGGGGCCGCGCTCCGCAATGGGGAGCGCGGCTGCATCGAAGGACCAGGCTTCGCGATTTCCCGAAGCCTGCCCTTCCTGATTACTTAGGATCTTTGACACTGCCTTTGGACGGAAAAATGCCGCGGTCGATCCGCGCATGAATACCCTGCGTCCCGTCAACCACCTGCGTGATGCCGAAGTCCGCTGCGACGCTCATCAAAGAATAGGCGTCATGTTTTGACAGTCCCTGATGTTCGTTCAGCAAATGGAGCATATCCATCGATGCGCCTTTCATGGCGACATCCAGATCCTCTCCGAAACCATGGACGATCCAGTGGTCGGGGGTTTCGAGCAGCGGGGAGGGGAAGGAGAAATCCTTGCGCAGAATAATCTGGAACAGCACGTCGAGCGAAGCCTCGATCGCGGTGCCGCTGATTTCTCCGTCGCCCTGGCTGATATGCGGATCGCCGATGGAGAACAGGCCGCCTTTGACCTGCACGGGATAATACATCCGCGAATTGGCACCGATCCGCCAATTGTCGATATTGCCGCCATGAAGGCCCGGCGGGATCGTGCTGACCGGCGCATTCACGGCGGGCGCGACGCCGGCGGTGCCAAGATGCGGACGAGCCGGGATGGAGATGCCTTCCAGTGCGGATTGGCGATCGCAATGCGGGCAGTGCGTTATCCGGCCCGGAATGAGATATTTCTCTTCCACATCATAGGCATAGAGCGCATGGGCCGTGTTGTAATTCTCGTCCAGCTCGTAAATCGTGACGCGTTCGGTCTCGCCGAATTCTTCGTAGAGATGCCCCCAATTGGCCTGCAGATTGGAGCCATACCGAAAGCGCGGCGTCATCTGGAAATAGCGCACTTCCAGCATATCGCCAGGTTCTGCGCCCTCCACATGGATCGGGCCGGTCATGATATGAACGCCGGGTGCGCGGGTGCTGGGGTCGATTTCCGTGAAGATCCGCTGAATATCTTCGTCAAACATCAGTTCCGGATCATCACCAGCGTGATGGGTCACGGCCTGCGCCTGAATCAGGTCGCCACTCTTGACCGTCAAGGCTGGCTTCAATTCGGGGGAGAAGAACCCCCAATGCACCGTTTCCGGTGTCGCCCGAAGCCTGTGCAAGGCTTGTGGCTGGACCTCGTTACGCTGCGCACCGTGCGCACAAATCAACGCCATGGAAATCCCCCTGATTGGTTGGATAAAATGTGTGGATCGCGCGTCATTGTGCGCCGATCAGAATGCTCGTCATGCCAAGCGACTTGTGCTGGATGAAATTGGGCTCCAGCTCGACTGCTTCGTCAGGATGACGCGCACCCAACATGTAAAGCAGTGGCCAGAAATGGTCGGGTGTGGGCACGCTGCGGCGTGCGTCTTCGCCCAGCTGCGCGAAATCGATCACGGTTTGCGGCCGGTCATCGACGACGGCGTCGAGCATGGTGTTGTTGAAGCGTTCGGCCCAGTCATACGGCGGGGCATCGGGATTGCCCCAATCCATGGCCGGCAGATTATGCACGATATTGCCGGTGGCCATGATCAGCACGCCTTCATCGCGGAGCGGACGCAGCATTTCGCCGACCTGCCAATGTTCGGCGGTGCTCTTATTCACATCCATGCCCAGCTGGACCACGGGTATATCCGCATCGGGAAAGGCGTGGACCAGCACCGACCACGTACCGTGGTCGAGCCCCCACTTCTGATCGAGCGCAACGGGCATCGGATCGAGCAGGTCCTTCACCCGCAAAGCGAGTTCCGGGTCGCCCGGTGCGGGATATTGCACATCGAACAAGGCCTGTGGGAAGGCGCCGAAATCATGAATCGTGCGCGGATTGTCCATCGCGGTGACGGCGGTCATCCGGGTTAGCCAATGGGCAGAAATGCACAATATGGCGCGCGGTTTACCGATCCGGTCCGCAATCGTTTTCCAGCTTTGCGTGGTGGCGCTTTGCTCGAGGGCGACCATGGGGCTGCCATGGCCGAAAAAGACGATGGGCATGCGGCTCATGCTGTGCGCTCCCCGCAGAAATTCACTTGTTTTTCCCGTGCCATTGCAACCCGTTCATGTGGCCGATCCGTGTGGACTTGATGATTGAAAACTATGGTGGCGGGGGCGTGCCGGTCTTGCATCTGTGCGCACAACCTGTTGGCACGCCCCTCTGCGAGCCGATTATTCGCGTGTGTAATCAGCGGGTACGTCGGGGCTGTCGCCGCCCTTTTCCCAGAGTATGATTTCATTGCCCCAGGGGTCGGCAAAGGCATGGTTCAGGCCGTTGAATTCGGCCCAGTAATGCTTGCGCCACAGGATCGTGGCACCGCGATCTTCGGCCCTTTTCAGGACGTCTTCAGGCTTTTCATCATCGTCGAGCAGAATCCAGACGCGCGGTTTGCGGCCATCGGTTGCCAGTTTGAAGGGGGCCTGCGGTGCCGGGTCGGGATGGGGCCGCATATTGGCGGCATCGTTGATCCCAAGGTGCAGATTGCCGATCTGGCTGTCGCTGCCATCCTTGTTCTTGAAGAAACCGCCGGGGACCATGCGGTGAAACACGCCCTCAGGCCGAGGGTCATTTTCCCAGCCAAGCACTTCGGCGTAAAATTTGCCCGCGGCAGACGGATCATCCGATGGAAGATCGACGAAAATCAGCGAATTGGCCATATTTGTGAGTCTCCGCTCATAGCTGTTGAAGTGCCTGCAGCGCTATCAGCGGGAGGGGCGTTGTGCCCTGTCAGCCGGCGAACAATTTATTGACTATGCGCGCGCCAGACATGCCTTCGCGGCCCAAAAGCAAAAAGCCGGCCTCCAAAAAGGAGACCGGCTTCGCGTGGGAGTACGATGATAAAAGTCGGGCTGACCCGGCAGAGGGTCAGACCAAAATTGGATCAGGCCCGCAATTTGGTCACGGGGGCAGACGGTCCGCGCTGGCGATCCCATTCGTCCCAGTACCGATCGACCAGCCATTGATTGAACTGGCGCTGTGCATCTTCCTGCCAGCTATAGCGGCCACGCGGGGCGAATTTCGAATTGAGCCCCTGCTGCACCAGCAGATCGACATGCAGATCCTGCGCGACGATGTCGGCTGTGTGTTCGTCATTCATGGTGCGCTTTTTCTCGAATTCCGGATCTTCCAGCGCCTCTGGCAGGTACAGACTGCCGAAAGTGAGGCCGTGTTTGTCCGGTCCGCGCGCATCCATGATCAGATAGATCACCACATCATTGAGCACGACCAGCGACAGCGTCGGCGGCAGATTGACGAAGAGCAGACGGTTCTGTTCCTCTTCAGTCAGTTTGGGGAATATGGGGAACAGTGCCTTTTCGGTGGGGTTGAAGCTGGCATTTTTATGGGTGGAGCCATTCAGCCGGTAATAGCCGGCGGTTTCCTTGGGCACTTCGGGGAAGCTTGCCATTGAGCTGGGAATATAATCATGCAGGCCCTGATGCAGGCGGCTGGCGTGGTAGCCGTCATTGTTGTTTTCAAACTGGACCTTCCAGTTCCAGGCATATTCATGCGCCACCGGTTCCGGGCCGCGCAGCTTTTCGAAATCATAATTGGCCACCACGCTTTCCAGCGGTGCCATACGGGAGGAAAGCGACGGCGCTTCAGGATCGAAATTCACGAAGACGAAGCCGTGCCAGACTTCAACTTGCAACTTCGGCAGGTTGTTCTTCGCCTTGTCGAAATTGCAGGTCTTGCTCATGGCCGGGGCGCCCACCAGCGTCCCGTCGAGATCATAGGACCAATGGTGATAGGGACAGACAAAGCCGCGCGAATTGCCCTTGCCCTCTGCCACCAGCATGGCGCGATGCTGACACACGGCGGACATCGCTTTCAGCTCGCCATCACGGCCACGGGCGAGGATGATCGGTTCACCGGCATGGCTGGTGGTGAAATAGTCACCCGATTCCGGCACCCATTCCTGACGGCCGACACACAGCCATTCGCGATAGAAGAGAGCCTCTTTTTCGAAGCGGTAGAATTCGTCACTCGTATAGATTTCAGGGGGCAGCGTTTCCGCTTCCTCTGTCGGCTTGACCGAGCTGGCAAAGCTGTCGAAAAACTGGTTGGTCAAAAGCGTCATCGCATCACCTCTTCATGAGAAGGTCCGTCTGGGATGCTGAAACCCTACCCCTTGTTTCCCAACCATGCTTTGCAGGGCGCGTTCTAAAAATTGTCGTCAGGAACATGCATATGCGCGCACCATATGATGTCTCGCCTTTTAGGGTTCCGAGGGAATTTTCCGGGTTGGGCGGAAAAGAGGAACGCAAAAACAATCAGATAATCCGGTCCCGGCGATTTTACCCATAGATTCGCCAACATTCACTTGCGAATGATAATTACTCGCATTAAGGTTGTTTTCGAAGCAAGGGAGCAGATCAATGTATAATTATCTCGATCGCGAAATTGCGGCCCTGAATGCCGGAGGCAGGCTGCTTGTCTGTGTGATGCGTGAATGGGTCAATGCGGCCCAGCAGCATCGCTGCCCGGTCGGCGCGGTCAATTCTGCATTTCATGAATTGGGTGTGGCTGAAGCCGCTATGCCTTTCCACCGGATCATGGCCATGCTCGCCGTGCATGGGTCGCGGCAGCTCGGTTTTGCGCCGCCTTGTGGCGGACGGATCGCGGAAGGGGAGGCGATCATTCTGTCCTTCATCGCGCAACAGGCAGATGACCACGCCGGGCAGAACGCTCAATTGTTTGAAGCGCTGGTTGGTGCTGAGCGGGCACCCGCCATGCAGGAAATGACCAAGCATCTGGGCATGTTGCTGATTGATCAGGGGCTGCTGCCCGCGGAGCCCGCCTATCAACAATAGAGGTCACTGAATGGCCTTGCCATTGGCGGCGGGCGGTTATGCATAGGGGCCGGATGCGCAAATTTGGGATGCCTCCCTGTATTATCGACCCAAAGCCAGTCGGTGCGATCCGATGATGGTGGTTAGCACTCCTCCGTCACACGCGCTTCCATCATCGGATCGCCCGGCATAATCTCTCTTTATTCGGCGGCTTCGCAGACGTCTGCTTTCACCGCACGAAGCGGTTCCTCGCCCGTCATGGGACGCAGACCCAGTCGGGCGAATAACGCCGCGTCACTGTCATCACCGGCATTGGGTGCGGTGAGCAATTGCTCGCCAGTGAAGATCGAATTGGCCCCGGCCATAAAGCACAGAGCCTGCGTGCTGTCGCTCATGCTTTCGCGGCCCGCGGAGAGGCGCACCATGGATAAAGGCATGGTGATCCGCGCCACCGCCACCGTGCGAACGAATTCGATGTCATCAATCTTGGCCAGCGGCGTATCGGCCAGCATATCACCCAGCGGCGTGCCTTTGACCGGTACCAGTGCATTGACCGGGACACTTTCAGGATGCTGCGGCAATGTCGCCAGCGTATGGATGAAGCTGGCGCGATCCTCCCGGCTTTCACCCATGCCGACAATTCCGCCGGAGCAGACATTGATGCCGGCACCGCGCACATTGTCCAGCGTCTCCAGACGGTCATCCAGCGTGCGAGTGGTGATCACATCTTCATAACGCTCCGGCGCGGTGTCGATATTATGGTTGTAATAATCTAGCCCCGCCTCCTTCAGCTGCGCAGCCTGATCGGGCGTCAACATGCCCAGTGTCATGCAGGTTTCCATCCCCATGGCCCGGACACCTTCCACGATCTGGACGATCTTGGGCATGTCACGTGCCTTGGGGTTGCGCCAGGCGGCCCCCATGCAGAAACGCTGGCTGCCCTGATCGCGGGCCTGCGCCGCACGCTGGAGCACTTCGCGTACATCCATCAGCTTGGTGGCTTTGACACCGCTATCCGCATGGACGCTCTGCGAACAATATCCGCAATCCTCCGGACAACCACCGGTCTTTATCGACAGCAGCGTGCAGAGCTGCACCTCATCCGCCGCGTGGCGCGCCCGGTGAACGGAGGCCGCACGAAAGAGCAATTCGGTAAAAGGCAGATCGAACAATGCGGCTATTTCCGCGCGCGTCCAGTCAGAACGCGGCGCGGCTATGTCCATATTATCCGGCATCAGATTGCATCCAGGGCCTGCGCCATATCGGCAATGATATCGTCAATGTGTTCGATCCCGACCGAGATGCGGACCACGTCCGGACCGGCACCGGCCTGCACCAGTGCATCGCCCTCAAGCTGGCTATGGGTGGTGGAGGCGGGGTGGATGATCAGCGAACGCGTATCGCCAATATTGGCAAGATGGCTGAACAGTTTGGTTTCCGACACCAGCTTCACCCCTTCATCATAGCCGCCCTTCAGGCCGAAGGTGAACACGGCGCCGCCCTTGCCGCCGAGATAGCGCTGGGCCAGCGCGTGATAGGGGCTGTCGGGCAGCCCGGCATAGGACACCCAATCGACCTTGGGATGGGCCTTCAGCCATTCGGCGAGCTTTTGTGCATTGGCGCAATGCCGTTCCATCCTGAGGTGCAGCGTTTCCATTCCGGTGAGCGCCAGAAATGCGTTCATCGGCGACAGTGTCGGCCCCAGATCGCGCAGGCCCAATGCGCGGGCCGCAAGGATGAAGGCCAGATTGCCAAAGGCTTCGGTAAAGACCTTGCCGTGATAGGACGGGTTGGGCTGGGTGAGATAGGGGAACTTGTCCGATGCCGCCCAGTCAAAACGGCCACTGTCAACCAATACGCCGGCAATCGCATTGCCATGGCCATTCAGGAATTTGGTTGCGGAATGCACCACCAGATCGGCGCCATGATCAATCGGACGGCACAGCATCGGGGTGGCCATGGTGTTATCGACGATCAGCGGCACCCCGGCCTCATGCGCAACCTTGGCGATGGCTGCGATATCCTGCACCACGCCGCCCGGATTGGCGAGGCTTTCGATAAAGACAGCGCGGGTTTTATCTGTGATCGCGGCTGCGACATTGGCGGCGTCATCCGCATCCACAAAGTTGGTGTGCCAACCCATCTTGGAAAATGAAGCGCCCAGCTGATTGAGCGAGCCGCCATAAAGCCGCTTCGCGGCCACGATTTCGCAGCCCGGTTCCATCAGTGTGTGAAAGGCCAGCAATTGTGCCGCATGGCCCGATGCCGTTGCCAGCGCTGCCGCGCCGCCTTCGAGCGCCGCAATCTTGTCTTCCAACACGGCATTGGTGGGGTTGGTCAGCCGTGAATAGATATTGCCAACCGCATCAAGGTTGAACAGATCGGCCGCGTGCTGGCTGTCATCAAAGACATAGGATGCGGTCTGATAGATCGGAGTGATCCGGGCGTTGGTGGCAGGATCGGGCGCGGTGCCGGCATGGACGGCTTGCGTTTCGGGCTTCAGCTGATCGGACATTCTTGCTCCTGCACTTGGCGTTTTTGTGTTTCAACTGCGTCTATAGAAGCGGGGGGCGGAGCTGTCAGCATTGATGCGATGAAACTGGCTTTGCGCCGCACAGACTGCGTTGCGCATCTCTGCCACTTCCCTGACGCATCCGTGTCTGGCGCATGAGTCGCAGGTGATGGCCGAAATGCTTCTGGCTGTCGTTCGATAATCAGCGAAAAGGCCGCACCCCATCATGGGATGCGGCCTCTTTCCGTGGTTTCCTGTGGTCGCTTATCAGGCTGATGTGCCCGGCAGCGCATAGGCGATGATCGCATCGCTTACCGGGGTCTGCATGAAGTGGTGGCCACCTGGCACGATCAGCACATATTGCTTGCCGTTGACGGCATAGGTCATGACATTGGCCTGTCCCCCGCCGGGCAGCGCATCGGTCCAGAGCGTCTTGCCGCTCTTCAGGTCGATCGCGCGGATCAGGTCATCGGTCGCCGCGGCGATGAAGACGAGTCCGCCGGCTGTCACCACAGACCCGCCATTATTGGGCGTGCCGATCTGGAAGGGCAGGTGCATGGCGATGCCCCAGGGGCCATTCTTGCGGGCAGTGCCCAGTGGCCGGTCCCAGATGGTTTCGCCGGTTTTCATGTCGATTGCCTGAATGCCGCCATAGGGGGGCTCCTTGCACAACAATCCGGTCAGCGGCAGGCGCCAGCCCGCATTCACATCGATGGCATAGGGTACGCCTTCCTGCGGGTCGCCAGCCCCTTCAGCATGGCCGCCGCCCTGATTACCCTTCGGACCACGCGGTTCCCAGCCGAGCTTGTTGGCCTTCGCCCGGGGCACGAGCTTATTGTAATTCGGCATGTCATTGTAATTGGCCACGATCACGCCGCGCACGGGGTCGATCGCTACCGATCCCCAGTCCGACCCGCCATTATAGCCCGGATATTCCACCGAATGCTGGTCTGCTGAAGGTGGCGTGAAACCACCGCGATAATCGGCCTTGGCGAACTGGATGCGGCAGAGCATCTGGTCGACCGGGCTAATCCCCCACATATCGCGCGATGTCAGTTGCGGTTTGCGCAGATTGTGGAAGCCGGAGACGGGCTGATACGGTGCGCGCTCGGGAGGTTCCACGCCTCCGCCGGGGGCTTTCACTTCCTTGATGCCCGTCAGAGGCTTGCCGGTGCGCCGGTCGAGCACATAGAGGTCGCCGCGCTTTGAAGGCAGGATTACTGCGGGAATGTCGCCCGGCAGGTTCACCAGCGTTACCTGACTGCCGAGATCGTAATCCCACACATCCTTGCGTACGGTCTGGAACTTCCATTCCGGGTGACCGGTATCGGCATTGAGAGCGACGAGTGAGGATGAATATTCATTCTCCTCGGGGCTGCGATCCGAACTGTAATAGTCGGAAGAGGAATTGCCGAGCGGGATATAGACCATGCCCAGAGCATCATCGCCGGACGGGCTGGTCCACATATTTGGGGTCCCGCGGGTATAGGTCTTGCCCGCTTCCGGCATACCATATTCGCCGGGCCGGCCAAGATCCCAGGCCCAGGCGAATTTCCCGGTGGTGGCATCGAATGCCTGGATCACGCCGGATGGTGCATCATTCATCTGGCCGTCCATCACCTGATGACCGGTGACGATATTGCCATGGACGATCACCGGCGGGGCGGTGATGGCCGCCATGCCGGGATAGACGCGGCCCATTCCCCGCTTGATATCCACCTCGCCATTATTGCCGAAATCGGCGCATGGTTTGCCGGTGTCGGCATCCACTTCGATCAGCCTGCCATCCAGTGTGCCCCAGAGAATGCGCGCTGCGCAGACGCCGTCGCTCTGTTCGGTGTCATTGTCCTCTTCGAGTGCGGCAGTCTGGAAGCCGCTGTTCGTGCGGGTGTGATGTGTACCTGCCTCGCCATCGGAAGAGGCACCCTTGCGGTAATAGACGACACCGCGGCAGGATGCGGAATAGGGTATCGCGTCGGTGGAGACTTTCGGATCGTAGCGCCAGATTTCCTTGCCGGTCGTGGCATCGAGCGCCACCACCTGATCCATCGCCGTGCAGCTATAGAGACGATTACCGATCTTCAGCGGAGTATTCTCCACCGCATATTCGCCTTTGCCCGCGCCTTGGGGGAGATCGCCCGTATGCGAGACCCATGCGCGCTGCAGCTTGTCCACATTTGCAGGCGTGATCTGGTTGAGGGTCGAGTAACGCTGACCAGCCTGGGTGCCGCCCCATGATGTCCAGTCATCACCGCTTGCCTGTGTCAGATCGCCATAGGGACCGGTCGGCAGATCGCGCTTCAGCCACGGCGCCTGCGATGAGGATACGCCCCAGAGCGAGAGGGCAAGAAATGCGAGGCTGACCACCGCACCACCGATTGCCAAAGGCCAGGACGTGGTGCGTTTGCCGAGCAGGGGAGAGATGAGCGCAACCAGTGCCAGCAGAATCGCGGGACCGACCAATCGCGGTATCAAGGCCCAGGGATTGCTGCCGCTTTCCCAAAAGGCCCAGATTGCCGTCAGTGCAAACACCGCGACATAGAGCCACGCGCCCAGCTTATGCCCTCGGAAGAGCAGCAGGCCGGATACCAACAGGCCCACACCGGCAAGCAGATAATAAAACGATCCGCCCAGCATGGCCAGATAGATGCCGCCAGCCGCGAGTATCAGACCCAGAAGTCCGAATATGGCACCGACGATCCGGGCGGTTATTGAGGGAGAGGGAAGCGCAGTTTCCATGGCATGATCCAGACAGTAGCGTTTGATTTGCTTGACTATTATTAACCATGTCCAGTTCCCGGATTTTTCTTGATTTGTTCGTTTGACAGATTTGCCGCTGAGGCGGTGAAAGCTGTCAACGGAATATTATATGTAGAGTGAAAAATTCTCCCGTTTTCTTACGCGACCGGCTTCTATTCTTGGGTTGCCAAGACGCGCCGCCTGTGGAACGTGATTGATCAATAAAACAAATGGGAGATGATAATGGCGAAAATGCGCAAGATCGCGACCGAGGAAGCTTGGTCAATTCCGGAAGTAGCTGCGGAATTGAAGAAGGTGGCGAATAGTCCGACTCAGGCACTCGACAAGCTGCTGGTGAAAGGCATTTACGACGCGCAACCCGGGGCCGATGGCTATGATGCGATGGATTTCCTAGGCGGCCTGCTGGATGTTCAGGATAAGCGTCTTAGCCAGATGGATGAGCTCGGCGTGGATATGCACCTCCTCTCGCTCACTGCGCCCGGCGTGCAGATGTTCGATGCTGATACGGCCACCGATCTCGCCGCGCTGGCCAATGACCGGATGGCGGAAATCTGCCACAACAATCCCACGCGCTTTGCCGGGCTTGCCAGCTTTGCGCCGCATTCGCCCAAGCGCGCGGCGAAGGAAATCGACCGCGCGATGAGCGAATTGAAGCTCAACGGGCTGATCGTGAACAGCCACACCTATGGCGAATATTTCGACGATCCCAAATTCTGGCCGATCCTTGAGGCGGCAGAAGCGCACGATGCCTGCATCTATATCCATCCGCGCGGAGCCTCCGACACGTTGAAAGGTCCGTTGCAGGATTACGGCATGGACAGTGCGATGTGGGGTTATGGCGTGGAAGTCGGCACCCATGCGGTGCGGATGATGGCGGGCGGCGTGTTCGATGCCTTCCCCAATCTCAAGATCTGCATCGGCCATATGGGTGAGGCGGTGCCGTTCTGGATCTGGCGGATCAATTTCATGAATAGCCGTGCCCAGAGCGCCAATCGCGCGAAAAAGACCGAGCGCAGCATGGAGGAATATTTCAAGGACAATTTCGTCTTCACTACCAGCGGCGTGGAAGACGATCTGGCGCTGCGCTATTCGATCGACCGGATGGGAATCGACAATGTCCTGTGGGCCATCGACTATCCCTATCAGCCAATGAAGCCGGCGGTGGACTGGATGGATCAGGCGCCCGTAACCGAGGAAGAACGCCACGCGCTCTATCACGGAAATGCCGAACGCATCTTCCACATCAAGCCGCTCGATTGAGAGGGTAGTAATTCATGACGAGCCGTCATCTGGTCGATCCGGAAATTCAGCCCATGCTGGAGATGCCGGATAATGCGTTGACGGCGGAAAGCCTGCCGGAGCTGCGCGCCAATCCGATGTTTTCGGGAGCGGATCTCCCACCGCCGCCATATCCGATTGAGGAGGCTTTTGCTCCGAGGCCGGATGGCGGCAGTGTGCGGCTGCTGGTGATGAACCCTCCATCGGAGGGTTCCCTGCGTCCGGCAATTCTGCACATTCACGGCGGCGGCATGGTGGTGGGGACGGCCGATGCGGCGGTCCCGGACAAGGCGCCGCTGGCGGCTGCGCTCGATTGCGTGGTGGTATCGGTCGATTACCGGCTTGCCCCGGAAACCCCGTTCCCCGGCCCGCAGGACGATTGCTTTGCTGCGTTGCAATGGATGGTGGCGCAGGCCGATAACCTGGGCATTGATGCCGATCGGATCGTGGTGCTGGGGGAAAGTGCAGGGGGCGGTCTCGCCGCGGCGCTGGCGCAGATGGTGCGGGATCGGCAGGGGCCGGCACTGGCAGGGCAGGTGCTGATCTATCCGATGCTCGACCACCGTGTGGGCGGTGACAGCGATCCCTGGCGCAATCGCCATACGGGTGAATTCATCTGGACGCGGGCAAAGAACCAGTTCGGATGGGAGGCTCTGCGCGGTGATTATCAACCCGATGACGCGCGCAAGGGGTGGTTCTCGCCCGCGCTGGCGGAGGATCTGTCGAGTGTCGCCCCAACCTTTCTGGCGACCGGCGCGCTCGATCTGTTTCTGGATGAAGACCTCGATTATGGGCGGCGGCTCGTGGACGCCGGGGTGCCGCTGGAAATGCATGTCTATGCGGGCGCGATCCATGGCTTCCAGATGGTGCCCGATACGCAGCTGGCGGATCAGGCGGCGACTGATTTGAAACGAGGACTTGCCCGGTTGATGCGCTGAGGGCATCCATCCGGCTGAACAGAAAGCCGGATGGGTACGATGATTACGATTTGCGAAGATGATTTAAGCGGCGATGCTGTGCGCGATCTGTTGCGGCTGCATATGGCCGCGATGGAGGGTAATTCGCCCGCAGGATCGGTCTTCGCGCTGGACCTTTCTGGCCTTCAGGCTCGGGAGATTACGGTCTGGACCGCCTGGGAAGGAGACCGAATTGCAGGGATCGGCGCGCTGAAAGAGCATTCTGGCGAATTGGGCGAAATCAAGTCCATGCGCACCCATCCGGATTTTCTCCGGCGTGGGGTCGCCGCTGCATTGCTTGACCACATTATCGATCAGGTGCGGGCAAGGGGGCTTGCGCGGCTCGCACTCGAAACCGGATCGGGCGATGCGTTCGAACCGGCGCTGGCGCTTTATCGCAGGCGCGGTTTCACCCCTTGCGAGGCCTTTGGTGATTACACCGCCTCAGCCTTCAACCAGTTTTTCGAATACCGGCTGAGCGACTGAGGCGGCATAGTCTTTACACGTCCGGACGCCCGGCGATCAGCTGATCGACCACTTCGGGATCTGCCAGCGTGGAGGTGTCACCCAGGCTGGACGTGTCGTTTTCGGCGATCTTGCGCAGGATGCGGCGCATGATCTTGCCCGACCGTGTCTTGGGCAGGGCAGGCGCGAACTGGATCACTTCGGGGCTGGCGATGGGTCCGATTTCATGCCGTACCAGCTTGATCAGTTCCTTGCGCAGTGTGTCGTCACCCTCCACCCCGGCGATGGTGGTGACATAGCAATAAATGCCCTGTCCCTTCACCTCATGCGGCATGGCAACCACGGCGGCTTCGGACACATGTTCATGCAGCACCAGCGCGCTTTCCACCTCGGCGGTGCCCATGCGGTGGCCTGACACATTGATCACATCGTCCATCCGTCCGGTGATCCAGTAATAGCCATCCTCGTCACGGCGGCAGCCATCGCTGGTGAAATAGGTTCCCTTGAACGCGCTGAAATAGGTGTCGAAGAAACGATCGGCGTCGCCATAGATGCCGCGCATCTGACCCGGCCAGCTATCGGTGATGACGAGGCCGCCCTCGCACGCGCCCTCCAGCACGGTGCCTTCTGCATCGCGGATCTGCAGCTTGACGCCGAACATGGGCTTGGACGCGCTGCCGGGTTTCAGCGCATGGGCGCCGGGCAACGGGGTGATCATATGGCCGCCGGTTTCGGTCTGCCACCATGTGTCCGCGATCGGGCACTGGCCGTTGCCGACCTTGTGATAATACCATTCCCACGCTTCGGGATTGATCGGTTCGCCCACACTGCCGAGCACGCGCAGACTCGCGCGGCTGGTGCTCTCCAGCCATTGATCGCCCTCACGCATCAGTGCGCGCAAAGCGGTGGGGGCGGTGTAGAGCGTGCTGACCTTATATTTGTCGACGATCTGCCAGAAGCGGGAAAAGTCCGGATAGTTGGGCACGCCTTCAAACATCACATTGGTCGCGCCATTCGCAAACGGACCATAGACGATATAGGAATGGCCAGTGATCCAGCCGATATCGGCGGCACACCAATAGACATCGCCCGCCCGGTAATCGAAACTGTATTGATGGGTCATCGAGGTCCAAACGGCATAGCCGCCGGTGGTATGAAGTACGCCTTTCGGTTTGCCGGTGGAGCCAGAGGTATAAAGAATGAACAGCGGATCTTCCGCATTCATTTCTTCCGGCTCGCACTCGGCGGGCTGGTTGTTCACCGCTTCGGCCCAGTCAATGTCGCGGCCCTGCTTCATCGGCACATCCGCACCGGTGTGGCGCAGCATGATCACCCGGCTGACATGGGCGTGATGGTCCAGCGCCTCATCAACATTGGCTTTCAGCGGGATGGTCTTGCCGCCGCGTTTTCCTTCATCGGCGGTGATGACGATATCGCTGTCGCAATCCTCGATCCGGTTGCCCAGCGCTTCGGGAGAAAAACCGGCGAAGATCACCGAATGCACCGCGCCGATCCGGGCGCAGGCGAGCATGGCAACCGCGGCTTCGGGAACCATCGGCAGATAGATCGTGACCCGGTCGCCCTTCTTCACGCCATTGGCCTTCAGCGCATTGGCAAAGCGGCAGGTTTCTTCATAGAGATCGCGATAGGTGAGAGTGCGGGCCTCATCCGCCGGATTATCCGGTTCCCAATATATGGCCGGCTGGTCGCCGCGCGCAGCCAGATGGCGGTCGAGGCAATTGGCGGACAGGTTCAGCGTGCCATCGGAAAACCAGTTGATACGAAAATCGGCCTGGTCGAAACTGGTGTCCTTCACCTCGGTAAAGGGTTTGATCCAATCGATCCGCTGCGCTTCCTCGCGCCAGAATGCGTCCGGATCATCAATCGACCGCCGATATTTCTCTTCGTAGGTTCCGGCATCTAGCAGGGCATTTTCCGCCCACTTATCTGACACCGGATAGACTTTGTTTGTCATATCCTGCTCCCAAAAAGCGTATTTACCGACGTAAGGGCGCAGGCCGGGAAAATCCAGCGGAGAGGCAGGAAAAACGTGTAAACCGACCGCTGACGTCTATTGCCACAGGGCGTTCAGCGCAGGCAGCAGATGCGCCCGGTGTTCCTCCGGAACGCGGGCGAGCAATTCGTGCTCGAATGTTTCGATGGTGTGCCGCGCCGCGGTGACGCGCTCTCGGCCCGTGGTGGTAAGCTCCAACCCCTGAGATTTGCCATCGATGGGAGCGCGATCGATCAGCCCGGCATCTTCCAGCCGTTTGAGAAGTGGCACCATATTGGCGCGCTGAATATCCAGCTGGCGGGCTAGCGCGCTGCCCGTTACGCCGGGATTGCTTTCAATCAGCATCATGGCCGAGGCGTCTACCTGCCGCAGGTCCAGCGTGCCCAGACGTGCGCTCAGTTCGGCACTCGTCGCATTCGCCGCACGGCGAAGCGAGTAGCCGGGGAAATCAGGCAGGGGATCGCGCAAAGTATCAACCATAGATTGCAGCATAGGAAAATTGATTGCCTGCCACAATCGCGAATGTTATCGCTGATAACAATAAGTCATAACAATTTTTGATTCGCACTAAAGGAGAGCTCTCATGGCAATGCCATCCAAACCCGATCCCCGTCCGCAAGAAGAAACCGTCAAATATGAAGTGACGGACGGTGTCGCATGGGTTTATTTCAATCGCCCCGACAAGCGCAATTGCATGAGCCCCAAGCTCAATCGCCAGATGAAGATCGTTCTGGAAGAGCTGGAGTTTCGTGACGATGTGAAGGTTCTGGTCCTGACGGGTGAAGGTTCGTCCTGGACCGCCGGCATGGATCTGCTCGAATATTTCCGCATGACCGAAGCGGAAGGCCTGGGCGCCATCCGCAAGAGCCAGCGCGAAAGCTACGGCTGGTTCGAACGTCTGCGCTGGTATGAAAAGCCGACCGTCGCCATGATCAATGGCTGGTGCTTCGGTGGTGGCTATGGCCCGCTGTTCGGCTGTGATATCGCGATTGCTTCGGAAGATGCCAAATTCGGCCTGTCCGAAATCAACTGGGGCATCCTGCCCGGTGGCGGCGCTTCCAAGGTTGCACAGGAACTCATGCCTTTCCGCAAGGCTATGTATCACGCCATGATGGGTGAAAACCTCACCGGCAAGCAGGCTGAAGAACAGGGCCTGGTGACCGAATGCGTACCGGCTGAAAAGCTGAAGGAACGCGTGCAGGAAATCTGCGATGCGCTGAAGAAGAAGGATGGTCACGCTCTTCGCGCCACGAAGTGGACGATGCGCCGTATGGTCGACATGACCTATGATAACGGTCTGGATTATCAGATCCGCGCGCAGGAAGCTCTGCACAGCTTCGGCGGTAAGGAAGCTCGTCTGGAAGCCACCAGCCAGTTCCTTGACAAGAAAGAGTTCAAGCCTGGTCTCAGCACTTTCGATACGTCGAAAGTCAGCAAGGACTGAACTTTTGTTGACTTTATCCGCGCGGGTGCTTGCCCGCGCGGATCGGTGCTTATAGAGGCAGTTTCAGGATTTTGACGCCCCGAGGTCGAAAACCCCGGGGCTTCGTGGGATGGAGATCGGATGCATGAGCGGCACGCGCTTTACGAATGAACAGATAGACCGGCTGTTGCGCCCCAAATCGGTGGCGGTTGTCGGGGCTTCGGATCGCAAGGGCGCGCTTGGCGCAACCCTGCTCAACAATCTGGTTCAGTATGAATTTGATGGCGATATCTATCCCGTCAATCCCAAGCGGGAAGAGATTCAGGGCCTGAAATGCTACAAATCGGCTGATGACCTGCCTGAAGGCGTCGATTGTGCTGTGCTCGCCATTCCGCGCCCCTTCGTGCTCGATACGGTGCGCTCGCTGGCTGAACGCGGCTGCGGCGCGGTGGTAATCTATTCCGCCGGCTTCTCCGAAGCGGGCGAAGAAGGCATGAAGGAACAGCTTGAACTGGGCGAAATCGCTCAGAAATACGGCATGGTCATTGAAGGGCCGAATTGCCTCGGCTGCACCAATTATATTCAGCGCGTTCCGCTGAGCTTTGTCGAAACCAATATGAAAACCCCGCCCAAGGGCACGCGTGCAGTTGGCATTGCGTCGCAATCGGGCGCCATTGCCGCGGTGCTGGCCACCGTTCTGCACCCGCGCGAATGCTACGTGAGCCATTCGGTTTCGACCGGCAATGAAGCGGGCAGCGGCGTTGAAGATTACGTCGAATGGCTGGTTGATGACGAAGATACGCATGTCATCGCCATGTATGTGGAAACGCTGCGCCGTCCGCAGGCCTTCATCCGTGCCGCACGCCGTGCACGTGAAGCGGGCAAGCCGATTGTCATGCTGCACCCCGGCAAATCCAACAAGGCGCAGGAAAGTGCGGCGACGCATACCGGTGCCATGGCCGGTGACTACCAGCTGATGAAGTCCAAATTGTCCCGCGAAGGCGTGATTTTTGCCGAAACGCTGGAAGAACTGGGCGACATCACCACGATCGCTCTGACGTGTCCGAGTCTGCCTGGCGCGGGCATGGCTGTTCTGGGTGAAAGCGGCGCCTTGCGCGGTCTGGCATTCGATCTGGCTGAGGAAATCGGTCTGGATCTGCTGGAACTGAGTGATGAAGACAGCCCTGCCTTGCGGGCTGCGCTGCCGGAATTCGTGCCCGTTTCGAACCCGCTCGACATTACGGCAGTCGGTCTGTCGGAACCTGAAATCTACACCAAGTCGCTGACGGCTCTGCTCGAAGATGACCGCGTGGGCTCCGTGGTCGCCTCGATCATTCAGTCCGACCCGATCACCTCGGAAATCAAATTCCCGGCGATCATGAAGGTGCTCGAAGATGGCAGCTTTACCAAGCCGCTCGTCTTTGCTGGCGTCGATGAAGGCGCGCGGGTGCCGCAGGAATATGTTGATGGTCTGCGCAAGGTCGGCATTCCCTGGTTCCCGAGCACCGAACGTGCCTATCGCGCGATTTCGCGGCTGTCGGATCTTTCCAAGCGCGATCTGAGCGACCGTTCGGCCGAGCCGATTGCAGTGCCGGGCCTTGATCAGGTCAATGGCGTGGTGCCCGAATATAAGGCCAAGGAATTGCTGAAGCCGCTGGGCATCGCATTCCCCGAGAGCAAGTTCGCCGCTACGGCTGACGATGCGGCAGCGGCTGCAGACAGCATCGGCTATCCGGTGGTGATGAAGGCGCAGGCTGCTGATCTTGGTCACAAGAGCGATGCGGGCGGTGTTCTGCTGAACCTCAAAACCGCGGATGACGTCCGCAGCGCGTTTGAGCAGATCTTCAAAAATGTCGCTGCCTATAATGCGGCGATCGAACTTGACGGTGTGTTGATCGAAGCCATGGGCAAGATGGGCACCGAAATGATCGTCGGGGCCAAGAATGATCCGCAATGGGGCCCGGTTGTTCTGGCCGGTTTTGGCGGGGTTACGGCTGAAATCCTGAAGGACGTAAAGCTCTTCACGCCGGATCTGGATGCCAAGCAGGTTGAAGAGGGTCTGCTGGATCTGAAGCAGGCTGCCATTTTGAAGGGCTATCGCGGCGCCCCTGCGCTCGATACCGCGGCGCTTGCCGATCTGATCGTGCAGGTCGGGCGTGTGATGGCCGGCAATCCGGCGATCCGCGAGATCGATCTTAACCCGGTTATCATCCATCCCAAGGGCGGCGGTGTAGTCGCACTGGATGCCTTGATGCTGGTTGATCAGGGCTGATTACATATCTGCGATGCGCCTCCGGCAGTGACCCGGGGGCGCATCATCTATTGCTGTTCTGGCGCTAAAAACAACGCTGAACAAACAAAAGGGCGCCCGGTCAGGGGCGCCCTTTTTGCTGCGTGATAGGATGCAGGGCCTATCGTGCTGACTGGGCCGATTCTTTCACCCGCTCATTCAAAATCGTCACCAACTGTCCGGGCGGGCAGGGTTTGGAACAGGCCACTGCCTCCGGATAGCGTTCGCGAAGATCCGCTGGCTCGACATGGCCGGAATGGAAAATGATCGGGATGCCTGCATCCGTCAGCGCGTCGGCGAGAGGATACACGTCACCATCCGCCGTGCGTATATCCAGAATAGCGCAATCGGGCATTCCGCGATCAATCGCAATGAAAGCGTGTTCGGTATCCGCATAGGGACCATCCAGCTGAAAGCCGAGGTCCTTGACCGTTTCAGACAGGTCTAGAGCGATGATAAATTCATCCTCCACAACCAGTACAGTCGGCCGGTCTTTCATTGTATCAGCGTGCGACGTCATAATCCTTTCCTCCGCCGTTAGACGGGTGGTTTCACAGCAGAAATGGTTGAGAAACAGATTAGGTTCCCGGCCAGATGCTGTCACACCGCGCCAAGCCTGGTCAGACTTTGCCGAATTTGCTTTCAAATGCGGCTTTGTCGTCGCTGGCGAGCAAGCGCGCCTGTTCAGGCCAATTGTCGCGGCGAATGCGGCCCTGAAAGCGTCCAAGCTGAGCATCCACGCGGTCGATTTCCGCATCATCCCAAGCGGCAATCTGGGCAAAGCTGGTGATGCCCATGGCCTGCAACTGCTGCTCCAGCTTGGGGCCGACGCCCTTGATCCGGGTTAACACATCGCCGCTGTCCCCTTCGGTGGGGGCAGTTGCTGCCGCTGGAGCAGGGGCCGGCGATGAAGCAGGCGCCTCCTCCGGCGCGGGGGATGCGGGCGTTGCAGAAGCCGCGACGGAGGGCTCGGTTTCGGCGGCGGCAAGCGGGTCGGGTGTCGCTGCGGAAGTGACAGGCGCGGTGTCTGGGGAGGTCTCTTCCTTGGCCGCCGAGCGGGATTCAACACCGCCGCCCGCCGCAGAAACAGACGCAGACTGACCGGGTTTCGCTGTTGGAGCGATGGAGGCTGCTGGCGGCGCATCGATCAAAGCCTGATTGCGGCGTGCCGGCTTATTCAGATCCGTGTCCGGCGTGTCTTCGGATTGAATCGTGGTTTTGCGCGATGCGGCAAAGATCCACCATGCCACTGCAATTCCGATCACCAGAGCGATCAGGAACAAAATCCAATTCGCCTGCACCAGTTCAATCATGCGCGTTCCTTTCCACTTCGCCGTTCACACGTCCCCAGATGGCCCAGCCGATGCCAATGCCGATGCCATAGGCAACCAACAGTAAAACTACCAATTCAAGCCAGATCGGCATGATGTCTCTCCATCTGAATGCAGGAGGCCTAACGGCTGCGCCGGGCTGTGTCCATCGCGTGACGGATTAGCGGGGGCCGGGCGTGTCGACGGGCGTCGGGCTGATCGGTTGTGTGGCAACCACCGAAAAATCGATCCGGCGATTTGCAGGATCGCCGGGGGGAAGATCGTCCATTGGTTCGCTTGAGCCGAGCCCTTCGGCGCGCAGGCCGTCCGATGGAATGCCGCGCTTGATCAGTTCATCGCGCACAGCATTGGCGCGTTTGCGCGACAGGCGCAGATTGGCATCCTCCGGGCCGGAGCTGTCCGTATGCCCGGTGATGCCGATTATACTGCCAAGGCAGGGGCGCAGGGCAGCCGCCACTTCATCAATTAAGGTGGCGCTGGTGCGATCAATCCGGGCGGAGGATTCCTCAAACCGAATCGTGCGCGCATCCAGCAAGGCTTCGACATCATCCTGACAATGGCGTGGATGCATTGCCGCCTCGCTGACATTTTCGGCCAGTGCATTGCCATCTGACCAGCGAATACCTCCGATGCCCGGCAACGCAGCCACAGTCTTGGCAATCCGGTCGCGCGTGGCCTGATTCACGCCTTCACCACCCGTCAGCAGCGGATGGCGACTGGGCGAGCCACCTGATGACCGGAAAATAGCCTTAACCGGCGTTTTGTCATCCATCTGGGCCAGCGCCTTTTGGGCTTCGGCAGACAGTGCCCGCGTCAAAGCGGGGCCGTTTATGCGTGCCCCGGCCAGTGCCAGCAGGATGACGGCAAGAGCGCCGAGTGCGAGGGCGAGGTAGGGATTACGCAGCATGGATGGTCCATAGCGCGCAATCCCCCCCAAGGTCGATAGATCAGTTTGCGCTTTGGCTATCGGCCAGCTTCACCAGACGGGTAAATTCCTGCCGCCAGTAATCGGTCTGCGGACCGGCGAGCTTTATCGCATCGTCATAATCGAAGCTGCCCAGCAGCGTGTCCCCGCGCAGCAATTGACCATAGGCGGCCACCGCGCTGACGAAGGCCATGTCACCGCGTGCTGGCCCGGCAGAAGCCATGGCGGACGTCGGCACCACCCGTTCGATCAGCCGCGATGTATCGCCATCGGGCAGCTTGTAGCGCAATTTGACGAAAGCCAGCTCACCCGGCTTTGCGGAGGTGATCGTCTTGTCCTTGTCGTAACGGCGCGGGGCGATCCAGCCCTTCACGTCAGCCGGCACGATTTCATACAGGGCGGTTACCTGATGGCCTGCGCCGATATCACCGGCATCGACCTTGTCATTGTCGAAATCCTCCTCTCTCAAGGCGCGGTTTTCATATCCGATCAGGCGATACTGGCTGACAATGGCAGGATTGAATTCGACCTGGATCTTTACGTCTTTGGCAATGGTGAACAGCGTGGACTGCATTTCGTCGGAGAGCACTTTTTCAGCCTCCATCGCGCTGTCGATATAGGCGTAATTGCCGTTTCCGTGATCGGCGACCTGTTCCATCATGGCTTCATTGTAATTGCCGCCGCCGAAACCGAGCGTCGACAGGGTTATGCCACTGTCGCGCTTCTGCTCGATCAATTCGATCAGCGCATCCTGATCGCGGAGGCCGACATTGAAATCTCCATCCGTGGCGAGGATGACACGATTGACGCCGCCTTCGATGCGGTTCGCCTCAGCGGTCGCATAGGCCAGATTGATCCCCGCACCGCCAGCAGTCGACCCACCCGCCTGAAGCGCATCCAGCGCGGCGCGGATCTTGGCTTTGTCGCTGGTAGGTTCCAGTACCAGCCCAGCCGCGCCAGCATAAACCACGATGGACACACGATCCTGAGGTGACAGACCGTCCGCCAGCTTTCGCATCGCGGCTTTCACCAGGGGCAGCTTGTCGGCCGAATTCATCGATCCTGAAACGTCGAGCAGGAATACCAGATTGGCGGCGGGGCGCTCTGCACGCGGCAGATCATATCCGCGCAGCCCAATGCGCAGCAGCCTTGTATCGGGGTTCCACGGCGTGCGGGCCATGTCCGTGCTGACGGTGAAGGGGACGGAGCGATCCTGCGGTGCGGGATAATCGTAGCGGAAATAATTGATCAGTTCTTCGGTCCGTACGGCATCCTTGGGCGGCATCTGGCCCTGCTGCAGGAAGCGGCGCGTATTGGCGTAGGCCCCCGTATCGACGTCGACGGAAAAGGTGGAAACCGGTTCCGACTGCGTCAGATGGACGGGGGAGACTTCCTTGCCATCATATCGTTCACGCAGAACGGGTTGCATTGGCATTGGAGGCGCTGGCATGACCTGCAGCTGCGCCATGGCAGCGCTGTTTCGGACGGCCATCTGCGGCGCTGCGGATTCGGAGCGTGTTGGGAGAGGGGCGGGCGGAGCAGGTGGTGGCACCACTCCAACAGTTTGTATTGCATCCTGTTGCGAGCCGCCAATATCGGTAGCCGTTTTGTCACTCGTGCTGGCACAGGACGCCAGCGTCAGTGCCATTGAAGCCGTCACCATGCCCATCGAAATTTTCATAAAGCCCGCTCCCATTCGTCTTTAAGACTGTGAGCACAGACCTCGCAAATTGGCGTGAATAGCGACTGAACGTGTCTTTCGTACGGTGGATAGCTGAGCAGCAGCGCGTTACGGCCTAGCACCGGAGCGGTTTATGTTTCAGCTTCGACCTTCTTGCGAAACAACACGCGGTCTTCAGGTCCGAAGCCCTTTTTCCATATCACGAAGCCATAGGTCAGCAGGATGGCGGGGATGCCGAACAGCAATTCCGCCCATTCGGGCAAATGCGTCGCCAGCCAGCCAACCAATGCGGCAGGTATTGCGGCATAGACAAGCGCCCAGCGCCAGTTATTCACCCGCTGATCGAGAATTCGGGACAGCATCCAGGCCTTGATCAGCGATGCGATACCCAGCGCGAGCATCAGCGAGAAGGCAGCACCGCCAGCGCGGTAGAGCTGATTGAAATCATACAAATCGATCAGTAGCATCACACCGACTGTCAGTACGGCCTGCAGCGCGATCGTGCCGAGCGAGACCCACAAATTGCGCATCCGTGCGACATAGACCAGTGCAGCTTCGGAAACGACGGCGGTGGCCGCGACCACTTCTGCCGCCAGCAGGAAAGCCAGCGCGCCCGTACCGCCGACGAAGTTGGGGCCGACCAGACCCATCACACCTTCGCCAGGAATACCCAGTGCCAGCGCAATACCGGCCTGCGCGGCGGTGATCCAGAAGCCGACCTGACATACCTGCTTGGCGATCGCGGCATAATCCTTGTCTTTCAACGCACGGGTGATCACCGGGCCAAGGATCGGCTCGAAACTGGTTTTCAGTTTCTGCGGCAGGCTGGCCACCTGCTGGGCGACATAATAGACGCCGACGGCGGTGGGGGAGGCGAAAATGCCAAGCAGGCCGATGTCCAGCCGCCGCGTGCCCCATTCCACCGCATCGGCGGCGGCCAGCGGCAGATTGGCGATTGCCAGACGCCCGATCCGGCCGGGATGCGGAATCCAGCCGCGTGGCAGGCCATAGGCGCGAACGAGGGGAATAAAGGCGGTCAGGGCAGCGGCGAAGATCGAAACGATATAGGCGACTGCCAGCCCGCTCTTGGGCACCAGAAAGAACGCGATCCCGGCCATGATCGAAATGGCCCATGGTTCAACCACGGAGCGGGCTTTCACCGTGGAGCCAATATCATAACGATAGGCGAGGGCGGCCAGCGACACATCGGTCAGTGCAAAGGGAATGATCGTCAGCGGCAGCAGCAGGTCGATGCTCGTATATTGCCCGCTGGGGAACATCGGTTCCGGGAAGACCAACAGCAGCGCGGTCAGCGCCGCACCGGTCATCATGCTGAGCACCATGCCGTCGGCCACGATATGCGCATCAGGCTGCTCCGCGCGGGACAATTGCTGGGCGAGCCCGCGCTTTTGCCCCAGCGTGGCCAGCTGGCTGGTCAATTCGATAATGACCAGCGCCGATGCAAAACGGCCCAGCGATTCCGCACCATAAAGCCGTCCGGCAATGAACAGGAAGGGCAGCCGCGCAGCGAGCCGCAGCAGGAAACCGAGGAAATTGGTTCGCCCACCCTTGGCCAGCGCGGCAATATCGCCAGAGCCATCCTCCCGCGCTGGATCGGACGCAGGGGATTTGTTGCTTTGTCCGTCGCTCAAGCGTCCGGGCCTTCTGCTTTGAGCGGGCGGGCCAGCAAAGTGGCGCCGATCATGGCGGCATCATCACCATCCAGCAACGCGCACACCGCCTCCGTAATCGGCATGGCAATTCCCTTTTTCCGCGCCAGATCGCGCAGTACCGGCGCGGTATAAGCCCCTTCGGCGACAGTGCGCCGGTCGGCCAGCAGGCTGTCTGCGGATTGTCCCTGACCCAGCGCCTTGCCCAAAGAGAAGTTGCGGCTGGCCGTGGAGGAACATGTCAGCACCAGATCGCCCATGCCGCAGAGACCGGCCAGCGTATCCCGCTCTGCGCCTAAAGCTTCACCAATCCGCATCATTTCAGCGTAGCCGCGCGCGATCAGGGCCGCGCCAGCATTCTGACCTAACGCCAAGCCGTCCACCACGCCGCACGCAATGGCGAGCACATTCTTGACCGAACCCCCGATTTCCGCACCGGTGAGGTCAGCGGAATAATAAGGCCTGAAATTTGTGCGCGCGATCAGCGGCGACAGCCGGTCCCACTGTTCCTCCCCGCCGCCGCAAGCCAGTGTGACTGCCGTGGGCAGCCCCCGGGCGACCTCATGCGCGAATGTGGGGCCGGAGAGCACGGCGATTTCGCTGCCCCTAGCGATGTCACGCGCGACCTCGTTCATCATCCGGTGGGTGCCCGCTTCAATGCCTTTCGAACACAGGATCAGATCGCGCGGCGCATAGGCGAGCTGGGTCAACACGCTGCCCAAGGCCTGGGCCGGGGTCACCATCAGCAAAGTGTCACAGCCGCGCATATCGTCAAGATCGGCCGTCGCCCGGATGGTGGGAGCCAGCGCAACCGATGGGAGGTAATCTTCATTTGCATGAGCGACATTGATGTTTTCGGCCAGATCGCCGCTGCGTGCCCAAAGCGTGACATCGCGCCCATCGGAGGCGAGCATCTGTGCCAGCGCGGTGCCCCAGGCTCCTGCACCAATCACTCCGATATCCGACGTCTTCATGCCTTCACTCCGGCTCCGCGAACAGGTTCGGCATCCGGGTCCAGCGGCCAGCGTGGCCGGGCCGAGATATCCAGCGGGTCGCTATAGCCTGCTTCGAAGCGTTCGACACCGGCCCATGCGATCATGGCGCCATTATCGGTGCACAATGCCATCGGCGGCGCGGTAAAGGGCAGACCATATTCATCAGCCAGCTGCTCCAGTGCCGCGCGGATCACGGAGTTGGCCGCGACGCCACCAGCCACCACCAGCGCGGTAATCTCGCTCATCTGGCGCAGCGCGATCCGCAGCCGGTCGATAAGGCAATCCACTGCTGCCTGCTGAAAACTGGCGGCAATATCGGCGGCCTCATACTGGCCGCTCTGATGCGCACGCAAAACCGCGCTTTTCAGCCCGGCGAAGGAGAAATGCGGCTCCGCACTGCCAAGCAGCGGACGGGGCAGTTTGACCGCCTTCGGGTCGCCTTCCAGCGCCAGCTGTTCCACTTTCGGGCCGCCGGGATAGCCCAGGCCGAGAATCTTGGCGGTCTTGTCAAAGGCCTCGCCCAGCGCATCGTCAATCGTGGTGGCAAGGCGGCGATATTGGCCGACTCCATCGACGCGCAAGATCTGGCAGTGACCACCGGAGACCAGCAGCAGACCATAGGGGAATTGCAGGGATTCATCCGCCAGACGCGGGCTGAGCGCATGGCCTTCCAGATGGTTGACGGCGATCAGCGGCTTGCCACTGGCCATGGCGAGCGCTTTTGCCGAGACGAGGCCCACCATTACCCCGCCGATCAGCCCCGGCCCGGCGGTGGCTGCAATGGCATCGACATCGGCGAGTGTAACGCCCGAATCGGCCAGCGTGGCCTCGATCAAAGGGGCCAGTTTCTCGGCATGTGCGCGTGCGGCAATCTCCGGCACCACCCCGCCAAAGGGCGCGTGGGCTTCCTCCTGCGAGGCGATATGCTGCGCCAGAATACGCCGTTCACTCGTCACCAATGCGGCGGCGGTTTCGTCGCAACTGCTTTCTATGCCCAAAATCAGCGTCATGGCGGGTTTCACTGGACGCAAATGGGGATTAGGGCAAGACTACCCAATGGCCCAATTAATGAAAATAGCCCGATGACCACTCCCCTGATCAAACTTGGCACTCGCCAGTCCCCGCTTGCCATGGCGCAGGCCGAAGAAACCCGCCAGCGGTTATGCGCGGCGCATGGCTGGGAGGAAAGCGCCGTTGAACTGGTGCCGGTTATCGCCAGTGGCGACCGGATTCAGGATCGGCCGCTGGCTGAAATCGGCGGCAAGGCGCTCTGGACGAAGGAACTGGATGGCTGGCTGGCCGAGGGTGAGATCGACGCGTCGGTTCATTCGATGAAGGATGTCGAAACCCTGCGTCCGGAGATGCTGACCATCGCGGCCATCCTGCCGCGTGCTGACCGGCGCGATGTGTTGATCGGTGCGGCCAGCATTGCCGCTCTGCCGCGCGGGGCCGTGGTGGGCACCAGCGCGCCGCGCCGCGCCGCGCAGTTGCTGCATGCGCGCGATGATTGCAAAATCGTATCCTTCCGCGGCAATGTCGCCACGCGTCTGTCCAGGCTCGCGGCTGGTGAAGCGCAGGCTACCTTTCTGGCGGCTGCCGGGCTGGAGCGGTTGGGTGAGGGGAGTGTCGGCCATCCGCTGGATGAGGAGGACTGGCTGCCGGCCCCGGCGCAGGCTGCGATCGGGATTGAATGCCGCGCTGATGATATGCAAACGCGCGAGGCCCTGGCGGCGATCGACCACGCACCAAGCCGTGCGGAAATAAGCGCCGAACGCGCTCTGCTGGAAGCGCTGGGCGGCAATTGTCACAGCCCGATCGCGGTTTTGTGCCGCTATGACGGACAGCAGCTTTCCATGCGCGCCGCCCTGTTCAGTCCCGATGGGGCAGAGCGGGTCGAGGGATCGGCCCGGTTCGCACCGGGAAGTGAGGGCGCAGCGGAATTGGGGCGTGATCTGCTGGCCCGAGCCACACCAGGCATCGCCGCGCATTTCTCCGGATTAGAGTGACCCCTTCCGTTCTTGCCTTGCGGCCCGAACCGGGCTTTTCCGCGACCATAGCAGCGGGCCGTCATGCCGGGTTGCCTATGGCCGGGGCACCTTTATCCCAAATTCGCCCCCTGGCCTGGTCGCTGCCGGATGTGGACACTATCGATGCCCTGTTGATGGGCAGCGCCAATGCGATCCGCCAGGGCGGGGCAGCGCTTGATGCGTTGCGTGGCAAGCCCGTGCTGGCCGTCGGAAAGACGACCGCAGAGGCTGCACGCAATGCTGGCTTTACGGTCGAAACCGTCGGCGAAGGCGGCTTGCAAAATGTGCTGGATGCTCTGCCTTCCCGCCCGCGCCGCTTGCTGCGGCTGGCCGGGGCGGAACATGTGCCGCTGGCTTTGCCCGATCATATTCATGTGGAAACGCGGATATTATATGAAAATGCCTTGCTGGATCTGCCGCATGCCCTGTGCGAGGTTTTGGGTGAACCCAGCGTGATCCTGCTGCATTCAGCCGCTACGGCGCGGCATTTCGCGAAGGAAGTCCGGCGCTGCGGATTGCCGCGCGATCAATTGGCGCTCGCTTGTCTGGGGCCCCGCATCAGTGAAGCGGCGGGAGAAGGCTGGGCAAGGATTGGCCATCCTGTACATCCGCGCGAAAGCGCCCTGCTGGCACTGGCGCAGGACATGTGCCATGACCCGCAGCTGTTTGGAAAAGGGCACGCCCGATAGTGAACGTCACCGGAATTTGAGCATGGATAACGATCTTTACAGCCGTTCTGGCCGCGTCAAGGCGCGCAAAAACAACAGCGGCGCGCGGCTGATCATTCTTGTGGCGGTGCTATTCTTCTGCCTGGGGGCCGGTCTGGCTGGCTATTTTGCCTGGCGCGGCGGGATGTTTGAATTTGGATCGCCGGATCTGATCAATGTGCGGCAGGAAAGTGCCGACACACAGCCTGAGGCCGCGTCATCACCCAATCCCGAACCAAGCGCGACAGCGGCAACGGAGCCGGTTACGGCCGGGGATGCCGCAAAAACCCGGCAGGCCATGGCAAAAGTGGCGCAGCAGCAAGGCGGACTGGATCAACGGGTCGCCGCGATGGAACAGCGCCTGACCCGGCTGGATCTGCAAGCGCAAGCCGCCGCCGGCAATGCCGCGCGGGCAGAAGGATTGCTGATCGCTTTCGCCACGCGCCGGGCGATCGAACGCGGCGCACCGCTGGGTTATCTGGCGGATCAATTGCGGCTGCGTTTCGGTGATGCGCGCCCCAATGCGGTGCGCAAAGTGATCGAGATTTCGCAGGACCCGGTCACGCTGGATCAATTGGTCGCGCAGCTGGAAGGCCTGTCGTCCAAACTGGTTCAGGCGCCAGATAATGAAGGAACCTGGGACTGGCTGAGCCGCGAATTGTCCGATCTCTTCGTTATCCGGGCCGAAACGTCACCCTCACCTGCGCCGCAGCAGAGGTTGGATAGAGCGCGGCTTTTCCTGGAAAGTGGGCGGATCAATTCCGCAATCGGTGAAGTCAGCAATTTGCCCAATGCGTCCGAGGCAAGCGCCTGGATTGACGCGGCGCAACGCTATGCTGCCGGGCAGGAGGCGCTCGATCTGCTGGAAACGACCGCCATCCTCGAACCACGCGAATTGCGTAATGGTGCGGGGGAGCGGGTAGAACAGCCCAGCCCGATCGGAGATGTGCGGCCTTAACCAGCGCTTGGGAATGTAATATTTTCGCGCTAGAATTCGGGCTCCATATTCGTGGAGACTGAACCCGTGCCTTGCATTCCTCACATGCGTTTGCGGTCTTTTCGACCTTTGCTCTTAGCCGCTTTGCCGGTTGCGCTGTCAGCCTGCGCGGCGCAGCCCGGTCCCGTGCACACCCGTCTTTATCCCGAACAGGCCGTGTTCAATGCCGCGCAAGTTGCGCCAAGGCCGGTCTTTGGCGTCTTTGATATGGCTGTGCGGGCAACCGGGCGGGACAAGAGCCGCCTCTATCTCAATTCACAGACTGATTACCGCGATCCGCGCTGTCTCACCATCGTGATTACGCCGAAGGTTGAACAGGCCCTGATCCGCCGTCTGGGCGGTGACGTGGAGAAGGCATTATTGGGACAGCGGATCGCGGTTCAGGGCGCGGCGCGCACGGTCAGAATTGACTTTACGACGTATGGGCGGCCATCGGGCAAATATTATTACCAGACGCATGTTGTTCTCAACCGCGCGGAAGATCTTACCATCGGCGGTTGAAGGGCGTGACGCAGCGATGGCCGCGCATTGGTGCGGCGCATTTCGCCCGGTCAGCCGCGCAGCAGTTCCGGCAAGTCCCCGCTAACGCCGCGCGCTTCATCCATGAAAAAGGTCTTGAGCGGTGAGGAGCGCTGAACAATGCCCATGCCAAGCCGGCGAATGGCACTGGGGATACGCCCCGGAACGCCGAACAGCCAGGTAAGCGCGTCGGTAGAGGCCGCGACGCTGAAACTGTCGAGACCGCGCCAGCGTTCATAGCGCTTCAGCAGCTGGGCATCGCCGGGATCGAGCCCGATCCGCATCCCTTCCACCAGGACTTCCATCAAGGTGCCGACGTCGCGCAGGCCCAGGTTCAGGCCTTGCCCTGCGATCGGGTGGATACCATGCGCCGCATCCCCCACGAGCGCCAGACGGTCGGCCGTGATGGTGGCGGTATGCTGAAAACTCAGCGGATAGGAACTGCGCGGACCATTGAGCGCAATGTCCCCGAAAATGCCCTGCATCCGCTTTTCGATTTCGGCGTGAAGAGCGCGCTCGGGCAGGGCCAGATAGCCTGCCGCGTCTTTTTCCGATACGGTCCAGACCAGTGCGCTGCGATGTTTGCCGTCCGGCGTATCGAGCAGCGGGAGTAGCGCGAAAGGCCCGGCGGGGTAAAAGATTTCCCACGCGACATTGTCATGCGGTTTTTCATGCGTCAGCCCCGCAATAATCGCGCGGTGCCGGTAATCCCACTGCGCCAGCGACAGGCCGGCTTCATCCCGTGTGGGGGAGCGACGCCCTTCGGCCGCGACCATCAGGCGGGCCTTTAGCTGCGTGCCGTCGGCAAGCTTGGCCGATACGCCATGGGTGTCGCGGTGCCGTTCGGTGACTTCGGCCTTGGCATGCCAATTGATCAGCTCTGCTTCCGAAGCCGCTTCAAACAAGGCCTGACGCAGCGTGCGATTGGAAAACATCCGGCCCAGCGAGCCTTCATGTTTTTCGGGTGTGAAGTCGATGCGTCCCGGCTTCATCGCGTCGGTCACGGCAATGGATTCGATCGGACAGCCGAATTCTTCGAGTCTGTCGGCCAGACCGATATTGGTGAACAGGTTCCAGCTGGCCGTGGAAATGGCCGATGCTCGGCCGTCAAATCCCTCTGCGGTCAGATCCGCCGGGTCGGCGCGGTCGACCACATGGCTGGTCAGCCCTTGTTTTGCAGCGGTCAGCGCCAATGTCATGCCCACCAGACCGCCACCAATAATTAGCAGATCGCGCGTTTCACTCATCGCTTTGTCCAGTGGTTATTCCATTGCGGGTTCATATAGAGCGTCCTAGAGCGGCATCCACCATGCACGCAAGCTCAATGCCCTTTTTTCATCGCTTGCTGACGATAGTCGGCCTTTGTCTGGCAATCTGTTCCGGCACGCAGGCGCTGGCGCAAGACCAAGTCCAGACCCTGGTTCAGACATCTGCCCCGCAGGGCATGGCGCAGGGCGCACGGAAAGACGCCAATCATATTGCCGCAGAACTGGTTGCCACGCCTTCGGCGCAGAAGGATGGCGATTGGACGCTCGCGCTGCATTTTACACCCGCCCCCGGTTGGCATGGCTATTGGCGCAATCCGGGTGATGCGGGTTACGGCATGCGGCTGGGCTGGACCTTGCCGGAAGGGTGGAGCGTCGGCGAGCCGCTCTATCCCGTGCCGCAGACCCTGTTGATCGCGGGGCTGATGAACCATGTTTACGAAGGCGATTATGCGGTTCTCATCCCGCTGAACGCGCCGGCCGGTGCGGCTGCTGACGGACAGACCGTGTCGCTCGATGCGCAATGGCTCGCGTGTACCGACAAGATCTGCGTACCCGAAGAAGCAGAGCTGTCCGTAAGGCTGGAGAACCAGGACAATGCGAGCAGGTTTGACGCATGGCGCGCCGCCCTGCCGCCGCTGCTGGATCAGCAGGCGCAATTTTCGCTTGGCCCCAAGACGCTGCGCATCGCGATCCCGCTGCCGGCGTCGCTGGATGTACCTGCGCCATATCTCTTCCTCGGTGAAACGCAGCTGGTTGATTATGCGGGGGCGCAGATATTCAGGCGCAAGGGAGATACGCTGGTTGCCGAATTGCCGCGTAAGGGGCTGGAGCAGGATGCCGAGGCGCTGAGCGGCATTCTGAAGCTGGATGATGCGGGCAATGGTGTGCGTTTCATCGCGCAGCCGGGCACGGTCCCTTCAGGTGGTATTATCCTGTCTGGCGGCGGAGAGGGCACAGATGCGGCAGGCAATCTGGCACCGCTATGGGTACTTCTGGCAGGCGCGCTGGCGGGTGGGTTGCTGCTCAATATCATGCCCTGCGTATTCCCGATCCTCAGCCTCAAAGCGCTCAGCCTGGCCCGTGCGGGTGAAAGCGAAGCGGAGGCAAGACGCGAAGGGCTGGCTTATAGCGCCGGGGTGATCCTGGCCTGTGTGATGCTGGGCGTGCTGCTGCTCGCTTTGCGGGCCGGGGGCACAGAAATCGGTTGGGCCTTCCAGCTACAGGAACCGGGCGTAGTGGTTGCGCTGTTGGCGCTGGCACTGGCGATTACGGCCAATCTGGCAGGCCTGTATGAATTGCCGTCGCTATCGCTCAACCGCGCCGGCGGGCGCAGCGGGGCCTTTTCCACCGGGTTGCTTGCCGCCTTTGTGGCGACACCTTGCACCGGCCCCTTCATGGCGGCCGCGATGGGCGCGGCCCTGTTATTGCCCCCTGCACAGGCCTTGCTGCTTTTTGCTGCGCTGGGGCTGGGGCTCGCGCTGCCGTTCCTGCTGCTCGGCTTTATTCCTCCGCTGCGCCGTATTCTGCCGCGCCCCGGGCCGTGGATGGACCGTTTCCGTAAAATACTGGCGGTGCCGATGGGGCTGACCGTGCTGGCACTGGTCTGGCTGTGCCTGCAATTGGGGGGCGGCGCCTTTGCGGCATTGGCATTGGCGCTGGCGGCGGCCTTCACACTGTTGCTGGTCATTGTGATCCGCCGCTATCAGGCCGGGCGCCGCGCGCTGCCTCTGTTTATCGCTGGGCTGGCGGTGCTGGCCGTGATCGGCGTGATCGGCTTGCCCCGTCTGGAAGATAGTAGCTCGGCGGAGGCGGACAGCCTATTGGCCGTGGTTCCTTTCAGCGAGGACGCGCTAAGCGCGGCGAGGGCCGAAGGAAAGCCGGTCTTTCTCTGGTTCACCGCTGATTGGTGTCTCACCTGCAAGGTGAATGAAAATGTCGCGATAGAGCGTGAGGAAACCCGCAAAGCCTTTGAAAAAGCAGGCGTTGTGGCGATGCGTGGCGACTGGACGCGGCGTGAGCCGGCGATCACGCGCTTCCTGACGCGCCACGGCGTTGGCGGTGTGCCGCTCTATCTATGGTATCCGGCAGATGGCGGGGAGCCGGAGGTGCTGCCGCAGATCCTGACGCCTGACAGCCTTACGGATCGGGCGTCTCGCTAGCGTCTTTTTCCGCTTCCTTTTCCTCCAGCGCCAGCACGCGGCCGCCCATGCGGCACCATGTCACGAATTCACCCGGCAGCGGACTTCCGCCAATATAGAGCGAACCGCCGCCCGGAAGCGTCGCTTCCAGATCGCGCCGTCCGGTGAAGACGTCCAGATCTGGATCGGTTGCGGGGAAGCTGCCTTCCCAGCGCCATTCCCCTTCATTCAGCGAAGCATCGACTTTGAAGCGGGAAATCATGCCATTGCCGATCACGGGCATCAGCGCCTTCTGGCCCGGCTGCGCGGCAATATGTCGGATGATCACCAATTGCGGTGGTGTTTCTTTCAATCGGCAGGCCAGCGTTAGCATCGGATCGCCATCGGGCGCGCCGAAATGGATCGCACGGCCATCATCGGCAACGCGCCAGCGGGAATTATCCGTGTCCGGGGAGGCCAGCGGTTCCTCCGTCGGTGCGCCGCTTTTTTCCAGCGATATGCGCTGCGCCTGAAGCGGGGCGTTATCCTGCCGGCCACAAGCGGCGAGTGCCAATACGGCCAGAATGGCGGCGCGTTTCACTTCTTCCACTTCCTTTGCGTCTTGCCATAGCGCGTCTTGCGCGTGCCGGGCTTGCCTTCATTGCTGCGCCCGACCTGCGGCGCCTTCTTGTCGCCATCGGGCAGACCCAGTTCCTCATTCTCAAGCCGGCGAATCTCGTCACGCAGACGCCCTGCTTCTTCAAATTCGAGATCAGCCGCGGCCTTGCGCATCCGTCCTTCGAGATCTTCGATATAGGCGCGCAGATTGTGGCCGACCAGATTGTTGGTCTCTCCATCTTCCAGATCCACCGTGACGCCATCACCGGCGGCGGTATGGGCGACGATATCGGCAATATCGCGCTTGATGGTCTGCGGCGTGATGCCGTGCTCCTCATTATAGGCGCGCTGTTTTTCCCGGCGGCGGTCGGTCTCCGCCATGGCGCGCTCCATACTGCCCGTGATGCGGTCGGCATAGAGGATCACGTGGCCATCGACATTACGCGCGGCGCGGCCGATTGTCTGGATCAGCGAGGTTTCACTGCGCAGGAAGCCTTCCTTGTCCGCATCCAGAATGCAGACCAGCCCGCATTCTGGAATGTCGAGCCCTTCGCGCAGCAGATTGATGCCGATCAGCACGTCGTAAACGCCCATGCGCAGGTCGCGGATCAGCTCGATCCGCTCCAGCGTTTCGACATCCGAATGCATGTAGCGCACGCGGACACCCGCTTCATGCATGAATTCGGTGAGGTCTTCGGACATCCGTTTGGTCAGGGTGGTGACCAGCGTGCGATAGCCCTTGGCCGCGTTCTCCTTGCACTCATTGATGCAATCCTGAACCTGATCCTCCACCGGGCGGATTTCCACGGGCGGATCGATCAGGCCGGTCGGGCGAATAACCTGTTCGGCAAAGACGCCGCCGGTCTCCTCCATTTCCCATGATCCGGGCGTGGCGGAAACGGTAAAGGTCTGAGGCCGCATCGCGTCCCATTCATTGAAGCGCAGCGGGCGGTTGTCGATACAACTGGGCAGGCGGAAACCATATTCCGCCAGCGTGATCTTGCGCCGGTGGTCACCCTTCGACATCGCGCCGATCTGCGGCACGGTCTGGTGGCTTTCATCGACGAAGAGCAGCGCATTTTCGGGCAGATATTCAAACAGGGTTGGCGGCGGTTCGCCCGGCATCCGGCCGGTCAGGAAGCGGGAATAATTCTCGATTCCGGCGCAGGAACCGGTTGCGGCAATCATTTCGAGATCGAAATTGGTCCGCTGTTCCAGCCTTTGCGCCTCCAGTAACATGCCGGCCTCGTGCAATTCCTTCAGCCGTTCCTGAAGCTCGAAGCGGATCGCCTCGCTGGCCTGCTTCATGGTCGGGCCGGGGGTTACATAATGCGAATTGGCATAGATGCGGATCTTGTCGAGACTGGCGCCCTTCTTGCCCGTCAACGGGTCGAATTCGCTGATCTCTTCAATGTCGTCACCGAAGAAGGATACGCGCCAGGCGGCATCTTCATAATGGCTGGGGAAGATTTCCAGATTGTCGCCCCGAACGCGGAAATTGCCCCGCGCGAAACCGGCATCGTTGCGCTTATATTGCAGTGCCACGAGTTTGCGGATGATTTCCCGCTGATCAACGCTCTGATCTTTCTTCAGGTCGAAGATCATCGCCGAATAGGTTTCCACCGACCCGATACCGTAAAGGCAGGAAACCGAGGCGACGATGATCACATCATCGCGTTCCAGCAAAGCGCGGGTGGCCGAATGGCGCATCCGGTCGATCGCTTCATTGGTGGAGCTTTCCTTCTCGATATAGGTGTCGGAGCGCGGAACATAGGCTTCGGGCTGGTAATAGTCGTAATAGGATACGAAATATTCCACCGCGTTTTCAGGGAAGAAGCTCTTGAATTCGCCGTAAAGCTGGGCCGCGAGGATCTTGTTGGGCGCGAGGATCAGCGCCGGGCGCTGCAATTCCTCGATCACCTTGGCCATGGTGAAGGTTTTGCCTGAGCCGGTCACGCCCAGCAGCACCTGCGTATTCTCTTCGTCACGCGCGCCGGCCACCAATTCCGAAATGGCGGTCGGCTGATCGCCTGCGGGTTGATATTCGGAAACCAGCTTGAAAGGCTTGCCACCCTGCGTCTTTTCAGGACGGTTGGGCTTATGGGGGGTGAAGTTGCCGGATGTGTCTGGTTCTTCCAGCCCGCGGCGGATAACGAGTTCGGCCATGGCGGAACATATGGGGACATTCGCTGCGCCGCGCAATGCTTCACGCGAGATAGCGCGGGTATAATTGCGCTCTGACAGCAAGTTGGCGGATGGAGCGACTGTCGTGGAAGTTGGCAGGGCGAAAAGGGCTTGGTAAGAGTGGTGTCTGAACCGGCCATCTGGCAGGTCACTCACTATGTCAGAGGATGATTTATGTTGAAGACACTCGCCATTTTGCCGCTGGGCGCCGCACTGATGCTGGCCGCCTGCTCCTCTGAACCAGAAGAAGGCGATGGCCCGGTTTCTCAGGAAGACGTGGCGCGTCAGGCCGAAAATCTCATTCACCCCGCTCCGGGTGAATATAAGACCTCCATGGAAATGATGGATTTCGAAATTCCCGGGATGCCCGATGCGCAGGCCAAGCAGCTGCAATCGGTTTTCGAGGAAGCATCCGGCATGAAAAACAGCTTTTGCCTGACGCCTGAGGAAGCGGACAAAGGTTTTGAAGGGTTTCTGGAGGAAATTGCGGAAGGCGACTGCACCTTCAACAGCTTCAACGCTTCGGACGATAAAATCTCTGCTGATATGACCTGCAACGATGTGCAGGGCACCAGCGGCAATGTGAAGTTCGACGGCACAATGCGCGAAGATGGTTCCACTCTGGTGATGGAGCTGCGGCAGAAGGTCCCCGGAATGCCGGATGAATCGCAAGTCTTCATGAAAATGAAAATGGAAAGCGAACGCCTCGGCGATTGCAGCTGACAATACTGGCCGCAGGCAGGCCAGTTACTGTCAATCAGAACACAGGGAAGGGGCGGCCAATTGGTCGCCCTTTTTCATATGGGTTGGAAATATGACCACCTTCATGCGTTCATGGTGGAATAAGTCATTTCTGTTACAGACGGCGGCTATGAACCTCACCAGTGTAATTCAACGCAGCCCTTTTGATGCGGCGCCCTTGCAGGCATTTGGCGATGCGGTTGGCAAACGTCTTGCTTTGCTCGGCCATCGCCGGCCGCGGGATGTACGCGGGCCGAAGGCAAAATATCTGATGGGTGAATTGGCGGTCTTTGCCGAACCATTTCGCCGTGTGCAGCGTGAAATCCCGGTCGCGCACTCCGAAAATCCGCAAGTGGTGATGCTGCTGCCTGGATTTGCCACCCATCCGGTCCGCATGCGTTACATGGCGCGGCAGCTCGAAAAAGCAGGGCACACGGTGAAGCGTTGGGGGCTGGGCTTCAATTTCGGCCCCACGGATGAGAATTTTGAGCTCCTCTCTGAGCGCGTGCAGCAATTACGCGCGCGATATGGTCAGGAGGTCGTGCTGATCGGCTGGAGCCTCGGCGGCATTTTTGCGCGTGAAATCGCCAAGCGACATCCAGAGGCGGTGCGCAAGGTGGTGACGATGGGCTCGCCCTTTTCCGGTGATCCGCATGCCAATAATGCGTGGCGGCTCTATCATCTGGTGACTGGCCATTCTGTCGATGCACCGCCGGTAGAAGCATATCTTCCGGAAAAACCCCCGGTTGAAACAGTCGCTTTGTGGAGTCCGCGGGACGGCATCGTATCGCCGCGAAGTTCCTGTGGCCGCCGCGGTGAGCGTGATCGTTCGATCAGTTTACGCTGCACACATCTGGGTTTTGCCTATTCAGAAGAGTCTATCCTGATGATTTTAAGGGAACTTGATGCCTGCTGACGCTTTATGATTAATAAGGCTTGGCAGCACAGCTGTTATATGAATATGCTGCGCTGCAATAAGGGGGTCTATGAGCGAACCAGCGAATTTCGATGAGATGAGTGGGCCGGATGGAACCATCCGACCAGCCTACAAGGGATATCACGATTGGCTGTCCGAACAGGACGGCAGCTGGATGCGACGAAAGAGTTTTGAGGCTGAGAGCCTGTTTCGCCGAACGGGCATAACATTCAATGTTTATGGCCAGGAAGACGCAGAAGAGCGCCTGATTCCATTTGATATCGTTCCGCGGATTATTGGTGGCGGCGAGTGGCGCCGTCTGTCCCGCGGGATTGAGCAACGTGTTCATGCCCTGAATGCGTTCATGCATGATCTCTATCACCGTCAGGAAATCATCCGTTCAGGCCGCTTGCCGGAGCGTTTGTTTCGCAGCAACACCGCGTGGCTGTCGCAGATGGTGGGCTTCACGCCGCCTGGGGGCATTTACAATCATATTGTCGGCATCGATCTGGTCCGCACCGGAACGGACGAGTTCATGGTGCTGGAAGACAATGCGCGCACGCCCAGCGGGGTGAGCTATATGCTCGAAAACCGCGAAACCATGATGGCGATGTTCCCCGAATTGTTCAGCCGGGTGAAGGTTCAGCCGGTGTCGAATTACCCCCGCCGTCTTGCTACCAGCCTCGCAGCCTGCGCCCCGGCTTGTGCCGGAGAACATCCGACCGTCGCGGTGCTGACTCCGGGGATCTACAATTCGGCCTATTTTGAGCATGCCTTTCTGGCTGACCAGATGGGCGCCGAGCTGGTCGAGGGCAGCGATCTGCGCGTAGTGGATGGCCGCGTACAGATGAGGACGACACGCGGTTTCAAACCGATCGATGTGCTTTATCGCCGTGTTGACGATGATTTTCTGGACCCGCTCACTTTCAACCCTGACAGTGTTCTGGGCGTTCCGGGGATCATGGATGTCTACCGTGCGGGCAAGATCACCATCGCCAATGCGCCGGGGACCGGGGTGGCTGATGATAAGGCGATCTATTCCTTCATGCCGGAAATCGTCGAGTTCTATACGGGCGAAAAACCGTTGCTGCCCAATGTTGAAACGCATCGCTGCGCCGATCCGGACAGCCTGAAATATGTGCTCGACAATCTGGAAGAGCTGGTGGTGAAGGAAGTCCACGGATCGGGCGGCTACGGCATGCTGATCGGGCCGACCTCCTCCAAGAAGGAAATCCGCGCCTTTCGCGCCAAGCTGGAAGCGAAGCCCGAAAATTACATTGCCCAGCCGACACTGGCCCTGTCCACTTGTCCGATCTTCACCCGCAAGGGACTGGCCCCGCGCCATGTCGATTTGCGCCCCTTCGTCTTGATGTCCCCCAAGGGGATCGACATCACGCCCGGCGGGCTCACTCGCGTGGCGATGAAGAAGGGGTCTCTGGTTGTGAATTCGAGCCAGGGCGGCGGGACCAAGGATAGCTGGGTCTTGGACGATTGATGGCGGAGATAGAATGATGCTCGGACGGACCGCCAACGGAATTTTCTGGATGTATCGCTATCTCGAGCGGGCGGAGAACACTGCCCGCTTGATGGAGGCTGGCCACCGGATGACCCTCACCCGCGGGGCCGAAGCAGCGAATGAAGAATGGCGCTCTGTCGTCAGCACGCTCGGCCTGAAATCGTCTTATGAGGAGCATTATGACGATTATTCGGGCGCGCATGTCTGCGATTTTGTCGTGCGGTCCAAGAATAACCCGCTCAGCGTGCTGGCGATGTTTGAAAAAGCGCGGACCAACGCCCGGGCATGTCGTTCATCGCTCACCGCAGAAGTGTGGGAAGCGATTAATGAAGGCTGGATGACGCTGACCGAAATGCTGCGCCGGCCCTTGCGGGAAGCCAATCTGGGCACAGTCCTGTCGGTGGTTCGCCGTGAATCGACGCTGGCACGCGGCGCCACCCATGGTTCCATGATGCGTAACGAGATTTATTGTTTCGCCCGCGCCGGGACCTTCATCGAACGGGCGGATAATTCGGCACGTATTCTCGACGTGAAATACTATCTGCTGCTGCCTTCGCTGGCTCATGTCGGCACTGCGCTGGATAGCGGACAGTGGGACAATGTGCTGCGTTCACTATCGGGTGAACGCGCCTATCGCTGGCTGAATGCCGGCCGGATGGACGCACGCTCGATTGCGGACTTCCTCATTCTGGATGACCGTTTCCCGCGTAGTCTGGCATTCTGCTATGCCGAATTGCGCGAAAATCTGGCCATCCTTTCGCGGATGCACGGGTCCGAAACCGCTGCAAACGCGTTGCTGCGCGAAGCCGATCTGCGCCTGACGGGCAAGACGGTGGAGGATATCTTCGATCGTGGCCTGCATGAATTCCTGCTGGAGTTCATCTCATCCAATCAGGCCCTCGCCCAATCAATTGCGGAGGAATACCGCTTCAATTCCTGAAGAGATTATCCATGCGCCTCGCTGTCCACCATTCCACCCGCTACCGCTTTGCTGCTCCTGTCTCCCATGGATTGCAGCGCCTGCGGTTAACGCCAAAAAGCACGCAGGGTCAGGAAATCCTGGAGTGGACGATGCGTTATGAAGGCGCCCGTGAAGAGCTGGTCTATGAAGATCAGAACTTCAATACGGTGGTCCTGATTTCGGTGGATGAAGGGGCGGAGCAGGTCGTCGTCAGCTGCGAAGGGCTGGTCAATACCGAGGATAAGGCCGGTCTTATCGGCCACCATTCCGGCCATATGCCGCTATGGGCATTTCTGGGTGAGACGCCACTCACCAAGGCGGGGCCGAAGATCAAGCAATTGATCAGTTCGGTCGAGCGCAGCGAAAACGGCATGGTGGAAACACTGCATAATCTGTCATCCGCCATTCGCGATCAGGTGAAGTATGAAACCGGCACGACGCAGGTTGACACGACAGCCGAAGAAGCCGTTATCGCGGGCAGTGGTGTGTGTCAGGACCACGCGCATATCTTTATCGCAGCGGCCCGCTCGCTCGACATCCCCGCGCGTTATGTCAGCGGATATCTGATGATGGACGACCGGATCCATCAGGAAGCTACCCATGCCTGGGCCGAGGCCCATGTGCAGAATCTGGGATGGGTCGGGTTCGATATTTCCAATGGTATTAGCCCCGATCCCCGCTATGTACGGGTCGCGACGGGACGCGATTACCACGATGCGGCGCCGATCACTGGGATCAGTTTTGGTGCAACGGCCGAAGATTTGACGGTCAATCTTGCAGTGGAACAACAGACCCCCGAACAATAAGGTGCGATTGAACGCACCCTGATAAGTATAAGCAGGACGAATTATGACCTATTGCGTTGGGATGATGCTCGACCGCGGGCTGGTACTCATGAGCGATACCCGGACCAATTCCGGGGTCGACAATATTTCCGTTTTTCAGAAAATGACCCACTGGAACGTACCGGGGGAGCGGATTATTTCGCTGATGACAGCGGGTAATCTGGCGACCACTCAATCAGTGATCAGCCAGCTTGAGGAACGGACGAAGGCGCCGGAAGACCGCCAGAACTCGCTGATGGAACTGCCGACCATGTTTCAGGTGGCAGCCGAAGTCGGGCGGACCCTGCGCCAGACGGTACGGGAAACACAGTCCAAGAATGGTCAGTCTGGGGAGGGGCGCTTCACCGCATCCATGATTCTGGCTGGCCAGATCAAGGGCATGGAACCGCGCTTGTTCATGATCTATCCCGAGGGAAATTTCATCGAAGCCAGTCTCGACACGCCTTTCTTTCAGATTGGTGAAACGAAATATGGCCGGCCGATCATCATTCGCGCTTATAATCGCGAGATGAATTTTGAAGATGCAGTGAAGCTGCTCATGGTCAGTTTCGATTCCACGCTGAAGGCCAACCTCTCTGTCGGCCTGCCGCTGGACCTGCTGGTAATTGAAAAAGACAAATATGAACCGGCGTATGAACAGCGAATCGAAGCAACTGATCCGTATTTCTCTTTAATATCTTCCAGTTGGAGCGAAGCACTTCGTAGCGCCTTCGATGGTCTACCTAACTTCTCTTTCGATAGAGCGGATGGTTAGTTAGGTAACTGTGCTTAGATAATTACCCTGAGTTATTTACTCCGCAATTTCCTTTAGTTCCTGAATGCGTTCAGAATGGATCTATTGGGGAGCACTATGTCAGGGAAAAAAGCAAAAAGGGTGTCGCTAACGCATCCGAAACGGATGTCAGAAGACCTGACGGGTTTGGAAAAGCGCGGCAATCTTGCCGCCATGATGCAGAACCCAACCATCCACTTCGTCGATAGCGACAGCCGGAGCCGCGCTGAACATGCAAGGCTGGCTTATTCGCTCGGATCCCACGCAGAAGTCTATGCGGATTGCGAAGAGCTTTGTCTCAGTCGCCCGCAAAGTGGACTTATCCTGATATGCGAAGACATGCTTGGCGGCGATGTCGATGCGCTTTTCAGGCAATTGGAACGGGCGGAGATCTTTCTTCCGGTCGTTATTGCCGCGCGGGAGCCGAACCTTGAAAGCGTCGTCGATGCGATCAAGGGCGGGGCGCTGTATTATCTTCAACTGCCGCTGCGGCGTGAACAATTCGCAGCAATTCTGGACCAATTGATGGAAGAGGCGGAGGCGCATCTGAGTGCCCGCCGCAAGCTGATTGAGGCAAGGCAGCGTATCGCGCAATTGAGCAAGCGTGAAAAGGAAGTGCTCGATTGGCTGGCCAGTGGTTGCTCCAACAAATTAATCGCCAGACATCTCAGTATCAGCCCGCGCACTGTGGAAATCCACCGGGCGAATATGATGGATAAGCTGGGGGCCGATCACGCGGCTAAGGCGGTTCGTCTGTGGCTGGAAGCAGAGCTGCCTTCAGCCCATGAAGAAGATACGGATACAAAAGAGGATATGCAGGATCTTCGTCGCATAGGGTGAGGGCTGACAGTGCCCCCTCCGGGAACCTGCGGCTGCTTTGATCTGCCGTTCCCGGCTGCAACGTGGGGGTGATATTGCCTGTGTGCGCTGCTTGCGCGGTGCTGTTCAAATTATCGAAAGGGTGCGCGCAAGCGGGGATTGTAAGGCCTGCCAGGCTCAGAAAAAACACGGACTAGTGGCCGAGAGCGTTCTTTAATCTTGCCCCATTATCGGCAATAGCTTTTGCCCTCATTCGTGCCTTCAATATGCAAATGATCAAGGTGGGCCGCATTATATTCTGGCCCCAGCACTGTCGCAAAACGCTTGCAGGCACTTTCATGAACCACGCGCAGGAAGCGGCGTTCTGCTGAACTTCCTTTCGACCAATCGCCGAGAACAGAAATACGCTGACCATTGGCGAGCACGAAGGCCGATATGTCAATGGCATCGGCGGTGGCGTGGGCAGAGCGGCGATTGCTGCCGGCGACATTGCGGCAATTATAGCTGCCGAAGGTTTCGATTCGCTTCAGGGGAGAGCCCAGAATCTGGCGTGCGGCACGATCTGCGCCATATCGCGCCCACCCGGCAAAGGCGGTTGCGGTGGAGCAGGTGACGGGCCCCAGATTGGTGACGGAAAACGTCTCCAAATCACCATGCAGGCCAGACAGCTTCACCGTATTCAGATTACTGCATCCCTTGCCTAAATACCGATCGGGCAGGGGCGTGAAATCGGCTTGCATCTGGCCCAGTTCGCTCAAACATTGTCCGGCGGCTCCGCCCCGGTCAATCGGTCCGCTGGCCTGCTGCCTTGCCGGAGCGCGTGGTGCCTGCTTGCTATCTCCGGGGAGCACCGAACACGCGGTCAGGCTGGCAACCAGAAAGAGAGCGGAAAAGCGGCGAAACATGCTGAGCTTAATGCCTCAAGCTTGCTTAATGTTCCGCTAACACAGTTTCTCTGGATAAGTGGCTGCGCTTCTTTCCCTCTGTGCTTGACTCTGGGGTGCGCATCTTTATTGCGGCGGACGGGCCACGCGGTCCCAACGCCGCGCGTGCTCTCTGTGAGGAGAGTCATTATATGACAAATAATACCGTACCCACGCGCAAACCCGCGCGTCCGCATTTTTCTTCCGGTCCCTGCGCGAAGCCGCCGGGCTGGGCCCCCGAAAAACTCGCTACCGAAAGCCTCGGTCGCTCGCATCGCAGTAAGATTGGCAAAGGCCGGATCGCCTATTGTCTCGATCTGATCCGCGAAATGCTTCAGCTGCCCGACAGCCACCATATTGGCATCGTCCCCGGTTCTGATACCGGCGCCGTTGAGATGGCCATGTGGACAATGCTGGGCGCGAAGCCTGTGACGACGCTTGCCTGGGAGAGTTTCGGTGACGGTTGGGTCACTGATGCTGTCAAGCAGCTCAAGCTCGACCCCACAGTTATCAAAGCCGATTACGGCCAGCTTCCCGCTCTCGATCAGGTTGACTGGTCGAATGACGTGATCTTCACCTGGAATGGCACCACGTCAGGTGTTCGCGTTCCCAATGGTGACTGGATTGCCGATGACCGCGAAGGCCTGTGCATCGCCGATGCGACCAGCGCCGTATTCGCGCAGGATATCCCCTGGGACAAGATCGACGTTCTGACATTCTCCTGGCAGAAAGTGCTCGGCGGTGAAGGCGCGCACGGCGTTCTGATCCTCGGCCCGCGTGCCGTTGAACGGCTGGAAAGCTATACGCCGTCCTGGCCGCTGCCAAAGGTCTTCCGTCTGGTTAAGGGCGGCAAGCTGAATGAGGGCATCTTCACCGGTGCGACCATCAACACGCCCTCCATGCTGGCTGTAGAAGACGCGATCTTCTCGCTCGAATGGGTGAAGTCGCTTGGCGGCCTGGACGCGGCGAAGGCCCGCGCCAATGCCAATGCAGCCGCGCTCGACAAGATCGTGCAGGAGCGTGACTGGCTGGGCCATCTGGCGGTTGATCCGGCCACACGGTCCAACACCAGCGTCTGCCTGACGGTGGAAGGCGCGGACACCGATTTCATCAAGAAAATGGCCAAGCTGCTCGAAGAGCAGGACGCGGCCTATGATGTTGCCGGTTATCGCGATGCCCCTGCCGGGCTGCGCATCTGGTGCGGCGCCACGGTCGATACGGCCGATGTCGAAGCGCTCGGCCCCTGGCTCGACTGGGCCTACGCCTCAGCAAAAGCTGCCTGAACCCTGCTTCCCCGTCACGCCCGTATTGTACGGGGTGACGTGGAAGGCTGATTTTTCGCGTCCTGCTGCGAAGCGACGCGCCTTTTCCAAAGATTGGAAAGATTCATGACCAAGCCCAAAGTCCTTATTTCCGACAAGATGGACCCCAATGCCGCCAAGATCTTCGAAGATCGCGGCTGTGACGTTGATGTAAAACCCGGCATGACCCCGGAAGAACTGAAGGCTGTAATCGGCCAATATGATGGCCTGGCGATCCGTTCAGCCACCAAGGTTACGCCGGAAATTCTCGAAGCCGCGACCAATCTGAAGGTCATCGGCCGGGCCGGTATCGGCGTCGATAATGTCGATATCCCTTCCGCATCCGCTCAGGGCGTGGTCGTGATGAACACGCCGTTCGGCAATTCGATCACCACCGCTGAACATGCGATTGCCATGATCATGGCGCTGGCCCGCCAGATCCCGGAAGCCAACACGCTGACGCAGCAGGGCGAATGGCCCAAGAGCAAGTTCATGGGCGTGGAAGTAACCGGCAAGACGCTGGGCCTGATCGGTGCAGGCAATATCGGTTCGATCGTTGCCAGCCGCGCACAGGGCCTGCGGATGAAGGTCATTGCCTATGACCCGTTCCTGACCGAAGACCGCGCGGTTGAAATGGGTGTGGAGAAGGTTGACCTTGAAGCGCTGACCACCCGCGCCGACTTCATCACGCTGCATACGCCGCTGACCGATGAAACCCGCAACATTCTCAGCCGTGAACGTCTGGAAAAGACCAAGCAGGGCGTGCGTATCGTCAATTGCGCCCGCGGCGGCCTGGTCGACGAAGCTGCGCTGAAGGATCTGCTCGATAGCGGCCATATCGCTGGCGCCGCCTTGGACGTGTTCCTTGAAGAACCGGCCAAGCAGCACCCGCTTTTCGGCACGCCGAACTTCATCTGTACCCCGCATCTTGGCGCTTCCACGACAGAAGCACAGGTTAATGTCGCGCTGCAGGTCGCCGAACAGATGAGCGATTATCTGCTCACCGGCGGTGTTACCAATGCGCTCAACATGCCTTCGCTCTCGGCGGAAGAAGCACCCAAGCTCAAGCCCTATATGGCGCTGGCCGAAAATCTCGGTTCGCTGGTTGGTCAGCTCGCCCATGGCGAATTGCCCAAGATCAGCATCGAAGTGGAAGGCGCCGCTGCCAAGCTCAATCAGAAGCCGATCACCGGCGCTGTGCTGGCCGGCCTGATGAAGCGTTTCTCCTCCACCGTGAATATGGTCAATGCGCCGTATCTCGCGAAGGAACGCGGCATTGAAGTACGCGAAATCCGCAATGAGCGTGAAGGTGTCTATCAGACATTGGTCCGTGTCACCGTGGCAACCAGCCAGGGTGATCGGTCGGTCGCCGGTTCGCTCTTCGGTGCAACCGAGCCGCGTCTGGTCGAAATCTTCGGTATCGGTATCGAAGCCGAACTGACCGGCAATATGCTCTATATCGTCAATGACGACGTTCCCGGCTTCATCGGCAGCATCGGTTCGCTGCTGGGTGAAAACGGAATCAATATCGGCACTTTCCACCTTGGTCGCCGCACCACGGGCGGTGAAGCTGTGCTGCTGCTCTCTGTTGATCAGCCGATTCCTCAGGATGTCGCCGAAAAGGCCAATCAGCTTCAGGGCGTGAAGCTGGTCAAAAGCCTGACTTTCTGATCCTTATTGGCCGTTCGCCCTTGCACAGCGGGGGCGAACGGCTACTGGATTTCGCATTATGACCGATCAGACGCGAGACCTGTTGCCCGAAGGGCTTGAAGACCGGCTGCCCCAAGGCGCCGCGATCACCAGCAATATTGAGCAGGAAATCCTGCAGGTAATGGATGGGCACGGTTTCGACCGGGTGCGTCCCCCGCTGATCGAATTCGAAAAATCTCTCGCGGGGCGGATGGATGGCGTTCAGCCGCGCCGCATGTTCCGCTTTGTCGATCCCACCAGCCTGCGCACCTTGGCGCTGCGGTCGGATATCACGGTTCAGGTGGGGCGTATTGCCGCTACCGGGCTGGCCCATGCACCGCGTCCCTTGCGTCTGAGCTATGCCGGACAGGTCACGCGCATCACCGGCGATCAGCTGGAACCATCGCGTGAAAGGCTGCAGGTTGGGGCTGAGCTGGTGGGCGCAGACAATGTCGCGGCGGCCGGTGAAATGGTGAGCCTCGCCATTGAAGCTCTGGAAGCTGCAGGCGCTTCGGGCATTTCTATCGACTTTACGCTGCCCGATCTGGTCGACACGCTCGCCGCTTCTGCCTTCCCACTGGATGCAGCTCAGGTGGAAAATGTCCGCCGTGAACTCGATTCCAAGGATGCGGGCGGGTTACGCGATGTTGGCGGTGATGCTTATGTCCCGCTGCTTTATGCCACCGGTCCGTTTGATCAGGCGATCGAGAAGCTGGCCGCCATCGACGCCGGCGGTGCATTGGCAAGCCGCATTGCGGGCTTGCGCGAAATTGCGCAGCGGGTTGGCAATCATGCCCGGCTGACGCTTGATCCGTCTGAACGCCACGGGTTTGAATATCAGAGCTGGTTCGGCTTCACGATTTACGCAGATGATGTTCGCGGCGCGCTGGGCCGGGGCGGCACCTATCGCATTCTCGGCTGCGACGAAGCGGCAACCGGTTTCTCCCTCTATCCCGATCCTCTGGTCGACGCATTGGCCGGTGGCACTTCGCGCCGGGAGAAGCTGTTTCTGCCGCTGGGCCATGACCGCTCCGCTGCGGCCGTATTGCGCAAGGAAGGCTGGCGGACGGTGGCAGCTCTCTCCGAAGGCGACGATGCGGCAGCTCTGGGCTGCTCGCACCGTCTTTCCGGGGATAGTCCGGTCAAACTCTGACCGTCTTCAGCCAAAAGTGGCTGGGTCCAATCCTAGCCGTCCTTCGGGATCATCCAGCGCGTCAATCCGCTCCATCTGATCGTCATCGAGTTTGAACGACAAGGCTGCGAAATTGGCCTTTATATGCTCGGCACTCGCAGATTTTGGGATCGGTGCCAGGCCGTGCTGAATATGCCAGCGCAGAACAACGGCGGATGCCGGCTGGCCGGTTTCATCGGCGATAGCGGCGATGGTGGGGTTATCCATTCCGCCGCCCTGACCCAGCGGCGACCAGCTTTGCGTGACGATATTCAGTGCTTTGTTCGCTGCCTGAACATCGCGTTGCTGAAAGCCGGGATGCAGTTCGATCTGATTGACTGCGGGCACGACACCGGTTTCCTGGACAATACGGTCCAGATGTTCTGGCAGAAAGTTGGAAACGCCAATCGATTTGATCAGCCCTTCGGCTTTCATGTCGATCAATGTCTGCCAGCTTTCGACATATTTGTCCTGTGCCGGGCAGGGCCAATGGATCAGATAAAGATCAACCGCATCACGGCGCAATTTTTCAAGGCTGGCTTGCAAAGCGGCACGAGCGGCCTCGCGCCCCTGATCGTCATTCACTAATTTTGTCGTCACCCAGATGTCGCTGCGGTCTGCCAGTGCGCGGCCCACGCCGGATTCATTTTCGTAGAATGATGCCGTGTCGACCAGCCGGTAACCGGTCTCTATGGCATGGGCGATGGACTGACCCACGGCGTCATCATCGATCTGATATGTCCCGTAACCCAGTTGCGGCATGGACCGTCCGTCATTCAGTTCAAGCAGGGGATGGTAGGCCGTCATTGGAATCTCCTTCGCATTGGTTTTCTGCGAAACGGCTTGCCACCCTCTTGCGATCCATGTCTTTCGCTCAGCGAAGGAAACATTGTGGCGGGCGTTTTCCCCGGCAGCTCGCCGATCCGCCTTGACAGGCGCGCGGACAAGGTCTTACCGCCCGCACCGCATCGGAGCCGTGCGGCTCCATCGGTTCTCATCCTTGCGTCGAGGCCCCGTCGAAGGGCGCAATGGATCCACCTTGGCGGGGTGGAGGAATCTTTCCTTGGCAAATGTTACCGTGATCGGCGCCCAATGGGGCGATGAAGGCAAAGGCAAAATCGTCGACTGGCTGGCGGCGCGCGCTGATGTTGTGGTGCGCTTTCAGGGCGGTCACAATGCCGGCCATACGCTGGTGGTGGGTGATACGACATATAAGCTGTCGCTGCTGCCATCGGGCATCGTCACCGGCACGCTCTCGCTGGTCGGCAATGGCGTTGTGCTGGACCCATGGGCGCTGCGTGATGAGATGGAGCGGCTGAAGGCCCAGGGCGTTGCCATTACGCGGGAGAATTTCGGCATTGCGGATAATTGCCCGCTCATCCTGCCGGTGCACCGCGATCTGGACGGCTTGCGTGAAACCGCCGCCGGCAAGGGCAAGATTGGCACCACCGGCCGCGGGATTGGCCCGGCCTATGAAGACAAGGTCGGCCGCCGTGCGATCCGGGTCTGTGATCTCGACCATCTCGATGCGCTGGAGCCGCAGCTTGACCGTCTCTGCGCCCATCACGACGCGCTGCGCGCGGGCTTTGGTGAACCGCCGGTGGACCGGGAAAAGCTGATCGCTGAACTAAAGGAAATCGCTCCCTTCGTGCTCGAATTTGCGCAGCCTGTGTGGAAACGTCTGCGCGATGTAAAGCGGGACGGTGCCAAGATCCTGTTCGAGGGCGCACAGGGCGTGCTGCTCGATGTCGATCACGGCACCTATCCGTTCGTCACCAGCTCCAACACGGTCAGCGGGACGGTCGCGTCCGGTTCGGGCATGGGCCCCAATGCGGCGGGCTTCGTGCTCGGCATCGTGAAGGCCTATACCACCCGCGTCGGCTCCGGCCCGTTCCCCACCGAGCTGGAGGATGAAGTGGGCCAGCGTTTGGGTGAACGCGGTCATGAATTTGGCACGGTCACCGCGCGCAAACGCCGCTGCGGCTGGTTTGATGCGGTGTTGGTGCGGCAAAGTTGCGCCATTTCGGGCGTAACCGGTATTGCGCTTACGAAACTCGACGTGCTCGACGGGTTTGAGAAGATCAGGATCTGCACCGGCTACAAACTGCATGGGAAAGAAATTGATTACCTCCCCTCCCATGCGGCTGATCAATCTCAGGTCGAACCGGTCTATGAGGAATTTGACGGCTGGGAAGGCACCACCGCCGGTGCGCGCAGCTGGGCCGAACTCCCCGCACAAGCCATCAAATATATCCGCCGAATCGAAGAACTGATCGATTGCCCGGTGGCCAGCGTCTCGACCAGCCCGGAGCGCGAAGACACTATTCTGGTGCGCGATCCCTTTGCAGACTGATTGATCCGATCTGGATGAATTAAAGGTGGCTCCGAAATGGGGCCACCTTGACTCAATAGGTATTTGTTCTCATCCTGTTCCTCGTGCTGTTTTGGCAAGGGGGAGCAAGTAATGGGTGGTGAACTGATCTATCAGACGCATGATGGGCAGGCTTCTGTTGGCTGCTCGATCTTTGCTGATCGCGCCGATATTCGCCACCAATTGCAGGAAGATTGCGATTCGGCGGGTTTGTCTGTCAGCCATTCCGGGCCCTTAAGCTCTCTGCGAGAGATGCTGGGGGCTCGATTGGGTGAAATCATCTTTATCGATTGCCCGGAAATTGACGCCATGCGGCTGGCGAGCTTGGCAGAGATGGATATGTATGCGCAGCGCAGCGGTGCGCGGTTGCTCATATCGACCAGTCTGGCAGCTCTGAACGACGTGTTCGCCTGTGTGGACCAGTCTGACCCGCAAATGCTGGTGGAAGCGGGCCGGGCGGAGCGCATTGTCGCCATGGGGCAGGCGCTGGCTGACTGGCGCATGTCCGGCGTGCGTGAATGGTCTGAACATGACCGTATGACATTGCTGCGGCTGAGCGAGGAAGTTACCGGACTGGCGCAGCGGCTTGATCAATTCGGGCTCCCGGCTCCGCAAGCGGATCACACAAACAGTGCCTTTTCATTTGGGGAGGCCGAGGCAGGGAAAAAGGCAGGCCGTGCCCAGCGCCCCGCTTTGCCCGATGCCCGACTGGTGCGGCAGATTATCCAGCAACGGCAGGCGCGGGCGCGCTTCTTCGATGCCGGCCTGTTTGCCGATCCGGCCTGGGATATGCTGCTGGATCTGACTGCTGCGCGGGTTGAGCACCAGCGCGTATCGGTGACGTCGCTTTGTATCGCGGCCGATGTGCCGCCCACCACGGCTCTGCGCTGGATCAGTCAGATGACCGAGTCAGGCTGGCTGCAGCGCGTGGCGGATGATCAGGACAAACGCCGGGCCTTTATCGATCTTAGCGATAAGGCGGCCGATGCCATGGCCTGTTACTTCGCGGATCAGCAGATTGGCGGCAGCCTCATCTGATCTGATTTGTCAGGTTTGCGGCCTGTCAGGCGCGCATGGCCTTTTGATCATGCGTGGATTAGGAGAGGAATCCAGAGGGTGCCGTGTCTATTGGATCTGGTCGAACATCGCCTGACAGGCGGCCGTGTCATCCATTCGGGCAGCAATCTGCAATTGCAGCAACAGGCGCGCCTTTTGCGGTGAAAAAGTGCGGGCGGCAATGAAGCCATAGGCATCGTCCGCCACTTCGACATTGCGTTCGACAAAGCCCTCATTCACCCGGCTGGCGCGCACCACGGGTATCTTGCCGCTCACCAGCTCGGACAATCGCTCGAGCACGGATTGCGGCGCATTTCCTTGCCCGACACCGGCAAGGACCAGCCCCTTTGCCCCGCTTTCTATCGCGGCATTGATCAGCCGGCAGTCCATGTTGGCTTGCCCATAGATGACATCCACCAGCGGCAGCTCTTTCGGCCAAGGGAAACGGCCGGCCAGAGGCGGCATGACAGGCGGGCAGAGCCATTCGGCGCCCGCGGGGGAGAGCGCCGCCAGCGGACCGCGCGGGAATCCGTCGAAGGCGGCGACTCCCTGCGTGGCGCATTTGCGAATATCGCGCGCAGCATAAGCATGGTCAGACATCACCACCAAAACACCGCGACCCGCAGAATACGGATCGCTCGCCAGTCCCAGGGCATTGGCGAGATTACGTGCGCCTTCGCTTCCCAGCACACCCGGTGGCCGCATGGCGCCAGTTAGCACGACCGGTTTTGTGAACTGATGCGTGAGATCCAGCAGGAATGCCGTTTCTTCAGCCGTGTCGGTCCCATGGGTGATCACAACGCCATCCACCGCCGCATCGCTCTCGCAGCGTATCAGCGCCTCATGCAGCGCCTGCCAATGCGGCCGGCCAATATCCTGTGATCCAACCGAACAGACCTGCTCCCCTTCAAGGGAGAAAGGCAGCCCCAGATTGCGCGCCTCATCCAGCAGCGCATCCACGCCGATTGACCCGGCGGCGTATGACTTATCCGTGGCTGAGCTGGAGCGCCCGGCGATGGTGCCACCTGTGGCGAGAATCTGAATGTTTTGCGACATAGTCAGCCAATAGCTGGCTGATTGCCCGGTGAGAAGTCAGCTTTGCAGGAAGCAGGTTTCAGGGGCGGGTGCCCCTCACGGGCGCCGAGATCCACAATATCCATATGTCCAAAGTCGGCCGCGTCTTGTTCGCGCAATTTCGAAGTGACGCGCAAGCGGCCATTATGCCATCAGCCGAGCGAGAACGTCACCGGTACCAATACCCATGCTTCGCGCGGCTTTCCTGCCTGACTGGCGGGGACGAATCGCCATTTGCGGACGGTTTTCATGGCTTCGCGATCGAGCCGTCCGAACCCGCTGGATTCCTGAATCTGCAATGTCTTGGCGCGGCCATCCGTGCTGACCAGAACCTTCAGTAAAACCACGCCCTGCTCATGCGCTTTGCGCGATTTATAGGGATAGGCTGGTCCCGGATTATTCAACTGTCCGGCGGAGAAATCGGGCGGTGTAATGGGCGCTGCCACGCCGTCGCTGGGCGGCGTTGCCACTTTGACAGCCGGGGCATTGGTAATTGCCGGCGCGATAGGCGCAGCAATTGGCATTTCCGTCAGAGCAACGGTCTGCGGCTGACGGTTTTCGCGGGGCAGGGTGATCGACGGCTTGGGCGCGGCGATCGGGACTGCGGGCTGAGCCACGACCGGCTCAGCGGGAGCAGGCTGCGGCGGAGGTGGAGGCGATGACACGGAGAATGTCGTCAACTGTTCGATCCGGTCGCGCCGCTGCTGTTCAAAATGCATGGTTGCGGCCAAGGCGATCAGCACCACATGCAGCGCAATGACGCCGATGATGACGGTTTTGCGCGGCTTGCCCGGCTCATAGGCGGAGCGGGCGAGGGGCGCCTCCATGCCGGAAGAAATGGAGGGCGCGCCATCGCTGCCCTCCATGTCCCAATCGGAATAAATATCCGACGATCTTTCGAATTGTGACTCACGCATCAGAACCGCCCCATCCATACTCGCATCATCCTTTGTTGTAGGTGTTATTGCAAGTCATGATCAGATGGGGCGGCTGATTTGCTCTTAATAGCGCGCAGTCAGCGTGACCAGAGCGCGCCGTCCAGCCGCTGGTACCGCGAAATGCGGGTTCCGCAATTTCACGATATAGCGCTTGTCGCCGATATTCTGGACATTAAGCCGCAAACCGACCGTTTCGTTGATCTGATAGGCGGCATGGGCATCGAAGCGAACATAACCGTCCGAAGAGACCAGGTTCTTTCCATCGGCATAGCGCTTGGACGCGCCATAGGCACCGCCACCAATGCTGAATGCCGGGGTGACTTCCCAATCCACAGTGGCCGAGAAATTATGCTTCGGCGTCTGGGGAAGGGTGTTGCCGACGGTGGATTCGCTGTCATTGCTGGGATCGTCGTCATGCAAGACTGCATCATCTCGGATCTCGCTGTCGACCAGCGTGTAACCAGCCACCAGAGAGACGGGGCCTATCTGTCCCGCGGCACTCAGTTCAATTCCCTGCAGCCGGCCAGCTTCGTAGCTGTCCACGCTATCATCCGTGATTTCCAAGACATTGTCGCGGTCGACCCGGTACAAGGCACCGGACAGGAGCAGATTGCCGTCGAACAACTCTGCCTTTGCGCCCACTTCCCAGTTTTCATAGGCTTGTGGTTTCAGCAGATCATCGCCGCCACCGATATTCTCGGCACCTTCGCCAACCGTTGCGCCGGGAGGAGTCTTGGAATTGGCATAGGACGCGTACAGGCTCGTCTGTTCAGACGGTTTGAAGATCGCACCGCCCTGCCAGGTGAAATAATCGCCCTTATTTTTTGCATCGTAGGCGCCCCCGCGGCCTGCACCAGCACCAGTCGCCTTGAAACTGGTCCAGCGAATTCCGCCATTCAGCAGGAATTGCGGCGTCAGCGTGACCGTGTCGAACAGATAGAGGCTGTATTCATCGGCGCTTGCCACTGAAGGGGCGCGTGTGCTGCGCGTAACATTGCCGGTCCAGGCGTCATTGGGATCGGGATTGTCGAGCGTGGTGCAATCGCCGCTGGCGAAGGCTGCATCGGGGCATGAATTGACGCCATCGACCAGGGAATTGACGGAATAGCCGCGATTGGTGCTGTCCGAGATCGAAAATTCAAAACCGCCCGACAGGCTGTGCTCAATGCTGCCGGTTTCGAACAATGCCGACAGATTGGTGTTGCTGGTCCAGCCATCATTCAGCGAACCGCGCGATTTCGTGCCGCGATAGACATTGCCGTCAACCACATTACCCTTGCTGTCATCCGGATTGGTCACGACATAGTGATTGGTGTTGCGGTTGTAGCGGGTGGTGTTGGACAAGGTGATGCCGCTGCCAAGATAAGCATCCAACTGCATCGTCACCGCATCGGTCTTCGTGTCCTGAAAATCGCGATCGACGAGCCCGTAAAAATTGTCAGGGTCAGTGTCGGCTGGTCGGCGCACTGTTCCGAAACTGCCGGTTAGTGGCAGGCCGTAATCTGGCATCGCATCGGTTTCATAGTGATAATAGGTGAATGATGCAGAGATGTCGCTGCCCACGCCAAAGGTGATCGATGGCATCACGCCCCAGCGATTGTCATAGACTTCATCGCGTCCGGCAACATCGGCATCCTGCACCATGCCGACCATGCGCATGGCGATGCCATTGCCCAGATCAACATTGGCATCGGCTGTCGCGCGAACAAAATTCTCGGTTCCAACGGTTACGTCGCCGCTGCCAAAATTACCGGCGCGGGCGGTTTTGGTAATCAGGTTGATGGCACCAGCTGCCGTGCCGCGGCCTCCGAAAGCGGAGCTTGGCCCTTTGGCCACTTCGAGTGCTTCAAGCGAGAAAGTATCGCGTGTCTGGGAGCCAACATCGCGGGCCCCGTCAACGAACACGTCACCCGTGGCGTCAATACCGCGAATGAAGGGAATGTCGGCGCTTGCCACTCCGCCTTCACCTGCACCCAGTGTGATGCCGGGGACTGTGCGCAAGGCTTCTTCGAAGCTGAAGCTGGCTGTATCCTGCAGAACTTCCTCGGTAATGACGTTCACGGTGCGCGGCGTGTCGAGCAGCGGGGCCGTGGATTTGGGCGAGGAGACTTCCGCCGCGCCATAGCCTTCTGAAATGGCCGAATCCGTAACGGTAACGCCTTCAAGACGCGTGGCCTCTTCCTGTGCCTGCGCTGCCATTGGCGCACTGGCAATGAAGCCGACACAGCCGAGCGCGATGAAGCTTGCCGCGTTGCGATTGGAACGATCTGATTTCACGAAATTCCCCATGTGTTGCTATGTGGGGCGCTATTACGAATCGATCGCAAAAGGTCAAGTATAATGCGAATAGTTTGCAATATTACTGTTGATTGACGGCGACCTGTCGCTCAATGACCGGCGAATGGCGATGCCCTCGGCGCTGTTTATGCGTCTGCCCAGCGCCGCATCAGATTGTGATAGAGGTTCGTCAGCTCCATAACGGTGGGATCTGTGCCACCCTTTTCCGCGCTTAAATTGCGAATGGAACGGTCCAGCCGATAGAGCTGCTCACGCTCGCCATTATCGCGCACCATGCTTTGTAACCAGAAAAACGAGGCCGTGCGCGCGCCCTTGGTAACCGGTGTCACCCGGTGCAGGCTGGAGGCGGGATACAGAACCATGTCGCCGGCTGACAGTTTTACCCGATGTTCACCGAACAAATCCTCCACCACCAATTCGCCTCCCTCATAATCATCCGGCTCTTCCAGAAAGAGCGTGCAGCTCAGATCGCTGCGAATCCGAAATTCGGTGCCTTTTACCTGACGGATGCTGTTATCTACGTGATTGCCGAATTCTTCACCGCCTTCATAGCGGTTGAAGAGCGGGGGGAAGACTTTCAGCGGCAAGGCGGCGGCGACGAATTCCGGCGTATTGCCGATCGCGGAGAGAACCATCTGGCCCGCTTCCGCAGCTGCATCACAATGCTGGCGCAATTGCTGATTGCGTTTGGTCAGGCGCGATTGATGGCCCGATGTCTCATTGCCGTCGACCCACGGCCCCGCATCAATCACTGCGCGGATTTTCGTGACCTGCTCTTGCGTTAACACGCCGGGAATTTTGACCATCATAGCTGTGATTTCGCTTTCATCTTTATGCCGCTCACGCGCACCACGCCTGCCAGGCGGGACTGCTTGCCGTGCCAGCCTGTGTCACAATGCGCGCAGGAATTTTGTGATCTCGCGCAAATTGCATGCCTGCCTGTGGGCCCAGAACTGCTAAAATTGTCGCCAGTGCATCGGCCTGCATACAGCCGGGGTGAAGGACCGACACTGACATGACCGTATCATCCAGTGGTCGCCCGGTTTCCGGGTCCAGCGTATGTGACCAGCTTTCACCGGCTCCATTGCTCCGCCGCCGGTGATAATTGCCGGATGTGGCCAGCGCCCATCCCGTCAGGCCAATGCGCGTGTGTGCGGAGGTGGAAGCAGGAGGTTGTTCGATATCGACCCACCAAGGCAGCCCGTCCTGTTGCACACCAGACCCGCGAAACTCGCCGCCTATTTCCAGCAACTCATGATGAATACCCAGCTTTTGGAGCACAGATGTGGTCAGATCGACGGCAAAACCCTTGGCAATGCCCGATAGATCGAGCTGTAACCCGCCGGGCTGGGTCAGGCCATTCTCATCATAGGCACTGCGAAGCCTGTGCCAGTGCCCGCTTTGGCAGGTTGGATCATGATCCAGGGTTGCACCGGGGGCGGCTTGTGCAGAGGCTCCAAAGCCCCAGAAATTGCTCGCCTCGCCCAACGTGGGATCAAACGCGCCGCCACTCGCTTCCGCCAGCATCAGGGCGCAATCCAGCACCTCACGAAACTCCGCTGAAATGGCGATGGTTTCACCCGGTGCCGCCGCGTTGAAGCGGCTCAATTCCGAAGTCGGCTCCCACTGGCTCATTTGCGCGATGACGCAGGCGAAGCTTTGCTCGACCGCCTGGCGCACCACATCCGCGTTGCAAGTGAGGGGAAGCACCGCCTGCAGCACCCAGCCGGTGCCCATGGTTTTACCCTGCCAATGCACGGCGGTGCCATCATCCAGCGGTATGATGTTGTCAGGCGAAAGCTGTGGGGGAAGAAGCAGTTCACCTGCTTCCTCCCCCACATTGTCGCTCGACGGGCCGGCCGGGTGGCCTGATGATGGCGGTTCGTTCAAAACTGCGCGATCAAAGCGGCATGAATTCGAGCACGGCGGTATAGGATGCCCGGCGTGCAGGACCGTCGGTCTGTTCGCCGCGCCTGCTGCCCTGCGATGCTTCGATGAAATACATGCCCGCTTCGGGGGCCATCAGGCTGACTTCACCATTGGCATCGGTGGTGAGCGTTTGAATGCCGGCATTGTCGCGGTAGCGTGTGCCGCCTTCGACGAATTCGACGTCCATGCCCTCAACCGGTTCACCATCCAGTACGAAGCGCATGGTGGCAGCTTCCGTGGCCACCAGATCGTTGGGATGGGTGACGGGAATCATTTCCAGGCCGACGCCGCTGGGCTGCAGTGCGGTGTCCGTTGGCGCCCCAAGTGTGGCGAAAGTTTCGGTTCGTGATGCGGTTTCCATCAGGCGGACATTGGTCGCGCCGTCGGGAATGGCGCCGGGCAGGTCATCCTTGCTTCCGCGCCAGCGCTTGCGCTCACCATTCAATTCGTAAAAGCCCATCATGCCATTGCGGGCAATGGCGATGCGGTAGGTGCCCTGTTCTTTCAGCGGCACGTCAAACACGCTGCGATAGCGGCCCGATCCGATGATCGCAGGTTCGACCTGCGTTCCATCGGGGCCGGTGATCACCAGATCATCCAGCGGCATGGCATGATGTTCAAAGACGAACAATTCGTTCGAAATCGCTGCATCGACGGAGACGGTTTCGTCATCCCCGGCAAGCACTGTCATCGAAGGCAGCAACCAGGCACGGTGCGCTTGCGCCGGCGTGGCGGCCATGGTGGAAAGACCGAGCATCAGGCCGGCGGCGGCGAGGGTTGATTTCTTGAACATATCTATCTCCCGTAAGATCGGTTTTGGCTCAGGACTTGCCGGAAAGCGTGACTGTGCCGAGCTCGCTCGTGCCCTTGGCGGAACCGCTGACAGATCCGCTGGCTGGCCATTTGAAGGGAATTGTCAGCACTTCGCGCCCACCGACTTCGCGCGCCGCTTCAACTCTCAATTTGTAATTGCCGGGGGCCAGATTGCGTAGCGGCGTGCGGCCTTCGGTGAATTTCAACGTATATTTGCCCGGCGCTTGGGTCGGGCCACTGATGCCGTTGGCGGGCATTTTCATCGACCGTCCGGCGCGGCGCCACCAGGTGCGCATATCGGCCAGCCATTTGGTGCCTTCTCCGCCGCGCTTGTCGACTTCATACCAGACGTCCAGAGTGGAGGCGACTTTGCCCGCTGAATCCTCGATCCAGATGGCAACATAGGGGTTGTGATATTCGGCCACCCGCATACGCGGAATTTCCACCGTCACGGTCATGTCACCGGCCACAGCCGGGGTGGCGATGAGCCCGGTGGTTGCGACGAGAATAAGCGATTTCTGCAAGTCCAGTCCTTTCGGCTCAGTGCATCAGGAAGATCATGAGGAATACGGGGATGATCACCCCGAGGCCTACGGTAGGCCATGTCATCGGGCGCCGGCGTGCGTGCAGCTGCAACAGCAGAAAACCAGTGAGGCTGAACACCACGCAGGCCCCGGCAAAAATGTCGATAAACCATGACCAGGCGGTGCCGGTGTCGCGGCCCTTATGGAGGTCATTGAAGTAGGAGATCCAGCCGCGGTCGGTATCTTCATACAGCACATCCCCGCTCATCCGGTCGATTGCCACCCATCCATCTCCGCCCGCACGGGGGAGGGGGATGTACAATTCATCCGCAGACCATTCCGGTGTGCGTCCCGCGAGCGAGATATCCAGATCATTGGACAGCCATTCAGCCACCGCGTGCGGGATGGGTGTGTCAGCATCGCTGTCTTCCGGCACAGTGCCAAGCGCGGCCATGGCCGTTTCCGGCAGAACGGTTTCAACCGATTCAACCTGCGGGTCGGCTTCGATGGAGCTGGAATGATTCAGCGTGATTCCGGTGATGGCGAATAACAGCATCCCCACCAGGCACACCGCGCTGCTAAGCCAATGCCACGTGTGGAATTGCTTCATCCAGAATGCGGAAATGCCTCGTTTGCGGCCACGCGCCTTAGGTGGCTTGTCAGCCGGGCTGCGCGAGATAGAGGTGGCGACAGTCATGAAATCGGGCTGGCTCTGTTGCGAATGTTTCGCAACGCAAATGAATTATTTGCGAATAAAGATCAATAGCAAAACTCAATCAGCCGGCGGCGGGGCTCCCGTCTGGCTCGGCTGATCGGGCTTATGGTTGACGCGTCGGTGCATATCGCGAATGCTCAGACGTGAAGTTTGTTTGACCGCCGCATTGGAAGATGCAGCGGAATGGGAGTTTGTCATATGGAACGGTTCGCAGCAGCGGTGCTGGTCGCCAGTGATCTCAGCGCGCGCGATGATCGCGCGGTTGATCGCGCCATTGCTTTGGGTGACGAGTGGGGGCAGCCGGTCAATGTGGTGCATGTGCGCAAACCTTCCGCCCCGATATCTGAAGCTGATGTGCGTCAGGTCCTGCCCGTCACCGATGCCGAAGTGAATGTGCTGCTGCCTGAAGGTTCGGTGCCCGAAACGCTTATCAAGACAGCGCGGGAGCAGGATTGCGGCCTGATCGTAACGGGCGTGGCGCGGTTCAATCAGCTGGGGGATTATTTTCTCGGCACCGCTGTCGATGACATCATTAGGCACAGTTTCTGCCCGGTGCTGGTGGTCAAGAAACGGCCGCATCACAGCTATCGTGATATTGTGGTGGCGACGGACTTTTCCGCATTTTCTGCCAATGCCCTGCGGACGGCGCTGGCGATGTTTCCCGAGGCGAGGATTCATCTGATTCATGCCTTCCACCTGCCATTCAAGGCATGGCTGAAGGATGAAACGCATATGGCTGAGGCGCAGCATGCGGCGGATGAAAAATTTACCGCATTTCTGGATGAACTCGGTCTTGGAGCAGAAGATTTGGAGCGGATTATCCGGCATAATAAACCGGGGAGCGTGGAAGAGGTGTTGATCCAGTTCCTGGCGGCACAAATGCCTGATTTGCTGGTTATCGGCACGCATGGCGCAAGTGGTTTCGAGGAATTGGCGATTGGCACCACGACATCTGCCATTCTGGGATGGGCGCCTGTTGATACGCTGGTCGTGCCGCTGCTCGAATAAACGCAAAGGGCTTGACCGCAGGGCAAAAGCGGTTAAATGGCCGGCTTCTGACTGGGGCGGTTAGCTCAGCTGGTAGAGCATCTCGTTTACACCGAGAGGGTCGGCGGTTCGAACCCGTCACCGCCCACCATATTTTTCAATGGTTTAGTCAGGACTTACTTCTCTGCTCATGATTGACGGTGATGCCGCTAGATATAGCGCAAACCAGCAGTGAAGCCGATTTTCCGGTGAAAATTGAAGCATCGTCCGGCTTGCACATGGCCGGCGGAAAAAGCATCGCCAGCGAAGTCGATGCAGCGGATGCCCTGATCGCAATGGTGGCTTCCGGCACGTGGCAGGACCCGTTCGAAAGGGGCGGCTTCCATATTATATGAATGCCTGAAAAGTCGGTGAGGCCAGATCGCCGCGAGTCCCCTCAATGGCACCTGAATGCGTGTGCGATATGCAACAGAGTGGCCGCCTGGATGTGCCGGTTTTTACGCCTTTTAATTCGCTATCCATTTGTAATTGCTTGATATATCCTCCGTGTATTCTTGAAACTGCAATTAAGTTGACAGAATACTGAAATATACCCAATATCACGCAATATCGGGAATAAATGGGGGTAAGATTCGATGCGGGTATTGCGCGAAATGTCATCAACCAGCCGGTTTCGTACCGCCCTATGCGGTGCACTGGCGACGCTGGCATTAAGTGCCCCGGCGCGGGCCGAAGGCACCGACCCCATTATCTTGCCGATGACCAATGACGAGGAAATCTCGCCGGAAATTCCGGCTATCCTCCCGATGCGCGAACGCGCCGAAGTGATAAATGAAATTCTCGCTGACCGGCTGGACAACGTCCTGCCGCGCCTGATGCGCGAACAGAAAATCAGCATGTGGATCGTGACCGCGCGGGAATATTTCGAATCCCCCGTGATTTCGACCATGCTGAATGCGGAAAGCCTGCATGCGCGCCGTCGCACCATCCTGATTCTTTTTGATCCGGGGGAAGGTCAGCCGATAGAGCGCCTGACGGTCAGCCGTTACGGTCTTGGCGGAATGTTCGACCCGGCATGGGACCCTGAGGCGCAGCCTGATCAGTGGCAGGCCGTTGCCGATCTGATTGCCGAGCGTGATCCTGCGAATATCGCGATCAACACTTCTGATGTCACCGCTTTCGCCGATGGCATGACGCTCAGCCAGTTCAATCAGTTCGCCGAAGCGCTGCCCGAGAAATACCGGTCGCGGATCGTTTCAGGCGAAAATCTCTCGATCCGCTGGCTTGAAACGCGCACGCCGCGCGAACTGGAAATCTATCCCGGTATTCTGCGGGTCGCGCATGGCATTATTGCCGAGGCGTTTTCGCGCAAGGTCATCACGCCCGGTGTCACCACGGCTGAAGATGTCGTGTGGTGGTATCGGCAGAAGGTCAATGATCTGGGTCTGAAGGCCTGGTTCCAGCCCTCCATCGCGATCCAGCGCCCTGGCGGCGATGGCATGATGGAAGGCGATGTCGTGATTCAGCCCGGCGATCTTCTCTGGACCGATTTCGGCATCACCTATCTGCGGCTGAACACCGATACGCAGCATCTCGCTTATGTTCTGAAGCCTGGCGAGACGGAAGCACCCGAAGCATTGCGGGCGGGCATCCGTCAGGCCAATCAGGTTCAGGACGCCTTGCTCTCATCCTATGTCGCCGGTGCCAGCGGCAATGAAGTGCTGGCCGCCGCGCGGGCCAAGGCGCTTGCTGCGGGGCTGGACCCGTCAATCTACACCCATCCGCTGGGCTATCACGGCCATGCTGCGGGCACCGCGATCGGGTTCTGGGACAATCAGAATGGCGACCCGCGGGGCGAATATCCCGTACATCCGGGCACGACCTGGTCGATTGAGCTTGCCGCTTATGACCAGCTGCCGGGCTGGGGCGATCAGCGGGTCGAATTCCGGCTGGAAGAAAACGCGTATTTCGACGGAGAAAAAGTGACGTTCCTCGATGGGCGGCAGACAGAGCTCAAACTTATCCCGAGTGACTGACACAATTAAACAGGGGGAAGCGTGATGAATTTCAAATCGATTATCCAATGCGCCGTGGCGGGCATTGCCCTGACGGCAACGCCGTCTTTGGCCGAGACTTTCACCGTTACGATCCCTGAAACCGCCGCGGACGGCCCTTTTGACGGGCGCGTTCTGGTGATGCTTTCCAAGGATGACAGCAGCGAACCGCGCGATCAGATAAAAGCCGCTTATGACGGAGCGCAGGTTTTCGGCGTCACGGTCGATGGTCTGAAGCCGGGGCAAAGCACCGTGATCGATACGGGCGTCCTTGGCTATCCACGTGAAGATCTCTCCGACATTCCTGCCGGCCAATATCAGGTTCAGGCGGTGCTCCACCGCTATGACACCTACACGCTGGAAAATGGCAAGACGGTGAAGTTGCCCGCGCCGCGCGGTGCCGGACAGAACTGGCGCAAGGAGCCGGGCAATCTGGTCAGCACGGTGCAGACGATTGATTTCGACCCCGCACGGGACGGAACGATCAATGTCGCTCTCGATCAGGTAAATCCCGAGATCGAAGAGCCTGAAGACACCAAATATATCCGCCACATTAAGATCAAGAGCGAGAAGCTTTCGAAGTTCTGGGGCCGCGACATCTACCTGCGGGCCCATGTGCTGGTGCCCGAAGGTTTCGACGATCATCCTGAAGCGCATTATCCGCTGATGATCTTCCACGGCCATTTCCCGGCTGACTTTGGCGGTTTCCGCACCAGTCCGCCTGATCCGGATCTGGAATGTGAATATAGCGAACGTTTCAGCATGCCCTGCTACAACAAGGTTGAGCAGCAGGAAGCGTATGATTTCTACCAGAAATGGAAGTCTGATGATTTCCCGCGCTATCTGGTCATCGAGATCGACCATTCTAACCCGTATTACGATGATTCCTATGCGGTGAATTCGGCCAATCTTGGTCCCTATGGCGATGCGCTGACCTATGAGCTGATCCCGGCAGTGGAGAAGGAATTCCGCGGGCTGGGCGAAGGCTGGTCGCGTTTCACCTATGGCGGGTCAACCGGCGGCTGGGAAGCGCTGGGCGTTCAGGTCAAATATCCGGAAGAATATAACGGCGCCTTTGCCGCCTGTCCCGATCCGATCGATTTCCGCCGGATGATGCTGACCAACATCTATGAGGATGAAAATGCTTATGGCTTTGCCGGTGATTTCGGCGAGGTAAAGCATCCCGGGCACCGTGATTACCTCGGCCAGGTCAGCTATACGATGGAAGATGAAAACCGGCTGGAGCTGGTTCTGGGTGACAAGAACCGCTCGGGCGGCCAGTGGGACATCTGGGAAGCGGTGTATTCGCCGATGGGTGAAGACGGCTATCCCGAACGGCTCTGGGACAAGCGCACCGGCAAGATCAATCCTGCCGTCGCCGAATATTGGCGCGAGAATTACGACCTGCGTTACATCATGGAACGCGACTGGGAAACGCTCGGCCCCAAACTTCAGGGCAAGGTCCATATCTATGTCGGCGACATGGATAATTACTACCTGAACGATGCGGTCTATCTCGCCGAGGATTTCCTCGAAAAGGCTGAGCCGCCTTATCAGGGTGAAGTCGATTACGGCGACCGGGCGGAACATTGCTGGAATGGCGACCATGCCAATCCCAATGCCATTTCCCGCCTGCGCTACAACACATTCTATCTGCCTAAAATACTGAAAAGAATTGAAGATTCCGCTCCAGAAGGCGCCGATCTGACGAGTTGGAAATACTGATAAGGCCATAAGGCCGCAAGCAAGGCGACATACCGGCCGCGTCCTGAGGGGGCGGTCGGCAGGGAGAGTTCAGCCTTTTTCGAATAACTAATCCATGGGGGTTATAATGATTAAAGAATTGCACAAAGCAGCTTTGCTGACCACGACTGTGCTGATGGGCATGGGCGTTTCGGTCAGTGCCCAGGCGCAGGACGTTCCTGCCGCCGATAGCAACGATCTTTCGGGCGCTATCGTCGTTACGGGTTCGCGTATCCGTTCCGCCAATCAGGAAAGCATCAGCCCGATTGTTCAGGTTGACGCACAGGAATTCACGTCACGCGGTGTAACCCGCGCCGAAGATCTGATGAACGAACTGCCGCAGGTATTCGCTGCGCAGGGTTCAGCCAATTCCAACGAAGCGACCGGCACGGCGCAGGTCGACCTTCGCGGCCTCGGCCCGACCCGTACGCTGGTGCTCGTGAATGGCCGCCGTCTTTCCTACGGCTCGCCCAAGTCGATCCCCTCGGACATCAACCAGGTGCCCACGGCACTGATCGAAAGTGTTGAAGTTCTGACCGGCGGTGCATCGGCTGTTTACGGTTCCGACGCCATTGCCGGCGTCGTCAACTTCAAGCTGAAGGACGATTTCGAAGGTATCAAGATCGATGCCAACATCGGCACCTATCAGCACAACAACAGCGATGATGGCCTGCGCAGCCTGCTGGACGAAAACGGCTATGAAAAGCCTGACAGCAGTGTCTGGAACGGTTTCACGCAGGAATATTCGGTCGTCGTCGGCACCAATACCAGCGATGGCCGCGGCAATGTGACCGCTTATGGTTCGTATCGTAAGATCAATGCGATCCTGCAGGCCGATTACGATTACAGCGCCTGCGCGCTGGCAGCCACTGGTGACAATGGCGAGGAATTCGCCTGTGGTGGTTCGGGCTATGCCTACCCATCCAACTTCACCATTACCGACCCCGTCGGTCTGGCAGGTGTCCCGACACAGTTCACGCCCAGCAATGGCGAATTTGCCGCTGGTCGTAACCAGTTCAACTATGCGCCCTACAACTACTATCAGCGTCCCGATCAGCGTTACACGCTGGGCGCGATGGGCCATTATGAACTGACCCCCGACATCGTCCCTTATTTCGAAGTAGGCTACATGGACGATTCCTCCACCGCGCAGATCGCGCCGGGCGCAATCGCGGGCGGTATCAATGGCTCCAGCGGCGGTCTCAACTGCGACAACGCCCTGCTTTCGGCTCAGCAGCAGCAGTTCCTGTGCGGTGCAGCTGGCCTGCCAACGGGCAGCATCTATGACGCGAACGGCGCCTATATCGGCCCCGAAGCCGTTGCGGATGGTGTGCTCATCACGCGCCGTAACGTCGAAGGCGGCAACCGCCGTGATGAAATCCACCACGCTACCTTCCGCATGGTTGGCGGTGTGCGCGGCAACATCAACGACGCTTTCACCTATGATGTCTCGGCAACCTATTCGAAGGTCAATTACGACAGCCGTTTCTATGGCAATTCCAACACGGACAATGTTGCAAATGCTCTGAACGCTATTGTGGATCAGCGTCCGGGTTCCGACACGTTCGGTCAGGTGGTTTGCGCCATCAATGCCGATGCCATCAGCGGTAACGATGATTCCAGATGTTCGCCGCTCGACCTGGTTAGTGGTCAGGCCTTCAGCCCTGAAGCCGCCAACTACATCTCTGAAATCCAGACCATCACCGGCAGCACGGCACTGACCGACATCATTGCTTCGGTCAGCGGTGATCTGGGCGAATATGGTGTGCAGCTGCCTTGGGCCAGCCAGGGCGTGGGTATCGCTTTCGGTGTTGAATACCGCAAGAACACCCTCGATTATAACCCTGACCAGGCATATCAGAACTCAGCCGAGCCGGAATATCCGGTGAGCGGTTCGACGACGGCGAAGGAAATCTTCGGCGAAATCAACATTCCGCTGGTTGAAGATATGCCCTTCTTCAAGCTGCTCTCGGTCGAAGGCGCCTATCGCTATTCCGACTATGACACCGGCTTCAAGACGCACACCTACAAGGCCGGTCTGAACTGGGCACCCACCAGCTCGCTGCGTTTCCGTGGTTCGTATCAGCGGGCCGTTCGCGCGCCTAACGTGATCGAACTGTTCGCTTCGCAGTCGATCTTTGAAGCGGAACTGACCGAACTGGCCAATGGCAGCTTCGATCCGTGTTCGGGTGCAACGCCGTTCGCCACGCTCGAACAGTGCGAACGCACTGGTGTGACTGCTGCGCAATATGGCAATATCGTTGACAATCCTTCGGGCCAGTTCAACGCGCTGATTGGCGGTAACCCTGATCTGCAGCCGGAAAAGGCTGATACCTGGGCATTGGGTACGGTGTTCACACCGACTTTCCTCCCCGGTTTCAACCTGTCGGTCGATTACTTCAACATCACCGTCGACGATCTGATCGGCAGTGTGAACCCGACTCTGTCGCTCAACAAATGTCTCTATGACGCTGACGACTATTCCTGCTCGCTCATCAAGCGCGGCCAGGGCGGTACGCTCTATCTGACCAATGACGGTTATTTCGAGCGTATCAATCTCAACACGGGTTCGCTCAAGACGGCGGGTATTGATATCAATGCCAACTATCGAGTCCGCACGGACACGATGGGGTCGATCAACTTCAACCTGGTTGGCACCTATCTCGATAAGTACGAAACCAAGCCGCTGCCGACGTCTTCGGAAGAAGACATCTACGAATGCACGGGTCTCTACGGCGGCCTTTGCGGTCGTCCGCGGCCTGAATGGCGCCATAAATTCGTGACCAGCTGGAACACCCCCTGGTCGTTGGATGTCAATCTGACATGGCGCTATGTGTCTTCGGTCAAGGTCTCGCAGACCAGCAGCCAGCCGGCTCTGCAAGGCAGCTTCTCCGAGCTCAACCGCGAACTGGGTGCCCGCAATTATTTCGATCTGTCGATGGGCTATGACGTGTTCGACAATGTTCGTTTCACCTTTGGTGTGAACAACATTTTCGACAAGAATCCGCCGCTGACCACCACTTCGGCAATCGAAGATGGCGGCAATGGCAACACCTACCCGCAGTTCTATGATGCGACGGGTCGGTACATCTTCTCAGGACTTTCCGTTAAGTTCTGACACTTGTTCTGGAAGTGATTATTGGAGTGGTCACTTCCAGTCCCTGGGATAGCCGGGCCCGCCGTGGCCCGGCTATCTTACTGTCTTGCAAAGGGAATATATTATGACCGGATCTTTCTTTCGTGCCTCCGTTGCTGCCTGCGCGCTGGCTTTCAGTTTTGCCGGAGCTGCTCCGGCCTTCGCGGCAGAAGGAAATGATACGGCCTGGCATGCCACCGATCAGGATCGCGCCGACGCTCTTGAATTGCTGAAAGAGCTGATTGCTATTCCGACCTATGAAGGCAGCGGCAACATGCCGCAGCTGATCGATGTGCTTCAAAAACGCCTGGTCGCAGCGGGCTTTCCGGAAGATGCGATCACCCGCGTGGCTGTCCCGAATGGAGAATTGACGCCGACTGGCCTGATCGTGCGTTATCAGGGCCGTAATCCCGAAGAACAGCCGGTCGCGTTTCTCGCCCATATGGATGTGGTCGGCGCGGTGCCTGCCAATTGGGAAACCGATCCCTATGAACCGGTTATCAAGGATGGCTATCTGTATGGCCGCGGCAGTCAGGACAACAAATTCGGTGTCGCCTTGCTCGTTTCCACCTTCGCTCGGCTGAAACGTGAAGGCTGGACGCCTGAGCGTGATTTGCTGCTGGCCTTTGCCGGTGATGAAGAAACCGGGATGACCACGACCCGTGCGATTATTGCCAATCCGCTCGTCTCACGTGCGAAGTTCGCGCTGAATTCGGATGCTGGCGGCGGTGAGATCAAGGCTGACGGTACGCCGGTTGCCTTTGGTATGCAGGCGGCGGAAAAGACCTATGCGACCTTTTTTGTCTCAGCCAGCAATCCGGGCGGACACAGCTCCGTCCCGCGTGAAGACAATGCGATCTATGATCTCGCCCATGCACTCATCGGCATTCAGGCGCTGCATTTCCCGGTCGAATTCAATGACATTACGCGCGCCATGATTGAAAAATCAGCGCAGAACAGCGATGAGGAACTCTCCGCTGCGCTCACCACCTTGCTGGCCGATCCCGACAATGCCGAAGCGCAAGCTGTCGCGCGGCGGTATCCCACGGTGAGCAAGGCACTGTGGACCACCTGCGTGGCGACGATGCTTGATGCCGGCAACGCCGAAAATGCTTTGCCACAAAATGCCACCGCGACCGTCAATTGCCGGATCATGCCGGCAACGAGCGTGGAAAGTGTCAGACAGAAACTGGTCGAGGCCGTCGGCAATCCGGCCGTGTCGGTTGAACTGGGTGATGAAATACCGGTTGAAAGCCCGGTATCGCCCTTGCGCGACGATGTTTTTGGTCCGCTTCAGAATGCGCTTAACGTCACCTATCCCGGCTCCAAGCTGGAGCCTGTCATGTCCTCGGGCGGTACCGAAGGCCGCGAGTATCGCAGCGCCGGAATCCCCACCTATGGGGCGGGCAGTCTGGGCGCGGTGATGCCTGATGATGCCCGCGCGCATGGGATCGATGAACGGATCCGGGTCGAGTCCTATTACAAGGAACTCGATTATTGGGATCATCTGATCCGCGAAATTGGCGAGTGAGGATATTACTCTGATGTGGAAATGGGGGAGGCTGCCTGAGCGGTCATCCCCCTTTTTCTGTCCGACCGACTTATTCGATCGGGGATTTGCTCAGATTCTCGCCGATCTTTTGCAGCGTCTTGACCAATTGGGCCAGTTCTTCCTCTGCAATGCCCTGTGTCGCGCGGACAAATTGCCGGTTGATGATCGGGGTCATCTCACGCAATTGCGCATGGCCCGCTTCGGTCAGGCTGACCTGGGTGATCCGCGCGTCTTCTTCCGCCGGGGCGGTAACGACGAAGCCGCTTTCCAGCATCCTGTCGACTATCCGGCTAACCGTCGAACGCTTCAGCAGAGCATCCTCGGTAATTTCGCCGATACTGGCGGGTTCCGTTTCACGCAGAACCGTCATGATCCGATAGATGGATTTGGACATGCCACGCTTCGCCAGCACTGCATCCATATCATCATGATATTTGTGATCAGCATGCGCCATGAGGTAGAATGGAGATCTGGCCAGTTTGAAGCCGGCTTCTCCGGGATCGTAAATTGCTTTCGACATTGCAATCGCTCTCATTTCTTTCCGGTCGGCGGAGATAAGCTCATTAATCTTCATGGCTGAAATTTAGTCCTTGGCCAAGTGCGCGAATGCCTCGGCAGAGCGGTTTACAATATTCGAAATCACGTGATAATGGTTATATATTCCGGAAACGGCCCGCAAGTCAGATGAGGTATATGATGCTGGATTTTGTGAAGAAAAGCGTTCTTGTAAGCAGTCTCGGGTCGGGGCTGTGTCTGCTCGGCGCTCTGCCGGCATCGGCGCAGCATCTGTCGATCGACGCGCTTTACAGCAATCCCAGCATCACCGGTACCACGCCGGAAGGTTATGCCTGGAACCAGGATGGCACCGCGCTGGCATTCCTATGGAATGACGCGGGCGAACCCTTCCGCGACATCTGGCTCTATGACGTCAAATCCGGCACGAAGACCCGCCTCACCGCGCTCAGCGATCAGGCCGCAAGCGGCTCGGCCGGGGTCAGCGAAGTCGCTTTTCTCGCCGATGGCTCGCTCGCTCTGGTGCTCGACGGCGCGCTGTATCGCCGTTCATCCGGTGGCGAATTGCAGAAAGTAGCCGGCGCGCCCGCCGGGGCGGCGCAGCTGGCACTGTCATCTGATGGACGCCACCTCGCCTTTGTGTCCAGCGAGGGTCTGTGGCTTGCCGATGGTGTGGGCAAGGCCGCGCATCTGGCGGTGCCGACCGAAGCCAAAATCTCCGTTCAAAGCTATGAATGGGCAGCAAGCGCCAGCAAGCTCGCCTATCTGCTCAGCGATATGCGGCAAACGCGGCAAGTGGAAATTGCCTATGATGCCGATGGCGAGCCGCATCGCGATGTCGTGTCGCGCGCCTTCCCGGGTGATGCGTACAATATCGGCTATCATGTCGGCACGCTTGATGCCGTGAGCGGCAAGGCTGCGCTGGTGGAGCGGGATGACGAGCAGGATCAGGTGTGGAGCATTGGCCTTTCTCCCGATGGTTCGCGCCTGTTGCTCGACAGCAGCGATCTGACGATCAAGGATCGCGCGATCGATGTGTATGATCTGGCCAGCGGCAAGCGCACAGCTTTTTATCGCAATCACGATGATACCCAGATTCGGCCCGACTGGCAGACGGTCTGGGCGGCCGATGGGAAGGGGCTGATCACGCTGCTCGACGATGATGGGTATAATCATCTGTATCGGATCGCCGGGCCGATGCAGGAGCCGCTGGCGATTACCGAAGGCGAATGGGAAGTGGCGTCTTTCCGGTTCGATCGTGACGACCGCGCAATCTACTTTGAATCCTCCCGCGATGGGATGGAAAACCGCAATTGGTACCGGGTTGCCGCTTCGGGCAATGGGGCTGTTACGCCCATTCTGCCACGTCCCGGCACGCATGAGCCGGTATTTGGGCCGGATTTCGACCATTATGCGGATCGCTTCAGCGATGATCAGACTCCGCCGGAACTTTATGTCGGGAAAACGGATGGGCAGGGCGCGATGGCTGCCGTCACCCATTCCCCGCTGCCTGCCTTCGATGCGGTCCAGTGGGCGCAGGTCGACTATGTCGATTATACCAGCCATGTCGATGGCGCGCCGCTGAGGGCGCGGGTCATGCTGCCGCCTGATTTCGATCCTGAGCGCCGCTATCCCGTAATCGTGGGGTCGGTCTATTCGGACGGTCTGCGCAACCAGTGGGGCGGGCGTGTGGCCCATCCGACCTGGGGGCTGGATCAGAACCTGGTGTCGCGCGGATATATCATCGTCCAGCCTGAAATTCGCGGCAGCTTTGGCCGGGGCAGCGAATGGAATGCGCCGATGCTCCATTCCTATGGCGAACTGGATATCAACGATATTCAGGATGCGGCACAGCATATGGTCGATATCGGTATAGCGGACCCCGACCGGATCGGAATCTGGGGCTCCAGCTATGGCGGTCTGATGACGCTGATGTCGCTCTTCAAGAAGCCGGGTTTCTACGCCGCCGGGGTTGCGGGTGCGCCTGCAACGAATGTCTTCCATGCCTATCCCGAGCAGGAATGGATCATGGGCGCGGCTGAAGGCGATGATTTCCCGGAGCGCTTTCAGGACCAGTCAGCTTATTATCAAAGTGCAGGGCTCGCCGATCCGCTGACGATCATTCAAGGTACGAAGGATCAGGTGGTGCTTTATGCCGATACGATGGCACTGGCCCAGAAAATGATCCAGCAGGGCAAGGATTTCAACATAGTATCGCTGCCCGGCGTGGGCCACGCATGGGATGCGCATGATCTGCCGACTACGCGTTTCGCCTTTCACAAACTGGCCGACTTCTTTGACAGCGTGTTGCAGCCAGAAAAGCAGTAAGCTGCTCTTGCAGGGGAGGGGGCGCTGCGGCGCTCCCTTGACAGAAGAGATAGCAACCAATATCGCGTGATTTCTCACCTAAATTCAGGCAATCGGGGGGCTCCAGGCCAGATGACACGTATCGTTACTTTCGCTGAAGAGCAGTCCGGCCTGAATGTCCGGGCGGAATTGCTCGATTCCGCTGCGCCCAACAATGCCCAGCTGCTGTGGGATCTGGCCGCCTCAGGCAGCGCTTTCAATGCCGTTCACGCGATGTGGACCGGTCCTGAAATCTCCATCCCGATCGACGGCGCCGCTGCACTGCCTGCCTATAATATGGGCGATATTCCCAGCGAGAACGCCACCAGCTATCCACGCGCTGGCGACATTGCACTCGTCTGTGCGCCGCAGGGTACGTGGCGTGATGGTCCGCCGTTCGATCTGCTTGATGTCGGCGTGTTTTATGGTGATGGCGGCCGTCTGCTGATGCCGATGGGCTGGATAATGGGCAGTGTCTGCGCGCGCGTTCTTGATGAAGACCGCGAAAAGCTGGCGCAGGGCTGCTCGGCTATTCGCCGCAACGGAAATTGCTCAATCTCGATTTCGCGCCACAATTGATGGCCGACCGACCGGCTGCAGAGCACAGCTCCAATCGCCCGTTATGGGCAGCTATCGCTCCTGAACTTGCGGCACATGCTGCGCTTGGGGAAAGCCTGCGCACCGATATTGCGATTATTGGTGGCGGTCTGGCCGGTATGTCCAGCGCTCTGCATCTCAGCAAGGCTGGGGCCAAGGTTGCGGTGGTCGAAGCCGCGACGATTGGCTCGGGCGCGGCTGTTGCCAGTGCGGGCGTGATCGCGCCGCAGCTGGTGCGCACCACGCCGAGCCAGGTGTTGGCTAAGCTGGGGGCTGAACGCGGCGATGGATTGCTGCGGATGATCGCGGAAAGCGGAAACTATCTGTTCGGTCTGATCAATGATCTGGGCATTGATTGTGACGCGCGCAATAGCGGCTTTGTCGCACCATCGGCCTCCCGCAATGGGCAGCATGATCTGGCTGAGGTGAAGCGGCAATGGGTGCCGTACCGCCATGATCTGAAGCTGCTGGACGGGCACGAGTTCGAAGCGCTCACAGGGTGCCGCGGTTACAGTGCTGCGCTGCTTGATCGCAGCGGCGGTTCCGTCGATCCGCTGGCTTTCGCGAGAGGACTGGCCGCACAGGCGGTGAAAAACGGCGCAACCATTTTTGAAAACACGCCTGCGCTTTCGATCGTGCGTGACGGTGCGGAGTGGATCGCGCGCACCCCGAATGGCGAATTGCGTGCGGGCAAGATCCTGCTCGCGGCCAACGGCGGCAACAACCCCCTGCATAAAAAACTGGCCGGCACGACCTTGCCCCTGCCGGTAATCGAAGTGGCGACCAATCCGGTGAGCGACGCCATGCGCGCGTCAATTCTGCCCGAAGGGCAGGCGCTGACCGATCTCGAAACCGATGTCTTTTCCCTGCGCTATGCCGATGGCAATCGCCTGATCACGGCCTTCCCGGCAAATGGTGATCCAAGCGACGCGGTGCTCACCGAAAGAGTGAATGAGCGTTTGCGCGCCATTCTGACGCATTATGAACCGGTAAAGCTGGATTACATCTGGCGCGGCATTGGGCAGGTCAACAGTGATATGCTGCCGCGTATCGTCTCTCCGGATCAGGACATGATCGCCATTCAGGCCTGCAATGGTCGCGGTATCGGCATCAACACGCTGATCGGTCGTGAAGTGGCGAAGCTGTTGACCGACAGCTCGGCCACTCCGCTGATCACGCCGCAGCCGCCGAAGCGAATATCGGGCTATTTCATCGCGCGCTATGTGCCATCACTGATGATGTCCGGCGCGCGGGCCGTGAAACGTATCAAGCAGAAGCTGAGGCTTTAGCGAAAAGAGGGTTCAGTCTGACATGGTGGTGTTTTTTGACATAGTCGACAACTGGCTGCTTCCGCTGTCCCTCTGGTTCATCATGTTCTCCATGGGGCTAGGCCTCGAACTGAATGACTTTCGCAAGATAGGCGTCCATTCGCGCGGCTTTATCCTCGGCTGTTTCAGCATGATGGTGCTGGTGCCGCTGATCGGTACTTTCTATGCGCTCACCCTCGCGCCGACCCCGGCGCTGGCTATGGGGTTGATCCTGCTGGCGACTTGTCCGGGCGGAATCCTGTCCAATTTGATGACCGATCTGGCGAAGGGCAATGTTGCCCTGTCCATGTCGCTCAGTCTGTTTGTCAGCTTCGTCTATATCTTCACGCTGCCCTTCATCGCGTCTTTCGCGCTGCAATTTATCTTCGGGAAGAGCGCTGCGATGGATATTCCGATGAGCGATTCCTTTTCGAAGATCCTCACCGTGACCATGTTTCCGGTGGCTTCAGGCATGATCGTCCGCCGTTTTGCGGGCAGTATCCGGGCCGATTGGATCCGCCGCTATGTAAAGAGCGCTTCGACCAGCCTGCTGGTGGCGATCTTCCTGCTGATCGTGGTTCAGCAATGGTCGACCATTGCCAGTTCCTTCGGTGTGGTAATGGGCGTGGTGCTGTTGATGAATGTCAGCAATCTGGCGCTGGCATGGGGCATTTCGCGCCTTAGCGGGCTGCGCCGACCGGAAACGATCGCGCTGATGATGGAACATATCGTCCGTCAGGAAGCGACCGCCATTTTCGTCGCGGTATCGATCCTACATCGCAGTGACATGTCTCTGCCGATGATCATCAATACATTCATGGGAATGCTCGTGGGCATTCCCGCCGTTGCCTGGCTGCGCCGCAAAGCTGCGGCCGCGGCCAAGGCAGAAGCTGAAACTGAAACCAGCATGCCCCTGGAGAACCAATTATGATTGCACCTGCACGCCGGATTACGGAAGGCACCCCCAAGAGCTTTGGCATGTATGAAAAGGGGCTGAAGCTCGAAGCGCAGGGAATCGATCTCTATCACATGGAGTTTGGCCGCCCCTGCGAAGATACTCCGGCAATGATCAAGCAGGCCGCCGTGGAGGCAATGGCTGCCGGCCATGTCCATTATTCCGATCTTCAGGGGGAGCCGTCCTTCCGGGAAGCGCTGGCGGCAAAGCTGCGCAATCAAAATGGTATCGAAGCCAGTGCGTCGGATATTCTCGTTACCAACGGCCTGACCCATGGCTCCTTCGCTGCGATCATGGCGACGATTGATCCGGGTGATGAGGTTATCCTGCTTGAACCCTATTACCCGCAGCATGTGGGCAAGGTGGAGCTCGCCGGTGGCACCGTCGTCACGGCCCCGCTGGATCAGGAAAACGAATTCCGCATCAACCCGGATCTGATCCGCCCGCAGATCACCGATCGGACGCGGGCGATCATGCTGATCAACCCCTGCAACCCGACGGGGCGCGTCTATGAACGTGACGAACTGGAAGGTCTGGCAAAGCTGGCGATCGAGCATGACCTGCTGGTCATCTCTGACGAAGTCTATGAAGAGATCCTCTACGAAGGCGAGCATATCAGCATCGCGACGCTGCCCGGCATGGCCGAGCGGACGATTTCGCTATTCGCCTTTACCAAGGCTTACGCGATGGATGGCTGGCGTCTGGGTTATGCGACGGCGCCCAAGCCGTTGCTGCAGGCGATGTTGAAAATCACCGCGAATGATGTGACCCACATTAATCCCTTCGTCCAATATGGCGGTCTGGCGGCCTTGCAGGACGGGGGGGCGGCCATGAAGGGCCTGCTGGCACTGGATAAGGAAAAGCGCGATGTGACCGTTGCCGCGCTCGCCGATATGCCGGGTGTCGAATGCGCCACTCCGCAAGCGACGATCTATATCTGGGCCGATATTTCAGGCACGGGTATGAGCTCCTCCGATCTGGCGGTCCGTATTCTGGAAGAGGCCCATGTGGTGGTCGAAGCGGGAAGCTTCTATGGCGAGACGGGCAAGGATTATCTGCGCATTTGTTTCGGGTCGGAACCGCTGCCCCGGATTCAGAAAGCCGTAACCGCCATGAAGGCCGTGTTCACCAATAGCGCTGCGGAGAGGAAACAGGACGCATGAAAATGTTAAAACCAACTATGCGCATATCGGCTTTCGCGGCGGTGCTGCTTTCATCGGCCGCGCTTCAACCCGCGATCGCTGCGCCAAGCACAGGTGACACAATGATGATGCAGGAAAAGACGCCGCAGGCACTGGCCGACCTATTTGCCGACTGGCGCCAGGTCGCCGCGCCCGAGCGTAAGCAGGGCGTGCCTGATTTCAGCGCTGCGGCGCTTGAGCGTCAGGCCGAAGGCCTGGCCGCGATGCGCGCGCGCCTTTCCGCATTGGAAAGGAGCGGGTGGAGCAAGCGCGATCAGGCCGATGCGCAATTAATCGAAGCGGAGATGAATGGTCTCGATTTCGATCTGCGCGTGGCGCGTCCATGGGGCCGTGACCCCTCCTATTTTGCGACCGTCTTTGCCGAGGAAAGCGACGTTCCCGCGCATGAAGGCCCTTCGGCCGACGTGATCGATCTGTTTGCATATGACTATCCGCTGTCGGCACAGGATGCTGCCGAACTGGAAGCGCGGCTGCGTACTGTTCCGGTCTTGCTGGACGATGCGCGGACCTATCTCGCGGACGGCAATGCGCGGGATTTGTGGCAATATGGTTCGCGTGCCTTCAACGGGCAGGCTGCGGCGCTGGATGAGCTGGCGAATGGTCCGCTGGAAATGCGGACGGTAGAAGGGACCAAGGTCGCGACGCTTGATGGCGCCCCGGCATCATTGAAAGACGCCGTGATCGCGGCGCGCGATGCCAGCCGGGATTTCTCCGCCTGGGTCAAGGCGCAGGCACCGTCCAAGACCGGCCCGTCGGGGTTGGGGCGTGAAAATTACGACTGGTATATGAAGCATGTCCAGCTGGTGCCCTATGATTGGGATGAGCAGCTTACGCTGCTTCAGCGCGAGCTGGACCGTTCGCTGGCCGCTTTGGCATTGGAGGAATGGCGCAACCGCGATTTGCCCCAGCTCGAAGCGCTGGATGATCCGGCAGCCTATAACGCCTTTGCCAAAGCCAAGATGAGCGAATTCATCGATTTCGTCATCGATTCCGGTTTCCTGCCGGACAAACCCTATTACCGGGCCGCGCTCGAGGCGCAGACGCTGAGCTATATTCCGCCTGAAAAGCGGGTGTTCTTCTATCATGTGACCGCGCTCGACCCATGGCCGCTCTATTCGCATGACATTCACTGGCCCGAACTGGCGCGCTTGAAGCATGATCCGGAGGTGTCTGCGATCCGTCAGGTGCCACCGCTCTACAACATCTATTCCTTCCGCTCAGAAGGTCTGGCCACGGGTTTTGAAGAACTGATGCTGCAGGCGGGCCTGTATGAAGACGCACCGCGTGCGCGGGAGCTGGTCTGGATCATGCTCGCCAACCGCGCGGCACGCGGTATCGCCTCGCTCCACGTTCAGGCGAATGAGATGACGCTGAAGGAAGCGGGCATTTTCCACTCCAAATGGACCCCGCGCGGCTGGGCTGATCCCGAATCCGATCTCGTCGGTTTTGAACAGCTGCTCTATCTGCGTCAGCCCGGCTATGGCACCAGCTATATCATCGGCAAGCAAATGCTGGACGAACAAATCGCCCGCCGCACCCATTTGCTCCAGCTGGAAGGCAAGGAAGCGCCGCTGCCTGAAGTCTTCAAAAGCATCCTTGACGAAGGCATCGTCCCCTGGACCTTGATGCAGGAAGAATGACGAAATGGGGCGGGGCCCGGTTGCTGCACGCAGCGAAACCGGCCCCGCCCATGTTTTACAGAGATTATTGAAACAGCACCGCGCGAGATTTCAGACCCGCGGCTCCGGTGAGAGCATCAGGTCGGGCTAAGCGGCCAACCTGTCCCGAAACGCACGAGCACCTCATTCTTCGGCCTCGCAAATAGCGCACTCAAGGGGATGTCGGGATCGGCATTCGCATTTTTTGTGGCACGATAAGTTGTCTGGTTTTGCGGCGAAAGCCCTTCCTGGTGGCGCTAAGCGTTACCTAGTCACATATCGGACAAAAGGTGGTGGCCGCGAGTAGGGCGCCAGCGCTGGATGACCACCGGCTCCCACGGTCAGACACTGGAGGTGATGGTGGCTCCCAGCGATCTGACAGCTTCTGCGGCCAACGCTGTGCGCATGCTACTGCTGACGGGAGCGCGGTTAAACGAGGTCTGTCAGCCAGATGGGAGTGGGTTGACCGTGAACGCAAGGTGATTGAGCTCTCCGATAGCAAAACTGGAGCAAGAACCTTGTTTCTGAGTGAGGCGGCCTTGATCGTACTGGATAATCAACGTGCCGAAGAGTGAGCCAGTGAGTTCATTCTTCCCGGTGAAGGCACGACCGGTCATATGATCAACTTTCGTACGGCATGGATACGTGTCTGCGCAAAAGAAGGTCTAGACGGCGTCCGGCTCCACGATCTGCGTCACACGGCTGCCAGTATCTATGGGCCTTCTGAACGTATTGCTTTCAACAGCGCTACGAAGGCCAAGGGTGAGGCTATGGCGCAAACTAGGGCAATAGCTTCCGCCAGATCGCGAAGGCAGAGTGCAGCCATAGCGTGCTTGTCATGGGGTGCTGTTTCAATTTAACAAAGCGCGGCTTCATGAAATGATGGGAAGTCAAATGGCACGATCGCGCCACAATGGAAAGTGAACTGGTAGATTACCAGTTGATCGAACGAAATTCACTTTCAGATATTACTACCTAAGGGCAGCCCGGAATCTTTGAACCAAAAAGAAAAGGCGGCAGACTAAGCTGCCGCCTTCCCATGGGAGAGCCCGTTAGATCTTAAAAGCTGTAAGATGCTTTCACGCCAACATAGCGCGAGGCGTCGCGAACCACCTGCTGATACACGCGTCCGCCGTTGAAGCCGGAAGAGAAGATGTACCCAGCATAGTTCTGGTCGAAGATGTTGCGCACAAAGAAAGTGAGCGAGTATCTGTCATCCTTGGATTCAAGGCCAAGCGCGGCATTTACGACGCCGTAGCCCTTCTGACGGGTGGTTGGATCCTGATCGAGCCCGAACTGCACCTTGCTCTGATAGACGAAGTTCGACTGTACGAAGCCATCGAAAGGAAGCGAGTCACCGAAAGGAATTACCTGCTTGACGAAGCCGGTCAGACGAACATCGGGCGCATTTGGCAAGTCACCGCCAGTCAGATCCTGAACTCCGTTAACGCAGCCTTCGGCCTCCGTCTGGAACAGATAGCAAGGTCCAAGCGGATATTCGTCGATCTGAGCATCGAGGAATGTCGCGCCCAGGCTCAGAGTGGTCAGATCCGTCGGGGTGAAGCTGGCTTCCGCTTCGATACCCTTGGTAGATACTTCACCCGCATTGAGGAGCAAAAACGCTACATCGCCAGGAATTTGGGCCTGGCCCTGGAAGTTCTTATATTTGGTATAGAACGCAGCCAGGTTAAGTGACAGGCTGCGGTCGAGCGTCGTCAACTTGGCGCCAATTTCGAACGCGTCTGACTTCTCCGCGTCGACCGGCTCATAACTTTCCTGCGTGGCAAAGATCAGATTGAAGCCTTTGCCCTTATAGCCGCGGGCATAGCTTGCGTAGACATTGCCAAAATCGGAAACCTGCTGCCTGATGCCGATCTTACCAACCACAGAGGTGTCTGTAGTCGAGCCTGCGAAGTCCACTGCTGTGCCGGCTGCACCGCCGAGCGGGACATCTCCGGGAACCAGAACATTGGCGGGATCGCGGAAGGCTTCATATTCGAGCTTTTCGTGGATCAGACGCAAACCGCCGAACATTTCGGTGGTGTCACCAAGATAGATGTTGGTGCTGATAAAGGCAGCAAGGTTGGTGGTTTCGGTCGATCCGTTAAACTGGCCGGACCGGTTGGTGCCATTGGCGAATTGTTGCCGCCGCAAAAAGCTCCGGTCGGCGTTGAGCCGGAATGCAAAGCCACCAAAGAGAATATCGAAACCGCCGAGATCGCCTGAGGCAAATCGCAATTCCTGAGACTTCTGACTGAGATCTGTGTTGCCGCTATTGACGTCCCAGAGGTTCACGCCCTGTACCGGCTGGGTCAACGACGTAGCATCAACATCGCTGTTTCCGGAGAAAGACCATTCGCGATAGGCGGTGATCGACGTCAGCTGCCAATTGTCAGCAAAATCATATTCGATCTTGCCCGATGCGCCCCATTGCTCGGTGTTGTTGTCGGTGGGGGCGTTGATGTTGACTGTGCGGTTTTCTGCGGAGGGGACAACGGGTGCAAGAGCGTTGCGATAGGCGTCGGAATAGACCTTGCGCATCGTAAACGTCGAATTGTCGAAACCGCTACGATAATCGCCAATCAGAGTGATGTTGAGATCACTGCTGGGCTCGAACCGCAGTTTGCCGCGGAAACCGTAATTTTCATACCCGGCGCGCTTGTCGTCACCAATTCCTGAAACGTTGTCGATGAAGCCATCGAACTGCTTGTAGAAGCCGCTCAGGCGAAGGCCGGTGGTCTCGCTCAGCGGACCGGACACGGAACCACGGACCGAATATTCGCCACCTTCTGCAAGGCTCGCATCAACTTTCCCAGTAAGATAATCACTCGGGTCTTCGGTCGTGACGGAGATGAGGCCGGCTGAAGCGTTCTTGCCAAACAGGGTCGACTGGGGGCCGCGAAGAACTTCGACACGCTTGACGTCGATCAGATCCTGAAAGCCCTGACCGGCACGCGCCATCACAACGCCATCAACCACGACTGAAACGGCTGGCTCAACGGCGACCGAGAAGGCGCTGGTGCCGATGCCACGGATGGAGAGAGATGAATTGGAGGGATTGTCCCCCTTGGTGAAGGTAAGCGAGGGGGCCGTGTCGGTGATGGCTTCGATGCCGCCTACGCCCACTGCATCAAGTCGCTCACCTGAAACGACAGACACTGCCAAGGGAACTTCTTCCAGCGTTTGTTCGCGCAGATTGGCGGTGACAACGATGGCATTCGCATCGAAATCACTATCTGATTGAGCGCTCTCTTGCGCATAGGCCTGGCCGGAAACGACACACAGCGCCAGTACACTTGCGCTGGTCAAAACGGTGCGACTGGACTTACGAAAACGGTTCGTCATGAAGATCTCTCCCTGTTTATTGAACGTTTGGACGCCGCACGCTGACAATTTGCAGCGGCGAACAAATCCGCTCTACCCGGCGAATTTATAGCGCTACATAAATCTGAAAATTGGGGCGTCAACCCAGATCTGTGTGTTTTTGGAATAGAAGCGGTTCAAACTGATGACCACTTGGCGAATTCGCCGTAGTGATGCATTCTTGCCACTAGACAGCAGTCTGTGCAGCGTCCGCGCGGAATGTGGTCATCCTTTCGTCGAGGCGACGATTGGGTGCCGGGAAATGGCATTGACATGATATCTGCGCACCGAATATGTAGCGCTAAATTCTAATAAGATCGTACGGCCGTATAAGGTTGACGATTTCAGTGCGAGAGGAAAATAATGCCGAAAGGGATAGTGACTGATCGCGCCGATCTTCGTTTATCGGGCCTTTGGCATCCCGGTTTATCATTCCAGGCGGATCGAAATCTAAGCGTATATCCGGAAGCTTCACCGATTTCCTGCACCTCGATGATGGGCGCGCGCATGCGGGAAAGTTTCGATCCGTCTTTTCCTGATGTAAGGATTCCCTGCAGAGTTCAGAAGGGCGGCAGTCATTTATGCGCTGAAAGCTATTGCCAGCGCTACCGCCCTGCAGCGCGCCATCCCCAGGCGCTGGACAGTTCAACGAGCCATATCGGATTTCGCTGCATCATACGCGGTGTCGAGCTTGGTTCGCAGCAAGATTTGAAAGGTGCTTAACAATGGCTAATCGTGGCAAGAGTCTGTGGAAATTGGCGATGGCGAGCGGTGCTCTCTTGGCGGCTTTGTCCCCTCTGGCGGCCGAGGCCCAAACCCCGGAGAGTGCGCCGGCAACAAGCCAGCGCCAGGCCGAAAAGCCGATGAACGTCATTTTCGTGCTGGTGGATGATTTGCGCTTTGATGCGATGGGATTTCTCACCCCTGGGCTGAAGACGCCGAATATCGACTTCCTTCGCAAGAATGGAAGCTATTTTCCCAATGCAGTCGTCACATCTTCGCTCTGTTCGCCTAGCCGCGCGACCATTCTGACGGGACAGACTGCGCGCAATCATGGTGTAATCGATAATCACAACTCTTCGGAAGAAGGTCTGATCTTCTTTCCCAGCTATATGCAGAGTGCCGGATACCGCACGGGCTTCTTCGGCAAATGGCATATGGGCGATGATACGGACGCCCCGCGCCCTGGTTTTGACCGCTGGGTCAGTTTCAAGGGGCAGGGCACATATTACCCGACTGACATGCTCAGCCCGGAACAGATCGCACAGGGCAAGCGGCAGATGCTCAATGTCGATGGCGAACATGTAAAGCGCCGCGAATATATCACCACCGAACTGACCGATTACGCCCTCGACTGGCTGAAGGAGGACAAGGACAATTCACAGCCCTTCTTCCTTTATCTCAGCCACAAGGCCGTCCATTCCGACCCTGAGCCCGCGCCTGAACACGAAGGCGAATATGCCGATCTGAATGTGACTTTGCCGGCGAGCGCGAAGGACACGCCCGAAAATAACGAAGGTAAGCCGCTCTGGGTTCAGAATCAGCGCAACAGCTGGCATGGTGTAGACTTTCCGTATCACACGGATGAGGACTTCCACGATTATGTCCGGCGCTATTTCGAAACCCTGTCATCGGTCGATGACAGTCTCGGCCGGATTCTGCGTTATCTGCACAAGAACGACCTCGATAAGAACACCATGGTCGTCTTCTATTCCGACAATGGATATTTGTTCGGCGATCATGGTCTGATCGACAAGCGCAATGCCTATGAACCTTCCGTCCGGGTCCCCATGCTGGTTTACGCGCCGGGGCATGTGCCGGCAAATGAGACGGTGGAATCCGTGGTCCGCAATCTGGATCTCGCCCCGACATTTCTGGATGTCGCCGGGGTGCCGGAGCCTAGTCAGATGGAAGGAAAAAGCTTCCTGCCGCTGGCGACCGGCAAAGTCGATGACGTACAATGGAAGTCAGACGATTTCGTCTATGAATATTACTGGGAATGGAGCTTCCCCCAAACCCCGACCACCTTCGCAATCGAGCGCGATCGCCTGAAATATATCCAGTATCACGGCGTCTGGGATCTGGAGGAGCTGTACGATCTCGACAAGGATCCTGAGGAGATGCACAATCTCATTAACGACCCTGCCTATCTCGACAAGAAGATCGAGCTGCGCCGTGCGCTTTACGAACAGCTCGCCAATAATGATGGGCGTCACGATATTCCCTATGGCGAACGCACCAGCGAAGGGCTGGTCTGGCGGAAAAAGGACGGCCCGCGTGCAGCCGATTTCCCCGATCGCTGGTATGTCGAACCCAACCTTCCGACCAAGTTCAACGGCTACTTCCCTGACACTGAAGCGAAGCTGAAAGCCGATGAGGAAGGCAAAACCTACGTTCCTGCGTCGCGGAAATAAGTATGGGCGGGTTTTCGATCGACAGACGCAGCGCGATCGTTGGCGCGGGCGGCGCGGTTTTGTCCGGGCTGGCTTCGGCTCAGGCTGCGGCGAGGGCAGGGGGCGGGACTTCCGGCTCCGCTTCGCGGCCCAATATTCTCTGGCTGGTAAGCGAAGACAACAACCCTTTCATCGGCGCTTATGGAGACAAGATCGCCCATACACCGAATATCGACCGCCTCGCGCGGGAGGGCGTGCTGTACCGCAACGCATACAGCAATGCGCCGGTCTGTGCCCCCACTCGCTTTGCGATCCTGACCGGCATTTATCCCGAAAGCTGCGGCCCGGCGCATCAGATGCGGGCGAAGGCGCATCTGCCCTCTCAATTGCGGACCTATCCCGAACATTTGCGCAGCGCCGGATATTTCTGCTCGAACAATCACAAGACCGACTACAATTGTGATGTCGAGCCGGAGAGAATCTGGAGCGATCAGGGCAAAACCGCGCATTGGCGTGACCGGCCGGATCGCAATCAGCCTTTCATGTCCGTTTTCAACTATATGACGACGCATGAATCGCGCCTGTTGACGCCGGTCACTGGCCGGGTCGGCCCCGAGGATGTTCGCGTACCGCGTTATCTGCCCGATACTGACGGTATCCGGGGCGATTACGCCACCTATTACAATCTCATGGAAAAGATGGATGCTCAGGTCGGGCAGCAACTGGCGGAGCTGGAAGAGGACGGTCTGGATGAAGACACGATCGTCTTCTATTATTCGGACAATGGCGGCTCTTTGCCGCGGTCAAAACGCTATTGTTACGATGAAGGTCTGCGCTGCGCGCTGATTGTCCGTTTCCCGGAGAAATGGAAGCATCTGGCGCCGGGCGCACCGGGAAGCGAAGTCAGGGCTCCGGTCAGCTTCGTCGATCTTGTGCCGACGGTGCTGTCACTGGCGGGCCTCGCAGTTCCCGGGACGATGCAGGGCAGCGCTTTCCTGGGAGAATCTGCAAAGGCTGCTCAGCCTTATGCCTTCGGCATGCGCAATCGGATGGATGAACGCTACGATTTCGTCCGCACGGTGACCGATGGTCGTTACCGATATATCCGCAATTATCTTCCGCATCTGCCCGCCGTGCAGTATCAGGCCTTCGCCTGGCTCGCCCGGGGGTATCAGGATTGGGACCGGGCTTTCCGCGCAGGCAGGCTCGACGCGCTGCAGAGCAGGGCCTTCGAACCACGCCCTGCGATTGAATTCTATGATCTCGAAAGCGACCCCGACCAGCTCAGCAATCTGGCTGAGGATCCCGGGCAGCAGGGGCGTATTTCCGAAATGAGCGCGGCGCTGGATGCCCATATGCTGCGCATCAACGATAATGGTTTTATTCCCGAAGGCCTTGGCCTCATGGGATGGGCGGAAAGCCGCGTGCCGGGAGCTTATCCCTTGCAGGATATCATGCAACTGGCCGCGATGGCTGCTCAGGGTGATCCTGCCAATCTCGTTCTTCTCGGTGAGAATATGGAGCATGATCATCCGGTCATGCGGTACTGGGCAGCGAAAGGATGCGCCATTCTGGGGGCGGCTGCCCGCGCAAATGAAGAGCGCATATTGACGGTGATGCGCGGCGACGATGTGCCGCAATTGCGCGTCGCAGCAGCGGAAGCGGCAGCGCGGATCGGCCATGAAGAAGAAGCCGCCGATATTCTCGGCGCCCTGATGGCCCAGAGCGAGTGCGAATGGGTCAGGCTGCAGGCCATTAATGTGCTCACGCTGATGGGAGAAGCTGCCCGTCCTGCGCTTCCGGAGATCAAGGCCGCCGCCGAGAGCGACACCGTCTATTATCGTAACGCAGCGCGTTACCTCTCCGCAGTGCTGGACGGGACATATGATCCCGCGATGGAAATTTTCGAATGGGACAGAATTATGAAGCACCCCAAGCCGGGGGGGGAGTGATCATGCGCAATGCAGGATATGGTTCTCTGATATGCGCTTCGATGCTGGCCACCGGCCTGTCGGCCTGTGCCCTGCCTTCTGCCGAGCACGGCGCGAATGTCGAGGCCGCAGCGCAATCTGACACACCTGTGGCGCAACCGGTATTCGCGGATATATCGCGGCCGAATATATTGGTGATCCTGGCGGATGATCTGGGCTATCCCGATGTCTCTGCCTATAACAGCGGAGCTTATCCGACCCCCAATATCGATCGTTTGGCGTCCACCGGCGTTGCTTTTACCAATGGATATGTCGCGGCATCGGTTTGTGCCGTTTCGCGCGCAGGTCTGTTAACGGGCCGCGCTCCGGCGTCTTTCGGTTTCACCTATAATATTACCGAGAACAGGCCTGCCGATGCCAATGCGGGTATTCCCACCTCGGTCGAAACGATCGCGGAACGATTGCAACGCCAGCACTACAACACTGCCGCCTTCGGCAAGTGGCATCTCGGAACGCAGGCGGAATATTACCCGACCAATCGCGGCTTTGATGAGTTTTTCGGCTTTCTCGCCGGGGAGTCGATCTATGCAGACCCGGACACGCCTGGTCTCGTCACCACGCCGACAAAGGATGGCCGCAAGGAAATCGAATTACGGCATGGCAATCACCGGCTGTTCGAAGGTGCTGCCCGCCAGCCGGTGGCGATACCGCATCGCTATCTGACTTTCGAGATCACCGGTCGCACGCTGGATTTCATCGATCGCAGCGCGGACAAGCACGAACCATTCTTTGCTTATGCAGCCTATAACGCGCCCCACTGGCCGTTGCAGGTTCCGCAGGAATATTATGATCGCGTCAGCCATATAAAGGACCCCGTAAGGCGCACCTATGTGGCCATGATCGCGGCGCTGGATCACGATGTCGGCCGGCTGCTGGACAGACTGGAAGAACGCGGCCTTCGCGACAACACGATGATTGTCTTTCTGTCCGATAATGGCTGCCCGGACTTTCTCGGATTTTGCGACAATTCCAACCCCTTCGGCTCCGGCAAATTCACCTATCTCGAAGGCGGGACGCGGGTGCCTTTCATTCTCTCCTGGCCGGCAGGGCTCCACCGGCAGGGCAAGGTCGATACGCCCGTGAGTTCGCTCGACCTCGCGCCAACGATCATGGCGGCCGCTTCCCCCGAGGGCGCCCCGTTCACGACCGATGGCGAGAACGTGGTTCCGATGCTTGCAGGCGATACGATGGACAACAGAGATCTGTTCTGGAGCCAGGCGCCGGTTTCCGCGATCCGCCATGGCCGGTACAAACTGTGGCATTCGCAGGATTGGAACGAAACACGTCTGTTCGACCTTGCCGAAGATCCTTGGGAACGGACCGATGTTTCAGCCCGGCACCCGGAAATTCGCGCGACGCTGCAGGAGCGTTTGCGGGACTACAACGATACCTTGCCCGAACCGCTCTGGCCATTGCACGGAACCCGCAAGGTGACGATCGCGGGCCGCGAAACGGAATGGGTGCATTGAGAGATAGTATGAAGAAACGCGATTTTCTCAAAAGCGGTGTGGCGGCAGTCGCCCTTGGCGGTCCGCTGAGCCAGCTCAATGCCCAGAATTATCCCAAGCCATCCAAAATCGAGCGGCGCAATCTGCTCCTGATTACGGCGGATGATATCGACTGGTCGTGTATCGGGTTCATGACCGGCCGGGAAGGCATCACACCCAATCTTGATCGACTGGCGGCGCGTTCTCACCGTTTTCGCCAGATGCGGACATCGTCGCCTATCTGCATGCCATCGCGTCAGGCTTTCATGAGCGGGCTGCGGCCCCATCGTAATGGTGGCAACGGCTTCTTTCCGATGCATGAGGGGACGTCGACCATTACCAGTCGCCTGTCAGATGCAGGCTGGTTCACTGGCGCGACACACAAGATCAAGCATATGCGGCCCGCCTCCTCCTTTCCCTGGAATTTCAAGGTGGAGGGTAAGGACCGTCATCCGGACCTTCACGCGCGCGGGCTCGATCTGATTATCGAGGAGGCTCGGGCGCAGTACAAACCTTGGTTTGCCAATTGCAACATCAATGATCCCCACCGCCCGTTCTATAACAGCGAGGCGGCGATCCAGATGGATCATGGCCAGCAGGGCGCCTACAAGGTGGAGAACGAATTTACGGCGGATGACGTAACCGTTCCGTCTAACCTCGAGGATCTGCCCGAAATTCGTGAAGAAATCGCGCGTTACTGGAATTCATGCCAGCGCTTCGACAAGGCTGTAGGCAATATTCTGCGCGTTCTGGAAGAAAGCGGCGAAGCGGATAACACGGTCATTGTTTTCATATCCGATCACGGCATGCCGCTGCCCTTTGGCAAGGCGACCTGTTATGATCACGGTGTTCGCGTTCCTGCCCTTATCTCTTATCCGGGAATGGCGGCGCCCACTGATTTCGACCAGTTGGCCATCAATCTCGACCTTCATCCCACCACTCTCGAATTGATGGGCGTGGAGGCGACACCGGATATTGACGGGCGTTCGCTGGTCCCGCTGATGGAGGGCCGCACGGCGCAGCACCGCGATATGGTGATGACGCATGTCGATTATGTGTCGAGCGGTTACGCCTATCCGATGCGAGGCCTGCAGGATGAGCGCTACACTTTGCTTTTTACGCCATGGGCAAATAGCGCTTTGCAGCTCAGAATCGAAAGCATGTGGGGGCTCACTTGGCCTGCAATGTTGGAAGCCGCGAAGACCGATCCGCGCATGCGGGCGCGGGCGGACCAATATCTCAATGGTGTTCCCCTTGCTCTGTATGATCTGAAGAAAGATCCGGGGCAGCGCGTCAACCTTATCGATGAGCCGCGCTATGCGAAGCGGGCGGCGGCAATGAAGGACAGAATGCTGCGGGAAATGGAACAGGACGGAGACCCTCAATACGAGAATTTTCGCCTGTTTCTTTCAGGGCAGCAACCGATCGTCGTGCAGGAACCGGCAAGCCACCGAATGGCGGGGTTTCCCGACAAGGACTGATGCCCGCACACCGGGCCTGAGAGGTGTAGAGACTGCACCATCCGGGTCTGTTTGAATAATAGAATATAGCGCTAGAATTACAGGTTGATGCCCATGAAGAATAAGAATTTGACCGCACTGAAGCTGTCACTGACATTCAGCGTGTGTTCGGCGCTGGCGGCATGCGCCGCGCCCGCGTCCACGCAGGCGGCGCTGGACACATCCTCCGGGCTAGCCGAGCAACCGGTGTTGAGCAGCCGCAGCAAAGCCGTTCTTTCCGATGAAGGCATGCGTTTCCGTGATCTCGACAGCGACGATGCGCTGACGCCTTATGAGGATTGGCGTCTCACCCCAGAGGAACGCGCGCGGGATCTCACCGCGCGCATGACGCTGGAGGAAAAAGTCGGAATGCTTCTTCATGCCTCCTTGCGCGGGGCAGGGGGCAGTTTCGACCGTTCGGTGGACAGCTACGATCTCGGTCTCGTCGATCAGATGGTCAATCGCAACCACGTGTCGAGCTTCATCACCCGGCTCACGGCTCCAGCAGCGAAGTTTGCCGAGGAAAACAACAAGGTTCAGGAAATTGCCGAAAATACGAGGCTCGGCATTCCGGTCACCATCAGTTCCGATCCGCGCAACCACTTCCAGTATGTTCCGGGCGCGTCCAATGTAGGCGGCGGTTTCTCGCAATGGCCTGAGCCGATGGGCTTCGCAGCGCTTGGCGAGCGAAATGTGGTTCGCGAATTTGCGGCCATTGCCCGACGCGAATATCGCGCCGTCGGCATTCAGATGACATTGTCGCCGCAGGCGGACCTTGCCAGCGAACCGCGCTGGCCCCGTCAGAGCGGCACATTCGGCACCGGACCGGCGATGATCAGCGCAATGGTGGGGGCCTATGTTGCAGGCTTTCAGGGTTCGGATGACGGTTTGACGCCGGATGGAGTCATCACCGTCGTCAAGCATTGGGTCGGTTACGGGGCTCAGCCGGAAGGTTTCGATGCCCATAATTATTACGGCCGCTTTGCAGATTTGCCCGGCCGGTCGATCGATGCTCATCTGGCTGCCTTTGATGGCGCCTTTGAAGCCCATGTCGTCGGCATCATGCCGGCCTATCCGGTGCTTCGCCATGTAACCCTCAATGGCGAGGAATTGGAGCCGGTCGCGCCAGGCTTCAACCGTCAGTTGCTGACCGATGAGCTGCGCGACAAGCGCAATTATCAGGGCATCATCCTGTCGGACTGGCTGGTCACTCGCGACTGCAACGAAATCTGCCGCGCGCCGACCAAGGAACATCCACAGGACCTTAGCGATGTGGCCACATCCTGGGGCGTGACCGATATTAGTGAGGAGGCGCGTTTCGCCATGGGGCTGCAAGCGGGTGTCGATCAGTTCGGGGGCATTGACGACCCTGAGCCATTGCTCCGGGCGGTTCGTGACGGGCTCGTCGAGGAGGGGCGGATAGATCGCTCGGTCGAACGGCTTCTGACGAGCAAATTCGAGCTGGGCCTGTTCGAAAACCCCTATGTAGATCCTTCAGCGGCTGCGCGGATTCTGGGTGACGCGGATGTGCAGTCCAGAGCCGAGATCGTTCAGGCCAAAGCACAGGTTATGCTGCAGAATAACGGGCAACTCCTGCCGGTAGCGGCGCAGTCCGGGCGTAAAGTGTGGCTTTACGGGATGGGGCAGGAAGCAGCCCGCGCTGCCGGATTTACTGTCGTCGATAATCCTGCGGACGCGGATTTCGCGATCATCCGGACGGAGGCACCCTTCGAAACTCTCCACCCTTATCACTTTTTCGGCAGCCGACAGCATGAGGGGCGGCTGGATTTCCGGCCCGGCGATGCAGCCTATGATGCGCTGATCGAAGCCAAGGCTGCGGGATTGCCGAGCGTCTTTGCGATTTTTCTCGATCGCCCTGCGATCCTTGGCAATGTGATCGATAAGGCAGACGTGGTGCTCGGCAATTTCGGGGCGAGCGACAAGGCCGTGATCGACGCTATCACCGGCCGTATCCGTCCTGAAGGGCATCTGCCGTTCGAGCTGCCATCGTCCATGACGGCAGTAGAGAATCAGGACCCTGCAGTGGTGAATGACAGCAGGATGCCGCTCTTTCCTGTTGGATCGGGGCTGCAATATTAAAACGCTTGCGGCTCGTGCCCGCCTACTTCTCTGCCGTTCTCCCTGTAGCCGGATCAGCTTGGTGGCGCGTACAGTCATCAGACATAATGGAATTCCGCTTTGGCCTTAACGTCCGACATTTCAGCCAGTACTGATCCCAAGCCCAAGTCTGCTGCTGATGCTGGCTGGCTGTCTCCTGTTCATCCCGGCCTCGCAGACAGCGATCTATGGGATCTTCCTCTTTGCACTTTTCGTGCTCGCAAGCGGCGTGACGGTGGTGCAGGTGGTCGCCAATCCGCCGCTCACCGGTGCTCTGGTGGATATGACGGGCAGCGTGAATGAACACTCCGTAAGCGAATAGGAGGAATATATGGATCGTCGGCAAATTCTTGCAGGTCTCGCGAGTGGAGCATCGCTTTCGCTGCTCCCCTCTATCGCTTCGGCGTCAAATCGGCCGGGACGCAAACCCAACTTCATCGTCATCTATTGCGACGATCTTGGGTATGGCGATGTCGGAGCCTTCGGTGGGCGGACGATCAAAACCCCGCATCTCGACCGGCTGGCCCGGCAGGGTATGAAGCTGACGGATTACTATGCGCCAGCCAATCTTTGCACGCCTTCGCGCGCTGGATTTATGACCGGCCGTTATCCTATCCGTACCGGGCTTGCTCGCGGTGTTATCATGGCGGATGAAGCAAGGGGGCTACCGCTATCGGAAGTGACGATCGCCGAGGCGCTTAAGCCCGAATATGCTACGGCGCTGATTGGCAAATGGCACCTCGGGCATAAAGGCCCTTCGTGGCCGCCCACTAAGCACGGCTTCGATCTGTTTTACGGCATTCCTTACAGCCACGATATGCTGCCGCTCAGCCTTTATGAAGGTCGCGGCGAGGATGTTCATGAAGTGCCATTTGAATATCCGCAATTGCAGCAGATGTTCTGGAACAGAGCGGAGACATTTCTGGAGGACAATGCAAGCCGTCCGTTCTTCCTCGATCTGGCCCTGAGCGCACCCCATCTGCCTAATTATCCGATCCCATCCCTGGCCGGCACATCGGCTGCCGGATCATATGGCGATGTGGTTGAGGAAATTGATCAGATCGTGGGCAGGCTGATCGACAAGCTCGACCGGTTGGGTATTGCGGAGGATACGATGCTGATCTTCACCTCCGACAACGGCCCCTGGTTCGAAGGGTCTGCCGGTGGATTGCGTGATCGGAAAGGGGGAGGCGCATACGATGGCGGCTACCGCGTTCCCTGTATCGTACGGCAACCGGGAACCGTTCCCAGCGGGGTTTCGACCAATGCCATCACCATGGGTATCGACTTTCTGCCAACCTTCTGCGCGATGGCGGGCAAGCAGTTACCCCGAGATACAATCCTCGATGGCAAGGATATCAGCGCCGTCCTGACCCGCGCAGCGCCTTCCCCGCATCAAGAACTGGTGCTTTTTGACAATGAAGAAGTCGTGGGCATACGCACCCAGCGCTGGAAATATGTGATTGCCGATTACTACCGTACCTTCAAATTTTCTGTTGAAGATCGGGGATATCCGCAGCTTTACGACATGACCGATCCGGATATGAGCGAAAGCTACAGCGTCGCATCGCTTCATAAAGATGCTCTCGCGATGATGAAGGCAAGGCTTGAAACCGCCAGAACTACCTTTGAACCTCTGAAAAGCTCGCCGGGAAGCGATATCTTTCTTCGCCCAGGAGAGAGACCGCCCAGTCACAAACCGGCTATCTGGCAAGATTGAGCATGGAGAATAGCCGTATCAAAGCGTGCAGGCGCCATGCGAAGATCTGTCTATAAGAGCGAATCTCGGTCAGCATTGGTGAACGCAAGTTGGTGGGGCATTGCCCACCAGCACCTGTAATATTTGATACCGGTCGGATACAGGCAATTTTGATTCCCACATAGTCCTCCATAGCGTGGTTGCTATGTGGTTGCTGCGTAATCCTGGGAGTTCGCATGTCGCGCGTAAGTTTTTGAGAAAAGTGGTGCCGGCAGCAGGAGTCGAACCCGCGACCCCCTGATTACAAATCAGGTGCTCTACCAGCTGAGCTATACCGGCACGCGCGCACCCCATGCGATAGAGTGAGCCAAAGGTCCAGCCCCCTTATCACGAATTATGTGTTTTTAATCGTCAGGCGACGCCGAATGTCCATCCTTCGGTCTGCGCAATAGCCGGTGTCATGCCGGATGGCTGCCATAGCGCGGCGCGCGCGGCATTGTTGCGCAGCCATGCCGCCGTGATCATGGCATCGGCCTGATGATCGTCGATTGCTGGGTGAGAATCAGGCGCTATCGGTGTGCAGCCCAATGTCGTCAGCGCTGCGCCGAGTTCCGCCGATGTGCGGATCTTCGATCGACCGGCGCGGCGTCCTGCGGCCATGGCGGCGATGGTCGTGTAAATTTCCACCAGCACTGATCCTGATGCGGGCACCGGGTCCATAGGCCAGACGGGCACTTTACCGCCAAGCCGGTGGAGCAAGCGCATACCGGTGAGGCTGCTTTTGCCGACCTGCGCCGCGCCGACCAGATTGAAATTGCTATAGGGACTGCATCCCTGTTCGCGCTGCTTCAGTTCCGTCTGGCGAAACCGGCCCTTACCCGTGGTTTCGGCGCCAACGCGGAAATGCGCGCCTTCGCGTCCACCATGGCGGCGGAAATAGCGGCTGGCGGCTGGATGATCGACAAAGGTGTTGGCTCCCAGATGCGGGTCGTCCGCGCAGATAGTGTCGATCAGCGCCCATAATTCATGCGCGGATGCCGGGCTTTGGGACCAACCGGGAAAGAACGCCCCGCAATCCGCGAAAGGCAGCGACTGGCCCAGATCCATCCCGACCAGCGTATTGGCGGGCATGGCGTCACGGATCCATTCCAGCACTTCGGAGCGGGACCATATCTGGCCGGGACGCACGAGCTGCGGTGCCTGTGTCCCGGTGCTGCAGAGGGCGACAGCGATGCCGCGTTGGGTCTTTCCTGCGGCGCCGGACCAGTCGATCGCCGCGAAATGGGTAAATCTAGCCACGCTCTGTCCGCAGCCGGTTCCAATAGGCGATTCGCTCTCTCACCTTGCGTTCGAAGCCGCGTTCGACCGGGTCATAGAACAATTGGGGTTCCATTTCCTCGGGCCAGTAATTGTCGCCTGAGAAGCCTTCTGCAGCATCATGGTCATAGGTGTAACCTGATCCATAGCCGATCTCTTTCATCAGCTTGGTCGGGGCGTTCAGGATGTTTTGCGGTGGCATGAGCGATCCCGTCTCGCGGGCGCTTTTCCATGCGGCCTTATGCGCCTTGTACGCTGCATTCGATTTGGGCGCGGTGGCGACGTACAGGCATGCTTGCGATATCGCCAGTTCTCCTTCGGGCGAGCCCAGGAATTGATAGGCTTCTTTCGCGGCGAGGCATTGTTGCAGCGCATTGGGATCGGCCAGACCGATATCCTCCACCGCCATGCGCACCAATCGCCGAAGAACGAAAAGCGGTTCTTCCCCCGCCACCAGCATCCGCGCAAGGTAATAGAGCGCAGCTTGCGGATCGGACCCCCGCACGGCTTTGTGCAGGGCAGAGATCAGATTGTAATGCCCCTCGCGGTCCTTGTCGTAGATCGCCATGCGGCGCTGCAGGAAATCACTCAGCTGGCCGGGTTCCAGTGGCTCGGTCAGATTGGAGGCATAAAGGGTTTCCGCCTGATTGAGCAGGAAACGGCCATCGCCATCGGCGGAGGCTATCAGGGCCTCGCGTGCCTCCTGCGTCAGGGGCAGCGGGCGTTCTTCCAACTCTTCGGCGCGGTCCAGCAATTGCCCCAGCGCGGTGGCATCCAGCCGATGCAGAATCAGCACTTGTGCGCGGCTGAGCAAGGCGGCGTTGAGTTCGAAACTGGGATTTTCGGTGGTTGCCCCCACCAATGTCACCGTGCCTTGTTCGACAAAGGGCAGAAAGCCGTCTTGCTGGGCGCGGTTAAAGCGGTGAATCTCGTCAACGAATAGCAGCGTCCGCTGGCCTGCGGACTGGAACTTCTCCGCTTCGGCAAAGGCCTTTTTCAGATCGGCAACGCCGGAAAAAACGGCGCTGATCGCGGTGAAACGCATGCCCACTGCTGCGGCGAGCAGGCGCGCAATGCTGGTTTTTCCGGTACCAGGCGGTCCCCATAAAATCATGGAGGACAGGCGCCCGGCGCCCACCATACGGCCGATCGCACCTTCCGGCCCCGTCAGATGGTCCTGCCCGATAATGTCGCCCAGATCCCGGGGACGCAATTTGTCCGCCAGCGGAGCATCCTCACGCACAGGCTGCGTGTCTTCGGAAGGGGAGGTGGGGGCGGTGCCGAAAAGATCATCCATGATACGGCCCTACATAGGGAACGCGATCAATATTTGCCATTCTTGTGCTTTCGGAGCATCCTTTGCCGCGATGACGCAACAGCAAAACGCACCCTGGCATTTGTGGGTAGTGGGCATAGTCTCGCTGCTCTGGAATGTGGTCGGGGCCTATGATTACTGGATCACCCGGGTGGGCAGTCAGCGCTATCTGCAAATAGCCGGAGTCAGCCGGTTGGAACTGATATGGTTGGCCAATATGCCGTGGTGGGTTGATGTTGCCTGGGCTTGCGGTGTGTGGGGATCGATAGCCGGCTCGCTCTTGCTGCTGTTGCGGCGCAAGCTGGCGGCGACCGCTTTTCTGCTGGCCGTGCTGGGCATGCTTGCCACCAATTTCTACCGCATGACCAGCGATGCGCCGCCTTCCATGACCGGGACTGCCGCTGATATTATCAGCCTGGTCTTGATACTGATTGCCGGGGCATTGACCTGGTATGCCGTCCGAATGCGCCGCGCAGCTGTTTTGCGTTAGGACGATTAATCGCCCCGCCGTCGATCAATCACGCGCATATAGGTATCGGCCACGCATTGATTGATGCGGTCCCATGAAAATTCAAGGCTGCGCTGCTCACCTGCGCTGCCATGGGTGTGGCGGCGCTCCGGGTTGGCGATATAGTCTGCCAGAGCTTCCGCGAAGCCATCAATGTTGCCGGGTTCTACCAATTGGCCCGTGCGGTTATGCGCAACCAGATTTTCGCTGCCTGTGGCGCGGGCTGCCACCACCGGCACACGGCATGCCATGGCCTCAAGTGTGACATTGCCGAAGGTCTCGGTGATCGAGGGATTGAACAGCATATCCATGGACGCCACTGCGCGCCCCAGATCGGCACCTTGCTGAAATCCTGCAAAGCTCGCATGCGGCACCCGTTGACGGAACCAGTCATCTGCGGGGCCTTCGCCGATGACCAGCACTTTGCAGGCAATTCCGCGGCGTTTCAGTACGTCCAGCGCGTCAGCGAAAACGTCCAGACCCTTTTCCATCACCAATCGCCCGAGGAAGCCGATAGCGACATCATCATCCGCAATGCCAAGGCTTCTGCGCCAGGCCAGATCGCGCTGATCAGGGTTGAATATTTCGCGATCGACCCCGCGCGACCAAATGCCGATATCGCTGTTCATCCTCTGCTGCCTCAGCACATCGGCCATACTTTCCGACGGTGCGACCAATGCGTCGCAGCGACGATAGAAACGCCGAAGCATGGCTTCGAGAATGGGTTCGAGAAACGCCATATTGTAATAGCGAGGATAGGTTTCAAACCGCGTATGCACCGATGCCAGCACCGGGATCTGACGAATGCGCGCCCAGGTGACGGCCCGATGCGACGCGATATCAGGCGATGCGACATGCACCACATTGGGCGCAAATTGCTTCAGATCGTCCTTAACTCTGCGCGACAGCGCCAAGGGCACACGATATTCGCTGCGGCCGGGGAAGGGCAGATTGGGCACACCCACCAGATCGCCTGTCGGCTCAAAAGCGGGTTCGGTCACCTTGGGAGAATAGACGCGCACAGCCGCGCCCTGTCTCAACAGATAATCAACCAGCCTGTTCAGCGCCTGATTGGCGCCGTCACGGACATAATTGTAGTTGCCGCTGACAAGGGCAATGCGAAGATCTGCGGTATTCATCGGCAGAGCATTAGGTGAGCGTTGCGTAAATGGCGAGGGGGCAGAATGCATTTCCTGTGAAGCGGGTGCTCTTTCTCAGACAGGCTGAATATCGTGCCATTGCAGCGATGCTTCTGACTGCCTGACATGCGTGATGTGAGCGTTTTTATGCCTTTCCGCCAGTGGCTTTACCGCAAGAAAGTCTCACCTTGTGGAACCTTTGGAGGGGGGTGGGGCGTTGCGCCATCAGACCAAAGGGAATTGTAATGCATCGCTTCGCCAACAAGACTGTCATCGTTACCGGATCATCCAGCGGAATTGGTGAGGGCATCGCCCGCCGTTTTGCGGATGAAGGGGCCAATGTGGTCCTCAATAGCCGCAGCCGCGAAGATTGTGAGAAGGTGGCAGCGGATCTCGATCCGGAGTGCACACTGATCGTCGAAGGCGATGTGTCAGAGCGCGGATTTGCCAAGACGATCATTGCCAAGACGGTGGAGCGATTTGGCGCGCTGGATATTCTGTGCTCAAACGCCGGGATCGCGCAATCGGGCGCTTTTTCGGAAACGGAAGATGACGATATCGATCAGGTGCTGAGTGTGAACGTCAAAGGCATGCTCTATATGTGCCGCGATGCGTATCCTGAATTGAAGAAGACCAAGGGCTGCATTGTCGCGACCTCCAGCGTTTCGGGCACAGGCGGTGATTATAATCAGGCGCTTTATACTGTTTCCAAGGGCGCAGTGACGCAAATGGTGCGCTCGTTGGCGCTTGAATGGGGCGAGTGTGGAATCCGCGTCAATGCGGTCAATCCCACTTTTACACGCAGCGATCTGACCAAGGGTATCGAGGAAAAGCCGCAATTGATGAAGGCGTTCAATCGCCGCCGTGCGCTCAAGCGTCCCGCTGAACCCGCAGATATCGCTGGCGCTGTTACCTTTCTGGCCTCTGATGACGCGGATTATATCACCGGCATCAATATGCCCGTCGATGGCGGGATCAGCGCGTCGAATGGTCAGCCGGATTTTCGCAAATACGACTAAATTGATGCGCAGATCCTCTCCGCTGGCGTGACTTGCCAGGTGAGACCCTGCGAGAGATAGAAGGCTGAGACAGGCCCGCCACTCGCTTTGAAGCTTAAAAAGCCTCGAAAGGCCGGGTAGTTACCAAGCTTCGCTTGCTTTCCGGTGGTGTTTGTAGATCCTCAGCGGCGTGCATTATTATTCCATTGAAATAGTCTTTTTGGCCAGTGGCGTATTGCTGGCGTTGACGGTTTTTGCCGGCACCATCTCCAGTCGTTTCGGTCTGCCGTCGATCCTGGGCTTCCTCTTTCTGGGGATGCTGGCTGGGTCTGATGGCCCGGGCGGCATTGCGTTTGACGATTATTCGCTGGCGCAAGGCGTGAGCGTGGCCTGCCTTATCTTCATACTCTTTTCCGGCGGGTTGGACACGAAGTGGCGCAAGGTGCGCGGTCAGGCTCCCGCTGCGATGGCTCTCGCCACGGTTGGTGTGATGATCAGCGCGGGAATAATGACGGTCACATCCATGGTGATCCTTGATTTTACCCCCCTGCAGGGGTTCCTGCTCGGGTCAGTGATTGCCTCGACCGACGCTGCGGCGGTGTTCGCGGTGCTCCGTTCGCTCAATATTCCGCTTCGGCCAAAGGTTCAGAACGTGATTGAGCTGGAAAGCGGATCGAACGACCCGATGGCGGTTTTTCTGGTTGGCGCTGCACTTATGCTGATTGCCAATCCGGGTGACTCGCCGAGGATGCTCTTGCCGGAATTCGGTGTGCAGATGGTGGTCGGGGCACTGTCCGGGCTTATTATCGGTTTTGTGCTTCCTGCATTGCTGAAGCGCATTCCCCTGCAGGTGCGAGGTCTCGCATTGGTGGTCTCTGTCGCCGCAGCACTGACCAGCTATGGTCTGGCGGGTGTGCTTGGCGGGAACGGATTCCTCGCCGCCTATATCGCAGGCATCGTTGCGGCGACGCGCGAATATCCAGCCAAACCCACCGTAACCATTTTTCAGGAAGGAATTGCCTGGCTGGCGCAGGTGGCCATGTTCCTAACGCTTGGTCTGCTGGTTTTTCCGTCGCAATTGCCGGAAGTCATCCTCTCCGGCTTCGGGCTGACCCTGGTGCTCATGCTGATCGCGCGGCCGGTCAGCGTCTTTATCGCTCTGGCGCCTTTCCGGGCGCTTGGCTGGCGAGAGAAGCTGTTCATTTCGTGGGCCGGTCTGCGCGGCGCGGTCCCCATCGTGCTGGCGACATTCCCGATCGTGGCCGGAGTGCCGAGCGCGCAGACTATTTTCAACGTCGTGTTTTTCGTGGTGCTCGTCTCGAGCGCGGTTCAGGGACCGACATTGAAATGGCTTGCCAGAAAGACTGCGGTTCTGGAATTGGATGACCAGACAAAGCCCAGCTGATCTGCTGTCTCAAGAGGAGCTTTCATGACCGAGCTAACTGCAATAGCCCCCGACATCTGGTTGGTGGAAGGGGACTGCGTGTCGTTTTACGGCTTCCCCTATCCCACCCGTTCGGTGGTCGTGCGGCTTGCGGATGGCGGGCTGTGGTTCTGGTCACCCTTGAAATTCGACGCGCAATTGAAAGCCGCGCTGGATGAACTTGGCGAAGTGCGCCATCTGGTTAGCCCCAACAAGTTACACCATCTGTTCATGGGTGACTGGCAGCGCCGCTACCCACAGGCGCACACATGGGGGCCGCAATCTACGATCGACAAGCGCAGTGATATCACTTTTGATCGCCCGGCCTTGTCAGAGCCGGCGCCGGAGGAATGGGCGAAGGAGATCGAACAGGTCTGGATTCACGGATCGCCCTTTATGGATGAAGTGCTGTTCTTCCATAAAGCGTCGCGGACGCTGATCATGGCCGATTTCTCGGAGAATTTTAGCAAAACATTCCTGAAGCGCCACTGGCCATTCTGGGCGCGGCCGATCGCGTCTCTCTGGAAGATCGTGGAAGGTTTTGGCTATGCCCCGCTCGAATGGCGCCTGTCTTTCCGCGACAAATCGTTGCTGCGTGAGGCAAAGGCGCGGCTGCTTGCAGCCGATCCGGAGAATGTCGTGATGGCGCATGGCGTGTGGCAAAAAGGAAAAGGGCGCGCTTTTCTGGAGCGCGCCCTTGCATGGATCTGACATATTTGCGGGGAGGGGCGGGCCCCTCTTCGCAGAGTTTAGTGGACCAGCGCCTCGTGATCGATGTCTGGCGGCGTGCCGATCAGGCTGATGCCGATCGTGGCGATGCAGGATGCGATGAAACCCGGAATGATTTCGTAAATTCCGGTGCTTTCATTCAATCCGGTCGCGATCCAGAGGATCACCACCACCGCGCCGGTGATAAGCCCGGCCAGTGCGCCTGACCCGGTCATCTTGCGCCAGGTGAGCGAGAACAGGATCAGCGGACCGAAGGCGGCACCAAAGCCTGCCCAGGCATTGGAAACGAGGCTGAGCACTTCGCTGTCCGGGTCGCGCGCCATGTAGATTGCGGCGAGCGAGACCAGCAACACGCAGAGCCGGCCGACATTCACCATCTCGGTCTCGCTGGCGTTCTTACGCAGGAAAAGACGGTAGAAATCTTCGGTCAGGGAACTGGAGGAAACCAGTAGCTGTGAACTGATCGTGCTCATGATCGCGGCGAGCAGGGCGGCGAGCAGGAAGCCGGTGATCAGCGGATGAAACAGGAAATGCGCCAGCTGGATGAAGATCGTTTCCGGATCATCCATCGGCAGATTGTTCATTTCCATATAAGCGCGCCCGGCAATGCCCACGCCCAATGCGCCAATCAGGGACACGAACATCCAGCTCATCCCGATGTTACGCGCGGTCTTGGTCGCCTTCACATCACGTACCGCCATGAAGCGGACGATAATATGCGGCTGGCCGAAATAGCCCAGACCCCAGGCCATGGCCGAGATAAATCCGATCACGCCAAGCCCACTGAACAGGCTCAGGAAATTGGGATCGATGGCCGTCAGAGTGCTTTGGACAGCAGCCGGGCCGCCTTCATCGAAAAGGACGACGACTGGCATCATCACCAGTGCGACCACCATGATGCAGCCCTGTACGAAATCGGTGAGGCTGACAGCGAGGAAGCCGCCGACCATCGTATAGGCCAGCACGACACCGGCGGTCAGCCAGATACCGGTCATGTAATCGCTCATCCCCGTATCACCGAACAGGCCGGCAAAGCTGGTGACGAACAATTTGCCACCGCCGACCAGACCGGCGGAGGTGTAGACGGTGAAGAAAACGACGACGATGATGGCCGAGACAACACGCAATGGAATGGCCTTGTCCGGGAAGCGGTTGGCCAGAAATTGCGGAATGGTCAGCGAATTGCCGAGCTCTTCGGTCTGATGTCGCAGGCGCGGGGCAACGATGATCCAGTTTGCCAAGGCGCCGAGGAAAAGCCCTATCCCAATCCATGCTTCGACGAGGCCGGTGGCGTATAGCGCACCGGGCAGTCCCAGCAGCAACCAGCCCGACATGTCGGAAGCGCCAGCAGACAGGGCCGCAACTGCGGGATGAAGATTACGTCCGCCAAGCAAATAGCCTTCGCTTGAATCGGTTGACTTCTTCCACGAGTAGAGCCCGATCCCGATCATCAGGATGAAATAGAGAGCGAGTGAAATCAGTGTGCCTGTTTGCATGCCGCGCAGCATAGGGACCGAAGGCAACTTGTCACCCTCGGATCGGTGATGTATTTGCTATTTTGTTGGTAAGATCCCGTCCTGTGCAAATCTCGGATCTGCAAGGAACGGTTTTCTGGCAGTTTTCATATATCTACGCGAATATCGTAGCGGGCATTCCTTGCCGCCCGCGCGAATTGCCCCGGCGCGGGAACGCTTTGGCGCGGCCCTTGCTCCCTCTTGGATCGGACCCCTATGGCAGGGACAACAATGGATAGAGGAAAACGATAATGACCATGCCCCGGCTGCGTGTTGCGCGCCCCAGTGATGATATCGCCGCGCTGCTGCCCTTTTACAGGGACGGTTTGGGGTTGGAGGTGATCGGCCAGTTTGCCGGGCATGGTGATTTTTCTGGCGTGATGCTGGGCCGAAAGGACGCACCCTATCATTTCGAATTCACCCAGGCAGCCGGTCATGCCGCGGGACGCGCGCCGACACAGGATAATCTGCTGATATTCTATCTGCCCGAGCCCGCACGTTGGCAGGCGGCCGTGGACCGGATGGAGCAGGCTGGCTTCATGCCAGTGCCATCGTTCAATCCCTATTGGGATAAAGCGGGACGGACCTATGAAGATCCGGATGGCTACCGCGTCGTTTTGCAGCAGGGCGATTGGCCCGGCTGAGGTTTATCTCATAATCTGTTGCTGGCGGCGGATCAGCCCGCCGCCAGCAATTATAAGTAGATTAATTGCCGCCTTTGCGACGGGCTTTCTTACGCTCATTCGGGTCGAGAATGGCCTTGCGCAGACGGATGCTCTGCGGCGTTACTTCGACCATTTCATCGTCATCGATATAGGCGATCGCCTGTTCCAGCGTCATCACCTTAGGTGGCGTGAGGCGGACGGCGTCATCCTTGCCGGTGGAACGGAAGTTGGTGAGCTGCTTGCTCTTCATCGGGTTGACTTCGAGATCGTCCGGCTTGGCGTTTTCGCCTATAATCATGCCTTCATAGATCTTTTCCTGCTGCTTGATGAACAGGATGCCGCGATCTTCCAGCGAATTGAGTGCGTAGCCGACCGATTCGCCGGTGCAATTGGAGATCAGCACGCCATTCGCACGGCCTTCGATCGAACCCTTATGCACGTCATATTTTTCGAACAGACGGTTCATGATGCCCGTTCCGCGCGTGTCGGACAGGAATTCGCCATGATAGCCGATCAGGCCGCGGCTCGGGGCGGAGAAGGTGATGCGTGTCTTGCCGAGGCCGGAAGGGCGCATTTCGGTGAGTTCACCTTTGCGGCGCTGCATCTTTTCGACAACAGTGCCCGAATATTCATCGTCCACATCGATGACGACCGTTTCATACGGTTCCATCTTCTGGCCGTCGATTTCCTGGAACAGCACGCGCGGGCGGCTGATGCCCAGCTCAAAGCCTTCGCGGCGCATGGTTTCGATCAGCACGCCGAGCTGGAGTTCGCCGCGGCCAGCCACTTCGAAACTATCCTTATCGGCGCTTTCCGTAATCCGGATGGCGACGTTGCTTTCCGCTTCGCGTGCCAGACGGTCGCGAATCATGCGGCTGGTCACCTTGTCGCCTTCACGGCCCGCCAGCGGGCTGTCATTCACGGCAAAGCGCATAGCCAGCGTTGGCGGATCGATCGGCTGTGCAGCAATCGGTTCGCTAACCGACGGATCACAGATCGTGTCGGAAACAGTCGCCTTTTCAAGACCGGCCAGAGCGATGATGTCACCAGCCTTGGCGCTTTCCACCGGCACGCGGTCGAGACCTTGGAAGGCCAGCAGCTTGGTAGCCCGGCCGACTTCCACCACTTTGCCTTCGGCGCTGAGGGCGTGGATCGGATCGTTCATGTTGATCGTGCCGGACTGGACGCGGCCGGTCAGCACACGGCCCATGAAATTGTCGCGGTCAAGCAGCGTCGCAAGGAAGCTGAACGGGCCGGTTTCGTCGAGACCGGGAGGCGAAACGTGGCTGACGATCTTTTCGAACATCGGCGTCAGCGTGCCTTCGCGGGCATCCTGATCTTCGCTGGCATAGCCATTACGGCCAGAGGCGTAGAGCACCGGAAATTCAAGCTGTTCGTCATTGGCGTCGAGGCTGACGAAGAGATCGAACACTTCGTCGAGCACTTCCTGCGGACGGCCATCGGGACGGTCGATCTTGTTGACGACCACAATAGGCTTCAGCCCGAGGCCAAGCGCCTTGCCGGTGACGAATTTGGTCTGCGGCATGGCGCCTTCGGCACTGTCTACCAGCAGAATAACGCCATCGACCATCGACAGGATACGTTCCACTTCGGCGCCGAAGTCGGCGTGGCCCGGGGTGTCGACGATGTTGATATGGATATCGTTCCATACGATCGAGGTCGGCTTCGCCAGAATGGTGATGCCGCGCTCTTTTTCGAGATCGTTCGAATCCATCGCGCGTTCTTCAACGCGCTGATTGTCGCGGAACGTGCCGGATTGACGGAAGAGCTGGTCGACGAGCGTGGTCTTGCCGTGATCGACGTGAGCGATAATCGCGATATTGCGCTGGTTCGCGGACATTGGATTGTGGCTTTCGATTTAAAAGGGGCGGGCGGCATTTATGCTGCGCCCGCGAAACGCGCCGCCCTTATACGAAGCTGATCGTTGCTGCAATCAGCAAGTTCAACTTAACGGGCGGGTTGGGATTCGGCTGTAGCTTGTATCATACCATATCCACAAGGAGCATTAACGAATGTTTACCAATCAGCCATGCTGAATATTGCGTTTACGGGCCGATATTCTACGGATTGGCGGCAAGGTGTGCCGACTGCCAGGATCACAATAAAATAAGGCAGTCTGCGAGAAACATGAAGGAGGAACCTTTGCAGGTACCGATTAAGATTGCCGGCGCCTCGCGCAGCTTGTTGATGAGTGCTGTTTCTCTGGCAGCTGTGGCCTTACCGCAGGCAGGATTTGCGCAGGATCAGGGCGAGGAAGAAGAACTCGCAATGCCAGCAGATGAATATGCTGAAATGGCGATGCCGGCTGATGACTGGGCGCCTGAGGACAGCGCACTGCTAGCCAATGAAATTCTGGTAACTGCAACGAAGCGCGAACAGACTCTGCAGGATGTGCCGGTGGCTGTGACCGTCATTTCCTCCGATGTTTTGCGGCGAGACCATATTCGCGATCTGAATGATCTGCAGATGGTCGTGCCATCGCTGACAGTCAGTCAGAAACAAAGTGTCGGCAATGTGAACTTTTTCATCCGAGGCTTTGGTAATGGCGCGAATAATGTGGGGATCGAGCCGTCTGTCGGCGTCTTCGTCGATAATGTCTATCGTTCGCGCTCTGCAGCCCAGATCACGGATTTGCCGGAAGTAAAACGCATCGAAGTGTTGCGCGGGCCGCAATCAACGCTGTTCGGTAAGAACGCGTCTGCCGGTGTTATCTCGATCACGACGGAAAAGCCGCAATTCGACTTTTCGGGCAATGCCGAATTCACTTATGGCAATTTCGATCAGAAGGTCGGCCGGGCTTATGTGACCGGTGGTCTGTCTGACACGGTGGCGGCCAGTATCTCGGGTGGGATCAACAAACGCGACGGATTTTACAAGGATGCCGGCACTGGCAACCGAACGCATGAACGTGATCGCTGGTTCGTGCGCGGGCAGATGCTGTTTCAGCCGCAGAACAATCTGAGTGTCCGTCTGATCGGCGATTATGACAAGATCGACGAGAATTGCTGCACTGCCATGAATATCAGCTCCGGACCGGCAACGGCCGCTTTGCGCGCGATTGGCGGACGGGTGAATGATGAGGATGATCAGTTCAGCGGCACGACGTACAACAATTATGATTCGATCAACGACATCGAGAATTACGGCGTTTCGGCGCAGGTCGATTATAATCTTGGCCCGCTCACGCTGACATCAATCAGTGCCTATCGCGGTACGCGGCTGTTCAATGAACAGGATTCCGATTTCACCAGCGCAGATCTTGTCTATCCCAATACGCAGGATCTGGCGATTGATACATTCACCCAGGAATTCCGCGCCACGGCGAGTTTTGCGGATGTGTTCTCGCTCCTGCTGGGCGCATTTTATATCAATGAAGATATCGATCAGACCGGCGGCCTGAAAATCGGCAGCGATTTTCGCGATTATGCCAATATTCTGATCACGCAACAAAGTGGCGGTGCACTGAGCGTGGCCGGTCTGGAACAAACTTTCGGCGCCCTTGATGGCACCGATTATACCGGCCAGTTTTTCGGCGGCGGCCAGGGGCTGGATGAAGACTATAGTCTGGATAGCGAGGCGTTCTCCCTGTTCGGTCAGCTTGATGTCCAGGTCGCAGATGGCCTGACCCTCACTCTGGGCGGCAATTACACATCGGATAAGAAGAAATATGCGATCGATGTTCAGACGAGCGGCGTATTTTCGTCGATCGATCTGGATGCGGCGCAATATGCCGGATTCCGCCAGCAATTGTTGCTGGCTGGTGCGTTGCAACAGGCGGGCGTGGACCCAACTGACAGCGCTGCCGTTGCGGCTTTCGCCTCTGATCCGGCAACCGCGCCTGTATTCCAGCAATTGCAGTCCTATGCGGCAGGAAATGCCAATAATCCCGCAGCCAACCCGCTCGGCTCGCTGCGGGGGCTACAGTTCTTTCCGCCGTTCCTGAATGTGCCCAATGCGGTGGAAGACGGGAAAACATCGGACAATAATTTCTCTTACACCGTCCGGCTGGCTTATGACGTTTCGCCCACGGTCAATGTCTATGCCAGCTATGCCACCGGCTTTAAGGCAAGCTCCATCAATTTGTCGCGGGACAGCCGTCCGTCTCCCAGCGACCGCCAGGCGTTGCAGGATGCTGGTCTTAACCTGACCAATCTGACGTTCGGGGGGCGCTATGCCGATCCTGAAAAATCGCGCGTGCTGGAGCTAGGGCTGAAAGCATCGTCTGATCTTGCATCGGTCAATCTGGCGGTGTTCCACCAACAGATTAAGGACTTCCAGTCCAATATCTTCACCGGGGCGGGCTTTGCTCTGCGCAACGCGGGTAAGCAGAGCACCTATGGGGCGGAGCTGGAAAGTGTGATCACGCCGGTTGAACCGTTGCTGCTCAGCTTCGGCGTGACCTGGCTCGATCCGAAATATGACAGTTTCATCGATTCTGCCGCAGGTGATATCAGCGGCACGACCCCGGCCGGCATTCCGGAATGGACCCTGGTGATGGGCGCGCAATATGAAATGGCAGTTGGTTCAGGCGCGCTGATTCCGAGCGTCTCCTTTCTTTATCAGTCGAAAACACAGGTGGAAGACAGTCTTCCGCGGCTGGCCATACGTGATGCGGATGGCACAGTTATTGACGGTACGCCGGCAACTGAAGGCGCAAAACCCTTCACGCGTGAGACGCAGGATCTGACCGCTTCGCTGGCTTATGAGCTGGATAACGGCCTCTCCTTCTCCGTGTGGGGACGTAACCTGCTCGACAAGCAGTATTATGCGACCGTGTTTGATTCTGTGGCTCAACCGGGCGGCGTTTCGGCCTATCCCACTGATCCGCGCACCTATGGCGGCACGATCCGTTATAGATGGTGACAAGTTCTGACCGGAGAGGATCAGGTCTTGTCCTTGCCTCTCCGGACTGCTTGCAAAGGCAAATCAGATGGAAAAGGACTGAAATCATGGAATGGATGTTGCTGCCGCTCAAACGCTATGCTGATTTCAGCGGGCGCTCGCGGCGCAAAGAATACTGGATGTTCGCACTTCTCAACGTATTGGTAATCCTGGCAGGGATCCTTATTGGATTGTTGCTGAGCGGGGGAAGCGCTGATTATGCGAGCATGTCTGGCGGCTGGATGATTGCCGCAGCATTGCTTGGCATTTGGTTTTTGGCGATTTTCATACCAAGTCTGGCCGTAACAGTTCGCCGGCTGCATGACCGGGATCTGTCTGGCTGGTGGTATCTCGGCATGGTCGTGGCGTCTGCTATTCCCTTCGTTGGCTTTATTGCATCGATCGCCTTTATAGTGGTGACGCTGCTTCCCGGGACGGACGGGCCCAACCGTTTTGGCCCCGATCCCAAGAATCCGGCACAGGCGGATGTTTTCGCCTGATGCTCTAAAGATCGCGTAGCGCCCGCGCCGGGCGCACGCGTAACAGGGGCAGGGTGGCGCCGAGTGCGAAGGTCAGGACCAACGCAGCGCCGCCGCCCAGCACCATTAAGATACGCGGCCAATCGGGCAGCCAGTCAAAATCGAACAATTGGGTTATCACCGCCCAGGCGAGCGCCGTACCGACCAGCAGCGCCACGGCGGATAGCAGCAGCGTCAGCACGCCATATTCGATAATCTGCATGGTCAGAAGCTGTCTGCGGCTCGCGCCCAGAACCCGCAAAATGACGGTGTCATACAGCCGCGCGGCGCGCGATGCGGCCAGCGCCCCCAGCAGCACGGCGATCCCGGCCAATACCGCAACCGACGCGGCGGCCAAGACGGCCACGCTGACCTGATCCAGGATGACCCGCGCTTCTTCTAATATCGGACCAATTTCGATCACGGAGCTGGAGGGGAATGCCTCCACGAGATTACGCAGCAGCGGACCTTGCGGCTCTTTATCGCCGAAATCCACCGTTGCGGCCAGATTATGCGGTGCATCGGCCAGCATATTAGGGCTGAACACCAGAACATAATTGAAGCCCAGAGAATCCCAGTCGATCCGCCGGAAATTGGCGACTCTGGCCTCTCGCTCAACTCCCAGCAGACCAATGGTCAGGCGGTCGCCAATCTGCAGGCCGATCGCCTCGGCCAGATCCTCGTCCACGGAAACCAGCGGCGGTCCATCATAATCGCGGGGCCACCATTCTCCGCGCACCACGCTATTTCCCTCGGGCACATCGCTGGCATAGGTCAGGCCGCGTTCTCCCCGCAAAGCCCATGCGCCATCAGGCAATTCGTCCAGATCGCTGACCCGGGTCATATCATCGTCCGGCCCGTAAGCGAGGATCGCTCCGCGTAGGGTCGGGACTGTGCGAATAGTCGCCTCCGGCGCGGATTGGCGGACGATACTCTCAAATTTGTCGGTCTCGCCGCGCGGAATGTCGAGCACGAAATAATCCGGTGCCCGTTCGGGGACGGAGCGGGCAATATTGGCATCGAGACTTGTCTGCACGCCGGCCAGCAGGGTAAAGGCGGAAAGGCCAAAGCCCAGGGCGGTGACAAGCGCGGCAGTGGCTGCGCCGGGGCGGTGGAGATTGGCAAGGCCCGCGCGCCAGAGCGGATTGCGCGGCGGTGTTATCCGCGCCGCAAGCTTCCGAATACCAAGGCCGAGCAGCGCCAGCAGGCCGAGCAGCACTGCGGAACCGAGCAGAAAACCGCCACTGAGCAGTGGCTGGTCGGAGCCGATAACAGCCAGCGCGACTATTCCGATGAGCGCCGCGACAACCGGAAGGCCGGCCAGCTTCCAATCGCCCGCCAGCGGGGCCACGCGGGCGCGCATCAGAGCCATGGCCGGGATGCGGCGCGCCCGCGCCAGCGGCGGTGCGGCGAAAGCCACCGCCACCAGCGCGCCAAAGGCGGCCGCACGCAGGAGGGCAACCGGATCAAATACAAGGCCGCCTTGCACCGGCAGCAGGCTGGACAATGCCCGCGCGAAAAGCGGTGTTACACCAAAGCCCGCGGCCATTCCGGCCACTGCGCCAATCGCCGCCGCAACGGATAATTGCAGTCCGTAAATTCGGGTTATGTCACCACTGGTCGCGCCAAGGATTTTCAACGTGGCAATCGAATTGCGCTTGGCATCGAGATAGGAGGCGACGCCTCCACCAATGCCAATTCCGGCAATCACCAGAGCGGAGAGGCCGACCAGAATGAGAAATTCACCCATTCGCGAGACGAAACGATCCGCGCCGGGGGAGGCGCGAGCGGCGGTGCGAATGTCAAAGCCAGCGTCGGGGAAGCGCTGTTCAATGGCCTGCTGAACTGCGTCAGCGTCCCGCGCGCCATCAAAGGCGATGCGGGTCTTGCTTTCATAGAGCGCGCCGGGGGCGGTCAATCCTGCCTTTTCCGGCATGTCACGCGGGACAATCACGCTTGCGCCCAGCGTGAATCCTTCGCTCAAACGGTCTGGTTCTTCACCAATAATGCCAGCAATAGTCAGCGTTTGACTGCCGACACGAAAGGTGTCGCCCGTGTTCAGGCTGAGCCTTTCGGCCACGCTGTCGGCCACCCACGCCGTTCCGGGAGCGGGAGCGCCGGCGCTGCGGCCATCGGCCAATGTGAATTTTCCGTATAGCGGCCAGTTTTGTGCGACCGCCTTCAGCTCCACCGGCGCGGCATTCTGATCGGTGCGGGCCATCGCCTGCAATCTCAATCCGGGGGAAAGCGTGCCATATTGGTCAAGAAAGGCTGTTTCATCGTCGGTAAGCGGCCTCTGCCAGACTTCCACTTCCAGATCGCCGCCCAGAATGGCGCGGCCCTGGCTCGACAATTCGCCGGAAATGGCAGAGGTCAGAGAGCCGATCGCGGCCAATGCGCCGACCCCCAGAAAGAGGCAGATCAGCAGCAGGCGCAGCCCGCGGAAGCGGCCATGCAGATCGCGCCGCGCTATCCGCCAGCAGCTTTTCCAGCTCAGGGTGTTCATGCCCCTTCCACAGACCCGTCAGCCGGATTGCCAGCCCCGTCGTCACTCGCGGCGATTAGACCGTCCTGCATGGTCACCACCCGGTCACAGCGTGCAGCCAGCGCAGGATCATGAGTGATGATCAGCAAGGTTGCCCCTGTTTCCGCGCGGCGGGCGAAGAGCAGATCCATGATCTCCTCCCCCGTAACGCCATCCAGATTGCCGGTCGGTTCATCGGCGAAGAGCAATGTCGGACGCGGCGCGATGGCACGGGCGAGCGCTACCCGCTGCTGTTCTCCGCCAGAAAGCTGGCTGGGATAATGCGTGAGGCGGTGACCAAGCCCGACAGCCTGCAATTCCGTTTCGGCCCGTTGCTGTGCGTCGGCCATTCCGGCCAGTTCCATGGGGGTGGCGACATTTTCCAGCGCCGTCATGGTGGGCAGAAGGTGGAACGCCTGCAGCACAATGCCGATCCGTCCGCGCCGGGCCATGGCCAGCGCATCTTCGTCCAGCCGGGCAAAGTCTGCTCCGGCAACCATGATATCGCCCGACGTTGCGCGTTCGAGCCCGGAGAGGACCGCCATCAGCGAGCTTTTGCCGGAACCTGATGTGCCCAGCAGGGCGACGATTTCGCCTTCCTCGATCGCCAGATCCACGCCATGGAGTATCTCGACCGGTCCGGTCGCTCCGTCGAAGGAAAGCCGCAAATTGCGGGCTTCAATAGCAAGAGGCTTTTTCACAGCCAAGCGATCGCATAGGGATAGCGGTATGAGCAAGCGAACAAACCGCGCAATGCGCCTTTTTATATCTCTTAGTATCAGTCTTTCAGCGGTTTTTGCGCTGGCTGCCTGTTCAGATGAGCCCACTACACCGACGGCGGCGGCCAGCACATCACCGCAGGATATCGATGTTGAACAGCCAGTTATGGGGCCGGAGCGACATATTCTGGCGTTTGGTGACAGTCTCTTCGCCGGCTATGGAGTCGATCCCGAGGAGAGCTATCCCGCCAGACTGGAAAGGGCTCTCCGCGCTAAGGGCGTGAATGCCCGTATTACCAATGCAGGCGTATCGGGTGACACCAGCGCCGCAGGCGCGCAGCGGATCGCATTCGTGCTGTCGGGGCAGGATGTGGCACCTGACTTGGCAATTGTGGAACTGGGCGGGAATGATCTGCTGCGCGGAATAGACCCTGATCAGACACGGAAAAACCTCTCCGCCATTCTCAGCGAATTGCAGCAGCGCGATATCCCGGTTCTCTTGATGGGAATGCGCGCGCCGCCCAATCTGGGGGAGGATTATCGCCAGCGTTTCGACGCGCTTTATCCCGATCTGGCAAAGCAATTTGGCGTGGATCTGGTCCCGTTTTTCCTTGAGGGGGTCTATGATCACCCCGAATTGATTCAGGATGATCGGGTGCATCCGACGGCAGAGGGCATTGAAACTCTGGTTGCGGCAACCGAAGGTGACGTCAGGCAGGCTTTGCCAGAGCGGCCCTGATCAGCTCAGCCGTTCGAGCAGGCCGCCATCCACCCGCCAGATCGCGGCCTCGCTTCTGATTTCTTCGAAGGGGGCGCCCTCGGTTCCGGTTAGCCACACCTGCGCCCCACCATCGCGCAAACGCTCAAACAAGGCTGCGCGGCGAATGGGGTCGAGATGAGCGGCCACTTCATCCAGCAATAACAGGCCCGGACGCCCACCTGCGGCCAGCGCCGAATGGGCGAGCGTTACCGCGATCAGCATCGCCTTTTGCTCTCCGGTGGAACATTGCGCAGCGGGTACGCCCTTACCAGCCATGGTTACTTCCAGCTCGTCCCGATGGGGCCCGCTCAGCGTTCGCTGTGCCGCCCGGTCGCGGCGGCGATGCTGTGCCAGATCACGGGCCAGCTCCATCCGCTCCACCGGCCCACCGGGGAGATAGGTCAAGGCAGGGCGGGCAAAGGGCTGATCCGGCAGCCGGGCCAGTTCACCATTCAGCTTTTCAATCAGTGAGGCACGGCCCAGCGCGAGATCGGACCCATGTTCAGCCAATTGTGCTTCGATCGCATCCAGCCATTGCGGTTCGGGCGCGCGATCATCAGAGATCAATCGATTGCGTTCACGCAAGGCGGCTTCATAGCGGGCCGCACTGCGCGCGTGGGCAGGAAAGAGGGCCACGGTCATCCGGTCCATATAGCGCCGTCTCGTACCCGCGCTGTCAGTGAAGATCCGGTCCATCGCCGGTGTCAGCCAGCCCATGGCCAGCCACTCGCCAAGGCTGACCGCACTGGTTTCTGCCCCATTGACCTGAACCAGTCGGCGGCCGGGCTTTTCGGGCAAAGTGCCGGTGCCAAGCTGGACCGGCTCATCACCGCTGACCTGTTTCAGGCGTGCCGAGATGCCGAAATGCCCTGGCCCATTAATGGCCGCCATTTCCGCCAGATTGGCCCGGCGCAGGCCGCGCCCGGGGGCCAGCAGCGACAGAGCTTCCAGAATATTGGTTTTGCCCGCGCCATTTTCCCCCACCAGCAAGTTAAAGCTGGCGGTTTCGTCCAGCCGGCTTTCGCTGTGATTGCGGAAATGCGCGATGGTGATGCGGTCGAGCGACATGGGCTAAAGTCACCTATCGCAGCATCACAGGTGAAGCCAGACGCACATGAGATATTTGCGTGAAATGCCCGATCCAAATACTTGGTGTATTTTACCAATATTCGGCAAGGGGCATCGCGCTGCGTTCAGTATACCTTCATAAATATCGCTGAAATCCGCCATTTCGTAAAACTGGCACACCCTGTGCAAAGGAGGAAATATCGCTGCAATGGTGCAGCACAATGTAGCAACAGGGGAATTACCATGAGCAAGTTTTCAACCAGCATGACCAACGCTTTCGCCGGTGTCGCCGCCATTTCCATGACCGCATTCCTGCTGGTCGCCAGCTTCTCCACCAGCAGCGGTGCGATTGCAGCTGCCGGGATCGTGGCATGAACGATCTGAACAATAAACCAGCCGGAGTGCCAGCGCGCAAATTCCGGCTGGATAAGGACAATGGCAAGTTTCTTGGCGTATGTGCCGGCCTTGCCAGTTATTTCGGGATGGACCCGATGATCATGCGAATCGTCTTTGTGGCGGGAACGCTGATCGGTTTCGGCAGCCTCATCCTGGTCTACCTTCTGATTGCGCTGCTCGCCGATTGAGGCGGGCAGCCAGCCACTATTCCGACCGCGCGAAGGGGGAGAAATCGGTGTCACTGTCAAACACCTCAACCCCCTCCCGTGATTTCAGGAAATTGACCACTGCATAGGTCACCGGAGTCAGCAATATCTCCCAGGTGGTTTTGATCAGCCATTGCGACACCACAACCATCATCAACTGTTCGGGCGGCCATCCGGCAAGGCCATAAAAGGCCAGCGGATAGAAAATCAGACTATCCAGTCCCTGACCGATGATCGTGGACCCGATCGTGCGGCTCCACAATGCCTTGCCCTTCGTCCAGAGCTTCATTTTTGCCAGGACATAGGAATTGGCGAATTCGCCGGCCCAGAAAGCGGCGATGGAGGCGCCAACGATGCGCCAGCTATTCCCGAAGACGAATTCATAGGCTTCCTGTCCCGGCCAGCCTTGTGCCGGGGGCAGGGCCACCACAACCGCCGCCATGCAGGCCATGAAGAGCAGGGCGGCAAAGCCGGTCCAGATCACGCGCCGGGCATGGGCATAGCCATACACTTCGGTCAGTACATCGCCGATTATATAGCTGATCGGGAAGAACAGAACGCCGGCGCCAAAGGACCACTCCATGCCGCCTGGCAGGGTGACGTAGCTTGGCTTGGAGGCGCCGATGATGTTTGACAGCAAAAGAATTGCCACAAAGGCAGCCATCATCAGATCATAATAACGAAAATGGCGGCGCGCGCCGGTGCTTCCGGGCAAGGGGGCAGGGCTTCTGTTCATAAATGCGTGCTAACCCGATTTGCTCTCAGGGCAAAGCACGCTATGGGGCAAATCACATGCGCCCATAGCTCAGCTGGATAGAGCACGAGACTTCTAATCTTGAGGCCGCAGGTTCGAATCCTGCTGGGCGCACCATTCTCTTCGATGTTGGGCACCGGTAATGCGGCTGGCAGCCCACGCGGCCGAGCGCATGCTTTGTATGATCGAGCCAGCTCGATGGAAGATCGCGGAGACGTTCGGGTGTCAGCAGGCGCTGTTCCAAGGCGTCGAGAACTATATCGTCCAGTTTGCCCATCGATATCCGCCGGCCCCTACAGATACTTGTTCCGGCTCTGGCCCGGTTCGAGCAAGCGTAATATCTGTACTGGCCGCTTTTCTTGTCTTAGCGGAACGTCTGCTCTCGGTCGCAAGCAAGCCGAAGCGGACGTCGGCGTGAGCGGGCGAGACTCCGGCCCTTTTCCTGGCTTCCTCACTCTACGGCGGGCAATGTTAGCGCCATGTCCGCCGCCGCGCGGGCGATCAAGACGAGCCTGCTCTGCGGCAGCCGCTGTGCTGCACCGTTCAGGCACAGGCCCGCGACGGTCTCGCCGCGCAGGCGCAAGGGTATCGCCACGCAGTT
>NZ_WTYT01000001.1 GCF_009827595.1 Altericroceibacterium endophyticum | reverse complement strand
CGTGGCTCTCGGCGAATAGCTGCCGGTCCGCTTTCGGGCATTCTCTGGCAGAGCTCGGACGTCCGAAATTAGGGCGCGAAGCTGACGCACCGGCTCGCCGTCTGGAACGTCCGCTATCCCATTCGGCATCCCCAAAAGCCGCCGTTCCGGATCGTCCTGAATTGCAGACCGTCAAACGGTGTCCGCGTTAGGTACGATGTCGTTCGTCTTGAAAAGATCATGCAATGAATGAGATCTGGTGCAGCTCCGCATCAGCCGTTCAACGGAACAGTAATTTCCCAGTGATTACAGTGCCCATCATATTCATGTCGGGTGCACCAATTCTCCGAATGTTTAATTTGTCGTTCAGCAGGCCGATACACACTCCAGCTGTGTCAGAAGCCCCCCCTGCTTGGCTATGTCACCATTTATTGTGATCGCGGCCTTGCGACCTTCATCTCCATGATCGAAATTGCCGGTAGAGTTACCCGAGGTTGACTTGCAAAAGCGCAGTCATCATCATCGCGCGATGCTGGGTGAAACCATCTTCAATCGCATCCGCCTTCACGGAGGCCAGATTCTCGCGGGCATCTGACCCCGGGTTCGGTTGCGCGTGCGCCGGGCACCGGGGCACGTGAAGCTTTCGCGATATCATTCGCGCCATCCCGAAAATCCGTGAAGAGAATCCACCATGACAAATCAGAAGACGCCGAGGCGTCCCGCTATCATGCTGACCGAGAAAGAGGCCGACAGCCTCGCCAATCTTGCGCTTGGCGTCGAGAAGACGTCGCCGCAGATATGCGAATTGCTGCTCGATGAAATCGGGCGCGCCAAACTTGTCCCCGAAAGTCGCATGCCGGACGATGTGATCCGAATAGGCTCGACCGCAGAGTTCGTCGATGAAGCGACGGGTGCGGTACGTTCGATGCAGTTGGTCTACCCTCGCCATGCGCGTATCGAGGAAAACAGGATTTCGATCCTGTCGCTGGTTGGCTGCGGATTAATCGGTTTGCGTGTTGGCCAGTCGATAATGTGGCCGGACCGATCAGGGCAGAAGCGGCGACTTTCCATCAGGAAGGTCAAGCAACAATCGGTTGAAACAGACGTCCCGTCAGTGAACTGACGAGACAAGAGGTGATACCTTTGGGGGCGGGGCACGAAGCCCGGCCCCCAATGCTCTGTGCGCGAAGGTCAAGCCGCGCGGGCAAGCCTGTGCTCAGGCTGAAAACAGACGCTTTCCAATACGATGACATGGTCGGCGCCCTGATAATCGCGGAATTCGGCTCGCTGGCCTTCAGCCATCCCAATGAGCATTGCTCCGCGCAGGGAATTGAGCGGCAGCATGGTGCCCTGAACGCCCTCTCTCTTGCACAGGCTAAGTCGTCCTTCTTCGAGCGCTCCATCATTGATGCGATAGAGCACTCTGCTGCCCAGCGTGGCCACATTATCTGGCACACTGTCCTGTGACACCACGTCTGCCGATGCGACTTTATTCGACAGAATGTCCTTGGAAGGGGGAGGGGTAAGTCGGTCATGTGCGGTGCGCCCGATAATCTGCGCGTCTTTATGCGTGAGCACAAAAGTTGATCTGGTCATGGGAAACAAACTCTTCTGGCCATCCAGTCCGATCGATTAAGATCTGTAATTGGATGGAAACTTCTGAACCCGCCACATATCGCTCCAATCGGCCCGGAGTATCCGAGCCGATCAGGTCTGATAATGTATGTGGCGAAATGGAATCGCCGCAGGTGCTCACTTCGCAGGGAAGGGGCTTGTCCCACGGTCTTTCTTCCCCCGATCCAACACGGACGTTGAACCGAGGGTCAGGATCCGGCGATAGGAAAGATCCTATTCAGAAGGCGGGTGAGTCTGGAATGGCTCATGCCATATGCTCTCGCCCACTTCCCGATCGCTTGTCAACTCTGAGCTCCGCTGCATCAAGGACATTGGTAATTTGACAGTCGCGCGGGAGCTCCAACCGGGGGCATACGGCTTAGGAAATGGGCACCGAAGCCTGCTAAAGCACCACCAGGTGTTGCGCTGTTATTTTCGGCTGTCGCAGCCAGTATTCCCAGCGATCACCTTTGCGGTTTGAAATTGGGAAGCGCACATAAAAAATCTCGCCGCTGCATGCACAGCGACGAGACTGAAATTTCGATCTACTTCGGGATCGTCTGTTAATGACCGGCTTGGGTAATTGTTTAGCTGTCAAGCAACGCCAATGTCACCTGACCACGGCCTGAGCCATGAATGCCGATCTTCCGTGCCGCAGCTTCGCTCAAATCGATGATGCGGTTGTGGGCATAGGGGCCCCGGTCATTAATCCGCACAATAACGGTCTTGCCGGTGCGGTTATCCGTTACGCGAACCTTACTGCCGAAGGGCAGGGTGCGGTGGGCGGCCGTCAATTGTGTGGGGTCGAAGGTTTCGCCATTCGCCGTTGGCCGGCCGCGAAAGCGCGGGCCATACCAACTGGCTTCACCACTGGCGAGAATACGAGCAGCCTGTTCAGCGCTCTCTTCTGCTTCGCTGGCAATACTGTCGGGCAGGGCGGACGCGTCCATTGCATCCTCTGCACCGTTTGCCTCGAAACGGGGAAGTTCATCATCCGCGCCCGGCAACATGCTGGACACAGCGACAATATCCTCACGAGAGGTCTGTTCCGCATGACCAGGAGCGAAAGCGACGGCGAGACCGGTCAGTCCGGTGCTTGCCAGCACTGCATAGCGCTTGGGCATGGAGGAACGGCGCAAACGCAAGCGTTTGACCTTTTCGAAGGGCTTCTTGAGCAGTTTTGCAGATTTAGCCATGTGCCATTGTATACACGATGTGGCCGACAGCGGCCACCCGATCAGGGGCATCCCGCCCCATCGAGGTCTCGCTTGATCGTGTTAGCATGGAATAACGGGGACCGAACGAATCGGTTCCCCGCCATTTCAACAATTTATCAGCGGTCGCGCTTTGCCAGCAGGCGCAGACGCAGGGCGTTGAGCTTGATGAAGCCTTCCGCATCCTTTTGGTCATAGGCGCCGGCATCATCTTCAAACGTCACATGACGTTCGGAATAGAGGCTGTCTGCGCTCTTGCGGCCCACCAGATGGACACCGCCCTTATACAGCTTCAGACGAACCGTGCCTTTCACCTTTTCCTGGCTGAGGTCGATTGCGGCCTGTAGCATTTCGCGCTCAGGGCTGAACCAGAAGCCGTTATAAATCAGCTCAGCATATTTCGGCATCAGCTCATCCTTGAGATGGGCTGCACCGCGATCAAGCGTCACTTGTTCGATCCCGCGATGGGCGACGGCATAGATCGTGCCGCCGGGTGTTTCATACATGCCGCGGCTCTTCATGCCGACGAAGCGGTTCTCGACGAGATCGAGACGGCCAATGCCATGCTTGCGGCCCAATTCGTTGAGGGCGGTCAGAAGAACGGCGGGAGTCATTTTTTCGCCATTCAGCGCGACGCCGTCGCCCTTGTCGAAATCAATGGTGATATATTCCGGCTCATCCGGAGCATCTTCCGGGTTCACGGTCCGTGAATAGACGTAATCGGGGGTCTCATCCCACGGGTCTTCCAGCACCTTGCCTTCGGAAGACGTGTGGAGAAGATTGGCATCGGTTGAGAAGGGGCTTTCGCCGCGCTTGTCCTTGGGAACGGCGATCTGGTGCTTTTCGGCCCATTCGATCAGCGCGCTGCGCGATACCAGGTCCCATTCACGCCACGGCGCGATGACCTTGATATCAGGATCCAGTGCGTAAGCGGAAAGCTCGAAGCGAACCTGATCGTTGCCTTTGCCGGTTGCACCATGAGCGATGGCATCGGCGCCGGTTTCCCGAGCGATTTCAATCAGGCGCTTCGAAATCAGCGGCCGGGCAATGGAGGTGCCGAGCAGATAATCGCCTTCATACCGGGCATTGGCGCGGAACATCGGAAACACGAAGTCGCGAACGAATTCTTCCTGCACATCTTCAATATAGATATGCTCATCAGGGATGCCCATATTGCGCGCTTTTTCGCGGGCAGGTTCAATTTCCTCCCCCTGGCCGAGATCGGCTGTGAAGGTAACGACTTCGCAATTATAGGTAACCTGAAGCCATTTCGCGATCACGCTCGTATCGAGACCACCGGAATAGGCGAGGACAACCCGTTTGATATCGGACATTCAGTTCTGCTCCGCTAGAATTGCTGAGCCGGTATCAGGCGCAGGCCCGCTGTTCAATGGCACACATGCTGTTTTGATGATTGTGCCGACGCGTTTCTTGGCGACAATGCTGAAGCAATCGGGGCAATCGGGGCACAAGATTACTGGTGTTGGCGTGAGCCTGAGTACTCACTCGGAAGGGCAGCCGGCGCGCCATTCTTGCGGTCAGCTGCCCTCGAACATATTGCAGGATCTCGCCCGTCATTCAGCAGCTTGGGCAAGGTGCCATTGAGGCGGTTCCTCCAGACTGCGCAGTCTTGCACTTTCCTCATGGATGAATTCGCGGGTCATCGGCAGGGCTTCGCGGTCCTTCACATAGATCAGCTGCCAGTTGACCAGCGTGCCGTGACGGAAGCTCTGCTCGGCACCGGCGAGATAATAGAGCCACATGCGGTAGAAGCGCTCATCATACATCTCGACGATTTCTTTGTGATGCATGACGGTGCGATTGTACCATTCCTCCAGCGTGAGCGAATAATGGAAGCGCATCGCCTCCACATCCATCACCTGCCAGCCAGCCTTTTCGCTTTCGACGACCAGTTCGGACAGAGCTGGGATATAGCCGCCGGGGAAGATATATTTGCGTGTCCAGGCATCGGTGGTGCCCGGCGGGCCGGTGCGACCGCAGCAATGGGCGATCATTACGCCATCTGGTTTAAGCAGACGCTGCGTATGTTCGAAAAACTGCGGATAATGCGGTGTACCGACATGTTCCAGCAGGCCGACCGAGCTGATCCGGTCAAATTGCCCCTCGACATCGCGATAATCCATCAGTGCGAATTTGACCTTGTCGTCCACGCCCTCAGCCTTTGCGCGTTCCTTGCAAAAGGCAATCTGATCAGGGGCCAGCGCCACGCCGAGCACTTCGCAACCATAGGTCCGGTTGAGATAGAGCGCGAAACCGCCCCAGCCGCAGCCAATGTCGAGCACTTTCATGCCCGGCTTGATGTTCATTTTGGCGGCGAGGTGGGCTTTCTTGTCAAGCTGCGCCTTTTCCAGGCTATTTTCCGGGTCCCGGTAATAGCCCATCGTATATTGGCGGTCCTCGTCAAGGAAGAGTTCGTAGAGGCGGCGCGTCAGATTATAGGTGTGTTCGGCGTTTTTCCGCGCCTTGGATTTCAGGTTGATGCTGTCAGCCTTGGCAGCCAGTTTTTGCGCGATTTTCTTGAGCGGGTTCTGCGCCTGCAGCGCCTTGTCACCGAATGTTTTCGCCTGTTCGGTGACGAACAGGATCATGTCGCGAATGTCGTGTGGTTCTTCGACTTCGAGCCAGCCCCACATATAGGCTTCACCCGCCCCGACCTGGGGATAGGTGGCGATGTGTCGCGCGGCCTTGCGGTTTGTCAGCCGTAGCCGAAGCGGGCCTTTCTCCATTCCTTCCGGTGAAGGGCCATATTCATAAACCTTCCCGTTATAATCGGTAATGATAAGCTTCCCCTGGCGGATCAGCTTCCGAAGCATCTTGTCTAGCAACCACATGGGCGATGACATTATTTACCGCGCGGCATTACACAAGAGGGGATTAACCAAGTTGCTGCGGAGTTTTCAAATTTCTGCGGTCATATCCCGGCGTACCATTGATAGCCGGCGCGATCCTCCCAATAGCCGCCTTTGCCTTTTCCTACCGATTCAAGGCTTTCCACCGCTTCGATCGCGGTCAGATATTTGGCATGTTTGTAGCCCAATTGGCGCTCTATCCGCATGCGCAGCGGCGCGCCGTTTTTCATCGGTAAAGGCTCCCCGTTCAGGCGGTGGGCGATAATCGTCTGCGGGTGATAGGCATCGATTAGATCGACACTTTCATAATATTCTGCGCCATTCAGCCGGTCGGCACAGCGAAAAACAATATAGCGCGCCCTTTCATCCAGTTCGGCCATGTCCAGTAAGGTGCTCAGCTGCGGCCCCTGCCATTCGCCAATCGCGCTCCAGCCTTCGACACAATCATGCCGGGTGATCTGGGTGCGCTGCGGCAGCGCGCGGATATCGGCGAGAGACAGGGACAAGGGGCGGCCGACCAACCCGCCAACGCTTAGCGTCCAATTGGCAAAATTTTCTGCCTGCGCTGCGCGGTAGAAGTCGGTTGCCGGATCACGGGTGCCATTCCCGCGAAAGGAGGGGGATATATCGGACCGATCATATTCGGGGGCCAGCGCCTGCCGCGCACCCAGCGCGCGCTGGGCCGTGCGGTGCCAATCCTCGGCCCGCTCCATCAATCCGGCGATTGGTCCGGTTTCAGCCAGTTTGGAGCAGCCAGCAATCAGACCGGCGCCCAAGGCCATCAAGGCATTGCGGCGTTTCATTCTGGCTCCTTCCCGAAAATCATCGCTTTCAACTGACCGATCGGCCCGGATAGCAGCACCATCGCCACATGAAGGATCAGAAACGCAAACAGCCCCCAGGCGCAGAGGAAATGGATTGATCGCGCGCTTTGGCGGCCAAGGAAAATCTCGCTCAGCCACGGCCAGGATGCTTCCATGCCCGGGCTCATCGCCATGCCGGTCAGGATCATCAAAGGCAGCATGACGAAAATCACCAGACCATAGGCTGCGCGCTGGAGGAAATTATACTTGCGCGCGCCATGAGCGAAATTGAGCTTCAGATGGGCGCGAATATCAGCACCGATCGCGCCGGGCCGCCATTCCCGCCACCGAGTCGTCAGATCACGGTAGAAATGCCGGTTGATCAGGGACACGATCATGAAGACGGTCAGCGAGACAGCGAAAATCCACGCAAACAGAATGTGCCAGTCGCGGGCGATCGCCAGACTGTAATAATTCGGGATGGTCGCCCAGCCGGGGAAGCGGGGAATAAAGGCCCATGCATCCTCCGGGGCGAACCCGGCCTTGCCCCAATAAAGCCGCGGATGCGCGTTGGAGATATTGAGGCCGGACATGAACAGCACTGTCACGCTGGCGAAATTGATCCAATGCCACAGGCGTGTGGTCAGCCTATGCCGAGGCGAGTGCAGGGGCCGGGGAGGGGCGGATCTGCTCAAGAAGCCTGCTCCCGCGCGAGATAAAGGACATCGCGGGGCTGCGGAACCAGATGCTGCCCCGAATCCACGAATATCGTCTGACCGCTGGCAAGCCGCCCATGGCTCAGGAACAGGGCCGCCTCGGCGATTTCCTGCGCCGATGTCCGGCGGTGGAGCAGGTTCATCCGATGGGAAATTTCCGCCTCTTCATCGCTCTGATCATGGCTGGGCAAAATGGCACCCGGCGCGATTCCATAGATCCGGTCTGCCTCGCTGGCTGCCATCGCCATCATCGGAATGGTTGCAGACAAAGCATGTTTGCTCATCGTGTAGCTGAAGAAATCGGGGTTGGGATTGGCGATCTTTTGATCGGTGATCTGGATGACCCGTCGGCCGCCATCGCCGCCTGCCTTGGCCAGACGCAGAAATGTCTGGGCCATGCGCACCGGGGCCTTGGCGTTGACTTGCATCACGTCACCGAAAATTTCCGGCTCCATCTCGCTCACTGCATCAGGCGGGAAGATCGATGCGGAATTGATCAGCACACGCCAATCGGTCAGCTTGTCCGCGAGCTCCTCCACCATCGCGACGCCCGCGCCGGAATGCGACAGATCGCAGCGGATCGTTTCTGCCGAAGGAAGGCTGCGGCTGAGTGTTTCGGCAGCCTCATGCGAGTGATTGTAATGCACGATCACATGCCAGCCATTCTCCCCAAAATGGCGGGCAATCGCGGCACCGATTCGTTTGGCGGCGCCGGTGATGAGGATAGCGGGACGAGCCATCTATTGGGGTTTCTCCGTAAGGGTGGAACGGAAGTGACACTGTATAGCAACGTAATTCACGGCGCTTTGCACAAGGCGTGGGCGCTTGGGGGAATTGCGGTGCCGGTTCATGGGGGCAGGGAACCATAGACCGGCGATATAGGAAAGAGCGCGAATTAACCTTCGGGTACTTTCTGCTGCAATTCGTCGAGCCAGACTTTCGCGACCGCATCGGATGGTGCGCGCCAGTCGCCACGCGGGCTGAGTGCGCCGCCGGAGGATACTTTGGGGCCATTGGGAATGGCCGTGCGCTTGAACTGGCTGAAGGCGAAGAAGCGCTGCAAAAACTTTTTCAGCCAATGCCTTATGGTGGCGATGTCATAGGCATTCTTATCATGCTCGGGGAAACCGGCAGGCCACTCACCCGCCGCAATATCGCGCCAGGCGTGCCAGGCAAGGAAGGCCACTTTTGACGGCCGCTGACCAAAGCGCACGATGTGATGGAGGTAGAAATCATTCAGTTCATAGGGGCCGATCTTGCTTTCGGTGCTCTGCATCGCGCCATCTGCATCCGCGGGCACCAGTTCGGGCGATATTTCCGTGTCGAGAATGTCGAGCAGGATCGTATCCGTACCCTCGTCAAATTGCCTGGTCGTGGTGGTCCAGCGGATCAGATATTGGATCAGCGTCTTGGGCACGCCCGCATTCACCGCATAATGGCTCATCTGATCACCCACGCCATAGGTACACCAGCCGAGCGCGAGTTCTGACAGATCACCCGTGCCGATGACAAAGCCGCCATGGTGCCCGGCCAGACGGAACAGATAATCCGTGCGCAGCCCCGCCTGCACATTTTCAAAGGTCACATCATAGACTGGCTCACCATCGGCGTGTGGATGGCCGATATTGTCCAGCATCGTGTTGGCAGTGGGGCGAATGTCGATTTCATCGGCCAGAATGCCCAAGGCTTTCATCAGCTTCCAGGCATTTTTTCTAGTGCTGTCTGAAGTGCCAAAACCGGGCATGGTGTAACCGCGAATGGTTGTCCGCGGTAAATTCAGCCGGTCGCAAACCTTGGCCGCCACAATCAGCGCGTGGGTGGAATCGAGCCCGCCCGAAATACCAATGACCATGCATTTTGCGCCGCTCGCCTGAAACCGGCGCATCAGCGCATCGACCTGAATATTGAAGGCTTCGTAGCAATCCTCATCCAGGCGGTGCTGCCGGTTGGGGACAAAGGGGAAGCGCCGTATAGGCCGGATGAGGCCGATATCGCCCGTTGCCGGCTGGTGATCAAAGGCAATACGGCGGAAATAATCCTCCGGCCTGCCTTCTGCCTCTGCCGTATCATTGAACGTCTGCAATCGCATCCGGTCGGCGATAATGCGGTCCACATCCAGATCGGCAATTGCGAGTTCCGGCGCCAGGCCAAAGCGTTCGGATTCGGCCAGCAAATCGCCCAGCTCGTAAATCACGCCCTGACCATCCCAGGCCATGTCATTGGTGCTTTCACCATGGCCTGCGGCGGAATAGATATAGGCTGCCGCAGCGCGCGAGCTTTGCGCGCGGCACAGCATATGCCGCTCCTCCGATTTACCGATGGTGATGTTGGAGGCGGAAAGATTGGTCAGAATAGTCGCCCCGGCCAATGCCCCCTGCGTGGAAGGCGGCGCGGCGGACCAGAAGTCCTCGCAAATCTCCGTATGGAAGATGAAACCCGGCAATTGCTTTGAGGCAAAGATCAGATCCACGCCAAAGGGCACCTCATGCCCGGCAATTGCAATCGTCTTGCCGATAATGTTGCGGCCATGCGCGAACCAGCGCTTCTCGTAAAATTCCCGGTAATTGGGGAGGTAGCTTTTGGGCACCACGCCAATCAGAACGCCATTGGCGATGGCCAGTGCGCAATTATACAGTTTCCCATTATGCCTCAGCGGCGCACCGATCAGCAAAACCGGTGACAGGGCGGCGCTTTCGGTAATGATGGTGGCAAGGGAGCGCTCCACTGCATCGAGCAGCGCGGATTGCATGTGCAGATCATCCAGCGCGTAGGAGGACAGGCACAATTCCGGATAGACCAGCAGATCGACCTTCGCCGCATGGGCTGCGCGGGCTTGTTCCAGCACGGCATCGCAATTGAAGCTGACATCTGCCGTGCGCACCTGCGGTGTCGCGGTGGCCACGCGAACGAAGCCGTGATCATGCATGGCGTGGAAATCGAATGGTGACGTGTCGCTCATACGCGGAGGCCTCTCTTTACAGGACTACCCTTTGCCAGCCCCGCAGGTTCCTTGTCGAGAGGGTGGGGAGAGAAGACCGATTTGTGCCATGTGGTCCAACAGGCAGGGCATCGAGACCATGTATGCGGCGTGGTTCGGGTGGTCCGCGATCTATTCCTTCGCCGGAATAAAGCGCAAGACCCCGGCGCTGCGGACCTTGCCATCATTGTCTTTGGCGTGGTGCTGGCCGTCCGTCACCGGCACTTCGGGAAAATCGAAGGGTGACATGCCTTCTATACAGGCGACATTGACGCCGTAGATTCCAGGGTCCGAGCGCGCCTGATGGAAGCAGTGAATTCCGCAATTCCGGCAAAATCTGTGTTTTGCGGCTCCGGTGTTGAAACTGTATGTTGCGAGCTCTTCCTCGCCGTCCGTCACTGTGAGCGCCGCGAGTGGAACATAGAGCGCCACATATCCCTTGGCCGCACAGATCGAGCAATTGCATCGTCTGACGTGCCGGTTCTCCGGCATTTCCACGGAAAACTGAACGGTGCCGCAATGGCACTGCGCTGCTTTGACATCATTCGCCATTGCTGATCATTCTCCAATCATCCAGCGCCCATTGATCGCTCAGCGTATCGACAAGGATTGGCTCCAGCCGGGTGCAGGGCGGCCAGGCAACGCTATCATCCATAGTAGCGAAGGCCGTCTTTCTTGTGGCGGCATCGGGCCATAGCGCGACGGCTACCATCTCGCCATTTTGCGCTTGCCCAAGCAACGACCCCAGTCCTCCTGCCGCGCGTAGTGCGCGTGTGGCGGCTTCCCAGGCGGATCGAAAATCCGCCTCATGCTAGGGCGCAACCTGCCAGCGATAGATCGCGACCAGTCCGCGGCCGCTCATCCCCAGGGCCTTTCGCGATACCATTTGGTGATCACATATTTCACGCCCTTGCGCACTTTCATCGCATGGTGGAGCGTCGCCGGGTTGAGCGAGCCGTCAGGGCGGTGATTGTTCCAGCAGACCAAGGTTCCCTGTTCCGGCTGGAACGTCTTCTTCACGACCTTGAAGCGCGTTGCGCCGCCAGCCTCCACTGTGTTGAGATAGGCCATGAAGGTCCATGTCCGCTGCCCCGCGACGGAACAGAATTTTTCGAAATCCTGGCCGCTGGGTTCAAAATAATCCGTATGGGCTTTGAATTCCTGTCCCGGTTCATAGCGCTGACCCTGAACCGGCTCCCCATGCGCCGGGTCGATACCGTTCAGCGCGAAGAGCAGTTTTTCCAGTTCCTGCACCGCGTCATGCTGCGGATCGAGATCGCACGTTTCGCTGGTACGGAAATAATCATCCCCATTGGGATCGGCGATGGTGGAGGGGCGCCGGTCACGGTCGATCAGATCCATCAGGGACAGGCACAGTTCGGCTGACAGAAAATCGCGGCAGGAAAACATCTCGATTCGCGGGCTGGGGAGGCGGCGGATACCATCGTGATTCTGGAGTCGCTGGGCGGAAGTTTCACCGGGATTCGTCATCTGCCCTGTGATAAATGCCTGCCCGGCAGGTTCAAGCAAAAGCACCTTGCGTAATTTTCTTACGTTAAGCGCCATTTCATGAAGTTTTCGCTTTGCTTTTGGTTTGGCTTGTGCAACAGGCTCGCCCCCACGCTGATCCAGGCTTGACCCGGCAGCGTGAGAGCCTAAAGGCGCGCTTCACGGCAAGCGTGCCTGGCATATGGCGATCATAGCTCAGCTGGTTAGAGCGCCGGTTTGTGGTACCGGAGGTCACGGGTTCGAACCCCGTTGGTCGCCCCATTTTTCAGCTACGTTTGTTCCTCGTGCAATCCCAGCAGCAGGGCGGAACATTTATGACGGCTTTTTGGACCGAAGCGGATTTCGATCACCATGAAATGGTGCATTTTGTCGATGATCGAAAATCAGGTCTAAAAGCGATTATCGCGCTGCATTCCACCCATTGCGGGCCGGGTGCAGGCGGCACCCGTTTCTGGCATTATCCCGAACCCGCTGGCGCGATGCGCGATGCGCTGCGCCTGTCGCGGGGGATGAGCTATAAAAACGCGATGGCTGGTCTCCCCATGGGGGGCGGTAAGGCCGTTGTCCTTTTGCAGGAAGGGCAGCGCCAGACGCTGGAAATGCTCGCCGCCTTTGGTGAAGCGGTGGAAAGCCTTGGTGGGCGCTATGTCACGGCGGAAGATGTCGGGGCGAGCGTGGCCGATATGGTCACCATTTCCCATCATACGCAGCATGTTTGCGGCTTGCCCGCCCAGGAAGGCGCGGCGGGCGGCGATCCCGGTCCCTATACAGCCTATGGCATCTATCTGGGGATCAAGGCGGCTGTTCAGCACAAGCTGGGCACGGACAGCATGAAGGATGTGCGGCTTTCGCTGCAGGGTTGCGGCAGTGTCGGCGGCGGTGTTGCCCGGCTGGCGGCAGCTGATGGCGCGAAGCTGACCCTGGCCGATATTAATGAGGCAAAGGCTGCCGCTCTGGCACAGGAGCTGGGCGGCGAAACTGCACCGGTCGATGCGATCATGGGCATGGAATGCGATGTGTTCTCCCCCAATGCGCTGGGCGCGATTCTCGATACCGATGGTATTGCCAAGCTGGATTGCGCTATTGTCGCCGGCGGTGCGAATAATCAGCTGAAGCGACCGGAACACGGCGCATTGCTCGCCGCCAGAGATATTCTTTACGCGCCCGATTACGTCATCAATGGCGGCGGAATCATCAATGTCGCGCTCGAATATCTCGCGCGCCGTGATGGTCAGACTTGCAGTTCGGAAGAAGTCCGTGAGCGTATCGGCATGATCCCCGAACGGCTCCGTTCGATCTGGCATGAAAGCGAAGAAAGCGGCCAAAGCGCTGATATTGTGGCGGACCAGATGGCCCGCAAACTGATCGGGCGCGGCTGAGCAGAAGGCGGCGCCAGCTGCGGCTGGCTGTTGCCTGATAGGCCAAGGCCTTGCTAGTGGCGCGATGCCCTGCCAAAGGGGCGCGCAAATAGCGGTTTTTTAAACATGCATGGCTTCGCTAATCCCAAACGCTTTCTGAGCCTCGCACGCTGGCTCACCCCGCTGCTTCTGGTGGCAGGGCTGATTATTGCCTTTGGCGCGCTCGCTTATGGTTTGCTGGTGGCACCGACAGACCGGCTGATGGGTGAAACCGTTCGCATCCTTTATCTCCACGTGCCCGCTGCATGGCTCGGCATGGGCGGGTGGACCACCATCGCGATTGCGAGTCTCGCTGAACTGGTGTGGCGACACCCGCTGGCAACCATCGCGGCGCGGGCTGCGGCAGTGCCCGGTGCCGTTTTTACCGCCATTTGCCTGATCACCGGCTCCATCTGGGGGCGCCCTACATGGGGCACATGGTGGGTGTGGGACGGGCGGCTCACCTCGATGCTGGTGCTGCTGTTTCTCTATTTCGGCTATATCGCGCTGTCCGGAGCGGTCAGCCGTGAGGGTGGATCCAGCCGTATTCCGGCCATTTTCGGCCTGGTAGGCGCGATCAATATCCCCATTATCAATCGTTCGGTGGTCTGGTGGAATTCGCTGCATCAACCGCCCAGCATCACCATGGGTAAATCCGCGATTGATCCGGCCTTCTTATGGCCGCTGCTGATCGCCGCGCTGGGTTTTTCTCTGTTGTTTGGCGGGGTGGTGCTGGCGCGCATGAGGGCATTGCTGGCCGATATTCAGGCGGAAGCACGCCTGCGGCGCAAGGCGCTGGCGGAAGGACTTTGAAAATCGCATGAGAGAAGCGCTCGACCAATGGGATTTCGTGCTCGCCGCTTATGCGGTGGGTGTTATCGGTATTCTGGCTCTGGTGAGCTGGAGCTGGATCGCGATGCGCCGCGCTGAAAAAAGACGCGAGGAGGCCCGCCGAAAATGACCGCCGCAAATAAGAATAAGCGCTTCAAGGCGAAGCATCAGCGCCTCGTGCTGGTGGTCGTGGCGTTGATCGCGCTGATCGGTGCCGGGCTGCTCGCCACCTGGGCGCTGCGCAATCAGGCCAGCTATTTCTATGTGCCCAGCGAAATGTTGGAGGCACCGCCAGCGCCCGACCGTGCCGTGCGTCTGGGCGGAATGGTGCAGACCGGATCGATCAAAACCGACGATGACGGGGTGACGATCCATTTTCTGGTCGGTGACGGCAAGGAAACCGTGCCCGTCGCTTTTTCCGGCATCGTCCCGGCGCTCTTCGTTGAAGGCTCGGGCGTTGTGGCGGAGGGGCATTTGCGGCGCGACGGAACATTTCAGGCCGATAATCTGCTGGCCAAGCATGATGAGAATTATATGCCGCGCGAACTGGAAAACATGACCGAGACTGAGGTCAAACAAACTGTCGCGGAAACATATCAGTGATTGCTGAAATCGGTCTTGCCGCCCTGTGGCTGGCATTCGCACTGGCGCTGTTGCAACTCGCCGCAGGCGTGATGGCTGTGAACAATCCGGACACGCCGCTGGCCGCGCTGGTGCGACCGGTGGCGAGCGTTCAGGCGGTTTTATGCGCGCTGGCCTTTGGCGCGCTGCTCTTGCTGTTCGCCCGCACCGATTTGTCCGTGTCGCTGGTGGCGGCCAATTCGCATTCGGCCAAGCCGCTGATCTTCAAACTGGCCGGGGCATGGGGCAATCATGAAGGCTCCATGCTGCTCTGGGTCACAGTGATGGCCATCGCCGGCGGATTGATCGCAATTATCGAACGGCGCCTGCCCGAACGAACGATGATTGCGACATTGTCTGCCCAGGCCTTTGTCGGCCTTGGCTTTTATGCCTTTCTGCTGTTCAGCTCGAACCCGTTTGAACGCCTGCCTCAGCCTGTGCCGGAGGGTATGGGCCTCAATCCGCTGCTGCAGGATATCGGTCTCGCATTCCATCCGCCGACACTTTATTTCGGCTATGTCGGGCTGTCGGTGGCATTCAGTTTCGCCGTGGGCGCGCTGATCACCCGGCAGGTGACCCCGGATTTCGCACGCGTGATGCGGCCGTGGATCCTGGGGGCCTGGATATTCCTGACATTGGGAATCACGGCGGGCAGTTACTGGGCCTATTACGAGCTTGGCTGGGGTGGCTGGTGGTTTTGGGACCCGGTTGAAAATGCCTCCCTCATGCCATGGCTCGCGGCGACCGCTCTGCTGCATTCGGTCAGTGTTCTGGCCTCGCGCGATGCCTTGCGCACATGGACGATCATGCTGGGCGTTGTCGCTTTTTCCATGTCGATGATCGGCACATTCCTGGTGCGGTCGGGCATTCTGACCTCCGTTCATGCCTTTGCGGTCGATCCGGAACGCGGCAGCTTCATTCTCGCCCTGCTGGCCATCTATATTGGCGGTGCCCTGGTGTTGTTCGCTCTGCGCGCCAACACCGTGGCGGAAGGGCAGCGTTTCTCGATTGTCAGCCGCGAAGGCGCGCTGGTGGTCAACAACGTCGCTCTTTCGGCCATTTTGGGCATAGTGCTACTGGGCACGCTCTACCCGCTGTTTACGGAGGCGTTCGGGGTTAAGGTTTCGGTCGGTCCGCCTTATTTCAACCCGGTCAGTGCCATTTTCGTGGTGCCGATGCTGGTCGTGCTCTGCGTCGGCCCGCTGCTGCGCTGGCGGCATGACAGCATGAAACGCATTCGCCCGTCCTTGATCACGGTGGGCCTTGCCGTTCTGGCGGCACTCGCCGCGGCACTGATCATTGGCGGCACGGATTTGCTGCCCTTTATTGGTATCCTTCTGTCAGCGGGCGTGGCTGTTGGCTCGCTTCTGCCCCTGCGGGGCCGGTCGCTGCGGCGCTTGCCGCTCGCCGTGTGGGGCATGGTTGTCGCCCATTTCGGCATTGCGGTTGCTTTGTTCGGCATGGCTGCGGACAGCGCATTTACGCAGGAAGAGCTGGTCGCGGCTCAGATCGGTCAATCGACCACTGTCGGGCCGTGGAGTGTCACTCTCGACGATGTGGAACCGATAGCCGGACCAAACTGGACCGCGCTGGAGGGGCGTTTGCTGGTCTCCTATAAAGGCGGTGCGCTTTATGAACTGGACCCGCAATCGCGCAACTTCTGGACGCCGTTTCAACAGACCAGCGAATCCGCTTTGCTGACGCGCTGGAATGGCCAGCTCTACGCCGTGATCGGTGATGATGCGGGGCAGGGGCGTTGGCAGTTGCGTCTGTGGTGGAAGCCATTCGTTACGTGGATCTGGTATGGCGGCGTGCTGATCGCTCTGGGCGGTTTTCTGTCCCTGATCGGCCGGGTCGCGGTGGATCTGCGTCGGCGTTCGGCGGAACGGCGCATTGCCCAGCGTCATGAGGAGGCGGTCTCGTGATCAAGCGCGTGCGATGGGGATTGTGGCTGCTGGTGGTGCTGGCGCTGACGTTGTTTGCGCTGTTTGCGATCCAGCTTTCACGGCCGAAGGACAATTTCGTCCACAGCGGGATGATCGGCAAACCGATACCGGAATTTGCCCTGAAACCGGCGGTGGATGATCGCCCGGGTCTGTCCAGCGCGGATCTGGCCCAAGGCGAACCGCATCTGCTCAATATTTTCGCCAGCTGGTGCGTTCCCTGTGCGGCAGAGGCACCGCAACTGGCCGAACTGGAAGCGCAGGGGGCCAATATCGTCTCCGTCGCGATCCGTGATCGGCCAGAGGATGTTCGTGCATTTCTGGATATGTATGGCAATCCCTACAGCCGGATCGGCGCGGATGACCTTTCTGAAGTGCAATTCGCCATTGGATCATCCGGCGTGCCAGAAACCTTCGTGGTCGATGGGAAGGGTGTGATTCAATATCAGCATATCGGTGATATTCGTGAAGACGATGTGCCGATGCTGCTCGAAAAACTGAAGGGGGCAGGGCAGTGATGGCGCGTGTTCTGTCATTGTTAGCCGTGCTTGCCGTGCTGCTCGGCGCATTGCCGCTGCAGGCGCAAAATGATCTGCCGCCTGCACCCTATGCCTATAAACAACTTGATGACCCGGCGCAGGAAGCGGCGGCGCAGAAATTGATGGAGACGCTGCGCTGTCTCAAATGTCAGAGCCAGTCGATTGCCGATAGCGATGCGCCGATGGCCGGCGATATGCGCCATCAGGTACGCAGCCGGATCGCGGCTGGTGAAGATCCGGAAGCGATCCGCAGCTGGCTGATTGATCGCTATGGCGATTATGTCAGCTATGCACCGCGCGTCACGGCCACCACCTGGCCGCTTTTTGCGCTTCCGCTGGTTCTGCTGGCGCTTGGCCTGCTGATCATGCTGCGCCGTTTTGGAGGGCCGAAATGACCTGGATTATGGTGATCGGGCTTGCTGCCTTGGCCTTTGCGGCGATGGTGTTTCTGTTCCGCATTCCCAAAGCGCTCTGGACGAGCGTGCTGGCGGTTCTGGTGCTGGGGCTCGCGGGCTATGCTGCGCAAGGACAGCCGAACATGCCTGGCGCGCCCACTGCGGCTCGCGCCGATGAAAAGGGTGATGGCTGGGCACTGGTCGAGGCACGAAAGCGCATTCTTGGCGTGGAAGATCAGCAAGGGGCACAGGGGCTCATTCTGGCCGATGCGATGATGCGCAAAGGGCAATATGCCAATGCCGCCGACGCCTTGCATAGTTTTCTGCGCGATAATCCGGATAGTGTCGAAGGCTGGACCGCCTTGGGCAACGCTTTGGTCGAACATGCCGAAGGTACGCTGAGCCCGGCCGCGCTCTATGCCTTTAACAAGGCAGAAGAAGCTGATCCGGACACTTTGGCACCCGGATTCTTCATCGGCGCGACCTATATCCGGCAGGGCGAATTGATTGAAGGGCGTGAAATATGGGCGCGTACGCTGGATCTGGCACCAGCTGATGCCCCATGGCGCGATCAATTGCAGGCGCGGCTGGACGAATTGGATATGCTGATGCGCAGAATCGCGGCTATGGCGGAAGAGCAGTCTGCAGCGGCGCAGCCAGAGACTTCGCCGGAAACTTCGTTTGTCCCACAAGGGGATGAGCAGTAATGCTGCGCTGCGGCGCATTGCGCTTTGATGAAGGTGCTGTTAATCGCCGCCGCCCGCTCGCGCGCAAAGGACGAAAGGGTTTTTAATCCCGATGAGTGACGCCGCATTGACACATTCCGGCAATGGTGCCGGTGATCGCCACTCCGCCAAACTGAAAATGGCGGCAGGAGCGGTCGGTATCGTATTTGGCGATATCGGCACCAGCCCGCTCTATGCATTTCGCGAAACCTTCGTGGGGCCGCATCCCCTCGCGCTGGACGATTTGCACATTATGGGCGTCGTCAGCCTGATCTTCTGGTCGATGACGCTGGTCGTTTCGATCCAATATGTCAGTATTCTGATGCGCGCGGACAACCGCGGGCAGGGCGGAACACTGGCGCTGGTCGCTTTGCTGTCCCGTCATATCGGAAAATCCAGTTATGGCTGGCTCACCGTGCTGCTGGGCGTGTTTGCGACGGCCCTGTTTTACGGCGATTCGATGATTACCCCCGCCGTTTCGGTGCTTTCGGCGGTCGAGGGTCTGACCGTTGTCGAATCGCGTCTTTCGCCGCTCGTCATTCCGATTGCGCTCGTGTTGCTGGTCGGTCTGTTTCTGCTTCAGAAGCGCGGGACACACCGGATCGGCATATTGTTTGCGCCGATCATGATCGTCTATTTCTGTACGCTGGCGGTGCTTGGCATCATCCATATCGTACAGATGCCGGCCATCCTGATGGCGTTTAACCCGTGGTATGCGGTTCAGTTTTTCATGACGGATAAGCTGCTTGGCTTCCTCGCGCTTGGCTCAGTTGTGCTGGCCGTGACGGGCTCAGAAGCGCTTTATGCCGATATGGGCCATTTTGGCCGCGGCCCGCTGCGCCTGTCATGGTTCGGTTTCGTGATGCCTTGCCTGCTGCTGAATTATTTCGGTCAGGGCGCGATGATTCTCGGGCTGGGTGATGCCGGCGCGGCAGAAGCGATCGAAAACCCGTTCTTCGTGATGGCGCCTGAAATGCTGCGTCTGCCGCTTGTGCTGCTGGCGACGGCCGCAACCTTCATTGCCAGCCAGGCCGTGATTACGGGTGCCTTTTCGGTCACCCATCAGGCCATTCAGCTCGGTTTCGTGCCACGCCTGTCGATCCTGCACACAAGTGAGACCGAACAGGGCCAGATTTATATCCCGCTGGTGAACTGGGTGTTGATGATCGCAGTGATCGTGCTGGTCCTCTTCTTCCGCAACTCGTCCAATCTCGCCTCGGCCTATGGCATCGCGGTGACTGGGGCGATGTTGATCGACACCTGCCTGATGGCGGTGCTGCTGACGGCAGTGTGGAAATGGAAATGGTGGATGGCCGCGCCGGTCATGCTCGTCTTCTTTATCGTCGACGGGGCCTATTTCGGCGCGAACTTCACCAAGGTTCCCGACGGTGGCTGGTTCCCGCTGCTGATTGGTGCGGTGGCCTTCACGCTGCTGACGACATGGGCCAAGGGCCGCCATCTGATGCGCAAGCGCATGGCAGAGGTGGGTTTGCCGCTGGATATCTTCGCGAAATCAGGTCGCAACAGCACAGCGCGTGTGCCCGGGACGGCCATTTTCATGAATTCAGGGGCGAATGGTACGCCTTCTGCGCTGCTGCATAATATCAAACACAACAAGGTCCTGCATGAGCGGGTTGTGGTGCTGACGGTGCTGGTCGGTGATATTCCCTATGCCGATAGCGGGCGGCGCTGCGAAGTGACTGATATGGGCGACGGCTTCTACCGCGTGATTCTGCACTATGGCTTCATGGAAGAAACCGACATTCCAGCCGCACTCAAGAATATCGAGATGTGCGGTGGTCCGTTTGAAATGATGAACACCAGCTTCTTCCTGTCGCGTCAGACATTGGTCTCGGCGAAGAAGCCGGGCATGGCCATCTGGCGTGAAAAACTGTTCGCATGGATGATGCGTAATGCGGCGACGCCAATGAACTTCTTCCGTCTGCCCACCAACCGCGTGGTGGAACTGGGCAGTCAGGTCGAGATCTGAGAATGATAAGGGCGCTTGGTATTGCCGAGCGCCCTTATCAAATTATCCGTACAGATTAATCCTGCTCGGCTAGGTTCATCGCCCGCAAAGCAAGGCGTTCAGCATTGGCAAAAAGGGACATCTCAAGATCACACAGTAGCAGATCCTGGAACTGGGTTTGTTGCCAGAGCTGATTTGCTACCCGGTTGAGCGTATCGAGATAGGTCTGATAATTCGCGTTCGGCCTTAATCGTGTCCAGCCGACATGTTTCAGCGCACGAGACTTGAAACGCGGATGGTTTGTGAAGCCTCGCCCCTTGTTATCGCCTGTCGTCTTGTTGCGACCGGGCACATAGTGAAACAGCACACCACGAGACGATCCGAAAATATACTGAATTGCTATCAGCGATACAGCGACACGAGCATCATAAATCGCGAACTTATCTGGTGCCACGATCGATAGGATTTTTGAATAGCTTGCAACGCCTTGCTTGGGCCAGACGCTCCGTTCATGTTCAATCCAGTCGATATATCTGACCAGTGTTTCAGGCCGGTTCGCGCGAACACCGCCCCAATCGGACACAATCTTTCTGGCCAGCTCTTCGCGGCCCTCGCGGTCTGTCTCATGCCATAAACGGCTAAAGTGATATTTCAGCTGCTTGTTTGCTTCATAGCCGCGACCACGAAATCCATATTCTTCAAACGATTGAGGGATGGACCAAGTGTAGTCAGTTTCCAGCTGAGGCAACGCCGCCTGGAAATACGCACAAAACGGGGCGATGTTGACTTCGCTCTGGCTTGCAGATGTAGGCACTTTCTCGATTATTTCGGTGGCGGATTTTGTACTACTTCCTCTTCATTTGCGACCGAGAGGCCATGTTTCAGCAGCATGGGCAGCTGGGTGAAGGTGAAGAGGAAGGACAGTGGCAGGAAGACCCAGAGCTTGGCCGCCAGCCAGTCACCAAAGCTCAGATAATGGCGCAGCACTTCGTTCAGCACGGCGAGCAGGAGGAAGAAGATGCCCCAGTTGCGCGATAATTTGAGCCAGCCTTCGTCGGACAGACCCTCAAATGCGGCTTCGAGCAGCCATTGCAGGAAGGCTTTGCCCTTCAGCCAACCGCCCAGCAGCACCAGTCCGAAGAAGACATACAGCGCCGTCGGCTTGACCTGAACATAGAAGGGGTCACGCAGCAGGATCGTCATACCGCCAAAGCCGACGATCAGAACGGTGGAAAGCCACAGCATGCGTGAAATAGTGCCGAGCCGCCATTTGGATATAACCAGCGCGCAAATGGCTGCCAGGATGAAGGCGCCCGTGCTTTTGACCACCGCTACGATGGAGGCAACGCCGCTGACATCGTCTGCCGGTAAGGTCAGCTTGTATGTGAGGAAGAACACCGCCAGCGGGCCGTAATCGACCAGCAGGTTGATCCAGCCCGATTTGGGCTTCTTTGTGCCTTCGGGTGTGTTTGCTTCGGCCATGTCAGGCTACTCCGGCTATTACGCGCGCGACCAGATCGGGATCGAAGGGGCGCAGATCCTCGATCGTTTCGCCCACGCCAATGGCGTGGATCGGCAGGCCATATTGCTCCGCTGCAGCGACAAGCACGCCGCCGCGTGCTGTGCCGTCCAGCTTGGTCATGATCAGGCCGGTGACGCCGGCCACTTCCTTGAAAATCTCTATCTGTGACAGCGCGTTCTGGCCATTGGTAGCATCGAGCACCAGCACCACATCATGCGGCGCCTCCGGATTGAGGCGGCCGAGCACGCGGCGGATCTTGGCGAGCTCGTCCATAAGCTCCCGCTTGTTCTGCAAACGACCGGCCGTGTCGACGATCAGCGCGTCGGTCCCTTGATCCGTGGCGGCTTTCACCGCGTCAAACACCACGCTGGCGGGATCGCCCTGTTCCGGCCCGCGAATAATCGGAACGCCGATGCGGTCGGCCCACACGGCAAGCTGTCCAATGGCGGCTGCCCGGAATGTGTCGCCAGCGGCCAGCATCACACCATAGTCATCTTCCTGAAACAGGTGGGCGAGTTTGGCGATGGTGGTGGTTTTGCCTGACCCGTTCACGCCAATCACCAGGATGACTTGCGGGCGCGGGAATGCGGTGATTTCCAGTGGCTTTGCCACCGGGCGCAGAATGGCGGCGATTTCCTCGGCCACCGCTTCGCGCAATTCCTGTTCGGTGATGGTAAGGCCGAAGCGCTTTTCCGCCAGTTTAGCCCGGATGCGGCCCGCTGCACTGGGGCCCAGATCTGTCATGATCAGCGCATCTTCGACATCGTCCAATGTCGTGTCGTCCAGCTTGCCCGATCCGGCAATACCGGTCAGATTGGTGGAGAGACGCTCCGATGTCTTGCGGAATCCGCCCAGAATCCGGTCGGACCAGCTTTCTTCACTCATATAACAAACCTTTGTCATACCCCGTTGGGGTGATGCGTGTCAGCGTACCCGCTGGAATACCATCGGGCATGGCGACCCTTGCGAAATTTTCCGAATAACCGCTGCCATCCCGCTCTGCCAGAACGTGGAGAGGTGTGCCGATCAGACTGCGGAGCCATTCATCGCGAATGACCTCGACCGTTTCGCGCAGCTGAGCAGCGCGGTGCTTTATCATGGGGCGCTCAATTTGCGGCATACGTGCTGCCGGTGTGCCCGGGCGGGGCGAATAAGGGAAGATATGGCCGTGAACGATGCGCAGATCGCGGATGATCGAAAGATTATCCTGATGCATCGCTTCACTCTCTGTCGGGAAGCCCGCGATCAGATCGGCGCCTACGGCAAGATCGGGCCGCCTTTCGCGCAAGGCCTGAACCAGTTCCACTGCGTCTTGGCGCGAATGGCGGCGTTTCATGCGCTTCAGGATCATGTCGTTCCCCGATTGGAGCGACAAATGCACATGCGGCATCATCCGTTCTTCATGCGCGAAAAGATCGAACAATTCAGGATCAATCTCTATTCCGTCCAGTGACGACATGCGCAGGCGCTTTATTTCGGGGAAGCGCTGGAAGATCACGCTGACCAGTCGGCCCAGTGGCGGGGTGTCGGGCAGATCATGGCCCCATGATGTGACGTCGACACCGGTCAATACGATTTCTGGTGCGCCCTGCTGCAAATGGCGTTCGACTTCATGCAGCACTTCATCGATGGTCAGTGACCGACTACGCCCGCGCCCCTGCGGAATAACGCAAAAGGTGCAGGCATGATCGCAGCCATTCTGTACCGCGATAAAGGCACGGGTGCGCTGTTTGGGGGCAGGTTCGGCGCGCGGCGGCACATTCCATGCACGCGGGTCCAGCTTCGCTTCATTGGCGATCAGGCCGTCGACTTCCGGCATGTCGGCAATCTGTTGCCGCTCTATATCGGCGGCGCAGCCCGTGACCAGCAGGCGGGCATCCGGATTGGCGCGGCGCGCGCGGCGGATTGCCTGGCGTGTCTGGCGCACGGCTTCGCTGGTGACGGCGCAGCTATTGATCACCACCATCTGCTCCTCATCCCCCAGCAGCGCACGGATACGCTCGCTTTCCGAGATGTTCAGGCGGCATCCGAGGGAAACCACTTCCACGCTCATGCAAAGGCGCTCCAGTCTAAGCTGCCCGTGAAACTGGTTGTTGCAGGGCCGGTCATGGTGATGCGCTGGTCGTCCCCCCAATCGATCTGGAGCGGACCGCCGGGAAGATGGACGGTGACAGAACGGTCGACCAGATTGCGGCGCATCGCGGCAATTGCCGTGGCGCAGGCGCCCGTGCCGCAAGCGCGGGTCAGGCCGGCACCGCGTTCCCAGACGCGCAGGCGGATGGCGGTCCGGTCAATCACCGTCGCCACATTCACATTGATCCGTTCCGGGAAAAGCGGGTCGTTTTCTATCTCGGGTCCGAGATTTTCCATCGGAACCGCGTCACAATCCTCAACGAAGAAAATCACATGGGGATTGCCGACATTGACCGCTGCGGGATTTTCCAGCTCGCCCCAGCCGACCGGCATGGATAGCGTATCCATCGCATAGCCGAGCGGTATGGCATCCCAGCCGAAGCGGGGCGTGCCCATATCCACGGCGATGCCCTGATCGGTCATGTGGGCCGTAATGATGCCCCCGGCAGTTTCGATTTTGGCATCGCGCCCGTGCAGCAGGCCAACGGCGCGGCTGGCATTGCCGCATGCCTCCACTTCGCTGCCATCGGGGTTGAAAATTCGCATCCGGAAATCGGCACTGTTCGAAGGCTCGAGCAGGATCAGTTGGTCGCAGCCAATTCCGGTACGGCGATCGGCCAGCATTTGGGCTGTCGAGGGGCGCAACGGCGGCAGATTCGTTTCGCGACCGTCGAGCACGATGAAATCATTGCCGAGGCCGTGCATCTTGGTGAAGGAAACTTGCATGCCAGCCAGTTAGGCGTTGCGGCGATGAACCGCAATCCATCCAGCGGTTCCGTTTGCTGAAATAGGAAATCGCTTAGCCAGCGCGGGATTCTTTCAGACCGGTGACATCTTTGTTTTTGTCGTTGGACCGGATGGCCTGACGCAACAATTTGCGGGCACTCAGAAGGTCATTGGTCGTGCGGCTATCTTCGGGGCGGCCATAGAGATAACCTTGGCCTTTGAGCTTTCCGAATTTGCGCAGGGCCTCAAGCACTTCCTTGGTTTCGATCCCTTCCGCTGTGACCGGCAGGTCCAGCCCTGCGCCGAGTGAGACAATCGCCTCCACGAATTTGGTGTTGCCGCCTTCCTTGGACAGCTCAGCGACAAAGGTTTTGTCGATCTTCAGCTTGTCGAACGGCAAAGCTTTCAGACGGGCGAGGCTGGAATAGCCGGTTCCAAAATCATCCAGCGTAACATTGACGCCCTGATTCTTCAGACTGGTGATGACCGCGCGGACCGCGCCCAGATCCTCATTCAAACAGTTCTCTGTGATTTCGATGTCGAAGCGTTTGGCCGGGAAGCCGGTTTCGTTGAGCAGCCGCAAAAGGCGCTGCGCAAACCAGGGATCGCAGAGTTGAACCGAAGAAATGTTGACCGACAGGGTTAGTCGGGGGTCCCATTGCATCGCGTCTTCGAGCGCCTGAGCGATGAGCATTTCAGAAAGCTCGCAGATCAGGCCTGTCTCTTCTGCGACGGAAATGAACAGATCGGGGGAAACCAGGCCGTCTTCGGGAGAGTTCCAGCGCGCAAGCATCTCGAAACCGACCAGTTCGCCAGTCTCCAGATCAATCTGCTGCTGGTAATAAGGGACAAATTCACCCTGTGCGATTCCGCGGCGAATGCGCTCTTCAAAACCAGACCGGGCCTGCAATTCGGTTTCCATGGCTTCTTCAAACCAAGTCGCCTGATTGCGGCCGCCGTGTTTGGCCTGATACATGGCGATATCAGCCTGATGGAGCAATTTTTCCGCTGTGCAATCGCTGCCTTCCTTACAAGTGGCGATGCCCAGTGACAAAGTAATCGATGCCGACACGTCGCCTGCTTTGATGGGCGCGGAGATCTCGGCGATCACGCGCTCGGCCATTTTATCGATTTTATCCGTTTCGCCGCGTGGATAGCGGACTGCACAGGCAAATTCATCGCCACCCAGCCGTGCGAGCACACTGCCGCGGGGAATGGCCTTCTTGATACGGCTTGCCGTTTCCAGCAGCACTTCATCGCCAACCTTGTGACCATTGGCGTCATTGATCTTCTTGAAATTATCGAGATCGACCATCATCACCGCGACACTGTCAGCATTGGCGCGTGCGTCACCAATCAGATCATCAATAGTGGGGATGCCACTGCGGCGATTGAGGCACCCGGTCAGCGGATCGGTATTGGCCAGTTGCCGGGCTAGTTTTTCAGCCTCGCGGCGCTCGTCCAGCTCGGTCTGCAAATATTTGTAATGGCGCCAGGCAAAGAGAATGAGCGCGATGTTCAGCAGCAGTGCAGTGGACAATACGACGTCAGGCGGACTTCCCCGGCCGGCCCAATAATTGACGAGACGGGGCGCAACCGAGCCAGCGATACCGACAAACAAGATCAGCGCCGCGATCGATATTCCGAGCCCGACGACGTCTTGCTTTGGCCGCTTTGCCGGCTGTTTGGTTGCCTTATGCATAGAGCTTTTTCACCCTGCTCACGATTGCCCTTTCACTTGTGATCCCGTTATGAGCTGGCAAGTTCAATTTTCGGTTAATGCGATGCCTTAGGTCATTGCAGAAAGAATGAGGAAAGCGATGGCCAAACGTGCATGGTTGATGAAGTCAGAGCCCAATGTTTACGGTTGGGATGATTTAATCGCCGAAAAAGAAGGTACCTGGGACGGTGTACGCAATCATCGTGCTTCAAACAACATGCGAGCGATGGAAGTTGGCGATCAGGTGTTCTTCTATCACTCCAATATCGGGCGTGAGATTGTTGGGATCGCCGAAATAACTGTTTCCGGCATCACGGACCCGACCGATCCGGAAAATAAATGGGCGGCTGTTAAGCTCAAACCTGTGCGCAAGCTCGACCGTCCGGTTACTCTGAAGGAAATCAAGGCGGATCCAACGATGAAAGAATGCGAACTGGTCCGCCTTTCGCGCTTGTCCGTGGCAGAAATACGCCCGGATGAATGGGAAAAAATTCTTTTGAAGTCAAAGAGCTAATGTCGGAACGACTTGCCTGCTCCAACGTAGATTAGGCAAGACGAGCAATCGTCTCTGTCAAATAGAAGGAGACATGCAATGGGTGAATTGAAAGACAAGGCGAAAGGTATCGCCAACGAAGTCGCTGGTAATGCCAAGCAGCAGTCAAGCGATCCTGAAACGCGTGCCGAGGGCCGCGAGCAGGAAGTCAAGGGCGAAGCACAGAACCTTAAGGGTGAAGTGAAGGGCGCACTAGGCGACAAGGTCTGACCACTCAGGTCATATGATAATGAGGAAGGGCCGCTTTTGCGGCCTTTTTTCATGGGCGTGCGACAGTTCACTTTCGTCACAGAGTGCCGTTGTGACTACGCCGCCGCCAGACAATGTCTCGTTTCATGACAGCTGGTAATTTGCGACTGACGATGGTTACCAAATTGTTAACGTGGCCAAATGAAACGCCGGTCGCTTATCATCCGTCACGCGTCAGAAACTGCCTTGCTATCAGCACCAGAGGTCTGGGAGCTTGACGAGGGCCTGTCTTGCCTGCGTTTCTTTCTCACCTCTTATTGTGCGTGCTTCGTGTGCGCTTTGGTCTTTTTCGCCTAAGCTTTGCCGGATATTGACGCCGCGCGTTTTTCTTCGCGGTGGAGCAAGGCGCCAAGCAGTGCTGAAATCAGACACATGACCGCACTGAGCAGCAATTGTTCGGCCAGTGGCATTCCGGCCGCGCTCAGCCCTGCGGCAATCAGCGATCCGATGACCATCGCACCGGAATTGACGATATTATTTGCCGCGACCGCGCGGGCAGCTTCATCCGGGGCCACTTTGGTGGTGAGAAAGGCGTAAAGCGGTACAACAAACATTCCGCCAGCGGTCGCAATCAGCATCAGCGTAATCAGAATGGGTAGGGCCAGTGGCTGACGAATGAACTCATCGACGCCTAGCAGCGCGCCTGGGACCCCATAACTCGACCATTCGCTGCAGATAAAATAGAACAGCGTAATGAACAGGCCCATCACGATGACCGAAATGGGCGCGTATTTCGCTGACACTGTGCCTTTCAGCAGCATATTCACCGATACGGACCCAATCGCGACACCGATCGAGAACATCACCAGAAACAGGCTGGCCACTTCCTTGCTCGCGAACAGAACGTTCTTGGCGAGCGGGGGGAACTGGATGAACAATACCGCGCCGATGGTCCAAAAGAAGCTGATCGCCATAATGGCGAAGAAGACTTCGCGGTCGGCCATCGTATTACGAATGAGCGCGCAGGAGGATCGCAATATGTGCCAGTCGATCGGCTGATTCGGGACGCGCGGCGGAGCAGGCGGGATTTGCCGGCCACAAAGATAGCCCACCATCGCCGTGATGACGACAAAGATCGCAGCAGCTTCTACCGGGATCCAGCCAGCGATAATTGTGCCCGCCAGAATCGCAATATAGGTGCCTGCTTCAACCAATCCGGTCCCCGCCAGAACTTCGCCGCGATCCAGGTGCTGCGGCAGAATTGCGTATTTAATCGGGCCGAAAAAGGTGGAATGAATCCCCATCGCAAATAGGGCGAGCAGGGTCAGCGGGATGGCGAGTGATTGTACCAGCAATCCCTTCCACGCCAGAACCAGACCGGCGGCACCGCAAAGCATGATGGCGATTTCCGCTAGTTTTACCCGGCGCGCGATTACCGCTTTATCCCGCAGATCAGCCAGTTGTCCCGCCACGGCGGACAGAAAGAAGAAGGGCAGGATGAACAGGCCAGAGGCGATGGCACTGAATTGCGCCTCAGCCGCTTCGGAATTGTAAACATTGTAAACGACGAACAGAACCATCGCGTTCTTGAACAGATTGTCGTTGAAAGCGTTCAGCAATTGTGTGGAAAAGAGGGGCAGAAAGCGACGCTGCCTCAGCAAATTTAGAGTGAGTGACATATTACTCGCTGCGTCGATTGGTCCTGAAATGTCACCCCTAGCGGCTTCGGAGAGTGGAACAAGAGACAAGCGGTGCTTTTTCCCGCGGCCTTTCCACGCTACAGGATCCTCTTATGTTGACCGTACCCAACTTGCTCACCCTTTCGCGCATTGTCGCCATACCCCTATTGGTCGCGCTGCTGTGGTGGCCCCGGTGGGAATGGGGGTATGCGCTTGCCTTCGCGCTTTATTGCTTGATGGGCATTACCGATTATTTTGACGGCTATCTGGCCAGGGCCAACGGCACGGTATCGAAGCTCGGGATTTTCCTGGATCCAATTGCCGACAAGATCATGGTAGCGGCGGTCATTCTGGTGCTGGTGGGTAATGACGATATCAGCGGCTGGAGCGTTGTGCCGGCGATGATTATCCTGCTGCGCGAAATCGCAGTGTCTGGCTTGCGGGAATTCCTGGCCGGAGTGCAGGTATCTGTGCCCGTTTCCAAAATGGCCAAATGGAAAACCACTTTTCAGTTGATCGCGCTCGGTATGCTGATCCTGGCAGGCGGCGTGCCGTTGATGGAGTGGGTCCACACCGGCGGCCTCATATTCCTGTGGGGCGCGGCGCTGCTGACGTTGATTACCGGCTGGGATTATTTGCGGGTCGGCCTGAAACACATGGATTGATCGGCCAGCGCCGATTTACAAATTATGTGTTTCGGCCAGTGCGCCAGTTGCGGGCCGGGCGAAAAAATACCCCTGCATCAAATCCACGCCCAGATCGCGCATCACCGCAACCTCCTCTGCGGTTTCCATGCCTTCGGCAAGACAGGTGATCCCGAGATCCCTTGCCACCGACACCATAGCGGCCACTATGGTTCGTCGTGCCGGCGATGTGTCGATCCCGCGCATGAGCGCCATATCGAACTTGATGAGATCAGGCTGAAAGTCTGCCAATAATGACAGCCCGGCGTGACCTGCACCAAAGTCGTCAATTGCCGTGGTGAAGCCGAAGCTGCGATACGCTTCGATGATTCGCATCAGGTGGGGGACATCGTGCATGCGCTCATCTTCGGTAAATTCGAACATCAGCCGCTGGCGATCAAAGCCGAACTGGTTTGCAGCTTTCAGAGTCGCCTGAATACAGGCCAGCGGTTCATAAACAGCATTGGGTTTGAAATTGATCGATAGCTTGCTGCCGTCATCGGGAAAAAGCGCTGCGGCTTGCTCAATCGCGCGTACGCGGCAGGCCTGATCGAAGCTATAGATCATGTCTGGTTCGACCCTATCCAGAATGGCTGCTGCACCTTCCCCCGAAACACCTCGGATCAAGGCTTCATAGCCCCATATGCTCTTGCTGGAGAGTTGAACGATGGGCTGAAAGGCCATCGTAAAATCAAAGGGCAGAGCGGTAGAATGCTCGCAGCCCTGGCAGCCGGATCGCGAACCGGGTTGCTTCATTCTTTTAGCCATCCTGTAACGCCCTGAAAGTTCTAAGTGACAGCAATTAAACGCAATTCTACGCGTTTTGGGAAGCATACTTTACGTAGTTTTATCTATTTATTTACCCTCCCGAGTCATCTGTCAGCGAAGGGGGCCTGATGGACTTTACTACTCTTTACATCGTGGCATTTTTCGATTCCATCGCGCTTTGCGTGATATGGGGCATTCTTGCCTTGAATTACCGCGAAATCATGGCCGCCTGGCACTGGTTTCTGTCGTCCGCTTTGTGGCTGCTGGGCGGTCTGCTGCTTGCGAGTCAGCGTCAGACGGGGCTGTTTGTCGGCGGTGTTTCAGGCAATGCGCTGATGCTGGCGGGCTTTCTACAGATCTATATCGGCGTGCGGGTCTTTTACCGGTGCGATCCGGGGTATCGGTTTGTTGTGCCCTTCTTTCTGTTCAGCGTGGCGGCGATGCTGGCGTCTTTTGACAGTTGGGCAGGGCGCAATCCGGTTTATCTGGCCACGCTTGCAGTTCCATTATTCGCCACTGCTCGGTTTCTCCTGCAAAGGAATCAATTCTCACCGGGACGCCTGATTGCAGCCGGTGGTCTGATCTTTGGCATTTTCGCGATGATGGGCTGGTTCGTGATGAACGTGCTCTACATCACCAATGTGTATACCGGGCTGGACTGGTACCGCCTGATTGCTTCTACATCGCTGGCCGGGCAATTGTTCGCCGCTTTGGTGTGGAATTTCGGGCTGATCGTGATGGCGGTGGACCGCCTGCGCGGGGAAGTGGCCAAGCTGGCGAATGAGGATGCGCTGACCGGTCTGGTCAATCGCCGATATGTAGTCGACCGGCTTAAATCGGGCGATCTTGCCCCATCGCCCGCCGGTGCCAGTGTATTGATGATCGATGTCGATCACTTCAAGCGAATCAATGATGCCTATGGTCATGCGGCCGGAGATGCCTGTCTCGGGCATATTGGGAACATTTTGAAGAATTGCGCGGGGCCGAATGATGTCGTCGCTCGTATCGCCGGCGACGAATTTGCGCTGTTCCTGCCCGAATCATCCAGAGCGAAGGCGGAAGCTCTGGCGCGTGTATTGATCGATTGTTTAAGCCATAATGCGCTGATCTGGCGGGGTGAAAGGCTGTTCTTATCCGTGAGTATCGGATTGTCGGAATGGGTGCCGAATCGCAATGGCGATGTGATGGAAGTGCTGGAATCAGCCGATGAGGCGCTGTTTAAGGTCAAAAGAGACGGGCGCGGAACCTATCTGACGGGTGACCTGCCGGGCAGTGCCTCTCCGAATGTGAAGCTGATCAATCCTGTGCGCGAAATTCATCAGCAAGCAGTTTGAAATCCTCTGCCCGGGGAGAGTTCGGACGCCAGATTAACGCGATTTCACGCATTGCCTTCTGGCTTTTCAGCGGACGCGCCACCACATCCGTGCCGTTCAAGATGCCTGCTTCAATCGCCATTGCGGGCAGCATCGTCAGCCCCAGTCCATTATCGACCATCTGCACCAGTGTGTGGAGGCTGGTGCCGATCATTGTCGCACTGGCGCGCAGCTCCGGACGATTGCAGGCCGCCAGAACGTGCTCCTTTAGACAGTGCCCGTCTTCCAGCAAAAGCAGCCGTCCTTCATCAATCATCGAAGGCGGGATTCGGTCAGGGGGATCGCGCGGGTCATCCTTCGGGAAGGCGACATAGAGTTCATCCTGACAGATAGACGCTTTTTCGACATCGCCCGTGGCAAAGGGCAGGGCCAGCAACACGCAGTCGGAGCGGCCATGATGCAGCGACTCGATGGCGTCCTGACTCGTTTCTTCGCGCAGGAAAAGCTTCAGATTGGGGCGATCGCGGCGCAACCGGGGCAGGATTTTTGGCAGAAGAAACGGTGCAACCGTCGGGATCACGCTCATCCGCAATTCGCCAGAAAGCGGCTGTCCTGAAGATTGAACCAGCTCCGACAATTCCTCTGCTTCGCGCAGCAGGCGGTGAGCCTTCGCCACCACAGCATTGCCAAGCGGGGTAAAGCGCACCACGCGGCGGCTGCGTTCCACCAGCGTCACGCCCAGCAGCGTTTCCAGTTCTCTGATCCCTGCTGACAGGGTCGATTGCGAAACATAACAACTCTCTGCCGCACGACCAAAATGCTCATGCTCATGCAGCGCAACCAGATATTGCAGCTGTTTGATCGTCGGCAGATATGTGCTCATTGCGTGGTTTCGCCCGAAGTCGCCAAGCTGTCCGCTTGCGCCTGTTCCAGCATATCATCGATATGGGTCATCTTCAGCTGACCGTTTTCGACGGCGAAGGCGAGTTTGCCCTCTACCAGTTCCACCGCATCGCGCCCGAACACCTCATAGCGCCAGCCCTTCAGAACCGGGAGATCGCGAATCCCGGCGGCGAGGGCTTCCAGCTCATCCGAGCGGGTGAGCAGGCGCGAGGCGATATCAATCTCGCGTGAACGGATTTTGAGCAGCAGTTTCAGCAAGTCAGCGACGAGGGCGCCTTCTTTGCCCAGCGGTGCACCGCGCTTGGGTTTTTCGGGCATTTCCTCGGGCGGCAAGGGTTCTGCATCTTCGATCACCCGCATCAGGCGCTTGCCGATATCGTTGTCCTTCCAGCCTTGGGACAGGCCGCGGACCTTTGCCAGATCGGCCTGTTTCTTGGGCGGATGGCCGGCAATATCGGCCAGCGTTTCATCACGCATGATTCGGCCGCGTGGGATATTCTTGTCCTGCGCTTCGGCCTCGCGCCATCCGGCCAGCGCTTTCAGGCGACCGAGCACTTGTGCGTTGCGAGAAGGTGCACGAACTTTCTTCCACACCTGGCTGAAATCATTGCGATAATGATCTGGATCGGCGAGCTTCTCCATTTCCGCATTGAGCCAGCTTCCGCGCCCGGTCTTGATCAGCCGCTTGAGGATCTTGGGGAAGATCTGCGCCAGATAGGTCACATCGCCAATGGCATATTCGATCTGCCGATCGGTCAGGGGGCGGCGGCTCCAATCCGTGAAGCGGGCGCCCTTGTCGATCGTTTTGCCCATCCAGCTTTCCACCAGATTGGCATAGCCGATCTGTTCCGACTGGCTGATCGCCATCATGGCAATTTGCGTGTCGAAAATGGGATGCGGAGTCTTGCCGGTGAGGTTGTAGATGATTTCGACATCCTGGCCCCCGGCGTGGAAGATCTTCAGTACATCCTCATTATCGGTGAGCAGGTCGAGAAGGGGGGAAAGGTCGATACCATCGGCCAGCGGATCAATCGCCGCGGCTTCCTCCTCATTCCCGATCTGCACCAGACATAAGAGAGGCCAATAGGTGTTCTCCCTCATGAATTCTGTGTCGACACAGACAGATTCGGATTCGGCCAGCCTTTCGCATAAGGCTGACAATTCGTCGGTAGTTGTTATCAGTGGGTGTATCTTCATTCGTTTTTTTCGTATCGGCGGTTCGTGTCGCCACGCGCGGCTTGACAATGAGGCGGCGTTACCGTGTTAGCGCGCCCCTGCACTAGCCTGATAGCTTGCCCAATGGAAAGAGTATCGATGCACGCTTACCGTACCCATAATTGTTCTGCCCTGTCGAAGAAAGATGTTGGCGAGAGTGTTCGCCTGTCCGGCTGGGTGCATCGCAAGCGAGATCATGGTGGCGTTTTGTTCGTCGATCTGCGCGATCACTACGGCATGACCCAAATCGTGGCGGATGAGGATTCGCCCGCTCTTCAGACGCTCGACAGTCTGCGCGTTGAAAGCGTCATCACCATTGATGGCGAAGTGAAGGCGCGTAATGACGCGACGATCAATCCCAACCTGCCAACCGGTGAAATCGAAGTCTTCGCCCGTTCTGTAACGGTGGAAAGCTACGCCGCGGAATTGCCGATGCCCGTGGCTGGTGAACAGGAATATCCCGAGGATATCCGACTCAAACACCGCTTCCTCGACCTTCGCCGGGAGACGATGCACAATAACATCATGCTCCGCAGCAAGGTGATCACGTCGCTGCGCAAGCGGATGGAAGCGCAGGGGTTCACCGAATTCCAGACGCCGATTCTCACGGCTTCCAGCCCTGAAGGCGCGCGCGACTTTCTGGTCCCCAGCCGTCTGCAGGCGGGCAAGTTCTATGCGCTGCCGCAGGCACCGCAAATGTTCAAGCAGATGCTGATGGTGGCCGGATTCGACCGCTATTTCCAGATTGCGCCCTGTTTTCGCGATGAAGATCTGCGCGCTGACCGCAGCCTCGAATTCTATCAGCTCGATTTCGAAATGAGCTTCGTGACGCAGGAAGACGTTTTCCAGGCACTGGAACCGGTGCTGGCTGGCTGTTTCGAAGAATTTGCCGACGGCAAGACCGTCACACCGGCGGGTGAATTCCCCCGCATTCCCTATCGCGAAGCCATGCTGAAATATGGCAGTGACAAGCCTGATCTGCGCAATCCGCTGATCATCACCGATGTCTCGAAGCATTTCGAACAGTCAGGTTTCGGCCTGTTTGAAAAGATCGTCGGTTCCGGCGGCATCGTGCGCGTCATTCCGGCTCCCAACACCGCGGATAAGAGCCGTAAGTTCTTTGACGACATGAACAATTGGGCGCGCGGTGAAGGTTTTGCCGGTCTTGGTTATGTCACCCGCAAGGGCGGCGAATTTGGCGGTCCGATTGCGAAGAATCACGGGCCGGACAAGATGGCGGCGCTGTATGACGAACTGGGCCTGGGCGAAAATGACGGTCTGTTCTTCGCCGCAGGCAAGGAATCCGAAGCAGTCAAATTGGCTGGTGCAGCGCGCACGCGCGTTGGTCAGGAACTCGACCTGATCGAGCAGGGCTGCTTCAAATTCTGCTGGATCGTCGACTTCCCGATGTTCGAATATGACGAGGAAGAAAAGAAGGTCGATTTCAGCCACAATCCCTTCTCCATGCCGCAGGGCGAGATGGATGCGCTGGAAAATCAGGACCCGCTCGACATTCTGGCGTGGCAATATGACATCGTCTGTAATGGCTATGAGCTGTCTTCCGGCGCCATTCGGAACCATCGCCCTGATATCATGTACAAGGCGTTTGAAATTGCCGGCTATGGCAAGGAAGAAGTCGATGCCAATTTTGCCGGTATGATCGAAGCGTTCAAACTCGGCGCGCCGCCGCATGGTGGCTCTGCTCCGGGTATCGACCGCATCGTGATGCTGCTGGCGGATGAGCCGAATATTCGTGAAGTCATCGCCTTCCCGATGAATCAGAAGGGTGAGGATCTGATGATGGGCGCTCCGTCCGTCGCGAGTCCCCGCCAGCTGAAGGAATTGCATCTGCGTGTGGTGGAGCCGCCCAAGGCGACTCCTGCAGAAAAGACCGCTGTCGACCAAGCCGGCGGCTCTAAATAAGGTTTCAAGGCCTGTGCCGGTGGTCTGGAGAGGGACGATGTTTCCCTCATCCATCCTTTCCGCCGGTACAGGCATTGGGAACAGGGGCAGGGCGCTTTGCGTATTTGTTCCGTGGGGTATGTCACCCGTGCCATGCCCGATAATAATCGTCGCCGGATCAATTTTGAATCGGCATAAGGTGCTGAACCCCTTGTAACACCCTTGCCAGCTCGCGCGGGGTTCATTAGGGGCATGGCCCGAGAAATAATTACCGTATCCTTCTGAAAGGCTTTTCCATGAGCGATACCGCCGACCGCGTTAAAAAGATCGTTGTTGAGCATCTGGGTGTCGAGGCCGAAAAGGTCACACCCGACGCAAGCTTTATTGATGATCTGGGCGCCGACAGCCTCGACATTGTTGAACTGGTCATGGCGTTCGAAGAAGAATTCGGCGTCGAAATCCCCGATGATGCGGCTGAAAAGATCGCAACCGTCGGCGACGCGATCAAATATATCGACGAACATAAGGGCTAATAGCCTGATCGCCCCGCCGCGTTAGGCCCGCCGATCGCAGACGGGGCACGAAGGCTCAGCCGTTTTACGGCTGGGCCTTTCGTGATTTTGGAGAGATACTATGCGCCGTGTTGTCGTAACCGGATTGGGCCTCGTGACGCCGCTGGGCGGCGATGTCGAAACCAGCTGGAAAAACCTAATCGCCGGCAAGAGCGGGGCGGGGACGATTACCCGATTCGACACAACCGGTCAGAAATGCACGATCGCCTGCGAAGTGAAATCGCCGGACCATGAATATGGTTTCGATCCCGATAAGCGAGTCGATGTAAAGGTTCAGCGTCAGGTTGATCCCTTTATCATTTATGGCATCGATGCCGCCGGACAGGCGCTCGAAGATGCCGGTCTCGATAAGATGGATGATGCGCTGAAACTGCGCGCCGGTTGTTCCATCGGTTCGGGCATTGGCGGCCTGCCGGGTATAGAAAAGGAATCGATCGTTCTGCATGAACGCGGCCCGGGCCGCGTCAGTCCGCATTTCGTGCATGGCCGGCTGATCAATCTGATTTCTGGCCAGGTTTCGATCAAATATGGTTTGATGGGGCCGAATCACGCGGTGGTTACCGCATGCTCCACCGGTGCCCATTCGATTGGTGATGCGGCACGCATGATCAAGGATGATGATGCCGACATCATGCTGGCGGGTGGTGCTGAAGGCACGATCAATCCGCTCGGCGTTGCCGGTTTCGCACAGGCGCGTGCACTCAACACGTCTTCCAACGATGCGCCGGAAAAGGCCAGCCGCCCTTATGACAAGGGTCGCGACGGCTTTGTGATGGGCGAAGGCGCCGGCGTGGTGGTGCTTGAAGAATATGAGCATGCCAAGGCGCGCGGCGCGAAGATTTATGGCGAAGTGGTTGGCTATGGCCTGTCGGGCGATGCCTATCATGTTACGGCGCCGCATCCTGATGGCTTTGGTGCCTATCGCGCGATGGAAATGGCGCTGAAAAAGGCCGGAATGACGCCTGCGGATATTGATTACGTCAATGCGCATGGCACATCCACCATGGCGGATACGATTGAACTTGGTGCCGTTCGCCGCCTGTTCGGCGATGCCATTTCGACCATGTCGATGAGCTCGACCAAATCGGCCATCGGTCATCTGCTGGGCGGCGCGGGCGCGGTGGAGGCGATTTTCTGCCTGCTCGCCATGCGTGATCAGATCGTCCCACCGACGCTCAATCTGGATGATCCGGATGAAGGCACAGAAGGCGTCGACCTGGTGCCCCACACGGCCAAGAAACGCAGTGTTAAGGCTGTGCTCAACAACAGCTTTGGCTTTGGTGGCACCAACGCCAGCCTGGTGATGAAGCAGGTCGATTAAGGACATGGCCATGATTCGGCGCGGTGTTGTTTTTCTGATCCTCGCCGGAATGGCCGTGGTCCTGATCGGGGCCGCAATTTTTGCATCCGGTTGGTGGGGCTCCGCCAATCTGGAAAAGGACCGTGCCTTCCTGGTTTCTTCCGGCTCGTCGCTCACGGCGGTGGCACAGAAACTGGAAGAAGAAGGCATTATCGATTCGGCGGATGGTTTTCTCACCCGGGCAAAGATTTTTGCTGGCGATGATCCGATCAAGGCGGGCGAGTTCATGCTCCCCGCCGGGGCCAGTCCGGCCACTATTCTCGATACGTTTCAGCATGGCGATGTCGTTCGCCGTTTTGTCACCATACCGGAGGGCATGCCCTCCATCATGGTGTATGAGCGGCTGATGGCCGAGCCCTTGCTGACCGGCAAGATCGACGTTCCGGCGGAAGGTTCTGTGCTCCCCGAAAGCTACGATTTCGAGCGCGGCGAGAGCCGGGCCGACGTGCTGGCACGGATGCAGCAGGCGATGACCGATACGGTTGCCGAATTGTGGCAGGGCAGGGCGAAAAACATCGCCGTTGATACGCCGCAAGAAGCGGTGACGCTGGCCTCCATCGTCGAGAAGGAAACCGCGCTGCCCAAGGAGCGGCGCATGGTTGCGGGCCTCTATTCCAATCGAGTGAAGAAAGGCATGATGCTGCAGGCGGACCCGACGATCATCTATCCGATCACCAAGGGTAAACCGCTCGGCCGCCGTATCCGTCAGTCGGAAATTGCTGCGATCAACGATTATAATACCTATTCGATGGTCGGTTTGCCCAAGGGGCCGATCACCAATCCTGGACGCGCCTCGATCGCTGCCGTGCTCAATCCGGCCGAGACCGACGCGATCTACATGGTTGCCGATGGCACGGGCGGCCATGTGTTCTCGAAAACGCTCGATGAACATAACCGCAATGTGGAAAAGTGGTTCGCTATTCGTCGTAAGCGCGGGGAAATATAGCGCCGCCGGTGCGTTTTATCCTTATGAGCGCGCCTTTTATCGTCACCGCTGAATTGCCGAAGGATCTGGCCTCTTGGGCGACTGGTCTGAGGCGAGAACACTTCCCGCCTGAGCGGAACCACCTGTCGGCCCATGTCACGCTGTTTCATGCCTTGCCGCCCAGCGTGGAGGGTGAACTACGCGATTGCTTCGCAGACATCGTCGCGCAATGCCCGCCGCCTGCCGCGGTGCTGGAAGGAATCATGTCGCTGGGCCAGGGCACAGCGCTGCGCATAACGAGTCCCGACATGGAAGAGATTCGCGCGGAAATCGCCGAACGCTTTCACGGCTTGCTCACACCGCAGGACCAAGCCGTTCCGAGGTTGCATGTGACGATTCAAAACAAGGTTTCTGCCAAAGAAGCGAAGGCTTTGCAGCAATCGCTTGAGCCCTTGATTTCAAAGCAGAATTTTCGCTTCCGCGCCATCGGGCTCCACATCTATCGCGATGGCCCGTGGGAGTTTGTAAGAGATTGGCCCTTTCGAGGTTGACCAATCGCAAACCCCGCCGTAAATGCGCCGCCTCGCCAGCGAAAACAACGCTGGTCCCCGATTGGGGCGGAGTAGCTCAGGTGGTTAGAGCAGTGGAATCATAATCCATGTGTCGGGGGTTCGAGTCCCTCCTCCGCTACCATCGTTAAACACGGCTGTAGCTCCCTCCTTGCTTGGCCGGTGGTAGCAAGGGCTACGGCGGCTTCTAGCGAGCCGTAAACCTCGATATCCTTGTCGGCACTTCGTGGATAGATGATAACGGCGTTGATCAGTTGCCTGATCTGGCCGGACGAGTTCGACAGGGTCACTTCCTGTCTTTCCGCACCCGAAATCAGATTCCGGATCCGGGTACGATAGGTTTCCGCTATGCGGGGATCGAGTGCGATGGCGGGCAGGGCTTCCTGCTCAGCAACTTCATTCTGAAGCTGGTCACGCTCGGCCTTTTTCTGGCGCAATGCTTCCCGCACTTCGGCAAATTCACTGCCGCCATCGGCGATGGCGGCGACCAGGCGATCAATGGCGCCGGATAGTTCGCGCAGTTTCTTCTCCGTGCGTTTGCGGCGGCGATCGATGTCGCTCTGATGTTTCTGGCGGGCGCGGTGGAATTCAGCGACGAGCAGATCCACAGCCTCTTGCGAGAGCAGCTTGTCTTCCAGACCGGCCAGCACGCGGCGCTGCAATTCTTCATAGGATATGGTGCGCGCATTGTCGCATTTGCCGCCGCCGCGATGGTTGGTGCAGCCGAAGCGGCCGCTGCCATAGGAGATGTAATTGCCCCTGCATTCAGCGCATTGGATAAGGCCGGAAAGCAGATGGCGCGGTTTGCGGCGATGTTCAGGGCGGACCTCGGCTTCGATGCGGCGGCGTTCCTGAACACGTTGCCATAGTTCTTCGTCGATGATGCGCAGTTCGGGCACATCGACGGTTTCCAGCTCGCTTTCCGGGTTCGGCCGTGAAATGCGGTTCCGGCTTTCCGGATCGCGCAGCATTCGCACGCGATTGTAAACCAGCTTGCCGATATAGATCGGGTTGTGAAGGATGCCGATCTTCCGGGCGCGATTACCCGAGATCGAGGAGACGCGCCACTCGCCACCCCGCGCGCTCTTGATACCTTCTTTGTTCAGATCACGGCATATTGCCTTGATGCTCCGCCCATCGGCATATTCGCGGCAGATCCGGCGAACGACTTCTGCCTGTTCGGGAACGATGCGGCGCAGGCCGCGATCAAGTTCACCCTTGTCATCCAGCTTGCGGACCACTTCATAACCGTAGCAAAGCCCCCCTGGCACGCGACCGCGGCTGACCGTGCCGCGCTGCCCGCGGCGGATCTTCTCTGCCATCTTCTTCAGCTCGAGCGCATCCATCGTGCCCTTCAGGCCGATATGCAGCTCCGACAACTCGCCGGCGGAAAGCGTGATGATCCGCGCACCGGCAAAGATGACGCGCTTGTAGATCGCTGCGATATCTTCCTGATCGCGCGCCAGACGGTCCTGATCTTCGGCCAGCACGATCTCAATGCTTCCCTCCGCGATGGCGGCAAGCATCGCCGTCATCCCCGGCCGCCGATTATTGGCGCCGGAGATGGCGAGGTCGGTAAAGACGTCGGCGACTACCCAGCCTTGCGCTTCGGCATAGCGCCGGCAGTCGCGGACCTGGTCTTCGGCGGAAGTTTCCGATTGCCGGTCGGTCGAGAAGCGGGCGTAGATCGCGCAGCGGGGCTGTTTCGACATGGCTGGTGGCTCTGATTGATCTGGGCGAGAAGGGCGTCGTCTTGCGCCATCTCGTCGGCGATGGCCTTGATAATATTCTGGACGGGGGCGGGCAGGCTCATGGACTGATTCCTTTCGGGGTGACGGAAAAGAGAGGCGCGCCATCCGGTGCTCGTGGCAGAGCGACCGCCTCGCAAATCTCGATTGAACGGGCGGGCGCGGCGGCGCGACGAATCAAGCTGCGCTCCTCCAGCCCTGTCACGAGGCGATGAACGCCTCCGCGCGAGCGAAGATCGAGACCTTCGCTGATCTGGGTCAGTGTGGGCGAGGAGCCATGCACTTCCTGATAGCCCTGGATAAACCGCAGGGCGTCGAGCTGCCGCGATGTGGCTGAAACGCTCATGGCAGTATCCACTCCGCGCAAAAGCCCAGCGCGATGTTCTTCGCGATTATCGGCGTGCAGACAAAGGCCAGGGCGATCGCTGCTGCGAACACGGCCCATTCGATCCGCGCTGCCCAGCGTTCGGCGCGGGCGCACAGCGCGCGCAGATGTTCGAGCTCGGGATCGCTCTCGCTCATGCCGCTTCTCGCGCGGTGAGGCCGGTTTGGGCCGTCAGGCGCAGGCGCTCGCCGCAATCGTCGCAGAGGGCGCCGTAGCGGGGATGCTGCGCCCAACCGGGCGGCAGATGCGGGCCGTGATGCGAACGCGCGCAGCGGCCGCATTGGTGGATGATGGGGAGGCGCTGCATCAGCCGATCCCCAGCGCGGCTTTGTAGGTCTCGAGAATGCACTCCATCTCGCGCCGGTCGTCGGGCTGCATTTTGCGCAGGCGCACGATCTGGCGGAGGATCTTCACGTCGTAACCAACGGCCTTCGCCTCGGCGTAAACCTCTCGGATATCGTCGGAGATATTCTTCTTTTCTTCCTCAAGCCGTTCGATGCGTTCGATGAGCAAGCGGAGGCGGTCATCAGTTGTTGCGGCCACGGGGCACTCCTTCCTCTGATGGGGATTGTTTCGGTGCGGCAGGGGCCGCGATGTATGGGGGAAAGCAGGCGCCGATCAGGGCGGGGATTTGGGATCCTTGCCACCCAGATTATCGAAGATCGTCATCTGGTTCGGATCATGCGCGTCCTCTGCCGTTGCCACGCTGGCGGGAGGGCCGGGGGCGTAGGTCTGGCGCGGATAGTCGGAGGGCGCACCGGGCAGGTTGAGATCGGGCCGGTGAATCGCCGAGGGACTGATCACGAATTCAAAGGAGAGATGCATCCGCCAGGTCATGCCGCAGGAGGTGTTGGAACAATGGACCCACAGCGTCTTGACCAGATCGGTCACATGCTCGCTGCCTTCGATCCGGCCATTGGCGTGGCAGACCGGGCAGATCACACTGCCCCGGCGCAGCCGCGTGTGGTGGCCGGCCGGGCGCGAGGAAAGGGCACCTTCGCCCGCCATCAGCAATCCCCTTCGGCCCGCGCGATCAGGGCCGCGCGCAGCTCTGCAGCGATTTCAACAAGCCGGTCCGCCGGTGCGATGCGCTTCTTCGCTTCGCGCGGCGAGACGTCCTGATCATCCGCCAGATCGGTGGCGAGGCCAGCGATCAGATCGCCCGCCTTTTGGGAAAGGCGCGCAATGTGCCGGTTCCATTCGCCTTCACCGGGCAGGGCATTGGGTAGCGGCACCAGCACGAAACCCTGCCGCCGCGCCAGATGGCGGGTCATCACCGGATGGCTCGCCTGCCCATGCGTCACCGCTTCGAGCTGTTCGATGACGCGGGCGGGCATGGAATCGCGCTCATGCTTGGATTGATAGCGGCCAAGCTGGCTGGTGGAGAGATCGGTGATGTCCGAAGCAGGCTCCAGCCCGCCGACACCCGCGATTAGCTCGCGCGCCTTATCGGCCTGCAATTGTTCCTGAACACTGAGGGTCATGCGTGGCTCCGCAGGCAGAGAGGGGAAGTTTTGGCGCCTTCTCCCGATGACGGGCGGGCAGGAGCGAAATAGGAGGGAATGGGCCGGACAGATCGGGGTTGTGGGGTCAACGCTCCGCTGCCCGGCCCAAAGTGGTCGACCCTCTTGACGGGAGAGGAGGGATGGGCCGACCGAAAAGGAAAGAGAGGAATTATCATGCAGACATCCCCGCGCGGCGATCGAGACCGTGCCAGCGCACTTCTGGCGCTGGGGGATAGTCACGCGGATAAATGTCAGGCCGCAGATCGTGGCGAGAAACACCGTAGAGGCGCTCGGCTTTCAAGACATATTCCGCAGGCAAACGCTTCGATGACTGCAGCCACTTCCAAACGGTTGGCTGAGAAATGCCTAGAGCTCGAGCAAGGGCACTCTGAGATCCCGCGATCTGAACGAGCCAGCTAAGAGCTTCATATGGGGTCATTGGCTTAGTCATGACTATTGGGTATAGTTATCGCTATACCTCGTCAATAGAAAAAACTAAGGCGCGTTTCTATACCCCTTTCTATAGGGTGCGCCGATGACCGTTGGTGACCGCATCCGTGAACGCTTGGAGGCGCTCGAAATGTCGGGTGCGGAGTTGGCGCGCCGTGTTGGCGTCAAACAGCCGACCATATCCGCACTCATCTCCGGTAAAACACGAAGTTCGAGCTATCTCCATGTTATCGCTCGCGAACTCAAAACCACTCCCGAATATCTAACCGGTGAGTCGGATGAGGCTGACGATTTTGACCCACAGTCTAAGCCTCGCCGTGGCAAGGTGCCTAAGCTGGTCAATGATGACATCGTTGAAATAGCGGAAATCGATCTTCGATACGGGCTTGGTGGGACATATCTCGATCAGCCAGTTGAGGAACAGAGGCGGGCATTCTCCCGCTCGTGGATCCGCCTTTTCACGAACGCCAAGCCGGAAGACCTGTTCTGGAGCAAGGGGCAAGGCAACTCCATGGCGCCTACGATCGAGGACGGCGAGGTCGTCCTGATTGACCGCGGCCAGATGAGCCCCGAAATGTCCGACCTGATCTGGGTCTTCGCTTATGGCGATGTAGGCATGATAAAACGCCTCCGCCCCAAGCCTGATGGTTCGGTAAAGATCCTATCCGACAACCAAAACGTCCCCCCCGAAACTGCCGTGGATGGAGAAATCCACATAATAGGCCGTGTCGTTGCGGTACTGAAGACGGTTTAACTAAATTGTAAAATAAGCTGAAAGCGTCGGTCGGATGATTGACTCTGTTCATCCATATTTACACTGATGGTTGTTGCTGTAAGTAATCATACTTAGGAATGCTTGCCACTTAGGTGGAACCTGAATTCTCTGAGGGGGGAGAATGTCTAAGAAACTTGTGGTTGCCATTATCGCTGTCGTTCTTGCTGCATCTGTTGGTTGGTATTTTTTGTCACCCGCTTACGCGTTGGGCAAGTTGCGCGATGCAGCCGTCGAGGGTGATGTAGCTTCTTTGGAAGCCCGCATCGACTTCGCTTCGGTTCGTGAATCGCTTAAATCTCAATTGAAAGCTTATCTCGTCGTAGAAATGGAGCGCGAGGATGCAGGCGGTCTCGAGGCATTTGGCGGAATAATCGCGATGGGTGTGCTCGATCGGATGATCGACGGACTTGTAACTCCCGAAGCTATGGGAATCATGGTTGCCCGAGGCCAATTCAAAGGGGGGCAACAGTGGAGCGAGAGTGAAGGAACTTTCCCCGATTGGACGATTGAACGGACCGACTTCGATCATTTTCGAGCTGTTCCGAAGGCTGAAAAGGATAGCGCTAGCATGGTGTTCACGCGAGATGGCCTCGGATGGAAATTGACTAAAGTGGTCATTCCGGACGTCGGGTTGAATGCAGGCTGAAGCTGCGTCTTTATTTGAGCATATTGGAACTGAGATTATGTCAGCTGTAGCGCACCCATTCATGGGCAAAGTTTTTGTGGGGCACCCAGTAAAGATCGGTACAGCAAGTGAGCTCTATTCGCCTTTGCTGATGGAAGGCGAAGAGGTCGAAAACGAATTCAAAGGAGTCCGCGACGGGGCAATTTTTACCAGCAAACGTCTGATCGTATATAACCGGCAGGGGATAACTGGGAAAAAGATTGAGTTTTCGAACTTCCCCTGGCGGTCCATCACTGCATTCTCTGTGGAGAATTCGGGGACTTTCGATCTTGATGCGGAAGTCAAAATCTGCGGCTCAGGTTGGGGTGTTTGCGAAGTGGTTTTCACCAAAGGTACCGACGTTCGTGCGGTGCTTCGCTTTATGAACGGCAAGGTTTTCGGGTAACTATTTGGTTTGCTATGAATCAGAAAGTTAGCCTCCCGATCGGTGTTGTCACCAAGCGATTTCAGCGGCGAGTTCGGCAGAGAGAGAAGCGTCATCGAAATCGCAATGGTCAGCGCGAGTGGCCGGCTGCACGGGCTCGTTATGGATCAGATTTTACGCGGCTTTTGGCTCCTCGCGAAATAAATCTCTTAGGGAAAACGGCTAGGCAGCAAACTCTAACGTTTTGCAGAAAGATTCGAGAGGCTTATCTCCAATCGCATCGAAACGTAGTCTTGGATTTTTCGCAAACGAAAAAAATCATGGCGATCGGAATGCTAGTTGTTGTTGCCGAAGTCGACCGTGCACAGCGAATGGGAAGAGCCGAGCAGCGAATTGTCTGCAAGCTACCGGATGGGGATTCAACGGAAGCAGAGATCGTAAGGCAGGTTCTAGATCAGATTGAGTTATTGCAGCGGACATCACATGCGCAGATTCATTCCGATAGAACGAGCTTTGATGATAGTGTTAGACACTGGCGATATGCAACAGGAACGCGGGTAGACGAAGAGCCTGGGGACGTTTTGGATGAATATGAAGGTCGTGTTGCCCCGGCATTAATGGAGAAGATGCAAATTGGCCTCGTCGAAGCAATCACGAACAGTCTGCATCATGCTTATCAAGCTGGCCGTCTCGACAATTGCAGAGAATTTCGAGAGAGGCGCTGGTGGATGTTCACTCACGAACTTGACGGAATGCTCCAAGTGATCGTTTGTGATTTAGGTATCGGAATTTCTCGTTCGCTCCCGATGAAATGGGATCGTAATATACTGAAAAAAATAAGGAATTTTTTTAGATTCCTACCACCTGACCTCGCCTCGATTAAGACTGCACTGGTATTGGGTGAAACGAGTACGGAAGAAACAAATCGAGGCAAAGGCATGCATCAGATCTGGAACGCTTTACATGAATCAGACGTTGGTGGTGTTGTCATAATGAGTGGTAGTAGCCATCTTGCTTATGATGCTGAGGAGGCCGAGACTGCGGAAGGTAATTATGATACCTCACTGCTGGGGACATTGATTTCTTGGAAAGTCTCGGTAAGCGATGCTGCAAGAGAATCGGATGGTGGAAATTGTGATTGACATTGCAAAAGATTTCTCTCGTGCCCCAGCGGGGCGCTTCGTCAGTGATGGGCCTAACTCGGGTGAACGATTCAGAGAGCAGTTTCTATTACCCGCGCTGCATAACAATCAGCGCATGGCGATCAACCTTGATGGAACGAGAGGGCTTGGCTCCTCTTTTCTAGAAGAAGCTTTCGGTGGCTTGAACCGTGCCGGGTTTAGTCGAGATATTTTGTTGAAATCGCTAAAATTGATTTCAAGAGATTCTTCGTTGGTCTCTGAGATTCAAAGCTACTGGCAATAGGTGACTGGCCCCTGGATAAAGTAGTCCAGTTTTCTTTCGCAATCACCGCACTTGTAACGGTGGTTGGTTGGTTTGTTGTGGCAAACATGGCAGATCGGCGAGAGTTTCGAAAGGAAGTGCGTGAACTAGTCCGTGAATTGCGTGGCCGCACAGATGCTCTCAAGATTTCAGCCAGAGAATATTGGTTAGGTCCGGATCCCAAGCTAAGAGCGTTGAAGGCGTCTAAGCTGAAATCAGAGATTCAAAGTTTGTCCCGCCATTTGCGCGTCTTGCGAGAGGTGGGTATCTCGTTCGACGATCAGGATCTGATTGAAATTCGACAATTAGCGACCGGCGCCCCATTTGAGGAAAGAGGGTGGCGTCGTAGCGCTGCCGTATATGATAGGATTACTGATCTCTCTAATTCTATCGAAGAGCTTCTCGAAGCGATCGATATATCATTCTATGAGATATTCCCTCCCCACCGCCGCCGAAATTGGTGGCAAGTTTCTATTCCCGTATTGTTGCTGTTTTGCCTCTAATTGAAAATGAAGTTTCAAGACTCCATTTGTCTGATATTCGATAAGCTCATCAGCTTCAGCGAAGTCCCAAGGCCGCCACTTGCATCGAGCGTGTGGCTCGCCTCTTCCACTAGCCACGCAATGCCATCGATCTCGCTATCCCACCCTGATAGCGTCACGCGCTGGTTGGGTTCAATGCCCGGATCGCCAAGCGCCATTTCATAGTCGAACTGATAGTGCCCGCGCTGGGCTTTGCGGCTTTCTGCCTCGGCACATTGCCGCGCTTCGGCCTCGCTGGCGAAGCTGCGTTTGATGCGCTTCGGATTGCTGTCGGCACCTGTGGTGACCGTGCGCTTCCTCCCCTGATCGCGGTCATGCCATTGCGCCTCGGCCCCGTCATGCTCCTGCCGATCGGGAATAAGAAAGCGAAAGCGGCTGTTCGCCTGGCGGGTGAGGGGGAGACTGCCGAAGCTTTCGCCGGCGGTGTTGGTCTGCGCACCGATGGGCAGGAAGATTAGCGCACCCGCCTTCACCGTGGCTACGGCGTCGAAGCGTTCGCCCAGATCGCGGATGAAAGCGGCATCGCTCTTCGCAGCCTGCTCGATCGCGGTAATGACGAGGCTCGCCAGATCAGGATGGATCCGCGCGGTGAGGCCGTTGATGCGGGCGATCTCGCCAAGCAGTGTGCCCAGCGTCGTCTCGTTCCAGCTCCGGTCGCGACGCGTGCGATAGGTGCCGGTCAGATCGGCCGAGCGGGCACGGATGGTGAGGGTGTCGGGCGGGCCTTCCTTCTCCACCTCATCCACTTTGAAGCGGCCCTTGGAAATCAGGCCAGGCATGACATCGCGCCCGCCGACCCAGCCCAGAGCCAGATCAATAAAGCGCCCGCGTTTGACCGGGGCGAGCTCTCCATCATGGTTGGAGAGGGTGATTTCGAGCCGGTCGGCCTGTTCCTGCAGCCGCTCGGTCAGCGAAAGCGATATCAGCCGGGGGACACGCTTTTTTCCGTCCAGCGGCAGCGCGCCGGGATTGAGATGTGGCGCGATGGTGTCCGCAATATCGGTGCCGTCGATTACCAGGCTGAAGCCCGCGCGATTGGCGAGCATCAGTCGACCCTCTGGAGATCGAGCGCGAAGTCATAGCGCCGCGGCCGACCGCCCTTGATGATGTTCTGCTCGCGCGTGTCGAGCGCCATGATGATGAAGCGGCCGAGCACGGTGCCATCGCCGCGGGCGAGCGAATGCTCCTTCCCACTATCGCCCATTTCGCGCAGGCGATCGAGATCGGAATAATGGCCGGCGAGTTCGGGCACCAGAACGCCGTTCAGCGTAATCGTGTCGCTGCCCGGCCCGGTGAATTGCGCCACGTCCCGCGCGCCGTAACGGGCGGTGCGGCCATAATTCCAGTCGGTTCGGCGTTCGAGATCCTGATAGGAAATCGTGTCCATGCCAAAGGCGAAGAGGCCGAGCGCCAGAAGGTGATCACTCGCCATCGTAATAGGCACTCCGCTGATCCACGCCCCGGCGGCGTTCGATTGTAGTGATGATGCGGTTGGCCAGCGCTTCTGCATCCTCGCCCGGCTGCTGTTGGATCTCTATGCGGCCGATATGAAGCGCGGAGGGCGGGGCTGATGCAGATCCCCGCTCACCGGCGCCACGTGCAGGCTGCCAAGCGGGCGCAAGTCGCAATTTGGGCGGGGCCTGAAGGGCGCGTGCCCCCATGGCCGATGAAAGGTTGCCCAGCGCGGCCAAAGGGCGGCGTGTGCCGCCTTCGAGCCCGCGCGCCAGCCCTTCGGTCATATAGCCACCCATCTGCATGAAAAGCCGGGATGGTGAATGGATGCCGAAGAAGTTCTTGAAAGCGGTGATGCCCGATTTCGCAATGGCAATGAGCTTTTTGGAAAGGATCCCACCTGCCGGGCCAAGCCCGGAAACCAACCCCGTGATGATGGCGAGACCCGCTGTCTTGAACCAATCTGGCAGACCGGTGAAAAAGCTCTTCACCTTTTCTATTCCGGCATGGAAGATGACGCTGATCGCGTCCCAGTGTTTCGAAATGAGCGCCACGGCTATCCCCAGGGGGCCAAATAGCGCGGGGAATTTCTGGAAGGTCTGCTTGATCCATTCCCATACGCCCAGCATCATTTGCCAGCCTGATGCGAAAGCGGCCTTGATGCTGTCCCAATGGGTGTAGATCAGATAGGCGGCTGCGCCGATCGCAACAGCCACAGCGGCGACCAAAGCGATGATGCCGAGCAGGGGCAGAAGCCCCATGCTGAGTGCCCCGGCCACTGCCGACAAAGCGCCAAAGACTGAAATCAACCCGCCGATTGCGATCAGAACCGGGCCAAGCAGAGCCGCAATGATTGCTGCCCAGACGATGAATTCCTGCAGACCGGGCGGCAATTTACCGAAGGCTTCGAGCAGGGAGGTAATGGCGTTGACGACCGGGGTGAGTTTGGGCAGCAACCTGTCGCCAATCGCCACCTTCAATTCGTCCCATGCCGATGTGGATGCCTTTAGCCGATTGGCTGTGCTGTCCTGTGTTCGCAGAATGTCCCCCTGGGCATCGGCAAGTTGCTCTTGGATCAAAGCGAAGCGGGCCTGCACCTTGGCGCCTTCGGTATATTCGCCATTGAGCTGTTCAAGCCCCATCGCCTGCGCCTTTGCCTTCACTGTCGCATCGGAAAGGAGGACGCCGACGGCGCGCAAGGGTTCGGCTTCGCCAATCAAGCCGGAGAAGATCTTCTGCTGCGCTACATCGTTGCTAAGATTTTTGAAGCTCGCCAGATCCTGCGTCAGCAGGGTCAGTTCCTTGCTCATTTCGACAGCTTTGCCGCCGCCGACCTGTTTCTTCAGAATATCCTGATAGGCCATCGACATGGCCATCATTTCCTGGGTGGAGCGTTCGAGAAGATCGCCGGTTTCGACCGACCAGGCCCGCATTTTTTTGGCGGAATTGCCGAAGGTGACTTCAAAGGCGGATTCCAGCTCGGCCGCATCGCTTGCCGCCTGAAATGCAGCGTTGCCGAGCGCGGCAAGCGGGGCGGTGACGCCGATGCTGGCTTTGACGCCAGCACTGCTGACGCCCGACCCCATGGCGCGCAGCTTACGCGCATGGGCATTGGCCTTGTTTAGAGCCTCCAGGCGCTGCTTCTGCTGGGCCAGTTCACCATTCGCCTGGCCAAGACGGGTTGCCAGAGCGCGTTGATCTGCGCTGAGATTACGTGTGTTGATGCCAGCGTCAGAAAGCCGGCTGCGGCTGTCGCGCAGGGTTCCATTCTGTTTGTCGAGGCGGGTTTCCAGCTGTTCCACCTTTCGCCGAGCAGCCTTGAATTCCTTGCCAAGTTGCTTCGTCGGGGCTTCGGTCTGATGGAACTCGCGGCCGAGCTGCTCTGCGGCTTGTTTGGCTTCCCTTAATTCAGCCTCAGTCGCCCTGGTGGCTTTCTTCAGTTTCCGGAACTGGTCAATCGTCTTCTGGGTCTTTTCGAGACGGCGGATTTCCGCATTCGTCTCTTTGAGATCGCCGCTCAGTTTCTTCGAACGACCGGATATGCCCTTCAGCGGTTCGCTGAGCTTATCCAGTGCATCGAAGATGATTTGCAGGCGGAGCGATTTGTTCATCGCGGATCTCTGTGCAGAAGTTCCAGCTTGTCGATCGCCCGCCTTTCCCAGTCCCCCAGCTCAGCCAGGGACAGCGTTCCCATGCTTTCGAGCGACCAGTGAAAGGCGAGGGCGATATTGGCCATGGCGTCGCTTAGATCGGCAGGGATTCGGGCCTCGTCCCCTCCGGCAGCAAAAAATTTGCGATTTCCGTAGCAAGGGCAAAAAGGTCGCAGGAACGCAGCGCTTCGATTTCCTGCGCCAGAAGCGGTGGGTTGGAAATACGCGGCAGCAATTTGACCAGCGCATCGGTATCAAGCTTGGCGACGTCGACCATGGAGAGACCGCGCATCTCGCCGGCGCGTGGCTCACGCAGTTGCACTTTCGTGATTACCTGTTCGCCCCGTTCGATGGGCTGGGAAAGTAGCACCATGCCGGGCGCTTCATCTGGGGTGGTGTCTTCACTCATCGCGGCTTCCTTCAATCAGCGCGGCTTTTCGAATGTCCGCCAGACGGGAAAGCCGCGAAGCCCCGCCTGGCGAACCTGGTTGGAAATCAGCCGCCGATGGCAGCGCGGATCTGGGCGTAGCGATCGACGCCGCCGACCTTGTAGATGCCGGCGATCATGTCGATTTCGAGCAGTGTGGTGCCGTCGACGATCTCCTTGTAATAGGAGAGCGCGGTTTTCAGCTTCTTCTCTGTATCGTCGCCCGGTTTCCAGGTGCCGCGATCAAGCTCTGTGTGCCGGCCACGCATGACCAGCTCGACCGATTTGACGCCGCCATCCTGATCGGACTGAAAAGCACCCATCGCGCGCAACATCACGCCGTCGATCGCCAGCTCGCCCATTTGAGAAACGACCTGAGAGACATAGCCTCCGAGCGTCCATTCGAATTCCAGAGCCTCCAGCCCGTTGTCGATTTTGACCGGGCCGAGCATGCCGCCGCCGCGCCAATCCTCCGTTGCATGGCTGATGGTCGGCGGTGTGAGTTCGCCAATCTCACCCATGAAGCTGACGCCTTCATCATAAAGATTCATATTCTTGAGCTTGTGCGGCAGGCCCATGGCGGGGATCCTTTTCTATGTCTGGAAAGCTGAGGAGGGCGCGTGATTAGGCGGCGACGAGATCGGAGAAACTGGCGTAATAGCGGTCCGTAATCCGCTGATTTATCGTCAGACCTTCAAGCGGGGCGGCGGGCGTGAAGTCGAAATCCACCGTCAGCCGTCCTGCGGCGAGATCGCCATCGCTGTTGAGTGCCGGATCGTACCAGGCGTCGCCGCCGATCAGCCGTCCTTGGGCGATGAGGCGGCGGAAGCGGGCGCGGATGGTTTCGACGATATCGTTCACCAGCACGCGGGTGAGCGGCTTATCCTGGGCCCAGGCGAGACCGGCGGCGATTTCATCTTTGAGCACCTGCGCGGTGCGCACCGCGCTTTCAAAAGCGAAGAGCGGTTCGTCGCTCATGGTGCGGTTGCCCCAGAAGCGGAAGCCGTCGCGGCGGATCAGCGTAGTGATGCCGGCCGCGTTCAGGGTCTGCGCGTCATTGTCGCCGCCAAGGAGATCGAAGCCAATATCACGATCGAGCCCCGTGATGCCGGAAACGGCAACGTTGGAGAGCGTCTTGTGCCATCCGATTTCCTGATCAATCTTCGCGCGCAGGCCGGCGGCGCGGGCGATGGTGTCTCCGAGAAATTCATGGGCGAAGCGTGGCCAGATGAGCATCAGCTCGCGGTCGCTGAAATTGTCCGCATAGGTGAGGGCGTCGGCAACATTCTCGCCTTCACCCTGCGCATAGACTATGCCGCGCAAACTGCGCGCGATGGGAAGCAGGGCCGTGGTCACGGGCTGTGTGTCGAGACCAGGCGCGACGAGGATGCGAGGCGAAAAGCCGAGCTGTGTCTGCGCGGCCAGAAAGGCCTGCATTCCGGTATAGGTGTTCTGTGCATCCACCGTGCCGATCAGCTTGGTGTCGTTCTCTTCGGGGTCATCCCCTTCGGCCACGCGCACGACCACCAGCACCGGGCTGCATTGATCGGCAATCGCCTCCAGCGCGGGCTTTAATGTGCCGCCGGTGCCGGCCTGGCCAATCGCCTTGCGAATATCGGTAACGAGGACCGGCGTATCGAGAGGGAAGGTGGCTTCCAGATCAGCTGCCTGATCATCAGCAGCGCTGGCGGTGCAGAGCAAGCCGATGATGGCGGTGGAGAGAGCCTCGATCGGGCGAGTGCCGGTGATGCGTTCATTCACCTTGATGCCATGCATATGCAGATCCTTCAGCTGGCGGAAACGGGCGAGGCGCCGCCCGTGCGGATGGGGATGGAAAGGGTGATCCGCTCATTGGCGCGGGGAAGATCGGTGCGTTCGCCTTCGATCTGCACGCCGACCTGGCCGGATGCGGCGCCCTCGAAGTCGAAACGGAAGCGGCGGGCCTTCAGGCGCGGCTCCCATTTGCGCAGGGCGGTGTCGCTGGCGGTGATGAGCAGGAGGCGCGTGGCGCTGTTGAGCGGCTGATCGAGGAGATCCATCAGCATCGATCCGTAATCGCGACGCATGATGCGCGTGCCGATCGGCGTGGTGAGGATATCGCCCACGGATTGCGCAAGATGATCGGCACCCGAAAGCGCTTTGCCGGTCTGGCGGTTCATGCCGGTGGTAGCGCTCATTCCTGCGGCATGCCGGAGATGCCGGCCCCCGGCTGCACGCCGAGATGGCGGTGCTGTTTAAGGCTGATGCCATCGGCGAACACATCGCCTTCCACCCGAACATCGCCGATAATGGTCACGCCGCCATCGCTTTCGATGCGTGTAGTGGCGTCCGGCGGCAGGGTCAGGTCGAGATGGTGGTTATCGGCATCGTAGCCAATCTCCGCCCCATCGGCGAAGCGAATGAATTCGCGGGTGTCGGTGGCAGGCGCGGGATAGTCTGCGCTGTAGAGCGCTCCGAAGGGCACGGCCTGGGCAATGTCGCCATCGGGGCAGAAAAGCAGCACCTGCTCGCCTTCGCTGGGCGGGCTCCAGATAATGGTCTCGCCCGCGCGCAGCACACCCCAGCGAATGAAAATGGTGGTGACGCTTTGCCGATCGGGGTCGCCGATTTCGACCTGGCAACGCGCGCTGGCGCGATCGACGGCGATGATCCGGCCGATGCGGATCAGTTGGGATGGGTCGCCTGTATGGCCGGTGGAGCGCGGGATGGACATGGAGCATGCCAAGCGCATTGCGCCCGCGTGCTCCAGCAAGGCCCCTCGTTGGCGCCAGCGGAACGAGGGCAAGTGTCGTATCTGTTTGCTGTTAGGCGAAGATAGCTATTGTCATCGCAGCTGGAACATAGGCAATCAGGCTGTCGCTATAGCTGAGCGTTCAATACACAAGTCTTCGCGGCTAGGGGTTTCTTGCAGAATTAGCTGGAAATAGTTTGCCATCGCGCGGAGGGCCTCATTGGTCAGCTTTATGTGCCGTCGGCGCTTATCGGTTGGGTCGTTTTCCCTTTCAATCAGCCCTAGTTTTTCCAATTCTTCGATGTGTCGGAGCGCGGTGGTTGGTGGAACCTGCGCCGCCAGGCACGCAGATGAGATTGAAATCTGCTGCTGCTTTATCTCGGCCAGTGTAAGATCCAGCAAAATATCCCACGCCGGGTCACGGAAAATGTCCGCAGAGAAAAATCTGTTCCGCTCGCTACGCTGAAAGATCAGCCATTGGATTATCCCAACTCTCGGAAGCGGGTGCGCAACGCTACGTCTACCTGGTACCTCCAAGATTGAAGAGTAATTCTGCTCCAGATCTTGAGCACGAGATCTAAGATTAAAAGTACTATCGGAATGCGTTTGAGCGGAAGATTGGTTTCTTTCGAGACGACCTATCACCGTTTCCAACCGATTGACTAAAGTTGTGAGTACATGCCCAGCAGCCACGTCTTCGCTTGGTTTTTCCAAGATAGCCCCCTCTCTATAGCAGCGAAACAACTGTTTGATTTCGCAAGGGTACTTTAAGTAGTAGGCTGTATTTTGGTCAAACTTCTAATTTCAAAGTAAGTCCGAAACTGCTCCACGTTCAATCGAGAATGGAGAAAATTCGCTTTATAAACAGAGCTGTAAATTATTCCGAATTGCATCCGAATTGGATTCAGATCTCTCAGATATGGTGAATAATTGGTAAACGACTCACTTCGCCAGAGCGTTATTTTGCCTTTCTGGCACGGCATGTGGCGGTTGGATTCGGAACCTGAATACGGCAATCGAATCTGATCAATAGATTGTTGTAGCAAGCCTGACTAAAGCATGGCTTCCGCTAGCGGACCGTCTGATTTCCAACCCGCCGAACTCTTCACTGGTGAGGTGGATAGTTTTCATGACTGGCCCATTCGCAATCAGCCATTCCACGAGCCGGATTATCATGAGGCTCTGGCGATCTGACAGCCGAATGAGCGTAGCTTGCTCGATTTCGAGCTCCTGGCCGATATAGACTGAGAGCCCCTGCGTGCACAGTGAGCCATACTGGTCCTTATACAGCCGGCTCAATGCCGCCACTGGAAAGATATGGTCAGTGTTCCACTGGGTCACTTGTTTGCGAAACAAGCCAGGTTCAATCAGGTTGCCAGATGAATTCCACAAAATCGCCCTAGTGTTCTGAAGGGCGCTCAGTTCCGCTGTGAGGCTGGCAAGCGCACGAACGATGGGAGGCAACGCTATGCTTGATCGAATAAGAGGCCCTGGTTCGATCACCAGAGTATTGAGAGTAGCGACATCAAGCGATGCTTTATCGTCAAAGCCGATGACTTTCTCGTAAATTGACATCGTAGCAGCATCTAACGGTACTAGGCCGCGTACGATAAAGCTGAGGCCAGCGGATATGATCTCCAACTCGGTTGTACCATCGAATAATGCGTCACGCTGGTCAGGGTCAGCATCGTTTGAACAGCTCACCACGGATCCCACGAACACACTGCCTATCGCGCTTGCGAGCGTTCTGATTTCGGCAGCAGTCAGCTCATCTTGAGGATCAAACAGGATCCTGGCGGCAAGAAGGGGCGATTTTCCCCTGCCTAACATCAAGCTGTACCCGCTTGGTCACGCGAGCGTTGCATCAATACATAACACCTGTTCTGAGGCATGAGATAATTAAGAGTACCTTGCGACCGATAAGTAAAGTATCATGCAGATCCTGCAACATTGTAGAGATACCTGTTTTGCAGGTTCTGGATGACAAGCTAGCAAAAAGTGTGAATTTGCCTGTCAAAGCTTGCTTTCGCTGGTGACTGGCAATGCCGTGTTTGCGCTCTAAACTGTTTCGGAAGTCAGCAGCTCTTCGAGCGCCTCGGTCGCAGCCGCCTCATCCGGAAAGCGCAGGCAGTGCTGGGGATAGCCGCCGGCAATTTCACAGGCGGGCGTCGCCGGCAGGATCACATAGCCCGCTGCATCGAGCGCGGCGAGCAACTCTTCCGAAATCCGGTCCTGCGGCACATTGATATGCACGCCCGGTTCGCTGCCGGTGACGCGCGGAAAGCCGTTCTCCTCGGTTTCGGTGGCGCTGTAGGTCGCAATGGTGATGCGGGTCATGTAGCCGGGGAGGTTCATGACAGGCTTCCTTCCACCATCGCCTCTATCTCCGCCTGACTAAACCGGCCTTTCCGAACAGATGGTCGAAGTATGTCGGATTTCGCTGCATAATTATTGTCGATGTTTGAACCAATGCGGAGCATGTCCAGACCGGCTGGATGCGGTCTTGCCAACGAATCCGCCCAGGTAAAGGTCCCAACCTGCAAACGCCCAGCTCGAAACTCTCCGTGCTGCCTTGCCAAGATCAGACTGAACTTTTCCCCCACTGTAGCAGTTCCGGTCGCCCCAAAATAATAGCTCCCATCACCATTTCGTGCATAGGCCGCGCAAACGCCATTGTCGGAAATATAGAGACTTAAACGATTGTTTGTCGTCCCGTCATCAACCTGAGCGAGAAACTGGTACTGACCTGATAACAAAAAGGGGTTTGCCTCGACCCAAAAAACATAGTCTTCATCCGCATTGATCGGGCTGTCATAGACCAGCTCTTGCGCCGTGATGCTGGCGGCGACGCCTTCTGTCGTTATGAATTGGCCGGGCACAGGTCCTTCGACCCGTTGTGCATGGTGCAAAACAATACCTTCGCCACCTGCGGCCGTATAGTCAGGCGCTCGCGCTGTGCTGGCGATCTCCAAGCTTGGGTAAGACCCCAGGATCATTCGCCCAGAAACATCAGACTCAATAGTATGGCCCATGGCCCAGACATGCACAGCCCCGCCGCCGAGTTTTTGCACACCCTTGCGATCTGGGAAGTTATCAAACGCGATAGCGCCGTTCTCCAGGTCCACCACGAAATAGTAATCGTTATGCAGGAAGCCCCCGGACGGAGATATTTGCAGGAAGCGATGCCCTGCTGTCTCAATGATGTAGCTATCAGTGTAAAGCGAATTGGCGTGGAGCCATGTGTTGTGACTGAACGCCTTAGGACCTGGGCCAGCATCGGGCGCTATCACACTGGCAGGGCCGAATAGGCCCTCTACCGTTCCGGCTTGAGAATAGTTCGTCTTGTTCCATGACGCGAAGTAACGTGTGGGTATGTCATTCGTCATCGGCCCATAAAACGGCGCGCCTCGGCCCGGCAGGATGATCGGCTCATGGCTCCGGAAACGATGAAGCTCGCCGTTAGCGTCGATGTCCCAGCATTCACCAGCGCGATAGCTGGTGGCGCTGACTTGTTTCAGGACGACGTTGTCGAGATAGACATCATTCGGATTGCCGACAGATATACGTTTGAAACCCAGCGATCCGGCTGTCCGAATGTCATACGTCTCGAACCCTCCATCGAGTATTTTGACGATTGATTTGCTGGCAGAGAATTGCAGGTAGGCTGCGCCACCAGTCAGGGTTTCGGCATCGACGGAGAGCACGAACCGAGAGCCAACAGGCAGGCCGGCAGGGTCTTGAGCCAAAATAGCGTAATCACCGTCAGGGGCGTACATACGTGCGCGCCCATCCACCACGCTAGTGACTGACGTGCCTTCGTCATTGATGCCCCACCCGTTCAGGCCATCGCTGAAATCGCCATTGACGATCAGATTGCCCGAAAGCGGGATGGCGAAGTCGCGGGTGAGATGGCTGCCAGAGCGATACCAGCCCTGCGCGAAGTCGAGGGCGAAATCCGCGCCGGCGAGGGGCACTGTCAGCGCGGCTGCGGGATAGCCCCAGCAGGTGCCATAGGATCCGAAGCCATAGGCCATTATTCGCTCCAGGCAGCCCAGCTCAGGCGATAGCTGCCGGGGGCGAGGGTGAAGGGACGGGGCTGATAGGGTTCGAGCACCAGAAAGGCGCTGGTCGGATCGAGCTCCACGGGATTGTCCGGATCGGCAAAGCTGCGCTCTGCGCGCAGATCAACGCGCATCTTCTCGGTGGGATAGAGAAAAAGCACGGCATTGCCCTTGGACGCGATCACATCGCTGGCGGTGTTTGCGGGCAGAGACTGCTGCCCGCCGATCGCGGGGAGTGCGGGCGCCGGGGCGCCGTTGCCGGCGCCGTCAAGCCAGAGCGAGTGGAGGGAATAATCGAGCATGGAGTTTCCTTCAAAGCAGCATCAGCAGGCTGGCGGGAACGCGGTCGGGGATTTCGAGCTCCAGCCAGTAGAGATAGACGTTTCGCGCGCCGCCCGGGGTCTGCCAGTCAGGCAGGTAAAACTCACAGCGGAGGCTGAGATCGCTCCAGTCCGTCACGCCGGAGATGTCAGGGCTTACTTCTGCCGTTCTTATGCCGATGCCGGGCGGGTCATATTCGGCGGTCCAGAGCTGCTGCGCGCCCTGTTTGAGCGACAGGGTCATATAGCTGCCATAAGGCTGCGGGTCATAAGAGCGCAGGCGCAGCGTAGCGTTAGGGGATCGCGGCTGCAGGGCAGGCGAAAGGCGGCACTCAAACACCGCCGCAGCGCCGCCGGGATAGATGTTCTGGGTGCGGATGTAATCGCCATCATCGGGCACGGCTTCGTCGATCGATGTGTGATCGCCAGTGGCAATGCGGGAGGACAGCGTGGTGGCGATCGGGCGGAGGAATTGCGCCATGCCTATTCCTCCGATGCTGCGGGCAGCATGTCCCACTTTGCATCGCCTGCATTCCATTTGCCGCCAATATAGAGGAGCTTGCCCGGCTCGGTCGCGTCGGGCAGCGGAAAGCCGATGGCGCGGTAGGAGCTGTGCCAGGCAAGGCTGCGCGCCGTGCCATCATCGCGGATACGCATCAGCAGCGTCTGCCCGTCACGTGGGCTGCCGGTTGCTGGGCCAATCGTGACATTGCCAGTGAGGCCCAGCAGCGCCCAGATATCGGTGCTGTCAGCATCGGGGGCCTGAGTGCCGCTGGTGCCGGCAGCGGCGATGACGCGGTCTTTCTCGGCCTTGGTCGCCAGTGCGCCCAGGATGGTGGTGGCAAAGTTTGGATCTTCGCCCAACGCATCGGCAAATTCCTGAAAGCTGTTGAGACTGTCAGGGGCCGCGCCAACGATATTGGCAATCTCCCCCAGGACGAAGGCCGTGGTTGCAATCCGCGTGCTGTTGTTCCCGCCTGCAGGCGTGGGGGCGGTGGGCATGCCGGTCAGCACTGGGCTGGCGAGGGGTGCCAGCAAAGCATGTGCCGCCGCCGCCTCGTCGCGCGGCAGATAGGCATCCAATGCGTCGCTGCCGAGCAGATCCTGATAGATCCGGTTGATCGCCTTCGCGTCGCTCTGCGCCTGAATGAAAACCGGCGTCAGCGCTTCGGCCACACGGCTGAGGCCGAGCGCGCGCAGCTCATCGATCACCGTCTCGTAGCTTTTGACCTGCGCCTGGGCGACGCGGATCTGCCCGAGCAAATAGAGCATCGCCCGGTCCATCCGCTCGGGCGAGGCATCGCGATTGGCCGAGAAGTCGATCTCGCGCGGGAGAGTGGTTACGCTGCCATCCCCGGCCATCAGATCGCCCAATCCTTGCGCATGGCGACGTGGAAAGGGGCGAGAGCGGAGGCGATATGGCCGGTGGTCTTGATGCGGAATTCGGTGACGGGGGCATCCAGTTCGAAAGTGAAGACACGTTCCAGCGCATCGCCATCGACCGTCCGGTCCAATGTGCTCACGGGCTCTTCCACGGTGCCGAAGGCTGCGCCGGTCAAAAGCTGGCAGCTGCAATCCTGCGTCGTCTCATCAAAATCCTCGAGCCGCAGCGTCACCTGGATCCGGTCGGAGCCGGCACCGGGCAGGGTGCGGATGTCTGAGATATGGGTGAGATCCTTGTCGAGGCGCGAGAGGATGATCTGCGAACCATTTAACGACATGGCGGGCATCACATCGGGCGTGCCGGTGAAGACCGCGCGGAAAGGCAGGAGCGGGGGCAGGCTGCCCCCGGCGCCGAGCGGCAGATCTTCTGATCCTTCCAGCGGATACCAAGTGCCGGCGATCTGCACTTCGTAGGAAAGCTGGGTCGATCCGGGGATCACCGCCGGGGCGAGCACGTCGATATCGGCAATACCACCGGCAAGCTCCAGCGGCGCGAGATCGATCACCGCCCGGGCGGCGCTGAATTGGCAGGAATGAAGCGAGAAAGCGAGATCGCGCGTGGCATCGCCCTGCTGATAGGCGCCATCGAGCACATAGAAGAATGTGCCCTCCGGAAAGGCAGAGCCCGCCACCGTGCCGATGCGGTGATCGGCCGCCGTCATGATGACGATGGCGTAACGCTGCCCGCCGGTGAGGAAGACCGGGCCGATGGGTATCTGCACTTCGCCGACGGTCAGATCGGCGCGGGCCATGGTGGTGCGGCCGACGACCTTGTCGAGCTGGGGCAGGCCGCGATCGGTTTCACAAATGGCGAGGGTCAGCGGACCCTCTTCGGCCAGACTGGTAAAATTGAGGCCGACTGCGCCCAGCCACATATCATTGGCGTTGAGGAAGGTTTCGGCAACCTGCGTGCCGTTTACCGAATGATCGGTGGTGACTTCCTCCCAATAGGGTTCTTCATAGGTGTCGATCCAGCAATAGCGATAGCGGCGGAAGAAATGGAGCTGCTGCGCGCGGTTCCAGAGCGCGACCGGAATGGCCCAGTCTTCATCGAGCCGGCGGAAGGCCAGCGCAGCGGCATCGTAAAGCCCGTTCTTCAGCCAGGCGATGGAGGAGGACACGCGGCGCGCCCGGCCATAGCGAATGCGGGTGCGTGACACCGTCTTCTGCACCATTTCGTGGGTGGCATAGGAATAGCTGGAAACTGCCACTTCGCCCGTAACCGGCCCAACACGCATCCGCTCCGCCAAAGTGTAGGCGGGAAAGAGCATGCCATTCACCATCTTGGCGCGCGGATTGAGCGCGTCGAAGATCTGCAGGCTGCCCGTGGTGCTGGCCGTTACCGGAAAGCGCATGCCTTCCTCTATCCGGACATGGGAACCGGCATAGGTGAGATCGCTGCCCCCATCATCGAGCAGGAAATCGGCGCTGGAATCGACGGCTTCCTGCGGCACGTCGGCTTTGGCTTCCAGAACGGCAAGCCGGCCCAGCGTGCGGCCATACATATCGAGCGAGACGACGCTGGCTTGTCCAGCAGTGAGGGCGGCGATGTCGGCAGAGAGGCTTTGCACCTGCGGGCCGGTGCGCGCCTTGAAGGCTTCCATCGAGAGCATCCGCGTATCGAGATCCTGCGCGCCGACCACCCTGTTGCCAGTCAGCATGGTGACGCTGGCAATGCCCGCCGGGGTCAGCTCGATCCGCGCGATTTCCAGATAGCCGGCGCCGGGAAGCGGGGCGACCGGATCGGCGCTTTCCTCCCCCGCCACGGTGTCCAGATTGGCGGCGCGGCGCTGTTCCATCGCGACCTGCTGCGGCTCTGCCTGGTTGGTTTCTTCATTGATCAGGAATTCGCGGCTGCGGATATCGGTTTCGATCTCCTGACCCGAGACCAGCATGCTGACGATCTTGCGGCCAACCACGGGCAGACTGGTGGTGAAATCCCGCGTGAACTCATCGGCGCGGTTGAAGACCTTGCCGCCCGAATAGAGCCGGCCGGGCTGCACGGTGATTTCGGTCACGCTGGTGGCGGCAACGGCGAAGCCGGCATATTTGCGCTGATCGGTAATGCCATCGGCCACGATATGATCGATCGAGCGGCGCGCGAATTCCTGCTGCTTGTTAAAATCCTCCGGATCGGCGTCCATATCCTGCCGGTAGATAACCTTGCTTTCCATCAATGTGCCTTTCTGATCTGGCCGAATGTGAAATCGCCAAAGCGAAGCCCGGAGGCGAATTGCACGCGGCGATGGGTGGTGGTGTCGATGAAGATCGTGTCGCGCAGCGCCTTGGAGACGCGCACCGCCGCGATCGCCTGGGCAAGTCGCTCCATTGACGCAGCGCGCAGATAGCCATTGCCATGCCAGCGATGGGTGCGGGCGCGCGGGCGATGGAGGGCCACGGAAATGCGCAGCTTGGCGGTAAAGGGATCGATGCCGTATTGGCCGTGGCCATGCCAGCTGACGGCCTGCTGACGCGGGCCGGTGCGGTTGCGATCGATCAGGTAGTAAACGTCATAGACCAAATGCGGGGCGAAGCTTTCGCGCAAATAGCCGCGCCCGTGAAAGCGCGTCCTGCGCCGCCAGAAGGCACGCGGCGTGAACACGGTGCGTCGGCGTGCGACACGACGCGGGCTGACATCGGTGGGCTGGCTGCCGGCAGGCACTGCGAATTGTGTGCCTTCGGTCTGCGGGCGCACGCTGAGCACATGCGTCTCTGCCGTGCTGACGGAAAGGTGGAAGGATCCATGGAAGCCATGCGACCAGAAGGCGCGGGCGACGCCACTGCGCGCGATGTTGATCCGCTGTACGCTGTCGCCGGTCTGGCTGGCGAGCGTCACGCGCTGTTCCTTCCCGCGATCGTAGTAGGTGGCGTAGCGCCCCAGCAGGCGATCGCCGCGGCTCGCGCGCAGCGCACCGCGCCAGAAGCGCGTGCCGGTGGCGCCGGAAAGGAAAATCTGACCGGGCCTTGCCGTCTCCCGAGTGAGAAAGGGATAGATCCGGATCTGTGGCAGGCTTTCGAGCCAGCTTAGCCGCTGCGCCTCCGACATGGCCCCGCGCAGGAAGCCGCGTGCCGGCGGGCGGGTGATCTTCGTCACCTCCGCGCCGGTCAGCGCGACATGCTGGCGGATGCCGGCAGGCGTCGTCTTCAGCCGGAGGAGGGCAAAGGCATGACGGCAGACGTGGCGCTTTTTCTCCACCGGCCAGCGATCGTCCCAAATATCGAGCGACAAATGCCAGGCGAGGAAGGGAAGCAGATGCTCCGGGCAGCGATCGGGATCGAGCACGGCGCTGACCTGTTCCACCGGCAAGGGAAGCCGCGCCGCGCCGGTCTCTTCCACAGCGTGCTCGAATGCGCTGGCATTGGGCGGCAACAACGGCCCCTGCGGCGCCGCAGCGCTCACGCCGCAATCTCGACCGTGATAGTGCAGCTTTCGAGCCAGGCGGCCCCGGAGGCGCCGGGGTCGATATCGTCCGCTGCAACCTCGACATGATCGACACCGCCGACACTGGCTGCAGCGCCCAGCTGCTGCGCATAGACTACCTGGCCGATCGCGTGGCGGCGCGCGGCATAGGCGCGGATCGCGGCTTCGGCCTCGGCCTTTACCAGCGCCGGATCCGGCCCGCGCCCGATCAGCAGCCGCAAGGCGACGGCATAGCGCGTGATGCTGGCCGCGCGGACGCTGACCACATCGGTCAACTGCACCGCATCCTCTTCGCGGAAGCTGGCGGCGACTTTGGAGACGATATTGGGCGCCAGCGTACCGTCGCCCTCGCGGCCGAGCAGGATGATATCGACGCGGCCTTGCCCGCGTTTCAGGGCGGCGACGTCCTTGATTGCCGGGTCGATCGCGAGCGATCGGGCGCGATAGCCGGCGGCGGTGATGCCGGCATAGGGGAGGGTTTCAGGGGCGATCTGAATGCGGGCGCGCAGCTCCGCGTCGCTTTCGAGGAGGGCGAGCGTATCATCACTGGCGGGTTGGATTTGACGGCGGGTGACGCCGAGCAGCGCGCCCAGATGATCTAGATCACTGCCCCCGGCATAGGCCAGCATCACTGATCGCGCGGCATCGTTGATCCGCGCCCGCAGCAGCAATTCGCGCCAGCTGGCGACCTGCAGCAGTTTCAGCGTGGGATCGGATTCGAGCGCGGCGTTGAAATCGGGCCAGCGCTCGCTGAGATCCGCGATGCTGGCGGCAAGGATGGTCTCGAAGTCGAGTTCCTCCACCACGCGCGGCGCGGCAAGGCGCGAGAGATCGAGGGTGGAGGTACTGCCGGATGCCATGCCTCTCGCATGGAAAAGCGGCGGGGCAGGTGCCAGTGTCGGGCCTCGTTGGGATTAGGTCAACGAGGTCGGGCCGGACCTATGAAGGCTCATCTGCTTGAGCTAATCGTTCCAACGCTTCTACGATTAGATGCACACGGGTGGAGGGATTCTCATGATAAGTTTGATCTCCCCTGTTTTCTGCTTCGCGTAAAATCCGAGCAGATCTCCTTTTAGCGTCATCCCGATATTGAGAAATTTCTTGAAAAAAAGCGCTACAGTCGGATTTGTCGTAATTTTGAAAAATTGCCCTCCCATTTATTTGTTGTTTTTCTAAAGCTGTAATTAGTTCTTTAGCGGGAGATGCACGCTGAGTGCCCTGATATGGGCGACAGCTATCTGCGATATGCAAAGCATACCATACCTCAAAGCATGGAACCGAGGGTGCAGCCAGAATTGTCTTTGATCCGAAGCTTCGTCGTTCAGAGAGACCTTGAACTCTCGTCAGGGCTTCATCATAACTCGCGTGATTATCGCGATCAAACACTAGATAAATTTGCTCATAGTCATCGTCTTCATCAAGATATTCTTTGGCAGTATCTAAAACACTGACCGGAGCAGACCCACCATCTCCAGCAATTCTAACTTTCGCTGTGGTCAGGCCAAGTTCTCTAATAAGATGATTAAAGTAGGAAGGTTCTGTTTTTTTGCCTTCTGTGACAATGAGCACTCTGTCTCGCTCTCGACGATGTGCCTTTCGCCGCTTGAAGTCTTTAAAGCCCTTGGCCCGCCGTCTGCTCATCGACTTTCACCTAAACCGAAAGCCTTGGGATTCCGCCAAATCGACCGTCTAGGTACTTTTTCTGAAAAGCTTTTGCATCGCGTCCTTTGAAATCTGACAATGGTATCAAACGAGCAGCAAGATCTTTGCCCTTCTCAACCAGCCAGATTTGATCGCGACCGAGACATTCTTGATCTGCAACAGACGTATCGTGTGAAGTAAAAATCAGTTGAGCTCCCTTCGGATTGGTCCGCGGAGACGCGAATAGACTGATAAGGTGTTGGAAAGCCAAAGGGTGTAAACCTGTATTAAGTTCATCTACTATCAAAGTTCTTCCATGATCTAATACATCAAGGATTGAACCAGATAAATCAACCAGTGCTTTAGTTCCGGTTGATTCTTCATCTAAAGCCAAAGGCACTAACTCTCCATTGTTATCCGTTCTGGAAACTGAAAGGTCTGGCAGTTTGAGGTCCTGGAAATCTGGGGTGTCACCAGATTCTTCATTTTCATATAATGCCTTAAGCATGCTCAATACATTCGGTGGTATGTCCTTTTCCTCCAAATGCAAGTCGGACAGATCGACGTCAATTTCTCTAAGAAAATCAATGATCCTCTTCTTTTTTTCTTCATCTTTTAGCCACTTAAATGTGGGTGACATACGAAATTCGTTATCAATAGTGTTTAATAGTTCAAGACTTTTGGTAATCCATTCAAACGGAGGCATAAGGCTTTTTGCGTTAAGTCGTACGGCGGTACTGATGAAGAGAGCATTGTGTAGTGTTTGAGATCTCCAGCTATCTCGCTCTCCCTTCAAATGAGCTGCGTTAAGCTGCCAATCATACTCTCTATTTTTTTCGTTAAAGATTCTGGAAAATATGCTGCGCTCTCGCCCAGTTGACTTTGGTCTAGTGAGCAACCATTCTTCAATTATTCTTTCGGAATTCAATGAAAAACCGTACTGGTAGATAGTTTCTTCATGCAAGAAAACTATTTCAAATTCAGATGGAAGTGCACGCCAGTCGCTGTGAAACCTAAATGGCTTCACTTTGAGCTTATCGCTAGGAGAATTTTTGCCACTTCTTTTCACAAAATCTTGCATTGTGCTCATTGCGTCTATCAAAGACGACTTGCCAGATCCGTTTGCCCCAAATAGGCAAGCTTCACTGAGAACGTACGGAACAGCTGCAATCTCTGTCTTTAGCACATGGCCATGACCGGCTCTCTCGGTGGTTGAGCTTGCTGCCATCGTGAAAGTTTGCCTCTCGCGAAACGCCCTGTGATTTTGAACCGAAAACTCGATCAACATTTGATCTTCCTTAAATTTTGATGGCCCTTTTTGCAGATTTGCGCAAATATTCCAGGAAAAATTGGATTAAGCGTTAATTTGGGCCTATTGTCTTCTGAGGCTCTTTCGTGTGGCTGCCTGAAGCTTCGCTGACTTTCTGATCAAAATTTGCTATTCCGGATACGACAAAATTGCAGTTGCTCGCTTGCGGCTGCTAAGCCTCGCAAATGACCGGCTAGAGATTGTGGGTTGCGCTAATTCTCGCCTTCGTCGCCGCTCTTGGCGTCTCGGGAAATGCGCAAGTCAAGAGCAGGCAACAAGGAGGCAACCTTCTGGAAACTTGGATCAAGGGAGGCTATGCTGACTGCATTGCTATGGTCGCCGTGATTGGCGTGTTCTTGTTGGTAGCCAACCTGATGAACTGGCTATTCTAGTCGTCCGCATTCCACGACTTTTCCGGCGTCCCCACACGATCATGACCCCACCGAGAGCGGCCATTTAGAACCGAATTTAATCGCCACTCAAATGCCGCAGCACTTCATCGAGCAATTCATCCTGCTCCTTGCCGAAGCCAAGCAGCCGCCGTGCTTCATATTTGGTGCGGATGATCGAGCCATCGCCCGCCTTGCCGACATAGCCGACCTGTCCAAAGTGATGCACCGCCGCAGTGTGGGCGGTGCCAGAGCTGAAATAGAGCTCGCCCTTATCGGGCGCGGTGCGGATGCGCAGATTGCTGGCCTTGCCGATATTGCGGAACATCTTGCCGCGGCGTTTCCGGTGTTTCTTGCGCGGGGCCATGCGGCTGCGATCCGGTTCCACATTCTGCCGGATGCGCTGGGCGTTGGCGCGGCGGGCGAAGCGCATCAGCTTATCCTGCAGCTTGCGCCGGGAGCGCAGCTCGACCGCGTCAAACAGCGTATCCAGAAACGGTTCGATCTGTTCGAGGCTGTCGCCCTTTTCCATCAGAGCAACTGATCGCCATCCAGCCACACTGAAGCGAGAGGCTTGCCCTGGTCGATCAGCGGCACGCTGTCAGGGAAAAGCGGATTATTCTCCCCGATCACGCTCATGTCGAAGCCGCCATCTGCGCGCCGTTTCGCGCGGATGGGTTCGGAAAGCATGAGTTCGAAGCTGATATCGGCTTCCTCATTCGAGATGAGATCGGCTTCGAAGGGAATGGCTTCGGGCGATTGTTTGGGGGTGAGCAGATCAGGCTGGTGGATCCGCAGCCAGTCGAGCAGCACGATCCAGATCAGCAGATGCGAACGGCGCCAGGCTTCGAAGACGACGACTAGCCTGTATTCGAGCGTGTAGCTTAAATTCTCGCCCTGTGTCGGATCAGCCGCATGGCAGCGGACATGGCCTTCCTCTATCCAGAGGCGGAAGCGGTCGGGATTATCCGCAAGATCGCCGAAGACGGCGGTGAAGGCCGCGCGGAGACTGTCGGGCTTATTCATGGCTGCGGCCCGGCAGGCGGGGGCGGGCAGAAATCCCACTCCGCGCCCATCCGCACCGACCAGCGGCAGATCCGGCCGGCGGCGAGCGAAATGCTGAGCGCCCAGCCATCGACGGCGGCGTCATAGGCGGCATGGACTTCTGGATCGGTGACGATTTCAGCGGTCGGCACCGGTCCCTGTGCCACGGCCTCCGCCATATCGGCACGGCGCGGGAAGATCGGTTTCTCCATAGCCGGCGTGGCGCAGCCGCTGGCAATCGATGCGAATGCGAGGATCGAGAGAAGAGCCAGCGGGCGGATCGTGAAGCGCATCGTCATAATTCCTTTGCAGGATGGAAAGGCGGTCATGGTCGGCGAGCTGCTCGCTTGCGGCTTCGTCGTTGGTCTCGATCGTGCGGGAGAGCGTCTGATTGTTCGCCTGCGAGACATGATCGGCGATGACTTGCCGGTCATAGGTGCATTTGCCGATCGTTCCGGCGGCAAGCAGCACGACGAGACCGGCGGTGATCACCACCCATGGGCGCAGGCCGACAAAGCGGGCGATGGTTTTAACGAGGGCCATCGCGTTGGCCCTCCGTCTTACCGGGCCCGCTATATTTGCGGTCGGCCCATTTCCCGACTTCACGCGCCCCGAAATAGGCCAGCACCGTGCCGCCGATCACCTGCCAGGCAGGATCGGGAATGGCGGAAAGCCATGCGCCCTGAATGCGGATAAGCGTACAGCCGAGGCCGGGCGCCAGCGCCTCCAGCACAAAGGCGAGATAGCCGCCCAGCAGTACGAAGGCGAAGCTGGCGGTGACGCTGGCGGGGCGCACCCATGCGCGGAAGGTTTCGAGGCGCTTCACGCGACCAGCCCCCGGACATATTGCGTGCTCCAGCGGCCCCATTTGCGGACCCGCTGCGCGGTCAGTTCCTGATTGCGGTAATCTGGCCGCCAGCTGACATGGATCCACCCGCTGTTTGGTTCGCCCGGCGTGTGGAATTCGAGGATAAGCTGATCATAATTGAGGCGTTTCTGCATCCAGCGAGCAACCTCGACATTGGAAATGCCGGGGATCTCGAAATCCGCTGCCTGCCCCTTGGTGTGCTGGCTGCTGGAAGATCCACCGACCGCGCGGTTGACGGCAGGGCTGCGATAGCCCGAGCTGATGACGACGGGCCGGGCGTAATAGTCGCGCAGGGGCTGAAGCACATTCTCACACAGGGCGCGCAGATTGCGGATCACCCAATCGGGCGGCGTGTTGTCCAGGCTCTGCCGTGTGGCGGTCTGGCTGGTGGTGAATTCGGAGAGGGTGAAACTGCGGGAAAGCTGCATGGTCAGCCTGCCTTTCTGCTGGCGGTTCGTTCGGCGGCGATGATGGTCTGCGCGTGATTGCGGGCGGCGCCTGCGCCCTGCAGCATGGCTTTCAGCTGCATGACTTCGGCTTCGCTTTCGGCGTGGCGCTTGTGGCATTTGGTGAGCTCGCTCTCGACATGGTCGAGCCGCTCGGTCAGCGCGACCACGCGGCTTTCCAGCCCCATGATCAGGCGCTGCGTGCCGGCATCGATCGCATCGGCGCGGCGATCCATCCGGCCAGCGACCCATTCGAGGAACCATTTCAGGAAGACGAAGCCCGCGCCGGCACCGCCGCCAAAGGCAGCCCAGGGCGCGATTCCGTCGACGATCTCATGCATCATCCCCATAATTTCACGGTCTCGCGTCTGGGTAGGAAAGGAGCAATTTCGGGCAGGGTGATCGCGGCGCCGGCGGGCAGCACGGGGCCATGATCGGCCAGGCCGGGATTGAGCGCGATGGTGCGTTCGACGAGGCCGGCCGTGCGCCCGCGATGGCGCCAGAGAATGAGATCCAGCGTTTCGCCCTGATGGCTGATGACGGTGTCGCCCGGCATCAGATCAGCTCGACCGTGGTGCCGCTGCGCCCCATCATGGTGCGGATGGCGTGGGTGGCATCGCGGCGGAAGGCGGCGGCGAGTTCGTAGCGTTGCTCCGCCCGGTCGCTGCCCTCACGCGTGGCGGTGATATCGGGATGGCGCTCGATCAGCCGCGCGGCGGCCGTGGAAGCGACAGCGCCGATAAAGAGCCGTTCGAGCAATGGGGCACCGTTGACGCGGTTCAGGGGATCGACATCGGTGAGACTGTTCGCGCCGGCCACAATCGCGGCGCTGGCCCAGCGGGTAAGCTCGGTGGTGACATGGATCACGCCCCATTCGATGGCATCGACCAGGCGTGCATGGGGCAATTCACCGCGCAGGTTCACGCGCTGGCGGATATCGTTGACGTCGACATCGGGCCACCAGGCGCCGGTGGTGACCATGCTGCCTTCTGGCGATGCCGGTGCCGGCGGGGTGGAGACGATGTCGTTCATGGCTATCTTCCGCGTGACGCGCCCCGGCTAAACGGGGGTGGGGATCGGCGAAGAGACAATCGGGCTGGCCCGATGATCCTGCGCGTCACCGCCCCCGTGGCGCCGGGGCGCGAGCTGGTTTATTCCTGTGATTTGTCGGCAGCGTCCTCAGCCCCTTTGGCGAGGCGTTTGGCTTCGCGTTCGAGCGCTTCGATCTGTTTGACGACGCCGACCTTGCCATCCAGATCCTTCGCACGCCGCAGTTCGGTGAGCGCGGTGTCAACCAGCGCCGGTTTGCCGCCGGCGATCGCGTCCTCCGCATCGGGATCGAAATCATCCGCCTTGCGCGCCCAGCTTTCACCCAATGCGCGGTGGAGGCGGGCGCGGTAGCTGTCCTTCATGTCATAGCGCGCATTGAGATAGAGCTTGGCGCGCAGCAAAACGTCATGCGGTACGGCTTCCGGATCGGCGATCGCGGCATCGGCCACTTCGCTGACCACCAGCCCGGCGGAGCCCCGGTGATAGCGTTCGGGCATCTGCAGGCTGTGGGTGATGACATGCTGCGCGAGATCGAGCGCGAGGGTCCATTGCCGGACGTCGAGCGCCCAGATCATGGCAGTGACGACGATATCGTCCTGCGGTGCGCTGTCCCCTTCGGCAATCGCCAGGGCGCCTTCACACCAATCGGTATATTTGGGCAGCATTTCCGCCTTGGCGGCGATCTTGTTCTCGATCGATTCAATCTCGCTGAGGCGGCGCAGATCCTCATGCTGCTGCGCCAGCAGATTGCGATATTCATTCGCGCCGGGGCTATCCTCCGGCATGGGGAGGGCCATGCCTTCGGATGCGACCTGCCCGTCATGATAGGCGGACAGCCGGGCGAGCGTCTTTTGCTGGTGGCGGCGGAAGGGGCTGATCATTGGGGCAGGCTCCGGAGCGCAGGAAGACGGGCGGAGGGGCCGAGAAGCCCCTCCACCGGATCATTCGGCGGGTGCGTTTGGATCGGTGAAGGTGATGTTTTCGGCAAGTACGGCAAAATCCGTGTCTTCGATCACATAGCCTTCATTGATGCTGTTATAGTCGGCCAGAGCGACCTTGTTTTCCGGCTCATCGCGAATGAAGCGGCGACGCGAGCCCTCCTGCCAATAGATGGAGAGGTTCTTCAGCGGGGTGATGAACATCGTGCCATCGGGGAATTTGGGTACGATCGCCGCGGGCCGGCCGCCGATCTGTTTGCGTGACATGATCACGTCATAAGTGACTTCGTCACTGGTCGCCTTGCCGCCATCGATCGTGCCCGACAGTGGCCGGTTGATCATGGGGAAGTATTTCTCGTCGACGAGATCCTGACTGACCACCACGACATGTTCGGTGGAATTGCGCGCCCAGCTGGGCATGCCGGCAATCAGATCATACGCCAGCGCATCGACATTCTTGTAATCGGCGTTGGCGTGGATGTGGATGGGCTGATCATCGCCCACGGCTTGATCATTCACCAGAGCGCGGCCCATCACGTGGGAAGGCTTTTCGATCCGCAGCTTCTGCAGCCAACCGATATTCATATCCTCCCCATTGGGGCTGGTTTCCGGATTGCTGTGCGCGGCGGCGTGGGTTCCGTGCCACCCGATGGAAATGCGGCTGAGCGCGATTGAGATCGCGACATGGGCGGCATAGCGCGCCGGGAAATCCTTGAACTTCGACCACGCATCGATCTTCGCCCAGGGCAGATTGGTGTCGAATTCGGTTTCGTAGAGCTGGTATTTACGATCCTGCATGCCGCCGACATAACGCGGGCGGCGCGGCAGTTGGGCGCTGCTGGTGCGGCGGGCGATGAAATCTTCGGTATAGAGGCCGATAACCTCACCGATCAGATCACGGACCGATTCCACATTGATCCGGTCGAGAAAGCCGACCTGTTCGCGCTGCATATCCTCAAGCCGCTGTTCGGCCGTGGGGTCGACCGAGAACAGCTTGTGCACATTGCCGGTGCCGTTGAGCTGGCCGATATGGCGATAGAGATTCCCCAGGGCGGTGCGGCCGCGATCGGAGAGGTGATAGCCCATAGTGTTTGCGTCCTTGGATTAGGGTCTGTCAGGGGTGAGTGGGCGCGGCTTAAAAGGCCTTGGAATAATCCATGCCGTCGCTGGTGCCGGCGGCAGCCGGGCGAGGGCGGTGGCCGGGTTCTTCGGTATTTTCGATCGTGCTGGAGAGCTGTTCCATCTGCGCGGAAAGCGCGGCGATATCCGCGTCCGTCTTCTGCTGCTGGGTTGCCAGGGCCTGTGCCACGACCCCGCCGACACCCTCCATCAGGGCGGAGAGATCGACCTGCTGACCTTCTGCGGGTTTGGGTTCTGGCTTGGGCTTTTCCGGCTCGCCGCCGATCAGGCCAATTTTCTTGAAGAGCCTGGCAAAGCCGCTTTCGATCGCGCCGGCGACATCGCCCTGCGGTTCTTCCTCGGCGAATTCAAGCAGGCCGCCGAGCTCTTGCTGCTTCAGCTGATCATGGCCCGGCGCGACGCGGTTGAAGGACAGGCGCTGCGTGCCGATGGCGGCGGGGCTGTCGGTCAGCGCGCAGCCCATCATATAGGCGCGGCCTTTACCCGCGAAGTCGGGATCGATCTCCACCGAGGGGTAAACCTTTTGCCCCTGTTCATTGAGCGATTTGGCCTCTTCGGTCACGTCGAAGACGCCAAAGAGCGCGGTGCGCTTTTCCGTCTCGCCGCCCACGGTGATTTCGTAATTGTCCTCCACCGAGAGTTCCAGCACATCGCCAAAGGCACGGAAGGGCTGTTGCCCGGTGACGCCGCGGACATGTTCGATATTGAGGCGCGCGCCATAGGTTTTGGGATTGTAATCCTCTGCCATCTGGCGCAGCCATTCGGCATTGATCTCTCGCCCATCGACAGTGGTGCCGGAGGTGCAGAGAAGGAACTTCTTGGTTTTCATCGGGGGCTCCTGGATCGCGCGGCGCGGAAAAATTCTGAAATTGCAGACCTGTCAGGCCCGATAAGGGGAGGGGAAGACAACCATTCCCCCTCGTTCCCGCCGCACCAACGAGATGCCGGCGGCGCGTGAGAACCAATGACGTGACATTCGGGGGCCATGAGCGAGCCGCCCGCCATCGATCCTGCTGCCACCACTCCGCCAAGCCCGGTGGAGGCAAAGCGCGCGGCCCGGTCGCTGTACTGGCGGGGCTGGGCGATCACGCAGATCGCCGAAGAGCTGGGCTGCAAATATTCGACCATCGCCAGCTGGAAGACGCGCGACAAATGGGACGAGGCGCCGGCGCATGAGAAGATCGCCGACAGTCTGGAAGCGCGGCTTTCCACGCTGATCGCCAAGGAGGAAAAGAGCGGGCGCGATTTCAAGGAAATCGACCTGCTGATGCGCGAGGCCGAGCGTCTGGCCCGGATCGAGAAATATCAGGCCACGGGCAAGGAGGCCGATCTCAACCCCAAAGTGAAGGCGCGCCATTCACCCGAGGCCAAAGCCAAGGCCGCGGCGACGCGCGATGCCAAGCGCAAGAACTGCCTGACTGAAGAGCAGTGGGCCGCGCTGGAGGATGATTTCCACGCGAAGAATTTCGCGCATCAGCATGGCTGGTGGGAAGTGCGGGGCGAGCGCACGCGCAAGGTGCTGAAAAGCCGGCAGACGGGCGCGACCTGGTACTTCGCCCGCGAAGCTTTCATGAAAGCGCGCGAGAGCAGCCTTGCCGGCGAAGCGCGCAACCAGATTTTCCTCTCGGCATCGAAGCGGCAGGCGCTGATTTTCCGCCGCTATATCGTCGCCTGGGTGCGCAAGGTGACGGGGGTGGAGCTGAAGGGCGGGTTGCAGGATGCGCCGATGATCATCGATATGGGGGAAGGGTATGAGCCGATCGAGCTGCATTTCCTTTCCACCAGCAAGGCCACTGCGCAGGGCGAGCATGGCGATTTCTATTTCGATGAATTCTTCTGGGTGCCGGCCTTCAGCGAGTTGAAGCGTGTTGCCAGCGCCATGGCGACGCACAAGATCTACAAGCGGACCTATTTCTCCACACCCAGCACGGTGACGCATGAAGCCTATCCCTTCTGGTCGGGCGATGAATGGAACCGGGGAAGGCGGCGCGAGGACCGGCGTGAATTCGACACTTCCGCCAAGGCGCTGGCGACCGGCGCGCATATGCCAGACGGCAGCTGGTGCCAGGTGCTGACCCTGCAGCAGGCGATCGCCGGCGGCATGGGCGGGTTGTTTGATGAGGACGAGTTGCGGCAGGAATGCAGCGAGGAGGAATTTCGCAACCTCTACGGCTGCGAATTCATCGACGATACCGAAAGCAGCTTTCCCTTCTCGATCCTCAATCCCTGCCGCGTCGACAGTTTCTATGCCTGGAAGGATTACAAGCCGGCCGAGGCACGGCCGTTTGGTAGCAAGCGGGTTTGGCTGGGGTACGACCCGGACAAGGGCGGGCGCGACGGGGCAGCGCTGGTGGTTATTGCGCCGCCGGACACGCCCGGCGGGACATTCCGCCTGCTGCAGAAAGTGCCGCTGCGGGGTATGGATTTTGAAGCCCAGGCGAAGCAGATCCGGCGGATCGCCAGCCAGTATAATGTCGAGGATATCGGCATCGATACGAGCGGAGCAGGGCAGGCGGTGTGGGAGCTGGTCGTGAAGTGGCACCCGACCGCGCGGCGGATCGATTACACTGTTTCCAGCAAGGCGGCGCTGGTGATGAAAGCGCAGAATGTTATCCGCAATGGCCGTTTCGAATATGATGCGGGCTGGCACGATATATCCAGCGCCTTCATGGCGATCCGCCCCGCGCTGACCAAGGGGCAGAAACACGTCACCTATGTTTCCGGCCGCAATGCCGCACATGGCCATGCCGATATGGCCTGGGCGGTGATGCATGCCCTGATCAATGAACCGCTTGATGCGGGCGACACCACCCAGACACAAGCCAGAGTGAGTTTTTCCCGATGAGCGATATTGCGGAGCGCGAAGGCGCAGAACAGGCGGCTGAGCCGATCACGATCGAGGCCTTCAGCTTTGGCGATGATGCCAGCGTCGTCGACGGGCAGAATCTGTGGAGCTATTTCGATGGCATGTGGCGCAATGGCGATTGGTATGAACCGCCGGTGCCCTTTATCGGCCTTGCCAAATCCTATCGCATGGCGCCGCATCACCAGAGCGCGATCAAGTTCAAGGTCAATCTGCTGAAGCGGCATTTCGTGCCGTCGCGCTGGATGGATGCTGCCACACATGAGCGCGCGGCGCTCGATTATCTGCAGATGGGCAATCTGTTCCTGGAGGAAGTGCGCAATATGGCCAAGCGGCCGCTGCGCTATCGCGTCTCGCCCGCGCTGCATACGAGGGTGGGCGTGGAGGAGGGGCGGTATTTCTGGGTGAAGCCGTCCCCCTTTGGCCTCGGCAGTCTGTCGGGCGATCATGAGTTCCGCGCCGGATCCATCGTGCATCTGGCCGAGCCCGATGTGGAGCAGGAAGTCTATGGCCTGCCCGAATGGCTATCCGCCCTGCAGTCGGGCCTGCTCAACGAGGCGGCGACTTTGTTCCGCCGGCGCTACTACAAGAATGGTGCGCATGCGGGGTTCGTCTTTTACCTCAGCGAAGAGACGGTGAGCAATCAGGATGCCGATGCGATCCGTGATCAACTGACACAGGCCAAGGGTGTCGGTAATTTCAAGAACCTGTTCATCCATGCACCGAGGGGCAACAAGGATGGCGTGCAGATCATCCCGATCGCCGAAGTGGCGGCGCGGGATGAATTCCTGGGCATCAAGAATGTGAGCCGCGACGATTTGCTGAGCGCGCACCGTATGCCGCCCCAGCTGCTGGGCATCGTGCCGACCAACAATGGCGGCTTTGGCGATGTGCGAAGCGCGATGGATGTGTTCTTCATAAATGAGATTGGCCCGCTGATGGAGACCATGCGGCGCATCAACGATATTACCGGCCTGCCGGTGGTCAATTACCGCGACTATGCGCCGATGATGCCTGTCGGCGGCGCCTGACCAACGCTCGCCGAGAGAGGCGGGGGACCGGGGCGGGGAAACGCCCCAAGTCCGACGACATGCACTCGTCATGATCCCAATCGGGCCCTTCATGGGGCCATCCCGCCTGTCGACTCGACGGCGGAACATATATGGAACAAAAATGACGAAGTCGAATCCTGAAATCGCTCTGGATCCCGTTGCGCCGTGCCGGCCGGTCGCGCCCTGGCTTGGCGGCAAGCGCAATCTGGCAAAGCGCCTGGTCGCCAAAATCAACGCGATCCCGCATGAAACCTATGCCGAGGCCTTCATCGGCATGGGCGGCGTATTCTTCCGCCGTGATCGCCGGCCGAAATGCGAAGTGATCAATGATGCGAATGAAGATGTCGCCACGCTCTTCCGCGTGCTGCAGCATCACTATGTCGCCTTCATCGAAATGATCCGGTTCCAGATCAGCAGCCGCGCAAATTTCGAGAAGCTGTGCCGGCAGGATCCGACCACGCTGACCGACCTGCAGCGCGCGGCACGGTTCCTGTATCTGCAGCGCCTGGCCTTTGGCGGGAAGGTGGCCGGATCGCGTAGCTTTGGCGTCGCACCGGGGCTGGGAGCGCGGTTCGACGTGACCAAGCTAGTGCCGATGCTGGAGGATATGGCCGAGCGCCTCTCCGGCGTCGTGATCGAGCGGTTAGATTGGCAGGCCTTCCTGAAACGTTGGGACAGGCCGCGCACGCTGTTCTACCTGGACCCGCCTTACTTTGGAAATGAGGCGGACTATGGCGCTGACCTGTTCGATCGCAGCCAGTTCGAGGCGATGGCCGATTGCCTTGCGCAATTGAAGGGGCGGTTTGTGCTGAGTATCAACGACCAGCCCCAGGTGAGGCAGATCTTTGCAGGGTTCGCGATGGAGGAGGTGGGGACGACCTACACGATTGGCACGAAGGCGAAGCGGGTGGGGGAGTTGGTGATTTCCTCGGGGTGAGGGGAGCGGGACGGCGGCTTTGCGCCCCAATATCGGTCATTGGGCTGATATCTCTAGCTTCCCGAAAGCTGCCGTAACATTTGGCCGCACCTGTTGAACGGCGTCCACGCCCAGCTGAAATCGCTCGAGGAACCGCTCGCCGGCATCGGCTGCAACCCCAGCACAGGCCCGAAGTCCACCAGACCGGAAATGGCTGCAGGCGTGTATCGGGGGCGATCCGATGGAATTGGAATTCCAGCGATGATTTGTCCGCCAAGCCATCGGCGTGACAATCCGTCCGCCAGACTATAGTGTGGCGGCATGGCGCGACTTGGCCGATCCTTTCGATGAAGCGAGACGCGCTCACCCAGCCGCAACGCTTCGTCGCGTTCGTGCTCAACACCGCCATTTTTTATTTCGCCTATATTTGGGCGACCGGCCACTGGCATGTCACCGGCAATGGCGAAACGCTCTGGCTTGCTTCGGCGGTCGCCTGGTGGACGCTCGGACTGCTTTCAGCACCTTGGTACCGCCCGCCGCGCGATGCACTGGGCGCAGCGGTTGCCGCGCTCGCCGCCTTGTTCACGCTCGACCTGAGCACTGCGCCCGGGGCGAGCTTCGAGCTCGAACTCGCCCGCGGCGCGTCTATTGGCTATGCAGGATTGGTCGGAGCCGCGGCTCTGGTGGCCGCGCTTGTCGAGCAGAACCAGCAATCGCCGCTGCGCCGGTTCAGCTATCTGCTCGCCGAACGCCTTTCGAGCGGGCCGTTCATTTTCGGCACCGCCGCGCTGATCAGCATCTTTGGCTTTTATACCGAACCGCGTCATCTGCTGGTCCTCACCACCTTGTGGTTGCTGTTCGCGCTTATCCGGCCGATCGAGTTCCTATTGATATTGTGGAATGAATGGCGCGCCGAACGGGCAATTGGCAATCTCAACAGTGCTGGGCGTATTGTCCGTGTCGACGACCCCGATATCGTTCGTGTTCAAGTCAATAGCGCCGAGGTTTGGGAAGCGGGTCTGCATGTAGCTGCTCTGGCCGGCGGCATACACCGCTATGTTATCCCGCTTTTCTCACACATCCAGGACGAGCTGATCATCGGCACCGGCCTAATCGTCGGCGAGACTCCGACAGGCCGCCTCCCGCATCTTACCGGTGTTGTCTTCACTGTCGACGATGTGACGACGCGTAAAAGGCTGATCGGCGATCTGTGCGGTCAGGGCGAAGATGCCGATCTTGTCGGGTTTGTCGTCGAAGGCTCGGATATCGCCAGTATCCACTTTGAAGTGTCCAAGCGTACCGGAATTCAGGAAGGTTCGGTCGTGTTCTGCTCGATCGACGGCAATTGCGTATTCTACCAAGTGATCAACGCCAACACGACCGAAGAAAGCTTCCAGCAGAACCCACGCGGCACCCACATCGTTAACGCAGCGCAGCTCGGCACATGGGCACCCGACAAGGGTTTCCAGAAGTTCGCCTGGCTGCCGAGGATGAACCTGCCTGTGTTTAAGCTCGCGGACGGGGCGCAGCACGCGGTCGAGGTGAGTCCCGGCGAGTTCATCATTGGCGAAATCCCCGGTACTGCGATGCAAGTCAAAGCATCGCTGCCGGAGATGATTGCTTATCATACGGCCATTCTCGGCGTGACCGGCACGGGTAAGACCGAACTTGTCCTCGACTTGATCCGCGAAGCCTACGTTCAAGGCGCCAAAATATTCTGCGTCGACCTGACAGGCGAGTATCGCAAGCGTCTTGCAGATCTCGCACCTGCAGCGATCGGGCTGCGCAAGAACAAGGCCGACGAGCTCGAGGAGAAACTGTTTGCGGTGGAAACGGGAGCGTTCAAGGCGGGCGACGAAAAAAAGCTGCTGCGCAACTTCATGGAGTCCATCCGGGAAGATGCCCGCAAGCAGGTCGACAATTTCCTACGCGAAGCCGGTTCGGCGATCGGATTGTTTGAAGTCGCCGAGGTCACGAATACCCGGGCAACCTTGCTGGCCACCGAGCTCTTCCTCTCGGAGATCATGGTCTGGGCCCGCGCGAACCGCAAAAGCCGCCGCATACTGATCGTGTTGGAGGAGGCCCATACGATCATCCCAGAAACGGCAGGCGCTGGCTTCGACTATGACACCCAGCACGTCGTCAACAAAATCGGCCAGATCGCGCTGCAGGGCCGCAAATACGGGGTCGGGCTTTTCATCGTTTCGCAGCGCACCGCTTTGGTGAGCAAGACCATCCTGTCCCAGTGCAATACCTTCCTGACCCATGCTCTGGTCGACCAGACCAGCCTGCAATTCCTCCTCAATATCTATGACAGCGCCTATGTTCGTAGCATTCCCAACCTGCGCTTTCTTAACTTCCTCGCCTTCGGCAAGGGCGTGCTGAGCGAGCGGCCTTTGTTGCTCAGTCGTCCACTCGACCCGACTAAGGCGGAGGCCAGCGCCGCACTCGACGACTTCATCCCGATCGAGGAGGCAGTGCCCATTCCCGGTGAGGGACAGCCTTTGCAGGCAGCCGCCGCGGACCATGTCGGGTTGGCGGAGGGAGCCGGCGGAAACGCTGCGGCGCCGTCGGCTGGCTAGGCGCTACCGGCGGTCCTAACGCAGCCTGACTTTTTGGTGCTCCATCATTCGGTCGATCAGCACGCGATAGATTGGCCGCTTTCGCGTTTGAATTGATCACAAGCAGTCAGTCAGCAACCGGCCCATTTTCAGTCATTGATGTTGCATTAGAACAGCGTTTCTTGCTGCTGACCCCACGACGTGTTGGATCGATCTATAGCTAGCTCGCCCGAGTACGGTCTGCAGATGCTGAGTACGTCCGTGACATTTTCGCTCGACCAGGCCGAAGATTGATCCGCGTCCAAAATCACCGGCATTCTGGAATGGATGGGGGCCATGGCTTCGTTTGCTTCAGTCATTACCATTGAAAACACGCACCCCCATTCCTCACTCTCACGCCAGATCCCTGCGCACGCGAAGATTTCCTGATCGGGGAGGGATATCCATGTCTTGGTCTTGGCGCCCTTTGTGCCCTCAGCCTCGGCGAAGGCGTTCACCGGAATCAGGCAGCGGCGGTGCTCGAAGCTGGAGCGCCAGAAGGGGCTGGAGAGCTTGTCTGCGCGCGTGTTGTTGACGGGCTTCGGTTTCAGCAGCTGGCCAGATTTACCGCGGCGGATGAGGGGGAAGCCCCAATGCATGGTCTGCACCTTGCCCCCGGCCACGACCATTGCCGGATAGCCGGGATAAACAAGCTCACTTAAATTGCTTTCCGCAGCAGGCGGTTCTGCCTCAAACAGCTGCGCGACCTCGGCCGCTTTGCTTTTCATCCGGTAGAGATTGCACATTGGACGCAGGCTGTGAGCAACTCGGTTGCTTGTCAATTCAGGAACGGAAGCGGGAAAAAGTTGCTCATTTGGCTGATTTGGGCTGAGAGCTCCGGTAAAAGACCGCCGCGGCGGAGCGGTGGGTTTTCGCCCTATAAGGGCGCAACCTGGCGGGAGCTGGGCGCCTCAGATCCTAATTCGCTATAGATATGCTCACGGATAAAATCGAGAGGAGAGGTATTTAATTTTGTCGACTTGCTGATCCTTAAGTCGGTAATTCTGAGCTGGCCGTGTTGGCTATTCTCGAGGTTAGCGTAACCTTCGACAGAATAAACCCCAATGATTTGTCCAAGCGATGGGGTCGGCGAGATTTGGTTGGACAGAAGCTTGCCGATGATTCCCAATCTTTTCAGCTCCTCACCATCGTTGCTGGGGAAAAAGGCAACTACAAAGGTCTTAGGCGCGCCAAGGTCGAAGTCCTTTGGCTTACATCTCTTGGAAATAAAATCGAAAGTGTATTCGTCATTGCCTAAATCGTAGACCGCTACATAAGCAGCTAACTTCTCCCCGCTAAGCCAGCATCTGCTCGGCTCGGAATACGAACGATAAGAATGAGAGTTCGCAGAACCCGAACAGGCTGAGAGCATAGCGGAGAGGGCTAGCGCGAAAGTGCATTGGTATCGCATCAGAATTCCTTCCGGTTACCACAGTGCTTACTCAGCCCATGAGCCAGTAGTGGCCTGATACATGGTCTGGACCTTGCCCTCGGCCACGAGCATTACAGGTTATCCTGGATAAACAAGCTTGCTTAAATTGCTTTCCGCAGCAGGCGGTTCTGCCTCAAACAGCTGCGCGACCTTGGCCGCTTTGCTTTTCATCCGGTAGAGATTGCACATATGCCTGAAGTTGTGGGTGATGGCGGCCCGTGTCAATCGGTTAGCGGAAACGAGATATGGCGCGCTTCCACTCCAGTTCGCTGGGCCATGGCAACCTGATTGTGGCGGGCTCCTTCGTCCCGTCGATCTTGCGCGGGCGCACTTTCTGTTTCCTGCTGACCATGCAGCGCAGGCAATAGAAGCGGAGATAGAGATCCTGGAAGTTGTCGCTCCACCGTTTCTTCTCGCAGAAATGCCAAAGCCCATGCGGATCGTGGCGCGCCAGATGGCCGCAGCTGCATGTGATTTCGACCTGATATTTCCAGGCGGCGGCTTCGAATACGCAGTCGGGAATCGCCAGCCCGTCTCGATAACGCGTCATCAGGAACAAATACAGAACAAGTGGCCGGGCGGCAAGATCGAGGTCTCGCGGCTGGCCCCCGCGCGCCAGACCCCCAGCGCCGCACTCGTCCCCCCGCCTCGCCTTCGACGTCTTTAGCCGGAAATTACGCAGATTTTGGCTTTCTGCTGCGTGAAAAAGATCAGCCTTTTCAAAAGCCTCTCGCCGGAGTGGAGCAGATCGTGAATTACGCAAGATTACGCAGGTCAACGCAGCAACTTTCGGACTGCAATTTGCCGTCTGGCACACCCTTTGCGCTTGGCCCCCTGCCAAGCCTCGGGCCGGCACACGCCGGTCCGGTCGACGGTGCGGCCGTCGATACATTTAAGGTGAAATCCGGGGCTGGGGAGGCATTCAGGCGACCAAAACTGCGCGTGACGAGGTGACTACCTCGTCACTCCTTATCCCCTTTATGTTTGGAGGGGGTGAACTGACCGGAAGTCAAACTCGCACTAGATCCAAAAACGCGCCCTATGCGATCAAGCCTCGAACGCATCTGGTAAAGAGGGCTGCCTATCGGAGCTTCCTGGGCGCGTTGTTCAAGATCGGCACGCTCGGCTGCTTGAGGTGATCGCATGCGATCAGGACGCGCCTTGCGGCGTTTGCGGGTGACGAGCTGGCGTAGCCTTGCAGCAAGACGCTTCGGCATTTTGGTGGGATCGAAGAAATAGGCGTTGGTGACTTGCTCACGCTTGGGACCTTCGCCCTTGGCCGCGCCGGTTGCCATCGATCGCCGGACCCAGTCGATAATGCCATGCTGCTGTAGCTTCTTTAGAGATCGCACCACTGTGTCCTTCGAGCAGCCGGCGAACTGGGCGATTGATGTTAGTGCGGGATCCAGCTGGCCGGTCTTAAAGTCGAGCTTGCGCAGGAAAGCGCGCAGCACCCGCAGGCACGATCCATTGAGCGGAACGCCTTTGCCTGGGACGCGATATTGCACGTTCCATTCCTCGACGGCTTGCATGAAGGCGTCGACCCATTGCAGACCACCTTTGACGGTGCCGCCGCCGATCGGCCGAAAGACGTCGGCGCGGGGGTCGTTGATGTCATAGCTTGATCGCCGGACCTTGGGGCGAGGGCCGAGAAGGTTGGCAGCGAGATCGCCAAATGCACGGGCGGTCATGGGCGACCTCCCGAAACTAGTATGGCTTTATTAAACGCAGAAAAGCAGCATTGTTGCGGGGTCAAACGCTATTGAGCTGGCCTACAATCTGACGACGGCATCGGTCCTCCGCTACCAACGTTAAAAACGGCTGCAGCTCCCTCCTTGCTTGGCCGGTGGTCGCAAGGGTACGGCGGCTTCTAGCGAACCATAGGCCTCGATATTCTTGTCGGCACTTCGTGGATAGATGATAACGGCGTTGATCAGTTGTCTGATCTGGCCGGATGAGTTCGACAGGGTTACTTCCTGTCTTACTGGACGTGCCCGTGATCCAGTTTTTCCGGATCCGCTGTCGATGCAGCTGTTTCCTGAGCGAATTCTAATGTGATGGCGGCATCGAGCTGGTCGGGGGAGCGGCGATTGAGTGCAACCTCGCGCACTGCGACCGCTTCCGCCGCCCAGGCCTTGGCAGCGTTAAGAGCGATTTTTCGCCGGTTTTCCAGCGGCTCGCTCTCTGCGAGAGCGAGCTGACGTGCCTCTTGATCTAAACAAAAGCTTTCCGAAACGCGCATTTTCAGTTTCCCCGGCGTTTCATGTGCTCAAGACCAGGCACCACATCACCCTTTTCCGAAGGCTTGGAGGCGTTTGTCTTGGGCTTTACTGCTTTGGGTTTACGGATTTCGCGGTTCGATTTCTTCTGTGATTTGCTCATGATTTTGTCTTTCCGTTGACGTCGAGAGGAGCGACCGGCGTGTGGTCGGTCAGGCGGCGATCAGCACGTCTTGTCGCAGATCCGCTTGCAACTTCACGGTGATGGCAGGGGCTTGATAGATATTTGCGGACGGTGTCCGGAGATGTTCCTCCAGCAAGCTCAGAATTTCCGTGTCACTTTCAGCGTCAAACTTGCGGGCAAAGAGATCCTTGCTGCGCTGCAATTCAGCCAGATCGGTGATGTCATAATTGCGCGGCCGAAGCTTGATATCACCGTCAGGCACCCAATCGATCATGCGCAGGTCATCGTTCATCACGACACCTTGACCGCGGCTGTTCATCAAGACGGTCTGAAAGAATGCTTCGTCGGCAATGAAGCTGTTGCGGTAAAACTTCTTGAAGCGTTCTACAGCGGGATCATTGCGAACATATTCGCAGAAACCGCGCGTGACGAGTTTCCATTGGGTGCCGATGAAAGGGGTGTCACCGGTGAGGAAAGTCCGACCTATTTGCGTGTCTTCGATGACGCCGTTTGCCTCGTGGAAGACGTGATCAATGCGGTTGAGGGTATCCGGCCGGAGCTTCCGCTGATCCACCGCGCGGATGAATTGTTTGCCAGGGTGCGCTGCGACAAACTGGCGAATGTAGCTCTGGCTCTTGAGGGGGAAGTCCTGTCCGGACAGATTGATGTAATGGGTCCAGCGGTGATCCATTTCGAGCAGACGCGCCATGCCGCGCAGCTCCGCCTCGACGAGGCTGTAACCACCCCAAAGCGCATCCTGGGAGGCAAGCATTTCGACGCCCTGATAGGGGGCAAGAAATTGGGAGATGTCATCTGATAATTTCTTGCCTGAACGCTTGTCGACATGAACAACATACTGATTGCCGGGCGCATAAATGGCAGAGAACAGTCGTTTGAACTGCGCAGGGAAGCGATGCACGAGTAAAAAATACGCGATCATTTTGGGGTGCCTTTTACGAGTACCCATGCCGGCTGTCAGTGACCCGGGCACAAGCCTCGTAGAAAATGCTTCAAGAAAGCCAATTAAAACTGCTTTAATTGTGAAGAAGCACCGCCAGACAGATCCGCTATATTAGGCGGATTGACGTAAAACATAGATGGCGACTGCACGTTGAAAATACAAGCGTCGTCCAAATTGTGAATTGTCGGATGGACCTGTTGCGCCAAGGCGAATTGCCTCTCGGCCTGGCGGTCAGGCACCTTGAAACCATAGGTGCGATGGAGAGCAAGGTGCACACTGGCACCTTGCTCGTTCTATGTTGCTCGGGCTGTATGGTGGCGCACGGAGTTCCAGCGCGGTGACATTCTGACCGGCAAAGAGCTCGGCGATTTTCTGGCCCGTCCCATCCGAGCGAATTATAGCGGGATGCCGCTAATGCGAGGTTTGGCCCCCGTCCATTACGAAGAAGGACCCATTGGTAAAGCTTGCTTCATTGGAACATAAATGAAGGACGGTGCCGGCCATTTCTTCGGGCTCTGCTGCACGCCCGATGATGTTGTGTTTGAAAAACTCTTCACGAAATTCCGGTGAATCCAGCCAAGCCTGCGTCATCGGCGTGGCGACAAGGCCGGGGCCGATGCAGTTCACGCGGATACCCTGTTGTGCATATTCGATCGCCACGGCCTTGGTGAGGCCCACCACCGCATGTTTTGCCGCAACATAGGCCGACATGTTGGGATCGGCCACCCTGCCTGCGACTGATGCCGTATTGACGATGGCACCGCCGCCGTTTTCCCGGAAGTGGCGCACCTGCGCCTGCATGGCAAAGAACACGCCCTTCAAATCCACGTCCAGAATGAGATCGAGATCCTTCTCTGGCACTTCATGGAAAGGAAGCGGGGGCGGCAAGACGCCGGCATTGTTGAATGCCGCATGCAGCCCGCCAAACTCGGCGACGCATTTGGCCACCAGTTCATTCATCGCTTCGCTGTTGCGCACATCGGCCCGGCGGTACATCGCCCGGCCGCCTGCGCTGCGGATAAGTTCGGCGGTTTCGCCGGCCTCGTCATTCAGATCGCCGATCATCACGGCTGCACCTTCGCGGGCAAAGGCCTGGCAGGTTGCGCGGCCAATGCCGGTGGCGCCGCCAGTGACGAGAACTACCTTGTTTTCATATCGCATGATCATTCATCCCAGGGTTTGATTTCGCCGGTTGCTACCTGAGCGGATGTGCATAGCAGGAAGCATTCGAGAACGTCGGTCGCTCCGGGGAACCGGGCACGAACCATGTTTTCCAATTCCGTGGAGTTTTTCGCCTTCCGGGCGGCCTCGCCCATGAAAGTGATGTAATCGCGGGTCCACGCGATTCCGGCATTGTCATTGGTTCTGCCCGGGGAGGTGTGCCCGGCAATGATCCGGTTCGGCTGCATGGCCTCCAGCTGATCGAGCGCGGCAATCCAGTCGCTGTAACGATCGAGCGTGTGCTCGCCCAACCAGACATACATGCCGTTATAGATTACGTCTCCCGCCACCAGCGTACGAGTCTGCTCGTCCCAGATCACGGTAGAGCGGACATGGTCGCCCTGCATTGGACCGATGATCTGCAGCGGATGACCTTCCAGCGTATAAACACCGTCTTCCACAGGCTCCGGCACCACCTGACGCAAGGGAGCGTTGGGTCCCAGCATCGGGCCCCAGCGTTCAAATTTGATCGGCACGGTTCGGACCATGTCCTTGGCCACGGCTGGCCCGGCCAGGATCTCCGCTTCCGGAAATGCGTCCTGTACCACGTCCAGCCCGAAGAAGTGATCAGGATGGTCATGCGTGACCAGAACCGCCTTCAGAGTCTTTCCGCTATCGAGAATGCGCGCGACAACGCGGTAGGCATCGGCGCGTGAGAATGGTGTGTCGATCAACACCGCGTCCTTCTCACCCGACACCAGCGTCATGTTCGCGTGCAAGCTCAGTTCGGATGTCGGTATGACTTCGTAGGATAGCGGTGGTGAAGGGGCTTCGTTGTCCTGAGCCTGTACGGCGCTGGCCGAAAGGGCCAAGGCACCGGCGATGGTTGCTGTGATTAATGTCTTCATACAATCCCCGACTTTCCTGGTGCGATGATGTGATTGGGATCAAGCGCCTGCTTGATCTTGGCGTTGAATTCGCGGTTCACGGAGCCGTATTGCTGCGCCACCAGATCCATGGTGTTGACCCCGGTGCGATAGCTGGCCCAGCCTCGCTTGCCGAAACGGGTCACCATTTCACGGTAGCAAGTATCGGCGCGTTTCTGTTCGTCGGCATTGTTGCGGTCGAACAGCAGGGCGATGATGTGGTGCAGGTCGCGCCAACCAATGGCGTAGGCGGCGGTGTAGTCGAAGCCGTGCTTGTCGAGGATCTCGCGTGCGAGGCGGGTTTGCTGTTCTGCCTCCGCGCCCTTGGCTGCTGCCACTGGGGCGAACCATGCCAGTCCGCCGCCATTGCCGCGCCAGCGGACCATGCCGATTTCATCGAGATTGAGCCCGCCCTTCATCAGCGTCGCGTGATGGTGGAACCACGGATTGTCGCCCATTTCATCCTCGGTCAGCACTTCACCGCCGCTTGCCGTCAGCACCTGACGCACGACCGGTTCCACCGCGGCCACGGATTCATCCGTGCCGTAAAGCGCAAAATAGGTGTTCCACATGCCGAGCCCGTTGGCTTTTGCTGCGCGCTTGACGGATGCGTCATCAAGCGGGGCATCGTCGGCCACGATGCTGCTCCGCCGCTTGAACATGGAGAGTTGGTAGGATGCGCTCATCATCAGATTGCAATTGGCAATCATGTTGGACACGCGCAGTGGACGCATCGCTTCGATGATAGTCGGCACGTCCTCCATATTGGGATGACGGATCATGAACGGTTTATAGGCTGGTGGTTCGGGCATCAGCCACATGCCGAGCTTGGTCACGATGCCGTAATTCGATTGGGTGAACAATCCATCGACATAAGGACCGTAGCCCCATTTGAACGATTGCCACGCTGTCGAGCCTTCGATCGAGCCCATGCCGGTGCGCATCAGCTGACCATCGGGCAGCACGACTTCCATGCCGCACTGGAAGGAGAAATGCTCCCCATAGGGCGTGTAGCCCACGCCGCGGTCGAGAGTGTTGCCCACTGGCGAGGCAATCGGACCAACGGTTGGCACGTCGATCCACAGCGGGATGTTGTTTTCCTCCAGATAATTCTTGAGCTGCTGATAGGTGACGCCCGGTTCGACCAGACATGTGCCCAGATCGGGGTCCACTTCAAGAATGCGGTTCATGCGCTTCAGATCGAGCACCACCTGTCCGGGCGTTGCCGGCACGGCGGTGCCATAGCCCATATTCTTGCCGGTCGAGATGGGCCAGATCGGCTGGCGGTGGCGATTTGCCGCTGCCACGATGGCCTGGACCTCTTCCACCGTGCGCGGCGCCACAGCACCGACAGGGTGCAACTGGTCGCTCGGCTCGGGAATATAGGCCTTGTCATAGGGGCGCAGCGCCTCGGGGTTCCAGAATGCCCAGTCTTCGCCGACGATGGATTGCATGTCCTTCATGAAAGCGTTGACGTCGGCGGCTGTCTGGCCATTGGCCATCTGCGCATTCACGCCTTTGGCAAAGCTCGCGCTTGCCCCGATTGCTCCTGCTGCGCCGAGCAGCGTACGTCTGTCGATACCGCTCATTGTCCGTGCTCCTCGGGGTCGGCTTCACTGTGCTGGAGCCATGTGGCCAGCGCATCGAGTTCGTCGTCGGTGATCTCCGTCTGGCGGAAAGCCGGCATGGCGTTTGGCCCCATGCGCACGAAGCTCTTGATAGTGGCCGCGGGCAGATTGCGTCCGCGTATGACCGGGCCGACATTCTTGCCATGGCAATAGCCGCAGGTTTCAGCATAGACCTGTTCCGGGGGGCGGGGCGCAGGCGTCTCGCCCGACTGATAGGACATGAGCGCTACCCCGCCTATGCACAGGCCGCCCAATGCGCCTGCTGCAAGTATCTTGTAAATCATCTGGCCTCTCCTTGTCCTCTGCCGGGACTGGCGATTTTTCTCACCTGCCCGGCAAAGGAGATCAAAATTGTCAGGTTGTCAAATATCGACGCCGAGGCGGATGTACCAGGTGGCCGGGCGGTTATAGGTTCCGAAGATAGAACCCCCAGCCGCGTTGTTCTGGCCAGTCGTGATGTATCGCTCGTCGAGAATGTTGTTGCCGCCCACGCTCAGCGACCACACCCGGTCGGGGGAGTCATAGGTGACGCTGGCGTTCACGATGTCCGTGGGACCGCGCGTCAGCAGGTAGGTGCGCGCCACATCATTGTAGAGCTTCGACGAGTGCGAATAGTCACCGACAATGGTGAGCTGGCTCCCATTGGCCAGATCGAACGTGAACACCGGGCTGATATTGAATTGCCATTCGGGCGTCTTGGGCAGGCGTGCACCGATAACGGCGCCAGCCTGGAGCGGGTTCGGCCCGCTGACAGATGGGAGCGAGACCAAAGGATCGAGCTCGGTATAGGTCGCATCGGTATAGCCCATGGAGGCATTGAGCAGGAACCAGTCTACCGGCTGCGTGACGGTCTCGATTTCGAAGCCCTTGATGCGGGCGTCACCCACATTGCCAATCGTGGGCGATGTGCCATTCTGGTAGTTGAGCTGGATATTGCTGTAATCGGTAGAGAACGCGGCCGCATTGATTTGCAGGCGGCGGTCCAGCAAGGTCGATTTGAAACCGACTTCCCATGTCTCGGCCTCTTCAGGATCGTAGCTTTGCGCTTGCAACTGCGGGTTGCTGAAGCGCGTTGTCCAACCGCCGGTCTTGTAGCCGCGCGACCACGAGCCGTAGAGCATGATATCGTCTGCCGGGTAAAGCTGTAGGCCGATTTTCGGGCTGAAATCGTTGAAAGTCAGCTTGTTTTCGCCCGGCGGATAGACGCGGATCGGGTTGTTGGGATCGGGGTAGGAGAGTGCTGCCTGACACGTCACGCCAGGAGGCGCGAAACCGGCCTGCGCATCGGGCGTGATGTCGCCATTGCCATCGGCGCAGCCGAACAGGCGATAGTTGAAGCCGTTGAGATCCTGCTGCCCGCCTTCGAAGGATTTGTTTTCATGCGTATAGCGTCCGCCAAGCGTGACCCCGATCAGATCTATCGGGCGGAAATCGATCTGACCGAAGGCGGCGTAGTTCTCGGTTTCCAGCCTGTTGGGCCCATCGACCTGCAGCAAGCCTTCGGCAAAGGTCACATAGTCGTGGAGCGAGCCCTTCTCCTTGAAGTAATAGGCGCCAAGGACGAAATCGAGCCGGTCATCAAGCAGCGTGCCGGTCAGCTGTAATTCTTCGCTGATCTGCCATTGGCGCTGGTCGAACGATACTTGCAGCGAATTGATCGGCGAACCGTCGAGATCGGCTCCGCTCTGCCACGATTGATCGCGATAGGCGGAAATCGATTTCAGGGCGATATCGGGCGTAATGTCGAGATCGATAACGGCGCCGATACCCCAATTCTTCAGGCGGGAGAAACTGTTGCCGGTGGCATAGCTTCGATCGATGTCAGAGCTGAGGAAGCGATCGTCATAGGGGAGGCGATCATTGTTCGGATCACTATCCACATTGACGCTGCCAAAGCCGGGGACGCGCGTCACTGGCGTGTTCTTGCCGAAGGCTTGGGAGGGAAACTGCGTGCCGGTTCCCGCGCAAAGCGCGGCGGCGTTGCGCGCGGCAATTTCCTGAGGGGTGGAGCCGATGCAGAAATTGTAAACGCCGGCGAAGAGGACGCCCTGTGTCTCCGTGGGATCGAATGCGGTGCCCGGGATGGCAAGGCCCGCCGGTGGAACAAAAGGACCCGGCACATTGGCTGTCGTTTGCAGCAGCGTACTGGCCGCGCCGCCGGCAGAATAGGTATAGTCACCGTTCAATGTGACACGGAAGCTGCTGCCTAGATCATAGAGCAACTTGCCGCGAACGGTGCGATTGTCCTGATCCCCTTCGGTGTCGGGCGACTTGTAGTCGGCCGCTGCATAGGAGCGGAAAGAGGGCGTATTTACCCGTATGTCATCAGGAAACGGCACGCGCTTCACAAAGCCGTTGCGGCTCGAAACGTTGAAGGTGAGGGAGGAATAGAGATTTTCTGTCAGAGGGATGTCAACCGATCCGCGTCCCTGCATCCGGTTGTAGCTGCCGACGGTGACATCGCCGCGGAAGCGGAATTCGTCGGCAGGATCGCGGGTCACGATGGAAATCGCGCCGCCGATCGTGTTGCGCCCGAACAAGGTGCCTTGCGGGCCCTTCAATATTTCGATGCGTTCGACGTCGAGCAGATCCTGGTTCGCCCCGACAGACCGGGCGAGATAGACGCCATCGACATAAATGCCGACACCGGGGTCGATGTTGAAGGCGAAATCGTCGGAGCCGATACCCCGAATATAGGCCGCCAGAACAGCGGTGGAGCCCGAGAAGGGCACACTTGAATCGAGCGATACATTGGGGGCGAGGGCGGCCAGTTCGCTCACTTCACCGACCGCGCGATCCTGCAATTGGTCACCGCCGAAAGCAGAAATGGCGATCGGCACATCCTGCACATTCTCTACACGCTTCTGTGCAGTCACGACGATGGTTTGGATTCCGCTCTGATGAGACGGGGTGTCCGCGCCTTGTTCGTCAGATCCATTGCTGGTTTGAGCTGCTGCTGGAACGGCAATTACCAGAGCCATTGCTGTGCCGCACAGGTGCACGAAATTCGCACGCATTCATCTTCTCCCTAGGTTACCCGCTGTTTGCGCGAGCTTTTTTAATGACCTATGGAATGAGACAAGTTGTCGAATTTGAAAATCGTACTTTCCAACATGTTTCACACTGTGAAATCATATTGGGGTGCAGCCGCCACTTCAGGCTAGGGTTTCGTCGAGTCTGCGGCCGATAATCGAAGCGGTCGCCTTCATTGTCGCCAGATGAAGGTCCACCACTTCGGCCAGCGTGGTGCGATTGCTGGGCCATGTAAGATTGAGCGACGCGATGGGTTGTCCAACAGAGTAGACCGGGACAGCCAGAGAGCGCCTCCCGTCTTCGCGAACCAGACGATACGTTCGATCTGGCCAATGATGTGCGGGATCGCGGGCAGAATATCCCTGCTCGCGCGTTTGCTGAACGATCATCTCCAAAGCCTTTTCGCCGGCTGGGTCAGGCTCTGCCGGACGAATCCGTTCGATGATCGCCTCGCGTTCCATCGCGCTGCAGGCGGCGAGATAGGCCCGGCCCGTCGCCGTATGCAGATAGCTGAGTTTCAATCCAACGGGCCCCAGCACCGCGGAGTCCAGACGTACGATGGGGCCATTGGTCTCGATCACTTCGATATAGTCCATCCGCGGCACCGCAATCACCGAAGGCCACATCACCCTTTTGCTGAGATCGGCGAGAAAGGGGGAGGCGATTTCTGCCAGCTTGTCCGTGATGTCGGGGGGCTGGCCGGTGAATTTCAGGGCGCCGGCGACATAGGCACCGTCTGCCATGCGCTGCCACACCATGCCGCCTTCCGACAGGGTCTTCAGGATGCGCAGCAGGGTTGCCTTGGGCAGGCCGGTACTCAGGTGAAGTTCGTTGAGACTCAGCCCGCGCCGCGAGCGGATTGCGCCGATGACTTCCAGTGCACGCTCTACCGCGCGGATCGTTTTGACTTCGGCCACAGCAATCCTCCAGGTTTCACCAAGTGAAATATTATCGGAATGGTCATTTTGTCAAATGCTCAAATTTGGTCTTGTGTGCAGCAGAAGTTCCACACGACTGGAACCACCGGAGAGGACCGAATTGATGTCGAAACCCAAAGTGATGATGGTCGTCACGAATGATTCCAAGCAGCAGGAAGCGGCTTTTCTCCGCAAGGCGCTGGAAGCTGATGGCTGCGAAGTAATCCATCTTGATTGCAGTATTCGCTGCTATGTCGAAGGTGCGGAGATTACTCCGATGGCAGTTGCCGAGGCCGGAGGCCACACGATCGAGGAGGTCCGCGCATTTGGCCACGAGGGCAAGTGCCAGGCGGTGATGATCGAAGGCGCGACCAAGCTGGCGGTACGCACGCATGAAGTGCAAGGCCTGTCAGGCATAATTGCCGTTGGTGGTTCGATGGGCACCGGGCTGGCTGGTTTCGTGATGCAGGCACTGCCTTACGGCCTGCCCAAGCTGATTGTCTCGACCATGGCCTCCGGATTTGTCGCGCCCTATATCGGCGTAAAGGACATCGCGATCATGAATTCGGTTACCGATATTTCGGGACTGAACACGATCGCCCGCGACGTCTATCGCAATGCAGCGAATGCGATTGCCGGCATGGCCAAGGGCTATTCTCCCGAAGTGAGCTCGGGAAAACCGCTGGTCCTGATGACGATGCTTTCCACCACCGAAGTGACCGTGCGCGCCCTTCGTGAGGCGCTGGAGGCGGATGGCTGTGAGGTGATGGTGTTCCATTCCTCGGGCGCGGGCGGGCCGACGCTTGATTCCATCGCTGCTGACAAGGATGTGGCGCTGGTGCTCGATCTGTCGGTGACCGAGATTGGCGACCATCTGCAAAATGGACTCGCCAATGGCGGCCCTGATCGCGGCAAGGCTGGCTTGGCCAAGGGCGTGCCCACCATTTTTGCGCCGGGTAATGCCGACTTTGTGATCGCCGGCCCGTTGGAAGAAGCGGAAAAGGCCTTCCCTGGCAAGCGCTACCACAAGCACAATCCGGCGCTGACGGCCGTGCGCAACGAGTTACCGGAGCTGAAACAGCTGGCCGATCATCTGGCAGGCATGTTTGCCGAGGCGAATGGCCCGGTCAGTTTCTTCGTACCCCTGGGCGGCTTCTCCAACCACGATAGCCCGGAGGGACATATCCATGATCCCGACATGCCAAAACCCTTTGCCGATTATGCCCGGAGCGTGATGCCCGGCAATGTCGATCTGCATGTCGAGGACGCCCATTTCAACGACGAGGTCTTCGCCAGTGCGATCCTCGCCAAGGCCCGAGAGTATCTGAAAACATGAGCAACTTGCCCCTTACGCCAGACGCGGTGTCCGAAATCGTCGCCATCATCGATGGCAGCGGGTATGACCGGGTCGATATAAAAACCGACGCCTTTCGCCTGCGCTTGCGCCGTGAGGGCGGTGCAGACAATGCGGCGGAAGGCTGGACCCAGGACTGGTCTTTCGCTGAGGCTGAAGCGCCTGCCGCTGCTGACAAGGTCGCACCCGTGGAAGAGCTTCCCGATGGCTTGCTCGGCATTGCCGCTCCGCTGCCGGGCACTTTCTATCGTGCGCCCCAGCCGGGCGCGCCGGCCTTCGTGAAGGAAGGCGATAAGGTCGAAAAAGATACCGTTGTCGGCATCATCGAGACGATGAAGCTGATGAATCCGGTTCATGCGGGATGCACCGGCACGATCGAGAAGGTCCTCGTCGAAAATTCCGAGATGGTCGATGCCAGTGCCACGATTATGCATGTGCGGCCGGATTGAGGGGGCAGGGCATGATCAAGCGTCTCTTCATCGCCAATCGCGGCGAAATCGCCTTGCGGATTGTCCGCACCGCGCAGCGCCTCGGCATCACCACCATTCTCGGCGCTTCACAAGCCGATGCCACCAGCCTGCCCGGTATTCAGTCCGACGAGGTGGCCATTGTCGGCCCGGCGCCATCGAACCAGAGTTATCTGGATGTTGATGCGGTGATCGCCGCGGCCAAAGCCGCCAGGGCCGATGCCATCCATCCCGGCTATGGCTTTCTCTCGGAAAATGCGCGCTTTGCTCAGGCTGCCGCTGATGCGGGGATCATCTTCGTCGGCCCCGATATTTCCAGCCTGAACGCGATGGGCGACAAGCTCATGGCGCGTAAGGTCGGCATTGAGGCGGGCTTGCCCGTCGTCCCCGGCGGCGAAGCTGCCGACAAGGAAGAGGCACTGGCGCGCGCCGAGGAAACCGGCTTCCCCGTGCTGCTCAAAGCAGTCTCGGGCGGCGGCGGGAAGGGGATGCGGCGTGTTGACCGGGCAGAAGACCTGTCAGCCGAAATCGACGCGGCAATGGCCGAAGCGCAGGCGAGTTTTGGCGACCCGCGCATCTATGTCGAGCGCTTCATTGCCAGTGGCCGCCATGTCGAGGTGCAGGTGCTAGGCGATGGCGAGCAGGCCATCCACCTTGGCACGCGCGATTGCTCGATCCAGCGGCGGTTTCAGAAGCTGGTGGAAGAAGCTCCCGCCCCGGCCATGCCGGACGATAAACGAGCCGCCATCGAAGACGCAGCCGTGCGTCTTACTCGCCACCTGAATTATCGCGGGGCAGGCACGGTTGAAATGCTCGTCGATGCGGAGAGCTTCGACTTCTACTTCCTTGAAATGAACGCCCGTATTCAGGTCGAGCATCCGGTGACCGAAGCGATCACCGGCGTGGATCTGATCGAGCAGCAAATCCTTATTGCAGACGGCAATCCGTTGGGCATCAGGCAGGACGACCTTTCCCCCACTGGTCATGCCATCGAAGTGCGGATCAATGCCGAGGACCCGGATGCCGAGTTCCAGCCATCCCCCGGAACAATCACGCGGGCCGCCTGGCCTGCTGGTCCCGGCATCCGGGTCGACACGCATATTGCGACCGGCGGCAAAGTGCCGCCGTTCTACGATTCCTTGATCGGCAAGCTGATCGTCCATGCCGCCACGCGTGAGGAAGCGGTCGACAAGCTCGCCGCTGCGCTCGCGAGCATGCGTATCGAGGGCATTACCACCACGGCCAACCTGCATGCGAAAATTGCCGCCAACGCAGCGTTTCGCAAGGGCGGGGTCGATACCCGATTCTTCAAGGAGTTCGCCGCATGAGCACGATCACGCTGACCGATGTGTCGATCCGCGATGGCAACCAGTCATTATGGGGAGCGACAGGCCTTTCCACCGCACAAATCCTGGAAGTTGCCGGATTGCTCGACCGTGTCGGGTTCGAGGCGATCGACTTCATCTCTTCCAGCCACATGGCCGTGGCCGTGCGCTATTTCCGCGACAATCCGTGGGAGCGCATCCGCCGCGTGCGCGCCGCCATGCCGCGCACACCGCTGCAATTCATCACCACCGGCCTGCGCTTCATCGCGTGGCAGCAGGCGGACCCTGAATTCATGCGTCTGGTCTATCGCCGATTGCAGGCCAACGGCATCCGCAAGTTCATCATGCTCGATCCGATGCACGATGTGGAAGCTGTGCTGGCCGCCAGCAAGCTGGTGAAGGAAGAAGGTGAAGCCAGTGTGATGGGCGCACTGACTTTCACCCTGTCTGAAGTGCATACAGACCAATTCTATGCCGATTTTGCGGCAAAACTGGCGAAGAGCGACGATATTGATTGCTTCTATATCAAGGATCCGGGCGGCCTGCTGTCGCCCGAGCGTGCGCGCACCTTGGCTCCGGCAGTTAAGGCCGTGATCGGCGACAAGCCGCTCGAAATTCATGCGCATTGCACCATTGGTTATGGTCCGCTGGCGAGCCTCGAAACAGTTCAGAGCGGCGCTGTGGGCACCGTGCATGTCGGCATCGGTCCGCTGGGTGACGGTTCTTCGCTGCCCGAGGCCACGCGCATGGTCGCCAATTTGCGCGAGCTGGGACATGATGTCCCGGTGGACGACAAGGCGCTGGCTGCCGTGTCCGATTACTGGAGCAGGCTTGCCGCGGCGGAAGGGCACCCCGCGGGCCGCCCGCAAAACTTCGATGCCAGCTTTCTGCGCCACCAGATTGCAGGCGGCGTGATGACGACCACGCGGCGCCAGCTCAAAGAGCTGAACCTTGAACACAAGTTCGACGAGGTGGTGGCCGAGACCGAGCGGGTGCGCGCGGAGCTGGGCTATCCGATCATGGTCACGCCGTTCCCGCAAATGGTCATGAGCCAGGCGCTGTCCAATGTGATCGGAACAGGCCGCTATGCTCAGGTGAGCGATGAGATATTGCGCTATGTCATGGGCAAGTTTGGCCATCCCACCAGCCCGCTGGCCCCCGATGTCGAAGCTGCCATTCTGGATAGGCCGCGTGCACGGGAAATTGAGGCAGAACCGATGTTTCCCTCGCTGGCAGATCTCCGTAAGAAGTTCGGCAACACTATGCCCGAAGAGGAATTCCTGCTGCGTGCGGTGATGCCTGAAAATCAGGTCGATGCCATGCTGGGCAGCGGTCCCTCAAAGGCCAGCTATTGCCCCGAAGCGGCCCCGATCATCTCCCTGTTCAAACAATTGGCCGAACGCCCTGCCGCAAAAGACCTCGTGGTTGATGCCAATGGCATGCGTATCGCGCTCCACGCAGGACCTTCTGTATAATGACCGATATTCCCGATCATCTGGCTGAGCGTATTGCCGCGGCCAAGGCTTTCATCTTCGACATGGACGGCACCATTGCGCTGGGCAATGCAGCTTCCGGCGGGCACGAAGCCTTGCCGGGCGCGATCGAACTGTTGGGCGCCATCCGCAAGCTGGGGAAACCCTTTCGCGTGTTCACGAACGGCACCGGCAAGCCTCCCGCAGCCTATGCCGCCCGTCTGCGCGAAGCGGGCTTCGACGTGGCGGATGAGGAGTTCATGACGCCGTCCACTGCGGCGGCCATCTGGTTCGAACAGCAGGGCATCAGCAAGGTGCGTGTGCTTGGCCGGGATGGCGTGTCTGCTCCTTTGCTCGACAAGGGTATCGAATGCGTGGAACCTGCCGCTGAAGCGAGCGGGGTCGAGGCGGTCTATACCGGATGGTATCGCGAATTCACTTTTCCAGACCTTGAAGCGGCCTGCCAATCGGTGTGGGACGGTGCGATCCTGACCAGCGCCAGCCACGTGCCTTTCTTCGCCACCGCTGGAGGCCGCGCGATCGGTGCAAGCTATGCGCTGAACGTTATGATTCAGTCACTGACCAATGCCGAACTGACCGTTCTCGGCAAGCCTTCCGTCACGGCATTCCAGTCTGCCATCGCCGGCATGGGCCTTACGCCAGAGGACAGCGCAGAGGTGGTTATTGTTGGCGATGATCCGGTACTGGAAATCGGCATGGCCCATGCGACCGGCGCGCTTGGGGTCGGCATGACCACTGGACTGATGAAGCGCGACACCATTGGCGAGTTGCCCGCCGATCAGCAGCCCGAAGTGCTGATCGACCGTCTCGATAGCCTGCGCGCCGTCATAGCTTAGGAATTCTCATGAGTTCGATCGACTATTTCGACCGCGGTCATGATCTCAATCCAGCGCGCGCGGCGCTGATCGATGTTGCGACCGGTGAAAGCTACAGTTTTGCAGATGTGAAGGCCAGGACAGAGCAAATTGCCGCAGCGCTGACCAGGCACGGTTTTGCCAACCAGGCGCAGCTCGCCATTTTCGCGCCGAACAGTGCCATCGCGATGATCCTGTTGCTGGCTTGCTGGCGCGCCAATGCCCAGTGGATTCCCGTCAACACGCGCAATGCCGTCGACGCGAATGCGCAGTATCTGGCATATGTCGAGTGCGAATGGATCATCTACGATCGCAGTCTTGAAGCGCAGGTGGACGAAATGCGTGCTGCCTGTCCGAAACTGACCAATCTTGTCTGTATCGACGATCTGGACAGCTTCATCGGTGACACCACACCGGCTGATTTCATTCCCCCCGAAGTGGATGCTTTCGGTAATCTGGACGAACTGGTTGGCATTATTCCGACCGGTGGCACCACCGGCCCCTCCAAAGGCGCGATGGTCACCAATCTCGGCTGGGGCACGATGATTGAAACCGCTGCGCAAGAAATGGGCGGGCGCACCAATGATCCGGTTTCGCTGGTGGTGGCGCCGATCACCCACGCGGCCGGGCCGGTTGCGCTCGCCACGATGAGCTTCGGCGCGACGCAAGTGATCCTGCCCGGTTTCGATGCTGACACAGTCCTGTCCTGCATCGAACAATACCGCGTCAGCCACATGTATCTGCCGCCCACCGCGCTCTATTCCCTGCTGGGCTCTCCGCAGCTTGGGCTTCATGATATGTCGAGCCTGCGCATCTTCATCCTCGTTGGATCGCCTGTCAGCCCGGAGAAGCTGCGCATCGCCGTTGACACCTTCGGCGCTTGCATGTGCCAGTGTTATGGTCAGGTCGAATGTCCGATGGTGATTAGCTGGCTCTCACCCGAGACGGTGGCAGAAGCTGCCACAGGCTACAAACCGGAGCGGCTGGCAAGTTGCGGCAAGCCGACCCGATCAATCCAGGTGGCGCTGCTCGATGACGATGGCGCGGAAGTGGCAATGGGCGAAGCGGGCGAGATTTGCGTGCGTGGCCCACTGGTCAGTAAGGGATATTTCAAGAAGCCCGAAGCGACCGAGGAAGTGCGCGCATATGGCTGGCATCATACTGGGGATATCGCCCGCGCCGATGCTGACGGTTTTCTTTATATCGTCGACCGTAAGAAGGACATGGTGGTTTCGGGCGGGTTCAACGTCTTCACCGCAGAGGTGGAGGCAGTGATCACGCAGCTGTCCCAATTGCGCGAATGCGCGGTAATCGGTGTGCCCCATGAAAAATGGGGCGAGGCCGTTCATGCGATCGTTGTCGGTGACGGTCTGGACGAGGCGCAAATCATTGCTCACGCGAAAGCCCAGCTCGGTAGCGTGAAGGCGCCAAAATCGGTGGAATTCGTGAGCGAAATCCCGCGAACGGCGGCCGGAAAACCAGACAAGAAGGCGCTGCGTATCGCTCACTGGGGCGAGAATGCCCGCATGGTGAATTAGTAATCGTTCGGCTGGATCACACTGCGCCAGCTGAGCCTTCGGTCGCTGACGGATAGATGAGTTCTGGCAGGTCCATGCCCGCGATGTTCTTTGCTTCGTCGTAGCTCACGCCCAGCGCATGCAGAATATAGCCCGCGACAATTTCGGGATAGTTCTGCGGAGTATCTTCGCGCGTGACCGAGCCCATAGCTGCCAAGGTGCTGCCCAGCAGGATATCTCTGCCGACTTTTGAGGAGGGGATGATGAAGTGTCCTTCCTCGATCCCTTCGAGAACGGTGACTTCGGCCTGAACATATGTCTCGGCGCCGAAGATCCTGCCCGACGCGCTCAGATTAAGCATCGACCAGCCCCAACGCCGGTCGCTCCGTGCACGGTGCAGATAGAAGCGCAAGGCAACAGAAGCGCGTTGCCGCGCATCGGGAAGTTGCGAAATCGTGTTCGTCACCGCTGCCAGGAAATCATGCGTGACTTCATAGCTCAACGCCTCGCGCAATTCCTCGATATTGGAAAAATGGTTGTAGAAGGTGGCGCGGGTAACATTTGCGCCTTCGGCGATGTCTTCAATCCGGGCGAACAGACCATGCTCATCCCCAAAGATTTCGAAGGCGGCGCTCAGAATATTGGCGCGGGTGCGGGCGCGGCGCTCCCTGCCGATCTCTGCCCGGCGCGCGGGGTCAATCTTGTATTTTTTCGACACAGAAACCTCCGCCTCACCTGGCTCTAAGAGTAGGCCCGACAATCGCATGCAGGCAAGCGAGATTTCGATCGGGATTTGTCAATGAGGCACCAGACGTTCTCACTTTTCCGAGCTTTGTAGCGCTTACAAGCTTTGGAGACCTCGCGACCGTGGAAGATGATCAACAGGACCTCCATGTCGCATAGATGTGTGGCAGCCTCCGCAGATACGGACCCGTGAAATTTATACTTCCCTTTTATGCGGTTCAGCCATCGGAACCATGAATGCCGGGACCGTCAGAGCTTTCCGGTCATGTATTGCGCTTCACCGCCACCGAAGCTCCAATCTGATACGCCGTTGGGCGTGACCGCGACGAAGAGGTCTTGCGGATCCAGGCCGCATTTGTCCTGCAGATTCTTGGCGAAGCCCGCGTAGACATCCTTGAGCATTTTAGGAGTACGCGGCGAGGTGAAGATATGGATCGCCCCCACCTTGTCGCTGCGATCGAAGCCTAGGCCAGTATCAAGCATGATCATGCGCCCGGGCTTGTGCTCGGTCACGATCTGGTAGCGGTCGGTTTCAGGCACGCCGAAGGCATCCACGATGGTTTCCTGTACGGTATCGAGGAATGTCCGAATTTCCTGATCCGACCGACCTTCCATCATGTCGATCTTAACTAATGGCATTATGTGTCCTTTCGATATTGGGCGAACACAAGGAATTGCGATAGGCCGGAACCCAGCGCCGCCTTGCAATGGCCTTTTCCCAACCGTCGAGCGGGGGAATCGCTCCCAGATCACGTTCCGCTACCCGGCACACGGCGAGCGCTACGCAATCGGCGACATCGGCCAGCTGCTCGCTTGGTGGAAACAGCGCATCGCCGCTGCCCTCGGGCTTGAGCGAGGCCAGCGCTTTTGCCGCTTCTATGAACATCGCATCGGTGATGCGCGTGACGCCCGAGACGAGCGCGCCGAGCCCGATGCCGGGAAAGATGTAGACGTTATTGACCTGCGTCACCGCGCCGGTGGCCCCTTGCGAAGGGCTGCCCGTGCCGATGATCGCGCGACCATCGGACCATGCCTCGATGTCTTCGGCGCTCGCTTCCGACCGGGTGACCGGGTTTGACAGAGGCAGGATGATCGGGCGGTCATGATGCTTCGTCATGGCACGCACGACTGGCTCTCCGAAGGCGCCGAACTGGCCCGAGGTGCCGATCAATACCGCCGGATGCACCCGCTCGATAGTCTCGATCAGGCCCGGAGCGCTGCCCGATGCCAGCCATCCGCCCGCCTCCGCTTCGGGGCGTGCGATCAGCGCTTGGCCCGGAATCGCGACGTTGGCCCCTTCGATGATCAGACCATCGCGATCAACTGCATAGATGCAGCCGCGTGCCTTGTCGCGCGATAGGCCCCGCTTTTCCAGCTCGTCGACCAGCAGACTGGCGATCCCGCAGCCTGCCGCGCCCGCCCCGAACAGGAGCAGCTTGTGCTGGGCCAAGTCGATCCCCGCCAGCCGCTCGGCTGAAAGGATCGCCGCGAGCGCGGTTGCGGCAGTGCCCTGAATATCGTCGTTGAAGGACGGCAAGCGGTCACGATAGCGATGCAGCAGCGCAACCGCATTGGGGCCCGCGAAATCTTCCCACTGCAGCATCGCGTGCGGCCAGCGTTCGCGCACTGCCTCGACGAATTCCTCGATAAATGAGTCGTACTCGGCCCCGCGCACGCGCTTGTTCCGCCAGCCGACATAGAGCGGGTTTTCGCGCAGCGCCTCGTTGTCGGTGCCCGTGTCGATCATGACCGGCAGCGTGCGGGCAGGATCGATCCCGGCGCAATCGGTGTAGAGCGACAGCTTGCCGATCGGGATGCCCATGCCCCCCGCGCCCTGATCGCCAAGGCCCAGAATCCGCTCCCCATCGGTCGCGCAGATGACTTCGACATCGTCGAACGGCAGATCGGCCAGAATCTGGCTAAGCCGCCCCTTGAGCGGGTAGGACAGGAACAGGCCGCGCGGTCTGCTATAGATCTCGCTGAAGCGCACGCAGGCCTCGCCCACCGTGGGCGTATAGACCAGCGGCAGCAGCTCCGAGCGGTGCTGCGCCAGCAGCGCGTAAAAGAGTGTTTCGTTGGTATCCTGCAGATCACGCAGGAAGGCATATTTCTCGAACGAGGTCGAAAATGCGCGCAGCACCGCGATACGGCGATCTATCTGGCCCGCCATTGTCGCCACGTGGCTCGGCAGCAGGCCGTGCAGGCCCAGATAATCGCGCTCTGCCTCGGTAAAGGCTGTGCCCTTGTTGAGCAGCGGATCGGACAGGATCGTGCGCGGATCGCTGCTGGTCCTTGTTTGGTGCATCGGCTTGTTATTCGTCCTTGAGAAAAAATCGGGCCGGGAGCGGGAGAAGAGGAGGAACCGCGCCCGGCCCTTTGGCCGGCGGTGCCGCCGGTTAGTGCATAACGGTTTCAGGCCCCATCATCATGGTCGGCAGCCAGGTCGAGATGGCCGGGATATAGGTGACCATGATCAGGAAAATGATCAGCACGCCGAGCCAGGGCAGGGCGGCCTTGACCACCGACAGCATCGACATGTTCGCAACCCCTGACGTAACGAACAGGTTGAGACCAACCGGCGGAGTAATCATCCCGATTTCCATGTTCACCACCATGATGATGCCCAGGTGGATCGGATCGATGCCCAGCTGCATGGCAATCGGGAACACCAGCGGTGCAACGATCACGATCAGGCCGGACGGTTCCATAAACTGGCCGCCGATCAGCAGGATCAGGTTGACCACGATCAGGAACGTGACAGGCCCCAGGCCCCAGCTGAGCATCGCCTGGGTGATGTGCTGCGGCAGCTGCTCTTCGGTCAGCACGTGCTTCAGGATCAGCGCATTGGCGATGATGAACATCAGCGTGATGGTGATCTTGCCCGCATCGTAAAGCACTTCCTGCGTGTCCTTGTGGACCCATGCGGTGAGGAGTGCCTGCGGCTTGCGCAGCAGCGAGATCGGGCGATTGGGATCGTCCGCCACGGGGGCACCACCACCGCCCACGCCCGGACCACCTAGCACGGCCGCACTGCCGCTCATGGCGAGCGTGTCGGCCTTTCCCGCCCGCTCCTTAATCATTGCCGGCTTGCCGTGTGCGGCAGGTGCCTTGAGCGGACCCATGTCGCGATAGATGAAGTTGGCGACAACGAAAGCATAGACCGCAGCCATGGCAGCAGCTTCGGTAGGGGTGAACACGCCGCCCCAGATGCCGCCAAGCACGACCACAACCAGCATCAGGCCCCAGAACGCATCCGCGCCCGACCGGCCGATTTCGCGCCAACCGGCCCATTCACCGCGCGCCAGTTTCTTCCAGCGGGCATAGGCGTAGATCGCGACCATCAGCATGCCGCCAGCGATCACGCCCGGAACGACCCCGGCCAGGAACATGCGGCCGACCGACACGTCGACGGTTGAGGCATAGACCACCATCACGATCGACGGTGGCAGCAGGATGCCGAGCGTGCCCGCATTGCAGACCACGCCAGCGCCGAATTCCTTCGGATAACCAGCCTGGGTCATGCCGGCGATCACGATGGAACCGACGGCGACGACGGTGGCGGGCGACGATCCCGAAAGGGCGGCGAACAGCATGCAGGCAAACACACCGGCAATCGCCAGTCCGCCGGGCAGGTGCCCGACGCAGGCGATGGCAAAACGAATGATCCGCTGCGCCACCCCGCCGGTCGACATAAAGGCCGCAGCCAGGATGAAGAACGGAATGGCCAGCAGCGTATAGTGCCCGTGGAAGGCGTCAAACAGGGTATTGGCGATCGAAGTCAGCGACCCGTCGGAATAGATCAGCAGGAAGACGATCGAACTCAGGCCGATGGAAACACCGACCGGTACGCCCAGCATCAGCAGGGCGATAACCATAGCGAACAGGATGAGAACTTCAGCCATTGGCGGCCTCCTTGGCCGGAATTGCGCTCGCTTCGACATGCGCGTCGCGATCTTCGAGCTCTTCGACGACTTCATGACTTGCGATGATGGTATCGCGCTTGCCCCTGAGAATTTCGATCGCCGAGATCGACCAGCGGATGGTCAGCAGCACCATCGACAGGGGAAGCACGAAATAGGGAATGAAGCGTGGCAGCTTCTCATAAGGTTCGCCGCCGTTCATGAAGGCAAGCCAGCCGAAGCCGGGGGGCATCGGGACGTCTTCCGTCGTGAGGAACGATAATTGGCTTACGAACGGATACCAGTAATTCCACGATCCGATCAGCAGCAGGATCGCATAGGCAAGGCAGGCGGCGACTGCGAGCAGAGCAGCGATGCGCTTGGCCTTCTTGCCCAGCAGATTGACCGCCGCATCGACGCCCAGGTGCGCGGTGATCGCAACGCAGTGTGCGGCGCCGATCAGCACCAACCAAGCGAACAGGTAGACGGTAGCTTCCACGGCCCACAGCACATTGGAGTTAAAGACATATCTGGCGACCACGTTGACGAAAGTGATGATCGTCATCAGGCCCAGGACCACCGCGATGAACAGGCGCTCGATGCGCCCGATCAGGCTTGGCGATTCACCCATTTCGTAAAACATCGGATATTATCCTCTTGTCAGGATGTGGGGCTAGCGCAGGGGCCGGGGCGGCGGAGTGTCGCTCGCTCCGGCAGGTTCAGATTTTCAAGGATTGGTGGCCGGTTCAGCTCTGGTTGGCGGCCTGCGCTGCCTTGAGCGTTTCGACGCCGACGTCGGGAGTGAACCGCTGCCACACGGGGCGCAGCGCGTTGACCCATTGCTGACGTTGCTCTGGTGTCAGTTCACGGATTTCCGAACCGGCATCCGCAATAGACTGGCGCGCTTGCTGTTCCAGTTCCTTCACAGCGTTATTACGCTCGGTTGAAACCTCGCCCACGATCCGCGTCAGATCGCGGCGATCCTCGTCCTTGAGGCCGTCCCACCAGCGCGAGCTGGTGACCACCATATAATCAAGCACGCCGTGATCGGTGTTGGTGATGCCGTCCTGCACTTCGTAGAATTTCTGACCATAGATGTTGGACCAGGTGTTTTCCTGCCCGTCCACCACGCCGGTCTGCAGCGCGCCGTAGACTTCGCTGAAGGACATCTTTTGCGGATTGGCCCCGAGCTGGTCGAACACTGCAACGAGCACGTCCGAATTCTCGACCCGGAACTTGAGACCTTTGGCGTCGGCCGGCACCAGCAGGGGCCGGTCAGCAGAAAGCTGCTTCATACCCGAATGCCAGAATGCCAGGCCTTTCAGCCCCTTGTCGGTCATCGAGTTCAGGAGCGACTGCCCGGCTGGTGACGACTGGAATCGGTCAACGGCATCGATATTTTCGAACAGGAAGGGGAAATTGAAAATGCGCAGCTTGGTGGTGTAATTTTCGAATTTGGAGAGCGAAGGCGCGGCCATCTGCACATCGCCCAGCAACATCGCTTCAAGCACCTTGTCATCGTCATACAGCATGGAGCTCGGATAAACCTCCATGCACATGCGTCCGTCCATCTCGGTGTTGATGCGCTCCTGCAGCAGGCTCGCGGCGATGCCTTTGGGGTGCTTGTCGGAGTTGGTAACGTGGCTGAACTTGATGACCTGTTCGCCCGGATCGCAGCCGTCATTTCCTGCAACCTGCTCGCCGCCAGCGGAGGATGTTGCATTGTCGTTCGACGACACATTGCATGCAGCAAGCGCCAGCGCGGCGATGCCGACCATCGGAATGGAATAGAGTTTGCGCATTTCAGAGTCTCCCAATCGCATTATTTTTATCATCGGATTGCGTGATGCCAATCAAGCGACGGGAAGGTCGCGGGACAATCGGGAAGATGGGCTCGGCTGTCGATTTTTTGGACAGTATCGCCGCAGTGTAACGGTTACTTCCCAACCGAGGCGTCGGGGAGGGGGGAAAGCGTAACGCTGGGGCATCTGGCCGATGCGTCACTCCGCCTCATCCGTGAAATCGACGCGGTTGAGTCTATGACGAATCATCTTCTCGTAAAGCGTCTTGCGCGATACGCCGAGCTCCTCGTAACTCGCCTTGAGATTTCCGCGGTGACGGATCAGTGTATCCACGATTGCGTCACGCTCGGCCACTTCCATGCGCGCTTGCAGGCTCTCGCGCGGGTGGCTGGTATCCTCGCTGTCCTCCGGTTTCTCGATGCCGACCAGATAGAGTTCCGCAAGGTTGCGCAGTTCGCGGACGTTTCCGGGCCAATCGCGCTGCGCCAGTGTGCCAAGATAATCGGCGGACGGACGGCGGTAGTCATCCATTCCGTGCCTTGCAGCCGTGACGCGCAGCAGATGCTGAAACAGGACGGGGAGGTCTTCCGCGTGATCTCGCAAGGCCGGCATTTCCACCGTGGCCACCGCGAAGCGATAGAGCAGATCGGTGCGGAATTCTCCGGCCTGCGCCAGCGCCGTCAGCGACCGGTTCGTGGAGGTGATTATCCGGGCGTTGAGATCAATTGGCTCGTTAGAGCCAACCCTTTCGAACCGCCGCGTGTCGACCAGTCGCAGCAGTTTGGTTTGCAGGGCGGCGGAGAGGGACCCGACCTCGTCGAGATAGAGCGTCCCGCCGCGCGCGTGCTCCAGCTTGCCATAGCGTGCCCGGCTCGCGCCGGGGAAGGCGCCTTCCTCATGGCCGAACAGAAGATGCTCGATATTCTCTTCGGGCAGCACCGCCAGATTTATGGCGACGAAGGGCTGCCCCGCACGCGGCGACAGATCGTGCAGCAGGCGTGCGGCGAGATCCTTTCCCGTGCCGGTCTCGCCAGTCAGCAAGACGTCAAGATCGGTTGCCGCCAGCATGCGAACACGTTCACGCGCCTGCTGCATGACTTCGGAAGACCCGACCATCAGCCGGTCGAGCGCGTCGCCGTGTCCGGCAAGGCTATCGCGCAGTTCGCGGTTTTCCAATCGCAGCTTGCGGAACTGCAACGCTCTGGCGACGCGTTCTCTTAGGGCCTGGTTGGAAAACGGCTTTTCGAGAAAGTCGAAGGCGCCTTTCTGCATCGCCGCAACTGCCAGCGGCACATCACCGTGGCCAGTGACGAGGATCACGGGGAGCGCCTCGTCCACCTCCTGCACGGCGGCGAGGAACTGGATGCCATCCATGCCTGGCATGCGGATATCGGACACGATGACGCCGCTGAAATCACGCGTTATGCGTTCAAGCGCGCGTTCTGCCTTGGCGAATGCGGTGACTTCATGACCGGCCAGTGAAAGGCTTTCGATCGTCGTGTCGCGCACGTCCTTATCGTCATCGATGAAGATCACGTCGGCTCGGGTCGTCATGCCACCTTCTCCTTTTGGGTCAGCGCCGGTACGGCCACGATGAAGGTCGCGCCGCCGGTGGTTCCGGGACGGTAGAGCAATTCACCGCCGAATTCGGATATGATCTTGGCCGATACGGACAATCCCAGGCCAAGTCCCTTGCCGCGCTCCTTGGTCGAAAAGAATGCCTCGAAGACCCGCGCCTCCTGTGCTTTCGAGATGCCCGGCCCGTTATCCGAGAACTGCAATTCTATCTTGTCCTCCACGCGCTGCGAGCTGACGGTGATATGGCACGGGACATCGGTCGCAGCACAGGCATCGAGCGCGTTGGCAATGAGGTTGATAAAGACCTGCGACAGGCGATTTCGCCCGCCCATTACGAACAGATCCGGTGCGGCATCGAGCGTGAATGTCGCATCTTCCTTCTGCATGCGCGGCTCCATGATACCAAAAGCATCGTCCAGTGGCACGGACAAGGCGATCGGATAGGAATCGCTGCGCGGTTGGCGCGAGAAGTTCAACAGCCGCTTGGTGAGCCGGGCGATCCGATCGGTCATGTCGAGAATGGCGGAAATCTTGGCGCGCGCCTGATCCTTGTTCTCACGATCGAGATATTCGTGGGCCAGCTCGGCATTGGAACGAATTGCGGTCAGGGGCTGGTTGAGTTCGTGGCTGACCACGGCTGACATCTGTCCGACCGAGGCAAGTTTGGCAGCCTGGGTCAATTCGAGATGGGTATCGCGCAGGTCCTGCTCGATCTTCTGACGGTGCTCGATCTCCGCACGCAGATGCGTGTTGGCCTCGCGCATTTCGGCGGTGCGCCTTTCCACCGTTTCCTCAAGCTCGCTGCGCATATTGCGTTGCAGAGCGATACGCTCGACATAGGCAGCCCGGCGAGAGAGGATCAGGAGGGCCAACAGCGCAATCGCACTGGCGCCGGTAGCAGCAAGCCAGCCGACCAGGCGCACATATTGCACGGCATCTTCCGACGAGCGCGAGACGCTCAGCGTCCATCCGTTGCGCGAATTGACGAGCCACGATTGGCGCTGGGCGAGGGGAACCCTTCTGCTGTTCTGTCGTGCACCGATGAACTCGTCGATCGGGTGGCCGATGGCATTGCGATCAGTGGCAACGGCGACAGTACCCTTCCTGTCAGCTACCAGAACCGTGTCGCCTTGTAGCTGTAGATATTGCTCCAGTTCGGACAGCGGCGCGACGACGACCACGATTTCGGGGCCTGCCGCAGCAGCGGATACGACCTCGAATGCGAAGGCATAGCCGCGTTGCCTGTTGCTCCATGTCACGAAAGCGCGGCCCAGTCCGCCGTTGACGGCCGTGCGCAGGATTTCCTCGCCCAGCATCCCGGTCTCGCCTTGGGGAACGGTCGAGGAGAATGCTCCTGCCAGCAGCGAACCGTCCGGGCGCACGATCATCGTTGCTTGCGACCCGGTGGCGCTGTTCCACCGGGTCAGCCGGGCTTTGATAGATGCCGCATCCACACCGTTCAGAAAGTTGGCATCGCGCAAGGCCGGATCTTCGGCATAGATCGCGGCGAGGGCCCAATATTGCTGCTGCCAGGCTTCGAGAGAGGTCGCGTAAGTCTCGGTTGCCCGCGCCAGTTCGCGGTCAAGCTCCTCTTCGGCATTGCGCTCTGCCAGTTGCACAGCAATGAAGGTCACCAGTGCGACCATCCCCGCGAGCACGGCAAATCGCGCCAGTACTCTGCGCCACAGGGAGCCGTTCCGCTCTTTTGATGCCAAGGGCTATCCTCTCACAGTGGACGGCTTCGCGCCCTGTCATGGATATAGCCTGGACAAAAGCCAGCTGTCGACTCCCGCGCCCGGCAGGTGGATTGCAGCTTGGCACCCCTTGCAGGAAATCAGAAGTCGTAGCGAACACCCAGCTCGACCTGCGACATGCTGTCACCGCTGGACGATGCTGGCGCGCGCAGGGGATCGTTGTCGAGCGTCTCATAGCCGACCCACAGTCGCGCATCCTTCGAAAGATGGCGCATATATTCGATCTTGTAGGACTTTACGTTCCCCGACACGTCGCATGAATCCACGGCGAAGCGACCGTGGATCTGGTTGCCCCCGGTGCGGTAGCTTGCGTAGACGCCGGTAGCGCTGCGCGATTGGCCGGGGCAGTTCGGAATGCCGTCGACCCGTCCCTCGGTCTCCGCATCGCGCAGGCGGATTGTGCCGGTCGATCCACGATAGATGTCGAAATCTTCAGTTTGCTGGTGACGATATGCCGAGAGCGTCACGCCATCGACCGGATAGATCCATCCACGCACACCCCACAAGGTGCCTGTGTTGATGCCCTGATTGTCCTTGATTGCCGCAACCTGCAATTTGGCGATCTTGAAATCGTATTCCGCGCCCAGCTGGAATTGGTCTAAGCTGTCGCCGTCCTGGCGCTCGCTCTGTACCGCCGCGCCCACTGTCAGATTGCCGGTAGAGTAGTAATATTGCAGCATATCATCGTCGCGAATGGAGCCCAACCTGACCGAATCCAGCCCATCGCCGAAATAGGACCCGCGCACGAAACGATGGAAGACCATCGACTGTGAGCCGTAATAGAGACTGCCGTACTTTTCCGATTGCAAGCCCACATAGCCAAGACGCAGGGTCGGATCGCCATTCTGCTGCAAATCGACCAGATTGTCTGATCGCAGGCCATATTCCACGGTGCCGACGAGTGCCACGCCGTCTCCGATACGCTTCCTGGCGTTAATGCCGACCCGGCTCAGAAAGTCACGGCCGTTGATTGCGTCGTCCGGGGTGCCGGCGTCGACATAGTCCATGCCGAGGCGAAGCGAACCGTAGAAATCGACTTGAAATTCGTCATCCCGCGGCACCACGGGGGCCGCAACGCCTTTCAGTGTATCCGAAGTCGCAACGCCCTGAGACGTGGATGGCGGGGTTTGTGCTGCGACACTTGGAACAACGCCTGCAAAAGCAACGCAGCACACGGCAGCCGCTGTCGCGGCACGAGCCTTATTCATCATTTCTCTCCCTCGATTTTTATTTTGAGGAGAGGAGAGAGGTACATCTCGAGACCGAGAACAATCGCAAAACAGGGGTTGAGATGCTGAAATCGACGATAATCAGGAGCCTGGTTTCGGACAGGTTACAGAGCACGCTGTTTGCGCGTACCGTTCATGAAGCAAAATTCATGCGATGTGTCAGAGCTCGGCGAGTGAGCGAGGGGCGGCAATCAAAAGGGGAGGGCAAAGGTTCGGAGTCGACCACGTTTTTGGGTCTACGGCCAGCCCTTGTGAAACACAGCGTTCCGCAGAACGAAGCGCATTCAGCAGTCAGATGCGGGTGACAAGCGCGGTCTCGCTGATCTCAATTACGGGAACTTCCCATGGATGCGCTGCTACGATCTTATCGATCACGCGCTCCACGCTGTCTTCTGGCGCATCCGCCGGTATGTAGATCGTGAGGATCGCAGTAAGCGAAACTTCGGTTGCTCCTGCTTGTCCCAGAGTAGGGTGAGCATCATGGCCGGGCACGAAGGTCTCCAGACCCGTCGCGAGCTCTACAACGGATTTGTAAGCGCCAAAATCTCCGAGCGGATTGTCGGCGCGCACAAGGTCAAGAATTGTCGCAAGGGCGCTGCTCTGATCATCGGCAGGAAGCTGCCCTCGCATCAGCAGGTCCATCGTTGGCCGATCAACCGGGCAATAGACCTTTAGTGCCTTTACGGCGCGGATTGTGTGTTTGGAGCTCATGCCGCAAGTCTACCAAAGGGAGTGGCAGCGCACTAGCGAGAGGTGCAATAGGACGCTCTGCTTTTGACAATTGCATTACGTCGCTTCATCCGGAGCTTCTCGCGCGCAACCCAAACAATCGCTCCCATCGTGACCTGGTCGGCATTTCTGATGTCACATGAATTGGGCAAGGCGTATAATTGTGTGTATGGGCCACTCTCCCCAGCGAGCAATGAAGAGATTGAGACAGATTTGATGCGAGGATTTAAGGAAACGGGCTTTAACGAGCGGGTTGCTGCCGCCAACAAGGCCAAGGCCAAGGCTCTGGAAATGTTGAAGAACAAGCCCAAGCCGAGCGAGGCCGAGCTCGCCGAGCGTGCCGAACGCAGACGCGCGAAAGAAGCTGCCGCAGCGGAAAAGCGCGCCGCTGCCAAAGCGGCCCGCGAAGCTGAGCAGGCAGCGAAGGAGCAGGCCGAACGCGAAGCGGCAGAAGCCGCTGAAGCCGCTGCTGAAGAGGCTCGTGCTGCCGCTTTGGCCGCCCAGCCAAAGGTACCGACCGCCGAAGAACTCAAGGCTGCACGCGATGCGCGCTATGCCGCCCGCAAAGCACGTAAGCGCTAAATTACAGGCCCAACTTCCCGGCACTGCGCAAGTGCCGGGGGCGGTGGCTGGCTGGCATAGGCTTAAAACATCAGTGCCAGCGCATTATTCGGCACAATCAGCCTAAGCTTGGACTCGCTTCGGTTTCCAACTCGAAGCTATTTCACCGACATAAACAGATCCTTCGCGGATCCGCCCAATCCCCCGCGTCTGCGTCCCGCTTTCGGGTACATCGATAGTCTCGGCCCGCTCAACTTTCGTCAAATGACAGGGACTGGGCCGAGAGCAGACCGGCGGCTTTTGGTGGCAGAATTAGCAAAAGCGGTCATTCGGGTAACGACCTCATAGCGGACGTGCACCGCGATCTGAGATTAAATTTGCCGCGCCAAGAATTGCCTGCTGATCGAAGGCACTAGGTACGCCTCAAGCGGCAGCGCCCGTCGCCCCTTCGTTCGCAAATTCCAGTGCTATCTCCGCATCACGTTTGTCGAGCGGATTTTGCTTCAGTTCGCGCTTTTCCGCAAAAATTGCTTCCACGCCCCAGGCTTTTGAGGCGGTAAGCGCGAACCGCCGTCGCTGTTCCAATGGTTCATTTGGAGCCTTCTCAGTGTGCGAGGCTTCCTGTTCCCTGCAAAAGCTTGCGGAAATACGCATATATTACCCTCAATAGCCTTTGATGTTCTTGAGACCGGGAACCACTCAGCTTTTTGCAACGGATTGGACGTCAAGCGGCAACCCCTTCCGGTTCTTGAGCATATGCAACCGGGGTACGAGCGGATGCGGGGGCCCAATAGATATTCGCGCCCGCCGATTGGAGGTGGCGTTCTGGCAGCGTCAGGTTTTCTGCGTCTTCCGCTGCCTCAAATTTGCGGGCGAAAGGATCGGTGCTGCGTTGCGACTGATCCAGATCCTTCGTACCATAGTTGCGTGGGCGCAGCTTGATGCCCCCCGTCCGGCACTCCATCGATCATTCGCAAATCGTCGTTCATTATGATGCCTTGATCGCCGCCGTTCATGATCACCGTCTGAAAGAAGGCTTCGTCCGCGATAAAGCTGTTGCGGTAAGATGTTTTGAAGCGCTCGACCTGTGAGTCATGGCAGACAAACTCGCAAAAGCTGCGAGTAGCGGCTTTCCATTGCGTGCCTATGAAGGGGGTGTCGCCTGAGAGATAGGCGCGCGCACGGTTCGCCGTGGTTATCTTGCCATTTTCCTCAAGGAAAAGGTGGCTGATGCGGTTCAAGGTATCGGGTCGTTCTTTTCGTTGGTCTAGTGCGCGGATGAACTGTTTTCCGGGGTTGGCCGCAAAGAACTGACGGATATAGCTTTGGCTCTTTAAAGGGAGATCCTGCCCTGAAAGATTGATGTAGTGCGTCCATCGGCCATCCATCTCAAGCAGACTGGCCATGCCGCGTAATTCCGCATCAACGAGGCTGTAACCAGCCCGAAGCGCGTCTCTTGGCTCAATGATTTCAACGCCCTGATAAGAAGGAAGAAAGGCGGAAATATTCTCTGCCAACCCTGGCGCGGAGGTTTTGTCGATATGGATGACATATTGATTTCCGGGCGTGCAGATCGCTCGAAAACGGCGTTTGAACTGTGCGGGGTAGCGATGCACGAGGAGAAAATAGGCGATCATGTGCCAGCCTCTCAGGATCGCTTGCGCCCGGCTGTCAAAAAACCCGAGAACAGCGATTACTTTTCCTGTCTCAGGAAAGCCAATCAGTTAAATTCTGATCGTGAAGAGACACCGCCAGACAGAATTTCGTTGAACCGAGCGAAAAGGCGCCAATGCCATATCGCACAGGTCTCATCCGTCCGCAGAAATTGAGAAAAACGTGGATGTCGATATTAAGGCCATGGCCGAGGGATTTATCGACTTATAGTAAGGTACAAAGTCGCTTGAGCCAAATGGTTCAGTCAACCGGGCCGGTCAGGTGAAAGGGGGCAAGGATGCCTCTTTCCACCTGGCCGAGGTTTCTTGAACTAGAAGTTGGCGCGCAGTCCGATGCGGCCATTGAGCTTGTTGTTGTCTCCGCCATTGGCGAAGCTCACGCTATAAGCAGCTTCACCAAACACCGATATACTGCCCACAGCATTGTGCTGGAAGCCTGCGCCCACCTCACCCCAGAGCTGCTCTGGACGGCTGTACAAAGGCGTGTTTGAGACAGCAGCGTTGCTCTTGCCATCAAACTCATAATGCAGGTTCAGCACGCCATAGAAGTGGCGGCTCATTTCCTTTCCAGACTCGCTTGTCCAATTCTTGTCGTTGCTTAGCTCGAGCCCACCTCTGCCACGCCAGCTGTTAACAGAACCATCTGCCAAAGCTGCAGTGGCAGAGGTGCCGTCGCTAAAGCTGTTATAGTCAACCGTGCCATAGGTCAGCTGAGCCTGTGGGGTGATCTTCCAACTGTTGCCCTGTGCAAGCACATAGCCCAGCTCCAGACCACCAGCATAACCATCCGACTTTACGTTGTTGGCCATTCGGCCCAGGCCATTACGCACGTCGCTTGAATAGTGGTTATATCGCCCCTGAATATCAGCATAGAAGCCACTGTTTCCGTACCAGGTCATGCCCAGACCAAAACCAAGCACGTTAGTCATGATCCGGCCATTCCCATAAACTGAAGTGACATTGGTGCGCGCCACGCCATAGTTGACCTGAGTGCCAACAAACAACGCACCGCTGTCACTAAGGGTAAGCGGAGCCTCAACCCCCGTCCGCAACCGCCAAAAATCCTGGTCGTAAGCGCTGCCGGTAACTGAAGTTGCGAAGTTCTGTTCCGCAAGGCTGCCTTCAAACTGACCCCAAACCCCCGCGGCGGTTGAGGTGTCGTCGATGGTCTTCGAAAGCCCAGGTGTCCAACTGCGGTTGCCCGTACGCTGGCGCAAGCTATTCAGAGAGTTAAGGCCCAAAAGTGCCTGACCATAGGCCTCCATGACCGGAACACCTGCTTGATAGGTCGAGGAGAGGTAGAGTTTGCCGTCGCTCGCCTGGTTGATCGAGTAGTCAAAGGCACCGACTTGGGCATCCGACGGGTTGAGCACGAAGCTTCCTGCGCTCGAGGTGCCACCAGCTGAAACGACAAAGATACCATTCCCGGTGGTCGGCGAAATAATGCCGCTGCCGACATTATTCAGGTTAACGGTGGTCGCTGGGCCAGTCACATTGCCGGCAATGACGATCTGATCCGCCGATCCTGCTCCATCAAGGTTGGCATCCACGGTGATCGTACCGCCGCCGGAATAGTTGCCGCCAATCGATACGACATCGCCCACGACGCCATCCTGCGTTGTGATGGTGCCTTGGTTGGAGACGTCACCGCTGATGCTGTAGACTCCGGCACCGCCGCCGGTACCGACAAAGGCACCGCCCGACTTAATGACCAGATTGCCGGTCAGCGCCAGTGCATCGCTGCCATCAAGCACGCCCCCGTTCATCACCGTCAACCCCGTGCCAGCGTCCGAACCTGTTTCCAACGCGCCATCGACGATCGTGATCGCGCCGCCATTGATCACGATGTTTTCCCAATTGAGGATATTGGTGCCATTGGCATCGGAAGTGACGCCAGCGAAGGTCAGCGTATCAATCCAGCCATCGCCGGTGCCGTAATCGTCCCCCCCGTCGAGCACGTGGGCAGTCCCGTCATAAGTCGGTGAGGAGATGTTGGCCGTATCCGAGCCGTTGCCGCCAAAAAAACCGCTGTGCCAGTCTCCGCCGGTGAAATTGAACGTGTCGTTTCCGTCATTCACCGAGGCAAGCGTATCGTCCCCGTAAATATCACCGTCGAAATCCCCCCCGGCGAGGTTGAACGTATCGTTCCCCTTCCCGAGGATCGCATCGCCCTTCACATCGCCATAGGTCGTGACCACAACATCTCCGCCGGTCAGGTCGGTGCCATCAAGAACATCGCCCAAACCGGTCGCGTAATCGCCATCGCGGATCGCAATCCCTGAAGCAGAACCGTCGACCACCGCCCCGGCGGCGATATCGATCGTGCCGCCTTTAGCGCCTGAAGTTTGGATCGCGCGGGCATAGGCATCGTTGCCTCCGCCGACCGCTGCTACCGAGCCGCTATCGACAGAGACGGCGAAAGTATCGTTTTGGGAATAGACCAGAATCCCCGCATTCACCGCGCTTACCGCGCCCGTGGTCGTGACGCTGGTGGTGCCGGTGCCGTTGTTATAGGCCTCGATGCCAATGTAGCCGCCACTCACATCCGCCGCGGAAACCGTTAGATCGGTCGCGGTTGAATCGTTCCACGCGCTGATGCCGTAGCTTGTTGTTCCCGCAACCGTGCCGGTCGCCGTGACCCTGGTTGAGCCAGTCCCGGAGTTGTAGGTGACGATTCCGTTCGTGCCGCCACTCGCATTCGCCGCGGAAACCGTCAGATTGGTCGCGGTTGAATTGCCAAACACATTGATACCGTAGTTTATTGTTCCCGTAACCGTGCCGGTCGCGGTGATGCTATTGGAACCGCTGCCGTTGTTGATCGCGCGAATGCCGTCGGTGCCGCCACTCACATCCACTGCGGAAACTGTCAGATTGGTTGCATTTGAGCTGTTGCTCGCATTGATACCGGAGTTTATTGTTGACGTAACCGTGCCGGTTGCCGTGACGTCGGTGGAGCCGGTGCCGTTGTTGTAGGCAAAAATTCCGACGTTGGGGCCACTCGCATCCGCCGCGAAAACCGTCAGATCGGTGCTGCTGTTGGCAAAGTTGCGCGCATTGATGCCGTAGTTGGTGTTTCCCGTAACAGTGCCGGTCGCCGTGACGCTATTGGAACCGGTGCCGTAGTTGAGGGCATCGATCCCACTGTTGCTGCCACTCGCATCCACTGCGGAAACTGTCAGATTGGTGCCGTAGTTGACTGCAAGAATACCGCTGCCTGCGGATCCCGTAACCGTGCCGGTCGCCGTGACGCTGTTGAAGCCGGTGCCATTGTTAAAGGCATAGATACCGTCCGTGCCGCCACTCACATCCACTGCGGAAACCGTCATATTGGTGCTCGTTGAGACGTTGTTCACAACGATGCCACGATATATTGTTCCCGTAACCGTTCCGGTCGCCGTGACGCTGGTGGAACCGGTTCCGAGGTTGGCCACAGAGATCCCGTCGGCGCCACTTACATCCGCCGCGGAAATCGTCAGATCGGTGCCGAGGTTGCGCGCATATATACCGTAGGTTCCGGTTCCGGTTCCCGTAACCACACCGGTCGTAGTGATGCTGGTTATCCCGGTGCCGTTGTTGACCGCAAAAATGCCGTTCCCGGTGCCGCTTATATCCGAGGCATAGGCGTCGGTGAAGGTAAGGTTGTTGCCCCCGGCGGTGTTCGTAAGGATAAAAGCGGTACCGCTTGCGTTATCAATCCCGAAGCCGGAAGCGGTGGTGACGATCAGCTCGGAACCCGTGCCGTTGCCGAGCGTCTCGGGCGTATCGCTACCGCTATTAGCCGCGCCAGAACAGGTCCAGTCGCCACTGCCCGGGGCCGTTTCTGTGCAAGTACCTGCATGCGCAATATTGGCCGTTGCCATAAACATAAGCGGCGCGCCAAGCGCGGCTGTGCTAAGAAGTTTGAGCGAAAGGGTGCGCTTCCCCGCACGCCGATCCACAAAATTCTGATCGCCGTTAAATATTCTACTTCTATTTTTTTCGAATTTATTGCAGTTCATGATCAATGTTCCCCGCAAAAAATTTTTAAAAATCGCAATGCCGAGCGCATATTTAAATTATAAGTTGCGCCTAATTACTGGTGCGATTTACGCTCCCGAGGGCGTTAGACGGGAAATCCTGTTAATGTAACCGCCATATTAAGTATATTTTGCAGGCGCGCTCTTCGGCTGCAGGTTTGGCGACGCCTTCATGGCGTCCGACCCGTCGCTGCACGGCATCTGTTACGAGACTGTGTGGAGTTGGTGGAACTGGTTTGGGCAGATGTTTGCCGCTGATGCGAGGCCCCAGCGGGCGAACCTCCAGACCGCGCTTGCCGATGCGCTGATTGCGGACTTGATCGCGGCCGTGCGCAAAGGGACGAACGAGCTGCGCATCGGTGCCACGATTACTTCGTTTCAGACGGCGTCCGGATGGCGGCGGCGTCTGCGCGTCGTATCGAGTTCTATTGTCACTGATTGCAACAGGCGGTACGAAGGGCCTATTGTCAATAATGCCGATGGCGCTGGGTGATGTACGAGCAGAGCAAGTTTAGCCGCCCCGCAGCTCGCGCGCACAGTGTCGCGGATCGGCAGGGCCAGTGATGATGCGTGCTGACCTGCGGCATGCGATCGGGGCTGCAACGCTCCTGCTTGCAACTTGGCCGCTATCTGCGGGGGCGCAAGACGCGCCTGCCCCGCAAGAGAACGCACAGGACGTAACCTTCGATGCCGCCCTGGCGCGGCTCGATACAACGTCCCCCGGTCTCGCCGGAGAGGAGCACTCGGTCCGCGCGAGCGAGTTGCTCGCCGATGCAACCCGAACGCTGCGCAGGCCGACGGTGACGGCGTCTGCCAGCCTTATCGAATATCAGAAGACGCTGGGTGTCGACATCTCGGGGCCGCGCGACAATGCCGAGAATGCGGCGAGCGATTTTCTGACCCAATTGCCCGGCCAGTTTCCGCCCGGGCTCCAGCAGATCGTCGGCGACGTGACGCAGCGCTTCGGTGCGGCGCTGCCTGCGATCTTCGGCCAGATTCCCGACACGTTCGAGTTCCAGACCCGCGACACGGTGTTCCGTCCGACAATCAGCGCAGCAATGCCGATCTACACTGGCGGGGCGATCGGCGCCGTTCAGGACGGCGCGGATGCCGCGGTCGGCGTCGCGCGCGCCAAGCAGGCTGGTGGGCGCGACCTGTCGCGGGTGAACCTCGTTAAGACCTATTTCGGGCAACAGGTAGCGGTGCAGCTGGCGCGCTCGACCCGCGAGACGCTGGAGAGCTTTGATCGCCACCTGTCCGATGCGATCAAGCTGGAAGAAAACGGCTTCATCCCGCACGCGCGGGTGCTGCAGGTGCAGGTCGCGCGCGATGCGGCGCAGCGCGCCTACGAACGTGCCCGGCTGGAAGAGGCCATCGCCACCGATGCGCTGGCCCGGCTGCTTGACCATCCGGGCGATATTTCTGCGGTAACGCCGCTGTTCGTCCGGTCCATGCCGCTCTCACCAGTCGAGACCTTTCTCGCCAGCGTCGATTCCACGCCGCAGGTGCGCGGAGGCGATGCGGCCTATGAGATTGCCGATGCCGGCGTCGATCTGGCGAAGTCGCGCTACCTGCCGCAGGCCTTTGCTTTCGGCAGCTACAACGCCAATCGCGACAACGCGGTGCCGATCGATCCGGACTGGATCGCGGGCGTCACCTTGCGCTTTACCCTGATGTCCGGCTTCGACCGCCGCAAAACGCTTCAGGCCGCGCTGGCGCGCGAACGTGCGGCGGCCGAGGCTGCCGCGCAGTCCCGCAAGGATGTGACCGGACAGATCGTGCGCGCATGGAACCTGGTGGAGGCCGCCAGGCGATCGTTCCTGCTGCTCGATAGCAATCTCGCCGCCGCGCGCGAGAACCTGCGCGTGCAGCAGCTGTCCTTTGCCGCCGGGGAAGCGCCGTCGTCCGCACTGGTCGATGCCGAAGCTATCCTGGCGACGACCAAGACGCAGCGGATCGCCGCGGCTTACGAATATGATCTGGCGCTTGCGGGCCTGCTCGCTGCGAGCCACCGTGTCGACGAGTTCGGCACCTTTCTGGCGCGAGCCGACCGTCGGCTGGAGGACTATAAGTGAACCAAGAATCGGTCGCCCCGACCTCGCGCCGCAAGCGCATTGTCGTCATCGCCGCGATCATCATCGTGCTTGTCGTGGTCGTCCTCGGGCTGTGGCTGGCGAGCCGACCGGCCCCGCAGCAGCTTCAGGGCATGGTCGATGCCGAAGAGGTGAATGTCGCGACCAAGGCGCTGGCACGGGTCGAAGAACTAATGGCCAAAGAGGGCCAGCGAGTGGAGGCCGGAGCCGTGCTCGCTACGCTGTCCAGCCCCGAGATCACGGGAGCGCAGGCGCAGGCGCAGGGTGCACTCGACGCCGCGCGCGCAATCGCGTCGGCGACCAACGAAGGCCCGCGCCAAGAGGATATCGCAACGCTGCGCTCCACCTGGAAGGCGGCGCAGGCGGCGGCCGATCTGGCTGCCGTGACAAGCCGCCGCACCCAGAACCTCTATGCCGAGGGCGTCGTCGCGGCGCAGCGCCGCGATGAGGCCGTGGCAGCGCGCGACAGCAGTGCGCGCACGGCGGAGGCCGCGCGGCTGCAATATCAGAAGGCGCTGGCCGGGGCGCGTCGCCAGACCAAGGCCGCTGCCAATGCGCAGGTCCGCATCGCACAGGCCGGCGCGCAGACCGCCGATGCCATGGAGCGCGAGACCCGGCTCGTTTCGCCGATCGCGGGCGAGGTGGCGCGCAAGCTGGTCCAGCCCGGTGAAGTCGTCAGCCCAGTCATCCCCGCCTATCAGGTGATCGATATCGACCATCCCTGGGTTTCGCTGAACCTGCGCGAGGACCAGTATCGCGGCCTCTCCATGGGGACGGTTCTGCGCGGAAATATCCCTGCGCTCGATCGCGATGGGGACTTTCGGGTTTACTTCATCTCGCCGCGCGGTGACTTCGCGACATGGCGGGCCACGCGCGAGGCATCGGGTTACGATGTGCGTACGTTCGAGGTCCGGCTGCGACCGGCGCAGCCGATTGCCGAGTTACGCCCCGGTATGAGTGTCCTGTTCGACTGGCCGCAATGAGCGTGTTCGGGCGGGCGCTGACGCGCGAGCTGCGCCACCTGCGACACGATCGCTGGGATCTGGCGGCGCTGTTCGTCATCCCCGCCATCCTGCTGGCTCTGATGGCGGGGATGCTATGGCAAGGGACGATGCACAAGCTCCCGCTGGCCGTGGTCGATAGCGATGGCACCACTGCGAGCCGGACGATGATCCGTGCGCTGGATGCCTCGCCGATGATCCGGATAGATGGTTTCTATCAGAGCGAGGCGGATGCCATGCGCGTGCTGCGAAGCGGCGAGGCCATGGCGCTGGTGCATCTGCCGCCCGGTCTCGGCGAGGGGCTGGCCCGCGATCGCGAGCCGGTGGTCCGTATCCTTTACAACGCCAGCTTCCTCTCGACAGGCCGCCAGATATCAAGCGCCGCAGAAAGTGCCCTGCAGACGGCCGCGCTCGAGATCCTTGCCGGAGAGCTTCCGAACCACGGCCTGCCGTCGCCGCGCACTCAAAGGCTGGTGATCGAGGCCACCGCGCTCGGCAATGCGCCGGGCAGCTATGAGTGGTTCCTCGGGCTGCTGATCTATCCATCGGTACTGCATCTGGTCGCAGCCTGCGCCACCGCGATGGCGCTGGGGCGTGAACTGCGCGACAGATCGCTGGCCAGCTGGGCACAATCCACCGGCGGGGTCGCGTCGGCATTGGCCGGCAAGATGCTGCCTTATGTCGTGGTCGTCAGCCTGTGGGGCGTCGCCTGGATGCTGTGGCTAACCCTCGCGCGCGGCTGGCGGTTCGAGGGCAGCATCGCCCTCATCGCCTTCGCGCAGGTGCTGCTCTACGCGGGCACAGCCGCGATTTCGGCGCTGCTGATCGCGATCACCCGCGATACGCCAGTCTCATTGTCCGCCGGTATCGTCTACGCGGGGTCGGCGCTCGCCTATTCGGGTGCCACGCTGCCGCTTAATGGAGGCAGCCTCTTCGCGCGTGTCTGGAGTAACGTGCTGCCATTGCCCCACTACCTTGCGTTGCAGCTCGGTCAGGTGAGCGACCGGGCGATCACTCTGACCGGTGCCATTGTACCGATCATCGCGCTCACCGCCTACCTCGTGATAGCAGGCGGTGGTGCGGTCGCGATCATTACTGTCGCGTCGCGCCGCTCATGAGCGTTGGCAAAGCCTTTCTGGCAACGTGGCGGGCGATCTTCAAATCGCGCGAACTGCTCGCGACGACCTTGCTCGCAGTGCTGCTCTATTCCTTCTATTATCCAGCGCCCTACGCGCAGCAGACCTCGCAGAAGCTGCCTGTCGTGGTCGTCGATCAGGACGACAGCACGCTGAGCCGTGCCATGGTGCGCGACCTCGATGCAACACGTGCGATCCGGGTGCAGGCCGTCGAGACCAGCATGCTGGCTGCCCGCGCGACCATGAACGCAGGCGAGGCGGACGGTGTGATCCTGATCGCGGACGGGCTGGGGCGGCAGCTGCGCACGGGTTCTCCCGGATCGGGTGTGGGCGTCTGGGTGAACGCGACCTACCTCGTGCGGGCGAGCGCGATCCGCGACGCGGTTACTGGCGTGATCCAGAATCTGGCCGTCACCCGCCTCGCGCCCGCCAGCCAGGCGACCCGAGCCGGCCCACCGATCTCGATCGTCAGCGAGCCGCTGTTCAACCTCACAGGCGGCTACAAGAACTATGTCTTCCCGGCCGTCGCCGTCGTCATCATCCAGCAGACGCTGCTGATCGGCGCCGCCAGCTTCATGGCGGGGCGACGCCGCGAGGGAACCTGGCGGATGGGCTTAAGCGAATATCTCGGCACGCTGGCCGCCTTCAGCTCGGCAGGCGCGGTGACCTGTCTGTTTCTGTTCGGAATGGCGTTCTGGATTCAGGGGGTTCCGGTCGGCGGCAATATTGGCGGTGTGATCGCGATCACCCCGGTGTTCGTGATCTGCATCGCGGCTCTGGGCCTTGGGCTCGGCAGCTTCTTCGATCGGTTCGAGCGGGCGATGGCGATTATCGCGCCCGCATCGGTGCCGTTCTTCTTTCTCACTGGTGCCGCTTGGCCGCTCAACCAGATGCCAACCGTGGTGGCCGCGATTGCCTGGCTGATCCCGTCGACAGCTGGTTTGCACACCTTCGTTCCGCTCAACCAGATGGGTGCTTCGCTTTACGAGGTCAGAGAGGCGGCGGGGATACTGCTGGCGCTGGCCGCGACCTGCGTGGTTCTGGCGGGCAAGCGGATCGTATCCCGCTCTCCCACCTCCGGTTGATCCAGTCGACTGACGATAGCGGAATGAGCCAAATCGACTTGGATGCTTTTGCGGTAGGGTTGGGGTGATGAAGCAATCCCTCAGCCACCAACGGCCCTTGGCAGGTTGATCTGGAATAGGGTGGGAGTTGCCCCGGCCAGTTCCAGCGATCCGCCATGGCCGCGCACAATCTGGCGCGCGAGTGAAAGGCCAATCCCCGAGCCCTCGGGCTTGGTCGTGTGAAAGGGGCGGAAGATGAAAGCTGCATTTTCCGGCTGCACTCCCGCTCCATTATCGGCGATGGCAATCACCAGCCGGTTTTCTACATATGTCATCGATAGAGTGACGCGTGGTTGCTCGGTGGCGATGGAGGCTTCGGCCGCATTGTTGAGCAGGGCCCAGACCGCCTGGTGTATCTGATCGCGATCCATCCTCCACTCGCCCACATTTCCAATTTCTGTGGTGAGCGCGACGGTCGGCCAGCGCCGGGCGAAAAGCTGCGCCAGATCCCGTCCGAACTGATCGAGCGAAACTGGCGTGAGGATCGGTTCGGGCAGCCGCGCGAGCGCGCGGTAATCCGTGGCGAAGCGCTGCAGGCCGTCGGCCCGGCGCGCGAGTGGACCGAGGATTTCCGCCAGTAGCGCCGTATCCACTGGCTCCATAGCGGCTGCCGTTTGCGCGCTCTCGGCCAATGACACGATCGGCGAAAGGCCGTTGAGCAATTCGTGGCCCAGCACCTCGATCAGATCCGCGCTGGCGCGCGCTTCGGCGGCCAGTTCTTCGCGCTCGACATCGATCAGTGCGGCGACCGTCATTCCCGAAGAGGCCTCAACCCGGTCGATCCGCCACCGGCGTCCCTCGTGGCGCAATGTCGGCGCCGAAGGATCGAGCAACGCAGCAGGCACAGGAAGAATGCGGTCATCACAAGCGAATATCGTCCGCGCCGCGCGGTTAAGCGCACGGGCGGTATCGCGATCTATGGCAAGCAGCGGAGTGGGGGCGGCATCGAGCAAAAGGCGGTGCACCGCGGCATCCTCGTCGTCTGCATCGCTGCGTCTTTCCGGGGGGCGCGAGGGGACCAGCGCGGCATTCCACCAGGCAAGTGTCAGAGCCCAGAGCCCCACCAGTGTTGCTCCGGTCAGGAGCGCCCAGCGCCCGCTGTCCCAAGCGAAGGCCGCGACGAGCGCACTGGCGAGCAGCGCAACGCCCAGCGCCGCCGCTCGCCATCCGCGCCGATGGTAGAGCATCATAGCCCGTGGCGCTCCATTCGCCGATACAGCGCACCGCGGCTGAGCCCCAGTGCCTTGGCCGCATGGCTGACATTGTGGTGATGCTCGGCCAGCGCGGCGGCAATGATCGCCTTTTCGGTCCGGCCGAGATCGTAGCTGGGTGTGTCCTCTTCGGCAGGAGCGGCAGCGGGACGCCCACCGATCGACAGAGTGCCGGTATCGATCGTCCCATCATCCGATAGAAGTACGGCACGCTCCATTTCTGCGGCGAGACCACGCGCCTCATCGGGCCAATCTGCCTCGCGCAAAGCGGTTTCAACCGCTTCGGTCAACTGTGGTGCGGCGCGTCCGAAGCGGGCCGCTGCATCGTTCAGGAAATGGCGAGCGAGAAGCGGGATATCCGCGCGGCGCTGCGACAGCGATGGCACGGGAAGCTCGATTGTCGCGATCCGGCGGCGGAGTGCAGGGAAAAGCGCATCGATCCGGTCGGCGATCGCTATAGGACGGGCGCGATCGGAGAGCTTCCCTGCAAGCCTGTCCTGCGCCAACTCGTCGAGCCGATCTGGATAGCGCAAGATCACGCTGCCCACCGCGTCCTCCACTCCTTCGAGCGCGCGCTCTTCACGCAGATCGATGCGAAGCGGCGCGTTATGCGCGTCGGCGGAAGCGGCATGGACGGCCAGCGCCGTGAGCATTCGCCCAGAGCCCGACGGGCCGGTGATTGTGACCCCGGCCATTGTCGGCCCGACCCGCCGGATCAGCTGACGTAGCTCTTCGATGCGGGTGCTCTCGCCAAGAATGCGTGCAGGCGTAAGCGTAACACTCTGATCGATACCGGGTGTGATCGCGCTCGCGCCAGCGGGTTCGCGCGACACCGCAGCTTCAACCTTCCCAATCAGATCGGCGTTGTTCCACGGCTTGACAGCAAAATCGCGTGCGCCCGCCTGCATCGCGGCGACGGCCATGCGGACACCGCCATGCGCGGTCAGGACGACGACGCACGCCGCCGGGTTCTCCGCCATGATCCGATCGAGGCAGGCGAGGCCTTCCTTGCCGTCGCTCTTGCCCGGCGTGAAATTGAGATCGAGCACGATTGCGTCGAACCGCATCCGTGCGAGTTGCGAAAACGCTTCTTCTGGGGCGTGCGTCACAGTGAGGTTGTGCCCGGCCATGCGGAAAGCGATCTCCATTGCGCTGGCAACCTCGGGCCGATCATCGATCAGCAGAATCGCCAGACCGGGTTTTGCGCTTGACGCCTCGTCCTGCTGTCCATTTGCGGACACTGTGTCCGGCGACGGACGGTCAGCTGCGGCGGCGCGGATAGATTCTCTTTTAATCATAGCAACTTAGGTCTTTTAGCCCTGTTCGGCGATACTGGACACATGATGACGCACACAGCCGAACAGTCCAACAGTTTGTCCACGCCCGCTCCCGGTGCCGCGATGGACCGCAGGGTCGAAAGGAAGAGAGCCCCATTGTGGCGCGACAAGCGTTTGCTGATCGCCCTCGCAGTGGTCGCGATTGGCATTGTCGGTTGGCGCGCGATCCCCGCCAGCGGATCGACCAATGTCGATGCCGGCGACATTCAGACCGGCGAAGTGACCCGCGCCGCTTTCGACGATTATCTTCCGGTTCGCGCAAGCGTGGTTCCCGCAACGACCACGCTGGTCGGCGTGATGAGTGGGGGCCAGGTCGAAGACCTGTTCGTGCAGGACGGCGCGCTGGTCACCAAAGGCCAACCGCTCGCCCGCCTCGCCAATCCCGATCTCGAACTTACCGTGCTCAGCCAGGAGGCCCATATCGCCAGCCAGCTCGGCGGCGTAGCGGGCGAAAACCTCGCTATCCAACGTTCGCGGGTCGATCGGGCGGGGCAGGTGGCGGCGGCCGAATATGATCTGGTGCGCGCCCGCCGCGAGCTCGATATCCGCCAGCAGCTGCACGACAAGGGCTTCGTCTCCGATGCCGGGGTGAAGAGCTATCAGGAAGAGGTCGATTACCAGAGTCAGCGGCTCGCCCAGCTGCAAAGCGGGCGCGCGGCCGAAGCGGGGATCACCGCAAGGCAGGGGCAGATGCTCGATGCGACCCGCGCACGGTTGCAGAGCAATCTCACCGCCGTGCGCGGCAGTCTCGATGCGCTGACGATCCGCGCCCCGATGGCGGGCCGTTTGACCAATTTCACGCTTCAGCCGGGCCAGACCCTCGCGCCCGGTGACCCCGCCGGACAAGTCGACAGCGAAGGCGCGTGGAAGCTGGAGGCGGATGTCGACGAATATTACCTCGGCCGGGTCGAAGTCGGCCAGAAAGCGGCCACCTCCGGCGGTGCGACGCTGACCGTCTCCAAGGTCCTGCCGACCGTCACCGATGGTCGCTTCCGGGGCGAACTGACCTTTGAACAGCTGCCGAAACAGGATCTCAATCGCGGGCAAACCCTCGACGTGCGGATCACGCTGGGCGCGGCAAAGCCTGCGCTGATCGCGCCTGCCGGAGGGTGGCTGACCGAGGGCGGCTCTTCGGTGTTCGTGGTCGATCCAGACGGCAAGCATGCCCACCGGGTCGCCATCACCATTGGTCGCCGCAATCCGCGCCAGGTCGAAATCCTGTCGGGCCTCGAACCGGGCCAGCGCATCGTCACCAGTAATCTCGCCCGGGTGAAGGGCGACACCATCAATATCCGCTGAGAAGAGGGATACATCTCGTGATCAAGCTCGAAAATATCGAACGCCGCTACATCTCGGACGAGGTCGAAACGACCGCGCTGGTCGGTGTGAACCTCGATGTGGCGGAGGGCGAATTCCTCGCCATCATGGGGCCGTCAGGCTGCGGCAAGTCGACCCTGCTCAACACATTGGGCACGATCGACCGGCCGACCTCGGGCCACTACTGGTTCGCAGATACCGACCTTGCCGCGATGGCGGAGAAGGATCTGGCCAGGTTCCGCGCCGCGCGGCTCGGCTTCGTGTTCCAGAGCTTCAACCTGATCGACGAGCTGACGATCGAGGAGAACATCGCGCTGGGCCTCGCCTATCGCAAGGATGTGAGCGGCAACAAGGCGGATCGGGTCGCTGCGGCGATGGATACGGTCGGCATCGCGCATCGCGCGCGCCATTTCCCGCACCAGCTTTCGGGCGGCCAGCAGCAGCGCGCGGCCATCGCCCGCGCCATCGTGGGCGATCCGAAGCTGATCCTGGCCGACGAGCCGACCGGCAACCTCGACACCGCCAATGGCGAGCAGGTGATGGACATCCTGAGCGCGCTCAACGCCAGTGGCGCGACGATCGTGATGGTGACCCACTCGCCCAGCCACGCCGATATGGCGAAGCGCCGGATCGACATGCTCGACGGCCGCATCGTCGCCAGCGCGATGCGTGCGATCTGAGAGGGGTGCCAAGATGAACCGTTTCGCCCTGCTTTCGCTCTATCGCTCGCTAACCCGGCACAAGCTCTACGCCGCGCTCAATATCGGCGGGCTGGCGATCGGGATCGCCGTGTTCATCGTGCTCGGCCTCTATGTCCGGTTCGAGACGAGTTTCGAAACCTGGCTGCCTCACCATAACGAGATCTACGCTATCCAATCCGATTGGAAGGATCAGTCGAGCCCCTTTGCGGGCCGCTACGTCGAAACGATGGGCGGGTTGCTGGATGAGCTGCGCGAGGATTTTCCCGATCTTGTCGGCACCCGGATCATGGGGGGTAAACACGGTGGGATCGTCCAGCGCGGCAACACCGCCGTCACCGAAGACGTCGCCATGGTTGATCCATCCTTCTTCGAGGTGTTCGATCTCCCGATGATCTCAGGCGATAAAGACGGCGCTCTGGCCAAGCCTGATGCGGCGCTGATCAGCGAGAGTGCAGCAAAGCGCTATTTCGGTCAGAGCGATCCCGTGGGCCAGACATTGAGGGTGTCGATGTGGGAGCCCAAGAACTACCGCGTGGCCGGCGTTTTCAAGGATCTGCCCGACAATAGCGATTTTACGATATCCGTTCTGATCCCGCTTCCGGAGAACATGCGCGAGATCAACTCCAACTGGCATCATTGGGGCAATAGCTCGCTGCAGACCTATCTGCGCTTTCGCAATCCGGCTGCTGCGGCGAGGTTCGATGCGGCGATGCCCGCCCTCATCGACCGTCGCGGCCGTGCCTATCTGGGTGACAAGCCCTCCGATATCTTCGGCCTCGTCTTGTTGCCGGTCACCGATATGCATCTCGAGCCGAACGGAAATGCCGCGTCGAGCGCGAAGATGACGCTGGTGACGCTGGGCCTGGTGGGCACCTTCGCGTTGCTCATCGCCCTCATCAACTACATCAATCTCGCAACCGCCCGAGCAGGTTTGCGGGCCCGCGAAGTCGCCATGCGCAAAGTTCTCGGGGCCGACCGGCGCGCGGTGATGCGGCAATTCCTCGCAGAGGCGATGCTGATGGTCGCGCTCGCCAGCCTGCTCGGCCTGATCCTCGCCGAACTCGGATTGCCGCTGATCAACGCAGCAGGTGGGTTGTCGCTCACCATTCCCTATGCGCTGGTCGTTCCCGCGCTGGTCCTTCTCACGCTGGTTGCGGGATTCCTGGCAGGAATATACCCCGCGCTCGTCCTGTCGCGCTACCAGCCGGCGGCGGTCCTCGCCTCTTCGCGCTCCCCAGGGGGAGGTCGCGCCGGGACGCGGGTACGAGAAGCGCTGGTGGTGCTGCAATTCGGCCTCGCCATCGCGTTTCTGATCGGCACCGGCGTATTGGTCGCGCAAACGCAGCATGTCCGCAACGCCGATACCGGTTTCCAGCGCGAGGGGTTGATGACGGTGATGTCGCTGCGCGACAGCCAGGTCGATCCGACCCAGTCGCGCGCGTTCATCCAGGAAGTGCGTGCATTGCCGAATGTTCGCGCAGCGGCACTGGCGAACACGGTTGTCGGAGGCAGCGGCACGCGGAACGCGGATAATGTTCCTTTGCCCGGCGTTCCCGGAGATGGCCCGTTGGTGATCTGGGAAATCGTCGGTCCGGACTTCTTCGAAGTCTATGCTCCCCGCCTGATCGCCGGCCGCTTGTTTGACGGACGCACCGCCGACGACAGAGCAAACACCGCGCAGGGTCAGCCGGACAATGTCCTCATCAACCGCCAGGCAGTGGGCGTCCTAGGCTTCGACAGCCCGGACGACGCCGTTGGAAAGACGGTGGGTGGAGATCACCTGCGTACCACCATCGGGGTGGTCGACAATCTGAGCTTCTTCGGGCCACGCGCCCCCACAGATCCGACGATCTATTACTACTACGCTGATCCTCTCCGCACCGGGAATATAGTCGCGTCGATTCGCTTTACCGGCGATCCGCGCGCCTTTCACGAGCAGCTCGAGGAGATCTGGCAAAAAATAGTCCCGCAGGTTCCTTTCGATGCCCAGACCGCTGACGAACAGTTGATCCAGTTTTACGAGGATGACGAGCGTGCCACCCGCCTGTTCGCCATCGGTGCCGGGTTTGCAGTGCTGATCGGGATGGTCGGCCTGTGGGGTCTCGCCTCGTTCAACACTGCGCGGCGGGTGAAGGAGATCGGCATCCGCAAGTCGCTCGGCGCCTCGGCAACCGATATCGTCAAACTGCTGGTCGGCCAGTTCATGAGGCCCGTGCTGATCGCAAACCTGATCGCATGGCCACTCGCCTACTTCGCGATGCGGACCTGGCTGGCGGGCTTCGACGATCGGATCGCGCTCTCGCCGCTCTATTTCGTGGGGGCCAGCCTTGTCGCCATCGCGATTGCGGTGCTGACAGTGCTGGGCCAGTCGCTGCGCGCAAGCCGCACCGCTCCGGCATGGGCGCTGCGCCATGACTAGGGGTATCATCACGAGAGCCGCCTTGCTCGGCGGAGCAGCTCTGCTCTGCACGGCCCCAGTGCACGCCGAGAGGCTGCGCGATGCGATTGCGGCAGCCTATACGACCAACCCCACGCTGGCCGAGGCGCAGGCCCGGCAGGAAGCGCTGGAGGAGGCACCCGAACAGGCGCGAGCCGAAGGTCGTCCGACTCTCTCCGCCACCGCCAATGGCGGCTATGACGATCTCGGTTACGGGAGCGCAGGCAGCACCGATCTGCAGGCGGCGATGCCGATCTGGACCGGCGGACGCGTCTCTGCCGCCGTGCGCGCCTCGTCCGCCGATGTCGCAGCGGGCGAACAGGTTTTGCGCGACAGCGAGGCGGCAGTGCTGCAAAGCGTGGTCGCGGCCTATGCCGACCTGCTGTTTGCGCAGCAGGCGGTCGAGGTCGCGCGGATCGGGATCGAACGGCTCGACCGGCAGGTGGGTGAGGCGCAATCGCGCTTCGATCTGGGACAGGCGACTAAGACCGACGTCGCGCAATTGCAGGCGCAGCGATCGAGCGTCGTCGCCAATCTCGCCGATGCCGAAGCCGCGTTGGCCAGCTCCCGCGCCGCATATCGCGCAGTGGTGGGCGAGGATCCGGGCGATCTGGAAGCCGAAGTGCCGCCGCCCGCGAGGCTTCCTGCCGACATCGCCGATGCGCGCGCGGCGGCGGAGCTGGCCAATCCGCGGCTGCTGGAACGCCTGCGCATCGTCGATGCTTCCGAAGCCCGGATCGACCGCGCCCGCGCAGACGGCGCGCCGAGTGTCGCGCCTGCGGGGACCTATGGCCGCGGCGTGCGGGAAACGAGCGGAGACCTGAGGGGCTACGACAATGCCGCAAGCGTCGGCGTAACGTTGCACATTCCCTTGCTGACCGGCGGGATGGTGGCGTCGCGAGTGCGCGAGGCGGAAGCGACGACCCGTGCCGATCGCTACGCCGTGCAAGCCGAGCTGCGCGAGACGATGCGCTCGGTCGAAACGGCCTGGGCCACGCTTCAGGCCGCCGGACAACGCGAGGAGGCGAGCCGGGACGGGCTGGCTGCTGCGCAAATCGCGCTCGACGGCGTGCGGGCGGAATATGAATTTGGCCTGCGCTCGACGATCGACATTCTGCTCGCCGAACAGAGCTATCGCGCCGCGCAGCTCGCCCTGGCCCGTGCCCGCAGCGACGTCCTTGTGGCGCAGGCCGCACTGCTAAGGGCGACCGGCCACCTAGATCGTGCGGCCTTTCTGGGCTGACGTAATGGATCGCCAATAAGAAAGGCAGATTTCTGGATCAGGTCACGGTTGGTTGAGTGGCCGAAATTGAAGCGCTTTACCGAGATTCAATGCCACCTTTAGGATCTGCGCTGTTTCCGCGGATGCCTTTCAAGGCGCTCGGGGGCTGTTGGAGGGCTTGCAGGACAGCCGGGTGCATGTCGTAGTCACAGCGATGCACGCGGCTCCCGGGCGCTCCTGGTTTATGAACGATCTCGCGTCGATAGTTTGTATGTCGCGGACAGCCTTTGCGATCCGCTTTCTCGAAGCTGCTGGGAGACTCCGTTCGTTTGTCTCTCCCGCTGGCGGATCACCGGTTTCAGCCCGCGACGGTTTTTCGATGGCCGATATTTAGTCCTGTCGTGACCGAACGCGTGTGTTCATCTCGATCATTGTTCCCGCTCGCACAGACGTAACTTATGCAGCGGATGCGTTTTGTTGTTCGCTTTGGGGTGAATATTGGCTGAGCCAGCGATTGAAGGCGTTGGGGGCCATGGGGCGCGCGTAATAATAGCCCTGTGCTTCGTCACATCCCATTTTTATCAAACTATCACGTGCGCCAGGGCTTTCTACGCCTTCTGCCACCACTCGGTAGCCAAGGTCATGTGCCATCGAGATCATGGACTGGACAAGTGTGGCGCACCTTCCATCCGCCTCCATCTCGCCGATGAAGGATTGATCGATTTTCAGGATTTTGCCGGGTAATTTCTGGAGGTAGGCCAGACTGCTATAGCCCGTGCCAAAGTCGTCGATTGCGACATGCATGCCAGCTTCTATCAGTTCTCTCAATTGTCCGGCAGCGCCCGTCAGATTGCCCATGATGGCACTTTCGGTCACTTCCAGCTCGACATAATCCGGCGGAATGCCGTGTTCCGCCACCAGACGGCATACCTCCTGCGCGAAATCCGGTTCCTCCAGGTTTGATGCTGAGAGGTTAATGGAAATGCGCAGGGCGATATCTGATGATAGCCATTGGGAAAGCTGCGATAACGCTGTTTTCAGTACCCATTTTGTTGCAGGGGCAGCGAGAGTTGTTTGTTCGATGACGGGAATGAACTCTGCTGGTGATACAGGGCCCAGATCTGGATTCTTCCATCTCAGCAAAGCTTCTGCACCCACGCATTTCCCCGTCTTGAGATCAATGCGTGGTTGGTAAACAAGTGCCAGTTCTTCGTCATTTTTCAGCGCCTTGCTAAAATCGCTAAGCAAGCGAAAACGGCGTTGATGGGCGTTGTCCATCGTGGACGAATACATGCTGACCATCGCAGAGCAGGAGCGGGCGTCCTGTGCCGCGCTGTGTGCGGTTCTGAGGACATCACCTGGCGCTGTTTCATCGGTCACGAAGGGGGCCACACCAACGCTTGCAGAAGTGATGAAATTTTCAACGAGCCGATGATGATTGTCGGTCAAATAAGACCTCAACTTCATCATGTAGTCGTCGTCACGTGCGTCATGTGGAGCAAGAAACGCAAACTGCGTCGCGGAAACGTGGTAGGCGGTTCTTTCACGTCCGATCGCCGCTGAAATCGCCCGGGCTGCATCCTTCACAACCTGGTCCATGAAAGTGGCACCCATCACCCGCAGTCCGTTATCAAGTTGCTCCGGTCGCGCCAGATCAACCAGTACTGCCAATCGCCGCTGTCCGGGATCGTCGCGGCCAAGATCGGCCAGATCGTCGAGGAATTGGGTGCGGTTCGGCAAGCCGCTCAAAGGATCGATCCTGCCAAATGCGTGCTGCAGTTCGATTTGAGACATTACCATTTTGGCAAGATCGCTGAGGGCATTCATTTCAAGGCTCGACGCTTGCCTCGGTTCGGTACCGAGCACGCACAGCGAGCCCAGACCGTAGCCATCTCGTGTGGTGAGTGACGCCCCGGCATAAAAACGGATACCCTGATCTGCGAGTAAGCTGTTTCGATAAGAACTGTCAGCCAGAAGATCCGGGACTATCAATGTTCGTGCGCTTTCCGCGACCTGCGCACATGGCGCCTTGAACCGGGGAATCGACCAATGATCGATTCCGACGCGGGACTTGAACCATTGCCGATCGCGATCGGTGAGCGAAACGGCGGCGATCGGCAGGTTGAACAGTTGAGCTGCCATTCTGGTGATGCGGTCGAAACTCTCGCTAGGTGCGGTATCCAACAGATTGAGGCTGTAGAGAGCGTCTAACCGGTTTTCTTCATCATGGGGTGGCATATCAAGTCCTCTTTCCAAGAGGATGAACGAAATATCTTGAAGTATGCTTAATTGATTCAAAATTCAGTCAAAGCATTTTTACCGAGTACTTTCTGAACTCGAATTTCCGGTTTCAGCAAAGCCACAAGCGCATCATTCGCATCCAACCTGTGGCACCAAGCGCTCACACAGGGATTGCAAGGCCGGTGACAGCCGCCGGGCATGTTCCGTCAAGAAAGGTATTGGGCGGATCGGCAGATCGGATGTTTTCGAGGCTTGATACTCTTCATTCGGACACCTATTTAGATACCCCCAGGGGGTATTATAGGCGAGGTGTAGCATGCCTGGTACGGCGACATCGGATGACATTACGAAGCGGCTCAACCGCATTGCCGGGCAGGTGCAGGGCGTATCGCGTATGGTTGAAAACAAGCGGTACTGCATGGATGTGCTCACCCAGTTGCAGGCGATCAAATCTGCGCTTGCCAAGGTTGAGTCCGCTGTCCTGAAACAACATGCAGCGACCTGCGTCACCGAAGCGATCGCATCTGGTGACGAGAAGGAACAACAGATGAAATTCGCTGAATTGGTAGATCTATTCGAAAGGGCGAGGCGATGAGTGCAGGGAAGCAAGCGAAACTCTACCGTATGGTCATGCCGGGGCACACCTGCCCCTACGGGCTGAAGTCAAAGTGGTTGCTGGAAAGCAAAGGGTATGAAGTTGACGACAATTACCTCACCACCCGTGAAGAAACCGACACTTTCAAGGAAAATTACGGTGTAAAGACGACACCGCAAACCTGGATCGATGGCCAGCAGATCGGCGGTTATACCGAGTTGCGTGCGTTTTTCGGAAAGCCTGTAGATGGTGGCGGCAAGAGCTATTGGCCGGTCGGCATCCTGTTCGCGATGACAGCATTGATGGCCGTTGGGGCGGCTTGGGTTGCAAACGCTGAAATCCTGTCGATCCTGACAGCCGAATGGTTTGTCAGCTTTTCTATGTGTCTGCTGGCCTACCTCAAACTTCGCGATGTCGAAGCGTTTTCGACCATGTTTCTTAATTACGACCTGCTGGCCCGCCGATGGGTGCCATATGGCTATGCCTACCCCTGGGCCGAAGGTCTGGCAGGCGTGCTCATGACCGCGCATATTCTGCCCTGGCTCTCCATTCCGGTGGCCCTGTTTATAGGCACCATTGGCGCGGTCAGCGTGTTCAAGGCTGTCTATATAGAAAAGCGAGACCTCAAATGCGCCTGCGTGGGAGGTGGCAATGACGTGCCACTCGGCTTTCTCTCGCTGACGGAGAATCTTGCGATGATCGGCATGGCTGTGTGGATGTTGGTAAAGATATTAGCACTATGAGGCGCTGCGGGCCGCGATGGAGTCTTCTGGTAAAGGGCTCAATTTGTTGGGCCGCAACCGCGCCGCATAAAGCCGAGAATGTACATTTCTTTGTCGGCGGCTTTGGTAACATACCTATGAAGTGGTGAACGTCCGCAATTAGGCTGGGGAGCGGACGGACTGCTTTGTGGTACGCTCTTGGTCAGAGAGAACCTTGCGAGCAAAGTTTCCCATCCGAGCTAGTTCAAATGCTCTTGCGCCGTGACCGTCTCCGGACGCTGGGGCAAGAGGGTGACCAGGAGCACGATCGCAGTAGCGAGGACGGCTGAAGCGGCCAACCGACTCAATTCCAACCCTCCGTGCGCTACCGGCTTGTCGAGAAAGTCGCCCACCACGGCACCGAGCGGACGGGTGAGGACGAAGGCCGACCAAAACAGCAGAGGCTTGGAAATATTCGTCGCATAATGTGCTACGGCAAGGAGTGCGAGTGCACCGCCGAAAATAGCGGCTGCCCCAAGATAGCCTAGCGCCCCGTCCGCAACCCAATCGCCCAGCGCGGTGCCGAGCGTCTGGGAGAAGGTAATGGTGATCCAGTAGAACAGCTCCGCTTCGCGCGTGTGGACCGAGGCGGCGGAGATCGTGCCCAGTGTGCGATGCCAGACGAACAGCGACCCTATCACCAAAGTCAGCAGCAACAGCGATCCGCCCGGATAGCCGATCCCAAGCGAGCGGGTTGCGAAGTCTGCCAGCGTCGTTCCTGCCGTGGTGGAGGCGATGATTGTCGCCCAATAAAGCCAAGGGTGAAACCGTTGCGCACGAATCTGAAAGAAAGCGAGAATAGCCAGCGCTGCACCGAAGATGGCGGTGCCGACGACATAGCCATTGAACCCCGATTGCCCGGCGGTCGCAGTAGTTTCCCCCAGCCAGCTCATGCTAACCGTGTCACCTGCAGTCTCTCCAAGCGTCGTTGCTAGGATCTTGATGATCCAGAAACCCAGAGTGACCGCCGGAACCTTGGCTACGGCATTGATCATTTCGTCTCTCGTCATAACGTGCATCCTGCTATCTTGCCCCAGTGCCGGGAGGTGACAGCAGATTTGGATGGGATGCCTGCGATGTCTATAAGCACGCGCTTATTGACGGTTAAACGCGCTCATGTTGAGAGGGTATGGTATGAATCGAAGGCGCTCTCGTGAACGGTCGCAACGCCGAACAGCTTCGACGGCCGTCATCTTCGTGGTGTTGCAAGGCTTTGCCACGCTTTACTTCCTCGGCGACGGGATCGACGATTTGGTGACGGAGCTACAGTCCGGCATTGGCCTGGAAGCGATCATGGAATGCGTGATCGCGATAGCGCTTCTCGCCGGCACTATTTTGAGCGCGCGCTACACGAAACAGTTGTTCGAAGCGGCACGGCGCAGCGATGCTGCGCTTGATGTCGCGCGTGGAGCGATGGCGGAGCTTGTGGATGCAAGATTTGTTCAATGGCGTCTTACCCGTTCGGAAAGCGATGTGGCGCTGTTTGCAATCAAAGGCAGCACTATCTCGGAAATTGCTGAGCTACGCGGCAGTGCGGAAGGCACGGTGCGATCACAATTAAGCCAGGTCTATGCAAAGGCCGGGGTCGCAAATCAGACGATGCTGCTCGCGCTGTTCCTAGACGAGCTCATCGAACCGCTCGTAAAAGATCAAGGTCCATTTTCAGTACCAAATACGTAACGCCCAAACTTCCACAACGGGGGCGTTTCCGGAACGGCAGCTCTCAGCCATAAATCCGGCAAAACTGCCTTGTTCATTTGTAAGGATGCGCGAGCATTGACCGGATCGTAGAAGTTGGGGTGGGGAGCAGACATGAGGCAATTGCGTTATCTTGCCGCTCGGACATCACCATCATTTCAGGTCGGTCCTGCGCTTGCGGCGATGACAATCGCGATGCTCTGGATGTAATCTGTCTATTAGACGGTGGCCCATGTGCAGGACTTTACACCTAATGAAAATGGCGCGCGTAGAAGGTTTGTCGGCAAGCTAGAGACATTCCTGTGTTAGGGAGAAAATATGTTCGATCGCCTTTCTGTTCTGCTCCAATATATGCTGCCAAAGCGGCGTCTGACTATGTTTGCCGGGCGTGTCGCGCGGGCACGGCAGGGCCGGGCGACAACCCTCCTGATTCGCTGGTTTGTCCGGAAATACGGCGTCGACATGAGCGAGGCCGAAAATCCCGACATCGCCAGCTATTCATCGTTCAACGATTTTTTCGGCAGGGCGCTTAATTCCGGCGCAAGGCCTTTGGCCCAAGGCGAATTCCTGTGCCCGGTGGACGGCACGATCAGCCAGTTCGGGGCGATTGAAGACCATCATATCCTGCAGGCCAAGGGGCATCGCTTCACCACGACGCAGTTGGTTGGTGGCGATGCCGAACTCGCGGGGCAATTCCGCCATGGCAGTTTTGCAAACCTCTATTTGTCGCCCAAGGACTACCACCGCCTGCATATGCCCTGCGACGGTCAATTGGAACGGATGATCTATGTGCCCGGCTCCCTGTTTTCGGTGAACCCGGTGACTGCTCGCGGTGTGCCTGATCTGTTTGCCCGTAACGAGCGCGTTGTCTGCGTATTCCATTCCGAAAAGCATGGCCGCTTCGTGATGGTGCTGGTGGGCGCGACTATTGTCGGGAGCATGGAAACGACCTGGCACGGAGTGGTCAATCCGAAGCGAATGGGCAAGATTGCCGAATGGACTTACACCGACCAATCGATCCGCCTGAAACAAGGCAAGGAAATGGGGCGTTTTCTCTTGGGGTCGACGATCGTCATGCTGTTCGAACACGCGACCATCGACTTCAATCAGGATTGGAGTCCGGAAAGATCGGTGCGTTTGGGGGAAATGATGGGCAATCGGCCGAAGGGATAATTCCGAACCCGTTGACCTGATTTAGACAATTATCTTGTCATCGCGCTTCAACCGCCGGGCCTGAAACGCAAAACGTGCCGCTTTGCCGACATCGTTCTGGAAGGATGAGTTTACGATTCCTCCAACCACTGATCCCACGATCGGGACGATCATACCCGCGCGGCTGCGAAAGCTGGTGAATGCTATCGCACGCGAGATGCGTTCGATCGCCTGATCGACAACCGGAGTGGCATGTTCATGATCGGCCTCGATCAGGTCGCCGGTCGGTCCAATGCTTGCTTCCAGTGCGGCGATCCGCTCCTTGCGCACATCCGGATCATCCAGTGCCGCGAGTTCGAGGATTTGCAGACGGAACAGCTTTTCTGCCGGACCTTCGCCTTCATAGCCGTATGCTCGCCCGATATCGCGGATCGAACGGAGCGCGATGGCGATCGTTGCCGGAATGTCCGCGCTCATCGACAAGGCACCGCCAATACCGGCCGCCGCGCCGGTTGTGGCGCTGACTTTGCTGGCCGTGCGCGACACCGCGCGGGCCGCATGATGAGCTTCCTCAAGATTGGAAACATCATGCGTGAACTTGACCAGTTGCGGTGCACCTACCGCCCTATCGAGACCTTTGAGGACCACTTCCACGAGACCCTTCGGCACAACGCTGGCGATGGCGGCGCCGAAGGGATGTGTCAGCCTCTCTATTCCGCGTCCGAGGCGGGAGGGCTTGCTGTCGCGGAACTGGCGTTGATCTCTATTTATATCCATTCAAACCAAATGGATATGAAGCGCACACGTTCCGGGCAAGCAAATTAATAGCCCCATTGTGCTATAGAAAACTCTGCCGCCATGGAGATAGGGTCCAACCCGGAGGTTTCTATCTATGAGTTCATCCTGGTAATCATAAGGTGCGGTATTCCATTTGATGTGCGTTCGGCAGATTGGCCGTCCTTGCCGATTGTTCCACTAACGCGGCGGCGCATATTGGAGAACGAGGCGAAAGCCACGGTGTCGACCGCCTGGTCCAGATGAATGGAAAGCCGCAGTGTCTGACCTTCCGCAGATACGTCAACGATCCGGCCAGTGAAGGGCTGGTTCATATAGCGTCCTTCCACGAGGGATCCGCGGCGCAGGGCAAGGAAGTCGGGAGCCGGTGTTGGTGCTTCAGCTTTGGCGAGACGCGCGCGCAGCGTGTTCCAGTCATGCGCACCCTGTTCCCTTGCGACACGTTCCAGCGCTTTGCCGTGAGGCAGCGGCTCACCTTTTTCGGCTGCTATCTTCCGCAATTGAGCGGCCCGACGTTTGGCCTCGCCTATCGAATGGATGTTCATGCCGCGCCCTTCCTGTGCTCAATCCCGTTTTCCCCATGGTTGGCGGCAACGACATGCCGGAGGAAGAGGGCGGTAGCGAGTATCATAATTACGACGTCTGCCACCGGAAAAGCGAACCACAATTCCATCGGTTTTGCGAAGCTGGCGAAGAGAAATATTGCCAGAGGCACGAGGATAAAAGGTTTCAGAAGCATGAGTGCCGCAGTTCGCCCCGGTTGGCCGATTGCCTGAAAATACATGGCGAGGACGAGAACCGGGCCGGAAAAGAGGTAGAAGGTCAGCATGGGCCGAATGATCAGGCCAACTCTGCTCACCACCTGCGCGTCATCTACGAAGCTGAAACCCAGGCTCCCGCTTACCGCGAGAAGCGCGAGCTCCAGCAAAAGGCAATAGCCGAAGGCCAGCGCAAGAGCGCAGATCAGCGCATGATTTGATCGCGTATGCAGGCCTGCACCGCTGTTCGTTCCCACGATCGTCTGGGTGGCCAGGGCAAGGGCCATTAGCGGCATGAAGGCAAAGCCGAGAATCCGCGTTACGATGCCATAGGCTGCGATGGTTGCGGCGTAATCCGCGCCGCCGCTCCAGTTTACGGCCGCGATAACCACTGCAGATACCAGTGCCATGCCGATGAAGCTGAGACTCAGCGGAAGGCCAAGCGCGAGGATCGCCCGCCAGTTTCCCCACCATGCGAAACGCCGGAGCGATGACAAGGGAAGAAGAAGGGCGTCCCTCCGCCGGAGTTCGAGCAGCAAAAGCAGCCCGAGCGCCTGTGCGATAAGTGTCCCCCAGGCCGAGCCCGCAACGCCGAGATGGAGCCCCACGATCAGCGCATAGTTGAGGACGATATTCGCGCCCGTGACGCCAACGGATAGGACTGCCATGAAACCCGCCCGTCCTTCGCTGCGCGCGGCGTCGGCGTGGAGATTCATCAGAAACTGGATTGGCGCGCCCGCGACGAGGATCAGCAGATAGGTGCTGGCAAGTTCTGCCATTTCGGCATTTTCTTTTGCCAGGCCTTCCAGAAGCAAAGGTCCAGCGATGAAGAAGGTCGCAGCCAGTCCAAAACTCACGAGCAGGCAAAGCCCGTGGGCACTGGCAAAAATTGCCGCGGCGAATGTCCGGTCGCCGGCGCCGAGGTGGCGTGCGAAGATGCTCGACATGCCGCCGCCGACTAGCGAACCGAAAGCGATCAACACCATCACCCCGGGGAAGCTGAAGCTTACCGCCGCCAGCGCGGTTGCGCCGACATAGTGCCCAAGAAATGCCGCATCGACGACATTGAGCAATCCTCCCATCCCCATGACGAATGCCATCGGTATGGCATTGGCTGCGAACAGGCGCCCGATGGGGGCGGTCAGGAACGAATTTTCTTCAGAAGGCACAGACGTCATCGCCCACTCTCCATAGAGAGCATTCAAAATGGGCGGGGTGCCTGCGTTACCTACCTGCGAATGCTCTTCGAGGGTGAGAATATTCGTCTGATCCGGGCTTCACCGTGACTATCGTCTGCAGGCGGCAGGTGCCCGGCACCTTCGTGCTCCAATGGATCGCAGACCCAGCAATGTCAATGGTAGGGCAGGGGGCACTAAGGTAGCTGGCCTAATGGCGGTCTTCGGGGGGCTCGGTAAGGTCGGTTCCATGAGCGCAAAGCGGACATGTCCGATCATCTGAGCTTTCGCTAGCTTGCCGAGATGGCTGAGGAAGATGAAAGCCACCGCTTCTCAGACACCCGGTTCAAACGGCCGAATTGAATAATTAGTGATGTTGCGCGTTGACCAAAGGATGCCAATGGCTATGGCTGCTGGAGATGGACGGAAAATCTGCACTTGGCGCCCCCCCTTCCTTACGAGAATTATGTGATAGCCAGCGCATCGCATTATTCCTCGATTTTGACGGCACGCTGATTGATATAGCCGCGACGCCCGATGGCATTGATCTGCCTGCCAGATTGGGGGATCGACTTTTCGCCTTATCGGAAAGGCTTGGCGGAAGGCTCGCCCTGGTCAGTGGCCGGTCAATTTCAAATCTCCAAGACCATATCGGTTCGCTGCGGGTCGCGCGGGCGGGTTCTCATGGCGCGGCGCGGCAACGCGCGGACGGTTCGCTTATTGGTCAGGAACCCACTGGCCTGCCGCAGGCGGTCTATGATGCATTGCGTGATTTCAGTGCGGAGCAGGGCTTTGAAATGGAAAGCAAGGCGCATGGTGCAGCGCTGCATTTCCGGTCCAATCCTTCGCTGGAAAAAACTGGCCTCGAATTTGCCGAACAGGTCGCCCATTCTCACGAACTCGCAATCAAGCGGGGTAAATGCGTGATTGAACTCGTTCGCCCCGGTGCCGATAAAGGTGGCGCTGTGCGCGCCTTTATGGAGGAGCAGCCCTTTGTCGGAGCCTTGCCCATCTTCATTGGCGATGACGTGACCGATGAAGACGGTTTTTCCGGCGTGGCGGACAAGGGCGGCTTTGGTATCATCGTGGGCGACCGCGAAAAAACACTCGCCCGTTATCGACTCTCTAATCCTGAAAAGGTCCATGAATGGCTCGAACTTTGAGCGCGAACACATCCAGTCTGGAACTATCGCCGATCGGCAATTGTCAGGTTTCGGGCCTGATAGATGAAACTGCCGGCCTGGTTTGGGGATGCGTTCCCCGGGTTGATGGTGATCCCGTATTCTGTGCACTGCTGAATGGTGCAAAACAGGATGCCGGTGTCTGGCGTTTCGAATTGGAAGGGCAGGTTTCCTCCTCCCAATATTACGAACGCAATACGCCGATCCTGATCACGCGGCTCGAAGCGGAAGATGGCAGCGCGGTGGAAATCTCCGACTTTTCTCCCCGCTTTGAACGGTCTGGCCGGATGTATCGCCCCGTCGCCTATGCCCGTGTGGTTCGCCCGGTGGCCGGCACGCCGCGGATGAAAGTGGTCATGCGGCCGATGCGTGATTACGGTGCGCAGCTGGCCGAAACGACCAATGGCACGAACCATATTCGCTATCTGGTCGGCAATCAGGCGCTGCGCCTCAGCACCGATGCGCCCGTGGGTTATGTGCTGGAACAACGCACCTACCGCGTGGAAAGCGATCAGCACTTTTTCCTCGGTCCTGATGAACCCTTCAGCGGCAATCTGCGCGCTGAATTGCGCACGATGGAGGAAATGACGCGTCGCTATTGGCGCCATTGGGTCCGCGGTCTGGCGACCCCGTTTGAATGGCAGGACGAGGTTATCCGCGCCGCCATCACGCTGAAATTATGCCAATATGAAGAAACGGGCGCGATTGTCGCCGCCTTGACGACATCCATGCCCGAAGCGCCGAATTCGGAGCGTAACTGGGACTATCGCTACTGCTGGATTCGCGATTCCTATTATACGGTGCAGGCGCTCAATCGGTTGGGGGCGCTTGATGTGCTGGAGAAATATCTCGCATATCTGCGCAATATCGTGGCCGATGCCAAGGGAGGGCAGATTCAGCCGCTCTATTCGGTGATGGGGGTTGCCGAACTGGATGAAACCACCGCGCCGCATCTGGCCGGCTATCGCGGCATGGGGCCGGTGCGCAAAGGCAATGCCGCCTACAAACAGGTGCAGCACGATTGTTATGGCCAGATCGTCCTGCCGACGGTGCAGGGCTTCTTTGACCGCCGTCTGCTGCGCATGGCGGATGATCACGATTTCCAGAGCCTTGAGCAAGTGGGTGAAATGGCCTGGAAGATGCATGATCAGCCTGATGCCGGCCTGTGGGAATTCCGCACCCGTCAGGAAGTGCATACCTATTCCGCCGTGATGAGCTGGGCTGCCTGTGACCGGCTGGCGAATGCCGCCGCCGAGCTGGGCAAGACAGATCGGTCCGAATTCTGGCGCAAACGCGCCGATACGATCCGTGAAACGGTTGAAGAAAAGGCCTGGGTCGAAAATGGCGAGGGCGGTCATTATGGCGCGTCTTTCGAGAGTGAATATCTCGATGCCAGCCTTTTGCAGCTGGTAGAGCTTCGTTTCCTGAAGCCTGATGATCCGAAATTCCTCTCCACCTTCGCTCAGATTGAGCAGGATTTGCGGCGCGGTGAACATATGCTGCGTTATGCGGCGGAGGATGATTTCGGGCTGCCTGAGACTGCCTTCAACATCTGTACGTTTTGGCTGATTGAGGCCCTGCACCTTGCTGGCCGGGATGAGGAAGCGCGCGGATTGTTCTGCACTATGCTGGGCCACCGGACGAAATCGGGTCTGTTATCTGAAGACATGGATTTCGAAACGGGTGAGTTGTGGGGGAACTTCCCCCAGACTTACTCACTGGTAGGTATAATCAACTGTGCCGAATTGCTTTCAAAAAGCTGGAACATGATCAGATGAGCCGATTGGTAATTATCTCGAACCGCGTTGCAGTCCCCAAGGCGCGCGGCGCGGCCGGGGCGCAAGGTGGCCTCGCCGGTGCGCTCAACGCTGCCTTGCGCAAGAATAAGGGTATCTGGTTCGGTTGGTCGGGTCAGGAAATCGAGAAATTTACCGGGGGCATCAATATCCAGCGCGCAGATGGTGTGACCACGGCGACGATCGACCTGGAGCATCAGGATGTGGAGGAATATTACAATGGCTATGCCAATTCCACGCTCTGGCCGCTATTCCATTACCGCGTCGATCTGACTGAATATGAACGTGAATTCGGCCGTGGCTATGAGCGGGTGAATGAGAGATTTGCCGAAAGCGTTCTGCCTCTGATCGAACACGACGATATGGTCTGGGTGCATGATTACCACCTGATACCATTAGGTGAGCGGTTAAGAAATCGCGGGATCAAGAACCGGATCGGTTTCTTCCTCCATATTCCGTGGCCGCCGACCCGGCTGTTTGTCTCCTTGCCCTATCATGAGCGACTGGTTCGTTCACTGCTGCAATATGACCTGATTGGTTTCCAGAACAATGAATGGCTGGAAAGCTTCCTGCATTATTGCCGCAAGGAGCTTGAGGCTGATGTGAATGAAGAAACCGGCGAAGTGACGCTGGATGGCTGGACTACCATCGCACGCGCTTATCCCATCGGCATCGATTACGATCACTTCATGGAGAAGGGCGAAACGGGGGAGGCGCGTCAGGCTCAGCAACGCCTGATGTCATCGACCCGCCACCGCACCGCAATGATTGGGGTGGACCGGCTCGATTATTCCAAGGGATTGCCGGAGCGTGTGGACGGTATCGGGCGTTTCTTTGATGCCTATCCGGAACGTATCCGTGAACTGGTCTATATCCAGATCGCTCCGCCTTCGCGCGGTGATATCGGCACCTATCAGCAAATTCGTACCTTGCTGGAGCAGAAGACCGGACAGATTAACGGTGCGCGGTCTGAAGTTGACGTGGTGCCCATCCGCTATGTCAATCGTGGCTATGCTCAGGAAGAGCTTTTCGGCTTTTACAGGGCGTCCAAGATTGGCTTGGTCACGCCGCTACGCGACGGGATGAATCTGGTCGCGAAGGAATATATCGCGGCGCAGGATCCGCAGGATCCCGGCGTGCTGATCCTGTCCCAATTCGCTGGCGCAGCTCCGCAATTGCAGGACGCGCTGCTGGTCAATCCGCACAGTCCGGATGATCTGGCGCATCATATTCGTCTGGCGCTCGATATGCCGCTATCTGAACGTAAGGCACGCTGGGACAAGCTGATTGGCACGGTGCGGGATGATAATGTGATCGAATGGACCGAAGATTTTACCTCGGATCTGGCGGCGATTCCACTGGCCGAGGACTGATCTGACCATCCGTTCGGGCAGATAGGGGCGCGGGAGCCAATGCGGTGAAACAAGTTTGGCTTATCATGGCCTCAGACTTGCTTTGCTTGCCAGTTCGGGCAGTGGCCCCCAATTATCGGCTAACACATCTCTGCAGCCATGCCGCAGGGCAGCACAGACAATTTTGATAACGGGTTTAGAGAGACAATGGCGAAACACGAAACCAAGATGCTCATCATCGGCAGCGGACCAGCCGGTCTTACCGCAGCGATCTATGCCGCGCGCGCCGGAATGGAGCCAATCGTCGTGCAGGGTATCCAGCCCGGTGGGCAGCTGACCATCACCACGGATGTTGAGAATTATCCCGGTTTCCGTGATGTGATCCAGGGCCCTTGGCTAATGCAGGAAATGCAGGCTCAGGCAGAGCATGTGGGCACGCGGATGATGTGGGATACGATCACCGAAGTCGATATCGCGAACGGCCCGCCCTTTGTGGCCATAGGCGACAGCGGCGATGAATATGTCGGCCACACGCTCGTGATCGCCACCGGTGCGCAGGCGAAATGGCTGGGTGTTCCCGGAGAGCAGGAATTGTCGGGCAAAGGCGTTTCAGCCTGCGCCACCTGCGATGGCTTCTTCTATCGCGGTAAGAAAGTTGCCGTCATTGGCGGCGGCAATACGGCGGTTGAAGAGGCGCTCTATCTCACCAACCATTCGGATGATGTGACCCTGATCCATCGCCGCGGCGAATTGCGCGCGGAGAAGATCCTGCAGGACCGTCTATTCGCGCACCCCAAAATCAGCGTGCTGTGGAACAAGAAGGTCGACGAATTTCTGGGTGACCCGCTGCAAGGGGGGCTGACCGGGCTGCGCCTGACCGACACCGAAAACGGCGAGAGCAGTACATTTGATTGTGAAGGCGGTTTTGTTGCCATCGGCCATGCTCCATCGACGGAGCTGTTCAAGGGCAAGCTGGAAATGGATGAATCCGGCTATATTGCGGTTGAAGCGGGCACGCCCAAAACCAACCATGCGGGCGTTTTCGCCTGCGGTGATGTGATGGATCACACCTACCGTCAGGCTGTCACCGCGGCGGGCACCGGGTGCATGGCAGCGCTCGATGCAGAACGTTTTCTCGCAACCTTGGAATTCGTTCGCAACGAAGAACGCGCCGAACAGGCCGCAGAGTAAATTATAGATTTTGCGCTGGACGAGGGGCCATAACCGCCCCTCGTCGTCTGGCTATTAATCCTGTGATGTCAGGACTTTTGCGAATTTCTCTGCGTCGACATTCCCCCCGGTGAGCAGGATTGCGGTGCGATCATCAAGCGTGACTTTGCCGGCAAGCGCTGCGGCAAGGGCAACGGCGCCGCCCGGTTCCAGCACCAGCCTCAACCGGGCAAAGGCGAAGCGTTGCGCATCGCGCACTTCCGCTTCGGTCACGGTTACGCCGACACAGGAGCGCGCCTTCAGTATGTCGAAATTCATCGGATAGGTGGCAAGCGTTTGCAGTGCGTCGCATGCGGTTGGCGGCGGATTGTCGCCGACAGACTGAATTTCTCCGCTTGAGAGGCTGCGGGTGACATCGTCCCACCCTTCAGGTTCAACAGGAACAATTTCGGCATCCGGGCAGGCGAGGGCGAGGCCGGCCGTCAAGCCTCCGCCGCCGCAACAGACCACCAGCCGGCTCGGCATTTGACCGATTCGTTCTTCCATCTGCTGAGCAATTTCAATGCCTGCGCTGCCCTGACCCTCAATCACCCACGGGTCACCAAAGGCGTGAACATAGGTCGCGCCGGTTTTTTCAGATAGCGCCTGAGCGATCTCTTCGCGGTTCTCGCTCAGTCTTTCATACGTCACGATATCCGCGCCCATTTCGCGCACGCGGTCCATCTTGATGCGGGGGGCATCACTGGGCATTACGATAGTTGCCTGAATACCCAATTTGCGCGCCGCCCAGGCCACGCCTTGTGCGTGATTGCCGCTGGAGACACCCACCACGCCGCGCGTTTTGACGTCGTCTGAGAGGTCGGAAAGCCGATGCCAGCCGCCGCGAATCTTGAAGGCACCAACCGGCTGCAGGCATTCGGCCTTGGCCCATAGGCTGACGCCGTTAATTTCTACCGGCAAAAGCGGCGTATAGGGGAGTATCCGGGCGATCTTGCGTGATGCGCGCCGGACACCGTCAGCGGTGGGGTGGCGAAGAGTTGTGTGGATCATTTGATGCCCTTAACGCATTGCAGCTTCAAAGAAGTGAGTTTTCATAACGGGTCATAATTTGATCCCGCGGCAATAGGCTCTATGAGGCCGCGCAAGATTCTAATGCATTGGAGACTGCATATGTCAAAGGTTCTGGTAATCGGTGCAGGTGGCGTCAGCTCCGTCGCCGTGCATAAAATGGCGATGAACGCGTCGATCTTTTCAGAAATTCACCTGGCCAGCCGGACGAAGAGCAAATGCGATTCCATCGCCAAAAGCGTAAAAGAGCGCACCGGCGAAGATGTCACGACCTATGAAATTGACGCGGAGGAAGTCCCTGCGCTGGTTCGTCTGATCCAGCAAATTCAGCCCCAGCTGGTGGTGAATCTGGCGCTTCCCTATCAGGACTTGCCGATCATGGACGCCTGTCTGGAAGCGGGTGTGCATTATCTCGATACAGCGAATTACGAGCCTAAGGATGAGGCGAAATTCGAATATAAATGGCAGTGGGCCTATCAGGAGAAGTTCCGCGAGAAGGGGCTAATGGCGCTGCTTGGTTCAGGTTTTGACCCCGGCGTAACCAGCGTTTTTGCGATGTGGCTCAAGAAGCACAAATTGAAGACCATTCGCCAGCTCGACATTCTCGATTGCAATGGCGGCGATCATGGTCAGGCCTTCGCCACCAATTTCAACCCGGAAATCAATATTCGCGAAGTGACGGCTCCGGCGCGTCATTGGGAAAAGGGCGAGTGGGTGGAAACCCCGGCCATGACCATCCGCCAGCAATTCGACTTCGATCAGGTCGGTCAGAAGAACATGTATCTGATGTATCATGAAGAGCTGGAGAGCCTCTCCAAATTCGTGCCCGAACTGGAACGGGCGCGGTTCTGGATGACCTTTGGTGACGAATATATCAAACATCTCACCGTGCTGCAGAATGTCGGCATGACCGGGATCGACCCGATCAAATATCAGGGGCGGGATATCATTCCGCTGCAATTCCTGGCGGCCGTTCTACCCAAGCCGGAAACGCTCGGTGAAACCACCAAGGGCAAAACCAATATCGGTGATATCGCCACTGGCGAAGCGCTCGATGGCTCGGGTGAGAAGACCTTCTACATCTATAATATCTGCGATCATGAAGACGCCAATCGGGAAACCGGTAATCAGGCCGTGAGCTATACGACCGGCGTTCCGGCCATGGTCGGTGCAGCGATGATGCTGACAGGCAAGTGGGGCGGAGAAGGCGTGTTCAATATGGAACAGCTTGATCCTGATCCCTTCCTCGAAATGCTCGGCGAAAATGGCTTGCCATTTGAGGTCAAGGAACTGGCCGCGCCGCTGCCATTCTGAGCCTTTCGGATCAGATCTTCTGGAGTTTTGCCAGTGTGAGACTGAGGTCGTGCACTGGCATTTCTCTCTTTCTCTCAGTTCGGCCCGGGCGAACCGGGCCTTATCACTTTTCTGGACATGGTGACCGATGAAAACAGCTCTTTTGGCTATGCTTCCCTGCATCCTGCTGGCGGCCTGTACGCCGACAACGGAACCTGATCAGCGCCCAGCATCGCCAGCTGCCGGTCCAACATCGGACATGTCGAGCGAGGAACGTGCGACCTGTGAGGCGAATGGCGGCTTTGTCGACCGGCGCGGGCGGTTGCAGGCTGAACTTTGCATCCATCCTTTTGTCGATGCCGGGCAAACCTGCCGCGATAGCAGCGAGTGCGAGGGCAAATGCATCGCCACCGGAACTCCGCAGGAAAATGGCGAAACAAAGGGCCAGTGCCAGAAAGATGACGCCTTATTCGGATGCTATTCTGAAGTAGAAGATGGGCAGTCGGTGCGGGCAATCTGTGTCGACTGATCAGGCGGCGACGCTTGTCGCAGCTTGCAAGCCATCCTAAATGGCGGCGAATAATTCCTCTAAACGCGCAGGAAGCATGATGGAAACAAAAGCCGGTGACCCGGGAGCATTCGCTCAGTTCGATCTCAATCGGGTGGATAGTCCCGCCTTTGTGGTCGATGCTGCGAAATTACGCGACAATCTGCGCATACTTGCAGATGTTCGGGACCGGTCAGGCATCAAGATCCTGTCTGCGCTCAAGGCCTTTTCCATGTGGTCGGTGGCGCCGGTTATCGGCGAATATCTCGACGGTGTCTGCGCATCCGGCCTTTGGGAAGCCATGCTGGCATCCGAGCATTATGACGGTGAAATCGCGACATTCTGCGCCGCCTATAAGCCCGATGAGCTGGAGGAAATCTGCCGGATATCGGACCATGTGATTTTTAACACGCCGGGCCAGATTGAACGCTGTTCTCAAGTCATTGCCCATGCTCGGACGCAGGGTATGGATTTCGATGTCGGTCTGCGCCTCAATCCGCTCCATGCTGAAGGCGAAGTCCCGCGCTATGATCCCTGCGCGCCATATTCGCGGCTCGGCTTTCCGGTCGATCAGCTGGAGGATGAGCATCTCGAAATGGTGCAGGGGATTCATCTGCACACATTGTGTGAGCAGGATTTTGAACCGCTGGTGCGAACATGGGAAGCGTTGGAGCCCTATATAGAGCCGTATTTCGGCCATCTGCGCTGGATTAATCTGGGCGGGGGGCATCATATCACCCGCGATGATTATCAGCGCGATGAACTGGTCGAATTCCTCATCGACTTGCAGGAACGTACCGGTGCAGAAATCTATATGGAGCCGGGTGAAGCCGTGGCGCTGGATGCCGGCATTCTGGCGGGCACGGTGCTTGATTCCCACTATAACGGAATGCCGCTCGCCATCACCGATATTTCTGCAACCTGCCACATGCCCGATGTGATTGAGGCGCCCTATCGTCCGGCGATGCTGCATGAGGATGAAGATGGCGCTGGTGAACCAGTACGCCTCGGCGGGCCATCCTGCCTCGCCGGTGATGTGATCGGCGATTATCGGCTGCCGGTTGAATGCAAACCGGGGGAACGGATCGCCTTTCTGGATCAGGCGCATTACTCCATGGTAAAAACCAACAGTTTCAATGGTGTACCACTGCCGTCGATCTGGCTGTGGGACAGCGAAACCGACTTTCTGGAGCAGATCCGAAACTTTACATATCAGGATTTTCGGAACCGCCTCTCCTGATCGCGCGTAAATCAGGAAACCGCGCGCGGAGATAGTCTGGTGGTATCAGGCAATTTCTCCTTGCATGTCCAAACATGAGGCTTATATGCGCGCCCTCTGCTGCCCCAAGGGGACTTCCTAACCGCAAGGCAGCCTTATGTGTGAAACTAACCGTTTGGGGGTCCCTTGAATTGCACATTTACCCTAACGCCTCGGCTGTAGTTCGCGATCTTTCGCCGGATGAACCCGTCATCCTGAATCGCCCGCATGCGGCGGCTCGGGCGGCTCGGTTCTTCGCGCAGAAATTTCCCGGAAAATCGCTGTATGCAGTGAAGGCGAACCCTTCACCTGATCTCGTGCGAATCCTGTGGGATTCTGGCGTGACGCATTATGATGTCGCTTCGATTGCTGAAGTGCGCATGGTGCGCTCTGTTTTGCCAGAGGCAACCTTGTGCTTCATGCATCCGGTGAAGACCAAACGCGCCATTGCCGAAGCCTATCACCAGCATGGCGTCACAACCTTCAGCCTCGACACGATGGAAGAGCTGGAGAAGATTGTCGAAGCGACCACCGCCGATGATGGCACGCAGGCCGATGATCTGAACCTGCTGGTGCGACTGCGTGTATCCTCCGATTATTCCGAGCTCTCGCTGGCGTCGAAATTCGGGATCGATCTTGCCGATGCCGCACCGCTTCTGCAGGCAACGCGCCAGCATTGTGACGCGCTCGGTATCTGCTTCCACGTCGGCAGTCAGGCGATGACCCCGTTCGCCTATGTTCAGGCATTGGAGCGGGTACGTGCGGCGATTGCCGAAGCTGCCGTGACTGTCGACATCGTGGATGTCGGGGGCGGGTTCCCCAGTTCCTATCCGGGGATGGAGCCGCCGCCACTGGAAGATTATTTCGGCATCATTCACCGCCATTTCGAAAATCTGCCGATTTCCTATTCGGCTGAGCTGTGGTGCGAGCCGGGCCGTGCGCTGTGCGCGGAATATAGCTCGCTGATCGTCAAGGTTGAAAAGCGCCGCGGCGATGAGCTGTATATCAATGATGGTGCCTATGGTGCCTTGTTCGATGCAGCGCATGTTGCATGGCGTTTTCCGGTGGAAGCGCTGGAAGATGATCTGACCGAAGCGTTGGAAGAATTCTCGTTTTACGGGCCGACATGTGACGATGCCGATTTCATGAAAGGTCCTTTCATGCTTCCGGCTGACATTCAGGCCGGCGATTATATCGAAGTCGGTATGCTCGGCGCCTATGGCGCGGCGATGAAGACAGCCTTTAATGGCTTTGGCGCTGCTGAATGTATCAATGTCGCCAATGAGCCGATGGCAAGCCTTTATCGCGGTGATCGGCCGGATCCGCGCGAAAGCGACAATGTGGTGAGCCTGCGTTAACGATCGAGTTCCGAGCGCTGCTTTTCAAGGAAGCTGCGCTCGGTCTGATCTTCCGTCAGAGTGATTGCCCTGTCATAGGCTGCGATCGCCTGAGACGTTTCCCCCGTTTTGGCCAGCATGGCCGCATGCACAGCGTGATAGGGCGCAAACTGGCTCATCCTGTCTGCAGAGAGCTGGTTCAGCTCTGACAGTGCAGCAGCGGCACCCTCTACTTCACCAAGAGCCACGGCACGGTTCAGCCGCGTAAAGGGGCTGTCCTCTATCGCCACCAATTGATCATAGAGCTGCAGCACGGCTTCCCACGGGGCTGGGGCATGCAGCGAAAGGCGCTCGCACCAGCAACGTTGCAGCTGCGCCTTGATGAGACGCGGAGAAGGGTGCCGGGCTGTTGGTGCCTTTGCAGCCGGGGTGCGACTGATCCGTTCAGCGCGTTCAAGTTTGCGGCGCGCTACAGCGATCAGGCCCTGATCCCAATCTTCGGGTGCCTGCTGGTCCAGTGGGACCATATTCCCGTGGCAATCAGCTTTTGCTCTGCGTCTGGCTTCCGAGAAATTGAGTGTCGCACTCACTGCATGGGCATCAGATTCCTCTGGCAGGAGGGTGCTCACCAGATCGGCCAGTTCGATAATCTGATTGGCGTGTATGGGACCGGCTTCTGAGGCCGGCACTCCGGGGGTTGATCGGATATAGGCCACTTCAAGAGTCGACAGCACCGCGTTCAACCGTTCAGGCCAGAATTTCTGCCCCGGAATCTCGAATATTATGCCAGCGCCGCTAAGCTTGCGCTTCGCGCGGGTCAGACGCTGTGCGATAGTCGAGGCAGGGATCAGGAATGCCGTAGCAATTTGCGCAGCGGTCAGACCGCAAACGACGGAGAGCATCAAGGCAGCACGACTGGTGGCGTCAATGGCCGGATGGCCGCAGGCAAAGATCAACGCCAGCCGGCGGTCGGGAATTGTGCTGTCAGCCATATCAGCACTTTCCGCTCTGAGTTGCTGCTCCTGCTCCGCGTGCCGGCGGGCATGCTGGCGGCGCCGTAATTGATCAATGGCTGCGTGAACCGCCGTGCGATAGAGCCAGGCGGCCCAGTCAGAAGGCGGTTGTGGCTGAGAAACGGCCCGCAGACATGCCTCGGAAAGCGCCTCTTCAGCGAGATCGATATCGCGAAACCGCGCCGACAGGGCTGCCAGCAATTCGAACCGCCGACGATTGAGCGTGTCGGCCAGACTGCTTGTCATCATGCCTGCCTGCGGTGCCACCTCCGGGGTTTTAGCCTTCACTCTCGCAAGGCCTGATTTCGACAGCGCCCTTGCTGATCATCGGAATTTGTCGCGCGACATCCATGGCCTCATCGAGGCTTTCCACCTCAATGATGTAGATCCCGCCCAATTGCTCGCGTGCTTCGGCAAAGGGGCCATCATGGAAATCGACCGTGTCCCCATCACGGCGCAATGTCGTGGTGGTGCTCTGATCGCGCAGTCCCTCTGCGGCGAGCAGCGTGTCGCCCAGGCTTTCGACAAGCCGGGCATGCTGTTCCATCACGGCATGCAGGTCATTTTCGCTCTGATAGGCTGCATGGTCTTCATGGATCAGAAGGGCGTATTTCATGTCAGTCACTCCATTGAAGTGATGGCCCTGTTGCCACCAATTCAACCTAAAGACGTCTGACCGTAACGCAATTCGACATGGATGCAGGATTTAATCTGACATAGCGTCAGCCAAATTTGGCGCGATGCTTTTCCAGCTTGCCTTGCAATTTCTCCAGCGCTTCGGAAATCTTCTGCGGGAACGACTCCGGTTCGATTTTCGCAATGCCGGAATGGGCCGCGCAGATGGTGGTCGCATCATGCCAGGATTTGGCCATATCCTGGGCCCAGTTCAGGAAGTCACGCGCGGCACCGGGACGTTGCTCCAGCGCTTTTGCCAAAGTGGGGTGGAAGCCGATTTTGGGTGAGGGCAGTATCAGGCTGATCGGTTTGGGCAGATCAAAATAGGTCAGCGTGTCATCCACGTGAATGGTACGCGACGGTTTGTGATAGGCCATCAGCGACGAAAAATGCACATTCTCGTCATCGGAGATGTAATCCACACCGCGCGGCAGGGTAAAGTCCAGCACATCCCCATACAGATCGCAGACTTCCTGCGATTCCACATGAGGCGTTTCCCATTTCAGGTCGGGGCATTTGCGCTTGTGCCGTGCGGAGCCATAAAGCTTCGCCTGCGGGAACATGGCTGCCATCGTATCGCAATGCAGCGTGTGGAAAGGATGCAGGTTGAGAATGGCCTCCACCGCTTTTCCGCCCTCGGTCAGCGAATAGATTTCCCGCTGCATATCCGGTGTCAGGCTGTAGGAATCGAGGAAGAGAAATTTACCGCTAGGCAGGCGGATGAGAGAGGCCTGCGTTCCGACATCGAGCATTCCGGCAATCTTGAATTTGCCGCGTATATTCCAGAAATTCTCATCGATACGGGTGATAGTCTCGCTCATCAGTCTCTCCTGCTTTCACAGCTAATACGCACCAAGTGGCGATCTGTTTCGCCTGCCAATATATTGTGCGCAATATAATTTACCGGAGCAAGGAAAAGCCCCCGAAGCGGAAGGCTGCGGGGGCTTTCTATTAATTCATGAAGAGCGGGCTATCGTCAGGCGGCCAGCTTAATTTCCAGCCGGTCCCACACCTCAACCAGAGCATTGGTGAGTTCCTGCATCATTTCTTCCGTATGAGCAGGGCCGGGGGTGAAGCGGAGCCGCTCCGTACCGCGCGGCACGGTGGGGAAATTGATAGGCTGCACATAGGCACCATATTCGGCCAGCAGAATATCGCTGATTCGCTTGGCCTTCACCGGATCGCCCACCATCAAAGGCACGATATGGGTGGTGGAATCCATCACCGGCAGTCCGGCTTCGCGCATCATCGCTTTCAGTCTGGCGGCGCTGGCTTGTTGCGCGTCGCGTTCTTCAGAGCAGGATTTCAGATGGCGGACAGATGCCAGAACGCCTGCCACCAGAACGGGGCTGAGCGAGGTCGTGAAGATAAAGCCGGGGGCATAGGAACGGATCACATCGATGATCTTCTTATCGGCAGCGACATAACCGCCCATCACGCCAAACGCCTTGCCCAGCGTACCTTCAATCAGGTTGAGTCTGTGCGCCGCATCATCGCGTTCGGAGATGCCGCCACCGCGCGCACCATACATGCCAACCGCGTGAACCTCATCAAGATAGGTGAGCGCGTTGTACTTTTCGGCCAGATCGCAAATCGCATGGATAGGAGCAACGTCGCCATCCATCGAATAGACGCTTTCAAAGGCGATCAGCTTGGGAACATCGGGGCTTTCAGCAGCCAGAAGCTCTTCCAGATGCTCCACGTCATTGTGACGGAACACCCGCTTTTCACAGCCGGAGTTACGAATCCCGGCGATCATGCTGGCGTGGTTCAGTTCATCCGAAAAGATGATGCAGCCGGGCAGCAATTTGGCCAGCGTGGACAGCGTCGCATCATTCGACACATATCCGCTCGTAAACAGCAGCGCGGATTCCTTGTCATGGAGATCCGCCAGTTCCTGCTCCAGCTGGATGTGATAATGGGTGTTGCCGCCGATATTGCGCGTGCCGCCGGAACCGGCACCAACATCGTGCAGTGCCTCTTCCATCGCACCAATCACCTTGGGGTGCTGCCCCATGGCGAGGTAATCGTTGGAACACCAGACGGTGATCGGTTTCGGGCCGTTATGGCCGGCGAAACACCGCGCATTGGGATAGGCACCCTTATTGCGCAATATGTCGATGAACACGCGGTAACGCCCCTCCGAATGGAGGCGGTCAATCGCTTGGTCGAATATTTGGTCGTAGTTCAAAACAACCGGTCCGTGCTGCGCCGCTTTGTGGGGGCCAGTTATCCCCCTACGGCAAGGTTTAGCTGGGCCTTACGCGCATCGACAGCGGGTTAAAAGTCAAGAGTTTGCGAGAGGTTCGCATTAAATGCGATCAATGTGATCGATGCCGTACTGCCGCAGTGCTGGCAGCAAGTCGTCTACATCCTCTTCCTTGCCCGTGAAAAGCGCAGAATCCGGTGACTTTCTGAGGAATTCCTGCCCTTTCGTCAGATGCGCCACACGCCGCGCGATGCCCGCGGCGCCATGGACGAACTGGACATTTTGTCCAAGAGCGTGACCGAGTTCGGCTTCGACCAATGGGAAATGCGTGCAAGCCAAGACGACGGTATCAATTTCATGATTGCCGGCCCTATCGCGCAGCCCCTGTGCCGCTTCTGCGAAGATCGCAGGATCGGGTGTCTCCCCGCGCAGTTTTGCTTCGGCGGCTGCGACAAGGGCGGGGGCGGCGTAGCGGATAAGCTGTTTGCCTTGCGCGAATTCGTGCTCAAGATTGTCGACATAGGCTTGGCGGATAGTCGCCGCTGTGCCGAGCAATCCGATTGCGCCGGCACGGGTGAGCGCGGCAGCGGGTTTAATCGCCGGCACGGTGCCCACAATGGGCAGATCCAGAGCTTCACGCACGGCAGGCAAGGCGATGGTGGATGCGGTGTTGCAGGCGATGGTGATCAATCTGGGACGATAGCGTTCCACCAGTCTGCCCAGCAGTGCCGGGACGCGCGCGGCGATCTGTTCCTCGGTCTTCTCGCCATAGGGCAATGCGGCAGTGTCCGCCGCGTAAATGACCGGCGCATCCGGCATCAACCTGCGGATTTCAGCAAGGACGGACAGGCCGCCCACACCCGAATCGAATAACAGCAACGGCGAAGAGGGATCTGTGTTCATATCCATTTCGGCATATTTTACCCCTGCGGAATTGCAAGTGACGCGCTATGGAGAGGGGCCGGTATAGCTATGCCGTGTCTGATTTGTGATTGGGGGATGCGATGATGAATGGGCTGGATGCCCTCCTGGCCGGTTTGCTGGGATATGTGCTGGGATCGATTCCCTTTGGCCTCCTGCTCGCCTTTGCTGCGGGCAAGGGCGATGTGCGACAGATTGGCAGCGGCAATATTGGCGCCACCAATGTGCTGCGCACCGGGAGCAAGAAACTGGCCGCAGCGACATTGTTGCTGGATCTGCTCAAGGGCTGGCTGCCGGTCTATCTGGCATGGATATTGTTTCCGCAAACCGCCGGTTTCGCTGCATTGGGTGCGGTCATCGGGCACTGTTTCCCTGTCTGGTTGAAGTTCCGGGGCGGCAAGGGCGTGGCCACCACTGCGGGTGTATGCTTCGGCCTTGGTTGGCCTTTCGGCCTTGCCTATGCCGCTATCTGGATCGGACTGCTTTATTTCACCCGCATCAGTTCACTTGCCGGGATGAGTGCGGCGATTGCCGCACCGGTGATGGCGATTGCGCTGCAACGCTGGGATCTGCTGCCGTTTCTGATTGCGATCGCGGCGCTTATTCTGGTGCTTCACCGCGCGAATATCAGCCGGTTGAAAGCAGGGACGGAACCCAGAATAGGGTCAGCAAAATGAGCCTTGATCAGCAGGAGGCCTTTGCGCGCATTCGGCTCTTGCGATCACCGAATATTGGCCCGGTCAGCTACCAGAAATTGCTCGGGCGTTTTGGCACGGCGCATGCGGCGATAGAGGCACTGCCCGATCTCGCGCGGCGTGGCGGCAAGCCTTATCGCGCGGCTTCTGTTGCGCGCATTGAGCAGGAGGTTCAGGCCGCAAAACGGGCAGGTGCGCGATATCTGTTTCATGACGCGCCTGATTATCCTGAATTGCTGGCACAGATAGAGGGGGCGCCGCCAATCCTGCTCTATCGCGGCGATATGGCTCTGGCTGCAAAGCCCTGTGTGGCTGTGGTCGGGGCGCGTAATGCCTCGGCCGCCGCGATCAAGCTGGCGCGCGAATTTGCCCATTCGATCTCGGATGCAGGACATGTGGTGGTGTCGGGCCTGGCGCGTGGAATTGATGGCGCTGCCCATCAGGGCGCGTTGCCTGCGACGATCGGCGTCATCGCCAGTGGAATCGACATTGCATACCCTACGCAACATGCTGAATTGCAAGAGCAAATTGCGGAAGGCGGATTGCTGCTGGCGGAACAACCGCCGGGAACCGAGCCACGTGGCAGCCATTTTCCGAGCCGTAACCGCATCATAGCTGGTCTGGCAGCTGGCACATTGGTGGTGGAGGCCGCACCGCGTTCCGGGTCGCTGATCACGGCGCGGCTTGCGGGAGAAGCGGGGCGGGAAATTATGGCAATCCCCGGATCGCCGCTGGATGCACGCAGTCAGGGGTGCAATCAGTTGATCCGTGATGGCGCAATTCTGGTGCAATCAGCCGACGACGTGTTGGAACTCCTAAGCGGTTTCGAAGGCGCACCGCGGTCCAGTTTTCACGATGTTACATCGCAGCAGAATTATAATTTTGAAGAAGCAGCGGAAGATACCGCTGAAAGCGCGGATATAGCCGGATTGCTCACTCAGGCGCCCATCGCGGTTGATGAACTGATCCGCCAAAGCGGTGAGAATGTGGCGGCCATCCAGCTCGCATTGCTGGAATTAGAGATTGCGGGATTGCTTGTGCGCCATGCGGGCGGCAAAGTATCCCTTGCGAAATGAGAGGCGGGAAATGACAAAAAAAGTGAGTTTTGGCGGCATTCTGAATGAAACCTCCTCTTTGGTAGCGCAAAATTTGCGTGAAGTGGGGTTCTTCATACTGATTCTTGGCGCATACAGCGCACTTGGAGTCATCGCTGGCTTTACCGAGAGTGTGGCAGGCTCGTTCAATTACGGTGTTTCGTACACGCCGGGCGAACCTGTGATGAGCATGCTGTTTGAAATCGGCAATGTCGCCTTGTCGCTAGTCGCAACATATCTGCTGATCCGCCATTTCGTTGCCTCGCGTCGAATTGGTGGCGATGGCAGCAATCGCTTCTGGCAGTTTTGCGGCCTCTATTTTCTCTCCATTATCGGGATCGCTTTGGGCTCCTTGCTACTGGTTATTCCGGGCCTTTTCCTGCTCGTCCGTTGGACTGCGGCACCCGGCTTTGTGGTTACGGGAAAACACTCGATCACGGAGAGTTTCTCGGCAAGTTGGGCCGCAACGAGGGGGCATGGCTGGGCGATCTTCTTTTCTGGCCTCGTCCTGGTCTTTGGGCTTTTGGCCATATTCGGGGTAGGCAGTCTGATCTTCTGGGCGTTGAATCCATGGGTCGGAGGAATCATATCGGCTTTCTTCGAGGTGGCGATCAGCGCGATCTCGCTCGGTTATGCCGCGGCAGTCTATCTCATGGTTAGCGATGACAGCGCTGAACTGCAGGATGTTTTCGGCTGATCGAATTGCCAATAAAGGGCGCTTGACGAATCTGCATGGGGGAACCCACCCTCGTGCGCACATATACGCGTAAGAAAGTTCACACACCGCAATGCAGCTTGTTATCGTCGAATCGCCGGCCAAGGCGAAAACCATCGAGAAATATCTGGGTAAGGATTTCACCGTCCTCGCATCCTACGGCCATGTCCGCGATCTTCCGCCAAAAGACGGTTCGGTCAGGCCGGATGAAGATTTCGCGATGGATTGGGAGCCTTACAAGGACAAGCAAAGCCGTATCAAAGCGATTGCGGATGCGGCGAAAGGTGCTGATCGTCTCGTTCTCGCGACTGACCCTGATCGCGAAGGGGAGGCTATTTCGTGGCATGTGCTGGAATTGCTGAAGAAGCGGCGCGTCTTGCCGGCCGAGGTGGACCGCGTCACCTTTAACGCCATCACCAAAAAAGCGGTGACAGATGCGATGAAGGCGCCGCGTCAGCTCGATCACGATTTGATTGACGCCTATCTCGCCCGGCGCGCGCTGGACTATCTGTTTGGTTTCACGCTGTCGCCGGTCCTGTGGCGCAAGCTGCCCGGCGCAAAAAGCGCGGGCCGTGTTCAGTCCGTCGCGCTGCGTATCATTGTTGACCGTGAGCGTGAGATCGAGGCCTTTCAGCCGCAGGAATATTGGCAGGTTCTGGCCCGGATGGAGCAGGACGGGACCGAATTCGATGCGCGTCTGGTCCGTTTTGACGGTGAAAAGCTGGAGCGGCTGTCGATTGGCGAAAAGGGCATGGCCGATGCCGCCAAGAAGGCGGTCGAAGATTCGCGCTTCACGATCGAGAATGTCGAAACAAAGCCGCTCAAGCGTCACCCCGCGCCCCCATTCACGACGTCCACTTTGCAGCAGGAAGCCGCCCGCAAACTGGGTTTCGCTGCCAGCCATACAATGCGTCTGGCGCAGGGTCTGTATGAAGACGGCGCAATCACTTATATGCGTACCGATGGTGTGCAAATGGATGGCAGTGCCATTTCTGCCGCTCGCAAGGCCATCGCAGACCGGTATGACGGGCATTATCTGCCTGAAAAGCCGCGTCATTATTCGACCAAGGCGAAGAACGCGCAGGAAGCCCATGAGGCGATCCGACCGACCGATTTCACGCGCGATCGCGCTGGCAGTGCGGATGCGGCGCGGCTTTATGATCTGATCTTCAAGCGCGCGATGGCAAGCCAGATGGCGGCCGCCAATCTGGAGCGTACGACGGTGACCATGCGTGATCCGACGGGGCGCCATGAATTGCGCGCCACCGGACAGGTCGTCAAATTCTCCGGTTTCCTCGCGGTTTATGAGGAAGGGCGTGACAGCAAGGATGATGACGATGAATCCGGCCTGCTGCCTGTGATGCAGCAGGGGGACAGTCCGGCGAAGAAGGAAGTTCTGTCGACGCAGCACTTTACGCAGCCGCCGCCCCGTTTTTCAGAAGCGAGCCTGGTAAAACGGCTGGAGGAACTCGGTATTGGTCGTCCCTCTACCTATGCTTCTACGCTTCAGGTTCTCAAAGACCGCAACTATGTTCGCACCGAAAAGAACCGCTTCTTCGCTGAAGAAAGCGGACGCTTGCTGACGGCGTTTCTGGAACGGTTTTTCGGCCATTATGTGGCGTATGATTTCACAGCCGACATGGAAGACGAGCTGGACGATGTCTCCGGCGGCCGGGCGGAATGGAAGAAGCTGCTCGAAAGTTTCTGGCGCGATTTCAAGCCGAAGTCGGATGAAGTTATGGAGCGTAAGCCTTCGGAAGTGACCGAAGTGCTGGACGAATTCCTGTCTGATTTCCTCTTCCCGCCCCAGGCAGATGGCAGCGATCCGCGCGCCTGCCCTAATTGTGCCGACGGACGGCTCGCTTTGCGCGGGGGCCGCTATGGTGCTTTTGTCGCCTGCAATAATTATCCGGAATGCAAATATACCAGACCCTTTGCCCAGCCGGGCGGACAGCAGGAAACCGGTGAAGAAGGCGCATTGGGCAAGCATCCCGAAACCGGTCTGGAGATCGAGCGCAAGACGGGCCGGTTTGGCCCCTATGTGCAAATGGGTGAGGGCAAGGAAGCCAAGCGCGCTTCCATCCCCAAGGATATCGACGATTTCGGTCTGGAATGGGCGGTGAAGCTGCTCGACCTTCCGCGTGAAATCGGCAAGCATCCGGAGACCGGGGAACCGATCATATCGGCGATCGGCCGCTATGGGCCTTACCTCAAACATGAGGGCAAATATGCCAAGCTGTCTTCCACCAGCGAGGTGTTTGACACGGGCATGAATGCCGCTGTTACCATGCTGGCCGAGGCCGCCCAGCGCGGTGGCCGGGGTAGCCGTGCGAAAGCTGAACCGATCAAGACCTTCAAGGAACACCCCAAAAGTGGGGGCGAGATGAAGGTACTACCCGGCCGATATGGCCCCTATGTCACCGACGGCACGACCAACGCCACCATCCCCAAGGATATGAAGCCAGAGGATGTGACCGAGGAAGACGCGATCCGGTTGATTGACGAACGGGCTGCGAAGGGGCCGCCGAAAAAGAAGAAAGCTGCAGCCAAGAAGAAGGCTCCGGCAAAGAAGGCGCCCGCAAAAAAAGCGCCTGCTAAGAAGGCTGCGGCCAAGAAGCCGGCTGCAAAGAAAGCGCCAGCCAAGAAGACAACGTCGAAAAAGGCAGCTGCAAAAGACACCGGGGAAGCTTGAATTTGAGTAAGAGCATACTCAAATTCCGCCGATGCTGCAGACGCAAAATGAGAGCGATAGTGATATGGCCGCGACGCCCGTAAACCGGGCGGAGGAGCGCAATGCCGCGTTCAATCAGGCCATGGAGCAGGACGGTTTGCCGATGCCCCGGCGGATCTGGGCCATTATCGGCATCTCTTTCGGCACGGCACTGCTGGTGCTCGACGGGGCGATCGCGAATGTCGCCTTGCCCACCATCGCGCGTGAACTGAATGTCAGTGATGGCGTCATCACCAATGTCGTGACCGTTTATCAGCTGGTGCTGGTGATGGTCTTGCTGCCTTTCGCGAGTATTGGCGACAGGATCGGACACCGGCGGCTTTATCAAATTGGTCAGGCCGTGTTTCTGGTGGCCTCTGCACTGTGTCTTTTCGCCACCAATTTGCCGGTCTTGCTGGTGTTAAGAGCGGCGCAGGCGCTGGGCGCCGGCATGGCTCTGTCGGTGTCCTCCGCCATGTTGCGGCAGATATATCCTGCCAAAAATCTGGGCAGCGGGCTGGGTATCAACAGCGTTATCGTCGCCAGTTCTGCCGCTCTGGCCCCCACATTGGGCGGTTATATCGTGGCCCATATTGCGTGGCATTGGGTGTTCGTGGCGGCGGCACCGCTCGCCGTTATTTCGCTTATCCTTGGCCGCTTTTTACCGGAACCGGTTCGGCGCCCGCTTAACCCTGAATGGGTCAGCGGCTTGTGGAGCGCGGTCACCATGTTGCTGATCATCGGCGGTTTGCAGCTGGGCGCCCATGCGGACAATGTCTGGTTGGGGGTCGTCGCGGTCGGGATGGGTGTCGTATCGGCTGTATTGTTGGTTCGGCGCGAGAATGAGCGGGAAAACCCTGTGGTCCCTGTCGATATCATGCGGATGCCAGCCATCGGCCTATCCGCTTTGGCGGCAGTGACGTGTTTCATATCGTCAGGTGCGTTAATGCTCGCGCTGCCATTCCGGCTGGAACAGACCATGGGCTATTCACCGGATCAAGTAGGGCTGTTGTTGCTGCCCTTTCCGCTGACGATGCTGTTCATCGCTCCGCTGGCTGGGTGGCTGTCAGACCGTATCGCGCCGACCAAGCTGGGCGTGACCGGTATGGCTGTTGCGGTGGTCGCGCTCGCCTTGCTGGCGATGTTGCCGGGGCAGGTCAGTGCCTTCGCTATAGCATGGCGACTGGCCTTGGCCGCGGTGGGTTTTGGATTGTTCTTCGCACCCAATTCGCGGTTGTTGATTGGCCGCGCTCCCAAAGACCGAGCGGCTGCGGCCGGGGGGCTTCTTTCCACGTCGCGCCTGCTTGGCCAGACGATGGCCGCAGTGGTCGTGGGTATCCTACTCAGCAGCGGGCTGGGCGTTGGCGCATGGCCATTGGCCGTTTCCGGCGCGCTGGCGCTGGTGTCGGCGATATGCAGTCTGGTGCGTTTCCGCAGTAGCGGGAAGGGTGTAAAGGCTCCGGCGGGCTGATCAGCCGGAGGGCGCACCAAAGTTTAATCCGGGCCTGAATTCATACAGGCCCGGATTTACAGGAAATGCGCGTCAGCGAACCCAATCGAGCCCGATTTCCTCGAACATCTCGCGGCTTTCAGCCCATTTCTCATCGACCTTTACATGCAGGAAGAGATGAACTTTCACGCCGAGCAGTTCGGTGAGTTCCAGCCGGGCGGCTTCACCAATGGCTTTGATCCGGCTGCCGCCTTTGCCCAACACGATCGCCCGCTGGGTATCGCGTTCAACCACGATTTGCTGATGAATTTCCAGCGAACCGTCTGACCGGTGGCGATAGGCTTCTGGCCGAACTGCGCTGTCATAGGGAAGTTCTTCGTGAAGCTGGCGATAGAGCTGCTCCCGCGTGACTTCTGCCGCCAGCAAACGTTCACTGGCATCAGACACCTGGTCTTCCGGGTAATGCCATGGGCCCTTGGGCATCAAAGATGCGAGCCTGTCTTTCAGCTCGCCCACGCCGTCGCCTTCCAGCGCAGAGATGAAGAAGACCTCGTCAAAATCGACCTTGGAGGACAAATCCTGCGCCAGAGCGAGCAGCGGCTCCTTCTTGCTGGCATCAACCTTGTTCAATGCGAGCAATTTCCGTTCCGGCCGGTTGGCCAGAGCTTCCAGTAACGGGCCGAGCTCATGGCGGCGCTGTTTCACACTGTCGACGAGGAGCAGGATAGCGTCCGCTTCGCTCGCCCCCTCCCACGCGGCATTCACCATCGCCCGGTCCAGCCGGCGGCGCGGTGCGAAAATGCCGGGCGTATCCACGAGCATCATCTGAACCTTATCCGCCAGGGCAATCCCCAGCATGCGTGCGCGGGTGGTTTGCGCCTTGGCCGATGTGATCGCCACCTTCTGGCCGACCAGCTGGTTGACCAGGGTGCTTTTCCCGGCATTGGGAGCCCCAATTACGGCTACGACGCCGCAGCGGGTTTCACCATTGTCACTCACGCATATTTCTCCATGAATAATTTTGCGGCTGCTGTTTCCGCATCCTGTTTGCTGCCAGCCACGGCCTCGACCGAGGCCACCTTATGGACCGTTACGCGCACCGTGAACTTGGCTGCATGATCCGGCCCGGACCTGTCGACCAGTGCATATTCCGGCGGCTTGCGTTGATTGCCCGCGGCCCATTCCTGCAACGCGCTCTTGGGGTGCTTTGTGCGTCCGGCCCCGCCTTCTATGGCATTTTTCCAGATATCGCGCACCATGTCACGCGTGGGCGCAAATCCGCGTTCGATAAAGCTGGCACCCAGCAGAGCTTCGACCACATCACCCAGAATGTTGTCACTATCGGCCCCGCCATCATCGCGTGCCTGTTTGCCCAGTCGGATATGCCTGGATAAACCGATACCCCGGGCAATTCGGGCACACATCTCGCGGCTGACCAATGCGTTTAGCCGCTGTGACAAGGTGCCTTCAGAGCCGTCATTGCGTTCAAACAGCCATTCTGCAATCGACAGGCCAAGCACCCGGTCGCCAAGAAATTCGAGCCGTTCATAATTGCGTTTCTGCCCTGTACTTCCGTGCGTTAGCGCTTCCAGCCACAGGCTTTCATCGCTGATCTGGATGCCCAGATCTTCCAGAAATGCACGGGCTTCTTGAGGGAGTTTCCCGGTCAAATTATGTCTCCGATCCGGTTCCACCGCGCGGCGGTGAACCATGTCCAGGGTTTCAGCCATTCGGCAGTCCCATCGGTGGACCACATGATGATTGTTGCGCGGGCCACGAGGTTGTCCTGCGGCACGATGCCAACTCCCTTGCCCGGAATGGCGGGAAAGCGGCTATCCATTGAATTGTCGCGGTTGTCGCCCATCACAAACATATGGCCGCGTGGTACCACCACGACATCCGTCGTATCCTGCGGCGTGGTGCCCATATCAAGCACGGTGTAGCTCACGCCATTGGGCAGGGTTTCGCGAAATTGAGGGTAACGGCACTGCAAACGGCCTGCATCGCCAATTTCGGCGAATTGCGGCGCGACACAGTCTTTTTCGGGGGGAGGGGTGAACAACAGGTCCGCGATCTGTTCATGCGACACGGCCTCACCATTGATGTGCACTATGCCATCCAACACCTGAATCTGATCACCGGGCAGACCAATCACCCGCTTCACATAATCCTGTGTCTTGAGTGGCGGCGCCTTGAAAATGACGACATCGCCGCGCTCTGGCTGACTCTTCATGATCCGGCCGGGGATCAGGGGCACGCTGAATGGCAGCGAATATTTGCTGTAGCCATAGGGCCATTTGGCCGCGAGCAGATAATCCCCCTCCAGCAGCCGCGGCATCATGGATTCGCTGGGGATATTGAAAGGCGAAAATATGAAGCTGCGAAAGATCGCAACCACCAGAACCAGCTTGAGCAGAAAGGCGAAAAAGCTGCCTTCCTCTTTGTCCGCTTGGCCAGACTTTCCGGTGTCTCCGGAGGATGTATCCATGATTGCAGGCTCTTTCTTGCCATAGTCTCGGGGGAGTTTCACCCGTCCTATATCCGCCCGATCGCATTTGCGACAGTGCCCATTGCGTAGCGGGTTTATTGTCGGGCATGGCGGGGCCAGAGTGGCGGCCAACTTCGCTGTTCCAAAACCGTCAGCAAGTCCCTAGCTCTGATGGTAATCAACCGAAGGAGAATTCATTTGAGCGACGCCCGCCAATCCGCCTGGAAAGCGATCGGTCTGCATCAGGACCCGACATTGGCAGAATTGTTTGCCGCAGATCCTGACCGTCTGGCTGCATTCTCCGGCCGCCTGGAACTCGATGAAATCGGTATTTTATTCGATTGGTCCAAGACGCATCTGACGCAGGATATTCTGACCGACTTTGAAACACTGGCAGAGGCGGCTGATTTTGAGGATATGCGCCGCAAGCTCTTTGCCGGTGAAGTGGTGAACCCGACCGAAGGGCGCGCGGCCGAACATGCTGCCTTGCGCGGTGTCGGCAAGGAAAGCAGTGTCGAGGAATCGGGCGCATTGCTGGCGCGAATGCGATTGCTGGTTGAGGCAATTCATGAGGGCGCGCTGGGAGAAATCAAGCATCTGATCCATATCGGCATTGGCGGGTCAGCCCTTGGACCGGCTCTGGCGGTCGATGCGCTCAGCCGCGATCTGTCGCTGGTGGATGTGCACGTCGTGTCCAATATTGATGGCTGCGCGCTGGAACAAGCCTTTGCCGCATGTGACCCGGCGACGACGTTGATTGCGGTGGCTTCCAAGACCTTCACCACCATTGAAACCATGACCAACGCGGAAAGTGCGTTGAAATGGCTGGGTGACAATGGCGTGGATGATCCCTCCGGCCGGGTTATTGCCTTGACGGCCAGCCCGGAAAAGGCGGTCGAATGGGGCGTGGATGAAACACGTATCCTGCCTTTTGCGGAAAGTGTGGGGGGCAGGTATTCGCTGTGGTCCTCGATCGGTTTTCCCGTTGCACTGGGCGTGGGTTGGGAGGACTTTGCCGCCATGCTGGCCGGTGCGGCGATGATGGATGAACATTTTCGTGACACGCCGCTGAATGAAAACTGGCCGTTCCGAGCGGCCTGTTCAGACCTTTATTATTCGCGCATCCGGGGCGCGCAGACCCGTGCTGTCTTTGCGTATGATGAACGTCTGTCACTGCTTCCTGACTATCTTCAGCAGCTGGAGATGGAATCCAACGGAAAATCAGTCACAGCGCAGGGGCAGCCCGTGGACGGAGCAACCGCGCCGATAACATGGGGCGGCGTCGGCACCGATGCGCAGCATGCGGTATTCCAATTGCTGCATCAGGGAACGCGGCTGGTGCCGGTGGACTTCATTGCCAGCATCGCACCGGGTGACGAGCTGGACCCAGCGCATCATCGGATTTTGCTGATGAATTGTTTCGCGCAAGGCGCGGCGCTGATGGCCGGCAAGCAAAGCGACGATCCGGCGCGTTCCTATTCGGGCAATCGCCCGTCTGCGACCATTCTGGTGGATGATCTGGACGCCATGACCCTTGGCGCGTTGATCGCATTCCACGAACACCGCACCTTTGCCAATGCGGTGCTGATGGGCATCAATCCCTTCGATCAGTTCGGGGTAGAACTGGGCAAGGAAATCGCCAGGAAAATCGAACAGGGCGGGGAACGCTTTGATGCGAGTACCGAAGCCCTGCTGAAAGCATCCGGCCTGGGTGGCTGAGTTTTGAGCCGGGCCACCCTGATCACAAGTATCAGGGTGGCCCGCCAAAATCAGGCAGGCTCCATCGCCTGCTCCAGAGTTTCGGCCTCTGCAGCGCGTTGCAGAGCCGACTTCAATCCGGGATCGCAATCAAGCCCGAAGGTGGTCATCGACAGGCTACCCATGACGCATCCCTCGATCAGGCATTCCAGCGGCTCTCCTGCGGCGGCGGCCAGCCCGGCGATATAGAGCACGGGGATGAAATGGTCCGGCGTCGGCACGGCCTTCGCGAAATCGGGATGGGTCAGCAGGTCGAGCATATTGGCCGGATCGTTTCGGGCCTGATCAATCGCTGCCTGCTCAAAACGTTCGGCCCAATCTTCGCCATGCTCTGCATGCCGCTGCAGCACGCCGAGATTATGGACGATATTGCCTGTTCCCAGAATCATCACGCCTTCATCGCGCAATGCAGCCAGTTTGGCACCCAGTTCCAGATGATATTCGAGCGGCTTCACACCATTTATGGACAGTTGCAGCACCGGAATATCTGCATCCGGATACATATGCGCGAGCACTGACCATGTGCCGTGATCCAGTCCCCATTGATCATTATCCGCGCCAACCCAGAGCGGTTTGCTCATTTCGACAATGCGGTGCGCCAGTTCCGGATCGCCCGGTGCGGGATATTGGAAATTGTTCAATTCGGCGGAGAAGCCATAGAAATCGTGGATCGTTCGCGGGTGTTTCATCGCCGTCACCGCGCTGGTGCCGAAATACCAATGTCCTGAGATCACCAGAATAGCCTTGGGACGCGGCAAATTCGCGCCCAAGGCTCGCCATGCGCGGGTATAGGACGTATTATCGAAGGTATTGGTCGGGCTGCCATGGCCGACAAACAGGGCGGGCATGCGGGACATTCAGGCAAACTCCATGATTTCTGTGTCTGCAATTTAATCGGGTACGCCTCTATTCCAATGCCAGATACCGATAAAAAAGTTTGTTTCCGGTGCCCAAAAATCATGCATGGCTGCGCTCTGTCATGGCTCGCGTGAGTGCGAGAGCATACGAGAGAGCGTCCTTCCTCTATTCTTCTTGGCGAGCACACTGAAGAGTGATCGAGGCATCTCCGCTTGTAGCTTTGCCTACGCAATGCTTAGGGCAAGCTATGAATCTTCCCCGCACGCCCGCCGCGGTCGTTTTCGATATGGACGGCTTGATATTTGATACCGAACGCCTGCAGTTTCGTGCCGCCGCCGCAGCTGCAAAGAGTCATGGCGGCGATTTGCCGATCGACGTGTTTCGCGAATTGATCGGTAAGCCAGCCAATACCGATTATGATATTTTGCAGGCCCATTTCGGAGGGGCGGTCGATTTTGAGCCATTTGAAGCAAGCTGGAGGGCGAATTTCCTCGAATTGGTGGAACGTGATCTCGATTTGAAGCCCGGCGTGGTTGAGCTGCTCAATCTGCTGGATACTCTCAGTTTGCCGCGGGCTATCGCAACATCTTCACAGCGCAGCAAAGCGGATCATCACCTGGCAAAGCACGGCTTGACTGAGCGTTTTGACACGGTGATAGCTTGGGGTGACTACGCGCAAGGGAAGCCCGCACCTGATCCTTATCAGGCGGCTGCGCGAACTCTGGGGGTTGAACCAGAGACATGCCTCGCGCTGGAAGATTCGCATGCGGGCATTCGGTCGGCCGCTGCAGCCGGCATGATGCCCATTATGGTGCCCGATCTGGTGCCAGCGAATGATGAGATGCACGCTCTGGCTACCCATGTGGTAAGTGATTTGCACGAGGTGTGCGGCTTGCTGAGGGCCTAAGTCAACGCAAACAGTGCCTCCTATGATGCTTTCGCCGGTCTGCTTTTTAACGAATTTCGCCAAATTTCGCCGACAGTTGAACCATTTTCAGCAAGGATACAGGCCCATTGATCCGGCGGATCAGGGCCGCTGCAATTGATTTAGTCCGTTTGCACCGCCATATCCCGCGCAACCGCATAAATCGCGCGAGCCTAACGCGCAGATGGGAGCTTTGAATGTCCGACTATGATTATGATCTTTTCGTCATCGGTGCCGGTTCGGGCGGGGTGCGTGCGTCCCGCGTGGCCGCAAGCTATGGTGCGAAGGTGGCCGTGGCCGAGGAACACCGCATCGGCGGCACCTGTGTAATCCGCGGATGCGTTCCCAAAAAGCTGTTGGTTTATGCGTCCATGTTCGCTGAGGAGCTGGATCATGCCGGTTCGATGGGCTGGGATCTGGGAGAGCTTAGCTTCAATTGGGAGAAATTGCGCGACCATGTGAATGGCGATGTTGACCGGTTGAACGGTCTTTATACGCAGACTCTCGATAGTCATAAGGTTGAACAGATACTGGAACGCGCGACCGTTACCGGGCCGCATAGTGTGAAGCTGTCCAGCGGGCGTGAAGTGACGGCGAAATATATCCTCGTCGCGGTCGGTGCATGGCCTTACATGCCCGATATTCCGGGTGTCGAACACTGCATCAGTTCCAATGAAGTGTTCCATCTGGAGCAGCTGCCCAAGCGGATCATGGTGGTCGGCGCGGGCTATATTGCGATGGAATTTGCCGGCATCTTCAATGCCCTTGGCTGTGATGTCGATGTGGTGAACCGCACGCAAACCATCCTGCGTGGTTATGATGAGGGGATTACCGACCGCCTGCTACGGCTGGCGAGTGCTCGCGGCATCCAGTTCCATATGGATTCGCGCCTGAACAGCGTGGAGAAGATGGAAGACGGCACATTATGCGTCGATATTGAAGGCAGAGATCAGCGGATCGATACGGATTGCGTTCTGGTCGCCACCGGCCGCGTGCCCAAGACTGACGGATTGGGCCTTGAAACCGCTGCGGTCGATCTGGGCGATAAGGGCGAAATTCTCGTCGACGAACATAATCGCACCAGTTGCGACAGCATTTATGCGGTGGGCGATGTTACCAACCGGGTGCAGCTGACCCCGGTCGCGATCCGTGAGGGACAGGCATTTTCCGACACAGTCTTCGGTGAAAAACCCCATACGGTCGATTATGACTGCATCCCCAGTGCGGTCTTCTCTCAGCCACCGATGGGCGGAGTGGGGCTGACCGAAAGCGAAGCGCGCGACAAGTTTGGCTCGGTCAAAGTCTACACCTCCGATTTCCGCCCGATGAAGAACATCTTCGCGGAAACGCAGGAGCGCGGTCTGTATAAGATGATTTGTGATGCAGACACGGACAAGGTTCTGGGCATCCACATGATCGGGCCGGAAACGGCCGAGATCCTCCAATCTGCTGCTGTGGCGGTGAAGGCCGGTCTGACGAAACGGGATTTCGACGCCACTGTCGCCATTCACCCATCCATGGCGGAGGAACTGGTGCTGCTTAAATAAATGGTGATGGCTCCGCCCCCGATATTCACCATAGGGTATGAACGCAGCGCGCAGAGCGCGCTGGTGGATGTTCTGGTGAAATCGGGGGTGCAGCTATTGGCGGATATCCGGTATCTTCCCCTCTCACGGCGGCCGGGGTTTTCCAAGAATTCTCTCAAAGCTGCGGTCGAAGAAGCCGGCATCACCTATCGGCATTTCAAATATCTCGGCACGCCCGCCGATGGACGTGCCGCTGCGCGCCGCGGCGATATGGCAGAGCTGCAGAGAATTTATGCTGGACAGCTGGAATTGCCGGAAGCGATTGGGCAGATGGCAGAATTACGCAGCCTTGCTGAGGATATGCGGGTCTGTCTGCTGTGCTACGAGCGGCTGGCTTGTGAATGCCACCGTGAATTGCTGATCACGGCGGCGTTTGACGATTTCAAGCAGGTTGATCTGGTGCCCGACCTTATCTGAGCGGCAGCCGCGAGCAGATATGGAATCGAGGCATGTTTTTGTCCTGTCTCTGCCAGCCGAAATGCAGAGTTTTTGCTTCATGGCATTCTGCGCGATCAGGCGGCGCCCAATTGCTCCTGCAGAAAATCAGCCACATCGTTGAGCGCAACATCCTTGTCCAGAATTGCGTCACCAATTGACCGAAGGAGCACGAAGGGAAGCGTTCCGGCATCCATCTTCTTGTCATGCAACATATGGTCGGCCAGCGTCTGCCCGCCGCAATTGAGACCCAGACTGGTGATTTCCGTCGGCAGACCCGATGCACCGATAGCATGCGCGATACGCTCTGCATCACCGTTCGAAATATAGCCCTTCCGTGCTGAAAAGCGCGCGGCGAGAACCATGCCGAGGGCGACGGCTTCGCCATGCAGTAGCCGGTCGGAAAAACCAGTCTGCGCTTCCAGGGCGTGGCCGAATGTATGGCCGAGATTGAGCAGAGCGCGAGCACCGGTCGTTTCCCGTTCATCTTCGGCAACGATCCGGGCCTTGGCCGCCACGCTTCGCGTTACGGCATAGTGCTGTGCTTCGCTGTCTCCGGCCACCACGGCAGCGCCATTTTCCTCGCACCAGCCGAAAAATTCCGCGTCGCCCAGAATGCCATATTTGATGACTTCGGCATAACCGGCCAGCCGTTCGCGCCGGGGGAGGGTGCCCAGCGCATCCAGATCGGCCAGCACCAGCGCCGGCTGATGGAAGGCACCGACAAGATTTTTGCCCGCCGAGGTGTTGATCGCGGTTTTGCCGCCAACCGAGGAATCAACCTGGGCCAGGAGTGTGGTGGGCACCTGAATAAAGCCGCAGCCGCGCTTCAGGATAGAGGCCGCAAATCCGGTGAGATCGCCAATGACGCCGCCACCCAGAGCAATGATGTGGTCGCCGCGTTCCACTTCTTCCGAGAGTAGCCAGTCGACCGTTTCCGACAATCCTGTCCAGCTCTTGCTGCCTTCACCCGGTGGCAGAATCCGCCAGCGCGGCTCAAACCCGCTGGCCGACAGCGCATAATCCACCTGTTCACGCCAATGATGCGCGACGTTGTTGTCGGTAACGATAGGGACTCGTTTCTTGCGCAGCAAAGAACCGCAGTGATCCGGCAGTGAGGCGATCAGGCCCTCATTCACACGCACGTCATATGATCGTCCGGCGAGATCGATCGGGATTATAGCCATGTGTCGAGAGCCTCTAGAATTTTCAGAACAGTATGCTGATGCGGACCGGAATCACTAACCACATGGAGCGCAGCCTTGCGGTAATAGGGCTCACGTTCCTGCTTCAGCCGGGAAACGATGTCACGCGGATTGCCATCGCGCAGCAAGGGGCGGGTATCCTTTCGCGTAACCCGTTCGACCAGCGTTTCCTCATCGGAATCAAGCCAGATCGAGACGGATTTTTCGAGCACCAGTTCGCGCGTTTCATTCTGGATGAAGGCACCGCCGCCAGTGGCCACCACGGCCGGGCCTTTGTCCATCAGCCGTGCGATCACGCGCCGTTCACCATCTCGGAAATAGCTTTCGCCAAATTGGTCGAAGATTTCGCTGATGCTCAATTGCGCGGCGGCCTCGATTTCATCATCGGCATCGAAAAAGGGGAGCTGCAGCAACGCGGCCAGTTTCTTGCCGACGGTCGATTTGCCGACCCCCATCATGCCAACTAGCACGACCGGGCGGTTTATGCGCCGGCGAATGTCCGCCACATCGGTTCCGCTAGGAATAAAGGAGGTGGATGGACTGGATATCGGTTGATCGTTGGTCATTGCCGCATGGCCTATATATGGGCTAGGCCCCGGTGCAAGCTCAGGGGGCGTGATAGCGTTCCTCCGGTGCAATAAGGTTCGGTGAATGAAAGCAATGCGTCGCAAGCGTTTATGGATGGCTCTGGCCGTTGTTATCGGCCTTTTTCTGGTGCTCGCCTGGTATGATGGCGGCCGTGAGCAGCCGCGCCTGATTGAACAGCCCATCACGCTTCCTGGAACGACACAATGAATCGCAGCCTTCTTCTCACCGGCACTTTGTTCGCACTGACCTCCACTCTGGCGCTGGCCGCGCCGGAATCGCTTCTTCCGCCGGGCTTCGACAATCCAGCACCCGCGCCTGCGCCCAGTCCGGCGCCGGTGCAATCGGCGCGGCCTGACAATGCGCCAGCGCCCGCCGCTGCCCCGCGGCAGAGTGATTCCGGAGATAATAGCAGCAGTGGTACTGCCGTGGTGCAACCGCTGCCGCAGGATAATGCGCGTCAATCCTCGTCTCTTCTCCCCGATGATTTCCCCAGCCTGGCGGAAATCGAGGCGATGGATGATGATGAGGTCGATGAGATTTTCGGTCTGAAACCCAAATTTGATACCCCGCCGGCGGCCCGCCGCGCTGTGGAGCAGATTGGCGTCATCGGTCCGGAGGAAGGCGGCATGCCGATTTCCTCTTTATCCGCGCAGCCGGCCTCGCTGGTTCGAACGGCCATTGCCGGCACTGGCGGTCCGGTCGTGTCACGCTGGGGGCATATTTTGCTGCGCCGCGTATTGTCGAGCCGGCTTGATACGCCGCAGGGCATGGAGGCCACTGAATTTGCCGCGTTGCGCGCCGCATTGCTTAACCGGATGGGCGAAAGTCTGGCAGCTCGATCGCTGGTTCAGGATATAGATTCGGCGAATTACACCAAGCCGCTGGCTGATGCGGCCTTTGATTCCTATCTCGCGACGGGCGATATTCTGGGAATGTGCCCGGTTGCGCGGCTGAAGAGCGATTTGCGTGATGATGCCGAATGGGAGCTATTGCGTTCGGTTTGTTCGGCATATTCCGGCAATAGCCGTGATGCAGGCCGTGATTTGCAGCGCGCCCTGTCGCGCGGTGTCGCACCGCGAATCGATGTGCTGCTGGCGCAGCGTTATGCGGGTGCCGCTGGCGATGCCCGGCGTGCGGTGAATATTGAATGGGACAAAGTTGAGAATATTACGCCCTGGCGCTTTGCCTTCGCCAATGCGCTGGGTCTGGAAATGCCGGATGCGCTGACCAAGGATTTGCCTGATTATTATCAGCGGTCCGCTGTCCTCATTCCGGCCATGCCGCTCCCCGACCGGGCTGCGTCTGCCGATCTCGCCGCGCGCGAGGGTATTCTTTCTGCGGCAGCAATGGTGGATCTCTATTCGCAGATTTACGGCAATGCTGCGCTGGAAGGCGAATGGAACGAGCGCGCGACGCGTTTGCGCAACGCCTATGTCGCGGCCGATACTGAGGCGCGGCTGACAGCCATGGAGTCCTTATGGGCTGATGCTGACGGCCCCTATGCCGGACAAGTGCTGACCGCATATGCGGCGGCGCGTCTGCCGGTGAACGAGGCATTTCTGCAGCAGGCTCCACAATTGATTGCCTCCATGCTGACCGCCGGGCTTGATCGCAATGCGCTGCGCTGGTCAGCCATCGTGCCTGAAGGCAGTGAAGGCTGGGCGCTGTTGGCACTGGCGCAACCGGCCGAACAAATTGCTGTGTCTGAAAGCGCGGTGGACGGTTTTATCGATGATGATGATAGCGCCGAACAACGTAAAAGCCGTTTCCTGATCGCGGGACTAGCCGGTTTGAACCGTTTGGATGACACGACGGTCGACAATTTCTCGGAGCGTCTGGCGCTCGATCTTGATCGGGAAACCCGCTGGAGCCAGATGATTGATGAAGCCGCCGAATATCGCAATGGCACGCTGGTGGCACTGCTGGCGGGGCTCGGCATGCAGGGCGAAGGCTGGGACAGGATGACCGCCCGGCATCTCTTCCACATTGTTCGCGGCCTCGACCGTGCGGGCTTGAATGCCGAAGCGCGTATGATCGCGGCTGAGGCCGTCGCAAGAGGGTAAGGCGATTTCCGCCGCCATAGATTCCTTTCTGGCCATGCTTGCAGCGGAACGCGGCGCGGCCGAGAACACGCTGATTGCCTATCGCCGGGATCTGGAATCTGCGGAGGAAGCGATTGGCGACCTGTGTGGTGCAGACAAGCATGCTCTGGCTTCGCTGGGCGCTGCATGGGCCGGTCTTGCTTCGTCGACAATTTCCAGAAAATCCTCCGCCTTGAGGCAGTTTTTCGGTTTTGCAGTGGATGAAGGCCTGTGCACCACTGATCCCTCTGCCGGATTGCCCAATCCGGCGACACGGCGGCCGCTGCCACGGGTGCTGAGTCATCAGGATGTGGATGCGCTTTTCAGCCGGGCTGAGGCGGAGGCGGAAACGAATCGCCCGGAAGCCGTAAGGCTGCTGCTGCTGATCGAATTGCTTTACGGATCGGGATTGCGCGCCAGTGAATTGGTGTCTCTGCCGCTCGCGGCCATTCCGCGCGACGTGCCGTTTCTCACTATCAAGGGGAAGGGCGGGGTGCAGCGCATGGTGCCTCTCTCCAGCCGGGCCGGAATGGTTCTGTCACGCTGGTTGCCGCTACGCGCCGATGACGGGAAATTCCTGTTTCCCTCCCGTGGAAAACATTTGTCGCGGATACGATTATTCCAGCTTTTGCGCGCTCTCGCGGCCCGTGCCGATCTCGATCCGCAAAAGGTCAGCCCGCATGTTTTGCGCCATGCCTTTGCCACGCATCTGCTGGAGGGCGGTGCAGACCTGCGTATGCTGCAAGACCTGCTCGGTCATGCGGATATCGCCACCACCCAAATCTACACCCATGTCGATGCGGAGAGACTGGTCGCGCTCGTAAATGAGCGGCATCCTCTTGCTCAGCGGCGACAGGCGGACTAGCGAATAATTATGATTTCCTATCTCGAATTTGAAAAGCCGGTAGCGGCACTTGAAACCCGTATTGCGGAACTGCGCTCGACAGCGGAAAGCGATTCCGTCGATATTTCCAGCGAACTCGCACGACTCGAAGCAAAAAGTGCCGATATGTTGGCGAGCACCTATGCCTCACTGACTCCGTGGCAGAAAACGCAAGTCGCTCGCCATCCGGCGCGCCCGCATTTCCGCGATTATGTCGCTGCAATCTTCGATGATTTCATGCCGTTGGGCGGGGATCGTCTTTATGGCGAGGATCAGGCCATTCTGGGCGGCTTCGCCACCTTGCGGGGCCGAAAGGTCATGCTGATCGGCCATGAAAAGGGCAATGATACGCATAGCCGCCTGCGTCACAATTTCGGCATGGGTAAGCCGGAAGGCTATCGCAAAGCGATTCGCCTGATGGAAATGGCTGGTCGCTTCGGTCTGCCAGTGCTGACTTTGGTGGACACCTCCGGTGCGTTCCCCGGTATTGAGGCAGAGGAACGGGGGCAGGCAGAAGCCATCGCCCGTTCGACCGAGGCATGCCTTGCTCTGCCCACACCGATGGTTTCGACGATTGTCGGGGAAGGCGGTTCAGGCGGCGCGGTTGCACTGGCCAGTGCGGAGCGCGTTCTGATGCTGGAACATGCGATCTATTCGGTCATCTCACCTGAAGGCTGCGCGTCGATTCTCTGGCGTACGGCCGAAAAGGCGCCGCAGGCGGCTGAAGCGATGAAAGTTACCGCGCAGGATCTGAAAAGCCTAGGCGTGATCGACCGTATCGTACCCGAGCCAATTGGTGGGGCGCAGCGTGATCCGGCGGGAATGGCCGAAAAGCTTGCAGAGGTTTTGTGTGAAGAGCTGGACCAGCTGGGGCAGCTTGATGCAGCGCAGATCCGGCAACTGAGAGAAAATCGTTTCCTCGCTATTGGTTAGGTCCGCGAATGGGAACATTCGAGGGGGCAGCGGGTTCGCTTCTAACATGAACAGGCGATAAACAGCCGCTCAGTGGAGGACCCCAGAATGCCGACCAAATTTACCTGCCGTTTCAAGTCCATGGCTATTGCGGGGGTGGCATCGTTGTCTCTCTCTGCCTGCGCGACTGTTCCGGGCGCAGGCGTTCCTGCAGGGGCTCCCATCACGCAGGCCGAAGCACAGCAGGGTGCCCAGTATCACCCGCAGTTTGTGCAGGAATTTGGCGGGACCGTGTCCGGCCCTCAGGCGCAATATGTGGAACGGATCGGCGCCCGTATGGGCGTCGAATCGGGTCTCGGCGCAAGTACCGATACGTTCGAGGTGACACTGCTTAACAGTTCAGTGAACAATGCTTTCGCTGTTCCCGGCGGCTATGTTTACGTTACGCGCCAGCTGGTCGGCTTGATGAATAATGAAGCGGAGCTTGCCGGTGTGCTGGGCCATGAGATCGGCCATGTCGCCGCGCGGCATTCCGCACGCCGTCAGCAGACCGCGCAGCGCAATCAATTGCTGGGCGTATTGGGGCAGGTCCTCTCCGGTGCGATTTTGGGCGATTCGGCGCTTGGAAGGCTGGGGCAGGAAATTTCCTCGACCGCGCCGCAACTCGCCACTTTGAGCTATTCTCGCAGTCAGGAACTGGAAGCGGATGCGCTGGGCATCACCTATCTTGAAAGTGCTGGCTATGATCCGCATGCCATGGCGACCGTTCTGACCAGCCTTGCCCGACAGAACAATCTGGATGCGGCATTGCAGGGCAGGGATAGTGCGCAAATGCCCGCATGGGCATCAACCCATCCCGACCCGGCGAGCCGCGTACAAAACGCTCTTCAAAAGGCTGGTGCCACAACCGGCATCCTGAACCGCGACGTGTTTCTCAGCAATGTCGACGGCTTGATGTATGGTGACGATCCAAAGCAGGGCGTGATCGAAGGGCGTACCTTCATTCACCCTGTCTATCGCTTTGCTTTCACGGCGCCGCAGGGTTTCAATATGCTGAATGGCACCAGCGCGGTGTCGATCAGCGGCGATTCGGGGAAGGCACAGTTTTCGACCGGCCCGTATAATGGCAATCTGCAAACCTATGTCAGCCAGGTTTTCAATGCATTGGGCGGAGATCAGCAGCAGCTGAAGCCCCAGAATATGCAAAGCACGACAGTCAATGGCCTTCCGGCTGTGTTCGGTACTGCACGCGTCAACAATGGGAAATCCAATGTCGATGTGGTGGTGTTCGCTTATCAGTTTTCCAACGATCAGGCATTTCATTTCGCGGCGATCACGCCCGCCGGTCAGTCAGGTGTTTTCTCACCGATGTTCGAATCGATGCGCCGGATCAGCAGCGCAGAAGAGGGCAGCGTTACGCCGCGGCGGGTTGATGTGGTAACCGTGGGGCGCGGGGAAACCGTTCGGATTCTCGCCAGCCGGATGGCGTATGACAACGCCAAGGAAGAACGTTTCCGTGTGCTCAATGGCCTGTCATCTACAGATACGCTGACGCCGGGGCAGAAGGTCAAGCTGATCGTCCGATCTGGTAGTTGATGGGCACCGCAGGCGCGCTGTGCAGGTAAGTATACTTCAGGCACAAAAAGGGCCGACAGAGGAAACTCTGCCGGCCCTTTTGCTATGTATTGATTGTATTATCCGTTTGCGTCGTTTGCCGACTTGAGGTCGGAGCCAACGTTCTCGAATGTCGTGTTAAGTTCGCCGCCGAGGCTGTTCAGTGCGGTGATAGCTGCCACTGCGATCAGGGCTGCGATGAGGCCATATTCAATGGCCGTTGCGCCGGCTTCGTCGCGGACGAGCTGTTTGAAAAATTTCATTTTGGTCTCCTGGTCAAATCTTGGTTACCCGGCTTGACCCCTTCGAACTGGCCAAGCCCAACCTTATTAGGCGCTGAAGGGTTTACAAATTGCTAAAGGCTTCAAATGGCGCTTTGAACTTGGGTTTCGACAAAGGTCCACAGGCTCGTCAACTGATCGGCCATCCCGCCCAATGCCGCGAGTATGACCATCGCGATCAACGCGAGAATGAGGCCGTATTCCACTGCGGTGGCCCCTGCTTCATTATCTTTTATTTGGCTCATAGCCTTCCACAGAAACATATTTCGGCGCACCTTATTTTTCTAGCATGTGGGTTTTGGCAAAAACCGCTTAGGAAAAGGTGAAAATTGAGTCGCGTGAAAGAATCCATAGCATTTATGCCCGTGGCGGCAGCGTGTTTGCGCGACCGGGAAGGGCGCTTTCTATTGCAGCAAATGTTGCCGCATAAGCGCCACGCAGGCTTGTGGGAGTTCCCCGGCGGCAAGATTGAGGCGCAGGAGTTACCTGAGGCTGCACTGGCGCGGGAGATTCACGAGGAACTGGGGATTATGCTGGACCCGCAAGGATTGTCTCCGGCGGGCTTTGCGCGCGAAGGTGATGGTGTGTCAGCCCCGGCGATTCTGCTGCTCTTGTTCGATGTCGCGCATTGGCAGGGAAGCCCACAGGGCTGCGAGGGGCAGAATTGGGCCTGGTTTGACGAGAAAGAAATCGAGACATTGCCCATGCCGCCAATGGATCGTCATATTTGGGAAAAATATAAGAAATAGGGATTGCCAAACGGCGATTCTCCGCCTAGATCGCCTCCCAACGGAGCGCCCTTAGCTCAGCTGGATAGAGCACCAGACTACGAATCTGGGGGCCAGAGGTTCGAATCCTTTAGGGCGCACCATTCTCTTCCGAGAGAAACATTAAAGGCGGAATGTCTTCTGGACATTCCGCCTTTTGTTTGTTCGGCATCCACTCAGTTGGCGACGAGCATGGCGCGATCCACCAGCATGAGTGCGCGCAGTTTCCCCATCAGCGGATTCAGGACCTCTGGATCGCGTTCATCGATCTCGATATCCACCAGCAGGCAGCTGTCGCACTTCCGTGCCGATAGCTGGGTGGGCACGATCCCGCGCTGTGCAAGAAGGCCGAGAATACGGGGAAGTGTTTCGGTTTCCAAAGCCGCGCGCAGAGCGATCACGGATTTTGCAGCCTCTACGGCATCTTCTTTATGCGTTGAATAGCTCGCGGGCACGGGGGCTGGCGAAGTCGTTTCATATTTCAGCTGTGATTTCATGCTGCTGCTTTCTTCTCTGACTGCACGGGCAATTTAGTGTGCTGCTGTGGGTATTCTGCATGGACGGGAGGATGGATCATCGCCGCTGCGAGAGATGAGGGCGTCTCTTTCATGCTGACGGCCTGATCGAGCAGGGCCTGCAACGCGGGCGCAATTCTCAGCACCCGTCGTTCTATGTCCATCTCAGACCAGCCTAGATAGTGCCCGGCAGAGCGGATCGCGCCGCCGGCATTCACCACATAATCGGGGCAGTAGAGGATGTTTCGTTCCGCGAGGTCCTCTGCCAGTTCGGGAGCGGCAAGTTGATTCTCCGCAGCGCCGCAGATGATCCTCGCGCGGATCTCGTGCATATTTTGGGTGGTGATCGCATCACCTTGCCCGCAAGGCGCGAAAATATCCGCGCGCATCTGATGAATCCTGCGGCAATTCACCAGCTCGGCGTTGAAGCGAACAGCGGCTTTGGCCGCTTTCACCGAATCGCGCTCTGAGATAATCAGCCGGGCACCAGACTGGTTCAGCAATGCGCATAGCGCAAAGCCCACGGCGCCTACGCCCTGAACCGCGATCGTAGTTTGGGAGAGCGACTTTCCCAGTCGGTGCCTGGCGGCCACCTCCATAGCCCGCATTATACCCAGCGCAGTATAATAGGCCGGGGAATGCTGCCCTTGCGTGGAAGGCGCGGTAACGTGCATTGTTTCTCTGGCGGCCTGCGCAAGGTCGTCATCCTTCGTCCCGAAATTTTCTGACAGGATGAAGGCGCCATGCAGTTCAGCCGTCGCGCGGCCCACCGCGCGAAACACATCGCTGCGTTCTGACCAATCGTCTGCATTGGATACAACTGCCGCTGCGCCGCTGAATGGCAGGCCCGCAAATGCGTAAGTCGCAGATGTGCTGCGCGCGAGGTTGCGGGCCGTTTCCGCGCTTGCATCCTTGTGCAAAAAACACCCGCCCATCGCAGGCCGAGGATTGGCCGCATGAAAGGCGACAATTCCAGTCAGACTGGGCTCGAGAACATCCAACGATTTTTCGGTCCCGGGCTGGTCGGCAGATTGCATCAACATCGATTGTCTCCTTGCCAGAGATATTTAGCGATCTGCCTCAGAAGCTTCTTGCCTAATGTGGGCGAGTTTGCCACCGGTTGAGGTTGAATGTTCCTAATATTTTTAGTTTTGAGGTGTGATCGTTCTTGATCTGGATAAATATGAGAAGGCTATCCTCAATCTTCTGCAGCAGGATGCGTCTCTTTCCGTTGCCGCGATTGCTGAAAAGATCGGCTTTTCTCCGTCTCCCTGCTGGCGGAGAATTGATCGGCTTGAAAGGGAAGGGGCCATTCGCAAGCGCGTGGCAATCGTCGACCGCAAGAAGGTCGGGCTCAACGCACATGTATTTGCGCAGGTGAAACTCAACGCTCATGGAAGAGCGAATCTCGAGGAGTTCAGTGCCGCGATCCAAGGCTTTCCTGAAGTGCTGGAATGCTACGTGTTGATGGGATCAGTCGATTTCCTGCTCCGCATCGTGGCCAAGGATATCGAAGCCTATGAGCGCTTCTTCTTCAATCAGCTTTCCAGTCTGCCGGGTATTCAGGAGATCAACTCGACGGTCGCCTTATCTGAAATCAAGCTCGAGAGTGCGCTGCCCATCGAATAGCTCGATGGAATGACATGGCGGAATTGCATCGTCCGGAACCCGTCTTGTTGTCGCTGGTTTTATAAACAAAACCAACAGCAAGGATATTATATGGCCCGGGAACACGACATTTTTAAGCGGCTGAAGCAGGACCATGATCGCCAGCGTGATTTGCTCGAAAAAATCGAGCAGACCCATGGCGAAAGTGAAGACCGGGCAAGATTGTTCGAATCTTTCACGGTCGACGCCAAGAGTCATGCTGCCGCTGAAGAGCAGGCGCTTTACTCCACCATGATGCGCAAGCCGGAAACGACCGGTGAAACACGCCATTCGGTCGCAGAGCATCACGAAATCGAAGAAGCGCTCAACGATATCGCAGCCACCGATATGTCATCCAGCGCATGGCTGACGAAATTCAAGCAGCTCAAGCATGATTATCTTCATCATATTGATGAGGAAGAAGACGAGCATTTCCCTGATTTCTCGAAATATCTTAACGATGCAGATATCGACCATATGGAAATGGTTTTCGATCGAAGGAAGGACGCCGAATGCGAGGATGCCGAGGTCACGCCCGAGAAGAAAGACGAGGCCAAGGAATAAGACTTCGCGAGTTGGTATTTTGAGCGAAAAAACAGATACTGCGCCCGGCTTTGACGACTCATCTGTCGAGCCGGGTGTTTGGCGTTTCGAGCACGCCAGTCGCGCCAGTGTCATCATCGATGCGGAAGATTATTTCTCTTTGATGCAGAAGGCGATGCTCAAAACCCATCGCCGTATTTTGCTGATTGGTTGGGATTTCGACACCCGAATTCATCTGGCCCATGGCAGGCGCTGGTGGAAAAAGGGTATTGAAAGCAAATATCCGCAGCGACTGGGTAGCTTTATATTGTGGCTGGCACGGCATCGCCCCAATCTGGAAATCCGAATTCTGAAATGGAGCTATGGCGTGGCGAAATTTGCCAGCCGTGGCTCGATGATCATCGATCTGGCGCGCTGGTTTCCCCATCGCCGCATCGATTTCAAATTTGATACCAATCACCCCGTTGCCTGCAGCCACCATCAGAAGATCGTGGTGCTGGATAATCATGTCGCCGTGTGCGGCGGGATTGATATGACCACGCACCGCTGGGACACGCGCGAACATGCTGTGGATGATCCCCGGCGCAAACGCCCGCGAGGGCAGCAATACGGCCCTTGGCATGATGCCACGATGATGCTGGAAGGTGATGCGGCAAGCGCATTGGGCGATCTGGGACGGGATCGTTGGGTCAGGGCAGGGGGTAAATATCTCGAGCCGGTAACACCGCCTCAGTCCAGTGCCTGGCCGGAAAAGCTGGTCGCACAATTCGAGAATGTAGAAATCGGTATTGCCCGCACGCGCGCGGCCTATCGCGACAAGCCGGAAATTCGCGAGATTGAAACGCTCTTTCTCAAGCACATTCGCTGTGCTGAGCGCTTCATCTATGCCGAAAGTCAGTATTTTGCCTCACGCAAAATTGCTGAAGCCATTGCGGAGCGGATGCAGGAAGATGATCCACCGGAGATCGTTGTCGTTCATGCACGGAATGCAGATGGCTGGCTGGAGCAGCAGGCCATGGATCTGGCGCGCATGCGCCTGCTTAAACTGCTGGATGACATCGACATCAAGGGGCGGTTCCATCTCTATGCGCCCTTTAATGACGATACCGCGATCTATTGCCATGCGAAGATCATGGTCGTCGATGATGAGATTTTGCGCATCGGTTCGGCCAATTTCAACAATCGCTCGATGGCTCTCGATAGCGAATGCGATGTGTTCATCGATTCCCGCCGACCCGCCAATCACCATTGTGGGGATGCCATTCGCGGCTTGCGCCTTTCCTTATTGGCAGAACATTGCGGTCTTTCGGAAGACGATATTTCGGGTGAGTTGGACAGTTACGGGTCTATGGCCGCCCTCATCGCCTCACGGCCACAATCTGGGCGCCATTTGAAAGAGTTGCATGCGAAAGAGCTGACCGGGTTTGAAAAGATGCTCGCCGATAATGAGGTTCTCGACCCCGAATCCCCCGCCGAATTGTTCGAGCCTCTCGCGGAGAACCATGGCCTTTTTCGCAAAGGATCTCTATTGCACCGCGCACGCGCAAAACTGAGAAGAAAGCGAAAGAAATTATGAGCAGCCCGGTTTGCCATGACGATGATGATCAGAACGGCAAAATTGCGGTGCCGGAAGATGTTCAGGAAGCTATCCGTACCCTTATTCGCTGGGCTGGCGACGATCCTACTAGAGAGGGGCTGCTCGACACACCAAGCCGCGTTGCCCGGGCATGGAAAGAATATTGCGTAGGCTATGAAGAAGATCCGGCGATCCATATGTCGCGGGTTTTCGAGGAAGTCGGCGGATATGACGAGATCGTTCTGCTGAAGGACATTCCCTTTCAGTCGCATTGCGAACATCACATGGCGCCGATCATCGGCAAGGCAGCCATCGCCTATCTGCCGACCAATCATGTTGTCGGCATATCCAAGCTGGCGCGCGTATTGCACGGCTATGCGCGCAGATTGCAGATTCAGGAACGCCTCACCGCAGAGGTTGCTCAATGTATCTGGGACACTCTCAACCCTAAGGGCGTAGCGGTGGTGATCGAGGCCAGTCATGCCTGCATGACCGCGCGCGGTGTTCGCACACCCAATGTTGGCATGATTACGAGCCGGGTCATGGGCACATTCCGCAGAGATGACCGTAGCCGGAAGGAAGTTCTCGGCCTGATGGGATACTGATCAGCGGCCATATGGCTTTGCTGAATGAAAAATGCCGGTTCTGCGCTGTTGCAGAACCGGCATTTTTATTGACTAGCTGATGAAATCAGCGGTTTCGGCTTAAAGCTGCGAAAGCAGGTGGTCGGCGCTGCTGACCTTGAAATCGCCGGCTTCTTCGACGTTCAGCTCGCTGACCTTACCGTCATCGACAATCATGGAAAAACGCTGGCCGCGTGTGCCGAGACCAAAGCCCGAACCATCCATGGTCAGGCCAAGCGCCTTGACGAAATCGGCATTACCGTCTGCCAGCATCGTAATGTCCTGCGAACCGGCATCCTTGTTCCATGCTTCCATCACGAATGCGTCATTGACCGCCGTACAAGCGATTTCATCGACGCCTTTGGCTTTGATTTCGGACGACTTGTCGACGAAGCCCGGCAGATGCTTGGCTGAGCATGTGGGCGTATAAGCACCCGGGACCGAGAAAAGCGCGACCTTCTTGCCGGCGAAATAGTCAGCAGACTGAACTTTTTCGGGGCCTTCGGCGGTTGATTTTACGAGTGTTACGTCAGGAATTTTGTCGCCAACTGCAATGGTCATGGTCTTGGATATCCCTTTTCTAAGCGGGTGAAAGCATAGAGATAGGGATAGGTGACAGGCAGACAAGCACTGATGATTTGCGAAACAGTTTTATCGGGCGGGAGCAGAGTACTTTGCTTTACGCCGCATGTCTGATCTCTATAAGGCTCCGCAAGCTTGAGAGATGCAGCGATCCCGCTGGCATCATAATCGTTATTATCTTTGTCACACCTGAGGAGATTGCCCAGTGTCAGACGTAGCCGCTGAAAAAGACTATATCATCAAAGATATAAGCCTTGCCAAATATGGCCGGGATGAGATTGCAATTGCTGAAACCGAAATGCCGGGCCTGATGGCTTTGCGTGATGAATATGGCGCTGATAAGCCGCTCAAGGGCGCGCGCATCACCGGCTCTCTGCACATGACGATTCAGACCGCGGTTCTTATTGAAACGCTGATTGAGCTCGGCGCGGAAGTGCGCTGGGCTACCTGCAATATCTTCTCGACCCAGGATCATGCCGCTGCGGCGATCGCGGATCAGGGCATCCCTGTTTTCGCGGTGAAAGGCGAAAGCCTTGCCGATTATTGGGATTATGTCGCGCGTATCTTCGACTGGGCGACCGATGACGATGCGGATCTGACTTCGAATATCATTCTCGATGATGGCGGCGATGCCACGGCCTTTGCCCTGTGGGGCGCACGTATCGAAGCAGGCGAGGACATGCCCGCACCGGGGAATGCCGAAGAAATTGAAATGCAGCGTTCGCTGAAGGATTTCCTGAAGCGCCGCCCCGGCTATCTGACCAAGACGGTGAAGAACCTCTATGGTGTTTCGGAAGAAACCACCACCGGCGTGCATCGCCTCTATCACCTGTCCAAGCAGGGCAAGCTGCCGTTCCCGGCGATCAATGTGAATGATTCCGTGACGAAGTCGAAATTCGACAACCTCTATGGCTGTAAGGAATCGCTGGTCGATGCCATTCGCCGTGCGACCGACGTCATGCTTGCTGGTAAGGTCGCATGCGTTGCCGGCTTTGGTGACGTGGGCAAAGGCTCTGCAGATTCGCTGCGCAATGGCGGCGCGCGTGTGATGGTGACGGAAATCGATCCGATTTGCGCATTACAGGCCGTCATGGAAGGCTATGAAGTCGTCACCATGGATGAAGCCGTGAAGCGGGCCGACATCTTCGTAACGGCAACCGGCAATGAAGATGTGATTACGGCCGAGCACATGAAGGCGATGAAACCGATGAGCATCGTCTGCAATATCGGTCACTTCGATTCCGAAATTCAGATCGGCGCACTCGACAATTACGACTGGAACGAGATCAAGCCCGGCACGGATCTCGTCACATTCGATGATGGTAACCAGATTCTGGTCCTGGCGCAGGGCCGGCTGGTCAATCTCGGCTGTGCAACCGGCCACCCCAGCTTCGTGATGAGCTGTTCCTTCACCAATCAGGTGTTGGCGCAGATCGAACTGTACAAGAATGGCGATAATTACGAAAACGACGTTTACGTATTGCCCAAGCATCTGGATGAAAAGGTGGCGGCACTCCATCTCGACAAGCTTGGTGCGACGCTGACGCAGCTGAGCAAGCAGCAGGCCGATTATATCGGCGTGCCGCAGAACGGGCCGTTCAAGCCCGAACATTACCGTTACTGATCGCATTATGGCCCCCATCCGGCACACGGATGGGGGCTTTCTTTTGCAAAAGGCAGGGCAAAGGCCTTATTCCACCATTGCCAGTTTCGCTTTAGCGGCATAGCTCGTCGCTATGGAATTTTCTCCTGTATCTCTTGCTCTGATGGGCCTCGTGCTGGCGGCCTGGACCGTGGGAGCGGCATGGCTGGTGCTTTCTGCGCGTGCACAGGCGCGCAAGGCGCGGATGGCGAGACGCAGCGCGGAGCGGCTATCCGGCATAATCGATCAAAGTCCGGCAATTCCCATGATGGTTCATGCCGATGGCCGGGTCGAAGCGCCCGCGCGGCTCGCGGGATGGCTGGGGCTGTCGCGAAATCCAAGATTTCTCAGTGAATTAACCGAAGCGAATGACAATTCCGGCCTGTCGGAAGAGGATCTTGCACGGATCGAGGAAGCGATCCTGCTTGTTCGCAAGTCCGCCACCTCATTTCAGATGGTTATTACGCCTGCCAACTCCTCCCGTTCGCTGGGCGTGCAAGGGGAGCTGGCCGACCCTGCTGTGTCGACCGCAGGATCAGCGATTCTGTGGTGGTACGATTTTACCGACAGTCATCAGGAGCTGGAGCGGCTTAGTCAGGAAGTTGACCGTAGCCGCCGCGATTTTGCGGCGTTGGTAGGACTGATTGAAGCTGCGCCGATACCCATGTGGTTCCGCGGGCGGGACATGAAACTGCACCTGGTCAATCGTGCCTATGCTGAAGCGGTTGGCGCATTAAGCCCTGACAGCGCCGTGGCTCATCAGATGGAACTGATCGAGCCGGTTGATGGCGTGACCGCAGCCGATATTGCACGGCGGGCAGATGCGGATGACCGAATCATCGCGCGTACGGTGGGGGCAACATTCGCCAATCAGCGGCGCATGGTGCGGGTCAGCGATTTGCCACTGGGCGATGAAGGTGTGGCTGGCTACGCCGTCGATATCGAAGATATTGAAGAGCAGGCCCGCAAATTGCGCGCATATCGTGAGGCGCAGCGCTCCATGATAGATGAACTGTCTATTGGCGTGGCGCAATTCGATACGGATAAACGGTTCGACTTTGCGAATGGCCCGTTCCGCCGGATTTTTTCGCTCAATGCGCAGGCTTCAGAAAGCGACCCGCTTGATTTCGACCGGTTTCTGGACACTGCACGCGATGCCGGTTGTCTGCCTGAAGTGCGCGATTTCCCGAATTGGCGCAAAGAAGCACGTAGCTGGTTTACCAGCGATAGCAGCGTCAAGGATTCCTGGAGCCTATCTGACGGCAGGCATCTGATTATCACCGCACATCCGATGCCCGATGGCGGGCTGGTCCTCATCGCAGAAGATCAGAGTGAGGAGCTCGCGCTGTCCGCGATCCGCGATACCTTGCTGCGCACCCGCACCGCGACCTTTGACAGTCTGTTTGAATCGCTGGCGGTGTTTGCCCCTGACGGCCGACTGCAATTGTGGAATCGCCGTTTCGGAAGCACCTGGGATATTCCGGAGGATTACCTCGACGAGCATCCGCGACTGGATGAGATGATCAAACTGATCGAAGCGCAGCTCGACCCGCCCGAACAGGTGCGAGAACTCGAGGATGCGGTAAGGGTGGCGACGCTTGACCGTTTGCAGCGAAACGGCGAAATCACGTTGAACTCAGGCCGCATTTTCGAATTCGCAGGTGTGCCTCTGCCAGACGGTAATGGGCTGCTCACATTGCTGGACGTAACGGATTCCCGCCATTCGGAAGATGCGCTGCGCGAAAGAACCACCGCTTTGGAAGAAGCCGATGCGGTCAAGACGCGCTTCCTTGCGAATATGTCCTATGAATTCCGTACACCGCTCACCTCGATTGGTGGATTTGCCGAATTGTTGCAGAACGGGGTGGCTGGCGAATTGCCCGAGCAGGCAAGCGAATATGTCGCCGCAATTATCGAGTCGGTTGATCGCCTGTCCAGCCAGATCGAAACCGTGCTGGATATGAGCCAGAGCGAAGCCGGTTTGCTGCCTATCACGGCCGAAGAGGTCGAGGTGCTTCCCTTTGTCACCGCCATTGTCCGAGACCGCGAAGCGGATCTGGAGGCACGCGAGCTGACGCTGGATTTGCGCGGTGACAGCAGCGCCGGAATCATCGAAGCGGATGAAAAACGTCTTGCCCGTGCGATTGGCAATATCGTCGATAACGCGATTGCCGCGTCGCCCAGAGGCGGGCGGATATTGGTGACACTGAAACGCAAGTCTGGAAAGCTGGAAATCGCGATTGCCGATAGCGGTGTGGGCATGAGCGGGGGGGAGCTGGCCCGTGCTCTGGACGGATATCTGCTGAATACCGAAAATGCGGATGACAGCCGGCGGCGCAGTCTCGGCCTGCCACTTGCCCGGCATTTGATCGCTGCCCATGGCGGCAGGCTGGAACTGACCTCGGAAAAAGGCGTCGGCACCAAGGCGACGATTACATTGCCATGATAGTAAATCTGCCCGATCTTGCGGCGATGGACGCTTTTGGTGCGCGTATTGCGCGGCAGATGATAGCTGGGGACGTCATCGCGCTCAGCGGGGATCTTGGCGCCGGGAAGACGACTTTGGCGCGCGCAATTCTTGTCGGCCTCGGTTTTCAGGGCGAAGTACCGTCGCCCACATTCACGATCGTGGAGACATATGACCCTCCGGCCGTGCGTTTGCCGGTGGTTCACGCGGATTTTTACCGTCTGGAGGATCCGGGTGAAGCGGAGGAAATCGGGCTGGACGATTACCGCCATGGCGCGGCGATGATTGCCGAGTGGCCGGATCATGCCGGAGGCTTCGCCCATGAGGATGCCTGTTTGTCGATCCATATCGAAATTGCGGATGAAGCGCGCAAAGCCGTTGTCGAACCGGGTGCTGATTGGCTAACCCGCTTGCCATGACAATGAATCTGCCAGACGGTACCAAAGCATTTCTGGAACAAGCGGGTTGGGGAGCGGCGAAAGTTGACCCTTTGCCCGGCGATGCCAGTTTTCGCCGCTATTTCCGGGTGAGCATGAGCGGCAAAAATGCCATGCTGATGCACGCACCGGCGCCGCATGAAGACCCGCAGCCATTCTTGAAGGCGGCCAAGTGGCTGGCGGGCGAGGGGCATCGCTCACCCGGTATATTGGCGGAGGATATTGCGCAGGGCTTCGTGCTGCAGGAAGATTTCGGCAATTATCGCATGCGCGATTGGCTGGATGATAACCCGCATGCCGAAGAACGCGCTTACCGCGAAGCTCTCAACGCGCTGCTGAAACTGCGCCAATCGCCAGCGGGGCCTTTCGCCCCGTACGACATCGACACCTATCTGCGCGAAGTCATGCTGTTTCCCGAATGGTATTGCGCTTCCATCGGGCAGAAGGTGGACGAGGCCGGATTTGTTGCTGCATGGAAAGCGGCGCTGGCATCGCTGAGTGATGGACATCATCCGGTCACAGTCCTGCGCGATTATCACGCTGAAAACATCATGCTGCTTAACCCGCAGGAGGATGGCGGCACAGAGCAGGGGTTGATCGATTTTCAGGATGCGCTGGTTGGCAACCCTGCCTATGATCTGGTTTCCTTGTTGCAGGATGCCCGGCGCGATGTTTCGCCGGAACTGGAACGGGCGATGATCGACTATTATCTGGCCCGCTCAGGTGACGACAAGAGCGTGTTTGAGGCTGATTACGCCCTGCTTGGTGCGCAGCGAAACACCAAGATCGTCGGTATTTTTGCAAGACTATGCAAACGCGATGGAAAAACGCGCTATCTTGGCATGATCCCGCGTGTGTGGGACGCGCTGGAGCGTGACCTGGCGCATCCTGCTTTGCAGCCAGTGGCTGAGTGGTTCGACCTGAGTATTCCCCGTAAAATCCGCGATAATAGCGGTGGAGATTTGATGTGAGTGAGTTGGCGTCGGATACGGCCATGGTTCTGGCTGCCGGATTGGGTAAGCGGATGCGTCCGCTTACTGCCTCGCAGCCCAAGCCGCTTATCCGGGTGAATGGTAAGCCGCTGATCGATTATTCGCTGGACCGGTTGAGCTCGGCCGGAGTGTCACGCGCAGTGGTGAATGTCCATTATTTGGCTGACGCGCTGGAGGCTCACCTGAAGGAACGTCGCTCGCCTTTAGTGACCATTTCGGATGAACGCAGCCAGTTGCTCGAAACAGGCGGCGGCATGTGCAAGGCTTGGGCCGATGGTCTGCTGCCAGAGACGTTTTTTGCTCTGAACAGCGATAATATCTGGCTGGATGGCCCCTATAACGCATTCCGCGAATTGTCGGAGAGCTGGGATCCGGACAAAATGGATGCGTTGTTGTTGCTGGTACCGCATACCGGCGCGCGCAATTTCACCGGCAAGGGCGACTTCCACATGGATGCGGGCGGCCTTATCGCGCGGCGCCGCTCCGGGCGTATTGCGCCCTTTATCTATACTGGCATTCAACTGGTTTCGCAGCGCCTGCTGCGCGATGCACCAGAGGGCGCCTTTTCGACGAATGTGTTGTGGAGCCGGGCGATAGAGGAAGGCCGCCTTTACGGGCATGTCTTTGCCGGAGACTGGTTCGAAGTGGGCAACCCGCAAGCCATCGCGCCGACCGAAGCCGCGCTGAAACGTGGCTGACGCGCACCACCCGGACGTTTACTCCATCGCCGCACATCGCGGTTTTGCCGATGCGCTGGTGGCCGGTATCGCCTCGCGCTATGCGGCGGATGATGTTGGGCTGGCCAGGCTGACCCTGTTGCTGCCCAGCGCGCGCGCGATCCGCAGCCTGCGCGAAGCCTTCATTCGCCATGCCGGTGAACAGGCGTCTGACCCCGCACAGGCGGCCTTGCTGATGCCGCGCATGGTGGCGATTGGCGATCTGGACCTGGATGAAGCGCTGGGGCCGTTGTTCGACACGCTGGATGCAGGGGAAAGCTTGCCACCGGCGGCCGATCCAACGCACCGATGGCTTCGTTTGGCCGAGCTTATCCGCTTGGAAATGGGCGATCTTGCACCGCGCGGTGCCGGGCTGTTCAGGCTGGCTCTGGAATTCGCCGCGACGATGGACCGCCTGTTGGTGGAAAATATCGCACCCGAAAATCTGCTGTCTGACAATGTGATTGAACTGCTGGGGGAATTGTCCGTCCACTGGCAGGACAATCTGCGCCTGTTTGCCCGCGTTCAGGCACGCTGGCAGGCGGAACTGAACGCACGTGGGGAAGTGGACCGGGCGACGAGGCGCAACGGCCTGTTCGATTATGTGGCACGCGAATGGACCGATCATCCGCCAGTGGTCCCCATCATCGCGGCAGGCGTGACCAGTGCTGCCCCTGCCTTGGCACGGTTGCTGAAAACTATCGCGCAATTGCCGGAGGGTGCGGTGGTGCTGCCCGATCTCGACCTGTCGCTGGACGATGACGTCTGGAATGAACTCGGCCGGGCTGGTGCCGCACCCGAGCCGGGCGATCCGGTGTTCGGTTCCGATGATGCGTGGACCCATCCGCAATATCACCTCAAATTGCTGCTGAACCGCATGGGGATTGCGCGCGATGAAGTGCGCGCGTGGCACCGGGCCGGCATGGCCAAGGGACCGCCGGAACGCAGCCATGCGATTTCCAATCTTTTCCTGCCACCAAAGGCCAGCCGCCGCTGGGTGGAATTGCCACCGGAAAAGCGCCGCCTCGCTGGAGTCCGGTTGATGGAAAGCGCGCATCCAGAGGAGGAAGCGCAGGCGGTCGCATTGTTAATGCGGCAGGCTTTGGAAGTGCCGGAAAAACGGGTCGCGCTCGTCACACCGGACCGCCCTCTGGCAAGGCGGGTGGTGGCGCATTTGCGGCGCTGGAATATCGAAGCGGATGATTCCGCCGGGCAGCCACTGTCGCAAATGGCGGCGGGCAGGCTGTTTCTGCAACTGGCGCAATGTGTGGCGGAGGATTTTGCACCCGTCCCGCTGATTGCCTTGCTGCAGCATCCGCTGTCGGGAGCCGGAACAGGACGGCCCGAATGGCTGGAGCATGCGCGGCTCATGGAGCGCGCCCTGCGCGGGCCGCGCCCGGCAGCAGGGTTGGAGCCGCTGAAAGCCATTGTCAGCCGGTTAAGCCAGCGTCACGCAACGATCCTGCCGTGGTGGGAAGGGGTGGTCGACTGTTTTACGCCTCTGCTTAATCTGGACGCAGAAAACAGCGCGCTTGCCGACTGGCTCGATGCGCTGACGCAAAGCGCGGAGTCTCTGGCCGGCGAAACAATCTGGGCGCGCGAAGATGGCCGGGCGCTGGCCTCTTTCATCGAAGATCTGCGGCTGCATGCACGCAATGTCGGCACACGCCTTCCGATCCGGGATTTGCCAATGTTGCTGCGCGATGCGCTGGAGCAGGTGGCGGTTCGGCCCCCCTATGGTGGTCATCCCAGAATTGCGATTTACGGCTTGCTGGAAAGCCGGATGAGCCGCGCCGAGCTGGTGATATGCGCCGGGTTGAACGAAGGCGTATGGCCGGGAACGCCGTCGCCCGATCCGTTGCTGGCCCCGCCCATCCTTCGGGCGTTGGGCGTGCCGGCTGGTGATTTCCGTATAGGTCTGTCCGCGCATGACCTTGCCGGAGCCCTCGGCGCGCCGGAAGTGGTGCTGAGCCGTTCAAGACGTGATGCAGAAGGGCCAGCCATTCCCTCGCGTTTCCTCCTGCGCGTGCAGGCCTTGCTGGGTGACAGGCTGGCTCGGGATCATGCGGAGCAACAGATTGCCCCAATCCTGAAGGCGCTGGACTACCGGGAGGCAGCGAAACCCTATCCCCGGCCGCAACCCAGGCCCAGTGCAGAGCTGCGTGACGTGGCCATTCGGGTGACCGCACTCGACCGGCTCCGCAGCGACCCCTATCAGTTTTACGCCGATGCCATTTTGGAGCTGAAAAGCCTCGACGGGCTGGATGAGGCACCTTCTGCTGCATGGCAGGGTACGGCGGCGCATTTGATCTTGGAGAACTGGCATCGTCATGGCGGGGATCTGGCCACGATCGCGCGCCAAACGCTGAGCGATCTGAATGCGCATCCGCTGATGCGTGGATTGTGGCTCCCGCGCTTGCTGGCAGCGCTTGATTGGGTTGGTGGTCAGATCGGCGAAGATCGCCGCGAAGGGCGCGAACCGATTTTGTGGGAGGAAAAGGGCTCGCTCAAGGTGGATGGTGTCACCATTCAGGGGCGGGCAGACCGGATCGACAAGCTCGGTGACGGCACCTTGGCCGTGGTCGATTACAAAACGGGCAAGCCACCTTCCTCGCGGATGGTTGAGCAGGGTTTCGCGCTGCAATTGGGGCTCATCGGCTTGATGCTGGAGCGCGGCGGTTTCAAAGGCGCCGAAGGCTCGCCCACCCGTTTCGAATATTGGTCGCTCGGCAAGGACAGCAAACGCGACGATTTCGGCTATATCGACACTCCCGTGCTGGAAGGCCGCAAACGAACCGGCATTCCGGTGGAGGACTTCCTTCCCGAAACCGAAGCCTATCTGAAAGAAGCGATCGCGCGCTGGATCAAGGGTGATGAACCTTTCACCGCACGGCTGAACCCGGATGTGCCGGTCTATGGCGATTATGATCAGTTGATGCGTCTGGAAGAATGGTTTTCCCGCAATGATGAAGGGAAAACAGCATGAGCGGCGCAGTATATCCGCTGGAAGGGGCACAGAAATCCGCGGTCAATCCGCAGGATTCGGTGTGGCTTTCCGCATCCGCCGGGACCGGTAAAACACAGGTTCTATCCGCGCGTGTGCTGCGTCTGTTGTTGCAGGCCGACGTGCAGCCATCGCAGATTTTGTGCCTGACCTTTACCAAAGCCGGCGCTGCCGAAATGGCGGTGCGGATCAATGAAGTTCTGGCCCGCTGGGTGCGGTTGCCCGATGGTGATCTGGCCGCGGAATTGCTGGCAATCGGGGCAGAGGTAACGCCGGAAATACGCGCGCGGGCGCGCAGCTTGTTTGCCAGTGTGCTTGATTGCCCGGGCGGCGGTTTGCGGATCGATACGATCCACGCCTTTGCCCAATGGTTGCTGGCGGCGTTCCCCGAAGAAGCGGGGCTGCTGCCCGGCACGCGCGCGATGGAGGACCGCGAGCGGGACCTGCTGGCGCATGATGTTCTAGTGGCCATGCTGACCGATGCGGAACAGGCGGGCGATTGGGACCTGATCGAACAGCTTGCCATGTTGAGCCGCCGGATGGGGCCGGACGGGGCCCAGAATTGGCTGATGCGCTGCGCCAAAGCACGTGAGATTTGGTTCGGTCCGGGGGCATGGACGCCGCCCTTGCGGCCCCGGCTTGAGCCGGTTCTGGGACTGCCGCGTGAGGCCGATGAAAACTCGCTGGCTGAATTATGCGGTGACGATAAGTTCGATTGCGCCAGCCTGCGGCAATGTCTGGCGGCGCAACATGAATGGGGCACCAAGACTGCCGCTGCCAGCGCCGCGGCGATTGAAAGCTGGCTGGCCGCGTCGGCGCAAGATCGTGTTGTTCTGAGCTCCGATTTGCGCAAAGCTCTCTTTACCCAGAAGGATGAGCCGCGATCGCTCAAATCGTTGCTCAAGCATGATCCTGCTTATGAAGCGGGGGCGCTGCGGGTTCTGGATGGACTGGATGCCATTGCCGAACGTCAGCGATTGCTAGATCTGATTGAATGGCTGGAACCGGCCTTGGCGGTTGGGCGGCAATTTGCGCTGCGCTGGGATGAGGCAAAGGCCCGCGAAGGATTGATCGACTTTGACGACCAGATCAGGCGCGCAGCGGATTTGCTACGAAAGTCGGGTCTTGCCGAGTGGATCCGTTACAAACTTGATCGGCGCTTCGACCATATTCTGATCGATGAGGCGCAGGACACGAATGAAGCGCAATGGGCCATCGTCGATGCGCTGACCGATGATTTTTTCGCCGGTATGGGCGCGCGGGATGGCAAGTTGCGCACCGTATTTGTCGTTGGTGACTACAAACAGGCGATTTTCCGCTTTCAGGGAACCAGCCCGGAGAATTTTGAAGCGGCGCGCCGCCGTTTTCGCGCGCGTATTTCCGAGGCTGCGCACAATGCGGAGGATTTGCGCGACCCCGCGATTTCGATGAGTGAATTGCGCGAGCTGGGGCTGGATCGCAGTTTTCGCACCGCGCAAACCGTGCTCGATTTTGTGGACGAGGCGATTGCCGCAATTGGCGGCGAGCGCTTTGGCCTTTCTGCCAAACCTGAACCGCATGAGGGGCAGGCGCGGCCGGGGCAGGTCGTTTTGTGGCGAGCGATCGGCGGCGCAGATGATCAGGCACCGGACGGCGATGGCGGAGAGGAAAGCTGGCTATCCGGCGCGGACCGGATGCTGGCGGACAAAATCGCCAGGCAGGTTCATGAATGGCTGGATAAAGGCTTCACCCTGGTAAAGGGGCATGAACGCCGCGCCAAAGCTGGCGATGTTATGATTTTGCTGCGCAAGCGCCGCGATCTTGCGGGGTTGATCGTCGCCCGGCTGCATGCGCGCGGCGTGCCGGTTGCCGGGGTCGACCGCTTGCGACTGGGGGCGCCGCTGGCGGTGCGTGATTTAATGGCCGCGATACGGTTTGCGGCGCAGCCACTCGATGATCTGAACCTTGCCAATTTGCTGGTCTCCCCCCTGATCGGCTGGTCGCAGGATGACCTTCTGGCGCATGCACCGCGCCTGAAAAACCGACGTTTATGGGCGCATTTGCGGCAATCCGAAGATGCGATGGTGCGGACCACACTCGAAACGCTGGGCCAATTGCTCGCGCGTGCTGATTATGAATCCCCGCAGGCGATGCTCCACTGGATTCTGACGGGGCCGTGGCAAGGGCGGAAGGCGCTGTTTTCGCGCCTCGGTATGGAGGCACAGGACGCGATTGATGAATTGCTGAACGCGGCACAGGCCTATGCATCAGCTCATGTGCCGAGCCTGCAGGGCTTCATCCAGTGGTTTGATATGGGGGACGGGGAATTAAAGCGGCAGGCCGATTCCGGGGAAGGCCTGGTGCGTGTGATGACCGTTCATGGTTCAAAAGGATTGCAGGCACCGATCGTGATTCTGGCTGATGCAGCAGGCAAACCCGGCGCGGACGGGGGCGATCTGACGCTGCCGGATCAGGAGTTTGAAGGTCTGGAGGAGATTCTTCAGGGGCGCCGTCTGCCCATTCCGCGCTTGCGCAAATCCGCGATGGCGGGGCAGTTGGTCGAGGAGGCCAAAAAGGCTGCCGAGGCTGATATGGCTGAGCATTGGCGGCTGCTTTATGTCGCCATGACGCGCGCGGAAGAGGCGCTGTTTATTGGCGGTTCTCTTGGACTGAGAGAGAATGAGCCTGATCCTGACAGCTGGTATGCAAGGCTTGCCCCATTATTCCCCGAAGATTCTCACGAAAGTGAAATCTGGGGCGAAAGCTGGCACCGGGATGAGGCCCTGCCAATTGTGCCGAAACAGGCGGATGGGGCCGCAGAACAGAGCGCTGATGTGCCATTATGGGCGCGTTCTCCGGTTGGGCCGGAACCGCGCCCGCCGCGTCCGCTTGCTCCCTCTGCATTGGGTGAGGAAGCCGGCGCCGATCCGCCGCTCTTGCCGGAACAAGTGAAGATCGCAGCCCGGCGCGGGGTGCTGCTGCACCGCCTGCTGGAACGGCTGCCCGATATCGCTGCCGACCGGCGGGAACAGGCGGGCCGTACATGGCTGGCGCGCAATGCCGCGGATATAGACGAGACAGAGCGCGGCAATATGCTTGCCTCTGCGCTCACTATACTGGCCGAACCTGGCTGGGCAGAGCTGTTCTCTCCCCAATCGCTGGCCGAGGTGCCCTTCGCGGCGACTGTGGATGGTCAGGTGATCGCAGGGACGGTGGACCGACTCCTGGTGGAGCCGGAGCGTATCCTGGTGGCCGATTTCAAAACATCGCGCCGCCCGCCGCAGCGGGTGGAGGAGATCCCCGAGGCTGCCTTGCGGCAAATGGCCGCTTATGTGGCGGCGCTGGGGATGATTTATCCGGACAGGCGGATCGAGGCGGCGCTGCTTTATACTCAAAAACCGCAGATCTTCGTGCTTCCTGACGCATTGCTGGCGCGTTACAAACCCGGCTTTGCATCTGTGCAGGAAAGCTTTGATCTTTGACCCGTTGTTTCCCCGCGAAGCGGGCTTAGATTGCCCTCAACCAAACAGGAGCAGAGAATATGGCCACCAAGAGTGTCACCGATGCCAGTTTCCAGGCTGATGTCCTCGATTCCGACAAGCCTGTACTTGTCGATTTCTGGGCCGACTGGTGCGGACCGTGCAAGATGATTGCACCCGCATTGGAAGAAATAAGCGATGAATTGTCCGAGCAGGTCACCGTCGCGAAGATGGACATCATGGAAAATACCGATGTCCCCGGACAGATGGGTGTTCAGTCAATTCCGCTGATGATTCTGTTCAAAGACGGCAAGGCCGTCGCCCAGAAACTGGGCGCGGCTCCGAAAAGCCAGCTGAAGCAGTGGCTTGAAAGCGAATTGTGATTCGGAATTGAGGCACAAGGGCCGGGGCGAGTGTTGCACATCGCCCCGGCTGCTTTCTTATTCCTCAGGTGAATAGCCAGCTTTCGTCAGCCGCTCGGTAATTTCGTCGAACAGGGCAGAGCTGGCGGCGCCAACCATGCCTTTGCGCTGACTGTCCACCCGGTATGCGCTGCCATCCAGTCTGGCGCATTTTCCGCCCGCTTCATTCAGAAACAGCGCGCCTGCCGCGTGATCCCACGCCAATGTGCGTTGATAGATGGCGGCATCATGGTCGCCAAATGTCACCAGCGGATATTGCTCGCCCGCACATCCCGGAGCATCCGCCACGGAATAATGCGGCGCGATTTCCCGTTCAAACAAATCTCTTTGGTGCGGCTGCATGTAGGATGTCATGGCAGCAAGGCGGGGCGGCTCAGTGCCGCTGAGCTTCGCTGAGATAGGCTCACCATCCACTTTGGCGCCTTTGCCCAGCGTGGCATGACACAGCCGGTCGCGCTGCGGGTCGTAAATCCATGCGCCCTGCGTAATCCCCGCATCGGCCAGCGCCACCATCAGCACGAAGGGGCCGGTGCCACTGGCAAAATTGCGGGTGCCATCGATCGGGTCGATGATCCAGCACAAATCCGACAATCCGCGAAGAACTGCGGGGTCCGCAAATGCAGCCTCCTCCCCAACGATGGCCGCTTCTGGCAGAAGCTTGTGCAATCCTTCGCTGAGCATGGCCTCGGCTTCACGATCGGCAATGGTCACCGGGTCATCCACGGCTTTCTGAATAATCTCGTCATCAGCCAGATTGTGATAACGGGGCATGACGACGGTTTCTGCGGTATGCCGCATCAGCGCCAATATCTCGCGATCGAGTGTGCCGCTCATGAGCGATAATCCGCGTTGATCTCGATATAGCCGTGGGTGAGATCACAGGTCCAGATTTCAGCCCGGCCTTCTCCCAGACCAAGATCAACCTCCAACGTCACTTCGCGGCCCTCAAGATGTTTCGCCACCGGCGTTTCATCATAATCGGGCAGTGGCTGGCCTTCACGCGCCATCCAGATGCCGCCGAAGCCGATCGACAATTTGTCTCTATCGGCCGGTTCACCGGCTTTTCCGACGGCCATGACCACGCGGCCCCAATTGGCATCTCCGCCCGCTATGGCGGTTTTGACCAGCGGCGAATTGGCAATCGCCAGACCCACCCGGCGCGCGCTTTCATCGCTCACTGCGCCGGATACGCGCACTTCGATAAATTTCTGCGCGCCTTCTCCGTCTCTGACCACCAGATGGGCAAGCTGGCGGCAAATGTCTTCCAGCGCAGCGATAAAGGCATCAGCGCCGGGGTCATCGGCATCGGTCAGCGGCATGTTGCCCGCTTTGCCCGTTGCGAAGGCAAGTACGGTGTCGCTGGTGGAGGTATCGCTATCCACCGTGATGGCGTTGAAGCTACCCTTCGTCGCTTGTGACAGAGCGCATTGCAGAAAGGTGGGTGAAACGGCGGCATCGGTAAAGATATAGCCGAGCATGGTCGCCATATCCGGCGCGATCATGCCGCTGCCTTTGATGATGGCGGTGAATTCGATCCTCTGATCCCCGATCATGGCCGATACTGTGGCGCCCTTGGCAAATGTATCGGTGGTCCCGATCGTGTCCGCTGCATCGCGCCAGCTGCAAGGGCTGGTCTCTAGAACAGCTTCTACCCCGGCTGCGGCTTTGTCTTTGGGGAGCGGAACACCGATGACACCCGTGGAAGAGACGAACACCTGTTCGCGCGGGCAGGCGAGGTGCTCTGCCACCTGATCCATGATCTGTTCGACCGCTTCACGGCCCCGATATCCGGTAAAGGCATTGGAATTGCCAGCATTGACGATCAAAGCCCGTGCGCGGCCTGCCGCCACATTCTCGCGGCCTATTTCGACTTCGCTTGAACAACATATATTGCGCGTGAAAACACCGGCGACAGCGGTGCCTTCAGCCAGTTCCACATAGGTGAGATCACAGCGATCCCAATCCTTGTATTGGGCGCGGGCAATACGCGGAGTCACCCCATCTATGTCTGGCATATCGGGGAAGGGCAGGGCGAGCGGTGAGCGACTGAGATCCATAGATCTGCCTTAATAGGAGGAATGCACAAGGTAAACGCGCTTTCACGGTGGACGAATTGATGCAGAGTGCCTATCTCGCAGAGCGAAATGCTTCGCCAGCTTCTAACAATCCTTGCCGTGATCACGGGTCTTGCTGCCAGCGCAGCGCCTGCCCATGCGCAAGTGGAGCGGGTGCAGAACGTGCATCTGCAAAGCGAAGCTGCCCCCGAACAAATCGTGGCTCTGCCTGCGCAAGCCGGAACCAGCCGTGCGGCCCGCTTGCGCAAGCCTGTGCAACTGCCCGCTTTCGGCATTGCGCCCGATTTTGCCATTGCCAGTGCAGTGGCTGTTCGCATCCGGATTGATCGCGCGCACGAATAACGCGCTGCATTCCCTTAGATCTATTTTTTCAGGCTGCCTTCGCCATGACGATGCGGCCATTGCCCCCATTATATCTGATTAGGAAACGCCATGTTCGGTGCGCTCGCCAAAACCATTTTCGGTTCTTCCAATGACCGCTACGTTAAATCGCTCGATAAAGTTGTTTCAAAGATCAATGATCTTGAGCCTGAAATCGAGGCTTTGTCCGATGAACAGCTGAAGGCGCAGACGGATAAATTCCGCGCGCAGCTGGAAAATGGGGACGGCTTCGACGCTATTCTGCCTGAAGCTTTCGCCACGGTGCGTGAGGCATCACGGCGCGTGCTGGGAATGCGGCATTTCGATGTGCAGATGGTCGGCGGGATCGTGCTTCATCGCGGTGAAATTGCCGAAATGCGCACGGGTGAAGGTAAGACGCTGGTCGCCACGCTTGCCGTCTATCTCAACGCGATTGAAGGCAAGGGCGCGCATGTCGTCACCGTCAACGATTACCTGGCCGCGCGTGACGCGGAAACGATGGGGCGCGTCTATAATTTCCTTGGTCTGAGCGTCGGCGTTATCGTGCCCAATCTGGGTGAGCAGGCGCGCCGGGAGGCCTATGCTGCCGATATTACCTACGGTACCAATAATGAATTCGGCTTCGATTATCTGCGTGATAATATGAAGCATGAGCGCGCCCAGATGGTGCAGCGCCCCTTCAACTACGCCTTGATCGATGAGGTCGATTCGATCCTGATCGACGAGGCACGGACGCCGCTGATCATTTCCGGTCCGACCGAGGACAAGTCCGATCTCTATATCTCGATCGACAAGGTGGTGAAGAGCATCGACCCTGAATGGTATGAGGCGGACGAAAAGACCAAGAACATCACCCTGACCGAAGATGGGGTGGAGGAAATTGAGAAACTGTTCACGTCGGAAGGCCTGCTGGAAACCGACAATCTCTATGATGTCGAGAATACGCAGGTGGTCCACCACATGGACCAGGCTCTCAAAGCCAACATCATGTTCAAGCGCGATACCGATTATATCGTGAAGGACAGCAAGGTCGTCATCATCGACGAATTTACCGGCCGCATGATGGATGGTCGCCGCTGGTCCAATGGCTTGCATCAGGCGGTCGAGGCCAAGGAAGGCGTGAAGATCGAGCCGGAAAATCAAACGCTTGCATCGATTACTTTCCAGAATTTCTTCCGCATGTATCCCAAGCTCGCCGGCATGACCGGTACGGCGGCCACCGAAGCGGCCGAGTTCTGGGACATTTACAAGATGAATGTCGTGACCATCCCCACCAATCTGCCGATTGCGCGAATTGATGAGGAAGACGAATTCTACAAGAATACCAACGACAAGTTCCGCGCCATCGCCAAGGGTATTCGGGACAAATATGAGATCGGCCAGCCCGTTCTGGTCGGTACTGTGTCGATCGAAAAGTCGGAGCTTTTGTCCGAATTCCTCACTCAGGAAGGCGTGAAGCACAATGTGCTCAATGCCCGCTTCCACGAGATGGAAGCGCATATCGTGGCGCAGGCGGGCCGATTGGGTGCAGTGACCATTGCCACCAATATGGCCGGCCGCGGCACCGACATTCAGCTGGGCGGTAATGTCGATTTTCTGATCGAAGATCAGTGCGGACAGATGGAGGATGGTCCGGAACGGGATGCCGCCATCGCCCGCATCAAGGAAGAAGTGGCCGCAGAACGCGAGAAGGTTCTGGAAGCTGGTGGCCTGTTCGTACTCGGCACAGAGCGGCATGAAAGCCGGCGGATCGATAATCAGCTGCGTGGCCGATCGGGCCGTCAGGGTGACCCGGGGCTGTCGCGTTTCTATCTCTGTCTTGAAGATGATCTTCTGCGCATTTTCGGGCCGGATACGCTCTTTTCAAAGATGATGAACTCCAACCTCGCCGATGGTGAGGCGATTGGGTCAAAGTGGCTCTCCAAGGCGATCGAAACCGCCCAGAAGAAGGTCGAAGCACGCAATTACGACATGCGTAAGCAGGTCGTTGAATACGACAATGTGATGAATGATCAGCGAAAGGTCATTTACGAGCAGCGCGCGGAAATCATGGATAGCGAGCGTGTCGATGATGTTGTTCTGGAAATGCGTCAGGACGCCATCAACGCGATCGTGGCCGAATCCTGCCCGCCCGGTTCCTATCCTGAACAATGGAATGTGGCCGTGCTGAAGGAAAAGGTGGAAGATGTTCTGGGGCTAACTCCGCCAATTGATGACTGGCTGGAAGAAGAGGCTGTCGAGCCGGAACTGATCGAGGAGCGGCTGCAGCAGCAGGCTGACGACGTGATGCAGGCCAAAATGGCTGAAGCCGAAGATTCGATCTGGCGTCAGGTCGAAAAGAGCGTGCTTCTGGGGCAGCTTGATCATCACTGGAAAGAGCATCTGGCGACGCTGGATTCGCTGCGTCAGGTGGTATCGCTACGGGCCTATGCGCAAAAGACGCCGATCAATGAATATAAGCAGGAAGCCTTCGGCCTGTTTGAAAACATGCTGGAGAAAATCCGGGAAGACGTCACGCGTATTCTGCTCACCAGCCAGTTGCGCATGAGCGCACCGCCACCGCCGGTTGATCTGCCGGAACTGCCGGATTTCCTGACCGGTCATATCGACCCGATGTTTGGGACCGATAATGCCGATAGTTCGTCGCGCCCCACCGGTGCAGAGGCAATTCTTGGGTCGCTGGCCGGCAGTCCGCGCGCTTCATTCGGCTCCGGCGGAACCAACAGAGAAAATCCTTATGCCGATCAGCGGGTCAGCCGGAATGCGCCGTGTCCCTGCGGTTCAGGGAATAAATACAAACATTGTCACGGCGCTGCCGATTGATGATGAGCTTGGGGAAAATGCCCGCTTCTGAACAGGAAGCGGGTTTTCCACCATTATAACAACTGTTATGGTCATCTCTGAGGAGAGGGTGAATGACCATATCAAGCAGCCGGCGTCCCAGCCGGTCTATTTCGTGTGCAGGCGCATCCTGCGACTTCCGGATTTCGTTCAATGTCAGGACGGCGTTTGATGGATAAGCGTCTTCCGCCGCTGCTGGTCGCGGTCTTTATTAATATTGCCGGTTTCAGCCTGATTCTGCCATTGCTGCCCTTTTTCGGGCAGATATTCGATGCCGGACCGTTTGGCATTTCACTGCTTTTTGCGGCCTATTCCTTCGGCAATATCTTTGGCGAGATCCATTGGGGCCGCCAGTCGGATATATGGGGCCGGCGGAAGGTTCTGTTCGTCACGACCTTTTGTGCCGGGCTTAGCTATTTTGCCTTCGCCTTCGCGCCCGATCTTTACTGGGCGATCGCCATCCGGATTGTCAGTGGCTTCTTCTCCGGCACGATGAGCGTCGCGCAGGGCTTTATCGCCGACGTCTCAACCCCAGAGAAACGTGCGAAGACCATGGGTTTCTTTGGTGCATCCTTCAGTCTTGGCTTCGCCTTCGGCCCGGTAATTGGCGGCTTGCTCGCAGGGGATGGGGCCACTGCGGCCAGTTTCCGATTGCCGATCTTCATTGCTGGCGGTTTTTCGGTTTTGGCGTCCCTATGGTGCCTGCTGGTCCTGCGAAACGTCGTGGCGCCAAAGGGGAAAGGCGCTCCGCTGCCCAAATATAGCGAAGCTTTCGCCTTTGTTGGCTCACAGCCTTTGCTCCTGCGCCTGTTCATGATCGGGTTCCTCGGCATAGCGGCCTTCGCTTCGATGGAAGCGATCTATGGCCTGTGGAGCGAGGAGAATTTTGGCTGGGGGGCGCATGATCTGGGCTTTGCCTTCCTGGCGATCGGTGCCGGTGGCTTTCTGGCGCAAGTTGTCCTCATCGGCCCGTTGGTAAGCCGCTTTGGCGAGGCGCGCGTCATCATGGGTGGGCTTTTCCTTCTGGCCCTGTCCATGGTGCTGCAGCCTGTTATCCGCTTGCCCGTTTCCGGTGTGGTGCTGATGGGGATGCTGATGGCAGGCCACAGTTTGGCTTTCCCGATTTCGGGTGCCTTGATTTCACGCAACACCCCCCCGGACAGGCAGGGCGGCACAATGGGGCTGTTGATGGCGACCAATGCGCTTGGCCGGATCATGGCGCCGCCGATTTTCGGCCTGATCTACGAAGCGATTTCGCATGATTCGCCCTGGTATATTGGCGCTGTGATGATCGGTTTCGCGGTGATCATATCCTGGCAGGTGATCCGGATTACTGACCAGAAAAAGGCGCAGGAAACAGCGTAATTCCAGGCCGCTCAGTGCCAACTGAGCGGCTTGGCTACGTCTTCCAGCGGTTTTCGCTCGGCTGCTATTCCGTAAAATACGGTCACGATACTCGCCAAAATCATCAGCGCGGCCCCGAAAAGATAGCCGAGCAGAACCTGTGAGCGGGATCCGCTTTCTATCAACATGCCGAACACCCATGGAGCGGCGGCGCCTAAAAGCGTCCCGAGCGCATAGAAGACAGCAATCGCCAAGGCGCGTATCTCCAGCGGAAAACTCTCTGCCGCTGTCAGATAGGCCGCCGATGCTGCGGCCGAGGCGAAAAAGAAGGTCATGCTCCAACACAGCGTTTGCGTGGTGGCGGTGAGCCAGCCGGCGGCAAAGGCAAAACCGGTAGCCGCCAGCAACAAACCGGAGAGCCCGTAAGTCAGAATAATCATGGGGCGGCGACCCCAGCTATCGAAAAAATGCCCCAGCAGCAGCGGCCCCAAGGCATTACCGGCAGCAAAAGGCAGAATATAATACCCTACATGGGCGCTCGGCACGCTGTAGAAATCGGTCAGCATCATCGCATAGGTGAAGAAGATCGCATTGTAGAAGAATGCCTGTGCAGCCATCAATATCAGGCAGTAAAACGTGCGCTTGGGATAGGTGTGGAACAGGGTTCTGAACACGTCCCCCATGCTGGTCGACTGGCGGGGAGTGCTACGCTGGGCAGAGGCCGCAACGGGAGGCAGCCGATGCCCTTCGGCCTGGATACGCTTCTCGATTGCGGTGATGATGTGTTCGGCCTCTTGCGCTCGTCCGTGATTGGCCAGCCAGCGCGGGCTTTCCGGTAAGAACCGCCGCAGAACGAGAATGACCAGACCGATCGCTGCGCCGCCAAAAAATGCCAGCCGCCAGCCAATTTCGGGATCGATGAAGCGTGGGTCTAGTAGCAGTATGGAAGCGCCGCTGGCCAGCGCCGCCCCGACCCAGAAACTGCCATTGATGACCAGATCGGTCCAACCGCGGCGGCGCGCTGGAATCAGTTCCTGTATCGCGGAATTGATGGCCGAATACTCGCCGCCAATACCTGCCCCCGTAAGGAACCGCATCACCGCAAAGCTCGGCAAATCCCATGTAAAAGCGGTGCCAGCGGTCGCAATCAGATAAAGGCCAAGAGTGATCGAAAAGAGCTTTTTTCGGCCCCATCGGTCGGTCAGCCAACCGAAAAACAGCGCCCCTGCAACTGCACCAACCAGATAGGCTGAATTGGCCAACCCGACATCCGAGGCGCTGAATTGCAGGACGGGGCTCTCGCGCAGGGCACCCGCCACAGATCCGGCGATCGTTACTTCAAGCCCGTCGAGAATCCAAGTGATGCCCAATGCAATCACTACCAGCCAGTGAAACCGGCTCCATGGAAGACGGTCCAGCCGTGCGGGCAGGGCACTGGCGCTTTTTTGGGTATCGCCGTCAACCGGGCTTGGGGCAGTGTGTGATGAAATAAGCACCCTCCGTAAGCGTTAAGCTACAGTCAGGTCACTGATCATCAAGTGTAATTTTGCGCGTCAGACATAGTAAAGGGGCCAGCCCTTGCGGACCGGCCCCTTCGATAAAGTAAGCTGGAGGTTTTAGTCAGCCGGGGCTGCGGAATCAGCCGGTGCGGCGGCGGGGGTCTGCGCGGCAACTTGCGCGGAAATCCGTTCCTGCAATGCAGGGTCGCTGCGCGACTGCTGCGCAATGGCGTTAAATCGGGCTGGTGCCAGGCCAGACCCTTCTACCGCGGCAACCATTGCCGTCTGCTTTGCTTCAGCCGTAATGCTATCGTCGGACTGAATGCCCATGATCTTGACATAGGCGCCAGCGAATTGCGCCACTTCGGCGTCGCTAACACCTTGTTCGGCACTTTCAGTCGCAGGATTTGCGGTATCCGCGGCGGCTTCTTGCGCGAAAGCCGAAGCGGGAAGCGTGAGTGCCAGTGCAGCGAAAAAGCCAGTTGTCTTGTTCATAAAAATTCTCTCCTTTGCGGGAAGAACGCAGATGATCGAGGTCGGGGCCAGCGTAAAGCTGTCTAATAGACAGGCCGTGTTGCGAGTAGGGCCGAAAGTGCTTTTCCGGCCAGATTGCGCCGATGTGACGATGGCCCTGCAATTATATCGCTGCCTCCGCGTTTTATTCGCTTCCCGCAAATCCCGTCATGGGGTAAATTGAGGGCATGAAAATCGAGCCAGTTTCAGGCATGCATTTGGTCGGCTGGCGCGAATATGCGGCACTGCCAGAATTGGGCGTGCAGCGCCTGCCTGCAAAAATAGATACCGGAGCGCGCACCAGTTCGCTGCACGCTGCGAATATAGAACTATTTGATCGTGATGAGGAAAGCTGGGTGCGCTTCGAGCTCGAGTTCGATGGCCGGACACTGCTTTGCGAAGCCCCGAAGGTTGCCCGCCGTTCCATCACCAGTTCGAACGGTCAGACCCAGCGGCGGCTGATAATCAAAACGGTTTTGCGGCTTGGAAATGAACAGTTCCGGGCCGAATTCAGCCTGGCCGATCGCAGCGATATGACATTTCCGCTGCTGATCGGGCGGACATCTTTGCGTCACAGGTTCCTGGTAGATTCAGGACGATCCTATCTTGTGTCGGATTCACCCGAGACCGGACGGATGAAAGGTCTCTTTACATGAAAATCGCCATGCTGGCGCGTAACCCCAATCTCTATTCCCACCGGCGCCTGGTGGAGGCAGCGGAGCAGAGGGGGCACGAGATCGACATCCTCAATACGCTCAGGGTCAATCTCAATATCACCTCCCACCGGCCTGAAGCCTATTACAATGGTGAGAAGCTGGGCCCTTATGATGCGGTGATCCCGCGTATTGGCGCCTCGATCACCTTTTATGGTCTCGCTGTTTTGCGGCAATTCGAAATGATGAGCGTCTGGCCGCTTAATGAAAGTGTGGCCATTGGCCGAAGCCGGGACAAATTGCGCAGCATGCAATTGCTGGCCAAGGCCGGTCTGGGCCTGCCCGTCACCGCTTTCGCGCATGACCCCAAGCAGGCAGCGGAAGTCATCCGCATGGTCGGCGGCGCACCGGTTGTGATCAAGCTGCTGGAGGGGACGCAGGGTATTGGCGTGGTGCTGGGCGAAACCGAGAAATCGGCGAAGTCGGTGATCGAGGCGTTTCGCGGTGCCAATGTGAATATTCTCGTGCAGGAATTCATCAAGGAAGCCGGTGGCAGTGACATTCGCGCTCTTGTGGTCGGCGGTAAGGTTGTCGCGGCCATGAAGCGGACGGGGGCTGCGGGCGATTTTCGCAGCAATCTGCACCGCGGCGGCAGTGCGGAACTGGTCAAGATTACGCCTGAGGAGCGCTCAACCGCAGTGCGCGCTGCCAAGCGGATGGGCCTGAATGTTTGCGGCGTGGACATGCTCCGCAGCAATCACGGACCGGTGATCATGGAAGTGAACAGCTCCCCCGGGCTGGAAGGCATCGAAAAAGCGACCGGCAAGGATATTGCCGGCCGCATTATCGAATTTATCGAGGCGAGTTATCAGCCCGGTAAAACGGCCACCAAGGGCAAGGGCTGATACTTATCTGAACGGCGGTTCGTTAAAGGCGCGCAATTTGCGGCTGTGAAGGCTCGGGCCTTCTGCGCGAAGCAATTCACAGCTGCGTATTCCGATCTGGAGATGGGCCGCAATCGCTTCTTCATAAAAACGGTTGGCCTGGCCGGGCAGCTTGATTTCACCATGCAGCGGCTTGTCCGAAACGCACAGCAGCGTGCCATAGGGCACGCGGAAGCGATATCCCTGCGCCGCGATCGTTGCGCTTTCCATTTCGATTCCCACGGCACGGCTTTGGGACAGGCGCTGCGCGGTTTGCGAATAGCGCAATTCCCAATTCCGGTCATCGGTCGTCACCACGGTGCCGGTCCGCATGCGCTGTTTGAGATCTGGTCCATGGGTGCCGCTGACCTGCTCTGCCGCCAGCGCCAGTGCGCGCTGTACTTCGGCAATGGCGGGCAGGGGGATTTCAGGCGGCAGCACATCATCCAATATGTGGTCATCACGCAGATATGCATGGGCCAGCACGAAGTCGCCGATCCGTTGGCTCGGCCGCAATCCTCCGCAATGGCCGATCATCAACCAGGCCTCCGGCCGCAAAACGGCGAGGTGATCGGTGATGGTTTTTGCGTTGCTGGGGCCGACACCGATATTGACCAACGTTATGCCGGAGCGATTTTCGCCAATCAGATGATAGGCTGGCATCTGGTGCCGCCGCCATGCCGTGTCGGACAATTGTGACCGGGCATTTTTCGTGGCGCTGGTAATATTGAGGCCGCCTGCACCCGCCAGCGCGGTATAACCATCGGAGCCGAGCTGTTCCGCTGCCCAGTCGACAAATTCGTCCACATAACGGTGGTAATTGGTGAACAGGACATAGCGCTGAAAGTCTTCGGGTCTGGTGCCGGTATAATGCGCCAGCCGTGCGAGCGAGAAATCGGTGCGCAATCCATCGAACAAGGATAGCGGCATTGGACCTTGCCCCATATTTGCGGGGTCTTCCAGATCGATCCCATCGGCGATGCTGTCACCGATCAAAGCAAGGTCAGTTGTGGGGAAGTATCGGGCCAGTTCCTGCGGGCGCACCGTATTCATGGAGGCGCCATGCGCCCCGTCCAGCACATAAGGAAACGGGATCTCCTGACGCGACGGGCGCACGTCAATCTCGACGGTGTAATCTTCCTGCAGCAAATCGAGCTGTTCGCTCAGATAATCACTGAACAATTCCGGACGCGTGACGGTGGTGGAATACGACCCGTCAATATTCAACCGGCCATAGGCGCGGGAGCGAGTGGATACTGGCCCGGTGGAGCGGTGCTGCAGCACCAGTTCGGGATAGCAATAGCTGCCATCATTGCGCCGCTCTGCGGGCGGGATGGTGCCATTGTTCACATAGTCGAGAATATCGCCGCGCAATTGGTCCACGGCAGTGTCATAGATCGCGCGAATCCGGGCAATCACATTTTGGCTTGTTTCGGTCATGCCGATAAGTAGCGCCAAAATTCTTGCATTTCAAAGGCATCATGCAGGCCGCCCATATGAAAAAAGCGCGGATAGCTCTCGCCATCCGCGCTTTTTCAAAAGAAACTGGAAAAGATCAGCCTTCGGCGTTTTCTTCTTCAGCGCTTTCCTCAAGCATTTCCTCGGGCAGTTCGCCGGGTTCTGCATTGGGGTCTTTTTCTTCGGTGAAGCCTTCGATCTGTGCCTGATCGTCTTCGAACATCTGTTGCATCACGTCGACGCCCTGGCTCTGAAGCTCTGCTTCGTCGTCCGAACGCGCGACATTGGCTTTTACCGTCACGTGAACTTCAGGGTGAAGAGCAACGCGAACATCGGTCATGCCGATGGTCTTGATCGGGCGTTCGAGCACGATCTGCGACTTGTTCACGTCATGGCCCTGTTCAACCAGCTTGTCGGCGATGTCGCGGACACTGACAGAACCATAAAGCTGGCCGGCATTGGACGATGCACGGATCAGGATGATTTCTGCGCCTTCGATGCTCTTGCCCTGCTCTTCAGCAGCGGTGCGCTTCTCGGCATTTTCCTGTTCCAGGCGTTCGCGATTGGCTTCGAAAACCTTCTTGTTGTTTTCGTTCGCGCGCAGGGCCTTCTTGTTGGGAAGAAGGAAATTGCGGGCGTAGCCGTCACGCACGGTGACAACATCACCGATCGAGCCGAGCTTTTCGATACGTTCGAGGAGAATGATATTCATGTGTCTTCTCCTTACTTCACGACATAGGGCAGAAGGCCCAGGTGACGTGCGCGCTTGATGGCCTTGGAGAGCTCACGCTGCTTCTTGGCTGAAACGGCCGTGATACGGCTCGGGACGATCTTGCCGCGTTCGGACATGAAGCCCTGCAGCAGGCGAACGTCTTTGTAATCAATGACCGGTGCGTTCTTTGCAGAGAACGGGCAGGTCTTGCGACGACGGAAAAACGGACGTGCCATTAGCTGTCTCCTCCACGGCGCTTACGATCACGATCGTTTTTGCGCATCATGACCGAGGGGCCGCTTTCTTGTTCTTCAACGGCGATGGTGAGCCAGCGGATCACGTCTTCATTGAGACGGTTCTGACGCTCGAGCTCGGCAACCAGCGAACCGGGGCCTTCGATGTTGAGCATCACGAAATGCGCCTTGCGATTGCGGTCAATCTTGTAGGCGAGGTTCTTGAGGCCCCAGGTTTCGGTCTTGGTAACTTTACCGTCGTTCTTTTCGACGATTTCCGTAGCGGCTGCCGCAAGGGCGTCGACCTGACTTTGGCTCAGATCTTGGCGCGCCAGGAAAACATGCTCATAAAGAGCCATGCTCCATGTCCTTTCACTATCTACCGATCGCTGACCTTCGCGCGGATCGCGAGAGGCCCCTCCGGCTTTCTTCAAAATTCCAGCCGGATTCGTTTACAAATCCTGCAGGCTGGAAAGCGGCGCTCATAAACCCCTGCCGGGTAAATGCAAGCGCCGACTGTCTTTCAGCATCTCCGGTTTCAGAATTTTGCCTGTAAACCGGCAGCAATATAGCCGTCACCGATATTCCCCTTCAGATTCATCACGGGCAGAAGGGGATAGGACACGGTTGCGTAAGGGCGCACATCATCGTCGATCCGGGCGCCGAGGCCGAGAGTGAGTGACATCGGAATGGAATAGCTGGCCTCGACCCGGCCAAAGGCGCTGACCGACGTGCTGTCGCAATTGTCATCATCAACGAAATTGCCCGTCCGACCATCGCGGCAACCGCTGCTGCCGCCATCATTGTCTTCGAAATAGCGCGGATCATCATCGTCATGCACGAACAGGCCGGCGCCGGGGGTGAGTGAAAACCCACCCGACTGATAGATCGCATAATTGGCGCCGAATTCACCGCCCCAATCACCGTCTTCCTTGGCCACATTGGCATCCACGGAAACCTGCGCCAGGGCAGGGGTTGCGCTGAGAAATACGCAAAGCGGCGCGGCGGCGGCGGCGAGATAGCGGGCGGAAAGGGTCATTTCTGTTTCCAGTTACATTTTTGTTGTGCGAACCGTTGTGGTTGGGGTTCCATAACTGCGAATGCATGCAGAGGAAATCGCAGCGGACACGGCGTATCGCAAACCAGCATCGGCCTGTCTTCCGTCTCCAATCCATGTCTGAATCACCGCGAGCGGTTATAGAATCAGCTTAGCTAATTTTCTGCAGAAGATCGGCGGCGAAATGCGACAAAGTATCGTCGCGCGCACCCATTATGACGATCCGGTCACCGGGGAGGGCCATTTCGGCCAACCTTTCACCGCATTCTTTCCGGGAGGCAATATAATCCGCCGTACCGCCACTATCGCGAATACGCTGGACAATACGCTCGCTCCCTTCGCTGCGATCAACCGTACCACCAAAATATACCGGATCGCATAGGATCGTCCGGTCATCCGGACCGAGCAATTTGGCAAACGTCTCGGCCAGTTCATTGCCCATCTGGCGCAGCGGTCCATATCCGTGGGGCTGGAAAAACGCCAGAATGCGCCCATCATGCTGTTTCAAGGTTCGTAAAGTCGCGGCGCACTTCTCAGGATTGTGACCAAAGTCGTCGATCACCGTAATTCCCGACGGCGACGTGCCGACAATATCGAATCTGCGCGCAAGGCCCGTAAAAGAGCCGAGCGCATCAATTGCGTCTTCCACACTGACACCGGCTGCAACGGCTCCGGCAATCGCCGCGAGGGCATTGGCGAGGTTATGACGGCCGGGCATGTTGAGATGCAGGCCGTATCCCGTGTCACTCTCACGATCGACGATCAGCGCGGCAATGGCGGTTGGTGTCTGGGAAATGGAGCCCGGCTCAACCCCGATTCGTGCGGAGGGGTCATCAATGGCAAAAGTGATGGCATCGGGGCGTCCCTCCGCCAACCATTGGCTTTCATCATTATCCAGATTAACGGCGGCAAACTGGCCTGCCTGAAGGAAATTGCGAAACAGCACGCGCAATTGCTCGATACTTTTGTGATCGAGGCTGACATTGAGCAACACGGAAACAGTCGGGCGATAGAGTGCAATAGACCCATCGCTTTCATCGACTTCGCTGACAAATACATCACCCGATCCAACCCGCGCACTGGCGAAGGGAGCGGCGTCAGAAACGTAGTTCTTCATCACCGCGCCGTTCATGATCGTGGGGTCATTGCCGGTGCGATCCAGAATCCAGCCCAGCATTCCGGTGACGGTACTCTTGCCGGAAGTGCCCGCTATCCCGATCGATATCGGCGCGGAGTTGAACAGGCGTGACAGCAGTTCTGCCCGGGTCAGGCGCGCGCATCCAAGCTCTTGCGCACGGACCACTTCGGGCACCGTGTCTTCGACAGCGGCGGATGCCACCAATGTCTGGTCACCGCTTGTTATGCCACTGCCATCCTGTGGGAACAGCGTGAAACCTCGCTTCTCAAGCGAGGCAAACTTTTCCGGAGATCTACCCTGATCGAAACTGCGGTCAGACCCCGCCACCTGCGCGCCTTTTGCGCGTAAAATGGTGGCGAGCGGAAGCATGCCCGACCCCCCAATGCCGCAAAAGAACCATGGGTGCGCCGTCAAATCGGTCGGAAGAACGTCTGTCATATGGATTTGATTAGAGGCAAGCTGCCACGCGATCAATTGGGTGTCGCTGCATTTGCTGGATAACCGGTGTCAAACGGGTGACGGGGCCGGCAGAGCAAGCTAGGCAGGGTGGATGACAAGCATCGCGATTTGCGCCCCGGCGACATCTCTGACCCGTGAAAGAGCGCGAGAGACCGCTGCGCTGGCGGCTGCCGAATTTCCGGATGTTACGCTGCATTTCCACGAGCAGTGTTTTTTGAGCGATGGTCATTTTGCCGGCTCGGATTCCGCCCGTCTGGAAGCCTTTGTCGAATGCGCGAATGATCCGGCTATGGATGCCCTATGGTTCGCGCGCGGCGGATATGGCGGCAATCGAATTGCTGAGCAGGCGATTTCCCGGCTTGGTGATGCAGCGAAAAAGAAGGTTTTTCTGGGCTATTCCGACAGCGGTTATCTGTTGGCGGCGCTTTATCGTGCAGGGGTCGGACGACCGGTGCATGGGCCGATGGTGGTGGATGGCAGCCGTGAGCGGGGCGAGGGTGCCATTCGCCGTGCACTGGCTTTTCTGTCGGGCGATATGTCGGGTCTGGAGCCTTCATTGGATGGTCAGCCTGCAGCCGCCTTCAACCTGATCACGCTTGCTATGCTTTCGGGCACGGATCTCATGCCGGATCTGGCAGGTCATGTGGTCATGCTGGAGGAAGTATCAGAGCATCTTTATGCCGTTGACCGCCTGTTTTTCCACGTCACTCAGAATTTGCGTGATTGTGCGGGAATTCGTCTGGGCAGGATTAGCGCGGTCCCGGAAAATGATCGCGATTTTGGCCAGACAGCTGAGGAAATCGCGCAATATTGGTGCGAGCGAAATGACCTTCCCTATCTTGGCAGGGCCGATATTGGCCATGATGCTGACAATAAAATCGTGCCCTTTGGCCTTGCGCAAGGGGCCAGCCGCCCATAACGGGCGCGGCATTCTAGGAGGATTTGATGCGAGCATTTGTATTCCCGGGGCAGGGTAGCCAGAAAGTTGGCATGGGTGCTGATCTGGCTGCGGCCAGTCCCGCTGCGCGCGAAGTGTTTGAAGAAGTGGATGAGGCTCTGTCGCAGAACCTCTCGCGCCTGATGCGTGAAGGGCCGGAGAGTGACCTCACTCTGACCGAAAATGCACAGCCGGCAATCATGGCGAATGCCATCGCCACTTTGCGCGTGCTGGAAAAAGAAGCTGGTATTTCGATCGCCGACAAGGGGGAATGTGTCGCAGGCCATTCGCTGGGCGAATATACCGCTTTGTGCGCGGTTGGTGCGTTTTCACTGGGCGATACGGCGCGGCTGCTGAAGCTGCGCGGGCAGGCGATGCAGGCTGCAGTGCCTGTTGGCGAAGGCGCGATGTGCGCTTTGCTGGGCGCTGACATAGCCAAGGCTACGGCGCTCGCCGAAGCGGCGGCCGAAGGTCAGGTCTGCGAAGTCGCCAATGATAATGACCCGGGGCAGGTCGTGCTTTCCGGCCATCGTGAAGCAATCGAACGCGCGGTGGCCATGGTCAAGGATCATGGCATCAAGCGCGGTGTCTTGCTGCCGGTTTCGGCCCCTTTTCATTGCTCGCTGATGCAACCCGCCGCCGATGCGATGGCTGAAGCACTCGAAAAGACCCCGCCGCAGGCGATGCATTTGCCGGTCTATTCCAATGTGACGGCTGCACTGACCAGCGATGCGGCGCAGGAACGCGAATTGCTGGTTCAGCAAATTTGCGGCCGGGTTCGCTGGCGCGAAAGCGTGATCGCGATGGCTGAGGCTGAAATCACCCAATTCGTTGAAGTTGGCGGTAAGGTTGTCGGACCGATGATCGGCCGCACGGTGAAAGACGTCAGCGTGCAAAGTGTCATCACGATGGAAGACATCGAAAATTTGATAAAGGAGATTTGAGGGTGTTCGATCTGACAGGCATGACGGCGCTGGTAACCGGCGCCTCCGGGGGGATCGGCTCCTCTATCGCGCGTTCGCTTGCGAAACAGGGCGCGCGGATCGCGCTTTCTGGTTCGAATAGTGACAAGTTGCGTGCATTTCGCGCCGAGCTCAATGACGAATTTCCGCATGATCATGTGGAGGTGACCTGCAATTTGTCCGACACCACGCAGGTTGAAGAGCTGGTCCCGGCTGCCGTGGATACGCTCGGCAAGCTCGATATTCTGGTAAACAATGCCGGCATCACGCGGGACAATTTGTCTATGCGGATGAAGGATGAGGAATTCGAACAGGTTCTGAAAATCAATCTCGAGGCGGCTTTTCGCCTGATGCGCGGGGCAACCCGCCCGATGATGAAGGCGCGTTTTGGCCGGATGATCAACATCACCAGTGTGGTGGGCGCGACCGGCAATCCGGGGCAGGCCAATTACGCTGCGGCGAAGGCCGGGCTGGTCGGCATGTCGAAGAGCATGGCGCAGGAACTGGCCGCGCGGGGCATTACCGTGAATTGCGTGGCCCCTGGGTTCATCCGTACAGCCATGACCGAGGTTTTGCCCGACGCTCAGAAAGACGCGCTCAATGCCCGGATTCCGATGGGCCGCATGGGTGAGGGCGATGAGATTGGCGCCGCTGTTGCCTATCTGGCGTCGAAAGAGGCTGGTTATATTACCGGTCAGACGCTGCATGTGAATGGCGGAATGGCAATGTTCTCATAAGTTGGAATGGGGAAATCGGCCCTGAATAGTAAAAAAAGGGCCGGTTTTCCTTAGATTTATCCCCAAGCAATCTACTTTGCCGGGGATTGGCGCTTGTGACATGGCGCATCAGCGCTAAGGATTGCAGGCCATGCAATACGCGCAACAGGCGATTCCGTCGCCGGCGCAGAAGGGGATCGAAAGGAACCATGAAGGCCACGATCGAACGCGCGACGCTGCTTCGCTGTCTGTCCCATGTCCAGTCCGTGGTGGAACGGCGCAACACGATTCCTATCTTGTCCAATGTCCTGATCGAAGCGGATGCCTCAGGCACGCTGAAGATCATGGCGACGGATCTCGATCTTCAGGTGGTGGAAAGCCTCTCTGCGGTTGCGGTGGAAACATCCGGCGCAATCACGGTTTCCGCGCATCTGCTGTTCGACATTGCCCGCAAACTGCCCGATGGCAGCCAGGTCAGTCTGGAAGCAGCCGATAACCGCATGACCGTAAAGGCGGGGCGTAGCCGCTTCTCCCTGCCTACACTGCCGCGGGATGATTTCCCGGTAATCGTGGAAGGCGATTTGCCGACCAGCTTCGCTATTCCTGCGAAATTGCTGGCGGAAATGATCGACCGGACCCGTTTTGCGATTTCTACCGAGGAAACACGCTATTACCTCAACGGCATTTTCCTGCATGTCGCAGAAGATGACGAACCGGTGTTGAAAGCGGCGGCGACCGACGGCCATCGTCTGGCCCGGTTCACCGTGCCGCGCCCGGAAGGGGCCGAGGGCATGCCCGACGTCATCGTTCCGCGCAAAGCCATTGGCGAATTGCGCAAGCTGCTTGAAGAAGCGCTGGATGGAAATGTGCAGGTCGATCTTTCGGCGAGCAAGATCCGCTTCTCCATGGGTGGTGAAGGCGGCGTGACGCTGACCAGCAAATTGATCGACGGGACATTCCCCGATTATTCGCGGGTTATTCCGACCGGCAATGACAAGCTTCTCAAAATCGATCCGCGCAGCTTCTATGAAGGTGTGGACCGCGTGGCGACCATCGCCACTGAGAAGACCCGCGCTGTTAAAATGGGGCTCGATACCGACAAGGTTACGCTTTCGGTGACATCGCCTGACAATGGCGCGGCGGCCGAAGAAGTCCCGGCATCCTATTCCTCCGATGGCTTTGAGATTGGATTTAACGCCAATTATCTCAAGGATATATTGGGCCAGATTGATGGAGATTCTGTCGAATTGCATCTGGCCGATGCGGGGGCGCCGACATTGATCCGCAAAAATGACAAGAGCCCCGCGCTCTATGTCCTGATGCCGATGCGGGTCTGACGCCCGCATCGATTTGCTACATTAATGGGGCGCATTTGCGGCCCTGATCATTTCAGCAATATCCGTGAATTTTTCTCGAGGAGATCCGTCGCGTGCGGCGGTCTCCTCGGCCTCTTCGATTTTCTTCCAATTCTGGAAGGTCACGATTTCGAGGTCCTTTTTCTGTGCGAGCCGGTCGAAGCCAGCACGGCCTTCTTTGCCGGAACCTGTCTCTGGCAGCTCAGCGGCGATTCTGTCGATCACGGCATAACCGTCTGGGCGGTTGGTGCCGATTGTGCCCGTGGGGCCGCGCCGCGCCCAGCCGACGCAATAGAGCCCCGGTGATATAAGCCCGTCGTCATTGGCAAAGCGTCCTCCGCGGTCATCATAGGGGACGCCGGGAAGCATGCTTGTGCGATAGCCGATAGCGCTCACTACGAGCGATGCCGGTATGCTGACTGTCTCGCCCGTTCCTGTCAGCTTATCACCCTCAAGACGGGTCCGTTCGACAAGCATGGTTTCAGTCGCTTGCGCGCCTTTGATTTCCTGAGGTCGGACCCAGAACATGAATTCGACTTTCAATGGCTTGTCCGGCGCGTTTTCTTGGGCAAATTCACGCAGCAGAGTCACTGATTTCCGCAAGCCGGGATCGAGATCCTGATCGCTGTCTACTGGCGGAAAATCGTCAGGGTCGAGACAGGGGGCCGCGCGCTGCAGTTTGCCGAGTTCGGCAAGTTCCTTCGGCGTCATCCGAATGTCATGGGGGCCGCGCCGCCCAAGAAAGATGATCCGTTTTATATTGGACCTGTTGAGCTGCTCCAATGCGTTGGCGGTGATGTCGCTGCCGGCAAATTCTTCATCGGTCTTGGACAGAATGCGGGCAATATCGAGCGCGACATTGCCCATCCCGATGATGACGGCGGTCTCTCCAGACAGATCGGGGTCGAGATCGGTGAATTGCGGATGCCCGTTATACCAACCGACAAAGGCGGCACTGCCAAATACATTGCCCAGATCCTGTCCGGGCAGATCAAGCGTGCGGTCCTGCGGTGCCCCTGTCGCCAGGATCACGGCATCATAGAGGTCGTGCAGCTCGGCAATTGTCACATCCTCGCCAATGGAAACATTGCCGACGAAGCGCACATTGTCGGTCAGCGCCGTTTTCTCATAACGCCGGGCGACACCTTTGATCGATTGGTGATCAGGCGCCACACCGCTGCGTATCAGGCCAAAGGGCACTGGCAATCGGTCAAAAATATCGACCCGTACATCGTCGCCAAAGGCTTTTTGCGCCGCTTCGGCAGAGTAATAGCCGGCAGGCCCGGAACCGATAATCGCCAAATGCCGCATTTTCGTCCTCTCATGTGATATTTATAAGTCTAAGCCGAACACATTCACCTGCCAATGTTTCACGACAATTAACCAATTTTTCAGGCACAAAGCCGATGGCAAACATCCTATGAAATTGCCGATTCTCTTTTCGCCCGATGATAAGGCTGCCAGCATGCCGGCAGACCACGTGCCTCAGCTTAGCTTTTGCATGATGTTGTCATATGCTGTGGGCTCGTTTTTTGTCGGCGTTCCGGAATTCGTTGTAACTCAGCTGCTGCTGGCAGCGGCGATTGCCGCACTTCTGCCGCGGCTCATCAACCATTCCGTTTTGAAGCACGAAGTCCTGGCTTGGGCCTTGTTTATGCTGCCGTTTCTGCTGTTCGGATCCGGCGCGGCTCTATGGGTCAACAGAGGGTCGATTCCCATGTCAGCGGGCATCGTCTTTACGGCAAGCCTTGCGATCCCTTCATTGTACCTGTTTCGCCGTCAGGGTGTGGCCGCGATTGTCGCGCAGGTTACCCTTTGGCTCCCGCTGGTGATAGCGGCTGGTTCAGCTTTGGGGGCGTTGTGGCTGACGCTGGGCGGTATAGCGATTTTCCTTGGTGCCAGAGGTGTTTCCCACAAGCAGCTGTTGCCGCCGGCTGCTCTTGGATCGCAGCAGATTGACGATGGGAAGCTGCGTGCAGCGTCCATTCTGAGGGACTACGAACAGACCGGACAAGGCTGGTTTTGGGAAACAGATGCATCGGGTACGCTGCGCTATCTCTCTGAACCGGTCGCGGCCACACTGGGCTTTCGGCAGAAAGATCTGCTCGGAAACAATATACAGGATCTGTTTTCGTCTGATAAGAGTGCTGCGCAAAGTCTTGATATTCTGGCGTTTCATTTGAAGGCGCATTCGCCTTTTCGCGATTTGCCCATGCGCTCTGCTGTTGGTGAGGGGATTTGGTGGGCTGTCAGCGGCCGCCCGCTCTACGATGCCGCGGGCAGTTTTTCTGGCTTTCGTGGGATCGGCAACGATCTGACGGAGCGCAAGCGCAACGAATTATGGACCTCGCGTCTTGCCCATTTTGATTCATTGACGGGGCTCGCCAATCGTTTCCAGATGTCGCAGACGCTCGAAACAATCCTGAGCGCCCCGGAGGACAAAGACCGGCGCTGCGTGATCATGTTGGTCGATCTCGACAAGTTCAAGGAAGTGAATGACACGCTTGGGCATCCTGCAGGCGATGCTTTGCTGAAACAGGTGGCGTCTCGGCTGGAGCTTGCGGTGAAGGATATTGGCCGCGTGGGCCGTATCGGCGGCGACGAATTTCAGGTTATTCTGGCAGGAGAGCCAGGCCGCAAATATGTGAGAAAGCTGGCTGACACCATCATTGACAGTGTTTCGAGCCCCTATCGGCTGGAAGATCAGATCGCCACCGTCGGCGTGTCCATCGGTATTGCCATTGCGCCTGACGATGGCGTGACCAGCAAAGCGCTGATCCGCAATGCCGACCTCGCCCTATATGCGGCGAAAGATGCCGGGCGCGGCTGCCACCGTTTCTATGCTCCGGAATTGCATCAGGAGGCTGAGGAACGGCTTGGTCTGGAAAGAGACCTTCGCAGAGCCATTACCCATGGTGAGCTGGAACTGTATTATCAGCCGGTTATTGCCACCGCGACGGAACAGATAACCGGCTTCGAAGCCTTGATGCGCTGGAATCATCCTGAAAAGGGCTGGATCGCGCCGCGCCGTTTCGTGCAGATTGCGGAGGATTTCGGGCTGATCGAGCGATTGGGCGAATGGGCCATGCGCACCGCCTGCCATGATCTGGCCAGTTGGCCCAGCAGCGTAAGAGTCGCGGTAAATCTGTCGCCGGTTCAATTTGCCAATGCTCAGCTGCCGACACTTGTAACAAATGCCGTGGCGCAGGCGGGAATCGATCCCTCGCGTCTCGAACTCGAAATCACTGAAAGTGTATTTCTCAACGGTGATAATAAGACAGATGCGATGTTCGCATCCTTGAAGCGTATCGGCGTGCGATTGGCGCTGGATGATTTTGGCACGGGGTATTCGTCACTCGGTTATTTGCGACGCGCACCATTTGACAAGATCAAGATTGATCGCAGCTTTGTACGCGGCGCGACGCAGGCTGAGAGCCGCAATGGCGCGATCATTGCCTCCATCACCAGCCTCGCACAGGCGATGGGGATGGAGACGACGGCCGAAGGTGTTGAGACACTCGAGGAGCTGGATCTTGTGAGGCTTCACGGCTGCAGCCATGTTCAGGGGTATGTGTATGACCGGCCGCTCAATCGGGACAAAGCCACCGAAAGGCTGCGTCAGGGGCTGCGTGCCAAGGCGCACGGGCAACGCGAAGAGCGGTCAAACCGGCACGTGGTAACGCGCCAGGTCGCGCTGACACATGCCGGCCACCATTATGATGGGACGATCCGCAATCTGTCACGCACCGGAGCACTGGTGGAAGGCTTGTGGAACGTTCCGCAAGACACGAAGTTCAGCATAACCTTGCCCGATGGCCACAAAATGGGGGCAACCGCGCGCTGGTGTGAACAGGACCGGATGGGTGTGGAATTTGATCCGCCGCTGGAATCTGATCCCGAACGACGCCTTGTGCGTGGCAGTGCAGGCGGCAGAAAAGACGCTGCTGAGCATGCAAATGCGGTGTCGGTGCAACTGTCTGCTGACAGGCGGCAGAAGGCGGGCTAAAGGCGGCGGATGACCGACCTTTCTCTCATTCGTAATTTCTCCATTATTGCCCATATCGATCACGGTAAGAGCACGCTAGCAGATCGCCTGATTCAGGTGACTGGCGGCCTGACAGAGCGTGAGCTCAAGGAGCAGGTGCTCGATAATATGGATATCGAGCGTGAACGCGGCATCACGATCAAGGCGCAGACGGTGCGTCTGGATTACACCGCGCAGGATGGTCTGACCTATCAGCTGAATCTGATGGACACGCCCGGTCATGTCGATTTCGCCTATGAGGTGTCACGAAGCCTGGCCGCCTGCGAGGGGGCTTTGCTGGTGGTTGATGCGGCGCAGGGTGTGGAAGCGCAGACGCTGGCGAATGTTTATCAGTCGATCGAGCATGATCACGAAATTGTGCCGGTCATCAACAAGATCGATCTGCCCGCCGCCGATGCCGAGAAGGTGCGGACTGAAATCGAGGACGTGATCGGCCTTGATGCATCCGAGGCGGTGCTGACTTCAGCCAAATCCGGTATCGGCATCGAAGATGTGCTCGAAGCGCTGGTCAAACGCATTCCGCCGCCCGTCGGTGAGCGGGACAAGCCGCTGAAAGCCATGCTGGTTGATAGCTGGTACGACCCCTATCTGGGCGTCGTTATTCTCGTGCGCGTGATGGAAGGCGTGCTGAAGAAGGGCCTGCAGATTAAATTCATGCAGGGCGATACGCAGCATTTGGTCGACCGTGTCGGTTGTATGCGCCCAAAGATCGAGCAATTGGCCGAACTCGGCCCGGGCGAGATCGGATTTATCACTGCGCAGATCAAGGAAGTCGAACAAGCCAAGGTTGGCGATACGATTACCACGGTGAAGGGCGGGGCGGATCAGGCGCTGCCCGGCTATAAGGAAGTGCAATCGGTCGTGTTCTGCGGCCTGTTTCCGGTCGATGCCGCGGATTTTGAGAAATTGCGCGAAAGCATCGGCAAGCTGCGACTGAATGATGCGAGCTTCACGTTCGAAATGGAGAATTCCGCCGCATTGGGCTTTGGCTTCCGCTGCGGTTTCCTCGGGCTGCTGCATCTTGAGATTATTCAGGAGCGACTGAGCCGGGAATATGACCTTGATCTGATCACCACCGCGCCATCTGTGGTGTATCGTCTGTCGATGACCGATGGCAGTATCGTCGAGCTGCACAATCCGGCAGATATGCCCGATCCGGCAAAGATCGACCATATGGAAGAACCCTGGATCAAGGCCACGATCTACACGCCCGATGAACATCTCGGCAGCATTCTGAAACTGTGTCAGGACCGGCGCGGAATTCAACACGACCTCACCTATGTCGGTGGCCGGGCGCAAATCGTCTACGAATTGCCGCTCAACGAAGTGGTGTTCGACTTTTATGACCGCCTGAAGAGCATTTCGCGCGGTTATGCCAGTTTCGATTATGAACAGATCGGCCTGCGTGAAGGCGATCTGGTGAAGATGAATATTCTGGTGAACAATGAACCGGTCGATGCTCTGAGCATGATCGTGCATCGCAGCCAGGCGGACCCGCGCGGACGGGCATTGGTTGAGCGTTTAAAAGATCTCATCCCCCGCCACATGTTCAAGATTCCGATTCAGGCGGCCATTGGTGCCAAGGTTATCGCCCGCGAAACCATCAGTGCCATGCGCAAGGATGTTACCGCCAAATGTTATGGCGGCGACATCAGCCGGAAGAAGAAACTGCTTGAGAAGCAGAAGGAAGGTAAGAAGCGGATGCGTGAATATGGCAATGTGTCCATTCCGCAGGAAGCTTTTATCGCCGCACTTCGGATGGGTGAAGAATAAGCATCTGCCCGATCGCGCGATAGCTGTCGCGCGTTTCCCGTTCAGCAGGCAGTGATCAGCCGGTCAGGGCCGCCATCGCGAAACGGGTCAGCGCGTCGACCGGCTTTTCCGATGCGGTCGATAACATATTCATACTGGCCCGCTCCCGCGGCGGCGGGCCAAGGGCGGCGCCGGCGATAAAGCGAAGCCGCAGCATAAGCTCGCGTGTCTCCAATTTCGGGAGCAGCGGCGCGGCCGCAGCCGCAACGCGCTGCGCCACTGAACGCATTTCATCATTCAGCTCCTGCCGGATTTCTTGCGCGCCGTGTGACGCTATTTCGTCGATAACACTGAGCGCCAGGCCATCCTGGGTGAAGGCCGCTGGATAGGTCAGCGGGTCCAGCCAGCGACGAAGCAATATCTCTAAATCGCGATCATCTCCAGGGAGCGGCTCGGCCAGTTTTGCCCAGGCGTGGCGCATGGGCGCGGTGTTCAGTTCGGACAATTCGCGCAGCAATTCCGCGATGCCGCCAAAATGATAGGTGATCAGCGCAGCATTGAGCTCTGCCCGCTCTCCGATCCGGCGCACGGTCAGGGAATTGACCCCGCGATCGATCAGGAGATTTTCTGCTGCTTCGAGCAGTTTTTGCCGACTGTTGCGGGCCATATCGTTACTCCTGATTTTTATGCACTTGCATAAATTACGGAACTGAGTGAAATTAAGCGACGAAAAACTCGGATAAACCGAAGACCTAGGGAGAGTATAGAGATGGCCACACAGACGCACAGTGATATTGAAGATACGGCACGCACCACGCAGACGATGATCCGCTATCTGGCGCCCGGAGATTTCGTGACGCGCCGCTATGTCTCGCAGGGTGAAGAAATGAACACCGGCGAATATGCGGATTATGAAATGTCCATTCGTGACGGCATGCCGATCCGCGACCATTTTGAATTGGATAAGCACGGCTTCATGCTGGCCAAGTCACCCACCAAAATTGCGGATTTCCATGACAAGGAAGAAGTGACGCGGGTTTACGAGCGGGAAACCGAACAGGCGATCTGCCGCCTGACGGGCGCGGATAAGGCCGTGGCGCGCGGGTGGATGATTCGAACGTCGCTCGACCTTTCCGATCATATTCAGGAGAAGTCGGAGAATTATCAGCATAGTGGCGGTGTGCAGCCGCCTGCGGGCGAAGCGCATATCGATTTCAACCGCCTGACGGCTCAAAAGGTCGCTGAAGCGACCTATAAGGAGCATTTTCCGGACGGGCCGGGTTTTAAGCGCTTCATCGCCACGAGTTTTTGGCGGACCTTTTCACCGGGACCACAGGATGTTCCCCTGGCTGTATGCGATGGTCGGTCTGCACCAGAGGGTAACGAAGCGTACAATACCTTGTTTGTCGTCGACGAATTTCCCGAAGGTGATGCGCTTACTGCTCCGGTCGAAGGTGAGGATCAGATGATAGCCGCCACTATTTTTCGGTATGATCCGCAGCATCGCTGGTGGTATTTCTCCGATATGAACAAAGACGATGTGCTGTTCTTCAAATTCTATGATTCTGATGAAAGCACGACCTGGCGCTGTCCCCATACGGCATTTCGGGATTCAAGTTTCTCTGACGCGAAACCGCGCGAGAGTATTGAAGTGCGCTCTATCGCTTTCTTTGAATAAAATGAAAGCTGGCGCAACCGATTGAATTAGAGGCTCGAAAAGTGAACCCGATCCCGAGCCATGCGAAGTGTGACGCCGGCATTCTGAATGTCTCTGGCATGGTGTTGTACTGGCGACTTCGCTTTCGGCGGAAAGATTTAGAGGTGCATCAGGTTTGATGCGGGACTGAACATGTAAATAAATGGTAAACCACAATTATGTGTTTCGTAATGAAACGTCCCTAAACACGCGATACCAATCCGGATTGGCGACTATATTGGCAGCTTAACGAATTTAGCAAAGTGAGTAACCGACACTGTGACCTTCACTTCTCGTATCATCGCACCCACCATAGTAGCCGCGTCGCTGCTGACGGCTGTACCCGCTCAGGCATCTGACGTTGCCGGGCTGGATGCCATGCGCGAATGGAACCTGATTGTTCTCGGCAATCTCGATTCGACGTCCGAAGTGGAAGGCCGGACATTTGTCGGTGGTAATCTGGTGGGCTCGTCATCCAACTATAACATTCACGAGGTTGACCCTTCTCCGAACGGTAAGCCAGGTCTGACAGTGGTAGGCAATGTTGCGGGCGGCCATAAGAACCTGAACAATGGTTCGGGCGCAGTCATTGGCGGCGCTGTAACCAGTGGTTTCAACCTCAACGGCCCAAACCAGACGGTTCGTGTAGGTGGCGCGATCAGCAACACCAATGTGAACCAGAATACGGTGGAGTCGAATCTGAATGCATCCGATCCGACTTTTCTGTTCGGCTTGCAGCAGCAGAGTAGCCTGCTCAATACCAGTCTGACGAATTTGTCCAAGGATCTGGGCGGGCTTGCTTCAAACAGCCAGATCACAGGCTTTAGCACTCGTCCTGTGTTCAATGCTCAACCGGACGCTGACGGTGTCGCCGTTTTCAATATTACATCGGATCAAGCTTTCGACTTTCGCGAGGTTTCGTTTGAGCTGAATGGTGCCGATACGGTTATTGTAAATGTCTCAGGTAAGAACGCCACACTCAGAGCCAATTTCGTGGGCGATGCCGATGGCCTTGGCGAAAAGGTGATCTGGAACTTCCCGGATGCTGAGAACGTGGATGTGAAAACAGCATGGCGCGGTTCCGTTCTGGCGCCCGAAGCCAATGGCACGACCGGCAATTACATTCAGGGTTCGGCGGTCTTTGGCAACCTCACCCAGCGCGGTGAAATGCATGTGGGTACCTATTCGGGCGGTTACAGCTACAATCCGGGCGACCCTAGTGATCCCGGCGACCCAGGCGATCCTGGTGATCCGGGCACGCCGGTCCCTGAACCCGGTCCGATTGGGCTGATGGTGCTGGCATTGGGCGGCCTTTTCTTCTGGCGCCGCCGCGCTCGCCGAGGCCAGACAGCCTGATCCTTTCGATCAACAAAATCTTCAAACCCGGCCTGCCACGTGCAAGCCGGGTTTTTTATGGACAGAAATCTTTGTGCAAAGAGCATGTCCAAATGTGAGAACTTCACTTGGCGTTCATTCACCTGCTGGCTATAGGCAGATCATGTCCGCGAAACACGCTTCCTCTCGTTTTTCCCTGCGCCCGGTTTTGATTGCCGGTGGCGCGCTTTCCGCTCTTCTGCTGGCTGGTTGTGCCGGCGGCAGCGGCCCTGAAGAAACCGCCTATGTCGCTCGCGATGTGGAAACGCTCTACAGTGCTGCAAAAGAACGCCTCGATCGCGGTGATGCGAAGATGGCGGCGGCTCTGTTTGACGAAGTCGAGCGGCAGCATCCCTATTCGCCCTGGGCGCGTCGGGCACAGCTGATGAGTGCGTTCAGCTATTATGTCAGCCGTGATTACAACAAGTCCATTCAGTCTGCGCAGCGCTTTCTGTCGATTCATCCAGGTAACAAGGATGCGTCCTACGCATATTACCTGATCGCGATCAGCTATTATGAACAGATCAGCGATGTGCAGCGGGATCAGGCGATTACGCAGCAGGCACTGACCGCATTGGAAGAAGTGCGCCGGCGTTTTCCGGAAAGCCGATATGCAGCCGACGCCAATCTCAAGATTGATCTGGTGAATGATCATCTGGCCGGCAAAGAAATGGAAATCGGTCGATTTTATGAGCGGTCCGGCAATTGGATCGCTGCGCAAATCCGGTTTCAGAACGTTGTCGAAACGTACCAGACGACCAGCCACACCGCTGAAGCGCTGTATCGCCTGACGGAAACGAGTCTGGCCCTGGGTATTCCCGAAGAAGCGGAGAAATATGCCGCTGTTCTGGGAGCCAATTATCCCGGCAGCAAATGGTACGAGCGCGCATATGACCTGATGCGGGAAAAAGCCCCCACAGTTTCGAGCTGAATCTGGTTGCTTTTACCGACATAGAGGTGACGCGGCGTTGCGCATGGGCTAATCGCAAAAGACCATGCTAACCGCGCTTTCTATCCGTAACATCGTGCTGATTGAGGCTCTTGAACTTGGTTTCGGGCCCGGGCTGGGCGTTCTGACCGGTGAAACCGGCGCGGGTAAGTCGATTCTTCTGGATGCGCTGGGACTGATCCTTGGCAATCGCGCCGATAGCGGTCTCGTACGCAGCGGCGAAGATCAGGCCTCTGTAACCGCGAGCTTTGAGTTTCAATCCATGCCCGCAAGCATGCGGGAGAAGCTGGATGATGCTGAAATCGACATCGAACCGGGGGAGCCGCTGATAATCCGCCGACGGGTGAGGGCCGATGGCGGTTCCAAGGCCTTTATCAACGATCAGCCGGTAGGTGTCGCGCTACTCCGCGATATTGCCGCATTCCTCGTCGAACTGCATGGTCAGCATGATGATCGCGGCTTGGTGAACGCCCGGGGCCATCGCGCTCTTCTGGATAAATATGCTGGCACTGATCTCGCCGGGCTGGAGAGCGCATGGCGCAAATTCCAGCGCGCTGAGCAGGATCTGGCCGCGGCGCGGGATGAAATCGAACGCGCCAGCGCTGAACAGGATCTGATGCTTGCCCATCTGGAGGAACTGAACGCGCTTCAACCAGAGGAAAGCGAAGAAGAACAATTGGCACTGAGCCGGGCCACCATGCAAAAGGGTGAGAAGCTGGCCGGTGATCTGGAGGAATTACGTCACCTCTGGGAAGGTTCGGATTCTGCTCTCGCGCAGCTACGCGGTGCCGCCCGGCGGCTTGATCGCATCGCGCCGGAGCATGATTTGCTCACCGAAGCACTCGCCGCATTGGACCGTTCGATTATCGAAGCGGGGGATGCGGAAGAAAAGCTTGAACAGGCGGCGCTGGCCATGCTGTTCGACCCTGCTGAGCTCGATCGGATAGAAACCCGGTTGTTCGATCTGCGCGCTCTTGCCAGAAAACACAATTGCACGGTTGATGAACTGCCCGATCGCATGCGGGCGCTCAGATCGGCTCTCGATGCGATTGAAGGTGGCGAGAGCGAATTGTGGGATCTGGCGAAGGCCGCCGAACAGGCACGCTCCGATTATCAAACTCTCGCGCAGAAAGTGCATCAACGGCGAGAAAGGGCTGCGAAACAGCTGGATAAGGCTGTCGCTGCAGAACTGGCGCCGCTGAAGCTGGATGCCGCTCGGTTCCAGACATCTGTCACTCAGCTTCCCGAAGATCGCTGGGGCGCGCAGGGTATGGATGCGGTGGAGTTCCTGATTGCGACGAATCCCGGCGCCGACTTTGCCCCGCTGGCCAAAATTGCCAGTGGCGGCGAGCTGTCTCGCTTCATTCTGGCGCTGAAGGTTGCCTTGGCGGAGAAGGGCGGGGCGACGACCGTGATTTTCGATGAAATTGACCGCGGGGTTGGCGGGGCCGTGGCCTCTGCCATTGGCGAAAGACTGGCGCGATTGGCGCATGATGGCCAGTTGCTGGCCGTCACTCACAGCCCGCAAGTCGCGGCACGCGGCAAGACGCATTACATGATCGCGAAAAGCAGCCAGGGCACCGTGACGAAAACCGGTGTCCTGCTGCTGGATGATGCGGGCCGTCAGGAAGAAATTGCCCGTATGCTGTCCGGTGCAGAAGTGACAGAGGAAGCTCGCGCTCAGGCCAAGCGACTGATCGAAGGGGGCTAATACTCGTCTGCTGGGCTGGCAGAGCTAATCAGCAAGGTCCCGATGTCCACCAAGAAGTGGGGATAGCAATCCGGCGATATGTTCAGACATCTGGAACAGCCGCCAGTTTCGGGCCATAGGCAGGGAATGGCCAAGGATCCCAAAGAGCTTAACGAAGCGGAAGCAGCGAATGAATTGATGCGGCTCGCCCGGCAGATCGCCCGGCATAACCGGTTGTATCATGCCGAAGATGCGCCTGAGATTACCGATCAGGAATATGATGCTCTGATCCAGCGTAACGCGGCATTGGAAGCTGCCTTTCCTGATCTTATCCGCGACGATTCGCCGTCAAAAGCAGTTGGCTATGAAATCGCGGCATCGCCGCTGTCCAAAGTCACGCATGAGGTTCGCATGATGAGCCTCGACAATGCATTTGCGGATGATGATGTCGCTGATTTCACCGCACGGATCCGGCGCTTCCTTCGGCTTGACCAGGGCGATGCGGTGGCTTTTACGGCCGAAGACAAGATCGATGGGCTGTCCTGCTCGCTGCGCTATGAAAACGGGAAACTGGTTCTCGCGGCGACGCGCGGTGATGGGCAGGTGGGTGAGAATGTGACGGCGAATGTCGCCCATATTGCTGATATCCCGCAGAAACTTCACGGTGATAATGTGCCGGAATTGTTTGAAGTGCGCGGCGAAGTGTACATGGAAAAACAAGCCTTTGAGGGGCTTAATGAACGTCTTGTCGAGGAAGCGCAGGCAAAAGCTCTTGCCAAGGGTCAGGAGTTTGATCCTGCCTCGGCGCGGCAATTTGCCAATCCGCGCAATGCCGCTGCCGGGTCACTGAGACAGAAGGACGCATCCGTCACTGCGCAGCGCCAATTGCGTTTCTGGGCGCATGGCTGGGGCGCCAACAGTGCCCTGCCGGCAGACACGCAAATAGGGGTTATGCAGAAAATTGAGCAGTGGGGACTGCCGATTTCGCCGGATCTGAAATTGTGTGAAGACCTGCCGCAAATGCTGGCCCATTACCGCTCTATCGCAGAACGGCGCGCCGGGCTTGGCTATGAAATCGACGGTGTCGTGTACAAGGTCAACCGGCTCGACTGGCAGGACAGGCTTGGCTTTGTGGCGAAGGCGCCGCGCTGGGCATTGGCGCATAAATTCCCGGCAGAACAAGCGCAAACCACGCTCGAACGGATCGAGATCCAGGTAGGACGGACGGGTAAGCTGACCCCGGTCGGGCGATTATCGCCCGTTTTGGTGGGCGGGGTCACCGTTACCAACGTAACCCTGCATAATCGCGATGAAGTGGAACGGTTGCAGGTCCGTCCTGGCGACAGGGTCGTAATCCAGCGCGCCGGTGACGTTATCCCGCAAGTTGTCGAAAATCTGACGCAGGACGAAACGCGGGAGCCTTATCATTTTCCCGACCATTGTCCGGAATGCGGCAGTGAAGCAGTGGCCGAAGAGGGCGAGGTCGATGTGCGCTGCACAGGCGGTCTCATCTGTCCGGCACAACGCACGGAAAGACTTGAACATTTTGTCAGCCGTGTTGCATTGGACATTGATGGTCTGGGCGAAAAAACAATCGCGCAGTTCTTCGCTTTGGGCTGGCTGGAAAGTCCGGCTGATATCTTCCGTCTGCGCAAACGAAGGGAAGATATTCTGTCGCTGGAAGGGTGGCAGGAAAAGTCTGTGGATAATCTGTTGGCGTCTGTGGAAGCCAAGCGCAAACCCGATGCCGCCCGCCTGCTGTTTGGCCTGGGTATCCGCCATGTCGGGGCGGTAACTGCCCGCGATCTGATGAAGGGGCTGGGGGATATCCACAAGCTGCCTGAAAAGGCGGCCGAGATCTATGAATATCTTCATGACAGCCCGCGCGCGGAGGGTGAATCCGAGAATAAATATCGGGAGCGGCTGACGGATAAGATCAAGGCCATTCTGGATGTTCGGACCGATGGTATCGGCATGGCTGTGGGGGAGGCCTTGGCCGATTTCTTCCACGAAAAGCACAATCGCGACGTATGGGACGATCTGCTGAGCGAAGTCAGTCCGCCGCAATTCACAGTGGAAACCGTCGAGAGCGATGTTTCAGGCAAGACGGTGGTCTTTACCGGCAAGCTGGAAACCATGAGCCGCGATGAAGCCAAGGCGCAGGCGGAGAAGCTGGGGGCGAAGGCGGCAGGGTCCGTCTCCGCCAAAACCGACCTTGTCGTTTATGGGCCCGGCGCAGGCAGCAAGCTGAAAAAGGCCGAAGAGCTGGGCATCGAGACTATGGATGAGAATGCCTGGGCAGAGATCGTCAAGGCTGCTGGCTGATATTGGCTGACCTGATCGGACCGCGATGCAGCCAGATTTTAAGGACTGATGCGGCCCATCTGATCAGCTGGGATCCGGCACCCATTTCATCACGCCGCCAGCAAAAGGAGTCCACCATCCTGTGCGGATTCCGGCTGCGGCTAAGCTATTGCTGGTCCACTGATTACACGTATTGGTGAAGGTGTAATTTCCCGGCGCATCATAAAAAACGTCCTGAGCGCCGTAGCCCGGATAGTGGCGGGTACGCGCTACTGGCGCCACTTTTTCGATGGTCGAAACGAGTTTCTGATATTCGTTCCGGCTGACGGTCACAGGGCGCATGTGACTTGTTGGAACGGGGCGAACATAATGCGCCACATGCAGCAGGCTGTCCCCGCCAAAACCGGCAATCCGCAGCACGCTGAGGGGAGAGAGATCCCACCAGGTGGGGGTGTTCAAGAAGATCTCTTTTTCACCCCAGCTCACCGAAACATGCGAATATGCTCGATCGCTGGCGGAGATATCAGCCGCCGGAAAGGTACCTCGCCAGTCCTTTTCGGGCGTCACGAGAGGCATCACTAGGGCCGTGTGAACGCCATTGCTCTCGACCATGATGGTCACGCCCTCATCTGGTTCGCTCCAATGCGGATTGCGCGGGATCGAGGACAGCGGCCAGGCGGATAAGACTGCCAGACCCAGTAACAGGAACGCCCAGCCTACGACGGCCCGGCTGATCCGTCCGATACGGGCCATCAGATGCCGGGCCGGCGTCTCAGCCACAAGATCGACCAATTGCCATTCACCTTGCGGGCCGCCAGTCGCAACCCGGCCCGCATATAGGCGGCGCGCACTTTTTTCTCCTGACTTTCCAGCAACCCGGCCAGAAGGACATGCCCACCAGAAGGCACGGCTTCGGCAAAGTCTGGCGCCAGATCAATCAACGGTCCGGCGAGAATATTGGCGATCAGGAGGTCATAGGGCGCCCGCGCCTGAAGCAGCGGATCATCCATACCGTCTGCGGTCAGCATCGTCACTTCGCCGCGTTTTGCGCCCATGGGAATGCCATTCTGCCGGGCATTTTCCTCCACGACTTGCGTACAAACCGTATCAATGTCGCTGGCCGTCGCAACGGCACGAGGCCACAGATCCAGCGCGGCAAAAGCCAGCAAGCCGGTGCCTGTGCCGATATCTGCGATATTCCGTGCCTTTACGCCTCGGCGCTTCATTTCCGTCAACATCGACAGACAGCCGGAGGTAGTTTCATGCTGCCCGGTGCCAAAAGCCTGACTGGCGGGAATGACAAAGTTCGTCAGCGATTTGTCCGCTGATTCCGGGTGGTCTGGCGTGTGGATATAGAACTTGCCCGCCGTGATCGGCTTCACGCCTTTCTGGCTTTCTGTCAGCCAGTCAATTTCCGGCAGTTGCTCTGTTTCCAGCTCAGGTGGTTCCCCGGCGAACAGCGCGAGAAAAGCCTGTTTGTCGGCCTCTGTCGGCTCATGCTCCAGCCATGCTTCCAGAACCCAGTCCTGGGGCCGGTCTTCGGCGATTTCATGCCCCGACAGGCCGATGTCCATGTCCCAGTCCCAGGCTTCCTCATGTGCAACCAGCGCGGCCTGAACCACCTTTTTGGGCGCATAGGCGACTATTTTCCAACTCACTGGGACTGCTCCGCTTCTTTTGCCAGACGTTTATCAAGCGCCTTGTTAACCTGTTTTGCATAGTTGCGGCACGCTTTGGAATCGATCAATGACCCATCGCGCAGGCGCTGCACCATCTGACTGGATGAGGGGTGCGGGGTCAGCAATATATCGCAATCGAGGCGGCGAAGCCGGCCGATACCCTCTTTGAAAGCGGCGAGATAATCAGGATGATCGCTAAAGCGGTATGTGTCGTTGCTGATCGCTGAAAGGCTGTCGGCATAGACCAGTGCCCGGCATTGTCCGGCCTCGCAGGATTGCCATTGCCAGCTGAGCGCGCCGGGGGTGTGGCCGGGCGTAAAGACAGGCGTGAAATGAAGCGGACCGTAGCTGACGGGCTGGCTGTCTTCGAGCACGATATCCACTTCCACCGGATCGAAATCGGCATTCATCCCGGCCTGCGGGTCGTCGCTGGTCGCGGTCCCGCTGGCAAAGGCGGTGGCTGCTGCGGCGCTGGTCAGGACGGCGGCGCCGCTTCGGCGTTTCAGCTCAGCCAGTCCGCCAATATGATCATTATGTTCATGGCTGGAGAGCAGCAGCCCGACATCGGCCAGACGAAATCCCAATGCTGTGATGTTGGCCTCGATCAGATCCGGGGCTGCGCGTGTCCCGCCATCGATCAGGACATGACCTTTGTCACTGGTGATGAGTATCGCGGAAATGCCGCAAGTGCCGACATAATAGCTGTTACCGTAAATTCGGAAGGGAGGTCCGGCCTTGTCCCATTCATCCCAGCTTTCACAGGTGGAAAGCCAGTTGGATGTCTCTTCACTATTGGCTCGCGAGGGTGGCCCTTCGGCAGCTGAGGCCGGGGAGAGGGCTAAAGCCGGCGCCAACCCCGCGATCAGGAAATTTCTAACGAACATAGCTCGCTCCATTCGCATCGATGGTTGTCCCTGTCATGCTGGCGGGTGCGTCGAGTGCGCAGAATGCGATGATCGATGCGATTTCTTCCGGTGTCGCCACGCGGCCAAGCGGGATGTCTTTCAAGAGTCCGGGGCCGCCACGGCTCGCAAGATAATCTTCCCCCATCGCGGTATCGGTAAAGCCGGGCGTGATGGCAAAGCTGAGAATGCCCTCAGCGGCGTATGCGCGGGCTATCGTCTTGTGCAGCGCCAGCATTCCGCCTTTGGCAGCGGCATAATGCCAATGACCGGGCGAGTCGCCGCGGTGCCCGGCGCGGCTTGCCACATGAACAATCCGCCCCCTGCGTCCGGTTTCTTGCCAATGCTGCACGGCATAGCGGGACAGCTGCGCGGCGGCAGTAAGGTTGATGCGCAGGGTTTCTTCCCACGAATCGAGCCATTCAATGTCGGATGAATCCAGATTCTCTGCCTTGAACAGACCGGCATTGTTCACCAGCACATCGATTTTGCCATTTGCACGCTCAAGTGCCTCGTTCCACAGCATTTGCGGGGCATGCGGTTCGTGAAAATCCGCCCCTATCACGCTGGAATCGCGTGCGGTGGAGGCATGACCGATTACGGTGCTTCCGCGTGATGTGAGGTGATCGGCAGCGGCCTTTCCGATGCCGCGGCTGCTCCCTGTCAGAAGTATGTTTGATGCTGTCATGGCTTTTTATTAGGCTGCAGGAAGGATAAGGCCAAGCCGTTCGCTTGCCTCTGCGTGCAATTTCGCTAAGGGAGAGGCGCGCATCCACACAGCGTGCATTGCACGCGCAGACACTTCGGAAAGCATTATGGCCAACCGTCCATTATCGCCGCATCTGCAAATCTGGAAATGGGGCCCGCATATGGCCATTTCCATCCTTCACCGGGTTACCGGTGATGGAATGGCCTTCGTCGCTCTGCCAGTATTGCTCTGGTGGCTCGGCTCGCTGGTCAGCGGACCGGAAGCTTACGCAAATTTCTCCGCCATCGCGACATCGCCGATCGGCTATATCGTCATGGTCGGCATCAGCTGGGCCTTCTTCAACCATTTCGCCTCTGGCATCCGGCACTTCGTACTGGATATGGGGGCAGGCTTTGAACTGTCTCAGAACAAGACCTGGTCGATCCTGTGTCCTGTCATCGCCATTGTGCTCACCATCGCCTTCTGGGCGGCGATCCTGATCTGAGGATATTGCTATGGGTAACGGAACTCCTATCGGACGCGTTCGCGGCCTCGGGTCTGCCAAAAGCGGCACCCATCACTGGCTGATGCAACGCTTCACGGCCGCCGGCAATGTGCTGCTGACCGGCTTTTTTGCCATCTCTCTGCTGCTGCTCCCGGATCATGGCTATGCCACGATGCGCGAATGGATTGCGCAGCCAGTTCCCGCCACGGCGCTGGGCCTGATGATCATTTCGGTCTTCTGGCATGCCCGCCTCGGCCTGCAGGTTCTGCTCGAAGATTATCTGCATGAAGCCGGCGCGAAGTTCACCGCGCTGATCGTGCTCAATCTTGCCGCTATCGGTGGCGGTGCATTCGGCCTGTTCTGTATCATTCGCCTTGCTCTTGGAGGAGCCGCCTGATGGCTGACAATTCCGCATATAAGATCATCGACCATACCTATGACGTGGTGGTGGTTGGCGCGGGTGGTTCGGGCCTGCGCGCCACCATGGGCAGTGCTGAAAGCGGCCTGAAAACGGCCTGCATTTCAAAGGTTTTTCCCACGCGCTCGCACACTGTCGCGGCGCAGGGCGGCATTGCCGCAAGCCTGGGCAACAACACGCCTGACCACTGGTCCTGGCACATGTATGACACCGTAAAGGGGTCTGACTGGCTGGGCGATCAGGACGCGATTGAATATATGGTCCGCGAAGCACCGCAGGCGGTGTATGAGCTGGAACATGCCGGCGTGCCTTTCAGCCGCAATGAGAATGGCACGATCTATCAGCGTCCCTTTGGCGGCCATATGCAGAATATGGGTGAAGGCCCGCCGGTGCAGCGCACCTGCGCCGCCGCCGACCGGACCGGCCACGCCATGCTTCATGCGCTCTATCAGCAGAGCCTGAAATATGACGCTGACTTCTTCATCGAATATTTCGCCATCGATCTCATCATGGAAAATGGCAAATGCCGCGGCGTGATCGCGCTGTGTCTGGACGATGGGTCCATCCACCGTTTTCGCGCCCATGCCGTGGTGCTGGCAACCGGCGGTTATGGCCGCGCCTATTTCACGGCCACATCCGCACACACCTGCACGGGTGATGGCGGCGGTATGGTGCTGCGCGCTGGTTTGCCGCTGCAGGATATGGAATTCGTTCAATTCCACCCTACCGGCATCTATGGCGCTGGCGTCCTGATTACCGAAGGCGCACGCGGTGAGGGCGGCTATCTCACCAATAGCGAAGGCGAGCGCTTCATGGAGCGTTACGCACCTTCGGCGAAGGATCTGGCCAGCCGTGACGTGGTGTCGCGCAGTATGGCGCTGGAAATTCGTGAAGGTCGCGGTGTCGGCCCTGAAAGCGACCACATCTACCTGCATCTTGATCATATTGATCCCAAGGTGCTGGCCGAACGCTTGCCGGGTATTACCGAATCGGGCAAGATTTTTGCCGGTGTCGATTTGACGCGTCAGCCGCTGCCGGTTGTGCCGACGGTCCATTACAATATGGGCGGCATTCCCTGTAACTATCACGGCGAAGTGCTCAATCCGGTGGCAGGCAATCCTGAAAACACCGTTCCCGGCCTTTTCGCCGTGGGTGAAGCGGCCTGCGTTTCGGTTCATGGCGCAAACCGCCTTGGTTCCAACTCGCTGATCGATCTGGTGGTGTTTGGTCGTGCCACGGGCCACCGCCTGAAGGAACTGATCAAGCCGTTCTCCAGCCATGACGAGCTGCCCAAGGACAGCGCCGATTTCGCTCTGGGTCGTCTGGATCACTTCCGTTACGCCAAGGGTGGCTCATCGACCGCGGATATCCGCCTCGATATGCAGCGCACTATGGCCGGCCATGCTGCGGTGTTCCGTACGGATGAGCTGATGAGCGAAGGCAAGGTCAAGCTGCACGATACGTATGAGCGGATGGAGGATATCTCCGTCGCCGATCGTTCGTTGATCTGGAATTCCGATCTGGTCGAAACGCTGGAGCTGGACAATCTGATCGCTCAGGCACAGGTCACCATGCATTCCGCGCAAAACCGCAAGGAAAGCCGCGGCGCCCATGCGCATGAGGATTTCCCTGATCGGAATGATGCCGAATGGATGAAGCACACCGTAGCCTGGTTCGATGGCTGGGGCGGCAAGGGCGGCGATGTCCGCATCGATTATCGTCCGGTGCATGACTTCACGCTCACCGATGATGCGAAATATATCGAGCCGAAGAAGCGGGTGTACTGATCCGCTCACCAGGCAGAAAAAAGGGCCGCCCTGCATCACGCAAGGCGGCCCTTTTCTATGGGGGTGTTCAGAGCAGGCGCTTCTGCCTCTGGCTAAGGGGCTTCGGCGCTATTCGTTTCCTTCGGCGCCGGCTCGGCTTCATCACCTTCCGGCGAATCGATCCGGCGGACATCTATGATTTCGACTGGATCGGCCAACATCTGGCCCTTCATCCATCCTTCGCCCTTATACGGGTCCGTCGGAGAGGCAAAAATGGCCCGGACGACATCCATCCCATCGACCACGTGGCCGAACACCGCATAGCCAGCGCGAACATCCTCTGTTTCGCCGTCCGGATTGGCATCAAGCCCGGTCTGATCCCCCAGCATGATCGAAAAATCGCCCGTCGCCGTGCCGGGCTCCATGCGCGCCATCGAAATCGCGCCCTTGGTGTGGCTTAGCCCGGTTTCGCTGGTCGGTTCATGGGCGATCGGGTCCAGAATGCGCTTGGGATCATTCTGCGTCCCGCCTTGCAGCAATCCATTGGGCTGTTCCCCCCAATCCACGCTCATCGCGCGATAGAATACCGTGCCGTCGAATCGGTCTTCATCGGCATAGCGCAGGAAATTGGCGGCGGTTACGGGCGCACGTTCTGTCTCCAGCGCCAATGTGATATTGCCCATCGCGGTTTCCAGCACCACCAATTGGGTTTGGGCCTCTTCCTTCTGCGAAGCGGGAGCGGGAGTCGGAGCGGGTGAGGGCACACCCTCTTGCGCCCCGGCAAGGGAAGAGATCAGGAGCAAGGGGGCGGCAAGAAAGCTGAATTTTTTCATAGGCCTCATGATGCCAAGTGAGATGATCGCTGTCGACGGCCTTGCGTCAAAATGCCCTCTTGATCGTGCCTGGGAAACGGGAAAAATTGCCGCTATGTTTAGTGATGACACCGATAATGCGCCGCGCCGCATGAGAAAACAGGGCCGTGACCATGTGACTGCCACCAGACAGGCCAAGCGCGCTGCGGCCGAAGCCCTGGGCGTCGATGCGGCCTTTATCGATGCTATGGTGGAGCGGTTCTATGGACTCATTCGTGAGGATGAAACGCTTGGCCCCATCTTCGCCAGCCGCGTTGAGGACTGGCCCGCACATCTGGACCGGATGAAGCAATTCTGGCGCTCCATCCTGCATAATAGCGGCGAATATTCGGGTAATCCAATGCGCAAACATGTCATGATTGAGGGTGTGGAAGAGGCGCATTTTCAGCGTTGGCTTGCCCTGTTCTACGCCAATCTGCGCGCGATGGAGGTGAGCGAGGCGGGGCGTGAAATTGTGGCCCTGAGGGCGCGGGCGATTGCGGATAGCCTGCTGACCGGCATAGTTATTCATCGCAGCGGATTGCTGGGCGGGCGAGCAGGGAAGAATTTGCCGCATTACGGATAAGGTTGTTGTTCATCTGGCGTTCAGTTTACAGGTGTAGTCAATACGGCTACACCTGTAGTCGAACTAGATGTCCATTCGGAGGCCGCAATGCCGCAGACCAACCGCGAAACGCCTGATCGTATAAGCGACGCAGAACATGCGGTGATGGAGGTGTTGTGGGATCGCGCGCCGCTTTCGGCCGCGGATGTTTGCAAGGCGGTGTGCGATCAGCGCGACTGGAGCCTTGCCACGGTCAAGACGCTGCTCTCCCGGCTCGTCACTAAGCAGGCAGTGGCAACGGAGCCGGATGGACGACGCTTCCTTTATCGCCCCGCAATTGAACGGACCGATTATGTCGGCGGCGAGTCGCGCCGACTGGTGGACCGGCTGTTTGGCGGCCGGGCGGCTCCCTTATTCGCGCAGCTGGCTGACAGTGAAGCCCTGACTGAGCGTGACCTCGATGAAATCGAAACCTTGTTGAAGGAGCTGCGCAAATGATCGCCTCACTTTCAGCCTTTTTGATCGATACGCTGATCTATACCGGTTTGATGATTGCGCTTGTGCTGCTTCTCAGGCAGCCGGTCGCAGCTTATTTCGGTGCGTCTTACGCCTATGCATTGTGGCTCCTGCCCTTCATGCGCTTCCTGATGCCGCCGATTGTCTTGCCGGCTGAATTCGAGCCCACTGTCGCAGCAGTGGCTGATCCGCAGCTGCGCGATGTACCGACCGCGACGATGGATTCGCTGTCCGCTCCGACGATCAGCCCGGCCGCCGATATGAGCAATCTGCCGATTGAAAGTGCGTTTGTTCCGACATTGGCCGAATGGGCCATTGGCCTCTGGCTTGCCGGATCACTCGGCTTCCTTGTCTGGCGCGCCGTGCAATATCGGGCCATGCGCCGTGAATTGCTGGCTGGTGCCCGCCCCATGGGGGAAGCCGGCGATGTGAGGCTGGTTGAAAGTCCGTCGGTTACGTCCCCTGTTGCCCTGGGCGTGTTTGACAAGGTCGTGGCGCTGCCTGAACGCTTTATGGTTCACCCGCATCGGCAGGCACGCGATTTGGCAATTGCGCATGAACTGGCGCATCATCATGGGCGCGATCTGCTGGCCAATATTGCCGCACAGCCTCTGCTGGCGCTGCATTGGTTCAACCCGCTGGCATGGCTTGGCTGGCGCGCGATGCGCCGCGATCAGGAGGCAGCCTGTGACGCCCGCGTGGTGGTGGGGCGCAGCCGTGAAGAACGCGCGACCTATGCCCAGACGATTGCCGGTTTTGCGCAAGGGCGCCATTTGGCGCTGGCGGCGCCGATGGCCTGCCCCGTTTTGGGCGAAAAATCGATTATCCATCGTCTACGCAGTCTGGCCAGAGATGATCTGACGCCCCGGCGGCGTGTTCTGGGCAGAAGCCTGATTGGTGCTGCCGCTCTGGTGCTGCCTTTCACTGCCTCGATTTCATATGCGGACAGTCAGGTGCAGGATATGCCCGCTGCACCTTCTGCTCCGCCCGCGCCGTCAGCAGAACCCGTATCCTCCACCTTGCAGGCACCAGTTTCATCGCCGATTGCGCCGCAGGCACCGGCAGCTCCGCTTACCGCAATAGATCCCGATCTTGCTGCTTCACCAGCTCCTCCGGTTCCACCGGCTCCTTCAGCTCCTCCAGCTCCGCCAGCGGCTACACGTGCTGCGCAGACTTTCAGCCAGCGGATGAGCGATCTCAGCGCCGATCGGGCACGGCTGATCGCCTCAATCGATGGTAGTTGGAGTGAGGCAGAGGAAGACGCCTTTGATCAGCAGATGGACGCGCTGGATCAGCAGCAGGACCATATCGAACAAGAGTTCGAAGTCCATTTGGAGTGGCAGGAACGCCAGATGGAGGCTGTGGCTGAGCGTCAGCAAAGGCAGGCGGATAAGATCGCTCGCCGCGCAGAGGCGTCTGCTCGCCACACGGAAAAGGTCGCCATGCGCAGTGCCATTGATGGGCTGATCAAGGCGCGCGATGCTCTGACGAGCAATGCGCATATTCCCGCTGCGGCGCGGAAAGATGCTGTGCGGGAGATCAACCAACAGATCGCCGAATTGTCCAAGCAGATCTAGGCCGTAAACGCATAAACAGTACCATCGAGGTTTGAGGCAAAATGGCTCAGCGCAAGGAAAGAAGGCGTCGGAATATGTCGATATTTCAAAGCTTCTTGACGCTGCGATGGGCCATTTTGACCAAATCGCTTCGCGACGCTCAAATGGCTTCCCTCTTGAACCAAATCGCCCTTGGAAAGGCAAACAGCCTTCCCGGCGGGCGCTTTGCTCCGATATGTTCGCCATTTGGGCGCCTCGACGGTGCTGTTTATGCGTTTACGGCCTAAGTCTTTCAGCAAGACCTCGATTAACACGCTATTCATTGCCCCGTCGTCACAGCTCTGCTCCTAGAGTTGTTTGGGGGATGAGATGAGTAAGCCGCGTAGTCCGGGTATCAAATTGTTGTTGGTTGGGCTTGTGGCTCTGCTGCTTACCATCCCGCTCATCATGGTCTATGCCTTGGTGCAGGACCGCGAAAATCAGTCAGAAACGGCGCAGAATTCCATCACCGCGGGGTGGGGCGGACGGCAAACTGGTTCCGGGCCGGTCCTTGCCATTCCCTATCTCAGGGATGACACTCAGACAGAGATTGTCGATGGCAAAAGCGTCACCCGCACGCAGAAGGTGCGGGACGAATTGTTCCTGTCGCCTCTGAAACAGGTGATAAACACCCAGCTTTCGCCCAGCACGCGCTCTTACTCGATTTATGAAACCGTTCTGTTCGATGCAAATATGTCGGGAGAGGCGCGTTTCGTTCTTCCCGAAGATCTTGACCGGCAGGGTATCGAAAAAAGTGCCTTGCTGTTCGATCAGGTGGAGCTGCGTTTTGGCATTTCCGATCCGCGCGGCCTTAAGGAAGGCGCCGCTGTAAAAGCAGCCGGGCAAAACCTGACCCTGCAACCGGGCAAGGGTGTTGCGAGCAGCGGAAATTCTGGTTTTTTTGCTTTTGTCGATTGGGATGGTGAGGCGCCGCTCAATATTTCATGGGCTTATGCCATGCGCGGCAGCAAGGGTCTGGCGCTGGTTCCACAGGGCGGCAAGACAGACTGGGATGTTGTATCACGCTGGCCTCACCCCAGTTTCGGCGGCAGTTTTCTGCCGGAGGACAAGAGCATTTCTGACGATGGTTTTACGGCGCATTATTCGATCACCAATCTGGCGCTGGGGCAGACGCTGCTCCTGCGCGATGATCCACCGCCGCCCATTGAACGTGATGCCGGTTCGGCTGCGCCGGCCTATATGGAATCAACGGCCAATGGCGGTCCGTCCATGGCGGCTAGCATAGGACTGGTGGAACCGGTCGATCTTTACAGTCAGGTGGACCGCTCGGTTAAATATGGCTTCCTGTTCATCGGCTTTACCTTTCTGGCCTTCTTGATGTTCGACCTTGTCGGCGGTGCGCGGGTTGCAGCGGCGGAATATCTGCTGTCGGGGGCGGGACTGGTCCTGTTCTTTGTTCTGCTGCTGGCATTCGCTGAAGTGATTGGTTTCACACTGGCTTATATCCTTGCCAGCGCCGCGATCATCGGTCTGCTCACCAGCTATAGCGCCGCCGTGCTGAAAGGTTGGCGCCGGGCAGGATTTATCGGGGCCTTGCTGATCGGTCTTTACGCGCTGATCTATGTGCTGCTCAGCTTGGCGGCTTTGTCTCTCATGATTGGTTCGGTGCTGTTGTTCCTCGCGCTGACCGGGGTCATGTACGCGACGCGCAACATTGACTGGAGCAGTGTCGGCAGGACCGAGGGCGAAACACAGCCTTGATGGAACCGAAGCGCTATATCAGCGCTTGCGAAAAGAGGCGTGAGCGCTGAAACTTGCGCCAAATGGTTCCACATCAGGAGTTGAATATGTTCCTTCAGGGCAAGCGCGCATTGGTTACCGGCTCAACCTCGGGCATTGGCCTCGCCATTGCGCGTGCTCTGGCCGCGGAAGGCGCCGAAGTCGTGCTGAACGGATTTGGCGACAAGGATGAAATCGCGGGTCTGTGCAAGGCGCTCGGCGCCACGCATGTCGGGGCGGATCTCACCTCTGCCAAAGGCTGTGAGGAATTGATGAAGGGGGCCGGCGATGTGGATATCATCTTCAACAATGCGGGTATGCAGCATGTCGCCCCGGTTGAGGAGTTTCCAGTCGAGAAATGGGACTCGATCATCGCCCTCAATCTGACTGCAGCTTTCCATACTGCGCGGCTTGGCGTGCCTTATATGAAGCGTCAGGGCTGGGGGCGGATCATTTCCACAGCCAGTGCGCATTCGCTGGCCGCATCGCCCTTCAAAACGGCCTATGTGTCGGCAAAACACGGTTTGACGGGGTTGACCAAGACCTTGGCACTGGAGCTGGCCGAACATGGCGTGACCGCCAATTGCATCAGTCCCGGCTATGTCTGGACTCCGCTGGTGGAGAATCAGATCCCCGATACGATGAAAAGCCGCAATATGACGCGCGAGCAGGTCATGAACGATGTGCTGTTGGCCAAGCAGCCGACCAAGCGCTTCGTTCAGCCCGAGGAAGTGGCTGCTTTGGCGCTGTTTCTTTGCCGCGCGGAGGCGACCAACATAACGGGTTCCAACTACTCGATCGATGGTGGATGGACCGCAGAATAATAATCTTGCGCGAATGATCACGTATTTGTTCGCTAGACCCCTAGCACCTGCCAGCCCATGCGGTTACATGGGCCGCCACGAATCTTCGCGCAAGCTTACAAGGTGGCACAAATGGATATCCAAACCGGCCTGACTTTTGACGACGTTCTCCTGCGGCCGGCAGAAAGCGATATCGTCCCCTCTCAAGCAAACACCGGGACGCGTCTCACGCGCGACATCAGCCTCAACATTCCGATCGTGTCCTCTGCAATGGATACGGTGACGGAGGCTGAAATGGCTATCGTCATGGCCCAGATGGGCGGCATGGGCGTGCTGCACCGCAATCTTTCGGTCGATCAGCAATGTAGCGCCGTGCGCCGGGTAAAGCGCTTTGAAAGCGGCATGGTGGTCAATCCGATCACTATCGAACCCGATGCCACGCTCGGCACGGCGCAGGAAATGATGACCAAATACCGCATCAGCGGCATTCCGGTCGTCGACTCGGCGGGCAAGCTGTGCGGCATTCTGACCAATCGGGATGTGCGTTTTGCCGCTAATCCCGATCAGCCCGTGCGTGAGCTGATGACGCACGAAAATCTCGCAACGGTGCGCGAAGGGGTGAATCAGGAAGAAGCACGCCGTCTGCTGCATCAACGTCGGATTGAAAAGCTGCTGGTCGTGGATGATGCCTATAAGTGCATTGGCCTGATCACGGTGAAGGATATCGAAAAGGCGGTTCTCTTCCCGAATGCCACCAAGGATCCGACCGGTCGTTTGCGCGTTGCCGCGGCGACCACTGTTGGTGATAAGGGCTTTGCTCGCACCGAAGCGCTGATCGATGCAGAATGCGATGTAGTCATCATCGACACGGCCCATGGTCATAATAAGGATGTTGCGAAAGCCGTCGAACGCGCGAAAAAGATTTCCAGCACGGTGCAGGTCGTGGCTGGCAATGTCGCTACGGCAGAAGCCACGCGGGCGCTGATTGATGCCGGTGCGGATGCGATCAAGGTGGGCATTGGCCCCGGTTCGATCTGCACCACGCGCATTGTCGCAGGCGTTGGCGTGCCGCAATTGACCGCCATCATGGAAAGCGCTGCAGAAGCCTTCAAGAGCGACGTGCCCGTCATCGGTGATGGCGGTTTGCGGACTTCGGGTGATGCCGCCAAGGCTTTGGCTGCTGGCGCTTCCACCGTCATGGTCGGTTCGTTGCTTGCTGGTACGGAAGAAGCGCCTGGCGAGACGTTCCTGTATCAGGGCCGGGCCTATAAATCCTATCGCGGCATGGGCTCAGTCGGCGCGATGGCGCGCGGCAGTGCCGACCGCTACTTCCAGCAGGATATCAAGGACCAGATGAAGCTGGTTCCTGAAGGTATTGAAGGACAGGTGCCGTTCAAGGGACCGGCGCGCGATGTGGTTCATCAGCTGGTTGGCGGGATCAAAGCGGCGATGGGCTACACCGGCTCGGCGACGCTGGCCGATATGCGCAAGAACGCGAAGTTCGTCCGCATCACCAATTCCGGCCTCGCAGAAAGCCACGTCCATGACGTGTCGATCACCCGCGAAGCGCCGAATTACCCGACACGCTGATCCGAACATGGAGGCAGTCGTCCCATTTCTGCTCATCCTGGTGGGATGGAACACGGCTGCCCCTCATGACAGCATGGAGATACAGCAAACGCTGATGATCTCGCATGAAACATGCATCGCCAAAGGTGAGGCCTTTCTGCAGCGGCAGAAAAGCGAAGGCGCCTATAGCAGAGGCGCTGAAGATTTTCGGTATTTCTGCGTTAAAGCACCCGACTCGGAAGATTTTCAAACCATGTTTGACGACATCAAGTGACGCCTGCCGCGCGCCTCCAGACCGCGATCGAGCTGCTGGACGATATTATTTCCGCCGCGCGCAATCAGGGCGCACCGGCCGATCGGATCATCGCCGAATGGTTCCGCACGCATCGCTTCGCTGGATCGAAGGACCGGCGCGCAATTCGCGATCTGGTCTATGATGCCATTCGCTGCTGCGGCCCGGTTCCGGCCAGTGGGCGCGCCGCCGCCTTGCGCTTGGCGGAAGGCGATCCCGCGATCAGGAATCTGTTTGACGGGTCGAATTACGGTCCCAGTCCGGTGGGTGAGCGCGAACAGCCAGCCGCAGGCGGCGTGGCACCCGATTGGATCATGGGGATGCTTGATCAGTCGGATATCCATGGTGAAGAGGCACAGGCCCTGCTGGATCGTGCGCCGCTGGATATACGGGTGAACAGCCTCAAGGCTCAGCGTGATAGTGCCGATTTGCCGATTGCCGGGACACCGCTGCCCAGCCTTCAGGGCCTGCGTTTGCCGCAAGGGACCAAGGTGGAGCAATGGCCAGCCTATCGTGACGGGCTGGTTGAAGTTCAGGACCTTGGCAGCCAGCTTGCGTGTGAGGCATCCGCTGCGCAGCCGGGGGAAACCGTGGTTGATTTGTGTGCCGGGGCAGGGGGCAAGACGCTCGCTCTGGCGGCAATGATGCAAAATTCAGGGACCTTGCTTGCGGCTGACACGGATCGCGGCCGCCTTGGGCGGCTCGCCCCGCGTGCAGAGCGCGCCGGGGCATTGGTCAGCGACACTTTGCTGCTCAATCCCGGTAAGGAGATGGAGGCACTGGCTGATGTGGCCGGGCAGGCGGATATGGTGTTCGTTGACGCACCGTGTTCTGGAACCGGCACATGGCGGCGCAAACCCGAAGCGCGCTGGCGGATCACTCCCGATCAGTTGCAGCGTTATGCCGATCTGCAAAATCATGTGCTGGAAATTGGCGCCAGGCTGGTAAAACCCGGCGGCCGGTTGATCTATGTGACCTGTTCCGTGCTGGATGAAGAAGGCGCAAGCCAGATCGACAGATTCCTGAAGCATAATCCTGACTGGTCGGCACAGCCGGTGGTTTGCCCATTGGGGCAGCCGCGCGGTGCAGGGGTGCGGCTGACACCGCATCATGATGGAACGGACGGGTTTTTCATCGCCTGTATAGGAAAGAGATGATAGCCTGAGCGTTGAGATGGCAATTCACAGCCAACATAAACGCCCCGCTTTGAAGGAGTATCTGATGCGTTACGCCCCTGCCGCCCTTGCCCTGTCTCTTCTGGCAGCCGTAAGCGCGAGTGCTGGATTGGCAGGTGGACGAACACCTGATCCGCGCGCGGCGATGCTTGTATCCGAAGGCCAGGCTTCCTTGAAAACGGGCGATGTCCCTTCCGCGATCAGTTCATTCGAAGCGGCTCTGGCAGTCGATCCAGGCTATCAGGATGTCTATATCGATCTGGCAGAAGCCGTGCGGATGCAGGGTCTGCAGGGTAAGGCGATTCACTATTACCGCCTGATTCTGGAAAATGACCCGGATGATTTTGCGGCGCTCTCCGGCGAAGGAGCAGCCATGGTGGAAAAAGGCGCCATCGGCAAAGCGCGCCGTAACCTTGGCAAGCTGGAATCGCTATGCGGCGATAATTGCGAAGAAACGCAGGAACTCGCAGCGGCGATTGAACGCGGGCCGCAGCCGAAAGTTATGACGGCAGAAGCAAGCGCTGTGGAAGAGCCCGTCGCGAAGAATTAAGGGGTTAGAATGTACCGCGAAAAGCGGATACAACCTGCTGATAAATATCGCGTTTGAACGGAACTATCAGATCGGGCAGCAATTCAGGATCAACCCATTTCCAGTCGCAAAACTCAGGCGGGTTGTGGGCTTCGAGATCGATATCTGAATCCTGTCCGGTAAAGCGGGCGAGATACCAGACCTGCCGCTGGCCGAGATATTTTCCGCCCCACAATTTGCCTTTCAGCTCGTCCGGCAAATCATAGAACAGTTCATCCTCTATGCGGCCCAGCAGGGTCACATTCTCGCGCTGTGCGCCGGTCTCTTCGCCCAGTTCACGAAAGGCTGCATCTTCCAGCGCCTCCCCCGGGTCCACGCCGCCTTGCGGCATTTGCCACCAATCGCCTTCCTGATTGTCGATCCTTTTTCCGACAAAGGCCTGCCCGTCGCCATTCACAAGTAATACGCCCACGCAGGGCCGATAGAGTGCAGGGTCGGGCTGGGAGAGGTTGCTGTTATCCATAGGCCCGCAATTACCCCCGCATCGACCGCAATTCCAAGGGTGTTTTTGCTTCGTCCCAGAAAAATGCCGCAGCTGCCAGCGTTGATCGGTCCAATAGTCTTTTTGTCCTACGGGAGAAAAACTTCATTGCCGTGCGGCTCTGACAGACCTACGTCGCCAGCCAGAATGGAATGAAAACGCGCCTTGGGCGCAGTAGGATTTGGCGAATGGCTACTCAGACGGCCGAGACACTGACCGAAAACGAAACGCCGGAAGCGGTAGTCGTCCGATTTGCGGGCGATAGCGGCGATGGTATGCAGCTGACCGGCGGACAGTTCACATTGTCCACGGCTCTGGCAGGTAATGATCTGGCGACTTTCCCTGATTTTCCGGCGGAAATACGCGCCCCGCAAGGCACCTTGTTCGGGGTGTCGGCGTTCCAGATCAATTTCGGTTCTACCGATATTGAAACCGCGGGCGACGCACCGGATGTGCTGGTCGCGATGAACCCGGCGGCGCTGAAGGTAAACGCACCGGCGCTGAAGCCGGGCGGCCTGATTATCGCCGATACCGGCGAATTCTCCACACGGAACCTGGAAAAGGCGAAGTATGAAGAAAACCCGCTGGAAAATGACAGCCTCGCCAAATGGGATGTGCTGGCCTTTGATATTTCGGCGCTGACTCTCGAAGCGGTCAAGCCGTTTGGGTTGGGCAATAAGGAAGCCCTGCGGTGCAAGAACATGTGGACGCTGGGCCTTGCCTTGTGGATGTTCGACCGCGACCGGGCGCCGCTGATCGAGTGGCTGAAAGCCAAATTCAAAAAGCACCCGGTGATCGCCGATGCGAATATCGCAGCGCTTAACGCTGGCCATGCTTATGGCGAAACGGCGGAAATCTCCGGCCCGCTCAAGAAAGTGCATTTGCCGCCCGCTGAAGCGCAGCCCGGTCTGTACCGGACCATCACCGGAGCGGAATCGATTTCGCTAGGTCTGGTGGCGGGCGCGCAGCTTGCCAATTTGCCGATGTTCTTTGGCGGCTACCCCATCACCCCTGCTTCCGCGATCCTGCATCATCTGGCGCGGCTGAAGGAATTCGGCGTCACGACCTTCCAGGCGGAAGATGAAATCGCGGCCGTTTGTGCGGCGATTGGCGCATCCTATGCCGGGCAATTGGGCGTAACAAGCTCATCCGGTCCGGGGATCGCGCTCAAGACCGAAGCGATCGGCCTGGGTATCATGACCGAATTGCCGCTCGTCATCGTCAATTCGCAGCGTGGTGGCCCGTCCACCGGCCTGCCGACGAAGACCGAGCAGAGCGATCTGTATCAGGCTGTCTATGGCCGTAATGGCGATGCGCCGCTGGCCGTAGTGGCCGCGCGTAGCCCCGGCGATGCCTTCGACTGTGCGATTGAGGCCTGTCGCCTCGCTACGCGCTACATGACACCGGTAATGCTGCTGACCGATGGTTACATCGCCAATGCGGCTGAGCCGTGGAAGGTGCCTGACCCGAGTGCATACGAACCGTTCCCTGTCACTTTCCTCGAAGAAAAGAACGCGGGCGATGAACTGCTTCCCTATAAGCGGGATGAAAAGGGCGCTCGCCCCTGGATCAAGGCTGGTACGCCCGGATTGATGCACCGGATCGGCGGGATCGAGAAAAATGCCGACACCGGCAATATCGATTATTCGCCGGCCAACCATCAGGCGATGACCGATGCCCGCAAGGATAAGATCGAGGGTATTGCCCGCGATATTCCTCTGCAGGAAGTCGCCATGGGCGAAGACAGCGGAACACTGGCCGTTGTAGGCTGGGGGTCGACCTTCGGCCCGATCCATCAGGCGGTTCGCCGGGCGCGCAAGAAGGGTCTGTCGGTCAGCCACATTCATGTGCGTCATGTCTGGCCGATGCCTTCCAACATGGCCGAATTGCTGGCTGGTTTCGATCATGTGCTGGTGCCTGAAATGAACACCGGACAGTTCAAGACGGTGCTGCGCGATCAGTTCATGATCGATGCGCACAGCCTGACCAAGACCAGCGGCCAACCTTTCTCCATCGCCGAGATGGAAGAAGCGATCGCGCAATATTTCGACAGCACCTCAGACAATGAAGGCGGCGAAGTGGAAGCCAACAAGACGCAGCTTCCCAGCCCGAAAACGGTGAATTCATGAACGACATGACCCCCATCGAAACCACTCTGAAGGATTGGGAAAGCGATCAGGAAGTCCGCTGGTGCCCCGGTTGCGGTGACTATGCGATTCTGAAGGCGGTGCAGCGCACTTTGCCGCAGCTGAAGGCTGATCCTGCCAAGACGGTTTTCATTTCGGGGATCGGCTGCTCCAGCCGCTTTCCCTATTATGTCGAAAGCTATGGTTTCCACACGATCCACGGCCGCGCACCCGCCTTTGCAACGGGTGTGAAGCTGGCCAATCCCGAACTCGATATCTGGTTGGTAACGGGTGACGGTGATGGCCTGTCCATCGGCGGCAACCACTTGATGCATGTGCTTCGGCGCAATGTTGATATGCAGATCATGCTGTTCAACAACGAGATCTACGGCCTGACGAAAGGGCAGTATTCGCCCACTAGCCGTGAAGGCACCCACACGCCGTCCACTCCGCAGGGCTCGATCGATCACCCGGCCAACCCTTGCGCCTTCGCGCTTGGTAGCGGAGCACGTTTCGTGGCTCGCGGGTATGATGTGTCGAAGGATCTGCCGGACGTTCTGAAGGCCGCACATGCCCATAAGGGTGCAGCCTTTATCGAGATATTTCAGAACTGTATCGTCTATAATAAAGACGTGTTCGAAGATTTTACGGCCAAGAAAACATCTGCTGAAACGCAGATCTGGCTGGAAGATGGCAAGCCGATGCTGTTCGCCAAGGGCACCAAAGGTATCGCTCTGGATCAGGAAAGCTTCGCACTGAAGGTCGTCGATGTCGAAGGCGATGATTGGCAGACAGCCGGTGTGCTGGTGCATAATGTGAAAAGCCGTGCACTGGCCCACATGCTGGTGGAATTACCCTTTGGTCCGTTCCCCATGCCGCTGGGCGTGATTTATGATAATCCGGCCGTGACTTTTGAAAGCGCGGTGGTGGAACAGAACAAGCAGGCAAGTGAAGGCAAGACGCCTGACTTTGCCGCATTGCTTGCGCGCGGCCAGACATGGACCGTCAGCGGAACTGCTCAGGACCCCGTCTGATCTTATTCGCCGGCAAGGCTGGAAGCGCGGATTATGGATAATCTTACGCACAGTCTTGTCGGCGCCCTTATGGGGCAGGCTGGCCTTAAGCAAAAGACCGGCCTTGCCATGCCAGCGCTGATCATCGGCGCCAATATTCCCGACATCGATGCGACCTGCACAGTCTATGGAATAGAAAGCCTCGCCATGCGGCGCGGTTTGACCCACGGTCCAATTGCCTGGGTGGTTTTACCGCTCATCCTCGCCGCGCTGCTTTATGGCTTTGACCGGTGGCAGGCATCACGCGGACGCCGGCCGGAAAGCCGCTTGCAGGTGCATTTTGGCTGGCTGTTTGCGCTCTCGCTCCTTGCCTGCCTCAGCCATCCGGCGCTCGACTGGCTGAACAATTACGGGATCAGGCTGCTCGAACCGTTCTCCCATCGCTGGTTCTATGGCGATGCGATTTTCATTATCGATATCTGGCTGTGGCTCGGCATGGGCACGGCAGTTTGGCTGAGCTGGCGACGAAGCAAACGCGGAGAAGATGGCCGCAAGATTGCCAGGATCGCTCTGGCCTGTGTTCTGGCCTATATCGCCGGTAATATTGCTTTGTCGCGTGCCTATCTGCCTGCGACTATCGAGGGGGAAACCGCCATAGTTTCGCCTGTTCCCATTGCCTTCTGGCAGCGTGACATTGCGGTGGGCAGCAATGGGATCTGGCGAATGGAGGGCGCGACGCGCGGTGAATATCCGCTCGATAGATGTGACCTGGACAAGGCGGCCCGCAAGGACCCGGATGTTGCGGCTTTCCTCTTCTGGTCACGCGCACCGATGATAGAGCGGATCGAAGGACGGCTTACTCTGCTCGATGCGCGATATGCATCACCCATGGCGCAAGGCCGTTTTTCCGTTTCGCTGCCTGACGATGTTTGCGGCCTAATGAGAAGAGGGTTCGTCGCTGCTCACTGACGTGGCTTTCATCTGGAAAATTCGCGCACAGAGGATGAAGGTCATGGCCCATGCCGCGCCGCCGAATACCCCTGCGATACTGTCAGTTGGATAATGCACACCGAGCCACAGCCGGCTCCAGCCAATTCCCAGTGATGTAATAATACAGGCCCACCATAGCAATTTGCGCGCTGCGGGGTGTTTCAACAATGGGGCGACCAATGCGGCGAGTGATATCCACAATACCGCGCCGTTAAAGCTGTGGCCGCTGGGGAAGCTGTTCCCAATCGCATCCATCATCTGAAACGCAGGATCAGGGCGCGCACGCCCAACCACCAGTTTCAGCAAGCTGTTCGCCAGCCAGCCCGAAAGGACGGCCGCAGCCAGGACCAAAGCACGATATCTGTATCCGAAAATGAACAGCATTGATGCGGCGAGGGCAGCGACCACCAGTCGCAGAAAGACGCCCCCCAGCGCGGTGAGATCCCTCACGGATTCAAACAAGAACGAGCTACCACTGCCCCATTGCCGCAGATTTGGAGCAAACTGGTCGATCCAGCTGCTTTGGCCGGTGAGGACCATCACCAGCATCAGCAGAAATACCGCCCAGCCGATGATGGCGCATGTCGCCAAGCGCCGGTTCTCGCCATCAGCCATGATACTCTCCTTCGCTGGGGGTGTTTAAGGGAACCGTGTGCATGCCGTTCCCGTTCCTGATTATTCCAATGTCTATCCGGAGAGAGAATGACTGCCCCCCAGATCGTATGGTTTCGCCGTGACCTCAGATTACGTGATCAGGCGGCCCTTTGTGCTGCCGCTGAAAATGGGGCGGTCATCCCCGTCTATATTCTCGATGATGAAACGCCAGGTAATCGCAAGATGGGCGGGGCCTCTCGCTGGTGGCTCCATAACAGCCTGTCCGCGCTTCAGCGCTCGCTTGCAAAACATAACTCCAGATTGATCCTGCGGCGCGGAGAAAGCGCAGCAGAACTCGCGCGTCTGGTGGAAGAAACGGGCGCGAAAACCATTCACGCGATCGCGCATTATGAACCCTGGTGGCGCGAGGCGGAGAAGAAGGTTGCGCAGGACATGGATTTGGCGTTGTATGATGGCAATTACCTGATGCCCCCGGGATCGCTTACGACCGGATCGGGTGATCCATATAAGATCTTCACGCCATTCTACCGCGCCATGATGCGCGCCTTGCCGCAGCAATCCCCGCGAGAAGAGCCTAGCCTGACATTGCCGGAAAACTGGCCGAAATCCGACAGTCTGGAAAGTTGGACCTTGCTGCCATCCGCACCTGATTGGGCAGGGGGGATGCGCAAGAGCTGGGAAGTGGGCGAGGACGCCGCACATGCGCAGCTTGCCGATTTTGGTGATCGGGTCTCTGACTATGAGAATGACCGTAACCTCCCCTCGATAGATGGATCTTCACGCCTATCTCCGCATCTTCATTTCGGTGAGATAACCCCCGCGCAAATCTGGTCCGCGCTAGAAGGGCACCGGGGGGAGGGGGCCGAAACCTATCGGTCGGAAATTGCCTGGCGTGATTTTGCCCAGAACATCATTTTCCAGTTTCCTCACTATCCCGACGGCAATTATCGTGATCGGTATGATGATTTTCCCTGGCGCAATCCCAATCGGGGCCATGTGATTGCTGAGGAACTGGAGGCGTGGCAGATGGGCAAAACAGGGTATCCAATTGTCGATGCCGGGATGCGTCAATTATGGGCTACCGGTTGGATGCATAATCGCGTGCGCATGATTGCGGCGAGTTTCCTGATCAAACATCTGCTGATTGACTGGCGGCACGGCGAGGAGTGGTTCTGGGACACGCTCGTCGATGCCGATTATGGTAGCAATGCCACCAATTGGCAGTGGGTGTCGGGCACTGGCGTGGATTCGCAGATGTTTCCGCGGATCATGGCGCCTTTGTCGCAAAGTGAGAAATTCAATGCGGCCGATTACATCCGTGAATGGGTGCCGGAACTGGCCGCGCTGCCTGATAAGGATATTCACGATCCCTCCGGTGACAAGCGGCCGCATGATTACCCTGAAAAGCTTATTGGCCACAAGGAAGCCCGGGAAAGGGCGCTTGATGCTTATCGTCAAATGAAGGGGGAGTGACGGGCGTTATTGCTCAATTGCGCGGTGGGCGCGGTACTTGCTGACGATCCGGTCATGCGTCTGCCTGTCCAGCAAATTGCGAAACGCGCATCCGCACATTCCGTCTTTCCACCAGACAACGATTGCCTCCATCACATCAAAATCCGGGATGGTCAGATAACAAACCGACCCACTCGCAATCCGGTGCGCGGACATGGCGCGAAAGCCGGAGAGGCTCACATCATGAATATGGCTGGAAAAGGTATCCCGGCCTGCGATGCGCAGCTGTGCTTGAAAAGCGGTGACAGTTCGCGGCGCGCACCGGTCTTCCTGCGCGGCATAGCGATAGAGATCTGAAAACTCATCCTGCATGATCTAATCTCCAGCTGCGATCCGACATGGAATCGGGCCTGTGGAATAGAAACTGGATGAATGTGCTTACGGATTTCCGAAAGCATATGGTTTCAGCGTTGTTTACACTCGTTCGCGGTGATTATTGGCGAAGTCATTAACCAGCAATAACCGGATCCGCGCCGCCACATCTTCGGGGGGTTTGACCGTTTGCGGATCTTCGCCGGGATAGGCGCGTTCGCGCATTTTGGTGCGTGTGGCACCGGGATCAAGAATCGCAACCCGCATATCCGAAATCCGCTCCACTTCCTGTGCATGGCAGGAAAGTAGCGTTTCGAAAGCGGCCTTGCTGGCTGCATAGGCGCCCCAATAGGGCCGGGGCTGGGCCGCGACCGAGCTAGTAAGTCCGATGATGCGCGGACGCGGTGCGCGTTTAAGCAGCGGGTCAAATGCTGAAATCAGTGCCTGCGATGCCAGCACATTTAGTGTCAGAGCCTTGTTCAGTCCCTGTGCTTCGATCTGCGTAACCGGCATCAGATCGGGCAGAAATGCCGCGTTGATGACCAATATATCCAGCCTGTCCCACCGTTCCGCCACCGCAGAAGCCAGCCGGGCAATCGAATCCGTTTCGGTAAGGTCCATCGGGGCGATAGTGGCTGTGCCACCGGCGCCGTGAATTTCCTCTTCAACCCGCTCAAGATCACGAGCTGTCCGCGCGGTCAGAATGACATGCGCGCCAGCATCAGCCAAAGTTCTGGCGGTCGCCGCACCAATTCCGCGACTGGCTCCGGTGACGAGGGCGATCTGGCCGGAAAGCGGTTTGTCAGACATGGTGACCCTTTATTTGGCAGACAGTGATAATTGCGGGGAAGAGGGGCTTTCCCGATCATAAAGGTCGGTCAGTTTCGTCGGATAATCGCCGGTAAAACAGGCATCGCAATATTGCGGGCAGCTGTCATTGCGCCCATCGAGACCCACCGCGCGATACAGGCCATCGATCGACACGAAGGCCAGGCTGTCAGCCTGAATGAATTCACACATTGCGGCGACATCCATCCGGCCGGCCAGCAGCTTGGAGCGTTCGGGTGTATCGACACCGTAATAGCAGCCGTGACCGGTTGGCGGGCTGGCGACGCGGAAATGGACTTCCTTGGCGCCTGCCTCGCGCATCATCTGCACGATTTTCAAACTGGTGGTGCCGCGGACGATGGAATCGTCGATCAACACGATCCGCTTGCCTTCCACCAGGGCGCGATTGGCATTGTGCTTCCGCTTCACGCTGGAATGCCGGGCACTGTCCGAAGGCTGGATAAAGGTTCGCCCCACATAATGCGAACGGATGATGCCCAGTTCGAAAGGAATACCCGATTGCTGGGAATATCCGATTGCTGCCGGGACGCCGCTATCCGGAACGGGAACGACCAGATCGGTTTCTGCCGGGCTTTCCAATGCCAGTTGCACGCCGATCTGCTTGCGCGATTCATAGACGGAGCGTTCGTTGAACACGGAATCAGGCCGGCTGAAATAGACGTGCTCAAAGATACAGGGGCGCGATGGATTGGTCCCAAAAGGACGGTGCGAAACCACATTGCCATCGAAATCAGTCTGGATCAGTTCACCCGGTTCCACCTGGCGAATGAATTCCGCGCCAACCACGTCCAGCGCCACGCTTTCGCTGGCAAAGACAATCGCATCGCCAAGCTTGCCCATCACCAGCGGGCGGATGCCCATCGGGTCACGGCAAGCGATCATGCCAGTGGGAGTCATGCAAATCAGCGAATAGGCACCCTCCACCAGACGCAAGGCATCGACAAACCGGTCGAGCATGGTGGGATAACGGCTTGTCGCCACCAGATGGATGATGACTTCCGTATCCGATGTGGACTGGAAGATTGCGCCTTTTCGAACAAGGTCCGAACGCAAATGCAACGAATTGGAGATGTTGCCATTATGCGAAATGGCGAATCCGCCGCCGGCAAGTTCTGCATAGAGCGGCTGCACATTGCGGAAGCCAGAGCCACCCGTAGTGGAATAGCGGACATGCCCCATGGCAGTGTTACCCGGCAATTCGCCGATGGACTCGCCGGTCGAGAAATTGTCGGCAACCTGCCCAAGGCCGCGCCTTGTGAAGAATTCCGTGCCGTCAAAGCTGGTCATGCCGCAGGCTTCCTGCCCGCGATGTTGTAACGCATGCATTCCCAGAGCGCATACCGCCGCGGCATCAGCCGCACCGATTACTCCAAAAACGCCGCATTCTTCACGCAGCTTGTCGCCATTGTCGTCGAAAAAAGGATGAGTAAGATTCATAGGATCCCTAAGGGTCACCGAGCGCGGCCCCCCAATGACGATATTGCAGTCCGATTACAAGGGGCAGCCTGAAGCTGTGCACCAATGCCACGCGAAAAGATAACTGCCCGCATAGACAGGCCAGAGCGCCAGATTGCCTTCACGTGGCGAATTGTAAGCAGCGCAAGCCAGTTCGAGTATGATGCAGAGGATATAGGCTGTGGGCTTAACAAAGCAGAAATGGCCAGACGTGATGGATGTCCGGCCCCTTATCAGGCTTCTGCGGCGCTTCACCGCCAGTTACGTCATGGTTTTGATAAATAGCCAGACGCCAATGATGGCAAACATCGCTGCGGCAATCGCGCGAACCAGGGCCAGCGGCACTTTATCAATGATCTTTTGGCCCAGCAGTACCGCAGGTACATTGGCAATCATCATGCCGAGCGTGGTTCCGGCAGTCACCCACAGCACGGATTTGAATTGTGCGCCAAGAGTGATGGTCGCCAGCTGCGTCTTGTCACCCATCTCGACCAGGAAAAAGCTGATCAGCGTGGATGCGAACGCACCCATAGATCCGATTTTCTGGTCCTTCTCTTCCAGAGTGTCGGGAATAAGCGTCCAGCCAGCCATCAGGATGAAGGTGCCGGCGACAATATAGCGGAACCAATCACCATCGAGCAGAAAGGACGCGCGTTCCCCAACCAGCGCCGCGAGGCAGTGATTGGCCAGAGTTGCGATGAGAATGCCGGCAATGATCGGTATGGGGCGCCGAAAGCGCGCAGCGAGAACGATTGCCAGCAATTGGGTCTTGTCCCCAATCTCGGCCAGCGCCACGACGAGCGTGGAGGTAAGAAAGGCTTCCATGATTACTCCGAGCCGGGCGCAAGACACACAACGACACCGCACATCCTGCCCGGCCGGGAGGAGGTGTGATGTCATTGGTCTCGCCTGAATGCTTGCACATTCCACCAGCACCATGACCTCTCGGCCAAGTATGTTGACGCTGGAATCCGCCCGCAGGCGGTGGCTACTCCCCAGATGACCACGCGTCGATAACGGATCGACTGAGCATTTGAAAGGGGGTGATTGAAAAGAGTTTTGTCTGGGCGATTACAGGAACATATTGAAATAAAACCCGTTTCCTTTTCATCTTTAGGGGCAAGGCCGAATGGCCGCCAAGATGAAACCAGCAGGGGCAGGTAATGCATAATTATGTTCTGAGGCATCAAGCTGCGGACGATGCGGGCAGACCGATCGAATTTCAGGCCAAAAACGCAAGCAAGGCTTTAAGCATTGCAAAGCAGCAGCCGCATTCGGGGCCACTGGAACTGTGGCAAGATGGTGAACGGCTGTGTGTGCTGAGCGAACAGCGATTTGAAACCGGTGAAATCTGGACGATCCGGCAATCAGTCAGCGAAGATAGAAGCTGAAAATCCTCACCGTGCTAAAAGGTTCAGGCGGCAACGGAAAATGTGGTCGGAGGGGGATACGAACCTCCGACCCGTGCCTCCCGAAGAAAAGAGGCGTAACGATTGGCGCAGTTTTTTTGAAACTCAAGCGTCAGTCGTCGGCGGAACCTGACGCGAGAATGAGGCCGTCTACATAAATTTTCTCGCGAACAAAATCCTCATGATCCTGATGCTCAAGAATAGATGAAATATCTTATATCCCTGAGGGCGCCATTTTATGGTAGGAAGATTTAATTCATCACTTGGCAATCTGTATTATAGATAATTGGACGCAATCACTGAAGGAGCTTCGCGCTCAAAACGAATGGAAGAGAGTTTTGATGACTTTAAAATTTGTAAAAATGAGCGCGGTAATCCTGGTCGCAGCCTTGCTTTCACCAGTCCAGGCGTTTGCGGTGGAAAAGAATGCCAACAATAATACAGAAAAAGTCAATAAAAATAAAACTGAGCGTGAAGGCGCTAATGACTTGGGGGATGGGGCAAATATTCGAATTAGCAAAAAAGATGCTAATGTCGAAAGCGAAAAAGACGGGCGGGGCAGCTATACAACACGCCGGCGAGTAGTAGTTCTTAAGGGGGCCCATGAAGGTGGTGATCTTGATGGAAACTCAGCAAATAAAGATCAGAACATTAAGAAAGAGGGTGACCCGGACGCCAATCGTTAAGGTCTGGATACTCCACAATAGCTGAACGATGGGCTATGCTTGATAGCACCGTTTATGGCTCGAAGAGTGAAAGCAACACTTCAAATCGGGTTCTTACAGATCATTCAACTGTGCCGTCCATTGTGACATCAGTGTGCCGCAAAATGCCTCAGCTTGTCCTTGTGGTCCGCCTGTGATGGACGGCTGTGTCGGCTGAAGCTCACGCAAAGCCCACATTTCCTAATGTGCGCCCGTAGCTTGGCGGGATAGGGTGCCAGATTCCTAGCCTTCCGTGCAGCCTTACCTAAAAGGCCCTTCACGATAAGCTTTTCTCTGGCGCGCAATACGTGAGTACCCCGCAAGAGTGCGGGGTAACTGAAGCAGTAGCGTAAACCTAGTGAAGGTGAACCAACCAAAAATGGCGGAAAATGTGGTCGGGGAGAGAGGATTCGAACCTCCGGCCCCTGCCTCCCGAAGACAGTGCTCTACCAGGCTGAGCTACTCCCCGACCGGTGCAAACGCGAGCAATTAAGCTCTCTGCGCTGCGAGGCAGGCCGGCCCTATAGGAGGGTCTGACCGGACTGGCAAGGGGGCTTTTCTGTAGCTAGGGTGCTTTCTATGGAAATGTCTATCTCGCACACCGATTCCGCCCATCCCGGCCATTATGAATGGCAGTATCTCGATCTCATGCGGCGCGTGTGGGAACAGGGCCATGAAAGGATGGATCGTACTGGGGTCGGCACGCGATCCCTATTTGGCGCCATGATGCGATTCGACCTTGCTGACGGGGCCATGCCGCTGATCACCACCAAACGCGTTTACTGGAAAACAGCCACGCGTGAGATGCTGTGGTTTTTGACGGGTGACACGAATATTCGCGAGTTATGCGCTCAAGGCTGCGAGATCTGGACCGACTGGCCGCATGCCCGTTTCGTCAGGGAGACGGGTGAGGAAATCTCGATGGAGGATTTTTCCGCACGAATCGTCGCAGATACCGATTTTGCCGCCGATTGGGGGGAGCTTGGTCCGGTATATGGCAAGCAGTGGGTCGACTGGCCGAGCTACGAGCCTGCTGAAGATGGACTGTTTCGAAAGGGACCGGGCGTTAATCAGGTTTCTGCGGTGGTGGATGGTTTGCGCAACAATCCGTCCAGTCGGCGCCATATTATCGAAGGCTGGAATGTCGCTGAACTGGATGGAATGGCTTTGCCGCCATGCCACAAAACCTATCAATTCCATGTGGGGGAGGGGCGCCTCAATTGCGCACTCTATCAGCGTAGCTGCGATATCGCCTTGGGGCTGCCATTCAATCTCTGGTCGGGGGCACTGCTGCAGCGCATGATTGCCCAGCAAGCTGGGCTGGAGCCCGGCGAGTTCGTATGGATGGGCGGCGATGTGCATTTATATCTGAACCATGCCGATCTGGTGGAGGCGCAATTGCAGCGGGAACCGGCCGGTAATCCAACGCTTGATGTAATAAGAAAGCCAGACAGCATCTTTGGCTATCGTATCGATGATTTCGCGGTTTCGAATTATGAGCCGCAGCCCGCATTAAAGGCGCCGGTCGCGGTCTGAGCCTTTCTGTTATAGCGCATTGACGTTTCATTTCAGAGTAATAATATAACGACAAAATATGGTATAATTTCTGGAGAGTGAGATGGCCGAAGGCGATGGATCTGGCAAAAACCGCCCCCGCTTGGCGTTGCATGTGCCTGAGCCCAAATATCGCCCCGGCGATGTTGCGGACTTTTCCCATCTGGATATTCCGCCCGCCGGAAAACAGAAACGGCCGGATGAGGCATGTGCCGCCGCAGACACCAATCCGCTTTGTACCGACCTTATCCGCGTGCTGGGGGATGATGATCAGGCCCATGGCCCGTGGGACCCTCGGCTCAGTGCTGACAAGATGCGCGCGATCCTGCGAGATATGGCGCTGGTCCGCATTTTCGACGAACGGATGTATCGCGGACAGAGGCAGGGCAAGACCAGCTTCTACATGAAATGTATCGGGGAGGAGGCAACATCGGTTGCCGCTGCCCATGCGCTGGCGTTCGACGATATGGTCTTCCCGTCTTACCGGCAGCAGGGCGTGCTGATGGTGCGCGACTATCCGCTGATCGAAATGATCAATCAGATCTATTCAAACAAGGCCGACAAGTTGAAGGGTCGGCAACTGCCGATCATGTATTCCAGCCGGGAACACAGTTTCTTCAGCATCTCGGGCAATCTGGCGACGCAATATCCACAGGCTGTCGGCTGGGCCATGGCCAGCGCGATGCAGGGCGACAGCCGGATTGCGGCAACCTGGATGGGTGAAGGCTCCACAGCGGAGGGTGATTTCCACTCCGCTCTGACCTTTGCTGCAGTCTATAACGCACCGACGATCTTCAACGTGGTCAACAATCAATGGGCCATTTCGAGCTTCTCCGGTTTTGCAGGGGCTGAGCGAACGACCTTTGCCGCGCGCGCGATTGGTTATGGAATTGCCGGCCTGCGGGTGGATGGCAATGATGCGCTGGCTGTCTATGCCGCGCAATTATGGGCCGCGGACCGCGCCCGTTCCAACGATGGCCCGACGCTGATCGAATTCTTCACCTATCGGGCCGAGGGACATTCCACATCGGACGATCCTTCTGCCTATCGCTCTGCGCAGGAGCAGAATGAGTGGCCGCTGGGTGATCCGATCACGCGGCTCAAAAACCATCTGATCGCGATTGGTGAGTGGTCGGATGAACAGCATGACGCCATGGACAAGGAACTGGATGAAAAAGTCCGTGCCGCCACCAAGGAAGCCGAAAAGAACGGCATTCTTGGCCATGGTCTGCATCATCCGTTCAAGACCATGTTTGAAGATGTGTTCGAGGAATTGCCCTGGCATCTGAAAGAACAGAGCGAGCAGGCCATAAGGGAGAGAGAACTGAAATGGCCGAAGTGAACAAAGCCGAAGCCGCCGTGGAAGACGAGACTGCGACAGCGCCGGGCGAGCGGCGGATCAATATGATCCAGGCGATCAATGAAGCGCTCGACATTATGCTCGACCGTGATCCTGATGTGATGGTGATGGGGGAGGATGTCGGCTATTTTGGTGGCGTGTTCCGCGCCACTGCCGGGCTGCAAGAGAAATATGGCCGGACGCGTGTGTTCGATACGCCAATCAGCGAATGCGGCATTATCGGCGTTGCGGTGGGGATGGGGGCCTATGGCCTGCGCCCCGTGCCCGAAATCCAGTTTGCGGACTATATTTATCCCGGCCTTGACCAATTGGTGAGTGAAGCGGCCCGGCTGCGATATCGTTCAGCTGCGGAATATATTGCGCCCATGACAGTACGTGCGCCCTTTGGTGGCGGTATTTTCGGCGGACAGACACATAGTCAGAGCCCGGAGGCGATCTTCGCCCATGTGTCGGGCATGAAAACGGTTGTGCCCAGCACGCCCTATGACGCCAAGGGTCTGCTGATTGCAGCTATCGAGGACAATGACCCGGTTATCTTCTTCGAGCCGAAGCGAATTTATAACGGCCCCTTTGACGGCTATTATGATCGTCCTGCCAAACCCTGGAAGAGCCATGCACAAAGCGTCGTGCCGGAAGGGTATTACCGTATCCCGCTGGGCGAAGCGCGGCTGGTGCGCGAAGGTGAGGCGCTGACGGTGCTGGCCTATGGCACCATGGTCCATGTGGTGGAATCCGTTTGCCGTGAGAAGGGCGTGGATGCCGATATTCTGGATCTGCGCACATTGGTGCCGCTTGATATCGAAGCGATCGAAAAATCCGTGAAGAAGACGGGCAAATGCATGGTCGTACATGAAGCGACCAAAACAGCCGGTTTCGGCGCGGAACTCGCCGCTCTGGTGCAGGAGCGCTGCTTCTACCACCTGGAAGCGCCGGTTCAGCGCGTGACTGGTTTCGACACTCCCTATCCCCACAGTCTGGAATGGGCGTTTTTCCCCGGGCCGATCCGCATAGGTGACGCCATTGACACAATTATGAGCGAGTGACGCACATGGCCCGCTTTACATTCAATCTCCCTGATATTGGCGAAGGTATCGCCGAGGCCGAAATCGTCCAGTGGCATGTGAAGCCCGGCGATACGGTGGAAGAAGACGCGCGCCTTGCGGATATGATGACCGATAAAGCCACGGTGGAAATGGAAAGTCCCGTCGCAGGCAAGGTTCTTGAAGTGGCCGGTGAAGCCGGTGAGATCATCGCCATCGGTTCTATGCTTGTGGTTATCGAAACCGAGGGGGAAGTCCCCGAGGATGTGAAAAAGGAAAATGAGGCGGTTGCCGCGCATGAAGATGCTGGCGATCAGACCAGCCCTCCAGCCGTTTCCGAACAAGAGGTTGCAGAGCGGATCGAGACGGAAACGCCAGACGCCTCCGACGTAGAAGACGCGGTTGAAGCAGATGGGCAGGATAGTGACCGACCAGAGCCAGAAACTGCTCCCACAGCACCATCGCCGGCCAAGCAAGAGCCTAATCAGCAGCAACGTAAAGTGCTCGCCAGTCCCGTGGTGCGTAAGCGGGCGCATGATCTTGGCGTCGATCTGTCCGATGTGCGTCCCGCCAAGGATGGACGGATACGGCATTCGGATCTCGATGCCTTTATCAGCTATGGCGATGCTGGCGGCTATTCCTCCGCCGGGCCGGCCCGTGCAGATGAAGACATCAAAGTCATCGGTCTGCGCCGGCGCATTGCGGAGAATATGGCTGCATCCAAACGCAACATTCCGCATTTCTCTTATGTGGAGGAATGCGATGTGACCGATCTGGAACGGATGCGTGCGGATTTGAATGGTGCAAGGGGGGATAAGCCCAAGCTGACCCTGTTGCCGTTCCTTATATCTTCACTGTGCCGGACATTGCCGGACTATCCGATGATCAATGCCCGCTATGATGATGATGCCAATGTCGTGACGCGGCATGGTGCGGTTCATCTGGGCATGGCGACGCAGACGGATACCGGTTTGATGGTGCCTGTGATCCGCAATGCGCAGGCGCAAAATCTGTGGCAGCTGGCACGTGAAATCCGCCGCCTTGCCGAGGCAGCGCGCGATGGCACGGCGAAAAAGGATGAATTGTCCGGTTCGACCCTCACCATAACGTCGCTTGGCCCGCTGGGCGGCGTTGCGACTACGCCGGTGATCAATCGGCCGGAAGTTGCCATCATCGGACCTAACCGGATTGTCGAACGCCCGATGTTCGTGGCCGATGGAATGGGCGGTGAACGGATCGAGAAACGCAAATTGATGAACATTTCGATCAGCTGCGATCACCGCGTCGTGGATGGATATGATGCGGCAAGCTTCGTTCAGGCGATAAAAAAGCTGATTGAAACACCGGCTTTGATTCTGACGGCCTGATTTATTTTCGATTATTTGGGACAGGGCCTCGCATCCACTCGGATGCGGGGCCTTTTTTACGTATAAGTTACGGTCTAAAAAAACGGCGGATTTGCGTGGGTTAGCGGGCCTGTGGATAGTTTTTTAATCTTAATTCAGAAAACTGGATGACAGAGCGTTGACAGGAATCGGAAGCTGGCCTAGTGGCCCCCTCACCCAAGCGGTGCACCACCCTTGAGAAAGCGGGTGTAGCTCAGTTGGTTAGAGCGCCGGCCTGTCACGCCGGAGGTCGCGGGTTCGAGTCCCGTCACTCGCGCCACTTGGGTAATTCATGACGAACATGACCGTTAACGGCGCCTTCGGGCGCCGTTTTCGTATGCGCTTCAAACGCGCGCGTGGCCCATCATTCGGGCGCCACAAAACAGGGCGCTCTGCGCCGCTGTCAGAGCGTCAATAAACGGAAAAGGTGTGGTTGTGGGTAGAGGGGCGGAATCAACCCCAGTGGCCTGTTTCCATCCAGATCAGGAAACGGCGCAGGGGCAGCAGCCAGATGATGCCTAGCACCAGATAGATAATGGTCTGCACCAACACAGGCAGCATTCCGATCCAGTCGGACGCAGCTGCGATGGCAAGGCCATAGAGCGCGAGTCCTGCCACCAGCATCAGGATGCCGAATGGAATTCGCCAGGTGGGTTTTTCGCGCATTAGAAAGGTCCGTAAAAGCGGCTGGGCGTAACGATCGCCGTTAACGGCACGTCATGTGGCTCCAGCGGTAACATGTCCACTTTCTGGATGTCCCAGGCGAGGCCGATTGTGGTTACCTGCGGGTGAGATTGCAGCCAGGTATCATAATGGCCAGCGCCCTGTCCCATCCGCTCCCCTCTTTCGGTAAAGCCGACCAGCGGGGTAATCAGGATGTCCGGTACAACAATCGGTTGATCACCGCTTGGCTGAGGGCCAAAGGGCCCTTCTTCCAGCGCCTCTTCCACATAGGGATTGTCCCATGAACGGAACTCCATCGGCGCAGAGCGGTCGGTGAAAGCGGGCAGGGCAAGCGGGTGTCCCTGATCATAGAAATAGCGCGCATAACCCGCCGTTGGCGCTTCTCCGGCCACAGCAACATACAGGCCGATCGTAGCACCTTCAGGCACCAGATCCAGCAGTGGGGCAGGGGGACGATTGAGGATGAGCGCGCGAATGGATGTGGGCAGGGCGGCATCATGCGCCTTGCGCGCCTCGCGCAGTTCTTTGCGCAGGGCCTGTTTACGGTCTTTTGGTGATGCGCTCATGCCTCTCCCTCCGAGCATGCCGGCGATAAGCGGCAAAGGTGACGGGACCACCATGGGTCGTTTGCCGGGAAATCCTCTGACGCCTCGACGTCAGGTGGGGGCCATTTACGTCGGGCCGCAGGACAAACCCACCAGCCCGGGCAGGGACAGCCCCCTTTGGATTGCTTATAGCCTCAGGGATGTTCTCTAAAGCTCGTACCGGGCAGTACCCGTCAGGCCCTAGTTAGGGATTTGGTTTCATTTCCTCAAGACGGCTTGCGAGGCTTTCTAACAAGTCAGCAATTTTTTCCAGCGGCTCGGCGATTTCAGCGACATCCGGAGCGGCGGATTGTTCCGCTGTCGGGGCGGGAGCGGGAGGCGCAGAAGGAACCGCTGGCTCTTCCTTGTTTTCCAGCTCATCTGCGAGCAATAGCGCCGCGAAGAGCAGACTGCGCACTTCTGATTGGGCGCCGCGATTGGGCTGGCTCGACAGACGGGCATCAATCACTGCGCCCAATTTACGGATGTGATTTTCCTCACCTGCGGCGCAGGCCAGAGAATAGGAGCGGCCCGCGATGGTCAGCTGGACATTGCTCATGCTTCGGCTTTTCCGATCAGTTGATCCACTTCGGCGAGGATGCCCTGCATTTCTGTCTGCAACTTGCCATATTTCCGTTCTATCAGGCGTAACTCAGGAATATCCTGTGTTGCCCGGTCTATACGGGATGTGGCGGCCTCTATCCGGGCCAGGGCCGTGGTGATACGCGTTTGATCCATGCCGGGCGGTTAGCCGAAAGTTTCACGCGCGGCAAAGTGTTGCGCGGCAATACGCATTGTTTTGCAGGCTGATGGTGGGGCAAGGGGAGTTTTGGCCCGGATCGGCAGCGTAATTGGCTGTCCCTGCGCTTGACGGCGGGGCATGTGTCCGCAACAGAAGCCGGGCGCCGATTCGCACCAGAAATCCATCACCATCACGGCGCATTTAGGAGCCCGTTTCATGAGCCTCGAATCCAGCCGTCTCGCGCCCATGGCCAATGCCATCCGAGCGCTGGCGATGGACGCGGTCCAGGCCGCCAACTCCGGCCATCCCGGCATGCCTATGGGTATGGCTGATGTCGCCACTGTCCTTTGGTCAAAATATCTCAAATTCGATCCGGATGCCCCCAACTGGGCCGACCGCGACCGCTTCGTGCTGTCTGCAGGTCACGGGTCGATGCTGATTTATTCGTTGCTTCATCTGTCCGGCTATGAACAGCCGACGATGGAAGACATCCGCAATTTCCGCCAGCTGGGCAGCCCATGCGCTGGCCATCCGGAAAACTTCCTGATCGATGGCGTGGAAAGCACCACTGGCCCTCTGGGGCAGGGTCTGGCGATGGCGGTGGGCATGGCAATTGCCGAACGCCATTTGAACACTGAATTCGAAAGCGATCTGGTCGATCATCGCACCTGGGTGATTGCCGGCGACGGCTGCCTGATGGAAGGCATCAACCACGAAGCCATCGGTTTGGCTGGCCATCTTAAGCTCGGCCGGATGGTCGTGTTGTGGGATGACAATCAGATCACGATCGACGGCAAGACAGATCTTTCGACCAGCGAAGACATTAAAGCCCGCTACGAAGCCACCGGTTGGCATGTCGTAAGCTGTGATGGCCATGACTTCGCCGATATTGAACGCGCCATGGATGAAGCGGTGGCGGATGATCGTCCCTCGCTCGTCGCCTGCCGGACAATTATCGGCAAGGGCGCACCGACGAAGCAGGGCACATCTGCCACGCATGGTGCGCCGCTGGGTGACGAAGAAATTGCCGCCGTTCGCAAGGGCCTTGGCTGGGATGCCCAGGCTTTTGAAATACCCGAGGACATTCTTGCCGATTGGCGCGCGACCGGAGATTCCGGCAAGCAGGCGCATGCTGATTGGCGTGACCGTCTGGTGGAAAGCGACAAGGGCGAAGATTTCATGGATCGCATGAATGGCGATCTTCCGGATCTTCCTGACTTCGCCCAATACAAGGCTGATCTTGCGGCAGACAAGCCGAAGGTTGCCAGCCGCAAGGCAAGCGAGATGGCGCTGGGCGTGCTGACGCAGGAAGTGCCCGCTATGATTGGTGGCTCGGCCGACCTTACCGGCTCGAACAATACCAAGACACCATCGACCGGGCCGCTGACCGCAGACGATTATTCCGGTCGTTATCTTTATTACGGTATCCGCGAATTCGGCATGTCCGCCGCGATGAACGGCATGGCTCTGCACGGGGGTGTTATTCCCTATGGCGGTACATTCCTGGTCTTTTCGGATTATTGCCGCCCGGCCATCCGTCTTTCCGCCTTGCAGGAAGTGCGCGTCGTCTATGTCATGACGCATGATTCCATCGGTCTTGGCGAAGATGGCCCGACGCACCAGCCGGTGGAACATGTGCAGTCATTGCGCATGATCCCCAATTTGCTGGTGTTCCGTCCGGCTGATGCGCTGGAAACGGCGGAAGCCTGGCAGGTGGCGCTGGAGCAGGAGGATCGCCCATCGCTGATGGCGCTGTCGCGTCAGGGACTGCCGGCAATCCGCGATGATGCAGAGGAAAATCTGGTTGCCCGCGGTGCTTACCGGGTGAAGTCGGCTGCTGCAGCGCGCAAGGTCATTCTGATCGCAACCGGTTCCGAAGTATCGCTCGCGCTCGACGTTGCAAAGACGCTGGAAGATCAGAACATTGGCGCGGATGTGGTGTCCATGCCCTGCGCAGAATTGTTTGACGAGCAGGACGAGGATTACCGCAGCGATATCCTTCCCAATGCACAGCCCGACGAAATTCTGCGCGTTTCCATCGAAGCGGGCACCACTTTCGGGTGGGAACGCTATACGATGATGAACGGACTCAATATCGGCATCAATAGTTTCGGTGCTTCGGCGCCTGCTGGTGACTTGTTCGAAAAATTCGGCTTTACAGTCGAGGCAATTGTTCCGCAGATTCTTACAAAACTAAATAAGTAAACAGGAGTTCTGGAAATGGCGACGAAGGTATCGATCAACGGTTTCGGGCGGATTGGTCGGCTCGTGGCACGTGCTATACTCGAGCGGAACGATCACGATCTTGAGCTCGTGGCGATCAACGATCTGGCCGATGCCAAGGCCAATGCCTTGTTGTTCAAATATGACTCCTCCCATGGCCGCTTCCCCGGTGAAGTTACTTCGGATGGCAGCTCTATCACGGTGAATGGCAAGAAAATTGCCGTCACGTCGGAGCGTAATCCGGGCGATTTGCCGCATAAGGAGATGGGCATTGATATCGTGCTGGAATGCACGGGCTTCTTCCAGTCGAAAGAAGCCAGCCAGCCACATCTGGACGCAGGCGCCAAGCGCGTCCTGATTTCCGCACCCGCCAAAGGTGTGGACAAGACCATTGTATTCGGCGTCAATCACGGTGATCTGACCAATGCGGATATCGTGGTTTCCAATGCCAGCTGCACGACCAACTGCCTGGCGCCGGTGGCCAAGGTGCTGCACGAAACGGTCGGCATCGAACGCGGCATGATGACCACGATCCACAGCTATACCAATGATCAGCGTATTCTTGATCAGATGCATAGCGATATGCGCCGCGCACGCGCTGGTGCTGACAATATGATCCCGACCACCACGGGTGCTGCACGCGCAGTTGGTCTGGTTCTGCCGGAACTCAATGGCAAGCTGGATGGCAGTTCCGTTCGCGTGCCGACGCCAAATGTCAGCCTGGTCGACCTGACTTTCGTGCCATCGCGCGATACGTCGGTTGAAGAGCTGAACAACGCACTGAAAGCCGCGGCTGAAGGCCCGATGAAGGGCGTGCTGGATTATACGGATGAGCCGCTGGTGAGCAGCGATTTCAACCATTATCCCGCAAGCTCTACCGTCGATAGCCTCGAAACTGCCGTGATGGAGGGTAGGCTCGGCCGTGTCGTATCGTGGTATGACAATGAATGGGGCTTCTCCAACCGCATGATCGACACTGCTGGAGTGATGGCTGGCCTGCTTTAAGGTCTGCAATCATGCCGCAACAAACCGGAATACTCTCTGGGATAGCGCGGCATGATCAGCCGCGTGGTGAAATCGAAGTGGTCGCAACGGCCACTTCGGTTACGCCTGCGGCCGGTATTGAAGGCGATTATCGCGGCTCGCTTAAACCCGGCGCAAACAAACGCCAGATCTCGCTGATCGAAGCGGAAAGCTGGGATGCCGCGATCCAGCATATCGGCGTGGACCTGCCTTGGTGGATACGCCGCGCGAACTTGCTGGTGCAGGGGCTGCGTTTCCCACGTGAAGAAGGCACCATCATTGCCATAGGCGACAATTGCCGTCTGCAAGTGACCATGGAATGCAATCCATGCCCGCGAATGGATGAGATAGCGCCGGGCCTGCTCGATGCACTCAAACCCGATTGGCGGGGCGGATTGCTTGCCCGCGTGATCGCCGGCGGCATTATTGCGCCCGGCGACAAAATAAGGATCGAACAATGACCACCCAATTCAAAACGCTTGACGATGCTGGCGATCTTAGAGGCAAGGTTGCACTGGTTCGCGTGGATCTGAACCTGCCGATGCGCGACGGGGCGGTAACCGATCTGACGCGCGCCCGGGCCGTGGCACCGACCATTCTGGAGCTTTCCGACGCCGGCGCGAAGGTGTTTCTGCTGGCGCATTTCGGGCGGCCGAAGGGTGAACGCAATTCAACCATGTCGCTCAGCCTCGTGCAGGGCGCGGTTGAGGAAGTGCTGGGACGTGAAGTGATGTTCGTCCCTGAAATCTATGGCGACGTGGTCAAACAATCTGTCGGTATATTGCAGCCGGGCGGTATCGCTATGCTCGAAAATTCGCGTTTCTGGGCCGGTGAAGAGGCGAATGATCCAGCCTTTGCGCAGGCCATTGCGGAAAATGCCGATCTTTATGTGAATGACGCTTTTTCAGCCGCGCATCGGGCGCATGCCACCACTGAAGGGCTGGCGCATATATTGCCTGCCTTTGCCGGCCGCGCGATGCAGAAAGAGCTTGAGGCGCTTGAAAAAGCACTTGGCGAACCGGAGCGGCCCGTTGCGGCGGTGGTTGGCGGCGCCAAAGTATCGACCAAACTTGCCGTGCTGGAACATCTGGTCAGCAAGGTTGATCACCTGATTATTGGCGGCGGTATGGCCAACACGTTTCTGGCCGAACGCGGCGTGGATGTCGGCAAATCCTTGTGCGAACATGAGCTGAAAGACACCGTCACCCAGATTATGGATGCGGCAGACAAAGCGAATTGCACTGTCCATTTGCCCTATGATGTCGTGGTGGCGAAGGAATTCGCAGCCAATCCGGCAAGCTTGCGGACTTGCAATGTTCACGAGGTCGCTGCTGATGAGATGATCCTCGATATCGGTCCTCAGGCGGTAGAGGCTTTGGCCGATGCGCTTAAGACGTGCCGCACATTGGTATGGAACGGACCGCTGGGTGCTTTTGAAACAGAGCCATTTGATGAAGCGACCGTGAAATTGGCAAAAACCGCCGCTGCCTTTACCGTTGATGGGGCGCTGGTTTCGGTTGCGGGCGGCGGCGATACTGTGGCGGCGCTCTATCATGCCGGGGTTGCTGATGATTTCAGCTATGTTTCAACGGCAGGGGGCGCATTCCTCGAATGGATGGAGGGCAAGGAATTGCCTGGCGTCAAGGCGCTGACCCGATCATGAATTCTTTTCCGAAGTGTGGGCTTCGGAATTTCTATGCGTAGGAACGCAATTAGGGGTGGATACTATGATTGATCAAGAAATGAACACGATTATTGCGGATGGAGACGGGTTTATAGCCGCGCTTGACCAAAGCGGCGGCTCCACTCCCAAGGCACTTCGCGCTTATGGTGTTGAAGATGATGAATGGAATGGCGACGAGGAAATGTTCGCCCAGATCCACAAGATGCGCTCACGCATCGTCACCTCTCCCAGCTTTAATGGTGACCGCGTCATCGGCGCTATTCTGTTTGAACGCACGATGGACGGCTTGGCTGATGGTAAGCCGGTGCCAACCGTGTTGCGCGACCGCGGTGTAGTTCCGTTTCTCAAGGTCGACAAAGGCCTCGAGGATGAACAGGACGGCGTGCAGATGATGAAGCCCATAGCGGGCCTCGATGATCTGCTGGCTCGGGCTAAGGCATTGGGTGTGTATGGCACGAAGATGCGCTCGGTGATCAATTCCGCTTCACCCACCGGGATCGGTGCGATTGTTGCCCAGCAATTCGAAGTGGGGGCGCAAATCCTGAATGCCGGTCTTATGCCCATTCTTGAGCCGGAATATTCGATCAAGTCGGAGGATCGCGCGGAGGGCGAAGTTATTCTGCGCGACGAAATCCTGAAGCACCTCAACTCTCTGGATGATGGTCAGCAGGTGATGCTGAAACTTTCCATTCCCGTGGAAGCAAACACTTACAAGCCCTTGGTTGATCACCCCGGCGTTCTGCGTGTTGTGGCGCTGTCCGGTGGTTACAGCCGCACCGATGCCTGCAAGAAGCTGGCTGAGAATGACGGCATGATCGCCAGCTTCTCCAGAGCATTGCTGGAAGAACTGCGTGCGCAAATGACCGATGATGAGTTTGATGCTGCTTTGAAAACCGCCATCGAAGAGATTTATGAGGCGTCAACGGGAAAATGCGAGTAACTGAAATAGTTAAATTTAAATATTGATGAAATCAGTATTTCTTCTTAAACGCCCCCCTTCGGAAATGACGGGGGGCGTTTTGCGGATCGGGGGCTATCGCAAGCCAGTTGCAGTCGTCTTTATACTGCTTGTTGTTGCCGCAATAAGTAGCTTGCTTAATATTGTATTGGCGGGCGCAGTATTATTTGCGGCAGTGATGTTCTGGGTGATTGGTCGCTTCTGTCCCTCGATTGGGCAGGAGCTCAGGCTCGCGCTTGCGCTGGTTTGGGGGCACACCGTCTGGATTGCCTATGGCGGATTTGAGGCGCCTGAATTGCGCAGCCTGATCCTGTTTGAAGCCGCGCTTTGTGTAGTGCTCACGGCCTGGTGTCTTGCAAGGATGTCGCAGGTCAGCGTTGCGTTGCTCGCATTATATGTGGCGGTTGCGCTCGTCATGAATACGGCGCTTTTCATGCAGCAAGAAACTTTCAACGCCGGAGCCGGTGATCTGCTGGGCAATGCGCTGATGCGCCTTGTCGTGATCGTTACGCTCGCGCATGCAGTGCGCAACGGGTTGTTTGTCAGCCCCGCTAAAAGTTAGAATCCGCCGTCAAACCGGAATTTGAACCGATAGGATGCGTCTGCAATTTGCGCTGTAGTCGGGGCGGGTTGAACATCTGTCAGGCGCAATTGACCATCTGCGACGTGGACCCCTTCATTTTCGTCGCCGGGGCGCCAAGTCAGAACAGCATTTTCAGTACGCGCGCCCAGCTCGATTTTGACCTGTAGCCGCACCTGGCCAGCCTGAATGCACTGCACGTCTGCGGGGCATCGGCTATCTTCCAGCACGTCGACCGGTGTCACCCACGGGCCATCCACATAAATTCTCTGCTCCAGTTCCGCCATGGCGGGTTCTGTTTCTGAAGAAGACAGGGGTGTGGTTGGCGTACATCCGCCTATCAAAGCAGGGCCGATGATGAGTGCGCTGAAAGATCCAAATTTGTACATGGCTGCTATACGCCTGCGGATTGATGTCGGTTCCGACTTGGCGCGGCGCTGCGCTGCGGATAGAAGCGCCACTATGTCCGATTGCCAGCTTTACCTCATCTCTCCGCTCGATGTTTCAGGAACCTTCCCCGACAGGCTTGAAAAAGCCGTCGCAGCTGGTCCGGTGGCCGCCTTTCAGTTCCGTGTGAAGGACATGGATCAACATGATGCCGCCCATTTGGCGGGGCCGTTGCAGGAAATCTGTGCACAGGCCGACATTGCCTTCATCGTGAATGACAGCATTTCGCTGGCCAAGCGCTTGAAGGCTGATGGCGTGCATCTGGGGCAGGGTGATGGTTCGGTCGAGGAAGCGCGCGATGAACTGGGGCATGATGCTCAGATTGGCGTAACCTGTCATGCCAGTCGGCATATGGCGATGGAAGCAGGCGAAAACGGCGCCGATTACGTAGCTTTCGGTTCATTCTACCCCAGTCAGACCAAGGCGAGTGAACATCGCCCGGATCTGGAAACTTTGACGTGGTGGCAAAGCATTTTCGAAATACCCTGCGTGGCGATCGGAGGAATTACCCCGCAAAATGCGAGCCCGCTGATTGAGGCTGGTGCTGACTTTTTGGCTGTCAGTGCCGCCGTTTGGGCTGCCGCAGATGAAGCGGAGGCTATCCGAGAGTTTCACAAGGTTCTGTAACTTTTGTTCACCTCATGGTTTCTTTTTAACCGGCGCTGGGCGATGATACCGCAACCGGCTTTGGTACGGTTTTTGGGGAACAGGCGATGGCAAGTGCAGAAAAGATACAAGCGATCGCTGTTACGGCGACACTGACTTCGGCCTTGTGGATCGTGGTGGGGAGCTTCGTCGTCGACGATAGCGAAGAATTGAAGCAGCCTGCGCCCGAGCCTGCAGTTTCGGCCAGCACGGCACCGCCTCCACGTGAAACGACCCCCATTTCCTCCCCAGATGACAGGCAGACCGCGACGTTGATGATCCCGGTGCTGGATGTGAGCGCGAAGGATCTGGTCGATAATTTCTCTGACATAAGCGAGGCGAGCGATAATCTGCACGCTGCCATCGATATTATGGCGCCTTCGGGTACATCAGTGGTCGCCGCTGCGCCCGGCACGATAGAACGCATTTATCGCTCCATTCCAGGCGGGAACACGATTTATGTTCGCTCCGATGATGGCGAGACGATCCACTATTATGCCCAGATGGGTAAATATGCGCCCGGACTGCGTGAAGGGCAAAAGATCCGCCGCGGGCAGCGCCTCGGTTCGGTGGGTTCCAGTGGCAATGCTGATCCCGAAACGCCCCATCTGCATTTTGCAATTTTGCGTACCACGGCCGATGCCGAATGGTGGGAGCCCTCAAGCCCGGTAAACCCCTATCCGTTGCTGACCCGCTAGGTGCCGAACCTAGCGGCCGTGATAGATGCAGCGTAAACGGGTCGCTCGCCCCTCATTGTCCAGCTGTCGCAGAAAGCGATTGCTGCGCTGTGTTTCATAGGTTTCGCCCCGGCGCGGGCCGCTGGTGAAGATCACTTTCTTTCCTGTGCGAAGATAGGTGCCAGATCCCTCATCACTGACATAACGCGATGCGCCGAGAATGCGGAAATCCTTGTCGGGCTCATGACGTCCGGCCGGGCCGGCGGCATCGCCGGGGGTTTCGCAGACATAGCGTCCACGCTCCAGCGCGCTGATGGGAGAGGCCGCAACCGGCGCAGCAGCGGCGATGCAAAGGCCGCAGGTGAGGAAAAGGGAAGGGAGTGTTTTCATGGGCTGCCTAATGCGTGTGCCGCTACCATGTCCGCGCTCATTTAGCCAGCCTGCTTGCCCCGAGTGTGCGGAACGGCTAGGGCCCGCCGATATTTGCAACAATTTCGAAAAGAGCGGATTCTCCATGAAGATCAGCGGCGTCGACATTCGTCCCGGCAATATCATTGAATATGAACGTGGCATCTGGAAAGTCGCCAAGATTCAGCACACACAGCCGGGTAAGGGCGGTGCTTACATGCAGGTTGAGATGAAGAATCTCGTCGATGGCCGCAAAACCAACGTGCGCTTTCGCAGCGCCGATACGGTTGAACGCGTGCGCCTCGACACGCAGGATTTCCAGTATCTCTATGCTGAAGATGATCAGCTGGTGTTCATGGATAAAGACACGTTCGAGCAAATCATGCTCGATGCCGACATGCTTGGCGATGCTGTTGCCTTCCTGACAGACGGTATGGATGTCACGCTCGAACTGTATGATGAAAAGCCGATCAGCGTGCAGCTGCCTGAACAGGTCGAAGCGACAATCGTTGAAGCTGACGCCGTGGTGAAGGGGCAGACCGCTTCCTCCAGCTACAAGCCAGCCGTGTTGGAAAATGGCGTGCGCGTTATGGTTCCGCCGCATATTGAAAGCGGCACCCGCATCGTGGTCGATGTCTATGCTCGCGAATATGTGAAGAAGGCTGACTGAGAATGAAGAAATTTGGCATCCTTGCAGCTTGCGCTATCGCTTTGGCACCTGTGGCGGTGCAGGCGCAGGATAACACGCCCGACCCGGCCACTGCGAAGCGCGGTGCGGTCATCGTGCGCAGTTTCGTCATGGCGATGAATTCTGACGAATTGGCGCAGACTGTCCGTGGCCAGATTTATGGCTGCATGTATAACAATCCCATTTCCAAGATCAGTCAGGCAGCTGGCAAGATTCTGGAAAACAATCCCAATTTGCAGGCAGACAACCCTACACATGTTTATGTGGCAGCGGCGCGAGCCTGTGGTGTTACGTTCCGCAAGCAGGAACAGAACGAAGATTAACATTCCGGCATTTCTGCTGGTTGTTGAGAGAAAAGTGAGGATACGTGGCACTTTCAGGCCTAATTCGGGTGATGGAACGCGCGGCACGCAAGGCCGGCGGGCGCTTGCGGCGCGACTTTGGCGAGGTGGAACACCTCCAGGTCAGCCGTAAGGGACCGTCTGACTTTGTAACCAAGGCGGACCGCGCTGCAGAGCGCACATTGTATGATGAATTGCTAAACGCGCGCCCCGACTGGGGCTTCCTGATGGAAGAAGGCGGCAAGATCGATGGCGATCCGGGCAAGCCCCGCTGGATCATCGATCCGCTCGATGGCACCAGCAATTTTTTGCATGGTATCCCGCATTTTGCGATTTCGATCGCGGTGCAGGAGCCGAAGCTTGATGGCAGTGGCTGGGGCGAGATAACAGCTGCTCTGGTATACCAGCCGATCAATGATGAAAGCTTCTGGGCAGAGAAATCACGCGGTGCCTGGCTCCATGACGCACGCTTGCGCGTGTCCGGCCGGCGCCAGTTATCAGAAGCGCTCGTCGCAACCGGCATTCCCTTCCAGGGGCATGGTGATTTTGGCGAATGGACGCGAATTTTCGGTGCAATCGGTCCGCAAGTGGCTGGCATCCGGCGCTTCGGTGCGGCTTCGCTTGATCTTGCCTGGGTTGCCGCGGGGCGTTTTGAAGGGTTTTGGGAGAGTGATCTCCAGCCTTGGGACACCGCCGCTGGCGGCCTTCTCGTGCGCGAAGCCGGCGGTTTTGTGAGTGATTTTCGGGGAAGGTCCCAGCATATCTGCGACAAACAGATTCTTGCCGGCAATGACCCGCTTCATTCACGGCTACACAAGCTCCTCGCCGGAGCGATAAGAGCCTGATCCATACTGGTTAAGCGGGTGGTTGCGGTCTGTGCCACCCGCGCAACCATTTGCATTGGCAATTGCTTGTCCGTGAACAGCAAATTTCAAAATGCGCGGATAGGCACTTGATGAAGCGTCACAGCTTCGCTAATCCGCGCACAATGCAATGTGCCCCTGTGGTGGAATTGGTAGACGCGCTCGACTCAAAATCGAGTTTCTTACGAAGTGCCCGTTCGAGTCGGGCCAGGGGCACCATTTTCCTGTCATTTTCCGATCTCGTATAGATGGATAGACTATGATGCTGATGCCCGGCATTCCTTCTTTCCATGCGATGGCAGCGATGCTGGTGACAGTGGCAATGTTTATCGGCTTTGCGCGCAGTCGGTTATCGACTGAGATCGTGTCCTTGCTGGTCATCGCAGTCATTGCGGTGGGGCTGTATTTCTTTCCTCTACCCGGTACAGGCCCGACCGATGGGCTTGTGCTGGCCTTTTCGGGCTTCGGCCATTACGCGCTGATCACGATTTGTGCGCTCATGATTATGGGGCGAGGGCTGGTGGTTACTGGAGCGTTGGAGCCTGCGGCTCGCGTTCTCGAACGGGTATGGAAGGTCAATCATCAGCTTGGCCTGCTGGTGTCTCTGCTGCTGGCATTCGGCCTTTCGATGATTGTTAATGACACGCCGGTGCTCGTTTTGCTGCTGCCGATCTTTGTCAGTCTGGCGGCGCGCGGGGCAATGCCGGCTTCCAAAACGCTTATTCCCCTGAACGCTGCCGTCTTGATTGGCGGCATGGCGACAACCATCGGCACATCAACTAATCTGCTGGTGGTGTCGATCGCGCGCGATCTGGGCATGCCACCAATGAATGTGTTTCACTTCACTCCGATCGTCTTTGCGGCGGCGCTGGTGGCGATTCCCTATCTTTGGCTGGTGATGCCGAAGCTGCTGCCCGATAACAGTCAGGAAGTCATTCAGAGCAAGCGCCGCTTCATCACCCGTTTGCGCGTTCCTGCGGGCAGCGATCTTGTAGGGAAGCATCTGAACGAGGTTCTCGAACGGCTCCCCGACGATTTCCGTTTTGAAGAGCGTCCTTCCGGCCCATTCGAGGCAGGGCAGCGGCTTCGCGTTTCCGGAACGCATGACGGATTGCAGGAAGCGCTGCGCGTGTTGAAGGGGCAAGTGGCTCCGGGCTGGGTGGTCGACCGAATTCGCCGCGATTCATCCGCCCAAGGCGAAGATGTTCGCGTCGCAGAAATGGTGATTACGGCGGATTCGCGTCTGATTCGTCGGACATTGGCGACATCGGGCATTGCGGATCTGTATGGTGTGGCAATTCTGGGCATCCATAAGCCCGACCGACTGCTTAACACGCAACCTGCTGATCCACGCGGTGATATCCGGCTCGCAGAGGGCGATGTCCTTCTGGTCATGGGCCTCCCCGATGCACTGGAAGATTTTGCGCGGACTGACAGTTTACTGATGCTGCAGGGCGCTCAGGTCATGCCGCGGCGGTCAAAAGCGCTGCTTTCAACTGTGATCATGTTCCTGTCCGTTGGCTCTGCCTCCATCGGATTTCTGCCTATCGCAATCGCGGCGCTTGGCGGTGCGATTTTGATGTTCATCACCGGTTGCGTGAAGTTTGATAAGGTGGGCAGAGCGCTGTCCGCCAAGGTCATCGTGCTTGTCGCCGCGAGTATTGCGATTGGCCGTGCTATTCTGGAAAGCGGTGCCGCTGACTGGCTGGGCCAATCCATGGCTGCGGGTCTGCAATATTTGCCCCCCGCTGCAATTCTTGCAGCGATTATGCTGTTCGTCACCACGCTCACCAACTTTGCGTCCAATGCCACTGCGGCGACTGTGGGAACGCCCATTGCCTTTTCTATCGCCAATCAGCTGGGGTTGCCGCAGGAACCGCTTATCCTTGCTGTCCTGTTCGGGTGCAATTTGTGTTACGCGACGCCGATCGCCTATCAAACCAATATGCTTATAATGGCGGAAGGGGACTATTCCTTCGGCGACTATTTGCGGACGGGTGTGCCACTCGTCGTCCTGATGGTGGCGACACTGTCAGGCTTGCTGGTACTGACTTACGGAATGTAAGGCGCTGAGCAGCCTAAACATTATCCCGGAACCTCCTCTTAGCCGTTATGTTGTCATGCCATAGAGGAGTGGATGATCATGACAGAAGAACGCATCACCAAGGTCGAAACGCCGGACGGCGAGACCCATACTGAAACGACCATCATTACCGAGCGGGATCAGCCTCGCTCGCGCATGTCCGTGTGGTTCGTCATGTTTGTGGTTGTTGTGGCCGTTATTGTGGCCTTGTGGGCTTTTAACAAAATGGGCACGGCAGAGGTGGCCAAGGATAATGCGATAGCTGGTGCAGCTGATGATGTCGGCGCAGCAGCAGGTCAGATAGGTAATGCGGCCGAGGATGTGGCAAATTCGGTCACACAAGACTAAGAGCGGTTGCGCAGATTTGACCATGCAAATGATCAGTTGTTAGGCACCATTTACCATAGTCTGTAAAGTTTACCGACAGTTCATACCTTTCGGCTAATCGATCTATGATCTGCTAAACAGGCATCAGGAACCGATTGGTAAGATGATCAGACTCTTTAAACATTATGTCCCGCACGCAGTAATCGTGCTGGGATTTGTCGATCTCATACTTCTCGTCCTGGCGGGCAATTTTGCCTGGGTCTTCCGTGCATTGCAGATCGGGACGCATCCCGGGCATTTTGCCGACCGGGCCGGGATGCTTTCAGCCTATGCGTTCGTGGTCTGGATCGCGATGCTCTCAGTTGGCGTGTACGGCGCGCAATCATTGCGTTCCATGCGCTTTGCTGTCGCCCGATTGATGGTTGCGATCAGTCTGGCGATCATCGCCTTGTCCTTCATCGAATTTGTTCTGGCTAGTGAGACCTTCTGGCGGTCCACCCTGTTCTACACGATGCTTTTAAGCCTTGTAGCGCTGGTGTTTAACCGACTGATAACGGGTAAGATTCTCGGGGCCACAGCTTTTAAACGCCGGGTCCTGGTGCTGGGGGCGGGGCCTCGCGCAAAGCGTCTGGAAACCCTCAGTCAGCGCGTGGAATCAGGCTTTGTCATCGCGGGTTTCATCGTGATGAAAACACCTCAGCCTGTGGTGGAAAACGCCGTTCCTCGCGATGAGATTCAAGACCTTGCCAAATATGTCGAAGAGCTGGGCGTGAGCGAAGTGGTGCTGGCTATTGAAGAGCGGCGCAATTCGCTCCCGCTCAAGGACTTGGTGCGAGTGAAGACTGCCGGCGTTTTCGTGAATGATTTTTCAAGCTTTATCGAGCGTGAAGCGGGCCGGGTTGATCTGGATACACTTAATCCGAGCTGGTTGATATTTTCCGACGGTTTTTCATCAGGCCGGATGGTGTCGAGCGTCGCGAAAAGGATTTTCGATATTTTGGCCAGCGCCATCTTGCTGGTTATCATGGCGCCGATCATCGGCGTTTTCGCCCTACTCGTTAAACTTGATAGCCCGGGGCCGGCCTTTTTTCGCCAGACGCGCGTCGGCCGCTATGGCGAATCCTTCGACTTGATAAAGCTGCGCAGCATGCGCAGCGACGCTGAGAAAAATGGCGCGCAGTGGGCGGAGCAAAATGATCCGCGGGTGACGAGAATAGGTCGGTTCATGCGCAAGACACGTATTGATGAATTGCCGCAATGCTGGACTGTTTTGTGCGGCGCGATGAGTTTTGTCGGCCCGCGACCGGAACGCCCGCAATTCGTGGCGGAGCTTGAAGCCGAACTTCCTTATTATAGCGAGCGGCACATGGTGAAGCCCGGCATTACCGGATGGGCGCAGATCAATTATCCCTATGGCGCTTCGACCGAGGATGCCCGGCAGAAGCTGGAATTTGATCTGTATTATGCCAAGAATTACACGCCGTTTCTTGACCTTTTGATCCTGCTGCAGACGTTGCGCGTCGTCCTTTGGCCGGAGGGTGTCCGCTGATGGCGGAATTCTGGCACCTCCTGACAATAGTGGGATATCTGGTCAGCGCTGCTGGTGCACTGGCTCTCGCTATCTGGTTGTTGCCGAAGGAGCGACGTCAAGAAGGCGCTGTCCCCGCTATTATCTTCAGCCTGATTGTCAGTGCCGCCTGGGCGATTTCCGTAGTGGCGGTGGGGGGCTTGGCGCCCGCGCCGCAGGGGCTGCTGAGCTTCAGCTACCTCGCTTGGCTGTGGACGCTCTATCGCCTGTTCACCCGGGGTGAACGGGTAAAGGGGATAGGCCCGCTACGCCCGGTACTTGCTGCGCTGGCATTTGTGGAAATGCTGCAACTGCCGCTCGTATTTGTCTTTCGCGACATTCCGGTGAGTGAATTGCCGGTTCTGGCTTTTGTCTCGATCACCGCGATGCGCTTGCTTGTTTGTGTGGGCGCTCTGGTTTTGCTGCATAATCTATATGCGGGTACCACTGCCACGGAATATTCTGTCTTGCGCTGGCCTGCAGCGGCTCTCGCTTTGATGTGGCTGTACGATCTCAATCTGTACACTGTCGCCTATCTCGCTGAGAGCGTGCCGCTGACATTGGCCGCTTTGCGCTCTGTCATGCTGCTCCTGATGGTGTTGCTTCTGGCATTTGGTCAATTCCACCGCGGGACGGAATATCGCTTACGCCCCTCGCGTTCCTTCGCTTTTCAATCCTTATCGCTTGCTTTGATCGGTGGCTATTTCCTGGCCATGCTGTTTATCGCCCGGGCGCTTTCTTTTGTGGGCGGCGATTTCGCACGCTTGGTTCAGGCAGTTTTTGTTGCCGGGGCCAGCGCTGCCGCGTTGCTCATGCTGCCCTCGCGCAGATTGCGGGGCTGGCTGCGCATTACACTGGCCCGGAACCTGTTTCAGCATCGCTATGATTATCGCACGGAGTGGCTACGTTTTACCGAGACAATCGGGCGCAGCGGCATAAACAATGCCAGCCTGCGCGAACGCGCGATCCAGACGCTTGCGGATATTACCGATAGTGCCAGCGGAGTTCTGTTTGCGCGCTGCTCGGATGACGATGGGCTTGTGCTGGAGGCGCGCTGGCAGTGGAATAATCTCGATGTTCCGGCTGAAGCACTGCCCATGGAATGCGTCCGGTTTTTCGAGGAGCAGCATGTCATCATCGCTCTGGACGAAGTTCGCGAAGGGAAGGGACGCGCCATACCGGATGATGTCGTGCCGGAATGGCTGATGGCAACGCGCGATGTGTGGGCTCTGATCCCGCTGCACCATTTCAACCGTCTGATCGGTGTGGTTGCGCTGGGCCGCCCACCAATCCGCCGTGTACTCGATTGGGAAGATTTCGACCTGCTGCGCATCGTTTCCTATCAGCTGGCAAGCTATCTGGCAGAAGAGATGAGCCAGGATGCCCTTGGTGAAGCGCAGCGCTTTGATGATTTCAATCGCCGAATTGCCTTTGTCATGCATGATGTCAAAAATCTGGCCAGCCAGCTGTCTCTCCTCGCCCGCAATGCGGAAAAGCATGCTGACAAGCCGGAGTTTCGCGCCGACATGCTGGTTACGCTTCGTAACAGCACGGATAAGCTGAACATGCTGCTGGCACGGCTCAATCGTTATGGCAGTCACGTGCGCGAAGAAATTGTGGACGTCTCCCTGACTGATTTGCTCAACACGATTGTTCGGCGTTTCAAGAATCAACATGAGATCATCTTGATAGAGCGCGAGAACTACAGGGTTTTGGCTGATCCGGCGGCATTGGAGCAATCGCTGGTCCATCTTGTCCAAAACGCGGTTGATGCCAGTGCTGCTGCCGCTCCGGTATTTCTTGATGCGCGGTGCGATGGCGACAAAATCCTGCTTGAAATCATCGATTCAGGCTGCGGTATGTCCACGGAGTTTATCCGGACGCAGCTGTTCAAACCGTTTCGTTCGTCCAAGCCGGGCGGTTTTGGTATCGGTGCCTTTGAGGCGCGTGAGATGATTCAGGCGATGGGCGGGCATATAAGTGTGGAATCGCGGGAAGGATTGGGTTCGCGTTTCATGATCCATCTGCCGCTGGCACAATCTGAGCTCGGCTCTGAGCTGAACAATAATCCTAATGAGGTCGCTTGATGGCGGAAACCAGGCAAAAATTGCTGGTCGTTGAAGATGATGAAGGTCTCCAGGCGCAGCTGAAATGGGCTTATGATGATTTCGATGTCATCATTGCAGGCGACCGGGCGAGTGCGATCAATCAATTGCGCTCCGAAGCCCCCGATGTCGTTACGCTCGATCTCGGGTTGCCGCCTGATCCGGATGGCGTCAGTGAAGGATTTGCCGTCCTCAAAGAGATAATGGCTCTCAAGCCCGATACGAAAGTTATTGTCGCCAGCGGTCATGGCGCGCGCGAAAGTGCGTTGCAGGCCATTGAGCAGGGGGCTTATGATTTCTACAGCAAACCGGTTGATATTGACGAGCTGGGGCTGATCGTGCGCCGGGCATTCAATCTTCATCACATTGAGTCTGAGAACCGTACGCTCGCAGATAAAGCCAGCGAAAACAAAACAGTATTGGGCCATCTTATCACTGCCGCACCGGAAATGATCCGCGTCGGGAAGACCATTGAACGTGTGGCGAACACCAATGCGTCGGTCATGCTGCTCGGCGCGAGTGGTACGGGCAAAGAGTTGCTGGCGCGCGGATTGCATGAAGTGAGTGAGCGGCGCGATGGCGCGTTTGTCGCGATCAATTGCGCCGCCATACCGGAAAACCTGTTGGAAAGTGAGCTGTTCGGGCACGAAAAAGGTGCTTTCACCGGTGCAGTAAAAACGACCGAAGGCAAAATCGAGCAGGCTAATGGGGGCACGTTGTTTCTGGACGAAGTGGGCGATATCCCCTTGCCATTACAGGTGAAATTGCTTCGTTTCCTGCAGGAACGGAATATTGAGCGGATCGGTGGTCGCAAGACGATCGCAGTGGATACGCGGATCGTTTGCGCGACCCACCAGGATCTCGAAAAGATGATCATGAATAGCGGTTTTCGTGAGGATCTCTATTATCGCTTGGCAGAAATAGTTGTTAATATTCCGTCTCTTGCGGAGAGAACCGGAGATGCAGTCTTGCTGGCCAAGACCTTCCTCAAGCGGTTCGCCCAGGAGTATAATCCGCAAGTCACTGGATTGGCGAGTGATGCGCTGGCGGTGATTGATCAATGGCCATGGCCCGGCAATGTTCGCGAACTGGAGAACCGCCTGAAACGCGCGGTCATCATGGCGGAAGGAAAGCTGGTCCATGCGGAGGATCTGGATCTCGGGACCGCTCAGGAAGCCGAAGAAATGCCTCTCAACATCAAAGCCGCGAGAGAGGAATCCGATCGCCGGATCATTCGGCAGGCTTTGGCCCGAACAGAAGGTAATATTTCCAGCACGGCTAAGCTGCTGGGGATCAGCCGGCCGACACTTTATGATCTGCTAAAACAATACGATCTTCAGGGCTAAACACTGCAGATTTCGGGCTTAATTGCCAATCTGTGTTTCTTGCTCTTGTCCGATTTTCTGCATCCGGCGATTGTGGCGCACGGACCAATAGAGCGAGATCGCGATCAGTGTGGCGCCAATCAGCCCGGTGATGGTTTCTGGAATATGGAACCGCGCAGAGAACAGCATGATGCCGCCAAGGACGATAATAGCCCAGAAGGCGCCATGTTCGAGATAGCGATACTCAGACAAGGTGCCTTTCTTGACCAGATGGATAGTCATCGAGCGGACGAATATCGCACCGATCGACAGACCCAGCGCGATGATGATCATGTTGTTGGACAGCGCGAATGCGCCGATCACGCCATCAAAGCTGAAGGAGGCATCAAGCACCTCCAGGTAAAGAAATCCGCCAAGCCCTGAGCGCACGATCAGACCTTGCGCCCGCTTGGCCTCTTCACGCATCTCCAGAATTGTGCCGATGGCATCGACTGCGATATAAGTGACAAGACCCAGCATTCCTGCGGTCAGGAACGTCAACGCTTCATCAGCGGGCAGCATGTTTGAGATGCCCCACAGGACCAGAATGAGCAGTGCGATTTCCGCTGCGGGCACTGCCGATACTTTGGCCAGCTTTTCTTCCACCCAGGAAATCCAGTGCACGTCCTTCTCCCCGTCAAAGAAGAACTTGAGACCCACCATGGCGAGGAATGCACCGCCGAAGCCGGCAATTCCGACATGGGCAGAGGATACGATGCGCTCATATTCCTGAGGCTGGTTCAGAGATAGCTGAATGGTTTCAATCGGGCCCAGACCTGCGGCAATCGCCACGATGGCGAGCGGGAACATCACCCGGGTTCCGAATACCGCGATTGCTATACCCCAGACCAGAAAGCGCTTCTGCCATACTTCATCCATGTTCTTCAGAACGCTGGCATTCACCACGGCATTGTCGAAACTCAGCGATATTTCGAGGATGGACAGGACGATGACGATCCAGAGAACTTCAGCAGTTCCGGCAAGTGTTCCGGTAGAGCTCCAGGCATACCAAACGGCGAGCGCCAGGCAGATGAGTGAAAAAATGATGGAGCCGCGATAATAGCGCATCAGGAGTTGACCCTTGACGGAGATGTGAGCTGATTGGGTTGCCGGAACTGTGGACTTAGCTCCTGTGGGAAACAGTGTTTATGGTCAATCCGGTTTGGGTTGATAAAGTTGATCTGCCCCAGGAAAGCTGCGTTCTCTTACCTCTTCGGCATACGTTTGCGCAGCTTCAGTGATCATCGCGCCCATATCGCCATAGCGTTTGACGAAGCGTGGTACGCGGTCAAACATCCCGAGCATATCCTCTGTCACCAACACTTGTCCGTCACAGCAAGGGGACGCACCGATTCCGATGATGGGACAGCCGATCTCCCGGGTGACTTCAATGGCGATAGGTTCGACCACACCTTCCAGCACGATCGCAAAGGCGCCGGCGTCTTCCAGGGCGCTGGCATCCTCGATAATCTTGCGCGCTTCCGCTTCGCTGCGACCGCGCGCGCCATAACCGCCCAGCGCGTTGACGGCCTGCGGGGTTAGACCGACGTGTCCCATTACCGGAATGCCGCGGGCGGAGAGAAAGCGAACAGTCTCTGCCATCGCAACACCGCCTTCCAGCTTCACGGCCGCCGCGCCGCTTTGCTTCATCAGCCAGGACGCGCTTTCAAACGCCTTTTCGGGAGAACCTTCATAACTGCCGAATGGCATGTCCACGACGACCACCGCGTGATAGCTGCCGCGAACGACTGCCGCGCCATGATTGGCCATCATTTCCAGCGTGACCGGTATGGTCGAGGAAAGACCGTAAATCACTTGTCCCAGAGAATCTCCCACCAGCAACATATCGCAGTGCTGATCCAGCAATTGCGCCTGCCGTGCGGTATAGGCCGTAAGCATTACAATGGGATTCTCTGTTTCCCCATTCTTCTTGCGCTGGGCGATGGAGGGCACCGTTAACCGCCGCATGGGCTGCGGCGTGGGATTGGCGCGGCTTGTCGCTGTATCAAGCTGATAAGTGGTAGACATAGGATCCTTCTAGCAAACGCAGCACTCGACGCGAGTGCCATTTTGTTGCAGGAGAAACTCAATAACGGGTCTGACGGAGGAATTGAATGGCAGCGACTGGGGCGTCGAGCGGTAAAGACCATTGGTCTTCGCGAACAGCATTTATACTGGCGGCGATCGGGTCTGCCGTGGGATTGGGCAATCTCTGGCGCTTCCCATCAGAAGCCGGAGCCAATGGCGGCGGCGCCTTTGTCCTGTTTTACATCTTCTGTGTTGTCCTGATCGGACTGCCCGTCTTGCTGTCCGAAACATTGATCGGCCGGCATGGACAAGCGGATGCGCCTGAAAGCGTCCGCCGGATCGCACGTGAATCCGGCGCTGCCACCCAGTGGAGTATTCTGGCCGGGTTAGGCGTCTTTGCCGCCTTCCTCGTCGTCAGTTTCTACTGCGTCGTGGGCGGTTGGGTGCTCTATTACATTGGCGTCTTTTGTAATGATCTGGTCCAGACCGGATTGTCCGGAGGCGCATTTCAGGGGCGCGATCCGGCGGAGATTGAGGCTCTGCTTCCGGGTCTGTTCGGCAATGGCGGCCTTATGGTTGGGCTCAATGTCGTCTTTCTGCTGATTACCTTGATCTTCGTTGCGCGCGGTATTTCAGGCGGGATTGAAGTCGCGGCCACATGGCTCATGCCAGCCTTTTTCGTGCTGCTGGTGGCCATCACGCTCTACAGCGTATTCGGCGGTGCTTTTCAGCAAACGATGAATTACCTCTTCACCTTCGAACCGGAAAAATTGACCGGAGAAGTCATGCTGGCGGCAGTGGGACAGGCGTTCTTCTCCCTGTCATTGGGCGTGGCAGGTATGATCACCTATGGCTCCTATGTCGGACGTGACGTCAATATCGCCGCGACTTCCGGCATTGTAGCCCTTGCTGACACGACCGTTGCTTTGCTGGCGGGGATTTGTTTCTTTCCCATCATCTTCGCAGCGGGCCTTTCCCCCGATGCCGGCCCGGGGCTGATGTTCCAGACATTGCCGCATGCTTTCCAATCCATGCCGGCCGGGTCGCTGGTGGGTATTCTGTTCTTCTTCATGGTTGGTTTCGCCGCGCTCACCAGTTCGGTCGCATTGCTGGAAGTTCCCACCGCCTGGCTTAGCCGTGCGCTGAAGCTGAGGCGCGGCGTCGCGGTGGGTGTCGTGGCGACGGGCGCGCTGGTTTTGGGGACGTTGTCAGCCTTGTCCTTCAATCTGTTGTCAGCCTGGCATCCGCTTGGCTTTTTCCCGCTGTTTGAAGGGCAGGGCATGTTCGATGTTCTCGATACCTTCACCAGCAAATTGCTGATGCCGATGGGCGCAATCCTGACATCCGTTTTTCTTGGCTGGGTGGCAGAGCGCCGACTGGTTAATTCGGAAACCGGCCTGTCCCCGGCAATGCAGCGCTTGTGGCTTTTCCTTATTCGGTGGGTTTGTCCGCTGGCCTTGCTGGCCATTCTGATAGTCGGGATATTTCCGTCAATCCTGTAACGCCATGAAAAAGGGCCGCTCTCATGGCGGCCCTTTGGTTCTCATTCAGCGTATTGAGCGATGCGCTCTTAAAGCTTCACGCCTTCAACATGGCTATCCTTGGCGTCATCGCGGACATCCTTGCCCAGCAGCAGCTTAGCGGTACTCATCAGCCCCAGATCGCTATCCCAGATTTCTGCATCCTCAAGATCCATGCGTAGCATCAAGAGGTTGGGATCCTGCTTGCCGCCGGGGAACCATGCTTCGATGAAATGGCTCCATTCCTTATCGAGCCGCTCCTGACTGGTTTCTTCGGTCAGCCTGCCGCGAAAACGGGCGAACAGATCCTGCCCCTTTGAGGAGAAGGTCGCTGTGGCCGGTCCGCCGGTCGCCAAATAATGATCGCGGCCGGTAAAGAACCAGATGGCGCTGTCGGCGTCCTTATCCAGCTGCGCAGTCATCGGAACCGCGCTGTCAGGATCACGATCAAGCTGGAGAAAGAGAAACGGACTGTCGGCAAGCGACTTCCAGAATTTTTTCTTTAATTCGGGTGCTTTGCCTTCTTCGTAATGCATCATGTTCTCCTGAATTGCGTTTCTTGGCGAACGGCAGAGCGATGGGTTTTGTTCCGCGCAGTAGCGCCATTGGCAATTGAACGTGGAAAGCGCCCGCACTGCAGATGCAGCGCCCAACACACGTCAAAAACCGCTTGTCTGGCTAAACTGAATGAGTAAGCGCCCATAATGACAAATCGGAATTCCACCACACTGCTTTCACAGCGCACTTTCAGTAAAACCGTATTGATCATGTGCGGCTGCGCGGGGCCATTGCTACTCTGCGCCTACTCGGAGCATGCCCATGCACAGGCCGAAGTGAAGCCTGAAATCTGGATTGATCTGGAAAGCGATCACCGTGTCCGCGGGCTTAGCTGGAGCGATGGGAAATTTACGGGCGACATTTACGCCAATGTGCCGCTGACTACGAAGGTGAGCGCATCGACGCAGCTGACCGCGTTACGGGGGGCAGAGAGGCATGGCGGCGCCGATGCTGGCAGCGATCTGGCAGTGACTTATTCTGATGAAGCCAGCCTGCTCAGCTGGCATGTTTCCGGTGTCGGCCATCTGTTTGCAGGCTGCAATTTCAAATGTGATTATGCTGAAGTGCAGGGAGGGGGAGGCGGCACGCTTGGTCCTGTTTCTATCGATGCCATGGTGTCCTATGCGCCGGATCAGGTGGCGATTGGTGGCAGCAATTTCTACAAGCGCGTAGAGGTCTCTTACGGTTTCTGGGGCAAACCAATCAGCCTGCGCGGCTATGTTGGACATTCCAGCGGACATACGGAAGATGTGCAGCGGGCCCGCCGCCTGCGTCCTGATGGAAATTATGTCGATTGGTCCCTTGGCGCGGAATATTACTTGGGGCCGGCGTCGCTGACGCTAACCTATTCCGATACGGATATTTCGCGCAAAGCCGCTGATTTCACGGGGGCCTCGGGAGATTTTGGCTCCAAAATCGTGGCGGGTGCGCATATTTCGTTTTAAACCAATGATGTCCAACTTGCGGCGCGTATAAAAAGAACATAAGAAGAACGGTATGGTGCAAATACCGCTTCTTGAACGTCTCGAAATTTTGGCTGACGCCGCCAAATATGATGCATCCTGCGCCTCATCGGGATCGGTAAAGCGCAACAGCGTCGGCGGCAAAGGGCTTGGGTCAACCGATCGAGGGATGGGCATTTGTCATGCCTATGCGCCCGATGGCCGCTGTATCTCGCTGCTCAAATTGCTGCTGACAAATCATTGCGTGTTTGACTGCCATTATTGCATCAACCGCAAGAGTTCGAATGTGAAGCGTGCACGTTTCACGCCTCAGGAAGTCGCCGATCTGACGCTGACCTTCTATCGGCGGAATTATATCGAAGGGCTTTTCCTGTCCTCAGGCATTATCAAAGATGCCAGCCACACTATGGAATTGTTGATAGAAACGGCGCGTATCCTGCGTGAAGATAATGATTTTCGTGGCTACATACACCTCAAGACTATTCCAGAGGCGGAAAGCGAACTGGTCGCAAGGGCTGGGCTTTACGCCGATCGTGTGTCGATCAATGTGGAATTGCCAACCGATGCCGGGCTCAAGCGTCTGGCTCCTGATAAAAACCGCGTCCAGATTGAAGGCGCGATGGGGGATCTGGGGCGGGCCATTGTCGAGGCGAAAGATGCCCGAAAGCGGTTTCGCCACGCGCCGCGTTTTGCGCCAGCAGGACAATCGACCCAGATGATTGTCGGAGCTGATGGAGCCAATGACAGCGATATCATCAAGCGAGCGAGCGGCCTTTACGGAACACATAATTTGCGGAGGGTTTATTATTCGTCATTCAGTCCGATACCCGATGCGAGCGCTGTTCTGCCACTTAAACGACCGCCTTTGATACGTGAGCATCGGCTGTATCAATCGGACTGGTTGATGCGTTTCTATGGTTATAATGCTGGTGAAATCGCGCAGGCCGCTGATGACGATGGCAATTTGCCACTGGATATTGATCCAAAACTGGCGTGGGCGCTAAAATTTCGGGAGCGATTTCCGGTAGATGTAAACCGTTCTGCACGAGAGGATTTGCTGCGGGTGCCCGGATTGGGAGTGCGCGGGGTCAATCAGATTATTGCCGCAAGGCGTCAGCGCGGTCTTCGGCTCGACGATGTGGCCAAGCTGACGGTGTCGGTCACCAAAATCCGGCCCTTTATCTGCACAGTCGATTGGCGCCCGAGCCTTTTGACAGACCGGGCCGACCTGCGAAAATTGCTCAGCCGGCCAGAAAAGCAGCTCGAGCTTTTTGCATGAGTGGCTCTCAAGTCACGGATAAAATAGAATATCACAGGGTTGTGATCCATGATTTGCAGGACTTCGATCATTGGCGAGACCTGGCCAGACAAGCAATTCAGTCCGATATCTCGCCAGAGAGGATTTCATGGGAGGAAAACGGTGCGACGGGCGATTTGTTCGGCTCGGTAGCGACCAGACTTCCTTCACCAACGTCGAACCGTCCAGTACGGGCGAATAAGAGATATATGGATCTGGCTCGCCGGGCTTTCCTGCATAGCGACCCGCGGCGTTTCGGCACTTTGTATAAGGTCTTGTGGCGGCTGCAATCGGAACCGCGATTAATGGAAGACCGGACCGACGGTGATATTCGCATGATGGATGAATGGGCGCGGCATGTGCGGCGTGACATTCATAAGATGCGCGCATTTCTGCGCTTTCGCGTCGTTGATGAGGCGCAGGGAGAAAACCGCTTTGTGGCGTGGTTTGAACCCAGTCATCATATTGTGCGGGCCAACGCGCGATTTTTTGTTGAGCGCTTCGCCGCGATGAATTGGTCCATTCTCACACCAGGCGGCTCGCTGCTCTGGGACGGTCAAATGTTGCAGGAAGGTCCTCCAGCCCGGCGCGAGGATGCGCCGCAAGGAGATGCAGCAGAAGACCTGTGGCGCAGCTATTATGCCTCGATCTTCAATCCCTCACGATTGAAAATCGGTGCGATGCTTCGGGAAATGCCGCGCAAATATTGGAAAAATATGCCCGAAGCGGCCCTTATTCCCGATCTGATCGCTGGGGCGCAGGCGCGTGAAGCACGCATGGTGACGGAGGGGGCTGGGCGGGTTGGAAAGCGCCCGGACACTCTCACCGGGATCGCTGAAGGAATTGCAGCGTGCCGTGATTGCCCCATTGGCGGGCTCGGCACATGCGCGGTCATGGGCGAAGGCAATCAGAATGCAGTGCTCATGATCGTGGGGGAACAGCCGGGGGATCAGGAGGAAATGGCGGGCAGACCGTTCATTGGTCCAGCCGGTCAATTGCTGAACGAGTATCTGCGTGAAGCGGGTATCGTACGCGAAAAGGCGTATTGCACCAATGCGGTGAAGCATTTCAAATTTGCGCAACGCGGCAAGCGCCGGATCCATCAAACGCCAACAGCAAAGGAAGTGGATGCCTGCCGCTGGTGGCTTGAAAGTGAAAGAGCTCTGATCCGTCCGAAAATCTCCGTGGCTCTGGGGGCAAGCGCGGCCCGTAGTTTCCTTGGCAGAACGGTAAATGTGGCTCGGGAAAGGTCACAGGCTTTGACGCTGGATGATGGCAGTGAATTGTGGATTACCACGCACCCGTCCTATCTGTTGCGGCTTGATGGCGCAGCAAAAGCTGAGCAGAGAAGAGCATTCGCGCATGATCTGTCCGTGATTGCCGGACGAATAGCCGCACTTTGTCATGCCGTGTAGGATCGTTTTGGCACCTGCTTCGCTGAATGGTGCATGGGGCACTGGTTTCAGAATTTTCGTTTCGACAGGCTGGCGTTGATCGCCCTGATCACGGGGGCGCTTTTCATGGCGGGGCGCGTGTGGCTGATCGATAATCCGCAGTTTAATCCGTGGAGTCCGCTCAGCCTTGACGATCCGCCAGGCTGGGCAACAGCGCGCAAGATTGCCGATTTACGCGATGATCCTCAGGAGTGTCGCGCGATACTAACGCGCAGCAACATCGCTTTTGAAGCGCTGGAGCCGGTGGGAGAGGGAGCGTGCCGTCGTTCTGACCGGATCGTCGTGTCAGACCAAAACTTGCAGCCTGCTCGCCCGCAAATGAGCTGCGCTGTCGCTGCCGGTTTCGAATTGTGGAAGCGGCGCAGCCTTAATCCCGCAGCCCGCGACATCATGGGGTCGCCAGTTGCCAGTGTGGAGCATCTCGGGACCTATAATTGCCGACGAATTTATGGGCGGAAGAGTGGTAGCTGGAGCGAACATGCCACCGGCAATGCTATCGATATTGCCGGTTTCGTGCTGGAAGACGGCACGCGGATAAGCGTACTGCGCGATTGGGATAATCCGGATGAGCCCAAAAAAGCCGCGTTTCTCAGGCACATTCGCGATGCTGCCTGCGGCGCGTTCGGAACGGTCTTGTCACCGGATTACAATGACGCCCATGCCGACCATTTCCATCTGGATCAGGAAGGCCGGGCGTTCAGTTTTTGTCGCTAGGATATTGGGTTAGACGGGTTCCATCGCATAACCGGCTGAACGAACGGTGCGGATGGGATCGGTCGTGTTCACGATAGTGATCGCCTTGCGCAGCCGGCGGATATGCACATCCACGGTGCGCTCTTCGATCTCACTGCCCGTACCCCAGACAGCGTCGAGCAATTGCCCGCGGGAGAAGACCCGGCGGGGATGTTCCATGAAGAATTTCAGCAGACGGTATTCTGTCGGTCCGATTTGCAGCTGCTGTCCGCGGCGCTCCACGCGGTGGGCGACAGGATCGAGCTTCAAATCACCGACTTCCAGACTTTCCCCCGCCAGAGCCGGGCGAACCCGGCGCAGCACTGCTGAGACACGCGCGAGTAATTCGCGGGGAGAAAAGGGTTTGGTGATATAATCGTCAGCGCCGGTATCCAGTCCGCGAACCCGATCATCCTCCGCCTCGCGGGCGGTTAGCATGATGATCGGAACAGCCGCTGTCGCCTTGTCACGCCGCAGGCGGCGGCAGACTTCCAGGCCGCTCGTCCCCTCGATCATCCAGTCAAGGATGACGAGGTCCGGCGTATCTTCCGATGCCAGCACCAGAGCTTCATCGCCATCCGACGTTGTACGAACATTATAGCCTTCGCTCTCGAACCGATATTCCAGCAGTTCGGCCAAGGCCTGATCATCTTCAACCAGCAGTAATTTGGGCGCAGACACCGTTGAATTCCTTTCGTGTGACTGCCTAACCACAAAATTGTTACCGGAATACGACAAGTCGTAGCATGGCGATCACCGATCGGGCGGATAAGAGCCTGTTGCTGCGAAATGGACCATTTCCGCCACATTCGTTGCATGGTCGCCGATCCGCTCAATATTGCGGGCGACAAAGAGCAGCTGTGCCGCTGTGCTGATTGTGGCCGGATTTTCGACCATGTAGCTCACCAGATTGCGGAAAATGCTGTTGTAAAACGCATCGACGCGTTCATCGCGTTCAATCACTTCACGCGCCAGAACCGGATCACGGGCTGCGTAAGCGGTGAGGACGTCATGAACCATTTCGCTCGCCAATTCGCCCATCGCAGGCAGCAGGGTAAGCGGTTCAAAATTGGTGCGCCCGCCAACCTGCCCAGTGCGGCGGGCAATATTCTTGGAATAGTCGCCAATCCGCTCAACCACACCGGCGATTTTCAGCGCCGCAATGATTTCCCGAAGGTCATCAGCCATGGGCGCACGCAAGGCGATTACGCGCACGGCCAGCGTATCGACTTCGCTTTCCAGCGCGTCGAGCTTCTTGTCGCGGGCGATGACTTCCTTGGCCAGGTCTTCGTCACCATTGACCAGAGCCTGCAGGGATTCGCTGATCGCAACTTCAGCAAGACCACCCATTTCCGCAATCAGACCGCGCAGGCGCGTGATGTCTTCATCGAATGCTTTGACCGTATGTTCAGCCATCAACCGTACCTGCCTGTAATATAATCCTTGGTCCGTTCCTCACGGGGATTGGTGAAAATGTCCGATGTATCTCCATATTCCACCATTTTTCCCAGATGGAAAAAGGCGGTGCGTTGGGAGACGCGGGCAGCCTGCTGCATTGAATGGGTCACGATGACGATTGCATATCGTCCGCGCAATTCATCAATCAGCTCCTCGATCTTGGCCGTCGCGATCGGATCAAGCGCGGAGCAGGGTTCGTCCATCAGGATAACTTCCGGATCAACGGCAATAGCCCGTGCGATGCAAAGACGTTGCTGCTGACCACCGGACAAAGCTGTCCCTGAATCCGACAGCCGATCTTTCACTTCTTCCCACAAGCCCGCGCGGCGCAGACTTTTCTCGACGATAGCATCGAGTTCCGCCTTGCCTTCAGCCAAGCCATGAATGCGCGGACCGTAAGCGATGTTTTCATAGATCGATTTGGGGAAGGGGTTGGGCTTTTGAAAGACCATGCCCACCCGTGCGCGCAGCTGGACCACATCCATGCCGGAGCGATAGATGTCTTCGTCTTCCAGCTCGATCAGACCTTCGACGCGGGCGCTGGAGATCGTATCGTTCATGCGGTTAAGCGTGCGCAGGAAAGTCGATTTTCCGCAGCCCGAGGGGCCGATGAAAGCGGTGACATATTCGGTGTGAATATCGATTGAAACCGCATCGATCGCTTTCTTATCACCATAGAAAACGGAAACGTCGCGGGCACGCATCTTGGCGTCTGTCTGTGCGGTCTGTTCTGTCACCACTTTTTCTCGAAACGGTTGCGCAGGTAGATGGCGAGGCCATTCATAACCAGCAGGAATACTAGAAGTACGATAATAGCGGCAGAAGTACGTTCGACAAAGCCGCGATCAATTTCATCCGACCACAGGAAGATCTGCACCGGGAGGACCGTGGAAGGTGATGTGAAGCCATCCGGCGGCGTCGCCACGAAAGCACGCATGCCGATCATCAGCAAAGGCGCGGTTTCCCCAAGCGCACGGGCCATACCGATGATGGTACCGGTCAGGATACCGGGCAGAGCGAGGGGCAGGACATGATGAAACACGACCTGAACCGGGCTGGCACCAACGGCCAGAGCACCATCGCGGATTGACGGGGGAACGGCCTTGATTGCATTACGGCCTGAAATCACGATCACCGGCATGGTCATCAAGGCGAGCGTCAAACCGCCGATCAGCGGGGCAGAGCGATAATGCGGGAACAGACCGAGGAACACGGCGAGACCCAATAGGCCGAAAATGATCGACGGGACGGCGGCCAGATTGTTGATCGAAACCTCGATCAGATCGGTCCAGCGATTTTTGGGCGCATATTCTTCAAGATAGAGCGCGGCTAGCACACCAATCGGAAAGGCCAGGGCGAGGGTTACGATCATTGTCAGGATCGAACCCTTTAGGGCACCCCATATGCCAACCATTTGCGGGTTGGTGGCATCAGCGCGGCTCAAAAATCCGAGGTCGAGGTGATTGGCGAGTTTGCCTTCAGCTGCAAGACGCTGCGCAAGTGGCTGCAACTCGACCTGTCCATCACTGGAATAGGCCGAGGCCAGCGATTTGCTGGTCGGAAGGTTCAGCGTTACGCTGCGTTCCAGCAGGCCGGGATTGACAATGATATCGTCGGCGGCGACGCGCCAGGCATCACTGCTTATCTCAGCCGCGCCATCTTTCCCCAGCGCCTTCTCGGCATTGGCTTCGATAATATCCGGCAATCCCTGACGCTCCAGTGATTGGATTTTATCGCCACGGCGCGAGAGTGAAGGGTCCAGAGCAAGCGGGGTATCGCTGAAATCGACAGGCACGGCCAATTCTGCGCGCTGGAATCCGCCAACGCCGTTCACAGTCATGGTGACAAGCAGAACCGCCAGCACCGTAATGGAAAACAAGATGGCCCCGAGACCGGCAAGTTTGAAACGTCGCTCGGCGGCGTAGCGCTTCTTCAGCCGCGCTTCAAAAGCCGCTGTGCGGGTGGGAGGGAGATGGCCGTCAGTCATAAGCTTCACGGAACCGCTTGACGACACGCAGGGCAAAGAAGTTGAGCGCCAGCGTGACGAGGAAAAGAACAAAGCCAAGCGCAAAAGCGCTGAGCGTCGCGGGATGATCGAAGCTGCCTTCGCCTGTGAGCATGGCAACGATCTGGAAGGTGACTGTAGTCATCGCTTCCAGCGGGTTGGCCGTCAGATTGGCGGCAGCACCGGCGGCCATGACCACAATCATGGTTTCACCGATTGCCCGGCTGATCGCCAGCATGACACCGGCAACGATGCCGGGCAGGGCGGCCGGGATAAGCACGCGGCGGATTGTTTCTGAATGGGTCGCGCCCATGGCGAGAGAGCCATCACGCATGCTTTGCGGAACGGCGGCAATCGAATCATCGGCCATCGAGGAGACGAAGGGAATGATCATCACACCCATCACCAAACCGGCAGCCAGAGCGCTTTCGCTCGACGCGTTGGATATGCCGACGGAGATCGCCAGATCGCGGATGAAGGGCGCCACGGTCAGCGCGGCGAAATAGCCATAGACCACGGTTGGCACGCCAGCGAGAATTTCGAGCAATGGCTTCAGCCATTTGCGCCAGCGCGGGTTGGCATATTGCGTCAGATAGATCGCGCTCATCATACCCAACGGGATCGCCACGATCATGGCGATAATCGCGCCGATGAAGATCGTGCCCCAGAACAGAGGCAGCGCGCCATACCGCGTGGGGTCGGGGTTTTGTGCGCTGCTCATCGGGTCCGGTCCCCAATGGGTGCCGAACAGGAAGTCGAGCGGATTGACCATCCCGAAGAAACGAATGGTTTCAAACACCAGACTGACAAATATGCCCAGCGTGGTCAGAATGGCCACCAGCGAGGCGAGCAGCAATGCGGCCATGACCACGCGTTCAACGCGGGTCCGAGCCCTGAAATCGGGCTTAACCCGCATGAAGGCCCAGGCACCGCCCAGAAATCCGATAATCAGAGTGGCCGCAATCCCGATCGCGTTATAGCGGTTGAGCGCATCGCGATATGGTTCAATCAAAGCGCGTGCTTCAGGATTGAACACCGCTTGAGCCGCGCCCGACGCCACCGCCCTTGCTTCGGCCAGCATCGTCTGACGCTGCATTCCGAAGGCGGGCAACTTATCGGCTGCAGGGGTGGCAAGGACCGATTGCGTAATCAGTCCCGGTGAAATGATCGTCCAGATTACGACGAAAACCAGCACCGGGACCACGATCCAAAGCGCGACATACCAACCGTAATAGCTCGGTAATGCCGCCAGCCTTTCTTGCGGTGCGGCACGCTTGAAACCCCAGGCACGCGAACGGGCGGCCAGCCAACCGGCTAGACCTAACCCGAGCGCAAGCAGAAGCAGAATGGCTGGCGACATGAAGTGATTAGCGCCTTATTTCAGTTCTTCGACAGTGAGTGAGGGAAACTCACTCGCGGCGGCGGCGTTCTTTGCGGCGACGTCATCGGGGTTTGCCACCAGACCAATCTTGGCCAGCGGTCCACCCTTGCTCCACGAATTGGCCCACTCAGCAACGAATTCGCGAAGGCCGGGAATAGCATCAAGATGGGCGTCCTTCACGTAAATGAAGAGCGGGCGCGCGCCGGGATATTCAAAGCTTGAGATATTGGCATAGGTCGGTTCCACACCGTTCATGCGCAGGCCGCGAACCTTATCGGCATTTTCTTCCAGATAGGAATAGCCGAATACGCCAACCGCATTCGGATTGCCTTCAATCTTCTGAACGATCAGATTGTCCTGCTCGCCCTGATCAACATAGGAACCATCGGACCGGACTTCGGTGCAAATCTGGTCATATTCGTCTTCATCGCGGCTCTTTACCGCTTCCATGTCCGGATTGGCTTCACAGCCCTTTTCCAGAATGAGTTCCTTGAGCGCATCGCGCGTGCCGGACGTAGAAGGCGGGCCATAAACCAGAATCGGAAGATCGGGCAGGGAGGAATCGACGTCCGACCAGTTCTTCGCCGTCTGTTCTTCGCCATAAGGCTTGGCAGCGAGTGCGCGATAGACCAGTTCCGGCGTCAAATTCATATCGATGCCGTCCTTTGCCGCAGCGAATGCGATGCCATCGAGACCAATCTGAATTTCGGTCACATTGTCGACGCCATTGGCGATGCATTTTTCCAGTTCACCCGGCTTCATGCGGCGCGAAGCATTCACCATATCAGGCGTGTCTACACCAACACCGCCACAAAACAGCTGCATGCCGCCGCCAGTACCGGTCGATTCGATGATGGGAGAGGTGAAATCGGGATGCGAGCGGGCGAAATTCTCAGCCACAGCTTTTGCAAAAGGATAAACGGTGGAAGAACCAACGGCGCGGATCGAATTGCGCGTAGCCTCACCGCCATTGCTGCCGCAGGCCGAAAGGGCGAGGGCGCCGGTCATTACCGAGAGCGAGAGAAGGGCTTTTATCTTCATGGTGAGGTCTCCTGTCATTTCTATCGCATCTGGGCGATCGTCGAAACGCCAATGTGAAAAATATGTGACACAGTCATGACAACGCGGCGTTCTACTCGGTAATCGTAGGGATCTTGACAATGATGGTGGTCCCCTGACCTTGCTTGCTCGTAATGTCGAGCTTTCCGCGGTGCCTTTCCACGATATGTTTGACAATCGCGAGGCCAAGACCAGTGCCGCCGGCGGCGCGGCTGCGCCCCGGATCGGTGCGATAGAACCGGCGGGTAAGATGCGGAATATGTTCCGGTGCGATGCCTTCTCCCTGATCGGCGACAGTGAGGACGGCCATATCACGTTCATCACGCGATAGCGAAACGGTGACCACACCATCCGCAGAGCCATATTTCAGGCCGTTATCGACCAGATTGCGAACGAGCTGTTCCAATTGCTGACGCTCGCCCCTGATCGGCAAATTGTCGGTGGAGGGCAGGTATTTCAGTCTTTCGGCGCGCCGCGGACCAGCGCCGTCGGTGGCGGCCTGTTTGACCAGCGGCCCGAGCAGTAATTTTTCACTGGGTTGATCGTGTTTTTCTGCCTCCACCCGGGACAGTGACATGAGATCATCGACAAGGTTCTGCAGCCGCCGTGCCTCACGCAGGACCGTGTTATAGAATTTGGCCGCCATCTTAGGGTCGACATCTTCCCCTTCATCGGCGAGCGTCTCGATATAGCCGATGATGGAAGCGAGCGGCGTTCGCAATTCATGACTGGCGTTGGCGACGAAATCTGTATGGGCGCGGCTGATGTCAGCCTCTGCCGTCCGATTGACCAATTCAATCAGCCAATAGCGACCATCGACGGGCTGACGCGTCATTTGCCAGATACTGCGTGGCCCAGCGAGCCCCTTGATCGTCACGCTGCCCCCCTTGTCACGGCCAAGCAGCTCGACTGCCGAAGGATGGCGAAAGGCAACGCGGGCATCCTGTCCGATGACATGGCGGCCCAGCACTTCGCGTGCCGCCGAATTGGCAATGATGATCCGGCTTCCGTCCAGCAGCAGCAAGGGCAGGCCCGAATGTTCAATCAGGCTGCGCATTCCCGTGCGGGTCAGCTTCATACTGTCGATGGGGGCGGGGATCGTCTGAGGTGGTGCGGCGGAAATCCAGAAAGAGCCGATCCATACGGCCACTACGCCCACGGAAAGCCAGAAGCCCGCGCCAGCAACCAGCATGCCCAAACCGGCGGCCAGGGCCAAAAAGATACCGGCCCAAGGTATGTGTCGGCTTTCGCTCATAGCGGGGGCGCCTTTAGCACCCTACGCGATTAGCGCCAGCTTAAAGAGGAGCCAGACCGAATTTGTTTCATTCTGCACGATCATTCCGCACTGGAAACAGCAGAATGGATCGCACCGTCGCGCTGCGTGCAGAGGGCGCGATTTTTAGCGTAGGAATTACCATGAAACCCGTGCGGGGGTGAGGTATTGCAAGGGATAGTGAGAGGGGCTGTTAGCGCGTTATATCGCCGCCCATGATGTGATGATTCAAAAAGATATCACAGGCCAGATTCGGTAAACGAAGCTCTGCCATAAGCTGCGGTTCGGTGCGTGAAAGCACCACTTCGCATTTTTTGAAATATGAGGAGTGGTGACCCCTACGGGAATCGAACCCGTGTTTCAGCCGTGAAAGGGCCGCGTCCTAACCGCTAGACGAAGGGGCCAAGATTTCGAATGTTAATTCTGAAATCTCTACGCACCGTGGTGACCCCTACGGGAATCGAACCCGTGTTTCAGCCGTGAAAGGGCCGCGTCCTAGACCGCTAGACGAAGGGGCCGTCGCGGTGCGAGGCGTGCAATTAGGGGGGGCATCCCGCGCGGTCAACCCCAAATTGTAACACAAGGTTCAATTTGCCCAGGCTGCATCCTCCAGATGCAATTCCGCCTGACGCTGTTTGCCCCAATCATCAATTTTTGCCCGCCCGGCCAGCCACAATTGCCGCCCGGCACTGCCATGCAGAATCGCCTGCCCCATATCCGTTTCCGCAGCGCGAAAGGCGATTGCCTTGAAAGAGCCTCCATCATGACCGCGCGCGATCACCCGCAGATGATCTTTGCCGACAATATCCGCTTTCACCACATAGACCGGGCCGACTGCGATTCTCGGTCCCGGCCAGCCCACGCCAAAGGGCCCGGCGCTATCCAGTGTTTCGACCAAATCCGCGTTCAGCCCGCCCGGCGCCAGCGAGAGATCAAGCGTGAAAGCCATATTTTCGGAAGCTTTTGCAACTGCCGAGGCGAGTCTTTCCTCGAGCCAGTCGGTCAAGGCCGAGAGCTGCGATTCTTCGACTGTCAGTCCGGCCGCCATGGCATGTCCGCCCCCAGCCACCAGCAGTCCGCTGTCCTTCGCGCCAATGATGGCGGCACCCAGATCGACACCGCTGATCGATCGGCCTGATCCCTTGCCTTGTCCCGTTTCCGTGTCGAGCGCGATGACAAGTGTAGGCTTTCCTGTCTTTTCCTTGATTCGCCCGGCGACGATTCCGATAACGCCCGGATGCCAGCCATGGCCGGCGACAACCTGAACCGCGCGGTTGTGTTGACCCGAAAGCTGGCTTTCGGCTTCCTCCTGCACGGCCGCCTCAATGGCGCGCCGGTCTTCATTCAGCTCAGAGAGCTGGGCTGCGATTTGCCGCGCTTCCTCCGGGTCGTTGGTGGTCAGCAGGCGCACGCCCAGAGTGGATTCGCCGACACGGCCGCCGGCATTTATGCGTGGGCCGAGGGCAAAGCCGCAATCAGAACAGGTTGGTGCGCGTGTCAGTCTGCTGGCATCGATCAGCGCGGACAGGCCGATATTGGCGCGCTTGCTCATGACTTTTAGGCCTTGTGCAACAAAGGCACGGTTCAGGCCCTTGATTGCAGCGACATCTGCGACTGTGCCCAGCGCCACCAGATCAAGGAGTGAGAGCAGGTCGGGCTCTTTCTTGTCAGCAAAGAACCCCTCAGACCGTAAATAACGTACCACCGCGACTGCGAGCACGAAGGCGACGCCCACGGCTGCCATGTGTCCATGTTCCGCGCCCTGATCACTTTCATCGAGCCGGTTGGGGTTAACGAGTGCCAATGCTTGCGGAAGTTCGGCTGAGCATTTGTGGTGGTCCACCACAATCACCTCCACGCCCGCCTGATGCGCCTGGGCCAGTGCGTCATAGGCCATGGCGCCGCAATCTACAGTCACCACCAGACTGGACCCTTGCTGGCCCAGTCTCACCAGCGCTTCGCCGCTGGGTCCGTATCCTTCCAGCAGGCGGTCGGGGATGTAATAATCCGCCTCGTGGCCGAGCATGCGATACAGCCTGATGAGCAGGGCGGCGCTGGTGGCGCCATCCACATCATAATCACCATAGATTGTGACGTGCTCACGCTTCAGAATGCTGTCGCCGATGCGTTTCGCAGCATTATCCATGTCGCGGAAACATGATGGGTCAGGCAGGAAGCTGCGCAGGCTGGGGCTTCGATGCCGTGCGAGGTCAGACTCATCGACACCGCGCGACAGGAGCAGCTGCGTGACGATATCCTCCTCCAGCCCGATTGTGCCGGAAAACTCCATATTGCCGCCGCGCCATTGCCAGCGCCGGCCGGACAGAGATTTTTCTACACCCAATATCGAAGAAGAAGACTGCATAGTCTGCGCTTAGACCAGCTTCTCGCGGAGCGAAAGGCAACGAGCGGTTTTTCAGAGAGTCTGTGGAATTTGGCAGGATAAAGCGCCAGATCACGCTATGAATCGCCGCCTCGATAACCCTGCGATGAGCCGAATTAACCTCGAATTCGTGATCCCAAAAAGATTGCGCGCTAACGTCTCATCTTCGTGTTTTATTATCACTACTGTTTGCAAAACGGGGGGTGATGGCTCTAAAAGAAGCTGAGACTTGGAGCCAGAACTGTAATGACACTCGCCCGCGGACATTCAGGAAGTCTGGCTGTATCCCTGTTGTTCGATCGCGATAATCGTCCGCATTTTTCCGATCTGCAGCGACTTTCCCAAAATGCCGGCGGTTTTGCCGTGACCGAGCGAGCAGAGAATGCTGGTGGAGAAATCAGCTATTCCAGCGCGCATGAATGGCCAACATCCGAATCGGCAGAACTGCTGATGAATGGGCTGACCTTCGATATCATCGGAATAGCACCGGGGGAATCAGACAAGGCGCCAGAGTATCAATACCGTTTCGGCTTTGACGAGGAGATATATCCTGCGGGCTATAAGTCGATCACTTTGATGCCGAGCCCGCATCTGCAAAGTTCGATTGCTATGCCGCCTGTCGTGCGCGGACTGGCGGGGCTCGCGGCCAAATTAACCTGGCTCAAAGATGTCCGGGCGGTCGCCTGGCACGGCGCACGCAGTTTGATTGAAGCACAGTTTTATCGCAAGGCTGTTACCGTCTGGCTATCGGGAGGACCGTTCCCGGCGGCCGGCCTGACCGCTTTTGCGACCATGCCTGATGGTGGCTTTCAAACGCAGGGCCTGGCTCTATTGATCGGGCAGGAGCTTCGCTTAGAGCCAGAGCTGGTGCAAAACTACCCTGATGCAAGCCAGAAAATCGCTTTGCGTCTCATCCATTGGGTTATCGAGAATGGGCCGATTACGGCGAAATCCTTTGCCAGCCTCGCTGATATGCCGCGCTTATTCCTGATACCTTCAAACAATGGTTTCTTCGTCCGCGTGGCCGCGGAAGGTTACCCCGGCGGGGGCCATGCAGGATAGGGATGACGTATGCCGAAGCGTCCTGCATTTTCGACATGTAAATATTCCCGGTAATCCCGATTATAATCCCGCACTTCAGAAACATCATATTCTGCCCTGCGCTGTGATGGTCGATGGCGTTTTCGGCCCATTTCTGGAGAGCATTGGATTTAATCGCCGCGCTTTTTCGGATTTCAGAAAAAACGGCATATTGCTGCCCTGCCTGGAGCAGGGCGCTTGGCAATTGGGACTACCCCTGCATCGCGGTCCTCACCCCAATTACAATACTCTGGTGTGTGAACGCCTGAGCATGGTTGAAGCAAGTTGGGCGAAAGAGCGCCGGAGCAATCTTGCTGCTGCGCGCATCCATGCGCTGTATCGGATCGACCTCATTCAGCGGGCTTTGCGGCGTTTGCTGCTCAGCCGCCGCATGCGCAATAGCCTCAATCGCAAGGATCCGAATTACACATCTGCACCAGTCTCCAGTCCGCCAATTATCGAACTGGATATGTTTGCCGACCATATGTGGGCAGAAATGGAAGGCGAACTTGCCGCGCAACTATCCGGCAAGCCCGCCATTCCCAATCTATTCAGGCCAACCGGATGAGCCCGTTGGCAGCGCTCAGAATGGCTCTCACACTGGAGGTGGCGACGTCTTCATCGATGCCGACGCCCCAGATTGTGCGACCATCGGGCGTCACGCATTCGAGATATGTGACCGCACGGGCATCGGCGCCGCCGCCAATGGCGTGTTCGGTATAATCCGTCACTTCAAGCGAAACGCCGAAATTGTCGTGCAGCGTGGACAAGACGGAGGACACAAGACCCTTGCCCCGGCCGCTGATGCGCTGTTCGACACCGTCGACTTTCACGATACCCGTGAAGATCCGGGTGCCATCGGAGGCGCGGCCTTCTTCGTAATCAATCAGGCAAAAACGCCGGTTGTCGCCTTCGATTGCATAGCTGTCGCGGAACACATCCCAGATATCATCGGCATTCAATTCACGGCTCAGTTGATCGGCCTTGTTCTGAACATAGCGCGAAAAATCTGCCTGCAGCTTCTTGGGCAATTTCAGGCCCTGATTCTGCTCCAGTACCCAGGCGAAGCCGCCTTTGCCGCTTTGCGAATTAACGCGGATCACCGCTTCGTAATTGCGCCCCAGATCGGCGGGGTCGATTGGCAGATAGGGCACGCGCCACAATTCGTCATTGCGCTCTTCCTGAGCGGCGAAGCCTTTCTTGATCGCATCCTGATGGCTGCCCGAAAAGGCCGTGAAAACCAGTTCGCCGCCATAGGGGTGCCGCTGATGAACGGGGATCTGGTTACAATATTCGACCGTTTCGATAATCTTGTCGATATCGGAAAAGTCGAGGCCGGGATCGATCCCTTGCGTGTACATATTGAGCGCCACAGTCACGAGGCAGCAATTGCCAGTCCGTTCCCCATTGCCGAACAGGCAGCCTTCGACGCGGTCAGCACCGGCCATCAGGCCCAGCTCAGCCGCCGCGACGCCGGTTCCGCGGTCATTATGGGTATGCAGGGAAATTACCGCACTTTCCCGGTTGGGCAGATTGCGGCAGAAATATTCGATCTGATCCGCATAGATATTCGGCGTTGCTGCTTCGACCGTGGCGGGCAGGTTCAGGATCACCGGATTTTCTGGCGTGGGCTGAAGAACATCCATCACTTCTTCGCAAACCTCGATCGAGAAATCGATTTCCGCGGTTGAGAAGGTTTCCGGTGAATATTCAAACTGCCAGTGCGTACCGGGATTGGCCGCCGCCTGATCGCGCAGGATTTTTGCGCCCTTGCTGGCGATCTGCTTCACTTCTTCCCGGCTCATCTTGAAGACGATTTCGCGCCATGCCGGGGAAACGGCATTGTAGAGATGAACGATCGCCGCGTGAATGCCGGTCAGGCTTTCGAAACTGCGTGTGATCAGATCCTCGCGTGACTGGGTCAGCACCTGAACCGTCACATCTTCAGGGATCTCGTTCTGATCGACCAGACCGCGAATGAAATCGAATTCGGTTTTGCCGGCACTCGGAAAACCTACCTCGATTTCCTTTACGCCTACTTGCAGCAGCAGATCGAAAAACCGCTTCTTCTTTACCGCATCCATCGGGTCGATGATCGATTGATTGCCATCGCGCAAATCGGTCGACAGCCAACGGGGAGGCTGAGTGATGACCTTTGACGGCCATTGACGATCCGGCAGATCGATTTGCGGGAAGGGGCGGTATTTACGGGAGGGATTTTTGAGCATCGACATGATGAGATGGCCTTATCGCATGAGAGCGGCACGGCAAGGGGCCGTGAAACAATTTCGACTGATTTTGAAGGAGCCCTTAGGCAGCGTGCCTACGTCACATGCGCAGGCAAAAAAACACGCCTAAGGGCGCGTAAGTCGAAGCAGCGATAGGAGTTCGCGGTGCGTCATGACGGGCTGCATATGGCAATTGCCCCGGTCTTGTCTACCCGCAAGTCACGCGGGTTATAGTGTTCCCTGCATTCAGATGCACATTAAGCCGGTCCGGCCGAAGATCATCCGTTGTCGCCATTCCGGGGCCAACCCAGCGGATATTGAGCAGCGGCGCCACCGCTTTCATCAGTCTGGCGCGGGTGTCGCTATTGGCCAGCTGACCGACAAACCGTTCGGCGCGGGCCAGATTGCAGGCATTCGGCCCAGCCAGTTCCTGATCACCTTCCAACTCGACTGGGCCATAATCCGGGTAGGGCGCGCTTTGCGCGATCTCTGAATCAACATGGGCGGCATCGTCCTGACCGCCAACAGGCTGGGTCTCGCCGCATGCCGCCAATGCCATGGCAGAAAAAAGGCATGCGCCAGCCAGATGCCGGCGCATGCCCGTAATGTTCAAACTTTTATTTGATACTTCCATATCTGACAAACCGTTGGACTTGTCAGGCAGTTCCTCATTGCTTTTCGAAAGCGGCCGAGATGTCGAGAATAACCTGATCCGAAACAAAGGGCAGGGCGAAATCAAGGCCGTAATCGGAACGATTGATCTGCGCGCGTCCTTCAAAACCGATGGTTTCTGCCTTGTTCATCGGATTCGTCCCCACACCGGTGAATTCCGCTGCGATCAGGACCGGATGGGTCATACCATTCATGGTAAGATTGCCGGTGATCATGGCCGTTGTCGGGCCGGTGACTTCGACATTGGTCGATGTGAAGCGAGCGGCAGTGGGATTGGGACCGAAAAAGTCTGGTTCTGCACCATCCTTGCCTGCGCGCAGCAAGTGATCCTTAAGCTCGTCTGCCGCAACGGCAACGGACGTGATCGGGATGGTTACATCCACTTTGGCGGAGGAAGGATTGGTCGGATCGAGCATCAAAGTGCCTTCGCTGGCCCCGAAGACACCGAAATAGTCATTAAAGCCGAAATGGTTGAGGCGAAAGCCAATGATCGTATGCGCAGGATCGGCCTTATAGGTGCCGGCAGCAACTTCGCTGACATCCATCTGGCCGGGAACAGGCGGGGCTTCCTGCGCCTGCAGAGCGGTGAGCGATAAAGTTGCAGCACTTGCAGTTGCCACTAGGGCAAGAGAGAGTTTACGCATCGAAGAGCCTCCTGTTTTGCATATATGCGAAACACGCCCGAAAATGAGCGCTATTCACTGGACACAACGAAAAAGGGCGGCGGATGATCCGCCGCCCTTCAAAATTTTTCTGATCACCGTGGATCAGTTCTTGTCCTTGTCCACCAGCTTGTTGGCGGTGATCCAGGGCATCATAGCGCGCAGCTGGGCACCGGTCTTTTCGATCGGATGCTCTTCCTGACGTTTGCGTGATGCCTTCATTTCCGGATTGCCGATGGCATTGTCGAGCATGAAGCGCTGAACGAAACGGCCAGCCTGAATATCTTCCAGAACGCGCTTCATTTCGGCTTTGGTTTCATCGGTGATGACACGCGGACCGGTGTGATAATCGCCATATTCGGCAGTGTTCGAGATCGAATAACGCATGTTGGCGATACCGCCTTCATACAGCAGATCAACGATCAGCTTGGTTTCATGCAGACATTCGAAATAAGCCATTTCGGGAGCATAACCGGCTTCCACCAGCGTTTCGAAACCGGCCATGATCAAGTGGGTAATGCCGCCGCAAAGTACGGCCTGCTCACCGAACAGGTCGGTTTCGCATTCTTCCTTGAAATTGGTTTCGATGATGCCACTGCGACCGCCGCCAACGCCGCTGGCATAGGCCAGAGCCACGTCATGCGCGTTGCCGCTCTTGTCCTGATGAACGGCGATCAGGCAGGGCACGCCGCCGCCCTTCACATATTCGCCGCGAACCGTGTGACCCGGGCCCTTGGGCGCGATCATGATGACATCGATATCGTCGCTCGGCTCGATCAGGCCAAAATGAACATTCAGGCCATGCGCAAAGGCAAGCGCTGCGCCGGGCTTCATCTTGCCCTTGATGTCATTTGCCCAGATGGCGGCCTGATATTCATCAGGTGCCAGAATCATCAGAATGTCAGCCCATGCGGCCGCGTCTGAATTGCTCATCACCTTGAAGCCGGCTTCTTCAGCCTTCTTGGCCGATGCCGAGCCCGGACGCAGCGCGATCGCTACGTTCTTCACGCCGCTGTCGCGCAGGTTCTGCGCATGGGCGTGGCCCTGGCTGCCATAACCAATGACGGCAACATTCTTGTCCGTGATCAGGTTGAGATCGCAATCGGCGTCGTAATAGACTTTCATGTTCCTCGCTTCTTTCCGAATGTCCCGGATCGTGCCGGGAACGCTATATTTGCGCGGCGCCGCCCGTGACCCAGAAACGGTGCAGGCCGGAGCGTCGCGCGACGAATGATGATTAGATGGAATCTGCTCCGCGCAGCATTCCGACGATGCCGGTGCGACCGACCTCGGCCAGCCCCAGATCACGCATCAGCGCAATGAAGCTGTCGACCTTTTCCGGCGATCCGGTAATTTCAAACACGAAACTGCCGGTGGTGCTGTCCACCACATTGGCGCGGAAAACATCGGCCAGGCGCAAAGCCTCGACCCGATTTTCTCCTTTGCCGGCGACTTTCACCAGCGCCAGTTCCCGTTCAACATGCGGACCTTCATCGGTCAGATCCACGACGCGGTGAACCGGCACCAGCCGTTCCAGCTGGGCCATGATCTGGTCAATCACCGGCGGCGGGCCGTGGGTGACGATGGTGATACGGCTCATCGCATGGTCTTCGCTGATGTCGGCCACGGTCAGGCTGTCGATATTATAGCCGCGCGCAGTGAACAGGCCGGCAATCTTGGCAAGAATACCTGCTTCATTGTCGACCATGAGCGCCAATGCGTGACGTTCTGATTCGCGATGGTGGATCTTCATCCTATTTCCCCAATTAGAGCGCAGACCGGTGTTCACACGAGTGCCTTGGCTTCGTCTTCCATGGTCCCGGCATGGCTATCGCCATACAGCAGCATTTCGGTATGCGCCGCGCCGCTTGGAATCATGGGGAAGCAATTCGCATCCTTGGACACCAGGCAGTCGACGATCACCGGGCCATCATGCGCCAGCATCGCCTCGATCCCCGCATCCAGTTCGGAATGATCATGAATGCGGATGCCTTTCCAGCCATAGGCTTCGGCCAGCTTCACGAAATCAGGCAGGCTGTCGGAATAGGAATTTGAATAGCGGCTTTCATAGGTCAGTTCCTGCCATTGGCGGACCATCCCCATATATTCATTGTTGAGGATGAAAACCTTCACCGGAAGGCGGAATTGCGACGCGGTGCCCAATTCCTGAATATTCATCTGGATCGATGCTTCGCCCGCAATATCGATTACCAGGCTGTCTGGATTACCCAGCTGAGCACCGATAGCGGCAGGCAGTCCATAGCCCATCGTGCCAAGGCCGCCCGAGGTCAGCCAGCGATTGGGATCATCAAAACCGTAATATTGTGCAGCCCACATCTGATGCTGGCCGACTTCGGTGGTAATGATCGGATCGCGGTGAGCGGTGAAATGATGCAGCCGCTGAATGGCATATTGCGGCATGATCACGTCGGTGGTCTGCGGATATGCCAGACTGTCGCGCGCTTTCCAGCCTGAAATGCGCGCTTTCCATTCGGTCAGATCACCGCATTGCGTGTCACCAAGCGCAGCAACAAGTTGCTCCAGCACACTGGCGCAATCGCCGACAACGCCCAGATCAACCGGGACGATCTTATTGATCGAACTGCGATCAATATCGATGTGGATCTTCTTGGAATTGGGGGCGAAAGCATCAAGCCGGCCGGTGACGCGATCATCAAAACGCGCGCCGACATTGATGATCAGATCCGCCTGATTCATCGCCATATTGGCTTCGAACGTGCCATGCATGCCCAGCATGCCCAGCCAGTCAGGATGGCTCGCCGGAAAGGCGCCAAGACCCATGAGCGTGGAGGTTACCGGAGCGCCGGTAATTTCCTGCAACTGGCGCAGGAATGTCGTCGCCTGCGGGCCGGAATTGATGATCCCGCCGCCGGTATAGAACACGGGTGCTTTGGCCGCCGCGATCATCTCGGCTGCTTCGGCGATTTCTTCCGGCGGTGCCACGATGCGCGGATCGTAGCGCTTGGTCCGCGGCGGAGAAACATCGGGCATGATCGCGGTGGCGACCTGAACATTTTTCGGAATGTCGATCACGACCGGGCCGGGGCGACCCGTGGTGGCGATCTCAAACGCTTCCTCGATCACTGCGGCGAGATTTTCCGGGTCTTTGACCAGATAATTATGCTTGGTGCAGTGCCGCGTCAGGCCAACCGTGTCGGCTTCCTGAAAGGCGTCACTGCCGATCAGATTGGTTGCGACCTGGCCGGTGATGACAACCATCGGAATGGAATCCAGAAACGCGTCGGCAATGCCGGTAATCGCATTGGTGGCGCCGGGGCCGGATGTAACCAGTACGACGCCGGGCTTGCCGGTGGAGCGGGCATAACCTTCAGCGGCGTGCGCCGCGCCGGCTTCATGCCGTACGAGGATATGACGAACGCGTGGGTCATTGAATAGCTCGTCATAGATCGGAAGTACGGCTCCGCCGGGATAACCGAAAACATGTTCGACACCCTGCCTTGCCAGGCTTTCGATCAATATCGCAGCACCGCTGCGTTCCTCGCTCACGTTAGATTCCTTTCCTTTGAATCAATCTCGGTCTTCTAAAAAACGGACCCGACACGATTACTCGTGCCGGGTCACTCCTCTCCAACTCGTGTCAGGGCAAGCCCAAAACTTGGATCAGAGTGCTAGAAGAACATATATATCATGTCAACCCCAATCTCAATAACAATGTTTCAAATTCAAGTCCATTGGGGTAATTATTATCCTCCGTCCTTTTCCAATCGGCCGGAGGTTGCCGCCGAAACCACGTATATTGGCGTTTGGCGTAGTTTCTGGTCGCTTGTTGTGCGGCTGAGAGCGACTCTTCAAAATCAAGCTCCTGACGAAGAAATCGAGCAATTTCCTGTACGCCAATGGCCCGCATAACAGGCAGGGCAGGGGACAGATTGCGGTCCAGCAACCTTTCCACTTCGGCTATCGCACCATTTTCCATCATCGCTGTTAAACGCATGTTGCAGCGGGAATAGAGCCACTCACGCTCCGGCAGGAGTATGAGTGGAAACAGCGCAACATGATCGCCAATCCCGCCTGTCCGATGTTGCTGCCAATAAAGGAGCGGATGCCCGGTGGAGCGAACCACTTCCAATGCCCGTTTGACGCGTGTGGCATCCGCCGGATTGAGGAACTCGGCACGTTCTGGATCCTCGCGTTCAAGGGCCTGATAGGCGTCCTCCACCCGCATGGCGCGTATGTCATCGCGGATGGTGTCGTCTATGGGAGGGATCGGAGCGATTCCGTCCAGAAGAGTGCGTATATAAAGCCCGGTGCCCCCCACCAGAATGGGCAGGATACCGGCGCTATGGGCTGCGGAAATTTCGGCGCGGGCCGCTTTCGCCCAATCTGCGGCGGAGCAGGCCACGGCGCCGTCCCATTCCCCGAACAATTTATGCGGTATGCTGGCCATTTCCGTTTCATCTGGCCGCGCGCTCAAGATCAGCAGATCCTGATACACTTGGGCGCTGTCGGCATTGATGATGACGGCTTCCTGTCCGCGTGCGGCCAGTTGCTGCGCCAGCGCGACTGCATAATGGCTCTTGCCGCTGGCCGTTGGCCCTGCGATGAGCGCGACCTCATTTGTCACGCCCTTTCCCGATTGAGGAGATAAAGCTTTGCTCATTGCGCGGCTGATAGCAGATTCAAACACATTGGCAGCAAATCTCGACGCCGCGACTGTCGCGCTCGATAAAGAGGGGATAGCGGTCGCCTCTGCACAAATGCTCGATTTCTGCGGCGATGTGCTGCAAATCATGCTCCCGCATGGCGAAGAGGCGCAGGTCAAAGCGCTGCTGGATAGTCATTTCTCCCCGTCAAATATGGTTCTGGCCACGCGTGATTTTCGCGTCCCGGACTTGTTCGTGTCCGACATGGATTCGACGATGATCGGCCAGGAATGCATCGATGAACTGGCCGATTTTGCGGGTTTGAAAGAGCGGATTGCGGATATTACCGAGCGGGCCATGCAGGGTGAGCTCGATTTTGAAAGCGCGCTGCGCGAACGAGTCAGCTTGCTCGAAGGTCTGGCAGAAAGCGCCATCGATCAATGTCTGGCGGAGCGGATCGAGCCGATGTCCGGCGCGGCTACTCTGGTGGCGACATTGAAGGCAAAAGGCTGCCGGACTGTACTGGTGACCGGCGGATTCCACCATTTTGCCGATCGCGTGGCGGATCAGCTCGGTTTCGAACGCGTTGTTGGCAATCGTCTGGCGGTGCATGATGGCAAGCTGACAGGGCAGCTGGACGGTCCGATCACCGACAGTTCGGTGAAGGAAAAGGTCCTGCGCGAGGAATTGAGTTTACTGGGTGATGGCGCAGTCAGCCTGGCGACGGGTGACGGCGCAAATGACATCCCCATGCTGCGCGCAGCAACCTATGGCATCGCCTATAAAGCCAAGCCCAAGGCGCGCGAAGCGGCCAATGGCTGGATCGATCGCGGTGATCTGACCGACATTCTTAAATTGCTGGAAATTCCCGAGAAGGAATGGGTAACTGCCTGATAATAAAAGGCCGGGTGAGAACCCGGCCTTATTTGTAACGTTTTCTACTGGCTTGGCTCAAGCCTTAGCCAGCCATCCAGTCCGCAAAAAACCGTTCATGTGCAGAACGCAGCGCGTCGATACTGGTGCGGCTTTCTGTGTCCTTGCTGCGGAACGTCAGCGTGTCGCCGCCAGTCTGTCCCAGAGCCACTGCTGCCAGACCTGCACTTTCCGCCTGTGCGATGATGTCGGCCGGATCGTTCGTCGTCACCACATAGCGCGCCTGATCTTCGCCGAAGAAGAAAGCTGCTTCTGATTCGCGCCCTTCCGGCATCGCGATCTCGGCACCGATATTGCCAGCCAGCGCCATCTCACCCAGCGTCACGGCCAGGCCACCATCCGCGCAATCATGCACTGCAGTGAATTTGCCCTGCTTGATCATGGCGCGAACAAATTCGCCGGCTTTACGCTCAAGATCCAGCCCGACCGGGGGAGGGGGACCATCCTCAAGACCATGCAATTCGCGGAGATAGAGCGACTGGCCAAGGTGGCCGCTTTCGCCGCCGATCAGAATGATCGATTCGCCGTCCTGCTTGAAGGCAATCGTTGCCATCAATGTGTGGTCTTCCATCAACCCGACGCCGCCGATGGCGGGGGTCGGCAAAATGGCGCTACCGCCACCTGTTGCCTTGGATTCGTTGTAGAGCGACACATTGCCCGACACGATCGGGAAATCGAGTGCGCGGCACGCATCGCCCATACCTTCAAGGCATCCGACGAACTGGCCCATGATTTCTGGCCGTTCCGGATTGGCGAAATTGAGGCAGTTGGTCACAGCCAAGGGCAATGCGCCCACTGCACTGATGTTGCGATAAGCCTCGGCAATGGCTTGTTTGCCGCCTTCGACAGGGTCTGCATAGCAATAGCGCGGCGTGCAATCCGTGCTCATTGCCAGTGCTTTCTTTGTACCGTGCACGCGCACGACCGCCGCGTCACCGCCTGATTTCTGCAATGTATCGGCGCCGACCTGGCTATCATATTGCTCCCAGATCCACCTGCGTGAGGCCAGGCTCGCGCTGGCCATCAACCGGGTCAGATCGCCTGCGACATCGCTGCTCTCCGGAACGTAGGTCAGCGGAGCTGCGGGCGGCGTCGGCCGGTGCGGGCGGTCATATTCCGGCGCATCATCGGCAAGCGGCGCCAGCGGGATGTCACACACGGTGGCGCCATCAAATGTCAGCTCCATCCGGCCAGTATCGGTGACTTCACCAATAATCGCGAAGTCCAGCTCCCATTTGCGGAATATTTCCGCTGCCATCTCTTCCTTACCCGGTTTGAGCACCATGAGCATCCGCTCCTGGCTTTCGGACAGCATCATTTCATAGGGCGTCATGCCTTCTTCGCGGCAGGGCACCTGATTCATGTCGAGCCGGATGCCGACTTCACCCTTGGAGGCCATTTCGACACTGGAAGAGGTCAAGCCCGCAGCCCCCATATCCTGAATCGCAACGATGGCATCGGTGGCCATCAGTTCCAGACAGGCTTCGATCAGCAACTTCTCCGTAAAGGGATCGCCAACCTGAACGGTCGGGCGCTTCTCATCCGATTTATCGTCAAAATCGGCACTGGCCATCGTCGCACCATGGATGCCATCGCGCCCGGTCTTGGAGCCCACATAGACAATCGGATTACCCGTGCCGGTTGCGGCACTGTAGAAAATCTTGTCCTGATCGGCCACGCCAACTGTCATCGCATTGACGAGGATATTGCCGTCATAGGCTTTGTCGAAATTGGTTTCGCCGCCAACTGTCGGCACGCCGACACAATTCCCGTAGCCTCCGATCCCGGAGACGACGCCCTGAACCAGATGCTTCATCTTGGGGTGATCAGGGCGGCCAAAGCGCAGCGCATTCAGATTGGCTACCGGACGCGCGCCCATGGTGAACACGTCGCGCAAGATTCCGCCCACACCAGTCGCTGCCCCCTGATAGGGTTCAATGTACGATGGGTGGTTGTGGCTTTCCATCTTGAAGATGGCTGCCTGACCATCTCCAATATCGATCACGCCGGCATTCTCACCCGGGCCGCAAATGACCCAGGGGGCTTCGGTTGGCAGCTTCTTGAGATGGAGGCGAGAGCTCTTGTAGGAACAATGCTCTGACCACATGACGGAGAAGATGCCCAGCTCCACCAGATTGGGCTCGCGCCCCAGAGCATTGAGGACACGATCATATTCGGCCGTGCTGAGGCCGTGTGTGGCTATGATCTCGGGTGTGATTTCGGGTGTGATCTCTGACATGACAGCGCCCTTAGCGTCGTGACCGCACGAGCGCTAGTCACCAACGCAGCCCTTATACATGTCCCGAGAACATTTTTCAGCTGTGCTTGACCGCTGCGCGTAGTGCCGCCAATGGTTTTCGGCATGGGAGATACTACGGTCGATATTTCGCAATTGAGCTTCGAAGACGCCTTGCGCGCGCTTGAAGACGTGGTGCGCCGACTCGAAGGTGGCGAAGTGCCACTGGATGAATCAATCAATCTGTATGAACGCGGTGAAAAACTTCGCCAGCACTGTCAGGCCAGGCTGGATGCGGCCCAGTCGCGGATCGAAAAGATCGTGGCAGGGCCTGATGGCGAAGCCAAATCCACTGAAACGTTCGGGAGTGAATGACAGCAATGGCGTTGGTGCTTGCCGATACGATGCTTTCGCGTGGATTGCAGGCGATACAGCGTGAAATAGACAATGCTTTCGATGTGTTGCTGCCCGTGCCCGAGGATGGGCGTAAAAAACTGATCCAGGCCATCCGGCATGCGACCATTGGCGGCGGAAAGCGGATTCGTCCGCTGCTGCTGATTACCGTGGCGGAGCTTTACGGCGTCGGACGCAGCTCCGCTGTGCGTGCGGGCTGCGCGATAGAGGCGATCCACAGCTATTCTTTGATTCACGACGATCTGCCCTGCATGGATGATGATGATCTGCGGCACGGCAAGCCCACTGTTCATAAGCTGTATGACGAAGCGACCGCCGTTCTGGCCGGAGACGCCTTGCATGCGATGGCTTTTGAATTGCTGGCATCCGAATCCACCAGCGGTGACCCATTCGTACGCTCTGAACTCGTGATGTGCCTGTCATCGGCCAGCGGCCACAATGGTATGGCTGGCGGGCAGATGATGGATATGGAGTCGGAAAATGAAACCTTCGATCTCCACACCATTACCCGGCTCCAGCAGCTCAAAACGGGCGCTCTGCTCGGCGCCGCGGTCGAAATGGGCGCGATTTTGGGACATGCTCCGGCCGAGGCCCGCGCTCAGCTGAAAAATTACGCCAGAGATATCGGGCTTGCCTTCCAGATCGTTGACGATTTGCTCGATCATGAAGGCGATGCCGAGAAAGCGGGCAAGGCGCTGCGTAAGGATGCCGATCAGGGTAAGCAGACTTTTGTCTCGTTACTCGGTCCTGAGCGAGCCAGAGAGCAGGCTCAGGCACTGAGTGATCAGGCCATCGGTCACTTGTCGGCCTACGGTTCAGAAGCGGAAATGCTGCGCGCGGTTGCTCGATTCGTCGTTGAGCGGGATTGCTGAGGCGATGGACGAGGGCACTCCACGGATCGGCATTTATCCCGGTACGTTCGACCCGGTAACGCTGGGACATGCGGATATCATTCGCCGCGGCGCCAAGCTGGTTGATCGCCTGATAATCGGTGTGACAACCAATCCTTCGAAAAACCCGATGTTCACCCCGGAAGAACGCATGGACATGGTGCGGGCTGAGGTTGACCGGCTCGGCATCGCCAATGTCGAGGTGAAGGGCTTCAATGCCCTGCTGATGAAATTTGCCGAACGGGAACGCGCCAACGTTATTGTTCGCGGGCTTCGGGCCGTAGCCGATTTTGAATATGAATATCAGATGGCTGGCATGAACCAGCAGATCAATGACGGCATAGAGACCGTTTTTCTGATGGCGGATGTCAGCCTGCAACCCATTGCATCGCGGCTCGTCAAGGAAATCGCGCTGTTCGGAGGGGACGTAGCGCCTTTCGTCAGCGCCGAGATACGCGATGAGATTCAGGCCCGGGTAAAGCAGATCGGACAGCAGGGCGATTATTGATTTCGCATCCCGTTCCCGTTCATTGCACCGTCAGAGGCCGCGGGCTAAGTCGTAGCCCGACTATAACCAAAAGGTTCTTCGAATTATCATGTTGAAACGCCTGATCGCCTTTTTCATAGCCGCTATTATGGCTGCTGTGCCGATGGTTTCCTTCGCCCAGAGCGAGGATGCGCCGCAGGAAAAGCCCAATTACCGCGTTGCTGTCGATTTCGATATCACGAAGGATCGCGACAATATTCTCTTGCTCGATCTGTCCAATGGGTCGCGCGTGGCGATCCGTCTGATGCCGGATTGGGCGCCCAATCATGTTGAACGGATCAAGACGCTTGCCCGTCAGGGTTTTTATGACGGGGTGATTTTTCACCGCGTGATCGATGGTTTCATGGCGCAGACGGGTGATCCGACCGGCACCGGGCAGGGTGGTTCCGAGCTGCCTGATCTGAAGGCTGAATTTAACCCGATGCCTCATGTTCGCGGCACCGTTTCGATGGCCCGCGCTTCCGGTGAAGACAGCGCCAACAGCCAGTTTTTCATCGTGTTCTATCCGCGGCTTTCACTCGATCGCAAATATACGAATTTCGGCCGCGTCATCGCTGGCATGGACGGCGTTGATGCAATTGCCCGCGGCGAACCGCCTGAAAATCCGACCCGCATTCTGCAGGCCTCCATTGCTTCGGATAATGTACCGCAGAAAATGCCTGCGCCGCGCGCGCCAGCTTCTGACATCACGGCTGACATGCTGAGCAATTCAACCAGCAAGTAATCTTCCTAAATCAGATCGGCACGTCTAAGGCTACGCCCATGCGTGTCGATCTGTTTGATTTTCATCTCCCGCAAGAGCGGATTGCTCTTCGCCCTGCGCGCCCGCGCGATGCTGCCAGAATGCTGGTGGTCCGGGGGAATTCCGCTTTTGCTGATCACCATGCGCGCGATTTGCCGCAATTGCTGAAGGCGGGCGATGTTCTGGTGTTTAACAACACCAAAGTCATTCCGGCGCAATTGGAAGGGTATCGCGGGCAGGCCCGGATCGGTGCGACGCTGCATAAGCGGCTCGGCCCGCGCAGCTGGCAAGCTTTTATCAAGAACGGCAAGCGGCTGAGCGCCGATGATGTCATCACCTTCGGCGGTGATGTCAGCGCCATTGCGCAGCAGCGTCATGATGATGGCAGCTGGACATTGCATTTCAACGGTGATGAGCCGGTCGAAATCCTGCTTGAACGGGCCGGCCGCATGCCTTTGCCGCCCTATATTGCGGCCAAGCGCGGCACCGATGCGCAGGATCGCGAGGATTATCAGACGATGTTTGCGCGTGAAGAAGGCGCCGTTGCGGCGCCGACAGCGGCGCTGCATTTTACACCGGATCTTCTAGCTGCACTTGAAGAAGCGGGCATCGGGCATGAAACACTCACGCTGCATGTTGGCGCCGGGACATTTCTACCAGTGAAGGCTGACAACACTCAGGATCACGCGATGCATTCTGAATTCGGCCGTATTGATTCGGAAACAGCCGCCCGGCTTAACGCCGTGCGCGAGGCTGGCGGCCGCATCATTGCCGTGGGAACAACGGTTTTACGGCTGCTTGAAAGTGCTGCGGATCAGGATGGCAAGATACAGCCTTTCGCTGATGACACCGCCATATTCATAACCCCCGGATACACATTCCGCGCGATTGACGGTCTGATGACCAATTTCCACTTGCCCAAATCGACTCTGTTCATGCTCGTCAGTGCGCTGATGGGGCTTGAACGAATGCAGGCAGCCTATGCCTATGCAATTGAGAACGAATATAGATTTTACAGCTACGGCGATGCATCACTGCTCCTGCCCGACTGAGAATTCCCGTTTCGTTCAAGCGGCGAAATAGTCCCAGAGGAGCTTGGCCGTCAGCGCCAGACTGACGACGATCAGGGCTGGGCGGATCAGTTTCGCACCGAAACGGATCGCCGTATGAGAACCGATGTAATTGCCCGTCATCGCACCTGCAGCCATGGCCAGACCGAGCGCCCAATAGGTCTTGCCCGAAAGACCCCAGACCAGCACGGCGGCGACATTGCTCGAAAAATTGAGCAGTTTGGAAAGTGCTGTCGCTCGGGTGAGGCCCAATCCGCGCAGAGCAACCCCGGCCGCGATCAGAAACGAACCGGCTCCCGGACCGAAAAAGCCGTCATACAATCCAATCGCCCCGGTAGGCCCGGCAAAAGCCTTCGCTGACATCCTTTCATGACTGTCCGAATCGTCCATGCGCGGTGAAAAAACGATATAGGCAGCCACGCCAATCAGCAGGATCGGGATGATGAGGCTGAGGGTTTCGGCGGATAGTTGCTGAATACTCAGCACGCCGATGACCGCGCCCAAAAAGACCGTCACAACGGCGAGCCAATGCGCTTTCCAGTCGATCAGTCCGGCACGAAGAAAATTCCGGCATGACATGCCGATGCCGAATAAGGACTGCAATTTATTGGTCGCCAAAGCGTTCGCCGGGGGAATTCCCGCGGCGAGCAAGGATGGCATCATAATCAGTCCGCCGCCTCCGGCCACGGCATCCACAAATCCAGTCAGCACCGACAGAGCTGTCAGGCTGACGAAAAGCCATAATTCGATTTCCAGCTTCATTCCCCCATTTGCGCGAAAGCGATGTAGAGCCTATGCGACTGTGCAAATGACACGCTTCTCTTTCTCGATCGATGCCCGCGATGGCAAGGCCCGCACCGGGCGCATTAGCATGAAACGCGGGGATATCCGTACACCGGCTTTCATGCCTGTCGGCACGGCCGCCACTGTAAAGGCGATGAAGCCTGAAAGCGTGCGAGCGACCGGCGCCGATATCATCCTTGGCAACACATACCACCTGATGCTTCGCCCGGGCGCAGAGCGCATCGCGCGCTTGGGTGGTTTGCACAAGTTCATGAATTGGGACCGTCCGATCCTGACCGATAGCGGAGGTTATCAGGTTATGAGCCTGTCTGACTTGCGCAAATTAACGGAAAAAGGTGTCGAGTTCCGCAGCCATCTTGATGGTTCCAAACATATGCTGACGCCCGAACGGTCGATGGAAATTCAGCGCTTGCTGGGTTCGGATATCGTCATGGCATTTGATGAATGTCCGCGAGCTGATCAGCCGCGCGATGTCATCGCCAAGTCGATGGAAATGTCCATGCGCTGGGCGCAGCGTAGCCGCGATGCTTTTGATTCCGGAACCGAACATGCCAGCGTCGCCGCCCTGTTCGGTATTCAGCAAGGAGCGCTGGATCAGGATCTGCGCAAGCAAAGTGCCGAAAAGCTGTCAGAGATCGGCTTTGATGGATATGCCATCGGCGGCCTGGCGGTGGGCGAAGGGCAGGAAGCCATGTTCGCGACGCTTGATTTCGCGCCTGACCAACTGCCTTCTGACCGGCCGCGTTATCTGATGGGCGTTGGCAAACCGGATGATCTGGTTGGCGCGGTCGAACGCGGTGTAGACATGTTTGATTGTGTGTTGCCAAGCCGATCGGGCCGAAATGGTCAGGCCTTCACCTGGAATGGCCCGCTCAACTTGCGCAATGCACGCTTTGCTGAGGACACCGATCCGCTGGATGACCGCTGCTCATGTCAGACATGTGGCACCTATAGCCGGGCCTATTTGCATCATCTGGTGAAATCGGGCGAAATCCTTGGCGCAATGCTGATGACGGAGCACAACATCGCCTTCTACCAGCAATTGATGCAGGCCATGCGCGACGCGATTGCCGCTGGCACCTTCGCCGATTTTGCAGCGGAGTTCAGGCGCAATTATTTGCGCAAGTAGTCTGCACTTCAAGCGAACTTGAGGTTTCCAGTTTCGTGCCGCGATAGGCGACGAATTCACCGCTGCGATCGTCCAGAAATCCGGCGCCGATGGTGTTGGCAAAACGCTGCGCCAATTTGAGGTCGCTGTACCATTTGCCGATGCGATTTGGGGTTACGAAGCGAAACTTTGTCATAGCGATATCTCAATCGCAGAGCATCGTTTCAGTTCCGTGAAAAACGGCAGAATATCGCCACTTTATACAAAAAAGGCGGCCCCGAAGGACCGCCTTTGTCTGGATCACTGAAATCAGGATCAGCGCGAATAGAATTCGACCACCAGGTTCGGTTCCATGGTCACCGGATAAGGAACTTCATCCAGTGAAGGAACGCGCGTGTAAGTGACCTTGTCCGTGCCATCGGGCGCGACATAATCAGGAATTTCACGCTCGGGAAGGCTCTGTGCTTCGATGACCAGAGCCATTTCCTTGGCCTTGTCACCCAGGCTGATCACGTCGCCGATATTGATGCGGCGCGATGCGACATTACACTTCACACCGTTTACGCGGATATGGCCGTGGCTGACGATCTGGCGGGCTGCGAAAATCGTCGGCGCAAACTTGGCGCGATACACAACCATGTCCAGACGGCGTTCGAGCAGACCGATGAGGTTCTGGCCGGTATCGCCCTTCATCTTGGACGCTTCGCCATATGTGCGGCGGAACTGCTTTTCGGTCACGTCGCCGTAATAGCCCTTCAGCTTCTGCTTGGCGCGCAGCTGAAGACCATAATCGCTCATCTTGCCTTTGCGGCGCTGACCGTGCTGACCGGGGCCATAGCTACGACGATTGATCGGGCTATTGGGGCGACCCCAAATGTTTTCGCCCATACGGCGGTCAATTTTGTACTTGGCGCTTTTACGCTTCGACATAAGTCTTCTCCAATTTGCTATCGTCATCCCCTTGATGACGCTTCAACCCGGTATTGCACCAACAGACCGCATGATCTGCTGCGGCCACCGCTTCACCGGGATGCGGGGCCAATGAGACGTGCTATCTGTATGGAACAGTCGCTGCGCTCAAGTGAAGGCGCGCGGTTAGCAGATTTTGCGCCGCAGTCAAGTATCAGGCGTACGCGGGGCCTTCCCAAGCGTGGTCAGAATTCCTCGCAAGGTGCGGACCTCAAGGTGATTCCAGCCGGGTTTCGTCAGAATACCGCGCAATGTACGGCGCGTTGCATCTGCACGTGCGGCGGGGAAAAAGTAGTTTCTCGGCTCCAGCAGCTTTTCCAAATGCGCGACCAGTCCGTCCAGCTCATCCTGCGGGGCAGGGGGCAGGGCATCTTCCTGCGTCGGCTGTACCAGATGCTGATGGCGGGACCATTCATAGGCGCACAGAATGACGGCTTGTGCCAGATTGAGTGATGAAAAGTCCGGATTGATCGGGACTGTCAGGATGGTGCGTGCCAGAGCCACATCATCCGTTTCCAGACCGGAGCGTTCAGGCCCGAACAGAATGGCGCTACGCCCTTCCTGCTGGATGATCTCGCGGGAGGCTTCCTCGGGAGTGACGACAGGCTTGGTGACGCCGCGTTTGCGCACCGTGGTTGCATAGACATGCGCGCAATCGGCCACGGCATCGGCCGTCGTTTCAAAAACCTGTGCTTTTTCCAGCACGATATCGGCGCCGGATGCCGCCGGGCCTGCTGCTGGGTTGGGCCAGCCATCGCGGGGGGACACCATGCGCAATTCGGTGAGGCCGAAATTCAGCATTGCCCGTGCGGCCTTGCCGATATTCTCGCCCAATTGCGGCCTTACGAGCACCACCACAGGCATTTTGGTCTGCCCGTCAGTCATGGGCAACATCCCGCACCGTGCTGGCAAATTCCTCAAAATCCCGTGCTTCACTGAAATCGCGATAGACACTGGCGAAGCGGATATAGGCGACACTGTCGAGCTGGCGCAGACCCTCCATCACCATTTCGCCGATGCGGCCAGAGGGAATTTCACTGTCGCCCAATGTTTCAATCTGTCGCTGGATACCGGATATCAGCTGATCGATCCGTTCCTGCCCGATTCCGCGTTTGCGGCAGGCGAGAGACACCGATTGCTCCAGCTTAACACGCAGGAAACTTTCCCTTTTGCCATCATTCTTGACCACAGTCACATCGCGTAGCTGAACCCGTTCGAACGTCGTGAACCGCGCTCCGCAGCCGCTGCATTGGCGGCGCCGACGGATGGCAGAATTGTCCTCCGTCGGGCGCGAATCCTTTACCTGACTGTCATCATGCGCGCAAAAGGGACAGCGCATCGATTAACGGCCCGGATAGACCGGGAATGCAGCGCATAATTCGCCAACGCGGCGGCGTACGCTTTCTTCCACCTGCCCATCGCCTTCGTCACCATTGCGGGACAAGCCCTCGACGACTTCGGCAATAAGCTGTCCGACAATTTTGAACTCGTCGGGGCCAAAGCCGCGGGTCGTGCCGGCAGGCGTGCCGAGACGAACGCCGGAGGTCAAAGCGGGGGGCAATTTATCGAAGGGCACAGCATTCTTGTTGCAGGTGAGATAGGCACGATCCAGCCCGATTTCGGCCGCTTTACCAGTCACTTCGCGAGCAGACAGATCGGCCAGAATCAGGTGGTTATCCGTGCCACCCGACACGACACCTACGCCGTTTTCTTCCAGGCTGGCAGCCAGCGCCTTGGCATTTTCCGCGATACGGGATGCATAGGCACTGAAATCCGGACGTAAGGCTTCGCCAAATGCAACGGCTTTGGCAGCGATCACATGCATGAGCGGTCCGCCCTGCAGACCGGGGAACACAGCCATGTTGAACTTCTTGGTGAGCGCTTCATCATCCCACAGGATCATGCCGCCACGCGGGCCCCGCAGGCTCTTATGCGTCGTCGTGGTCACGACATGCGCATGGGGGAAGGGTGAGGAATGTGCTCCGCCAGCGACCAGACCCGCAAAATGCGACATATCGACCAGCAGATATGCGCCCACCGCATCGGCGATTTCCCGAAACTTCGCGAAATCCCAACTGCGCGGATAGGCCGTTGCGCCGGCAATGATGACTTTGGGCTTATGCTCATGCGCCAAACGCTCAACTTGTTCCATATCGAGCCGCTGATCATCTTCGCGCACGCCATAGCTGACAGCGTTAAACCATTTGCCTGACATATTGACCGGAGAGCCATGGGTAAGGTGGCCGCCGGCGGCAAGATCCATGCCCATAAAGGTGTCGCCCGGATTCATCAGCGCCAGAAAAACGGCCTGGTTCATCTGGCTGCCCGAATTGGGCTGAACATTGGCGAATTTGCAGCCGAACAGTTTCGTGGCGCGGGAAATAGCCAGATTTTCAACCACATCGGCATATTCGCAGCCGCCATAATAGCGCCGGCCGGGATAACCTTCGGCATATTTGTTGGTAAAGATTGATCCGGTTGCTTCCAACACCGCATTGCTGACGATGTTTTCGCTCGCAATCAGCTCAATACGGTCCTGCTGGCGGGACAATTCGTTGCCAATTGCAGTTGCGACTTCAGGATCGGCATCGGCCAGGCTGTCCTGCCAGAAGCGTTGCTGCTGGCCGCTTAGAGCGTTGTCAGAGAAGCTGGAGGTGTTGGCGCTCATCGTGCTCATTTGCCGTTGTCCTGTGGAATCTGGGAAAGTTTCTCGACGCGCGGGCCATGGCGGCCACCGCCGAATTCGGTAGAAAGAAAAGCCGTGATACAGGCCTTGGCCATATCAATTCCGGTCAGCCGCGCACCCATCGCAATCGCATTTGCATCGTTATGTTCGCGGGCCAGAGCTGCAGAAAGTGGCTCTGAAACCAAGGCGCAACGCACAGCAGGATTACGGTTCACCGCGATCGAAATACCAATGCCGGATCCGCACAAAGCAATACCTCGCTCGGCGTCGCCGGAGGACACTGCATTTGCGAGTTTGTAGCCAAAATCAGGGTAATCGACACGGTCTGCGTTTTCCGGCCCCAGATCAACAATCTCATGGCCTTCATTGCGAAGCCATTCGGCGAGTTCGGCTTTGAGGTCGAAAGCGGCGTGATCAGAAGCAATAGCGATGCGCATGGAGCTGTTATATCTCGACTTAGGGACTCTGGAGCGCCTCCCATAAGCGCATCGCCGTGACGACGCTACCCCAAAGCTCTTTCCTGCGGTGCAGCTAATCTATAGGCCGACGCAAAAGGGAGAGAGCCATGACTGAAGACGACTATCACCGCTATATCGAGGCGTTCAACGCGCGGGATTATCCTACGCTTGAAAGTTTTTTACTGATGATTTCGCATTGGAAAATGCCGGCTTCCGCGTTCAGGGCAAGGAAGCATTCCGCGAATTTTACGCCTTCTTTCACGATTACTGCCGCGAAGAAGTCACATTCAAAGAGTTTTTCCCCGGCAAGGACGGCTTCGTCGCCAATGTTGTCATTCACTTCACCGGATTGAAGGAACTCTCGGCCGAGATATTGGAAGAAGCCGGTTATCAGGGAATGAGCGTAGTGCCCAAAGGCGTGACGGTGGATGTAGAGTTTTACATCCATTACCTGCTCAATCAGGATGGGCTGATCCGTTTCATCAAAGGCGCAATCTGGGTGCCCGAGAGCTGATCACGGTTGCCGGATAAAGAAAAGCCCCGCCGGAGCGGGGCTTTTGCTTACTGATCGAGGAAGGAGCGCATCTTGCGGCTCCGGCTCGGATGTTTGAGCTTTCGCAGAGCTTTTGCTTCAATCTGACGAATACGCTCACGCGTCACAGAGAATTGCTGCCCCACTTCTTCCAGCGTGTGATCAGTGTTCATACCGATACCGAAGCGCATACGCAGCACACGCTCTTCACGCGGGGTGAGGCTCGCAAGAACGCGGGTAACCGTTTCCTTTAGGTTCGACTGAATAGCCGAATCCACCGGAATGATTGCGTTCTTGTCCTCGATGAAATCGCCCAGATGAGAATCTTCCTCATCGCCAATCGGCGTTTCAAGAGAGATCGGCTCCTTGGCGATTTTCATCACCTTGCGAACTTTTTCCAACGGCATGGAAAGGCGTTCAGCCATTTCTTCCGGAGTTGGCTCGCGTCCCTGCTCATGCAGGAACTGCCTGCTGGTCCGCACCAGTTTGTTGATCGTTTCGATCATGTGAACCGGAATGCGGATGGTCCGCGCCTGATCGGCGATCGAGCGGGTAATGGCCTGCCTGATCCACCAGGTCGCATAGGTCGAAAATTTGTAACCACGGCGATATTCGAATTTATCGACCGCTTTCATCAGGCCAATATTGCCTTCCTGAATGAGATCCAGGAACTGCAAACCGCGATTGGTGTATTTCTTGGCGATGGAAATCACGAGCCGCAGATTGGCTTCGACCATTTCCTTCTTGGCGATACGTGCTTCACGCTCGCCCTTCTGCACCATGTTCACAATGCGGCGGAATTCGTCGAGACTCATGCCGGTCTGGCTTGAAATGTCCGAAATCTCGGCGCGGATGCGTTCGACCTGCTCGCCTTCCTTTTCGGCGAAGGCCGCCCACTTCTTGTCCTTCTTCGACGTTTCCTGCAGCCAGTTTTCGTCCAGTTCGTGGCCGATATAGGCTTTCAGAAAGTCGGTGCGCTTGACCTTGTGACGCTCTGCCAGACGCAGCATCTGGCCACCAAGCGCCGTCAGGCGGCGGTTGAAGGCATAAAGATTATCGACCAGATATTCGATCTTCGTCGCGTGGAACTGAACGCTTTCAACTTCGGCGGTCAGTTGTTCGCGAAGGTCTTCATATTTCTTTTCCTTGGACGCGGGGAAATCATCACCGCGGCCGAGCACATCCACGCGTTCGCCCTGGATGCGTTCAAATTTCTTGAAGAGGTCGGTGATACGGGCAAAGCGTTCGATCGCATCGGGTTTGAGCGCCGCTTCCATCTGAGCGAGCGAGAGGGTGTTATCCTCCTCATCATCCTCTTCACGGTTGCTCTTTTCGCCGTCTTCGCCGTCTTCCTCTTCGGAATCGTCGTCGTCATCTTCCTTGAAGGTCGGACCGGCGGTTTCTTCGCTGATTTCGCCGCTATCGTCATCTTCGCCTTCTTCCATCTTGTCGACAGGAGGCTCTTTGGAAAGCATGGCATCGAGATCGAGGATCTCGCGCAGCTGCATTTCCTCATTATTGAGCGCTTCGGACCACATGATGATGGCGTGGAATGTGATCGGGCTTTCGCAGAGGCCAATGATCATCGTGTCGCGGCCGGCTTCGATCCGCTTGGCAATCGCGATTTCGCCTTCGCGGCTCAGCAGCTCGACGGCGCCCATCTCGCGCAGATACATGCGCACGGGGTCATCGGTGCGATCGCCGGTTTCTTTCTTCTTCGGCGCTTCCGGTACGTTCTGCTTCGGCGTTTCGGGGCTGCTCGCTATCTCATCAACGCCAGGAGCGGGACCAGAATCGGAATCATCATCGTCATCCTGCGTTTCTTCGTCATTCTCGACGATGTTCACGCCCATTTCGGAGATGGCAGACATGACATCCTCGATCTGTTCCGAGGACATTTGATCCTGAGGCAAAGCTTCGTTCAGCTCATCATACGTGATGTAGCCCCGGCGCTTCGCCTTCGCGATGAGCTTCTTGATCGAGGCCTCATTGAGGTCAATCAGGGGAGCATCTTCATTTTGCTTGGTCTTGGCTTCAGACGCCATATCTATCGCTTCAATCCGTTTTCTGCTCGCCCGGGTCCGGTTCGGAAGGGGAGCCCATTTTTTCGTTCTGCGACGGGCCTGCGGCGCGTTCCCTTGCCATGTGCCCGAGTCGCGACTCGATTTCCAGCTTTCGTTTCCTCAGCCGTTGCTGTTCCGCCCATGATCCATCCGGATCGGACGCAAAGCGTGCAGTCGTTTCGGCAATTGCCCTGTCCAAAGCCGGTCTTTCGACCAACAAGGCAACCGCTTCGGCCAAGTCCTGACATGCCACTTGCGGATCCGGGCCTTCCATCAGGAAGGAAAAATGGGCGTTATCCGGCGGCGCAGCCAAGGTTTCGATAGCTGATATGGTATTTTCATGCTCTTCTTCAAGCGCTTCTGTTACATCTAGCAACATTCCTACGATACGCGCTGTTTCAGCATCACCCGCCTCGAAGCGTGCGAGCTGCTCTGCATGCCGTTCAATTTCTTTCGGAAACCGCGCAAGTCCGGCGATTACGCATTGGGCCAGCATGTCTCTGCCGCCTCCGGCTGCAGCCCGTTTAAGGCGCCCGGCCGTTTCCGGAGAAAGTCTGGACTGGCTGCCACCAAATGATCCGGACCTGCCAGATCCCCCCATGCGCGAACTGCCGGAATTGGGATTGCTCCTGGAGAATTCGCGCTTGGGAAAAGCGAAGGCGGAATAACGATCCATCAGCTCACGCCGATAGAGCGAACGGATATCGGATTGTTGAATAGTATCGACATGGTCCAGCAGGCGCTGCTTGAGGCCGGCCTTGTCCTCCGGCGTATCCAGAGGACGCGAATCGCGCTCATGTGTCCAGAGGACATCGAGCACCGATTTTGGCTCGCTCAGCAGGCGCTCCAACGCTGCGCGCCCATGCTGTTTCAGCAAATCATCAGGATCGAGCCCCTCAGGCAATGTGACAATCGCCAGTGACCGGTCGGGCTGCAGCAACGGCAGCGCTCTGCTAACGGCACGCATGGCGGCGCGCTGACCGGCGGCATCGCCATCGAAGCAGAGAAGCGGGCGGTCCGTGACCCGCCACAGCAGCTCAATCTGCCTTTCGGTGAGGGCTGTTCCAAGGGGGGCCACGGCTTCTTCAATGCCCGCTGCTGCGAGCGCCACAACATCCATATAGCCTTCAACTACGACCATCCGCTTTGTCTGGCGTGATGCGGGGCCCGCGCGGTGCAGATTGTAAAGTGTTCGCCCTTTGTCGAACAAAGGGGTGTCCGGGGAATTCAGATATTTGGGCGCGTCTTTGTTGGATGAATCCAGAATGCGCCCGCCAAAGGCGATGATGCGGCCGCGCGCATCATGGATCGGCAGCATCAACCGATTGCGGAAACGGTCATAGGGATCGCGGTTCTCGACTTCAATTCGCAGTCCAGCCTCGATCAGCATCGATTCTTCAAAATCGCTGAGCGCGCGGGGCAGGGCGGTGCGGTCAGGCGGGGCAAAACCGAAACCGAAACGTTCCATGGTGAGCGCATCAAAGCCGCGAGAATCAAGATAGCGCCGCGCGCTTTCGCCGCCGGTACTTTCCAGATTGGAGCGGAACCATTGCTGCGCTGCTTCCATCACATCGTGCAAGCTGGCGCGCTGCTCGGCGCGGCGCGCCTCACGCGGATCGGGCTGGGGGACATCGAGCCCGGCCTCTGCGGCCAGTTCCTTGACCGCATCGATAAAGGACAGGCCGCGCTGATCGGTCATCCAGCGGATCGCGTCACCATGCGCTCCGCAGCCGAAACAATGATAAAACCCCTTTTCGTCCGAAACGGTAAAACTGGGAGTATTCTCATTATGGAAGGGGCAGCAGGCCTTCCATTCACGTCCTGCTCGCTGCAGCTTGGTCGTACGCTGGATAACGCTCGAAAGCGTTATCCGAGCGCGTAATTCATCAAGCCACTGAGGGGAAAGCGCCATAAGGTGTTACTGTCAGGAAAGGGCTTGCTGCACGAGCCCGCTGGCCTTGCTCATATCCAGCTGCGCGCCGTGCCGGGCCTTCAGCTCGGCCATCACCTTGCCCATATCTTTCATACCTTCAGCACCAATGTCGGTCTTCACCTGCTCAACAGCGGCGGTGGTTTCCTCGGCGCTCATTTGCTGGGGCAGATAGTCCTCTATTACCCCGAGTTCCTGCTTTTCCTTCGCAGCCAATTCGTCGCGGCCGCCCTGTTCATACATCTCAATCGATTCGCGGCGTTGCTTGGCCATTTTCTGAAGCACATCGATGACCATCGCATCATCATCACCATCCTGGTTCGACGTGCGCTGTTCGATATCGCGATCTTTTACCTTGGCGAGAATCAGACGGATTGCAGCCAGACGCTCCTTGTCCCCAGATTTCATGGCTTCGATCTGGGCTTTTTTAAGTGTATCACGCAGCATTAATCAGCAACTTTCCTGTGGAAGGGTGGACCGTCGTGGCGGGGAGGAATTTTCCTAGCGCATTTTTCCCGTGTGTGACAGCTTGACGGAGGGGCACACCACGTCTAGCCGCTGGGCCTTAGCAAACATTGCCGATAACACTTTAAGAAACGGAGCTGCCCATGGCTGACCCCGCATCTTCGCACGCGCCGCCCAAAGGTGCGAGCGGAGTCCTTGTGCTCTCAGATGGCACGGTACTTTGGGGAAAGGGCTTCGGCGCCATTGGTGCCGCGGTCGGCGAAGTCTGTTTTAACACCTCGATGACGGGTTATCAGGAAGTGATGACTGACCCGTCATATGCCGCTCAGATCGTAACCTTCACCTTCCCGCATATCGGGAATGTCGGCGCCAATGACGAGGATCTCGAATCCAATGTCGATGGCGCAGTGGGCTGCATCACGCGTGAAGAAATTACGCTGAATTCAAACTTCCGCGCCACGTCAGAATTTGGCGAATGGATGGAGGCCAAGGGCAAGATCGGCCTTTCGGGCATCGACACGCGTGCGCTTACGCGCCGCATCCGGATGAATGGCGCGCCCAATGCGGTGATTGCGCATCATCCGCGCGGTGATTTCGATGTTCCGGCTCTGCTCGAACTCGCGCGAAACTGGCCCGGTCTTGAAGGTATGGATCTGGCCAAGGATGTGAGCCGCAGCAAGCAGCAAGCATGGCAAGGCGGCCCCTGGACATTGGGGCAGGGCTATGCGGATGTTTTTGACGAAACGCTGCCCCATGTGGTTGCCATCGATTATGGCGCAAAGGACAATATCTTCCGCAATCTGGTTCAGGCCGGCGCACGCGTGACTGTCGTTCCTGCGGCCAGTACGGTAGACGATATTCTGGCCCTCAAGCCTGATGGCGTTTTCCTATCCAACGGTCCGGGTGATCCGGCCGCCACAGGCGCATACGCCGTTCCGGTGATCAAGGATCTGCTTGAGCGTGACATTCCGATTTTCGGGATCTGTCTGGGGCATCAGATGCTGGCCATCGCAGCCGGTGCGACCACCACCAAGATGCATCAGGGCCATCGCGGCGCGAACCATCCGGTGAAGCGCAATCAGGATGGCGTGGTTGAAATTACCAGCATGAATCACGGCTTTGCCGTCGATAACGCGACGCTTCCCGATACGGTCGAAGAAACACATGTTTCCTTGTTCGACGGGTCGAATTGCGGGATTGCGATCAAGGGCCGCAAAGCATTCGGTGTGCAATATCACCCCGAGGCATCGCCTGGGCCGCAAGACAGCTTTTATCTCTTTCAGAAATTTGTGGGATCGCTCGGTTAAATGCCTAAACGCACAGACATCTCATCGATTCTCGTCATTGGTGCAGGTCCGATCATCATCGGTCAGGCGTGCGAGTTTGATTATTCCGGAACTCAGGCCATTAAGGCACTGAAAGAAGAGGGTTACCGGGTTATTCTGGTGAACTCCAATCCGGCGACGATCATGACCGATCCGGAAACGGCCGACGCCACATATGTGGAGCCGATCACGCCCGAACTGGTCGCCAAGATCATCGAAAAGGAAAAGCCGGATGCGCTGCTGCCCACGATGGGCGGACAGACGGCGCTGAACTGTGCGCTGGCTTTGTATAATGACGGCACACTGGAAAAGCATGGCGTCCAGATGATCGGCGCGAATGCCGATGCAATCGATAAAGCAGAAAACCGGCACCGTTTCCGTGAGGCGATGGACTCCATCGGTCTGGAAAGTGCCCGCTCGGGGACGGCCCATACACTCGATGAAGCGCTGGCGGTGCTGGAACGCACTGGCTTGCCTTCGATCATCCGCCCCAGCTTCACGCTGGGCGGTACGGGCGGCGGTGTGGCCTATAACCGTGCAGAATTCGAACGGATCGTTCGTGAAGGTCTGGAAGCCTCACCGACCACCGAGGTGCTGATCGAGGAATCGCTGCTCGGGTGGAAAGAATTCGAGATGGAAGTCGTCCGCGACAAGGCGGACAATTGCATCATCATCTGCGCGATTGAAAATGTCGATCCGATGGGTGTGCATACGGGCGATTCCATCACTGTCGCGCCTGCATTGACGCTGACGGATAAGGAATATCAGATCATGCGCTCGGCCTCGATTGCCGTGCTGCGTGAAATTGGCGTCGAAACCGGCGGGTCCAATGTGCAATTCGCGGTCAATCCGGCAGATGGCCGCTTGATCGTGATTGAGATGAACCCGCGTGTTTCGCGCTCATCCGCACTGGCATCGAAAGCCACCGGCTTCCCGATTGCACGCGTCGCGGCCAAGCTGGCGGTTGGCTATACGCTGGATGAAATCACCAATGAAATCACCGGCGCAACCCCGGCGAGTTTTGAACCGACAATTGACTATGTTGTCACCAAAATTCCTCGCTTTGCGTTTGAGAAATTCAAAGGTGCCAAGGCCGAGCTGTCCACCGCGATGAAATCGGTGGGTGAAGTCATGGCTATCGGTCGTAACTTCAAGGAAAGCATGCAGAAGGCCCTGCGGGGTCTTGAAACCGATCTTGATGGTTTCAACCGCATTGTTGAGCTGGAAGGCGCCGAAAAGAGCGAAATCCGGGCATCCTTGGCACGGGCAACACCGGAACGGATTCTGAAGGTTGCACAGGCATTCCGCGAAGGCTTCTCGATGGAAGAAGTGCATGAAATCACGCATTATGACCCGTGGTTTCTGCGTCACATCGAGGAAATCATCTATGAAGAACAGATGATTTCGCAAAACGGCCTGCCCAATGATGCGCCGGGGCTCCAGCGCCTCAAAGCGATGGGCTTTTCTGACAAACGGCTTGCCACGCTGGCCGTGCGGTCAGTCGGCGTTGCTGGTGGCATGGCGGAAACGCAGGCGTCCCGGTCGGGTTTGCTGCATGACACGTTGCGCGCCATGGCCGGCGCGACGAGTGAGGAAGAAGTTCGCGCGCTGCGTCAGAAGCTGGGCGTTTTGCCCGTCTTCAAACGGATCGACAGCTGCGCCGCTGAATTCGATGCGATCACGCCCTACATGTATTCGACCTATGAAGCGCCAAGCTTTGGTGAGGCCGAAAACGAAGCCTTCCCAAGCGATCGCAAGAAGATCGTTATTCTGGGTGGTGGTCCTAACCGGATCGGGCAGGGTATCGAATTCGATTATTGCTGCTGCCATGCTTGTTTCGCTCTGGCGGAAGCCGGGTTCGAAACCATCATGGTCAATTGTAATCCGGAAACTGTTTCCACCGATTACGACACGTCTGACCGGCTCTATTTTGAACCGCTCACAGCTGAAGATGTGCTCGAGATCCTGCGCGTCGAACATTCTCGCGGCGAACTGGTGGGCGTCATCGTTCAATTTGGCGGTCAAACACCGCTGAAGCTTGCTGGCGCGCTGGAAAAGGCCGGTATCCCCATTCTCGGTACTGATCCCGATGCGATCGACCTTGCCGAAGACCGTGAACGTTTTGCCAAACTGGTGAGCAAGCTGAACCTCAAGCAGCCCGAAAACGGCATCGCCCGGAGCCGCGAAGAAGCGGCAGCCGTGGCAAAGAGGATCGGCTATCCAGTGCTGCTGCGTCCATCCTATGTGCTGGGCGGACGTGCGATGGAAATCGTCGACAGTGAAGCGCAGCTCGATAATTATATCGCCACCGCGGTGAATGTGTCGGGCGATAGCCCGGTGCTGATCGACCAATATCTGCGCGATGCTGTGGAATGCGACGTCGATGCGCTTTGCGATGGCGATCAGGTCGTGGTTGCCGGCGTGATGCAGCATATTGAAGAAGCTGGCGTCCATTCCGGTGACAGTGCCTGCACCATTCCGCCTTACAGTCTTCCACCTGAAATCATTCAGGAAATGGAGCGTCAGGCAGAGGCTCTGGCCTTCGGTCTGAAGGTTCGCGGCCTGATGAATGTGCAATTCGCGGTCAAGGATGGCGAAGTCTATCTGATCGAAGTGAACCCGCGCGCGAGCCGGACAGTTCCCTTTGTCGCCAAGGCTATTGGCGATCCGATTGCCAAGATCGCATCGCGCGTGATGGCCGGCGAAAAGTTGGTCGATTTGCCCAAGATCAAGCGTGAGATTGATTACATGGCGGTAAAGGAAGCAGTCTTCCCCTTTGCCCGCTTCCCAGGTTCCGATCCGGCATTGACGCCCGAAATGCGCTCAACCGGTGAAGTGATGGGCATTGATCGCAATTTCCCACTGGCCTTTGCCAAATCGCAGCTGGGGGCAGGGATGATCTTGCCGGAATCCGGGAAGGTCTTCGTCTCTGTCAAGGATAGTGACAAGCCGCTGATCCTTCAGGCCGTCCGTTTGCTGGTTGAAAAAGGCTTCACGATTGTAGCCACCGGCGGCACGGCCGCATATCTTGATGAAGCAGGGATCGTGGTGGAACGCGTCAACAAGGTGGCCGAAGGCAGACCGCATATTGTTGACCGGATCATGGATGGCGACATCGCCCTAATCTTCAACACAACTGAAGGATGGCAGAGCCTCAAGGACAGCCAGTCGATCCGAGCATCGGCGCTGGCGAATAAGGTATCCTACTATACCACGGCCGCCAGTTCGCTCGCTGCAGCGCAAGCAATTGCAGTAGTTAAGAGTGGCGAGCTTGAAGTGCGATCCTTGCAAGACTATTATAGCTGAAACACGCGCGTTTTTCCCGACAATTGAACGCCGCTCAGCCGCCCAAAAAAGGGCGGAGCGGATTTTGTCGGGAAACGCTTAGAACAGGGACGTGCAATGGAAAAAGTGCCAATGCTGGCGGAAGGCTACGAAAAGCTCACCGCTGATCTAAAAGCCTTGCGCCAGGAGCGCCCCAAGATTGTCGAGGCAATCGAGGAAGCGCGCGCGCATGGTGATCTTTCGGAGAATGCCGAATATCATGCTGCGAAGGAGCGGCAGGGTCAGGTCGAAGCGACTATCGCGGACCTGGAAGACAAGACCAGTCGTGCGCAAATCATCGACCCGACCACCCTTTCGGGTGACAAAGTTATCTTTGGTGCGACGGTGACGGTGCTTGATGAAGATGACAAGCCGATGAAATACCAGATTGTCGGCCAGATGGAGAGCGATGCCAAGAGAGGCCGTATCTCCTACGATTCACCGATGGGCCGCGCACTTATCGGCAAGAATGTCGGGGAAGAAGTGGAAGTGACCGTCCCTTCTGGCGAACGCTTCTACCTCATTGAAAAGGTCGAATTCATCTGAGCCCCGTATGTTTCATCAAATGGGATGAGGCATCACTGTTCACCAGGAACACAGGCCGAATGACACTAAAAACGGCTCGCTCCGGAATGGGGCGGGCCGTTTCGCCGTGTCCAGTCGCTGGAGCAACATGGGCGCAGCCAACCATGTGGCTAATTCACTAACATCGCCGGCGTAGGCCGGGTAAATGAAGCCCTTGCCGCACAAAAAAGGGAGATGCCAGGCATCTCCCTTTCCAAAATCTCTGGTCATTTTCCCGGTGCTTGGGGGTCCATCAAACGGTGAAGATGAACGATGACATATTTCATCTCGGCATCGTCTACCGTCCGCTGTGCGGCGCCGCGCCAAGCTTCCAGCGCGGAACTGTAATTTGGGAAGACGCCGACAATGTCGAGATTGTCCACATCTTCAAATTCTACGCCAGTCGGATCGGTTACGCGACCGCCCATTACGAGATGCAGAAGCTGTTCAGCCATTGTGGTCCTTTCGGAATGTTGCGGATGTACCTGTCCCCATAAGACCTTACACGGCGGCTGCAATCCCTGATATTAGCTAATCCGATGACGTAACGTGCGACGCATTTTCTTGTTTGTCTCGCGGGCGAGGGTACGCGCATGATCGCTCGCACCTTCCATGCGGTAATGGGCTCCGCGGCGGAATATTCTTGTGCGGTCACCCACATCATCGCCAAGATCTTCCAGTTTTTCAGCACCGCGACGACCAACCTTCTCCGTCACGTCTGCTGCTTGCTGTGCGTAAGCCATCGCCATATCGGCAGCTATGCCGGCCAGGCCTGCTGCACGCTTCGCGGCCTTGGCTCCGGCTTTGCGTGTTGGAGAGCGCGGGAACATCGCACTGATCACAATACCCAGCGCCAAGCCGCCTGCGGCAACCGTCAGCGGATGTTCTTTTGCAAAATCGGTGAATCTATCTTTCGCTTCGATGGCCTTCTCACCCGCTTTTTCAAGGTTGGAAGGCTGGCGAGCGGTATTGCGATTGGTGGCCGCTTCTACGCGCTTTTCGATTTCTTCACTCTTCGTCACTTCAGGACTTGTCGTCGGTTTAGCTTCTACCATCGCGAAACTCCTTATTCTTTAAATTTGCTTTGTTTTGCGAACGGTTAGACTGCTGCACTGGTTCCTGATCCGCTGCGTCTTCTGGCGGGTTTAGCCACTGCATGATGGGTCTGCGGAAAAGCCACAATAACCCTGCACAAAGAACCCCTCCGACGATCGCCGGATTTTCCAGAAGATAGTCCTGCGTATCATCCGCAAGGTCCGCACCGCCCTCGACAAAACGTGTGCCGATGCGTGAGGCGAGGCCCCGATGTTCGATATCTTCCCGCAGGAAAGCGACATCGCTGTCTATCAGCGCCCGCGCCGCATCTCGCAAAGAACGGTCATGGATCATCTGTTGTTCAAACGTCATTGCCGACCTCTGAATTGTCATCCTTCGCGAAGGCTCTCGACACGGCTTTCACTTTGTCGATCAGCTTTTTCACAGAGGCGTACGCAATGATCAGCAAGCCGCCGACCACCAAGAATGTCGCACCCCATGCGGTTATGATCGGCGTGAGCGCTATGATCAGGCCAACCGTCAGACCAATCAGCGCCAAAAACACGCAGACGAGTGCGACACCACCAAAAGCCGCCGCTAGCTTCAGGCTCTTCAACGTGAACTTCAGGCGGCTCTTCTGGAAGTTCAGCTCGGCCTCAATGTAGATCTTTACATCTTCATAAAGGGCGAGAAGATCATCCAGAATGGAGCGCTCTTCAAAGCCATCACCGTGATAATGATCGTCTTCCGCCCCCGGGGGATCAGGCAAACGAATTTCGCCATCCTCTGGTGGGGTCGGCAGACCGTCTCTCTGTGTTGATGTCACGTGTTTTTACTTGGAGCTACGGAACGTCCGGGCGAACAAATAGCCGACCGCAGCAGCAATGCCGACGGACATGCTAGGGCGACGGCGAATGAACTGACGTGTTTCCTCGGTCAGTTCCTCGACGCTCTTTTCATCAAGGGCAGAGGCGGTTTCGTCGAGCTTCTTTGAAGCAATACGAACGCAGTCACCATATTGCGCGCCCACGGCTTCATCGACCTTGACCGCGTTTTCATCGATCAGTTTGCCAAGGCTGGCGATTGCGCCGCTGACTTTTGCCTTGCCCTCTGTGGCGAGGTTGCTGGCTTTTCCGCGTGCATCACCCTTCATGTCTTCACCCTTGGTCTTCGCCTGATCACGATACCCTTCCATACGCTGTTTAGCTTCGGCGCCGAGTGCAGCGGCCCCAGCTTTTGCTTCTTCAAGCGCAGCGTTGAAGCGTGTTTTGGCTTCGGCCTTGTTGTCATCGGCGAGCTCAACCGGCGTGTTCTTAGGTGTATCGACCATAATTTCCCCTTTTCTTGCTATGCTCCGGCAACAATTCTTCGTCGAAACATCACATTAGTTACATATCATAAAACAAACGCGGCTTGCACGCCATGGTTCCGCCGCATAGGAGATCGCCAAAAGCAAATTGGAGCGATAGCTAATGACCGCGATTATAGACATTCACGGCCGCCAGATTCTTGACAGCCGGGGCAACCCGACCGTTGAAGTGGATGTTCTGCTTGAAGATGGCAGTTTTGGCCGTGCTGCAGTCCCCTCCGGCGCGTCGACCGGTGCGCATGAGGCAGTTGAACTGCGTGATGGCGATAAGAACGTTTATCTGGGCAAGGGCGTGCTCAAAGCCGTCGATGCTGTGAACAACACGATTGCCGATACGCTACTGGGTCTCGATGCCGAGGATCAGCGCGATATTGATCTGGCGATGCTCGATCTCGACGGAACGGATAACAAGGCCAATCTGGGCGCCAATTCGATCCTGGGCACGAGCCTTGCCGTAGCCAAGGCCGCCGCGGCGGCGCGCGGGCTTCCGCTTTACTCCTATATTGGCGGGGTATCCGCCCATATGTTGCCAGTACCGATGATGAATATCGTCAATGGCGGCGAACATGCTGATAACCCGATCGATTTTCAGGAATTCATGATCATGCCGGTCGGCGCCGATACGCTCTCCGAAGCGGTACGGTGGGGCGCCGAGATCTTCCACACTCTGAAAAAGGGACTGGCAGAACGCGGTCTTTCAACTTCGGTCGGAGATGAGGGCGGTTTCGCTCCTAACCTTGCTAGCACACGAGATGCGCTGGATTTCGTAGTGGCTTCGATCGAAAAGGCCGGATTCAAGCCCGGCGATGATGTCATGCTGGCGCTTGATTGCGCCTCAACCGAATTCTTCAAAGATGGCCGTTATGAGATTTCAGGCGAGAATCTTTCCCTGAATGGCGAGGAAATGGCTGATTATCTTGCCAAATTGTGTGATTCCTATCCGATCATCTCGATCGAAGACGGGATGGCAGAAGACGATTTCGAAGGCTGGAAAGCCCTGACATCTGCGATTGGTGACCGGGTTCAGTTGGTGGGGGACGATCTGTTCGTCACCAATCCTGACCGTCTCGCTATGGGTATCGAACAGGGTATGGCCAATTCAATGCTGGTGAAGGTCAATCAGATCGGCACTCTGACGGAAACGCTCGAAGCGGTCGATATGGCGCATCGCGCAGGCTATACGACTGTTATGTCCCATCGCTCGGGCGAAACAGAAGATGCGACGATCGCTGACCTGGCGGTCGCCACCAATTGTGGCCAGATCAAAACCGGGTCGCTTGCGCGCTCTGACCGGCTTGCCAAATACAATCAGCTTATTCGTATCGAAGAAGAGCTGGGCGCGTCCGCCTCTTTCGCAGGCAAAGGCTGTTTCGGACGTCTCGCACGCTAAAGCTGCCAATCAAGACGGGGAAGGGCGGGTTAAACCGCGCTCTTCCCCGTCTTGCATTCGTGGCAATGCAATTCAGTGCCGACTAAAGCCCTTATCAGATCGCGAGGTTGAGGCTTTCGATCTGTTCGGGGCTGAGTTCTAGCCGTGCGGCTTCCAGCAGGGCGTCCAGCTGTTCGGGCTTTCTGGCGCTCGCGATGGGAGCGGTTACAGCCGGTTGAGCAATCAACCAGGCCAGCGAGATGGCCGCGAGGGAGGCATTGGTCTCCTCCGAAATCTTATCGAGTTTTGCCAAAACGCGCTGTCCCTGATCCAGATAGTTTTCGACCATCATTGCGCGATCCTGCCCCTCAAGATCTGATTTTTCACGATATTTCCCGGTCAGGAAACCGGAGGCGAGCGAGAAATAGGTGAAGACCAGAATATCCTGATCAAGGCAGAGATTTTGCAGATCGGCACCAAATTGGCCGCGTTTGACCAGGTTATATTCGTTCTGCAACACGCTGAAAGGCGTACAATCCGCCTCTCTTGCAGCCTGAATGGCCGAGGCAAGCCGGGGAGCATCGAAATTTGATGCGCCGATTTCACGGACCTTGCCTGCCTGCATGAGGGCGTCGAACCCCTGCGCCATTTCCTTCTGCGGTGTCGCGAGATCGTCACGATGCGCATAATAGAGATCGACATAATCGGTCTGCAACCGGTTCAGGGACTGCTCAAGCGCACCGGCAATTGCATCAGGGGCAAGCCCGCCATCTTCACCAGACATGTTGACCTTCGTGCCGATGCGCATGTCACCGCGCACGGCATCCCCTCTCGCTGCCAGCCATTTGCCGAGCACTGTTTCGCTTTCCCCGCCCGAATGGCCATCGACCCAGCTGGAATATCCCTGGGCCGTGTCGATCATTCGTCCGCCATGTTCGTAAAATTTGTCGAGCACGGCGAAGCTCGTGTCTTCGTCGGCGGTCCAGCCAAAAACATTGCCACCAAGGACGATCGGGATTCCGGAAAGCGAAGCATGGGTCATCAGCGAATTTTCTCCTGCAGTTTCAGTAGAGCCATGGCCGCTTCAGCCGCGCCGGCACCCTTGTTGGACTGCTCCGGATCGGCACGCACAATTGCCTGTGCCTCGTTCTCTGTGGTGAGAATGCCATTGCCGATCGCTATGCCGTCCATGGTCAGGGCCATGATTCCTCTTGCGCTCTCTCCGGCAACGATTTCGAAGTGATAGGTTTCCCCGCGAATGACAACGCCGATGGCAACGAAGCCATCATAACCGCCCGCTTCCACCGCCATCGCAATCGCGCCTGGGATTTCGAGCGCCCCGGGAACCGTCAGGATTTCCACTTCATGACCAGCATTCTCCAGGGCCGCTTTCGCGCCGGAAATTAACATATCGTTCAAATGGTCATAAAAACGCGCTTCAACTATTAGAAATCTCGACATAAAAACTCCGGAAATGTGGCTGGCGGGCGACCGATTGAGCGCGCGCAAACTTTGCAGCTGATGCACATAAACTTCCGAGAGGTGGATGAGCAAGGATTCCCCCTTGATCCCTTCGCAACCGGGCCGCATTGTCAGCCACGTGACTGATATGAACGAAAACACCGATGCCATTCTGGACGCATTTCATGCGGCAATGCGGCACGTCTCATCCACCGTCTATGCCATCACAACCGGGCATGGCGGAGCGCGGCATGGTATTATCGCCACCGCCGTCAGCTCGCTGAGCTTTGACCCGCCATCCTTGCTGGTCTGCATCAACCGGTCGGCATCCTTGCATGAACCTCTGGCCAGTGTTGATACATTCTGCGTAAATGTGCTGGGGCTGGGTAATCGCGATGTGGCAGACCAGTTCATGCTCAAGCAGGCAGGGGAAGAACGCTTCGCCATCGGCGATTGGGAGGAGCATCACGGCGTGCCCGTTCTGGCGAATGCCCAATCCAGCTTCGTCTGCAAAACCGCGCATAGCCATGAGTTTGGTACGCACACGATCTTTATCGGGGAACTGATCGCGGCCAGTCACCGGGATAATGCTACCCCGCTTACCTATTATGATCGCCGCTATATCGATATTAGCAATGCACCCGATCAGCCGGGCTGAACTTCACACAGAAATTGCGCAGACCATAAAAAGGCCGGAAAGAATGAACTTTCCGGCCTTTTTATTTGATTTCAGGCTTTTGAATGGCGTTCTTCAGCCGCGGCTGAGGAAGGGGATCTTGTTCTGAACGACCAGACCTTCATAGAAGTTCAAATGATCGGGGATGTCGGCCATATGAATGATGACGTCGGCTATATCCTTGGGATCTGCTGACATATCCGATGGCAGTTTGACCGCACCCGGTGCGATTTCGGTGGCGACGATACCGGGATGAAAAATCGAGACAGCAATATTGTCCTCACGTCCATCGATCGCCATGGCGCGGGTCAAACCATCCAGACCCCATTTGCTGGCGGCATAGGCAGGGCTGTTCTCACGCGGGACGCGTGCTGAAATCGAACCGATATTGATAATCCGGCCATGCCCCTTGCCCTTCATGACGCGCACCGCTGCACGCGAGCAAAGAAATGCGGAGGTGAGGTTCGTGTTGATGACCCGGTTCCAGAGGTCCAGCTCAAGCTCATGCGCCGCTGTGCTGTCGGCAATGCCGGCATTGTTGATCAGCACGTCGACGGTGCCGAAGCGCTCAACCGCTTTTTCAAACAGATTTTCAACGGCTGCTTCGTCCGTCACATCGGTGGCCACGGCCAAGGCTTCACCGCCCATGGCTTCCAGCTTTGTGACCAGTTTATCCAACCGCTCGGCACGGCGGGCGGCCAGCACAACTTTCGCGCCTTTCTCGACAAAGGAAATCGCGCAAGCCTCGCCAATGCCAGAGCTGGCACCGGTGACCACCGCGACGCGACCTTCAAGAATACTCACTGCCTCTCTCCCTTTTTAGGTGTTTCGGTTTCCCGATAAGCGGGCAGCGAGGCTGGAGCAACCGGTTTACCAGATTTTGTCAATTTCATGCGGCATCGAGACGCTCAATCGACAAAGGCCCGCTCGATGACGAATTGGCCAGGCGCGGAATTGGCGCCTTCTGCAAAGCCCAGATCTTCAAATCGGGCCTGAAAATCACGGATCATGTCCATACTGCCGCACAGCATGATACGGTCGGTTTCCGGATTGAATGCTGCCTCACCCCCAAGCAAGTGATGAAACAGTTCGCCATTTTCCATCAGCCTGTCGATCCGGCCCTGAGTGTGGAAATTCTCCCGTGTAACAGTTGGAGCATAGCGGAATTGCACCAGAGCCTGATCGGCCACCAACGGATCGTCCGCCAGTTTCCCTTCCAGTTCCGCGCGATAGGCGAGATCGCTTACTCTGCGGACGGAGTGAACCAGCGTGATTTGTTCATACATGTCATAAATGTCGGGATCACGAATAATACTGAGAAACGGCGCCAATCCGGTGCCGGTCGACAGCAGGAACAGCCTTTTGCCCGGCAGCAGGGCATCGCTCACCAGCGTACCTGTGGGTTTGCGGCCGAGAAAGATATGATCCCCCGGTTCAATCAATTGCAGTCGCGAAGTCAGCGGCCCACCGGGAACTTTAATGGAAAGAAACTCAAGCTCCTCTGCATAGGATGGGCTGGCAATGGAATAGGCCCGAAGCAGTGGGCGGCCATCACCGGGGAGGCCAATCATCACAAATTCGCCCGATCGAAACCGAAAGGAGGCCGGGCGGGAGATGGTGAAGCTGAAGAGATGTTCGTTCCAATGTTTGACTGACAGCACTTCTTCGACGGTCAGGCTTTTGGATGGGGCCAGGGCAGCGCGCAGCTCCAGACGATCGCTCATATTCAAACTTTCAGATTTTGGAGGGGTAGAAATCAGCGCTCAGTGCGCGAGGTGAGGGAATTTTCCAGCGGAGCATCGGGGAATAACCCAATTAGGGCCATTTGCGCGCTGACTTGTTGCGTGAGCAAAACAGCCCGCTGCGCCGTCGAGGCATTGTAAAGCGCGCCAAGCACCATCTGCGGGCGGTCATAGTTGCGGGCGGCTACATCAGACCAGACCGCGAGCAATATGGCTTCCCCTTCATTCACTGGTGCGTGACGGTTTGCCGCAAAGCTGCGCTGTCCACTGGATGTTATGCCCAGCATCATCATCAGCTCATGAAAATCGCCCAGCGCCTGAAGCAGCCCTATTTGGGCAAAACTGACGGACAGGCCGATCTTCGGACAGCGATGATCGAGCGCTGACCATTCCCAAGCGCGCATGGCTGCGAGGAGGAACTGGCTGCCCTGTTCGAGTCGGGTAATGGGTTGATCGACAAATTGATACATCGGCTTGCTCCATTTCACAGACACAGCATACGCTAATGCGAATGATGTGCAATAATGGGCGGCCGTTTTTTTGAGGCGCTTGAATCGGTGTTATCTGTAGCCCTAAATTCCAGCGACTAATCTATGAATAGATGTTTCTTTTTTTCAAGTGGGAACCATTTTGAAAATAGAATATAAGATGCTGTAATGACGAGATTTTTTCAAGAAAGTATCTTTACGTAATCTTAATATCCAGATCGTTCAATCCGGGTGAGGACGGAGTTATTGGAGGCTGATATTATGAAACTTCATAAGTATAATTTCTTAGCCGCTGTCGCCGGATCAATCGCGATACTTGGACTTTCTGGGTGCGAATCCAGTGGCACGACCCGCTTGGCAGCTGTTGGTAATCAAGCACCAGACGAACCTGATGACGGTACTGGAAGCGATGGGAACGGCGGAGATAGTGGAAGCGGTGGCTCAGGCGGGGGCGGCCAGAACGTCGCCCAGGGTGGACGCGGCCCCGCTGGTCCACAAGGTCCTGCAGGAATTGATGGACTGGACGGCTTGACCGATGGTGTCGATGCACTTGCCGCAGGCGGTCTTGTGGGTGAAGAAGGTGTCGCAGGCACCGGCCTGCTCGCGAATACCGGTGATCCTGAGAATACCAATCCTGTCGTGTCTGGCGTATTGGTGGCGACGGGTGAGACCGTTACCACCGTCGCCGACGGGACCTCTCAGATTGCCACTCTGGTGGATGGCGCTTTGCCGGGCGGAGAAACCTCAATCGTCGGGCGTGTTGTGTCCACGGTTGATCGTACCGGACAGGCTCTGGTCGATACCGGAAATGGGCAAGCCTATCTGGTGGATGGCCTGACAGCCGCTCCAGGAGATACGGTCAGCATTGCACTGGGTGAGGCCACCATCGGTGAGCCGACCAACGACAGTCTGATTGGTGTCAGTGCCTTGTCCAATTCTCAGCCAGACGCCTCGCTTGCCAGCGTCGGCGTGGCATCTGGTGCGGAAAGCGATTCTGCCCTGCTAGGGGTCAGCGCATTGTCCGAAAGTCAGAATGACGGCCAGCTGCTTACCGCTGGCGTTGCCTCGAATGGGGAGTTTTTGACATTGGAAAGCCCGGCTTTGCAACAGGGCGAGAGCAATGCCTTGAGCAATACCGTCAATGGCGTCACGGATACGGTGAATGATGTTGCCAGTGGTTTGACGCAAGGTGCATCTTCAGGAGATGGCCTATCCAACACACTTGATGGCGTTACCAACGGTCTCGAAGGAGCAGGTAGCGGCGGTTCTGGCAACGCGCTGGGCGATACTGTTCAAGGCGTGACCGACGGTGTTGGCAACACTGTTGAGGGTCTCACTGGCGGATCATCCAATGGTGGCCTGGTTGGCGGCCTGCTGGGTGGTGGACAGTAAGAGACAGACACACGCACCATGCAAGCTATAAACAAAGTTGCCTCCGGGGCGGCCCTGTTCATCGCGACAGGGCTCGCTCCGCCGGGCTTTGCCCAGACGGCAACGCCGCTCGATGACCAACGGCTCGATCAGTTGCCGCAAGAGGATGTCCGAAAAGATCCGCTAGAATCAGACGCGACAACCTCCGATCCAGTCAGCATTCGCGCCGCTGCCGATCAGGGTTCCACTATCCGACATATCCAGTTTGTTGGAACCGAGGTCCCACTCATTGTGGCCCGAGCGGCTGAGGATTTCGTAGGGCAGGCAGCATCTATCGAAAATCTGCGCGCGCTGACCGCAGCAATGTCACAAGCCTATGGCAAATCCGACATTGCTTTGTTCACCGTGGTCATTCCCGATCAGGATTTTTCGGACGGCACGGTCAAAATAGCCGTGGCAGAAGGGTACATAGAATCTGTTGTGCTGACAGGTGAAGTGGAGGGGCGCGATCTTGATCTGGTCCGCTCCTATGCCGAAAAGCTTCGCCAGGAACAGCCGCTGACCCGCCCGAAGTTGGAGCGGTATCTTTCCTTGATCCGTGATCTGCCGGGCATTGACGTAAAGCCGAAAATGCAGGTTGGATCACGCCGGGGGGCAGTTCGGCTGATCTTGGAACTCGATTATCTCCGCCCCACGGTCAGTGTTTCCTATAATAACCGCAGCACCCAGTTGATCGAGGCTGGCCAGGTGGAGGCCAACGCCAAAGCTTACAACCTGTTTCGCGATGGGGATCAGACCCAAATAACGGGCGCATCATCGACCAATTTCAAAGACTTGCTGTATGTAAGTCTCAGTCATTCTACGCCGATAACATCCGAAGGAACGCGGGTGAGGGCATCGGTTGGGCATCTTGAAACACAGCCCTCCGGTACATTGGTGAAGGGCACAGCGGATACGGCGTCGCTGCTGATCACCCATCCCGTGATCCGCTCCTATCGTACAAATTTGAACGCCGCATTTGGTCTGGATGCGGTTGATTCTGACAGTTCGGCTTTCGGGTCGGTCGTCGCGACAGAGAAGGTGCGCGCATTACGTGCCGCGCTTACGGGCTCTAAAAAGTCACCAGAACGCCTTATATCCGGCCGCCTGACGGTTAGTCAGGGATTGAATATCTTCAATGCGACCGCGGCGGCGAGCCAGAGCGACCTAAAATTCCGGAAAGCGAATGGATTGGTCGCGCTTTCACAGCAGGTCATAACCGACGTGATCGCCCGCGTGCGGCTGAGCGGACAGTGGACCGAGGACCCCGTGCCGGTGACGGAACGCTTTACCGTCGGCGGGGAAACATTGGGCCGCGCTTTCGAAAACGGACTGATTAGCTCCGATCGAGGATTGGGATCGTCGCTTGAACTAGCCTTCCGGCCGCTATCCGGCGATTTTGGTCCAAGCGAGATCTATGGCTTCGTGGATTACGCTACAGGAGACGTATTGGCGCGAGGACGCTTCACCGGTGCAAGCTTCGATATGGCATCTGCAGGCGGAGGGGTGCGGATAGGCTATTCGGACAAGGGAATGATTGGGCTGGAAGCTGCCCGTGTGATTGACAAGCCCTATTCCAGTTACAGCAAGAAGTGGCGTATCAGCGTCAACTGGAAATTGTCACTCAGACCTTGATCGAAGGACGATCCTGAAACGCAGCCTTGCGTGTTCGTTTCCAACGAGTACGCTCCCTTATGTGCGAGAACAGCCCGTTCCATCGCGCGCTTATTCTTCTTCGACTTCCAGCACCGCGACCATGGGCGTGGTTCTGGGCAGTGACTGGAACGCCCCCTGGTCCTCGGCACTGACTGGCTTGCCAACGATCGCGCGCCATAACGCGAAAAGCGTACCGACCAGGGCAAAGGCGGACATGGTTGCAAACAGGCCGCGAACGCCCAGCACTTGCATGCCGGCTGACGCGATCATCGGGCCGACGACCGCGCCAGCAGAATAGGTAAGCACCAGACCGCTGCTTGCACCAACGCGTTGCTCCTCCGTCAGATGATCGTTCGAGTGGGCCACGCACAATGGATAAAGAGCAAAGGCAAACCCGCCAAACAGGGTACCGAGTACGAAGAGGAGGGCGCTTGGCTGGGAAAAGAAGGAAAGCACGATGCTTATGGCAAGCACGATGCCCATGCAGCCGATTATCACCGTCCGTCGGTCGAACCGATCGGAGAGGAGCCCGAGCGGCCATTGCAGTGCGACACCGCCGCCAATGACGCAGGATGTGAAGAAGGCCACTTCGGCCAATCCCATCCCGAGCCGCTGGATGAAAACCGCGCCCATCGCATAAAATGCGCCGAGAATGGCGCCGGTGGTCAGCACTCCGATCACTCCGAGTGGCGAGGCGTCATAAAGACGCCGAAGCGAGAACGGGGCGATATGCTCCATTTGCGGTTGGTCGATCTTGGTCAGCGCCACTGGGACGACCGACAGCGACAGCAGGATAGCGGCTATCACAAAGGGCAGGCTGGGCTGCTGCGTGCCAAGGTTGAGCAGGAACTGACCCAGCGCCTGTCCACCATAAAGCGCGATCATGTAGGCCGCCAGGATCGAGCTGCGGGTGGTCGCACTCGCTTGCCGGTTGAGCCAGCTTTCCAGACAGACGAAGACGCCGGCCATCATAAAGCCATCGACAAGTCGCAACATGCCCCAGACCGGGGCGCTCATAGTGATTGAGTAGGCAAGGCTGCTCGCCGAGAACAGCGAGACGAAGGCGGCGAATGATCGAATATGGCCGACCCTCGCAATCAGCTGAGGCACCCGTACGGACCCGATCGTGATTCCGGCAAAATAGGCCGCTGCGACCAGACCGATCGTGAACGCATTCGCACCCTGCGCCTCAAGCCGGACCGAGATCAGGGTCGATAGAAAACCACCGCCCGCCATGATGACGAAAATCGCGACGAGCAGGGTTCGAACAGAGACGAGCGAGGTGAACATGACCCGCCCTTTAGCGGCATCGTGTTCTGTCTGACAGTGCCTAATAATACTATCGTATCATAGGCTGTCATCGCTTGTGATTGGCCATGCGTATCCAGCTAGGCGTCTATATCGTCCGTCGTCGCGGCAATGCCGTGGTGCATGCGAATAAGATCGAACACCACCGCCTTGATGATCGATACCAGCATGAGTGCAGTGACGAAGGAGAATGGAAGCGCACCGATTATCATCGTAACCCTGATTGCATCAATCCCGCCAAGGATGAGCATGCTGCCCACGATCAGCGCCAGTGCTACGCCCCAGAAGATGATATGCCGCCGCCTGCGGCCTTCGCTCTCTCCCGCTCCATTGATCGTATTGACGATAAGGATCGCGCTGTCCGCCGATGTGATGAGGTAGGTTATCAGCAGGATTACAACAAATCCCGTTACCACTATCATGGCGATCGGCCCGAGCATCACCGAAAGAGTGGCGAAGAGCTGATCGGAAATCGAGGCAGCGAGAATCTGCCCCTGCGCCGCGCCGTTCAATTCCAGCTGAATCGCAGTGCCTCCGGCAAGCGCCATCCAGACGAAACAGAGCAGAGAAGGCGCGATGATTACGCCCAGCACATATTCGCGGATCGTTCGACCGCGCGAAACGCGGGCCACGAACATGCCGACAAAGGGAGCGAATGCGACCCACCAGGCCCAGTAGAAGATGGTCCAGTCGAGTTGCCATTGCGATAGGGCATCGCCGATCGCGCTGCCGTCTGGCGTGAAATGGGTAATCGAGGTCGGCACGATTTCGACGACGTAATTCCAGATAGAACGCACGAGCAGGTCGAGACCAAAAAGACCGGAGCCCACGAACAGAAACAGGGCCAGCAATGCGAAAGAGAGGACCAGATTGATATTCGACAGCCATTTGATGCCCTTGCCAACCCCGGAAAGCGCGCTGAGCGTGGAGGCGCCGACGAGCAAAACGAGCGAGACAATGATGGCCAAAGCGGATGCGCTTCCGTCGCTGTCGAGCAGCCAGTCCGAAGCCCCGAGCCTCGCCAACCCCGCAATGAATTGCTCAACGCCGAGGCCCATCGTCACCGCGATGCCCAGAAGCGTGGCGACAACGGCGACGATGTCGACGAAATGACCGGCAACACCGGACATCGCCTTGCCGAAAATCGGCGCCAATGCAGAACGGATCGTCAGTGGCAGGCCGCGTCGATAGGCAACGTAGCCGATCGCGAGGCCAACCAGCGCGTAGGTTGCCCAAGCGGCAATGCCCCAATGCAAAAAGGTGTAGAGATAGGCGGAAGGCACCGCATCGGCCGAACGCGCCGCGACACTGCCATCGATGATCGCCGGATTGTTGGAAAAATGCGCCAGCGGCTCGCCCACGGCATAAGTAAGCATGCCGATCCCGATGCCAGCGCCGAACAGCATGGAAAACCATGAGAGTCGCGAGAATTCGGGTTCCTCATCCTCGAGCCCGATTTTCAGCTTGCCGCTCATCGGGACGATGGCAAGCGCAAGACATGTTACCATGATGGCGGCCACGAGATAGATGTACCATCCGGCAAATTCTCGGATGATTGAACTGTTTACCTCGGCGAGCGTGTCTGCCGCATTTACGGGAAAGAAAATCGCCCAGATGATCAGCAGAGTGACGATGATTTTTGCCGGGATTGTCACCTCCCGACTGAAGCCGTCGTAAAACCCGCTGTCAGCCGTGGATATCGGCAGGTCAACAAGCGGGGGCGCGATCGGCGCATCGGGTTCGGACGACATCAGGAAAATCTCTTTTTCGGCGAATAGCCGAGGATTGGTTGCAGCGATGGATAGGGGAGCTTCCTAGCGGCGACGAGCCAGATATCAAGCTTGGCGCCGACATTAGGCCTTTCGATGGCGCAGCTTGCGCGCGCCAAATATCCGCCAAATTTCAAATCCTTAATTTCCTATGAGGGCGTGAGATCCACCTCTGTGGAGGATGTCGTCTATGCTCAATCGGTTCTCTTTTCGTCTTCAACGTCATGAATGTGCTGCGGATTGCCAAGAGGTGAGCAATGCCAAAGGCCTCACTCTGCTGAAGATGCAGGTTGTGATCTGAAGTAATGCCTGGCTGATCTGACATTGGAGAAGCGTCTGCTCATAAAAAGCTGACGACGAACACACCAGCATGCGCGCTCCTTAAGGCGCCGCCTGATGGAAGAGCGGCTGACTGACTTCAGCGGCCTGTGGCCATCAAGAAGAACCGCTCAAATAAACCGATCCGTTTCGACGGGCTCGGGCCAGCCTTTTTGCCGGATCGAGCTGGCCGTCGCCGCTCCCGATTCTCCCGCCCCAGCCATTCATCTCCATCGCCGAAAATGTCTGCAAAACGCGGTAATCGACGGCCACTGGTGACGACATGAATACAGGGAATTCAGTTGCTTGAATGGTTAATGTTTATGTTCGCGTGCTCTATGTGGAGGGTCTTAGTATCCGCGCGTTTTTCATGGAGTTAGTATTTAGACACTTAATTGGCATTACTTCAAAATTTCCGGAGAGTGTCGACTAAGTATTTAACTCTAAGGAATGATTTCACAATTAATTTATACAATTAGAGTGAAAAAAGCGAGAAGGGTTCTCCAATTTTGTGGAGCCGTGACACTGGCTGCAAGGATAACTCGAGATTCTCCAAATTCTCTTCGGTCAAAGAGTAATTGAACAGGGTGAATGTTATGAATAAAAAAACTGGAAAATGCTTCACGGCCGCAGCTGGCATGCTGTCACTCATGATGGCCAGTTCCTCCCTGATGTCTGTAGCCTCAGCGCAGACAGTGGTAGAGGATGGTGTCGGGACGATGGCCCCTGAAGCGCCTGTCGCCGATGGCGTCGCCACCAACAAGGCGCGCACGACATACTACAAGAATCGTCACTATGACGTTCCAGAAAATCGCGAAGTTGGCGCTTATTATGCGAGTTGGGGCGTCTATGGCGGTCGTGATTATGCGCCGCATCAGGTTCCTGTTGAGCGTCTTACGCATGTCTATGTGGCCTTTGGCGGCATCTGCGGGGAAAACCCGGCCGCCTATTCCAACGGCGCCGGCCTGAAGTCGAGCTGCCAGGATCTCGGCAGAGACAACAGCAACGGTGCCTACTATCTCTCCCAATCACTGCTCAATCGTGGTGGTTCGGCGTCTCTTTCGAACGGTGAAGTATCGTTCGTGGATGACAATTGGGCCTATTGGGATCGGGGTTACACCGATAGCAATGGCAACGCCTATGAGGGTGAAATTCAAGGCATGATTGCGTGGAAGAACCGCAATCCTGACTTGAAGGTAGTCTGGTCGCTTGGCGGCTGGAGCTATTCCCGTCCGTTCTTCGAAATGACCAAGTCGCCCCAGAAGCGCAAGAAGTTCATAGACTCGGTGGTCGCCTGGTTGGATGATCCGGTTATGGGCTTCGTTGACGGGGTCGATATCGACTGGGAATTCCCTGGTGGCCTCGGTGCGGATGCTGGTGTGGGTGATGCCTCGGTTGACGGCAGCAATTATGTCGCGCTGGTCAAAGAGCTTCGCGAAGCTCTCGATGCGCTGGGTGAAAAGAACCAGCGCAGCTACGAACTCACCACGGCGATCGGCGTCGGCCCTGACAAGCTCGACAATTTTGGGTTGAGCGCAAAAATCGCTCAAATGCTGCCGTATATCGACCGTCTTGGTCTCATGAGCTATGACTTTAGCGGGTCATGGGACAATGCCGTTGGTTTCAATGCTGCGATCAATGACGGTAAATCGCCGCTGGGCGTCGAATATGTGCTGAAACTTCTTCGTGATGAACATGGCATCACAGACTTCTCCAAGGTGGCAATGGGACTTGCGTTCTATGGCCGCTCGCATGGCAACGTGGTGGCATCCGATGCTGCTTCTCTAGTCGGAGCACCCTCGAAAGGGGCTGGCCCAGGCGGCACGATCGAAGATGGCAGCTTTTCCTATTTCGACCTTTATACGAACTATATCGGACCTGAAGGCAAAGGCATCAACGGCTGGTCAGCACACTATTATCCTGAATATGGCGCTGGCCTGCTTTGGAATCCTGCCAAGACACAGGTGATCAGCTTCACCCCTCCCAAGGGCATCGAAGCCAGTGTTGAACTGGCCAAGAAGTATAATATGCGCGGGGTGTTCGCATGGACGGTCGATGACGACAACGGCATGCTGCTCGAAGCTGTTCACCAGGCTTACGGACATAATGTCACTTCGGTTCAGCCTAAGAACAAGCCATATGTCTACGCTCCGGCGTGCGACATGGCATCAGGCCTCACGATAAAGCCTGGCATGGTCTTTTCCAAAGACGGCTCTGTTTACGAGGCTAAAGGCTGGGTCTCGAATTGCCCTAGCATGGGTGAATCATGGGAGCAGGCGAACTGGACAAAGCTGGGGAGTGCCTCAGAGTATACAGTTCTGAGCGGAGGCGCTGCAAGCGCGAGCGCCGCGAATAGCGGTAGCGACACGAGCAATGCTGTGGTGTCTCAGCCGACAACGCCTACTCCCACTCCCGCTCCAACCGCTCCTGCAACCGAGACGCCGGTTGAAACGTCGCCCCCTGCAACGACAGACCCGGCGACGCAGCCTGCCGAAGTGGTCACGCAGCCATCGCCAACCACTGGCGCCTCGGTTGACGGGGTTGCAGGCTGGAGCAGCAGCGCCGTCTATGCCACGAATGGGACGCAAGTCTCGTACAACGGCGCAATCTGGGCGAACAAGTGGTGGACTCAGGGCGAAGAGCCGGGTGCTTCTCAGGTTTGGGAGAAGGTGTCCGGGGGCGCGACCTCAGCGCCAGCCAACAGTGCTGCCCAGGGTGGAGCCACACAGCCCACTGACAGTGCCGCGCCGTCTTCGACCTCGGCATGGTCGCCAACCACGGCCTATTCCGCAGCCGACACCATAGTCTCGCACAACGGTTCGACCTGGAAGAACAAGTGGTGGACGCAGGGTGAAGAGCCCGGCAACTCGCCCGTCTGGGAAGAAATGGCGTCATCCTCGGCCGCGGCGACTGGACCTCAGGCGTGGCAGTCCGGCCGTGCCTATGCCAGCGCGGGCACCATTGTGACGCACAATGGCAAGCAGTGGAAGAGCAAGTGGTGGACGCAGGGTGAAGAGCCCGGTGTGGCCGCCGTTTGGGAAGAAGTGCAGTAAGAAGATGCTGGGGGCAGGCAGGCGACAGTCTGCCTGCCCCCAGCATCCTTCGGCTGCCCCAGACAGGCTGCTGAGTTTCAGCCGCTACTAACCAATTCATGCCTCATCAACGCTCCGTCACCGACTGCGACACAAGGAGGGCAATATGAGCCGAAAACTTCCTATCAATATGCTGGCTTTTGCTTTGGTAGCTGGCTTGTCGAGTCCTGCAGAGGCGCAATCGATCATTCCCGGCTGGAGCAAACAGTTCTATTATCGCTACGGTTCCGTCGTCATCTACGAAGGACGTCGGTATCGGGCGATAAAGCCTTCGAAGGACAAGGCGCCGGCTGACAATCCGACTTACTGGCTTGATCTCGGTGACTACCCTCTGGAGGGCTATGTTCCTGGCTTAGGCTATACGATACCCGCGGACCGCGCCGAAGGCGGGATCACTGCAAAATCAGATGTCCCCGAGGCGCCTTCAGTCATGAGTGATGACGGTACGACGCCCCCTGCTGAAAGCGATGAGCCGCTGGCTCGCGATGCCTGGAATGCAACCCAAGTCTATTCCACTATCGGGCAGGTGGTATCCTATCAGGGAAAGCGCTGGCGCAATATTGCGTGGACTCAAGGAGAGCGTCCCGGCGAGGGATCTGCCTGGGTGGCGCTGAATATCGATGCTTCCGATGCAACGCCCGACTGGAACAGCCAGACAATTTATGAAGAGCCTAGTCTGCGGGTGAAGCACAATGGTCTCACCTGGGAAAATTCAGCTTGGACACAAGGCGAAGAACCCGGTCGCGCGGCTGTCTGGAAAGCCACAGGCCGCGACAGCACGGGCGTTGAAAACTGGGACGAGCTCAAGACTTACAGCGAAATCGGTTTGGTTGTTCGCCATCTCGGGCGCACCTGGCGCAACACTGCCTGGACGCAAGGCGAAGAACCTGGATATGCCGCTGTCTGGGTTGAGCCCGAAGCCGATCGTGCAGGTGCGGTTGCTGACTGGGATCCGACACGCATATACGACCTGCCCGGTACGATCGTGATGCACGACGGTCGCATGTGGCAGAGCACGGGCTGGACGCAAGGCGAGGAGCCCGGATACGCCCCTGTCTGGAAGGAATATGGCGCTCGCGATCCAAGTGCGGTGGAGCCCTGGAACAGCGAGACCGTCTATAGCACCGTCGGTACATACGTTTCGCACGAAGGAAAGGTCTGGTCCAACAGCGCTTGGACCCAGGGCGAGGAACCGGGCACTGCGGATGTATGGAGCCAGGTGACCGCAGATGAGCCGGATTCTGAAACTGGCGGCGGCTCGGAACAGCCCGGTTCAGACGACGAATGGGTTGCCACGAAGGTGTACGATCAGGCCGGAACCAAAGTTCGCTATTCCGGACAGATTTGGGCCAACAGATGGTGGACAGTTGGCGATGAGCCCGGCGTCACAGATGCGTGGGTGTGGGTGGAGTCCGAAGACGGAGAGTCCGCTTGGCGCCCCACCTGGCAGCCGGGTTATGTCTATGACACTCCTGGAACAGAAGTGGAATATGAAGGCCATATCTGGGCCAATGCCTATTGGACACGGGGCGATGTGCCCGGTGAATCTGCTGCGTGGCGTCTGATCAGCTCTCCGGGGGATGAACCGCTGAACTGGCATCCGCAAATGGCGTATGAAACCCCCGGAACACAAGTGGAATATGAAGGCCGTATCTGGGCCAATGCGTATTGGACGCGAGGCGAAATACCTGGTGAATCTGCCGCGTGGCGTCTTGTACGCTCGATGGTGGATGAGCCGCTGAATTGGCATCCGCAAATGGTGTATGACACACCGGGAACCGTCGTCATCTACGATGATGTCCTGTGGAGGAACAAATGGTGGGCAGAAGGTAAGGACATTCCGGGCGGAGCCACCGGTGCCTGGGAGCTAGTTTCGGCTGGTGAAGATCAGAATGCACCATGGGACGCGTCGAGAAGCTACCCGGTGGGGAGCGAAGTCGATTTCGAAAGCCGTCATTGGCGCGCAGAAAACGCCACTCAGGGTGAAGAACCCGGTACCGGGGCAGCGTGGGCTCTGATTTCAGCGACGACGACTGAACCCCTGATCTGGAACGCGCTGACCCACTATGTCATGTTGGATGTGCAGGTCCGCCATGAAGGCCGTATCTGGAGCAACCTTCAGGACAGCCGTGCCGATGTCCCTGGCGCATCATCAGCCTGGAAGCTCGTCAGTTCGGAAACGACCGAACCCCTGACATGGCATAATGCAGTCATCTTCGATCGTGCGGGGATAACCGTGCGGCACAACGGAGCATTGTGGGAAAACAAGTGGTGGACCCAGGGTGACGAGCCGGGGAACTCGGATGTTTGGCAGGCCGTCGTCTCGGACGGAGGCGGCCCCCAGAACTGGAACCCTTCGATAGTCTACGATCAGGCCGGAACGATCGTGATCTACAATGGCCAGCAGTGGGAAAACAAGTGGTGGACCCAGGGTGATGAGCCCGGGAACTCGGATGTTTGGCAGGCTATCGTCTCGGACGAAGGCGCCCCTCAGAACTGGAACTCTTCGAAAGTCTACGATCAGGCTGGAACGATCGTGATCTACGATGGCCAGCAGTGGCAAAACAAATGGTGGACCCAGGGTGACACCCCGGGCGCATCAGATGGCCCCTGGGAGCTGGTGCAATGATCTCCTCAGAATGGAAAAGAAATATGCGACCTTTAACGCTGTTGTTGGCATTCTGTAGCCTTGGCACATTGTCTGCCTGTATGACGCCGCACGACATGTTGACGGACCGTGACGAGAAGCTGAAAAAAGCGACGGAAGTCTCGATGGACGGCAATAATCAAGCTCTTGCCACATTGGTTGAGAAGGCCAAGGATAAAGCCGAGAGGTCGGGAGACTTCGATGACTACGTCGATTATCACTACCTCAAATCGGCTTCTGCCCGATTGATTTACCTGAAGGTAAACTCCCTTCTATCGGACGGCAGACAATCGGAAGCTATTCCGTTTGTGCGAGAGGGTCTTCGCATCGCGCCGCAGCATATCGGGCTTCTGAAGGTAGCCGAGCAGCTCGATACCATCCAGCAGACTCAGTACGTGCTCAATGGTTTGGCTCCGACGTCCCGGTCTGCACGTGTGATCAATCGCATGTTCGATCGTCGCATGCTGTATGCGCGAGGCTTTCGTTTCCCTTCTTCTTCCGCTTTGGATGATTTTACGAACGATAATCTCACGCCATATCGTAATTACTACGAGATTCTTTCCACGCCGCTCAAGGAGCTGATGGCGGAGCCATCGGGAAATCTTGGCTCTGCCGCATTATACAAGGCAAGTGATCGGTCGAGGTCAGGCATTCCCGCAGGTAATATGGCTCCGGTTAGTGTGACGGCTGTTCTTGATCATTTGCGGCAAGAGCTGCGTATCCCGGTAGCAGTTCATGATTCCGCTTTCAGCGTCATTCGTCAGCATCCACCCATAACGCTCGAAAATGACGATATGAGCGCCCTGGATGTTCTGAAATCCATCGCAGAAACGACGCCCGTAAACACCGTTATGGGACCCTTCGGACTATTCATGTTCGTCGGCCCTGACATTCCCTACAGTTTGGACAATGGGCAACGTGTGTTCACGCTAAGGTCCGAATATCGGCCTACAGCGACCATCATCGCTGGCCTGCGTGCGGTCGGCTTTGCGCAGAATCTTGCTGGCGTTGACGAAGACAGCTCTACCATCTGGTTTCGAGGGTCCATTGGTGAGTATTTGCGCGCGATTGAATATATGTCGACCGTCGACACGCCACCCTCGGAGGTTCAGCTCAATGTCGAAGTGGTCGAAATAGAGGAAAGCCTCATTCAGGAAATTGGTGCTCGCGTTCCTCAAAGGGTCGATTTCAACCTCGCTGACCCGACATATCGCCAATATATATTTAACCCCGTAAACGGGGAAACGCCTGATATTTTGGGCAACAGCGGGATCATCGTTAATAATAACACGACCGGCTCTGTGAACATGGCCAACCTGCTGAACCAGTCTATCGAAGATGTTGTTCGTGCAGTGGTAACCGACGGTTCCTTTTCCGCAGCTGCGAGAGAGAAGAAGTACAAGCTGAATATTCTTGAACGGCCCACGCTGAGGCTACGATCGGGAATTAAAGGCCGTATCGATGTGGGCAGCCGACTGCCTGTGATCACGGCGACGGCAACATCGTCCGGATTTATTTCCGAGCAGGTCACTTACGTAAATGCCGGTATCATGATCGAGGCGACGGGACGTTTGGCGCAGGATGAGAAGCTGCATCTCGACCTGACGCTCACGACATCCAATCTGGTCAAGATGATAAGCAGTCCGAGCGGCTCAAGCGCCCCTCAATTGTCGAACCGCGAGGTGCAGACCTCACTCATTCTGAGAGATGGAGAAACAGCTTTGATCGGCGGTATCTCGTCGTTCAAGGGAGCAAGCGAAAATGACGGCCTGCCCGGCCTGGCTCGTTCGCGCGTGACCTCTGCGCTGGGTGGCACAACGGGTTTCGACCAATCGCGCAGCGAGCTGCTGATGTTTATCACCCCAGAGATCATCTCAGGCGAAAGCTACTCTTCGCGCAATTGGATCGGCATCGATGGTGGCGGTGGTGCAGCACCTTACGTGCCCGTTTCTGGCTCGGGTGCTCCGACTGGGCGAAGCGCTCCCTCTTCACAGATGAGGCCGGCGGGTGTTAACGCGGGAGGCACGCCAGAGGACCGGAATATGGAGGGCGCACGCTCTGGGCGGAGGGGGTAAAGCTCAGAACTCAATGATCACCGTCTGAATGCGACTCTCGCGGCAAGGGCCGCCCGGAGAAAGATCGCGGTTAGTTCGTGGGAATCCGCCGACTGTCATTGTGCACCCGGCCAATAATACGCATTCGGAAAGGGGCGGGGGCCGAAGATTGCCTGTCCTACCCGCACGACCGTTGCACTTTCCTCGACGGCGATTTCATAATCGCCAGACATACCCATCGAAAGGCCGTGCCAGTCTTGGGCAGCATCACCGTCTTGCAATAGGCGCTGCTGAATAGCCCGCAGATCGCGAAAGCACTGGCGGACGCGGATGTCATCTTCGGAGAAGATAGCCAGCGTCATCAGGCCGCGCACACGCAGGGCGGTGAAGGCTGGCAGCGCTTTCGCAAAAGCGATAACCTCTTCTGGGGGCAAGCCGAACTTGCTTTCCTCACGTGAGGTGTTGACCTGAACGAACACATCGAGGCTTTGCCCTGCCGCCTGCAGCCGTCGGTCCAGCGCTTCGGCAACACGCAGGCTGTCGAGCGCCTGAAACTCCTTGGCGAAGCGGGTGAGATATTTGACCTTGTTGGTCTGCAAATGGCCGATCACACTCCACCGCACGGGCAGATCGGCCAGCGCTTCGGACTTGCCGCGAGCTTCCTGCACCTTATTCTCGCCGAAGCAATCGAGCCCTGCGGCATAGGCTTCGCGCACGCGTTCTGGCGGCAGGGTCTTGGTAACTGGCAACAAACGCACGGAGCCCGGATCGCGGCCCGCGCGAACACAGGCCGCCTCAATCCGGGAACGAACGCGCGCAAGGTTTTCGGCGATCTCCACGCTCATCGTCGTGCCTCCTAAGGTTCCAGCGGGAAGGCAGCGGTGAGATCGCGCACTTGTCGCCGCACCTTGTCAAGCACTGCGCTATCCGGCGTCCGATCCTTGCAGGCAGCATCGAGCAGGGTGAGAATCATCTGCCCGATCAGCGTGTATTCCGCTTCTCCAAATCCGCGGGTGGTGCCTGCTGGCGAGCCCAGCCGGATGCCCGAGGGGGCAGACGGGGGCTGCGTGTCGAACGGGATCGTATTCTTGTTGATGGTCAGCCCGGCGCTTTCGAGCAGGTCGGCGGCGCTTTGCCCATCGATGCCGAACGGGCGCAGATCGACGAGCTGCAAATGGCTGTCCGTTCCGCCAGTGACGAGACGCAATCCGCTATCGGCCAGAACATCGCCCAGGATGCGGGCGTTATCGCAAACGCGCTGCGCATAGTTTTCGAACGCAGCAGTTCCGGCTTCGCCAAAGGCAACGGCCTTGGCGGCAATCACCTGCATCAGCGGGCCGCCCTGCGTGCCGGGAAACACCGCCTTGTCGATCTTCCTGCCGAGCTCGAGATCGTTACTTAATATTATGCCACCGCGCGGGCCGCGCAGTGTCTTGTGCGTGGTCGAGGTGACGACATGGGCATGGGGCACCGGGTTCGGGTATGTGCCTCCAACGATGAGGCCGGCATAATGCGCAACATCGGCCATTAGATAGGCACCCACTTCATCGGCAATGGCACGGATCGCAGCAAAGTCGATCCGTCGCGGATAGGCTGATCCGCCCGCGATGATGAGGCGAGGGCGGGTTTCCCGCGCGACGCGGGCGAGATCATCCAGATCGATCCGCTCATCCTCGCGCCTTACCTTGTAGCTGACCGCGTTGAACCAGCGGCCTGAAATTGTGACCTTTGCGCCGTGGGTGAGATGCCCCCCGCAGGCAAGGTCGAGGCCAAGAATGGTGTCGCCCGGCTTGAGCAGCGCGAAGGACACGGCGAGGTTGGCGCTTGCGCCGCTATGCGGCTGCACATTGGCCCAGTTTGCACCGAACAGATGCCGCAGACGGTCTATTGCCAGCTGCTCCACCGCATCGGATGGGCCGCAGCCGCCATAATAACGTCGCCCCGGATAGCCCTCGGCATATTTGTTGGTGAAGATCGAGCCTTGCGCCATTCGCACTGCGCGGCTGGCGAAATTCTCGCTGGCGATCAGCTCGATGCAATCTTGCTGGCGCAGCCGTTCGTCCTCGATAATGCTAAACAGGTCCGGATCGGCACTGGCGATGTCATCCGGCACCGCCTCACCGCCCAACCGGGAAGCGATGCCGGACGATGGCGTAAGGAGAAGGGTAGGGGATTCAAAAGTCATGGCCGCAACTCCTTTAGCCATTGGGAAAACATCTGCTGGCCCGCATCGCGGAGCGCAGCTCCGTAGCGCGCCGCATCTGCACGAAGGACGCTGAGGTCCAGCCCCGCTGCCGCGAGTTCGCAGGCATGGCCGATCAGCCAGCGTTCGATCCGCGCGCAATTCGCTTCCGGATGAAATTGCAGGCCGAGGATATTGGAACCAAGCGCAAAGGCCTGATTGCTACAGGCCGGTGTTTCGGCCAGTCGGTCGGCTCCCTTGGGCATGGCAAACATGTCGCCATGCCAGTGGAGCACTGGAACATCGGCCAGCTGGGCGAGGGGACCCTGCGCCCCGGCCTCGCTCAAAGTGAGCGGCGCGAAGCCTATTTCTTTCTCCTCGCCGGGCATTACGCGCGCGCCGAGTGCCGCTGCCATGAGCTGCGCGCCAAGACATATGCCGAGCGTGGGCCGGTTCTCCGCCAGTCTGTCCGTCAGCAGTGCGATCTCGTCGACAAGGAAGGGATAGTTGCCCGTGTCATACACCGCGACCGGCCCGCCAAGCACGATGACAAGATCAGTCTTCACCGGCTCCAGCGTCCGGAGCTCGTCCACGCCAATATCGTAATAGTGCAGCTTATACCCCGCCTCGACGAGCGGTTGTTCAAAGGTACCGAGATTCTCGAACGGTACATGCCGGATGGCTACTGCGGTTTTCAGCATTGCTGCGCTCCCTGAAAGTCGGGCTGGCCATAGGCGTAAACCGGCCTATTAAGATGATCCAGTTTTGGAATATTAATTAGGCCGGATCATGCGCAACCTGACCATCGAACTTGATCCCCATTCTATGCGGCCACCTTATCTCAAGGTTGTCGATGCCCTGATCACTGCGATTGAAGCCGGGAGACTGAAGCCAGGCGCGCGCCTGCCAGGAACAAGAGCGCTGGCGAAGGTGCTTGGCCTAAACCGCAACACAGTGGATGCCGGGTATCAGGAGGCCGTGGCGCAAGCGTGGCTGGTGGCGGAGCCTTCGCGCTGAACTTTCGTTGCGCGCAATCTGCCTGACATTGGGTTGGGCACGTCTGCTGGTGCCAAGGCGAACCCGCAGCTCAGTGAGAGCGGGGCCGAAGTGAGCGCAAAAAAGCACTCCTGTCCTTCAGCGATGGCGCCGCCGACCCGCGCTTGCTGCCGACGGCGGCGCTGGCCCGGGCGTTCCGACGCGGGCTGATCCGTAAGAAGGCACTGTCGTCGCTCGGCTATGATGATGCGCGCGGGACGAGCGCGCTTCGCCATGCTTTAAGGACACATCTTGCCGCCCAGCGTGGCCTCTCTTTCGCGTCGCACGATCTGATGGTGACGCGGGGCAGCCAGATGGCTTTGTTTCTTGCCGCACAAGCCATTGCAGAACCGGGCATGGCGATTGCCGTCGAGAACCCAGGCTACCCGCTCGCTGTCACTGCGTTCAGGGCCTCTGGTGTGCGCGTCGTTCCGATCGACGTGGACGAGGGTGGCATGTCCATCGACGGGCTCGAAATCGCACTGGCACGTGATCCGTCGATCCGGGCTGTTTATGTCACGCCGCACCATCAATATCCCACCACCGTCACCATGGGCGCCGCACGGCGCCTCCGCCTGATAGACCTCGCCCGCACGGCACGGCTGACTATCCTCGAAGATGATTATGACCATGATTACCGGTTTGAAGGAGCCCCCATCCTGCCGATCGCGGCTCGGGCCGCGGGCGAAACCGTCTACATCGGATCGCTTTCCAAGCTGCTCGCTCCTGGAATCCGGCTGGGCTATGTCGTCGCTCCGCCCGATCTGGTGGCGCGCATGGCCGGGATCCGGGAAGCGATCGACCGGCAGGGTGACGGTCCGCTGGAGGAAGCCGTGGCCTTGATGATCGAAGATGGCGAACTCGCCCGTCATGCGCGCAGGGCACGGCGCATCTATCATGCGCGCAGAGATTATTTGGCGGCCCGGCTCCGCGACACTTTACCAGAGGCGCTAACCTTCGATATTCCGCTCGGCGGCCTGGCGTTATGGGCGCGGATTGTCGACAGCACCGATCCCGAGCGTTGGAGAAAAGCCGCAAGCGAACTCGGGTTGTCCCTGACGCCTGCAGCAAACCATAGCATCGATGGGCTGGCACCTGCGGCTTTCCGCCTCGGTTATGCTGGCTTGGACGAGCAGGAAATCGACCGGGCTGCCGAAATCCTCAAGATCGCTCATCTGCGGACCTGACAATGACCGGTAGCAGTTCGGCCACCTCGATACCTATTCCCTTCGTTCAATCCGAGCGATAGAGATGGACAGCGATCAAAACACCAAGATGCTCTGTCACAAGCTTGCTTCCATCGGCAGTCTCGCGGATTTCATCGCGTGAGGCCCGGGCTGCAGTGAGGAGGCGTTCATCTCGAATTGCGACTAGCGTCTCCAGACTGGAGCTGTTCCTCCCGAATGTCTCCTCACCGATCCTGTCGATCAATGAGGGCTCCAGCGCCATTCGAAGAATGAACGGTCGTTCGCGCCATCTTTGAAAAAATGGCGTGTTCCCTGGATTGATATGAACATCGCCAAATTCCACGCGCCGGGTTTGAAGACGATCGCTTCCCGGCGGACACCATTCCATGTCGAAAGGCTCCGCCTTATGAACGACGACGGATGGCTGCGTAGCGCCCAGCAGAACGCTATCTGCTGGGGCCAGAAAGCCTCGTACGACATGAAGATCGCTTTGGGACAGATGCCTTTCGACCGACAGGCTGTTCGTCCCAATGGGGTTCGAAAAATCAAGTAGTTCGATTGATGGTTGTTGGCCGTCTTCGGCCATTTGCTCACTTCGGTCTTGCTGTTCGTCTAACGACGCAAGCGCCGACTTCATCCTGAAAATGCCTTGGCCGTTACGAGTAACCCTGGAATTTTCTCATCTGCGTTTTCTCATCCCAATCGCCTTTCTGTAATAGAGACAGCCCGAGAAACCGGGCCGTTTCCACCGACGATCCATGCTCGGTATTCTGGCCGAAAGGTTCGCGCTTGGGATTAGCTGTCATCACGTCTTCAGCTTCGCAATCCAGTGCTGCACGAAAGTTGCGCGCTCATCGGGCGAAACGAGGGGAAGGGGAACAAGAATGTATCCCAGTTCCTGATAGACGCGACCCATGATGTAATGGGTCGCCACCGCCTCGTCCCAGTCCTGCTTGCGCTCGGTATCCTGGGCGTAGATCTGGGCCCAGGGCGGCGCGATGAAGACATGCCGATTGTACCGGTTGCTCTCCGCCGCGCGTGTGAGGTCGGCGGGTATGCCCAGCCCGCATAATGTGCGGTAGCCGATGATGTCAGGAATGCCTCGATCGAATAACAGGATGCCGTCTTTCGTCTGTGCTTCTTCATAGGAGTTTAGGTCATGCGTAAGCATCCGTTCGGCAAAGGCGTCGCGGTCATCCCATGGTAGAGCGGTTCCGCCGGCGGCCACCTCGTCGCGGATCACCGCTCGTCTGGCCTCGGGCAAATGCGGCAAGCCTTGTTCGGCCAGCGCCGCAAGGAGCGTGCTTTTGCCTGATCCGGGTCCGCCGGTCACGATAAAGAAGCGATCCATCCCGCCCCTCAACTTTCCCGCGCTTGCGCGAAGGTGAGGACCAGCGTGTCCCGCCATGCCGGGGCGCCCAGCTTCGCCGACTCGATGGGCGTCGTACCGTGACGGACATCCCGGTCATTCAGGAGCAAGGCTTCGCCGGGACAGGTTAGCCGATGTTCGAGAATACACGCGCCGGAATCCTCTTCGACGCGGCTTTCACCTCCCGCGTAATCGCTGCAGCCGACGAGCAGGATCAGCACCCAGTCGCGCCCGTCATGATGCATGCCCTCCGGCGTTGGGAGGCCGGACTGTCCCGACAGTGCTTCGATGCGAAATTGATGCGCTTCCACCGTCCACGAGTTCGGACCTTGCGGGGGCGGATCCGCAATAAGAGCGGAGGTGCCCAGCACCAGCGCCTGGAACAGCGGCGATCCGGTTCGAGCTTCGGCCATCGGCGCGAACCAGCGTTCGATGCCGCCATTCAATGGATTGTGATCGCGCTCTTGGTAATGCGGGCGATGCGGCAAACGCTCGCATTTCCCGCCTGCCACCTCAAAGGCGGCATAGCGTCTGCGGCGATAGGTGCCGCCGTCGGCCATCCATGTGTCGCGCGGCAGATCATTCCAACTCCGCGCAAACGCTGCCCATTCGGGGCTGCCGGGATCAACCAGCTTACCCGGTGGCAAGAGCAGGGCGGGCGGCGTGGCGATGCACTCGTCGGAGGCGGTTGAGAGCCGCCCGGTCATGTCTCGTCGTCCCAGTAGCCTACCGCATCGGCATAGCGCCCGACATGGTCCACCGAGCGGCTCGCCTTGTCGCCGCCGGGTGCGGCGCCTGCCATGACCGCGAACTTGCCGCTGTCTGGATAGTCGATCACGTCGGGTTCGTTCATCGTGCTGATGGCGAGATAGTGCAGGTCCGTATCGCCGATATTGATTATCTGATGAGCACTCGCTGCACCGCTGGCCGGGCACAGCGCGACATCGCCCGCCCGCAAAGCATGGTCGCCATCGGCGTAACGCAGGCGACCGCTGCCGGAAAGGATCACGAACAGTTCCTCATTTGCGTGATGGCCGTGGAAGGGCCACGCCCGCTTACCCGGCGGCACCACGACCAGCTTTCCGCCCAGCATGCGCGCACCCAGCGACGACGCGAAGGAAGCTGTACGCGCTTGATAGATATCGCCGTGCGCCTGCGCCTGCAGCTCCAAGGCATCGAGATGAAGAACGGGGGATGTGATGACGGCCATGATTGAACCAATACAATATTTGATTTGATGGACTCACAATATGATACAATGACGATGCCCAAGGAGCAACCAGATGAGCAGGAAGACCCTGGCCGATTTCAATTTCGATCCCGTCTCGCCCTTCGCCTTCGTGATGTGGAAGCGCCTGCGTGAAGACGATTTCGGACTGGAGATACGCCCGGTCCCGGTGTTGCTGGGGGCGCTGCTCAATCAATGGGGCCCGATCGGTCCGGTGGAAGTGCCGCCCTAACGGGCGCAGACCTATCGCATGTGCCAATGGCTTGCTGACAGGAACGGTATCGCGCTGCGCTTTCCCGATACGCTCCGTTTAGTGCGGTCGAGGCCCTGCGGCTGCTGATTGCGCTCGACGCCCGCACGGACGCTGTAGATACCGTGTTCGAGGCGGTTTTTGCGAAAGGCCAGGATCGCAAGCGCGGACGTAAAGGACGGGCCCCGAGCCAACACCGAGACAGCGATAGCGCGCGGCGTGTTTGGCGTTCCCACTCTCGCGATCGGAGAGGACCTGTTCTGGGGCTTCGATACGCTGGACATGGTGCGCGATTATCTGGCCGATCCCAAACTGTTCCAGACGGCTGAGACGCAACGCCTCGGCGCTCTCGATTATGGTGGCGCCCGGAGGGCACAATCGTGACCGGGGCCAATGACCCGCTTCTGCTCGAACGCGTTCGCGAGAGCTTCTCGCGTCAGAGCTTCATGGGGCTGATCGGGGCCGAGGTGATCCACCTTGCCATGGCTGGCGTGGTTCTCGATCTGCCGTTCCGGGCTGATCTTTGCCAGCAGAACGGCTTCCTTCATGGCGGCGTGGTTGGTGCGATTGCCGACGTCGCGGGCGGCTATGCCGCCTACTCGGTCTTCGGCGATGGCGATGATGTCCTGACGGTTGAATACAAGCTCAATCTTATCCGCCCGGCGACGGGGGAACGCCTGCGGGCCACGAGCGAGGTGCTGCGCGCCGGCCGCGCCCTGACGGTCTGCGATCTCAAGGTCCATGCAATGCGCGAGGGAGAGGAGGTGCTGTGCGCTTCCGGCCAGCAGACACTCATGCGCATGGAAGTGGTCAGCGCATGACACTCCCGGTCCTGTTGCTTCCCGGCATAGGCGGTTCGGGACCGGACCATTGGCAAAGCCATTGGGAGCGGACCGATCCCGACATGACCCGCTTCGCACCGTCCGATTGGGACCGACCGGAACTTGCCGACTGGTGCGAGGCGCTGGATCGGGCGGTGAAGTCCTTGGACAGCTCGCCCATTCTGGTCGCGCATAGCCTTGCCTGCCTGCTGGTCGCCGTGCCCGACCCGTGCGGACAGGCGTTTCCGGATGAAGCGCGGTCTTTCGCGCAAGTTCTGGAGCAGCCCCCTGCGGTTTCCCAGCCTGATTGTCGCCAGCGAGAACGATCCTTACGCGACGGTCGATTACAGCGAACGGCGCGCCGGGCAGTGGGGCTCGCGGCTGATCGCGTTGGGTCCGCTCGGCCATATCAACGCGATCAGCAATCTGGGCGGTTGGCCAGAGGGCCGGGATATCCTCAAGTCCTTCCGCGCTGAAATAGAAGGGAAGGGGCATGACCATCTGGACTGCGCTTGCCGGGTTCACGCTGGCCGCCGGGCTTCTCGTCATCGCGCCCGGGCTCGACATGGCACTGGTCCTGCGCACGCTCGCCGTTGAGGGGGCGCGTCAGGCTCTCGCAGCGGCGGCAGGCGTGGTCGCGGGCGTGACTGGTGGTGGCGCTGGGGCTTGGCGCGCTGCTCGCGCTGTCAGGCACGCTTAACACGATCCTGCAATATGCAGGCGCAGCCTATTTGCTATGGCTGGGGCTGGGCATGGTTCGTGCGGCACTCAAATCGGGTGCTCCCTCCGATGCAGCAAGTCCGGCATTGCCATCTGCTTCATCACGATCGGGCAACTGGTTCATGAAGAGCCTGCTCACCAATCTGCTCAATCCCAAGATGGGTGTCTTCTATGTGAGCTTCCTGCCGCAGTTCATTCCGGCGGGAGCATCGGTGCTGGGCTTCAGGCTGTTGCTGGCGGCGCTTCATGCCGCGCTCAGCATGGTCTGGTTCGCGCTTCTGATTCTTGGCAGCCGTCCGCTGCGGCACTGGTTTGCGCGAGGGGCTGTAGCGCGCTGGCTCGATGGCCTGACCGGCGGCGTGCTCATCGCGCTGGGTCTACGCATCGCCTTCCATCCGGCGCAGCGATAGCGCCATTTTCATATCGAGAGAGATATGCAGATAGCCGTTCTGACTTTCGACGGGGGCAACGAACTGGATTCGTTCATCGCGTCGACGATCCTCAATCGCCTCAGGCTGCTGGGCTGGAATGCCTGGATCACGTCGCCTGCGGACGAAGTGGCATCGCTGAATGGCGTCACGATCCGCTGTCAGCGTCCGCTTGAATTCGCCGCAGAAGCAGACGCCGTTCTGATCGGCAGCGGTATCCGCACGCGCGACGTGGCTCGCGATGACGCGCTGCTGGCGCAGCTTAGGCTCCACCCCGACCGCCAGCTGATCGGTGCACAGTGCTCAGGCACGCTGCTGCTGGCGAAGCTCGGGCTGATTGGCGATCTGCCTGCCTGCACCGACCTGACGACAAAGCCATGGGTCATCGAGGCAGGCGTGAACGTGATCGACGCGCCGTTCGTGGCGCATGGCAATGTCGCGACAGCGGGCGGCTGCCTAGCCTCGCATTATCTCGCGGCCTGGATGATCGCGCGCGGTGGTTCGGTGGAACAGGCGCGCGAAGCGATCCACTATGTCGCGCCGGTCGGCGGAAAGGACATGGACGTCGAACGGGCGATGGCTGTCATTGCGCCTTTTTTGGTCGAGGCGGCTGCGTCCGCCTGATCCGTCGTCTCAATCGCTTCTGGCCTGCTCGATCACCAGAATGCGCGCTTCGCCAAGGGGGCGGGCGACATGTTCGTCGCCTGGCTAGGCGTGGAAGATGTCGCCTGTTTCAAGATGCAGAACCTGTTCGTCGCCAGCGGTCCGGACATGCATGTCGACACGCCCGTCGAGGACAGCGAAGACTTCCGGGCCATCGTTGATGTGCCAGCGGTTGGGCTGGTCGGTCCAGTGCAGCCGCACCGTCGCGTCGTCGATCCGCTCAATCGACAGTGCGTCCCATGCTGATCTGCCGGTGAAGTCGCGGGCGCGGATAACCTGCATTTCTATCCTCTTGCTCACCGCTGTTGTGACGGAGATTTGGGATCAGTTACCAGGCGACGTTTCCTGCGCGCTGTAGAAGCTCTCGCCTTCGACCTGTCGGTCGTCCACGAAGCGCATCGTTTCGAGCGCCCGCCTGGCCTTACCGTTACGCCGGGCCACATAGTGGACGCCGAGCACCTGGCGTTCGATATCGCAGACGGCAGCGATCAGGGTAAAATGCAGTTCAGACGAAGCCTCCAGCGCCCTTGACCAATAGGCGCGCAAACTGGCCTTGCCCCCGATGATCGATGAACCCGTCAGTTCCGCGGCCAATGGGGTGATGAAGCGTGCATCCTCAGCAAAATGCGCCAGAATGGCGTCGAGATTGCGCGCGTTCCAGTTGGCGATCCAGTTCGCCGCGAACATCTCCATTTCTTCCCGGTTCATTGCGTTGTCCTTCAGATCAGAAATAGCAGGGCTGTAAGCCCGGTCAGAACCGCCATCACGCGCACGAAGACGATCATGCCCTTGCGGCTTTCGAGCAGTTCGCGGGCCCCAGCGCCCATCGCCGCCCAGGTTGCGATGGAAGGCAGGCCGACCAGCACAAAGGCTGCGACGATAACGCCGAGCTGCAGGGCGAGCGGTCGGCCGGGCACGGTAAAGCTGGCGATGGCAGGCATGGTAATCGCCCAGGCCTTGGGATTGACGAACTGGAAGGAAGCTGCCTGAAAGAAGGTCAGCGGATGTGCGCCCTCGCGGCGTTCGATGCCTTCTGATTGCCACAGCTTCACGGCGAGCCATCCGAGATAGACGGCACCGAAAATCCGTACCGCCCAGCGCAGAACTGGCCATGCTTCGAACAGCGCCCCCAGACCCAGCCCGCTGAGCACCAGCATAAGCGCGCAGCCGAAACTAATCCCGAAGATGTGCGGGATGGTCCGGCGGAATCCGAAAACCAGCCCAGAAGAGGCAAGCATGATATTGTTGGGGCCGGGCGTGGCCGTGCAGACGAAACTGTACAGCGCAAGCGGGGCAAGCAGACTCGTATCCATGATGTTCTCCTGCTGCGCTGGATGGCCATCATTGAACTATGAGTCAAATGTGATATTGAACCAGCTCAATATAATGTAGGAATGGCGATGAAAGACTGGCAACCGGATATCTCAAAGGGCAGTGCGCCGGTGTACGAGCGTCTCGTGACCGCGCTGGAGGGCGATGTGCGCGATGGCCGCCTTGTGCCCGGCGATCGTTTGCCACCGCAGCGCGATCTGGCGCACCGCCTGTCCCTGAGTGTCGGCACGGTCAGCCGGGCCTATGTCGAGGCGGAGCGGCGTGGGTTTATTTCCAGCCATGTAGGCCGGGGTTCTTTCGTCGCCGACCGGGCAAGGCCGCATGCCGCGCCACATGACACCGGCCCGCTCGACATGGCGCATAATGTGCCGCCGCTCGATCCTGCCGAGCGCTGGATCGGGGAGGGGCTGTCTCGCGTGCGCCAGCGCGCGGATCTTGGCGTAGCGGTGAACTATGCGCCGCCCGAAGGCTTGGTCTCGATGCGCGAGGCCGGGGCATCCTGGCTGAAGCGCCGTCATGGCGTGACGCGCGCGACGGCGGATCGGGTTATCCAGTGCAATGGTGGGCAGCATGGCCTTGCTCTCGCCTTCGCGGCGCTGGCGCGGCCCGGCGATACGATCCTGTGCGAAGCCGCGACGTATCCCGGCATCCGGACCTTGGCTGACCATGGGGGTTATCGCCTGCAGGGCGTTGCCATGGATGAACGCGGCATCGATCCCGAAGCGTTCTCCCGCTGTGCCCGGGAGACTGGCGCCAAGGTGCTGGTCATAATCCCGACCTTGCAAAACCCGACTACGATCACCCTCGATGCCGCGCGCCGCGCTGACATCATCGACGTCGCGCGCGCCCATGATCTGATGATCGTCGAGGACGATGCCTATCGCGTCTTCGCCGACGCCGGTGCGCCGGACTGCTTTGCGGATCTCGCGCCGGAACGGACGTTGATGGTCGCGGGCGTTTCCAAGGCGGTCGCGCCCGGCTTGCGGCTCGGTTTCCTATTGCCGCCCGATGATGAGTATGTGCGCGACCGACTGCTGCTGGGCATTCGCGCCTTTGGCTACAGCCCGCCATCGCTGGGCGGTCTTGTCTTCAGCCAGTGGGAACAGGACGGAACGGCCGACAGGATCGCCGATGATGTAATTACCGAAAGCGAGGCGAGGACGCAGTTGGCGTCGTCGATCCTCAGCAAGGCGATGGCAGTGCCGGGGGCGGGGCGCAGCCTCCACGTATGGATGCCGATGCCCATGCTCGATGCCGAACGGCTGAGCGCCCGCGCCTTGCGCGCCTCCATCGCGCTGACGCCGCCGGACGGGCCGATTGTCGATGAGACTGCACCCTCTGGGGTTCGTCTGTGCCTTGGCGGCCTGCGCTCGCGCGATGCTCTCGAACAGGCGCTTCGCGATATCGCTGCCATGCTGACGAGTGCCGGGGGCAGCGCCGCGCGCGGTCTGGTCTGAAATGCGGGGCTAGCGATGCACATGAATCGAGCCCCGGCGAGTGGTACGGCTCTCTGGTCTTACGCCACGCTCTGGATCGTGATCCTGTTCTGGTCAGGCAGTTTCATTGTCGGGCGCGCAATGAGCGGTGTCATTCCGCCATTCACCCTGGCGCTGGTCCGGTGGAGCGGTGCGCTTGCGATCCTTCTGCCTTTTGCATGGCGGCATTTGCGCACCGATTGGCAAATGCTCCTGTCGCACTGGAAGGCGGTCCTGCTGCTTGGTCTCACGGGCGTGGCCGCGTTCAATTCGATTATTTATTCGAGCCTGCAATTCACCACCGCCAGCAACGGGCTTTTGCTTCAGGCGGCGATCCCGGCGCTCGTCCTCCTGTTCAATCGCCTCTTTGTCGGTGACCGGGCGTCGGCTTTGCAGATCGTCGGCGTGACCCTCTCCATGCTGGGCGTGGCGGTCATCGTCTGGCGCGGCAATCTTGCGGCAATGGTGCGGCTGACACTCAATTTCGGAGATTTCCTCGTGCTGTGCGGGGTGGTCTGCTGGGCGCTTTACACAGCGCTGTTGCGCCTTCGACCCGATTGCCACCCGGCCAGTTTCCTGACGGGGACATTTGCTATCGGCGCGGCAGCGATGGCGCCGCTCTCCGCCACGGAAATGGCAGGCAGCGCAGGCATCCCGTCGCTCTTTGCCTATGTGCTCTACAACGCGGCTGTGAAAAATCTCGGAGCGGCACCCGCAGGCCCGATGATTACACTGATGCCTTTGTTCGGCGCCGGTCTCGCCGCCCTACTATTGGGCGAGGCACTGTCATCATCGGAATGGTGCTGATCCTCGGCGGCATCGTGCTGGGGATTGACGGTGTTGGCGCGACTGTGTCACGCGGCCAAGCCAACTGAGTACGTCTGTGATGTGGAATGACCGGCGGGTCGGAGCGATCGAACTGGCTTCATGTGCAGGCAATGCTCTGCCGGATTTGCGCCACCATTTTCACGAGAATGCCCAGCTCTGTCTGGTTCAGAGTGGGAAGCGCCGGGCGGAAACCCGCTTCGGGATCGTTGAGGTGACCGCGGGCGAATGCCTCTACCTTCCTGCCGGTCTGCCGCATCGCTTTACCGATAGCGCAAGCGCCGAAGGGCGCTGCCTGAATGTCTATGCGCCCCTTGACCTGGGCTCCTATCCTCACTGCCTTCCTGCCGCGAGGCTTCGGCCATTGGTGCAATCACTGGCCTTGTCAGAATCCTCGCTGGCCGGATCAGAGCGGCCTGGCACGCAAGGTACCGGCCCCGAAAATGACTCCCTTCCAATACAGGCGCTGGCATGCGCGGCGGGGGTCTCGCGCGAGCATTTCAGCCGGACCTTTGTGCAGCAGCATGGTCTCCCCCGCATCGCCATCGCATCATGTGCCGCCTCAAAGGTGCGCGTCAAGCGATCGCTCGGGGACATTCGCTGGCAGATGTCGCCGCCCACCGCCTCGGACCTGAGCTTCGAGATCGCGCGACGTTTCGGAGAGGAGAGCATTTCGATACCCTTCCCGCAACGCGACCTACATGTGAAATCAATGCTGGCTGGCTATGGTCCACAACCTTCGTCCATCGGCGAAGTGTAAACTAATCAACCATGGTATTCTCGGTCGCGCATATGCCAACGCGATTTGGCAGCTTCGTGCCTCTAGCCACCCAAAAGCGGACGGTCACCTTTCGGCCCAGTTCCTGCCTGTCCGCAAAGCGCCCTGATCGAAGACGTAGCGGTCCCAAATCTTAGTTCCCAAGAGCGGACGTTCGGTCCGTCCAGTTTGAGTTTGCGCCAGACGCCAGTGCCAAGGTCAAGGTCAAGGTCAAGGCAGCCAATCCTTCTTGATCATCGCATTCCCTTTTTCTCTGATGCTCGAACTGGACCGGTCAAGCGCCAGATCGCGGTTGTGCGACATCCTCGAATCTGAGGAGTTCTCCACGATGGTTGAGTATCCCGGCAACTGTCCGGGTAAAAAGCTCTCTCTCTTTTTGGTTGAGATGGCAGGCAATATGGCGATTGGCCGCTTCGGCGACCGGCCTTACCCGCGACAGCAGCGCATGCCCGCCTTCGGTCAACGCAATTGACAGCGAACGATCTGTTTCGCGATTGATGCTGAGCAGTCTGCGCTTCTTAAGTGTTGGCAGGACAATGGCCATCGCTGACCGTTCGGAGCCCATGACCCGCGTAAGCAAGGTCATGTTGCATGGCCCGGTAATCCCCAGCATCGCCAGCACCACATATTGCCGAATAGTCAGGTCAAACGGAGCAAGTGCGGGGGCGACAAGCGCGGCCGCTAGCTGCAGGGAGCGGCCAAGCAGGTAACCGGGCAGAACCTCTGCCGGCAGGTAATCTGGGACGGTAACCGGCTTCCCGGATGCGTCGCGCAAGGGAGGCGGATTGGCCTCGTCATGTGCGGCAATCTTCTCAAAGATGCGCTGGAGTTCACGGCGATCCGCAGCAGTCGCAGGCTCCAGGAAATCGCGCGTGGACGCGGAAAACAGGGCAACGCCACTGACCCGAGCGGTTTCCCCCTTGGGAGTACAGTAGATCGTCTTGCGCCGCTTGTCGGTTGCACATGGCTGCCGCTCGACCAGACCTTTCCGCTCCAGGGCGGAGATCACAAAGGCCCCGGTCGGCGTGTCCATGCCAATCATGCGTGCTGCCGCGGCCTGATGGCCGCCGGGGTTAGTAGCCACGGCACACAGATACAGCAATTGCGGCACTGTCAGCTCTAACCCGTGCGCGCGGCATCGTTCCAGATAGCCTGCATTCACCACTTGATCAGCGCGCGCAATCAGGTGGGCGGGCGAATAGATATGGGTGTCGAAGGCAGCCTGTCGGTCCGCCAGATCGACCGGCATTGGTGAGCCGCCTTTTTTCAATCCGGCTTCCTCCATAGACTATCGCATAGCTGCCATGCCGCAACATCGCCCAGCTGCTGCGATAGGAGAAGGGCGTCCGCAATGCAAAACCCGAATTCCGCATCCCGCCGCGCGCTCGTCGCCCAGCACTGCTTTGACTCGATATCGTTAGAGGTGTACATAGAGGCTATGATGGAGCGCCTAGACGCTGCGCGACACGGGACTGGAGAGGAGAGCGGGGATGTTCCTGAAAAACATCTGGTATGTAGCAGGCTGGACCACCGAATTCGATGCGGGCGACCTTGCCGGTCGCATGATTGCGGGCGAACCGGTGGTGTTCTTCCGCAAGCAGGACGGCACGCTGAACGCGCTTCCCGATCGCTGCCCGCACCGTTGGGCGCCGCTGTCAAAAGGGCGTCTCGAAGGCGACGATTTGCGCTGCATGTATCACGGCGTGAAATTCGATGCGGACGGAAATTGCGTCGAGGTGCCAGCTCAGGAAAAAGTCTCTCCACAATTGTGCCTGCAACCATATCCGGTTGCCGAGAAGCACCAGTGGGCCTGGATTTGGATGGGTGATCCGGCGATGGCGGACCCATCCACAATCCCAGATTGCAGTTACATGGACGCCCCGGCTCGGCGGTTCAAAACCGGGCAGCTCGACTACAAAGCGCACCATGCGCTGGTCAGCGACAATCTGCTCGACCTTTCGCACGTCGCGTTCCTGCACGAGAAAACGCTTGCCGCTCCGCCCGAAGGTGAACCGGAGGACAAGAAGACCGGCCAGTCTGTAGGTGGAGCCGCGGGCACGCGGATCGAAACTGGCGTGCGGTACGAAAACTGGCGCGTGGGCGATTTCGGGCGCGCCGTGGTGCAGGCCAAGTCGGGCGGGACCGGTGATGTCTGGTCGCGGCTGGACTATGTTGTCCCGGGCATTTTCATCTCGCGCGTCGCGACCTATCCGGCTGGAACGGCCGAAAAATGTGATTTTGGCACACCACCCGCCGATGTCGAGCCGCTCAGCGACAATATCAGTTGCCAGGCCGTCACTCCGATGACCGAACGTACGACGCGCTATTTCTTCTCCTCCGGACCGCGCAAGGCGGATGTGACCGATGAGGAAGCCGACGGCATGTGGAAGGTCGCCAGCGCTGCTTTCGATGAAGACCTCGACATGATCGAGGCGCAGCAGAAGATCATCGACAACCATCCGGCCAATCGCATGGCGTGGATCGATGCCGACAAGGGCCCGGCCATGTTCCGGCAATTGATGGCCGAACTGATGCGCAAGGAGGGCACGCCGGTTGAGGCGTTTCCGCCAAACCGTTCCGCAAGCGATACCGTCGCGAGGCCCGACGTGGTCGAAGCGGCAGAATGATTCAGCCGGTGAGGCAACAGGAGAGGCTATGCAGGGAAGACTCACCAAGGACCAGTTCGGTCTCACCATGCCGGTTCAATCGGCGGCCTATGTTGAAAAGCCATCCTATTGGCGCAATGCAGACTGGTACACCTTCGAGTATCGCACCGATCCCGAGGCCGCCGCCGCCATCGTGCCCGAACAGCTCGAACTGACCGATCCGTCGCATGTCCGGCTGATCTTTGCGGATTACGAATGGAGCACTGGCGGCCCCTACCGAGAGATCCTGCAATGCATCAACGTGCTCTATGGCGGCGAGGAGTATGCCTATTTCACACAGGCAGGTGTCAGCCAGAGCATTGCGCTGATGGCGGGACGCGAAGGCTACGGCTTTCCCAAGAAGATCGGCCATATCTCGTTCGAAAAGCACGAAGACCTCGTCGGCATGTACTACGAACGGCCACAGGGTCTGCGGGTCATGAACGGAGTGTTCCGAGGCCTCAGCCCGATGGAGGTCCCCGAGAGCTTCATGCTCAAGGGACTGAACCTGCGCGTGATCCAGAGCCCCGATCCGGACGAGCCATATTCGTTGGCAGAACTGGTGCTGGGCGAGCTCGAATGCCGCCCGAAGTTCGCGTGGCTGGGCGAAGGCAATTGCCACTACACCGGCGTGTCCGATCTCGACCCGTGGCATCAATTGCCGGTGCGCGAGAAAATACAGGCAAGCTGGATGCGGCTGGATATCAATCTCGCCGGCGCGTCGATCGTCCAACGCCTCTGACGCCGCCGCACCACCAGAAAGGACATCCATGTACCGTTTGATCAATCTGTATCCCACACCTGATGATCCCGAAGAGTTCAAACGCTACTTCGTCGAGGTTCACCTGCCGCTTGGCGCCAATGTGCCCGGCGCAATTCGACGCGGTTATGCCTTTGCGCCCGATATCCAGATCAACGGCGACATTGACTGCTTCTGCGTGTTCGAAGCCGATTACGAGAGCAAAGAGGCCCTGTTGGCTGCCCTTGCAACGCCCGAAGCGGCCGCGGCCGGTGCCGATGTTCCGAACTACTCGCCCAAGCCGGCACGCTCGCTGCTCTATGAACTGACCGAAATCTAAGCCGTGCTGACCGACCAGCAGGCAGGCCATATCCGCCATATGCGCAATCTGATGGCGCAGCCCGATGGTGATTGGTCGCACATGGATTCCATGGAAGCCGGGCAGGAAGGGCTGTCATCCTATCGCTATCAGCTAGGCCATATCGTCTATGCGCTAGGCCTCGCGCATTATCATCACCTGCCTGCTGCACCCTGTGTTTTCAAGGAAGCGATGCAGGCGGCGATCCGCAAGATGTTGCGGCGCGAGGTATGGGGTTACTGGTTCGAGGCCAGCCAGTCCGACAAGCGGATCGATCCGGATCTCGAAGAGCGCCGCGAGCAGTGGCACGATCCGGTGGTCAAGGAAAACATCATGTATTCCGGCCACCTACACGCCATGGCCGGCATGTACGGCGTGCTGTTTGACGATGATCGCTACGAGCGCGAAGGCGGGCTGACCATTCGGCACTCGCCGCTGTTCGTGGGCGAGGAGATGGAGTTTAGCTACGATTTCTCCTCGATCAACGACATCATCTACTGGCAGATGGTCGAGAATGGCTGGCTGGGGGTCGCCTGCGAGCCCAATTGCATCTTCCTAGTGTGCAACCAGTTTCCGATGCTGGGCTTTCGCTTTCACGATGTCCGCAAGGGCACGACAATCGCCGAAGAGGCGGCCGCCGGCTACCGTCAGGCATGGGCGGACCGCGACGTGCTGGACCGGCCCGGTACCATGCCGATGATGTTGATGGTGCGGCAGAACGTGCTGGTCCCCGGCGGCCCGGCGACCGACTCCCACACCGGCGCAATCATGCATGCCTGGAACCGCGATTTCGTGCGCGAACATCGCCGTAGCCAGGTCTATCATGCACTCAAGACGGCTGAGGACGGCACCATCTCGCTGCGACCGCTGGCCATGCTGCCCGGCACTGCCGAAAGCTATGAGGAAGCTGGCAAGGATGCTGCGGTGGACGAACTGGCGGTGCAATGGTCGACTCCCGATTTCGGCACCGTGCTGATGTGGCTCTCCGAGCTGGGGGATGAGGAGACGCTGGCTGCCATGCAGGCGCATGCTGACAAGCACATGAACCCGACATGGGAGAAGGGCGGGCTCTATTACCCCCGCAACGATCGCAGCTATGATGATAGCGGCAATCTCACCTTCGTCGAGCCGCTGACGGGCAATGTGCTGGCCGGCTATGCGCGGCTCAACGTGCCCGATGGCCTGTGGCAGCTGTATAACCATCCTTGGGGTAAGGAGCATTTCAGCCAGCCGCACTTGGCCGAATGCCCGTTCGAACTGGATGTGTTGCAGGCGCGCTATGACGACGAAGAGCGCAAGCTGTCGCTGACCCTTCGCCCGGCCCTTGCAGACAAGGTCGAGGCAAGGCTGGTCCTCACCAACTCCGGCGGCGGCCCCTGCACGATCCTGCGGGACGGCGAGGTGTTGGAGACGGCGGAAGGCGAGCGTGTCGAGCTGGACATCACAATCGATCGGCAAACCGGTCTGCAACTCGTGCGGGACGGTGCGAAGTGACCGGCACAGCGATTGGTGGCAACTTCGAACTTACCGATCACTTCGGCAAACCGGTTACCCAAGCGAATTACGAAGGGCGTTTTGCGCTGATCTTTTTCGGTTTCACACATTGCAAGCTGGTTTGTCCGCGCGCGCTGACGCGCATTTCGGAGGCGCTCGAGTTGCTTGAACGGCAGGCCGAGCATATCCAGCCGCTTTACGTCACCGTCGATCCTGAGCGCGACACGCCGCAAGTGATGCGTGCCTTTCTGGAAGAACGCTGGCCGCGCTTTATCGGGCTGACGGGCGGCAGGGACGAGATCGAGGCCATGCGTTCCGCCTTCAAGGTGTTCGCAACAAAAGTTGCCGACCCCGACAATCCGGACGGGTACGACATGCCGCACTCCTCGCTCACCTATTTGATGGACCCGCACTTTCGTTATCGCGCGCATTATCCCGACACGATGGAGGCCTCGCAATTGACTGAGGAATTGCGCCGCCAACTAACTCAATTCCCGGACGGCTCAGAATGAAGAAAACACTTCTCTCGCTTGCGCCGGTTGCACTGCTTGCTGCCTGCTCCACCGCTTCTGAAGAGCGGGTGATCGGCCCGGCAGCCTCGGCCTTCCCGGCAGAGGATTTCGACTATGTCGGCTGGTACGCTTATCTTGGCGGAGCCGAGAGCGCGCAATATTCTTCACTCGACCAGATCGACCAGATCGACCGGTCGAATGTCGGCCGACTGGAAATCGCTTGGGAGTTTCCCACTGGCGAGGGGCAGCCTCCGCGTTTCAACCCGGTGGTCGCGGGCGGACGGATGTATGTGCTCGACGGCGGGGGCAGGTTCTGGCGCTGAACCCCGCTACGGGGAAGCAAATGTGGCGAAGCGCGTTGGAAGGACGCATCGGCACGCGCGGCATCAATTACTGGCGCAGTGCCGATGGCACGGATGAACGCTTGTTGGTCATCAACAATGGCATGCTGCGCGCAGTGGATGCTGCCACCGGGCAGGTGATCGATGGTTTTGGCACTGATGGCGGCGTCGATCTGCGCGATGCGCTGCCGACAGATGTTGCCACGCCGGGCAGTTCGTTGCAGACCGACAATCCCGGACTCATCTATCGCGACACGATTATCGTCTCCCTGCCGGCGGGTGCCTACGACTACGCTTCCAGCCCGGCGAATATCCATGGTTATGACGTCATGACCGGCGCGCTGAAATGGACCTTCAACGTCGTCCCGCGCGAAGGCGAATTCGGCGCTGATACCTGGCCCGATACGCCTGATCGCAGTAGTTTCAGCGGGGTGCACAACTGGTCGGAAAGCACGGTCGATAGCGAGCTGGGGCTGGTCTATATTCCCACCGGCACGGCGCGCCACGACTATTTCGGCGGCAATCGGGAAGAGGACAATTTGTTCGCCAACTCGATCGTGGCGCTCGATGCTGAGACTGAGGAGCGCGTCTGGCACTACCAGACCGTGCACCACGACATCTGGGACTTCGATCTGCCCACCGCGCCCAAGCTGATGACAATCACCAAGAGCGGCGGCCCCGAAGGCGCGCTGCGATGGGCGAACGCATTCCGGTTCTGGTCTAGCCGACCAAGCAGGGCTGGCTGTTCGTGCTGGATCGTCGCACCGGCGAACCGGTCTGGCCGATCCCCGAAGTTGCGGTGCCGGAATCGGACGTGCCCGGCGAAAAAGCATCGCCGACACAGCCGATACCCACCTGGCCGCTTCCCTACACCCGCATGAGCTTCACGCCGGACGACATCAATCCGCTGCTGCCCGAGGAAGATCAGCAAAAACTGCGCGAATTGTTTACCAATTCGCGCTGGGGTGAAGGGCCGTATATCCCGCCTAGCATATGCGGGACGATCAGCTTTCCCGGTGCCAATGGCGGGGCAAACTGGGGCAATGTCGCTTCCGATCCCCGGCGCCAGCGGATCTATGTGGTCAGCCGCGAATTGCCGCTGCTGATCAATCTTCGTGTCGATAATCGGCCGGAATCGAAGGCTGCCATACCCAATGGCGAGGACGACGATATCGTGCCCTATCGCTGGCCCACGAATTTCCTGTTGCAGTCGAACGGCATGGTCGCGATCAAGCCGCCATTGTCGTTCCTGACCGCTTACGACATGAATTCCGGCGAACAGATCTGGCGCATATCAAATGGCGAGATCATGACTTTGGAGGAGCAGGGCATCACCGGCGTCGGGTCGCAAACCCCGCGCGGCGGACCGGTGGCGACTGCAGGCGGCTGCTTTTTGTTGGCACGGCGACGGATCGTGCCTTTCGCGCGCGCGATGCCGATACGGGCGAAATCCTTTGGGAACACCGCCTGGATGCCGCGACAAAAGGCGTGCCGGCGATTTTCGAGGTCGATGGGCGTCAGTTCATCACCGTCCCCGTGGGCGGGCTCGGCCTGTTTGCCGGCGGTCTTGGCCTGCCGGAGCCGGAGCCGAGCAGATATGTCACCTTTGCCCTGCCTCCCGATACAACAAGTGAATAAATGCTTGGCGGGCAAACCGCACGAAGGGAGAGAATGATGCGTGCCTGGATGTTGCCAGCTGGATCGCAAGGCTTTGACGAGCTCTACCTGACTAAGCTGCCCGATCCTTCCCCCGGACCGGGCGAGGTGCTCATCGCGCCGCGCGCGTGGTCGATCAACTATCGCGATTTTGCCGTTGCGCAGGGAAAGTACTTCAACGGCATCCTTCCCGATCCGGCGATTCCCATGTCTGATTTCGCAGGCGAAGTTGTGGCCGTGGACGAAGGTGTCGACGGCTTCCGCCCCGGGGACAGGGTGCAAAGTGTGTTTTTCCTCGATTGGCTGTAATCCATGCGAAGGTTTGCATGATTCTTCGCCGCTGTTTTAGGTTGCCTTTCCACACGCCCTCGGACTTCAGGGCTGCGATCGCATCCTCGACCACATCGCCAAAGCGTCGATCGTCATAAATCACGAACTGGCACTCTCCCGAACGATCCGGTACGACGGCTACGTTGGCGATCGCGTCGGTGGCCTCCCGAAGCTTGATGGATTCCTTGGACGGGGAGCCAAGGTCCGCCATCAAGGCGCGAACTGGATCAATGGCGTCCAGCACATCCTCGTCATACAGCCGCTGGACGCGAGAGCAGCCGGCAGCGCGGGCACGAAGAAGATGCGTGCGAGCAGCGACGAGGGTGCCTGCATCCACTGGAGCGCCGATAGCTTTTAGCCTCAGCTCAACGTCTTCGTCGGAGATCATTCCCTTGGAGTATTCAGTTAGCTCCGGCGCATGTCGGTCAGGCGATCGGAGAAGGCTGAAGACCTCACGATCGAGCGTGGCAAGTTAGCGAGCCCGGGACGACCATTCCCCGTCCTCGAATGCACGTTGGACATGTCCGCTGAGCTCGCGTTCCAGTTCCTTACGAAACAGGAGTTCGATTTCTGCGCCGGTAAGGGGAGTTCCACTTTCCATCATCTCTTTCACAAGCGATTTCACTATCGCAAACCGGGCTGACAGCATGGCCGCACGTTGTCGCGCGAGCTTGGGGGCGGCGGTTTGCAGCGCGACTGCTATTGGCTTGGATATAAGATTTCGGAAATGAATGCGACGACGGAATATATATCGGCCATCGCGTCGGTAGACGTGAGGGATACGGGACATAATCTGACCTTCCCGCATGTGTCACCCAGATGTGTACCGGTCATGTGACCGGAACACCAGCGTAACCAATGCTAAAAAGGCGGAAATCCGTCGCTCTTGCGATAAAGTGGTAGGGGAGAGAGGATTCGAACCTCCGGCCCCTGCCTCCCGAAAATGTAGCACCTGATCGCATATGTTGGTTTTCGGTCATTTTTACTGCACGACACTTGTCATACCATGGTATATATTCTTGTTCTGTTCACGGTTGAAAGTTCAGATCGAACTTACAACCCCTGCCTATACGCTTTAGCCTCATCAGGCACTGGATGTCGTCTATTCAACCAGTACATGAGTAGAGGTCTCAACTGTAAGCTGGCCTGCTTTTGGCGACTGAGGTGCCTTGTGAAACTGTGAATGGCTGTGGCTTAATTGTAGGCAGTACCGGCTATTCGTTTCATATCATCCACCACAATCTGGAAGAGGTTGCCGTCGAAATTGGCGTAGACTTCGAGATCGTCACGCTCGATTAGATCGACCTTGAACATGGCGGCAGAAAGGTCCGGGGCGGGGATCTGGACAAGGTCTATAGCAGCTTTGGCAAGAGGTCGAATATACTTCATGGTTAGTTCGTCATCGATGACCTGATGCTGCTTGAGGCGCTCTGCAAAACGTGCCTTTACCTCAGAGCGTTGACGGAAATCAGACCCATAGCGCTCTTCCAGCTCGCGGCCTCTTGCTCTGCTGCAGCGGCAATCAGTGCCATCGGCCCAAAGGCGATATTGGCCTTTAACAAAGCGTTGAGGCGCAAATACACTTCCAACTTTTTATTCCAATCTTGCCGCATGCTGGGAGATGCCATCGGTACATCGGCTATGACTTCATCAGAAATCGATTGAGTGTCGGTCGACTTGGAATAGGGGAGGGCGTCAAGCATATGTATTTTGGCTCCTCAGAAAGACAAGAATTTGATGCTTGAATTTATATCCTGGCACTCCGCTGCGATTGGGTAGATCTCCTGTTACTATGACCTCAACAAAAGACCGAGAAATCGACAATCTTTGACTCTACTCATTATTCTGCGCCGACCAGTCTGTGACAAAACCACCAGACCATTTGCCAAAACGCAAAACCTATTTTCTATTTTTGATCATATAGCTGTTTTTCCGCGCAAGCTGCAATCGTTCGGGTTACCAGCGCACAATCGCTACAATTCCATAGAGGCGGCTCGGGGGTGTCAAACAGTTGACCAAATGCTTATAAGCTGTTTTGCAGGGAGGATATAAATGAAGGATGATCCGAAGCTTTGCGTAAACCGACCATCAAGGACATCGCGAGCCATGCAGGCGTTTCGTTTAAAACCGTTTCGCGGGTCATAAATCAGAAGGCCACAGTCGGGAAAGATATACGCGCAAAGGTCGAGGCATCGGTCAACGCCTTGGGGTATCGTCCCAATTTAGGGGCAAGAAGCCTGCGTACTGGGCGAAGCTTCACTCTCGCGCTGCTGATGACATCACGGGGCCATGTGGACAAGGTGAACCTTAGCCAGCGAATGCCCAGCTATATCATGGACGTCGTGGCAGGTCTCCTCCAAGCCTGCATGTCATCCGATTACCATCTGGTTGTTGATACGCTAGCGTCTATGGAACGTGAGCAGGGTGAAATACGGCTGGCCCGTTTTCTTGACCTTGTGAAGCCCGACGGTGTGATACTGATACCGCCGTTTTGCGACGTGCCTTGGGTACTCGATCTCATTGGATCACGTTCCATTGGATTAGGGCGCCTCAATCCCGGCAAAGATATTGAAACCGGGGTTTCTATGTGGATCGACAACCGTGCTGCCGGTCGGGACGTGGGTGAAGCGATACTCGCACAAGGTCACCGTCGGATCGGGTATATTTCTGGCCCCGAAACCCACTATGCCCATCTTGGAAGACTTGATGGTTTGCGTGAGGCGGTCAAAGCCGTTCGGGACGCTGAATTGGTGACGGTGCCCGGCAACTTTACATATGATAGCGGTGTAGAGAACGGGCGCAAACTCCTTAGCTTACCTGTTCCGCCTACAGCAATTTTCGCAGCCAATGATGAAATGGCGGCAGGCGTTTTGGCATCCGCGATTGCGCTAGGAATATCCGTGCCGCGCGAATTGTCATTGGTTGGCTTTGGGAATCTGGTCATTTCGCAACATACTATTCCCAGCATTGCCACCGTTAGCCAACCCACAACGCAAATGGCCTGCGCAATCGGGCAGTATCTCGTTGCCGAAAGCGCGAATGATAAGCAGGTCAACATAAAACCTGGCCAGGTTCCATACGAGTTCATTCGCCGCGCATCGCTTGGACCTGCCCCCTCATATTAACGGAAAGCGTGTTTGAATTGACAAGTGATAAAAACTGAGACTATGGAGACAACGTTGTCCCAGTATCTGCAAGCACTTATAAAGCAGAGCGTGGAGCAATCTTGGGAAGGAGGCGACCGACAATCGGAACACCGTTTGCTGGTCGCGCAAGGGTACGGATGTAAGAGCTTCAATGCGGGCGGAAACTTAAGATTTCTAGCTCAAAATTTGTCTCGATCAGTTCCTTACCCTCCCCAAGTATTCAGGGGAAATGTCAGGGGGAGGTTCTCATGCCACGATATTCGAAACGTTATGTCACCATGCTGGCCAGTGTAAGTCTTGCTTCGCTCGTCGGAGTTGCGCTTGCTTCACCAGCCGCCGCGCAATCCGCCCCGTCGGAAGATGAAGCGCAGGAAATTACCGTCACCGGTGTGCGTGCTAGCCTGCAGTCTGCGGCGCAGGAAAAGAAAAACGCTGTGAATGTGATCGACGCGATCACTTCGGAAGACATTGGTAAATTCCCAACCGAAAACGTGGCAGATGCCAGCCAGCGCATCACTGGCGTGCAGATCACCCGTACTCGCGGATCAGGTACAGCGGCCAGTATTCGCGGCCTGCCCACCGATTTTACCCGTGTGGAACTCAACGGCAGCACACTCGCCTCCTCGATCGTCGATCTACGCGGCGGTGGCGCTGGCGGCGATATCAATCGTTCGTTCGATTTTCGCCTACTTCCTACCGAGTTCGTGCAGACACTAGAGGTTGTTAAGTCACCCACGGCAGAGCTGCAGGAAGGCGGTTTGTCAGGCACGATCAACGTCAAGACCGTGCGCCCTCTAAGCTTGGGCAAGCAAACTCTCGTTGCTTCAGCTTTCGGCGTCTGGAATTCAAATGCAGGCAAGGTCACGCCGCAAGCTTCCGCGTTGTTTTCCACCACATTTGGAGGTGGCCGTGGCGGTTTTCTAATCGCCGGGGGCTACAGCGATACGCGCACCGAAACGCATTCCGTCAACACCATTGGTTGGGGTGTGGCAAGCGAAGGACGCTTCGGCGATGTTAATGGCGATGGCGATACAGATGACCAGTTCAACCTACCCTCCCAAGTTCGCACTGAAATTGCCAAAGAGCGTCGCCGACGCGCGGTTCTGACCAGTGTACTGGAATATGAACTGACTGACAATCTGAAGGTTTACACCGAAGGTTTTTACAGCCGTTTCCATGTTCAGGTCGACAGCCTCGAGAATTTGAATTTGTTTGTTGGCGCGAACGGCGGCGAGTATGCCCCCTCAACCACCGCGCTCACTAGCATTGATGGCATAGCCCCATCACAACTGACCTTTGGACTTCCATTTGCGACTACGATTGGTCTCCGCGGTGTCGATGTCCGCGCCAACAATCGCTATAATAATTCGGTCGCTACGACCTATTACGCGAAGGCCGGAGCTGAATGGGAAAGCTATAATTGGAGAGCATCAGCAAATTACGCACATTCGCAGGCGAAGCAGGCAGGTGATAATCTAGGGTTTGCGCAAATCCAGCGCTTTGACGTCACCCAAAGCTGCGAGCCCGGTCAAGCCTTATGCGGACTGAGCCTGTCACCGGAATCTGAGGCACGCTATCTGGACCCCTCTGTTGGAGTCGTTGCTAGCATTAACGGTGCTTATGGCCGCAAAACAGAGGACCAGGTCGATGAATTCAAGGCTAATCTGTCTTACAGCTTAGATGATTCCTTTCTCCGCAGGATAGCCATCGGTGGGGCAGCCACATGGCGCGCAACATATGCCAATGCAGATTCGCTGGTCGTTCCTGCGGGTGCCCTTGCCTTAACGGCCGGACTGACTTCGAACGGAGCTGGCGGGTATGGCATCGTACCGTACTCCCAGATTGCTGGAGCAAGCCGCGGTGACTTCCTCGGCGCATATTCCGGTGATGTTATGGTGCCCTCACAGTGGCTTTCAACAGATATTCACTCCCTGATGGAGACCGTTTCGCGCGATGAGCTCGGCGAGCTTTCTGGCGCGATTTTGCTGACCAACCCTTCCAGCGTTGTGGATTTGAAAGAGCGGACTCTTGCAGCCTATGTCCAGGCTGACTTCGCCACTGGCGATGATGGATTGAGCGGCAACATCGGTGCGCGCATTGTCAATACGCGTGGAGAAGCGCGCGGTGTTTCACCTGATCTTCAGTCGCTGGTTATCAATGTAGATACGGGAGGAACGGTCACAGTGCCTCCTGCTGGACCGATTTCGGCCAAGAACACATATACATATGTTTTACCCTCAGCTAACCTGAAGTACGCTTTGTCAGACAGTGTGCAGCTGCGCTTTGCTGCTTCGCGTACATTGAGCCGACCGACGCTGACGCAGATATCACCATCAACCTCTGTGAGCGGCACGACCGGTGCCTATACGGTGAACACCGGCAATCCTTCTCTGAAACCGTTTTTATCGACCAACTTCGATGCCGGTATCGAATGGTATCCCGATCTCGACACGTCGCTCACTTTTTCAGGTTTCTATAAGAACCTCGCCTCACTGGTTTATCCGCAAACGGATTCCGTCATTTTGCCGGTTACTTTGTTTTATGCCTCAAGCAATACCAGTGTTGTCGAAGATCAGACCTTTCAACGCACGCGGCCTGTCAATGGCTCGGGCGTCAAGGTGAAAGGGTTCGAAGTCGGTTTCCAGAAGGCATTCACTTTTCTGCCGGGGCCTCTCAAATACACTGGCACTCAGCTTAACTATACTTTCATTTCGAACAACCAGCCCCAGGTTCTCACTGCGGCATCAAAGAATAACTTCAACGCGAGTGCATATTATGACGATGGGCGCTTTGCGACGCGGGTTTCCTATACGTGGCGTGACAAATTCGTCTCGCAGGGACTGCCTTCCAGCTACTTTGGCCTTGGTGTGACAACCCAACCGCGTGCCTCACTCGACTTGAGTGTCAGCTACCAGCTGAACGACGAGATATCCATTGTGCTCGAAGGCAGTAATGTTCTCGATAATGTCGATGCCAGTCGAACAACCCTGGGCGACCTGCCGGTCGATTATTACGATCCGGGCCATCAGTTCATGCTCGGCGCTCGTATCAAACTTTGAATTGCGGCCCTGCCGGACCAGCCGCTCGCTCGGCAGGGCTACTTCAGACGTATAATAAAGAGGACTTGATCATGCAGACATCGCGGCGTCGATTTACCTTCGGCCTTCTGTCCAGCACAATGCTCGCGCCGTCACTTGCTGTTGCCAAGACAAAGGTTGAGCAACCACTACGACGTCCGAATATCATCACGATTGTCCTTGATGATGTTGGTTTTTCAGACCTTGGTTGTTTTGGTGGTGAAATCAACACACCTGCAATCGATGGTCTGGCGCAGCGAGGCCAACGTTTTAATCGCTTCGATTCTAAAGCGGTGTGTTCTTGCACCCGAGCCTCCCTGCTGACCGGGCGTAACAGCCATTCTGTCAACTTTCCCGACGTACCCGACACGGCTTTTGGCCCTTTTGCTAAAGACTTTCCTTTCCCCACCTTTCACTTGCCTGACACAGCACAGACCAGCGCACAAACCCTTCAGGATGCTGGCTACGCTACGTGGCTGGTAGGCAAATGGCACCTCATACCGATGGATCATCTTGCCCCCGGAACGTCGCGCAAGAACTGGCCTCGCGCTCGTGGCTTCGACTACTTTTACGGCTTTGCTCGCGGATGGACGGATCAGTATAAGCCCGAACTGGTAGAGAATGACGACTATATTCATCCCGACTTACCTGCAGACTATCACGTCTCCGCAGGCCTCGTTGATAAATCAATCGAATTGATCGAAGCCCATGCAGAGCGGGCTGATGCGGACAAGCCGTTCTTTCTGCACCTTGGCATGGGCGTCGCCCACTCACCCATTCAGGCTCCTGCAGAGTATTCTGCGCGTTATTCTGGCCGCTATTCCGAAGGTTGGGATGTGCTGCGCGAACGTCGCTTTGAACGCATGAAGGCAATGAACATCATTCCCGCAAATACTTCGCTCCCACCACGCGCAGAAGATGATCGGGCATGGACCGATCTGAGCGAAGATGAGCGAGTAGTTTTCGCTCGATATATGGAAGTTTACGCTGGTTTCATTGAACATGCTGACGCGCAGCTCGGTCGCTTGATGGATTGCCTCGAAAAGCAGGGCTTACGCGATGACACGATGATCGTGTTTCTTTCCGACAATGGCGCAGCATCGGAAGCAGGTCAGAATGGGTTTTTCGAGGCGCTTTACCAGCCAAACACGCTGACCCCTGCTGAACAGCGCCAACGCATGATCGAATTGGGCACCGTTGCTACCCAATCCGAATATCCGCGCCCATGGGCCGGGGTGAGCAGCGCACCTTTTCGTCGCTACAAGCTCTGGCCGTTTCTTGGTGGAGTGCGCACACCACTCATCGTCTCATGGCCCGCTTTCACGCAGCAGGGTGGAGAGATACGAGATCAATATGTCGATGTGGTCGACCTGGCACCAACCATGCTTGAAGCAGCAGGCACTTCTTTTCCAGCGACCGTCAATGGACAGGCGGAGATGCCAGTCGCCGGGCGATCATTCCTCCATGGGCTTCGTGATAGCAAAGCGAAAGGGCGCCAACGCCAATTTTTCGAATTGCGAGGCAACCGCGCTATAACAGATGGACATTGGCGCGCGGTGGGGCTGCATTCGTGCGGAGTTGACAATTACGATAATGACGATTGGCAGTTGTTTGACACCGCCGAAGATTTTTCCGAAATGTACAACGTTGCAGACAAAAAACCTGCTGTCCTGAGCCATATGAAAAAGCTCTGGCAACAAGAGTGGGACCGCTGGGTGGATCAGCCACTGGAACTACCCTCACCAGTCATTTGTATGCTGGCTGGAGATCTCAGTGACGTGACCCCCTGATTTTCCTCCACGCTTGATTAGAGTCCGGCCCCGATGGAAGGACGGACGAGATGAAGAGAACGAGGTTTTCGGAAGAGCAGATCATCGGCGTGCTGAAGGAGGCCGAGGCTGGCGCGAAGACTGCCGACCTGGCCCGCCGGCACGGTATATCCGAAGCGACGATCTACAACTGGAAGTCGAAGTATGGCGGACTGGAAGTGTCTGAGGCCCGGCGACTGAAGGAGCTGGAGAGCGAGAACGCGAAGCTGAAGCGATTGCTGGCCGATGCCATGCTCGATCAGGCTGCGCTGAAAGATCTTTTGGCAAAAAAGTTCTGACGCCCGCTGCCAAGAGGGAAGCTGTCGCTCATCTCAAGGGATGCCACAGGATGAGCGAGCGGCGGGCGTGCCGTGTCATTGATGCCGATCGCAAGAGTGTGCGTTACCGTTCCACCAGGGACGATGACGCCGGTTTGCGCGAGAAGCTGCGCGAACTGGCCAACCAGCGTCGCCGGTTCGGCTATCGCCGTCTGCACATCCTGCTGCGCCGGGAGGGCGTGATGATCAACCGCAAGAAGACCCAGAGGCTCTACAAGGAGGAAGGGCTGGCGGTGAGGCGACGACGCAGCCGCAGGCGTGCTGTCTGTCGGGACCAGAGCGCCTGCTCCGATGCTGGCGTTGCCGAACCAGCGCTGGAGCTTGGACTTCGTCCATGATCAGATGGTGTCTGGCAGGACGCTCTATGGGGGCGATCTGGTACAGACGATCCACTTCATGAACCGCCGGCATTACTGGCTGGGTGGCGAGACGCCGATCGAACGGGCCGAGCAGTCCGAGGAAGGCCTCGCCTTCATTCTTGACATGATCGGGGCCATTGATGCCGGAGTGTACCTGTGATGGCGGGAGGCTTTGCCGAACTGGATCCTGTGCGCCATGGCGGCGCGGCGCTGCGAGGCTTCCTCAACATCGCCAGCGAATGGAAGCTAACAGAAGCGGAGCAGACACAGATCCTCGGTATCCGAGAACCTGCTGTTTTCGAGGACCTGCGCATCCGCATTCAGGCCCATGAGCCTGTGCCGATAGCGGAGATGGTCATCATCCGGATCGGGGCGGTACTCTCGATATACGCTTCGCTCGGGACACAGTTGCCGCCCGATCGCATGCCGGGGTGGCTACGCTCGCCAAACCTAGCGTTGGAGGACCACACTCCTCTTTCTGTGATGACCACGGGCAGGCTTGAGGATCTGGATCGCGTTGCGCGCTATCTTCTCAATGCTCGCAGTTGAAACCCGGCGTCGCGCCTCCATCAGTTCGCTGATCGGAGGATTGTGTACATCTTCCGGTAAGATGCAGGCTGATGGAGGCCGGTCTTTCGCCCGAAACTGGATCATGTTCAGCCACGCAGAGGTACAGGAGCAGGAATATCCAGAGGGCAACGCAGCTGCGTGATCCAGCAGGCGAGGGCACTGATTCAGTTAGGAGATGACGGTTGCTGTGATGCAGATATCGGACGTGAAAGTGTGGGCGCTTCGATCATAGTGGGTTTGGATGCGGCACCAGTCCTTGAGCTTTCCGACCATATTCTCGACCTTGTGCCGCTGGTGTTGGACTATGGCATCGTGCTCGATTTGAACCTCCCGATTTGCTCTTGAGCCGATGCAGGCGACGATGTTGCGGTTGGCCAAGCGTGAGAAAAGGACGAAGATTGGGGCGGGCGGTTGCCGGGAAATCTCGTCGTGCTAAGATGAACGTCTTCGACAATCCTCCTTTTAGTGACCAATCGATCATGCGCGCTGCCTGGATTGCTTTTGCCATTGGCTCGATCTTCTTTCTGTTCGAATTTGTCACTCGTATCGAGCCGAGCCTCGACGCGCAGGCGATCGCGACCTTCTATCATCTTTCGAATTCCGGCTTCGGATCGCTCTCTAGCCTCTTCTTCTGGATTTACGCGCCGATGCAGATCGTCGTTGGGCTGCTGCTCGATCGCTTCGGCGCACGCCGCTTCATCCTGCTGGGTAGTTTCGCCTGCTCGTTCGGCGTTCTCGTCTTTGCGTGCACGGACAATATGTGGATCGGTGGGGCCGGCCGTCTGCTGACCGGCTTCGGCGCGTCGTTCGCCTTTGTTGGCGCGCTCTGGCTGGTCAATCACTGGTTTGCGCCGGAACGCTTTGCGCTGCTGTCGGGCGGCGTGAACGCGGTCGGCATGTTGGGCGTCGCAGTCGGTGCCGTGGCCTTATCGGACGCGATTGCAGGCTCCAACTGGCGGATTGTATTCGTCGCGACGGGGCTTGTCGGCCTTGGTGTTTTCCTGTTCGCCTATCGCTTTTTGAAAGAACCCGTTTCGCCAGCGGTAACAGCCGATACCGCGCCGATCGAGCATGTCCGGGACAGTCTGGCCGTCGTGCTGGGCGATAGGCGCATCTGGGCGCTCTCGCTGATCGGTCTGCTCTATTACATGCCAGTCAATGTCTATGGTGGCCTCTGGGGCACGACCGAGTTGACCAGGGATCATCACCTCTCCCCGGTAGTGGCGGAGGCGATAGTCTCGATGATCTTCTGGGGCATGGCGCTCGGCAGTCTTGTCGGCGGGTGGCTTTCTGATTTTCTCGGACACCGTAAATATCTCATTTTCGGCGGCGCTCTCCTCACTGCTCTCGCTTATGCCGCAGTTCTCTATTTGCCGCTTTCGGTATTTCTGGAGGGTGCGCTGCTGTTTATCGCGGGCTTCTTCGGTGGGTTCCAGATGCTGACCTTCACGATGGCCAAGGAAGGGCAGACAAACCAGCTGGTCGGTACCGTGATCGCATTCGTCAACATGATCGGCATCGCCGGCGCGATGATCTTCCAACCCCTTGTGGGATTTCTCGCCGACCGAAGCGGCGGCAGTTTCGGCTTCGCACTGTCGACCGTGCCCGTTTGCGCGGCCATTGCAGCACTGATCGTCCTCTTCGTCCCGGAATATCGGCATCCCGATTACCGTCCCGGTGCGCGTTCGCATGGTAAGGCGGCCTGAGAGTCGCCTGAGATCGACCGTTCATCCCTCGTTGAAATCATGGCGTCACCGCCGGGGCCGGGGCCAATTCAAATCCGCCAGCCACAGGTTGATGTGGAAAGTCACCCCTGTCGAGCTTGCGCTGTCGAACCACAGCTCGCCACCATGAGCAGCGATACCGCCGCGCGGCAGATCGACAGCCCCACCGTCATGCTATTGGACTTGTCGGTCACGAAGGGCTGGAACAGGCGGTCAGCGGTTTCCGACGAAATACCGGGACCACCGTCTGAAATGCTGACGACGATATGTGCGTCGTCCCGCGCAGTCGAAATGCGAAGCTGACGCAATGGGGTTTTGGCTATCTAATGTCCGCTATCACCGTCAGGATGAACCCGGTCGCCAAGACCGATACTGCTGTTTTTATGGAAGAAAAATGGTGGACGCACTAGGGTTCGAACCTAGGACCCGCTGATTAAGAGTCAGCTGCTCTACCAACTGAGCTATGCGTCCACACTGGCAATTGCCGTCCCGTCGAATCGTCGGGAGACGCTCGTATAACGGCTGCGAAAAAGAATGAAAGGGGGCAGATCCGGGATTTTTGCATTTTTATGAAAAATTGCTGCGATTGCCCGTTTTTGTCCAGCGATCGACCATCATCAGCGTGCCGATACAAATCATATTCGTCATCATAGATGAGCCGCCATGGCTCATCCAGGGCAAGGGAATGCCGACAACGGGAGCAAGCCCCATCACCATCATCAAATTGATCGAGGCGTAGAAGAAGATCGTGGCCGTCATCCCGGCGGCAAGCAGCTGAGAAAAACGATCGGGTGCGTTTCGGGCCACGGTCAGTCCCCAACGCAAAACGATCCCGAAAATCAACAGCACCAGTAATCCGCCGATCAAACCCCATTCTTCGGCCATGGTGGCAAATACGAAGTCCGTATGAGGCTCAGGAAGGTAATTCAGGTGACTTTGGGAGCCATTGCCAAACCCTTTGCCATCCAGGCCCCCGGACCCAATCGCGATCTTCGACTGGGTAATATGATAGCCGGCCCCCAAGGGGTCACTTTCAGGATCAAGGAAGGTCGTCACCCGCCGCTTCTGATAATCCTTCAATCCGAAAATGAAGGCGAGGGGGATCGCAACCATTGCGGCAACGCCCGCGCCGACAAACCAGCGCATCGGCAAACCTGCAAGAAACATGATGACGCCCGCGCCAAAGACAATCGCCAGCGCAGTGCCAAGGTCAGGCTGCATCAGGACCAGTCCAGTTGGAAGTGCGATAAGGACACCAGCAGGAATGAGAGCGCGCCAGCTGCCAACCATACTCGCGGGCAGGGAATGATAGAAAGCCGCCAGCACCAGCACGATAACCGGTTTCATCAACTCTGACGGTTGCAGCCGGACAAAGCCAAGCTCAAGCCAGCGCTGACTACCGCCGCCCATTGCCCCCAATGCTTCGACCAGCACCAGCAGGATAAGCACGGCACCATAGGCAGGATATGCCCCAAGCCGGACCAAATTTTGCGGAAACAGCGACATGATCAGCGCCATCACCAGAAAGACGCCATAGCGTAGGAGGTGATTGGTTGCGAAAGGCTGCAAGGATCCGCCGGCAGCAGAATAGAGAACCATGGCGCCGAAGCAGGTCAGCAATGTTAGCGGGATCAGCACGCGCCAGGGCAGGGTGGAAAGTGGGCCGGGCAGGATAGAGGAATTCATGTATCCGGCTCCGTCCGTGTGTCCCCGGCAACAGGATCAGGCCGAGGTCTGATCGCTCCGGTAGCCATCGCCGCAGGTTGCGCCGCTGCACGCGCTTCAGCATCCACATGTTTGACCAGAGTTGCAGGATCGCTCGGTGCAGGTGGCACGTCCACGCCTGCCTCGGCGGCATATTTTGAATAGCGCGCGGCAAGCCTTTCCTGCGCAGTGCCACCCCATTGTTTTTCAAGCGCGTGCAGCGCCTCCAGCCCCTTAGCCGGATCGAACAGGAAAGTCATGATATCCCGTGCAACCGGATAGGCTGCACCAGAACCGCCGCCATGCTCGATCACGACGGCGCCCGCATAACGCGGATTGTTGAAGGGCGCGAAAAAGATGAAGAGGCCGTGATCGCGGTATTTCCAAGGTCCGCCTTTGCCGCTGGATACGTTAAGGCTGACGACCTGCGCTGTGCCGGTTTTACCCGCCATCAGAATATCATCAACTGGCAACCTCGCACGGCCGGCTGTGCCCGGTCCGTTGACCACATCGCTCATGGCATTCTGGATCACTTCCACGTGGTTGCCATGGAAATTCATGCTGTCAAAGGTTGGCTGAGAGCCATCCAGCATAAGCCGCGGCATCACCTTCTTGCCCGTTGCCAGACGCGCCGCCATCACCGCAAGTTGCAGTGGATTGGCGAGCATATAGCCCTGACCGATTGTGGCATTCACCGTATCGTAAGGCTGCCATTCGCGGCCATACTTCTTCAGCTTCCAAGCGGGATCGGGCACTGTGCCATAGAATTGACTGGCGACAGGCAGCGGGAATTGCTGCCCCATGCCGCAACGATGGGCCATGGGCGCGATCACATCCATGCCCAGCTTCTGGGCAAAGTGATAGAAATAGACATCGCAGCTTTGATAGATGCCCTTGGCCATGTTCACCCGGCCATGTCCGCGCCGGTTCCAGCAGTGGAACACACGATTGCCGACCCTCAGGCCGCCGGTGCAGACAGTACTGGCCTCCGGATCGAGGCCGGCCTCCAGAAAGGACATGGCCACCATCGGCTTTACGGTAGAGCCGGGCGGATACAGTCCTTTCAAGACCTTGTTACGCAGCGGAACGCGGTCGTTCTCGCTCAGCATCTTATATTCGACGCGCCCGATCCCATCGGAAAAACTGTTGGGGTCAAAGCTCGGCATGGAGGCCATGCACATCAGATCGCCCGTGACACAGTCAATCACGACGGCCGAACCGGATTCCAGACCGATGCGCCGTGCGGCGTAATCCTGCAGCGGGCCATCAATAGCCAGCTGGATCGCCTGTCCCTGCACATCTTCCCGCGTTTCGAGATCGCGCACGATCCGGCCGCTGGCCGTCACTTCAACCCTGCGGGCACCGGGCTGACCGCGCAGGGTCTGTTCGAACTGTTTTTCCAGCCCGTCTTTTCCCAATTTGAACCCCGGCGTCACCAAGAGCGGAATGGGCTCTTCTTCATATTCTTCGGCAGAAGCGGCCCCAACATATCCGATCAGGTGACCAACAGAGGGGCCGGTGGGATAATAACGCGAGAAACCGCGCTGAGGGACGACGCCCGGCAGATCGGGAAGACGCACGCTGACTGCCGCAAATTCGTCATAATCCAATCCGCTTGCCACCTGGACCGGCTGAAACCCGCGCGAATCTTCCAGCTTGTCTTTGAGATCCTGTATCTCGACGGGCGTGAGATGCAGCAATTCACCGAGCGTATCGACCGCCTGTTCTGCATTCACCAGTCGGTCAGGAATAATATCGACGCGGAAATCGGCTTCATTTGAGGCGAGGGGGGCCCCATTGCGATCGAGGATCCAGCCACGGCGCGGCGGGATCAGGCTGAGATTGACCCGGTTGCTTTCGGACTCCATCTCATATTTTTCATTCTCGGCAACGGCGATATATCCCATTCGCGCAGCGAGGATCAAACCCACACCGCCCTGCACCGATCCGATCGCAAAGCTGCGACGGTCGAATGTCTGGCGAAGAGCCGCAGGGGTGGTTCGTTTTTTCATTTCTAGCTTTAGCCGACGCGCCGAACCCGCATAAGCCGGAACCGGTCAAAGACGGAAACCATACGGGCAATTACAGGGAAAAGAACAAGCGAAAGCAATATCTGAGGAACAATGACTGTAAGCTGTACATGGCCGGGAATCGCACCGGAAAACAGCCAGCAGCAAAGCAGATAGGCCGTGATGAGCACCGATGCCGTGAGCCAGTCCTGAAAGAAGGACCGCCATGGGAAACGCATTTCAAGCGCCTCAATCGCAATCAGCGCGAGTGAAAAGAGCAGAATGCCGCTGCCAAAGGGTTGGCCTGAAAAAAGGTCGTCCACCAGACCAAAGGGGACGCCTGCCCATAAGGGCAACAAACCGGGACGCACCAGCCGCCATGCAAGCATGGTGATGAAGGCCAGTGGCGGAACCACCGGGACTGGCGTGATAATAGGCAATAACGGAACCAGCGAACCGATCAGCACCGTGAGCCAGGGAATGGAGAGCGCGAGTATGCGGGAGTGGTCGCGGTTGATCTTGCGGCCGAAACGATCCTGCCTTGCCCGGGGGTTGATCGGGCTTATCATTCCCCGCCCAGTTCCTGCTCTACCGGAACCGAGGCAGCATTGACGGCTTCCGGCCGCCAGATGGGCTCAACCGTAACATAATCAGTGGCGGCAGGATTGCTCAGCACATGAGCAATGGCCCCATCCTTGGTAATCTCATCCGCCACCGCAACGGCGATGCCGGGGCGGAACAAGCCGCCGGCGCCAGAGGTGACGAAGATATCGCCCGGGCGGATGGGATTTATCCCGAGATTGATCAGCCGGAGACGCAAACTGCCATCTGCCCGGCCTTCGGCAAAGGCGACAAGATCATCCTTGGCGCGCCGGACAGGCACCATGCTTTCACTGTCACTGAGTAGAAGGACGCGCGAACTGTTCGTGCCGGTTTCCAATATCCGGCCGACCAGCCCCTTTGGAGCCACGACCGGCATTTCGGGTGTGACGCCTTGTTTGTCCCCCGCGCCGAGATAGGCGAAGCGCCGTGAACTTGATGATGTTGCGCCAATCAGCCGGGCGACAGCGACAGGTTTATTATCGCTATCACGAATGGTCAGAACGGCCCGAAGCCGCCGGTTTTCCTGCTCCAGCGCCTTTGCTTCGGCAAGGCGCACCCGGGCGATTTCGATTTCACGGCGCAGTTCGGCATTCTTGCTTCCGGCGCGGTAATATCCGCTAACGACATCGAAGAATCCGCGCGTGCCGGTGCGAGCTTCTGCACCGGCTTCACCAACAGGGGAGACGATGTCGAGCGCCTGGCTGCGCAAATCCGCGAAGGCTTGCGGCCGCCACAAGGACAAAGCGAGCAGGATCGCACCCGCCATCGCGCCAATAGCGGCGGCCACATAGCCGGTGAAAACGCTAAAACGCGCCTTCTTGTTAAGCCCCGAACGGCGAAATGTCGGCGGCGCCATATTGCGCCTTCCCCTTTGCTAGAATCAGGCGGTCATCAATACGCCGCGATACATCGGATCTTCCATGGCACGACCCGTACCAAGTGCAACACAGGATAGCGGATCTTCTGCGATGCTGACAGGCAAACCGGTTTCTTCACGCAAGTGATCATCAAGTCCGCTGATCAACGCGCCGCCGCCGGTGAGCACGATGCCCTGATCGACGATATCGGCGGCGAGTTCCGGCGCCGTATTTTCAAGCGCGATCCGCACGCCTTCGACGATGGCGCCGATAGGCTCAGACAAGGCTTCTGCCACATGCGCCTGATTAATAGTGATTTCTTTCGGCACGCCATTAACGAGATCGCGGCCCTTGATCGTGATTATTTCGCCAATGCCATCTTCGGGCACGGTGGCGATGCCGTAATCTTTCTTGATACGTTCAGCGGTCGAATCGCCAATCAACAGATTGTGATGTCGGCGGACATAGGAAACGATCGCTTCGTCCATCTTGTCACCGCCGGTACGGACGCTGGTCGTATAGGCCAGCCCGCGCAAGGACAGCACGGCCACTTCCGTGGTGCCGCCGCCAATATCGACCACCATCGAACCCACCGGTTCGGTAACTGGCATATCGGCACCAATGGCTGCAGCCATGGGCTCCAGAATAAGAAAGACCTGACTGGCCCCCGCGTTAGACGCAGCATCGCGGATGGCGCGGCGTTCAACCGATGTCGAACCCGACGGCACGCAAATCACGATTTCAGGGTAGCGAAACAGGCTTTTCTTGCCATGCACCTTGCGAATGAAGTGCTTGATCATTTCTTCGGCGATTTCGATATCGGCAATCACGCCATCGCGTAGCGGCCGGATGGCTTCAATACTGTCGGGCGTTTTGCCCATCATCAGCTTCGCATCATCACCGACGGCTTTGACCTTTTTGATCCCGTTCAGCGTCTCGATCGCGACCACAGAGGGTTCATTCAGAACAATGCCGCGATCTTGTACGTAAACCAGCGTATTCGCTGTCCCAAGGTCGATCGCCATGTTCTGCGAACCGAACTTGAAAAACTGGGAGAAAAAAGAGCTCATCGACTAATCCGTTGTTTTAGGCGCCTACAGCGCACTCTTTGTCATGCGGCGTTACGAAATTTGGCCACGGGATGGCGGCGTCCTTAACCTATGGCGCGACCAAACGCCAAAAATTTGTGTTAAAATCAGGGGAGTTTTACACCGCCTGCCTCGAAATGCTCGCAATTCACCGCTAGCCTTGCTTTTATGAACCAAATTCGGCGCCTTCCAGATGATCTTGTCAATCGAATTGCTGCCGGGGAAGTGGTCGAAAGGCCTTCCTCCGCACTGAAGGAGCTGATTGAAAATGCAATCGATTCTGGTGCGAAGCGAATTGCCGTTTCTATTGTCGAAGGCGGCCTGAACCGGATTGAGGTGACAGATGATGGATGCGGCATGTCGCCCGAGGAAATGTCGCTGGCGCTGGAGCGGCATGCGACTTCCAAACTTCCTGATGAAGCGATCGAACAAGTCACAACCTTGGGCTTTCGTGGGGAAGCCTTGCCCTCAATTGCCAGCGTCGCCAAGCTGACAATCGAAAGCCGCGTTCAGGGGGCTGAGCAGGGTTGGTGCCGCGTAGTCGATCACGGAACGCTGATGGAGGAAGGGCCCGCTGCCTTGCCGCCCGGCACAAGGGTGCGGATGGAGAACCTTTTCGCCAAAGTGCCGGCGCGCCGCAAATTCCTTCGCACCGCGCGTAGTGAATATGCGGCCTGTCTTGATGTGGTGCGCCGTCTGGCGATGGCCCGGCCCGATATAGCCATAACTCTGGAACATGGTGGGCGGCGCATATTCGGTCTGCAAGCCGGGCAGGCGCTGGAAAACCGTGTCGCTCAGATCGTCACACGTGATCTGGCCGATAACAGTGTGGTGCTGGAAATGGCCCGCGGTGAAATGACGCTGCGCGGCGTGGCAGGCCTTCCCACATTCAATCGCGGCGTTGCGGATCATCAATATCTCTTCGTCAATGGCCGTCCGGTGAAGGATCGCTTGCTAACTGGCGCTGTGCGGGGCGCCTATGCCGATATGCTGGCGCGGGATCGCCATGCTGTGTTGGCGCTGTTTCTGGATATTCCGCCTGAGGATGTTGACGTGAACGTGCACCCGGCGAAAACCGAAGTTCGCTTCCGCGATAGTGCGGGCGTGCGCGGGTTTATCGTGACGGCGCTGCGTGAAGCACTGGCTACGGGCGATCGGCGCAGTGCTCAGTCGCCCGACCATGGGGCGATGTCGCGCTGGCAAAGCGAGCCGAGCCTGGGCGATGCAGAGCAGCCGTCTGCTGCAGAACCCTCCGCAGCGCTCCATTCCATGTTTACCGGGCGCGACTGGTCAAACCCGTCCGCTAGACCAGGCTCTTCCCTGCTGCGTGAGAGCACATCGGCATTTTCGGGCGCGGGGCTGGTCGCTCAATCGGGCAGCGATCTGGCCATGCCGCAGGGTAGGGCGGAAGTGGCCGAAGATGTGCCCGAGGATGCAGAGCGTTACCCGCTGGGAATTGCGCGCGGGCAGGTGGCGCAAACCTATATCGTGGCAGAGGCCGCTGACGGTCTGGTTCTGGTGGATCAGCATGCCGCGCATGAACGGCTGACATTGGAGCGGCTGCGCGCTGGCGGTGCGACTGAAAAGGTCGCTGCATCACAGGCTTTGCTGATCCCCGAGGTTGTCGAGCTGGAAGAAGTGGATTGTGACCGGCTTGAGGAACAGATTGATAAATTTGCCGATCTCGGGTTGATGATCGAACGCTTCGGGCCGTCAGCCATGCTGGTCCGCGCTCTGCCGGGTTCCTTAAAAAAAGCGGAGCCGCAGGCCTTGTTGCAGGATCTGGCGGATGATCTCGCCAAGCATGGTCAATCTTTGTTGCTGAGCGAAAAAATCGAGTATATTCTGGCGACTATGGCCTGTCATGGCTCCGTCAGGGCGGGACGGAAACTGAATGTGGCGGAAATGAACGCCTTGCTGAGGGAAATGGAAAACACCCCTCGTTCAGGGCAATGTAATCATGGCCGCCCGACTTGGGTAAAACTATCCATGGATGACGTGGAAAAGCTCTTCGGGAGGCATTGATGCGATTTGTTGCGCTGACAGGCGGTGTCGGCTTATTGCTACTTTCAGCTTGCGGAGAAGATCTCAGCCCGGCGGAAAAGGCGGCAAGGGATGCCCGCGATATTGCGATGGTCAAGGAGGTTCAGAACAGCGAGCCACCGCTGCAGCCGATTGTTCCCGATGCCATTCTGTATCCCGATCTTGAAAAACACGGTATTGCTGGCGAGGCTTGCAATTATGCGCCGGGGACGAGCCTTGGCACACGCGTAATCGCAATGTCGGAAATCGCTTATATGAAGATCGACGGCACGATGACGCAGTTCGCCACAGATCCCGGTGCGCAGCAATTGCCCGCGGGTTCGTGGTCGAAATACGACGGCCGCGCATATTCCGTGCAGCTTCAGATCGAAGGCGAAGGCGACGAAGCACTCGGATCAGAAGCAAAGACTGATTATGAAGGTCATGTCGTGGTGCGCGACGAATATGGCCGGGTCGTGTTTGACGGCACCGGTCTTGCCCAATGCGGGGCCTGATGCACCGCCGTTGAAAGCAAGGCCGGATTGCACTGATCGAAATACAAAGGGCCGCGTTTTCCGCCGATATCGGTGAAAAACACGGCCCTTATTGTGCCCGTTTCCAAACGGAACTCAATAATTCAGCTGCGGAAGGACGGCTTCAGTCCTTGGGGACCCAGATCCGGCACGATCCGATATCTGGCGAGGAATAGGCTGAAAATTCCGAACAGCAGCAGGCCTGCAGCAACGGCCGTATACAACATGCCATTGTCGCTAAGCGATGAGATCGCTTCACCCAGAGTTTTGATCTGTGATGTGCTGGCGAGCCATGCAGAGCGAACGACTGCCCAGCCAATAACGACAAAGACGATACCGCGCGCCAGATATCCCGCATGTCCAAAATAGCGGATGAAGGAAGGCGCCTGGCCTGAAACACGGCGCATAAAATCACCCGTGATCCCCTTTTTGGCCTGCATGATACCAGCGATCAGGAAGCCAACACCAACAATGCCGAGTACGAATGAGCCGAAGCTGACGGAGAGAACCGTGCCGGCTGCTTCCGTAGCGGTGCCGCCATCGCCGGATGCCGATTGCTTTGTCCCCTGTGCAAACTGAAAAGCTGTGTAAGCCAGCACGACATGGGCCAATCCGGAAGCGGCGTGACCTATGCGATGGGCGATACCTTTTTTGTCGCTGCCATAATTCTCAATATCGAACAGAGGAGAGCAGAAGCGATATAAGGCGTAACTAATCAGGCCCAGCGCCGCGAGATACAGGATCGGCGTGCCCAGCGGCACCTCCTGTAAATAATCGAACACGCCCTTCGCGCCTTCACTACCGCGCGTCGAGAGGGCGAGATAGCCCAAGAGTACATAAACGAGGCCCCTGGCCGCAAATCCCAGACGGATAAGCCAGCGGAATTTTTCGGATTTATCGACCATTGATTTGTCCCTGTTGTTTGCGGCCCAACGGATAAAAGGACAATTCGTGCCCGCTTAACGCAGGCGCTTCACATATAGTTGGCCATCCTTGCGCCGCTCCAGCTTGAAATTCTCATTCGCCGAGTGCACCAGATCGGAAAGGCGCTTAAATCCATGATTTCGAACATCAAAACTGGATCTGTTACCGGCGATCTGGCCCACTTCCTGTAATCGGGCGAAATCGTCATCATCGCGCGTCGCCGCTTTCCAGGCGTCACCCAGCAGGGTAATCAGGTCACGGTCAATCGCGTCTTCGGGTTTATGCGTTTCCTCGCGGGATGCCGTGTTTATCAACTGCGCAACATCGATGAATCTGGTGCAGGCCGTTTTGAAGGCTTCTGGCGCCTTGTCATTACCAAAACCGTAGACCGTCAGGCCATCCTGCCGCAGCCGTGTCACCAGCGGCGTAAAATCACTGTCAGAACTCATGATGCCAAAGCCATCGACCTTGCCGGCATAAAGCAAATCGACTGCGTCGATCGTCATTGCCATATCGGTGGCGTTCTTGCCTTTGGTCAGATCGAATTGCTGCTGCGGCTGCAAGCCATAGCGATGGGTGATCTTGTTCCAATTGGCGAGGGCAGGCTTCGCCCAATTGCCATAGGCGCGGCGGATATTCACCTGACCCAATTCTGCCAACACGGTCAGAACCGGGTCTATTCCGTGATGGGATGCGTTGTCGGCATCAATCAAAAGAGCGATATTTTTCAGCATTTCATCAGACATTGCTACCTTGTTGCAGCCACTTGGCGGGCTGACAAGAAAATGCTGGATTGATCGCTTAGTCGCTCACGCCATATCGGGCGCTGGTGTAAATTCCCCGGTCTCTTCATCCAGCAAATTCAGCACCCCGTCGGAGATGGCAAAGAATGCGCCGCGCAAGGTAAGTGTGCCGCGTTTTTCCTTTTCCTGCACACAGGGGAAGGTCCGCAAATTGGCCAAGCTGACCTGCACACCGGCCTTTTCCATAGCGATTTCGGCTTCGCGTGTTTCCGTACCGAATTCCTGTGCCACGGCATCGCGCGCATCGTCGAGCAGTTCAATCCAATCGGCAATAAATCCGCCCCGGCCGGGCTCTGTCCCACGCAATTCCTGTGTCAGTGCGACTTTGCAACCGCCGCACATGCCGTGCCCCATGACCCAGACTTCCTTGACCTTTAGAACCTGGACGGCAAATTCAAGGGCAGCAGAAACCCCGTGATGGCCAGGCGTGGTCTCAAAGGGCGGCACCATAGCGGCCACATTGCGCACCACGAAAATCTCACCCGGGTCCACATCGAAGATCTGTGAGGGATCGACTCGGCTATCCGAACAGGCGACGATCATCACCCGGGGGCTTTGCCCGTCGCGCAAAGATCTCCAGCGTTCACGCTGAGGATGCCAGTTTTTGTCGCGAAACCGGTGATAGCCGGCCATCATTTCGTCTAATTCTGCGCTTGAACTTTGAGTCATGGAGATTCCAATGCCTCTTGCCATTGCCACTGGCAAGAGGGTTGCCTAAGTGGGCAGGTATGAACGACCTTTCTTCCGCACCGCGCCCCGAACGCCAGCGCAAACCAGACTGGATCCGTGTTAAAGCTCCCGTTACCGAGGGCTATCACGAAACGCGCCAGCTGATGCGTGACCTCAATCTCAACACCGTATGTGAAGAGGCAGCCTGTCCGAATATTGGCGAGTGCTGGACCAAGAAACATGCCACCGTGATGATTCTGGGTGATGTGTGCACACGCGCATGCGCTTTCTGCAATGTGAAAACCGGGATGCCGCGCATCGTCGATCCGCTGGAGCCGGAGCATGTTGCGACCGCCGCAGCGAAGATGGGACTAGAGCACATCGTCATTACATCGGTTGACCGCGATGATCTGCCCGATGGCGGAGCAGGCCAATTCGTCAAGGTGATTGAGGCCCTGCGTCGCAACACCCCCGACACGACCATTGAAATTCTGACGCCTGATTTCCGGGGTAAGATGCGCCCGGCGATCGAGGCGATCTGCGCTGCTGGGCCCGATGTGTTCAATCACAATCTGGAAACTGTACCACGGCTTTATCCGACCATTCGGCCAGGCGCACGTTTTTATGCCTCGCTGCGTTTGCTTGAAGAAGTCAAAAACCACGATCCCATGATCTTCACGAAATCCGGAATGATGATGGGTCTCGGGGAAGGGCGACTGGAAGTGCATCAGGTGATGGATGATATGCGCTCTGCACAGGTCGATTTCCTGACGCTGGGCCAATATCTGCAGCCCACGCCGAAGCATGCGGCAGTGGAAGAATATATCACCCCGAAAGCCTTCAACGCCTATGCCGCGATTGCGCGGGCCAAGGGCTTCCTTCAGGTCGCCTCCAGCCCACTGACGCGTTCAAGCTATCACGCAGGCGATGATTTTAACGAAATGCGCGCCGCGCGTGAAGCCAAGCTCGCCAAAGAAGCGCAGAAGAAGGCACGACAGGGCTGATGCCGGGCATTCAGGAAACGCGCCGGCTGCCCTATAGCGCGCAGCAGATGTTCGACCTTGTCGCCGATGTCGATCGTTATCCGGAATTTCTGCCATGGGTGGTTGCCACCCGTGTGCGTTCGGAAAGCGAAACTGCGATGGAGGCCGACATGCTGGTTGGCTTCAAGGCATTGCGTGAGAAGTTCACGTCAAGCGTCACCAAGGAACGGCCCAACCGGATATTGGTCCATTACGTCGATGGCCCGCTGCGGGACCTCGATAATAGCTGGGATTTTCGCCAGCTTGAGGACGGCGGCTGCGAAATCGATTTTTGTGTCGATTTCGCATTCAAGAGCCGGATGTTTGAAGCGCTGGCCGGTCAGTATTTTGACCGGGCTTTTCGCAAGATGGTCACCGCTTTTGAAGAGCGGGCAGAGCAGCTTTACGGCAATAGCAGCTCGAGCGCGCACAGCGTCGCCTGATGGCGGACGCCCGCACGGCTGTGCTCGTCAAATCGCTTTAGTTCTGCTTCGGGCTCGTCGCTATCGCGGCGGGCGCGAGCAAATACGACCGTGCCCACGGGCTTCTGCTCGGTCCCACCATCGGGACCGGCAATGCCGCTGATGGCCACGGCAACGTCGCTGTCACTCCGCTCAAGCGCACCCTTTGCCATCGCGTAGACACAGGCCACCGACACGGCGCCGAATGTTTCGATAATGTCGCTCGCGACACCAAGCTCCGCTTGCTTGGCTTCGTTGGAATAGGTCACGAAACCGCGATCAAGGACGGAGGATGAGCCTGAAATTTCTGTCAGCGCTGCGGCGACCAATCCGCCTGTGCAGCTTTCAGCAAGGCTGACCTTGCGTCCTGCGGCCATGTTTTCTTCGACAACGCGCCGGGCGAGGTCCACGATATCCTGCGGCAGAAGGCTGTCCATTATTCGGTCTCCATTGCGCAAATTCCTAAATCCTCAACGCGAAAGGTCACGAAGAGGAATGCAGCCAGGCGCGCTGCTTTGCGCGGTTCGAGTGACGAGGTCAATTCAAGTCCGCGCGTTACCTTGTCGCAGATTGCTGCATCGGCATCTTCAGCCAGTTTTTCCGAATAGAGCGTATCCGCTGCCGAACGCAGTGTTTCCTCCGGCATCTGTTCCATCACCGTCGCCAGACCTCTGGTGCGTGGATCCTGTGACATCACCCGAAACATGGCCGCACGGGCTGCCGGCCAGCTTTCTCCGCGATAGGCGTAGAATCTCGCTGCCGTTTCTTCCCCATGCTGTTCCAAATAGCTCTCCGCTCCAACAAAGGGGGCACATCCCTTGCGGGCACCACGGATGAGCGTAGGCGCTGCATAGAGCATAACCGAGGCAAGCTCGTCCTCAGTCATGCAGCTGGCGGGGCGCTCTGACGCCCATGCATTCAGGGGCAGGCCAAACGCGGCAAGGGCTAAAACCGCGCCCTGGATAAAAGGCTTACGCTTCATGCGATGTCTGCTCCGTTAAACTTCGGTAAGAGTGACGACGGCCTGCGCCGCGATACCTTCACCTCGGCCAGTAAAACCGAGGCGCTCAGTCGTGGTGGCTTTTACACTCACCATCGACACATCAACGCTCGTGAGCTCTGCAAGTTTCTCGCGCATCGCATCGCGATGCGGGCCGATTTTCGGCGCTTCGCACATAATCGTCACATCCATATTGCCGACACGGTATCCTGCTTCTGCTGCCAGAGATACGGCATGCTCCACGAACTGACTTGAGCGGGCGCCTTTCCATCGCGGATCGCTGGGCGGAAAATGCTGACCGATATCGCCCTTGGCAACACCGCCCAAAATGGCATCGACCACCGCATGCAGCACGACATCGGCATCGCTATGGCCTGACAATCCCTGATGATGCTCAATTTTGATACCACCAAGCCAGAGCTCTTCCTGGTCGACCAACCGATGCACGTCAAAGCCCGACCCGATGCGTATGGGCATTCTTGCCGGCATGAAATCCTCCGCAAAAGTCAGTTTCTTCAACGCTTCGTCGCCTTCCACCAGCGCTACCAAACCGCCGGCAGCATGCAATATTTGCGCGTCATCTCCGGCATCAGCTGCCCCGTCCCATGCTTGATGAGCGTTATAGATGTCGGTAAAACGGAAAGCCTGCGGTGTTTGTACGCGCTTCAATTTATCACGCTGTGCAGTGCCCACCATCCGGTGGCCCTCGGCCTGCGCCAGACTATCCACTACAGGAAGGACGGGAATTGCCCCGGCATCCGTTTCCAGCGCCGCCATCAGCCGCTGAACAACAGCATGCGGCAAAATGGGCCGGGCGGCGTCGTGAATGAGAACCCGGTCACAGGATCGGTTAGAGAGATAGTTCAATGCAGCGAATACCGATTCCTGCCTTGTTGCTCCGCCAATGATGAACTCGATGTCCGACAAACCATCAAGCGCCTGCGCTGCGACATCCTGAGCTCCCGCAGGTATGACAACAATCAGAGGAGACGCCCCGGCATCTCGCAAAGATTCGGCAGAATGACGCAAAACCGGCTTGCCGCGCCACTCGACAAACTGCTTGGGCAGGGCATGTCCGGCACGCAGACCTTTGCCTGCCGCGACAATAATAGCGGCAAAGCCAGGCAATGGGGTTTTTGGCTCAGTCATTCGCCAGCGGCTACCCGCTTGAAGCTTATGCCGCAATCCACTATGCGCGTGCCTATAATTTAGGCACTATATGATCATGACCCAGCTTCCCACACCGCCAGCGCTTGCGCCAATTGATATCGGCCCCGTGCGTATCGACTGCCCGGTACTGCTCGCGCCCATGACCGGCGTCACCGATATGCCGTTTCGCACTCTCGTCCGCCGATATGGCTCGGGCTTGAATGTGACCGAAATGATCGCGAGCCAGGCGATGATCCGCGAAACGCGGCAATCTCTGCAAAAGGCCGCGTGGGACGCCATTGAAGAGCCGGTGTCGATGCAGCTGGTCGGTTGTGATCCTGAATCGATGAGCGAAGCGGCAAAACTAAATGCAGACCGCGGCGCGGCCATTATCGATATCAATTTCGGCTGTCCGGTTCGCAAGGTAACGAACGGCTTCGCCGGATCGGCCCTGATGCGCGAGGTTCCGCTCGCCACAAAACTGATGGAAGCGACGGTTAAGGCAGTTTCGGTGCCGGTTACGGTGAAGATGCGGATGGGCTGGGACCATGCCAGTCTGAATGCGCCCGAACTTGCAAGAATAGCCGAGGACCTGGGGGTCAAGATGATCACCGTTCACGGTCGCACGCGCAATCAGATGTATAAGGGGTCCGCCGATTGGAGCTTTGTTCGCAAGGTGAAGGATGCCGTTTCCATTCCGGTGATCGTAAATGGCGATATCTGCGGGATTGAAGATACCGCCAACGCGCTGGAGCAAAGCGGCGCGGATGGCGTGATGGTCGGCCGGGGCGCCTATGGCAAGCCCTGGCTGCTGGGGCAGATCATGCACTGGTTGCGTACCGGCGAAAGGCGCGAAAGCCCCAGCTTTGATGAACAATACAAGGTTCTGGTGGAGCATTATAATGCGATGCTTGAACATTATGGCCCCGAGGTGGGCGTCAAGATCGCCCGCAAGCATCTCGGTTGGTATAGCAAGGGGATGTCCGGCTCAGCCGAGTTCCGCAATCGCGCCAATTTCATCGACGATCCGCAAAATGTCCTTGGCGAAATAGAGCGTTTCTACGAACCGTTTTTGCATCGCCGGGCCGCGTGAGCGATAGCGCGGGAAGTGTTCCGCAAACGCCTGCACTGTTCAACAGTCTGGGCATTGCGGTGCTGGTGCTACGGCCGGATCTTACGATTCTGCGTGCCAACCCCGCAGCGGAACAGTTGATCGGGCTGAGTGCGCGCCGGATGGAGGGGCGGGGGCTTGGAGCGATCGTCCGCTTTGAATCGGAACGACTGGCTGGCCTCCTCGCACAGGGCGATGCACAAATTGCGGCGCATGGCGTGGCCACCAGCTTTCACGATTCTGCCCTCAGACAAATTGATTTCGTGCTGTCGCCAGTGACCGGATTTCCGGGCTGGCAGTTACTTTCCATGCACGACACCGGGAGCAGTGACTCGCTGCGCGACACAGAGGATCTGCCGCTGCGCGCGCCAGCCATTCTCGCCCATGAAATCAAGAATCCGCTTTCCGCCATTCGCGGTGCCGCCCAGCTGATTTCTCGCAAACTGCCGGACAAGGATAAGCCGATGGCGAAGCTTATCGCCGAGGAAGTGGACCGGATTGCGAAGCTGGTTGACCGCATGCAGCGACTGGGGCGCGAGAAGCCTGAGCCGGTTGCCCCCTGCAACCTGCACCAGGTTCTGCACCGCGCGCGCGAATTGGTGGAGGCAGCTGGCCTCGAAAATGTCAGACTGACCGAGGAATTTGATCCTTCGCTTCCACCCGTGCTGGCCAATCAGGATTCCTTGGTGCAGGTGCTGATCAACCTGATTTGCAACGCGCGTGATGCCTGCAAGGATGGCGAACATCCTGAAGTCACATTGGGCACGCGTTTCGTCAGTGGATTTGTTCTGAATGTGATGCGTTTGGGAAGGCCCATCCGCTTGCCGATTGAAATACGGGTGAGTGACAATGGACCGGGCGTCCCCCGCGATTTGCGCGATCATATTTTTGAACCATTCGTCACGAGCAAGAAGAACGGTCAGGGGCTGGGGCTGGCGCTGGTCAATAAGCTGGTTCGCGACATGAATGGCCGTATCACGCATGAACGTGATGAGGTGCATGGCTGGACGCATTTCCGCATTCACTTGCCGATGGTTAAATAGGGGAATTAGCATGGGACGACGCGCCCTTCTGGTTGAGGATGACAGCTCAATCGCCACGGTGATCGAGGCGGGGCTGGAGGACGAAGGCTTTACCGTCGACAAATGCGATTCCATTGCCGGGCGCGACCATCTGCTCAGCAATAATTGCTACGACGTTATGCTGACTGACGTCTTGCTGCTCGACGGTGACGGTATCGAATCCCTCCCGAGCGTGCGCGCTGTGCGGCCCGACCTGCCAATTGTTATCCTGTCTGCTCAGAACACGCTCGATACCGCAGTGCGTGCGACCGACACTGATGCATTTGAGTATTTTCCCAAGCCATTCGACCTTGATGAATTGGTGCGCGTCGCCAAGCAGGCGGCAGACACCCGCCATCAACCCCGCGCAGAGACCCAGCAGCAAGGGGACGATCTGCCACTGATCGGCCGCAGTCAGGCGATGCAGGATGTATACCGCATGATCACGCGCGTTTTGCGCAATGATCTGACCGTGCTCATTCTTGGGGAATCCGGCACCGGCAAGGAACTTGTGGCCGAGGCGATCCACCAGCTCGGCCATCGAAAAGAAGGCCCCTTCATTGCCGTCAACACCGCAGCGATCCCGAAAGAGCTGATCGAAAGCGAATTATTCGGTCATGAAAAAGGTGCGTTTACAGGGGCTACGGCGCGAAACATCGGTAAATTCGAACAGGCTGACGGCGGCACGTTATTCCTGGACGAGATCGGGGATATGCCGGCCGAAGCGCAAACGCGGCTGCTGCGCGCGTTGCAATCTGGCCGTATCCGGCGGGTAGGCGGCAATGAAGAAACCGAGATAAATGTGCGGATCATCGCGGCCACCAATCGCGATCTTGCCCCCATGATCGCGGACGGAAAATTTCGGGAAGATTTGTTCTACCGCCTCAATGTCGTGCCCATTATGCTGCCGCCATTGCGCGACAGAGCCGATGATATTGCGCCTTTGGCACAGCATTTCCTGCATCAGGCCGAACGCGAGGGCTTGCCTCAGCGGCAATTGGGGGACGAAGCGGCCAAAGCATTGGCGCGTCAAAGCTGGCGCGGGAATGTCCGCGAATTGCGCAATTTCATGTATCGCTTGGCTCTGCTCGCCCGCGAAGATGAGATTGATGCTGAAACGGTGTTTTCACTGCTCGAGGAAGCGCATATCTCTCCCTCAAGCGACACAGGCGCCCCCGACTTTGCACAGGCGATAAAATTCTGGCGCAGCAACAATCAACCGGCAGCCGGCACGCTTTATCACACGGCGCTGGCAGCATTTGAAAAACCGCTATTTGAACAGGCCCTGGCCGAAACCGAAGGCAATCAATTGAAGGCTGCGCAAATGCTGGGCATAAATCGGAATACGCTTCGTAAGAGGATCGGCGAGCTTGAAATCGACCCGGATCGCTTCGCCCGGCGCGATTAAGAAACACCGGCCAGAAGAAACATCTTGCAAAATAGCAACAGGATTGTTGTATCAGTGCAACTATGAGCGAGGATGACGACATGCACTCGTTGAACACGTCGCGGCGAACACCCCGGTGGTGGCGCCGGGCGCTTGTTGCATCTCGGCGCGCAAATCTCTTCTTGCTGTTGGAAATTGCCTCGGCAGCCCTGCTGCTGGTGATGATCAGCATCTCTTATCTGTCATTTTCAGCCCAGCCACAGGCGGGGCAGTTACTCCCATCCGGACAGGCTGCGGCGATGTTGGTCGGCACGCTGATACCGGCACTGGCGATCGTCGTCTTTCTGGGGCGCCGCATAGCTATCAAACGCGCCGGGGGAACCACCGCGCGCCTCCATATCCGGCTTGTCTTCTTCTTCTCGCTGGTTGCCGCCATCCCGACATTGCTCGTGGCCGTATTTGCCAGTTTCCTGTTTCAGTCCGGTGTGGAATTCTGGTTTTCCGACAGTTCCCGCGGCATTCTGGAAAATGCCAATCGGCTCGCCCGCGGTTATTATGAGGAAAATCAGCGGGACGTAGGCAATGAAACGGTCACGATGGCCGGCGATTTGCGTTTTTATCTGCAGCAAGGAAGCCTTGCGAGCCCGGATTTCGCCGAAGGCTATTCGCTTCAGGTCGTTGGACGTAATCTTGATGAAAGCGCCATTCTGCAGCTCAATGGGAATGATGAATTGCGCGTTGTCGCTATTGTCGATCCTGATGATAATGGAGAGGGGCAGCGCGTTACGCGCGAAACAATCCAGCAACTGCAGGAAGGTCAGACTGTCGTCGTCAAGGCAGGGCCTGAGCGGATCGAAGCGGTCACGGCCATTGATCAGGATGCGGGAATTTATCTCTACAATGCCCGGATTGCCGATACTTTGGCGCTCAGCCAATGGCAGCGCGCGCGCAGTGTTCTGGCCGCCTATGATGTGATGACACAGCGCGCCACCACGCTGCAATTGCGCTTCAACCTCGCCTTGTTTGTGGCCTCAATTGCGCTGGTCGGGCTGGCCGTTTGGTTCGCCTTGCGGTTCGCCGATCGACAGGTCCGTCCTTTGACCCGATTGGTCGGGGCTGCCCGCAAGGTTGGGAGCGGCAATTACGCGCTGCGGATCGAAGGACGTACGGGGCACGACGAAATCGGGCTGCTCAATCGTGCATTCAACCGCATGACGGCGCAAATTGAACAGCAGACCAAGGCTTTGGTGGGGGCCAACCATCAATTGGATGAACGCCGCGCCTTCATCGAAGCTGTTCTGGAATCGATCACTGCCGGCATTCTTTCCGTGGACCCGCAGGGGCGAATTACACTGATCAATAGCAGTGCTAAGGCGGTCCTGAATGCTGAAAACGGCGCAGATCCCATAGGCTGTCAGCTTGATGATATTGCCCCCGAACTGGCCGCACTTACGGCCAGCGGACGCAGTCACGGTATTGTGCAGTATAATCGCAATGGTGAATTGCTGACTCTCGCCGTGAAGCTGTCGCCGGCGAGCAATGGACAGGTTATCACATTTGAAGACATCACCCGGCAATTGCTCAACCAAAGGCAAGCCGCGTGGTCCGATGTCGCCCGCCGTATTGCCCATGAAATCAAGAACCCGCTCACACCCATTCAGCTCGCCACAGAGCGTTTGATGCGCCGCTACCGCAAACAGATAGTGCAGGATGGCGAGCTGTTTGAAGAACTGACCAGCACCATCATTCGGCAGGTGGGTGACCTGCGCAAAATGGTCGATGAATTTTCATCATTCGCGCGGCTGCCAAAACCCGTTTTCCGGCAGGAAGATCCGGTCGATCTGGTCCGGCAAGCGATATTCCTGCAGGAAGTTGCCCGCCCAGCTATCAATTTCCGCTTCGAGGCAGACGGCGATATCGGCCTTGTGCTGTGTGACCGGCATCAATTCGGCCAGGCCATGATGAATGTTCTCAAAAACGCATCAGAGGCGGTGGAAAGCCGCGCGAAACAGGATGACATCGACTTCCGGGGGCAAGTCGCCGTTCATGTTGAACGGTCCAATGATATGCTGACCGTCGCGATAACTGATAATGGGGTAGGCTTGCCGCAGGATGGTGAGAGAATTGTGGAACCCTATGTGACCACCCGCGAAAAGGGCACCGGTCTGGGGCTCGCCATCGTGAACAAGATCGTTGAAGAACATGGCGGTGAAATGAGTTTTGTGCCGGTGGAAAGCGGCGGTGCGCGCGTGATCATGCGTTTCGCCTGCGATCCGGTCGGCAGCGATATGGCCAATGACATGGCCGAAATATGAAGAAGGAGGATCGCGCATGGCGCTGGACGTCCTGATAGTAGATGACGAAAGGGATATCCGGGAACTGGTTGCCGGGGTTCTTTCTGATGAAGGCTATGAATGTCGCACCGCTGGCGACAGCACGAGCGCACTTGCCATGATTGATGAGCGCCGTCCCAGCCTCGTCTTGCTCGATGTCTGGCTGCATGGCAGTGAGATGGACGGGCTCGAGGTTCTCGACGCTATCAAGAGCCGCGAACCGCAATTACCGGTCATCATATTTTCCGGCCATGGCAGCATCGATACGGCAGTTTCCGCCGTCAGCCGCGGGGCGATGGACTTTATTGAAAAGCCCTTTGAAGCCGACAGATTGCTGTTGCTGGTGGAAAGGGCCACGGAAACTGAGCGTTTGCGGCGCGAAAATGCGCAGCTGCGTGAAGGTGTCACCGCGAATGAAGAATTTAACGGCAATTCGCCGGCGATCAATCAGGTCCGCGCCACTCTCAAACGGGTGGCAGCAACCGGCAGCCGCGTATTGATCTCAGGCCCGGCCGGTGCGGGTAAGGAAGTTGCCGCCCGTCTCCTCCATTCATGGAGCAACCGGGCCGATAAAGCTTTTGTCAGCGTGAACTCCGCGCGGATAACGCCTGAACGCTTCGAGCAGGAGCTGTTTGGCGAGGAAATCGACGGCAAATTGCTGCGCCCGGGCCTGTTGGAAATGGCCGATGGCGGCACGCTCTATCTCGACGAAGTAGCGGACATGCCCCTGAGCACACAGGCGCGCATTTTACGCGTTTTGACCGATCAGAGCTTTGTAAGGGCAGGGGGCAACCGCCAGATTGGCGTCGACGTTCGTGTTGTGTCTTCGTCCTCGAGGAATCTCGAAAATGAGATTGAAGAACAACGATTTCGTGAAGATCTGTTCTATCGCCTGAATGTGGTCCCGGTAGCGGTCCCCTCGCTGGCTGACCGGCGTGATGACATCCCGGCGCTCGCGGATCACTTCTTCACCCGTTATGCAAGCGAGCAGGGCTCCTCGGCGCCCGGAATTACGCCAGAGGCAATGGCCGCGTTGCAGGCCTATGACTGGCCAGGCAACGTGCGCCAATTGCGCAACGTCGTGGAACGCACCGTCATCCTCGCGCCGCGCGACAGGCTCTCGAAAATCGAGCCCGATATGCTGCCCGAAGAAGTCACGGGTGGGGCCTCCGATGCCTCGTCCGGCGTTTCTGCGCTGATGGGCGTCCCCCTGCGCGAGGCGCGTGAGAGCTTTGAGCGCGAATATCTGCGCGTTCAGATCAGACGCTTTTCTGGCAACATTTCCAAGACGGCCGGCTTCATCGGCATGGAACGCTCCGCCTTGCATCGTAAGCTCAAGCTGCTGGGCATGGGCGAACGCAATAATTCGGATGAAAAGGGAAGCTGACTGAAATCTTATCAGGTGAAACGAAAGCCATTGCGTGAATCCCGCCACCGGCATTAGTATGCACCCAATTGATCACCCCGGTCGTCAGCTTGGTGTCACAAGCGACGGCCAGAATGCGGCGCACAAGCGACCGCCAAGAAAAGAAAAGGAGTCAGTTTATGGCCAAGGGTACGCTATCCGCTCGCGCTGTTTCAAAGCCCGCACCTGTTGCCGCAAAAACACCGGCCAAGCCCGGTAATCTGCAAGACGTATTTCTCAACTTTCTTCGCAAAGAGAAGATTTCCGTCACCATGTTTCTGGTGAAAGGCGTGAAATTACAGGGAATTGTCACCTGGTTCGACAATTTCTCGATCTTGCTGCGCCGCGACGGACAATCGCAATTGGTCTATAAGCACGCAATCTCCACGATCATGCCCGGCCAACCGGTGGAATCCGGCCAGTTCGAGATGACTGCCGACGCAAAGAAGAAGCAACGCCTGTTGCAGGATATCTTCCTGTCGCGGGTGCGTGAAGCCGAAGTGCAGGTCACGATGTTCCTGGTGAATGGCGTTATGCTGCAGGGCCGTATCGCATCCTACGATCTTTTCTGCATGTTGCTGGAACGAGAAGGCTTCGTACAGCTTGCCTATAAGCATGCAGTTTCAACAATTCAGCCTGCCACGCATGTAGATCTGTCTACCGAATGGGCTGATGAAGAAGGCGACGAAGACTGAGTTTTGATAATGAAGATGTAGAGGGCGAGGTCACGCGCGGTGCGCGTGCTCTCGTCGTGTGTCCGGATATTCGCGGTCAACGCCGCAGTGAAGATCCTGAAGCACGTATTGAAGAAGCTTGCGGCCTTGCCATGGCGATTGGAATCGTGGTGGCGGACAGCTTCGTGCTGCCTATCCGGGATGTCCGGCCCGGCACCTTGTTTGGTGAAGGCCAGATCGACCGCATTGCTATACAATGCGCGCAGGAAGACGCTGAGCTGCTGATCGTGGATGGCGCGCTTTCGGCCATTCAGCAACGTAATCTGGAAGACCGGCTGAAGAAGAAGGTGATCGACCGGACTGGTCTGATCCTGGAAATTTTTGGCGAACGCGCTGACACAGCCGAAGGCCGGTTGCAGGTCGAGCTCGCCCACCTTGATTATCAGGCGAGCCGCCTCGTGCGCAGCTGGACCCACCTTGAGCGGCAACGTGGTGGCTATGGCTTCCTGGGTGGCCCCGGCGAAACACAGATAGAAGCCGACCGGCGAATGATCCGCAGCCGGATGGGCAGGCTGCGCCGAGAACTTGAGCAGGTCCGCAAGACCCGCGCGCTGCACCGCGAACGGCGCGGCAAGGCGCCTTGGCCGATCGTTGCGCTAGTGGGATACACAAACGCCGGAAAATCAACACTTTTCAACCGTATGACCGGGGCGGACGTGATGGCAGAAGACCTGCTATTCGCGACGCTAGATCCCACCATGCGCGGCATCCGCCTGCCCGGTGTGGAAAAGGCTATCCTGTCCGACACGGTTGGCTTTATCTCGGATCTGCCGACCCAATTGGTCGCCGCATTCCGGGCAACGCTTGAAGAAGTGACCGCGGCAGACATCATCCTCCACGTGCGGGATATGGCCAATCCCGCCAATGCCATGCAGAAACAGCAAGTGCTGGAAGTGCTGCGCGATCTGGGCGTTATGGATGGAGAGGATGATCAGTCGACCATCCCGATCATGGAAGCCTGGAACAAGCTCGACCTACTGGACAAGGATCAGCGGGAAGAACTGCTCGCTCTGGCGCAGCATGATGAGAACATCCTGCCGATTTCAGCGATGCAGGGCGACGGCGTCCAGCTGCTTGCCGAACAGCTGGGCGCGCGGCTCACTGAAGATGCCGAGGAATATGAAATCACGTTGCCGGCAAGTGACGGTCAGCGGATTGCATGGCTGCACGCCCATGGCGAAGTGAAGCAGGAAGAAGAAGCCGGGGAAGGGGAGGATGGCCGCCCGCTCCGCACCCTGCGTGTTCGCCTGACCGAGAAAGAGCACGGTCGGTTTGAAACCATTTAGGAGGAGGGCTGTTCGCTCTTTTCTTGACGCTTGACCTCTTGCCACAGGTTTTCCTGTTGCTCGAGTGTCAATGTGTCAAACCGGCCGTCTGCCATATCTTCCATCGCCCGGAAGCGGCGTTCAAACTTTGAATTTGCGGCGCGGAGCGCCTGTTCGGGAGCTATGCCATAGGCGCGCACCAGATTGACGGCTGAAAAGATGAAGTCACCGGCTTCTTCTAGCTTGTCAGGACCATCGGCAGCTTCCGCCAGTTCGGCTGCTTCTTCGGCAACTTTCGCTGCTGGCCCATCAACATCCGGCCAGTCAAAACCCGCACGTGCGGCACGCTTCTGCAGCTTTTCTGCGCGTAGCAAAGCAGGCAGTGCTGATGCCACACCATCCATCGCGCTGCGTTCGCCCTTAGCTTCGCGTTCCTGCTGCTTGAGATCTTCCCATTTCTGGGCACCCGGAGCGTCATCATCATTGGCGGCAAAGATATGTGGATGGCGGGCTTCCATCTTGTCTGAAATTGCCTGGGCAACATCCTGAAAAGTAAAATAACCGGCTTCTTCAGCGATACGCGAATTGAATACGACTTGCAGCAGCAGATCGCCCAGTTCGTCGCGCAGATCATCCATATGAGAGCGCTCAATCGCATCGACGACTTCGTACGCTTCCTCAATTGTATAGGGCGCAATTGTCTCAAAAGTCTGAGCGACATCCCATTCACAGCCATTCACCGGATCACGTAAGCGCGCCATGATCTGAAGCAGGCGGGTGAGCTGATGGGACATTGCGATCTCGCTCTTATTCGAACTGATAATATATATTATGTTAAATATTACACGGGATGGACGGGCGGTGGCTAGCCGATATTGTTAAAAATGATCGCCACGACCAGAAAAATGCCGAACCAGATCAACGCCAGTCGCGCCGCTTTACCAAGGCTGATGTGCTGCGAACGCAAGGCAGCCAACGCCAGGACCAGATATCCCACCAGCGCCACGATCGACACCCAGTTGAAACTGCTCATAGGATCAGCTCCAATCCGTCGTAGCCGACGGTTACGTTGTCTGGAACTTCATCGCATAGCGTCCGGTAATCCATGCTCTTATCCAGATGCGTCAGCACCATATGGCCGGCGTCACACTTCTCGGCCAGCTCAAGTGCCATCCCGAGATGCGCATGCGTTGGATGCGGATCACGCCGTAAACAGTCACAAATGAGCAAATCGACGCCGTCGAACAGATCCAGCATGCCATCCGTGATTTCACTGAAATCTGTGGCGTAACCTACTGTTTTTCCATCCTGATCGAAGCAGAATGCGGTACTTTGCGCGGGACCATGCGGCATCTGACAAAACCCGACACCGAACCCCAGCGCCATGCGCAATCTATCCAATGTGTCGAGTTTCGCGATAGTCGGATAACCATGCTGGCCGGCAAAGACATAGCCAAAGCGCTGCCTCAACCGGCGTGCGGTTTCATCTGCCGCAAACCCCTGCAGCGGACCGCCGCGCCCATAACGCAGCACGCGCAGATCATCGATACCATGTGTGTGATCTGCATGGTCATGGGTCCAGAAAATCGCATCGATGCGATCAATTTCATTGGTTAGCAGCTGTTGCCGGAGATCTGGCGGCGTATCGACCAGGATACGGGCGCCGTCATTGCCTTCCACCATAATCGCAACGCGTGTACGGCGATTGCGCGGTTCAGAAGGATCACAGGCGCCCCAGTCATTTCCAATCCTGGGTACGCCGGTAGACGTTCCCGAACCAAGTATCACAATTCTCACAGACCAGCCTTCGCGAACAGCTTTGCAAAATTGCGACTGGTGGTCTGGCCTAAATGCTCCACGCTTTCCTCACGCAAAGCGGCAACAAATTCGGCCGTATCGCGTACATAGGCGGGCTCACAGCTTTTCCCGCGATGCGGTATCGGCGCAAGAAACGGGCTATCAGTCTCGACCAACAGCCGATCTTCAGGAATTTTCTGTGCAAATTCCTGAAGATCCTTGGCGTTTTTAAACGTCACGATACCGGAAAGAGAAATCGTAAGGCCAAGGTCGAGCACAATGCGGCCAAAATCAGCCGAGGCTGTGAAGCAATGGATCAGAGCCGGGAAAGCCCCCTTCTCCATTTCATCGCTCAGGATTTCAGCGGTATCATCCTCGGCATCACGTGTATGGATAATCAGGGGCAAGCCGGTTTCGCGCGCCACGGAGATATGCATGCGGAACAGCTTTTGCTGCACCTGCCGGTCGGACTTGTCGTAATAATAATCGAGCCCGGTTTCGCCAATCGCAATGACGCGGGGGTGATGGGTTGCTTCGCGCAAGGCCGCCTCCCCCAGATCCGCATGGCTATCGGCCTCATGCGGATGGATTCCGACGCTGGCCCAGACATCATTTTCACGCTCCGCCGTGGCGACCACGCGGTCCCATTCGCTTTGGCGCGTCGAAATATTCAGAAATGCGTCAACGCCTGCGGCGCGTGCGCGCTCCAGAATGGCCTGCTGATCCTCCACCAGGCCTTCATATTCCAAGTGGCAATGGCTATCGATCAGCATCAGGCGCCCTCCTCTTCCTCCGGCATTTCGAGCCGCGGAAAAGCAGGCTTGGGGCTGTCCACCGTGATCGGCCCATTGGTGATATCCAATTCGAGACCCTGCATGTCGCGCTGATCAGCCGGGATACAAAGCGCGTCAAGGATCTTACCGGAAGCCGTTGGTGTAACAGGCGAAATTGCAATTGCGAGATCACGAATAGCGCCGCAAAGCGTTGCCAAAACCCGCTTCATCCGCTCAGGATCGGTCTTCCGCAGGGCCCAGGGTGCCTGTTCATCAACATAGGCATTGCAGGCGAAGACACCGCGCATCCATGCTTCCAGACCTACGGAAAAAGCCATGCGCTCGAATGCTTCCGGCAATTCCTCACTGCATGCCTTGCGGACAGTTGCCAGCAATTCGCCATCCACGGGCTGAGCCGCAGCTTCAGCTGTAAAACCATCAGGGCAATTCTTGGCAATAAAGCTCATCACGCGCTGCGCGAGGTTGCCGAAGCTGTTCGCCAGTTCCGCATTGGAGCGTGTGACAATGGCTTGCGGAGAGTAGCTGCCGTCCTGACCGAAGGCGAATTCACGCAGGAGAAAATAGCGCAGCACATCCACGCCGAACTTTTCAGCCAGCTCGTTAGGATCGGTCACATTGCCGAGCGATTTTGACTCCTTCTGGCCGCGGTTCAGCAAAAACCCGTGGCCAAACACCTGCTTGGGTAAAGCGATATTCGCACTCATCAGGAAGGCAGGCCAGTAAACCGTATGAAAACGGATGATATCCTTGCCGATCAAATGCACATCTGCTGGCCAGAATTTTTCGAAGTCAGGCGTCGTATCGGGATAACCCAGCCCCGTGAGATAATTAGTGAGCGCATCCACCCACACATACATCACGTGATTCTCAGAACCCGGAACCTTAACGCCCCAGTCGAAGCTGGTTCGCGAGACAGACAGATCGCGCAGCCCGCCTTCGACAAAGCGCATCACCTCATTGCGGCGACTTTCCGGGCGGATGAAATCGGGATTGTCATTGTATAATTGCAGCAATTTGTCCTGATATTTGGACAAACGGAAGAACCAGCTTTCCTCTACCGTCCATTCAACCGGGGTGCCTTGCGGAGAAAGCTTCTCGCCCCCCTCTCCTTCCAGCAGCTCGCTTTCATCATAATAGGCTTCATCGCGGATGGAGTACCAACCTTCATACCGGTCGAGATAGAGATCATCATTCGCCTCCATCGCTTTCCATATGGCTTGGCTTGCGTGGTTATGCGCATCTTCCGTGGTACGGATATAGCGGTCATAACTTATATCAAGATTATCAAATAAATCTTTGAAATAGGATGACATTTGATCCGCAAGTTCGCGCGGAGTCATGTTAAGCTCGCGGGCCTTCTGAGCCATTTTCAGGCCATGTTCGTCAGTCCCGGTCTGAAACCGGACCTCCCTGCCCTGCATCCTGTGGAAACGCGCCAGCACATCGGCGGCAATCGTTTCATAGGCATGACCGATATGCGGTTTGCCGTTGGGATAATGAATCGCGGTCGTAATATAAAAGGGCTTAGCCATGTCCTAGTCCCTAGGCATAGCGGCCGATGCGAGCAAGGTGCCGATTTCCATTACCAGCAATCCAGCATCAAAATTATAGGTCGGAGCCTGAGCGGCAAGCCGGTTGAGGTCGGAATGCGCATCAATCATGACCGGCATCGCGGCCTTGGGCGCCTCTGCGACGGCGCCTGCAAGAACCGAACGGGCCAGATCAATGGCCGCCGCTTGCCGCAAACGATCCGGCCTCGCCCCCATCTCGCCAGCAAGCCGCCCGCGCAACGAATAGTCCCGATCGCCCTCTCGCAAAATGGTCACCATCAGCTGGTGCAATTCCGCCAGGTTCATTTCCACGAAATCAAGCGCTGCGCCCGGTGAGCCTCCCGCCGCGGCAATCGCCGCGTGCCTGGTTGCAGGATTAGCCTGCGGTGCATTTTTCTGCAAAATTGCATCGATTTCTGAATCCGATATTTGCGGAAAACGCAGCAATCGGCAGCGAGATCTGATTGTCGGGAGCAACTTGCCGGGCCGGTGGGTCACCAGCAAGAAATAACTGCCTGCAGGCGGCTCTTCCAGGCTCTTCAACAAAGCGTTCGAAGCGCCCTTTTCCATATCGTCCGCCGGGTCGATAATAATCGCGCGCCGCGTGCCCAATGTCGGCCGTGTGGTCAGCCGCTGCTGCATCCGCCGGATCTGATCCACGCTGATATTGCGCTTGGTCTGATAGGGTTTGCCTTCGTCGCGCTTCTTTTCCTCATCGGAATTAGAAGGAAGATGGGTGAGCACGAGGATATCAGGATGGTTCTGAGCAGGATGATCCTGACCATCCTGCGCGATCAGCGCATGAGCTGCCTCCAGAGCAAAGGTCATTTTCCCGCTGCCGCGCCTGCCAGCAAGCATCCACGCGTGATGCATCCGCGGACTGTCCAGAGCTGCCCGCCATTCCCGCCACACCGTATCATGACCCGACAGCATCAATCGGGTTCCGCAAGCATCGTCTGGAGTGCCTGCCAAATCTGCTGATGCACTGCTTCAGGACTTTTATCGGCTGTAATGCGGCAGAAACGCTGCGGTTCAGCTTCGGCGAGCTGCCCAAAAATACGCGCCACCTTTTCGTGAAAAGTGGCGTCTCTGCCTCCAATGCGGTCCGCATGGGTTCCATCACGTTTTGCAAGGCGCTGCGCAGTAATAACGGCCGGAACTTCAAGAAGAAAGGTTCGGTCAGGCAGCAGACCGCCGCTTCCAATAGCATGCAGCGCAAGGATTTCTGCGTCACTCAGCCCCGCGTCACCGCCCTGATAAGCACGGGTGGAGTCGATAAAGCGATCACAGATAACCCATTGCCCGGATTGCAACGCGGGGAGGATGCAGCGTTCGACATGATCGGCGCGGGCGGCGGCAAAGAGCAATGCCTCCGCGCGGTAGCCCCAATCCGGGTTTTCCGGATCGAGCAGCAGTGATCGCACAGCTTCCGCACCTGAAGTCCCACCCGGCTCGCGCGTGATGATCGCCGGGATATTGCGCTCTGCGAGAGCGCTTTCCAGAAGCCGGGCCTGGGTAGATTTACCTACCCCCTCACCACCTTCCAGCGAAATGAAGCGGCCGCGCTTCATGAAAAGAACCCGTTCACGCCATTTATAATGCGCTGCAGAATGTTGGCCTTGGCAACATTTTCAGCCGCCACGACTGGCACATCATGCGGTTTCTGACCATCGATCTCGATACGCAATTGCGCGACTTCCTGCCCTTGTGCGATCGGCGCTTCCAGCGGCCCGCGGTACCGAATGCTGAGCTTCATACGCTCGCGATCATTTTTGGGCAGGCTGGCCCGGATGTCCTGCGCGGTCGTGAGGGCTACACTGTCTTCTGCACCATTCTGGACCAGCGCGCGTCCGAGATCATAATCCTTGGGCACGAGCAGCCGATTGTCGAACGTATCGAAGCCCCAATTCATGAAATTGCGAGCGCTGCGATTGCGCTCGCCTGCAGATGGAGCGCCAGCCAGAACCATCACCAGCCTGCGGCCATTCCGTTCGGCAGAGCCCAGGAAATTATACCCTGCCTGACGGGTATAACCGGTTTTTATGCCATCAGCGCCCTGCACCACTCCGGTTATCGGATCATGATTGGCCTGCGTGATACCATTATAGGTCATACCGTGATGGCCGAAATAATGGTGATACAGATCCGGGTAGCGCTCGATCATTGCACTGGCCAGCAGGGCCAGATCATCTGCGCTGGTGAAAGTCCGGCCTTCATCCGGATAGCCATTTGGCAGACCGAAATGGCTGTTTCGCATGCCCAGCTCTGCGGCCTTGCTGTTCATCAGCGCGATCCAGTTTTTCATCGACCCCGCTGCTTCATGGGCCATGACCACTGAGGCATCATTGGCGGAAACGGTTGTTATGCCCATCAGCAATCGCTCAACCGTAACCCGGTCGCCGGCCTTCAAGAACATCGATGATCCTTCGCCCGACCATTCATCGGCGTCTTTTTTGCTGACTTCAACGACGCCATCCGGACGTAATTTGCCGCGATTGAGCAAGTCGAACAGCGTGTAAATCGTCATCACTTTGGTGACTGAAGCGGGCATGAAGCGCCGGTCGGCTTCGCGTGTGTACAGCGTCTGTCCGGAGGAAATATCAACCAGCAAAGCCACCGGGATATCGGTATCGATCGGTGCCGCACGCTGCTCCGCGGCGCCCAATGCTCCTGCGTTCGACAATGCCAGCATGGCCAATGCCGGCAAGATAGGTCTTAACATTTTTTGCCCAATCACCCTGGCTCCCTCGAATGGGAAGCGATCACTTCTGGATTAATTCTGCCGATAAATACGCGCATCACTATAACCAGCCGCCTTAACCTTGGCGAGCGCACTCTGCGCTTCTGCACGGGTCTTGAAGGGGCCAGTTCTCACGCGGTACAGCGAACCGGAAGGACTAATGAAACCATCTATGTCACTGGCAACCTGCTCCGCCCCTGCCTTGCGTGAATAGGCACCGGCCTGAACGATGAAACCATTCTCGATTGGAGCAGTAGCAGGCGCAGCACTTTGCGATGCTGCTGCGCGAACAGGCTGAACAGCTTGTACTATTGGCCGAGACACAAAGTCACCCGAACTGTCATTCTCAGGTGGTTCTGCCGCACTGGGCAGATCAGGATCTACATTCCGGATCACCGCAGCGCTGTCATCTTTCTCCGGTTTGGAGCCCGTTTCATCACGGATAGGCAGCGGTGCGGCTTTCTCCGATTCCTCATTCAGAGGGACAGAACCGCTTTCAGGCAAGCGCCGCCGAAGCACCTCGACCAGAGACATCGGCGTATCCATACGCTTCCCCGCCTGACCACCACGACGCAGCAATGCGCGCGATTCTTCAGGTGGATTAACGCGGCGCACACGCACCGGGCCGCCGATTTCCGAGCCAAGCTGTTCCATCGCGCCGGGCGATAAACCAATCAAATCCTTGCTCTGCATCGGTCCGCGCCGTTCAACCCGGACGAGGATAGTCCGTCCCGTATCGAGTGATGTCACCTCAACATAGCTGGGGAGCGGAAGCGTATGATGCTCGGCACTGATTGTGGCACCGCCGGCCGGATCAAGCGCCACATAGCCGACTTCGTCATAATTCATGACATCCTGCGGCGTATAAAGCATCCCTTGCACGCTGTAGGGATCACCAACCACCATCGGATAATCCGCCGCCGGGCCGGTTCGCGGAATTGGCGCAATCTGGGGGGCATTCGAAGAGGCAGCGGCACAACCTGCGAGCAATACAACCGGCAAGAGCTGCAAAATGGGCTTCATGCCGCCAACGGCCACCGTTTCCTTATTGCGCAATATCATCTCCAAGAAGCCCCACACTCATCGCATAATAGTTTGAGCAGTTATATTCGAGGATGACCCTATAATTCTGCGTTAAGAGATAGCCCGGATTAGCGGGACCGTCCGGCTCGAACAGAGATGCCATCACATCGTCAGCGATCTGGCCGCGCGGAATAACGCCAAGCTTCTTCCACTCGGCAACAGTCATCCATTTGCTATGGCGTTCATGCACCCGTTCGCAGACAGGAGCCTCTACACGCGGTGCAATAGCTGATCGATCGACACTGTTGGGAACATAGGCCTGCACGGCCCATGGCTGACCGGTGCGCCAACCGGCATCATGGAAGTAATTGGCGATTGAGGCGAGCGTATCGAGATCACTGTTCCAGATATCGCGTACGCCATCACCATCTTCATCCACCGCGAGCCGCAGATAGACGCTGGGCAGAAACTGTGAATTGCCGAAGGCACCGGCCCAACTGCCCTGCAATTGAGACCGCGGGACACCGCTGTCGGCGATCTTCATCACATCGATCAGTTCACGTTCGAACAATTCGCGGCGGCGCCCCTCCCAGGCCAATGTCGCAAGGGAACGAACGAGATCGAAGCTACCTGTGACTGCACCATAGGCTGTCTCATGCCCCCAGATGGCAATCAAGATTTCTGCAGGTACGCCAAATTCGCGCTCCAGCCGCTGCGCATGCGGTCTCAGACGAGCATAAACACGCTTGCCACCGTTGATCCGGGACTGTGTGTTGTGCCGCTGAATATAGGAATCCATCCGCGGATAGGAGCCGCTGGAAGACGAGCCGACATTATCCGTGTCCAAAGCGAGCACACGGGGGTTAGGTTCCAGACCTGCGGTTAACTGTCGAATGGTCTGTTCGCTGACACCTTCCGCGCGTGCCTTGGCAGAGACGAGTTGCACGTATGAGTCGAAATCGGTCTCCTGAGCACAGGCGGTTTGCGCCCCGGTGGTGCAGGCTAGGAAAGCGGCGAATGGGAGAACAGATTTAAAAAGCTTCATAACGCCTTCTCTTGCACGGCAAGGGAGTGAGTGAAATAGCGAGACTGCGCAGACCTAATGAGAATAGTCGATTTTCCCACAAAAAAGTCGCAGTCTGCTTAAAATCCGCAGGTGACAAATGGTGTTTCACACGCTAGCCGACTTTTCGTAGCGGACAGGTGGCAGAGCGGTTGAATGCACCGGTCTTGAAAACCGGCAAGGGTGCAAGCCCTTCGTGGGTTCGAATCCCACCCTGTCCGCCATTCACCGCCGATTGCCGTCGAAAATAGCCTATGTGCCGCCGATCACCGCACACCAGAAGGTGGCAGCGATTGCCGTTCGGTTTTGCAAGTACTCGCAGCGAAGTGGACGTAGGTAGGTTCATATTTCAATGTCAGCAGTGCGGGAGGAAGTTGCCGTCCGCTGCGGCTGCGCCAAGGGCTGCTATTGCACTGATCCAGGTAGCGACGCAGCCTTGCTTTATATCAATGATGCAATCTGTTAAGTTGTGTAATGGTTGGGCATGCCCGCAGCGACCAACAAGACTGACTTACTTGCCGTTTTCGATAAGGAATTGGCCAAGCTCCGCAAAACGCTTGATGGCGTCGACGAAGCAAAAGCCTCTTGGTCGGCCCCCGATGATGACGCCACGATCAAGGGTGTGATCGCACACCGCACCCACTGGATGGGCATGTTTCACGGTTGGTATGAAACGGAGTTGCGGGTCGCGAGGTTCATGTGCCCGCCAAAGGCTACAAATGGAACCAGCTAAAAGAATACAACGCGCGTCTGTACGCAAAAGGCAATCAGACGCCGTGGTCAGTCCTGCTTGCCGGTTTTGAAACCGCTTGTGACAAGTTGCGCCAGTTCATTGCAGCACAAGACGAGGATACGCTCTACACCAGTGGCGCGCACGCCTGGACCGGAAAATGGACGCTTGGCCGGTACGCAGAGGCGTCTGGTCCATCGCATTTCCGTTCTGCGAACACCTACATCCGAAAGGTATTACGAAACGCCAAGTGAGGCTGACTTCACTGAACGCACGTCTGGCTTTCGACGTTGCCGAAACCAAGCAGTGCAGTTGCGTAAACTGAATCTCTCAGATGGTTTTTATGCAGCAAATGTGACATTCCTCCAAGCTGCAGCATCCGTTAGAATGGGCTCGCTCCAGTCATTCGCTGCAAACATGACGAACGTCCGCTTGCGGGGTTTCTATCGGATGCAAGACAATTTTCGCACCGGGATGTGACCGGCAACATTAATGAATTTGGAGGGCAATAACGTAGATGTCGTTCTCCGTTTCGCCGTCTCCGGCCCGCCAACAAATGCAGCCGCTTAGCCTTAGTTCAGATCCGCCTCGCCAGCATCGACCGCACGCCTACCACCGTGGTCAGTCCTCGCCCCGCGCCCGCAGTCGCGCGCCAAGGTCACGTGCGGCTAGCCGGTTCAAAGAAGATGTATCGCCGCCATCTTGGATGAAGGGATGAGCGGATTCCCGTTTAGACGGTGTTGGATCTGGCGGAATCCTCTAGTGCTCTCAAGGTCAAGGCAGGCAAGCCGCTCACCCTCTCGCGAGACGAGATCGAGGCCGGTGCCGGAATCATTTCTCGTGGGCGAAAGGGCCGATAATTTCTGCTGACTGGAATCTCAAGCCGAAGGGGTATTCCCTTCGGCTCAGCCCATCTACGAAATTGAAGAGATGGAGCTGCGGGACGAGGATCACAGAACGACCAAGCGACAAGTCAGCTCTGAGCTGGAGCCCCTTCGCTTCAATTGTCTGCGTTTGAGCAAGCTGAAGAAATAGGAGGGCGTCTGCCTCCTGCTGAATTCGACCATCGACTTGCTCCTTGCTAACGAAGAGGTTCGACTTCGATCGCCGACACAATTGCAGCACCGGTCACGGGGTCAAAATCGAGTGTCAATTTATCACTTTCCGATCGAATCTCGAAGCTTTCCTTCACCGCCGTAAGCACACCTCCGGCCTGCCGGCTTATATCGTAGGCGGGCAGAACGAGCTTCCCGTTCGCCTTTACATTGAACACTCGTTCGCCTGGATTCGCTTCTGGCTCTACGAAAGTAAGTGTCACGCAGTAGGCGCCTTTTTCGGTGGGAACGTGATATTCAAAATCACCTGTCCGGAACGTCGCCACAATATCCCGGCGATCGGTTTGGGCTATGTCGGCCCGGATAGGTGGACGCCCCCTGCGCAGCGTATCCGCCGTACCAGCCACGCCGCCCTGGAAGAAATTATCCGAGCCAAACTGAACTGGTGCATCTGCAGCGAGAATGGCGCCGCTGTCGATCCTGAAGGCACCAACCTGCGATGCACCAAGCTGCCACGAAATCTCATCTTCGACTTCACGACCGTCAAAAGAACCCATGGCGCGCACGATGTTGGTTCCTGGCGTCAGCCGAACGTCCTGCCAAACGCATACCATTTCCGGACAATCGTTCAGGGTGCCAAGATCACGGCCATTCAGCGTGAGCGAGGTGCTGTCAGCGTTGCTGTGAACCCGAATATCCGTAACGGGATAGGCACGGTCGATATAGCGGCGACCGGTTATGTGGACCGTGGGCTCATCCGACCAATTAGCTCGATAGAAATACCAGGCGTCCTTGCGGATTGCGCGGTCGTAAGTCACCAGGCCTTTGGTGTTGATATCGACGGAGTTTCCTTCCTGCCGAACCGACGTGCCGAAGTCGATCGCATTCCACAGGAAAACACCCCACAGATAGTCGCGATCCTTTAACTGCTGCCAGCTTTGCTCATGCAGCCAGGTCTGAAATTCTTCTGGCTGCGTACTTCCGCCCATATCAATCGGGCCACCAAGCGGATTGTCGGTATGCAGATCAATTGATCCACCTGCACCAATCTCACTGACCGCCAGAGGTTTATCAGGATGCGTGGCGAGCAGTTTGTCCAGATGCGGGCCCAGATCCGATGGTTTTCCATAATACCAGCCAAAATATCGGTTTGCGCCGACTGCATCGACAAGGTCGGCGACGACAGGAACGCCATCCTCAACCCGCAATTCGCAGCATTGAGCCAGCACCACTGATCTGGTCGGATCGATTGCTTTGGTAACCTCATATAATTCGCTCAGCAAGGAGCGCGGCGATGGGACCTTGGCTGGGGGACGACCAAGAAAATCCGGGCGTGTGGGACCGAAATCAACCTCATTGGCGATACCCCAGACCGCGACGGAAGGATGGTTGTAATTCTGCCGGACCATATCCCGGATCTGTTGGCGCGCGTTTGCGCGGAGTTTCTCTGGCGCTACGGTCTGGTCGTCATTTGTTGTCCATGCCGTCACCAGTGCGATCTCGTCCCACAGCACGATCCCGTATTTGTCCGCCAAATCGTGAATTGGACTCCCATGCTGATAATGCGAAAGCCTGAGCGCATTTGCGCCCATTTCGCGCGCGGTTTCCATTGTGAGAGCCACTTCCTCCTCGCTCAGCGCCCAGCCGGACTGCTCATTATCCTGATGCAGTCCCGCACCGAGCAGGCGATAAGGTTTGCCATTCAGAAGGAAGCCCCGCTCGGGATCAAGTTCCACAGTGCGCAGGCCGAAATTCTGGTTGAGCGCGTCAAGCAGCTTACCGTCGATTGAGCGGATTTCCGTACGGAGAGAATAGAGATAGGGGTCCTCAGTCCCTTGCCAGAGATGAGGGTCGTTTACCCGCAAGTCACCGCTGACCTCGCCTTGCTCTCCAGCACCAAGGGACAATTTATCATTCCGGGTTGCTACTTCCCTCCCACTCGCATCGAGCAGGCTGGTAATTACAGCGATCGGCTGAGGGGTGGCCGCATCATTTTTCACCAAAGTGCGAACATTCACGCTCGCCGCTTCGCCCTCGATAAATTCGGTGCGCGCGTAAACGCCCGGACCTCCGCTATCGAGCAGATCGATATGGACAGGTTCGGTTATGATCAGATTGACCGGACGGTAAAGCCCGCCGCGTACGAAGAAGTCGCCTGTAAGCGGCAAAGTGTCTTCGGTACTCGCTCCATCGACAGGCGCGCTGTTGTCAACTTTGACGTAAAGAGTATTGCCAGCGCCGAACTTGAGTGCGTCGGTGACATCAAGCCGGAATCGCCCGAAGGGGTTGCGATTCTCGCCCACAGGCTGCCCATTGAGCCAGACTTCGGCCGAGCGACTGGCCGCGTCGAACTCCAGGAACGCTCGCTGTCCGTTAGTCGCGGCGGGCGCCTCGAACTCCAGATAATACCACCCGATGCCTTGCGTCTTGTTGACATTATCCTCTGTATTGATGCGGTCATTCACCGTGTCAGCTTTATAGTAGCCGATACGGTTCCAGCTGTGCGGAACAGAGACAGTTTCCCAATTGCCCTCTTTTGGGCGATCGTCACCATTCTCTGCCGTTCCAACGAGGTTAAACTGCCAGCCTTTGGACAAGGAGATCGTGCTGCGCCGATCAGGTGCAGGAGTGTTCGCGGCGGCAATGGCATCTTGCGCATGGCCGGTTCCCGGCAGGCTTGCGAGGCCCAGAACTGCCAGGCTGACTGAAGCGAGAACTTTCATAGGATCACCTTGATTGTCGAAAAGTTGCCGGAGGTGTTGTCGCTCCGGAAAATTGAAAAAAGAAAAGGCATTGTTCGCTGCATGCTCTGCACGGAAGTTTAATGTCTAAGCAGGGCATAACTTGAATGAATACTTCGGACCTTTCCTTTTACTATTTCAATCCTGCCCCGTGCTGGCGAGTACAGATTGCTTTGCAATATTTCGGAAAAAGTTGAGTTTGCGCTCTTCGGGCCAGGGTGCCATTTTCATATCCTGGCCAATTTCAAGCAATTCCGGCTCTTTAGCGTCGAACTTCGGCAAGCTCATTTTTCCGCTATCCGGACGCCCGGTCTTTGCAAATGCGACAAGCAAATCCATCATGCTGTTGCTCACCGCAACATCGTCTGCCGTCCATTCCCGCATTGTACGAAAGCGGTTGAAGCTTTCCAATGTGCCCAGCCAGAAAGGCACGCCGGACGTATGATAAGCACCGGCTGTATCCTGGTCGATATCGGGAATAGTCGCCCCTTTTGCATAGCTATGAGGCCTTGCGAACATGTAGCTATATACTGGGGCATTCCCGGTTTCGGTTTGAGCGCGCGCCCACAGATCCATGGAGGAAACCATAGTAGCATCCCGGCTGGCGGCCCGTGCCTGCGCCATGGCCTGCTCATCGCTGGAGGCCGGATAGAGCTCAAGAAACTGCGGCGCCTTATCGCCAAATAGATCCCGGGCCCTTTTCCGGTATTCCTCAAGTCCCGAAACGGGGCCGAAACCACCGAACGCTTCGTCCTTCGTGAAACCAACGATCAGAGGAACGTCATTTTGCTCGGAGCGGGCAAAAATCTGATCGATCGCTTCGGGCAGAACGTAGCCGTCCTCAATCGGCCCCAAACGAGGGGAACCGGGGCTACGCGGAGCGACCAGCCTATCCGCGGGAAGTGCCCTTAAGTCCTCCAGAGATTGTGCCCCCCAGACTGCTTGCAGAGCCAGACCTTCTTCCTCTGCCTCATCAAGCGTCATGAGCTTTGCTGGGCCGGCCCCGCCAATGAGAGCCCCGCTCATGCCAACCGCTTTATCAAACAAACCGGCGGCTAAAGGGCTGGCCTGTAATACCAGCACCGACATCGAACCAGCTGACTGACCAACGATGGTGACATTCGATGGATCTCCACCAAAAGCGGCAATATTCTCCTGAACCCAGCGCAGCGCTGCGATCTGATCCAGAAACCCGTAATCTCCGGAACTGTTATGGGGTGATTCTTCTGTGAGTTGAGGATGTGCAAGAAGACCGAGAGGCCCCAGCCGGTAATTCGGATTGACGACCACGACGTCTTTCTCGGCGAGATGCTCTCCCCGATAGAGCGGCATCGAGCCTGAGCCCACAAAGAAGCCACCCCCGTGGAGATAGACAATTACCGGAGCCTCTTTCAGACCTGGTTTCGCCCAGACATTGAGATAAAGGCAGTCTTCACTGGTGATCTCGGCTCCGGAATATTGGTTCGTGAGAATTCCGCGCTGAGGTTGCATGCATTGAGGTGGCGCCCGGTCCGCATGAAGGATGCCTTCCCAGGGCTCAGCAGGCGTTGGCGCCCGCCAGCGCAAATCCCGAACCGGAGGCGCAGCGAAGGGAATTCCAAGATAGGCATGCACTCCCCCCGCAATTCGCCGCCCCTCGATTTTCCCATCATTGACGGTGATCGGCTGCGCATCAAGCGTTGTAACGGGCCCGATGGACACCATCAGCGCCACTGCGATTTTGAGAGCTCTTTGCCTAACCATTGCTATCCTCTTGGTGCTGACAATTTTTGCCATGCCTCGTTAAGTGGCCTGACCAATAGGATGTAGGAAAATTCTTAGCAAGGCCTTTGCAAGTACCAGCATTAACTTAGGCAGATGCCTGATGCCGTATTTGCTTAGAGAAACAACTTGGCTCAGATCTATTTTTCGGCACCACCCCACCTGCAATTTACCCTCTGGTCATACCATAATCGAAAACTGGCTTTACCTATTTCTCAGACAATGATACGCCCCATCAACAATAATTGTCCGACCATGATGTCGGCACGTACAGGGAGATGGAAGTGAGGTTAGTATATCTAGCAAGATTCGGGCTGGCTGCGGGGATCTCCGCAATTGCGCTCACCGCTACGGCCGCATCGGCTCAGCAGCAGAGCGACAGCGAGGGCGCAAACGCAGGGTCTGATATGGATAATATCATTCTGGTTACCGGCCAGAAGCGCACTCAGGATATTCTGTCTGTTCCGACTGCTATTTCGGCAATTGACGAGACACAGCTTGACGCCGCACAGGTCACCGATTTCAGTGATCTTACCCGCCTGTCTCCATCGGTAACCGTCACTGACGGCGGCAATTCTGCGTCGTCCACAGTCTCAATGCGCGGCATCGGTACCTTTGGCTTCTCGACCAGCATCGAACCTTCGGTATCAGTAGTTGTCGACGATGTTGCTCTTCTCCAGCAAAGTCAGGCCTTTGGCCCTCTGAGCGACGTTGCCCGCATCGAGGTATTGCGTGGTCCGCAGGACTCGCTCTTTGGCAAGAACGCCTCAGCCGGCGTCATCAATATCGTGACTAAAGGTCCAACAAGCACGTTCAGCGGCTATGTTGAAGGGACCGTTACCGATGATGACCAGCAGAAGGTGGTCGCCATGCTCTCCGGCCCCCTCACCCCTGATCTGGGCTTCCGTCTGAACGGATATTATTCCGATCGTGACGGCTACATTACGAATCTGGAAACGGATGAGAAGGTCAATGCTGAAGAAAGCTACGGCGTTTCCGGCAAGCTGACTTACTCTTCCGGAATCATGGATCTGGCGCTGACCGGCAATTTTAGCAAAACCAATTCCAATGGCAGCCAGCAGACATATTATTATCTGGCCCCGGGCGTGCTCCAGAATGGTCAACCAATCGATACAACCGGTGTCGATGTTGGTCTTGGGAACGACAAGGTACGCCTGAGCGATCCAAAGATTGCCGACAGCCGTCAATATGTATTGGCTGCAAAGGCTGATTTCGATCTGGGCTTCGCCAGTCTGACCTCCGTAACGAGCTATCAGTACTGGCATCTCAATACGGGCAATGATCTCGACTTCTCAGCAGCACCTACGCTCTATCAAAGCGGGCCCTATAAAGCCACGCAGTTCGCGCAGGAACTACGCCTGACATCGCCTGCAACCGGGGTTTTCGATTATCTGGTTGGGCTCTATTACGCCAATGGCGACACTGACCGTACGTTCACCCGTGAAACTGCGCCTTATCTTTCATTTCTGCGACGCAACTGGGACTCGACTGCATCGACGGAGACTCTCGCCGCATTTGCTCAACTCGGTTATGATCTCAGCCCTTCGACCAGCCTGACGCTTGGCGGCCGCATCAACCACGAGAAAGTGGGGGTCTATTTCAGCGATAACCTTTCAACGCCCCCGGCCGTTTACGAAGGTAACGCGAGCGATACCGCTCTGACCGGCAAGGCCTCGTTGCAGCACTATGTGGCTGACGACGTTATGGTCTATGCCTCGGTCGCGAGCGGCTACAAGGGGCAGGCCTATGATATTGTCTCTGGCTTCGATCAGACGAGCATCGACAATTTGGTCAAACCTGAACACTCGGTCTCCTATGAAACAGGTGTGAAGGGCCGGTTCTGGGACAACCGTGCTTCTTTCAGCATCACCGGTTTTTGGACAGACTATCGTGATTTTCAGGCTCAGGGCGTCGATTCCACAGCTGGCGTACCGCAGTTCGTGCTGAAGAATGTTGGCAAATTGCGGACCAGGGGAATTGAGTTCGAGGGATCGGTCCGGCCGGTTCAGGGCTTGGATCTGTTCGGTTCTGCGGCCTATGTCGATGCGACAATCACCTCCTACCCCGATGCTGCCTGCTATCCGTTTCAGACCGAAGCTGAAGGCTGCATGACGATTCCCGGATCAACTTCTCAGATCCAGGATTTGAGCGGCGGCGATCTTGCCAATTCCCCCGAGTTCAAATTCAATGTTGGCGGTTCTTATGAAGTGCCCGTCACGAACAGTGCCAATGTCTTCTTTACTGCCAATTATTCATGGCAGGACGACGTGAACTTTTCGCTGAGTCAGGATCCCGAAACCATTCAACCCGCTTACGGCATTGCAAATGCCTCATTCGGGCTGCGTGAGGCAGAGAACCGCAATTGGGAACTGTCGGTCTTCGTTAACAATCTCTTCGATACGACATACGCCTCATCAATCACGAATTTTTCAACCAACGGATATTCGGATGTGGCTGTCGTGCAGACATTGGCACGTGATTACCGCCGCTATGCCGGCATTCGCCTGCGCATCGGCTTCGGCGCGAATAACTAATCTGCTCCCACGCCTCGGTAAGGCCGCTGCAAATGCAGCGGCCTTACCGAGTTGCTTGTTTAATCGTCTGGATGGGCACACCAATTCGGATAATCGCCACCGGGATATGTCACAGCGGCCTCATGCAGGCGCGTGACAGCCTTCCTCCCAGATCGCCGCGTCAGCCGATCAACACTGGAACGAACGCAGGATACCCCTGCCAAAGAAACGCTCAATCGCTGTAAGGTGCTGCATCATCCAGCGCTGGGACAGCGCCCGGCCTCTGGATAACCCAGCCTGCCAGCCGATGGCCTGCGGAACAGGCCGCTATCGCATCGATCCCTGCAAGACGGGCGCTCAGATAAGCAGCGTCAAACGCATCCCCTGCCCCGCTGGTATCAATTGGCCGCATAATGCGTTCCGGCGGCACGATGTCTCCTGTTTGAGAAAGACATCCTTTTTCGCCAAGCTTAACCACCAATTCCCCGCAACCTGCGCTGCGCCAGTGGTTAACAACCGAACCAGCGTCTTCGGCACCCAGCGCACGTTCATCGTCCAGAGTGGGAAGTCCGAAATCAGACAGGGCTATGGCCCGATCGCGCCACTCTCTCGCCAGGTCGGATGTATCCCAAAGCGCCGGTCGGTAATTACCGTCAAAGGCCACTTTCCCGCCGCTCCGACGCACGCGATCCGCCAGATGCAATAATTGCTCACGTCCGTTATCGGGGAGGATAGCCAGAGATATGAGTGAGAAAACGAACAATTCCGCATGTGCGATATCGTTCTGCCAATCCTCCTGGCCTGGAAGGGTGAACATTTCGCGCGCAGCGCTCATCGAACGATCGTAGGAAAAGCTGCGCTCGCCCTCTTCATCGACCAGAACATAGTACTGCCCGACCTTGCGGCTCGGATGACTGAGAATCAAAGAACAGTCGAGCTGCTCTTCGCTCCAGGATCGACAAAGCGCGGTGCTTTCAGGATCGCTCCCAAGCGCACTCGCATAGCTTACCCGATGCCCAAACCGCGCAAGATGCACTGCTGTATTGAGCGTATCGCCACCATAATAGCGTATGGCCGCGCCATCGGCAGAGCAACGTTCTTCGACCATCCCTTCACCGAGGCAGACAATATGTGTCATTTAGTTTTTACCAATTCCACATTGTTCCGTCTTCCAACCGCGCAACGGGCAAGAAAGCGCGCTTGTAAGGGTATTTCGCCGCCAGCTTTTCATCAATATCGACGCCATGCCCTGCACTTTCGCCGCAGATGAGATGACCATCCTCGAAGCGGTAATCATGCGGGAAGACGGCATCTGTCTCCGCGCTGTGGCGCATATATTCCTGAATGCCGAAATTGGGCACCCAGCTATCGAAATGGAGCGCGGTTCCCATCGTAACGGGGGAAAGGTCGGTTGCACCATGACAACCGGTGCGCACCTGATAAAGAGCTGCAAGATCGGCAATCCGCCGCAAATGGGTAATACCGCCAGCACCCACGATCGTTGTGCGGATATAGTCGATGAGCTGATTTTCAATCAGATCTTTCGCATCCCAGATCGTGTTGAATATTTCACCCACAGCAAGCGGCGTGACAGTATGCTGGCGGACGAGTTTGAAGGCTTCCTGATTTTCCGCAGGCGTGACATCTTCCAGCCAGAAAAGCTGAAACGGTTCGAGCATCTTGCCAAGATTTGCAGCCTCTTGCGGCGTATAACGGTGATGACCGTCATGCAGCAAATGATGGTCGAATCCGTAAGTATCGCGCAGTTTTTCGAATAATTTGGGAACGTGGTTCAGGGCCTTGCGCGTATCCCAGCCCGTATGGGAGGGAAGATCGGCATCGGCTGGCTCATAATAAAGCTTGCCGCGCCCCACGCCATAGGCATCCTTGATCCCTGGAACCCCGGTCTGCGCACGAATGGCTTTATAGCCCATGTCGATATACTGACCGACGGCGTCCACAGTCTCCGCGATGTCTGACCCGTTGGCATGGCCATAAACCATAACCCGATCGCGACTTTTTCCGCCCAGCAGCTGATGAAGCGGCATGCCGGCCATTTTTGCCTTGATATCCCAAAGCGCCACGTCAACAGCGGCAATTGCCCGCATTGTGACGGGGCCCCGCCGCCAATAAGCGCCGCGATAAAGATACTGCCAAATATCCTCAATCCGGCGTGGGTCCTTGCCAATGAGACAAGGGATCACATGGTCCTCGAGATAAGAAACAACCGCAAGCTCGCGCCCGTTGAGCGTAGCATCGCCGATGCCATACACCCCCTGGTCAGTTTCGATCTTGAGCGTGACAAAATTACGCCCGGGGCAGCACACGATCACGCGGGCGTCTTGTATCTTCATGGATGGGTCCCTCAAATGCGTTTTCAGGCGACATTTCCTTGACTGCCGCCCACTGGCCTGTCAACTTAAACTGGACTAGAGCGTATTGGTCTGTCAACTTTATAAGACTGGCCAGTCCAAAAATTCTACCGAGGGAAGCGCGCCATGAACAAGGTTCATCAGGATCGCCTGTATAAAGACGTCGCAAAGTGGCTGATGGAAGAGATAGCGGCAGGCAAATATCCAGTTGGCGCCAAACTTCCGGCCGAAAGGGAGCTCGCGCTTCAATACAGCGTCAGTCGCCCCACAGTTCGCGAAGCCATCATTGCACTAGAGGTTCGCGGCTTGGTTGAAGTACGCATCGGATCCGGCGCCTATGTCTGCCAAGCACCTGTCGAATTGGTTGGTGAAGGTTTTGACGTTTCAGCGATCGAACTGACGGAAGCGCGTTTGCTGATTGAGGCTGAGACAGCTGCTTTGGCAGCAACGCAGATCAGTGATGACGAGGTGGAGACACTCGAAACTATAGTCCGGCAGATCGAGGTTGAAAATCTGACCCCGGGCGGTGCGGAAGAAGCTGACGCTGCGTTTCATCACACCATTGCCGCCATCACCCGGAACAATGCCCTGATCGAAGCGGTCGACCGCTTGTGGAGCTTGCGGCGCACCTCCCCGGAGGCCGCACTTCTGCATGAGAAGGCACGGACAGCCAACATCAAGCCGGTGGTTGAAGAACATACAAGGATATTGGATGCCCTGAAAGCGCGGGACCCCGCAGCCGCGCGAAACGCAATGCGTGCGCATCTCAGCCAGGTTCTCGAAAGCTTGCTCTTCGCGACTGAAGAGCGTGCCATTCAGGAGGCGAAGAAATCCATAATGGCAAAGCGTGAGCGCTATTCGCGCGTCACGGCTTGAGTGGATTAGTCATGACCGCTGCGACTCTTTCCCTGCATCCTGATCGCCTGCTGCCCGCGGATCGTCATGTCCGCGACATTGCCCGGACTCTCTACGCGGAGGTGAAGGATCTTCCGATTATCAGTCCGCATGGACATACAGACCCGTCCTGGTGGGCCCGCAATGAGAACTTTGACAACGCCACCAATCTGTTGCTGGTCCCTGACCATTACCTGTTCCGCATGCTGTATTCGCAAGGCATACCGCTCGGCGACCTTGGCATTCCTGACGCTTCGGGCAGTCCAGTTGCCGATCCGCGGTCGGCCTGGCGAACCTTTGCCGAAAATTACTACCTGTTTCGCGGTACGCCCTCGCGCATTTGGCTAGACTGGGTTTTTGCGGAAGTATTCGGGCTGGACATCCTGCTTCAGCGTCAAAGCGCCGACCATTACTTCGACACGATCAACGACCAATTGAAACGCGACGATTTTCGCCCGCGGGCACTATTCGAGCGGTTCAATATCGAGGCGATCGCCACCACCGAAAGCCCGCTGGACTCGCTGAGCTCCCACAAGACTATTCGTGAAAGCGGCTGGGGCGGTAAAGTTATCACCGCCTATCGGCCAGATCCCGTCGTGGACCCTGAATTCGAAGGTTTTGTCGCCAACCTAAGGAAACTGTCGGATTTAACCGGAGAAGATTGTTTCTCCTGGAGTGGATACCTGACAGCGCATCGCAAGCGGCGTACGTTCTTCAAGGAGATGGGGGCCACATCAACCGATCACGGCCATCCGACGGCCAAGACGGCTGACCTCTCCCCACAGGACGCAGAAGCACTGTTCGACCGCGTGAAGACTGGAAAGGCATCCTCAGACGATGCTGAAAACTTCCGCGCGCAGATGCTGACCGAAATGGCCGGCATGAGCCTGGAAGACGGGTTGGTGATGCAAATTCATCCCGGCAGTTTCCGCAATCACAATCAATCGCTGTTCGACCGTTTCGGCCGCGATAAAGGTGCAGATGTTCCTGTTCGCAGCGAATATGTTGAAGCTCTGCGTCCCCTGCTTGGCAAATATGGCAATGAGCGTGACCTGACGGCGATCCTCTTTACTCTCGATGAGTCTGTCTATTCACGCGAATTGGCGCCTCTGGCCGGGCATTATCCTGCCCTCAAGCTGGGCCCTGCATGGTGGTTCCACGACAGCCCGGAGGGCATGCGCCGCTTCCGCCGCCAGATGACCGAAACAGCAGGTTTCTACAACACTGTGGGCTTCAACGACGATACGCGCGCCTTCCTCTCCATTCCGGCGCGGCATGATCTGGCACGGCGTATCGATTGCGGTTTTCTCGCGGAACTCGTGGCCGAGCATCGCTTGCAGGATTGGGAGGCGGCAGAGGTTGCGAGGGATCTTGCCTACAATCTCGCAAAGTCGGCTTACAAACTGTGAGGCTGTCTCCCGATACGATTAGCCGCCTGCCGGGCGGAGTCACGCGTCCTTCCTATGACCGCTCGCAGCCGATCGGCATTGTCCATTTCGGCATCGGCGCGTTTCATCGTGCCCATCAGGCCCACTACACTGATGCATGTCTGGAGGCAGGCGAAAGGGGTTGGATGATCGCCGGCGTTTCCTTGCGATCATCTACAGTTGCCAGACAGATGAACCCGCAGGGCGGGATGTACACGCTTACGCAACGGTCGGATGAAGAGCCTGAAACGCAGGTTGTTGGCTCAGTCCGAGAGGTTCTGGTCGCTGACAAAGATCAGTCTGTCATCTCTGACAATATTGCCTCGCCTGATTGCCATATTGTCAGCTTTACTGTCACCGAGAAGGGCTATTGCCGCGCAGCTGATGGATCGCTGGATTTCGATCAGGCGAAAAACGGTTTCTATCCGCTTCTGGAAAAGGCTCTCGCCAGAAGGCAAGCCGCAGGATTGCCGGGCCTCACACTCTTGAGCTGCGATAATCTGTCCGGCAACGGTAAGCAGCTCGGGCGTCTGATGGGCCAGTGGCTGGATAAGCACTCGCCCCAAGTCGCCACCTGGTTCCGCGAACATTGCACCACTCCGGACAGCATGGTGGACCGTATTGTTCCCGCTTCGACCGAGCAGGATCTGGCTGAGCTGGAAGAACGGATCGGGCTGCGCGATGAAGCGGGTATTTTCACGGAATCCTTCAGCCAATGGACGATCGAGAACAGCTTTGCCGACGCCCATCCGGCTTGGGACAAATTTGGCGTGCAAATCGTGCCCAGCGTCGAGCCATATGAAACCGCAAAACTCAGAATGCTGAATGGAGCGCATTCACTGCTGGCTTATGCCGGCCTCGATGCCGGCTACAGCTTCGTTCACGAAGCGATTGCCGATCCGGCCCTGCGTGCCATGACTCAGCGCCTCATGCGCGATGAAGCCGCCCCCACCATCAATCCGGGCAAAGGGCAGGATCTTTCTGCCTATGCAGATGAACTGATTAGACGTTTTGACAATCCGGCGCTGCAACACAGACTGATTCAGATTGCTATGGATGGCAGCCAGAAGATTGGTCAACGCTGGCTCGACACACTGGCCATTCAAGGAAAGCGGGATAATTCCTGTCCTGCTATCCTCACGGCACTTGCCCATTGGTTACGCCATATTCGCGGCGATATACGCCCCGTCGACGATCCGCGCGCTCAAGAATTCGAGAACGTCTGGAAGGAGGCAGGGATTGAAGGCATCGTAAAGGCGATGTTTGGTTCGGACGGGCTGTTGCAGTCGCAATGGAAGCCCTCCGAGGACGAGCTATCGACTATCAAGCATGCGCTTCAGGCCATATCTTGACCGCTATGCTGCGCTTGAACCGCAGGGCCGCATTGCTTGCGGGCGGCACATTCGGTGTAGCAACCATGCTGGGCGGTTGCAGTGCGCGGATCAGGCCGCTGCTTGCGGCTGACAGCCAGCCGGACGGATATCCAACCGTCGAGGCACTGCGATATTTCGCGCAGGATCTTTTCCGCAGAACTGAAGGACAGCTGGATGTGGAAGTCTATCCTTCCGAGCAGCTCGGCAGTCAGAGCGATACGTTGGAACTGGCACAGCTCGGCGGAATCGACTTTCTGCGTATCAACACCGCGCCACTCAACGTTCTGGTGCCCGAAACACTGGTTCCATCCCTGCCCTTCATCTTTCGTTCTACGCGGCACATGCGTTCGGCGATGGATGGTGCGCCAGGTCGGGAAATTCTCGATTCACTTGCCCGTCACGGGCTGATTGGATTGGCATTTTACGACAGCGGCGCCCGGTCGATCTACACGGTTAATCGCGCGGTTCGCGAACCACGCGATATGGCAGGACTGAAGATCAGAGTGCAGACTTCGGACGTGTTCGTCTCCATGATCGAGGCGATGGGCGGCAATGCAACGCCCATGGCCTATGGCGAGGTCTATCAGGGCCTGGTCCAGGGGGTGATTGATGGCGCAGAGAACAATCTTCCATCCTATGAATCCTCGCGCCATTACGAAGTGGCTCCTGTCTACAGCCTAACTCGCCATGTGATGGCACCAGAGATACTCGCAATGTCTCGTAAAAGCTGGGAAAAGCTATCCCCGGAGCATCGCGAAGCTGTGCGCGCTGCAGCGGCAGCCTCCGTCCCTTTCATGCGCGATATGTGGGATGAACGCGTCGTGCGATCGCGCGCGATCGTGAGTGCCGCAGGGATGCAGATAGTGGACGATGTGGACCGGGAGGCCTTCAGCAAACGTATGGAGCCGGTTTGGGCGAACTATGCGGGTACTCCCGCGCTGCGTAAGCTGGTGGAAGATATTCGATCGATCGGGGTGGAAAATGATTGATCGGTTTATCCGCATTATCAGCCGCCTGCTGCTCGCGGCTTCTGCCATTGCCCTCGCCCTGATGGTGGCGATACTGAGCTGGCAGGTCTTTGCACGCTATGTCCTCGATTATAGCCCCGCCTGGGCCGAGCAGACGGCGCTGATGCTGATGATCTGGCTCACATTTCTCGGGACCGCTTCCGGCATCGCCGAAGGGTTTCATATCCGCATTGTCGAGGGCGTGGCGAACCTTCCAGAAACATGGAAAAAGCGCGTCGTTCAGCTTGCCAATTTGCTGATCATTCTTGCAGCTTTACTGATCGTCTGGCTCGGAATCTTGCTGGCACAGGCGACATGGGGGAATGCCGTTCCCACACTGCCTCTCACGCGCGGGATGGTCTATCTTGTCATTCCTTTTTCTGGCGCCCTGATCGCCGTTTTCGCTTTGGATAAACTCCTCAGGGGAGAGGAAATTTCAGGGAGCCAGGCAAGCGCATGACACTGATCTTGATCTTGCTGCTGCTGCTCGCCGTAATGCTCTTTTGCGGTGTGCCGGTTGCCTTGTCGCTGTTTCTTGCAGCCAGTACCATCTTGTTTACGCTCGACATTCCGCTGGTTGTTGCGGTGCAGCGTATGGCCGCCGGCGTGAATATTTTTACACTGATGGCAATTCCCCTGTTCATTCTGGCAGGAGAGCTGATGACACAGGCAGGGATCGCCCGCCGCCTTGTCAGGCTCTCTGAATCCACGCTCGGCCCCGCGCCGGGCGGTCTGGGGCAGGTGACAATTCTGGCCTCAATGCTCTTCGGTGCAGTTTCAGGCTCGGCCTTGGCAAGTGCTTCGGCCATGGGGTCCGCATTGGGTCCCGAAATGCGGCAGCGCGGCTTCGATCCCGATTATGTAGTGAATGTCTCGACCTCAGCCTCCATCACCGGCCTGCTCATACCCCCCTCGCATAATATGATCATCTATGCGACCGCCGCTGGTACCGGCATTTCTATCGGCGACCTGTTCCTGGGAGGCATTCTGCCGGGCATCGTGACCGGATTGACGCTCATGGTGGTGGCGGCAATTGTGGCGACCAAGCGTGGCTATCCGCGTGGCCATTTTCCTGGCTGGCGCGCGCTGATCCGATCAGCCGCTGTTGCCTTCCCGGGCATTCTGACAGCGCTCATCATTCTGTTTGGTATTCTTGCGGGAATCTTCACGCCAACCGAAAGCGCAGCGATCGCGTGCACCTATACAATAGTTGTTGGGGCTTTCGTTTACCGGGAACTTGATCTGACACGTCTGATAGCCGCATTCATGAACAGCGCCCGCACTACGATCATGGTGATGTTCATCATCGCGACCGCATCGCTATTCGGCTGGGTCCTGGCAGTGCTGCAAGCACCAGCTCAACTCGCGGAGCTGCTCGCCCCGGCAATGGCCAACCCATTTCTCACGTTGATACTGATTGCAGCAATGTTGCTTGTGCTGGGCACCTTCATGGACATGGCACCGCTGATTTTGATCACCACGCCGATTTTTCTGCCCATAGCGACCTCGGTCGGGATGGCCCCGGTGCAGTTTGGTGTCATGCTTATGCTCGCGCTCGGAATTGGTTTGCTTACCCCCCCGGTTGGATCAGTTCTTTTTGTAGGATGCGCCTCTCAAGGAATTCCGGTGGGTCAGGCACTCAGAACGATCTGGCCGTTCTATCTTGCATTACTCGTTGCCCTGATCATGGTGATCGCCGTCCCCGGCCTCTCGCTTTGGCTACCGCAGGTTTTTTCATAGTCCGACGAGCCCTTCCCCCCAGTAAATGGCAAAATTGGTGATTTGCCATGTATTGAAATGACTGATTTTGGGGGACCTTCCGAAACGGGTCCTTTTGAGATGGCAGATGTTTCGATCGGTGACGCCGCATGGCAGCTTTGCGCCCTAATGTCGGTTTAGGGCACTTCTTTAGGTGCTCCCAAAGGTAACCATTGATCATTCCCGCTAACCGCCCGAACTTATCAAGGCGCCAGCGCTCACCGCACTTATGGCAACGCTCTTCCAGCTGACTCCACTTTACGTGCCGGTGCGATCCCTACGCCTTGACCGGCGACATTGCCCAAACCTCCATTTCCATCCGCCGCCCAGAAACCGCTACCACCAATAGGCGCAATGACGGCGACGGTCACAGCCGCGTGCGAACGGGTCAGCGCTAACCCGCTCCATTCGCAAACGGTTCACTTTCGCCCAAAACGGATTTCCGCGCTACTTCAAGTGGCGGGTAATCTACCCGCTTACGAGTGGCCAATTGGGGACCAGTGAGCGAGCCGGAGAGAACAGTGAGGGCCTTGGGCTACTGGATTGATGGAAGCGAAGGGTTAACCTATATCGAAGCGCACTGACGTTCCCGGAGGAAGTCCGCGCGCTTGGCGGATGATCTGGGCAGACAGGTGCCAATAGACATCGAGATCAGACAGCTCCAAATTCTCAAGGTCATCAACCCCGCCAAGGAACAATGGCTTCTTATAGCCTACGCATTGATCCGTCGAAGGAGCAGCACCTCCGGCACCGAGCTAATCCTCAAAGAAGCTGATCGCCAGTGCGGCCTCACCAAATTCGAGTAACCCTTCTGTATGGAACGTCTGTAAATTACACGGAATTTCCAGTGATTCACCTGTACCAGGCTCAAACATTGTCACTCCAGATCGTCCTACCTCCAACCGCTTTTGGTTAAGCGCGAATGCTCGTCCAAGCCAGTCATAGGCAAAACAGGTGATCTGGTCTGCGAACTCAGGATATCCCGCCTCAACCCGCGCATTCCAGCCCGCAATCTCTGAGGCTAAAACCACCCTGTAGAGACCGCCCCTAAAGGATGCCCCCCCCAAACTCCGATAAAAATTCAGGAAGTCCTTGCAGACTTGGAACCGGAACATCGCCGTCATCGCTTCTCGCGCAGGAATCCTTCGGATAAAGGGCCTGGAACGCCTCGAACATGTCAATCTCCAATTGTGATCCTATTCACCCGAATCCCAACACGCAAATCTTTGATTTGGTGATGTATCTGAGACCCCAAGCTTCGGTTCACGCTCATATCAAGTGCCAAAGGTTATCAATCGTGTCAGCCCCTCCAAGTTGAAGGTCATGAATATGATCTATATCTTTCCCAGATTTAATCGAGATGCCTTCACGTTGATATCTCACTCTAGCCGAACTCCCACTTCGCTGGGTTTTCATAACAATTGTATCTGCATCGGTCAGCCTGGCATTGCGCTCTACCCCAGCAAAGGCGGTGCTTTTGCCCTCGCCTCCCCCGTTATTATTCAGGGTGACCTGCCGATTTGCCAGATCACCGAATAGAGCGAGCCAAGAGCGTTGTCGCCGAAGCTGCTGTCCTCTATCGCACTACGACTGGCCGCGGCGGCGATGCGTCCGCGCTTTCCTGCTTCCGCCCCATCAAAATGACATAGTCGGCAGACGCGATCATATCGAGATTATGCTCATCGACGATCAGCGGAATGCCGCGATCTATGATTGCGTTAACCAATCCAATCATCGATCCACATCGACCATATGTAGGCTAGATGTTGTTTCATCGATCACATAGCTTCTGCGAGCGGAGGAGATGAAAATGGCGGACAGAAAGCCCGGTTGGCGCGCGATGACACGGCACGACCTGCCGCAGGTTTTCACTTTGGCGGACGCCATTCACGAAGACTATCCCGAACGTCCGGAAGTATTTGCAGAAAAGCTCACCCTCTATCCGCAAGGCTGCTTTGTCCTTGCCAGTGGTGAAAAATGCGAAGGCTATTTCATTTCGCATCCATGGCAGCGCGCGCGCCCACCTGCCTTAGACACGCTGCTCGGTGCGCTTCCCGCCCAAGCGGACCTCTTCTATATTCACGATCTCGCAATCTCCATGGCCGCGCGCGGAGCTGGGGCTGCTTCCCGAATATTGAAACGGAGCGAAGAACATGCGCTCAGTCAGCAGCTGACGCTTTGCGGCTTGGTTGCTGTCGGCAATTCGGCGCCTTTCTGGAAAGCGCAGGGCTTTGAACCTCAGGAGACCCCTGCGCTCCGCGCGAAACTTGCCACCTATGGTGACATGGCCGTCTATATGGAAAAGCCTCTTTGAATTCTGGGTGATTTTTCCAAGGCGTGTGCCCGATGCTCGGGCATTATGACGAAAGACAAAATGGGGGGACTAGCTCCCCATTAGCCTTAATCACAACGCTCGCGCGGCGAAGTCAGCCTGTCAGCCTGTGGCGACCGGTCATTCCCTCCACCCGCCGCCAAGGGCCAGGAACAGCGAGATAGACTGATTGGCGAGATTGGCGCGGGACACGGCGAGCACTGCCTCGGAATCGGCGAGCGAGCGCTCGGCATCGAGCACGATCTGGAAGCTCTCGGCGCCATACTGATAACGCAAGCGGGCAATCCGTGCGGCCTCGGCGTTCTGATCGCGCGAACGCGAGAGGCTTTCCACCCGTTCGCGCTGGGCCGCATAGCGTGTCAGCGCCGTTTCACTCTCGCGCAAGGCATTGAACCACGCACCGTCAAATGCAGCCAGAGCACCTTTGGATGTCGCCTGCGCCTGCCTGAGGCGCGCACGGCTCGCCGTGATATTGGGAAAGCTCCACGAAATCAGCGGCCCGAGGCTGAAGCGGAAGGAACCGTCGCTGCCCAGATCGTCGATGGAGGTCGCCGTAGTGCCTATCGATCCGCCCAGTGTCACGTTCGGATAGAGATCAGCCGTGGCGACGCCGACGCGCGCCGTGGCGGCGGCAAGGCGGCGCTCGGCAGCCCGCACATCGGGCCGCCGCGCAAGCAGGCTGGCCCCATCCCCGACCGGAAGCGCCGAAGCAATGACCGGCGGCTCTTCACAGCTCGCGACATCGGACGGAAATTCCGACGGCGTGCGGCCGGTGAGAACCGCCAGGCTGAACAGCGCGGCACGGCGATCCGCCGCAAAGCTGGGAAGCGCCGCACGAGTCTGTTCGAGCAGGGCATTGGCGCGGCTCGTGTCGAGCCCGGTACCGCGCCCGCCCTCCTCCAACCTGCGGGTCAGATCGAAGGTTTCTTCCTGCACCCGCAGGCTTTCCTGTGCCACGGACAGCTGCCGCCCAGCGCTGCACGCTTGCGCATAGGCGCGTGCCGTTTCGGCCACCACGCTGATGCGGGCAAGGTCGTAGCTCGCCTGTGCCACGCCAAGATCGGCGCGGCTCGCTTCGATGCCGCGGCGGATCCGGCCGAACAGGTCGACCTGGTACGACACGCCCAGCCCGCCATCGTAGATCTCGCCCTCATAGAGCGCACCGTCCACGCCCGTGGTCGCCCCCGCCTGGCGGGCATATTGACCATTGGCCGAAATCTCGGTGGATGGCAGCCGGGCTGAGCGAACCTCGCTCAACGCCGCGCGTGCCCGCTCCAAATTCGCTGCCGCCACGCGCAGATCGGTGTTGGCCTCAAGGGCCTCGTCGATCAGTCGGTCAAGCACCGGAGCGTCAAACAGCTTCCACCATTCCTTGGGCGGCTCGTCGGGCACGAAGGCCGGGTCTGCCGCGCTGGTGAACTCAGCTTGCGCGGGCGCCTGAGGAGCGGGCGAGACATAGTTCGGTCCGGCTGCGCAGCCGGCGAGCACCAGACTGCTCGCTGTCACCATAAGCAACCGGGTCATTCGACTTCTCCCTGCGGCTGTGCGGCCTGTTCCGGTTCGTCCTTCTTCCGCTTCAGGCGTTCCTCAAGCTTGCGCACCACCATGTAGAAAACGGGGGTGAAGATAAGGCCGAAGAAGGTCACACCCAGCATGCCGGCAACAACCGCGGTGCCGAGCGCCTGACGCATTTCCGCGCCCGGACCTGAAGCGATTGCCAGCGGCATCACGCCGAAGATGAAGGCGAAGCTGGTCATCAGGATCGGGCGAAGGCGAACGCGGGCGGCGGCGATGGCTGCATCGATCATTCCCAGCCCCTCTTCCTCGCCCTGCCGGGCGAATTCGACGATGAGGATCGCGTTCTTGGCCGCAAGGGCAATCAACACCACCAGGCCGACCTGGGTCAGGATATTGTTGTCCATTCCTCGCAAATTAACACCGATCATCGCCGCCAGAATACACATGGGCACGATGAGGATGACGGCCAGCGGCAGCGTCAGCGATTCATATTGCGCCGCGAGCACGAGGAACACGAAGACAACCGCCAGTACAAAGATCAGCGCCGAACTGCTGCCCGCGGCCTTCTGCTGGAAGGCTAGGCCTGTCCATTCGTAGCCGAAACCTTGCGGCAGCGATTCTGCCGCGACCTTCTCCATCGTTTCCAGCGCCTGCCCGGAGGACACGCCAGGTCCGGCCTGCCCCTGCAGTTCAAGCGCCGGGAACAGGTTGTAACGCACGATCCGCGCTGCGCCGGTGTCGTCCTGAAGATTGGTCACCGCCGACAGCGGCACCATTTCCCCACCAGACGAGCGCACCTCGAGCCGGCCGACATCGGCAATATCATCACGCGAGGTCGGCTGGGCTTGTGCCGTCACACGATAGGTGCGCCCGGCAAGGTTGAAGTCGTTCACGTAAGTCGAGCCGATATAGGTGCCGAGCGTGTCATAGACCTGCCCCGGCTGCACACCGAACAATTGCGCCCGGTCGCGGTCGACCTCCGCGCGGATACGCGGCGTACCATTGTTGAACGTCGTATAGACCTGATTGACGTCGGTTTCCTGCGCCGCTGCGCCCATCGCCGCACCACCTGCCGCTTCGAGCGCGCGGTAGCCGTTGGCCGAGCGGTCCTGCACCATCATCGAGAAACCACTGCCATTGCCCAGCCCGCGAACCGTCGGCGGTGAAACGATGAAGATATTCGCTTGATCCGTGGTCGCCGCAAGTTGTGCGGTCAGTTTGGCGGATAGAGCCTCGGCAGAAAGCTCCGGCCCGCGTTCCGACCAGTCTTTGAGGCGCATGAAGACGGTGCCGGCGTTGGACGATGTCGCCTGCGTGACCCCGTCGAGCCCGGCGAGGTAGATCGCGGCCTCCACACCTTCCTGCTGGATCGCGGTATCGTAAAGCTTTTCCACCACTTCGGTGGTGCGGTCGAGCGATGAGCCCGGCGGCATCTGCACCACACCGATAAGGATTCCCTGATCCTGTTCCGGAATAAAGCCGGTCGGCGTATCGGTCAGCCGCCAGCCGGTCAGCGCCAGCAATCCAGCGTAGATCGTCAGCATGATGGCGCCCACGCGCAAGGTGCGCGAGGTAAACTGGCCATAGCGATTAGAAACCCAATCGAAACCGCGATTGAAGCGGTCTCCCGCGACATGCAGCGGCCGCAGCCACCGTGGACCTCTATCCTCATGCCCTTCCTTGTGAGGCTTGAGCAGCAGCGCTGCCAGCGCAGGCGAGAGCGTGAGCGACACGATTAGCGAGAACACGGCCGCCGCCGCAATCGTGACGGCGAACTGGCGGTAGAAGATGCCCGGAATACCCGACACCATCGCTGTCGGCACGAACACAGAGATCAGCACCAGTCCGATCGCCACGAGCGCTCCGGAGACTTCCTTCATCGTCCGGTGTGCGGCGGCACGCGGTGCCATCCCATCGCGAACATGCTTTTCGACCGCTTCCACGACAACGATCGCGTCATCGACCACGATGCCCACCGCCAGAACCAGCGCGAACAGCGACAGCGAATTGATCGAATAGCCAAGCGCGAGCTGGACCATGAATGTGCCGATCAGTGTGATCGGGATCGCGATGATGGGAATGATCGCAGCACGCCAGGTTTGCAGGAAGACGAGGATCACGATCATGACAAGGATCACGGCTTCGATCAGCGTGTGCTGCACGGCATCGACCGACGCGGCGACGAATTCGGTCGGATTATAGGGTGTTGAGTAGTGCATTCCCGGCGGGAAGTCCTGGGAGATCACCTTCATCTCGTCGAGCACCAGCCCGGCGGCGTCCAGCGAATTTGCCCCCGGCTGTTCGACCACTGCAATCGCCACACCCTGGCTGCCATTGTAGAACGCACGGATGCCGTAATCCTGGCTTCCCAGTTCAACACGCGCGACATCATGCAACCGCGTGATTGAGCCTGTCTCGGCGTCGGATTTGAGCACGACGTCCCCGAACTCCTCGGGCGTCGCAAGGCGTCCGCGAACATCAAGGGGAACCTCGAAAGCGGGCTGTTTGCCGCCGGCCGGGGCCTGACCGAGAGCACCGCCCGCAACCTGCACGTTTTGCGTGCGCAAGGCGGAGATGATTTCGGTCGAGGTCAGGTCGCGCGCCGCGGCCCGATCGGGATCGATCGAGACGCGCATCGAATAATTGCCGCCGCCGAAAACATTGACCCCGCCCACGCCGTTCAGGCGCAAGAGCCGGTCACGCACAATGGTCTGGGCGTAGTTGCCGAGATAGTCGATGCCGAGGCCGGAATCCTCATCCGCCGTGAGCGTGACGATCATCAGGAAGCCGGTCGCCTCCTTATTGACCGTGACACCTACCTGGCGGACCTGCTCCGGCAGGCGCGGTTCGGCCAGGGCAACGCGGTTCTGGACCAGCACCTGCGCGGAATCGAGATCGGTCCCGGGCTTGAAGGTGACGGTGACCCGTGCCTGCCCCTGGGTCGAGGAGCTCTGGATATAGAGCATGTCCTCAACGCCGTTGATCTCCTGCTCAATCGGCGCCGCAACAGTCTCTGCGATCGTCTCCGCAGAAGCACCCGGATAAGGCGCATTGACGACAATCGTCGGCGGGGCGATCTCGGGATATTGCGAGAGCGGCAGCAAGGGGAAGGCGAAGGCGCCAATAAGCGTGATGAACGTTGCGATCACAGCCGCAAAAATCGGCCGCTCGATGAAGAAAGCTGACAGCTTCATGTCTCTATCTTTCTACTGGCCGACCGGGAGGGCGACAGCCGAAGCGGGCGGCGTATCGGCGACTTCTCCGTCAGCCCCGTCCTGCGCTTCGATCTTTCCGGCCTTAGGTGTAACCTTCTGCCCGGGCCGCGCGCGCTGCACGCCGCTGATGATGACACTTTCTTTGGGCTTCAAGCCACTGCGGATGACCCGCAATCCTTTGCTGAGCGGACCGGTCTGGACCGGACGCGCGGCGACTGTTCCATCCTTGCCAACCACGTAAACGACCCGGCGCGCACCATCCGAGACGATTGCCACATCCGGGACAAGCATAGCCTGATAAGGCGTGGACGCTTCAAGCCGAAGATTGCCGGTCATTCCCGCCTTGAGAAACCCATCAGGATTGGGGATGACAGCGCGGGCCTGGATAGTACCTGCCCCGGCGTCGATCGCATTATCGATGAAGTCCAGCTTTCCCGTATGAAGGAACTCCGTCTCGTCCGGCAGTCGAACGCGCACCTGCGTGCCCTTCACCGTCCCGCTGCCTTCCCGCTGGTATTTGAGCAGGAGCGCTTCCGATCCCCGGAATTTGAAATGCAGCGGGTTGGTCGAGACAATGGTGGTCAGAATGGTCTGGTCAGCGGTGACCGTATTACCCGGATCGACCCTTCGTTCAGAAATGCGACCCGAGATCGGGGCCGTGATCCGGGTGAAACCGACATCAAGTTCGCGTGCCCGCACGAGGCTGCGAGCAGCAGCCACCTGCGCCTCGCCTGAGCGGACGGCTGCGTTACGGGATTCGAGCTCTTCCTGGCTGGCCGCACGCGCAGCAGCGAGTGTTTCCGAACGGGCAAGCTCCGTCCTCGCATTGGCGAGATTGGCTTCGGCCTGCGCAAGCTGCGCCCGGGCCTGAGCCAGAGCCGCCCGCGCCGGGCGCGGATCGACGGTAAACAGCAACTGACCCTTGCGGACATATTGCCCGTCGGTGAATTTTGCAGAGCTCAGATACCCTGTTGCGCGCGGCCGCACGTCGACTTCCCGTACCGCCTCGAATCGGCCGACATATTCGTCCCAGTCGACCAACTCCTGAACCACTGGCTGCGCCACCGTGACGGTGGGCGGTGGCGGTGCGGCATCATCGCCACCGCTCGAACAGGCGCCCAGTACCAAGGCCAAAGAGGCCGCTACTGCGGCAAGCTTGTTTCCCATCATTCGCTGAACCGATCCTGTAGATATTCGGGCCATGCCCTCTTGGCTCCATTCCCCTGAACAGCGAATCTTATGCCGGCTGCTCACAATTCAGCTCACAGCTAGATTCAGCTTTTCAACTTGTCAACGGCTGTTGACTTACAGTTGAAACTTGCCGGAATTCTGGTAACGGACCTAAATGAATACAGGCTCTCCCATGCGAAAACGTAATGCCGCCGCGACCCGCCAAGCCATCCTTGATGCGGCTCGGCGCAGCTTTGCAGCGAAAAGCTATGAGCATGCGGGATTGCGTGACATCGCTTGTGAAGCTGGCGTCGATGTCGCACTGATCGGGCGTTATTTTGGCAACAAGGAAAAGCTCTTCCGCGAGGTTCTTCGTCCCGATGAACACGAAGAACAGATGCTGCTAGGTAAGGTGCCGCAGGACGAACTGCCCGCCTATTTCGCGTCGCTCGTCATGGACATGGAGCATGAGACGTCGAATGCTCAGGTCGATCGCCTGCTGATCATTCTGCGGTCTGCCTCTTCGCCACATACCAGGACGATCGTTAGCGAGGCGATCGAAGAGACGATCATCCAGCCCATTGCGGGACGCCTCGATGGCGAAGACGCCCGGCTACGAGCCGGCATGGCGCTCAGCATCCTGATGGGGAGTGGTATCTTGCGCAAGGTGATGGGCCACAAGGCCATATCCGAGGTGCAGGACGAGGCCATCCAAAAAGGCCTGACCGACATACTCGAAAAGGCCCTGTGGCCGAACTGATTGGCAGGGTTCAATTTCCGCGGGATACAAATGCGGATATTTTGGGGCGGGCTACAAAACCCCTCTCTCAGCAACCGCGACGATAGCCGATCCTCAGCCAGCGTGCAGAAGTCGAACTTCAACTCCCACAACGCCCCATGGCAACGAGCCACCTGCCGGGCGCGGCACTTACTGTCGTGTAAAAATTCGCGCCAGTCACTTCTTGTCGGATTTTTTCGGAACGGCCAGCGCCTGTTCCTTATCCGTCGCCTGAGGGTAATCCTGCGGGGAAACCGAGGATTGGTTCTGCAAGGCGCGGTGCTTTCGGATCACTTCGCTGTCATTTTTATTTTTGGCAGCGGTGGGTTTGTCTGTTGATTTACGGTCCATAGTCAATCTCCTTTTGGAGAGAACGAACCGGAAGCAAATGCGCTCCGACCTTTTGGCCGGAGCGCATGGAATTATCAGAAATGCAACGCCCTGCCATAGGCGCTAAGAACGCTTTCATGCATCATCTCGGACAATGTGGGATGCGGGAAGACCGTCTGCATCAGTTCGGCTTCGGTCGTTTCCAACTGCTTGCCAACCGTATAACCCTGGATCAGTTCGGTGACTTCCGCCCCGATCATATGGGCTCCAAGCAATTCGCCGGTCTTTTCATCGAAAACCGTTTTGATGAAGCCTTCCGGCTCACCCAATGCGATGGCTTTGCCATTGCCGATGAAGGGGAAATTGCCGACCTTCACCTTATAGCCAGCTTCCTTCGCCTTTGCTTCGGTCATACCGACACTGGCGATTTGCGGGTGGCAATAGGTACAGGCGGGAATATTGTTTCGGTCGAGGCCGTGCGGATGCACGTCCTTGTTACCCAGTTCCTGCGCGATGGCTTCTGCTGCGGTGACGCCTTCATGGCTGGCCTTATGGGCTAGCCATGGGCCGGGAACGCAATCCCCAATAGCCCACAGGCCCTTGGTTTTGGTCCGTCCGTAATCGTCAATCTGGATAAATCCGCGATCAAGGTCGACGAGCTTATCGATACCGATATTCTCAGTATTGGGCTGAATGCCAATGGCAACGATCACATGGCTATATTCCTCATCGGAAACCTTGCCATCCTTACCCTTGATCTTGGCTTTCACGCCTTTGGCGGTTGTTTCGAGCGCTTCGAGACCAGTGCCGGTGCGGATTGTCATGCCCTGCTTGGTCAATTGCTTTTCCAGGAAGGTCGATACTTCCGCATCTTCCACAGGCACGATCCGGTCGAGCATTTCGACCACGGTCACATCAGCGCCCATGTCATTGTAGAAGCTGGCAAATTCGATGCCGATTGCGCCGGAGCCAATGACCAGCAACTTGCTGGGCATTTCCTTGGGCGTCATCGCATGGCGATAAGTCCACACACGCTCACCATCGGCGGGGGCGAATGGCAAATCGCGGGCACGCGCGCCAGTTGCGACGATGATATGCTTCGCGCTGAGGGTTTCGGTGCCCTTTTCACCCTTCACTTCCAGCGTATTGGCATTTTTCAAAGTGCCCTCGCCCATATGAACAGCGATCTTGTTCTTTTTCATCAGACCGGTGACGCCGCGATTAAGCTGCTTGGCAACACCGCGAGAGCGCTTCACCACGGCTTCCAGATCGGCTTCGATCTGCTTGGCAACCAGGCCATAATCGCCGGCATGCTGCATATAATGAAAGATCTCGGCCGAACGGAGCAGGGCTTTGGTCGGGATGCAGCCCCAATTGAGGCAGATACCGCCAAGCAGTTCGCGCTCCACGATCGCCGTTTTGAGACCCAGCTGAGCAGCGCGGATTGCCGCTACATAGCCGCCGGGGCCGGAACCTAGAACGATTACATCGTATTTCTCTGCCATATTTTCTGCGTCTTCCTGCCAGTCAGTTCACTGCCCGAAATTACGGGCGAAGAATAATCAGCCCGTCAGCCCTTAACGGCTCGCGGGCGGCCATTGTCGTCAATCGCCACGAAAGTAAATGTCGCCTCGGTCACCATTGCGGAGCTGTCCCGGTGGCGTTCACGCCGCCATGCCTCCACTGCTATGGTCATCGAGCTGCTGCCCACCTTGATGATTTCGGTATAGACCGAAACCTCGTCACCAACCTTCACGGGCTGATGAAACTGCATACCGTCCATCGCCACTGTCACGGCGCGTCCGTGCGAATAGCGCGCGGCAGTAAGGCCAGCGGCACTGTCCATCATGCTGACCAGCCAGCCACCGAAAATATCGCCATAGGCGTTGGTGTCGGCCGGCATCGCGCTGACGCGAATGGCCGGTTGCTGATCCTTGCGGCTTTCCTGATCCATTATCTCACCCCGCAATTAGAGAAATGTTGCGCGCCAGAACCCAGCCATATGCGCATGGGCCTGTATAAGGTTCCGGTTCTGCAATCGGAGTGCTGACCCGGCAATCGCCGATTTCCTGATAGGGGCCGGAGGGATAAACAACGCCCTGCCAGCGCCCCTCATGATCGCATAACCACACGATGGTTGAGCGAGACAGCCGCTCCTTTTCCGCTGCGCCTTCATCCGGATAGCTACGGACCGGAATGGACGTGTCCAGCGAGGCGGAGAAGCTGTTTGTATCCGCCAGACCGGTAATCCTGCCAATCGCGGCGCAGGCATCTGCCTCGGCCCCCTCGAGCCCCAGGACAGGGATCTGTTCATCCCTGTCCTGTGCGGCAAGTGAGGAGGACAGCAGCGCCGCCAAAGCGGCAAAGCCTGCGGCCAAACGCATCCTCAGGCAACCAGGCCCAGGGGTGCTTCAACCAGTTCCTTGAAGGCTTTCATCAAACGGGCTCCATCGGCACCGTCGATCGCACGGTGATCGAAACTACCGGTGGCTGACATGACCGTTGCGATCTGCAAGGCATCATCGATGACATAGGGCCGCTTCTCACCTGCACCGATCGCCATGATCATTGCCTGTGGCGGATTGATCACGGCTTCAAACTGCTTGATGCCGAACATGCCCATATTGGACAGCGAGGCAGTACCGCCCTGATATTCCTCGGGTGCCAATTTGCCTTCACGTGCGCGGCCAGCCAGATCCTTCATCTCGGTCGAGATGGACGAGACGGCCTTGGCTCCGGCATCTTCGACGATCGGCGTGATCAGGCCATTGTCGATCGACACGGCCACCGAAATATCGGCGCGGCTGAATTTCAGCAATTTATCGCCAGCAAACTGCACATTGCATTCGGGCACAGCGATGAGAGATTTGGCCAGCGCCTTGATCAACAGATCATTGACCGACAATTTGATGCCCTGCGGCTCCAGCGCTGCATTCAGCTCACTGCGCAGTTTGAGCAAGGCATCGAGGCGAATATCCACGGTCAGATAGATATGCGGCACTTGCTGCTTCGATTCGGTCAGGCGGCGGGCAATCGTCTTGCGCATGCCAGACAGTTTTTCCGCTTCGTGCGGAATGCCAAAATCCTGTGCTTCGACCGGAGCCGGAGCAGCGGTAGGCGCGGGTGCGGAAGTTTTCTCGGACGCAGGCGCAGGCGCTGCTTCAGCCGCTTCAACATCGCCCTTCACGATCCGGCCATTGGGCCCACTGCCTTTGACGGCAGAGAGGTCAACGCCCTTCTGTTCGGCGATCCGGCGAGCGAGCGGCGACGCGATAATGCGATCCCCATCAGCAGCAGATGGCGCGGGCGAAGCTGCGGGTGCCGGAGCAGGACTTGGGGCAGGCGACGCTTTGGGCGCAGGCGCTGATTCAGCAGCCTCTTCCTTCTTCGCTGCCGGGGCGCTGCCGCCCTCGGTGATCGGATCAATGTCAGCGGGGTCTTCCCCCTCTTCAGCAAGCGTGGCGATGATCGCACCGACTTTGACACCTTCGGTGCCCTCTTCAACCTGAATGTGGGCAATGGTGCCCTCATCCACGGCTTCAAATTCCATCGTGGCCTTGTCGGTTTCGATCTCGGCCATAATGTCACCGGCGGATACTTTGTCGCCCACTTTGACCAGCCAGTTGGCCAGTGTGCCTTCTTCCATGGTTGGGGAAAGGGCGGGCATCTTAATGGCGATAGGCATAATCTGGCGAATATTCCTCGTAGCGGTTTGGTTACAGGCGTCTCTGACTAATTTAACATTCGGCTGCAAGGATATTGCACCTTTGTCGCCACAACGGATAGGGGGAATGAGGGAGACGGAACATGCGTATATATCTTGTGATCATGGATGAAACCCAGGAAGCGCGCGTCGCTTTGCGTTTTGCGGCGAGGCGTGCGTCCGATGTGGGCGGACGGGTACAAATACTGGCACTGGTGCCCAAACAGGATTTCAACGCCTTTGCCGGGGTTCAGGCGACGATTGAGGAGGAGGCGCGCGACCGCGCCGAAGTGCTGGCCAACAGCGCTGCCGGAACGCTGCTCAGCGAATCCGGAAAAATGCCGCAAATCACTGTGCGCATGGGTGATGACAAGGTGATGATCCGCGAATATCTTGCTGAACATCCAGAAGTTTCTGCATTGGTTCTGGGTGCTGCGCCCACTGGGAACCCCGGCCCGCTGGTCACACATTTTACCGCCGTGGCCGGTAGTCTGCCCTGCCCGCTGTTCATCATTCCCGGACAATTGACTGACGAGGAAATCGCCACGCTGGCATAAGCTGCGCCAAGCGACCGGAAGTCCCTCTCTCGATAAACCGAAATCAGGGTTCGATTCGCGGCCGTGTAGCGCTGCGGGTTGCGGCCAATCTGGCAGTTGCAGATTGCTGGCCGCTACTTCTTTTTTCGGCCTTGATGCCGGATATTACCCGGCCGCCCACGCTTGCCTTGCATGTGCTTGCCCTTCTTATCCTTATCGCTCTTATCCTTGGGCGCAGCCGGCTTGCCCTTGCGCGGCGGTGGGCGCTTGCCGCGCGGCTCCACGGATGAACCATCCTTACCCGGCAATTCAAATTTCAACGCGCCAGTCAGCGGATTGGCTTCTCCCAACCGCAAATCCAGCATATCGCCCGTGGCGTAAACCTTGCGTGTGCGCTCGCCAATCAGTGCTTTGGCGGCATCGTCGTAATGGAAATAATCCGACCCCAGCGTCGAAACCGGGACCAGGCCGTCCCCGCCCAGCCCGACGATCGTGGCAAAAAAGCCGAAGCTCTGGACACCGGTGATTCGTGTCTGGAAGGTTTCTCCCACCCGGGCGGAGAGCCACGCGGCAACGTAACGATCAACCGTATCACGCTCCGCCTCCATTGCGCGGCGCTCTGTCTGGCTGATCGCGTCGGAGATCTTGGAAAGATCCGCACGGTCCTTCTCCGACAAGCCGGAGTGGGCCGGAATATCCTGTTTCGGTGCTGGCTGTTCCAGATTGTACGCATCGACCAGTGCGCGATGAACCAGCAAATCGGAATACCGCCGGATGGGCGATGTGAAATGCGCATAGCTGCCGAGGGCGAGGCCGAAATGGCCGGCATTTTTCGGGCCATAATACGCCTGCGTCTGGCTGCGCAGCACAGCTTCCATCACCAGCGCTTTTTCCGCCGGGTCGGACACATCCTTGATCATGCGGTTAAACAAACTGGGCGTAATCACCTGACCCAGCGCCAGCTTCTTGTCGAAGGTTTCCAGATAATCGCGCAAGGCGATCAGCTTTTCGCGGCCCGGTGTTTCATGAACGCGATACACTACGGGGCTGGCCTTGCTTTCCAGCGCCTTGGCTGCCGCGACATTGGCGGAGATCATGAAATCCTCAACCACGCGGTGCGCATCCAGTCTTTCCCGCACGGCGATTTCGGCAATGCGGCCCTGATCGTCCAGCACCACCCGCCGCTCTGGCAGGTCAAGATTGAGGGGATCGCGATTATCGCGGGCCGCGGCCAGCGCCTTCCAACAGGCCCATAATCCGGTCAGCTGCGGGTCGTTTTCCCCTTCATCCATCCGGCGCTGCGCTTCTTCATAGGCCATCACCTCATGAATACGCACGACAGCGCGAGAAAAACGCCATTCCTTCAGCTTGCCATCCTGGCCAATGCGCAAATGACATACCATGGAGGCACGGTCTTCGCCCTCGCCCAGTGAACAGACATCCGCGCTGAGGATTTCTGGCAGCATGGGGACCACACGGTCGGGAAAATAAGCTGAATTGCCGCGTTTGCGGGCTTCTTTATCTACGGCGGTGCCGGGGCGGACATAATAGCTGACATCGGCAATAGCGACCACAGCGCGAAAGCCGCCCTCGCCATCTTCCTCTGCCCAGATCGCGTCATCATGGTCGCGTGCATCAGCCGGGTCTATGGCAATGATGGGCAAATGACGAAGATCTTCGCGCGCTTCTGTCGAAACGGGCAGTGTCGCAGCGGTCTCCGCACTATCGAGCGCTTCCTGCGGGAAGACATGCGGGATACCATGCTTGTGAATGGCAATCAGGCTGTAAGCGCGCGGTGCCAGAGGATCGCCCAGCACTTCGACGACTTTCACGCCTGAGTGCGGGGATCGGCCGACCGGCTCCGTCAGCACCAGATTACCGGCCTCGGCCTCACCCAGATCGGCAATTTTGACGGACGTGCGGATCTTCTTATCAACCGGTGCCAGCCAGCCCTGCCCCGAACCATCAATCTCCACGACGCCGAGCATCGCGGCCTGACGATCGACCAGCTTCTTCATCGGATAGGCGCGCCAGCCTTTGCCGGCTTCTTCAGTCCGCGCCAGCACGCGGTCGCCCTTCTTGAGCGCAGGGGCTTTCTTCTTCTCGACAATGCGAATGCGCGGCGGCGGTGTCGCATCATCGGGCTGCCAGGCATCAGGAATGGCGATGGCCTCGCCATCCTCTATATCGACAACCCGGAGCACCGTAACCTTCGGCACGCCGCCCATGCGGTGATAGGCGGTGCGTTTGCCATCGATCAGCCCTTCTTCCGCCATGTCTTTCAACAGGCGCTTAAGGGCGATTCTTTCCTGTCCCTTCAGGCCAAACGCTTTGGATATTTCGCGTTTCCCTGCGGGTTTGTCGGATGTCTGGATAAATTCGAGGACCTGTTCCCTGCTGGGAAGTCCGGTATGTTTGCGGCTGGGCATAGCCACCTATGTGGCGATCCCCCGCAATGAGCACAAGCCAAAGCCTTGGGGGATCACCGAAAAACCATCAATAAGCGCGGGCGACGTAAATCCGTTCAACCGCAGGATCGCCTGTAAAAATACAGGTGCCACCGGCATCCTTTGCATCGGTCGGCACGTTACGGAAGGTGAGTTTGAGTGATTTCAGCTTCTCGACCACCTTTGCAAGCCCCTCACCGGTGGGCCGTGACCATTGGACTTCTACCCAGCCTGGATAGCGCTGATCACTGGAGAAAAACGCCTCGAGATCTTCCATCGTTTCAATGTCACGGCGGATGTTGCGTTCGCGGCGTTCATGCGCACGGTCATACAAATTACGCTGAATAGACCGAAGCAGCGCGCCGATGCTGGCGGTGCAATCCTGATGGCTAGGCCCCTGAACGGCCAGTTTGCCATCCACGCCCCAGAGCCGGTCACGGCGAATGACTGTGACCGTGCCGCTGGCCAGATCGCGTCCACCCACTTCGATAATGATCGGCGCGCCCTTACGCACCCAATCCCAGCGCTTGGCAGCAGCCTTGCCGGGTTTGCGGTCGAGCAGGACGCGGATCGGTTCATCCATCACATGGTCGGACGCAATGGCAGCGCGCAGATTTTCGCAATAGCGCAGCAGCGCCTCGTCTTCCTGCTTATCCCGCAACATCGGGCAGATGATAACCTGCCACGGTGCGATAGAGGGCGGCACACGCAAGCCGTCATCATCACCATGTGTCATGATCAGACCGCCGACCAGACGGGTTGAAACGCCCCAGCTGGTCGTGTGGCACAATTGCTGCTGCCCCTCACGGTCCTGATAAGAAATGTCCGCCGCCTTGGAGAAATTGGTACCCAGATAATGCGATGTGCCCGCCTGCAGGGCCTTGCCATCCTGCATCATCGCTTCGATCGACCAGGTTTCCTCCGCGCCCGGAAAACGCTCATTCTCCGGCTTTTCACCGGCAACGACCGGCATCGCCAGAACGTCTTCGGCAAAGGACCGGTACACTTCGAGCATGCGCAGCGTGTGTTCGCGGGCGTCGATATCATCGGCATGGGCAGTGTGCCCTTCCTGCCAGAGAAATTCGCTCGTCCGCAGGAACATCCGGGTGCGCATTTCCCAGCGCACGACGTTGGCCCATTGGTTGAGCCGCAGCGGCAAATCGCGCCAGCTCTGAATCCACCGGCTCATCGCGTCGCCAAAGATGGTCTCCGACGTCGGACGCACCACCAGAGGCTCTTCCAGCTTTGCTTCCGGGTCGGGAATCAGTCCACCTTTTTCGCCCGGGATCAGGCGGTGATGCGTAACAACCGCCATCTCCTTGGCGAAACCGTCTACATGTTCGGCTTCACGCTCAAAATTGGAGAGCGGAATGAACAGCGGGAAATAGACATTATCGTGCCCGGTCGCCTTGATCCGCTGATCGAGCAGATATTGCATCCGTTCCCAAATGCCATAGCCCCATGGCTTGATGACCATACATCCGCGAACGCCGGATTCCTCCGCCATATCTGCAGCTGAGATGACTTCCTGATACCACTGCGCGAAATCGTCTTCGCGCTTGATCGATAATGCATGACGTATGGATGACACGGTTGTTTCAGTCTCGCGAATCACAAAAGGGGTAAACGGCCCCGATGGCCTTCCGCGCGCTATTTGCCAAGCTTATCGAGCTTCTTCTGGATATCGGCCATCTGTTTGCGCAGTTCGGAAAGGTCTGACGCGCTGTCTGCAGCAGGCTCAGAACCGCCATCTGAAGGGGTTTCACCGCCCTGATTGGGGATGAAAGCGCTGGTGGCCGCTTCAAACATTGCCATGTTCGTTTTCGCAAGTTTGGCGAACGCATCCGGGCCGACTCCGCCGGAAAACGTGTCCTGCAATTTTCGCTGGTTAGCACGGAAACTGTCCATGCTGGCTTCCAGATAGGCCGGCATCAGCGATTGCATGGAATTGCCATACATTGAAATAAGCTGGCGCAGGAAACTGACCGGCAGCATCTGCTCCCCGGCGGCTTCTTCCTCCATGATAATCTGGGTCAGGATCGCATGGGTGATGTCATTGCCGGTCTTGGCATCCAGCACCTTGAAATCCGTCCCCTCGCGCGTCATCCGAGCAAGATCATCAAGCGTGATATAGCTTGAGGAACTGGTGTTGTAGAGCCGCCGATTGGCGTACTTCTTGATGATAACCTGACCGGTGTCGTTCTCTTGCTTGGCCATGGACTATAAGCCTCCTGTTGCCAGATCTATTTAGCACTTGCAGTATTTGCAGCGCAACATCAGGATTTTGCTCGAAGTATCAACGCAAGCGAAGCCCTAATATGGTAAGCAGTTCGTATTGGGACAATTGCGAACGGTCTGAAACCATTCGCAAATCATAGGGCAGATTGACCCAGTCGCCTTCGCGCAGATCGGGCGCCTGACCAATGTCGACGATCGTCATATCCATCGATATATTACCCAAAACGGGCAGTTTCTTGCGGTCAAATTCGAGATAAGGGGTCTGCTGAAGACGAAGCAGACCATCTGCATAGCCGAGCGATATCACCGCAACATTCATCGGCCCCGGCGCCACGAAGCGCGCATTATAGCCCACGCTGTCGCCAGCCTGAAGACGGCGTTTTTGGATCACGGCTGCTTGGGGAATCGCGACCTGCCTGATGTTGCCCGCCATTTCAGGCCGGGCGATGCCGCCGTAAAGCGATAATCCGGGTCGAGTCAGATCGAAATGATAATCACGCCCCAGCATGATTCCCGCGCTGTTGGCCAGACTGAAACGGCGCGCGGGAAGCTGCGCAAAAGCCGCCCGAGATCGTTCCAGCTGCAGAGCATTTTGCGCAACATCTTCATCGGCAGATGCGAGGTGAGACATCGCAAGGTCGATATCCAGCGCAGCAATAACGGGATCGGACACGTCTTCCAAAGACAGGCCCAGCCTGCTCATCCCGCTATCGACCATGACATGACACAGGCCGCCACCGCTTTCCTGCCATACTCGTGCCTGATGCAGGCTGTTGATCACAGGCCGGATGCCGTGACGAATTCCGTACTCGGCCTCCTCCCGGTTAACCGCCCCGTGCAGAACCGATATCCGATGCGCCGGAATGTGCCGTGCAACAGAGTGTGCCTCGCTCCAATGGGCAACAAAAAAATCCTGAACACCGGCATCTCGCAGGACAGGGACCACACGGTCCGCGCCCAAGCCATAGCCATCCGCTTTCACCGCAGCACCGGCCTGCGCGCTTCCCGACATCCTGTTCAGATAGCGCCAATTCTCCGCCAAGGCCGATTGATCAAGCGCCAGACGCAATGTGCGGGGGGGAAGATGGGAAGTTTCTGTCACGTAAAACCCTGTTTATGACCAGGCTCAGGGAGAAAATGTCAGGCTTGGGCAGCGACGAGCGAGGAATGCGCAAATGCATCCAGCGAGGCATTCCACGCCAGAAGAATTGCGCCATGCCGTCCCGGAAAAGCACGCGCCGCGCCAATTTTTTCAATTCCCGGCCAGTCAGGTGCAGTCTCATCACCGGAGAGCCAATCGCGCAAACGATCGCGGGCGGCACGAATGTCCTGTTCATCCCGGCCAATGGCCTGTTCCGCAAAAATAAAGGCACTGGCCTGCCCGATGGCGCAGGATTGTACGCGAAACCCGATTTGGGAAATTCGCGCTTCCTTATCGAGGTCCAGATCCACATCCAGCGTGCTGCCGCAACTTTGCGAACGCGCGCTGCCATGCAGCGCTAGATCAGGCCTGGGCGGGAATTCTGCCAAGCGAACCGTCAGAGCAAGCAGCTCAGGCGTGTAGAGCTTTTCGGAACTGCTCATTCAGGAATCCAGATCAGCCGTATCGTCACTGCGCAAGGCACTGCGGCGTTCATCAATGAGCTGAACGAGCGCTTCGGAACTGGCATTCACGAAAGGATAGGTGCGCGCATCCTTGATCCATGCCGGACGGCCGCTCGGCCCCCAAACGGTGTCATAACCAAGAACAAGAAGCGAAAATGCCATAATGACGATGATGACGCCCTTCACCGCGCCGAATCCGAAACCCAGTACACGGTCAATCGGACCAAGAACCGAACGCCGGGATGCCCTGCCCGCCCAGCCCGCAATCAGTTTCATGCCAGCATAGGGGATGAGCATCAGCAGCGCGAAGGCGAGAATGGCGGCGCCCGATGCGCTGCCGACATAATCGAACAAGGCATCGGTCAGGTCAGTGTGCAGATAATGGATGGCAAAAACGGCCAATATCCAAGCGGCAAGCGAAAGCACTTCCTGAACGAAGCCGCGCAAGAACCCACCTATCGCGCCGACACCGACGATAATAAGAACGAGAATATCAAATCCGCTCATCTCAGAACCGGGCTTATTCGGATGCCACGATCCGGTCAACGAGCTTTGGCAATATCGACAATTCTTCGCAGTGTATGCCCGATACGCCCTGCCCGCATTCAGGCGGACCGAAGCCTTGATCGAAGCCAAGCTTGGCCGCTTCTTTCATTCGCAATCCGGCATGAGCGACCGGGCGTACTTCCCCCGCCAGAGACACTTCACCCAGCCATACGGACCGCGCCGCCAAGGGCTTGTCCGCAAGTGCAGATACCAATGCCGCGGCGACTGCAAGGTCAGCTGCCGGGTCCGATAATCGGTAACCACCTGAGACGTTGAGATAGACTTCCGCCGTCGAGAAATTGAGACCGCAGCGCGATTCCAGCACCGCGAGCAACATAGCAAGACGCCCAGTGTCCCAGCCAACCACTGCACGGCGCGGGGTTGCGCCACTTTGCAGTCTGACGATCAGCGCCTGGATCTCGATCAAAACGGGGCGGGTCCCCTCGATTGCAGGGAAGATCGCGCTGCCTGCCATCGGCTCTTCGCGACCGGAAAGAAACAGCATGGAGGGATTGGGTACTTCTTCCAGGCCCTGCCCGGCCATGGCGAATACACCGATTTCGTCCACTGCACCAAAGCGGTTCTTCAATGCGCGGAGAATACGATATTGATGGCTTCGCTCACCTTCAAAGCTCATCACGACATCGACCATATGTTCGAGCACGCGCGGGCCGGCGATCGTTCCGTCCTTGGTGACATGGCCCACCAAAATCAGCGCAGCGCCGCTCTGTTTGGCATAACGGATCAATTCAAATGCACAGCCGCGAACCTGACTGACCGTGCCGGGCGCGCCTTCAATCGTGTCCGAATGCATCGTCTGGATTGAATCGATTACCAGCAATGCGGGTGGCTCCATCGCATGAAGCGTAGTCAGAATGTCACGAACAGAGGTTGCCGAAGCGAGACGGATCGGGGCATCCTTATACCCCAGCCTCTCGGCCCGCATACGGACCTGTCCAGAGGCTTCCTCACCGCTGACATAGACCACTTCCCGCCCGCTGCGCGCAATCGCGGCGGAGGCCTGCAGCAGCAGGGTTGATTTGCCTATTCCCGGATCGCCGCCCATCAATATGGCTGAACCGGGCACCAGCCCACCACCCAAGGCGCGATCAAGTTCATTGAGGCCGGTTGTCTGACGCTTCAACGCCTTGCCCGGCACATCGAGCGGAACAAACTCTATCCGCCGCCCTCCGCTCGATAGATCATGCTTCTGTGAAAAAACGCTGGCAGGCGTATCTTCCACAAGAGTGTTCCATTCCGCGCAGTCTGGACACTGGCCCTGCCAGCGATGCGACACACTGCCGCAGGCCTGACAGATATATCTACGTTTGGTTTTCGCCATGGATCAACAGATAATCGGAACAAAAATAGAACGCAAGATCGGTTGAGCTATATTTTCAGGTGGCAAGATTATTCATCCTGAGGCTGAAGAGGGCGATCCTGAAGCAGCAGAAGTGTCAGCAGCTATGATATTTGCTGAGGGTCAGGGATTTTTGGAAAACCGCTCAACCAGTGCGTTGGCGGCTTTCGATACGTCAGACCACGTCACTTCAAAGCCCTCATCACCGCCAAAATACGGGTCTGCCACGGGCTCGCCCTCATGACCGGGCACGACATCCATCAGCAGGGAGATTTCGGCTGTGCTGTCAGCCGGACAGCGGTCACGGATTACCTCAAGGTTGTCGTGATCCAGCGCGAAGATGTAATCAAAGCGCGTATAATCCTCTGCGGCCAATTGGCGCCCGCGCAGCATGTCGAGGTCCACACCCTTGCGCCGGGCGATGGAGCGCGCGCGAATGTCTGGTGCCTCGCCAATATGCCAATTGCCAGTGCCGCAGGAATCCACCTTTATGTCCAGCCCCGCCCGCTCCGCTGCCTCGCGCATAGCGCCTTCGGCCAAGGGTGACCGGCAGATATTGCCGAGGCAAACGAAGAGAACGGTTGTCTGGGTCATTCGGTCAGGTCGGTCCACGCATTCTTGAGTTTGTCAAGAAAGCCGCGGCATTCGGGGCATTCATCACCGGTTTCAGTTTCCTGAAATTCCCGCAGCAATTCTTTCTGTCGGGCAGAGAGCCTGGTGGGCGTTTCAACCGCGACTTCCACGACCAGATCGCCGCGGCCGCGGCCCTGCAGAACGGGCATACCTGCACCGCGTTTACGCAGCTGCTTGCCCGACTGGATACCCGCCGGGATGGTGATTTCGTGCATCTCGCCATCCATGCCGGGAATGTTCACAGAACCGCCCAGCGCGGCAACCGTAAAGCTGATCGGCAGACGCGCGAACAACACGGTTCCTTCACGCTCAAACACACTGTGCTTGCGGATATGAAGGAAGATATAGAGGTCGCCCGGAGGAGCGCCCATCGGCCCAGCTTCACCCTTGCCGGAAAGGCGGATACGGGTGCCATTATCTACGCCTGGCGGGATATTCACTTCAAGCGACTGGATTTCATCCACCCGCCCTTCGCCGCGGCAATCACGGCACGGTTTTTCGATGACTTCACCGCGGCCATGGCAATTCGGACACGGGCGTTCGACGATAAACAGGCCCTGCTGAGCGCGAACCTTCCCGTGACCATGACACAAATCACAGCCTCGCTTAGACGTGCCCGGCTCTGCTCCGGTGCCTTCGCACGTGCCGCACTGAACGGAAACCTCGACCTCGATTTCGGTCTGTTTGCCGTGGAAGGCTTCTTCCAGGCCAATTTCCATATCATAGCGCATATCAGCGCCACGGCGCGGGCGAGCGCGTCCACCACCACCGCCAAATGCATTGCCGAAAATGGTTTCAAAAATATCGCCGATATCTTCAAAATCGCCCTGGGGTCCGGCGCCGCCGCCACCGCCCATGCCCTGCTGGAAGGCAGCATGGCCATAGCGATCATACGCCGCGCGCTTTTGCGGGTCTTTCAGACATTCATATGCAGCGCTGCAGGCTTTGAATTTTGCTTCGCTCTCAGCGTCACCCGGATTGCGATCGGGGTGATAACGCATCGCCATGCGGCGATAAGCGGATTTAATCGTCTTGTCGTCGGCGTTACGCTCAACTTCAAGCAGTTCGTAAAAGTCGATTTCGGTAGCAGCCATAAAGTCCCCTTACCAAACCGAACCGCCACTGGCGCATGAACTGCACCAGTGGCGGCTGAGTTTTCAAATCAGGACGATCAGCCCTTGTTCTCGTCGTCAACTTCGGAGAATTCCGCGTCGACAACATCTTCGTCGGCCTGACTGGTTGCGCCTTCTGCACCCTGATCGGCAGAACCGCCCGCAGCCTGTTCCTTCTCATAGATCTGCTGACCGATCTTCATGGCGAGTTCGGTCAGGGCCTGACCTTTTTCCTTGATCGCCTCGACATCGTCGCCTTCCAGCGCGGTCTTGGTTTCGGCAATCGCGGCTTCGACCTGGCCCTTGAGCTCGTCATCGATCTTGTCGGCATGCTCGGAAAGCTGCTTCTCGGTCGCATGAACAAGGCTTTCCGTGTTGTTGCGCGCTTCGGCGCTTTCACGGCGTTTCTTGTCCTCGTCCGCAAACTTCTCGGCATCCTGAACCATCTGATCAATGTCGGTTTCCGACAGACCACCAGAAGCCTGAATACGGATCTGCTGCTCCTTGCCGGTGCCCTTATCCTTGGCCGAAACATTCACAATGCCGTTGGCGTCGATGTCAAAGGTCACTTCGATCTGCGGGACACCGCGCGGTGCAGCCGGAATGCCCATCAAGTCAAACTGACCGAGCATTTTGTTGTCCTGCGCCATCTCACGTTCACCCTGGAACACGCGGATGGTCACGGCCTGCTGGTTGTCTTCGGCAGTCGAATAGACCTGCGTCTTCTTTGACGGGATCGTCGTGTTGCGGTCGATCATCTTGGTCATGATGCCGCCGAGCGTTTCAATGCCCAGCGAAAGCGGGGTCACGTCGAGCAGCAGAACGTCCTTGACGTCGCCTTGCAGAACACCGGCCTGAATGGCAGCGCCCATAGCCACGACTTCATCGGGGTTAACGCCGGTATGCGGCTGTTTACCGAAGAATTTCTCAACCACTTCGCGCACCTTGGGCATGCGGGTCATACCGCCGACCAGCACGACTTCATCGATGCCGCCCTTGTCGAGCCCGGCATCAGCCAGAGCTTTTTTGCAAGGTTCCAGCGTGCGCTGGATCAGCTTTTCGACCAGCTGTTCAAGCTGCGAGCGGCTGAGCGTTTCGACGAGGTGAAGCGGGGTGGAAGATCCACCTTCCATGCGGGCGGTGATGAAGGGCAGGTTGACTTCGGTCGTCTGCGAGCTGGACAGTTCGATCTTGGCCTTCTCAGCGGCTTCCTTCAAACGCTGCAGCGCAAGCTTGTCCTTGCGCAGGTCCATATTTTCCTTCTTCTCGAACTGGTCAGCCAGATATTCGACAATCGCGCTGTCGAAATCTTCGCCGCCGAGGAAGGTGTCGCCATTGGTCGACTTCACTTCGAACACGCCATCACCGATTTCGAGAACCGAGATGTCGAACGTACCGCCGCCAAGGTCATAAACGGCGATCGTCTTGCCGTCTTCCTTGTCGAGACCGTAAGCCAGAGCCGCAGCAGTCGGCTCATTGATGATGCGGAGCACTTCAAGACCTGCGATCTGGCCGGCATCCTTGGTTGCCTGGCGCTGCGCGTCATTGAAATATGCAGGAACGGTGATGACCGCCTGTTCAACCGTTTCGCCAAGATAGCTCTCAGCGGTTTCCTTCATCTTCTGAAGAATGAACGCGGAGATCTGCGACGGGCTGTATTCATTGCCGCCGGCTTCAACCCATGCATCGCCATTTTTGCCTTTGACGATATCATAGGGAACCAGGCCCTGATCCTTCTTGGTGGTCGGATCATCATAACGCCGGCCGATCAAACGCTTGATCGCAAACAGCGTATTATCAGGATTGGTTACTGCCTGGCGCTTTGCGGGCTGGCCGATCAGACGTTCGCCATCCTTGGTGAAAGCGGTGATGGAAGGCGTGGTGCGCGCGCCTTCGGAATTTTCAATGACCTTGGGTTTGCCCCCGTCCATCACAGCAATACAGCTGTTCGTCGTTCCAAGATCGATACCAATTACTTTGGCCATGGTTTCCCCATTTCCTCTTCTATGTCTGGACACCGCACATTAGGCTTCCCGTTCACGGCGAAACCTTTTCGGCGGCTCGGTTAACGCGGGCGATATAGGGGTGGTTTTGCTTGGCACAAGGGATCAAGCGAGTTAGAAAATGTATACGATAACAGGAGGGAATGCCGTGAAGACTCTAATTTCTGCCGTGATGATCGCCACAACAAGCCTCAGTCTTGCTGCTTGTAACAGCCAGACTGAAGAGCCAGTCGAGGCTGCGCCGGAAGGACCTGAGGGTATTTCCGTTGAAAATGCGCGGCTTATGCTGCCGCCAGTTTCAGGCAATCCCGCCGCAATCTATTTTGATGTTTTGAATGACGGGACGACGGATATGGTCATCCGCGCCGTGTCGGTCGAAGGCGCAGATAGCGCAGTCATTCATAAAATGGGTACGTGGTCGGGCGAAGAAGTGATGAATGATGTCTTCCAGCTGGCTGTGCCCGCAGGAGCATCTACCAAGCTTATTCCCGGCGAAATGCACGTCATGGCAGAGGGCCTTCCTGATACGCTGAAGCCGGGCGATTCCATTGAAGTGACACTCACTTTTGCCGGCGGTGACAAATACAGCTTTCCGACAGAAGTCCGCGCGGCCGGCGATGATCGCGATGCCCCAGACGGAGACGGCGACGCCAGCGATAGCCAATAATGCATGATGCGGCGAAGGCGCTATGTCCGCCGGGAGGCGAAAGGCGGCTTACCCATGGAGAAACCGCCCTCGCCCGCACTGTGTTCGGCAATGCCATTGAGTATGGGAATGTTCGGATAGTCAGGCGGAAATGGTTTCCGTTCCAGCCACGCGGCACCGTAATGGCACCGCGCGGGGCTATCCATTTTCACCCTCGCGGTCCGTTTTATTGCGATGATTTTGCTGAAGCCTCTTTAACCCATCAGGGGCTGTTCATTCATGAAATGACGCATGTGTGGCAAACCACGCAGCGCGGCGAATATTACCTGGTCCTGCACCGCCACCCATTCTGCAGCTATGATTACAGCCTGAAACCGGGATGGAAACTGGAACGCTATGGCATTGAACAGCAGGCCGAAATCGTTCGCCATGCTTTCCTGCTACGCAATGGATTGAAACTTGCAGGCGTATCCGATGGCGCAGCCTACGATCTGCTGGTGAATTTTCCGGGCGCACAATAACAAAAAGGCGCGGCCACCCGGCCACGCCTTTTCAATTCGCTATTCACATAGCTTTTATCGTCTGTCGCAATCGACGCGATATTCATCGCCATAACGATCACGGCGATAGCATTTGCCATCCTTCTTGATCAAAGCCCCGCCAACAGCACCGGCAGCGGCACCGATAGCGGCGCCCTGCCCAACATTTTCGCCCGTGGCCGCGGCCACACCAGCACCAGCAGCCGCACCAGCAAGGCCGCCTTCAACGCCGTAATTGTCGGCGCAAGCTGCCAGGGAGAGGGCCGAACCCAAGATTACCGGCGCAAGCAAAATCCTCTTGATCATTACATTATCCTTAAAAACTGCCTGCCCTACTTACGTTGGTAAAACAGGCTAGTTCCAACGGACTGTCTGATTAGTCGGGCTTCTTGGCGACAGCCACCATCGCGGGGCGCAGCAATCGGTCCTTGATCATATATCCAGCCTGCATTTCCTGAACCACAATGCCCGGTTCGGCATCATCGGTCGGAACTTCCAGCATTGCCTCGTGGGTATTCGGGTCCAGCGGAAGCCCCATGGCCCCGATCCGGGTGATGCCATGCTGCGTGAAGACCTTGTCGATTTCGCGCTGCGTCGCTTCGATACCCTGAACCAGACCCTTGAACTTCTCATCTTCCCGCAATTCAGCAGGTACGGCATCCATGGCCCGGCGCATATTGTCCGCCACGCTCAAGATGTCGCGCGCAAAACTGGTGGCGGCATAGGCACGCGCATCGGACACTTCCTTCTCAAGCCGTCTCCTGACATTTTGCGTGTCAGCCTTTGCATAAAGCACATCCTGCTTCGCCGCATCCAGTTCTTCGCGAAGCTGGGACAGTTCGTCCGAATTGCCCTCTTCCGCAGCGTCATCGCCCTGGTCGAGCATGTCCTCTGGTACACCCTTCAATTCTTCGGCAACCGCGTCGTCGCGTGTGTCCGGCTTTTCATCCATCATGTTTAAATTTCTTCCAGCTATCCAATAAGCTTGCCCAGGCTCCGGGCAGTGAAGTCCACCATGGGGACGACTCTTGCGTAATTCAACCGTGTGGGCCCTATTACACCCAGCACGCCAACCACTCTTCCCTCGCGGTCGCGATAGGGAGAAGCAATGACCGAACTGCCGGAAAGACCGAACAGGCGGTTTTCAGAACCGATGAAGATCCGCGCGGATTCTGCTTCGCGCGCACTCTCCAGCAATTCCGATACAGATTGTTTATTTTCCAGATCATCAATCAGCGACCGAACGCGTTCGATGTCGCCGAGCGCCTCTTCATCGAGCAGATTGGCTTGACCGCGCACGATCAGCACGGGCCGTTCGGAGGCGTCTTTTGTCCATATCGCCAAACCGCGCTCCACCAGCTCGCGGCTGGCCGTGTCGAGTTGTGACTGGCCGGAGGAAACTTCTTTCCTGATTGCCGAAGCCGCATCCTCCAATGTTCGTCCATTCAGACGAGCGGTGATGTAGTTGGTCGCTTGCTGCAAACTGGCAATGGATGTCCCGGCGGGAATGTCCAGCAGGCGGTTCTCGATGCTGCCATCCTGCCCCACCAGCACCACCAGAGCTCGTCTTTCATCAAGCTGCACCAGATTCATCTGGCTCAGATTGGGTTCACGGCGCGGCACCATCACCACGCCGGCTGCGGCGGAAATATCGGATAGAACCGAGCTGGTCGCCTCCAGAGCCTGCTCGATCGCTCCATGTTCGGAAAGCCGGCGCTCGATGACCCCGCGTTCATGCAAAGTCGGTTCGGCCACCTGCATCATGCCATCAACGAACAGGCGCAAACCGATCTCTGTCGGCATCCGACCAGCGCTGGTATGCGGCGCGGCCAACAGACCAAGTGCTTCGAGGTCGCTCAGCACCGAACGGATCGAGGCTGGCGACAAATTGACCTTCCCCCCGGCGGCAATCGCCTTTGACCCCAGGGGCTGGCCGTTATCGATATAGCCTTCCACCACGAGACGGAAAATCTCGCGGGCGCGATCGGTCAATTCTGAAACTGGGGGCGATGCCATGGTCACTACAACTTAATCGTTCCCTGCCGCACCACAAGTCTTGCGGCGCTGCGCCTTAAGCGCCTAGGTGAAATTTATCTATATCAGGAGAATTTCATGAGACCTTCCGGCCGTGCACCAGACGAGATGCGCGCAATCGACATCCAGACCGGTTTTACCAAACATGCCGAAGGATCGGTGCTGATCAGTTTTGGTGAAACCAAGGTACTCTGCACCGCCAGCGTCGAAGAACGGATTCCGCCGTGGCTGCGCGGCAAGGGCGAAGGCTGGGTCACCGGCGAATATTCCATGCTGCCCCGCGCCACCCATACCCGCGGCAGCCGTGAAGCGGCCAAGGGCAAGCAATCCGGCCGGACACAGGAAATTCAGCGGCTGATCGGCCGTTCGCTGCGTTCCGTGGTCGATCTCAAGAAGCTTGGCGAACGTCAGATCACGCTCGATTGCGATGTCATTCAGGCAGATGGCGGAACCCGTACCGCCGCGATTTCCGGCGCTTGGATTGCGCTGCGCATTGCCGTGAACAAGCTGATGGAATCCGGTGACATCAAGCAGGACCCGATCGAAGGCAAGATCGCCGCGATTTCCTGCGGTATTTGCAATGGCGAGCCTGTACTGGACCTCGATTACGACGAAGATAGTTCCGCCGATGCGGATGCGAATTTCGTGCTGATCGAAGGCGGGCGGATTGCCGAAGTGCAGGCCACCGCAGAAGGCGCGACCTATGACGAAGAAGGCCTGCTGCGCCTCCTCCGTCTGGCTCAGATCGGCTGCGGCAATATTTTCGCAGCCCAGGAAAAGGCCGTGAAATGACCCGCAAGATTGGTTCCGGAAAGCTGGTTATTGCCACCCATAATGCTGGCAAGCTCAAAGAGATTGCCAAATTGCTCGAACCCTATGGTCTCGATTGCATTTCCGCCGGTGCTCTTGGCCTTCCGGAACCAGCGGAAACGGGCAAGACCTTTGCTGAAAATGCGCTGATCAAAGCCCGTGCCGCTGCGGAAGCCTCCGGCATTCCGGCACTGGCAGATGATAGCGGTTTGTCGGTTGACAGTCTGGGTGGGCGCCCCGGCGTCTACACGGCCGACTGGGCCGAGCGGCAATGGTTCGAAGGCGATGCCGTGCGAGACTGGTATATGGCCATGGGCAAGGTGGAAGGAATGCTGGCCGAAAAAGGGGCGGATACACCGCGCGATGCCTTTTTCTCCTGCACTCTGGCGCTGGCCTGGCCTGATGGCGATCATGTCATCTATGAAGGCCGGGCATCCGGCACATTGACCTGGCCGCCACGCGGCACAATGGGCTTTGGCTATGATCCGGTCTTCGTGCCCACGGGACGTTCAGAGACATTTGCTGAATTGGACCCTGCTGACAAACAAGCGATCAGCCATCGTTCTGACGCTTTTGCAAAACTGAAAGCGGACCAGTTCGGCGAAAGCTAAGCGTCCAATTTCCTGAGAAAATAAAAAAGCGCGGCACCCGCAAAGGCGCCGCGCTTTTTTTAAGTTTCCGCAGGCTTACTCCGGCTTGCGGAAATGAATGATGCCCCAGGCCAGTTTGCCAGCCTTAGCCCCTTCAACCCACAGGGCGAGTCCGGCGAGCATGCGTTCGACCCATTCGTCACTCGCATCAATTTCAGCGCGACGCGCCTTCAATTCTTCCGCCACGCGGCCATAATGGTTGGCGATTTCCATCGAGCGCTTTTCGATATCCACCTTTTCCAGACCACGTTTGGTCAGTTCCTGCTCATAGAAGCCGAAACTGGCAAGATTGGCCAGATGAATGCGATCGTATATCGGCTGCAGATCGTCGCTATTTTCGAGATCATCGGCCTGCATCGGGTCGGTAAAGATGAAATGGCCACCCGGCTTCAGAACGCGCACGGCCTCCGCCATGACGGCCGCGCGATCCGGTGCATGCAGGATGGCATCCTGGCTCCAGATTACGTCGAAGCTTTCGTCGTCATAGGGAATGTCATCGAAGGACCCGTCGGTGACGGTAATCCGCTCTGACAACCCTGCCTCCTCGTTCATGGCGCGATTGCGGCAATTTTCCTTCACGGCAATGTTGAGGCACGTGACATGCTCTGCCCCGTATTGCGAGGTGAGCACGCGGGCTCCGCCACCATAGCCGGCACCGATATCGAGCACCGTCTTGCCCTTCAGGTCGCCCAGCAGCTGAACCATCCGGTCAACCGTGGTTCGGCTCGCTTCCCGAATGTCGCGTGTCTTTTCATAAATGCCGACATGGATATCTTCACCACCCCAGATGGTGTGATAAAAATTATCCGCCTCATCACTATCGTAATAGTTCTGAGCAACTGCGACGCCGCCTTCATTCTGCATAGGATTTCTCCGCTACGTGAACGAAGAAGTCGGGGTCTGATTCCTCACCCTCAGCCTGAAAATCACCATAGCTGTGGATTTGCTGGAAGCCGACATCGCGCAGCAATCCGCGCGTGTAATCCTTACGCAGAGGGAACATGTTCAGAAAATACTCGCTGCCGTCTGGGAAGCTGTATTTGAACCGCGCCAAAGTGTCATCGACATAGTCCGGCTCGGCAGAAACCTGATCCCCGCAATAATAATACTTATGCTTGGAGGCATCATTGCCGCCCAGGATCTTGTCGTAATTACGCTGATCAAGGATCAAAATCCCGTCATGCTTCAGCGCGGCATAAAATTCAGCCAATGCGCGGCGACGGTCTTTTTCCTCATGCAGATGCGTGAAACTGTTGCCAAGGCAGATGATCGCATCGAACTTTCCGTGGACATCCTTGTTCAGCCAGCGCCAATCGGCATGCACGGTCTTCAGCATCAGATCATTATCTTTGGCGTTGTCGAACGCCATGGCCAGCATTTCGGCGGATCCATCAGCGGATGTTACATCGAAGCCTGCCTTGAGCAGCTGAATGGAATGGAAACCGGTGCCGGTTGCAACGTCGAGCACGGATTTCTTATCGCGTGCCTTGAGGACATCGATAAAGAACCGGCCTTCGCTTTTTGCGCGGGCGTCCCAATCGATCAACTCGTCCCATTTATTTACAAAACCGCGGACATATTCGCTGACATATTTGTCGCTTTGCCGGACGGCCTTCGGATCTTCACCATAATCCTGAGTTTTTTCGGGGGCAAAAACGGAAGCCCCATTCTCTTCCTTCATAGTTGCTCCTTCTCTCTGCAGACGCATTGAGGCGAGCTCGGAAGCGAGCCCGCAGCTATGATCTTCTGGAATGTAGGAGTCTGTTAATACAGTTATGCGCGCGCAGCGCAAACGAAGTCGCCGCAACGCATGAAGACACCGCGCAAATGCGCAAGTAGCTTTGTCTAATCAGACAATAAAGGCGGAATGGATGGTGATGCCCGCTTCATTCCATTGCGGAACGGCATCTTTTGTCATCGGCACCATGAACTTTTTGCCATCGGGGCGCTCGACCTCGATTACATCGCTGGCGCCAAAATTATCCACTGCCACGACCTTGCCCAATGGCTGATCCTGCTCGTCAACTGCGGGCAGCCCGATCAAATCGGCATGATAATATTCATCCGCGGGCAGTTCTGGCATCAGTTCTCTGGAAACGCTCAACGCGGTCCCGCGCAGCTTTTCTGCTGTATTGCGGTCAGTCACTTCGGCGAAGCGCGCGATGGCGCCGCCTTTATTGTCGCTGCGCATGCTTTTGAGAGTCAGCGCACCGTCATTGAAGGAGGGGTAGCGCTTCAAAGCGGCTACCCCTTCTCCGAAAAGCTTCAGGCGGACTTCGCCATTTATGCCATGTGCGCCGCTGACAGCAGCCAGCATAACAGCCTTGTCCGCCATCAGATATCTCAGCCCTCAGCTTTTTCTTCAGCCGGTACTTCTTCTGCTGCGGGTTCTTCAGCGGGTGCTTCTTCGGCAGAAGCCTGAGCAGCCTTGGCAGCTTCTTCGGCTTCAGCAACCTTGGCAGCCTTTTCTTCAGCGCGCTCCTTGGCCTTTTCGCCAGGTTCAGCCTTGTTCGGGTTGTTGCGTGCGGCGCGTTCCTTGATGCCTGCAGCATCGAGGAAGCGGGCGACACGGTCAGAAGCCTGTGCGCCAACACCGAGCCAATAACGAACGCGATCTTCGTTCAGCTGAACGCGCTTTTCGTCATCCTTGGCGAGCAGCGGATTATAGGTGCCGACCTGCTCGAGATACTTGCCGTCACGTGCGCTGCGCGAATCCGCAGCAACAATCCGGTAATAGGGGCGCTTCTTCGCGCCACCGCGCGAAAGACGAAGAGCAATTGCCATTATACGTACCTTTCCAGTCTAAATTCTTGAAATTACTTCTTATTCAACAAATTCTGTAAATCGGGGGGAAGCTGACCGCCATCCATCCCGGGAAGGCCGGCACCGCCTCCAGCGCCGCCCTGCCCTGCAAGACCAGGCATGGCCGCACCCATGCCGCCTTTGCCGAAGAGAGCACCAAGGCCTTTCAGCCCGCCCATCTTCTTGATCTGTTTCATCGCCTTGCCCATTTCCTGGTGCATTTTCAGCAGACGATTAATGTCCTGCACCTGGGTACCAGAGCCGGCCGCGACGCGGCGCTTCCGCTTCGCATTCAGCAATGCCGGATTCGCGCGTTCTTTCGGCGTCATCGATCCGATAATCGCATCCATCCGCCCCAGCACACCATCATCCATGCCGGATTGCTGCATGGCGGCCTTGGCCTTCTTCATGCCGGGCAGCATTCCTGCGAGCATGCCAAGCCCGCCCATATTCTGCATTTGGCGCAATTGGGTGCGAAGGTCGTTCAGATCGAACTGCCCCTTCATCATCCGCTCGGCCATACGGTCGGCGTCTTCTTTCTCGACGACCTGAGACGCCCGTTCGACGAGGCTGACGACATCGCCCATGCCCAGGATGCGATTGGCAACGCGTGAGGGATGGAAGGGCTCGATCGCGTCGAGCTTTTCACCCGTGCCGGCAAATTTGATAGGCTTGCCTGTCACCGCACGCATGGACAGCGCCGCACCGCCGCGCGCATCACCGTCCATCCGGGTGAGGATCACACCGGTAAGATCGATTTCACCCGAAAAGCTCTGCGCGACATTCACAGCGTCCTGACCGGTGAGCGAGTCCACGACCAACAGCACTTCTGTCGGCGCGGCCACAGAGGCCACGGCCTTCATTTCCGCCATCAGCGCTTCATCGACATGCAGACGGCCTGCAGTGTCGAGCAGCAGCACATCGGCCGCCTGCAATTTAGCCGATTCCATCGCCCGGCGCGCAATATCGACCGGCTGCTGACCTGCCACGATCGGCAATGTCGCAACGTCGACCTGCTGGCCCAGAACAGCAAGCTGTTCCTGCGCTGCCGGGCGGTTAACGTCGAGCGAGGCCATCATGGCCTTCTTCCCGTGTTTCTCACGGATGAGACGGCCGAGCTTGGCCGTGCTGGTGGTTTTACCGGAGCCTTGCAGGCCGACCATCATGATCACGACCGGCGGCTTGGCTTCCAGTTCCAGCCCGACAGCGTCTTCGCCGCCCAACATGGCCACCAACTCGTCATTGACGATCTTGACGACCTGCTGCCCGGGAGTGACAGATTTGAGAACCTGCTGGCCGACAGCCTGCTCGGTAACTTTATTGATGAATTCACGCGCAACCGGCAGCGCCACATCGGCTTCAAGCAAGGCAATGCGGACTTCACGCATCGCTTCGCGCACGTCCTGCTCATTCAGAGCACCACGGCCACGCAATCGGTCAAATACGCCGGTCAGACGATCGGAAAGGCTGTCAAACATGTCTTTCTCTCTTCTCCTGTCCGGCGCCCCGCCCACCGCAATTCAATTTACGGAGGATGAAACGCGAAAAACGCCGGCGGACGAAAACTCGTCGGCCAGCGTGGGGATGATCCCCTGAACGCACCCATATGTTATCCAGGTATGTTGAGATCAGGTCAAAGTTCAAATGATCGCAGGCATTGGTGCTGCCAGTGCATTTCAACGATGGCCGGATATCAGCATATCCGGTGAATGGTGGAGCCTAGCGGGATCGAACCGCTGACCTCTACAATGCCATTGTAGCGCTCTCCCAGCTGAGCTAAGGCCCCATTCATTCATTTCAGCGCCTCGCGGGATGAAGCGCTTCCTCACCAAATCAGAAGTTTTTTACCACTTCGTCTTGGCTTGGGAGCCGCCCTCTAGAGCCAGCTCCCAAGCTTGGCAAGTATTAATTTTCGTCTTCTTTTTCGTCTGTCGCCGAATTGACGCCCAGATCGTCGTCTCCGCCGAGATCAACGTCGTTATCCGGGGAATCGTTATCCTCGTCGATATCTTCCAGCTCATCGTCAGCCAGATCAGAATCGGCGTCCTTCTTCGTCTTTTCCTTTTCCTCTTCCTCGAAAGGAATCGGCTGTTTGGATTTGAGCACAGGCTCAGGATACCATTCGTTTTCGCATTCGATGCAGGTCACCGGAGTGTCACTGCCCAGATCGTAGAAACGGGTGCCGCATTTCGGGCAGGTCCGCTTGGAGCCCCATTCAGGCTTGACCATTTCAATTTCCTCAAACGCTGCCCGCCGGACTTACCGGGCGGGATCAAAAATCTCGTTGATCTTGATGGGCGCGCTTCGCACCGGAATCAAGAGCGGCGCGCCTTGCCATAGGGTAGTCTCGCTGTCAAAAGCCGCGTCACTATCAATTTCCCGAAAGACATGACGTTTGACCTCTATTTCGCCTTCCACCACGTCAGGACCGGGCCTGCGGCCCCGTCGCTTCATCAGTGGCAATCCCTTGACCGGCCGAATCCGTGTACCGGGTGACAAGTCCATTAGCCATCGTTCTCTTATGTTCGGTGCTCTTGCGGTTGGAGAAAGCCGTGTAACCGGCCTGCTCGAAGGCGAAGATGTTATCGCGACCGCAGATGCATTGCGGGCGATGGGTGCAAAAATCGAACGCCGCCAGAATGCTGATGCGGTGGAATGGGTCATCCATGGTGTTGGTGTCGGCGGCCTTCAGCAACCCGAAAACGCCGTGGATATGGGGAATAGCGGCACTGCCGTGCGCCTGTTGATGGGCCTGGTTGCCAGTCACCCGGTAGAGGTTCGCTTTGTCGGTGATGCCAGCCTGTCCTCCCGCCCGATGGGCCGCGTCATCACACCGCTTTCCGAAACCGGCGCGCAGTTTGAAGCCAGCGAAGGCGGAAGATTGCCGCTGACACTACGCGGTATTTGCCCGGCCATCCCGATCACTTATCGTCTACCTGTGGCCTCCGCCCAGGTTAAAAGCGCGGTTTTGTTGGCTGGCCTGAACACGGCCGGGATCACCAAGGTCATCGAACCTGTCCCCACCCGCGACCACACGGAACGCATGCTGAAAGGTTTTGGCGCCGATCTGCAGGTGGAAGAAGTGGACGGAGAACGAATCATCAGCCTGCGCGGTGAAGCAGAGCTATCCCCGCAAATCATCGATGTTCCCGGAGACCCGTCTTCTGCGGCCTTCTTCGTGGTGGCGGCACTGATCGTGCCGGGGAGTGAAATCACGATCGAAAATGTCGGGCTTAATCCCACACGCGCCGGTCTGTTCGAGGTCTTGCGAAAAATGGGCGGCCAGATCGTAGAAGAAAACCGCCGTGAAGTTGGCGGTGAGCCGGTGGCTGATCTGCGTATCCGACACTCTCCCCTCAAGGGCATTACTGTGGACCCTGCTATTGTGCCCAGCATGGTCGATGAATTTCCAGCCCTCTTCGTAGCCGCAGCCTTTGCCGAAGGGACCACCATTGCGACTGGCCTGGAAGAATTGCGTGTCAAGGAATCGGACAGGCTTGCCGTGATGGCGGAAGCCCTCGCCCATATTGGTGCCAATGTTGAGGAACAGGGTGATGGCATCACCATTACCGGCACGGCGGGTGAATACCTGCCCGGTGCAGAAGGCTCGATCAAAACCCATCTCGACCACCGAATTGCTATGAGCATGGCGATTGCCGGACTCGGCAGCCAATCCGGAGTCGAGATCGACGACACGAGCCCCATCGGCACCAGCTTCCCGGATTTCGAGCAATTGCTCGACCAATTGACCTCGGCAGATTGAAAAGGCGGACTTGGCCATGATTATCGCGGTGGATGGACCGACAGCCTCGGGCAAAGGAACAATTGCGAAGGCGCTGGCCCAGCATTTCAACCTGCCACATCTCGACACCGGCCTGCTGTATCGCGCGGTCGGGCGGCAGGCGGAGTTGCAGGGCATGGATCCGGATTCATCCGCGGACGCTCTGGCCGCCTGTGATTTTCCCGACGCACTTCTTTCCGATCCGGAATTGCGATCGGAAAGAACTGGCGGGTTGGCGAGTCGGGTTTCCATTCACACGGATGTTCGAAAGGCGCTCTACGAACGCCAGCGCAGCTTCGCGACCCAGGCAGGCGGCGCGGTGCTGGATGGCCGGGATATTGGCACCGTAATTGCGCCCGAGGCTGAAATTAAATTGTTCGTTACCGCATCAGTAGATGCGCGGGCGCAGCGTCGTTTTCTGGAAATGAAGCAGAGGAATGACGATGTCACTCTGGCGGCGATAGAAGAGGATTTGCGGCAACGTGATGAGCGTGACCGCAACCGGACAGAGGCTCCTCTTATTCCCGCACAGGATGCCTACATCATAGATACAAGCGCCCTGAACAAGGATGATGCTATTCAGGCCGCGATTGACGTGGCAGAGGACGTAAAGGCGAGCTTTTCGTAACAATTAAGCATATTTGACCAGGTCAAACTTGCCTTTTCCCTCATTTTGCCTTAAGCGCCCGCCCGTTCGACGGATTTTTCCTGTTCGAGCGTGGCAGGGCCGCATCAGATGGCTTCATCAAGAAAATCAGTCGGAACCAGTACATCCCTATAGCGGGCAGGTACTTTTTCGCTTTTTCCATGTTCACGCCCGTCAGATTTTATTCGAAGATCGCTCAGGCTGGCATTCGGTCATCTGGGCAGTTCGGCCACAAGACCAGCGGAACCAACCGCTTGGCCGGAAAAACGTGATTAGGAACTCTAACCCTATGGCAACTGCGCCAAATCCCTCCCGCGACGATTTCGCGGCACTCCTCGACGAACAGCTCGGCGCTGCCGACGAAGGTGGCTTTGAAGGCCGCGTCGTTAAAGGCACCGTAACCGCCATCGAAAATGGCATGGCGCTCGTCGATGTCGGCCTTAAGAGCGAAGGCCGTATCGCTCTCAAAGAATTTATGCGCAACGACGACGATCACGGCCTGCAGGTCGGTTCCGAAGTTGAAGTGTATGTCGACCGCGTTGAAAACGCCGAAGGCGAAGCAATGCTCAGCCGCGACCGCGCACGCCGCGAAGCCGCCTGGGACAAGCTGGAAAGCGAATTCGGCGAAGGCAAGCGCGTCGAAGGCCGTATCTTCGGCCGTGTGAAGGGTGGCTTCACCGTCGATCTCGACGGCGCCGTGGCCTTCCTGCCCGGCAGCCAGGTCGATATCCGCCCCGTGCGCGATGTCACCCCGCTGATGGAAATGCCGCAGCCTTTCCAGATCCTCAAGATGGACCGTCGTCGCGGCAATATCGTTGTTTCGCGTCGTGCCGTTCTGGAAGAAACGCGCGCCGAACAGCGCAGCGAACTGATCGACAAGCTGTCCGAAGGTCAGGTTATCGAAGGTGTTGTGAAGAACATCACCGATTACGGTGCCTTTGTTGATCTCGGCGGCATCGACGGCCTGCTGCATGTCACCGACATGAGCTACAAGCGCGTCAACCACCCGAGCGAAGTGGTCGAAATCGGCCAGACCGTGACGGTTCAGATCATCCGCATCAACCCGGAAACGCAGCGCATCAGCCTCGGCATGAAGCAGCTTGAAAGCGATCCGTGGGAAGGCGTTGCCGTCAAGTATCCGGTTGGCATGAAGGTCAACGGCCAGGTCACGAATATCACTGAATATGGTGCTTTCGTCGAACTGGAAGCTGGTATTGAAGGCCTGGTCCACGTTTCGGAAATGAGCTGGACCAAGAAGAACGTCCATCCCGGCAAGATCGTTTCGACCAGCCAGGAAGTCGAAGTTGTCGTTCTCGAAGTCGATGCCGACAAGCGCCGCATCAGCCTCGGCCTCAAGCAGGCTCAGGGCAATCCGTGGGAAGAATTCGCAGACAAGCATCCGATCGGCTCGACCGTTTCGGGCGAAGTCAAGAATGCTACCGAATTCGGCCTGTTCATCGGTCTCGACGGCGATGTCGACGGCATGGTTCACATGTCCGACATTGCATGGGGCATCTCGGGTGAAGACGCCCTCGCCCTGCACCGTAAGGGTGAAGAAGTTGAAGCCGTTGTGCTCGACGTCGATGTCGACAAGGAACGCATCAGCCTCGGCATGAAGCAGCTTGAAAAGGGTGCTCCGGCCGCTGCCGCTTCGGGCGATTCGCTCAAGCGTGGCGACGTGGTTACTGTCAGCGTTCTCGAAGTTCGCGATGGCGGCCTCGAAGTGCAGGTTGGCGAAGACGGTGCAACCGGCTTCATCAAGCGTTCGGATCTCGGCCGCGATCGCGACGAACAGCGTCCCGATCGTTTCCAGACCGGCCAGAAGATCGATGCCATGGTCACCGGTTTCGATCGTTCGAAGAAGCCGAACTTCTCGATCAAGGCTCGCCAGATCTCGGAAGAGAAGCAGGCAGTTGCTCAGTACGGTTCGTCGGATTCCGGCGCATCGCTCGGCGACATTCTTGGCGAAGCGCTCAAGAAGCAGGACGACTAAGTTCGCCCTCGCAAGCTTCTAAAGCTTAAAGAAAGGCCCGGCAGCTTCGCGTTGCCGGGCCTTTTCTTATTCTGGCGAATGCCTAGATTGGTGACATGCTTCAGATTCACCAATTCCCCTGCCTGTCCGACAATTACGGTTTCCTGCTCCATGATCCTGACAGCGGAGAAACAGTGTGCATCGATACGCCCGACGCATCCGCCTATTTGCGTGAAGCGAAGGCTAAGGGCTGGCAAATCACGCAGATCTGGAACACCCATTGGCATCCGGACCATGCGGGAGGGAATGAAGAGATCAAGGCAGCGACGCAGTGCACCGTCACCGCACCCACGGGTGATGCAGCCAAGATCGCCGGCATCGATCGCACCGTCGACCAGGACGACGAGGTCAAAATCGGCGCCTACACCGCCAATGTCATCAATGTTGGCGGCCACACCCACGGTCACGTCGCCTATCATTTACCCGATGCAAAGGTCGCATTCGTAGGCGATGCACTGTTTGCACTGGGCTGTGGCCGTATGTTCGAAGGCAGTGCCCCGCAATTCTGGGCCAGCCTCAGCCGCTTGAAGGCCTTGCCTGCTGACACGGCAATTTACTGCGCACATGAATATACGGCAGCGAATGCCAAATTCGCGCTTCACGCCGATCCTGACAATCAGGCGCTGGCAGAATATGCCGCTGAAATTACCGCCCAGCGGGAAAAAGGCAAACCCACCGTTCCGACGTTGCTGGAACGCGAGCTGCAAACAAACCCCTTCCTGCGCGCGGATGAGCCCATTCTTCAGCAGCGCTGGGGCGGCACACAGCCGCATGAGACCTTTGCTGCGCTAAGAAGTGCGAAGGACAATTTCTAATGCCGATTATCGCCTGAGAATTTGCGGCCTAATCAGCCGCATCATCCAAGAAGAAATTGCACAAGGCGTCACCCAGCGCGCTTTCTGCAACGCTGCTCATATGTGTGCCGGGTATCTCGGCCGTTGAGGCATCAGGCAAAGCGTCTGCCAGTTTGTCCGGCGATCCATTATCGCGGTCCTTGTCACCGCAGATAATCAATGTGCGCATATCCACGTTGCGCAGTTCGGACGTTTCCGTGTCATCGACTGACTGAAGCAACAGGCGCGCGGCCTCGCGGTCGACCTTCATCGTTTTCATGAATGAAACAGCGAAGAAGGCAGGATCACCATGTTTGATTTCATCAAAGCGGTCGATCGCATCGATGAAGAATGCCGCCCGCTTGTCCCAGCCAGCCAGCCCTTCCAGCCCCATTCCGCACAGCGCCAGGCGCCGCGGTGCCAACCCTGCCAGAACCGCACGAACGGCAGTACGCGCACCAAGGGAAAAACCGGCGAGGTCGAAGTCAGTCAGATTGCAATGCTCAACAAGAGCCATCGCATCACGAACCAGCACATCGGGCGGATAGGCCGCCGGATCATGCGGTTTCCCGCTCTCACCATGCGCGCGCAAATCAGGCATCAGGACTTCAAAACCCGCCTCGGCCAGCTGTTTTGCATGACCGAAACGAATCCAGTTCATTTCCGCGCTTGAAAACAAACCATGAAGCAGCACGATCGGCCGCCCTTCCCCCATGCGGTGAAGGGCGAGCTCGGTGCCGTCAAAACCGGCAAAGGTTTCTTTTTTTGTCATGCGCCGCCTATCGCAGAGCTGCGGGAGGCGGCGCAAGAGCAAACGGGCTATCAGCCCTTTTTGAGATGGCGACGGCCGAGCAATTCAGCGATCTGAACCGCATTGAGTGCCGCGCCTTTGCGCAGATTGTCTGACACGCACCACAGCGTCAGCCCATTATCGATCGTCGGATCATCACGCACGCGGCTGATATAGGTTGCGCCGTCGCCAACACATTCCACCGGCGTGACATAACCGCCATCTTCGCGCTTATCGACCAGCATGCAGCCAGGCGCTTCACGCAAGATGTTCTGCGCTTCCTCGGCCGAAATCTCGCGTTCGAATTCGATATTCACCGCTTCCGAATGGCCTACAAAGACCGGCACGCGAACGCAGGTAGCGTTCAATTTGATCTTCGGGTCGAGGATCTTCTTCGTTTCGACCACCATCTTCCACTCTTCCTTGGTGGAACCATCATCCATGAACACATCGATATGCGGGATGACATTGAAGGCGATCTGCTTGGGGTAGGTTTCGGGTTCCACCGGATCACCGACGAAGATGGCGCGGCTTTGCTGGAACAGTTCATCCATCCCGGCCTTGCCCGAGCCGGAAACCGACTGATAGGTGCTGAGCACGACCCGCTTGATCCCTGCGGCGTCATGCAGTGGCTTGAGCACCACCATCAATTGCGCCGTGGAGCAATTGGGATTGGCGATGATGTTCTTCTTCTTATAGCCGTCAATCGCGTCCGGGTTCACTTCCGGCACGATCAACGGAACGTCCGGGTCCATCCGGTAAAGCGAGCTGTTATCGATCACGACGCAGCCTGCTGCAGCGGCGATGGGGGCATAGGTCTTGGTCGGGCCGGAGCCCGCTGCGAACAAGGCGATATCCCATCCGGTGAAATCGAAATGTTCAACATTCTGACATTTCACCTTGCGGCCGGAATCGCCGATTTCGACCTCGCTGCCGACCGACCGAGAACTTGCCAGCGCTGCGATTTCATCCATCGGGAATTCGCGCTCCGCCAGAATGGCGAGCATTTCGCGCCCGACATTACCCGTCGCACCAACTACCGCTACCCGATAACCCATTATTCACTCCATTATCTCTGCTGGGCCCGCCTTTAATGATGCTCAATACAGACGCAACAAATTTCCCGGTAGGCCCGATATATTTGTAATATTATTTCAAACAATTTTGCTCAGATGCAGCGCGAGCAGAATGGTTGATAGGAAAGCGCCCACCGTACCAAAGGCCGCATAGAACCGGTTTCCAACCCCTTCGCGCCACGCAAGAAAGTTGACCGTGCCGAACACCAGCAGAAAAACGATGCTTGCGCCGGTTACCAATGATGCGAGGCCGCCTAATATCGTCAGCACGATGGCGCCGCTGCCGAGAGTCAGAACGCCGATATAGGGCGAGTGCTGTGCATTTTCATGGGCAAACACTGCCGGCAGCTTCTTTTCACTCGCCACCTCCCGCGCAAGGCGCGCGGATGAAAACAGAGTGGCATTGATAGCGGATCCTGTGGACATTGCGGCTGCCGCGGTAATCAGCAACAGTCCCGGTGTGCCGAGCAATGCCTGCCCTGCCTCGGCCAATGCGACTTCACCATCCGAGATCAGTCTGGAGGTATCCACAAGCATGGGAACCGCGAGCGCTATGGCAATATAAACGAAGATCGCCGTGCCAATGGTGAGCGGCATGACCCGACGGATCAGCCGCTTGCGATCAGCCATTTCGTCATAATCATAAGACAGCAGCTCAAACCCTTCATAGGCCATGAATACGCTGGCTGCGCCGATAATGGCTCCGAACCATCCGGGCGGATTTTCAACCGCCAGCCTGGCTGCATTAAAATGAACCAACCCGGCGATCCCCAATCCGGCCAGAATGGTCAGCTTGCCCACGACGATGGCGATTTCGACCCCGGCAGCATCGCTTGCACCGCGCAGATTTATGCCCGCCAGCACGATGATCGCCGCAACACCCATCGCTTGCGGCATCCATGCAGGCCCGCCAAACACATTGGCGAGATAGGATCCGAAGGTGAAAGCGTAGACGGCAATGGTCAACGTATAGCCGAGAAGCAGGACCAGCGCCGACAGGTGCGCAGATTTATCGTATCCCTGAAGCCGCAAAAACCGGTAAATTCCACCCGACCGGTCGCCATCCACCGTCAATGCGGCCATACAATGACCGGTTGCCAAGGCAATCAAACCGCCGATCAGGAAACTGGCCCAGGTCCATTGCCCCGCCGCGCCGATCACCACGCCCAGCGTCGAGAATATCCCGCCGCCAATCATTCCGCCAACACCCATGGCCCATGCTCCGGCGAGGCCTAGCGCGCCACCGGATGATGATGCGCCCTCCCCCGATAAAGCCGAAACAAAGTTGGGCAGCTTATCCGGAATGGCGCTGGCAGGGCGTTGAGCGGAATGGTGCACCATTGTCAGTTCGCAGACGCCGCACCGTCACTCGTCGGCGCGACACCCTTATCCTTCAGGAAATTGAAAATCGTTTCCCATACATGGACACTGATCCTCGGGCCTTTCACTGCATGCGTTTTGCCCGGGTACAGCATCATTTCAAAGGGCACGGCGTCGGCCTGCAAAACCCCGATCAGCTCCGACGAGTTCTCAAACACCACATTGTCATCAGCCATGCCATGAATAAGCAGCATCGGATCAGCAATTCCGGTCGCATCGGGAATGGCCGAGGATAACTCATAGGCAGCCCCATCCCGCTGCGGATTGCCCATGTAACGCTCGGTATAATGGGTGTCATACAGTTCCCAGCGGGTCACGGGAGCACCAGCAATACCGGCAGCGTAAAGCCCCGGATCGGCTTCCAGCATTTTCAGCGTCATATAGCCGCCATAGGACCATCCATAGGTCGCGATCCGCGATCCATCGACGAAAGGAAGCGTTTTCAGTAATTCCGTCCCGGATTTCTGGTCGGCAACCTCGACCGAACCCATCGCGTGCCAGATTGCGCTTTCGAAATCGACACCGCGATTGGCGCTGCCACGATTGTCGAGCGCAAAATAGATATAGCCTTCATCGACGATCTTCTGCGCCAGTGGAGAGATCCAGCCCTTCGTGACAGTTTGCACATGCGGGCCGCCATAATGCTGGGAAAAGACCGGATATTTCTTGCCCTCTTCCAACTCTGGCGTGATCATCATGTAATGGAGCGGCGTGCCGTCTTCTGCTTCGATGACGCCATATTGCGCGGAACGATGGCTGGCGAGATAAGGCGCATAGGGATGCGATGCATCCAGAACGTTTTCCTCGATCCAGGTCAGGCGTTCACCAGCCCCATCAGCAAGGTAATATTGCTTGGGCTGATTGCCTGATGATCGTCCGACGATCAGCGTCTTGCCGGCATCATCCATCTTCGCACCGTTGACGTAATCGGCATCGGACAGCCGCGAGATTTCCGCCGGGTCCGACAGGTTCAGCGAATAGATCTGCGTCGCCAGCGGATCATCCAGCGTCCCGGTAAAATAGACAGTGCCGCTTTCCTGATCCACGCCATCAAGGCTCGTCACCACCCAGTCGCCCGAGGTCAGCGCCTGCCATTCCCCATCGGCAAAGCGGTAGAGGTGCCCATAGCCGCTTCTTTCAGACCACCAGATCAGGCTGCCATCATCCAGAAAGCGATAATCATGCGACAGATTGATCCAGCTCTTTTCGCGCGCCTGTTCCGAGAACAGAAGCTGAGACTTGCCAGTTGCCGGGTCCACTTTCAGCATATCAAGCCGGGTCTGCTCGCGATTTTCGCGCTGCACATAGAGAGCAGAGCCATCCGGTGCCCAATCAACCCGTGCCAAATAAATATCCCGATCCGGCCCCAGATCGACCTCGACGCGCGCGTCACCATCCGGGTTCATTACGAAGAGCCGGACATCGGCATTGGGCGTTCCGGCGGCGGGGTAGCGCTGCTGATAAGTCTTGGTGCCCGTGGCGCCGATGGCTGTGCGGGTTACGATGCCGACCGGCGTTTCATCCACCCGTGCGACCGCGATGCGCTGATCCGTGGGGGACCACCAATAGCCATCATGACGGTCCATTTCCTCCTGCGCGACGAATTCGGAAACACCCCATTGAACAGGCCCGTCTTCCTCAGGCGTAATCGGCTGCGCAGCTTCGCCCAATGCGCCGACAAACAATCTGCCATCGCGTACGAAAGAAACGTAATTGCCGCGTTCGCTCAGCGCCGGATTAAGTTCTGATTCTTCCGTATCGGTGAGCCGCTGAACAGAACCGTCAATGCCGGCAAGATACAGATCACCTTCCAGCGGCACGAGCAATGACTGGCCATCTTCAGACCATTCATAGCTCACAATCCCTTTGAGATCGCCGATCCGCAGCCGTTCCCGCTGCATCTTCTCTGCTTCGGACAGCGCGCGGCCGGAGCCGAGCTTCTCGCTATCAACCAGCATCTGCCATTTGCCGGTTTCCCGGTCATAGCCCCACAGGTCGTAGCGCTGGCGGTCATCATCACGGTTACGCAGCAAGGTCAGATAACGGCCATCGGGTGACAGCTTCAAACCGCGCGGAGAGGGACCATCCAGAGACGGGCTGGCGAAGACGCGCTCCAGCGTCAATTCACCGGATTCGGCGGCGTCACTAGCCATGGGCTTCTCCTGTGCGGCATCGGTTGCGGGCGCGGCCTGCGCTGTGGTTGCAGATAGCGCGGCCGAAAGTGCCAATGCCATGATGCTGGACGATAATGCGTAGCGAATGGGGATCATGCCGGGACCATCTCATTGAGGGAAAAACAAAAGGGCGCCCTGACCGGATAGTCAGGGCGCCCTTTCATTAACTTTTTTCAAGCGGCTGTGGAAGCTTAGCCCTGATTATCACGACGCTCTGCAATGCGCGCCCGTTTGCCGGTGCGACCACGCAGATAATACAGCTTCGCACGACGCACGATACCGCGGCGAACCACGGTAATGGAGTCGAGGTTGGGCGAGTACAGCGGGAACACGCGTTCCACACCTTCGCCAAAGCTCATCTTGCGAACAGTGAAGTTGCTGCCCATGCCGCGGTTGGAACGGGCAATGCAGACACCTTCGAAATTCTGAACACGTTCGCGCGTGCCTTCAACAACACGCACACCAACGCGGACGGTATCGCCTGCGCGGAATGTGGGAATTTCTTTCCCATCGCTGAGTTGCTCGATCTGTTCTTTTTCGAGCTGCTGAATCAGGTTCATAGACCTATTCCTCAATTATCGTGCCGCGCGCCAGAGGCAGGCTGGTCCCGAACGCCACTATGACGTTCCCAAAGGTCCGGCCTGCGTAACCGTGTGTCCTGTTGCGCGCGTGACTTTCGCCATGCGGCAATCTTCGCATGATCCCCCGATCGCAGCACTTCAGGGATCGTGCGCCCTTCCCATTCAACGGGTCGGGTGTATTGCGGATATTCAAGCAAGCCTTCTTCGAAGGATTCTTCGGACCCGCTCGTAGCCGCGCCCATTACTCCGGGAAGCAGCCGAATGCAAGCGTCGAGAATCATCAGCGCCGCTGGCTCCCCGCCCGATAGAACGATATCGCCGACCGATACTTCTTCAATATCGCGCGCTTCAAAGATCCGTTCATCAAAGCCTTCGAACCGGCCGCAGAGCAACGTGACCCCCGGCCCCGCCACCAGATCACGAATCCGCGCCTGCGTGATCGGTTTCCCGCGCGGCGTCATGGCCAAGATCGGAGCATCGGGCTGTTTTGCACGGGCGTGATCAATCGCGCCGGACAGAATATCTGCCTTCAGCACCATTCCGGCCCCACCACCTGCTGGTGTGTCATCCACGGTCCGGTGCTTGTCCGTGGCAAAATCACGGATCTGCACGCAATCCAGCGACCAGTCACCGCGTTCCAGCGCGCGGCCAGCCAGTGAATGGCCCAGCGGGCCGGGAAACATATCGGGATATAGCGTCAATAAGGTCGCAGCAAAGCTCATTGTGTGCCCTTAGAGGAGGAATTGCCGTAGGCAAAGAGGGTGACTTCCACACTCCCACCCGCCCCTCATGGCTTTACGGCGCGATGCGGCGGCCGATGATGTTGCCTGCTGGCCAGTAACGGCAAACGACATAATCATAGCTTCTGCCCCTCGCACTCGCACAGCCAACATAGCGTGTGTCTGGCCATATGATCTGCGTATAATGGCCAACATCATTCCAGCTTCCCGTCCGCGACACGTCAGGAAACACCCCGGCGCGGAAATCACGTCTTTCGGCAAGAAAGGCGTTCATGATATCCTGCGGCTGATAATATCCGTGTGTGCCAGCCCACAGGTTTTCGCCGGCCCCCTTGCGCTCGGTAACATGCGAATGCCGTATGCGCCCTTCCCTAGCCAGACGCCGCGCCCACTCATTGGCCTCATCTGCCAATTGCGCATTCCAATGCAGCGGCTTGAGGCCCAGCGTTACCCTTTCGATATTATGACTAACCAGAATCGTGCGCTGGAACCGATCATCAGGCCTGGAAGCATGTGCACTCACAACCAGCATGGAGAGGCAACCAGTCAGCAGAAATGCAAGAATACGCCCGATTTTCATGACGACAACTCTTGACAAAAAAGCGTTAACACCTGCTGAAACAGGTGTGGCTCAAGCGCTTTATATTCACTGGCCGTTCTGTCTCGCCAAATGCCCCTATTGCGACTTCAATTCGCATGTCCGGGATCATGTGGACCATGATGCGTGGGAAGCTGCCCTGCTGGCCGATATGCGTCATGAAGCGGCACTGGCTGGCGGCGAGCCCTTGCGGTCGATCTTTTTTGGCGGCGGCACGCCATCGCTGATGCCCCCCGCGATGGTTGAAACGCTACTGAATGAAGCAGAGCAGCTCTGGGGCTTTGCTGATAATATCGAGATTACACTGGAGGCGAATCCTTCCTCTGTGGAGGCGGCCAATTTTGCAGCACTTGCGCAGGCAGGGATAAACCGTGTCTCGCTGGGGCTGCAGGCGCTGAACAACGAGGACCTCCGCTTTCTCGGGCGTCTGCATGATGCAGAGGAAGGCATTGCCGCACTGGGCGTGGCGCAGCAGCATTTCTCTCGCGTCAGCTTCGATCTTATCTATGCCCGCCCCGATCAGAGCCCAGCCGCCTGGGAAGACGAACTGCGCCGCGCCATCGATTTCGGCACCGGGCATTTGTCGCTCTATCAATTAACGATTGAAGCGGGGACCCGCTTTGCCAGTGATGTGCGATTGAAGCGTTTCATGCCGCTGGATGATGATCCGGCGGCCGATCTCTTCACCATGACACGGGAAATTACCGCAGCCGCCGGCCTGCCCGCCTATGAAATCAGCAATCACGCAAGACCCGGTGAGGAAAGCCGCCATAATCTGACCTATTGGCGCTATCTCGATTATTGCGGCATCGGCCCCGGTGCCCATGGGCGGCGCTCAAGCGCGGCCACACAAAGGCACAAAAAGCCTGAGAACTGGCTGGAAGCGGTGACGCGCAACGGCCACGGCATCAAGCAAGAGCTGGACCTGACGCCTTCTACGCAGGTTTCAGAGGCTTTGTTGATGGGATTGCGGCTCGATGAAGGAATTGATCTCGCCGCGATGTCCCGGCGCTTCAACATTCCCAGCAGCCAACTGATTGATCGGAAGAATGCCGATTTTTATGCCAACATGGGCCTTCTGCGTGAAGAAGACAGCCGCCTGATTGTCACGGACAGGGGGATGCCCCTGCTGGATGCCCTGCTCGGTGAAATCGTGCCTGCCGCACTGGTCGAATCATGAGCCGTCACGATCTGCTGGCGGCATGGCGTGAACATCTGATCAATGGCCGGCGCCGGTCTGCTCATACGGTGCGTGCCTATTGCGATGCGGCAGACCGACTGACCGAGCAACTTGATCTGTCCGACTGGATGGCCGTTGCGCAACTGAGACCGGCAAAGCTGCGCAATCACCTGGCAGATCGCAGATCGGAAGGTCTGGGCAACATTTCCGCAGCGCGCGAATTGTCAGCAATTAAGGGCTTCATCACCTTTGCGCAGGACAAGGCCGGATTGGAGAAGCAGCCGCCCCGCATGCGCGGACCGCGGGTGAAGAAGGGCTTGCCGCGTCCCATCTCCCCCGATGATGTGATCAGCCTGATCACAATTGTACGCGAAAGTGCGGCGCAACCCTGGATTGGCGCGCGCGATAGTGCGGTGCTGCTGCTGATGTATGGGGCGGGACTCAGAATAGCCGAGGCGGTTTCTCTGCGCGGTTCAGATTATCCGCTGAGTGACCGGTTGGTCGTGACCGGTAAGGGCGATAAACAGCGTGTTGTCCCTATCCTTCCCGTCATCCGCGACGCGGTCGATCAATATATCGCGGCCTGCCCGTATCGATTAGAGCCAGATAAGGCTTTGTTTCGCGGTGCCAAAGGAGGACCGCTCAGCGATGGATTGATTCGTAAGGCGGTCTCGGCTGCACGGATCACTGTCGGCCTGCCCGAAAGCGCAACGCCGCATGCCTTGCGCCATTCCTTCGCGACGCATTTACTGGGTGCAGGCGCCGATTTGCGCAGCCTGCAGGAATTGCTCGGCCATGCCAGCCTGGGGTCGACCCAGATCTATACCAAGGTTGATGCATCGAGTTTGCTGGACACGTACCGCAAAGCGCACCCGCGTGAACGTGGTTAGGCCGTAAACTCATAAACAGCACCGTCGAGGTGCCCAAATGGCGAACATATCGGAGCAAAGCGCCCGCCGGGAAGGCTGTTTGCCTTTCCAAGGGCGATTTGGTTCGAGAGGGAAGCCATTTCGGCGTCGCCAAGCGATTTGGCCAAAATGGCCCATCGCTGCGTCAAGAAGTCTTGAAATATCGACATATTTCCACGCCTTCTTTCCTTGCGCCGAGCCATTTTGCCTCAAACCTCGATGGCGTTGTTTATGAGTTTGCGGCCTAGCCCTGACCATCTCGCTGATCATGGGGCACCCAAGTAAAAACCCGCCACAGATAGAACAGCGCGCCCAGCGCGAGTAATCCGATTATCAGCCAGGCTAGGACATCTTGCGAGCCCTGAAAATATCGGCCCAATAATTGTCCGCCATAGATCAGTGCGACATTCCAGATCGCGGTTCCGACAAAGGTAAAGGCGAGAAACTTGCCCAGCGGCATATGCGACAGACCAGCTGGCAGAGAAATCATGGTGCGCAGGAAGGGCGCGAAGCGCAGAAATAACACGACCCAGTGGCCGTGTTTGCGGAAGAAGCGGTTTGCCTGTTCGATATGTTCCCAATCGAGCGTAAGCCAGCGGCCCCAGCGATTGATGAAGGGCTCCAACCGCTCATATCCCCATTTCTGCCCGAGCCAGAACCAGACATAATTGCCGAAGGTAGAACCAACTGTACCGGCTAGCAGCAGGAGCCAGAACGCCATATCGCCGCGTTCGACCAGCATCCCGCCCAGCCCCATGATCACTTCAGAGGGGATAGGCGGAATCACGTTTTCGAGCGCCATCAGCACCGCAATGCCGAAATAGCCGCCTTGCTGAATTATACTGAGAATGAGTTCCTGCATGGATCAGGTAACGGCCCAACCGCCAAAGGGTTCAGCGATTGTTGTCGTGTCCTTCTCAGACGGCGCTCAACCTTTCAATCGCTTGCCGATGGCATCCCATATCGCGCCGGCACTGTCGGTCTTGTTGAATTCGTCGATTGCGACGATGCCAGTGGGCGATGTAACGTTAATTTCCGTCAGCCATTCTCCGCCGATCACATCAATGCCGACGAACATCAGCCCGCGTTTCTTCAATTCACCGCCCATGGCGGCGCAGATTTCTTCCTCACGCGCGGTCAGGCCGCACGCCTCGGCATAGCCGCCCCGTGCCAGATTGCTCCGGAATTCACCCTCACCGGGCTTGCGGTTGATGGCGCCGGCGAACTCCCCGTCGATCAGGACGATACGCTTATCCCCCTTGGTGACGCTGGGAAGGAAGGGCTGCACCATGAAGGGCTCGGGCCAGACCTGTCCGAACATTTCGGTCAAAGCTGAAAGATTGGTGCCATCTTCCTCAACGCGGAAGATCGCCTTGCCGCCATTGCCATGCAGCGGTTTGACAACCAGAGCGCCGTGCTTCTTCTGAAAATCACGCACATCCGCCAGTTCCCGTGCGATCAGGGTCGGCGGCATGAATCGCGCATAATCGAGCACGAACACTTTTTCCGGTGCATTGCGGACACTGACCGGATCATTGACCACCAGCGTGGTTCCCTCCAGCCGCTCCAAGATATGGGTCGCGCTGATATAGCCAAGATCAAATGGCGGATCCTGACGCATCAGGATCACATCTATATCTTTGGCGAGATCAATCCGCCGCAATTCACCCGCCGTGAAATGATCGCCTTTGACCTTCTGGACACTTACCGGCTTGGCCCAGGCGGTGATCCGCCCCCCGGCGCCTTCATTTGTCTCATAGGCCAATGTGCGCACATCGTAGTGCCATATTTCATGGCCTCTCTCCTGTGCGGAGAGCATCAGCGCAAAGCTCGAGTCCCCTGAGATATTGATGCTTTCCATTGGGTCCATCTGGACCGCGACACGCAAACCCATGCTAATTCTTCCTATGGCTGCCAGGCGTTCACGATGTGGCGTGGCCAGCGCCATGGTGCAAGCATCACCGCATCAATTCGCACGTTTTCTCCTCTGCGGGCATAGCGATGTGCGATAGTTTCGACAGCGGCGGCCACTCTGCGCAGGCGATAAGCATCCAGCGCCAGTGCCCAATCCTTCGCGGCTTTGCGATATTTCACTTCCACGAACAGGATCGTCGAACCGCGCCGCATGATGAGATCAATCTCGCCGCGCGGGGTCTTTACCCGGCTCGCGAGCAGCCGCCATCCAGACAGGCCGAGATAAAGCGCCGCGATCCGCTCACTGTTTCTTCCGCGCCGCTCAGCCTGACGGCGGTTCATCCTTTGCCAAGTTCCATAGCGCGGGCGTACAATGTTTTGCGGTCCTGACCGGTCGCACGCGCGACCTGACCAGCCGCCTGCGATGGCTTCTTGTCCTGCAATGCTTCACGCAGCAATGCATCCACGTCCACATCTTCCGGGTCCTGCTCGGGTGCAGGGCCAATCAAGAGGACGATCTCGCCTTTGGGCGGATGCGCCTCATAATGGGCGGCAACATCCTGCGGCGAACCGCTGCGGCATTCCTCGAATGTCTTGGTCAACTCGCGCGCGACCGCCACTTCGCGGCCAGGCAAAATCTCGGCGATCGCGGCGAGCGCTTTCAACAGACGGGCGGCCGTTTCGAAAAAGATCAAAGTGGTCCGCACGGCGCCCAACTCACGCAAGATATCCGCGCGCGCCTTTTCCTTCACCGGCAAAAAGCCAGCAAACAGGAAACGGTCAGTGGGAAGGCCCGACAATGTCAGGCCCATCACCGGAGCGCTTGCCCCGGGCAGACTGGTAATCGCGATGCCGCGTTCTCTCGCCTCACGCACCAGACGATACCCCGGATCTGAGACCAGCGGCGTCCCGGCATCGCTGATCAGTGCGACGGGTTCATTCTCCATCCGCTGCAGCAGACGCTCTCGCTGCGTTGCATCGGCATGATCGTCATACCGCCACAAGGGTTTGTGAATTTCGTAATGCCGCAGCAGTTTGGATGCGACACGCGTATCCTCGCACGCAATGGCTGCGCTTCGTTTAAGACAATCAATTGCCCGAAAACTGATATCACCGAGATTGCCAATCGGCGTCGCGACAATATAGAGGCCTGGAGACAATGGTTTAGGTTCGCTTGCTTCAATCACCGAAGCCTTGTGGACCAGTTAGGTGGAGAGCGGCAAGAATGTTCGGCAATTTTAAACGGAATCTGACATTGGTAGCGGGCACCATCGCCCTGGGCGCCTGTCAGGTCATTCCTGATGCGGGCAATGCCCCAACCACCAGTGCGCCGGTTCCCGAAACTGGCCCCAGTGACACGCAATTGCCGCAGGATCTGACGCGTCACCGCGTTGCGCTGCTCCTGCCCATGTCCGGCACCAACGCCGGTGTTGGCCAGTCCATCGCCAATGCGACGACCATGGCATTGCTGGATACGAATGCAGATAACCTTCGTATAACCACTTACGACACCGCCAAGGGCGCAGGCAATGCGGCCAATCGTGCGATTGCGGACGGAAATAAAGTGATACTCGGCCCGCTTCTGGGCGATAATGTCACATCGGTTCTGGCACAGGCCCGGCCCGCAGATGTTCCGCTCATTACCTTTTCCAACAATCTGTCGGTCGCGGATCAGGACGTTTTCGTGATGGGGCACATCCCTGAGCAATCCGTTATCCGCACGGTCGATTACGCGATCGCAAATGGCTCGCGCCGTTTTGCTGCTCTGGTGCCGACGGGTGAATATGGACAGCGTGCAGCGGCCGCATTGCGCAGCGCAGTCGAAGCACGCGGTGCGACCTATGTGACCACAAAAAGCTATGACCGCGGCAATCGCGCGATTATCCGTGCCGCGGGCCAGCTCGATGAACAGGGCGGTTTTGACACTGTGCTGATCGCCGATGGCGCGAAGCTTTCCTCCCTCGCAGCCACTGAACTCAAGGATGCGGGCGAAAAACTGCCGCAAATTCTCGGCACCGATCTCTGGAGCGGCGAAAGCAGTATCGCGAATGCGAGCGCCCTGCAGGGTGCATGGTTCTCCGCCGTTTCCGATTCCCGCTATCGCCAGTTCGTCAGCTCGTACGAATCACGCTTCGGTCAAAAGCCCTATCGGATTGCCACTCTGGGCTATGATGCCGTGCTGCTGACCCTGCGGGTTGCGCGCGACTGGAAACCGGGCCGTAAATTCCCGGTGTCTGAAATGGTCGCCGAGGATGGTTTCCTCGGTCTCGACGGTCCGTTCCGCTTCAAACGCGACGGCGTTGGTGAACGAGCCATGGAAGTGCGTCAGGTCGGCAATGGCACTATTACCGTAATCGATCCCGCCCCCCAGCGCTTCGACAATTGAAGATAACCGCCAGCGGGCGCTTGTCTGGCAATCGGGAGCCTCTATACAATTTAACCTATGGCCGATGATCTGTTCGAGAATGCACCCGCGGGTAGCGAAGATTATAACAGTTCTTCTATCGAAGTTCTCGAGGGGCTCGAACCGGTTCGCCGGCGCCCGGGCATGTATATCGGCGGCACGGATGAGCGCGCGCTCCATCACCTTGCCGCCGAAGTACTCGACAATGCCATGGATGAGGCTGTGGCTGGCTATGCCAACCGGATCGAAGTTGAGCTGGATGAAGACAACCGCCTGACCATCACGGACAATGGGCGCGGCATTCCGGTGGATGAACATCCCAAATTCCCCGGCAAGTCCACGCTCGAAGTGATCCTCTCTACGCTGCATTCCGGTGGCAAGTTCTCCGGCAAGGCCTATGCCACCAGTGGCGGTCTGCACGGGGTGGGTGTCTCCGTAGTGAACGCATTGTCCGAACATACCCGCGTGGAAGTGGCCCGGAATAAGGAGCTTTACGCGCAGGAATTTTCCAGAGGGCAAACGCTCGGCCCGATCGAGAAAATCGGCGCAGCGCCCAATCGGCGCGGCACCAGCGTTACCTTCACGCCCGACACTGAAATTTTCGCGAAGCAGAAGTTCAAGCCGCTGCGCCTGTTCAAGCTCGCGCGCTCAAAAGCCTATCTTTATGCCGGTGTTGAGATCCGCTGGAAATGTGCCGAAAGCCTCGCCAGCGACGAAGTGCCGGCGGAAGCCGTCTTCCAGTTTCCTGGCGGACTGGCGGATCATTTGCGGGAGCAGATTGGCGATCGTGAATGCGTCACGACCGATCCCTTCGCCGGAACGCAGGATTTCCCGGATGATGAGGAAGGCAACAATCTCGGCCGGGTGGAATGGGCGGTGGCATGGCCGCTTTACTCGGACGGTTCCTATAGCTGGTATTGCAACACCGTTCCCACGCCCGATGGCGGGACTCACGAACAGGGTCTGCGGGCAGCACTTACCAAAAGCCTGCGCAGTTTTGGCGATCTGATTGGCCAGAAAAAGGCCAAGGACCTGACAGCAGATGATGTGATCACCGGCGGTGAAATCATGCTGTCGGTTTTCATCCGTGATCCGCAATTCCAGAGCCAGACCAAGGACCGGCTCACCTCAGCGGATGCCGCAAGGCTGGTTGAAAACGCCGTGCGCGATCATTTCGACTTGTTCCTCACCGAAAATATGGACCGCGGCAAAGCTCTGCTCGGTCAGGTGATGGAACGGATGGATGAACGCCTGCGCCGCAAGGCTGAGCGTGAGATCAAGCGCAAGACCGCCACCAATTCAAAGAAGCTCCGCCTACCGGGGAAACTCACGGATTGTTCCGGTGAAGGTGAAGGCGAAACCGAGCTGTTCATTGTCGAAGGCGACAGCGCCGGCGGCAGCGCTAAACAGGCGCGCAATCGCAAGACTCAGGCGATTTTGCCCATCCGCGGCAAGATCCTGAATGTCGCCAGCGCCAGCATGGACAAAATCCGCGCGAACCAGGAAATTGCAGACCTCATCCTGGCTTTAGGTTGTGGAATCCGCAAGGATTGTGACGCGAGCAATCTGCGTTATGATCGCGTGGTTATCATGACCGACGCCGACGTGGATGGCGCACATATTGCCACCTTGCTGATGACATTCTTCTTTCAGGAAATGTCCGATATCGTCCGCACCGGGCATTTGTTCCTGGCACAACCGCCGCTCTACCGCCTCACCGCTGGGAAAGAGAGCCGCTATGCCCGCGATGACGCCCATCGGCGCGAATTGGAACAGACCGTCTTCAAGGGCAAAAACGTCGATGTCGGGCGCTTTAAAGGTCTGGGCGAGATGAATCCGCAGCAATTGCGCGAAACCACGATGAATCCCGAAACGCGCAGTCTGCTGCGCATCACCCTGCCCCCTGAATTCGAACAGCGCGCGGCGGTGAAGGAATTGGTGGGGCAATTGATGGGCCGCAATCCGGAACACCGCTTCAACTTCATCCAGAATCGCGCCGGTGAAGTGGACCGCGACCTGATCGACGCATAAGTCGCACTCGCTCAGCGCAGATACAAAAAAGGGCTCGCGAAACGCTTCGGGAGCCCTTTTTCTGTGTGAAGATGATCAGTCTTTCTTCAGTTCATTCGGCACGCTGGCGAACATTTTCTTTACAGCAGGCCGTTCATTGATCTGTTCGATCCAGCGCAGCAGATGCGGGGTATCGGTTCCATTGACCATTTCCGAAAACCCATGCTGCATACCATTGGCAATCGCGAAATTGCAGATATCGGCGAGCGTATACATCCCGCCAGCCAGCCACTCATTGTCGGCCAGATGGTCATCCAGACGGCGCACAGATACGCCGATCTTGCGCATTTCCTCATCCAGCATTTCCTGCGGGAAACCTTCACGCGCCCGGCGCCATTTCACCCGCTGTTCGTGAACAGGAATGTCCTTCAGCTTTTCTTCGAACTCTGCGTCTGACAGGCCTTTGACCATATTGCCGACCATGCGGTGCCAACCAATCGTGGACACGCACCAGCAGAAATATTCATCGACCCATTTGGTCCAGACCCGCATCTGCGCCGTGTCGAAGGAATTGTCAGGGCGCAGCTTTACATCTGTGGGGTGTTCATCCTCCAGATACTCGCAAATCAGGGTGCTTTCCGTGATGATATTACCGCGGTCTTCCAGCGCAGGCACCTGTCCACGCGGATTGATCTTCTTGAACCATTCCGAATGGTGCTCAAACTTCGCCGGGTTCAACAATTTATGCTCGAATTCCAACTCCTTTTCATAAAGGGCCAGAGTAGGCTTCAGCGAATTTGCACCGGGGCCAAAGCTGTATAATTTGAGCATCAGACTATCCTCTTCTTTGTGTTTGCAGCGGATTAACCACCCTGCAGCCCCCAGAGCAAGAGAAAAACGGATAAAGTCAATTTAAGCGCTGATATGCTGCTTATCCTGCGGGATAAATCAGGTGATCAGCAATCGCGGCTTTCCACTCCTGTTCATCCTGAGCAGCCATGGATTCGAGATCGCCGGGCTCTGCAGCTGCGTCATCCACCCATTGCCGCAAAGCCGCTCCGCCATTGATCACATCAATCGCAAGACGATCAAATTCATACTCATAGGGAAAGTCGCGCCAGATCGGATAATCTGGGTCAATCTCGCGGATCGCCTTGAATGCCAGCGCCTGCAATCGCCAAGGACGGAATGCATTATGGTCGTAAAACCGGCCTTCTGCATGGATCATCAGCCCGTGGCACAGCATGCCTGAATGTTTGTGAAATGTTGGTGTGAACCAGCATTCGCGCAAGGCGCAGCCTTTCATCCAGTCGGGCGCAATCCGCGTCATTTCGGCATGGACTGCCCGCGCATCCAGATCCGGCGCACCGAACAACACCTCCAGCGGCCGCGTCGTTCCTCGCCCTTCGCTCAGATTGGTGCCCTCCAGCATAACTGTTCCGGCATAGGCACGCGCCATGTTGACGTTGGCAGCATTGGGACTGGGATTAATCCAGATCCGATTATCCGGCCAGCCAAAGCCGGGGCTCTTCGCGGGCTGCCACCCCTCAATCGGAACGACCCTATAGGCGACATCAAGACCAAAATGATGGATGAACCAATGGCCCATTTCGCCCATGGTCAGGCCGTGGCGCATGGGCATCGGCCCTGCCCCGACGAAACTTTCCTGCCCGGGCAAAAGCAACGTCCCCTCCACCGGGCGCCCTGCCGGATTTGGCCGGTCCAGCACCCAGACTTCCTTGCCCGCCTTGGATGCTTCCTCCAGCAGATAGAGCAGCGTGGTGACAAAGGTATAAATCCGGCAGCCCAGATCCTGCAGATCGAACAGAAACACATCCGCACTGTCCATCATTTCAGCGGAAGGGCGGCGCACCTCGCCATAGAGACTGTAAACAGGAATATTGTAAACCGGGTCGAGCGCGTCAGCGGTCTCGACCATATTATCCTGCTTATCACCCTTAAGCCCATGTTGCGGGCCAAAAGCACTGGTCAGATTTACCGAATCGCATGCTGCCAGAGCATCAAGTGAATGGGTGAGATCCTCTGTCACCGATGCGGGATGCGCGACCAGGGAAACACGTTTGCCCTCCAGCATTTTCAGCAGATCAGGCGAAGCGAGCAGGCTGTCTATTCCGAATTTCATGATGCACTCGCTGCGCGAAGCGGCACTGCAAAGCAAGCCGCATTGTGGAAATCAGGTTCGGCACTCTCCTGCGCCAATGCCCAGTAGGATTTAACCCCGCCCTCCTCTTCAATCACCATGGAAAGGCCCGCTGCGTCCGCTCCGGCAAGCTCCTGTCCCTGCAGGATCACGGTGATGATCAACGCGCCATCCGCCTCGAGACAGTCGATTTCCGGCCATTCGAGAGGGTCGTAATCACTTCGGCCCGAGCGGTAGCCGGAAAAATCATATGCTGACCATTCACCCGCTGGCGAAAAGTTGAATTCGCGATAGCTGCCCGAAGCGTATCGCAGAAACAGCTCCGCACAGGTTGTTTGCCACAGGCCATCTGCCCGTCCCCGCGCCTCACCAACGGGCAATTTCACCTGCGCCGCATTCTCAATCCGGTAACGCAGCATAAGGAAACCCTGCGGATGGATTCCGAACCCCGCCTTCACGGCTGAAACCGATATTGGATCATGCGCCGGATGCGCTTTGAGATGATACGTTTTCAAGCAGAGCCCTCCATGCTACGCGCCCGCTCTTGGAAAAAAGCAGAACGACAGACCGATATGACCTATAATTCCGATCTCCTACGCATCCTCGACGAAAGAGGCTATATCCATCAGCTGACCGACGCCGACGGGTTGGACAATCTGGCCGGCAAGGAGATCGTTCCCGGATATATCGGCTTCGATCCCACAGCGGATTCGCTCCACGTCGGGCATCTCGTTTCGATCATGATGCTGCGCCGCCTGCAACAGGCCGGGCACAAGCCGATCGTTGTCATGGGCGGCGGTACCGGCAAGATCGGTGATCCCAGCTTCAAGGATGAAGCGCGCAAACTGCTGACGAGCGAGCTGATCGCAGAAAATGTCGCGTCCATCCGCAAGGTGTTTGAGCGGTTTCTGACCTTTGGCGACGGCCCTAGCGATGCAGTTATGGTGGATAATGCCGAATGGCTCGACCAGCTGGAATATATCCCGTTTCTGCGCGACATCGGACAGCATTTCTCGGTCAATCGAATGCTGAGCTTCGATTCCGTCAAGCTGCGGCTTGACCGGGAACAGTCGCTTTCCTTCCTCGAATTCAACTACATGATCCTCCAGGCATATGATTTCCTGGAATTGTCGCGCCGGCTGAAATGCCGTTTGCAGATGGGCGGATCGGACCAATGGGGCAATATCGTCAATGGTATGGAGCTTGGCCGCCGGGTCGATGGCACCCAGCTTTACGGTCTCACCACACCGCTCCTGACCAATTCCGATGGCAGCAAGATGGGCAAGACCGTGGGCGGTGCCGTATGGCTCAACGAAGATCGCCTGTCCTCCTATGATTACTGGCAATTCTGGCGCAACACGGCCGATGCCGATGTCGAAGCACGTCTGCGCCTGTTCACCGATTTGCCCATGACTGAAGTAAAGCGCCTGTCCGCTTTGCAAGGGTCTGAAATCAACGAGGCGAAAGTGGTCTTGGCCAATGAGGCCACCAAACTGTGCCGCGGTGAGGATGCTGCTCAAACAGCAGAGAAGACCGCTGCGGCGACATTTGCCGGCGCCGGCCGGGGTGAAGATCTGCCAGTTGTAAATGTTAGTGAAGAAGGAATACGGCTTGGTGCAGCCTGTACAGAGCTGGGTTTCACTGCTTCCAATGGTGAAGCGAAGAGAAAAATTGCAGAGGGCGCTGTAAAGCTGGACGAAATTGTTCAGTCAGACCCGGGTTTCTTAATTCAATTGCCCGCCGGAGCGGAAGTGAAGCTCAGTCTGGGCAAGAAAAAGCACGGTATTCTGAAGCGAAATTAACTTACAGCTTGTTAACCAATTATCCAGTTTTCCTCGTCATAATTACGGAGCTAATTATCGTGAGGAGAACTGGATATGGCCGCGGGTGCCCGGCTTTCTGTAACCGATATGCGACGATCCGCGCGACATCCAGTCGACCATACGGTAACCGGTGAACATCTGGGTCATGGTGAGCTGCCACTGCGTATCGTCAACCTTTCCGCCCATGGTTTCATGATTGACGACTCCCCGGAAATTACACGCGGAGACAGGGTCATTGTGCCCTTGCCGGCGATCGGCCGGATAGAAGCCTATTGCATGTGGCGAACGGACAGCCGCGCTGGCTTTCAGTTTGAACGGGTAATCCGCCCGGATGATTTCAATAATCTTATCAGTGTTTTGCAGCCTAATCCTCGCTTGCGTCGCAAGGGGTGAATTCTGCATTGCTCCGGTAATTGAAGCGGTAACTTCTTGGCAAAGCGCTCCGGCACTGCCACAGGCTGCGAGTGACTGAACCAACATCCCCCCTCCAGATACGCGACTACCGATTATTCTGGATCGCGCGCCTCGTGGCTATCGCAGCCACCGTCTCCATGGTCGTGCTGATAGGCTATCAAACATACGATATCGCACGCGCCGATTATGGCATGGGCCGCCGCGATGCGGCCTTTATTCTGGGGTTGCTGGGCGTTGCTCAATTCATTCCCTTGATGCTGCTCACACCTGTCGCAGGCTGGGCCGCGGATAAGTTTGACCGCAGACGGGTTGCGGCCACTGCCAATGGCGTCGACTGCTGTATCGCGGTGCTCCTGGCCATTATGACATGGCAAGATGCTCTCGATCTGCCGATTATCTTCTGCTTTGCCGCAGCGCATGGCGCCGCCCGCATATTTCTTGGTCCGGCGCAGAGCTCCATCGCACCCAATATCGTGCCCCCGGCATTGCTGCCCAAAGCCATTGCGCTTGGCTCTATTGCCTTCACGATAGGCACAGTGGCCGGCCCTGCTGCAGGCGGTTTCCTCTTCGATGTCGAACCGGCCCTGCCCCATGCGCTCTCCGCTGTGATGATTGCGACATCGGCAATCCTTATATCCATCATCAGGCCAATCCGTGCGAAGCAATCGGACGAGCCGGTTCACCCCGTCAGACAAATGGTGGATGGCGCCAAATTCGTCTGGTTTGACCGCTTCTTGCTGGGCTGCGTTTCGCTGGATCTGTTTGCCGTCCTGCTCGGCGGGGCAACGGCCATGCTTCCCGTATTTGCCCGCGACATTCTTCAGGTCGGGACGGAAGGTCTGGGCCTGATGCGAGGCGCGCCAGCACTGGGGGCCGGTGTGGTCGCGCTGATATTCTCGTTCCGTCCGCTTGAACGCAATGTGGGCACCAAAATGCTTTGGGGTGTGGCGATATTCGGCGCAGCAACAATTGGCTTTGGCCTGTCGCGCAATTTTGGATTGTCACTCTTATTCCTCGCCATATTGGGCGCAGGTGACATGATTTCGGTCTTTATCCGAAACTCTCTGGTGCAGCTGAACACCCCGGATGAAATGCGCGGACGCGTTTCTTCGATCTCTGGCCTCGCCATATCGGCCTCGAATGAACTGGGCGAAATGCAATCGGGCCTGGCCGCAGCACTGCTCGGCGCAACCGGGGCGGTTGTTTTCGGCGGCGCAGGGGCGATATTCGTTACAGCATTATGGGCGTGGGTCTTTCCCGAGTTACGTTGGGCAAAGACGTTCGCGCCCCAGTACCGAAAACAAGAAGTGAAGGAGCCCCCATCATGAAGGCCGACAATGTTCTCGCTACGATCGGAAACACACCGCACATCCGCCTGTCGCGGCTGTTTCCTGATCATGAAGTCTGGGTGAAATCCGAAAGGGGCAATCCAGGCGGTTCGATCAAGGACAGAATCGCGCTCGCGATGGTGGAAGCAGCCGAGCAATCCGGCGATCTGAAACCCGGCGGCGAGATTATTGAGCCGACCAGCGGCAATACCGGGGTCGGCCTGGCAATGGTTGCTGCGGTCAAGGGCTACCAGCTGACGCTGGTCATGCCTGAGAGCATGTCTTTGGAACGCCGCCGCCTGATGCTCGCCTATGGCGCAAAATTCGACCTGACGCCCAAGGAAAAGGGCATGAAAGGCGCGATTGAGCGGGCAATGGAACTGGCCGAGCAGCGCCCCGGTTCATGGATTCCGCAGCAATTTGAAAACCCGGCCAACGTCAACATCCACGCCCAGACCACGTCGCAGGAAATCCTGAAGGATTTTGCCGAGGACCCAGTCGATGTGATGATTACCGGTGTTGGCACAGGCGGCCATCTAACGGGCTGCGCCGAAGAATTGAAGAAGCACTGGCCCGATATGAAGGCCTATGCCGTCGAGCCCGCATTGTCGCCGGTGATTTCCGGTGGTCAGCCCGGCCCGCATCCGCTGCAAGGCATCGGCGCCGGGTTTATTCCGGATAACCTCCACACCAAGTCGATTGATGGCGCAATTCCAGTCGATGCCGAGGATGCCAAGGAAATGGCCCGCCGCTGCGCCAGTGAAGAAGGCCTGCTGGTGGGGATCAGCTCCGGCGCGACGCTGGCGGCGATTGCCAAAAAATTGCCGGACCTGCCCAGCGGCTCCCGTGTTCTGGGCTTCAACTACGATACGGGTGAACGCTATCTGTCGGTGCCGGACTTCCTGCCCGATGCGTAATTTCGACCCGGTCTTTTACGAGGATGGCGACACTAGACTGTCAGGTTTTCTAGCGAGACCCGACGGCAAAGCGAGGGCCGCCATCCTCGTATTTCCGACGATCATGAACCTCACCGCTTCGGTGAAGGACAAGGCGCGCGAACTGGCCGAAGCGGGCTATATTGCCCTGATTGCCGATTTTTACGGTTCCGCGCCTGAAAATTTCGATGAAGCCCGGACAGCGGCAGCTGCTATTCGGGAAACGCCCGATTCCTATCGCCAGCGTTTACGCGCGGCCTTGCGTGCACTCATCTCACTGGACGATGTCGATGATGATTGCGCCATTGCCACGATCGGCTTCTGCATGGGTGGACAAGCCGCATTGGAGCTGGCGCGGGAAGGCGCACCTCTTGCCGCAGCGGTCAGTTTCCACGGATTGCTGAATACAGAGCAGCCCGCCGAGAAAAATGCCATATCCGCCCGCATTCTGGTCTGCCATGGCGATGCTGATCCGATGGTCCCGCGCAGTCAGGTAGTATCTTTCTGGGAAGAGATGGACCATGCAGGCGCGAACTGGCATTTTCATTCCTACGGCGGTGTGAAGCATGGCTTCACCAATCCGCAGCCGAATGACAATCCCGCGACCGCCTATGATGCAAGCGCCGACCAGCAAAGCTGGGCAGCGATGCATGCACTGTTTGACGAAATCCTGCGTTAGGAAAACACCCCCGTCACGCGCCCTTTACGGGGCAGTGACGGGGCACGCTTCAGCCTTTAACTTCAAATGCTTCTGCGGGTAAGCTCATGAGGGTTTCAGCACCGGCCATTGCCTGTTTCTTGAGGCTGACCATCTCTGCCAGTCCGCGCAGGGCGAAGTTGCGAGCCACACACAATTTGGCTTCGTAAAAAGCTGCATCGCCTTCACCGCTTTCAAGCCCGCGCTCTGCCACGGTGGCCATACGCAGCCACATCAGGCCGATCGAAACCAGCCCCATCATATGCATGAAAGGATAGGAGCCGCTGCCCAGATTATTGGCATCGGCTTTCGCATTGTCGATCAGCCACTGAGCAGCCTCCCGAATATCCGCAAGGGCTTCCAGCAAAGGTTCCGTGAGGAATGAGAGGCTTTCACTGGCGCCGCTGCATTCACCTTCAATCATGGCGAAATAGCGTTCTGCAACCTGGCCCTTATCGCCCGCAAGTTTGCGACCGGCCAGATCCATCGCCTGAACACCGTTGGCACCTTCATAGATCATCGCCACCCGGGCATCGCGGACACATTGTTCCAGGCCCCATTCGCTGACATAGCCGTGACCACCCAGCACTTGCTGCATATTCACAGCGGTCTGAAACCCGCGATCCGTGCCGAAACCCTTCAGCACCGGCGTCAGCATGCTGACCAATGCATCTGCCGCCACGCGTTCTTCTTCAGTCTCCGCTCCATGAGAGATGTCAATTTGATAGGAACACCAAAGAACAAGTGCTCGGAATCCCTCGGTAAAACCTCTGGCATCCATCAACATACGCCGCACATCGGCATGAACAATAATCGGATCCGCTGCGCTGGCAGGGTCAGCACGCGTCCCCATCGCCCGCCCTTGCTTGCGGTCCAGCGCATAATCGGCTGCATTCTGATAGGCCAGCTCCGCCTGACCAAGCCCCTGATTGCCGCAGCTGAGGCGGGCCGCATTCATCATGATGAACATCGCGGCGAGGCCGTTATTTTCCTCGCCAACCAGATAGCCGGTTGCGCCGTCAAAATTCATGACGCAGGTCGCGCTGCCATGCACGCCCATCTTTTCTTCAATCGAGCCGCAATGCGCGCCATTGCGCTCACCGGGTTCACCCGCATCATTCAGCAGAGATTTCGGCACCAGGAACAGCGAAATACCGCGTGACCCAGCGGGCGCATCAGGGGTCTTGGCCAGCACCAGATGCACGATGTTTTCGGTCAAATCCTGATCACCGCCAGAGATGAAGATCTTGCTGCCCGTGATACTGTAAGATCCATCGGTCTGCGGCACAGCTTTGGTGCGAATCAATCCAAGATCGGTTCCGCAATGCGCTTCGGTGAGAGCCATGGTGCCGAGCCACTCACCGGAAATCAGCTTGGGCAAATAGGCCGTCTTCTGCTCATCGGTTCCCTTGGCGAGAATGGCTGAAACCGCACCATGGGTGAGGCCCGGATACATGTTGAAAGCATGGCATGCCGAATTGAGATATTCTTCAACCACCGTTGCCAGAACATGCGGCATGCCCTGCCCGCCAAATTCTTCTGGCAGCGCCAAAGTGCCCCAACCTGATTCACAATATTGAGCATAGGCTTCAGGAAAGCCCGTGGGCGTGGTGACGCTGCCATCATCATGCCGAGTGCAACCTTCGCGATCCGAATTGGGGTTGAGCGGTGCAATCACTTCAGCCGAGAATTTAGCGGATTCTTCTATGATGGCATCGACGATGTCTTCATCCACTGCTTCAAATGCTGGCGATCCCGCCTCCATCCCCACTCCGAGAACTTCTTTGACAACGAAGCGTGTGTCGCGCGTGGGCGGCATATAAATAGGCATGTAATCTCCTGTTTGACCGCGCCGACCTAGCCGTCGGTCCTGATCAGATCATCATTTTCGAGCTTGCGATAAAAGCAACTCCGCGCCCCGGTATGACATGTGGGACCATTGGGATGGACTTTCAGCACAAGAGCGTCCTGGTCGCAATCGACCAAAATGTCCCGCACATCCAGGATATTTCCCGAGCTCTCTCCCTTCATCCACAAGCGTCCCCGGCTACGTGAATGGAAATGGGCTTTCCTGGTTCGTATCGTCGCATCCAGCGCATCCTGATCCATGAAGGCGACCATCAGGATCTCGCCGGTCTCACAATGCTGGACCACCGCACTGAGCAGACCTTTATCGTCGAACTTCGGCATAAAGGCCGCACCTTGTTCTCGCAGTGCACCATTTTCAGATTGACCAGAAATCTTGGAATCCTTTCACAAAAATACATAAGGTGATCGCCAAACGGCAGGTTGTTGCAGGATAACCACAGATTGAAGCAAAATCCATGAAATCACGGCAAACCTCTTCCAAGCGAAGCCTTTCAGTGGAATGAATGTGTCCACGGCAGCAAGAGCCGTCACCAGGACTGGACGCGCCGTAAGCGCCTAGGTTTGGGGGGTTTAGGAATTATCTCGAAATGAGAAATTCCAAATGAGGGAATGGGTTGGTGTACTGGGGGGTACCACCACAGGCTTGACGGAGCCGGCCCAATTATTCGTCACGTGAACGCCCGGAAGCGCAACGCCTTCCGGGCGTTTTCATTTCAGATTAGATTTTTAATCCAAAACCCGTGCAAAACAGGCGATCCGCACTGTTTTCGCGCCTGCCTTCCGCAACGCCGAAACACAGGCGCGCGTTGTCGCACCACTGGTGAGTACATCATCCACGATGATCACATCACGCCCCTTGATTCGCTCTTTCCAGCTGTCACGCAGATCAATTGCACCGCGCAATATTTTCTCTCGGCTTTTACGTCCTTTCCCGCCAAGGCTAGGCGTATAGCGGCGGCGTCGCAGCGCTGCGACCGCAACCACGCCCCCTTTTTTCCGGCGTATTTCTTCAGCCAGCAAGATGGATTGATTGAAACCTCTGTGCCAGAGCCGCAGCGGATGAAGGGGCACAGGCAATAACAGCGTTTCATCTTCCAACGGATCAAGCCGGGCTGCCATCGCCGTGCCCATCAATTTCGCCAGCCCAAGCCGCCGACTATATTTGAGGCGCAGGACCAGTGAGCGCGCCACATCATTATAGCGCACCGCCGCAATGATGCCGTCATGATAGGGCTTTTCGGCAAGACACACGGCGCATGATCCGCCCTCAATTCCGCTATTGGCTGAAAATGGCCGCTGGCAGGATTGACACCAGGGCTCGGTTGGAAAATCGAGACCGGCCCAGCATTGCGCGCAAACACCGTCCTGTGCGGAAATACTGTCTCCGCAAACCGGGCAACGCGGCGGAAAGATCAGATCCACCAGCGGCCTCAGAACGTGCCCTACCTTCATCGCGGCATTCATGCGCGGGATTGGTGTTGCCCGCAAGAACTTGCACCTGATCCATGCCACGGGCAGAGAGCGCACAATGAACGAAGCAAGCCCCCCCCGCATTTTCTCCTCGTCCCGCCGCATTGCCCGCCGCGACCGACTGGCCGCGCTTCAACGCCGACCGGACGCCGCACAATTCGTGCTGGATGATATGACTCAGGATGTCCTCGAACGCCTGGCATTCATACGACATGAACCCGGCAAAGCGCTGATAATGGGAGATTTTACCAATGAACTGGCAAAGACACTGACAGCCCAGGCCTATGACGTAAAATGCGCCGATCCCTCCTCGGCACTCTCCGCGAATACCGTCAACGAAGAACTCCCCTACCCTGAGGGGCAATATGATCTGATCGTCAGTCTGGGCCTGCTTGATACGGTGAACGACCTACCTGGCGCGCTGATCCATATGCGTCAGGCATTGGCACCCAAGGGCTTTGCAATTGCCAGTTTTGTCGGCGCGGGTAGCCTGCCACAATTGCGCAGTGCCATCCTGGCCGCCGAGCCTGACCGGCCGGCTGCGAGAATGCACCCGCTGGTCGATATACGCGCCGGAGCGCAATTGCTACAGCGGGCCGGATGGGGCGATCCGGTCATTGATGGCCATGCCTTGTCGGTACGTTACGGCACGATGGACAGGCTGGTAGAGGATCTGCGCGAGCAGGGGCTTGGAAGCTGCCTTTCCGCTTATGCTCCGCCGCTTGGCAAGGCTGCTCTGAACCGCGCTCGCGCCGCATTTCTGCAGGCTGCAGATGAGGATGGCAGGGTGACGGAATCTTTCGAAATCATCACCCTAAGCGGTTCAAAGGGAAGAGATCTTTTCTAAAGGGCGATCCCGAAAGACCGCCCTTTAGAAATTATCAGCTCAAAGATGCCTGAGCGGCAGCCAATCGTGCGATGGGAACGCGGTATGGCGACGCGCTGACATAATCGAGGCCAGTTTTCTCGCAGAACAGAATGCTGGCGGGATCGCCGCCATGTTCACCGCATATACCGAGTTTGATATCAAGCCGGGTCGCGCGGCCACGCTCCACTGCGAGCGAGACCAGTTGCCCCACCCCTTCGACATCGAGGCTGACGAACGGGTCACGCCCATAGATGCCCTTTTCGACATAGGTGGACAGGAAGCGACCCGCATCATCGCGTGAAACACCCAGCGTGGTTTGCGTCAGATCATTCGTACCGAAGGAGAAAAACCGTGCTTCCTCGGCGATTTCGCCCGCCATCAAGGCAGCGCGCGGCAATTCAATCATGGTGCCGACGAGATATTCGAGCTCACGGCCACGTTCTGCGAAGACTTCCGCAGCGATATCATTCACCAGCTTGCGCAGAATTGCGAGCTCACGCTTGGTGCCAACCAGTGGGATCATCACTTCCGGCACTGGCGCATTGCCGCTTTTTTCGGCCACGTCACAAGCGGCTTCAAAAATGGCGCGCGCCTGCATTTCGTAGATTTCAGGATAGGTGATGCCGAGGCGGCAGCCGCGATGTCCAAGCATCGGGTTGAATTCGTGCAATTCTTCCGCCCGGCGGCGCAGATGATCCACGCCAAAGCCGGTGATTTCAGCCAGCTCGGCAAATTCCTGATCACCTGTCGGCAGGAATTCATGCAGCGGCGGATCGAGCAGGCGAATCGTGCAGGGCAGCGGCGCCATGGCTTCGAAGATTTCAGTGAAATCCTTGCGCTGTTCTGGCAGCAATTTGGCCAGAGCCTTACGGCGCCCGCCTTCATCCTCCGCCAGGATCATTTCCCGAACTGCGCTGATCCGGCTTGCATCGAAGAACATGTGTTCTGTGCGGCACAATCCGATACCTTCGGCCCCGAATTTACGCGCTGTGACGCAATCTTCAGGCGTTTCTGCGTTGGTACGCACTTTCATGCGGCGGATCCGGTCGGCCCATTCCATCAGCGTGGCAAAATCGCCGGCCATCTTGGGTTCGATCGTGGCAACCTTACCGGCCATCACCTGACCCGTGCCGCCATCCAGCGTGATCGTGTCACCTTCCTTCAATTCGCGGTCGCCAATTCGCAAGGTGCGATCCTTGAGATTGATGGACACTGCAGAAGCACCGGAGACGCAGCAACGCCCCATTCCGCGTGCGACCACGGCCGCGTGGCTGGTCATCCCGCCACGCGCGGTCAGAATGCCTTTTGCTGCATGCATCCCGTGAATGTCTTCCGGGCTGGTTTCAACACGGCACAGGATCACACTTTCGCCGCGCTCTGCCTTGTGTTCCGCAGTATCAGCATCGAGCACGATAATACCCGAAGCGGCGCCGGGCGATGCCGGCAGCCCCGTGGTCAGCACATCGCGCGCTGCATCGGGGTCAAGCGTGGGATGCAGCAATTGATCAAGCGCCATGGGGTCGACGCGAAGAATGGCGGTCTTTTCGTCAATCAGACCCTCTTCAACCATGTCGACGGCCAATTTGAGCGCCGCGGCAGCAGTGCGTTTGCCGCTGCGCGTCTGGAGCATCCATAATTTGCCGCGTTCCACGGTAAATTCGATGTCCTGCATATCGGCATAATGCGCTTCCAGCAGCTCAAAGACCTTGGCCAATTCGCCATAGGCATCCGGCATGGCTTCTTCCATGCTGGGTTTATCGGCACCGGCCGCTTCACGCGCACGCAAAGTCAGATATTGCGGGGTCCGGATGCCGGCGACCACGTCTTCACCCTGCGCATTGACCAGGAATTCGCCGTAATAGGCTTTTTCACCCGTGGCCGGATCGCGCGTGAAGGCAACGCCAGTGGCGCTGGTATCCCCCATATTGCCGAATACCATGGCCTGAACATTGACGGCCGTGCCCCAATCACCGGGAATATCGTTCAATCGGCGATAAACCTTTGCCCGGTCCGAATCCCAGCTGTCGAAAACGGCCGCAATCGCGCCCCAGAGCTGAGCGTGAACATCTTGCGGGAACGGCTCACCCTGTTCGCGTTCGACGATGGCCTTGAATTCCTTGACCAGCGCGCGCCAATCATCAGCCGTCATCTCAGTATCAGCAAAGAAGCCATTGTCTTCCTTGGCAATTTCCAGAGCTTCTTCGAACAGGCCATGATCAAGGCCAAGCACGACGTCCGAATACATCTGGATGAAACGGCGATAGGAATCCCATGCGAAACGATCATCTCCGGCGACTTTGGCAAGACCTTCAACCGTCTTGTCATTCAGGCCGAGATTGAGAACCGTATCCATCATGCCGGGCATGGATACGCGTGCACCGGAGCGGACAGAAACCAGCAGCGGGTCGGATTCATCGCCGAAATTCTTACCGACGGTTCTTTCGATATGAGTCAGCGCCTTGGCGATATCTGCGCGAAGATCGGCGGAGAAGTCCGACCCTTCTTTCAGATAGCGTACGCATTCTTCTGTGGTGATGGTAAAACCCGGTGGCACTGGCAGGCCGATGCTTGCCATTTCCGCCAGATTGGCGCCCTTACCGCCAAGCAGATTCTTGTCCTTCGCCCGTGGATCGTCGCCATGCGATGCATCACCGCCGAACGTGTAGACCAGCTTGCTCATACCACTCCTCAATTCTGCTTGTTGTTTATGTGCCGGGTGAGAATTCACCCGTCTATTTTTGAGAAATCCGCTACATTGTGCACCGCAGCACGAAAACGATCAAGCAGGGACAGACGTGCTGCCCGCTTTGCCGGATCATCTGCGTTCACCGTGACATTTTCGAAGAAATCGTCGATCGGGGCCCGCAAGCTCGCCAGCGCAGCCATCGCACCTTCGAAATCTTCCGCCGCAACAGCCGCCGCAGCACGCGGCTCGGCCTTGCTCAGCGCCTCCATCAACGCCTTTTCAGCGTCATCCGGCTCGTAAGACAGGTCTTCAAGATGGCGTTCGTCCATCTTCGCGCGGATGACCGGAGCCAGATCGGGATCATCGACCATCGCCAGCGGATCTTCCTCGCCAGTGCGCGAGATTTCACCCTCTTCGCCGTGCCAGTCCTCTTTCTTCAGGATATTGGCGGCACGCTTATATCCGGCGAGCAAATTGGCGCCATCTTCCGATCCTATAAAGGCCTGAAGAGCCGCAATGCGCTTCACCATGCGAACATTGTCTCCGCCTTGCTCAACAGCCACCACAGCATCGACCATGTCGTGCCGAATGTTTGCATCGCGCTGCTGAACCTTCAGACGTTCGATCAGAAAACTGGCGATTTCCCGGCCGGCCTCTGACGTCTTGCCCGGATGGGCGGCCGCCGTGATCAGATCAAACATGAAAGCGCGAAGGTCATTTTCCAGAATAAGGCTGAGAATACCAATCGCTGCGCGCCGAAGTGCGAAGGGGTCCTTCGAACCTGTCGGTTTCTCGTCAATCTGAAAAAATCCGACCAAGGTATCCAGCTTATCCGCCAGACTGACAGCGATCGTCACCGGCGCGGATGGAACATCGTCGCCCTGCCCGACCGGCTTGTAATGATCGCGAATAGCATCGGATACCGCCTCCGGCAGACCTTCTGCGGCAGCATAATAACCGCCGATAAGTCCTTGAAGTTCAGGAAATTCGCCAACCATCTCGGTGACGAGATCAGCCTTGGACAGGCGTGCAGCCTGCTCAGCCTGCTGCGCATCGGCTCCTTTGACGATGTCTTGTTCGACCAACCAGCGCGCGAGTTTGGCCACCCGCTCCACCTTGTCAGCCACTGTGCCGAGCTTTTCGTGGAACGTGATCCGCTTCAAACCCTCGGCATGTTCGGCGAGGCTTTTCTTGCGGTCCACATCCCAGAAGAAACGGGCATCAGCCAGACGCGCGGCGAGCACTTTTTCATTGCCCGCAACGATCGCGGCGCCGCCATCAGCCGCCTCGATATTGGCTGTGCAGATGAAGGCATTGGCAAGATTGCCCGAAGCATCATTGCAGATGAAATACTTCTGATTGGTCCGCGCTGAAAGCTGAATGACTTCGGGCGGCACTTCCAGAAAAGCCTCATCGAAGCGGCCAAGCAACGGAACCGGCCATTCGGTCAGGCCGGCGTTTTCCACCACCAGACCTTCATCCTCGACCAGAACGAGCCCGGCATTGCGCGCCGCGGATTGAGCCTTGTCCCGGATCAGCGCTTCACGCTCTGCATGATCGACAATCACATGACAGGCGCGCAGTTTTTCTTGGTAATTATCGACATGGCCGATCGTAATATCGCCCGAATGGTGGAAGCGATGCCCGGCGGTAACCAGCCCGCTGGTGACGCCGTGCACTTCGCATTCCACCAGATCGTCCCCGAACAATGCAAGAATTCCGGAGAGTGGGCGGACCCAGCGGCCGGACTCGCTGCTCAGGGAAGCCGCGCCCCAGCGCATGCTTTTGGGCCATGGAAAGGCGCGAATAACCGCCGGTATCGCTTCGGCCAGCACATCCTTCACGGCGCGGCCGGGAATGTTCTTCACCGCAAAATAGGTTGCACGGCCTTTGACATCGCGCAGCTCAAGCTGATCCCGCGTCACGCCATTCTTGCGGCAGAAACCATCAATTGCCTGATCGGGAGCGCCTTCCGGCGGCCCCTTGGCCTCTTCACTGACGGCTTCGGTCTGTTCGGGCAGGTCGCGTGCGATCAGTGCAAGGCGGCGCGGTGTGGACCAGACGACAATCTCGCCCGGCGTGACGCCAGCGGCACTCAATTCGCTGCGAAAGAGTTTTTCCAGATCGGCGCGCGCGCCCTTCTGCATGCGGGCAGGAATTTCTTCACAGCGCAATTCTAGGAGGAAATCGCTCATGCCTGCCACTCCGGATAAGCGCTGATCCAGCGGTCTTTTTCCTTGGCCATATAGGCTTCACAGCTTCCCCGCGCGAGGTCGCGGACCCGGCCCATATAAGAGGCGCGTTCTTGCACCGAGATCACACCGCGCGCCTGCAAAAGGTTGAAGATATGGCTCGCCTCGATCGCCTGCTCATACGCAGCGATGGGGACATTGGCCTGCAGCGCATTCTGGCATTCCGCCTCGGCCTTGCCGAACAGGTCGAACAAGGCATCTGTATTGGCGACTTCAAAATTCCATTTCGACATCTGTTTCTCATTTTCGAGAAACACATCGCCATAGGAAACGCCGCGGCCGTTGAAATCCAGATCGTACACATTGTCGACGTTCTGAATATACATGGCGAGGCGTTCGAGCCCGTAAGTCAGCTCCCCCGCCACCGGTTTGCAATCATAGCCGCCCATTTGCTGGAAATAGGTGAACTGGGTGACTTCCATCCCGTCACACCAGACTTCCCAGCCCAGGCCCCAGGCGCCCAATGTCGGGGATTCCCAGTCATCCTCAACAAAGCGAATATCGTGCTTCAGAGGATCGATACCGATCACTTCGAGGCTTTTCAGGTAAAGGTCCTGCAGATCCGGCGGGCTTGGCTTCAGGATCACCTGATATTGGTAATAATGCTGCAACCGATTGGGGTTTTCACCATAACGACCATCGGTCGGTCTGCGGCAAGGCTGAACAAAAGCCGCGTTCCACGGTTCCGGGCCCAAAGCCCGCAGCGTGGTCGCCGTATGAAAAGTGCCCGCGCCAACGCGCATGTCGTATGGTTGCAGAATGACACAACCCTGCTCGCTCCAGTAATTATGGAGCGCGAGGATCATGTCCTGAAAGCTCTTCGGTGCCTGTGTCATGGTGGATGCGCCATGGCGGATGGTCAGGAAACCGTCAATGCCGCGGCTGCGCCTTGATGTGCATTTAGATAGCAGCGGTAACAAAGGTGCAACGCCCTATTGATTTTTAACGCACTCTACTGCCTGAAGAATAAATACCTATCTTGTCCGCTCAAGAGATGGATCGAGGATCTTTTTATGTCGTTAAAGTCCCTGCTCCTGCCACTGGCAGGCTCACTTTCCATGATACTGGGCGTCACGGCTTGCGCGGCGGAGCCTTTGGAGATCCCCGAAAACCTCGCGGAAACGGATATTGAAGAAGGGCATCAGGGCCCGGCCCTGTGGGCCTTGTCAGATGACGACACGACCGTTTACCTATTTGGCACAGTGCATGTCCTGCCCGAGGATGTGAAGTGGTTTGGCGGTGCCATAGCAGAAGCATTTCAATCCTCTGACGAACTTGTCACTGAAATAGACATGAATGATGCAGCCGCGATGCAGCAATTGGTGATGTCCAAAGCCATACTGCCTGCAGATGCGCCGACATTGCGCGAGCAGATGAGCGATGAAAATCGCGAGCAATATGAAGCAGCGATGGTAACATTGGGCCTGCCGGTGGAAGCGCTCGACCGGTTTGAGCCCTGGTATGCGGCGATGACCCTGCAATTACTGCCGATGGTTCAGGCTGGTTATGGTGCGAATAGCGGCGTTGACGCGGTCTTGACCGCCAAGGCAGCCGATAAGCAGCGGGCCGCGCTGGAAACACCGGATGAACAAATCAGTCTGTTCGACGAAATGTCGCCAGACACACAGCTGGCATTTCTGGATCAAACGGTGGAATCTCTACCCGGGATGATGGACACGATTGACGCGATGGTCGGTGAATGGCTGGCAGGCGACGCGGATGATCTCGCCCGCATCATGAATGGGGAATTGGATGACCCTGCGCTCTACAAGCGGCTGCTAACCGATCGAAACGCACATTGGGCGGACTGGATTGAAGAGCGCATGCAGCAACCCGGCACTGTATTCATCGCAGTGGGGGCAGGTCATCTGGCCGGTGAAAACAGTGTGCAGGCGCAATTGGCTCAGCGCGGACTGCCGACCCGCCGCATCACCCATTGATCCGAACAATGCGTGATCTGCTCCAAATGCGGATTGCCCTTTCCTTCTTCCTCATTGCCTGCCTGCTCGCCTGCCAGCGGTCGGCAGATCAGGAATGGCCCAATCCAGCGCCCGCCTTATGGGAAGTGCACAATGCAGACGGACAGCTGGAGGGCTGGTTATTCGGCACGGTGCATGCACTGCCGGACGGGGTCGAATGGCGCACACCGCGATTGGACAGCGCCCTCGCCCAGACAGAAAAACTCGTGGTTGAAGTCGCAGATCTCAACGATTCCTCTGCGATAGCGGATGAGTTTGCGAGACTTTCCCGCTCAGACCGCCCTCTTCCCCCGCTTGAAGAGCGCGTTCCGCAACAAGACCGCGCTGCAATTACGCGGCTGATCACACAAGCCGGCAGCTCCGATGCCAGCTGGACCCATGTCAAAAGCTGGGGCGCCGCCCTGATATTAGCCAATGCCACCCGCCAGAACAGCGATTCCAGCAATGGCGTCGACCGCTGGCTGCTGCGGCAGCATCCCGATGCGATGGAGCTGGAAGGCGCCGCGCAGCAATTTCATATGTTCGACAATATGTCGCGCGCCGAACAATCCCATCTGCTGATATCGGTGGCGCAGGAGGCCGCAGCCGCACCAGCCCTTCGCGATGCCAGCCTCAAAGCGTGGCTGACAGGGGATCTGCGAGTTCTGAAGAATCAAAGCTCACAAGGCCTGCTCGCCAATCCGCAATTGCGTGAGACACTGCTCACAAAGCGCAATCGCAATTGGGTGGACAAGCTGGACACAGCTTTCCCCACCTTCGGACCACTTTTCATCGCGGTCGGTGCCGGGCATATGATCGGCGCTGATGGTTTACCGCAAGCGTTGAGCAAGGAAGGATATGTTATAAAACGTATCCAGTGATCAGCGGCCTGCACAATCATTGGCGGGGCCCAAATGGCTCAGCGCTTGCATTGAAAGCAATTTGCCCCTAATGGCCCGGTCTTCCGTTATGATCATCCCTGGAGGCGTGACGGAAAACCTATTTCAAACGCATTCGAAAGGCACGTATTATGAGCGACGCTCTGACCCTGCCGGCCGAGGCGCGCGAACGGGCTGGCAAGGGAGCCTCCCGTGCACTGCGTCGTGAAGGCCGCATTCCCGCCGTTATCTACGGCGATAACAAAGAACCCATTACCATTCATGTTGAAGAACGTGTGCTGGCTAAACAGCTTGGCTCCGGTCACTTCATGAACTCGATCGTTCAGATCGATCTTGATGGTCAGACGCTTCGCACCCTGCCTAAGGATGTCGCGTTTCACCCGGTTTCAGACCGCCCGCTGCATGTCGACTTCCTGCGTCTCTCGAAGAACGCCAAGGTTGACGTGTCGGTACCGGTTCTCTTCACCAATGAAGAACAATCCCCGGGTCTGAAGCGTGGCGGCGTGCTCAACGTCGTGCGTCACGAACTGGAACTGGTTTGCGAAGCAGACAAGATTCCTGGCGAAATCGAAATCGACGTCACCGGCCTCGAAGTCGGCGATTCGATTCACATCAGCCACGTGAAGCTGCCCAAGGGTTCTGAAAGCGCCATCACCGACCGCGATTTCACCATCGCTACGGTTGTTGCGCCTTCCGCTCTGAAGCGTTCGGATTCCGAAGCTGACGAAGAAGAAACGCCCGAAACCGTTGCAACTGAACAAGAACAGAACCCCGGCGACAACGACTGATCGCTGCCAGTTTCTGAACGCAAAAGGCCGGCCATCCACTGCGGATTGGCCGGCTTTTTTGTGTACGATAAGCACCGCGTGACAACGCAGCCCTTGGCATCTGCCGCCAGATCGCTATCGGAAGCCCCATGCAACTTTGGGTAGGTCTCGGAAATCCTGGTCCGCAATATGCGATGCACCGGCACAATGTAGGTTTCATGGCGCTGGACGTCATGGCCGACATGCACGGCTTCGGTTCGGTCCAGAAGAAATTTCAGGGCTGGGTTCAGGATGGGCGGATCGGCGGGGAGCGGATCATTCTGCTTAAACCGGCGACCTTCATGAATGAGAGCGGCCGGTCAGTGGGTGAAGCGCTGCGCTTCTACAAACTTGACCTCGATGCCCTTACCGTATTTCACGATGAGCTCGATCTCGCGCCTTTTAAGGTGAAGGTGAAGATCGGGGGCGGTGCGGCGGGCCATAATGGCCTGCGGTCAATCGATCGCCATTGCGGGCAGGATTACCGCCGTGTTCGGCTTGGCATTGGCCATCCCGGCCATAAAGACCGGGTCCATGGCTATGTGCTCGGCAATTATGCCAAGGCCGAACAGGACGAGCTGGCAGGAATGCTGGGCTCGGTTTCCGCCGAGGCGGACTGGCTCGCCAAGGGCGACAATCCGCGATTTATGAGCGATGTCGCCCTGCGTCAGCAGGATTAACGCAAAGGGGCAGGACCGCCAGAGACGGCGCCCGCCCTTTGTCTTATTTTTCCGGGTCTTTCGCTGCCTTTTCTGCAGCTTCCTTCTGCGCCTGCTGAACATGCGGTGGAAGACCGCCAAATACAAACGCATTAAGCGCCACCGTAACACGCGACGTTTTCGCCATATTGGGCTCTACCCAATGTTTCGCAGTGCTGGGGAACAGCAGCAATGTCCCCTCTTCCGGCCGCATCGGCATCGAGCCGTTGAGATAAGGCGCCTTCACAAGAGGCTGCCCCGCCGGTGCAGAACGATGATCGATAAAAGATATGGCGCTGGGGCGCCCTTCCTCTTCATCGGGCTTGGGCATGGAGACATAATAGCAGCCAGACCAGAAACTACCTGGGTGATCATGCGGGGCGTTGTGGCCGCCCGTGGGGTTAACATTGACCCAACCCGTCAAGGTCAGCCGTCCCTTTTCCAGCTCCTTCGGATTACCGGTGATTCGTTTGGTCGCATTCACAGCGGCATCACGGATCGCTCTGGCAATCGTGTTGTGCGCTGGTTCCTTGCGCTGGAAGAAATCAGATTCGCTATGCCAGCCCAGCCGGTTACTGCGTTTTATGCCTAGTTCGCTTGCCTGACGCGCGTCGATTTCTTTCAGCAACTCCATGTTTAAGCGCTCGGAATCGTGAATTTTGTATGACACGACCGGCGTGGGAAACAGAAGGTGGATAGTATTAAAATCGAAGCTCATCGGATTCCGGCGTTCCCTGAATTTTGTTCTGTTACGCATTGGAAAAACACTGAGCGAACTGCAACCATTGCTTCGCTATCTCAGCTATTTTTTCGTCAATGCTGTCTGTTCTGCACTGCTTCTGGCACGCTGCCAATGTTGGGCGATCAGTTCGTCATCGGGAGCAAGTCGGACTGCATTTTCAAGCAAGGCAAAACCGCGCGGCCGGTCTTTGCCAGTACGAAACAGAAGCCAGCCCAGCGTGTCCATCACAGCCGGATTTTGCGGAGCCAGTTCGAATGCGGCTTCTGCATTGCGCAGGGCATCTTGAAACTTGCCGAGACGCCCCTGCGCATAAGCAAGTTTGCTCAGCACTTCGGCATCATGCCTGCCTTGCGATTTGATCACCCTGTTGAAAGCTGATTCCGCGACCATCCAGGCATCACGGGTCAATGCGGCTTCGCCAAGGGACCTGTCTTTGGCTGCCCGGTCAAGCGCAGCACGCTGAGCCCTCTGACGATAGGTCGCAGCCTCTGCCGAATTCCCCAGTTCCTGCTGCGCTTTCGCCATTACTTGCAGTATTTCCGGGGATGGACTCCCCCTCATCGCGGGCTGAAGCGTCGCGATGGCCGTCGCCACCTCACCCGTAGAGATTTGCGCTTCAGCCAGAGTCCGGCGTGCGCCTGTCAGCTTCGGCCATTTGCGGATCAGGGGCGATAAACGTGCCAGCGCCTGCTCATCCTGTCCTAGCTCAAGCAAAGCACGCGCATAAAGCAGCACCGCCTCCGGCATATCGGTCAGCTCATCCTCCCGCGTCTGCAAAAGATCGCGCACTACTGTCCAATCGCCCTGCCCGGCTAACACACGTGCCTCAAGATACACCACCGCAATATCCGTCGGAGCGAGGGCGTAGAGTTCATCGATCAAAGGGGTCATGGCCTGATATTGGTCAAGATCGGCCAGCGCCTCAGCCAGCCCGATCAGTACGGATCGGCTGTCGGGATAGATTTTCCGCGCCTTGCGGTATGTTGCAAGCGCTGCGGCGAGATCTCCCTTCGTTATCGAAATCTGCGCCGATGCCAACATCGGTGCCAGCGCATTGGGATCTTCTCTGACAGCCTCTCTGACTTGCTCTTCGGCTTTTGCGATATCTCCGCGATCCAGCAGAAAAAGAGCATATTCACCGCGCAAGGGCGCCTTGGCCCCGCTGGCTACAAGTCCTTCGTGGAAAGCATTTTCAGCATCAGACCCACGCTGAAGTCCGATCGCAGCCAATGCGCGCACGCGCCACGCTTCTGAACTGGGGAGTCCCTGCACCTCGCGCATAGCCGCATCATATCGTTTTCGCAGCAGTTCAGCGTCACCCCGCAAAATCCTGTAATCTGGCGGAAGATTGCCTGTCGCTGCCAAGCGATCCAGAGTGGCAATCGCACTGACCCCGCGCCCCAGCCCAAGCTGGGCTCTTGCAAGAAGCGTCAGTGCGTCTGCGTTGCGCGGCTCTGCCTGCAACCATTCAAGCAACAGATCCTCTGCCTTGTCATATTCTTTCTGAGACAGCTCCTGACGCGTCTGCTCATACAATTGCTCTGTGCCTGCTGAGCAGCTGCATAAGATGGAAAAGAACAAGCCCATAACAAATGATGATTGCAGGTTGCGCACAGTTCCTCCCCAAATTCGGCCCCACCTTCTGCCAAAAATATGGCGTTAACCATGAAGATTTGCAGTTGTACCACATCGCGACACTCAGCCAGTCCCGGTCGACTCTTTTCGCATCTTGCTCTTGGGTTGCGGTCAACGGCCGGCTCTGGATACGGAATTTTGTGTGATCTGGCCTTCGTTTCAATTGGGGGACTTAAATTATGATCAAGAAAACACTCCTTCTGTCCGGCACGCTGGGCGCTCTGATGATCGCAACGCCGGCCATGGCAACCTATCATCATCATCATCCTGGTTGCGGCCACGGGAACTCATCGGGTGGCACGCCTGTTCCTGAACCGGGCATGCTGGGTATTGCGGGTCTCGGGCTGCTGGGACTGGGCCTTGTCCGCGCTCGCCGCTCTTCGCGCAAATCCTGATTACTCTTCGACGCGAAGACCAAGTTTCTAGAAAGAATCTTCTATATGTTGCGTAACTCCCTTCTCCTGACTGCTGCGATTTTTGGCCTGGTAACGACACCTGCCTTTGCAATGGGTCATAATCCAACTGAACCGGATCATTGCACCAGCGGCTGCCAGGGTGGGGAATCTGAGCCGTCTATACCGACGCAGGTTCCCGAACCGGGGATGCTCGGCATTGCGGCTATCGGACTGGCAGGGTTGATCCTTGGCAGACGTACAAACCGGTCTTCGCGCCAGAAATAACACCGCATTTACGCGGTAAATTTTCAGGGGCGTTGGTGTGCGGCACCAGCGCCCCTTTTGCATCTCTGGCGTTTCTCGCCCAGCGGCGCTAAGGCGGCCATCAAACGTAAATCGAGGAAATAATCCATGGGATTCCGCTGCGGGATCGTCGGCCTGCCCAATGTTGGCAAATCGACGCTGTTCAATGCACTTACCGAAACGCAGGCCGCACAGGCTGCGAATTATCCATTCTGCACGATTGAGCCGAATGTTGGCCAGGTATCCGTGCCCGATGGCCGACTTGATCAGATCGCGGCGATATCAGGCTCTGCCAAGATCATCCCAACGCAGCTGGCCTTTGTCGATATTGCGGGCCTGGTCAAAGGCGCCAGCAAGGGCGAAGGTCTGGGCAACCAGTTTCTTGGCAATATCCGCGAAGTCGACGCGATCGTTCACGTCTTGCGCTGCTTCGAAGATGACGACATTCAGCACGTCTCCAACAAGGTTGATCCCATCACGGATGCCGAAGTGGTCGAGACCGAGCTTATGTTGTCGGATCTGGAAAGCCTCGAAAAGCGGGTCCCCGCTGCGCAGAAGCGTGCGACGAGCGGTGACAAGGAATCGAAAATCGCCGCCAGCGTGTTGGGTCAGGCACTCGAACTTCTGCGAGAAGGCAAGCCCGCCCGGCTGACCGAGCCAAAGGACGAGGAAGAAGAGCGCGTATTTGGTCAGGCTCAGCTGTTGACGGCAAAGCCTGTGCTCTATGTCTGCAATGTCGCCGAAGGCGATGCGGCGACGGGCAATGATCTGTCAGCACAGGTTTTTGAAAAGGCCGCATCCGAAGGCGCTCAGGCGGTTGTCGTGTCCGCTGCCATCGAAGCCGAGCTGGTTGCGATGGAGCCTGAGGAAAGAGGCGAGTTCCTTAGCGAGCTGGGCTTGCAAGAAAGCGGTCTCGCGAGAGTGATCAAGGCGGGTTACAATCTGCTTGGACTGCAGACTTTCTTCACCTGCGGCCCGAAAGAAGCGCGCGCATGGACCTTCCCGGCAGGCGCAAAGGCACCGCAAGCAGCCGGTGAGATCCATAGCGATTTCGAAAAGGGCTTCATCCGGGCCGAAACCATCGCCTTTGCGGATTATATCGAACTGGGCGGAGAGAGTGCCGCGCGCGAGGCCGGTAAACTGCGTCAGGAGGGCAAGGAATATCTGGTGCAGGATGGCGACATCATGAACTTCAAGTTCAACGTCTGATCCCCTGAACCATCCCCCGCGTGCCCGACACGCGGGGACATACAAAGCACAGAAAAAGGCCCGGAAAGCTCTCGCTTCCCGGGCCTTTTTGGTGTTTCAGACCTGAGCCAGATCAGCCTTCGGGCTGAGCTGCTGTCGCTGGCGTTGCTGCCGGAGCCGGAGCGGCCGGCGCATCGTTCGCATCGACATAGGCGATCCACATTTCAGCAATCGGTGCCCGGTTTCCGGTAACCTGCTGCAGTGTGGCGCGTGCTGCGTCAGATTCGCCCTGCATAGCCTGGGCGATGCCTTCACGTGTCAGAGCACGGTTCTTATCAACCCCGCCCTTTTCGACTGCGAGCGCGTACATTTTCTCGGCATTTGCGTAATCATCAAACGACATGAACAGATCCGCGGCGCCGAGAGCCGTCACGCCGGTATCCGCGCTCTGTGCATCAGCCAGCAGTTCGGACGCGCCTTCACGGTCGGATGCTGCACGTTCCTGCGCGGTCGATTTGGCATCGTTGAAGAAAGGCTCATCCGCAGGCACCAGACCGGCAGCTTCACCTTCCTGCAGCACGGCCAGCACTTCATTGGCCATCCGGCGCGCATCGGCCGCTTCGACATATTCGATATAATCGCGCTGAGTGGTCATGGAACCGGTCGCACGCATCAGGCGCATGACATCGAGCATTTCCTGACCTTCAAAGTCGTTCAGCGCACGAACAACCTGCAGACCATTGGTCCAGTTCTGTTCGGTCGGGTTATTCTCAGCCAGCAATGCCGCGATATCGGTCGCTTCGGCTGCCATATCATTTTCATAGGCAACCTTCAGGCCGCGCAGGAGCCAATTATCCGGCACTTCACGGCCAGCATCCATCCGCGCGGTAACTGCCTGCTTCAGATAATCGAGACCAGCCTTGTTCTGATCTTCAGCAAAGTAGCTTTCGATGATCAGCGCTTCGGGATCATTGTCGGTATAACCGGCAGCAGCCGCGGCATTCAGCGCTTCGCGTGCAGCGGCATAATCACCGGCCTGGTAAGCGAAGTTACCGACATAGAACTGGAATTGGCCGACTTGTTCCGCAGGAGTCTTGCCACTGGCGAGCATCAGCTCAAGGCCTTGACGCTGCAGGCTCGGATCCGTGAGTTTGGAGCCCATGCTGAGAATCAGCTGGCCTGCTGCAAAACGATCGTCTTCAGTCTCAATTGCTGCGATAACGGCAGGAATGTTGGGCTTCTGCGAAGCGACATCGCCGCCTTCTGCATTCACGATATCCGCCACAGGCTTATACGTTTTCACGAAGGCCTTGGAATAATCCTGGGCGAAAGCGGGGGTCGCGATCCCTGCGCCAGCAACGGTTCCGCCGGCCAGAGCCATCGCCATTGCGATTTTGGAACCAAGACCCTTGTGGGCCTTGCGACGTACGGGAAGGGACATACGAAGCATCAATTACTCTCCTGTAAGGTATTAATGGGCATAAGCGCCCTATCAATGGTCAACACGAACGCGTTACTGCCGTTTCGGCGCCATAATTGCAAATATGATGTAAAGTGAAAGGCCTGAACGGTTTTTGAATGGGCTGTTCACTCAGATCCGTCACACCGGACCAGAAGACAAAAGAAATCGTGGATAAGCGTGGCTGCATGCGGCTCAGGCGGCGCTTTTACTGGCTTGTCAGCGATGGATGTCCTAGGGTCATCCCACGTTTTGAAGTAATAACAATGACAGGCGAATTTCGCAGGTGAGCGACAACATCGAGAATATCGATTCCCCCGAAGGGCCAGACGAGATCGACCGGATCGACATCGTCGAGGAAATGAAGACGAGCTATCTCGATTACGCGATGAGCGTAATCGTGTCCCGCGCATTACCCGATGTGCGTGACGGGCTTAAACCGGTCCATCGCCGCATCCTATATGCCAGCCAGGAAGGCGGCTTCGTCTATAATCGGCCCTATCGCAAATCATCAAAAATCGTCGGCGACGTGATGGGTAACTATCACCCGCATGGCGACAGCGCGATTTACGATGCGCTGGCACGTATGACGCAGCCCTGGTCGCTGCGCGTTCCGCTGATCGATGGTCAGGGTAACTTTGGTTCCATGGACCCCGATCCGCCGGCAGCCATGCGTTACACCGAAGCGCGTCTGGCCAAGGTTTCCACCACACTGCTTGATGATCTCGACAAGGATACTGTCGATTTTGCCGACAATTATGATGGTTCGCGCTCTGAACCCACCGTGCTTCCGGCCCGCTTCCCCAATCTGCTGGTCAATGGCTCAGGCGGGATCGCAGTCGGGATGGCAACCAACATCCCGCCTCATAATCTGGGTGAAGTTATCGATGGCTGTCTGGCCTATATCGAAAACCCCGGAATCACTTCGGAAGAACTGTTCCAGATCATCCCCGGCCCCGACTTCCCGACAGCACCGATAATTCTGGGGAATGCCGGTGCCCGCTCCGCCTATACGACCGGGCGCGGTTCTGTTCTGATGCGGTGCCGTCACGATATTGAAGAAAATCGCGGTGAACGCCGCGCAATCGTGCTCCACTCCATTCCCTATCAGGTTGGCAAATCCAACCTCGTTGAAAAGATCGCCGAAGCCGCGAAGGAAAAGCGGATTGAGGGCGTTTCCGATATTCGCGACGAATCCTCGCGCGAAGGCATGCGCGTGGTCGTCGATCTGAAGCGCGATGCTACGCCGGAAGTGGTGTTGAACCAGATCTGGCGGCACACACCCGCGCAGTCGAGCTTCCCAGCCAATATGCTCGCCATTCGCGGCGGTCGGCCCGAAGTCATGTTCCTGCGCGACATTATTCAGGCCTTCATTCAGTTCCGCGAACAGGTCATCACCCGGCGCACGAAATATGAACTGAACAAGGCGCGTGAACGTGCGCATATCTTGCTCGGCCTGGTGGTTGCGGTATCCAATCTGGACGAGGTGGTGAAAATCATCCGCGGCGCATCCAATCCGGCAGAAGCGCGCAGCAAGCTTCGTGCACGTGAATGGCCGATCGGCGATATTGCGCAATATATTCGTCTGGTTGAGGCAATTGAACCCGATGCCGAACAGACAGGCGGCACATATCGCCTGTCCGAACGGCAGGTAAAAGCCATTCTGGACCTGCGTCTGCATCGCTTGACCGCGCTGGGACGTGACGAGATCGGCGACGAACTCAAAGAGCTTTCCATTGCGATTGAGGAATATCTCTCAATCCTTGGTGATCGCGCAAAACTCTACGGCGTGATGCGTGATGAGCTGGTTGAGATTCGTGCTAATTACGCGACACCGCGTGTATCCGAAATCGCGCCCGCATGGGATGGCCTTGATGATGAAGACCTGATCGAACGGGACGAAATGGTCGTTACCGTTACGCTTGACGGTTACATCAAACGCACCCCGCTCTCGACCTTCAGGGCGCAACATCGCGGCGGCAAAGGCCGTGCGGGTATGGCGACGAAGGAACAGGACGCGGTCAGCGAAATGTTCGTCACCAGCACGCATAATCCGGTGCTGTTCTTCTCCACCGCTGGCAAGGTTTATCGCCTCAAGGTCTGGAAACTGCCGGAAGGCGGGCCAACGACACGCGGACGGCCTATCGTGAACCTGTTGCCCTCGCTTGATAGCGGCGAAGCAATCGCAGCCGTTCTGCCTTTGCCGGAGGATGAAGACAGCTGGGGCGCGCTCAATGTGGTGTTTGCCACCGCCAAGGGTGGCGTGCGCCGGAACGCGATGGATTCCTTCGCCAATATCCCGTCCAACGGCAAATTGGCGATGCGTTTTGACGAGGATTCAGGCGACCGTCTGATCGGTGTTGCCCTGCTCGATTCACTCGATGATGTCCTGCTCGCCTCTCGCAACGGCAAGGCCATCCGTTTTGCAGCGGAAGACATCAGGGAATTCCAGTCCCGCACATCAACCGGTGTCCGGGGGATGAATCTGAAGGATGATGACGAAGTCGTATCGCTTTCCATTCTTCACCGCGTGGGTGCGGAAAGCGAAGAACGCGACGAATATCTGCGTCATGCCCCTTGGAAGGCCGAGCGGGATAGCGATCCTGACCTCCCTGCGGAACGCTTCGAGGAATTGCGCGACAATGAAGAATTCATTCTGACAATCTGCGCCAATGGCTATGGCAAGATTTCGTCAGCCTATGAATACCGCCGCATCGGCCGCGGTGGTCAGGGCATCGTGAATATCGACAATATCAAGCGCAACGGCCCCGTGGTGGCAAGCTTCCGTGCAACGCTGAACGATCAGCTGATGCTGGTCACCAATCAGGCCAAACTGATCCGCATTGGTCTCGACACGTTGCGAGTGATCGGTCGCGGCAGCGCGGGTGTCCGTCTGTTCAATGTGAGCAAGGGCGAATTCATCGTCAGCGCCGTACGCATTGATGAAGAAGAGGCTCCCGAGAACGAAGCTGAAGAAGCCATCATCGAGGAAATTGTCGCGGGCGATAGTCCGGAAACAACACCGCACACCACGCTCGATCGCGATGATCCGCCCGGTGAAGAGGATGACAGCGAGGCTTAAGCTCACGCCGCGCTTCGACAAACAAGTAAGAAAACGCCCCCTTGAAAGGGGGCGTTTTTGTTGGCCCAGCCCCTTGGATCTCAGCCTCTTGAAACTGGCGCGTTAACAACCAGTTACCCGCACTATGCTTCAATGGCTCAATCAATATAGTGGCGCCTTAAACGCGCTGTTCAACCTCGGCATGGTCACAATCTGGCTGGTCTACTTCAATCTCGTCGTAGCCGCCTATAAACGCCAACGTCAGACCAAATTGATCATAGATTGCGTTCAGCACGGCGAGGCCCAGGATTGTGTTGTCATCAATATGAGCCCGGAGCCGGTCTTTCTTGATGCCATTGTCGCCAGTGTGAATCATGGCGATGACAAAACCTATCTGCAGCCCGCAAGACACTCCGACCACACAGACAAATCTCACGAGAACTCGTTTCGCTTCGGTGCCCTTCAACAGGGAAAAATGACCAATATCGGTAGTTTTGATGAGATTCTCAGGGAAAGCGGCATATCCCTCGATGACGGATGCCAAAATCTCGAATTAACGGTGGTGGCGGTTTACGGGCCCGAAGATTTGCCCGTTGGATGCTCACGGTGTTTTGCGATCAAACGTGACGAAGACACCAGCAAACTGAGCGTTTCCGCAGAGAGTTCCATCAGCAACCAAATACGAAGCCGCAAAGATCGTCGCAAACTTGAAAATCTCCTGCGAGAGAGAAATGGTTTTTAGCGAACCCACTCACACCAAATGAAGGCCGTATATGCGGGTATGGCAATTTATCTGCCATGGATCAGGCGTAGTTCCGGGTCACGTTTGCGCAATGTTTGAATGACCCCGGTGCAGATCAGGAATTGGCCAAGGTAATAAAGCGGCCATGCAAAAATCTGAGGTATCATGCTGCCCTGCATTATCCCTAGCCCAGCCAGCAACAGCAACTCCGCCGCGACATACAAAACCGCCCCTGCCCCAACGCGGTAACGCGGGAATACGCTGGTCCAGGCAGTCGCCGCCATCGCCCCCATGGTAAGCCCATAGAGAGCAGCGGAAAAACGGCTGCCGGGAAGAGCCAGCACAGCGCAAATTGCCGGTAACAGCAGCAGCAAGCTGGCAGCACAGGCTTTTTGCGAAGTGGAGAGCACAGGCCGCCGATTGCGCAGATACAGACCCAAGGCAAAAAGATGACTGCCAAAATACAGCCATGCCGCCGTTTCACTATCCACTTCAAAGGCCATGTCGCCGACCGCGGCCAACGCCATTACCCAAACCAGCAATCGCGAATCCGGGCTGTGATGCCGCATAAAGGCGTATAGAGCGAGCAAACCAACCGCTGCTCCCTTGACCGGAATCAGATACAACTCCGGCACCGGGCCAGCGCGCAGATAATAGAAGGCCAGCGCCGCCGCGAAGGAAGCGAGCAAATAGGGTCTTTTCTCATACAGGGCACGCTTTGGCATGGTCTACCCTTGACCCGCTTTGCGCTTGGGAGCAAGCGCGCAGCCCATACGACAGGACATGCGACGACTTATGCAACATGACGTTCACATTATCGGCGGCGGCCTCGCAGGCAGCGAAGCAGCATGGCAACTGGCATCACGCGGTTTCCGCGTTCGCCTTTCCGAAATGCGCGGTAGCGGCGAAACCACCGCTGCGCACCACACGGATGGGCTGGCTGAACTGGTCTGCTCGAACTCTTTCCGGTCCGATGATGATGAGAAGAATGCCGTGGGCCTGCTGCATTATGAAATGCGTCAGCTCGATTCCCTGATTATGCGCGCGGGCGAAAAGGCCCGCGTTCCGGCCGGCTCCGCTCTGGCAGTGGACCGCGACGTATTCTCCGCCGAAGTGGAAAACGCGCTGCGCGACCACCCAAATGTGGAAATCGTCCGAGAGCGTATCGATACTTTGCCGACTGAAGGGCTGACCATCGTAGCGACTGGTCCACTTACCGCGGCGAGCCTGGCGGAAAGCATTGGCGCGGCCACAGGATCGGAAAGTCTGGCCTTTTTCGACGCGATCGCGCCGATCGTTCACCATGACACCATCGATATGTCGATCTGTTGGATGCAATCGCGGTGGGACAAACGCTCCGGCCCCGGAAGTGAAGGCAAGGACTACATCAACTGCCCGATGAACAAGGAGGAATATCTCGCTTTTCATCAGGGACTGCTGGACGCTGAAAAATCCGAATTCAAGGAATGGGAAAAGGACACGCCCTATTTCGATGGCTGCATGCCGATCGAAGTTATGGCGGAACGCGGCGTAGACACCCTGCGCTACGGTCCGATGAAGCCAGTTGGCCTCGACGATCCGCGCACCGCCACACCCGAATTCCCGCAAGGACGCTGGCCCTACGCAGTGGTGCAGCTGCGTCAGGACAACAAGCTCGGAACTTTGTGGAACATGGTCGGCTTCCAGACCAAGATGAAATATGGCGCGCAGGTCGAGCTATTCCGGACAATTCCGGGGCTGCAAAATGCCGAATTTGCGCGGCTCGGTGGTTTGCACCGCAACACCTTTTTGAACTCTCCTTTGTTGCTGGACCGGCAATTGCGCCTGAAATCGGCCAGCAACATCCGCTTTGCCGGACAGATTACCGGGTGCGAGGGCTATGTGGAAAGCTCCGCCATCGGTTTGCTGACTGGCCTGATGGCGGCGGCCGAACTCGCTGGTCAAAGCTACACCGCACCCCCTGCGACCACGGCAATGGGCGCGCTGCTGTCCCACATCACCGGCGATGCAGAAGCTGAAAGCTATCAACCGATGAACGTCAATTTCGGCCTTTTTCCGCCGATGCATGACGTAAAAAAGAAGCAGCGCAAGGAAGCCTATACCTCCCGCGCCAAGCAGGATTTTTCCGTGTGGCAGAGCAATTTGCGAAGTGTCGCCGCCTGATCAGCAGCTGCATCTCGGCTTAGGCTTTGCTTTCCGCTTTGGTGCGGTGGTGGCGAATTCTGCAGGCGTCAGTTCACCATTGCCATTGCCGTCGGCCCCATCAAACCGCTGCGCCGTGGTGACAGCCCATTCCTCGAATGTCAGCAAGTTGTTTCCGTCTACATCCAGATCGCGGAACTGATCACTGCGCGTGGAGAGCATCTCATTACGGGTGATGCGCCAGTCACGGTTGCGATCATAGCGGAAAAAACGCCGCTGTTCGCGCGTGATCTCGCTGGCTTCGGGTGGTTCTGGCCCCTGCAATCCCGCCAGATCAGCAAAGGGAAGCAAGTCCGGGTCTTCGACGACTTCGATCGGCTCGACCATCGGCGGCGGTGCAGCCTTCTCTATTTCCGCCCGACCCTGCCACCAAAACAGGCCCACGGCCACAAGAACAAGCGTCCCCAGCGCCCCCAAAATCAGTCTGTGCATATCTCCCCCCTGAAGAGGAAACTACTTCAAAAACCCGCGATTCCCAAACGTGCAATGGTTAACATCGACTTGGGACCGCTTAACAATGGAGCGCCGTCAGCATCGAGAGCACGCTGCCCCAGCTTCCCGAGAATGAACACAGGCCGCAAGGATCTGGGAAGCCGGGCAATATTCCGGGGAAGATCATCGGCCTGACGGCGCACTCTTTCGCGTTCATCCGATGGGCCAAGATTGGCCGCCAGATCGCCGAGTGCCCAATATTGAGCGGCGGTCTGGACATCGGCATTATTCCCGCTGTCGATCTGCAGTGCCGCAAGACGGACCGCATTGGCGCGTCCGTCAACAAAGGCTTCTATCGCTGCTGCATCCAGCTCTTCCTGCAGCAACATTTCCCATCCGCTGACCAACGATGCCAACTGTCCCCGCTCTGGCCAATGTGACAAAGCGTCCAGCACCGCATCGCCCTTCGGCAATTGATCAGCTGGTTTCTCCAGCATTTCACGCCACCAGGCCAGACGCATCTGCGCCAGAACGGGTTCGCGCTTCTGCCGCACGATCTGGCTCAGCCGGGCATCACAGGCAAAGATCGGCAGCAGGACGTCACGTCCCTTCGCCGAGCCATAGGCCAGCGCAAGCCGCTCCACCAAAGGGAGGGATTCGAGCAAAGATTCTGACATTTCAGGAGAGTCGGGATGCGGCCGTGTTCGGTCAAGCATCAAAAGACATCCCGGCCCGCATACGCGCAGGCCGGGATTATCTCATCAATCGACGTAACAGACCTTTTTCACGGCCGCGATGATCCGATCCGAATCGATCAGCGCCATCTTTTCCAGATTGGCCGCATAGGGCAGTGGCACGTCTTCGTTGCAGACACGCAGAACCGGTGCATCGAGATGGTCGAAACCGTCCTCCATGCAGATTGCCTGAATTTCAGCAGCAACCGAACATTGCGGGAAACCTTCTTCAGCAATGATCAGGCGATTGGTCTTGGCCAGGCTTTCCAGCACGGCTTCACGGTCGAGCGGACGGATAGTGCGCAGGTCGATCACCTCAGCATCAATCCCATCTTCTGCCAGCTTTTCAGCAGCTTCGAGCGCAAGGCCGACGCCGATGGAATAGGACACGATCGTGACGTCATTACCTTCACGCATGGTGCGCGCCTTGCCAATTGGCAGAACATGATCGTCCAGCTGAGCAAGCTCGAAGCTCTTGCCGTAGATCAGCTCGTTTTCGAGGAACACGACCGGATCTTCACAGCGGATTGCCGCCTTCAGCAGGCCCTTGGCGTCGGATGCGTCATAAGGGGCAATCACGATCAGCCCAGGCACTGCGGAATACCAAGGTGCGTAGTTCTGGCTGTGCTGGGCGCCAACACGGCTCGCCGCACCATTGGGGCCGCGGAACACGACAGGGCAGCGCATCTGGCCACCCGACATGTAATTCGTCTTGGCCGCCGAATTGATGATGTGATCGATGGCCTGCATGGCGAAGTTGAACGTCATGAATTCAACCACCGGGCGAAGGCCGCCCATTGCCGCACCCGTACCAATGCCGGCAAAACCATATTCGGTGATCGGCGTATCGATAACGCGCTTGGGACCGAATTCAGCCAGCAGATCCTGCGTGACCTTATAGGCCCCCTGATATTCCGCCACTTCTTCGCCCATGACGAAGACGCGTTCATCAAGACGCATTTCCTCCGCCATTGCATCACGCAGGGCTTCGCGCACGGTAGCGCTCACCATATTGGTGCCGGGCGGAATTTCAGGATCGGCCTTTTTGGGCTTCGGCTGATCCTTGGTCATGATTTCAGCGGAACTTGCGCTGGCGGGCTTTTCTTCATCAGCCGGCTTGCTCTCGGACTCTTCCGGAGTAGCTGCGGGGGCTTCGATCGAAGAGGCATCTTCGCCTTCTTCGGCAAGCATCGCGATGACCGTACCGACGGCGACATTTTCAGCGCCTTCTTCGATCAGGATCTTGCCGACGGTGCCCTCATCCACGGCTTCGAATTCCATCGTCGCCTTGTCGGTTTCAATTTCGGCGAGAATATCGCCGGCGGTTACGTTATCGCCCTCTTTCACTAGCCATTTGGCCAGCGTGCCCTCTTCCATCGTTGGAGAAAGGGCCGGCATTTTAATTTCGATAGCCATCAGTAATTACCCACCAGAACATCGGTGTAGAGTTCGCTCGCCTCAGGCTCGGGCGAATTTTCAGCAAAGTCGGCGGCTTCGGCCACCTGGGCGCGAATATCCTTATCGATCTGCTTCAGCTTCTCTTCGTCATAACCCATCTCGATCAAATAGGCCTTGGCCTTTTCAATCGGATCGCTCTTGTCACGAACGCCCTGCACTTCCTCGCGTGTCCGGTATTTCGCCGGATCAGACATGGAGTGACCACGATAGCGATAGGTTTCCAGCTCCATGAGCACGGGACCTTTGCCCGAGCGTACGTGATCGGCAGCAATCTGCGTGGCTTGATGCACTTCGAGCACATCCATGCCGTTCACTTTCATGCCGGGGATGCGGAAGGCGGTGCCACGGCGATAGAATTCGGTTTCGGCAGAACTGCGCTTTACCGAAGTGCCCATCGCATATTGATTGTTCTCAACGATGAAGATGATCGGCAAATTCCACAGGCTGGCCATATTGAAGGTTTCATAGACCTGGCCCTGATTGGACGCACCATCACCGAAATAGGTGGCACACAGACCGCCATCTTCATTGTACTGATGCGCAAATGCGAGACCCGCACCCAGCGGCACCTGAGCACCGACGATACCGTGCCCGCCGTAAAATCCCTTTTCGGTCGAGAACATGTGCATCGAACCGCCCTTGCCGTGGCTGATACCAGCCTGGCGACCGGTCAGTTCGGCCATGATAATCTTGGGATCGATGCCATAGGCAAGCATGTGGCCGTGATCACGATAGCCGGTGATCACGCTATCCTTGCCAACTTCAAGGGCCGACTGGATGCCAACAGCAACTGCTTCCTGGCCGATATAAAGATGACAAAAACCACCGATATAGCCTAGCCCGTAAAGCTGGCCCGCACGCTCTTCAAAGCGGCGGATAAGAAGCATCTGCTTGTAGAACCCAAGCAGCTCATCCTCGCTGGCCTTATAAGTCTTATCCTTTTCGAAGGAATCCTGAAGACTGCGTAATTCAAAATTATCGCCTGCATTATCAGGCTGGGCTTCGGGCTTCTTTCCGGTCGAGGACCGTCCGGATTTTCCGGAAGTGGAGCTGGCGGACGCTTTAGCCAAGTCGTCTATCCCTTTCTTACATGGTCCCTTTTGGGACTCATCGGTTTACGCCCTGCCTATAGGCTGACAATTGCCGCGCTGGCAACGCCTCCATTGGACATATCTGTCCCGCTTTACGCAAGTCAGAGAGGTGCCATCAGGGCTGATTAAGATCGATTATATATTCGTCAGGATGTGCGACGTTCAGATTTTCCCGCATCAATTCGGTGACGAGATCAGGATCGGCGTGATCGGGATTCAGCAACTTTACCTGATTGCTGAGCGCATCACGCTGTTCAGACAGCGCTGTGATGCGCTGCTCCCGCTTGTCGAGCAGCGAAACATTCTCATTCCAGGCCAAAACGCCATAGGGCCCAGCAAGCACCAACCCGCCCAACACCAGCAAATAAGATAGCGCAGCGAACTGGGTCAGCCTTTCACGTAAAGAGTTTTTTGCCACGGCCTTGATCATCTCAACACAGAATCACACCCAGCCCGCAGATTCAAGCCTGTTTGCGCCAGGATGATGGGGAAAACCGGTGGTTAGCGCGAAGTCCTCTTGAACCGCCCCCATCAACCGGTTACATTTGAAACCATGACTGATCTATTTGACAATCCACTCGGACTTGACGGGTTCGAATTTCTTGAATTTTCCGCACCGGAAAAGGGGCCATTGGAAGAATCCTTCCAACGCATGGGCTTCACGCAGGTGGCGCAGCACCGCAGCAAGGACGTGCAGCTCTGGAGGCAGGGCGAAATCAACCTGATCGCCAATTATGAACCGCGCTCCCCCGCAGCCTATTTCGCGGCCGAACATGGCGCCTCATGTTGCGGCATGGCCTTTCGCGTTCGCAATGCCGGGAAAGCCTACGCCCTCGCGCTTAAGCGCGGCGCCGAGCCAGTCAATGTAAACACCGGCCCGATGGAGCTGAACATTCCTGCCATTCGCGGCATTGGGCATTCGCTGATTTATCTGGTCGATCGCTACAGCGAAGGGCCCAATATTTACGACATCGATTTTGTCTATGAAGACGGTGTCGAGCGCACTCCGCCGGGCGCTGGCTTTAATACTATCGATCATCTGACCCACAACGTTTATGCCGGTCGGACGTCACATTGGGAAGAATTCTACTCCCGGATCTTTGGCTTCCGTGAATTCAAGCAATTCGATGTAACCGGAGAATATTCCGGCCTTAATACCAAGGTGATGATGGCGCCTGACGGCAAGATCCGTATTCCACTGAACGAAGAAGGTGGCGAAGGCGGAAAAGGTCAGATCGCAGAATATCTCAAGGAATTTAACGGCGAAGGCATCCAGCACATCGCCTTCGATAGTGACGACCTGTACACGTCGCTCGACAGTTTGAAGCAGAAGGGTACGCCCTTCGCTCCGCCTCCGCCGGAAACCTATTATGAGCAGCTGGCCGAGCGCCTTCCTGGCCATGGCGAACCCGTGGACAAGCTCAAGGAACGCGGCATTCTGCTGGATGGCACCACCGAAGGCGGCGAGCCGCAATTGCTGATGCAGATCTTCTCTCAACTTATGCTGGGGCCGGTCTTTTTCGAATTCATTCAGCGCAAGGGCGATGAAGGTTTCGGCGAAGGCAACATCACGGCGCTCTTCAAGAGTATCGAGGCTGACTATAAGCGCCGCGGAGAAAGCAGCGCCGACGCCTAACTGCAAGTCGCAACACAGGCCGCACATCTGATCGATCGAACAAAGTGGTCTGGCACACGATATGGGCTCCGGGACTGTAAAGTCGCCGGGGCCTTTTTTTTCAATGTGATTTGACCATTCAGCAGCGCAAATCCGTAATGCACCACCACCCTCACAATAAGGACAAAATCAATTTGATTGGCGAGCGCGTCTTCCTCTGCTAGCCGAAAGTCTAGTTTGGGAGAGAATTCATGCCTACGGCCACACAGCAAGCCGAGCCGGCCCGGTCCGGCAAACCGATGATGTACCACATTCCTGGTTGCCCGTTTTCCGAAAGAGTCGAGCTGATGCTGGATCTGAAGGGATGCGGTGATGCGCTGGATGATTTTCAAATCGACATTTCGAAACCGCGACCTGACTGGTTGCTGCAACGCACGCGCGGCACCACCGCCCTTCCCGCGCTAGAGTTGGAAAACGGTGAGACACTGAAGGAAAGTCTCGTCATCATGCGCTATTTCGATGAGCGCTTTCCGGCCGAGCGACTGGCGCATTCCGACCCTTACAAACATGCCGTTGAGGGGATGCTATGCGCGAGTGATATGGCTTTTACCGGCGCCGGTTATCGTATGATCCTCAACCGCGAACGCGACAAGCGAGATGAGCTGATCGCAAATATGGACGAACAATGGCTGAAGCTGGACGAGTTTCTGAGCTATTACGCTCCGGACCGGGATTGGCTTTGGGAGGACTTTGGCTGGGCAGAAGTCGCCTTCACTCCCATGTTCAAGCGCTTGTGGTTCCTCGAATATTACGAGGATTATGCACCGCCGGCTGAGGCGAAGCGCGCGCTGCGCTGGCGCGAAGCCTGCACAAATCACGAAGTTGCCCAGCGCCATCATACGTATGAAGAGCTGATCAAGCTCTATTATGATTACAGCCAGGGCGGCGGCAACGGAAAGATTCCGGAAGGCCGCAAGGTTTCGAGTTTTACGATTGATATACCCTGGCAAGACCGCCCCATGCCGCCAAGGGACAAATGGGGCCATTCCGCGAGTGATGAAGAGCTCGGGCTGGCGTGAGAAAACTCAGCCATCCAACCGAATTGAAATAACAAAATTATAAAGCGGAGATGATAGCATGGCATTCGATTTTGCGGGGCGGACCGCCTTTATCACTGGCGGTGCGAGCGGTGCCGGTTTTGGGCAAGCGCAGGTTTTCGGACGCGCTGGCTGTAAGATTGCGATCGCGGATATTCGCGGCGACGCAGTCCAGACGGCGGTCAGCAAGCTGAAAGAAGAGGGCATCGAAGCCTATGGCGTCGAGCTGGACATCACCGACCGGGCCGCTTTTCAACGCGCTGCAGATGAAGTGGAGGACGCCCTCGGCCCTGTCAGCATGCTGTTCGGCACTGCCGGTGTATCGATATTCGGACCGCTCGAACAGGCCAGCTATTCCGATTACGACTGGATCATGGACGTCAATTTCAACGGTGTCGTCAATCTGATGCAGACCTTTGTCCCGCGCATGATCGAGCGCAATCAGGGTGGGCATATCGTCAACACCGCATCACTCGGCTGCTTCATGGCGAATAGCAGTGCCGGGATTTACTCCGCTTCCAAATTCGCGGTGCATGGGATCACAATGGCGATGCGTGATGCGCTGAAGGACCATGCCATTGGTGTCAGCGTGCTGGCCCCCGCCAATATCAAGTCCAACATTGCCGAGAGCGTAAAAACCCGTCCCGACAGATATGGCGAGAGCGCGTTTGACGTGAATGAAGATGAGATCGCAGCGCTTCACGAAATCTATGCGCAGGGGATGGAGCCCGAAGAACTCGCTGGCCATGTGAAACAGGCAATTGAGGAAAACCGCTTCTACATCATTCCCTATCCCGAAGCGCGCGCCGGGCTGGAAGCTATCTTCAAGCAAGCTCTGGATGCCTTGCCACCGGCGGATTCAGATGAGAGCGGGCAAGAGAAGCGTGCGCAAGCCATGCATAAATACATCGAGGCACGGCAACAGTTGGATAAGCAGCGCTACGGCACATCTGCGAGATAAGTTCGAAACATCGGAAGAATTCGCACTCAAATATTTGATTAATAGACAATATAATGGATCGGGGAGGAATAGAGATGAAACGATTTGCCCTTGCTGCACTTGGCTGCAGTGCATTGATGATTGGTGGCACCACCCCCGCCACGGCGCAGGTTGATGATGCAATCGTGCTCAACATCCTTCGCGAATGCGCCAAGATTGACGACGCACAAGCGCGGCTTGCCTGCTACGACAACAATATCCGCGCCGCTGGTGGTAAACCGCGCAGCAATACGGTGCCGAATGCGAGTGCGTCCGGCGCATCTGCCAGCACTGGCAACGATACATTTGGCGCAGAGGATATCCGGAAACCAGAACGCTTTGCTCCGGCACCCGAAAACCGCGATGAATTGAGCGCGCGGGTTGCATCCGTGCGTGAGCGTCAGCCCGGAACATATCTGATTACGCTGGAAAGCGGCGCGCAATGGCTGTTCACCGAAAGCGTTTCCAGCAGCTATCGCCCTCCCCGTCGCGGTTCGACCGTTGAGATCAAGGCAGCCTCCCTCGGAAGCTATCTGATGGTGGCAGATGGCCAGGCCGGCGTTCGCGTTAAACGGGTGAAGTGAACGAGCCGACCGTTTGCGCCGCAACGCAAAAGCTGCAGACTTAATCAAATATTGAACCGCAGCTTTCGCCCTCGGCGCTGCCGGATTTTCGGGGATCACAATGTCAGATAAACAGACCACACCCATAGGCGGCAAGGGCGCGCTTATCGTCTTGTTGCTGGTCGTTTTCATCAATATCGCAGGCTTCGGCATTGTTATCCCGCTGCTGCCCTTTTACGCAGAAAGCTTCGGCATTTCCGCATGGCAGGTGACGATATTGTTCTCCGCCTATTCGGTTGGGCAATTCCTGGGTGAACCGCTCTGGGGCCGTATATCCGACCGTATCGGGCGAAAGCCCGTGCTGATGGGAACGATGGCGGCCATCGGGCTGTCCTACCTGTTGCTGGCCTATGCACCCGATTACAACACCGCGCTGGTGCTGCGCTTTGTGGCTGGCATCGCCGGGGGCAATATCTCGACTACCCAGGCGTATGTGGCTGACATCACCCCGCCAGAAAAGCGCACAGAACGCCTTGGACTGCTCGGTGCGGCCTTCGGACTGGGTTTCATGGTCGGCCCGGCAATTGGCGGATTGCTGGTTGTCGAAGGAATAGGAGCAGCCGGCTATCGCCCGCCATTGCTCTGCGCGGCTATTCTGGGCGTTCTATCTGTGCTCGGCATCATCTTCTTTCTCAAAGAATCGCATGATCACTCACGCCGCGCCGCCCGGCAGCAGGCGCGCTTGATGGAGGCCATGCGGCACCCGATTATCGGTCAGGTTCTGCTGACCACCCTGATCGCAACCGGTGCCTTTTCAGCCATGGAGGCAATCTATGCCTTGTGGACAGCTGCACGTTTCGATTGGGGACCGCATGAGGTTGGTCTGACCTTCACATTCATCGGTGCGCTTTCTGCTCTTAATCAGGCAGTGATAGCGGGTTGGATCGTCCGCCGCATTGGTGAGGCGGCCGCGCTCACCGCCGGACTGCTGCTTGGCGGCATCAGTCTTATCGCACAGGTCTGGGCACCAGATGGCATGTGGCTGGTGGGTATCACGGTCTTTACCGTGATCGGCATTTCGATCACGCAACCGGCCATCTCGGGCCTGATATCGCTCGCCAGTGCACCCGAGCAGCAAGGGGCTTTGCTCGGGGTCAACGGCGCGCTTGGCGCATTTGCCCGTATCATCGGCCCGATCATTGCAGGCGCCTTGTTTTCCGGCGTGAGCGTCGATGCGCCCTACATTTTCGCGGGGGCCGGAATGCTTCCCGCGGCATGGCTGGCATGGCGCGTTCATCACCGCATTCGGCAAGGCGGGCATCATCTGGCGAGCACCGAGCAGGTCATCCCGAAACAGTCGTGACAGAAAGAACGCACCATGGATAAACTCTCAGCTTTTCCCATCACTCAGCGCTGGAAACCCAAGAATTCTGACATTCTCCAGCTCTTTGGCTGCCCAACCCCCAATGGCATGAAGCCTATGATCGCGCTGGAGGAATTGGGGATTGATTACGAATATCATCATATTGATATTTCAAAGGATGAGACGTTTACGCCCGAGTTTGAGAGCCTCAATCCGAATGGCAAGATCCCGGCTATTATCGACCCCGATGGCCCCGATGGGGAGCCGATCGGCATGTTCGAATCCAATGCGATCCTGATCTATCTGGCGGATAAGAAGAACGCGTTGATTCCGCAGAATATTCGTGAGCGCCTGGAATGCACCTCATGGCTGTTTTTCCAGGCGGCCCATATCGGACCGTTCATGGGCAATCTGGGCTATTTCTACAAATATGCCGGCCGTGAGATTGAGGATCCGCGCCCGGTCGAGCGTTTTGCCAAGGAAAGCGAACGGCTGCTGAATGTGCTCGAAAAGCGGCTGGACGGACGCGAATGGATCATGGGTGACCAATATACCATCGCCGATATTTCAATGGCCGGATGGATCGGCGGTGTCATTAGCTGGTACGAAGCAGGCCCCATTGTCGGATGGGACAAGCTGAGCGCAGTTCCCGCCTGGCTGGAGCGCAATCAGCAGCGTCCAGCGATGCAGCGTTTACGGGAAAGAGCAGCCGGATAATAGGCCAAAGGGCGCTTACCGGCTGCCATATTCCTCCAGCGCATGTTCGCGTTCGAGCTGGGCCACCGAATTGCGCTTCAGCTTGGAGAAGGTCGCCATGAATGCCTGCAATTGCTGTTCGGAAAGCGGTTCAAGCATGAACTTACTGCGCTGGAAGCCCAGATCCTGAATAATCGCATACAGGCGCTTGCCCTCCTCGGTCGGCGAAAAACGCCCGAAACGCCGTCCAGGCTTTCCTTCGCGGAACACGATATCCCGCTCAATCAACGCATTGACCGTCCGCCCGGCCTGGCTGTGATCGCGTTCAAGCCCGCGGACGAGACGCGCCCATTCAACGGGCGGATTTTGGCAGATTTCTGACAAAACCCATGCTTCAAAATTGGAAAGGCTGGCCAGCCGCTTATAGGTCAGTGCCGCGCTGCGGGTGAAGTAAGCGCTCAATGTCAGCAAAGGCGATACGATATAGCCGCGATCAATCACGATCGCGCCATCAGTGCGCCTCACCTGAAACGGACGAATTCCGTCAAAAATGGAATCCCCGACAGGACCGCCCTGACTAAGCGCACGTTCCTGTTCATACAAGGAAGCCGCCCGATGAAGCAGGACGTCGACCGTAACGAAAAAGCCTTCCAGTTCCTCATCATCTATATCGAAAGACAATTCCCGGTTCCGCAACTCTGCCAGACGGAGCAAACGCGCCGCCGCGGATTGACCTTTTTCCGTCAGCGCAATGGGGGAGCGTATTTGCGTGCGCTCAACCATTTCCTGTTGCAGCAGGCGTTTAACAGAGCGGCTAACCTGCGCCTTATCCATGCCAACCGCGCTGGAAATGGCGGCCGGAACCTGCGGCCCGGAACTATGCAGCAGGAACAGAATACGGCGATCAAGCTCCGGCAAATCCACTTCGCGCGCGTAAGATAATTCGGCACTTTCCCGAACCTTGCGCAGCAATTGCCACAAGTGCTGCTGAAAAATTACGGCATTGGGCTCCTCATCACTGGAGGGCTGAACTGCCTGACTTTCCGGCGCGAATCCTTTCAAAATCAGTTTGAGCCTGGGTGCAAAATCAGCAGGCGGTTCTTCCGTATCGCGGCTGCGGGAATCGCCAATGGCATAGGATCGGACAACTTCAACCGCATCATGGTATACATCGCCCAACACATCTTCCAGACGGGCGCTTTCATCACTGGATAATTGCGGTAACGCTTCCCCGGCACGGCTCGCCACCCAGACAGCGCGAGCATACCGACACAAGTCGTCGCGCCACTCTATTATTTCAGAACTTTCGTGTTTTTCGGACAATTTCACAGAAAGTACAGCCTTTCCACCGTGATTTACTAACAATATGCGGGACCGATCGTTCGTTTTGAAAACAACCGATAACCGAAGGTTACGCAAGATACCTCATAGCCATGACTTGTCCGCTTTAACAAGCGAAGATAGCGACTATGCTATTTAGGTAGCACCCATTATTATCTGGACAAAATCAACAATAGCGACATATTTCCTCTTCACTTGTCCGCAGGATGAGTGGCGATGACGACCAAACAGGTCGCGTCATGATGGGAGAGGAATATGGCGAGCGTTTCACCACCGCTCGGGAAAGATCCGCAAAGCGCGGTCGCAATCCCGGGCACGAGCGGGAAGGTGCCTGAACAGGAATGGCCTTCCCCTGCGCGGGCATGGACATGTGTTGGGTTCCTTGCCTTCGCCCATATGATCAACATGTTCGACGCCGGGCTGACAGGCTTTCTGATCGAGCTGATCAAAGCAGATTTTCAGGCCACTGACTTTCAGATGAGTCTTCTGACCGGCGTCGCTCCGGTGCTCTTTTATGCGCTGATCGGCCTGCCCATGGCGCGACTGATCGACCGTTATCCCCGCACCATCGTGATGCCGATCGGTTCCATCTTTGTTGGCGTGTTCACAGTCATGTGCGGGCTGGCCCAGAACTTTTGGCATTTGTTTGTCGGCCGTATGTTTGTCGGGTCCTCCGCCACGGTAAATGGACCGGGGTTTTATTCCCTGCTCGCTGATTACTTCCCACCGCATAAACTCTCGCGAGCCATTGCGGGTATGCAGGTCGGCTTTGTGCTCGGAACTGCCCTCGCCTCGGTACTGGGCGGCTTGCTGGTCGCCGCAGCCATTGGCTGGGGAACCAGTGAATGGTTCGGTCTAACCATTAAACCCTGGCACAAGGTCTATCTCATAGGTGCAATCGGCGCCTTCGTGGTGGCATTGATATTGTGGTGCATCAAGGAACCTGATCGCCGGGAAATCGCCCTTCCGGTTGAGGGGCAAAAGCCAAAAATGCTGCCCGTTTCCGACGTCATGAAAGAGCTGTGGGCCCGCCGCGGCGTCTATGCCCCGCTCTTCGTGGCACTGGCTATCGTCTCCATTGAAGGGACCGCGATTGCCCAATGGCGTATCCCCTTCCTTCAACGGACTTATGGCTGGGATGTCGCCATGATCGGTCTGTGGCAGGGTGGAACGATGCTGATATTCTCGCTGGTCGGACTGCCGCTAGGGGCATGGCTGACCGAAACGCTGCAGAAACGCTATGACGATGCACCGGTGCGAGCCGTGATGGTGGCGTGGGTTTGCGCGCTGCCTTTTGCGGTAGCCAGTCCGCTGATGCCGACGGGAGAACTCTCCATCATACTCGCAGGAGTCTCGATCAGCTTCAGCATGGCAGCGGCCGTGCCGCAGAATACGGCCATTCAGGTAATCACCCCGAACAGGATGCGCGCGCAGGTAACCGCGCTCTATATGTTCATGTTCACCGTTGTTGGCGGCCTTGGCCCCACCATCCTGACGCTCATTTCCGGTATGCTGGGCGGCGAAGCCTATCTTGGCCCGGCAATGGCGATTGCTGTGGGTGTGATGATGCCGGTCGCGATCTACATCATCTATCTGGGCCTGCGTCCCTATGCGCGCGAAATCGCTGGAAGGAAGGAAGCGGGACTGATCTGAAAATCAACGCGTTGAAAATCAGCGCGCTGGGTAATTCATCAGTGAAAAAGGCCCCCGGTCGCCAAACCGGGGGCCTTCCACCCACACCTCAATTGCCCTGCTTACTGGCCGGGCATATTCTGCCCCATCTCTTCGCGCATTTTGGCCCGCCGAATGCTGTCAGGATGGTCCTGATACATCAGCATGGCATCCACCACCTCCTGATCACGCTGATGCTGACCCTCAACGAATTCAGGATAAGGAAGCACCCAGAACTGGTTCGCTTCAACCGCATCACGCACAACGCGCCCCAGATCCACCGGATCGAAGCCATCTTTGATGACCGCTTTCAGATGGCCGAACACTTCTTCATCCGCGCCGTAATAGCCTGTTTTCGCGTATTTTTCCGGGCGAGTTTCCACAGCACGGTGAATATTGGTGTTCACCGCGCCCGGACAAAGCAGCGACACTCCGATATCGTGCTCGGGCATTTCGACACGCAGCGATTCCGCCAATCCACGAACGGCATATTTGGTGGTGCAATAGATCGCCGTGGTCGGCAAAGCGACAAAGGCTGACATGCTGGCGGTGATGAGGATATGCCCGCCCTCCCCGCGTTTGATCATCCGCGGAATAAAGGTCATGCAGCCATTGATGACGCCTTTGACATTGACATCCATCTGCCAGTCCCAATCGTCAAAGGTTGCATCCGCAATAGGGCCAAACTGGCTGACGCCCGCCGTGTTGCACAGCAGATCCACCGGCCCAAAAATGCGTTCAGCCTCATCCGCAGCTCGCGCGTAGGCCTCCCGGTCCGTCAGATCGAGCAGAATGGGGTGCACTTGGACACCCTTGCCAGAGAAGTAATCCATCGCGTCATCCAGCGCCTGTTGGCGAATATCCGCGATCACGACCTTCATGCCTGCCTCCTCGGCAAACACCTTTGCCTGGCCCAAGGCAACGCCTGAGCCACCACCCGTGATAAAGGCGACTTTGCCCTTCAGATTCTTCATTTCCACTCTCTCCGCTGTCTTTTTTGAAAAGCTGTCCCTGCTTAGACAGCAAGCACCATTCGGCTCAAGCACAAATCAGACACAGTCAATATATTTGACAAACGAGAGCTTTTTTCAACACTCGTCCAAACAAGCACGGATGTTACAGGGAAAGCAATTTAGCACTATATTTCAGCGCAATATATCCACTTCGTTGTTACAAATTTCTCTAAAAAGTGGCCTTTACAAGCTATTACTCCGCTGCCCGCTTTCGGTTTTACCCGCTAAATCGATCAATCATATCTAGACACTATCAATCTCGCGCCATATGCAATGGCTGGAAACGTACTCGACTCAAAAGATTGTCAGGCGTTCGGGAGAGGAAAAAGCGGCGCCATTCATCGTATGGTGCGGGATCGGTCGGACTTGCCGGCCAATCATACCGTGCGCCTGCTCGTTCCTTTAAAATCTACCTTCGTGTCGCGCGAATGGATCAACGAGGACGCCCGCTCCTGCGCGATGCGATCTGGCTCCAGATTGGTCCGTCATGCTGAATTTTCAAAACGTCGGCACAGACTGACGATTTTAGGGAGCCTGAAAGATGGGGAACAATCTGCACTTCAACCACCGACGCCTGAGGCATGGTTTGCTGGCGGGTGTTGCCGGGATGATGACATTTGCAACGCCCGCACTTGCCCAACAGAGCGTTGAGACGGACAGCGACAGCGGTGTTTTGGCCGCACCGCAAGCCAGCGAAATCATCGTCACCGGCTCTCGCATCGTCCGCCGTGACTTTGAATCGCCCAGCCCGATCGTGACGGTGGATGACGCTCTGCTGAAGCAATCCAGCACGGCCGCGATCGAATCCAGCCTGAACAAATTACCGCAATTTGCGCCTACGCTCGACGCGCCGACCGATGGCGGCGATATTCAGCCAACATCGCAGAGCACGCCCGGTGCAGCGACCGTGTCGCTGCGCGGTCTTGGGTCCAACCGCACGCTCGTCCTGATCGATGGTCGCCGCGGTACGCCCAGCAATGCCTCGAATGTGGTGGACATCAACTCCATTCCTTCCGCTGCCGTTGAACGGGTGGAAATCATTTCAGGTGGTGCTTCCTCGACCTACGGCGCCGACGCCGTGGCTGGTGTTGTCAACTTCATCATGAAGCGCGATTTCGAAGGGCTCGAACTCGATGCGCAGGCGAATGTTACGCAGGAAGGTGACGGTTTCGAATACCAGGTCTCGGGTATTATGGGCACCGACTTCGACGATGGACGCGGTAATATTTCACTGAGCTTTGCCACGAATGAACGCAATGCGTCCTATCGCAAGGATCGCGATTACTGGCGCGATTACTGGGGCGATACGTCGATCACCGGAACGGGCTTTTTCCCCTATCGCCCCGGCATCAATCTTGGCTTCGGGAATCCGGTCGATCAAAATGTGATTGATGGGATCTTCAGTGACGCGCCGTCACAAGTTCCAAACCAGCAGCTCATTTTGTACACAAATCCCGACGGGACCGTCTTCTCGGGTTTCGACGGTCCTGGCGTTCCCGGTGTATATCGCAACGATATCGTCGATGGCTTCACTTACAAAGTCGGGGACAACGGGCTGCTGCAAACCAACTTCACCGATGCGATGCTGGTTTTGCCGCTTGAACGCTACAATATGTATGCCCGCGGTAATTATGAGCTGAACGACTGGATCGGCCTGTTTGCGCAGGGCATCTTCAGCAAGGTTTCAACACGTACGGTTCAGGAACCATCACCTGTAACCGGCGGCTGGACAGCCTTCGTCGATTATGACCCCGCTAACCCGCAGTCTGATTTGCCTGATGAAGTCGTCCAGATCCTGAACGCACGGCAAAATCCGAATGCTCCATTCCAGATCTTCCAGATGATGCCGTTCAACCGGTCATCGGAAACCGACGTGTATACATATAACATGACCGTCGGTCTGGAAGGGAGCGTGCCGGATAGCGATTGGACATGGGAAGTTTTCGGTTCGCAAAGCGAAAGCGAAACAACGGTAATTCAGCGCGGCTTTGCATCACTTCAGCGCTATCGCACGCTCATCAATGCACCGAATTTCGGTGAAGGGTTCGAAGCCACGGGCAATCAGCAATTTGGCGGCTTCGGCGCGTCAACTGCGACCTGCACCAGCGGTCTCAATCCCTTCAGCGGCGATCCGATCAGCGAGGATTGCCTCGAAGCAATCCGCGCCAATGTGAAGACCAAGTCGGTGATGCAGCAAAGCATCTGGGAAGCGAATATTCAGGGCGGTCTGTTTGATTTGCCGGCCGGTCAGGTTCGCACGGCTTTCGGTGCCAGCTATCGCAAGACGGATTACGAATTCCAGAACGACACGCTCACCACGCAGGGGCAGTCTTTCCAGGAACAGGTTCTTGGTCTCTACCCGTCCGGTAATTCACAGGGCGAAATCACGATCAAGGAGCTCTATGGTGAATTGCTGATCCCGATCCTCAGCGACACGCCCGGTTTCCAGCGGCTCGATCTCGAAATCGGCGGCCGTATGTCGGATTACAGCACGACCGGCACCAGTTACACCTATAAGGCACTCGCCGAATGGCAGATAACCGACTGGTTCCGTCTGCGCGGCGGCTATAACCGCGCTGAACGGGCGCCCAACACGGCTGAATTGTTCTTGGCTCCGGAACAGACTTTTGCCGTCGCAACCGGTGGTGATGTCTGCTCGCGCGCCAATTCACTGCCCTATTCCGCCAACCCCGCCACCAATCCCGATGCCGCTCAGGTAGAGGCCTTGTGCCGAGTATTGATGGAACGCTCAGGCGATGTGAATGCGGATGAGCAATTTTACGACAATACGGTTCAGCCTGCGGGCGCAGAATACGTGTTCCCAACGCTGTCCGGCAATCCTGACCTGAAGCCGGAAAAGGCCGATACATGGACACTGGGCGCCGTTATCGATTCACCATTCATGTCGCCAGCGCTCACTCGCCTGCGCTTGTCGATCGACTATTATAATATCAAGGTGAAGGATGCGATTGGCGCGCAGTCCGTCGATATCGCGCAGCGCCAGTGCTTCGACCCGGCGTTCAACCCAGATTATGATCCGAATTCGGATTTCTGCTCGGGCATTGGCCGCAATACAGTGGGTACGCTTGGCAATGTTGTCCGTACCTTCCTGAACAATGGCCGGTTCCAGACCTCCGGGATCGACATTAATCTCAACTGGGCGTTTGATGCAGGTCCTGGCACGATTTCGCTCAACTCTGTGTTCAACTATCAGATTGAGCTGAAATCGTCCGAATTGCCCAATCTGGCTCTGGTTGATTACACCGGCACATTCGGCCCGCCGAGCCAGCAGAATGGTCTCGATGGCGGTGCCTTTGAATGGAAGCTGTTCACGACGCTGGGATATAGCGTCGGTTCGGCAAATGTTGCCCTGCAGTGGCAGCATCTGCCGGCAACTGACGATGTGACTGCGGCGACGGATCCGAACACAAGCTTCCGCGGCGCTCCTGCTTACGACCTTTTCAATCTCAACGGCAGCTATTCTGTAACGGATAATGCAACTATCCGCTTCGGTGTAGACAATCTGTTCAACAAGGAACCACCACTGGCCGGCGTCAATACCAACCCTCCTCCGGGCAATCTGGCCGGCGGTACATATACGCCGAATACCCTGGCCTATTACGACCTGATCGGTCGCAGGTTTTACGTGGGTGCGAACTTCAAATTCTGATCTCTCCTCGACAGATCAGCATCCTGGCCCCTCCCTTTGTGGAGGGGCATTTTTTATCTGCAATCTACATAAATGTTTCGGCCGGATTTTCTGGACAAAGTCATTCTCGAAGCGCTATCTGATAGTGATGTTGAACGTGACGGCACTGCCGCGTTCAATGAGTGGACATGCGACGAATAGAGGATGGGAGATTGCCGGGCATGGCACAGGATAACGTCATTTCGCTGCTCGATCTGCAGGTCCAGTCGGGCTGCACGATCAGTCCTTATGTCTGGCGGATCAAATATGCGCTGAAGCATAAGGGATTTGATATAGACATCATTCCCAATGGCTTCACCGGCATCGCAGATATCACGGAGGGTTATTCCGATCGCGTTCCCGTGATCAAGGATGACGGAGAATGGATCAAGGACAGCTGGTTCATTGCCGATTATCTCGACGAGAAATATCCCGACCGGCCAATGCTCTATGAAGGCCCCGGTCAAAAACAGCTGACCAAATTCATTGATGGATGGATGTGGCAGAACATCATTCACCCGTGGTTCCGGTGCTATATCAAGGATTATTACGACCAGTCGCTGGAACGGGACAAACCCTATGTCCGCGAAAGCCGTGAACGCATGTTTCTCGGCGGCCAGAAAATTGAAGATGTGGCGCAGGGCCGTGAAGAACGCCTTCCGGAGGTCATTCCACTGCTTCAACCGCTGCGCAATCTGCTCAAAGACAAAAAATGGCTGGGCGGCGACACGCCATTATATGCTGATTATTGCGTACTCAGCACGTTCCTGTGGTGCGGCTCCATCTGCACCATTCCGCCGCTGCATGATGATGAACCGCTGCGCGACTGGATAGAACGCGGGCTGAATCTGTTTGACGGACTTGGCCGCCATAACGGCATGCATGAATTATTCGGCCTGCCAGGCACCACGCCCACTCCCCAATTACCGGGCTGACCAAGCCCGCAATCATAATAAGAGGATGCCATGAAAGACGTTAAAGGAAAAACAGCCTTCATCACTGGCGGCGCCAGCGGCATGGGGCTCGGTATGGCGAAAGCATTCGCTGAAGCCGGCATGAAAGTTGTCATCTCCGACATTCGCCAGGAAGCTCTGGATGAAGCGTTGGAGGAATTCTCCGGCACCAATCTGGCCGTTCAAGCGGTAAAACTTGATGTGACAGACCGCGATGGCTGGGTAAAAGCCGTCGAAGAGGCGGAGAGCCTGTTCGGCAATATTCATATCCTCGCGCTCAATGCCGGCGTGGGTATTACCGGCCCGATGTCGGAAGCGAGCTATAAGGACTGGGACTTCAATGTTCAGGTCAATATTTACGGTGTTGTGAACGGCTTGGTCACGCTGTTGCCGCGCATGAAGGCACATGGTGAACCATCCCACATCGTAGCGACAAGTTCGACTGGTGGCTTCTCCGCAGTGGGTTCGGCAGGTCTCTATTGCACCGCCAAATTCGCCGTGGCGGGCATGATGGAGTCGCTGGCAACCGAATTGGAAGGCAGCAATATCGGCGTCTCCTGCTTCTTCCCCGGCCCTGTATCAACCAATCTTGGCACATCCACGTCGGCCACGCGGCCAGACCATCTGCGCAATGAGCAACAGCCCCAGGAAGCGGATGAAGCACCCAAGGGTCCGCCGCCTTTCGATACGTCAGTATTCATGTCGAAGGAGGAAGTCGGCAAACGGGTTCTGCGCGGTATTGAACGCAATGATCTGTTTATCATGACCCATCCGGAATTTACCGATGGGATCAAAGCACGGAACGAGGCTCTGCTGCGCGCGCAGCCAGTCGAACCACGCAATGATGCCAGGGCCGAAGTCGTCGCAAAATTTGGGACGCTGATGTACAATCCTATTTATGACAAACAGACTGTGCTCGACGGACCTGAACTCTGACGGCGCATTCCCATCAGGTTAAAAAAGGCGGCGCACCATTGGTCTGCGCCGCCTTTTCGTATGTGCTGGCGATAGCCTGCAATCCATCCTATTCCGCCCCATCCTCTTCTGCCAACGAAACAGCGACGTTGTCTTCGCTCACGTTGACCAAAGCATGATGCAGGCCCCGGCTTCGCAGCTCCTCTGAACTTTTGGAGCCGCCATGCTTCTGCCACTGGTCTGCGCGGTGATCAGCGGTTAGAGCCGCGCTTATGACATCATCTGATCATTATGACGCAATCGTACTCGGCGCTGGCGCCGCCGGCCTGATGTGCGCGGCCATTGCCGGGCAGCGGGGACAACGCGTCTTGATCCTAGACCATGGCCCAAATCCCGGGCGCAAGATTCTGATTTCCGGCGGCGGGCGCTGCAATTTCACCAATATTCAATGCGCCCCAGACCGTTTCATTTCCGCCAATCCGCATTTCGCCAAATCGGCGCTCAGCCGGTATTCCGCGCAGGATTTTCTGGATCTGGTCGAAAGCTATCACATCGCCTGGCACGAAAAGACGCTGGGTCAGCTGTTCTGCGATGAATCAGCGCGGCAAATTGTCGACATGCTCTTGGAGGAATGTGCCAAGGGTGCAGTCGAGATTGAGTGCAATGTGACCCTGGGGGACACTACGCATTCGGATGGTCACTATTCCTGCACGCTCGCGGATCGTACCGTTCGAGCGCCAACCTGTGTCGTGGCAACTGGCGGACCCTCGATACCCAAGATCGGTGGCAGCACATTTGCCTATGAACTGGCGCGGAAATTCGGTCTCAAGATCGTTCAGCCGCGCCCGGCTCTGGTGCCCCTTACCTTAGGCGCTGATGAAGCGTTGTTTCGCGAATTGTCAGGCGTGAGCGCCGATGTTGTGACCATATCGGGCAAGACCCGGTTTCGTGAGGCTGCACTGTTCACACATCGCGGTCTGTCTGGCCCCGCTATTCTGCAAATCTCTTCCTATTGGCAAAATGGCGAGAATATCGCCGTCAACTTTCTGCCGGATCATCCCACTGGATTCCTGAGTGATGCCAAGCGGGAAAAGCCGCAGCAATCCATTGGCCGCGTTCTGAGCGGCGAACTGCCTGATCGCCTGAGTACGGCCTTGCTGACCAAACTGGGGCTGGACGGTGAGATCGGGAGTTTGACCGACAAACGCCTCAACGCGGCGGAAGAGCGGCTTAAAAGCTGGACCTTCACGCCCAGCGGCAGTGAGGGATTTGCCAAAGCCGAAGTCACAGTAGGCGGTGTGAGCACCAAAGAACTGTCGTCCAAGACAATGGAGGCCCGCTCCATGCCTGGCCTTTACGTCATTGGGGAAGCTGTTGATGTCACAGGCTGGCTCGGCGGCTATAATTTTCAATGGGCATGGGCCAGCGCGGTGGCAGCAGGCGAAGCCATTGCCTTGAAAGCTGCTGCGTAGACCGCACGATACTGCTTGGAGGGTTTGGCTGTCAGAATGCGGTGCAGATCATCGCGACACGGATGACCGATTATTTCCTGACAGATCCGAAAACGGGGCCTGTCGAGGCCCCGCTTCCCTTATCGCAATAAAGCAATTCTGATCACAGATCGGAGATGGTCGAATCCACCAACTGACGATCACCTTCAGCTTCGTATTTATCAGCAATCAGGCTGCGTGCGGCGGAGGTCGCCGCATTGGCCGTCTTGGTGCGAAGCTCTTCAATAGCAGCGCGCTCGGCTGCTGCGATCTTGTCTTCCGCCATCTGCTGACGCCGGGCAACCATCAATGAGGAATCTTCCTCCGCTTTGGTCACGATTGCTTCGGCTTCGGTCCGGGCATGTTCCACCATCATTGCCGCATCTTTTTCAGCATTGGCGATTTTGGAAGCATATTCCTGACGCAGTTCTTCGGCTTCGGCGCGCAATTTCTTCGCATCGTCCAACTGCTCACGAATTGCGGCAATTCGGCCATCGAGACTGCTGGCCAGCAGAGATGGAACCTTCTTGACCACCATGATGAGGATCAAAACGGTCATGGAAATTGCGACCCACTGGAATGCTTCCAGGCCGAAAGCGGTGGGTTCTACATGTCCTGCATCGTGAGGCTGTTCTGCGAACTGGCCTGCATCAGGATCGACGGTAGTAAAGACTTCGGGGTGATTAGCCATTGATCAATGCTTTCTTCACCGCAGCCGTGGCGCTTTGTTTGGCCACATTCATGCCGGCAAGACGCGCCACGATATCCTGGGCGGCTTCACTGGCAACAGACTGAATTTCATTAGCTGCTTCGTCGCGAGCCGCGTTAATACGCGCTTCGGCTTCGGCAAGCCTTGCATCAACCCGTTCCTGCGCGGAAGCGAGTTTGCTTTCCGTTTTGGAGGCGGCCTGAGCTTTGGCATCGGCGATTACGGCTTGTGCCTGGGCACGGTTTTCATTCTCGCGCTGACGCCATTCCTCTTCCCGCTTATCCGCATCTGCGCGGGCGGCTTCGGCGGCGGCGAGGTCATCGGAGATCTGCTTGTCGCGCTGAGCGACGGTATCCATAACCTTGGGAACCATCCCACGGCCGATCACGAAGAAAACCAGGCCGAAAATCACCAGGAGCCAGAAAATCTGACTCGAATAGGTCGCTGCGAGCTGTTCTATCTGGGGCATCGGTCAGTCCGAAATAAACAGGAGAGGAAACACGACACCGACCGGCTTTCACCGATCGGTGTCGCAGATGTGTTCGGTTTCGTTACGCGACGAAAAGCAGGATGATCGCGACAACGAAAGAAAGCAGGCCCAGAAGTTCGGCGGCTGCGAAGCCGATGAACAGGCGACCCTGCTGTGCGTCAGCAGCACCCGGATTGCGCAGTGCGCCTTCCAGGAACTTGGCGAAGACGTTACCCACGCCGAGCGATGCAAGACCCGCACCAATAGCGGCGAGACCAGCTCCGAGCAGCTTTGCGGCTTCTGCGTCCATTTCAAAAACTCCTTTGATTAAACCGTTTGAGTATCAAGTAAAAAGATCAGTGAAGGTTTTCTGCGTCGTTGATGTAAAGCGAAGTCAACAAGGCAAAAACATAAGCCTGAATACCGGCGACCAGCAGCTCCAGCGCGCAGATCCCGATCATCAGCAGGAAGGTCGGGATGACAACGATCACGCTGGTGCCAATGCCGTTATTAAAGCCGCTGATGACGAAGCTCGAAAGCACTTCAAGCAGAAGGTGCCCAGCCATCATCGCAACAAACAACCGCAATGCGAGAGAGAACGGCCGCACCATGAAGCTCGCCAGTTCGACGAAGAAGATCAGCGGCATCATCACCACGGGCGTACCGTGTGGAATGAACAGCGAGAAGAAACGGAAGCCGTGCTTCGCAAATCCCACGACCAGAACGATCGAAAAGGACAGCAGCGCCAGCACACCAGTCACTGTGAAATGGCTGGTGAAGGTAAAGGGATGAACCCCAAACAGACCGACGGGCAGCAGGCCCAGAATATTGGCAAACAGGATGAACATGAACAGCGAGAAGACATAGGGCACATATTTGCGCCCGGCCTTGCCGATATTCGCTTCCAGCATGTCATCGATGAAGCCGGTGAAACTTTCCACCGCCATTTGCCAACGGCCGGGCACGAGCTGACGCTTCATGCCGCCGAAAACGAACAGCCACAATGCGATGGCCGCGAGGCCCATCCACAATGCACTGTTGGTGAATGCAATGTTGTAGCCGGCGATTTCCCAGTTCTGCGAACCGAGAATCGGTTCGATCGTGAACTGGTGCATCGGGTCGACTTTGGCCTGTTCGGCTGCCACTGTTTCGCGCCCCTACCCTAACGCCAAAATAAAAACGGCCATCCGGTGAATTCCTTTTGAGAATTCGTCAGTCGGATCGCCGGTTCGAAATCCGTATAATATTCCTGAAAGCAACGATGATCCCTAAGGTCAACATCACTAACAGTCCCCAAGGCGACGTATCAGCAAACCGGTCGATTACCCAACCAATAAGCGCGCCACCGATGAGCCCACCAAGTAATTCCGCCAATACCCGGTTACCCATACGATAATTCGCATCGGCACCCTGCACTTGCGGTCGGTTGCGATGATCTTCCCGCTCGCGCGCGGCCTTAAGCCGAGCATCAAGCGCATCGATCCGCGCATCCTCACCAATGGGTTCCCGTCCGGGCGTTTCATCACTCATGCCTGTCTCCTTAGAGACAGTTTCAGACATGAGCAATGAGCTACCCCCTAAGGGCGCGGCCCCCTTAGGCGGGGCATATGAACGAGTCAACCATTTGACAGCGGAAAACTCTCCCGGCGCTTACCCCAGAAGTGCCTGAGACAAGCGCATAAACCCTGATCTTACGGATTAATCAGGGGCAGCGAGGATCTCGCTCCGGAGCCGATGACGTGCGGGTTTTCCAGTCGCCTGAGGGCGCCTGATATTTTTCACCAGGCTCGGTCCGGGAAATGGCGAGACAGCCTGCAGTGAAAGCGTATTCCTCCAGCGTCGCATTGGCGGCTTTGGCCTTGTCAGCGTAGACAGCGCGGCGCTTGATGTTGATATCGTCGACCAGACTGCGCAATTGCGCGTCACCGGAACCGACAATCCCCAGATAACCGTCCATCTTTTCGCCCACTTTACCCTGCGCCCGCGCCTGCGCGTATGCGGGGTCACGCTGCGCCAGAGCCGGGCTGCCGAAGGCGCTGGCCAGAACGGCTGCAGCGCCAACTGCTGCTAGCGCCCGCGCGGATATTTTCTTTGTGATGGCTGTCTGTTTCATAATCATCTGCCTCTGTTTCCGCGTATCACCAATAGTATCTCAGAACGCCTGAGCATTCAGAAAATATCCGGATTGTCTTCAATCGTGTTGCCAGCATCTTCTGCCAACCGATAGATCACTTCCTGCGTGATATTTATATTCAGCTCGATCACGATAGGCTTATCCGGCGCATTGATGGATATGCATCCTCCAAGTACCGCTGCGCCGCATAAGGGAGTAAGCAACGCCAGCATGCGGCCAGTAACGCCGCGCTGGCCCGTGCCCCCGCAACGGGCAGCCACAATCTGTCTTGCTTGCCTCATGGCATAGTCTCGCTTTCACTGGACTGAATGGTGGGATTTTCTTTTCCGGCGTCGCCGCCTGGCAATTCACTGTCCGTCACTTGCCGGTCGAGCATATCGCCTTCGACATCGATCAAGCCAAGATCACGCGGGTCGCGCACAGCGGCCGGATCGTAAAGAGAACTGAGCGACCCAATCAACTTATAAAATGGCGCACGCACATTAACGTCGAAACGCAGAGGTAGCCGCGCAATCTGGCGGGTGATGATATTGTTGGAGGCACCGTCCCCCTGACTGACCCCGTCGAAGCGCACTCGGGTGACGATTTCGCCCGTCAGCGGCCCATCCATTCCGATTCGCATTTGTCGGTAATCCAGCGAGCGCAAGGCATCGAAGGCAAAATCGGCCATGGGCGACAAATCCTCATAGGATAGCTCACCCACGTAGGAGACATTGCCGCCGGGCGGACGAGACAGCAGCAAGCCGCCTTCGATCGCGCCATTTTCTCCGCTGAACACCACGGGCAATGTCCCGTCGAAGATTCCGCTGGCGCTAAGATTGGCAAGCCCCATCCGATCGACAAATTTCGCCGCATCCAGTCCTTCGATTTCGAAGATGTAGCTGCGGGTTTCATCCAGCCCCAGATTTATCCGTACAGGCCGGAGGGTGAGCGAACCGCCGACGAACGGCCATTTCCCGCCCTCAACCGCAATTGTCTCTCCACGCAGGATCTGAAAGGAGACTTCGCCATCGAACACTTCGATGCCCGGATCGACCGAGGCGACCTGGATTGTCTGTCCCGGTGCGGTCGTCAGGCCAAGCAAATCGGTGAAGTTGAGCGTGCCAGATGCCCCTCTTACCGGACCAAAGGGCGCGGCGAGATCCAAATTGCTGCTGGAGAAACGGCCACTGCTGGTGATGCCTGCTTCATTCCAGGCTATTTTGCCGCGACCGGTCACAATCCCATCGACATTGGCGACCACGCCGAGCGCCAGCTGCGTGAGATCGCTGGGCTGCATATCCTCATCAAAGACCAGACCATCCACCCTGAGGTCGGCATCGCCGCTGCCAGTGGCCAGATCATGCGTGATGGCCGCGCGAGTAACTTCCCGGTTGCTGCCGGGGTCACGCAGAATTGCGGCGGCGGTGATACGATTATCCTCAAGCGTCAGGTCAGCGTCGCGCCCTACCAACGGCTCGAACCGTGCGCTGTCTGAACGGTCTTCCAATCGGAATCCGCCGCCGGTCAAACGCAGGACGCCATCGGCGAATTGCCAGCTGCCGGCGAGGTCCAGAATGTCGAGCGGCACAGCGGCCAGCTTCACATCCGCACCCGCGAATCCTCCGGAAATTCCGCCATCCAGATCAACCCCAGCTCTTAAATCGCTGATCAGGAAAGTTGATGCGGTGGCGACCGGCCCCAGGCCAACGTGAATATCGCGCGCGGCGATCTTGCCCGGATAGGCAATGCCCACCGCGCCACTGCGCAAGCGAATCGGTGTTTCTCCAAGATACCCAGCCAGATCGAGCTGAGGCACGCCGGCTGACAATTTCAGCCCCTTCGCGCCATAGCGCAGGATAGGCTGGCCCTGCGCCGGACAGAGCCGCAGACTTCGGTCTTCCACCCTCAGATTGGCGAGCTGCAACCGGCCAAAGCGAATATCGGCGCAGCGCCTCCAGAGTGAGAGAACGCCGTCTGCCGAGATATTGCCCGATAGCGGGACCAGCAGATCATCCGCGCGGCCGCCCGGTAGCCTGCCGCTGGCCGCCAGCCGTCCGGAAAAACCTAGCCGGCCAGAGCCATCCTGCAGCACGATCAATTCAGGGATCGCCAGTGAATTATCATCCGCAGCATAGTCAGCCATGGTCAAACGCAAAACAGTTCGCCCATTGCCGCTCTTTTCCATACGCCCGGCAATTCGCGGCAGACCGCGCCCGCCGCTCGTAAAATTACCGAAGAAACGCCCTGCTTCTTCATTGGTTTGGTCAAAGCTCACGCGTGAAACGGACATCAGCGCGTCGCCGCTACCGCCCCAAAGCCGCGCACGTGGGATATCGAGATGCCGACCGTCCTTCCCCGCGCGGTAGCTGAACTCACCGGAAAAGCGGCTACGCGCCTCCTCACTCTTAAGATTATCCGCGATGCGAGAAAGGATGGGGCCGAGTAAGGTGTCACCTGCTGCGCTTGCCGCGTCGTTCAGGGATGTGTTCACAAATTCGCCCATGCGAATATTGCGCCCACTGGCCTCGCCCGTCACGTCATAATCGGACAGCCCGGCATGACTGCGGATCGCCCCCGTGGCCGCGGCCCGCTCCAAAGCCAACACCGGCGTCCTCAGATTACGACCGGTCAGATCATAACCCATATTGAGCGAATCATTCCGCCACTCACCATCCATCCCGCCCGTCAGGTGGCGCAGACGGTTTGCTCCGACAATCAGATCGGCCAGTTTGAGATCGAGTTTCCCCTCACCGCCAGAAAGGTCGCGATCGATCACCAGGTCAAGATCGGCCTGTGCCTGTCCGGTCGAGATGCCCTGCCCCGCGCATTTCACGCGGCGAAGCGAAAGCGGACCTTTGAACTCAGGCTGCTCTGACCGGATCGCCAGCTGCCCGGTCAGCTGAACGGAGCGTATATCGCATTCCAAAACGGTCAGACCGGGGGACACTGCCGCCATTTGCGCGGTAAATCCGCCCTGCAAATTGCCGGAGCCCGACAGCGCAGCGCCCACATTGCCATAGTCGGTCGTGACACTCGCCCGGCCATCAACAATGCGGAGATTGATATTCGGCAATTCGAACGGCCCGCCGTCACCACCTTCCAGCAACGGATTGAGCGCGCCCAGATCAAATGCACCATTGGTAAACCGTGCACGCAGGTGAGGCTTGATCAGCCGGATTTCAGCAATGTCCGGCAGGCCGAATCGCGGACTTATTTGCATTTGCGCGCGTTCGATCGTCATGTCCGGATTTTCCGGATCGCCAATCACGATATCAGTCAGCACCTGCTGATCGGCACCAATGCGCTCGATATTATAGCGCGCCTCTATGCCATAGGAGGCGAGCGTATCGGTGATCAGCCGATCCGCGATTGATTCGCGTTGCCACCAGGCGACACCCAGCACGACCAGCAAAAATGCCAGCAGACCGAGCAGGACGAATCGCCAGACATGTCGCCGCGCGGATGCGGTGTCCGTTGTTTCATCATCCATATCGATGGTCTGCGTCATATCTTCCGCCACTTGCGCGCTGAGCGCGGCAAAGGCAATGTCTTACCGGGGGATAGGCGCGTGGAAAACCAGACAAGCAGCGAAACTTCATCGCGTTCCGATCAGCAAGCGCAAGTCCGGCGCGATGCACTGGGCCATCGTGCCCGCCTGCGTGACCGGCTGCTGAATGGCGGGGCAGAGGCGCTGGCCGATTATGAAGTGCTTGAATATCTTCTCTTTGCCGCGCGCAGCCGCGGTGACACCAAACCGCTCGCCAAAGAGCTGCTGCGCCGTTTTGGATCGCTGGCCAAGGTCCTGAATGCTGATCCCAAAGCGCTGTCTGCCGTCCCCGGCATGGGTGAAGTCAGCGCCGGCGCGCTCAAGATCGTGGCGCTCTCCGCCCGCAGAATGGCGCGCAGCGAAGTGATGGAGCGGCCCGTCTTGTCGAGCTGGCAAGCGCTGCTCGATTATCTCAGCATCGATATGGCGCATCTGACGGTGGAGCGGGTGCGCATTTTATATCTCGATTCCAAGAATCGGCTGCTGTTTGATCACCATGTTGGCGATGGCACGATTGACGAAGCGGCCATTCACCCGCGCGAAGTCATCCGCAAGGCATTCGACATCGGAGCGTCTTCGCTCATCCTCGTGCACAACCATCCCAGCGGCAATCCTGAGCCCAGCCGCGCGGATATTCAGATCACCCGGCGCATCGCGGAAGCAGGCGGCCTGCTTGGCATAATTCTGCATGATCACGTCATTATTGGGAGCGAGGGGCAAATATCGCTAAAGGCGAAGGGCTTGATCTAACGCCCCGCTCGGCCTAGCCGCACGCCGATTTCCTTTTCTCGGAGTTTGCCATGGTTCCCCGCTACGCCCGCCCTCAAATGACCGCCCTGTGGGAAGCAGAAGCGAAATATCGCATCTGGTTCGAAATTGAGGCGCATGCCACCGAAAAGCTCGGCGAACTGGGCGTAGTGCCGGAAAGCGCGGCCAAGGCACTGTGGGCATGGTGGGAAACCAACCCCAAGGTTGATGTCGAGGCGATTGATGCCATCGAAGCCGTGACCAAGCATGACGTGATCGCCTTCCTCACCTGGGTGGCGGAAAATGTCGGTGATGAAGCACGCTTCATGCATCAGGGCATGACCAGCTCGGATGTGCTCGACACCACGCTGGCCGTGCAGCTCGCCCGTAGCGCCGACCTGCTGCTGGAAGATATCGATCTGCTGCTGGCCGCGATCAAGCGCCGCGCGGAGGAACACAAATACACCCCCACCATCGGCCGCAGCCATGGCATTCATGCCGAGCCGGTGACGTTCGGTCTGAAAATGGCCGAAGCCTATGCCGAATTTTCACGTTGCCGCGCGCGCCTCGTCGCCGCGCGCGATGATATCGCCACTTGCGCCATTTCGGGTGCGGTCGGCACTTTCGCCAATATCGACCCTTCGGTGGAAGAGCATGTCGCCGAACGCCTCGGCCTGACGCCTGAGCCTGTTTCCACGCAGGTGATCCCGCGTGATCGCCATGCGATGTTCTTCGCCACGCTGGGCGTGATTGCCAGCTCGATCGAGCGTCTGTCTGTCGAAGTGCGCCATCTGCAGCGCACTGAAGTTCTGGAAGCGGAGGAGTATTTCTCCCCCGGCCAGAAGGGATCGAGCGCCATGCCGCATAAGCGCAACCCGGTGCTGACCGAAAACCTTACCGGCCTGGCCCGGATGGTCCGTTCCTATGCCCTGCCCGCCATGGAAAATGTGGCACTGTGGCATGAGCGCGATATTTCGCACAGCTCGGTCGAACGCTTCATCGGTCCCGATGCCTGCATCACGCTCGATTTCGCACTGGGCCGCCTAACCGGTGTGATCGACAAGCTGCTGGTATATCCTGAGCGTATGCAGAAGAATATGGACCGTATGGGCGGGCTCGTTCATTCGCAGCGCGTTCTGCTGGCGCTTACTCAGAACGGTGTGAGCCGCGAGGATGCCTATCGTCTGGTTCAGCGCAATGCGATGAAAGTATGGGAAAGCGACGGCGCTCTGTCCCTGCTCGAACTGCTTAAGGCGGATGCGGAAGTGACCGCCGCGCTGAGTGATGAAGAACTCGAAAAACGCTTCGACCTTGAGTACCATTTCAAGCAGGTCGACACCATTTTCAACCGCGTTTTCGGCGCAAACTGAGCCACTTCCCAATTGGCCGTGATGGGCCTACCATCACGGCCAATTGGGATTAAACCTACCGGTTTTGGGAGCTGAGCCTTGCAGATTTTGCGGACGATTATGTGGGTGCTGGTGCTGGTCGCACTGCTGATTTTTTCCATCTTCAACTGGGATCCGGTTGAGGTGAAAATATGGGAAGGACTGGTGCTGGAAACCAAGATCCCGGCGCTGGTAATCGTGGCTTTTCTGGCCGGGCTTATCCCGATGTGGCTCATCTATCGCGGCACGAAGTGGCGGTTGAAGCGGCGCATTTCTCATCTGGAGCAAGCCGCAATCACGCCCCCTCCCCCGGCCCAGCCCGCACCATCGGCACAAACAGTCCAGCCGCAAAGCGTGGACCCGGCATCCGACCCGGTCGTGGCCCCAGAACATACGCCGGATGAAACCGGCCCTTCAAGGATTTGACAGCGGATGAGCAACCCCGTTTTTCTTGCGCTCGACGTGCCGCGACTTGATGCGGGCAAAGCACTGATTGAAAAGGTCAAAGGCCATATTGGCGGTGTGAAGCTGGGGATGGAGTTTTTCTATGCCCATGGCGCGCATGGCGTGCATGAAATCGCCCATTGCGGTTTGCCGATCTTCCTTGACCTGAAACTGCATGACATTCCCAACACCGTTGCCGGTGCGATGCAGGCCATTCACACGCTGGAACCGGCGATTGTCACCGTTCACGCATCCGGCGGTCAGGCGATGATGGAAGATGCCAAGGCAGCGGCCGGGGAAAACTGCAAAGTGGTGGCCGTCACCATGCTGACCAGCCTTGATCAGCGTGATCTGACCAAAGCAGGCGTCACGGGCACACCACATGACCATGTAATGCGCCTGGCCGAACTCGCCGAGGCTTCCGGTCTCGACGGAATCGTCTGTTCGGGTCAGGAAGTTGGCGCGGTGCACAAGCAATGGAAACACGGTTTCTTCGTCGTCCCCGGCCTGCGTCCCGCCGGCAGCGCGGCAGGCGATCAGAAACGCACCGTCACACCGCGTCAGGCACGTGACGATGGCGCCAGCGTTTTGGTAATCGGCCGCCCAATCAGCCGCGCGCTGGACCCAGCCGAAGCAGCGCGCGCTATCGAAGCTACGCTTTAGATACGCCCGCACTTCCCCTCTGGCGGGCGATCGATTACGGCGCATTATGGTTATACCTGCGATAAAGATTTGTGGAATTTCCACTCCCGAAGCGCTCGATGCGGCGATCCGCAATCGGGCCGAATATGCCGGCTTCAATTTCTTCCCGCCTTCTCCGCGTTTTGTCACCATCCGCGATCTGCCAGTGCTGGCAGAACGGGCAAGCGGTCGGATCAGCAGCGTGGGCGTCTTCGTCGACCCCGATGATGGAATGCTGAGTGAAAGTGTCACAGCCGGACGACTTGGTGCGATCCAGCTGCACGGCAAGGAAACGCCCGAACGCACAGCACAGGTAAAGGCACAGTTTGGCCTGCCGGTATGGAAAGTGCTCTCGGTATCCTCTGCCTCCGATATTGAGCGCGCCGCATCCTATGAAGGCGCCGCTGATTTTCTCCTGTTCGATGCCAAGACCCCAAAAGGCACTTTGCCCGGTGGCATGGGGTTAAGTTTCGACTGGTCGCTGCTCTCCGCCTATCGTGGTTCCACGCCATGGGGGCTCGCTGGCGGGCTCACTCCGGACAATGTGGCGCAGGCCATACGCAGCACAGGAGCGCCGCTGGTGGATACCTCTTCTGGTGTGGAGAGCGCAGCGGGCATCAAGGACGTGGACAGAATCGCAGCCTTCTGCCAATCGGCAAGGTCAATATGACAGACAAACTTAACTCCTATCGCAATCAGCCGGATGAGCATGGCCATTTCGGCACATATGGCGGGCGCTATGTCGCCGAAACACTCATGCCGCTCGTCCTCGAACTGGAACGCGAATATAAGGCTGCCAAGGCAGATCCTGCGTTTCACCGTCAATTCGAGGATTTGCTGGAGCATTATGTCGGCCGGCCCAGCCCGCTTTATTATGCCGAAAGCCTGACCGCGAAGCTGCGTCAGGATGCCCCGGAGGGCAAGGGCGCACAAATCTGGTTCAAGCGTGATGAGCTGAACCATACCGGCGCGCATAAGATCAACAATTGCATCGGTCAGATCTTGCTGGCGATTCGCATGGGCAAAACCCGCATCATCGCCGAAACCGGCGCGGGTCAGCATGGCGTGGCTACAGCGACCGTCTGCGCACGCTTTGGTCTCCCCTGCGTTGTCTATATGGGCGCAACTGATGCCGCGCGTCAGCAGCCCAACGTGTTCCGGATGAAATTGCTCGGCGCCGAAGTGGTGCCCGTTCAATCGGGCGCAGCCACGCTGAAGGATGCCATGAATGAGGCGCTGCGCGACTGGGTCGCCAATGTCGATGACACCTTCTACATCATCGGCACAGCGGCCGGGCCGCACCCCTACCCCGAACTGGTGCGCGATTTCCAAAGCGTCATCGGCCGCGAAGCCCGCGAGCAATTGATGAACCGCACCGGACGCCTGCCAGACATGCTGGTCGCTGCGATCGGCGGCGGCTCCAATGCCATCGGTCTGTTCCATCCGTTTCTGGATGACCGTGATGTCGCCATGCTGGGTGTTGAAGCCGCTGGCCATGGCCTCGATAAGGAACATGCCGCCAGCCTGACCGGCGGTGCACCGGGCATTCTGCATGGCAACAAGACCTATCTACTGCAGGATGAAGACGGCCAGATCACCGAAGCGCACTCGATCAGCGCGGGACTGGATTATCCCGGTATCGGCCCGGAACACGCCTGGCTGAAGGAAAACGGCCGGGTGGAATATACCTCCATCACCGACAAGGAAGCGCTGGATGCTTTTCAGCTGCTCTGCCGGACGGAAGGGATCATTCCGGCGCTGGAACCCAGCCACGCCATCGCCGCCGTGGCGAAGCGCGCCCGGGACATGGATCAGGACCAGATCATTCTCGCCAATCTGTGTGGCCGCGGTGACAAGGATATCTTCACCGTTGCCGAAGCATTGGGGGTGGATCTGTGAACCGTATAGAACAGGCTTTCGGCAAAGGGCATCCAGCCCTCGTCTGCTTCCTGACCGCAGGTGATGGAGACACCGCCGCCAATCTCGACGCCTTGGTAGAGGGCGGCGCTGATGTGGTGGAGCTGGGGATGCCCTTCACCGATCCGATGGCCGACGGTCCGGCAATTCAGGCCGCCGATCTGCGGTCTTTGGCCAAAGGCACCACCACCCGCGACGTGCTGGACATCGCCGCTGCATTTCGCAGCCGCCACCCGGACGTTCCGCTCGTGCTGATGGGATATGCCAATCCGATGGTTCGCCGCGGACCGGAATGGTTCGCTGCCGAAGCCGCGAAGGCTGGTGTGGATGGCGTGATCTGCGTCGATATTCCGCCTGAGGAGGATGCTTCTCTGGGCCCGGCTTTACGGGACAATGGTATTGCCCCCATCAGGCTCGCCACGCCAACCACAAATGCACGCCGCCTTCCCGCAGTGCTCGAAGGCTCTGCCGGTTTTCTCTATTATGTTTCGGTCGCCGGGATCACCGGTATGCAGCAAGCGGCTGCCGGATCGGTCGATCGCGCCGTAGCGGATATCAAGGCAAAATCCGATTTGCCTGTCGCCGTGGGCTTCGGCGTGCGCACTCCTGAACAGGCCGCGACCATTGCTGCCGTCGCCGATGGCGTGGTGGTAGGCTCAGCGCTTGTCGAACTGGTGGGTGAGCATGGAGAAAATGCGCCTACCCATATTCGTGAACTAACACAGGCACTTGCGCAGGCAGTGCATAATGCGCGAAAGGATGCCGCATGAGCTGGCTTAACCGTGTTCGCAATTCGTTACCCTTCGCGACCAAGCGCGAAACACCCGACAATCTGTGGGTCAAATGCCCGCAATGCCATGATATGTTGTTCGCCAAGGAATATGAGGACAGCATGTCCGTCTGTCCGCGCTGCGGACATCATGGGCGGATTGGTGCCGATGCGCGCCTCTCCCAGATTCTCGATCCGGGCTACGCCCTGCTGCCTGCGCCGCAGGTGAAGGAAGACCCGCTGAAATTCCGCGATACGAAACGCTACACCGACAGGCTGAAACAGGCCCGTGCCAAGAACCCGCACGATGATGCCTTTACTGCCGCCTTTGGCCAGATTGAAGGCCAGCGAGCAGTTGTAGGCGTGCAGGATTTCATGTTCATGGGCGGTTCCATGGGTATGGCGGTTGGCGCTGCATTCTGTGCCGCGGCAGAACGCGCGATCGAAGAAAAATGCGGCTTCGTCGTCTGCACCGCCGCCGGTGGCGCACGGATGCAGGAAGGTATTTTGTCCCTGATGCAAATGCCCAAGGCAACCGTCATGACACGCCGGCTGAAGGAGGCAGGATTGCCCTATCTGGTGGTGCTGACCGATCCGACCACGGGCGGCGTCACGGCCAGTTATGCCATGTTGGGCGATGTTCACATCGCCGAACCGGGCGCATTGATCGGCTTTGCCGGACAGCGCGTCATTCAGGAAACGATCCGCGAGCAATTGCCGGACGGCTTCCAGCGCGCCGAATATCTCTACGACCACGGCATGGTTGACATGGTGGTGGAACGTAAGGATTTGCGGTCAACTCTTGCTCGCTTGCTGGCCTATACCCAGCCTCAGGCAGCCTGAACAACAGTGCTGACAACGCGGTGAAGGATTTCGCCACCTCAGAAGACCCAGCGGTGCAGGCGCAGCTTGATCGTCTGGCCCGGCTGACCCTGCCACAGGGCCGGCTTGGGCTGGACGTGATTCACGATCTGCTTGGCCGTTTGGGAGACCCACAAAAGCATCTGCCGCCAGTTTTTCATGTCGCCGGTACCAATGGCAAAGGATCGACCTGCACTTATCTGCGGATGATGCTGGAAGCCGAGGGTCTGCGCGTTCACAGCGCGACCAAGCCGCATCTCGTGCGATATAATGAGCGTATCCGGCTGAACGGTGCGCTCATTTCAGATGAGTTCCTGGGTGAATTGCTGAAAGAAGTGCTGGATGCGGGAGAGGACCTCGCTCCCAGTTTCTTCGAAGTAACCACAGCGGCGACTTTTCTGGCTTTTGCACGGATACCAGCCGATGTCTGTGTGATCGAAGTCGGGCTTGGCGGACGTTTCGATGCCACCAATGTGCTCGATCGCCCCGCCGCCTGCGGCATTGCTACGCTCGGCATCGATCATGAGAGCTTCCTGCTGGTGCCTGAGGAAGGTACGCCGGACGAACCGCTCGCCCGGATCGCCTTTGAAAAGGCCGGAATCGCGCGCTCCGGTCGACCGCTCGTAACGCAGCATTATCCCGAAATAGCCGAAATCGAAGTGCAGGCCGCCGCAGCGCGTGAAGGTGCTCCGTTGCATATGCGCGGGCAGGACTGGCATGCCACGATCACGCCTGACGCGATCGATTACCGGGACAAATTCGGGCCGCTCACCCTACCCCTTCCCACCATGCCCGGCGTGCATCAGGGGGACAATGCCGCGCTCGCTGTTGCTATGCTACGGCATCAGGATTTCGTCACCGTCTCGCCTGCTGCGATGGCCGAAGGCATTCGCACGGCGCGCTGGCCCGCTCGATTGCAGAAACTGAGCACAGGCCCGCTCACTTCCCATGCTAGAAACCGCGATGTCTGGCTCGATGGCGGGCACAATCCCGATGCCGGACAAGCGATCGCGCGCCATCTGGGCGGCGAGAAACTGCATCTGGTCATCGGCATGCTATCCAACAAGGACCCGCAGGCGCTGATCAAACCGATGGAAGGCATGCTCTCCAGTCTGACCGTGGTGCCCATTCCCGGCAGCGAGGCGCATAGCGTGGACGCCTTCGGCGCCGATGCACGATCCGCCCCCGACGTCGCCACCGCCCTCACCCGCCTGCCCGATGACGGCCAGCGCGTGCTGATCGGTGGCTCGCTCTATCTTGCCGGGCAAGTGCTGAAGGCGAATGGCGAACTGCCGGACTGAAACCGGCACAACCCTTCCGGCGGACGCGCCGGGGATCAATCCGCAATCAGTCAAAAACCATCCTTAGCTTTTGGAGCCAAAGCGCCACCAAAGCATTCCTAAAACTATGACTGAAACGATCGAGACGTTGACGGAAAAGATGCAGGCGGCCGCGCAGGCCCTGGATTTTGAGGAAGCCAAACGCTGCCGGGACAGAATTAATCTGATGCGCGGCGGAGCCAGCGCGGAATCTGCCGAGCAGGCCGATCTGTCCGGCCTGACCCGCCAAAAAGCTGGCGCAATGGGTCTGGGGACAAGTCAACAGGGGCAAAGCAGGCCGGAGGGGTGGAAACCGCCCGCCAAGCCTGACCCCATGACAAAGGGACGCAACCGGCGGGGGAAACGCAGGCCCTGAGGCTCAATCGTTTCGCGCGTCGCCTTCGCCCACCTCACCGGCAGTGCCCATTGCTTCATCCACCAATCCGACGCGCATCATCCACCAGAACAGCAGGATTCCCGGAACAGCCGCGACCGTCGTAAGCAGGTAGAAGTTCACATAGCCAAAGGTTTCGATCAGGCTGCCTGCTGTTGTACCGGTGAGAAACCGGCCAACAATACTCGCGCCTGCAGAAATCAGCGCATATTGCGCTGCGGTAAAGCGCAGATCGCATAGAGCCGAGAAATAGGCGACCACGACCACACCGCCAAAGCCGCTGGCAAAGTTCTCAAAACCGATAGCACTGGCCATGCCGATATTGCTGTGTCCGGCAGCCGCCAGCATGGCGAAGCTGAGATTGGAAATTGCCATCAGAACGAGCGCAATCAGCACCGAGCGCTTCAGGCCGAGACGCGCATAAATGATGCCGCCGACAAAGACACCGATGATGAGCGCCCAAAAGCCGACGCCCACGTCGAAAATCGCAATTTCATCATTGCTGAAGCCAAGATCATCAAACAAGAGGCGGAACGTCAGATTGGCAAGCGTATCGCCAATTTTGTGCACCAGAATGAAAAGCAAGACGAGCCACGCCCCATTGCGCTGAAAAAATTCGGTGAATGGACCGCTGATTGCGCGCAGGCTTTGCCGAATACTACGCTTTTCCTGAACCACTTTACGCCGTGCGGGCTCACCCAGAAAGGCTGCCGTCAGCATGGCTGGCAAGGCGAATAAGGCGCAGACAATATAGGCGATTTCCCAGCCGAAACGCCCCGACACCACCAGCGCGAGAGCAGCGGCAGCGCCCGCCCCGATGCGCCAGCCATATTGGCTCATCCCTGAGCCGACACCGAGTTGATAGGGTTTAAGCGTTTCGATCCGATAGGCGTCGATGATGATGTCAAATGTCGCCCCGGCAATGCCCACCAGCACGGCGGATACCGCAGTCCAGTAAATATCCTGGCCGGGATCCGCGAGCGCCAGATTAACCACCGAAGCAATCACGCAGAAACCGATAACCCACATCCACGAGACGCGCTGGCCCAGATGATGAAGCAGCGGAATCTTCACCCCATCGACGATCCAAGCCCATAAGAACTTCAGATTATAAACCAGAAACGCCAGGCTAAAGGCAGTGATGGTCGATTTCTCAATTCCATCCTGCGCCAGCCGCGTGGTGAGGGTCGCGGCAATCATCGCGAAAGGAAAGCCGGAGGAAATGCCGAGAAAGAAAGAGGCAAGCGACTCCTTCTCAAGATAGGGCCTGACCGAATCCCACATATTGCGTTCGGTCAGTTCTGCCACATCGGCCATATAACGTCCTTTGTTCCCGGCAATATCTGCCGTGTATTAGCATAGCGATCCCGGCAATACGCAAAAGAGCCAGAGCGCACTATCCCCCGCAATTAAGCATGGGTCTGGCGATAATTTTTGCTTCGCCAACAAGGGCAGCAGCTAAACATGCAGAGTGATTCGATCAAAGATACCCGAAAGAAGCGAAATTGTTGTCGTCGCGCCTATAACAAAGGCCGAATATCTGCTCGCGGGAAAATTCGTTAACACAATTGCAACTGACAGCTTTGCGAATTTTCAAAGACTTACGAAGCTATCCGGTTTTTGGGCATACCAGTGTGGTGTTATTTACATAACTGCGGATTGAGGTGGTTAATACACTGATGTAAGTAAACCCCCGTGTTGTGTCGCATAACGGAGGGCAAAAGCTTGCTACGGAAACTCATTTGCCGGATGATGGGGCACAAGGTTAACCGTAATCGTGTGTGGCATGACGGATTTCATTTTCGTACGAGTTGCGTGCGCTGCCGCATCTCTATGCTGAGGGACGATCCGGGATGGCGCGTTTTTGATGACACGGCAGATGCAGATGACCGGCGCGCGCCGCACCCTCGCGAACGCGAAGGCATGTCGCATGATTGCGGCTAATTTTATAGTTAGCGATTAGCGATAGCTTCCCCCAGACGCGCATCAGGTCTATGGGGCCTCCATGTCTCAAAAACCAATTTCTGGCGAAGAACGCCAAGGCGACCGGATCGCAAAATTGTTGGCCCGTGCTGGCGTAGCAAGCCGCCGTGAGGTGGAGCGTATGATCGCTGACAGGCGCATCGCGCTGAATGGCGAAACGCTGACCACTCCGGCAACTATCCTGAACAATTTGAACGGTGTTACCGTAGACGGCAAGGCTGTGGCCAAGCCCGAACAAGCACGCCTGTTCCGCTTTCACAAACCCTCTGGCCTGTTGACGGCAGAGCGCGATCCCAAAGGGCGCGCAACGATTTATAATGCCTTGCGCAATGCATTACCGCGCAATGCTCCGCGATTGATGCCTGTGGGCAGGCTCGATCTCAACACCGAAGGCCTGTTAATGCTCACCAATGATGGTGAGTTGAAACGCGCCATGGAGCTCCCCTCCAGCGAGATACCCCGAAGCTATCGCGCCCGCACCTTTGGTGATGTCTCGCAAAGTGACCTCGAAAGCCTGATCGAAGGTATTACCATCGAAGGCATTCATTATGGCAAAATCGATGCCAATCTTGAGCGCCGCACGGGGCGCAATCAATGGATTGAGATGACGCTTACCGAAGGTAAAAATCGTGAAGTTCGCCGGGTTCTGGAACATCTGGGTCTGCAGGTTTCGCGCTTGATGCGGGTCAGCTACGGCCCCTTCGAACTTGGCGATATTCCGCGCGGTCAGGTGCAGGAAGTTCGCCCGGCAGACGTTGAATGGTTCCGCAAGCAATTGCGTCAAGGCGGCAAATTATGAGAATTATAGCTGGGGATTGGCGGCGCCGTCAGCTGCGCGCGCCAAAGGGTGAAGGCACGAGGCCCACCGCTGATCGCACACGTGAAACACTCTTCGCCATGTTGTCCAGCCGGCTGGGTAGCTTCGCCGACCTCACGGTGATGGACCTCTTCGCCGGATCTGGCGCACTGGGGCTGGAAGCCCTGTCGCGCGGCGCGGCGAATTGCCTGTTCGTGGAACAGGATGCGGAAGCCTTGCGCAGTTTACGCGCGAATATCGCGGCTCTTCGCGCACAATTACAATGTGATGTGCGAGCCGGCTCTGTCATGGCGCTGGGACCGCCAAAAATTTCGCCGCCCGATCTCATCCTGCTCGACCCGCCTTATTATAGCGGCGCCGGGCCCGTTGCGCTGGAAAAGCTGCAACGGCTTGGCTGGATTGGTGAACAAAGCTGGATCGCGCTCGAAACCGCGCGCGATGAAGAGCTGCGCTTCAAGTTTCACACGGTTGAAGCGGAACGAAATGTGGGCAAAGCCCGGATCACGCTGCTGCGCGCAAAGGCTTCCCAAGAGTAACACCCAATAGCGTCACGAGACCGGCAACACTGAGAAACAGACCGACGAGCGCAGTGCCCCCGGCAGCAGACAGCATCTGCGCTGCGATCGGGGCCACTGCGCCGCCCAGAATACCGCCACCATTGAAGGCAATCGACATTCCAGTGTACCGCACAGTCACGGGAAACAGCGTCGGCATCCATGCGCCGATTGGTCCATAGACCAGCCCCATCACGAACAAGGCGAAGGACAGCATGGCAAAAACAGCCAGCAGAGACCCTTCCGCGAGCGCCGGGCCAAAAACAAGGCCGAGAAGCACGGTGCCGAACGAACCGAAGGTCAGAACGCGGCGCGTCGTCATCTTGTCAGACCAAATCGCCGCGACCAGAATGCCCAGTGCAAGAAACAGATTGGCTGCCAATTGGATGCCAAGCATGTCTTCACGCGGCACGCCCCGTTCGGTCGTCATGAAGCCAAGTGTAAAGGCGGTTGATAGATAAAAGATCGCAAAGCAGGCCACCACCCCTGCCCCGGCCGCGACAACACCAAAAATATGACTGCGCAGCAATGCGCCCAGCGGAACCGCAGGCGGCGGCGTTTTTTCCACCGCATCACGAAAGGCAGCGGTTTCGCCAATGCGGAGCCGCACCCACAGACCCAGCCCGACCAATATGGCGCTCAGCAGGAAGGGCACGCGCCAGCCCCAGCTGAAGAACGCATCATCCGACAGCGTCATACCCAGCACCAGGAAAAGCCCATTCGCGCACAGGAAGCCAACCGGCGCGCCGAATTGCGGTGCAGAGCCGAAGCGTGCCTCCCAGCCCGGTGGCGCATTTTCGACAGCGAGCAAGGTCGCCCCGCCCCATTCGCCCCCCAGGCCGAAGCCCTGCCCGAAGCGCAGGATGCACAGCAATAACGGCGCGACCCACCCGACCATCTGATAGGTCGGCAAAAACGCGATCAGCAATGTCGAGATGCCCATCAGCATGAGCGAGGCTACGAGTGTGGACTTGCGCCCCAGCCGGTCACCGAAATGGCCGAAGGCAATCGCCCCCACTGGCCGGGCTACGAAAGCGAGGCCGAAACTCATCAGGCTGAGCAGCAATTGCGCCGAAGCACTTTCCGAAGGGAAAAAGAGCGGTCCGAACACCAGTGCCGCCGCGGTGGCATAGACGTAAAAGTCATAAAATTCGACGGCGGTGCCGACAAGTGCCGCAAGCAAAATGCGGCGATTGGCGCGTATCGGTGACGTCATATCTTCCCCCTTCGGCTCCCCCGATTGGCCAAAAGCGCTGCGCTGTGCGCCGTAAGTTGTCAAGAATTGCGCGGTTCCCAACGGCACTATGTTTGGCGTCTGGCATAAAAAAGGGCGCTGGAAGAACCAGCGCCCTGATATTCTGATAATGTTGCGATGAATTTAGTTCATCTTGCTAGCAGGTTCACCCGGCCAGTAATCCAGCGGGCGATTGCCGTAGTTTTTACCCGCTGCGCGCGGCTGAATGCAGCTGTCCTGTACCTCGGCGCTGCAGATTGGATAATCCTTGGGCGTGCTCGCCGCCGGTGTTCCCGGTTCGGCACTGGTAGTGGCCGACTGGGCCGCGGGTGAAGTGGCCTCATCTATCTGCGAAGTGATGGCGCTCCAGGCGGCAGACCGCTGCGCTGGTGTCATTTGATTGATCTGCATGCGCTGCTCATCATTCAGCACCCAATACCCCTCCTGCTGGGTAGGTGTCAGCGTCCAGTAGTATTGTTGATAGACCGGTTCCCAGGCGACGAACATGACCTGCTGTTCTTCAGGCCAGCTATCGTACTCTGCCTGCTGTTCAGCGGTCATTTCAACACCGCCCTGCTTATCCTCAACGGTGTTGGTGGAGCCCATGGGAGCCGAGGCATCCTGTGCAACAGCAGCTGAAGACATTCCGGCAATGGACATAGCGGCCGCACCGGCCAAAAGTAGGTTACGCATCTTTAACTCCTCATTATTTCTTTTCACCGACCCAACGCCTTTCCTGGCAACAGAGTTCCAATCTTACAGCGCCATGGGCTTGCGCCGCTCGGTGATGTTCCCTAACTGTTCGCGGGTGAACCAGCCTCCATTCTCCTCGTCCGCCAGCCCCTCCTCCCTCGGCGCGCCGCCGCCAGTCGAGGCGCCAAATTGGGTCGCCAATCTCAACCCGCCCCAACGTGATGCCGTGCTGACCAGCGAAGGCCCCGTGCTGATGCTGGCAGGTGCGGGAACCGGTAAGACAGCGGCCCTGACTGCCCGGCTCGCCAATCTGGTGCATGAGCGCAAGGCATGGCCGAGCGAGATTCTGTGCGTCACTTTCACCAACCGTGCCGCGCGCGAAATGCGCGAGCGCGTGGGAACGCTGATTGGTCCAGCGGTGGAGGGCATGCCCTGGCTCGGGACGTTTCACTCGATTTGCGCCCGAATGCTGCGCAGGCACGCCGAGCTGGCAGGGCTGGAAAGTAACTACACGATCATCGACATGGATGATCAGCAGCGCCTGCTGAAACAGCTCATTGCCGAGCGGGAGCTGGATGAAAAGCGCTGGCCCGCCCGCCAATTGGCCGGACTGATCGATCGCTGGAAAAATCGCGGGCTCAATCCAGAAGATCTGGATGCAGCCGAGAATGAAAGTTACGCCAATGGCCGGGGGCAGGAACTATACGCCGCCTATCAGGCGCGGCTGAAGGCGCTCAATGCCTGTGATTTCGGCGATCTGTTGCTGCATATGCTGAATATATTCCGGCGCAATCGTGACGTGCTGGAACAATATCAGCAGCGTTTCAAATATGTGATGGTGGACGAATATCAGGATACCAATGCCGTCCAGTATTTGTGGCTTCGTTTGATCGCACAGGCGCGCAAAAATATCTGTGTGGTGGGCGATGACGATCAGTCGATCTATTCCTGGCGCGGTGCGGAAGTCGCCAACATCCTGCGCTTTGAGAAGGATTTTCCCGGGGCAAAAGTGATCCGGCTGGAACAGAATTATCGCTCCACCCCCCAGATTCTCGCTGCCGCCTCTGGCCTGATTGCCGAAAATAGCGAGCGATTGGGCAAGACCTTGTGGACCGAACGCCATGCGGGCGACCCGGTGCGGGTGGTGGGTGTATGGGACGCGCCCGAAGAAGCACGCCGTGTCGGTGAAGATATCGAACGACTGGAACGTGAAGGCGCTCCGCTGGATCAGATCGCTATTCTGGTACGTGCGCAATATCAGACACGTGAATTTGAAGACCGCTTTATTCAGATCGGGCTTAATTACCGGATCGTTGGCGGTTTCCGCTTCTATGAACGCGCTGAAATTCGAGATGCGCTGGCTTATCTGCGTGTAATCGCCCAGCCGAGCGATGATCTCGCTTTTGAGCGGATCTATAATCAACCCAAGCGGGGACTGGGCGCGAAAACGCTGGAGAAGATGCACCAGCATGCGCGCAAGACAGGAATGCCTCTGGCAGCCGCCTCTCTGCAACTGGCCGATAGTGACGAATTGCCCAAGCGCGCCGGTGGAACGATCGCCGCATTGATGCGCGATTTCCTTCGTTGGCGGGAAGAAGCGGACAATTTGTCATCCGCCGAATTGCTGCGTCAGGTGCTGGAGGAAAGCGGCTACAACGCCATGCTTCAGGCCGAACGCTCGGCAGAGGCCGCCGGACGGCTTGAGAACCTGTCTGAACTCGCCCGCGCGATGGAGGATTACGAAAGTCTCACCGACTTCCTCGAACATGTCAGCCTGGTGATGGACAATGATGCGCGCGATGACGGTGAAAAAATCACCATCATGACAATGCATGCTGCCAAGGGACTGGAATTTGAACATGTCTTTCTGCCCGGCTGGGAGGAAGGCGTTTTTCCGTCACAAAGGTCACTGGACGAAGGCGGTCTGGCCAGTCTGGAGGAAGAGCGCAGACTGGCTTATGTCGCGATCACCCGCGCGAGACGGCGCTGCACCATTCTTCATGCGGCCAACCGCCGGATCTATGGTCAGTGGACCAGCTCGATCCCGTCACGCTTTATCGAAGAACTGCCCGAAGATCATATCGAGCAGGAAACGACGATGTCCGGTGGCGCCTCGCTATGGCGCGCCAATTGGAGCGATCAGGACGACCCCTTCGCCCATGTCAGCTCATCCCGCCCCGAACGCTCTCAGCAGCGCGGACCGGGGTGGCAACGAGCCCTGGCGACTGGCTATCAAACCACTCCCAAAAAGCTCAAAGAACCCACCCGCAGTGCGGCGAGTTTCGCCGCCAAGGCACGCAAGGACGTGGCCATCGGCGACCGCGTCTTTCACGAAAAGTTCGGCTATGGTGAAGTACAGGCGCAGGAAGGCAACAAGCTCGAAATTGCTTTCGAGACAACCGGCGTCAAACGCGTGATCGATAGTTTCGTGAAAAAGGCCTGATCAGGAAGATTGCCTGCGCCGGATAAGCACGATCATCAGGTGATTGATGCTATCCAGCGCAGGGAATGGCCAGCGAAGGTATCGAGTCGTTCAGGGAAGCGCTGAAATCGCCAGAAATTCAGGCACAGGACCATTCCAGTCATCCGGTTTCACGGATTCGCTGCGCTCGGTTTTACGCGGAGCAGACTGAGGCTCAGCAACATCTGGCTCGGAAGTTTTAGGCTCAGCGTTGCGGGCAGAAGGTTTGCGGCGTGACTTACGCTGCGGTGCCTCTTCATGCACAGTTTCATTCGCCGGTTCTTCTGCAGGTGCAGCTTTACGGCGTGAACGCTTTGGCTTCTCGGGCTTGTCCTCAGCTGATTTGTCAGCGTCGTCTTCCGCCTTGCGAACCGGCTTTTTGCTATCGCCGTCCGACATTTCATAGGGCGGGATTTTAATGCCGGTCAGCTTTTCGACATTGGCAATCGCCTCTGCATCAGCATCGGTGACGAAGGTAAAGGCCCGCCCCTTTGCGCCTGCACGGCCTGTACGGCCAATCCGGTGAACATAATCATCTGGATGCCACGGCGTGTCGAAGTTGAAGACGTGGCTTACGCCCTTAACGTCCAGACCGCGCGCGGCGACATCACTTGCCACCAGAATGTTGATCTCGTTCTTACGGAAGAGATCCAGCTCGGCCATGCGCGATGACTGATCCATATCGCCATGGATCTCGCCCGAGGCAAAGCCATGCTGCTTCAGACTCTTACTGAGTTCGCGCACGGTCGTCTTGCGATTAGCAAAAACGATGGCGTTCTGCACATTGTCGTTCTTTAGCAGATAGCGAAGCATTTCGCGCTTCTTGCGCGGGGTAACGTGAACCTTGTGCTGCGCGATATTGATATTCGCGGTAGCCGGACGGGCCACTTCAATCAGCTTCGGATTGGTCAGAAACTTGTCCGCCAGTTTCTTGATCGGTCCCGGCATGGTCGCCGAAAACAACAATGTCTGGCGATTGGTCGGCAATTTTTCGCAGATGAATTCGATATCGGGAATGAACCCCATATCCAGCATCCGGTCAGCCTCATCGATGACCAGCAATTCACAGCCCGTCAGCAGGATCTTGCCGCGTTCGAACAGATCCATCAGACGGCCCGGAGTCGCGATCAGCACATCGACGCCATCATCGAGCGCCTTGACCTGCTCACCCATCTGAACACCGCCAATAAGCAGCGCCATTTTGAGATCGTGATTCTTGCCGTAATTTTCAAAATTCTCTGCCACCTGCATGGCGAGTTCGCGCGTCGGCGCGAGAATAAGCGAGCGCGGCATGCGTGCACGGCGGCGTCCGGCAGCCAGAATATCGATCATCGGCAGCACGAAGCTGGCCGTTTTGCCGGTCCCCGTCTGGGCAATGGCAATCAGATCCTTCATCATCTGGATCTGAGGGATCGCCTCCGCCTGAATAGGCGTTGGTTCTTCATAGCCTGCGGCTTTCACCGATTGCAGCAATTCATCAGACAGGCCGAGATCGGCAAATTTCATAGGCGCGATAAAATCCGGATTTGAGGCGGCGTCTGGCCGCGCGGTCTTCCAACAGGCTTATTCCTGCTATCTAACTGCCGCGGCCTATGCACTCACAGGCGAAAATGTCAAGAATTTGCGGGTGTCAAAGCTGCTTCCGATCACTATTCGCGGATCGCAACCAGCTTATTGAGCTTCTCCACCCCGCAGCTGACGCCAGCGCGCGACAACAACCGGTCGCGCCCCTCGCAAAGTTGATCGTCCTTATTCGGTTCGACGTAAAAGCCGGAATAGAAATCACGTGCCCGGCATGCCCGCCCCAAAGCGAGGCTCAAAATACGGCGATCCTTCATGAATAACAGCAATCGGTTTGGCGCAACCGTTTGCAGCCCGACAATGTCACGGGCCGGAATACAATGGCCAAGTGGTCGCTCCAGAAAACGGGTGCGCATGCTCCGCTTGGGAATCGCCGCCATCATTTGCTGGCGCACGGAAGGCGGGCTGGGCGCAACGCGGATGACAACCCGTCGTTCAACCCGCACTTGCTGATTTACCTGTTCCCGGTGCACCTCGAATAAGGTCGTGAAGGGCGATTGCCGCGGCACTCCGGCGGCAAGATTTGCGCCTTTGCGCAAGCCCGCTTTCCAGCGCAATTCGCCATCATTCCCCACCGCATAGCCGGCAGAAACCGCAGGCAGCACTGTTCGTCCGGGATTTTCCGGTGAAGAGGGCAGCAGCGCAGCGGCTGCAGCTAGAAGGGCGGCAAAGGAATTCATCATTCAATCACAATGACAGGACAAAACCCTGACTTCAGCCCTCCCCTAAAGCGCGGCAATTGAATGATGGCTTAATTAACGCCCCCATTGCAAGCACATGCTGGCAATGGTGTTAGCGATCGCCACCCTATCCATCGATCCGGGACTGGCAATGGGCCGTCAGTTAAGGCACAGGAATGGCATGAAAGATTTTCTAGAAGACATTACCGAATTGCTGGGTGAGCGTGGCTTTACCCAGGATAAAGATCTCGTCGACCCGTGGCTGACCGACTGGCGCGGCAGGTTTACCGGCAAAGCGCTGGGCCTTGCTTCTCCCGCCTCAACGCAGGAAGTATCGCAATTGATGGCCCTGTGTGACCGTCACAAGGTCGCGATCGTACCGCAGGGCGGCAATAGTGGCATGTCCGGTGGCGCCACTCCTGACACAAGCGGCAACGCACTGCTGCTGTCGCTGCGCCGGATGGATGCCATTCGCAGTTTCGACGCGGATGCTCGCCAGATCACATGCGAAGCCGGCGTCATTCTGCAGAATTTGCACGATATCGCCGCTCAAAAAGGCCTCCGCTTTCCGCTTACGCTTGGCGGGAAAGGCTCGGCGACCGTCGGGGGGCTTATTTCCACTAATGCCGGCGGCAGTCAGGTGCTGCGCCATGGGTCGATGCGGGCACAGGTACTCGGCCTTGAAGCCGTGATGGCAGACGGCAGTGTCTTCAATTCGCTGATTCCGTTGAAAAAGGACAACCGCGGATTCGATCTCAAGCAATTGCTGATTGGATCGGAAGGCACGCTGGGCGTGGTCACTGCGGCAACGCTGAAGCTGGAACCCGCGATTGCGGAAAGACTGGTGATCTGGGCCGGGCTTGGCGATGTGCGCGACACGCGCAAACTGTTTCTCCACGCCGAAGCCAAAGCAGGCGAGGCGATGGAAGCTTTCGAAATTCTGCCCAAGCACAGTCTGAAGGCCGTGCTTGACCATGCGCCCGGGGCGCGATCCCCGCTTCAGGCAGAGCATGAATGGCATTGCCTGATCGAGCTGGTGGCGGATGAAAGCAGAGCTGGCACGTTGATGGATCTGGCGACTGAATTGCTCGAAAGCGCGTTTGAGGACGGACTGGTCGAAGATGCGACGCTGGCCGCGAATGAGACGCAGGCTGAAGATTTCTGGACACTCCGGGACGAAATTTCGCCAGCCGAACGGGCGATTGGCCCCGCTATGCAGCATGATATTTCGGTGCCGGTCGCGCGGATGGCGGACTTTATTGCCGAAGCTGTGCCGCAGGTCGAATCACGTTTCGCGGGTACGACGGGAGTCGCCTTCGGCCATCTGGGAGACGGAAATGTCCACTTCCACGTGATCGCACCTAAGGGTTCATCCAGAGGAGAATGGGAGAACTCCCAGGGCAAGAAAATCAGTGAATTTGTCCATGATCTGGTGACCGAATGGGGTGGCTCGATCAGCGCTGAACACGGTATTGGCCAGCTGAAAGTCGCAGAATTGGGCCGTTTGGGTGATCCGGCTTCGCTGGGAATCATGCGCGCTGTAAAACTGGCTCTGGACCCTGACAATCGGCTTAATCCGGGCAAACTCGTACCGCTTGCACCAACGGCTCAGTAACCTTAAAGCCAATAAAGATCGCACGGGACACAATGATCCCGATCATGTTTTATTTCCATGTGGAGAGTATCCATGGCCAGCGCGCCGCAAGCTAACCTGCCCCTGTTCTATAAAGACCTGACGCCCCTCAACAGCCGCGATCACGCCAACTGGCGCTCAAAGTCTGTCGACAAGGCCCCCTGGATCGCCCAGCAGCACGCCATTCCGTTGACCACTGACGAGTTTGCCCAAGCACAGCGTCATTTCCCGATTGTGTTTTCGAGCGGCGACAACCCTGTTCCTCTCGCACTGCTCGGCTTGCATGAAGGCGTGAACGTCTTCTTCAAGGATGATGGTGAAGCTCTGGAAGACGCTTATGTTCCGGCATATGCGCGCCGTTACCCCTTCCTGCTTGCGAAGCTCGACGCGAAGAATGACAACATGTCGCTCTGCTTCGATCCGAGCAGCGACCTGATCGGTGATTTCAAGGAAGGTCGTGAGCTGTTCAAGGAAAGCGAACCGACCGAACATACGCAGGAAGTCCTGCAGTTCTGTCAGCGTTTTGAAGAAGCTGGCCGCCGGACGCAGAACTTCGTCGAAGAACTGAAAAAAGCAGACCTGCTGATGGACGGCGAAGTCGCCATTCAGCGCGGTGATGATTCGGACAAGCCGTTCATCTATCGCGGTTTCCAGATGATCAATCAGGACAAGCTGCGCGAAGTGCGCGGTGACCTGCTGCGCACCTGGAATCAGAGCGGTATGCTGCCTCTGATCTTCGCTCACCTGTTCTCTCTCGACCGCATGCGCGTGATTTTTGCCAAGCAGGTTGAGCAGGGCAAAGGCCCGGCTGCAGAAGCTGCCAAGAGCGACGCCAAGAAAAAGAACTGATCTTTCAAGAGCCCCGTTTCAGACAAATTCAATAAATAGTGTCACGGGGCTCTTGATTATCTGATCCAAAGATTTAACTTTGGGTCATTCGGTGTGCGTTCCCCTCATGGCGCCCCCGGATAGGTGCATTCCCTTGCACCTCCTCCCTGAACCTTGGCCACCTCGTGCAAATTTGCACGGGGTGGTTTTTTGTCAGGGGCAGGACATCATTCTGCGGCCTGCGCTTCTGACCAGCCCGCCAGCTCATCTTCCAACATACGCACCATCGACGCCAGGCATCGCGCGATCAGCGGCAGACCGCTCCCCGGTTCGCTCATGTCTTCATCCAGATAGGTCGAGCGGCAAATCTCAATCTGAAGCGCATGAATCGCGCTGCTGGGCGCGGAATGCCGATCCAGTACATAGCCCCCGGCATAGGGCCGGTTGTGCGTCACCCGCCAGCCGGCAGCAGAAAGGAACTCTGCCGCCAGAGTCGACAGCCGCGCATCGCAAGCCCCTCCAAAGCGGTCCCCCAGCACAAAATCTGGCGCTGCATCCGGACCGCTTTTCGGCCCAAGGGGCGGCATGGAATGGATATCCAATAGTAAGGCAGTGCCCCAGCCCTGACGGGCGGCGCGTATCAGGCGCTCCAAGGCGATGTGATAGGGACGGTGTATTCCGGACAGCCGCGCCTCGACTTCCCCCTTTACCAGCGGCTGACGCCATAATTCGCCCATGCCGGCGAGGCGGCGCGGCACCAGCCCCAGGCCGCTCTGTACGCGGCGGCTGGGCGGGGAACCACTTCGGAAACCGCGGGCGGCCTCCCCCTTCACCATCGACCAGTCCATTTCATTGGGCGCACGATTAAGGTCGATCACGGCGCGCGGCGCGTTCGCCAGCAATAAGGGCGCGCCCGTTTCTGCCGCGACATAAGTGGCCACGCGGTCAACATAGCGATCCTCCAACCGCAGAGAGGCATTCGCAGGATTTCTCAGATTCTGGATGATTGAGGCTGGATAAGCGCGCCCCGCATGCGGTACGGACAGAACAATCGGTGAAGCGGCGCTACGCCCCCTAATGTGATAAGCGGGCCAGGCATGCATGCCGGGAATTACACCGCCGGATTGCCCGGCACCGTGCTGAGCAGCCCCATTATCGTGTTCATTGGCCTCTGTCATAAAGCGACGCTGGCCGGTTTCTTATCATGTGTCAAAGCTGGCCAGTTCAAATCATCAGGCAGACTTCAGCCGACATACCGTTAAACACTATCGATGCGAGAGAGGACGGCCCCAATGATCGAAATTCTGCTGGCTGAAGACGATGATTCCATGCGGGCCTATCTGACACGCGCGCTGGAAAAATCGGGCTATGCGGTCACGGCAGTGGATCGCGGAACGGCCGCTATCCCCTTCCTTGAAACGAAGCGATTCGATCTGCTGCTGACGGATATCGTCATGCCGGAAATGGATGGCATAGAGCTTGCGCAATTCTGTTCTGAACTCAGCCCAGAAACCCAAGTCATGTTCATCACTGGCTTCGCCGCCGTCGTTTTGCGCGCCAGTCAGGCACAGCCAAGAGCGAAAATACTCTCAAAACCATTCCATCTCAAAGATTTGGTAGCCGAGGTGGATGGTCATTTTCAAAAAATGGCAAATGCTCGCGCTTAAACCCCTTGCCAAGGGATGCCCCCGGCGCTAGATGGCCCGCCTGCCAGACAAAAAGGCAGCCATTCGCCAGAATGGATATTCGATAGTGTGGGCGTATAGCTCAGTGGTAGAGCACTGTGTTGACATCGCAGGGGTCGGAAGTTCAACTCTTCCTACGCCCACCATTCGAACCCTCAGAACGCCCGCCTAAATGGCGGGCTTTTCTTTGCCCTATTTATATCCTCTGGCCCTTTTCGCGAAGAATTATTCTGGCGACGTCTCCGTTGCTGCGCCGCCGATTTGCCTCTGTAACAACTTCCGCTGCCCCGGCCTTTCCCCGCAAGCGTGCCGCTATCGAAGCGATAGCAAGTGCCCGCAATGCGCCTCGCCGACGGGCGGTGTCTTGCGCTGATCCGTCCAGCCGCTTAAGGACGCGGCAAAGTTAACGAGAACGCTAGGCAACAGGAACTCCCTTATGGCGAAGATCAAGGTCAAAAATCCGATCGTCGAGATCGACGGCGATGAAATGACGAAAATCATCTGGCAGTGGATCCGCGAAAGACTGATCCAGCCCTATCTCGATGTTGACCTCAAATATTACGACCTTTCGATCCAGAAGCGTGATGAAACGGACGATCAGATCACCGTTGATGCCGCCAATGCGATCAAGGAACATGGTGTCGGCGTAAAATGCGCGACCATCACTCCTGATGAAGGCCGTGTGGAAGAGTTCGATCTCAAACACATGTATCGTTCGCCCAACGGCACGATCCGCAACATTCTTGGCGGTGTGGTTTTCCGCGAACCGATCGTGATTGACAATGTGCCGCGTCTGGTACCGGGTTGGACCGATCCCATCGTGGTTGGCCGTCACGCTTTTGGCGACCAATATCGTGCGACCGATTTCCGCGTTCCGGGCCCGGGCAAACTGCGTCTGGTCTTTGAAGGTGACGATGGCGAAGTGATTGACCGTGAGGTCTTCCAGTTCCCCTCCTCGGGCGTCGCCATGTCGATGTACAATCTGGACGATTCGATCCGCGACTTCGCCCGTGCATCGTTCAATTACGGCCTCGACCGCGGCTGGCCGGTTTATCTTTCGACCAAGAACACGATCATCAAGGCCTATGATGGCCGCTTCAAGGATCTGTTCGAAGAAGTCTTCAACACGGAAGGCTTCAAGGAAAAATTCGAAGAAAAGAAGATCTGGTACGAACACCGCCTGATCGATGACATGGTTGCTTCCGCCCTCAAGTGGAGCGGCAAGTTCGTCTGGGCCTGCAAAAACTATGATGGTGACGTCCAGTCCGACATCGTGGCACAGGGCTTCGGCTCGCTCGGCCTGATGACATCGGTCCTGATGTCCCCCGATGGCAAGACAGTGGAAGCTGAAGCGGCGCATGGCACCGTTACCCGCCACTTCCGCCAGCATGAGCAAGGCAAATCGACCAGCACCAATCCGATTGCATCGATCTTCGCCTGGACGCGCGGCCTCAAATATCGCGGCATTTTTGACGAGACACCTGATGTGGTGGCCTTCGCCGAAACGCTCGAAAAAGTCTGCATCCAATGTGTTGAAAACGGCCAGATGACCAAGGATCTGGCGCTTCTGATCGGCCCGGATCAGAGCTGGATGACCACCGAACAGTTCTTCGAAGCCATCGTGAACGGCCTCGAAACAGAAATGGCCAAGCAAGGCCTCTGATTTTCCAAAGTCAGGATGATTGTAACGGGCTCCGCAGCATCAGCTGCGGGGTCCGTCTTCTTTTATGAAGTTCAATTCACCTGGTGTGATGCTGCCTGGGAAGAGCGCGCACAGCAGCTTCGCCCTTCCTGATGTCACCCTCGGCAAATTACTCCTGCGTGCCAGCCACCTTGATGTCCTTCCCCAAGAGCGTGCGCACATAAATACGTTGTATAGCGACGAAGAGAACGATCGTGATCGGCGCGGCGAGCAGAACGCCCAGCGGGCCAAATACCATTCCGGCCCCCAGCACGGCGAAGAGCAAAACTGCAGGCGGAACATTGACGGCTTGCTTCTGGATCATCGGTTGCAGAAAATTGCCCTGCAATTGCTGAACCAGCAGGAAGAGGAGCACCGTCCATAGCGCCGTGATGGGGGAGACGGTGAAGGCCAGCAGCACCGCTGGCACACCGGCAATGATCGGACCGATCATCGGGATTACATCGAGCAGCCCCGCAATCAGGCCCAACCCGCCAGCGGCCGGTACGCCGAGCAACTGCAGCCCGCCCCAAGTAAGAATGGCGACCAGCACGGAACTGACCGCCTGCCCCACCATCCAGCCATGAAGACCGTGCGATGCATCGTCCAACGTTTCCCCGGCAGTCTGTTCAGCAGGCCCCGGAATCAGCAACAGGAAGCCGCGCCGATAAACGGCGGGGTCGCTGGCGATAAAGATCGCCCCCACAAAGACCAGCACCAGATCGGACACGCCATTGCCGGCCGCGAGCAGATAGCCGCCCGCAGTCGAAGCGAGACTCGAAAGATCGCTGCCCCCCTGCTCCACCAGACTGCGCGCGGTCTCACCCAGCCCGATCTGGTCCAGCAAATTCTCGATATCCTGCATCGCGCGCGGGATACTGTCTCGAATGGTGTCGAATTCGCGCACCAGTTGCGATCCGAACATCGTGAAAACGCCGGCGAATACGCCGATGAGCAGCAACACCGAAAGCGCCAGGGCAGGACCGCGGGTAATATAAGGAATACGGCAGAATTGCCGCGTCAGTGCATCAAAGATGACCGAAAGAACGACGGCAGCGAATACCAGCAGGATAAACCGCGCCAGATCGATCAACAGCGCCGCCACACCCACGATCGCAAGAACGGTAACGGTGGCAAGCGCAACTTTCCCCATCGTCCAGTCGCGCGAATCTGCACTATCCTGAACGCTCATAAGGCCATTATTTCGTGAAAATGGATCATATTATCCCCGGATCGTGCAAGCTCTTGGATCATCGCGCAAGGATGACCGCGATTGCCCAAGCGATCCAGAGATTTTTAGTTCCGCTGCGATACAGCCACGCGGAGAAGCTCAGCGAAGATCAGCTTTCGCTCTCTGCCTTCTCTTGCGGCTCCATCCCGTAATATAATTTACCAATCTCGATTTCAGAGCGGCCCTGCGAGACACGGTGGGCATTGGTATCGCGCAAGGAGTAAACGCAGCCGCAATATTCCTGCTGGTAGAAATTCTCACGCTTGGAGATTTCGATCATTCGCTGCGCGCCGCCGCCCTTGCGCCAGTTGAACGTCCAATAATCGATTTCCGGATATTTCGCTGCAGCGCGTTCGCCGCAATCATTGATCTGATTCATGTTCTTCCAGCGCGAAATGCCCAGCGAAGAGGTGATGATCGGAAAATCGTTTTCATAGGCGTAGAGCGCGGTGCGTTCAAAGCGCATGTCGAAACACATCGTGCAGCGTTCCCCGCGCTCGGGCGCCCATTCCAGACCACGCGCCCGTTTGAACCAATTGCTGGTGTCATAATCGGCATCCACAAAGGGAACATTATATTCCTCGGCAAAGCGGATATTCTCCTCCTTGCGCAGAATATACTCCTCCTTGGGGTGGATGTTGGGATTATAGAAGAAAATCGTATAATCGATGCCGCTCGCCGTCATCGCTTCCATGACCTCACCCGAACACGGCGCGCAGCAACTATGCAGCAAGACGCGCTTTTCACCATTGGGCGGGGTTAGAACGGGGCGTTCCAGATCAGTCATACAATTCCAATCGATCATCCAGCCTGTACCAAGGCAGGGCGAAGCTCTATAACCAATAATCAATTATCGGCAGGTGGCATACACCGCGCCTCATAACGGATTGATAGCCGTCTTGAAACCCGCCTGAATGGCTTGGTTCGGCTTTGCCGAATGCCGTCTTTCTTAAATAAATATAAGCCGCGATTGTAAAAATGCAAAAAGCTGCCTATATGAAACTCGCCTGACGTCGCTTGCGACGGAATTTGACCGCCGACAGATCGGCTTCTGCTTCCCTTTCATGCTTCTTGGCCAATCGCGTAAAATTTTGCGCGAAGTTACTTCCAATTGCATGAAAAGAGGGCCTGATTTGGCTAAAGAAGAACTGTTTACGCTTGAAGGGCAAATCGACGAGATCCTGCCCGACGGCCGCTTCGGCGTGCTGCTCGATAATGAGCACCGGATTGTCGCTTATACAGCTGGCAAGATGCGCAAATACCGCATCCGCTCCGTGGTCGGAGACAGGGTTCATGTCGAAATGACACCCTATGATCTGAGCAAAGGTCGCATCGTGTTTCGCGAAAGAACCCCCGGGCAAGGCCCCGGCAAGCGGCGCTGATTCAGGCTTGATCATTGGGCTGCATCTGGCGGCCCTGAGGAAATTTAATGGAAATAAACAATATGGCGGCGCGCAAGCGCCCCACCCTTTCGCTGTCTTTTGGTGGTAAGTCACGCGCATCGCGCAGCTCCTCCGCAGCAGCGCAGACATTGCTTTCAGGCTCCGAATTAAGGCGAGTAGTCGCCGATATGGTGGACTGAAAACCGCCCCTTCCGACCGGTTCGGAGGGGGCTTTTACTATCCGGGCCGATGGCAGGCCCTCCAGAAAAACAGGGATGACCTTAATGACTACACCATCCAATCCCGTAGTCCTCGAACTTGAACCCGGCTTGAAGGCCGTCCCCCTGCCCGTTCTGGGCGCAGCGTTATCCTGTGCATGGAGCTCGGCCAATTTGGGCGGCAGCGCACCGATCGACGATCTGCCAGCGATCAGCGAATAAGCACCACGCCCTGAATTCATCGTCAAAGACGTGAGAGCTTCGGGCAAGATTTCAACAATTACCAACTTTTGCATCTCGCCGATTTGCAGCAGGCTTCGCTTCTGACATAGTGGCTGAACAGGACATTCGGGGCATCCATGCACGGCGAACTCTCATCACCAATTCTATCTGATGCACTCGTGATCCTGGGCGCGGCAGGTATAGTCATACCCGTCTTCGCCCGCTTTCGCATCACGCCCATTATCGGCTTCATTCTGGTCGGCGTGCTTGTGGGCCCTTATGGCCTCGGCCGCATCGTCTATGCGCATCCATGGCTCAGCCATGTGACGATTACCGATCCAGAAGCTCTCGGCCCCTTTGCCGAATTCGGTATCATCCTGCTGCTTTTCACGATCGGGCTGGAATTGTCATTCAACCGGCTCTGGGCGATGCGCAAGCTCGTCTTTGGTCTTGGTGCGCTGGAATTGCTGGTTATCAGCTCCCTGATCACGGCATTTCTGGCCATGCTGGGGCAATATTGGACCGGCGCGCTTGGCCTCGGCCTCGCGCTTGCCCTGTCATCCACAGCGTTGGTGCTGCCCATGGCGGGCACTCGCTCCCCGGTTGGCCGCGCAGCCTTGTCCATGCTCTTGTTCGAAGACATTGCCATCGTGCCGATCATCTTCCTGCTTGGCGCTCTTGCCCCCTATGCTGGGAGTGAGGGCCTTGATGGTCTGATCGACACATTGTGGATGGGTCTGCTGCTCGTCATCGTCATGATGATCGGCGGGCGTTATGCGCTCCCCAAACTATTCGCTCAGGCAGCGCGGACCAAAAGCCCTGAACTTTTTCTGGCAGCCTCGCTGCTGGTGGTGATGGGGGCCAGCCTGGCGACAGCCGCAGTTGGCCTGTCACCCATCGTTGGCGCACTGATCGCAGGCCTGCTGATTGCCGAAACCGAATATCACACCGAAGTTGAAGGCATCATGGAGCCGTTCAAGGGCCTAGCCCTGGGTGTGTTCCTGATTACTGTCGGGATGGGTATCGATCTCAGTACAATCGCGGCCAACGCCGGCATGTTCGCAGTCGCGGTCGTCTCCGTCCTCACTCTCAAGGCTTTGGTTACGGGTGTACTCTTGCGCCTGATGGGCGCCCGCCGCGGCACCGCGACCGAAACCGGCATATTGATGGCCAGCCCGTCGGAAACGACCTTGATCGTACTGGCCGCAGCCACTCAGGCCCTGCTTATCCAGCCCGGTACGGCGCAATTCTGGCAAACCGTAACCGCAATAGGCCTGACGATTACCCCCTTGCTTGCCCTGCTCGGCCGGGTCGTCGCGCGGCGCGTGGAGCCGATCCCAGACTTGTCAGAAGTCGACATGAACAGCGGGGAACCGCGCGTGGTCATTGTCGGTTGCGGCCGCGTCGGTCGTTTGATCGCACAGATGCTCGACAAGCATGATCAACTATATGTCGCGGTTGATTCGGATTCGGACCAGATCGAGCAAGCCAAACGCGATGGTTATCAAGCGGTCTTCGGCAATGCAGCACGCGTCGACGCGCTCGACAAGCTGGGGATTGAGACGGCCCCTGCGGTAATCCTGACGATGGATGAGCCCGTATTGGTCCAGCAGATCACGCGCAAATTGCGCAGCAACTATCCCGATTTGTCGATCATTGCCCGTGCACGCGATACGATACATGCCGCCGAACTCTATCGCAGCGGTGCCACGCATGCCGTGCCTGAAACGCTGGAAAGTTCCTTGCAGCTATCAGAAGCCGTGCTGACCGATCTCGGCGTTGCAGTCGGCCCGGTTATCGCTTCGATCCATGAAAAGCGTGACGAATATCGTGTGCAAATTCAGCAAGGTGCAGCGCTGGAGCACAAGCCCAAATTACGAACCAGCACTTTAAAGAGCTGAAGCTCTATCAAGGGCACCAGTTCGTCGAGCTTTCCGTCGGCTTCGCGCCACTTATCCTGGACTTGGTGCTGGGGTGCATTATCCGACACTCAGCCAGCCCGCGGTTCGAGCTGGCACTGCAGAGCCGACATCATCCGACAGTGCAAAAGACAATTGAGGCGAAGCAAGCTAATTGCGCCTGCTTCGCCTCTGATGTTGGTTTGATTGGGTGCGTTGCTGACCGCAAGGGTCAGCCCGCCGAGCCGGTATCAATCACCCTGCAAGATGGCGCGAACGGCAGCGAGTGCGTCTGCGGCTTTCGTGCCATCCGGGCCTCCCCCCTGAGCCATATCGGGACGACCGCCGCCGCCCTTGCCGCCCAGTGCTGCGACGCCGGCCTTGACGATTTCCACAGCATCGTAGCGATCTGTCAGATCTGCAGTCACGGCAGCAGCAAAAGCAGCACGGCCTTCATTCACGGCAACGATAGCAGCCACGCCGGATTCCATGCGTTTTTTCGCATCATCCAATAACCCGCGCAAATCCTTGGGATTAAGCCCTTCCAGCACTTGGCCGGAGAATTTCACGCCAGCAATCGTCTCATCCACTGGACCGCCGGACTGTCCGCCGCCACCCAGCGCCAGCTGCTTACGCGCTTCGGCCAGCTCTTTTTCCAGATTGCGACGCTCATCGACCAGCGCCTTGACGCGGGCTTCTGCTTCTTCCGGAACTGTTTTCAGCAGACTAGCCACAGATTTCAGCGTTTCTTCGCGCGAGACGAGCCACTGCCGAGCCGCTTCGCCGGTCATCACTTCAATACGGCGCACACCAGAAGATACGGCGCTTTCCGAAATAATCCGGAACAGGCCGATATCACCCGTCGCGTTCACATGGGTACCGCCGCAAAGCTCAACCGAATAATTGCGCCCCTCAGTGGTGCGGCCCATGGACAGCACCCGAACTTCATCGCCATATTTCTCGCCAAACAGAGCCATCGCTCCGGCTTCAATGGCCTCATCCGGGCTCATCAAGCGGGTGGTAACTTCTTCATTGGCGCGAATTTCTTCATTCACCTCAGCTTCCACCGCAGCGATATCTTCATCCGTCAGCGGTTTGGGGTGGGAGAAATCGAAACGCATGCGCCCTTCTTCGACGAGGGAGCCCTTCTGCGTAACATGGTCGCCAAGACGGCGACGCAAGGCGGCATGAACGAGATGAGTGGCCGAATGGTTGGCCCGGATGCGATCACGGCGCTCTGCATTCACCGTCATATGCACCGTGTCGTCAACCGCGATACGGCCGTGATTGATCGTCGCGCGGTGGGCATGCAAGCGGCCAAGCGGCTTGCTGGTGCCCGTCACAGTGATCGACAGACCCCGCTCGTCGCTAATCACGCCGCTATCACCGGCCTGTCCGCCGCTTTCACCATAAAATGGTGTCTGATTGGTCAGGATGATCACATCCTGTCCGGCATCGGCGCTCTGCACTTCCTTGCCATCGACCACCAGCGCGACAACACGGCCTTCGCCAGATGTCGCATTATAGCCAGTGAATTCGGTGGCCCCTTCGCGGTCAGCAATGTCGAACCAGACATCTTCGTCTGCGGCAGCGCCCGACCCTTTCCATGCGGCCCGTGCAGCGGCCTTCTGCTGCGCCATGGCTTCATCAAAACCTTCGCGATCAACCTTGATACCGCGCTGACGCAGCGCATCCTCGGTCAGATCATAGGGAAAGCCGAAGGTGTCATAGAGGCGAAATGCAGTTTCGCCCGGCAATTGATCGCCTTCGCCCAGCGTGTTTGTTTCGTCGTCTAGTAAGCGCAACCCCTTATCAAGCGTCTGCCGGAAGCGCGTTTCTTCGCGTTCAAGCACTTCGCTGATAAGCGCCTGAGCACGTGGCAATTCGGGATAGGCCTGCCCCATTTCGCCGACGAGCGAAGGCACCAACCGGTGCATCAAAGGCTCCTTGGCCCCCAGCAGATGCGCGTGGCGCATGGCCCGGCGCATGATACGGCGCAGGACATAACCGCGCCCTTCATTCGAGGGCAAAACACCATCGGCGAGCAGGAAGCTGGTGGACCGCAGGTGATCGGCAATGATCTGATGACTCGCCCGGCTTTCACCTTGCGCCTTGGTTCCGGTCAACTCTTCACTTGCACCGATAAGGGTTTGAAAACTATCCGTTTCAAACACGCTGTGGACGCCCTGAAGCACGGTGGAAATCCGCTCAAGCCCCATGCCGGTGTCGATGCTGGGATGCGGCAGATTACCGGTAATCTCATCGGCTTCCTGCAGATGCTGCATGAAAACGAGATTCCAGATCTCTACGAAACGATCACCATCTTCATCGGGGCTGCCCGGAGGGCCACCGGCAACGTCCGGCCCGTGGTCCCAGAAAATTTCCGAGCATGGACCGCAGGGACCATCTGAACCCATAGTCCAGAAATTGTCCTTGGTCGCGATGCGGATAATGCGGTCTTCCGGCAAACCGGCAATCTTGCGCCAGAGATCGAACGCTTCATCATCCGTGTGATAGATCGTTACCAGCAGACGATCTTTATCAAGACCAAATTCTTTAGTTACCAATCCCCAGGCGAGCTCAATGGCGCGTTCTTTGAAATAATCGCCAAAGCTGAAATTGCCGAGCATTTCGAACAATGTCAGGTGACGGGCCGTGTAACCGACATTGTCCAGATCATTGTGCTTGCCGCCAGCGCGCACGCACTTTTGAGACGCTGTCGCGCGCGGTGCTGGCGGTGTCTCCAGACCGGTGAAAATGTTCTTGAACGGGACCATCCCGGCATTCACGAACATGAGCGACGGATCGTTATAGGGGACCAGAGGCGCCGAAGGCACGATCTGATGATCATGACTGGCGAAATAGTCGAGGAACGTGCGGCGGATGTCATTGGTCGAAAGCATGGCTGGCAATTAGGCCACAGGATCGCGAACGACAAGCGCCTTAAACCATCTAACAGACCATAATCAGTGACGAGATGCCTGTTTGCACGGCAATCAACGCCCGTTTCGTGCCGTCACAATCCACACGGCCGCCTGAAGCGACACCTTTCCGCCTGTCAAATTGGCAGCAGCGATCCGGCGAATCTCTTCGCATATCTGCTCCCGCTCACTCTGCTCCATCTGAGACAAAGCCCGAGCAGCAGGTCCGATAGAGGTGAAATAGGCCACTGCGTCGTCAACAGCATTTTCGCCGCGTCCTGCAATTGCCGGATAGTCGAAAGCTTCAAACTGAATGTCGCTCCAGTCACCAGCCTCAAGAATGGAGCGGACATAGTCTTTATCCGCAAAGGCAAACGGCCCCGGTGCATTTGGGGCAGCTGCAGCTCCATCAGCCGGTGGAAGCAGTGCCGCGATTTCAGTAAAAAATGGATTCGCTTCCAAAGCCCTGAAACAGGAAAATACCAGCCGGGCATCGGGCGCGGCGATCTCGGAAAGATGCGCAAAGGCAGCAGGGGGATCGTCAAAGAACATCACGCCATGGCGCGAAAAAAGCAGGTCTGGCGCAAAGCTATCTTCGGGCTGCCAATGTGCGGCGTCGCCTTTTATGAAAGTCGGCTGAGAGTGCTGCAGATGGGCACGTTCGCGTGCCACTTCGATCAGGCTAGCGGAGATATCAAGGCCGGTAACCCCGGCCTGCGGGTTCGTTTCAGCAACGGCGAGAGCCAGTTCACCAGCGCCGCAACCAATGTCGAGCGCGCTTGTGAAAGAATGTTCGGTGATCCGGGTCAGCAGATACGGGGTAAGCTGCGAAAAGCTGAGATCAGTCTGTCGCCATTCACGGGCCCATTTATCGCCCATTCTGGATTCCCAATCAGACCGATCCACCATTCCTCATCTCCATAAAAAAGGGCAGAGCTTAGCGCCCTGCCCCCTTTGATTATCAGCTACACATCGATAGCAAAGATCTATTCGTCATCCTTGCTCGGACCGGTCATCATCTCTTCGGCCACTTCATCGGTCTTCCCGCGAATGGCCTCTTCCAGCCTTTCACAAATTTCCGTGTGTTCCTTGAGATAGGTCTTCGCGTTTTCGCGGCCCTGACCAATCCGGATACTATCATAAGAGAACCAGCTACCCGATTTCTCTACGATGCCAGCCTTCACCCCCAGATCGAGAATCTCACCAATCTTGGAGATTCCCTCCCCATACATGATATCGAATTCGACTTGTTTGAAAGGCGGTGCGACCTTGTTCTTCACCACTTTTACGCGCGTGGTATTGCCGACAATCTCGTCCCGATCCTTGATCTGACCGATCCGGCGAATGTCCAGGCGCACAGACGCGTAGAATTTCAGTGCGTTGCCACCCGTCGTCGTTTCCGGGTTACCATACATCACACCGATCTTCATCCGCACCTGGTTGATGAAGATCACCATACATTTCGAACGGTTGATCGACCCGGTAAGCTTGCGCAGGGCCTGGCTCATCAACCGGGCCTGGAGGCCGACATGACTGTCACCCATTTCGCCTTCGATTTCTGCCCGCGGCACCAGAGCGGCAACCGAATCAACAACCAACACATCCACCGCGTTTGAGCGCACCAGCGTATCGGTAATTTCAAGTGCCTGCTCACCGGTATCGGGTTGAGACACGATCAGTTCGTCAATATTCACCCCCAGCGCCTTGGCATAGACGGGGTCGAGTGCATGTTCGGCGTCGACAAAGGCTGCCGTTCCGCCGATTTTCTGCGCTTCTGCAATTGCATGCAGAGCGAGCGTTGTCTTACCCGAACTTTCCGGGCCATAAATTTCGATAATCCGGCCACGCGGCAATCCGCCGATACCCAGGGCGATGTCCAGCCCGAGCGAGCCTGACGAGACCGATTCGATCTGCATGGCTTCCCGGCTGCCCAGCTTCATGGCGGAGCCTTTGCCAAAGGCACGGTCAATCTGTGCGAGTGCGGCGTCGAGTGCTTTTTGGCGATCCACGTTGCTTTCCTTAGATTCAACCACTTTCAGATTTGCCGCCATGACATGGCCTCCTTCGGTTGCCTAGGGGGAGCCCCCCCCTTTCTGCATCATGCGAAGGATGTATCCTATTTGTTCTCAAAGAACAAGAGTGGAACAAAAGTGAAAAATCACTGGTCGCTGTGCGGCCCTTGCGAAAGGATTTGGGAGACTTTAGCGGCGATTTGCTGAACCGAAAACGGCTTGGGGAGAAAGTGCATCCGATCGATATCGATGTCGCTGCGCAATTGTTCTTCCGCATAGCCCGACATGAACAATATCGGCAGCTCAGGTTCGATCTTGCGAATCTCACGCGCCATTGCCGGCCCGTCCATCGTCGGCATGACGACGTCGCTGATAACCAGATCAAAGCGACCAGGCTGCATGTGCTCCAGCCCTTCATCCCCATCGCGCGCGGCGGTAACCTCATATCCCTGACGCAGCAGAGCGCGCTCCGCGACCGCGCGAACCATGTCTTCGTCTTCGACCAGCAGGATGTGCCCGCCGCCCGACCAGCGACTGGCTGGCTCTGGCTCCTGGCGGGCCTGTATTTCAGTCGGCGCATTATGGATGGGCAGATAAACCGTGAAACGTGCGCCTGTAATGCGATTTGCCGCATCGGTAACATTATCGGCAAAGACAAAACCGCCCGATTGTTTAACGATACCGTACACCGTCGAAAGGCCAAGGCCCGTGCCCTTGCCCTGCTCCTTGGTCGTGAAAAAGGGTTCAAAGATCTTGCCGAGCGCTTCTGGTGAAATGCCGCCACCAGTATCTTCCGCGATCAGTGCCGTATATTCACCGACCGGAATGATATCGCTTTCCAGCCGCTCGATATCGGCGCGTGACACGGCGCGCGTGCAGAAACTGAGTGTGCCGCCGGTTTGTTCACCGTCCCGACCATTCGACTGAATGGCATCGCGCGCATTGACGGCAAGATTGATGATCACTTGTTCAAGTTGACGCGGATCCGCGCGGACTGGCCCCAACCCTCTGGCATGATGAATCTTGAGCGTGATCTTGGCGCCCAGCAGCCGCTTGAGCAACTGCGACACTTCCGACAGGACATCAGGCAATTGCACCACTTCAGGCCGCAACGTCTGCTGCCGCGAAAATGCTAGCAATTGCCGCGTCAGCGATGCCGCACGGTTCGAATTCGCCTTGATCTGCTGAATATCATCATAATCGCTGTCACCCGGCAAATGACGCAGCAACATCAGATCGCAATAGCCGATGATGGCGGTCAGCACATTGTTGAAATCATGCGCTACGCCGCCTGCAAGCTGACCGACGGCCTGCATCTTCGTCGCCTGGGCCACCTGTCGGCGCAAGCGGGTTTCTTCGGATGAATCGGCAATACTGAGCAGAATGGTGGCTTCACCAAGACCGCGAACAGCGGCAATGCCAAACGACACCGGTTCATCTGGTTCAGAGCGCAACCGAACGGTGACATCGCCGCGCCCGGTCGCTCCCGTACTATAGCGGCGCACCGCGTTAGAGAGCGCGCCCTTATCTTCCTGAATGACGAGATCAGAGGGATAGGAAGGCAATTCCTCTTCACCCAACCCGGCAGCACGGTGAAACGCGGGATTGGCAAACAGGAAATAACCATCCTTATTGGTCATGGCGAGGCCAAGCGGAAGCTTCTCCAGCAGAGCTTCCAATTCGGGTGCCTGCCCTTGATCGGTGCCCTGCACGCCAATGCCGACGGCAGAATCGAACAACAGCATCAACGACAGTTCGCCATCGCCCTCATCCGATTTCATTTCCGGATCTGAAAGCGGAACCCTCACCAATATTTGGGGACTGCCACTGCGTCCTTCACGCGCGAAATAGATCTGCTCGCGCTCATCGGTTCGAAGCAAGGCAACAAAATCCTGCCCGGTCAGATCCGCCTCAGAATCGGCCCCAGCCCGTTTGGCGAAGCCTGGCGTGACCGCACGAATGGCGCCGTCAGCGCCCACCAGAACGATTTCAACAGCAGCCTGGCTGAACATGCGCCCCACGGATGAGGTAAGACGTTCCTTCATCCCCTCGACAGGATGCGACACGCCGATCTTGGTAAAGCGCCAGATCAGATAATCGTCACCGCGCCCCGCTCTCTTGATCGTTACATCCCAGATTTCCTGACCACGGCACACCCGCTGATGCGCCTCGCCATCCCGCCGTGCAGCACGCGCGGCGAGCTGCAAGGTCGCATCATAATCGTCATCCAGAGCCAGTCGCGGCGGCACACAGCCCCCGCCGAACCAGCGGTTGAACAGGGGATTCCCGCAGAGCATACGGCCATCATGATCCGTAATGGCGAGCCCGGCATGATCATCCGCAATTGCGGCAGCGGTCAGCGCCCAGTCAGGCACAACCGCATGATCGCTGGCCTGCAGCGCGATTTTATGGCGGCTGATAAATATGGCCAATGCGCCCAGAGCCAGCAATCCGCCGCCATAGGCCATGGTGACGAGAACGCTTTCGCTGACCCACATCACAATTGTCAGGCTGAGCAGGCACCCACAGACCACCAAAGTATGGTCAGCAAGGCGCAAGCCGGTTCTTTCGGCCAGAAAGCTCATTCTGCAGGCGCGAGGGCTGCGCGGCTCAATCGCCGACGCCGACGGCGCAACACGATTCCGCGCCAGATAAAAATAGTCAGAAAATAGCCAATGGCCGAAACCAGCACCGAGATGACCAACAGTCCGACCACCAGGGAGGGCGCCGCATCAGAAAGCAGCCAGCCGATCCACTCGCCTACTCCGGCTCCATTGCGATACAATTCGGAAAATGCAGCCATATCGACCGGAAAGCCCAAAAGACCGCCAACCCAAAGAGCTGCTGGAATGATCAGGAAGGTACTCGCCGGATTGGACACAAATGTCATCGCTGCTGCGATCGGGATATTGCCGCGGCATGGCACGCACATGAGCGCCGCGCCGATCATCTGCACCCCGGGAATGAGCGCGAATATGCCGACGAGCAGGCCGATTGCGACACCGCGCGGGACAGATCGCCGGGTAAGCCGCCACAATTCAGACCGCCGCGCCAAATGACGCACATAGCGGCTTTTCTCAAGCTGCTCGCGCGTGGGCATTTGGCGCATTGCCCATCTGCTGAGGCGGGTTTTCATGATTCTCCCATACACATTTGACTCATCCACGAAAGCCATGATGCACTGTAACGGCTGAACATACGGTTTAGCCGTTAGATAATTCGGGTGAATCAGCCACGATCGCGCAATATTCTTGCCTGATCACGCTTCCAGTCGCGATCTTTCATCGTCGCACGCTTATCATGCGCCTGCTTACCCTTGGCCAATGCCAGCTCGACTTTGGCCCGGCCCTTGGAATTGAAATAGACCGATAGCGGGACCAGCGTCATGCCTTTGCGCTCCACCGCGCCGTGCAGACGATTGATTTCCCGTTCGTGGAGCAGCAATTTACGCGGCCGCTTGGGTTCGTGATTAAACCGGTTACCGTGACTGAATTCAGGCACATTCGCATTGATCAGCCATGCTTCGCCTTTGCGAATCTCGGCATAACTCTCGGCGATTGACCCTTCCCCGAAACGCAGGCTCTTCACCTCGGTGCCAGTCAGGGCGATCCCTGCCTCGAATGTGTCGTCAATATGGTAATCAAACCGCGCACGGCGATTTTCCGCAACGGTCTTTTTCTTGTCGAAAGTGGATGGTTTGGGACGTGCCATGATGATGGGCCATGTAGGGCGTCGCAGCCAATCTGCAAAGGGTAATCCCGCAAGCGCCGCCGCTTACGCGAGATCTTTACGACTTAAAAAACAGTATTAATCACCTCTTTAAACAGGGGTGCAAAATGCAAAGATTATTTTACTGTTTCCTTTTTCTTCTTCTATCCGCCGGGTATTCTTCAACGCCTCATGCGCAGGAAAAATCGATTCCTCTGGAGGCCTACGGCAGTCTATCCGCGATCGAATTTACCGCCTTGTCGCCGCAGGGGCTTCTGGCAATGCTGGGACAAATCAATTCCCAACGTATGCTCGTGATGTTCGATCAGGAAATGAAGCCAATCAACGCGCTTCAGGTTGGCGACATGAAAGTACGCAGTATCACATGGGCAGGAAACGAACAATTGCTCCTTACTCGCAGCGATACGCAGGAACTCGATCCACGCTTCGTTCGCGAAAACGCCGAATTCTATAATATAATGATCATTCCGGTCGATCCACAAAAGCCGTTCAGGCTTGTGTTTCAAGACGATCCCGAAATCATGAACGCGACCTTCGGATGGTATGGGGTTCGGCAAAAAAATGGGAGGTGGTTCGCCTATGTCGGCGGGATGCCACTGACCTTTTCCAATTACGGAAAGTGGTATTATGAAGGCGGCACTAAACCTGCCCTCTATGAAATAGATCTGAGCAAAAATCAGGCACGCAAAATCGCAAATTCACCTTCCGAATCCCAGTGGCGTGACTGGCTGATCGACGAAGACGGTAACGTCGCGGCGACATTGGAGTGGGAACGAAACAATGGTCGCTGGACGATAAAAAATGGCCGGAATCGCAAGATATGGGAAGGGGAGAATTACGATGGTGACATCGCACTTCTGGGCTTTTCCGAAAATGGCCAGAATGTAATCTATTTCGAAAAATCATCCGCTATCATTGATGATGACCGTTACTTCACAGTTCCACTAACAGGGAATGGAGAAGCCGAAGAGATACTCTCTGATCAGAATGTTGACGCGATGTATTGGAGCCCGAAAAACAGCAGGTTTTTGGGTTGGCGCGACGACACGCAGGATGATCCATGGCAATTCGTCGCCCCACAGTGGCAAGCCTCAGCCATGAAGATAGATAGAGCCTTTTCGGACCGTAATCTCGCTATTCATCAGTGGACTCCCGATTTTCAGCGCATCATCGTGTCCACCAATGGCAATAATGACAGCGGAAGCCAGTATCTTGTCGATATCACCACTTTGGAAGCGAAGTTGATAGGTCAGGAACGACCAAAAATCGGAAATCGCGTCAATCCTATCTCTACATTCGAATATACCGCACAAGACGGCCTTGAGATAGAAGCCATCCTGACTCTTCCGCTTAATCTTCAGGCAGAAAACCTACCGGTTATTCCACTTCCCCATGGCGGACCTCATAGTCAGGATAGTGAAGAGTTCGATTGGTGGGCCCAAGCATTTGCATCGCGTGGATACGCTGTTCTTCAGCCAAATTTCCGTGGCTCAACCAATCGCGATGATGCCTTCAAGGAAGCAGGCTATGGCGAATGGGGTGGAAAAATGCAGACGGACCTCTCTGACGGTCTGAATGCGTTAGCCGACAAAGGCGTAATCGATCCGTCACGTGCCTGTATCGTTGGCGCCAGCTATGGCGGCTATGCCGCTTTGGCCGGGGTAACACTCCAGCATGGTATCTATAAATGCGCTGTTGCGGTTGCGCCTGTGAGCGACATTGGCCTCTTTTATCGCCAGGAGCATCTCCAGTTTGGAATAGATAGAAGACGCAAGGCAAATTACCTCGAAGAGTTCGGGCCGACCAACAATTTCGGAAAAATTTCTCCAAGAAATCATGCAGAAGACGCCGATGCCCCGATCCTGCTGATCCATGGACGCGACGACACGGTGGTTCCATATGTTCACAGCAAAATCATGGCAGATGCCCTGAAGGATGCCGGAAAGCCCTACAAGATGGTTGATTTAATGAACGAGGATCATTGGCTCTCGCATGCCGAGACACGCAACCAGATGCTGCATGAAGCGATGGATTTCGTCCAGAAATATAACCCTGCACAGTAAAATCTGCGCAAAAACTATAAAAAGGGCCGCACTCCCCGGGGAGGCGGCCCTTTTTATTAGCAGCACCGAAGAATCAGATCAGGCCGGCATTTTCCAGCGCCGCGTCAACCGCCTTACGAGCCGGTTCACTGCAGGGGACCAGCGGTAGGCGGACTTCATCGGTCATCCAGTCATGCACGCGGCTCAGCGCATATTTGACCGGGCCGGGGCTTGAATCCTCAAACATCGCATAATGAAGCGGATAGAGCAGATCATTCAGCTCACGCGCACGGGCGATGTCGTTTTCAACGCAGGCCTGCTGAAAATCCGCGCAGAGCTTCGGTGCGACATTGGCGGTGACGGAAATGCAGCCCGATGCACCGGCGGCATTGGCAGGCAGTGCCAGTTCGTCGTCACCCGACAGCTGACAGAAATCCTTGCTTATGCCCATCCGGTGATCGACCACGCGGGACAGATCACCACTGGCATCCTTGATCCCGACAATGTTCTCCGGATATCGCTTCGCCAGTTCGCAGACCGTTTCAGGCGCGATATCGGTCACTGTCCGGCCGGGCACATTATACAGGATGATCGGCAGATCATTATGCTCGGCGAGATAGGAGAAATGCGCCAATATGCCGGCCTGGCTCGGCTTGTTGTAATAGGGCGCGACCACCAGAGCGGCACTGGCGCCGCATTTCTTGGAAAAGGTCATATGGAGCAGCGCGTTCATCGTGTCGTTGCTGCCACAACCGGCAATAATCGGCACCCGGCCGGCAGCCTGCTCCACGCAAACTTCGATCACACGGTGATGCTCTGCATTCGACAGGGTGGAGTTTTCTCCAGTGGTGCCACACGGAACCAACGCTTTGGAGCCGCTTTCGATCTGCCAATCGACCAATTGACGGAAAGCGTCCTCGTCGAACGATCCATCGCGAAAAGGCGTCACCAGGGCCGGTATCGAGCCTGAGAACATTTGCGCTACTCCTGCGTTTGATTCATGTGTCTGCGAAAAGTCGCACAATCGCGGCTCCTCGTATAATTACGTTCAGCGCCTGATAAGGAGCCTTAGGGCATAATGTCCAGCATGGTCCGTACATCTATTCTTCCGCTTTTGCTCGCCACCACTTTCAGCGCATCGACGCCGGCTGGGGCTCAGAGCAATTTTGACACTCGTGACTGGGACAATGCGCGAGAAGCTCTCGTCGCCAGAGAACCCGGACGCATGGCCGCCGCGGTGCAGCAGTGGGAACGCCTGAAAAAGAACAAGTCCCTCGATTTCAGCACCTATGCCAATTTCCTCGCCACCAATCCGGGCTTTCCGGATGAGATGAGTCTGCGCGTGACGGCGGAAAGCCGGTTGCAGGATGAATATGTACCGGCTGACCGGCTGATCGCGTTTTTCGACCGCTTCCCGCCCCAGACCAATGAGGGGCGCGCGCATTATGCGCTCGCGCTCAGCGCTGTCCGGCCACAGGAAGCCATGAATATCGCACGCGAGGCCTGGCGAAATGGCGGAATGAACGAAACCGCCGAGGCGACGATTCTGGCCATGTACGGCGCGAATTTTAGCCGCGCCGATCAAGACGCGCGCATGGATGCACTGCTCTGGCAGCGCGACCCCGATGCCGCCGCGCGTCAAATGGCCTATGTTTCGCCGGACAAACGGGCTCTGTTTCAGGCGCGCCTCGCCATTTTACAGGGCGGCGATGGCGCCACCAATGTGGCGTCTGCGCTCAGCGATCCGGGTTACCTCTATAACCGGTCACGCGAATTGCGGCTGGAGGGGCGGCCAACAGCCGCCGTTTCCATGTTGGCCAATCGGCCTTTGCTCTCATCCCTCCCCTATGATCAGACCTTATGGGTTGAGGAATTGCTTAACGTCGCGAAGATCGCCGATGCGCGTTCGGCCCAGAAGATTGCCGCATCCGTGGATGATGCCTTTCGCGGTGAAGCCGATATCAGCACGAAGCCCTATAAACTGCGTGATGACTACACATCCTTGATGTGGCTGGGCGGCACTGAAAGCCTGTGGAAACTGGGCGACGCGGCAAAGGCCGCTCCCCTGTTCTATCGCTATGGTGCAGCGGCACAAACACCGCAAACCCGCTCCAAGGGTTTCTATTGGGCTGGCCTTGCGTCTGCCAAGGCGCAGGACCGTGCGTCTGCAAAACGTTACTATGAAATGGCGGCGCAATATCCTGATCGCTTTTACGGCCTGCTCGCTCTGAAGGAGCTGGGCCGTGATGTACCCGATTTTGCCGATGGCCAAGCTGCCACCCCCACCGCGCAGGAACGCGCCGCATTTCACGCGCAGCCTTTGACGGCCGCCGTGGCCGAAGTCGCCCGTGATGCTCCGTGGAGCACGGGCATCCGTTTCTACCGCGAGATTGCCGGACAGGCAGAAACGCCTGCTCAGCATCAATTGGTGGCGGAACTTGCGCAGAATATCGGGCGCCGTGATCTGGCGGTTAATGTCGGCGAAGCGGCAGGCGCGGATGGTGTCCCCGGTTTTACACGGTTCGCCTTCCCCACGCTTGACGTACCCCCAGGCGCGGATTGGACGATGGTGCACGCGATTACCCGGCAGGAAAGCCAGTTCGCGCAGAATGCCATCAGCTGGGCCGGTGCGCGCGGACTGATGCAATTGATGCCAGGAACCGCGCGCGAGCAAGCGGGCAAAACCGGCATACAATATATGTCCGCCTCACTGATCGACGATTCTCAATATAATATCCGCCTCGGCAATGGCTATTTCCAGCGCATGCTGGCTTATTATGACGGATACTATCCGCTGGCCGTGGCTGCCTATAATGCGGGCCCTGGCAATGTGAACAAATGGCTGCGCGCCAATGGCGATCCGCGCCGCGGCGCTGTGGAATGGACAAAGTGGATCGAAGAAATCCCGATTTTCGAGACCAAGAATTACGTTCAGCGCGTGCTGGAAAATGCAGTGGTGTATGAACGGCTCTATCCCGAAAAGGCGACCTATGGCCGGCCCCGTGATCTGAGCGATTTTCTTCGTTAAAAATCCTGACGGCAATAGTCGGGAACCGACTATTGCCGTCACCCCCCTCGCCTTCATCCCTCGGCACGTTTATCAGGCGGCTATGAAGCCTGCATCAAACCCTATCACGCCCGCTGGTTTTCTGGCTCTCAAGCGGCGTTATGACCATTTACTGGGTACTGAACGACCTGAGATCGTCGAAATCGTCAGCTGGGCAGCTGGCAATGGCGATCGTTCTGAAAATGGCGATTACCTCTATGGCCGCAAACGCATGCGCGAAATCGACCGGGAGCTTGCCCACCTCGCCCGCCGGATGAAGTCCGCACGCGTGGTTGACCCTGCGCTGCAGGATGACCGGGAAAAGGTCTGGTTCGGGGCAACAGTGACGATCGCGGATGAGGATGATGAAGAGCGCACACTGACGCTGGTGGGGGATGATGAGCAGGATGCCAGCAGCGGCAAAGTCGGCTGGAGCGCCCCCATAGCACGGGCCCTGCGTGCCGCTGCCGTGGGGGATTGCCGCATGGTCAGGCTCCCCGGCGGAGAAAAGGAATGGGAAGTCATCCGCGTAGAGTATCCCGTCAATCAGGACGGGGCTTACCCTGCGTGATGCGCCTTACGTCAAAGGCAATGCTTGTCGCTGGTGCCACTTTAACGGCGCTGATGGCCAATGCGCCAGCCAGTGCGACAAATGCGGAAAGTCTGGGAATATATGAAAATTGGGGCGCGTTCCGATCATCCGAGCCCTTGAATTGCTATGCAATCGCCAAGGCCAGCAACAGTAATGCGAGCAAACAAGCCTATGTCTCCATCTCTGTCTGGCCGGGCCGCAATATTCGCGACCAGATCCATTTTCGCCTTTCCCGGAAGCGTTCGGCGAGCTCCTCGATACGCCTGCGCATCGACGGGACGCGTTTTGCGTTGATAGGCCGCTCTCGCGATGCCTGGAGCAAGAATGCTGCAACCGACCGCAATATTGCCAAGGCGATGCGCTCCGCCTCCCGCATGACGATCAGCGCCACGGACACATCCGGCAAACGCTTCCATGATCGATATGATCTGAGCGGTATTGCCAGCGCAATGGATGCTGCGCACCTAGGCTGTATCTCAGCCGACTGAGTGCCGGGACGGAATAAAAAAAAGGCCGGGGATGCACCCCGGCCTTTTCAATTGCTTTAGTCAGATAGCGACTATCAGAAACGCAGACCGAAACCGGCCATGATCTGATGACGATCGGAATCGACGTCAAAGCGATCAGTTTCACCCAAGTCAGCGGCGTCGAATTCGCCCTTTTCATAGTTGGAATAACGGTATTCCAGCTTGGCGAAGGTGTTGGTCGACAGTGCCTGTTCAACACCGGCACCTACGCGCCAGCCGTCGAGATCGAGGTGATCGTCGAATTCGTTCGTGCCGTCGCTTGCCACGAGGTTGTAGCGCGCATTGGTGTAACCACCCTTGGCATAAACCAGCGTGTTGGGCGTTACGGCATAACCAACGCGGGCACCGGCATAGAAGTCACGACCCGTTTCCACTTCGCCGAGGCCAAAGGCATCGTAAGCAGACGTGTCATTTTCCGTGCTTGCGGTGGAACCGGTTACTTCACCTTCCACACCAACGACAAAGCCGCTGGGCGTCGCGTAATCATAACCAATGCCGACACCATAGCCGAAACCGTCGATGCCAACGTCGCTATCGCCGTCAACCGAGCTGCCGGGCTGCGAACGATCCCAGCCGACGAGACCTTCAATGCGGGGACCAGAGAAATTGTCCTGAGCGTCCTGCGCCATGGCCGGAACTGCCGAGAAAGCCACTGTGGAACCCAGTGCGATAAGTGCGAGACCCTTTTTCATTATGTAACTCCATGCATAGTCTTATTGTCATTCGCGGTCTGTGCCGCGCAGAGAGGGAATGGATGTTACGCTGAAGAGTTTCATTAACATAACACAACGAAATATGTGATGCATTTATGCAACATATGTTGCGACGAGCTGAGCGTCTCACTCGATAGAATTTTCCGGGCCGGATGTTGTTCCTGCCTTCCCCGGCGGTGCACAGACTTCCCTTTGCCCCAGCTTTCCCCTATATAAGCTGCATCATGTCAGACACTGCCCTTATGCCGATCCCGGGCCACACGGACCCGGTTCCCGTCGCGCGCGACATCACTCCACGTGAGGATGGCCGCATCGACCTGCTTGGTCTGCCCAAGTTCAGGATTACCGAGCTTTTTGCCGCTGCCGGGCTAGACGCCAAACAGGCCAAGCTGCGCGCGAAGCAGGTTTTTCACTGGATCTATCTGCGCGGGGAAACCGAATTTTCCGCCATGACCGATATCGGCAAAACCATGCGCCCCTGGCTGGAAGAACGATTTATCGTGGCCCGGCCAGATGTTGTGGAGGCTCAGCACAGTTCCGACGGAACCCGCAAATGGTTGCTGCGCACGCCCGATGGTCATGATTACGAAATGGTTTTCATTCCCGATGCCGATCGCGGAACCCTTTGTGTATCCAGCCAGGTAGGCTGCACGCTCAATTGCCGCTTCTGCCACACGGGAACCATGCGGCTGGTGCGCAATCTCACACCGGGCGAAATCGTTGGCCAGGTGATGCTGGCGCGCGACGAATTGGGCGAATGGCCCAAGGGCCGGATGGATATTGCCGCCGAGGAAAGCGAAGCGGAATATCGCGCCGATGGGCGCCTGCTCACCAACATCGTGATGATGGGCATGGGCGAACCGCTTTATAATTTCGACAATGTTCGCGATGCGCTGAAACTGGTGATGGATAATGAAGGCCTTGGCCTGTCGCGGCGCCGGATTACCTTGTCCACCAGCGGCGTCGTTCCCGCTATTGCTCGTTGCGGTGAAGAAATAGGTGTCAATCTGGCCGTCAGCCTTCACGCCGTACGCAAGGAAGTGCGCGACGAAATCGTTCCGATCAATCGCAAATTCGGGATCGAGGAATTACTGGAAGCCTGCGCGGCCTATCCCGGTGCCTCCAATGCCCGCCGCATCACCTTTGAATATGTCATGCTGAAAGACAAGAACGACAGTGATGCAGATGCGCATGAGCTGGTGCGATTGATCAAGAAATATGACTTGCCCGCCAAGGTAAACCTCATCCCCTTCAATCCCTGGGCAGGTGCACCCTATGAATGTTCCACACCGGAACGCATCCGCAGCTTCTCCAACATCGTGTTTGGCGCCGGCATCAGCGCTCCCGTCCGCACCCCGCGCGGGCGCGACATCGATGCCGCCTGCGGACAGCTGAAAACCACCGCCGAAAAGAAAAGCCGAGCTGAACTGGACCGGCTTGCTGCGGAAAAACAGGCAGCGCTGGACTGATCTTTTAAAGCCGAACCGCAATTTCAGCAGTTCAGCTTGCCGCAAACTCGGCTGCGATAAGCCTTGGGCTGTAAAATGCTCAATAAGGATGGAACGATATGAAGCCGCTCAATCGCTTTGGCGCACCGACGGCTCTGGCAGCCTTTGCCATGCTCATATCCCTCCCCTTGCCTGCGAATGCCCAGCCGATCGGCTGGGGCTCTTCGCAAATGGGCCCCACTGCTGGCCGATATCGCTCTGCTTGGCCAGAACGGCGCCGGTCACCTTCCCCCTCTGTGCGTGAGGGTAAAGTGTCGGTGGAACGCTTTGTCGCCGCAGACAAGCAGGACATGCTGGGACACGGCAAGATTGTCGTCACCAGCCTCACTGCCGACACAGGCCCAATGAATGACAAAGCGGTATATGAAGCTGCACTGATCGATCAGCTGGCGCGTCTGGGTTATGACACCGCGGTTCCTCAAGCATTTGAAAGCCGGACAGACACCCAGATTGCCGAAATCACTGTTTTTCGTGACATTGCGATTCCGGCTGAAGGAAAGCGCGATCCGATTTCAGGCGAGGCGGCAGTTTCTGTTTCCAATCGGGGAACCGGCTACGGGCTGGCGGTTAATGTTGACCTTACCAAGCCGGAAAAGGCGATGCTTTCGACCCGGATCGAAGTGCGTGTTCGCGATGCCAAAAGCAATGATGTGCTGTGGGAAGGCCGCGCCAGCATGCTCAGCCGCGAAGGATCGGAACAATACACCGAAAATGCCATCGCATCGCGCCTTGCCGATGCCTTGTTTTCAGAATTTCCCGTTGGCCCGGATGACAGCGTCGTAGAATAAGGCGCTATTGCGCCGCTGCATCATAATCATCGCGTGCTTGTGCGATGACCTGCCGATGCTCCACCGCCCATGCGCCAAGCTCACTGACCGGTTTCCATAGCGACCGTCCGATGTCGGTCAGCTCATAATCCACCCGCGGGGGAACGCTGGGCGTCACGGTGCGGCGCACCAGCCCATCACGTTCCAGCCCGCGCAAGGTGCGCGTCAGCATCCGCTGCGAGATCCCGTTAATGATCCGCCGCAATTCATTAAACCGCCGGGAGCCCTCGCCCAGACGAATAACGACCTGCATCGACCACTTGTCGCCAACCCGGGACAGAACGTCGGTCACGGCCGGACAGGCTCCGAAACTTTCCAGCGGGGTAGGAACATCGGTGTTCCTATCGCACATCGGTGTGCCTTCTTGCGGAAAAGGGGTAGCAGTATCCATATGCGCCTCAGTTACCTATAGATACTGGAGAAGTCACTTGAAAATCCTGCATATTGATAGCGCCACGACCGGAGCCAATTCTGTCACGCGTGAGCTGACTGCTGCCGCGACCGCACATTTCAAAGAAAAGAACAGCGATGCCGAAGTCATCTATCGCGATCTTGGTACCGAACCGCTCGCCCATCTGAACCCCATCACCACCGGCGCCATCCGCTTGCCGGAAGATGCGCAGGATGCCGATATGAAGGCCGCCTTCCCGTCAGAACGTGCCGTACTTGATGAATTCATGTCGGCAGATATCGTGATTATCGGCGCACCGATGTATAATTTCACCGTTCCCAGCCAGCTCAAGGCATGGATGGACCGTCTGGGCGTGCCGGGCGTGACGTTCAGCTATTCCGAAGCCGGCCCGGAAGGTCTTGCCGGGGGGCGCAAAGTCGTCATCCTGTCCTCCCAAGGCGGGGAGTATGAACAAGGCGGCGCAGCTGAACATCAGGAACAACTGCTCAAAGTGTTCTTCGGCTTTATTGGCGTTGATGACCTCTCCATCATCCGCGCAAACAAGATCGGCTATGGTCCGGAAGTCCGCGATGCGGCGATTGCCGATGCGAAGGCTGAAATCGCCAAGCTGTAACATCGACTGATCACAGCCACTGCGTAAAGGGCCTGGGGTGAAAACCCCGGGCCTTTTTTTGACGTCACTCCCCTTGAGACAATATACGTATCATTGTACGTATTATTCAAAATACACCATTGGGAGACACAAACCGTGATAGAGACGCCCCTTATTTCCTGTGATGATCACCTCGATCTCAACATGTTGCCCGCCAATGTCTGGTCGGACCGCCTGTCATCAAAATGGGGCGATCAGGTGCCGCATGTGGAAGAGCTGGAAAATGGCACGGCGCAATGGGTCTGCGGTTCGCAGCGCTGGGGCGGATGGGCCGGTAAGCCCTCCGGATTTTCAGGCCCCAAGCCGATCCACACCGCTTATGATCGCGGCGGCATTGAAGATGTGACCGAATTGCGCGCTGGCAATGCCGCTTTGCGCCTGCAGGATATGGACCGTGATCATGTGTGGGGGCATCTTGTCTTCGGCCCTGTCACCTCGATCAAGACGGATGATGAGCAGCTTATGCGGGATTGCTATGCTGCCTATAATGACTGGCTGCATGAAGATTTCTGCACGCATGCGCCCGATCGCCTGATCGGCGTCGCCATGCTACCGCCCCACCCCGAGCCCGCAATTGCCGAACTCAAACGCCTTGCCAAACGGGGCGGCGTAAAACAGGCCAATCTGCAAATTGCGGTTTGCGAACCACGGCTGGAAGATAAACGCTGGGAACCTTTGTTCGACTTACTCGAAGAAAGCGGCATCGTGCTCAGCTTTCATGTCACCGTTTTCCCTTCCGCCACCAAGGCCTTCGATAAATATAAAGGCTCAGCCGGGGCAACATTCCTGCATGCCAAAATGTTCATCGAACAATTTCTCGATCCCTTCGTGGATCTGTTTGCCTGGGGCATTCTGGAACGCCACCCCGGTCTCAAAATTGTCATCGCCGAAAGCGGTGTGGGCTGGGTCCCCTGGGTGGTCGAGGAACTCGATTATCGCCACTGGCGTCTCTGGGAATGCGCCGACTTCTGGGACGACAAGGGCGGCATTCCCCACAAGAAAAAACCGTCCGAGGTGTTTCGCAATCAGGTTTACGGAACATTCCAACAAAGCCCGACAGCCATGCGGCTTACCGAATTCTGGGGGCCGGAAAACCTCCTCTGGGCCAGCGATTATCCGCATCCCGATTCGATCTGGCCCAACAGTGAAAAAACCATCAGTGAAACGATGGCCCATATGAACCCCGACATGGTGCGCCAGATTGTCGGCGGCAACGCGGCGAAGCTGTATGGACTGGATCTCAGCAAGGCGACGGTAAAGGGCCGGCTTGCGATCGGGGATCAGGCGAGAGCTGCCTGACCCGGACATCGGGAGGGCAGAGAAAATCTGCTCGGTACAAACAAAAAGGGCGGCCTCGCGAGGCCGCCCTTTTTTCAACTCGGTTCTTCAGATCAGCCCTTTTTGAGCGACAGACCGCCAAAACGCTTGTTGAACTTGGCAACGCGGCCTCCTTCCTGAAGGCGCTGCTGTCCACCAGTCCAGGCCGGGTGACTCGTGGGGTCGATTTCCAGTGTCAGCGTATCGCCTTCTTTGCCCCAGGTGGAGCGCGTCTGGAATTCAGTACCATCGGTCATCTTAACCGTGATCATGTGGTAATCGGGATGGGTATCGGCCTTCATGGCGTAATGCTCCGTTTTGTCAGCCCGGTTCCGACCGGGACTTCGGACTTAAAGAAAGCGCGCCCTTAAAGCGCGCAGGCGCTGATGGCAAGCCCTCAGCTATCGGCAGGCGGATCGGCGATCATTGCCGTGAACTTCACTTCGCAGGTCGATTTGCCCTCGACGCTGGCCTTACCCCAGAATTTGCAAACCCGTGCGCGCTTCTGAACAAAGCCGACTTCGAGATCCAGCAAACAGCCAGGTTCCACAGGATTGCGGAACTTGGCCTCTTCAATCGCCATGAAATAAACCAGCTTGCCGCTGCCGGCGAGCTCGAGCGTTTCAATGGCCAGAATGGCGGCAGACTGCGCCAATGCTTCGATCTGAAGCACGCCGGGCATAATCGGACGACCGGGGAAATGCCCCTGAAAGAACTGCTCGTTGAAACTCACGGCTTTGAGCGCGTGGATACGTTCCCCAATCTCGAGGCTACGCACCTTGTCAACGAGCAGCAAGGGATAGCGGTGCGGCAGGGCACTGAGAATCTTGCCAATATCATAGGCGTTTACGCCGTTCTGCTCACTCATTGCCCTGACCTTCCCCTGTTCTTTTAGTCCTTAGCGGCCCTGAACCGGAGTTGCCGGCTGCTGCTCAGTCTGCTGCTGCTGTTGTTGTTGCTGCTGACGCACCGAACGCGGCACCCAGCCTTCGGGCGGAACAACCTGCACGCTGGGAACCAGCGCATTCAGTTCGTCAAGGACGCCCTGATTGAGATTGTAGGAATTGTCCGCATAGAGAATGTTATCGGGCGTAATCACCATCGTAACATTCTGCTTCTTCGCGGCATTTTCGATAGCGGTCGCAAGCTGATCGTTGATCTGCTCTTCGCCATAGGCCTGAGACAGCGACACCGGTGCGAGGATCTGCTGCAATTCGGCTTGTGCGCTCTGCTGCAATTGCTGAATCTGCTGAGCCTGCTGCTGCAAAGCGGCGCGATCGGCATTTGGGGCCTGGCTGTCAGCCTGGAGCTTTTCCACCATCGGCTGGATCTGCTGCTGAATCTGCTGACGGCGCGCATTGGCCTGATCGATCTGTGCCTTATATGTCGTCTGGCGCTGCTGCGCGGCAGTGCGATAGGCTGTGGAATTAGCCACAACCGCATCGACATTGACGACACCGATACCGTTGACGCTCTGGGCGGCGGCGGGCGCCATCACCATGGGAGCGGCCGAAGCGGTAAGCATAAGGCCCGCGGTAAGGACGGGTTTAAGTAGCTGTTTCATCAGAATTGCGTTCCCACATTGAATGAAAAGAGTTTGGTTTCATCGCCATATTCCTTGAGCAGCGGATAGGCGACATCGATCCGGAACGGGCCGAAGGGTGAATTCCAGTTTACGCCGAAGCCGACCGAAACACGCGGCATGGCGGTATTCCCGACAAACCGTTCCTCGAACGGCGATATAGTGCGTCCCAGAGCAGTGATATTATCCGGCAGCGTATCAACGTCCGGGCATACGATCACTTCGGATGTGTCATCTACAGTCTGACGGCACAGGTCCTGACCTTCTCTATTGCGCGAGGCGATGAAAACGCCATCCGGATAGGGTTTAGTCTCCGGTGTTGCGATATCAAATACAGAGCCCACATCGACGAATATCGACGGCCTGAGACCCATTTCGCGAGCGCCGGAACCGAGTGGAATTTCCAGCTCCAGATGGCCCAGATAGTAGGCGTTACCGCCCAGAGCGTCATCGGTGACAGACCGGTCATCAATATCAACTGGGACCAGATTATCATCGGCATCTGTGCGATACGGCAAACGAGCAATACGTGGACCTACTCCGCGAATATCAAAGCCGCGCATCTGCCCTTCGCCAAGGAAGAAACGGTCCGTCAGCAGCACGTCGCCATCGAGTCCGTAGACATAGCCGCCTTCGACTGATGTCGAGAAGATGAAGCCGCTACCAAGATTGAAATATTTGGCAGCCTGAGCGCGCGCCTTGAGGTATTTCACGTCCCCGCCAAGACCTGCAAAGTCCAGATTCAACGTGGCACTCTCACCGCGTGTTGGCCTTACCCGGCTATCCAGATTGCTATAGGCGAGCGATGCGCCGAGTATTGAGCTCAGTCGATTGCCCAAAGCATCACACAAATAGCGCCCGGCGAGCAGCGGCTCACACGTTTCAACACCGTTGTCATCCGTCGTGAAATAAGTCGACTTATCGAGAGTGATCTCATCGTAATTGAGCGTGTAGCGACCAATCGCGGTGAGATATTCGGTCAGCGGCACACCCGCGCGCAACTGCGCACCGGTGGTCGATTTTTCATAGGTGGCACTATTACGATCGTAATAGCCGTTGTTGTAATCACGGCGATAGATGTCGAGCCCGGCCGAGATGTTCTTGTCGAACACATAGGGTTCGGTGAAGCTGACCGACGCACTGCGCGAATAACGCGAGAAGTTGACGCTGGCGCCAACTGTCTGTCCCCGGCCACGGAAGTTGCGCTGCCGGATGGAACCCGAAATGATGAAGCTTTCAAGGCTTGAGAAACCAGCAGAAAGCGACAATTCACCTGTCGGCCGTTCCTGAACATTCGCCTCCAGGATAATCCGGTCCGGGGCACTGCCCTCACGCTGATCTATTTCAAAGTTTTCCTGGAAATAGCCGAGCGAATTGATGCGCGCAGTGGAACGCCGAACCGCCAGAGAATTGAACGCATCGCCTTCCGCAATACGGAATTCGCGGCGCACGACCTTATCCTGTGTCAGCGTGTTGCCGTTAACGTCCACCTGCTCGACATACACCCGCGGTGCTTCGTTAATGACGAAGCTGACGTCCATCGTCTCGTCTTCGGCATCGCGCGAGAATTGCGGGCGCACATCGGCAAAGGCATAGCCATAGGTGCCGGCCGTTTCGCTGAGCTGCTCAACCGTGTCTTCGACCAGCTTGGCATTGTACCAATCGCCTTCCTTCATCGGCAGGGCATTGGTCAGGCGGTCACTGTCGAAATCACGGATGCGGCTTTCCACGCCGACATCGCCGAATTTGTAGCGATTACCTTCTTCCACCACATAAGTGATGATGAAGTCTTCCTTGTCCGGTGTCAGCTCGGCAACGGCCGAAACCACACGGAAATCGGCGTAGCCTTCAGTCAGATAGAACTGACGCAGCTTTTGCTGGTCGAAAGCGAGACGATCGGGATCATAGCTGGTGCTGGAGCTGAAGGGACGGAACCAGCGTGCTTGCTTGGTGACCATCTCGCTGCGCAATTCGCCGTCACCAAATGCCTCATTCCCGAGGATATTGATCTGGCGAACCTTGGATTTGGGGCCTTCGGTAATTTCGAAGACGATATCCACGCGGTTCTGTTCAAGCTGAACCATCTGCGGTTCAACCGACGCAGCAAAGCGGCCCTGACGCTTATACAATTCGATGATCCGGGCCACGTCGGCACGAACCTTTGAACGCGTAAAGATCTGCCGTGGAGAAAGCTTGATCTCCGGCAGGATCTTGTCGTCCTTGAGCTTCTTGTTTCCTTCCAGGACGATCCGGTTGATCACCGGATTTTCCTGAATCTGAATGACCACGTCACCATCATTGTTGCGGATGCTGAAATCGGCAAACAATTCGGTGGCGGCCAGATCCTTCAGGGCCTGATCGGCCTTGGCCGCAGTGTAAGTCTCGCCAACCCTCAGCTGAATATAGCTCAGGATCGTCTGTGGTTCGAGACGCTGCGATCCTACTACGGTGAGGGAACGGATGGTGTCGCCTTGCGGCGCAGCCTCCGATTGCGCATCTGCCTCGGTCGTGGTTGCCGAGTCTGCATCCTGTGCCAAAGCGCCCATAGGCACCCCGGCAAGCATGGAGCAGCCGAGCAATGCAGCCGCATAGTGAGATGCTTTGATGGTATCCGCCTTACGGCTCATTTCCCGTCCAATCCTTGACACTTCCCGCCCCGGGTCGCGGCACCCGCTGCATTTACCGAGACGATGGATAACTCCATCGTCTGACGCATGAAAGGCGCCCTCTGCCTCAAGCAGCCAAACCGATCAAGCAAACATCCCCTTTGCATGGGCCGGCCACTCCAAATTTACTGACTCAACTACCGAATATCGGCAGCGAGATAACATCATTAACCGTGACGAACACCATCAGCGACAGCACAAAGGCTATGCCCAATCGGAACGCCCATTCCTGACTGCGGGCGCTGGCTGGCTTACGGCGAAGTGCTTCGGCCGCATAGAAAGCCAGGTGCCCACCGTCGAGCGCAGGGATTGGCAGCAGGTTAATGAATGCCAAGTTAATTGAAATTAACGCTGCGAAGGAGACGAATTGACGCCAGCCGAGACTCAGCTGCTCGCCAGAATATTTCGCGATCTTTATCGGACCGCCCAATTCATCCACCGGACGCCGCCCGGTGATAATCTGCCAAACCCCCTGCACCATCATCACCATGATGTCGCCCGTTTGTTTGAACGCCAGCGTGATCGCTTCGACCGGACCGACAGCAATTATTTCGCCGGGACTCGACCCAACGCCGAGCCGGCCCACCTGAAACTCATTACCGAATCGGTCCTGCTCCACCAAAGTCGGGATGGTGAAGCTGTATTCCTTCTGCGCTCCTTCGCGCTCAACCGTCAGATCGACATCCGTGCCCGGATTGGGAACCACTATATCGCGCAGTTCATCAAAGCTCTCGATCGGATCGCCATTCACCGCAATGACACGGTCGCCAATGTCGAGCCCCGCCTTCGCTGCCGCGCTGTCTTCCTGAACCAGCGCAATCACCGGAGGTATGTTCAGCTTGCCATAAGCGAAGTTGAAGGCCGCCAGAATACCGATGGCGATCAGTAGGTTGGTGACCGGGCCCGCCGCCACGATCAGGGCGCGTTGCCACAATGGCTGCGCCTGAAAGGTCTTCGCACGCTCCTGTTCCGGCAAAGCGAGCCATTCTTCACTGGGTTGGCTGGCCGGGTTCATATCCCCGGCGAATTGTACATATCCGCCCAGTGGCAGCGCTGAAATCTTCCAGCGCGTGCCCCGTTTGTCGGTTATGCCGAACAGCTCCTTGCCAAAGCCAATCGAAAAGGCGTCTGCACGCACGCCGCACCAGCGTCCGACGAGGTAATGTCCCAGCTCATGCAGCGTGACCAGAGGCCCCAGCACAAGCAGGAATCCCAGGATCCACATCCAGAAAGGAGGCGATTCGAACATGATCAGACGCGCTCCAGAATATCCGATGCGCGCCGCCGCGCATCGCGATCTATTGCCAGCACCTCTGCCAGCGTCGTCGGTGGTGGCGGCATGGCAGCGCTCAGCGCCTGTGCCACGAGTGCGGCGATTTCGGTGAAGCGAATGCGATCTGCCAGAAATGCCTCCACCGCGACTTCATTCGCCGCATTAAGAATCGCCGGAGCCGCCCCGCCCGCTTCTACCGCTTCCCGTGCGAGACGCGTTGCGGGAAAGCGGACTTCGTCAGGCGCCTCAAAAGTAAGCGAACCGATCTGGGCCAGATCAAGCCGGTCACACGGCGTATCCATCCGCTGCGGCCATGCCAGACAGGAGGCGATCGGCACGCGCATGTCGGACGGCCCAAGCTGAGCCAGAGTCGATCCGTCGCGATATTCAACCATGGAATGAACCACAGATTGCGGATGGACGATGATCCTCAGGCGGTCGAGCCCGACCGGAAAGAGATGATGCGCCTCGATAAATTCGAGGCCCTTATTCATCATCGTGGCCGAATCCACCGTGATCTTGGCACCCATGTCCCAATTGGGGTGTTTCAGCGCCTGCTCTCGTGTGGCAGCGTTTAATTGCTCGCTGCTCCAGCTGCGAAATGGTCCGCCACTTGCAGTGAGTGTAATAGAGCGGACTTCACGCGAACTATTGCCAGCAAGGCACTGAAAAATAGCGTTATGCTCTGAATCAGTCGGAAGGAGAGTCGCGCCGTTTTCAGCGACGGAGGACATCAGGATATCGCCAGCTGAGACCAGCGCTTCCTTATTGGCCAAAGCAATCGTCGTGCCCTGTTCGATGGCAGCCATGGTGGGTGCAAGGCCCGCGCAGCCGACTATGGCCGCAACCACCATATCCGCAGGTCTGGCCGCAGCATCGCATAATGCCGCCGCGCCACAGGCAATCTCCACATTGCTGCCCGAAAGCGCATCGCGCAGATCCGGCAAGCGCTTTTCATCGGATATGACCGCCAGTTCGGCATCAAATTCACGCGCCAATGAGGCAAGCTCATCCACCCGGCTATGCGCCGTAAGGGCAACAACGCGCCATTTGTCGCGATTGCGCCGGATGAGGTCCAGCGTCGAGCTGCCGATTGATCCGGTAGCCCCGAGTATCGAAATGGAGCGCTGAGTCATCACCACCCCTCGCTGAAGATAAGCCCGACGATCAACGCCACGGGGAGCAGACCGTCAATGCGGTCAAGCACACCGCCATGGCCGGGAATCAGCCGAGAGCTATCCTTGACGCCTGCCTTGCGTTTCAACCAGCTTTCGAGAAAATCGCCCGCCTGCGCCGCGATGGCCAACAAGGCGCCGCCAGCAAAAGCGTAAATCAGAAAATTGTAGTCGAAACCCTGAGCGGGCGATTGGGACAGCGAGGCAAATGCTGAGCGGATCACACTAACAACTGCGACCAGCCAGAGTCCGGATGCAATCATTCCGCCGCCCAGGCCTGCCCATGTCTTCGATGGGCTGATCGATGGGGCGATCTTCGGCCCGCCAATGGTACGGCCTGAAAAATATGCCCCCGTATCGGTCGCAATCACGGCCACAACGGTGACCACCAACATGAAGCGGGGCATCTGGATCAAGAGCGCTGCGGCGAGTCCGACATAGACAATAGCCGCCAGAACGCCGGCCAGCCGATAGGGAACATTGTCAGTCGCCTTGACGATCAAAACCACAAATTCGGCAATGCCCACAAATGCGACCGCTGCGATAAATCCCTGCAGCCACACCCCGCCAGCTGCCAATGCGCCGCCAGCCAGCGCCAGCATGACAACAGCCGAAGCAACACGTTTTGGCAGATCGGATGTGCGCACCTGCAGCGGCACATTCGCATAACGCCTCAAACGGTCACGCTTGCGCTCGGGCGTAAAATCAGCGTCCACCAAAGCGACGCTCCCGCCCGGCATATTCTGCCAAAGCCTGTTCCAGATGCTCGGGCGTAAAATCCGGCCACAACACATCGGTAAAATACAGTTCGGCATAGGCTGATTGCCACAGCAGAAAATTGGACAGACGGATTTCGCCGGAAGTCCGAATCACCAAATCGAGAGGGGGCAAATCAGCCGTGTCGAGATGGGCAGAAATGGTTTCGGTAGTGACCGCACCTTCTGCTGCTGCCTTGGCCGCCGCGCGTGCGATTTCGTGCTGAGAGCCGTAATTCAGAGCCACAGCGACGGTCCGGCTGCCATCAGCCGTACGCTCTAGTGCATCATCCAGCATGGCGACAATGTCAGGTTCCAGCGCCTGATAATCGCCGACAATCTTCAGCCTTACATCATTAGCGATGAATTCAGGCAGATCGCTTTTGATAAAATGCCGCATCAGCGACATCAAATCTTTCACTTCATCCTGCGGCCTTTTCCAGTTTTCCGAAGAAAAGGCATAGAGCGTGACGCAATCAAGCCCCATTGGACCAAGCGAGCGGATCAGACGGCGCACAGCCTCTACACCGCGGCGATGACCCATCGCGCGAGGCAGATGGTGGTGTTTCGCCCACCGCCCGTTGCCATCCATGATGATGGCGACATGGCGGGCGCCAAAATCCAGTTTCTCGCCCATATCCTCACCCGTCGCCATACCAACGACACCACCTCCGAATTGAGGCATGCCCTCAATCACTGGCTGAGGATTTCCTTTTCCTTCGCCTCGGAAGCGGAATCCGCTTCAGCGACAAACTTGTCGGTCAGTTTCTGAACTTCTTCTTCCAAACGCTTCCGGTCATCTTCGCCGATCTGCTTTTTCTTTTCGTCGTCCTTGAGCGCTTCCATACCGTCACGGCGCACATTGCGGATCGCGATCTTGGCCTTTTCGGAATATTGCCCGGCTAGCTTGGCCAGCTCCTTGCGGCGCTCTTCGGTCAGATCGGGAATCGGCAGACGAATGGTCTGACCATCAATCATCGGGTTGAGACCGAGCCCGGCATGAGCGATGCCCTTTTCCACCGGATTGATATTGCTCTTGTCCCATACCTGCACGGAAAGCATCCGCGGATCAGGTGCGGAAACCGTGGCTACCTGGCTCAGTGGCATCATCGCGCCATAGACTTCAACCTGAACAGGATCGAGCAGCGTCGTGTTTGCGCGGCCGGTGCGCAGACCTGCGAGATCGCTCTTCAGGCTGTCCACTGCGCCCTTCATGCGGCGTTCGATATCGCTTTTGTCGTATTTCGCCATGTGTCAGGCTTCCTCTTGTACTGTCGTCTGCACGCCTTCGCCCGCCAAGATGCGCGCGAGATTGCCCTTTTCGCGGATCGAGAAGACCACGATCGGGATAGCATTCTCACGGCAAAGCGCCACGGCGGCAGCGTCCATCACTTTAAGATTATCCGATAGCACTTTGCCATAGGATATTGTTTCGAAACGTTTCGCACCGGGTACTTTCTTGGGGTCACTGTCGTAAACACCGTCGACGCTGGTGCCCTTCAACAAGGCATCACAGCCCATTTCCGCAGCCCGCAAGGCCGCGCCCGTATCCGTTGTGAAAAATGGGTTTCCGGTGCCCGCGGCAAAAATCACCACCCGGCCCTTTTCCAAATGTCGTTCTGCACGGCGGCGAATGTATGGTTCGCATACTGTGGCCATCGGGATGGCCGATTGCACGCGGGTCTGCACACCCAGCTTCTCCAGCGCGTTCTGCATTGCCAGCGCGTTCATCACAGTCGCCAGCATGCCCATATAGTCCCCAGTCGTCCGATCCAGCCCCTTGGCCGCACCGGAAATCCCGCGAAAAATATTTCCCCCGCCGATAACCAGACAGATTTCCAGTCCGGTATCCTTCGCCGCCTTCACTTCTTCAGCCAGCCGCGCAACATATTCGGGATCAATGCCGAATTGCTGCTCTCCCATGAGCACTTCACCCGATAATTTTAGGAGGATGCGCTTTGAAGGAGTGTGCGGCATGAAAGACCTTATTGCAGCGATGATGGGGTATTCGCGTCCTTAGCGCCTTCACGCGGACACGCAAAGGGAAAGGCAAAATTTCCAATTCATGACCCGATAATACATCGCGGACAAAGTGATACGAAGAGCGTCAACGCAGGCGCCAAGGGTCAGGAACATGGAAAAACACAGCGCCGCGAACACAATTGACAGCCGCAGTGTCTTGATCCGGCAAGCGCTCTCATCTGCCGCCAGGACAACCACGAGCACGCCAGCAAATATCAGGGCCTTCACGAATCAGATCATGCCGAACAGAACCAACAGAGCAGCGGCGAACCGCTGTGCTGGACCGTTACCGGCGATATAAGCACGCTCATCACCGCAATCTTCAGCAGCGGCAACGCAAATGGTCCGATTAGCCAGCTCTTGCGACCTGTCAGAAAACCGACTCCAATCCAAAAAGTCTGCAAGCAAACAAAAAGCCGCCACTCCCGATGGGAGCAGCGGCTCTTGCTGTCGGACAGGCCGACAAACAGATCTGGCGATCAGCCTTTGACGGCGGCAGCGACTTCTGCTGCGAAATCGCTTTCTTCCTTCTCGATGCCTTCACCGAGCTGGAAGCGGACATAATCCTTCAGCACGATCGAAGAACCGGCTTCCTTGCCAGCCTTTTCGACGACCTGAGCGATCGGGGTCTTGTTGTCCATCACGAAAATTTGGCTGAGCAGAGCGTTTTCCTTGGCGAACTTGTTCACCGCGCCTTCAACCATCTTTTCCTGCACATTTTCGGGCTTGCCGCTTTCAGCAGCCTTTTCCGAAGCAATCGCGCGCTCGCGCTCGATCAGATCGGCGTCGAGGCCTTCTGCATTGAGAGCCTGCGGGAATGCTGCCGCGATGTGCATGGCGAGCTGCTTGCCCAGACCTTCGAGAACATCAGCCGGCGCTTCGCTTTCAAGCGCGACCAGCACGCCGATCTTGCCCAGTTCCGGGGTTACGGCGTTATGCATGTAAGGAACGATGACGCCCTTGGACACTTCAACCGTCTTCATGCGGCGGATCTGCTGGTTTTCACCAATCGTCGCGACATTGTTGGTCAGTGCTTCGGCAACAGTGCCACCAGTGGGATAGTCAGCCGCCTTGAGCGCTTCCACATCGTCGCTGGATACGGTCAGTGCCTGCTTGGTCACATTGGTGACGAAGTTCTGGAACTGTTCGTTCTTGGCAACGAAATCGGTTTCGGAATTGACTTCAACGGCAACACCCTTGGTGCCGGATACAGCCACGCCAACCAGGCCTTCAGCAGCCGTGCGGCTGGATTTCTTCTGTGCAGCAGCAAGACCCTTGGCACGCAGCGCATCAACTGCGGCTTCGACGTTGCCGTCGGCATCAGCCAGCGCTTTTTTACAATCCATCATGCCCGCGCCGGTTTTTTCGCGCAGGGCCTTCACGTCAGCGGCGGTATAAGCAGCCATCTGGAATACCTCTTTAATTTAGTCATTGCACCGAGCTTTCCGTAGCCCGTGGGCTTCGGTCGGCTCGGTGCGATAGGGGGTAAATATGCCCGTTCGGTTACGCTCAGGCCGAAGCGGCTTCACCCGCAGCAGCCGCGGTTTCTTCCGGCGGCGTGTCCATGGCACCGATATCGGCACCCGAATCGACGGTGCCGTCATTCGCACCCTTGGTGGCGGCCTGTGCGATCGCATCGCAATACAGGCGCACAGCGCGGCTGGCATCGTCATTTCCTGGAACCGGGAAGGAGATGCCCGAAGGATCGACATTGGTGTCGAGCACGCCAATCACGGGAATACCAAGAACGTTGGCTTCCTTGATGGCGAGTTCTTCCTTGTTCGCGTCGATCACGAACATCACGTCCGGAATGCCGCCCATGTCGCGGATACCGCCAAGTGAAAGTTCCAGCTTGTCACGCTCACGCGTCAGCTGAAGAATTTCTTTCTTGGTCAGACCAGCAGTGTCGCCCGACAGGCGCTCTTCGAGGGTCTTGAGGCGCTTGATCGACTGGGAAATGGTCTTCCAGTTGGTCAGCATGCCGCCGAGCCAGCGATGGTTGACGAAGTGCTGACCCGAAGCGCGAGCAGCTTCAGCGATCGGCTCTTGCGCCTGACGCTTGGTGCCGACGAACAGAACCTTGCCACCAGCGCGGACGGTTGCGGAAACGAAGTCAAGCGCGCGGGCCATGAGCGGCACCGTCTGTGACAGGTCGATAATGTGAACACCGTTGCGGGCGCCGAAGATATACGGCTTCATCCGCGGGTTCCAGCGATGGGTCTGGTGGCCAAAATGCGCACCGGCCTCAATCAATTGCTGCATCGTGACGGTAGGTGCCGCCATAAGTAAATTCCTTTCCGGTTAGACCTCTGGAAGACTTGGAACCCGTAGCGGTATCTCCCGCGTGGGCACCGGCATGTGCGCCTTCCATGTGGATTTGCCGCGAAACCTGCGATCGGGATTGATCGACAGATGTTGCGACTGGCGCGCCCTTAATGGGTATTCACCCAAAGATCCAGCGCAATTTCTATTCACCCGTCAACGCAGGCGATAATGCGGAGTAAATCCGAAACGGACCCAATCTGGATGCAGTTGTGGTGAGGACCGCTTGACATTGGAACATAGGGAGAACATATGTTCCAGAGCGAGGCCGATTGAAGTGCTGCGAAAACTTTAAACATGTTTTCCACAGCTACTCTAGCATTTTTGGCCGCCGAACCAAATTGGGGGGAATGAGATGATCGATTTTCTGATTGCTTGCCTATTTTGCGTTGCCGCCGGACTAAGCCTGACTGTGTGCTGGGCATCACTCAATGGCGCAATTGCCCAGGCATCCAGCTTGCGAAAGCAATTGCAGCAGCTGGATGAAATGGAGCAGAGCGCGCTTGTGCCGATGGCAAAGGAGCGCCCCGTGCATAAAGCCGTCAATCGCCCCACCCTGCCCGCAAAACCAGCCTGCGTCAGGAAACCGCGCCCTCGGCTTTACGCTGCCGCCTGACTTTCGAATAGCTCCACCAGCCGTACGGCATCAGCAACAGATAACCGACACATAATGCCGCGAGCGTCCACCACGGTTCGGTAAGCAAGGCAGCGAAGAGAATACCCGTTATCGCTATCGCCCCCAGTCGGAGATCACGCCGCGGCCGAATTGAGGTCCAGCTAAGCGTCGCCAGGTTCGAAATCATCAGGAATGCCATCAGCGCGACCCAGGCCGCGATGATGAGCGGTTCACGGAAGATCGGCTCGCCGCTGGCGATCCACAGATACATCGGCAAAAAGGCGAGCCCTGCTCCCAAAGGAGCGGGAACACCCGTCAGGAACCCGGCCGACTTATGCGGCTGGTGATCGACATCGATCTGCGCGTTGAAACGCGCCAGCCGCAAGGCACAGCAAATGGCAAAGGCAAGCGAAGCCAGCCAGCCAAAGCGGGGCAGATCCTGCAGCGACCACAAGAACAGGACGAGTGCTGGCGCCATTCCGAAACTGAGCGAATCCGCCAGACTGTCCAGCTCGGCGCCAAAACGTGACTGCGCCTTCAGCAAGCGCGCGATGCGCCCATCAATACCGTCGAGCAAGCCCGCCAGGATGATCGCGAAGACCGCCTTTTCCCAATCACCGACGATGGCAAAGCGAATTCCGGTCAGCCCGGAACACAGCGCAGCAGCCGTAATCGCGTTGGGAAGGACAGAGCGCAATTTAAGCCCTCCGCCGAGCCGGCGGGTCGCGGGAATCTCATCCTCGCTCGCCTTGGGACCTATGGGACCATATTGCTCGCTATTGGACGGCTCACTCATTGGGTTACACCCTCCAGCAACGCCTGCTTACCAGTTTCGGCGATCACGGTTTCTCCTGCGATCACTTTTTGGCCGAGCAGAACTTTCGACTCCGTACCTTTCGGCAAATACACATCAACCCGGCTGCCAAAACGGATCAGACCGACCCGCTGACCCGCCGCAACCATATCGCCGGTTTTGACACAGGGCACGATTCTGCGCGCCACCAGTCCGGCGATCTGCGTAAAGCCGATCGGGCTGCCATTGCCGGTTTCGATCAGAATGTGCTGCCGCTCATTTTCCTCGCTCGCTTTGTCGAGATCGGCATTCAGAAACTTGCCGGGAATATAAATCAGCCGCTTGATCGTACCGCCCATTGGCGCGCGATTAATATGCACATCGAAAACCGACATGAATATGGAAACCCTCGTTACAGGTTCCGTTCCAAGACCGCGGCCGCTAAGCACATCATCATGCTGCAATTCCACGGGGGGCAGAACTTCGCTGATCAGCGTTACCAGCCCGTCCGCAGGCGCCACAATCAGGGAATCGCCCTGCGGCACGACACGCTCTGGATCGCGAAAGAAAGCGAACACGCCCGCTGACAACATCAGCAACGGCCAGCCGACGATTTCCCAATCGAGCAACAATAAAAAAACAAGGCTGACCGCCACGGCGATCAGACCAAATTTGCGTCCTTCGGGGTGAATCGAGGGCCAAGTCCAGGCTGCCTCTCCGCGTCCCCGGTTATCCATAAGTTCTCCGGCCATCACCGACATTTACGCAGTCACAGCCAAGGCGACAAGCCGAAAGCGCGGATCATCACCGCCTATATGCCTGATCTGTCGGATGACGCCGCTCGGCCTATAGACCGATTGGCGCTCAACCAGCGTCGGCGTTTCAGCCTGCAACCCGAAACAGAAGGGTCCATGGACGGGCAATCAGCCAAGCCCATGATTCGAAATTTCAGAGGGGCGACGGTGGTGGACAGGGCTGGATTCGAACCAGCGTACGCTTGCGCGGGCAGATTTACAGTCTGCTGCCTTTAACCACTCGGCCACCTGTCCACACAGTCGCCGGAAACGGGAATGATCCCGTCGTCAGAACGCTTCCGAAAGAAGAAGCCGTCCGGCCGAGTGCGGCGCTCAATGGCGAAGCGGCGCTTGCCTGTCAATGGGGGTACTGGCAGGAGCGGGACAAATAAGGAGATTTCATGGCAAAAGGTAGTCAGAAGCGAGCATTGCGCGGTCGCGCAGGGCGCATGCAGGGTGGGCGCGGTTCTGGTCGCGCAAACCACGGCCATGTGCGGTTGTGGGGCCGTCATGCTGTGGAAGCAGCGCTTAAAAATCCGAATCGTCAGCACCACAAATTATGGGCGACGCGCGAAGCGATTGATTCGCTGGATGGTGAATTGCCGGAAGATTTCCCGGTGGAATATGCGGATGTCGCGGATCTGGCGCGACTCGTTTCACGCGATGCGCCGCATCAGGGACTGGTGCTGGAATGTCAGCCATTGGAAGAATTGCATCTCGATGACGTGCTTGAAGGCGATGCCGATCGCCCGATCATCGTCCTCGATCAGGTGACCGATCCACATAATGTGGGGGCGATTCTCCGCTCGGCGGCGGCTTTCAATGCAGCCGCGCTGGTCACGCAGGACAGGCATGCCCCGCCCGAAGGTGGCGTAATCGGCAAATCCGCTTCCGGGGCGCTGGAAAGCGTGCCGTGGATTCGCGTGGTCAATCTGTCCCGCGCCCTCGAACAAATGGCCGAGGCTGGATATTGGCGAGTCGGCCTTGCCGGCGAGGCAGAGGCAACATTTGAAGACGCTCTCGCTGCTGGCCCCATCGCTATCGTGCTGGGCGCGGAAGGCGAAGGTATGCGAGCCAATATCGCGGGCCATTGTGACGTTCTCGCCCGCTTGCCGATCAGTCAGGCGATGGAAAGTCTCAATGTCTCCAATGCAGCGGCTATCGCGCTCTATGCAGTCGCGACACGCCGCTAACCACTCTCGCGCACTCCAAGGACACAAAATGATGATATCGAGCCTGGCGCGCCGTTTTGCAGCGCCGACAGCGCTTCTGGCCAGCACTTGCCTGCTGTCCTCCTGCTTCTTGTCCCCGGGACAGTTTCAGTCGGAGCTGGACCTGCAAAAATCAGGCGCTTTCAGCTATTCCTATGACGGCGAAATCTATCTCCTCGCTCTGAGCAAACTCGCCGACCTTGCCGATGAGGCAGATTCATCGCGCGGAGAATTCATCGCCCAGCTTTGTTATGACGATGATTTCACCGAACGGCCTTGCAGCGAAGAAGAACTCGCTGAACAAAAACGCCAATGGGAAGAAGATCGCTCCGCCGCTCGTGCCGAGAAGAAAAAGGAAAGCGAAGCGGTGAGCGCCATGCTGGGCGGTGTCGATCCGGCCGACCCGGAAGCCGCCGAAGATCTGGCAGAGCGGTTGGAGCGTCAGAAAGGCTGGGACAAGGTCGATTATGTCGGCGATGGATTGTTCAATGTCAGCTTTCATATTGAAAGCGAGCTGACCCATGATTTTGTGTTCCCCACCTTTGAAGGCTTTCCGATGGGGAACGTCTTTGTCAGCGCCAATCTTCGAAAAGGGAACATAGTCCGCATCGATGCGCCCGGCTTCGCCAGTCAGGGTGGCGGCAATCCCATGGCAGGCCTGCTGACCGGAATGGCCGGCATGTTCGATGCGATGGGTGACGACGCAGAATTAGACACGCCGAACCTCCCGCAAATGGAAGGGACGTTGCGCATCACCACCAACGCGCAAATACTAGCCAACAATACGGATGCGGGGCCGCAGCCTGACGGACAAAATCAGTCGCTGGAGTGGGAAATCAATCGGCGTACAAAGTCCGCCCCGATGGCGCTGATCCAACTGGCAAAATGACGGGCTGATACGACGTTCAGCGCCTGTCCAAACGAGACATAAAAAAGGGCCGCTTCCCCAGGGGAAGCGGCCCTTTTTAATACCAGCCACGAGGCAAGTAGCCGGTATTAGGAATCAACCTTAGTTGACGGCGTCTTTAAGACCCTTACCCGCCTTGAATTTCGGCTGGGTGGATGCCTTGATCGTCATCGGTTCACCGGTGCGCGGATTGCGGCCGGTCGAAGCCTTACGTTTGGCGACAGAGAATGTGCCAAAGCCGACGAGACGTACTTCATCACCCTTGGCGAGTACGCCGGAAATCGTGTCGAACACGCCTTCTACAGCCTTGGTTGCGTCGTTCCGTGAAAGGCCGCTTGCATCAGCAACGGCACCGATCAGTTCGTTCTTGTTCATTACCGGAAAACCCCCTCAATCAATATCTGAGTCTGTGTTTTGAATCGCCTCGCGATGCGAAGGAATTGAGCGAGTTTTACCGCTCCTGTCAAAGACAAAGGGACGCAAGACCGGGCTTTTCTGGTGTTTTTCCCCTCCAAACGATGAAATGAGCGATTTGATCGACGGAGTGGGGCCGAAAGTTAACGTAAATTAACCCTCATGCACCACTCCATAGAATCAGTGTGCGGTCGTGCCGGAGGCGCTTGCGACGGTCGTTGGAGCAGGCTGACTGGCCAGATCATCCGCCTCAGTCCATTCGATAGGCTGAGGCTGAGCGGTCAAGGCATGCTCCAGAACCTGGTCAACATGCGACACCGGAATGATCTCCAGACCTTCTTTCGCATTGGCCGGAATTTCAGCCAGGTCTTTCTCATTCTCCTGCGGGATCAGAACCGTAGAAATGCCCCCGCGCAACGCCGCGAGCAGTTTTTCCTTCAATCCGCCAATCGGCAGCACCCGGCCTCGCAGCGTGACCTCACCCGTCATGGCCACATCAGGCCGTACAGCAATGCCAGTCAGCGTGGACACGATCGATGTCACCATCCCGATCCCCGCGCTGGGTCCATCCTTGGGCACAGCGCCCTCAGGCAAGTGGATATGGATATTCTTACGCTGGAAAATCGAGGGCTTGATACCATAGGCAGGGGCCCGCGCTTTCACGAAACTGAAGGCGGCCGCGATGGATTCATTCATCACTTCGCCCAGCTTACCAGTGGTTTTCACCTCTCCCTTGCCCGGGGTGGTGACACTTTCGATGGTGAGAAGCTGGCCGCCCACTTCGGTCCAGGCCAGGCCCGTGACGGCACCAACCTGCGCCTCTTCTTCAGACATATCGTGCCGGAATTTGCGCACACCAGCGAATTCGCCGAGGTTTTCCGGTGTGATAGTGACGGAAGTGACAGACTTCTCGAGGATCTTGCGCAGGCTTTTCCGCGCCAGACCCGCGATTTCACGTTCCAGCGTACGAACACCGGCTTCCCGCGTGTAAAACTGGATGAGATCGCGCAGGCCATCAGTGGTGAGCTCGAACTCGCCTTCCTTCAGGCCGTGCTGCTCAATCTGCTTGGCGATCAGATGCCGTTCGGCAATCTCGACCTTTTCATCTTCCGTATAGCCTTCCAGCCGGATGATCTCCATCCGGTCGAGGAGCGGCTGCGGAAGGTCGAGGCTGTTTGCCGTGCAGACGAACATGATTTCAGACAGATCGATATCCAGTTCCAGATAATGGTCCTGGAATTTGGAGTTCTGTTCGGGGTCCAGCACTTCAAGCAATGCCGATGCTGGATCACCGCGGAAATCCTGTCCAAGCTTATCGATTTCATCCAGCAGGAACAGCGGATTGCTGGTACCGGCCTTCTTCAAATTGGTAACGATCTTGCCCGGCAGCGAACCGATATAGGTCCGGCGATGGCCGCGAATTTCAGCTTCATCGCGCACACCGCCCAGCGACTGACGAATGAATTCGCGCCCCGTCGCATTGGCAATCGATTTACCGAGGCTGGTCTTGCCGACACCCGGAGGGCCAACCAGACACAGGATCGGGCCTTTGATCTTGTTGGTACGGGCCTGCACCGCCAGATATTCGACGATCCGGTCCTTCACCTTGTCGAGCGCGTAGTGATCTTCATCAAGGATCGCCTGAGCCTTGGGCAGATCTTTCTTCAAGCGCGACTTTTTGCCCCAGGGAAGCCCCAGCAACACATCCAGATAATTCCGGATCACGGTCGCTTCGGCGCTCATCGGCTGCATGCTTTTGAGCTTTTTAAGCTCGGTCTGAGCCTTTTCCTTGGCTTCCTTGGAAAGCTTGAGTGTCTCGATCTTTTCCTGAAGTTCGGCAATTTCATCGCCAGCTTCTTCATCGCCGCCCAGTTCCGACTGAATCGCCTTCAATTGTTCGTTGAGGTAATATTCGCGCTGCGTCTTTTCCATCTGCCGTTTGACACGGCCGCGGATCTTACGCTCCACCTGAAGTACGGAAAGCTCCCCTTCCATGAAGGAAAAGACCATTTCCAACCGCTTCAGCGGGGAAGGTTCATTCAGCAATTCCTGCTTGTCAGAGACTTTGGCGCCCAGATTGGCGGCAATCGTATCGGCCAGCTTGCCGGCATCGTCGATCGACGCCAGTTCGCCTTCCAGCTCTTCGGGCAGCTTCTTGTTGAGCTTGGCATAATCGGCAAACTGATCCAGCGCACTGCGCATCATCGCGGCGACTTCATTACCGGAGGCAGTTTCCGGTTCCTGCATATCAACCTGAGCAACCACCAGGCCGCCTTCCTCGCCAAGCGAGGAGATCGATGCGCGCTGCTGCCCTTCGACCAGCACGCGCACCGTGCCGTCAGGCAGTTTCAGCATCTGCAGAACCTGCGCCGAAACGCCGTTATCGAACAGGTCTTCACGCTTCGGGTCATCGCAGCCGGGATCGCGCTGAGCGACGAGGAAGATTTCCTTGGAGCCTTCCATTGCCGCTTCCAGCGCAGCCACAGATTTTTCGCGTCCCACGAAAAGCGGCACAACCATGCCTGGGAACACGACGATATCGCGCAGGGGAAGGAGAGGCAGTAACTTCATAAAAATTCCAGATCCGTTCATTCTCAGGCACCGCACAATCAGGCGCGGCGCCGGGCTTTGACGGGAATATGGGGACAGCCCCTTCACTCCGCAATGCCGGTGCGCCACCTAGGCTGGGGGTCAGCAGAGACCCCGGCGCGATATCACAGGTGTATTCGGCTCAACCAAAACCGGGGAAATTGAAGCCCGGCGGCAGGCCCATACCCTGCTGCGCCTTGCCCATTTCATCACCGGCAACCTGATCAGCCTTGGCCCGTGCATCGTTGAAAGCAGCCGTGACGAGGTCTTCGAGCATCTGCTTTTCTTCCAGCTTCATCAGGCTGTCATCAATGGCGACACCCAGCATACGGCCCTTGGCGGTGCAGCGGATTTTCACCAAACCACCACCCGATGTGCCCTCAACCTCAATCGAATCGAGCTTGGTCTGGGCGTCGTTCATCTGCTTCTGGATGGTTTCAGCAGCCTGCTGGGCCGCCTGCATCATTTCTTCCATGCTCTTCATGCGCGTTTACTCCAATTTCCCGGGCCGGTTACGGCCTCGTCATTGTCTATCATTTCAGCATCGGGGAAGGCTTTGAAAGCCGCTTCCACTAAGGGGGAATGGCGAATGCGGTGCTGCTCTTCCGCCTTGGCGGTTTCCTGCACTTCGCGCAGGCTGGGCTGCCCTTCGACCTCGCCCTTTTCAACATGCCAGCGCTCACCTGTGGCGCGGGTCAGCGCATCGCGGATCAGCGTGGTTGGATCATCCGGAAAGCCCGGTGTCAGGCTATAGATCAACCGTTCAGGCGTCAGTTCGATCACCCGGACCCAGTCCCGCATGGTTTGCCAGGCCCGCAATTCGCCGGATTGTTCGACCTGATCGAGCAAGGTCTGCCAATCCATACGCGGCGCAGGCGGTGTCATCTGCACGGCCGAATTGCCATTTGCACCGTCACCCGGCGTGGCGGCAGCAGCAGAAATCCCCTGCGCAGCCATTTCTTCCAGCTTTTTCACCAACTGGCCGGGGTCGGGCATGTCAGAAGCATGCAGCACGCGCAGCAACGCCATTTGCAGCGATACCAGTGGATCAGGCGCAGCGCGCACTTCCTCATGCCCCTTGAGCAGCAATTGCCATAAGCGATGCAGTTGCCCGGCGGAGAGTTTTTCCGCCCATTGCTCAACCGCTTCGCGTTCTTCCAATGTCGGAGCGTTTTCGGCCGATCCGGCAATTTGCGCGACGGTGATCTTATGCGTCAGATCCATGATCCCGCGCATAAGCGCGAGCGGCTCAACGCCTAGCGAATATTGCCGCGCAATATCCTCCAGCAGCGGCTTTGGCTGCGCCTCCAGCAAAGCGGCGAACAGTCTGCGCTGCGCGCCCTTATCCGCCAGGCCCAGCATATCGCGGACACGGTCCGCCGTGACCATGCCATGTTCGCCCTGCTCCGCATCCAGATCAGCATGCGCAATGGCCTGATCCAGGATCGACAGCCCATCGCGCACCGATCCCTCAGCAGCGACGGCGACCATATTCAGCGCTTCTTCCTCAGCCTCCACCTCTTCGCGGCGGCAAATGCTGGCAAAATGATCACGCAGCATGGGCGTGGGAATGCGCCGCAGGTCAAAACGCTGCGTCCGGCTGAGCACCGTGACGGGCAGCTTGTCCACCTCAGTCGTGGCAAACAGGAATTTCACATGAGCCGGCGGCTCTTCCAGTGTCTTCAGCAAGGCGTTGAAAGCGTTGCGCGACAGCATGTGAACTTCGTCGATAATATAGATTTTGTAGCGGGCAGAGACCGCCGAATATCGCACCGCCTCAATGATTTCGCGCACATCGTCGACGCCGGTATGGCTGGCGGCATCCATTTCGATAACATCGATATGGCGCCCCTCGGCAATCGCGCGACAGGGTTCGCATACACCGCAAGGGTCGATGGTCGGGCCGCCCTGCCCATCCGGCCCCACGCAGTTCAACGCTTTGGCAATCAGACGCGCGGTGGAGGTTTTGCCCACCCCGCGAACACCGGTCATCAAAAAGGCATGCGCCAGCCGGTCGCGCTCTATCGCGTTGGCGAGCGTGCGCACCATCGGTTCCTGACCGATCAGTTCGGAAAAGGTTTGCGGGCGATATTTGCGCGCCAGGACGCGATAAGGCTGCGCCGGAGCCACATTTTGGGCGGCGCCATCCATTTGCGGTTGAGCCGCTACAGGTGCGTCTGACGCCGCTGCCTGCATGGTTGGTGCTGGCGCAGGCGCTGGTTCCGATACCGAATTTCCGGCATCGGGCGCTGCAGGCATGTCGCCACCGCCAAACAAAGCCGATTGCCCGGCCTCTTCCAGTTCGGTTGCGCTTGGGCGCTGTTCTGGCGTCTCGCCATCCCTATCGATTTCCCAGGGAGGCTGATCGCCGGGTGTGTTTCCGGAATCATCCATGCCCCCTAGTTAGGGACTTGGCTCACGCTTGTCAGCGTGAAAGACTGACTTATCGGGGGGAAAAGGAGCCGAGCGACCCGCTGCCGTCCGGTGTGGCTGCTTCCTTCCGGACCTGACCAGGTTAACGGACACATACGTCCGCCCGACTCCCGGAGCCGCATATGGCGACGAAATTACGAAAACGCAATATCAGTCCTGCTGTGAAACCCAGTCGGCGGCAATTCGGCCCACTTTGGCCAGTGCCCGCTCCGCATCGGCCTTATCGCCCGCCGGCCGATCAAGGTAAGCCGCAAGAATATATTCCTCGCCATCGGGCGTCTGAAACCAGGCGACATCGTTAACTTCCCCCTGCCCCGGCTTCGCGCAGGTTCCCGTTTTTGAGCCTTTCGGCCAGGCCTGCGGCATACCGGCACGCAGTCGCGCCGTGCCAAAGGGGCTTTCCGCCATCCAGCCCAGCAAAGTGCCCCTATATTCGGCATCGAGGATATTCCCGAACAGCGCGCGGCGGAAGCTTTCTGAAATGGCTTCGGGCGTCGTCGTGTCACGCGGATCACCCGCATCATTGCTGTTGAGTTCCGGTTCATTGCGGTCGAGCCGGGTTTCCGAGTCGCCATTGCGACCGAACCAGCGCGTGAGCGAAGACGGACCGCCAGTCGCATCCAGCAACAGATTGGCAGCTGTGTTGTCACTCTGCTTCACGGCATATTCGGCTGCCGCCTCGACGCTCATGGCACCTTCGGCAAGATGCTCCTTGGCGTAAGGCGCCCAGCCTGCAATATCGCTTTCATCATAAGTCAGGTTGCGGTTTTCCAGCGCATGGCTCTCCCGCAATTGCAGCACCCGTGCGGCAAGCAATACCTTGAAAGTGGAGCATAGGGCGAAGCGTTCATCACCGCGATAGGACAGCTTCAGATCACCGCCATTGGCGCGCAGTGCGACGCCCAGCCGGCCGCCGCTTTCCTGCTCGACACGCGCAATCGCCGCGAGTGCCTCATCTTTCGATACGTCGGCTTCCGCTCTGACCGTGCTACAGCCAGCGAGCGCCAAGCCGGTCAGAAAAAAAACAAACCGTTTCACAGGCGCCCTTCAGGCCAGATCAGCGGAAATTGTCAGCGTAAGCCTGGATCTTCAGACGTTTTGGCGGAACTGAATGCACCTTGGCAGAAATACCGTAGTTGTCGGCATAGGCCTGCGCGGCTTCCTCAGTCGGGAATTTCAGCTGCACTTGCTGCTGCGTATCGCCGCTGCCGGCCCACCCCATCAAGGGATCGGCCTTCTTGGCTTCGGCCGGCACAAATTCGAGGATCCACTGATCCACGAGCGCCTTGCCCGATTGCATCGCGTTTTTCGGTCGTTTGTAAATACGTGCCTGCATATTTGCCGCTTTCCTGCGAATCCGTTCTGAAATCAAGAGCGATCGAACGCTTTCTTCGTCTTTAGGCTGGGCTTCTCGGTCCAGGGCTCTTCCGGCCAGCGATGTTTGGGATAGCGCCCTTTCATATCCTTGACCACATCACGCCAGCTGCCGCGCCAGAAACCTGGGAGATCGCGCGTGGTCTGGATCGGTCGTCCCGCGGGACTGGTGAGCTTGAGCAGCAGAGGCGTTCGCCCGATCATCGGATGGCGATCCAGCCCGAACAGTGCCTGCACCCGCACTTCCACCGACGGCGCGCCTTCCCCGGCGTAATCAATCGCATGATGCGTGCCCGCAGGCGTGACAAAATCGCGCGGCGCCTCGCGGTCCAGCCGTTGCCGCGTGCTCCAGTCGAGCCGCGCCAGCAGCGCATCCACCAACGCTGCTTTGGGGATGTTGAGATCGCGGCGGCCAAGCAAAACGGGCGCGAGCCATTCCTCGGCCTCCCCGGCAAGCAGGTCCATATCCAGCGCATCAATCCCGATGAATCCTGCCCGCGCCAGCAATGTTGCAGGCAGCAGGGAACCGAGCCTCTCGCGCGCTTTTTCCAGCAGCAATGCCTCGACAGCCTCCGAATCAGGATCGGGTGCCGGCCCGCTGGCCAATGTGATTGCCCCGAGACGCCGTTCCAGCCGTGCCTCCACCCGTCCATTGGCCCAGCGCAGCACCGTTCGGCTTTCGATCCTGTCACTCAGCCAGTTTTCAACATCCTGCGTAGTGAGAGTGAGCCCGGCGGTAATGCGGCTGCCCTTTGCCTGCCCCTGAGCATCGCCAATCACGGCCCATTCACTCGCCGCGAGTGGTGACGCCGGATCGCAGAAATAGCCCCGCCCTCCGGCAGAAAGCCAATATTCGCCCGAAGCATCGCGGCGCCGCGCAACATTATCGGGCAGTGCATGCGCCAGCAGGATCGCCAGCGGAGGATCGTTATCGGCGGCCTGCTGCGCCCGGTTCACCATCTTTATGGCCCGTGAAGCCCAGCCTTCAGCCAGTTTGCGCGATGATTCGGCACGCTTGGAGCGATCCGCATTCCACCGCGTGAGCCGCTGCGCCAGATCTTCTCCGCCGCCCCCCAACCCGCGCTCCTGTGCCAGCAAGGCCAGCCGCGCGGCAGGCCGCGCTGCGCCGTGCCGGGCGCCATATAGCAGCATCGCCGCCTGCCACGGTTCCAGCGGCACGGCAGCAATCTTGCGCCCCCAACCGGTTATCCGGCCATACGGCTCAATAGCGTCCAGCGCTTCAAGCCGCTGGCGAGCAGCCGACAAAGCGTTTTCCGGCGGTGCATCAATCCATTTCAATGATGCCGGATCACCCACTCCCCATTGCGCCAGATTAAGGGTCAAGGGAGCCAGATCGCTGGTCAGCATTTCAGGTGGGTCAAAGCGCGGGCGCCCGGCATGGGCAGCCTGTTCCCACAGACGATAGGCAACACCCGGGCCGGTTCGCGCGGCGCGCCCTGCCCTTTGCGCGGCGGAGGCCTGGCTCGCCCTGGTGGTGATCAGATGGGTAAGACCTGCAGCGAGATCAAATTCCGCCCGGCGCGACAGCCCGCTATCAACCACCACCGACACACCCTCAAGCGTGATGGAGGTTTCGGCGATACTGGTGGCCAGCACGATCCGGCGGCGGCCATCACGGTCGGCGCGGATGGCGGCGCGCTGGGCAGCAGGGTCCACCTGCCCATGTAATGGCAGGACGAGCGCTGTCGGCAATCTGGCCTCTATCCTCTCCTGCGTGCGGGCGATTTCGCGCATACCGGGCAGAAAAGCCAGAATATCGCCTTGCTCGTCCCGCCATGCCTGCAGAATGGCTGAGGCCATGGCATCTTCGATCCGCGTTTCGGGCCGACTGCCCAGCCATTCAATGCGCAGCGGCCAGGCCTTGCCTTCGCTTTCCACGATCGGCGCATTCTCGCCCAGCAGATCCGCGAAGCGCGCGCCATCAATGGTCGCGGACATGACCAGCACGCGCAGATCCTCGCGCAGCACTTGCTGGCTTTCCAGCGCCAGTGCCAGCCCGAGATCAGACGCCAGATGCCGTTCATGTGCTTCATCGAACAGCACGGCAGAAACGCCTGTAAGCTCCTGATCTTCCATCAATTGTGCAACGAAGATCGCCTCGGTCATGACCAGAATGCGCGTCGCGGCGGAGCGTTTGGTATCAAGCCGTGTCAGATAGCCAACCCGATGCCCCACTTCTTCCTTCAGCAGCCCGGCAATACGCTCTGCCGCGGCGCGCGCGGCAACCCGGCGCGGGCTGAGAAGGATTATCATGCCCTGACACCAAGGTTCGTCCAGCAAAGCCGGGGCGACGCAGGTCGTCTTGCCCGCACCGGGCGGTGCAATCAGCACGGCCGAATTGCGGCTGCGCAACAGGCCCAGCAGGTCGGGCAAAACGGAATGGATCGGCAATTCGCTCACGCGCTGCCTATTGGCTGATTTGCACGCCTATGGCGAGAGGCACGGTGGGATCAGTAAAAACGCGCAACTGCAAAGCGCGCTGCTTCCACCATCGCGCGGCGCGCGCTGCTGTCCGGAAAAATGGACAGCGAATCGCAGGCACGTTCGGCAAAGTGACGGGCGCGCTCACGGGTGGCTTCGACAGTGTTATGTTTGCCGATCAGCTTCACCGCGTGAACCAGATCATCATCATTATTGCTGAAACCGGCAATCGCATCCTGCCAGAAACGCCGTTCGTCCGCGTCACCGCGCGCATAGGCCAGGATCACCGGCAGGGTCATCTTGCCCTCGCGGAAATCATCGCCCTGATCCTTGCCCATTTCAGCGCGCTCGGAATCATAATCGATCGCGTCATCGACCAGCTGGAAAGCTATGCCCAGATTGCGGCCATAATCGTCCAGCGCCTTTTCCTGCTCCGCATCACATCCCGCAATAACTGCGGAAATCCGACTAGCTGCGGCGAACAAGGCAGCGGTCTTCGCACCAATGATATTGAGATAGCGTTCTTCACTGGTTTCGATCTTGCGCTGCGCGGTCAGCTGATCGACTTCCCCCTGCGCAATAATCACACTGGCATCGGACAGGACTTTCAGCGCCCGCAGGCTGCCCGAATCGACCATCAGTTCAAAAGCACGACTAAACAGGAAATCGCCCACCAGAACGGTGGCCGGGTTGCCGTAAATAATATTGGCAGCTTCCTTCCCGCGGCGGGTTTCGGAGCCATCAACAACGTCATCATGCAGCAAGGTCGCCGTGTGGAGAAACTCCACCGCGGCCGCCAATTTGTGATGGTGATCGCCCTGATATCCGACCAGTTCCGCACCGGCGAGGGTGAGCATCGGGCGCATACGCTTACCGCCGCCCGAAATCAGATGCCCTGCCAGCGCAGGGATCAGCGGGATCTCACTCTCCATCCTTTCGAGAATAACGGCATTCACCGCATTCATCGATTGTGCCGTCAAAGACAGGATTGGGTCCAGAGACGGAGAATCTCCGTGCCCCTTGGGTGAAAGCGATACGACCTCAGCACTCATAGGAAAGGCCAAATGGGGGGAAATGCAGCGCTTGGCAAGCGCGGATTACCTGTTAGGCAGGGCAGCGCTGCTTTGCAGCCACAGTTGAAAATCGTAATGGCCCACGGATGAACCAAGAAACACGCTCAGATCCCACCCTTGCCGCGTTCCGCAAGAGTATCGACAATATCGATGCTGCGCTGATTCACATGCTGGCCGAACGTTTTCGGATCACCCAAGCTGTTGGCGAATATAAGGCGAAGACCGATTTGCCGCCCGCAGATCCTGGCCGTGAAGAACGCCAGATCAAACGTCTGCGCGCATTGGCGGAGGAAGCCGACCTCGATCCTGAGTTCAGCGAGAAATTCATCCGCTTCGTGATTGATGAAGTCATCCGGCACCACCACCGCGCTCAGATGCAAAGCCAGTAACCGGCCCGCGATCAGCCACAGCTACGTAACACCGCGTGCAGAACTATTCTGCGCGCGGTAGGCACATTTTCACCAGCAGTCCGCCGAGATCTTCACTCTCCGCCAGTGTTATCGTGCCGCCATAACTTTCCACCACATCGCGCACGATCGCCAGCCCCAACCCCGTGCCCGGCTTCTCCGTATCCAGACGGGTGCCGCGAGCGAAGATATTGACGCGCTCACTTTCCGGAATGCCGGTACCGTCATCCTCGACCCAGACAGTACACATCCTTGATTCCGGCTCAGGATCGACGGTCACAAACACGCTTCCGCCGCCATATTTGGCTGCATTTTCAATCAGATTACCGAGCAATTCATCCAGATCCTGACGCTCCAGAGCGACTTGGGGATCTTCCGCACCATCAATATCAAAGCGCACATTGGGATAGAGCCGGGCAACCGCCCGCTGCACTGCCTGGGCGCTTTCCATGGCATTTGAACGAGCCAAACCGCCAGCACGGCGCCCTGCCGCGCGGGCCCGCGCCAGATGGTGATCGACCTGCCGCCGCATGATGGCCGATTCGCGCAGCACGGCCTCATCGAGATCCTGCGAACGGGCGGTGGCGGCGTTGGTCAGCACCGTGAGCGGTGTTTTCAACGCATGGGCAAGATTGCCCGCATGCGTTCGCGCTTCTTCTGCCTGTCGGTCGGAATGGGCGAGCAAAGCGTTAAGCTCCTCCACCATCGGCTGAACCTCTTGTGGCAGTGGGTCCGTGACCCGATTCGTACCGGTGGTTCGAATACGCGCAATCGCCAGACGGATACGCCGCAGCGGGCTGAGCCCGTACCACGTCTGCAACATGGCCATAACGAACAGGCCGATGCCCAGAATGGCGAAGCTCCAGACCAGAATCGACCGAAAATTAGCGATTTGGGAATCGAGCTCATCACGTGCCGCTGCGACGGTAAACCACCATTCGGTGTCGCTTCCGGGCAGGACAACGGCACGCTGAGCGACCCGGAGCGGTTCGCCCACAAACTGCGAGGAATCGAAAAAACGTGCCTGAGAATCGAACTTGTCCATTTTTACGGACAGGCTGCGGTCCCACAGCGAATAGGAAGGGAAATCCTCGTGCCCTTTCCCGCTGATTTGCCAGTAAAGCCCGCTATTGGGCTCCAGAAAGCGCTGATCGCCCAGCGGTCGATTGAAATAGACTTCGCCTTCCGGCCCGATTTCTGCCGAACCGATCATGGCCGTCAGCATGTAATTGAGTTGTTCGTCGAACTGCTGCGTGACCAGACTGGTCAGCGTTCTATCCAGCGCAACACCGCCGACCAGCAGCAGGATCGAAATCCATCCTGCCGCGATCAGCATCATGCGCCGGGCAAGGCTGCCCGTATGGGGCGGAGCAGCCCCCGCCGCGATGGCCTCCTGCGGGAAATGCGGATCCGCCTTGTCCGGCCCATCCGCATCTATCGCATGCAAGGGATCACTCGCGCGGCTGGGAGGCTGGGTCGTCGAGGCTATAACCGAGGCCACGGATGGTCGTTATGACATTGGCACCCAGTTTCTTGCGGATGCGGGTAACGAAAACCTCGATCGTGTTTGAATCGCGGTCAAAATCCTGATCGTAAATATGTTCGATCAATTCGGTGCGGCTCACCACCTTGCCCTTGTGATGCATCAGATAGCTGAGCAGCTTATATTCCTGTGCGGTCAGCTTCACCGGCTCTCCGTCACGCGTGACGCGGCCAGAGCGTGTGTCCAAGCGGATATCGCCAGCAATCAATTCAGATGATGCATTGCCCGATGCCCGGCGAATGAGCGCCCGCAGACGGGCGATAAGCTCTTCGGTCTGAAACGGTTTGGCCAGATAATCATCGGCGCCAGCATCAAGCCCGGCGACCTTGTCCGACCAGCTGTCGCGCGCGGTCAGCACCAGCACGGGGAAATTATGCCCCGCCTTGCGCCACATGCCCAGCACGGTCAGGCCATCTATGGCCGGCAGACCAAGATCGAGCACAACGGCGTCATAATCTTCGGTGCTACCCAGAAAATGACCGTCTTCCCCATCTTCCGACAAGTCGACGGCATAGCCATTCTGCTCCAGCGTATTTTTCAATTGTTGGCCGAGGGTTGGTTCGTCCTCGACGATCAGGATGCGCATTGCGTCAATTCCTCAAGATTCAGGCATATCACGCCTTAGGTGGCGTTTAGGAGGTAACGCGTCAATGCCGCGCCTGTTTCGCAAAATCAGCGCGAACGGCGCAAAATACGTCCTGAACGGGCATCGACATCGACAAAAACCACCCTGCCATCACGAATGAACTTCAGCCTGTAAGCCATTGCAGCGGCATCATATTCTGGCCCTAGATATTCCATTCCCTGCATCTTGGGCAGAACATTGCGTTCTATTTCACGCAGGGATTTAACATTGCCCTCCCGCATATCGCGGCGGGCCTGCCCCTGATCATCATGAGACTGCGCCGCTGCGGAAGCTGGCATCGCTATGGAAATACCAGCCAGAGCCAACGCGCTAAAAAGGGATAGAACCATATCTCGCATAATACGACTATGTCTAGCTCCATCCCTTTGAACAAGGTGTGAATGGCTGAATAGGGGCACTTGCGTGCTTAACGCGTCATCTCGAATTTGACCTGCACGGACACGCGGCTTTCGACCATTCCGGGCTGAACCGGGGTCGCTTTATCCATCATCACGGCGCCAGCCTGGCGTATGGCCATTGGCTGGGGCGAATTGCGCTGAATATTCTCGCTGATCTCCAGCAGGCGCACGCCGGTATAGCCAGCCCAGCGGGCATATTCCATCGCCTGAGACTTGGCTGTATCAAGCGCAGCCTTGCGGGCCTGCGCCTTGGCAGCCTCATCATCTTCAAGCGACCAGTTCGGCCCGTCGAGATTATTGGCCCCGGCCGCTACCAGCGCGTCAAGAACCGGACCGGTTTCATCGATATCGCGCAGGGTGATCTGCACTCGATTTGAGGCCTGATATCCGCGGAATACCTGCTTGCCCTCCGCCTGATCGTAATCATAGCGGGCATTGAGGTTGATGCCGGTGGTCTGAATATCACGCTCGGCAATGCCGAGGGACTTGATCCGCTCGACGACGGAACTCATCGCCCGCGAATTCTTTCTCATCGCCTCGACCGCGGTCATTGCCTCGCTCGTTACGCCAGCGCCCATGGTCACGATGTCGGGCTCGGCCTTCACACTTTCCTGTACGCTCAGCTCAATAACTGGACCAGCAGCCTGAACTTGCACCTCCGCAGCCATGGCGGGGGTGCCGATTGCGGCTGTCATAGCAGCAAGTGATAGAACGGGAATTGCGAAACGGGTCATCAAACTCTCCTAAACTGTTGCGGCCGGTGATGCCTGTGGATCGATTACGCGTTCATGAACCGTCCGTTCCTTGCCAGTCAGCATCAGAGCGACTAACTGCCCGCCATGGCTGAAGCACCCATTCTCAGCTGGGAGGGTCTGGGCCTGCACCAAGGTTCAGGCTGGCTCTTCCAGGATATCGACATTCACATCGCCCCGCGCGACCGGCTGGCCCTGATCGGCCGCAACGGCGCGGGCAAGACCACACTGCTCAAATTGATCGCAGATGAGGTGGAGGCTGATCGCGGAAACCGGTCGATCCAGCCCGGCACGCGTGTCGTCATGCTGGAACAGGAACCAGATTTCAGCAAGTGCAAGACGCTGATGGATTATGCCCTGTCCGGGAAAGACGCCCCAGAGCGTTTCGCGGTCGAGGCTATTGCCGATCAGATCGGTATTGATATGGAGCGTGAAGCACACAGCGCCAGCGGCGGAGAGCGGCGCCGTGCCGCGCTCGCCCGCGCATTGGCGATGGAGCCAAACCTGCTCCTGCTGGACGAACCGACCAACCATCTCGATCTTGCGGCGATCGACTGGCTCGAAAGCTGGCTCAATCGCTATAAGGGCGCCTTTGTCACGATCAGCCATGACCGGACTTTCCTGAAACGATTGACCCGCGCGACCTTCTGGCTCGACCGCGGCAGTCTGCGCCGTAAGGAAGTCGGTTTTGGCGGCTATGAAGCCTGGGAAGAACAGGTTTACGCCGAAGAGGCGCGCGCTGCAGACAAGCTGGACGCAAAACTGAAGCTGGAAGCGCATTGGCTGGAGCGCGGCGTGACCGCGCGGCGCAAGCGCAATCAGGGACGGCTGGAAAAGCTGTATGATATGCGGGCGCAGCGTGCGGCGATGATTTCCCCCGGCGGTGTCGCCAAGATGAAGCTGGAAAGCGACGATGTAAAAACCAAATCGGTAATCGTCGCTGAGAAGGTCAGCAAATCCTATGGCGACCGCGTCATCTTGCGTGATTTCTCGCTGCGTATTCAGCGCGGCGACCGGATCGGCCTTGTCGGCTCCAACGGCGCCGGCAAAACCACCCTGCTCAACCTGCTTACCGGAGAGATCCAGCCTGACACAGGCAAGATCACACTCGCCAAGACATTGAACGGTGTGATGATCGATCAACAGCGCAGCCTGCTGCTGCCTGAAAAGCGGGTCCGGGATATTCTTGCTGAAGGCGGGGACTGGATCGATGTGCGCGGCCAGCGCAAACACATTCAGTCCTACATGAAGGATTTTCTCTTCGATCCTTCCCTGGTGGATGCCCGCGTCGGCACCCTGTCGGGTGGGGAACGCTCTCGCCTGCTACTCGCACGCGAATTTTCGCGCACATCCAACCTTCTGGTGCTGGACGAACCGACCAACGATCTCGATCTCGAAACGCTCGACCTGTTGCAGGAAGTGATCGCGGATTATGACGGCACGGTCTTGATTGTCAGCCATGATCGCGACTTTCTCGACCGCACCGTGAATGTCACGCTCGGCCTTGATGGCAGCGGCGAAGTAGACATTGTGGCGGGCGGCTATGCGGATTGGGAAGCCAAGCGCAAACAGCGTTCGACCTCCGCCAGCAAAAGCAAATCAGGTAGCAAGGGACGGGAAACCCCGCCGCCTCAGCCGCCGCAAAAATCGAAGCTGACCTATAAGGATCAGCGCGATTACGAGTTGCTGCCGCAAAAAATCGAGGAAATGGAAGCGCAGATCGCCCGCGGAGAGGAAGCGCTTTCCGATCCCGATCTCTACAGCCGCGACCCGAAAAAGTTCGCTCACCTGACCGACGCCATCACCAAGGTCCGTGAGGAGAAGGACGCGGCTGAGGAGCGCTGGCTGGCCTTGGCCGAACAAGTCGAAACGGCCGATAGCTGAGCGGTTGGGGCGCAGCGCGCCCTAACCCGGCACGCGGTAGAAATCTGCCACCCGTTCCAGCGCGAATTTCAGGATCAGTTTGCCGCTCCGCGCGGGCCAGCTGAATTGCTTTTCCACCCCCGGCAACGCTTCGCCCGCGCAGACGACCCGCCAGAGAATATCGGCCAGACCTTTGCCCGCTTGCTCCATCGCGCCGTGGAAACGATCCTTGGCGGCGATCTGGCGTTCGGTCGAATTGAGGGGAGCCTGCCCCTCCCGCACACGAACCGGATCCCACCGCATGGTCAGCGATGGGGAAAGCTGGGCCTTTTCGTAATCCATGCGGAGCAATTCCGCGGCCTGAAACAGCCGATCATCCAGATGCCCCCTGGCATGCAGCCAACTGGCCGGAGATTCCGCGAGATTGACAGTCACGCTGCGCTGACGGCGGTGTACGCCCGTGCCCTTACGCGGCCCTTCACTGCCGATTTCCCGTTCTGCCAAAACCTGTTTCTGCTGTTTCATTCCGCTCTCCTTTGCGGCGGCCCTTGCCAAATTGCGGTTATTGTAGGAAAGAAAAATAACCTGATAGGTTCGCGGGGAAGTAAGAATGATCAATCGCATACGCAGCATTCGCAAGCAGAAGGGGCTGACGCTGGCCGAAGTGGCGGAACGCTGCAGCCCGCCAACCACCGCACAGACAATTGGCAGGCTGGAAACCGGCATGCGCAATCTGTCGCTGGACTGGATGAACCGAATTGCCGCCGCGCTGGAGGTTGAATCCGGCTTGCTGGTGAAGGAGGAAGCCGCAGAGGCCCCAAAGATGGTGGCCCGGCTGACCGAAAGGGGGGCCGAAGCGCTGAGCAAACCCGAAGAGGCCGTGCTGCCGACTGAACTTGATAGCTCCGCACCGCTGCTATGCCTGACGGTAGAAACCGCGCAGGGAGAATATCGCACCGGTGACCAGATCTGGATGCGGCAACTCACTCCCAAAGAGGCCAAAACCGCGATCAACCGTGACGTCCTCCTCCCACGCAGCGGCGGGCGTTTCGCATTTGGCCGGATGATTGACCGTCAGGGAACGCTGATCGGCTTGCTCCCCCCCGGAGCAGGCCAGCGGCAAATCGTCATCGACCGCCCGGCATGGGTTGCGGTCGCCACCATGCTGGTGCGGAAATTGTGAAGCGCCTTCTGTCCCTGTCCACGCTGTTTCCCAATGCGGTCAATCCACGCTTCGGCACATTCGTGGCGCGGCAGCTCGAAGCACTGGCCGCGCGGGATGACTGGGACGTGACCCTGATTAATCCCATCGGCATCCCGCCCATTGCCTTTGGCCATTACAAAAGCCTGACCGGTGCGATCACGTCGGGGCCGGAAAATGGCATTGATGTGCACCGCATCCGTTTTCAGCTGATCCCCAAAATCGGCTGGCCGCTCAACCCGCACCTGATTGCGCATGCTGTGCTCCCGCTTGCCCGGCGGCTCCATTCAGAGCACCCCTTCGACGTGGTGGATGCGCAATTCTTCTATCCCGATGGACCGGCGGCACAGCATATCGCGAAAGCTTTGGGACTTCCATTCGCCATGACAGCGCGCGGTAGCGACATTGCTTTTTGGGGGCAGAAGACAATCGCGCGCAAGCAAATGAAAGAGGCAGGTCGGGCATCGGATTGTATGCTTGCCGTCTCCGCCGCATTACGCGGGGAAATGGCGGATATCGGCCTCAGTCAGGAAAAGATCTCGGTCCATTATACAGGGCTAGATCATGGCGCTTTTCACCCATTGGACAAAGCCACCTGCCGTGCGAAGCTGGGCAAGGACTTCGGGATTGCGCTCGATGATGATGCCATTTTGCTGGTCACGACCGCAGCCCTGATTCCGCTCAAAAATCAGGCCTTGACGATCGCGGCCCTGCCCCGCCTGCCCGGCACGCACTTTATCCTCGTCGGTATCGGGCCTGAGCGGGAAAAACTGGAGCAGCAGGCCCGCGCTCTGGGCGTGGCGGACCGGGTTCATTTTGCCGGGCTGATCGACCACGAAAACCTGCCCATCATTCTGGGCGCTGCCGATGCTAGCGTGCTCGCCTCTCAGCGTGAGGGGCTGGCCAATGCATGGGTGGAATCGCTGGCCTGCGGTATTCCCGTCATTCTCAGCGATGTCGGCGGCGCTCGTGAAGTGGTGCAGTCTGACGATGCAGGCCGCATAGTGGACCAAAGCAGCGAGGCCATCCGTAAGGCAGTGCTGGATTTATTGGCAAATCCTCCGGCGCGGAACATCGTTGCGCGGAGCGCGGCGCATCTTACCTGGGAAAACAATGCGGCACAGCTCGCCGCCCATTATACAAAAATCGCCGCCCAGCCTGGCTGAGCGGCGATTTTGTTGCAGTAGCCGGAAGTCTGATCAGACCTGGCCGCGCGCCTTGCGTTCCTGCTTCTCCGCGCTGCTTTCTTCCGGCACGAAGCTGTTGGAAGAAACCTTCAGCCAGATCAGGATCGGCGCCGCCATATAGACGGAACTGTATGTCCCGACAAAAATACCGACGGTGATCGCTGCAGTCAGGCCAAACAGACTGGCCGGGCCAAAGATCAATAGCGGGATAAGCGCCACCAGCAGAGTGAGCGACGTCATCACCGTCCGGGCCAGAGTTTCATTCACCGACAGATCCAGCAATTCCGGCATCGGCATCTTGCGATACTTCTTCAGATTTTCACGGATGCGGTCATAGACCACGATCGTATCGTTCAGCGAATAGCCGATGATCGCCAGAATGGCCGCAATGATTTGCAGGCTGAATTCCATCTGGAACAATGCGAACATGCCCAGCGTCAGCGAAACGTCGTGGAACAGGGCGAACAAGCCGCCAATGCCGAACTGCCATTCAAACCGCACCCAGATATACAGGGCGATGGCCAGCATGGCGGCCAGCAGAGCGTAAATCGCCTTTTCGCGGAATTCGCCCGAGACCTTGCCCGAAACCGTATCCACACCGTCAATCCGGATATCTGGATGGGCGGCCTCTATCGTCGTGATGATGCGCTGCGAAATCGCTTCAGCAGCACCGGCGTTACCCTCTGCACTTTCGGGCAGCTTTACCCGGATCGACACTTCATTCGGATTGCCGAAACGCTGAATGATCGGGTCGCCGTAGCCGAGCTCACCCACCTGATCGCGCAGGTCGGAAATCGGTGCCTCTGGACTTTCGGTGAAGGTCGCCCGGATTTCCTGGCCACCGGCGAAATCAACGCCGTAATTCAGCCCTTTGGTCATCACCAATCCCCAGCTTGCTGCAATCAGCAAACAGGAAACGATGTAAAACGGCAGCCGCCATTTCAGGAAATGAATGTTGGTGTCTTCGGGGACAAGTTTAAGCAATCGCATGATCTATCCCCTTACAGATTGAGATCTTGGGGCCGCGCTTTGCGCACCCAGCCGGCGACCCACATACGCGTGAGCGTCACGGCAGTGAAAACAGATGTGAACAGGCCGATGATCAGAACCACGGCAAAACCGCGAACCGGACCAGAGCCGAACAGGAAGAGCAGCACACCAGCGATGAAGTTGGTGATATTGGCGTCATAAATCGCGCGGCTGGCCTCTTTATAGCCATTCTCCACTGCAGCGATCACCCGGCGCCCGCGTTTTCTCTCTTCACGTATGCGCTCATTAATCAGCACATTGGCATCAACCGCAGCACCAATCGTCAGCACGAAACCGGCAAGCCCCGGCAAGGTGAGCGTGGTGTTAAGCGCAGCCATGATCCCCAGGATCATGAGCACGTTAATGACCAGAGCGACGGTGGCATAAACCCCGAAGCGCCCATAACAGGCGATCATCAAACCAACGACGAAGAGCGAACCGACCCCCATGGCCAGAATGCCCTTGCGGATCGAATCAGCGCCAAGGTCTGGGCCAACCGTCCGTTCCTCGATCACGGTCAGATCGACCGGCAAAGCACCCGAGCGCAGTGAAATCGCCAGCTGATTGGCCGAATCGACCGAGAAGTTACCCGAAATCTGTGCGCTGCCACCCAGAATTGGTTCGTTGATATTGGGAGCAGAGAGCACCTTGCCATCGAGAATGATGGCAAAAGGCCGATCGACATTCTCACTCGTCAAACGGGCGAATTTCTGACCGCCCTGCTGATCGAAAGTGATCGAGACGACCGGCTGATTGTTCTGATCGAAAGACTGGCGCGCATCGGTCAGCGAATCACCGCGAATGCCGCCCAGACGCTTTACCGCGATCGAGCTACCCGCAAAATTGCTGTCTTCAGCATAGGGAACGATTTCACTGCCCGGAGGGGCAATGCCCTGCTCCACATCGGCAGGCAGCGCGGTGGTATCAACCAGTTTGAATTCGAGATTGGCCGTCTGGCCCAGCAGATCCTTCAGCGCCTGAGGATCTTCGAGGCCCGGCACCTGCACCACGATCCGATTGTCGCCCTGCCGGATGATCGTCGGTTCGCGTGTGCCCAGAGCATCAATACGCTTGCGCACCACTTCGGTGGCGCTGTCCATGGCCAGGGTAACGGCCTGTTCCAGACCTTCCTGCGTAGGCGTGATGATGAAGCGGTTGCCGTCCACCACACGAATCGTCCAGTCGCGCTGACCGGTCAGACCCGCTCCGGTAGTTAGCGGCAAAATAGCTTCGCGCGCGGCATCCACCTGACTGGCATCATCCACCATAAAGGACAGACGCTTATCCGCGCTGGAGACATCGCCTACGCGAATGCGCGGTTTGGCATCGCGCAAGGCGCTGCGGACCGCCTCCTCCATGGTTTCGAGCCGCTGCCGCGCGACCTGATCTGGGTTCGCCTCCAGCAAGATATGACTACCGCCGGCAAGATCGAGCCCGAGATTAATTTCAGGATCAGGCAGCGAATCGGGCCATTGGACACCGAAATTCGAAAACAGAGACGGAAGAGAGGCTGCAATCACCAAAGCGGTGATCATCGAAAGCCATATCTTCTTCCAGCGTGGAAAATCGAGCATATTTGCGCTTACCCGGTGCTAAGGAAAATCAGTCGTTTGCTGCACTGCCACCGGGCGGGATGATATCGCCGATGGTGCTTTTAACAGCCTTTACGCGGACGCCCTGAGCAATTTCGATATCGGCGTAATCATCATCTGTACGCACGACTTTGCCCACCAGACCGCCAGCGGTAACGACCTGATCGCCCTTCTTAACGCTGGAAATCTTTGCCTGATGCGCCTTCTGACGCTTCATCTGCGGACGAATGATCAGGAACCAGAATATCGCCACCATACCGATGATCGGCAGAAACTGGACCCAGCCCGGAGGCGCGGAACCGGCAGCGCCGGCAGAAAGAAAATCAAGCATCAAGGTTCCTCAAACAAATCCGGAGCCGACTTGCACACGCACCTTATGAAAAAAGGCGCTGAGTGCGGAGAAATCGTCCATATCGAGGGCGCGACTAGCACCAAAGCGAAAGAGTAGCAACGCACCGGGTTGCCAAGTCGAAAACCCTTCCCTATAGGCGCCACTCCACTGGCTCGGGACGTAGCGCAGCCTGGTAGCGCATCACACTGGGGGTGTGGGGGTCGTAGGTTCGAATCCTATCGTCCCGACCAGTGGTAATCACCCCCTCCGAAACCGATTCTGCAAAATTCCTCGCCTGAACGGCGCCGGAGGAATCTCGCTCAGAATCCATCTTCGCAAATTCTGCTGCAAGCTGCACTCGCCGCTGTGCACCTCCCTTCACCCAAGCGCTGCGATCCTGTCGCTCAGCCAATCCGGGCGCTCACACTGAGGCGCAGGGTACGGGGCACCGAATAGCTGTCTTTGAGCCAGTCATGGTTCGGGCCGGTCAGACTCACCAGTCGCTCTTCGGTCAGGTTTGACACTTCAAAGGTGATACTGACGCCCTCGGCGATGCGATAGCGCGCCTGCAAATCGATCTGCTGACGCGGAGCCCAATAGACATCCTGCACCGCATCGTCTGCCCGCAGGCTGCGCAAGGCCAGCCCCGTCCAGTTGAATGCTGCGCGCAGCTCCAGCGCACCGTGCGTATAGTGGAGCGCGGCATTGCCGATCTGCGAAGGCTGACCAACAAGCCGGTCTAGAACGCGCGCTGGTCTATCCGCGAGGGGAACCTCCATCGCCCCGCGCAAAACAGTCCAGTTGGCGCTCAGCCCGAACGGCTCAAGCGGCGCGGCAATCCCATCGAGCGACATGATGGCCGCGCCCAGTTCAAAACCGGAGATATGGGTCTTGCTGGCATTTTCAGGCTGGGTGACCGTGGCATTGCGGTAATGGACCCCGGCAACAGAATACCCTGTGGTCACAGCGTCGAAGATCTCGTCAGCGATGTGCTTGCGAAACAGAGCGAGCGAAACGAGCCCGCCCGGCGTCGAGGGCAATTCCCACTCCAGCGAGAGATCAAAATTGTCGGAGATGCGTGGCCTGATGTCCGAATTGCCGAGATTGACGGTAACGCCCAGCGCATCGGGATTACCCTCGTCATCGTCAGCGGCAAAGCGGACCGACTGCCGCGGCGCATAGACTTCAAACCCCGGCCGCCCCATCGTCCGGCTATAGGCGGCCCGCAGCTTGAATCGCTCGGCGATCCGGTAATTGGCAAGCAGCGAGGGAAGCAGCTCCAGATATTGCGAGCGCGCATTGGTTGGTTCCCACAGGTCGACCACCTTACGATTGGCCGCCGTATGCGCCCACGTCTGCTCCGCCCGAAGGCCAGCAAGAAGCTCAAACCCATCTTGCTCGAAACGCGCCATGGCATAGGCCGCGAGAATGCGCTCACGATGACGGAAATTGTCCCTGAGCTTGTCGTCAGTGGTATCCTTGCGGATCGCGCTGTCGAGATTTTCTTCGAGATTGCGCCAGGCGGCGGCCGAATCAATAGCGATCAGCGACAGGTCGCTCTGGTTCCAGCGCAGCGGCACGTCGAGCACCGAACCGGCATCGCTAAGAGACAGAGCGGTATCGTAGAGGCGATATTCATTGTTGGCATAGGAATAGCTGTAGCGCGTGCCCTTCCAAGACAGGCCCGCAGCCAGCCCCAAATTGCCCTCGTCCCCGTCCATGTCATGACGCCAGTCGGCCTGTAGCGCATCAGTGCTGGAGCGCGCCCTGCGCGAGCGCCGCCGCCAGTAGGTGGGCGCGTAGGCGGCAAGATCGCGGTAGGATGCTGATGAGATGCCGAAGCTGTGATGAAACCCGCTGGTATCATAAGTAAAACCAAGGGCGGCAGAGCCTATGACATCGCCCTTCCCATCTGTTCCAGCGGTAAACTTCACCATCTCGTAAGCTTCGTCGAGACCAGCGCGCGAAAAGCTGCTGGCAAGGCTTATCTGGTCGCTCGGCGATGGCTCCCACTGCGCCTTGAGCTGCAACAGCCGAACCGAATTATGGGAAACACCGTCCCGATAGCCAACCTGCACGGCCCCGCTCTCGAACCGGCCAGAATTCTCTGTCTGATCAGCAACCGCAGCGTCGCCGGCACTGATGATAATCTCGTTGCGCGTGTAGCCATCATTATAACGGTAGAGCCCGGCCATTGCCGCAAGGGTAAGGTTGTCAGAGGGTTTCGCCTCGACAGCTGCGCGGAGGCCCCTGCGCCTCCGCGCGCTCGCGTTATACCAATATTTGTCCTGGCGGGGCACAAGGATCCCGTTGGACAGCGCGGCATCGCTAACGCGTTCGCCAGCTCTATCGTAATAGGTGAAAAAATTGCTGTCGCCATTTCCATGCACGTCGCTGCTATTGTCGAGTTCCTGAATATCTGCCGCGATCAGCACGCCAAACCTCCGGTCCGGCCCAAAGACATGGCTCGCAGTCAGGGAAGCATCTCCGCCAAGCGGCGATTGCGCGTGGATGGGACTCCGCTGACTGGCCGAGGACAGGCCGGTCTCGGCCAGCAACACACTGTCTTGTCCGCTGGAAAGCGGCATGCGCGTCTGCATGTCGATCGCACCGCCGATCGCATTGGCGTCCAGATCAGGCGTAAATGTCTTGATGACCATGAGACGCGAAATTGCCGAAGCTGGCAGGAGATCCATGCGCCCTCCCCGACTGGCGCTGTTCGAGACGGCGTCGGGTACGCCGATCGAAGCGATCGGCAGGCCGTTCAGCGTGATATTGTTGTAAGCCTGAGTGAGCCCTCGCACCACCGGTGCTATCGGCACGTCGCGCGGATGTTCGTTATCAGCGATGGCAACGACTGAAACGCCCGGTACACGGCGCAAGGCATCAACCACGGTACTATCGGGGAGGCTCCGCATGTCGTCGCTGCCGAGCGCATCGATAATACCGATGGCTGCGACCTTACTTTCAAGCGAGAGCTGGTTGGTAATTCGCCGGCCGTTTACGATCAGCGGCCGCGTTTCCTCCATCTGCACGACGGGCGTGGCGGGTGCCGGCGCGCGTTGCTGTATTCGGCGGCGTGGCCTGGGAGCCCGAACGATCAGCACCACGCCGCCACGCCGGCGGCTTTTCAGTCCGGTTCCACGCAGCAGCAGCAACAACGCATCCTCCACCGACATGCGGCCATTAAGGCCGCGAGTGCTCTTGCCGCGCAGAACTTCGGGCCGGGCGATAATCTGAACACCGCTATCGCGCGAAAAGGCCGGGATTGCTGCTGACAAGGGGCCAGCCGGCACCGTAAAGGAGGCTTCGCGCGCCTGCAGAGGAGATGCCGCCGCCAGGGTCGCCGCCATAGCGCCCAGCAGCAAGGCGGAGCGGCCCGGATAGATGTCGAGGGGGGCTAGGTTCCCAAGTGCCCGGCTCAGTCTCCGCAACGTCTTACGGCTTAGGCGCGTTCGCAAAGACATCAGATCAATCCTGGATCAGGGCCCTTGAATCACAAATGAGGTATCGGTCTCACGGACCTGGAAGCCGTGAATTGCGCCAAGACCGGTCAGCACTTCACCGGGGTCAGACAGCTTGAAACGTCCCGCCACGCGTCGTTCGAGAAGAGCGGGGTCTTCCAGCTCAATTGTCTTGGCAGTCCATCGCTCAAGCCGGGGGATCAATTGACCGAGCGGCATATCGGTCATTTCCAGCCAGCCAGTGCGCCAATCGGGTTCGCTGCGCACAACAGCCGAGACGGGCGCCGTGGGAGCACCGCCTTGCAGTACGGAACGCTGCGCACGCCGCACCAGCACAGCCGTATTATCGGCACCTGCAGCCTCAAAACGTACCACGCCGCGCAAGACCTCCAGTTCGATCTGCTGATCATTCAAAGCAAGGTCAAACCGGGTTCCGAGCACAGTGACTTCGCCTGCCCCAGCCTCCACGGTGAAGGGGCGCTTTTCATCATGGGCCACATCGAACAGCGCTTCGCCGGTATTCAGCGTCACATGGCGGCCGTCATCGGCAAGCTGAACCTCAATCGCGCTGGCTCCGTTGAGAACCACCGTGCTGCCATCTGCCAGCGCAATTTCACGCACTTCGCCGATGGCCGTCTGGTAGCTTTCGCCAGGGGCCAGCATATGGCTCATAGGCTGCCAGGCGAAGCCGCCGATAACCACCAGCACCGCCGCCACGGCCGCCAGCGCCATCAGTGCCCGCGCCGGGCGCGCCACAACTGCGGTGTCGTTCGCCGCCACTGGCGCATTATCCTGAATCGTCGCGTGTTCTTGCAACGATGCCGTCACGCTCTCATCCATGCAGCTAGCCCACATCGCATCGAACAGCTCGCGCCGTCCGGCCTTGCCGTCGAGCCATTGGGAGAACGCCGTCGCATCGACCGGGCCACCCATATGCCGGGCAACCCAGAGGGCAGCATCCTCTTCATCCTGTTCGGTAATGTGCGCGTTCATTGAGAAATCGAATGCTCTTCGGATGCGCTAAAGCCCCGGTGGAGGGCCAGCACTGCCCGCGCGACATGGGCATCTACAGCTGCGGGACTGATCGCCATGGCGGCCCCCACTTCCTTCGCCGACATACCATGCAGGCGGCGCATGATAAAGACTTCGCGCCGCATCGGCGGCATCTGGTCAAGTATCCGAGAGGCCTGGTCCATGCGTTCCCTGTCGATGAGCGCCTGTTCCTGAGACGGTTCGTCGCCCGCGATCTCCATGCCATCTTGCGGCAAGGCATCTTCGGCCCGGCGTTTGGCGTTGCGCACGCGGTCAATGATGAGGTTGCTGGCAATGCGGTGCAGCATCCCCCCGACATTGCCGACCGCTTCCTTGCGATATTGGGCGAAGCGCAGGAAGCTGTCGTGCACGATATCTTCGCTCGCCGAATGATCGCCCAGCTTGCGGTAAGCCAGCCGATAGACGTCACCGCGAAACAAGCGATATGCCGATTCGTCGATTGCCATGCTGCGCCCCTTTTTCTTACCTGCAGGGCGCGCCTAGGGTTCGTTAGTGACAGCATCATTGCAATATACCCACAAAACGGCAGGTCACAGCGGCTTCTCCTGTCAGTCCTTCACACCCTCCCCAGCCTCTGCCCGGCAGGTCGCAAGCCGCGCGCGAAGCAGGCGCGGAAAATCGGTCTGGATCACCGAAACCCCGCGCTGCTCAAGATCGGCGAGCGCCGGACACGCCGCCGCTCCATCGGGCAAGAGACGGTCGATATCGCCCAGTGCATTGGCCCAGATGCGCGCCGGAATCGCCGCGATAGCCTCACTGGTCGCCGGGTCCAGCGTCTCCGTATCACCATGCACGATTGCAATGGGAAACAGCCCGCGGTTCTTTTCCGCAAGCGTGCTGTCAGGGCGCAGCCGTGTCATCACCGAAACTGTTGGCAGCAGGGAGCGGGCCCGGCGCAAAGTGTCGCTGTCACTATCGAACACCATCACCTGATCGACCATCCCCAGCCCTTCGACCACGGCTATAACCGGGCCAACCCGGTCGGTCTTCATGTCGAGATCGACGAGGATTCGCCCGCAACTGTGGCGCAGCATTTCGATGAGACTCGGCGGCGGAGTTGTGCCGCCAGCCAGCCGCAAGCCGCGCAATTCGGCATAGGTCATGTCCTCGGCCACACCTTCACCGTTGGTGGTCCGGTCCACCGTGCTGTCATGCATGATGAAGGGGACCCCGTCGCGCGAAACGCGCACATCGATTTCGAGCACATCGGCGCCATTCGCCACCGCCTCATCCACCGCTGCGAGCGAGTTTTCCGGCGCGTTGAGATGTCCCCCGCGATGTGAGGCAATCAGCAGCGGGCCAGTGGGGTCGTGCCACTCGGCCTGCAACTGCGCCATCCGCGCAGTGTCTCCGCAGACTGGGCTTGCCAGTGCAGGTGTGGCCGCGAGTGCCAGCAGCATCGCCCCGGTAATGGTCATCGTGGTTTTCATCATGTCGGAATCCTTGCAGGCCGTCAGCGGCCCTGTCGTAAACAAGCAAGGAGGCGAACGCGCACTGCGCCCGCCTCCCCTTCGCCATCGTGATCAGAACTGGCCGGACACACCCACCCAGAGCACGCGGCCCTTCTGACTGCGTTCGGCCACCAGCTGGCCGGTCGGCATTTCGCGGTAATATTCGATTTCCGATTTGGTGAGGTTCTGACCTTCCAGGATCAGCGTGAAATTGTCGCTCACACTATAGCGGACCTGTGCCGAGAACTCGCCGCGACTGCGGGAGAAAATGTCGAACACCTCGGCATCCTCATTAATCGACTTCAGATAGTCGCCAACATAATTGTAGGCGATCGAAGCACCGAAACGGTCCGTTTCGTAGGACAATGTCGCATTGGCGAGAAACTCTGGCTGACCTTCCAGCCCGTCCACGTCACGCAAAGATTCATCGGCCTGAACCACGGTCTGTTCGCCGTCGATGAAGGTGGCATTGGCCGAGAGCACGAAATTGCCCAGGAAACTGTCCGTATAATCCTGAAAGTCCTGTCGGGCCGAAAGTTCGAGGCCCTTCAGCTTGGCGGCCTGCGAGTTCATCGGTGTGGTCACACGTGCGGTGTAGATCTCGCCTTCATACTCAAAGCCATCAAGCGTGATGTTCTGGGTGAAAATCAGGTCCTTGATATCCTTGTAGAAGGCAGCGACCGAAAGCAGGCTGCCGCGCCCCGCATACCATTCCAGCGACAGGTCGAAATTGTTCGACGTGCGTGGCTTGAGGTCAGCATTGCCGCGCTTGATCGAAATGTAATTGTCTTCGCTATCCTCCGGCAGGCTGATGCTCTCACCGATGGCGTAATAGTTGAAGTCGGGCCGACCGATAGTCTTGGAATAGCCGGCGCGCAGGACGAAACCGTCACCAAACTGGTAGCTGGTAATGACCGAAGGCAGAAAATAGTCGTAGCTCGCACGGCGATGGCTGGGTTCATATTGTGCGGCATCGTTGGGCTCTTTGGGCAGATTTTTGTTCTGCAACCACAGATCCACATTGTTGACCGTATTGTCATAGCGCACACCCGCGCGAATATTGAAGTCGTCAGTACGGAAATTGGCTTCGACGTAACCAGCGAAGATCTGCTCGTTAATATCGTAATCGCTGGAGATTTCGTAATCGCTGTCGTCCGAAGTGATTGGCGTGCCTGCCGCGTGCCATGCGGCGCGATAGCCAGCGTCGTCGATGAACAGGAAATCGACATCACTATCGGTCGTGGGCAAACGCACGTCGCGGACGAAATTCGCCATATCCACCGGATTATCCGCGTTGAGGAGGCCGGATTGACGCCCCTGGTCGAAGGACTGATCGGTGTTTGAGTAGCTCACACCGGCGTTGAAGCCGAGGCCGCGATCGTCAGTGTCGAAATTATACGACAGATCAGCCGAGCCGAAGGTGAGGTTCTGCGCCGCACGCTGGGTGATGTGCTGGATATAACCTTCCTCGTAATTCGCGGCATCGTTCACGAATGCGGGGTCATACATATCGAGCGTGGGGAAACCGGCCCCCAGATCATAGGAAAAGGCACTTTCAGGGAGGTTCTTGGCGGTGCTGAACTTCGAGCGGTCGCGGATGGTATTGAGGCGCGCACGCGAGTGGGTGCCGCGAAGCTGCAGGCTGAATTCATCGCTCAGCGTCTGGTCAACGAGGCCCGAAACCACAAAGGTCTCACGCTTTTGCGGCTGGTGCGAATAGCCCAGCGCGGTGCGGCCCTCTGCCCATTCGCCAGAGGTCTCTGTCTGATTGGCAGGGGCAATGTCAGCATTTGCCGTGGCGAGATATTCGTTCCGGATCTCGTCCTCTTTCTGATAGAAATAACCGGTATAGATCGAGGCATAGGTGTTGTCGGAAGGATCATATTCCAGCTTCATCACACCCGAGGCGCGCGTGACTTTGTCATCATAGACGAAGATCTGGTTGCGTGAGGCAGCCGAGTAGCCATTGGTATCGGTGATGTCCGCATAGTCGACCTGCTCGTTCGAACCGGTGCGATAGATGCGGTAACTGCTGTCGACCGCGCCGGGCTTCTGGTCGTAATTGCTTGAATAATAACGGGAGAATGACCCCGATACCACAATACCCCAATCATGATTGGCGCCGAAGGGGGTCGAGAAGGTAGCGTCGGCGCGCACATTCTGCCCCTGATCCATGTCGGCGGCGCCCGCCGTGGAATTGTCACCGATCGAGGCGCGGGCCGCAAGCGAGGTGCGGTCGGTGTCGAAGGCGCTGGCGGTGATAAGGTCGAGCTGGCCGCTCAGTGCGTGCGGATCGAGATTGGCGGTGATCGTCTTGATCGCGTCGATCCGGCTGACGAAGGACGGCGGCAGCAATTCGATGCGCGCGCCGCGGCTGGAATTGGAGGTGGTGGCCAGCGGCATGCCGTCAATCGTCACCTGATTATAGGCGGAGCCAATACCGCGGATCATCACGCTTTCGGCAAGGTCGGGCGAACGATCATTTGCAGTACCGAAATCGGGCACCAGCGCGAGGCCGGGAATGCGCTGGGCAACCTGCGCGATGGTGAGATCGGGGAGCAGGCCGGCCTGGTCCTGCGCAATCGAATCCGTAATGCCGGTGGCGTTGCGCTTCGCTTCAACAGCCGCGACGTTGGAGAGACGATAGCCCTGCACAAGGATCGCATCCTTGTCATCACTGTTGTCACTGGCACGTTCGTCGGCATCATTCTGGGTGCTCTGAGCCATTGCAGACGTATGGCCGAGGGTAAGCGCGAGCGCCGAAGTGGCGATAGCGCAAGAAAGACGGGAGATGCGTTTCATCGGTAACAAGTCCTGTTGCTTGAGGTCATTCAAATTCGGCAATTTTGGATTGTTGGCGGCCACGACGGACCGCAGGTCAGCCGCCCTGAGAGCAGCGGAAACCAGGTGGCTCCACACCATCGAGATAGGCGCGCAGCCGCAGCGGATAGTCGGTCTGGATGGCATCGACGCCCTGGGCGACGAGCGCACCCCACACCCGATCGGGATCTGTCACAGCCTCTTCGTCATCGTAGATGCGGCCCGCCAGACTGTTCACCCAGTAACGGGCACAGCGCTGGCGGATCAGCGGCGTGACAACCGGCGTGAAAGCGCGTGTCTTTACATCGATTTCGAAGCTGACCGGCCGGATCGGATCGTATGACGCGATATAACCGTCGGGATCATCCGCAAGATAAGGCTCACGCAGGATCGGCTGGAAGTTCACCTCGCCAACCCACGGCGCTTTGTTGAGCACCTCGGCCAGCGGTGCCTCGGCCTTGAACAGGATCTGATCCATATCACCATGTTCCGCGATCAGCGCGAGCACCGCGTCGGTCAGCTCGACCTTGGCATCGAGATTGATCAGGATACGGTCCCTGGCGACCGCCAGCGCCTGCGCCAAAGTGGGCACGCGCCGCTGCGTGATCGCCGCGTCTCCTCCCTTTCCTTCGCGCAAATGAAGCTGCCTCACCTCGGCCCAGTCCATCTGGTCGAGCGGGCCGGAACCATTGGTGGTGCGATCAAGGGTGGTATCGTGCAGCAAGACAAGCTGCCCGTCGCGCGTCGCGCGCACATCGAGTTCGACCATGTCGACCCCTGCCGCAATGCACGCCTCAATCGCGTCGACACTGTTCTCGGAGGTGCCCCGCCAGCAACCGCGGTGCGCGACAACCATCACCGAGCCATCCGGCCCGGCAAGACGGCGCTCGAGCTCCGCCGGGCGAGCGGAAACCGCCGAAAAACCGGAAGCAGGCTGCATGCAGGCGGAAAGCGCCATGCACATTATCAGTGCGAAAAGCGCAGGCGTGCGGCTGCAGACGCGCAAGATGCGCGCGCAAAAATGCTGGAACTGGTTCATCTTGATCCCCGTGGTGAAGACCGTGATCCCTTCGGCCTCACCCCCTTGACGACACCCGCGGGCAAATCTGACAAGAACGGCCAGTTATTTTGGAGAAACAAGATATATGATTGAAATTATGCGATATTATTTTCAATCAGAATGCCGAGATCGAGCAATCCAGCCGTGCCGGCTTCAACATCTGGCAGGAGGCGCACCCAAGCGCCTGCCCGCAGCTTCAATACGATTTATTCAAAAGTCTATTGCGCATGTGCCTTGAAGCACAGAGCGGCAACCACGATCCATGCGGCTATCGAGAGATAGCCAAACCAGACCAGCACTCCATAGGCCGAGCCGAACTGGCCGATTGCAAGCGCAAGTGCGGCCACGATACATACGGCTGCCCCTGCACGGGCAAGAAGCATTTCACGTCGCGAGAGAAGGCGCGCAAACACGTCACGGTGATGGCGCTTCATCGACAGAGCCAGCGCAGCAAACCCGAGGATCAGCAGGGCGAGGAGAACAAAGTGGATCATGTTCTCGCCTCCGCCGCCATGCGCGGACGCGTTTTCACCACCGCAGGTTGCCTGCTTCGAAGTTTATGCGTCGCATAAGCGAAGAGGCTGGCAAGAAGCAGCATCGCCAGATCAAATCCGGCAAATATGTAGTCACCGTTTAGAAGGCTTGCCCCCAGCCCGCGATTGGTGGTGACCGCATTGACCACGGGAACGGCGAGATAGAGCAGCGCGGTAACTGACAGCATCTCGATCGAGCACTTCCTTATCGGGCGAAGCACAGACAAGAGAGCGACCGCCGCAAGCGTGAGAAACAGGCAGTTCACTTCCCACTCGGCCCGGCCTTCCATCGTAAGGGGGAGCAGCCGGTTGGCCAGAAAATAGTTGGCTATGCCTGCAGAGAAGCCAGTTATCGCAACAAGGTTGAGCCTTTCGACGAGACGGAACCCAAAATGCGGCCTGGCCGGATTATCGAGACGGCTCCTGCGCTTGGCAGTCCACATGACGAGTCCGCTGCCGACCATGATCGTTCCGCCGATCCCGGAGAGGAAATACAGCCAGCGCAGCCCCCAATCTGCAAAGCGCCCGGCATGAAGACCAATCATCACACTTTGCGTTTGCAGGGCCGGCCCCTTGGGCAGGCTCTCCTGTATCGGCTCACCCGTAGCGCCCTTGAATGCCAGCGTTTCACCCTTGGCACCAATCGCGGCGTCTGCTGCCCGTGTGATCGTGACCACGGCCGTCTCGTCGCCCGGATTGGAAACACTGATCGAACCAGGCCTCGCGCCATTCCAATGCGCCTCTGCTGTGCTCAGCATCTCTTCGACAGGAGCGAGATCTGCCGGATTTCCGCTGCGCTCCACTTCGGGCGGCGTCGCAAACGCACTTTCATAGAAACTGCTCGGCGACGCGTAGTTGGCCGCAATGCCCCAAGGCATATAGAGAACGGCCAGCGTCACGAGGCCGGTGAAGGTGATCATCAGGTGAAATGGCAGCGCCAGAACTGCGCTGACATTATGCGCGTCAAGCCAGCTCCTCTGCCCCTTCCCCAGACGTAAGGTGAAGAAATCCTTGAATATCTTCTTATGCGTAATCACGCCAGACAGGATCGCCACCAACATGAACATGGCGGCGATACCGACCAGATAGCGGGCCAGAATGACCGGCATATAATGGAGATCGAAATGGAACCGGTAGAGAAAATAGCCTCCGCTCGTTGCACGCGTAGTTATCTTTGCCCCTGACGGGTCGAGATCCGCACTGTTATAGCCCCCACCCGTTGAAGGATCGTCTGACCGCCAGAAAAGCTGCGTCGTTATTCGCCGATTATTGGGCAGAGTGATAAACCAGTTCTTTGCGCCGGGAGCCTCCCGCCCAAGAAAGTCGAGAGCATTTTCGGCTGCCGTCACATCATCGACGCTGCCGTGAACTTCCGGCTGCATCCAGCGGGTGATTTCCTCCTGAAAATAGGCGGCTGTCCCCGTGGCAAACACCGCAAAAAGCAGCCAGCCAAAGACGAGGCCTGACCAGGTGTGAAACAAGGCCATGGATTGGCGCAGGCTCTCTTTCACAGCCGCCCTCCCGTGATGAGCGACAGCCAGAGCCCGGCCCCCAATACAAGCCCCGCGCCCAGCATCCAGACCCAGAGCCTCGTCAGACTCGCGAGGCCAAAGGCCGTAAGGGCAATCACCGCAAACAAGGCAAAAGAAAACAGGGTCGCAGCAACACTTGCTTCAGCCGGCGGCATCGGAAGCATCCGTGCCAGGCAGGCCGTAGCAAGCGATGTGACCAGATAATTGGCTGGAATAGCGGCCACGAGCCGTGCCGCTATATTCCAGCCGCTTATCCTGGCGGTTCTTTCTTTCGTGACAGCCATGTCTCTATCCGCCGATCAAAACTCGTAGCGTGCGGTGAGCGTAACGTTACGCGGTTCACCAAAGGCGAGCTGATTGTAGAAACCGATCTGCGAATAATACTTCTTGTCGAAGAGATTCTCCGCGTTCAGCTGGAGGGAAAGACCGTTCTCAAGCTTATAGCGAGCCATCAGATTGACCAGGGCATAGGACTTGATCTTCAGCCGCTCCGCCTCTTTTGTCACGGGATTGACGGTGTCTGTGTAGCTCGTGTCTTCCCAGTTCACACCGCCCCCAATCGTCAGGCCCTCAAGCGTGCCGGCAAAATCATAGGTCGAAAAAACGCGCAGCAATTTCTGCGGATAGAGGGTGTTGATACGTTGATCGTCGGCATCTTCGGCAGTGAACTGCGTGTAATTGGCAGCGAGCGACCATCCGGGAAGAATCTCCCCATTGGCCTCAACCTCAAAACCGGTGCTGCGCGCACCATTGGCCGCATAGGAGGCTTCCGCAGGCGGGTTGGTTCCCGGCACGGTATAACCAGTATCCGGCTGAGCGAGATTGTCCTGTTTGATATGGAAGACCGAGATCGCAGTCGTCAAACCGCCATTGAAGAAGGCGCTTTTCAGACCGGCCTCGTAATTCTGCCCGGTGATCGGCGGAAGAAACTCCCCTTCCCTGTCGCGCGCATCCTGCGGATTGTAGATCTTGGTGTAACTGGCATAGAGCGTATGATCGGGTGTGACGTCGTAAAGTACGCCTGCATAAGGCAGAAAACGGTTCTCATTGCCGAAGTCGACCGGTGATCCCGAAAGGACACCATCACGTTTCCAGCTCGCAAGGCGGCCGCCTAGAATCACTTTCAGCGGGTCGGCAATTGAAAGCCGGGTGGCGGCAAAATAGCCCCACTGGCGCGTCCTTACATCGCCATTACGGCTGCGTTCACCCCAAGTCGGCTCAGGGAAGGAACCATCCCACGCGTTAAAGTCGCCGATCTCCGCAACATTGCTGCTGGCATAGGTAAAAATATCCTGATCCTGCTTGGCATAATTTGCCCCGAGCACGAGTTCGTGGCTCCGCCCCAGCAGCTGATACGTGCCGTTCAACTTGAATCCGACATCAATCTGTTTGCGTTTGAAATCTGCGCGATAGGCAGAGCGGTTAAGACCGAGACCTGTTTCCCGATCAGGCTGACCAGAAACATAGAGCAGGTGAAGATCACCCTTATTGGCAGAGTAAGAGCCATAGAGCTCTACCGTCCAGTTCTCGCCGATGTTCTGCCTGAGATTGGCAAAATAGTTCTCGTTCTGCGAAGCCCAGCGGCTCCAATCGGTGCCGGTTGTCTTTGATCGGTCCCAATCGGTGCGCGATCCATCAGCATACCAGGTGGGGAGCCCGCCCCACAAAGTGCCCCGTGGGTTGTTATCCTGATAGCTTGCGCCAAAGCTCAAGGCCGTATCAGGGCCGAGATCAGCATCGACCACCCCGTAAAGCACCAGCTTTTCATCATGAAGAATATCCACATAGCTGTCATTCTCGCCATATTTGGCAATGACGCGCGCGCGAACAGAACCATCGCTCGTCACACGGGTCGAAAAATCAGCGGCAAGAGAATAGGCGTCCCAGCGCCCGATGCTGGCGGTGAGTGAGCCTGTCGGAACCACGCTATCGGCATGTTTGCGGATCAGATTGATCGAGGCAGACGGTTCGCCCGCCCCGGTCAGGAGGCCCGTCGCACCGCGCACAATTTCGATGCGATCATACATGGCGATATCGAGCAGAGTTTCCCCTGCACTGTAGCCATTCTCCCATTGCAGCGGGACACCGTCGATCTGATAATTATTGATATCGAAACCACGGGCGGAAAAGCCATTTCGCGAACTGTCGAGTGAGCGTGCAGAAACACCAGCGGCGTTGTTCACAACGTCGGAAAGGGTGCGAATTCCCTGATCTTCCATCCGCTGAGCGGTCATGACCGTCACCGATTGCGGCGTTTCGCGGATCGTTAGCCCCAGCCCGGTGGCCGAACCAAGCTCCGCACCTGTCGTGTAAGACCCGGTAACGACAATTTCGCGATCATCTTCCTGAGCCCGCTCTCCCGCCTTGCTGGAAGACGATGCATGCGCGGCACTATCCTGCGCTTGCGCGGCACTATCCTGTGCTTGCGCAGCAGGGGCATAGATCATGCCAAAGAGGGAAGCCGATGCCAAGAATGTGGTGATGATCGACTTCGATGAACGCGTGGACTGAATACTCAAGATGCCCCCTTCAAAATAGGCTTATTGCGACTGATTATCACTATTTGAAGGGCCCTAGAAGAGGCCTTATTGCGAGTCAATATCAATTTACTCGGAGCATTGAATTGCTTGCGAATAATCTGTGAAGGGTACCTGCGCGCGGCTTCTGCCAAAGAACGAGCAGCAAGTTCTCTGGGGGTAATTCTGGCTGCGATCGCCGTCATGCAAGCGGCAGAGGCGCTTGCTACAACAGGGGCCTAGAGCCCTGCATTCCTCGGCCAATCTGCAGCGTCGTTGAGCTACTGCTGGACGAGATTATGCCAATAGCGCGCGCGGCGTGCCCAGCAGGATGAACCGGACGCTGCCCCACCGCCCGCCCGGTTCCGGCCTGCCGAGCAATTGAAAGCGAGCGGCGTGAGGTTAGGGAGGTCCGCTAAGGAGAGATCCGGGCCAAACCAAAGCATTTCGGATCAAGACGAGACGTTATTTTGAGGCTGGACCGGCCTTCGACAATAGCGTTTCAGTGCGATTTTGCAGCGACAGCGCGACGAGATAAATTGCGAGCCCTCCAAGCGAGAGACCCGCACCAATCCAACCGGTCGACGTCAGACCATAGCCCGCCGAAATTGCCAGACCGCCAAGCCAGGGGCCGAGCGCATTGGCCATGTTGAACGCGCTGTGGTGGGCTGCTGCGGCCAGTGTCTGCGCGTCCCCTGCCACATCCATCAGTCGTGCCTGAAGAACCGAACCAAGTCCGCCACCTGCGCCGATGCAGAAAATTACCACGCACATTGCCACCAGGTTGCTTGCCACAAACGGAAACAGAGCGAGCGAGGCGGCGCTCCATAGCATGAGCGCGATAACGGTTCGGTTCATCGCGCGATCGGCCGCCCGCGCGGCAACCAAATTGCCGATTGTCATCCCGATACCAAAAATCGCCAGAACCAGCGGGACCATGCTTTCAGATACTTGCGTCACTTCGATCAGAATCGATGCAACATAAGTGTAGACTGCAAAGAGCCCGCCAAAACCGATGGCCCCGGTGAGCAGCGTGAGCAGAACTTGCGGGTTTTTAAGTGCCCCCAGCTCACGCAGCGGACTGGATTCGGGGTCGCCCTTATCGTGAGTTGCGAATATCGCCACCAGCGTCACCGTGATCATCGCCAGAACCGCGACAATCATGAAACCAACCCGCCAGCCAAACGCCTGCCCCATCCAATTGGCCAGCGGCACGCCAATGATGGTCGCGCTGGTCAGGCCAACCATCACCAATGCAACGGATTGCGCGCGTTTCTCTCGCGGGACCAACCCCGCCGCGACCAGTGCCGCCACGCCGAAATACGCGCCATGCGGTAGTCCGCTGAGAAAGCGGAACAGCAAGAGAGTTGGGTAATCGGGCGCAAACGCACTCAAACCGTTAGCGAAGGCAAACACGGCCATCAGCGCCAGCAGGAGGGTTTTACGCGAAAAACGTGCCCCCCAAATGGCAATCAGTGGCGCACCTGTGACCACGCCCAGCGCATAGATACTGATGGCATGGCCAGCGACCGGTTCGCTGATCCCAAGGTCTTTTGCAAAGAAGGGCAGCAGGCTCATTGCCGCGAATTCAGTGGTGCCGATGGCGAAAGCGCCCATCGACAGCGCGAATATGATCAGACCCGGAGGCGCGGCGTAAGAAGATGACTGGCTCAAAAGAAGCCTCCGTGCTGCAATTGCGAAGGCAACGCTATGTGTCGTCGATAGCCGGCGTTTCAACCAGCGGATAAGTGCGAAAAATGCATCAGCGTGTCACTAAAAATGCAACTCCACCTTAACTTCACGCATTTACGAATTGATGATTGCACACAGCTAACTTTCCAAATCATCGCAAAAAGCGATTTCAGTTAACAATCATAATCGTTTTCATCGATCAAAGACACGGTCTACCCAGTAGCCATCTACTCATAGGAGACAAAACATGGATGCGAAGACAGATGGTAATGTGCCGAGCGGTTGCCCGATGCACAATAAAACCGCCCGCAATTCACTGCTGGGCAGAACCAATCGTGACTGGTGGCCCAACCAGCTTTCCATCGACATTCTTCACCAGCATGGTTTGCACGGCGACCCGATGGGGAGCGATTTCGATTATGCGAAAGCCTTCAACACGCTCGATTATGATGCGGTAAAGCGCGACCTGACCGCCTTGATGACCGATAGCCAGCCATGGTGGCCGGCTGATTATGGTCATTACGGACCGTTTTTCATCCGCATGGCATGGCATTCCGCTGGCACCTATCGCACCGGAGATGGCCGCGGCGGTTCCTCCTACGGCAATCAGCGCTTCGCACCCCTCAACAGCTGGCCCGATAATGCCAATCTCGACAAGGCCCGCCGCCTGCTGTGGCCCATCAAGCAGAAATATGGCCGGAAGCTGAGCTGGGCCGACCTGATGATCCTGGCCGGCAATGTGGCGATCGAGTCGATGGGCGGCCCGATCTTCGGCTTTGGCGGTGGCCGTGAAGATATTTTCGAGCCCGAGAAGGACGTATATTGGGGCACCGAAGAAGAATGGGTGGGTGACGAAGGCAGCCAGACCCGGATTGATCCCGACAAGGAACTGGCGCTCGAAAATCCGCTCGCCGCGATCCAGATGGGTCTCATCTACGTCAATCCTGAAGGCCCGGGCGGCGTGCCTGACCCGATGCAATCAGGCCGCGATATCCGCGAAACATTCGCCCGCATGGGTATGAATGACGAGGAAACCGCCGCCTTGACGGCTGGCGGACACACTTTCGGCAAATGCCACGGCGCTGGCGATGCATCCAAGGTCGGTGCCGAACCCGAAGGCGGCGACATTGCGCAAATGGGGATGGGCTGGGCCTCAAGCCATGAAAGCGGCATGGGTGATGACACCATAACCTCCGGCCTTGAAGGATCGTGGACGCCAACGCCCACCACCTGGGACATGACCTATTTCAATATGCTGCTCGACCATGAATATGAACTGGTCCGCAGCCCGGCCGGTGCCCAGCAATGGCAGCCTGTTGGAAACCCGCAAGATACGCAGGCGCCGATGGCCCATTCTGCGGAACGATCGGTTCCGACCATGATGAGTACCGCCGATATGGCGATGAAGATCGACCCGGAATATCGCAAGGTCATGGAGAAGTTCCGGGCTGACCCGGCCTATTTCGCCGATGCTTTTGCCCGTGCATGGTTTAAACTGACGCACCGCGATATGGGGCCGAAGGTCCGGTATCTCGGCCCGGATGTTCCGGCGGAAGATTTGCTGTGGCAGGATCCGATTCCAGCAGCCGATTATGCGCAGATTGATGCAGGCGATATCACTGCGCTGAAGCAATCCATTGCGGATAGCGGACTGTCTATCGCTGATCTGGTCAAGACCGCATGGGCATCTGCCTCCACTTTCCGCGGGTCTGACAAGCGGGGCGGCGCCAATGGCGCACGTATCCGCCTGGCACCCCAGAAGGATTGGGCGGTGAACGAACCGGACAATCTGGCACGTGTCCTGAAGGTTTATGAAGGCATCAAGGCCGATTTCGACAGGTCTGCAAAGGACGGCAAAAAAGTCTCGATCGCCGATCTGATCGTGCTGGGTGGTTCGGTTGGTGTGGAACAAGCCGCCAGTGCCGCAGGCCACAACATGAACGTGCCCTTCACTCCCGGGCGCACCGATGCCAGCGCAGAGCAGACCGATAGCGAGGGTATGGATGTGCTGGAACCCAAGGTTGATGGTTTCCGCAATTACCTGTCCACGCGCTTCAGCGTTCCAACGGAACAATTGCTGGTCGATCGCGCCCAATTGCTGGGGCTTACCGCACCGGAAATGACCGTTCTGGTCGGCGGACTGCGCGTGATGGGTGCCAATTATCAAGGGCGCGAGGAAGGTGTTCTGACCAAACGACCGGGTCAGCTGACCAATGATTTCTTCGTCAACATCCTGGATATGGGAACCGCATGGAAGGAAGTGGACGGCTCGGCTGATGAAGAGTTCATCGGCACCGATCGCGCCACCAGTGACACGAAATGGAAAGCGACCCGAACCGATCTGGTCTTCGGATCGAACTCTCAGCTTCGGGCCGTGGCCGAAATCTATGCCGCATCCGATGCTGAAGAAAAATTCCTGGCGGACTTCGTTGCCGCGTGGACCAAGGTGATGGACGCTGATCGTTTCGATCTGCCAGGTCGCCGCTGAAGTTCAGCACAGTGAAAGAATCGGGGGCGACCGCGCGAGCGGTCCGCCCCCTTTCCTACATCTGGAGCACTAAGCAAATGCCGGCAGCGTTCACCGCTATCGGAGCCCTGCCATGCCGCTGATCGATTCGCTTATCGCGCCCATCGCTTCCATCATAGACAAAGTGATTCCCGACCCCGCCACGCGGGAAAAAGCCAAGCTGGAGCTGCTGAAGCTGGAGGGATCACAGGAGCTCGAAACCGTTCGCACCCGCTTGTCCGCCATCGTCAGCGAGGCACAATCTCCAGATCCATGGACCAGCAGGGCACGCCCCAGCTTTCTTTATGTCATGTATATTCTGCTGCTTTGGGCACTGCCGATGGGCATTCTGGCCGCCTTCAACCCCCAGGCCGCGCAAGATATTGCCCGCGGCATGAATGCCTATCTCAACGGTTTGCCGGAACCACTCTATGCTCTCTTTGGTACTGGTTACCTGGGCTATACGGCCGCTCGCCAATGGGGGAAGATCAAGGGCGCAGGGTAATACCCTCACGTCTTTTTTGCTCTTCCACTCCCTTGGCGTTATGGCACCCGCAAACGCCAAGGGAGTTACAATGTCCGAGACTATTTACGTTCTCAACGGTCCGAATCTCAACATGCTGGGGATTCGTGAGCCAGAAATCTACGGCGATGAATCGCTGGACGATATTGCCGCATCACTGGAAGGCAAAGCCAAGTCGCTCGATTTTGAGCTGGAGATTCGCCAGTCCAACCATGAGGGACACCTGATCGATTGGCTGCATGAAGCACAGAATGAAAACGCCAAGGCGATCATTCTGAATGCCGGCGCCCTCACCCATACCAGCCTCGGCCTTTATGATGCGATCCGATCGATCCGCACGCCGGTGATCGAGGTGCATCTTTCCAATCCGCATGCTCGTGAAAGCTACCGCCACAAAAGCTTTGTAGGCATGGCCGCACATGGTTCGATCGCAGGCTTCGGATCCTTCGGTTATGAACTGGCATTGGATGCTGCAAAACAACTGTAATGTGGTTCAACTATGGGCGACCCCTTGCCTTGTGCGCTCACCGGACGCATAGCGCCTTTCAATAATCGACCACCGCGAGGACATAATGGCCGACATAAAAGGCAAGACCGGACGTGATTCCGGCATGAAAATCGACAGCGACCTGGTTCGCGAACTGGCAGAAATGCTGGCTGAAACCGGCCTCACCGAAATTGAGGTTGAGGACGGCGAACGCAAAATACGCGTGGCACGCGGCACATTGGCGGCGGCAGCTCCGGCTCCGATGGCACCCGCGCCAGCCCCCGCTCCGGCACCAACTGCAGGGGAAAGTCCTGCAGAACCGGCTGTAGCAGACAACGCCAATGCAATTAAGTCGCCCATGGTCGGCACGGTCTATCTGGCCGCCGATCCGGAATCCCCGAACTTCGTGAAAGTCGGCGATAGCGTTAAGGCCGGTGACACACTGCTGATCGTTGAAGCGATGAAGGTGATGAATCCCATCACCGCCACCGCCTCTGGCACGGTGAGGCAGGTTCTGGTCGAAAATGCGCAGCCGGTCGAATTCGACCAGCCGCTTGTCGTGGTAGACTGATCGCATGACCATTTCCCGCCTGCTGATCGCCAATCGCGGCGAAATCGCCTTGCGAATTCATCGCGCCGCGCATGAAATGGGCATCGAAACAGTGGCGGTCCATTCGACCGCCGATACTGATGCAATGCATGTCCGGCTCGCCGATCATGCCATCTGCATCGGGCCGCCTGCCGCCAAGGACAGCTATCTGAATCAGGCTGCGATCATTTCTGCGGCGGAGATTTCCGGCGCGGATGCGATCCATCCCGGTTACGGCTTCCTGTCTGAAAATGCGCAATTCGCCGAAATCGTCGAAGCGCATGACATTGCCTGGATCGGCCCCAAGCCGGAACATATCCGGACGATGGGAGACAAGGTCGCGGCGAAGAAAACCGCCGGGGCGCTTGGCCTTCCGCTGGTTCCGGGGTCTGACGGTGCAGTGTACACGACCGAAGAAGCCGCCCGGGTGGCGGAAGAAATCGGTTACCCAGTCCTGGTCAAAGCGGCTTCGGGTGGTGGTGGCCGCGGAATGAAGGTCATTCCGTCACGCGACCAGCTTGAAACTCTGGTTTCACAGGCCAAGAGCGAAGCCAAGGCTGCTTTTGGTGATGACACGGTTTATATCGAGAAATATCTCGGCAATCCGCGTCATATCGAATTCCAGGTTTTTGGCGATGGCAATGGCAATGCTATCCATCTTGGTGAGCGCGATTGTTCACTACAGCGTCGCCACCAGAAAGTTCTGGAAGAGGCCCCCTCCCCCGTTCTCGGTCAGGAAGATCGTGAGCGGATGGGCGGTATTGTGGCCAAGGCGATGGCCGAAATGGGCTATCGCGGTGCTGGCACGATCGAATTTCTGTGGGAAAATGGCGAGTTCTATTTCATCGAAATGAACACCCGCCTGCAGGTCGAACATCCTGTGACCGAAGCGATCACCGGGGTCGATCTGGTGCGTGAACAGATTCGTGTGGCCGACGGCAAGCCGCTCTCGATCAAGCAGGATGAGATCGAGTTCAAAGGGCATGCGATCGAATGCCGCATCAATGCGGAAGATCCATTCAACTTCGCACCTTCTCCGGGCAAAATCACTACATATCATGCCCCAGGCGGCATGCATGTGCGCGTCGATAGCGGGCTCTATGCCGGCTATTCTATCCCGCCTTATTACGATTCCATGATCGCCAAGCTGATCGTTTATGGCCGTACCCGCGAAGGGTGTATTATGCGGCTGAAACGGGCCTTGGATGAAATGGTTGTCGAAGGCGTGAAGACGTCAATCCCACTTCATTGTGCCTTGCTCGAGGAGCCAGACATTCTGAATGGTGATTATTCGATCAAATGGCTTGAAGAATGGCTTGAAAAGCGCGGCAGCTGATAAAGCCCGCCACGCCTAAAGCCTCAATTTTCAGATAGAATAAACGCCAGGCGTTCCGTTATCCCAACGGGACGCCTGGTGTGTATTTGGATGTCCGGATCGTCAGCGATGTCTTGACGCTGGCCACATTGGGCGTCGGCGTCAGCTTGCTGGTGAGAAATTCCTGAAAGCTCTGAAGATCCTGGCTTACGACTTTCAGAATAAAGTCGATTTCGCCATTCAACATGTGGCACTCACGAACTTCCGGCAGAGTTTTGATATGCTCTTCGAAGAAGCGCAGGTCTTCCTCTGCCTGGCTTTTCAGACTGACCATCGCAAAAACGGTGATCGCAAAGCCCAGTTTCGATGCATCCAGATCAGCATGATAGCCGCGGATGACCCCTTCTTCTTCCAATGCCCGCACCCGGCGGAGACAAGGCGGGGCCGTTAGCCCCACCCTCTGCGCGAGTTCGACATTGGTGACACGCCCCTCTGCCTGCAATTCTGCCAGCAAACGACGATCAATCTTGTCCAGAGTTGCCATGAATCCAGCCCCGATTGCGGAATACCCCATTTAGCTTACTCAAACCGGAAACTTCACAATGGCCGGAGTTCGCTATTCGGAAATTTTATTATCTATGACGGCAATTGTCCCGCTTTGCAACGCGGGAAAAAGGAAGCTACGCGCCGAGCAACAGCCAGCTATGACAATTCATCCGGCCAATTCGCCCTATTTCGCCATTTATCGGAGATCAAATGCTGTTTGACGATCGCCTTGTTACCGTATTGCGCCAGCGCGCAGGCGGTGAACTGGCGACCAAAACGCAATATCGGCAGCTGATCGACCTACTGGGAAGCGCCAGTCGGGCCGTCGATCCGATTCTGCGTGATGCGGCCTTCGTAAAGCTGACCGAATTGGGTGACGCCGTGCCTGCGTCGCAGCAAGCGGAAATTTTGCGCGAACCCGGCACACGATTGCGCGATCCCGCTCTCATCATGTGGCTTGCCCAGCGTGCACCTAAAGTCGCGGCATCCGCAATGGCCGGCGCGCGGCTGACAGAAGCCGAATGGCTTAACATTATTCCCAGTCTGCCGGTAATCGCGCGCGGCTTCCTGCGGCACCGGCAGGATTTGTCAGAAAATGCTCGCCATGTTCTGGCCCAGCTTGGAGTGGAAGACCTGCTTCTCCCCGAACCGGACATGCAGCTCGCGCCGTCTTCACAGCAAGCGGACAGCACTGTTGGCGCTACCGATTCCAGCAAAGTTGGTGAAGCATCCGAAGCCGATGATACCCCGGCTCAAACAGGTGATGATCCGCGCAATAGGGTCCGGCGCCCGCATGCCAGCCAGCCCGTTTCGTCGCTGATCGAGAGAATCGAAGCTGTCCGTCAGCAACGCGCCATGGCACAAACCGATGCTGCTGCCGCCACACCGGTGCATCAACCGCCCGAAGCTACTGCCGCGCCGTCCTCTGAATTGAACGCCTTCACAGTACCGCTGAGCTTCATCGCCTGCACCGACCGTGATGGACGAATAGAAGCCGCAACGCCGATGAATATCGCGCCGCTTCTGTTTGGGCTCACCTTCAGCAGCCAGAATGAAAACGCACCGGCAAGCCTTCCCGATGCGGCAATCATGGCCATGCGATTGCGTCAACCGCTCTGCGATGCGGCATTAACGCTGGACGGTCTGGGCCAACTGGATGGGATTTGGCTGCTGCAGGGCGCACCTCTCTTTGACTCACAAGATGGCCAGTTTCGGGGGTATTCCTTACGTGCGACACGTTTGTCCGACGCAGCTTGTGCAGCTCGTTTCGATGGCAGTGCCAAGGTTCAGACAGATCATCCCAGCGACCGGATGCGGCAAATATTGCATGAATTGCGCACCCCGGTGAATGCAATCCAGGGATTTGCTGAAATCATCCAGCAACAGCTTTTCGGTCCTGCCCCGAACGAATATCGTGCCCTTTCTGCAGCCATAGCCGTCGATGCGGCCAGGCTAATGGCCGGGTTCGACGAATTGGACCGGCTTGCGCGGTTGGAAACCGGCGCGCTCGAACTGACTGAGGGTAACTGCGACCTTCCCCATATTATCGAAAACATGCTGCACCGGCTGACGGGTGCCCTGCGCCCGCGCAACGCACGCATCGTGCTGCTCGGCGATCGGGATGATGTGCTGATCCCTCATAGTGCCAGTGACGTCATCGGCATGATCTGGCGGATATTGGCAACTCTTGCAGGAACGATGGCGCCTGCTGAAAGCCTTCAGATCACGCTGGAAAAGCAAATTGATACTGTGCGCATCTCAATAGAGTTGCCGCTCGCCATTATCGATAAGGGCGATATCTTCGAAGCAGCTCAACCTGCGAAAGCCCCCTCTCTGTCAGCCGGAATGTTCGGAACCGGCTTTTCCATCAGACTGGCGCGCGCCGAAGCGAAGGCGATGGGCGGATCGCTGAGACAGCAAGACAACCAGCTGTGGGTTACCCTGCCGCGCTTGACCGAGAACCCTTCACACAATAGCACTCAGGAAGAACAATCAAAACACACTGCCTGACTGTGGGAGCAGCATGAAAAGCACGCCAGTCCGCAACGGCAACCAGCATCACCGGTTTGAAAAGGCGTGCTTTCCCAAAGATTTTGGGCCTCATTTCCTGATTACCGTCGACACTGAAGAAGAATTCGACTGGGCAGCCCCCTTCGCCCGCGACGCCTATCGCCTCGAACAGTTTCCCCAGCTCGCTCGGTTTCAGGAATTTTGCGAGTATGAGAATGTCGCGCCCATCTATCTGGTGGACTGGCCGATTTCCCACAGCGATGAAGCTGCAGAGATACTCAGCCCCGCGTTGCAAGCTGGCCGCGCAGAAATTGGCATTCAGCTTCACCCATGGGTAAATCCACCCTTTGAAGAAGCGGTCACGCGCTACAATTCCTTCGCCGGAAATCTGCCCGCCGCACTGGAGCAGGCCAAGCTCGAAAACCTGATCGAGGCGATCGAGACCAAACTGGGCGCGAAGCCCATTATTTATCGCGCGGGCCGCTATGGCTTCGGGGAAAACACAATCGATGCGCTGACCGCGAATGGCGTGACGATCGACACATCCATCCGCCCGCATTTCGATTACAGCCATGATGGCGGGCCGGATTACAGGAATTATCCTTCCCATCCGTTCTGGCTGAATGAAGACCATTCCCTGCTCGAGCTTCCGCTTACCAGTGTATTCTGGGGTATGTTGCGAAAGCAGGGGCCGGTACTTCATCCTTTGGCGGAGCGGTTTCCGCTGCTTGGCGGCGCGATGTCACGCCTGGCCTTGCTGGAGCGCATACCGCTTACCCCTGAAGGCATTACGGCCGATGAAGCGATTCGCGCGATTGATATGGCGCTGGATGAGGAATTGCCGCTGCTGGTGTTTGCTTTCCACAGCTCTTCCTTGCTTCCCGGATCGACCAGCTACATTTCCAATGAACGCGATCTGGAGCATTTTTATGGCTGGTGGCGGCGGATTTTCGCATATCTGGAACAGCGGAACGTCACTCCCTGCAGCTTAAGCGAAATTACCGATGCTGTTTTGCGATAGGCGGGTTGCCAGTTGCCCCCGGCCAAGCTAGGCAGCGGCTGCGCATCGCGGCAACAGGGCCTGTAGCTCAGTTGGTTAGAGCTGGCCGCTCATAACGGCTAGGTCGCGGGTTCGAATCCTGCCGGGCCCACCACCGTGATCGCACGCAGCCCGGATTATTCCGGGAGGTCGGGGAGTAGCGCAGCCTGGTAGCGCATCTGTTTTGGGAACAGAGGGTCGCAGGTTCGAATCCTGTCTCCCCGACCACTTCGCTCTTGTGAGCATTTCATGGCAATAATCACGGCATTTTAAGAACCGATATGGTTTGCGCCGGATATTGCCAAATCCGCGCTTCAGTGCTGATTGCGCCAATCGCAGAGATTCAAAGAGAGTAAGCCATGTCAGCCAGCACCTTTTATCCCATCGGAACACCGGGGCAGCCATGGGGAGCAAAGGAAGTCGATCAGTGGCGGGCGCGCCAGTCGCGTCAGCGCCGCTATGATGAGCAGGTCCTGCCGCGTATCGAGGCGCTGGCGGACCGCTTCGACCTGATCAATTATGGCGAACTCGATTATAATGGTGAGCGATTTCCGCTCTACGCCCTGCATAATGGCCCACGTGACGAATCACTGCCGCATGCGCTGATTACCGGCGGCGTTCATGGCTATGAAACCAGCGGCGTGATGGGCGCGCTGGATTTTCTCGAAAACCACGCCACCGATTATAGCGGCAAGGTCAATCTGCTGGTGGCACCTTGCGTCAGCCCATGGGCATTTGAGCGCATTAATCGCTGGAATTACAATGCGCAGGACCCCAATCGCAGCTTCTTCGAAAACAGCGGCGTTGCGGAAGCGAACGCGCTGATGAAGCTGGTTTCATCACAGCCTGCACCTTTTCTCCTGCATATCGATCTGCATGAAACCACAGACAGTGATGAAAGTGAGTTTCGCCCCGCGCTGTCAGCGCGCGATGGGACCGAATACGAACCCGACATCATTCCCGACGGGTTCTATCTGGTGGATGATAGCGAAAATCCGCAGCCAGAATTCCAGCAGGCGATTATCGCAGCGGTCGAGAAAGTCACGCATATCGCCCCCTCTGATGATCAAGGGAAGATCATCGGCACACCGGCTGTGTCGCGCGGGATAATCGAATACCCGTCGGCGAAATATGCCATGTGCGCATCGGTTTCCGGTGCCCGCTTCACGACCACGACCGAAGTCTATCCTGACAGCCCGAAAGCGACGCCAAAACAATGCAACGCCGCGCAAGTTGCCGCCGTGTGTGCTGCGCTCGACTATGCGCTACAAAATAGCTGAGGGGTTTTGTCGCTTAGCTGCGTCACACTGAGAGGCGGAGGCAAAACGAGGCAATTGTAGGAATTCCGGGGCGATTGATCACGCCTTAGCCGATATCGTCCCTGCCACTCTCGGTAGAAGCCGCAATTTCTGTCGCGACGTCATCATTCTCGGCTGGGCTGGCATTGTAGATAAATCCGTAAAGCGGATTATGGCGCGCGCCCAACGCATGGCTCGGACCGTACCAGACGCGCACTTCACTCCAGTCGCCATCCTCGGAGACATCTTCCGCTAGAACATTCTCTTCGATCCTGCCCGGTGAAGACCAATTGGCATGGCCGATACGAACGTGGCGTTCATCCAGAATATCGCGCACCACGGCAACATGACCGAGGGGCATCGCCCGCGTAGGGGCAAATGCCATGACCGCGCCGACCTCCGGTTCCTGACCGCGCTGAAATTTACCCTCTGCCTTACCCCACCAGGTCCGCGCATTCCCATGGATAGAAATGCCCGACTGCTCACGCGCATAGGGCACGCATTGCAAAGGCGATGCGGCCGCAGGGGAGGCTATCACGCCACTGAACGCCATACAGGCTGCAATACTCATCACGGTCGCTTTACCGCGCGCCGACCACTTTCCTGCAAGCTTAATCATCGGGTGACTCCAGAACCGAACCGGGGCCTTTGTTACATCATCTCATTACATTGAGAAGGCCAGGTTCCACCTTTGGCCGCACCGCTTGTTCATCTCACCGCAAAGTTTAATTATACTGGAACAGACAAATTTTCAGTGTGGCAGATCGGAAAATCCAACCTTGGCTGCGCTTTCCATAACCGCTCCGCGAAGCGCCATTGCGGATCGTCGATCTATGCCATGTATGCTCATCTTGCCGCCGGCCAGACCGAAATGCAGATCGGCATAATTCAGCATTCGCCCAAAGGGACCCTGCGTAATTTCCGCAGATTGCAGCTTTATCCGGGCGGCGATGGACAGTTCAGGCGTCAGCAGCCCCTCACGCAGATAGATTTGCCGGTCATCACAGGCCCAACGCGTGCGCCGCCACGCAATCGCATTGCCGATCAAATTCAGCCCGGAGCCGATGAGGCCAATCGCGGCCCCCAACCATAGGTCGAATTCCAGCCACGCCCCGATGGCGAGCGCCAAAATTGGCACCATCAAAAGCGATCCGCGCATGATCCAGTGTTTCGGCGACGGGAAATGCCATTTCAACGCGTCCGATGGCGGTGTCTGCCCGGCTTCGCGAATGATCGGGTCCAATTCCGCAAGGCGGGCCAGTGGAGCGACATCATGGCTGGCTGAACGGGTATCCTGCGCCAAACTGACAAATCGCAGCGAATACCAGCCGAACAGCCGACGGATCATGCCGGTGCGAATTTGCACAGCCTGCACACGGTGAATGGGCATAACCACATCCGTGCGGGTGAGCAGACCCCGGCGGCGGCGAAAACCTTTGGCCGTACGATCAAGCCGGAAGCCCCAATCTCTCGCGAAAATTCTGATGATCCCCGTCGCGAACCCAGCCAGGGACAGCGACCCGAGCGCAAGCGCCACGAGCAAGACCTGTGCGAACGGTCCCCAACCGCTCAGCATTTCCTGCTGATTTTCTGCTAGTCCCCGCCAATTATCCGGCTCCCAGAGATCGAATGGCAGCATGAATTCAAGCTGCTGCGCCAGTCCGAAGAGCAAGGCGAAAGCAATGAGCGAGAACTCGAACACCCCCAAGGTCAGCAAACGCAGCGGCCCCATGGAAAAAAGCAGGCGGTCCTGCGCAGCCGGCCGCTCCACTGCATCTGCGGACTGGGCCATATTGCCAGTGGGATCGCCCTCAGGATCAGCGTTGGGTAAAGCCCCCTCATCCCGCCTCGCCCGCACCAGTTCACGCAAACGGGCACCTTCCTGAAGTGTAACGTAGGACAGCGCCATTTCGTCTTTTCCGCCAGCGCCGGTTTCAAACCGCACCGTGGCTAGACCCAGCAGTCTAGGTAAAAACTTCTCCTCCAGACTGACGTCCTGAATACGTTCAAAAGGAACCGAACGAGCCTCACGCGAAAAAATGCCGCTCTCGAGCCGAATATCCTCCGCGCCGACAAAATATTCGCGTCGTATCCAGCCCAGCCAGGCGGTGCCGACATTGAATGCAATGATAACAACAGCCGCGCCGACAACCAGAGCCGGGCCTCTATCGACAAAGGCCCGGCTGCCGAAAAAAGCCGCGACAATCGGCAGGATTGCCTGACGCATATCCTCTATGGCCCGCACGATCAGCCCGAGCGGATGGGTGCGCTGTCCTGCACCTTCGGGAATTCCGCGCTCTTCGCTCACATCATCTCGCGCTTGATATGCTGCCGAATGGTTTCACGCATTGCCTCTGCATCCTCCTGCGCCAGACCGGGCAGCGTGATCGAGGCATTATGCGTGCCGGCCGTATGCAGGATAAGCGTTGCCAGTCCAAGGAAGCGTTCCAGCGGCCCTCGCGTCAGATCAATATGCTGAACGCGGCCAAAGGGCACCACCGTATCCGAGTAGAACAGGAATCCCTTGACGATACGCAGCCGATCCGCACCCATGTTATATCCACGGTGGCTGAAGCGGCGCAAAGGCACGCGCCACAGGACAATGGCCCCAACAATCAGAACAAGTAAGAGCGGCAGCCAGCGCAAGGCTTCCAGAGTTTCACCCAGAAATACGGCACCTGCCAGCAGGGGCACCAGCACGACCAGCGAATGAGCCCGCAATATCCAGATATAATTCGGGTCGAGCCGCGTCAGCGCAGGTTCCGCAATAGCCGGAGCCGCTGCCGCCGTGCCCCCGTCCTGATCCATCAGTTCGAGCTCTTTATCGGCTGGTCTTCATTCGCCAGAATACCGACCACTTGTGTCCAGACGGCGACATTCTGCCGCAATTGTGCCGGATCGATCTTGTCCAGCGTATCATCAGGCGTGTGGTGCAGATCGAAATAATGGGTGCCATCCTGTGCCAGATCCACATGCCCCGCCTTCTGCTCGCCGATTATGACCAGATCTGCGCCGTCATGTGCTTCCTCATCCGATCCTTCGACTCCGAAGCGGGCAACCGCCCTTACCAGTCTGTCATGCAGAGCGGCGTTTTCAGCGGCAAAATTGGTCCGCAACTGCCAGATGCGATCCGCTCCGAAATCGCTTTCCAGCCCCACGGCGATCGGATCGTCCGCATGGGCCTTGGCATAGGCTCGCCCGCCCCAGAGGCCTGTTTCTTCCGCTCCGGCAAACAGCAGGCGGATCGTGCGCAGCGGCGTGCCGGTGGCGGCCACATTTTTCGCAGCGGCAGCAGCGATACCGCAGCCCACGCCATCGTCGATCGCACCGGTTCCAAGGTCCCAGCTATCGAGATGGCAAGCGAGCAGCACCGGCGGAAGCGAGAGATCGCTTCCGGGAATCTCCGCGAGGACATTGCCGCTTTCGGTTTGCCCCAGATTGCGCGGTGTCAGGGTCAGCTTCATCGTCACCTGCGGCGCGCGCTCCAGCATCCGCACAAGATTGTCGGCATCGGGGTTGGACAGCGCCGCCGCCGGAACCGGCTCCACGCCCTCGGCAAAGGTGGTTCCTCCCGTATGCGGTGTGCGGTGGTTGTCGGTTCCTATCGAACGGATAACCACCGCGATCGCACCCTTGCTGGCTGCCAATGAAGGGCCGGTCCAGCGTGCCGGTCCGGCAAAGCCATAGCCCGATCCATCCTGCGTGGGTTTCATGTGATGATTGATAAAAGCAATCTTGCCCGTGAGGCTGCCAGCGGGCGCATCCATAAGATCGGCATAGGAATCGAAGCCGACAACTTCCGCTTTCACACCATCCGGCCCGGTTGAGGCAGAATTACCCAGGGCGACAAGCGTCATCGGCTGCGCAAAGGGGCTGATAATCTCGGCCTTTTCCTCCCCGCGAACCCATGTATTCATCATGAAGGGCTCCACCTGCACATCGGAGAACCCCTGTTGCTTCAGCCATTGGACAGCCCAGGCCCGGCCGCGCGCTTCGGCTTCCGTTCCGGCCTGGCGGGGGCCGACTTCGGTTGTCAGCCCTTCGACGAAATTCCAGGCGTAATCATCCGATTCAAGCGCGCTATCGGCCTGATCCGCTAGGGATGGAGCCGTTGGCTGAGCCAGAACAGGCGAGACGGAAAGTGCCGCTGCGAAAAATGTGGCAGCACCAGCGAGCAAGAGAGAATGTGATTTCATGAAGGTGACGCTAACACCGCTCACGATCTTGCCAATAGCAAAATACGCGCCTGCATTTCGCGGGCGCTTGCCCCGAAGCGCTTCGCGCCTTATCTGCGGGGCAACCTCACAGACATATTAGATCCTATCCGAAGGACGACGAATGGCCGCCCAATACGCATATGTCATGAAAAACATGACCAAAACCTTCCCCGGCGCACAGAAGCCGGTGTTGTCGGACATCAATCTGCAATTCTATCAGGGTGCCAAAATCGGCATCGTGGGGCCCAATGGCGTGGGTAAATCTACGCTGATGAAAATCATGGGCGGAATCGATACCGATTTCACCGGTGAAGCATGGGCCGGTGAAAACATCACCGTTGGCTATCTGGCTCAGGAACCAGAATTGGACCCGACCAAGACCGTGCTGGAAAACGTCAAGGACGGTGCACGCGAAACAGCCGATATGGTCGAACGTTTCAATGCCATCTCTGCCGAAATGGGCGATCCTCAGGATGATACCGATTTCGATGCGCTGATGGAGGAAATGGGCGAGCTGCAGGGCAAGATCGATGCCGTGGATGGCTGGTCACTCGACAGTCAGCTGGAACTGGCGATGGAAGCGCTCCGCTGCCCTCCATCTGACTCTTCGGTGGAAACCCTCTCCGGTGGTGAAAAGCGCCGCGTCGCGCTCACGCGCCTGCTGATCCAGAAGCCTTCCATTCTGTTGCTCGACGAACCGACCAACCACCTCGATGCTGAAAGCGTCAACTGGCTGGAAAATCACCTGAAGGAATATGCTGGCGCGGTTCTGATGATCACCCATGACCGCTACTTCCTCGACAATGTGGTGGGCTGGATTCTTGAACTCGATCGCGGGAAATACTTCCCGTATGAAGGCAATTATTCCACCTATCTGGAAAAGAAAGCCCAGCGCCTCGGCCAGGAAGAGCGCGAGGAATCAGGCCGCCAGAAATCGCTCAAGGAAGAGCTGGAATGGATCAGGCAGAGCCCGAAGGCTCGCCAGACCAAGAGCAAGGCCCGTATCCGCAAGTTCGAACAGTTGCAGGATGCGCAGAGCGATCGCAAACCCGGCAAGGCGCAGATCGTCATTCAGGTTCCTGAACGTCTGGGTGGCAAGGTTATCGAAGCCAAGAACCTGACCATGAGTTTCGGCGACAAGCTGCTGTTTGAAGACCTGTCCTTCATGCTCCCGCCGGGCGGTATTGTCGGCGTGATCGGGCCGAACGGCGCGGGTAAGTCCACCTTGTTCAAGCTCATCACCGGCAAGGAACAAGCCGATAGCGGGTCCATCGAGATCGGCGATACAGTGCATCTTGGTTATGTCGATCAGAGCCGCGGCGATCTGAACCCCAAGAATAATGTGTGGGAAGAAATCTCCGACGGGCTGGATTACATGCAGGTCAATGGCCACGACATGTCGACGCGCGCCTATGTCGGCGCCTTCAACTTCAAGGGTCAGGATCAGCAGAAGAATGTCGGCAAGCTCTCTGGTGGTGAACGCAACCGCGTCCACATGGCCAAGATGCTGAAAGAAGGCGGCAATGTGCTGCTGCTTGACGAACCGACCAACGATCTTGACGTTGAAACACTGGCAGCTCTGGAAGATGCGATCGAGAACTTCGCCGGTTGCGCAGTGGTCATCTCGCATGACCGCTTCTTCCTTGACCGTCTCGCCACGCATATTCTGGCATTCGAGGGCAATAGCCACGTCGAATGGTTCGAAGGTAACTTTGCCGATTATGAAGAAGACAAGCGCCGCCGCCTGGGTGATGCAGCGGATCGTCCGACTGCATTGTCATACAAAAAGCTGACGCGCGACTGATCTGCTTACATTTATTGATCAAAAAAAAAAGGCCGCTGGGAGCAATCCCGGCGGCCTTTTTATTTGCCAGATAAAATTTATTATATAGCCTCTAGTTATTCCTTCGAGTCGCTCCTCATATTTATTTAGAAGGAAGAACGATGAAGAAGATTTCTATTTTGTTGCTCGGATCGGCTATATTAGCGACATCAACACCATCTCAAGCTGCTCCGCCGACATGTTTCTACGCAGCATTGGACTATGCCGATGCGAGAGCTGAGAGATTCACGCAGGCCTGGGAGGATATTTTCTTTGCACGATTGGAGGAAACCGACTGCATGCAAGGTTCGATAGAATAAGGTGCTGTCCATTCGCGTTTACTGAATGATTCCGGGAATTTTTTGTCAGTGTAGGAATGCCGACTTATCTGCACCGGTAACTGTTATAGTTGAAAGGCCGCCGGGATCGCTCCCGGCGGCCTTTTCGGGTCTACATCTATCAGGCTTTGAGCCCTTGTGCAGGGTCTGGGCCGCCCGGACGCTTCTTGATGAAATCGCCGGCCAGTGCGTGATAGAGACGCTGCTTGCAAACAAGCCCCCCGGCCCAGTCTGCAATTAGGGCCGTCGCAAAGAGCGGCAGAATGGCGCCTGTGCTACCGGTTGTTTCACTGAGAATAATGACCGCCGTCAAAGGGGCCCGGACGACGCCGACGAAATACCCAGCCATACCCAGCAGGATGATGGCGCTGGCTTGTTCCGCCGGAAACAGCGGTGTCATCAGATTGCCAATACCGCCACCGACAGCGAGAGAAGGCGCAAAGATGCCGCCCGGGATACCGCTCGCACTCGTGGCGAGTGACGCAATGAATTTGGCCGGGCCAAAGAGATAGGTGCCCTCCGCACCCTCCAGCAAAGCGCGGGTGGGTTCATAGCCGGTTCCCCAACTGGCGCCGCCGGTGATGATGCCCAGAACTGCAACGATGATCCCGCATATCAACGCGGTGATGATCGGCCGTTTGCTGAGCAGTGGGCGCCAGCGGCCCTTGGGTCCGCTCAGCGCCAGGAACATGCGGGCAAAGCAACCACCCAGAATTCCGCCGATAAAGCCGGCCATCGGTGCAGCGATCAAGACAGTGTCGAGGGGCAGACTGGCGGACATTTCGCCAAAATAGACATAGCTTCCCGCCAGCCCCTGACTGGTCAGGCCGGCAATCATCACCGCGCCCATCACCAGCACGGCGACACGCTGTTCATAAGCGACCGCCAGCTCCTCGATCGCAAAAGCGATCCCCGCAAGCGGCGTATTGAAAGCTGCCGCCACACCCGCGGCACCGCCGGAAATCAGCACCCCGGGGGTTACCCTGGCGCCGAACAACCGGTGCATCTGCACCATGATCGCGCCGCCCAGCTGAACCGTTGGCCCTTCACGCCCGACCGACGCCCCGCCAAACAAAGCACCAAGGGTCAGAAAAATTTTCGCAATGCCGGCCTTGAGCGACAGCAATCCGCGCGCCGTTTCGCCATCCACATCGCGGCTGGCTGCGATGACCTGCGGAATACCCGATCCCCGCGCCTCAGGCGCTAGCGTGCGCGTGACGGATGCCAACACCACGAATAAGAGCGGAGTGAGGATGAGGGGGGCGTAAGGCTCTGCCGCCTGAATTCTGTTAAACTGATCCTGTACGAAATCCCCGGCCCATGCAAAAACAAGCGCGACCAGACCAATCATCAGCGCCCCTGCGAATGTCGCAACCCGTCGGCGCCAGTCATCCATCCGCTGGATGTCATTCGGAAGCGCTTTCGACAGGTGTTCAGCAAAATTTGGCAAGAGCTTCATGAACGCCCTCTAACCGTCAAGTCACGCCCGGTCCAGTGGCCAGCAACAGCGGGACTGTTCATATTTCATCTTATTAATATGAATATTAAGGTAAACAGTCGGTTCAGTGAACGGTCAGACAGGAATGCCTATCCAATGCTCCTACGCCGCACTGGCGGCTTTTGGACGGAGACACCGAAATGAAAATCGGATCATTCTTAAGGAATAGTGGGCTTGCCGCTATGGCCTTGGCTCTGACCCTGCCCTCTATACCTGCCCAGGCCGCGTCGCAAAGATCGGATCGGGAACGGTCCGTAAATAATCGCGGTGGACAGGCTGAAAGACGGGCCAATCGGGTTGAAAGACGCAGCGAAAGGCAAGCCAACCGGGTTGAGAGGCGCAGCGAAAGGCGTGCACAGCGCATTGAAAATCGCGGCGACCGCGCAGCGCAGCGTGCGGCCAATCGCGGAAATCAGCAACAGGCCCAGCGCATTGATCGCCGCAGCGAAAGGCGCGCGGACCGGGTTGAGCGAAACGGCGAACAACGTGCCCGATCGATAGAGCGGGGTTCACGCGACCGGCAGCGAGCCAATAATCGCGGCGAGCGCGCGCGCCAGCATCAGCAGCGCCAGACACAAAGGGCGGACCGTGATTCCCGCCAGCGCTATGAGCGCGAACGGCGGCAACGAATCGAACGAAACCAGCGCTACCGCGACAGACAACAAGCGGGCGACAGGCGCCAGCATCGCAATCGCTACGAGAATAGGCGGGATTACCGCGAGGCCAGGCGTGATCACCGCCGCTGGAACAGACAGTGGCGCCAGAACCAACGGTATAATTGGCACCGCTATCGCACGGCCCATCGTTCGGTATTCCGGCCAGGACGCTATTATTCGCCCTACCGGAATTATAATTACCGGCGTTTGAGCATCGGTTTCAGTCTGGATCGCTTGTTCTATTCGAACCGTTACTGGATCAACAACCCGTCATACTATCGTCTGCCGGACGTGTATGGCCCCTATCGCTGGGTACGGTATTATGACGATGTGTTGCTGGTCGATATCTATTCCGGTGAAGTGGTCGATGTGATTCACGACTTCTTCTGGTAAGATGAGCCAACCCTTTGAAAAAGGCCGCCGAAATATTCCGGCGGCCTTTTTTATGCGATGATGCAAGGGATCAGGCTTTGGGTGTCCCAAAAGGCAGCATGCGGTAAAGCTCGCCATTCCGGTCAATGAACTGATGTTTCAATGCACCCAGAATATGCAGTCCAACCAGCAGGATCAGCGCTGTGCCCATGGTCGCATGCACGCTGAAGATCAGGCCGCCAGCGTCGCGATCATTGGCCACCGGCAATGGGGGAAGCGTGAACAATCCGAACATGTCTATGCCGCCGCCAAAGGATGAACTGCCAATCCAGCCCAGCACAGGCAGGCTGATCAGTATAATATAGAACAAGGCATGCACGATCTTGGCCAGTATCACTTCCCACCCTTTCAGGGCAGCGGACATTGCCGGTTGGTCGTGCGTCAGACGCCAAATGATACGCAGGATGGTCAAGGCCAGGATCGTCATCCCCAGCGCCTTGTGAACATCCATTAGAGGACCGGCTTGATCACGGGGAAGTCCCTCTGCCTGCTGGGCCAGCTGCCAATTGGTGATGACTGCAATTGCGATCAGCCAATGCATGATCATTGCACCCAGTGAATAGCGAGACTTGGGCATAACATCTCCTTTTCCGGCCTCATGCCGATATGATGAACAGCAATCCAGCACAGGCCAGCCATTTGTTCAATCCCGACAGTGCAGACGAAATTTACCGGGCGCGCATTCTCCGTGATCAAAAACCAGGCTTGCAGAACCGGGGGCAGCCCGGATAGATCGCCCGCCATGCCACAAGATGTTACCCCCATCCCCGCCAAGGTCCCCGACAAATCCGCGCTGGCGCGCGTCGGTGCGCAGGTTCGCGCCCGGCTGCAGGCTAACCCGGCGGTGTATAAAATTCCCACCGATAAGGCGGAAATCTATGCGGTCGGTGACTTTCTGACGGAGGATGAATGCGCGAAATTGATCACCGAGATCGATAATGTGGCCCAACCTTCCGCAACCTTCAGCGAAGAGGCATCGGCATTCCGCACATCCTATTCGGGCAATGTGAATCCGCATGACGCCTTCATCAAACGGATTCAGCGACGGCTGGATGATCTGCTGGGCATAGACCCATCCTATGGTGAAACCGTGCAAGGCCAGCGTTACGAGGTCGGGCAGGAGTTCAAGTCACATTATGACTGGTTCCATCCTGAGGGGCATTATTGGGAAAATGAAGTGCGCCGCGGCGGTCAGCGTAGCATCACTGCCATGGTCTTCCTGAATGAAGTGGAAGAAGGCGGCACCACCGATTTCACCTATCTGGGCCTGTCCATCGATCCCAAGCCGGGTGCGTTGCTGATCTGGAACAATGCTGATGAACAGGGCGTGCCCAATGAATGGACGATGCATGCCGGGACGCCGGTTGCGCGCGGCGTCAAATATATCATCACGAAATGGTACCGCACCCGCTCCTGGCGTTAAGTGCCGGAGCGGATGCGGTTACGCATAATTCGCGCATGCTGCCTCAGGCAGAAGCGAGCGCCTGCGCAATCAGTTTGCGCGTGTTGGCAACACCGTAAAGCGCGATGAAGCTGCCCATCCGGGGCCCCTGAGACGAGCCCAGCAGCGTTTCATACAGTGCCCGGAACCAGTCACGCAGGCTTTCAAAGCCGAATTCCTCACTCTTGCCGATTTCGTAAACCGCGGTTTGCAGATCCTCCGCCGGGGTCTCTTCCGAGAAACCGGACAGCGCCGTATCCAGCGCTTTGAGCGCAGCGGCTTCGTTCGGTTCCGGCGAGCGCTTCACCATATTGGGCGCGACGAAATCACGATTATAGGCCAGCGCGCTTGCCACCAGAACATCCAGCTCAGGATGTGCTTCGGGGCTTGGATTATCGATATAATTGCCGAGATAGGACCAGACCTGATCACGGTCCGCCTCGGCGCCCAGCACGCCGACCAGATTAAGCAACAGACCGAAGGTCACCGGCAGGCTGTCGCCATCCCCGCCCTGATAGCCATTGAGGCGCAGCAAGTGCCAAACCGGATTGCCCAATTGCTTGTCCGCCTTCTGCGTCGGGATACGCTCACGGAACTGCCAATATTCATCCACCGTCTTGGGAATGATCCCGACATGCAATTGCTTGGCGCTTTTTGGTTCACGGAAGAGATAGAAAGACAGGCTCTCCTCCGTACCGTAGCGCAGCCATTCATCGATGGTGAGGCCATTGCCCTTCGACTTCGAAATCTTCTCTCCATTTTCATCGAGGAACAATTCGTAGATCAGGCCTTCGGGACGCTTTCCGCCCAGAATCTTCGCAATCTTGCCTGACTGCGTTCCGGAATCGGTCAGATCCTTCCCATACATTTCATAATCAACGCCCAGTGCGACCCAGCGCATGGCCCAGTCGACCTTCCATTGCAGTTTGGAATGGCCGCCCAATGCCGTTTGCTCGATCATCTCCCCGTCATCTTCGAAACGGATGATGCCCGCCTCGGCATCGACGACTTCGATCGGCACCTGCAACACCGCCCCGCTTTTCGGACTGATCGGAAGGACGGGAGAATAGGTCTTGCGGCGTTCCTCACGCAATGTCGGCAGCATCACATCCATAATCGCCTGATAATGGCGCAGGACATTCTTCAGCGCATCATCGAAGGCGCCGGAATTGTAACGGTCGGATGCGGCGATAAATTCATAGTCAAAGCCAAAGCGATCGAGAAAATCCCGCAACATCGCATTGTTATGGTGGGCAAAACTTTCGTACTTTTCGAAGGGATCGGGAATACGGCTCAGCGGCTTGCCAAGATTGGCCGCCAGCAATTCGTGATTGGGAATGTTGTCGGGCACCTTGCGCAGACCGTCCATATCATCGGAAAATGCAATCAGTTGCGTGGGCGCACCATTGGTCAGCACTTCATAGGCACGCCGCACCAATGTGGTGCGGAGCACTTCCTGAAATGTGCCGATATGCGGCAGCCCCGATGGACCATAGCCGGTTTCGAACAGGACGGGCAGCAGATTGCCCTCCCCATCGCGTTTCCCGTCGGGGTAGCGTTTGACGAGTTTCTGTGCCTCCAAAAATGGCCAGGTTTTTGAAGTATGGGCGGCGGTAATGATTTCTTCGTCAAACATAGGCATGGCTTTTGCTGAACCGACACATTTTCGCAAGAGCGAAGGCTGACCCAGCGGAACGAGTTGGCGGCCAAAACGCTATGCGGGGGCAAGCATCATGGGAGTTCACGTGAATTATATTGAGACACTGCGCAAAGAAGTAGAAGGCATGGCGCAAGGTTTTATCGCCACATTACCGAGCATAGCCGTGGCTCTGGTCGTCATTATCCTGACCTGGATCGCGGCCCGAATCGCCAGATCGATAGTCGACCGACTAACCGGAAGCACGCATATGCGCGAAGATCTTCGCCAATTGCTGAGAACTCTGGTCAAACTCGGTGTCTGGCTTGTTGGCCTGCTGATAGCGGCAACGATTGTGCTTCCCGGATTGTCCGCCGGCAGCCTGCTCGCCGGTCTGGGCGTTGGCGCAGTGGCAATCGGTTTTGCGTTTCAGGATATCTTCGAGAATTTCTTCGCCGGCGTCCTGATCATGCTGCGTGAAAAAATGCAGATCGGCGATATGGTGGAAGTGAACGGCACGCTGGGCAAGGTCGAAAAAATCACCCTGCGCGAAACACATATTCGCCATTATTCGAATGAGCTGACCATTCTGCCCAATTCAATGGTCTTCAAAAATCAGGTGAAGATCTACACCGATGCCCATGAACGTCGGAACGATGTCATGGTCGGCGTGTCCTACGATACCGATCTCGCCCAGGCGGAAAAAGTCATTCGGGATGCCGTGGAATCGGTTGGAGCTCTAGCAGCAGGCCGGAATGTCGATGTCTATGCGATGGAATTCGGCGCCAGCTCGGTGGATTTCCTGGTCCGGTGGTGGACCGATACTGCGCAGAACGACTATTACGGCGTCAAAAGCGAGGTCGTCCAGACGATCAAGAAGGCCCTGGACGAGGCCGAGATCGAGATCCCCTTCCCTTATGTCACTCACACATTCAAGGAAGCCCTGCCAATCACGAAGGCGGAAAACGACGCCGCTTAATGAACAAGTAATTGCCTAAAATTCCACGCATCCTATCCTCCTCCGCAAAAACAAGGGGAATAGGATGCGTTTTTCATTTCTGGCGATGCCAATGGCCGCATTGGCGCTCAGCAGCTGCGCGGCGACATATGACGACAATACTAATGCACCAGAATCCGGAACCGCGGCATTCGCAGCATCCGACAGCGGGAATTGCGCTGCCGTAACGCCTGCCATGCTCGGCGCCGAAGAAGCGCAGACACGCTGGGTGCCGGCGAGCGGCGATTTGCCATCTTTCTGTGAAGTTACAGCGCTTCTCAGCCCGGCAGAAGGCTCCCAAATCGGCGTCGTCTATCGGCTGCCAGAAAATTGGAATGGCAAGATATTGGGGCTCGGCGGCGGCGGCTGGGCCGGCAATCTCCAGCTCGGCAGCGCCAGTCAGGGTCTGTCGCGCGGCTATGCCACTGCGCAGACCGATGGCGGACATCCTGGCACCAATCCTTGGGATCTCAGCTGGATCAGTGACCCCGCAGCCATCACGGATTTTGCCTATCGCGCCATTCATACGATGAGCGTCTCCGGCAAATCCCTCGTCGACGCCTATTACGGAACCCCGCATCGACGCGCCTATTTTCAAGGCTGCTCCACGGGCGGGCGGATGGCCCTGATGGAGGCGCAACGTTTCCCGCAAGATTTCGATGGAATCATTTCAGGCGCGCCAGTCTATACCCTTCAGGTGCAATCCTCCGCCATTTTTCGGAACAATCTGTTTGCACGGCCCGGCGCAGCACTCAGCTCGGCTGATCTTGCACTTGCCCAAAATGCAGCGCTGACCGCATGTGATGCCAAGGATGGGCTCAAGGATGGCCTGATAAACGACCCCGCGCGATGTGACTGGAACCCGGCCAGTCTGATCTGCAAGGCAGGACAGAGTGAGAATTGCCTGCAACCGGCACAGGTCCAGTCCTTGCAGACCGCCTATGACGGCATCCGGGCCGATGATGGCAGCTGGGTGATGTTCCCGATGATGCGCGGCGGTGAAACGGGGTGGAGCGTTTTCAACGCCACCGATGGCAGCGGCATGGATGCAACGGGCGGTGGCGGCATGGTCAGCCTCGCCCCCCTGCTATTCGGCCATAAATTTGATTACACACAGATGACTGGAAAAGATGTGCTGCAAGCGCGCCGATCGGCCTTTGCCGAGGCATATGAAGCCGATGATCCCAATCTCTCAGGCTTTTTTAGCAAAGGCGGTAAATTGCTGCTCTGGCACGGCCAAAACGACCCCGGCCCCAGCCCGGTCGGCACGGCGGATTATTATCGTGCCGCCTTCCTGGCAAATCCCGAGGCTGGCCAGCAGATGCGCTATTTCGAGCTACCCGGGGTTGAACATTGTGCTGGCGGCCCCGGGCCTGACTCGGTCGATCTGCTCGCCGCGCTTGATCAATGGGTGGAAGACGGCAGTGCACCTGCGTTCCTGACCGCGACCAAAGCTGACGCGCCGCTCCGGCGGAAAATCTGTCCCTATCCCCTGGTCGCGCAATATAGTGGCGGCGAGACGAATGATCTCAACAACTGGAGCTGTTCCAAGTCGCCAGAATGAGCTGATTTCCAGAGCAGGGATGCGTTGGCGACGTTTACTTTTCGTTCCCGCTGACGCATCACCTGCGGCATGGCCGAAGCGCTTCCCCTTCCCGCCCTCCACGCAAGCCATGCGGGAACCTGGCTCCGCGATGCCAATGGCACGAGCCGCACCGTGGGTAAGGGCGAGGCGATCATGGCAGCGGCCGATACGCCGTTGCTGCTGCTCAACGCTCCGCTGGTGGCAACCCGTCTCGGCTATCCTGATCTGTCCGGCCTCGATCTGCTGGAGCTGTTTGCCTTTATTCATCCGGCGCGGTTTGTCGTGCCCACGCCGAAGGGGCTTGCCCATGCACTCGACCTGAACGAGCCGGAGGATGACCACGGCGTTCCGCTCTTGTTGCAACAGGCCGCAGCGCGCCTGCTGGAAACATGCGAAAGTGAAAGCTGGCAGGAACGCGAAGGTGCATGGTCATCCCTGCAATCGCTGACCCGAATGCGCTGGCCCTGGGCGAATATTATCACGCCCCATATTCACCGCCCCGAACGCGCAGAAAAATGGCTCTTTTCCGCGCTGCCCGAATGGGAAGAAAACCCCGAACGCCCCCAGCCAGCACAGGTTCTGATGGAGGAAAACGAGGTGCAGGCCCGGCTTGAACGGCTGACTGGTGAAGGCGCCGAAAAGCGCGAGGGGCAACAGCTTTATGCCCGCGAGGTCAGCGCCGCCTTTGCCCCGCGCCACACCAACCGCATCCCGCATATGCTGCTCGCTCAGGCAGGGACCGGCGTGGGCAAGACATTGGGTTATCTCGCCCCGGCATCCCTTTGGTCTGAACGATCTCAAGGCACTGTCTGGGTATCGACCTATACCAAGAATCTGCAGCGACAATTGCGCCGCGAAAGCGCCCGTGCATGGCCTGAGCGGCGTGAGGATGGCAGCCAGCCCGTCGTGGTGCGCAAGGGACGCGAGAATTATCTGTGCCTGCTCAATCTGGAAGATGCACTGCAGGGCGGGTTTGGCGGGCGCGCCGCTATCCTCGCGCAATTGGTTGCCCGCTGGGCCGCCTTCACCGCCGATGGGGACATGATTGGCGGGGATCTGCCCGGCTGGCTGGGGTCCCTGTTTCGCAAGCGCGGGATCACGTCGCTGACCGATCAGCGCGGGGAATGCGTCTATGCCGGCTGCCCGCATTACCGAAAGTGCTTCATCGAACGGGCTGGACGGGCGTCGGCCAATGCCGATCTGGTGATCGCCAATCACGCATTGGTGATGGTAAACGCCGCCCGCGGACGGGACCATGCACAGCGCCCCACCCGCATCATCTTCGACGAAGGGCATCACGTTTTCGAAGCGGCTGACAGCACATTCGCCGCCGCCCTGAGCGGACAGGAAACAATTGAACTGAAGCGCTGGATTCTCGGCCCTGAGCGCGGGTCACGCGGACGCAGGCGCGGTCTGTCCGCCCGGCTAGCGGATGTCGCATCCTATGATGAAGACGGCGCAAAGGCGATTGCCGCCGCTTGTGAAGCGGCCGAGGCTTTGCCCAGCGAAGGATGGTTACAGCGGCTCAATGAAAATGAACCATCGGGTCCGTTGGAAGAATTGCTCGCCGCAGTCCGCGCCACCACCTATGCACGCGATGAAAGCGGCGGGCAGGAAGCCGGATATGGCATCGAAACCGAAGCTACGCAGCTGGAAGGTAATTTCGTCGAGCTGGCCGGGCGCGCGCAATCCGCGCTCGCAGCCATTCGCGCCCCCTTGATGAAGCTGGGCGTCCGGCTGGAAGCCTTGATCGAGGATGGGCCCGACTGGCTGGATGGTCAAGGCCGCGCCCGCATAGAAGGGGCACGGCATTCGCTCAGCTGGCGCGTGGATACGCTATCCGCCTGGGAAGCCTTGCTGAACCGCATGGGCGGTGCCGCCGATCCTGAATTTGTCGATTGGCTGGCGGTTGACCGGTCGGAAGCCCGCGAATTCGATATCGGGATTCATCGCCATTTCCTCGACCCGATGAAGCCTTTCGCGAAGGTTGTCATCGAACCCGCGCATGGGGTGATGCTGACCAGCGCCACTCTGCGCGACGGGGAGGATTGGGACAGCGCCCTGCTCCGCTCCGGTGCGAACCATCTGGAAGGAGCACCGCGCCTTTCCGCTGCAGACAGCCCCTTTGATTATGCCAGCAATGCCGAAATTCTGGTCGTTACCGATATTAAAAAGGGCGACCTGGCGGGCCTTGCCGGAGCCTATGCCAGAATCATAGAAGCAAGCGGCGGAGGCGTCCTGGGCCTGTTTACCGCCATCCGCCGGTTGCGGGCCGTGCACGGGCGTATAGCCGACCGTCTCGCCCGCGACGGGCTGCCGCTTTATGCGCAGCATGTTGACCCGATCGACACCGGTACTCTGGTGGATATATTCCGTGATGATCCGCGCGCTTCTTTGCTCGGGACAGATGCCCTGCGCGACGGAGTGGATGTTCCAGGCCGGAGTCTGCGCTGCGTCGTGATGGAACAGGTACCCTGGCCAAAACCATCGATTCTCCACCGTGCCCGCCGCGCGGCCCATGGCGGTTCGGCCTATGATGACCGGATGATCCGCGCCCGTCTGGCCCAGGCCTTTGGCCGCTTAATTCGTGCGCGCGAGGATCGCGGTCATTTCGTCATGCTGTCTCCGGCCTTCCCGTCACGTCTGCTGACCGCCTTCCCTGCCGGCACCCCCGTCATGCGGCTTCCGCTTGAAGAAGCGCTGGACAGGATTAGGCTCGGCTTTTCTGATACAAGGGATGTGGCAGACACCGCCGAAGGGGATGAGACATCGAAATTCCAAGCATGAAATTGCTGGGGCTTTTCCGGCACGCGAAGTCCGATTGGGACGACCTGTCTCTGCGCGACTTCGATCGTGGACTGAATGATCGCGGGCGGAAGGGCGCTGCCCTGATGGGCGATCATATTCGTCAGCATGGCATCAAGTGGGATCACGTCATTGCCAGCCCTGCCCAACGGGTTAAAAATACCCTGGAGGCAGCCGGGCTGGACCGGCATGTCTCGTGGCAGAAATCTGCTTATCTCGCTGCTCCGGCAACGCTTATGGAATTGCTGCAGGCAGCCCCCGAGACCGCCCGCACTGTTCTGCTCGCGGCACATAATCCCGGACTACAGGATCTGATCAATGAATTGCAGGCGCCGGATGCAGAGAACGATCTGTCAGCCATTGCCGCACAGAAATATCCTACGGCATCCTTTGCTGTGCTGGAGCTGAGCATCGAAAACTGGCGCAGCCTGACCGATCATTGTGGCAGACTGGTCCATCTGGCCCGTCCGCGCGATCTCGATCCGGAGTTGGGCCCGACCGAGTTCAGTTAAATCTGCTGGAATTCAGCAGGCTTGAAGCGCTGCTTCGATCCGTTGGCGCAAATGCTTCAAATCATCGAGCGAAACACTGTTCGCTGATGCGCCGGAAACATCTCTCTCGCCGGAATGGGTGCGATTATCAAGCGCTTGCCTGGCACCCTTCAGGGTAAAGCCCTGCTGATTGACCATACGGTCAATTTCAGAAACCAGCGTGACATCTTCCGGCCGGTAATAACGCCGGTTTCCGCCACGCTTTAAAGGTTTCAAGGCAGGGAATTGCTCTTCCCAATAGCGCAGAACATGCGGCTTGATATTGAGCGCGCGGGCTACTTCGCCGATGGTTCGCAAGGCATTGCTGTCTTTGCCATCGTTAAATTCGATCATCTCGCGCTCATCACCTATGTCGCTCAGGAATTGGCGATTTTGTCTTTGAGTTTCTGGCTGGCGCGGAACGTCATCACCCGGCGAGGAGTGATCGGCACTTCAACACCCGTTTTCGGGTTGCGGCCGATGCGTTCATTTTTGTCACGCAGAACAAAGCTGCCAAATCCGGAAATCTTGACGTTTTCGCCTTCCGCAAGCGCACCACACATTTTGGCGAGAATATTTTCAACCATCTCAAGGCTTTCCGCGCGGGAAAGGCCCATTTTGCGATTGATTGTCTCGGCGAGGTCGGCGCGCGTCAGAGTGCCAACAGATCGCATCGTGTGCATGATCAAAACTTTCACTAATTCTAGGGGCGACCCTCGAACTGACTAGCGATTTTAATCGAAAACGCAATGTTTTAACACGCGTTCAACCCGTTTCAGGCACGGATAAGGCTAGCCGCCCATGTAAAGCCGCCGCCCATAGCTTCCAGCATCACCAGATCACCGGGCTGAATGCGCCCATCGCGCATCGCCACATCATAGGCCAGCGGCACGGACGCCGCCGATGTGTTGGCATGCTGGTCAACCGTGATCACCACTTTTTCTTCCGGCAGGCTGAGCTTCTTGGCCGTCGCATCCAGAATGCGGCGGTTCGCCTGATGCGGCACCACCCAATCAATATCGGATGCGGTATAACCGGCCATGTCCAGAACTTCGTTCAAGACCGATGCCAGATTGACCACGGCATGACGGAACACTTCGCGCCCCTTCATCCGCAATTTGCCAACCGTGCCAGTCGTGGATGGGCCGCCATCAACATACAGCAATTCATTATAGGCGCCGTCAGCATGCAGCTTGCTCGCGAGAACGCCTGGGCCGTCCTCCGCAACATCTTCCGCCTGAAGCACCAGAGCGCCGGCACCATCGCCAAACAACACGCAGGTGCCGCGATCTTCCCAATCCAGCAGCCGGCTGAATGTTTCAGCGCCAATCACCAGTGCAACCTTGGCCATACCGCTGCGGATCATCGAATCCGCCGTTGCCACTGCATAGAGGAAGCCCGAGCACACGGCCTGAACATCAAATGCGGCACAGCCATTGCAGCCCAGCGCGTGCTGAATGACGGTAGCGGTAGCCGGAAAGGTCTGATCAGGCGTGGCGGTCGCAACAATGATCAGATCGACCGATTTCGCATCAATACCCGCCATTTCCAGTGCCGCACGTGCAGCGCCTGTGCCAAGGCTGGACGTCGTTTCATCATCAGCGGCAATGCGGCGCTGCGTAATGCCCGTGCGTTCGCGGATCCATTCGTCACTGGTATCGACGCTTTGCGCCAGTTCCTCGTTAGTGACGATCCGCTGCGGCAAAGCAGAGCCTGAGCCTTTGACGACAGAACGAATCATTAAATGGCTTCCTGAGACGCGGATTGCTTCGGCGCAGCTTCGGTGGCCACCTCGCTGAGATCGGCGGAAATGCGCTCAATCAAGTTTTCTTCGAGCAGCCGTGCTGTCACAGCCACTGCATTGGCAACACCCAGCGCCGTCGCACCGCCATGCGATTTCACGACCACGCCATTGAGCCCGATGAATACCGCGCCATTATGATTATTGGGGTCAAGATGATGTCGCAGCAGGTCCGTCGCCGGACGGGAAATGAGGAAGCCGATCTTGGATCGCAGGGAGCTCATGAAGCTGCGCTTCAGCAGATCACCGACAAATCGTGCGGCACCTTCCATGGCCTTCAGGGCAATATTGCCGGAAAATCCATCGGTCACCACGACATCCACATCACCGCGACTGATCTTGTCGGCTTCAACAAAGCCCTCAAAAGTCATTGCCAGATTTGTGGATTCACGCAGTTTTGCAGCTGCATCCTGCAGGGCGTCAGTGCCCTTGGTCGCCTCAGTGCCAATATTGAGCAACCGCACACGCGGCTTCTCTGCCCCGGTCACAATGCGTGAATAGGCAGCACCCATAATGGCGAATTGAACCAGATTACGTGCATCGCAATCGGTATTGGCACCCAGATCAAGCATAACCAGATCATGCTCGCCAAGCGTTGGCATCAGCGCGGCCAGCGCCGGCCGATCAATTCCCGGCATGGTGCGCAAGGCAAGCTTGCTCATCGCCATCAGAGCGCCGGTATTCCCGCCGCTGACAGCTGCACCGGCAGCGCCGCGTTTTACCGCGTCGATAGCCAGCCCCATACTGGTGGTCTTCGCCCGACGTAATGCCTGGGTTGGGCGTTCATCACCCCCAACAACATCATCACAATGAAGGATTTCGGATGCTTCGCGCAAATTCGGATGAGCTTCCAGCGCCCGCTCTATGCGGTGCTGGTCACCCACCAAAAGGAATTTGAACTGATCATGATCACGCCGCGCAAGCGCAGCGCCGGAGATCATGACGCGCACGCCTTCATCCCCGCCCATCGCATCGATGGCGATACGCGGAAGACTCATGCGCTAATCCTCAATCCAACCGCAGCTTAGAGGCCGACGGAGACGATTTCGCGTCCATTGTAATGCCCGCAATGCGGACACAGATTGTGGGGGCGCTTCAGCTCGCCACAATTGGAGCATTCGTGGAATGCTTCCACTTTCAGTGAGTCATGCGACCGGCGGTTGCCCCGGCGATGCGGTGATACTTTTCTTTTAGGGACAGCCATTGAGGCACCTGTTCCTTGAAATTAGGTTGTTTGACAGCCGATCTAGGACAAGGAGGACATCCGCGCAAGCGCGGCTGCACCCATCCTCAGCCATGCGGTGAAGGCGCGCCGTATAACGGATTCTCAGCCAGTTGCAAGCGACGTGGGTATTCTGTTCGTAATCTGTCTGCGTCTGCAGAACTTCAAACTGTGTAGCATGACTTATCCTGCGGCCATAGCGGCATCACTGACGAACATATTATGCTCCCGCTCCCGCCCGAAAGTGCTGGGCCGTCCATGGCCCGGCACAAAGGTCACACCATCGCCCAGCGGCCATAATTTCTGCGTGATGGAATCAAGCAGATCCTGATGATTCCCCATCGGAAAATCGGTTCGGCCGATAGATCCTTCAAAGATTACATCGCCCACAAAGGCGAATTGCGTATCCCGGTGGAAGAAAACGATATGGCCGGGCGTGTGGCCGGGACAATGGATAACTTCCAGCTCCACTTGCCCGACAGTCACCCTGTCACCATCCTGCAGCCAGCGATCGGGTTCAAAGACTTCTCCCTGAATGCCGTAATCGCGGCCATCATCGCCCAAACGGCTGATCCAGAAGCGATCCTCTTCATGCGGCCCCTCAATCGGGACTTCCAGCTCACGCGCCAGGATTCCGGCCTGCCCACAATGGTCGATATGGCCATGCGTGATCAGAATTTTTTCCAGAGTGACATCAGCTTTCGCCAAAGCATCGCGAATCTTCGGCAAATCGCCGCCCGGATCGACCAGTGCGGCACGGCGCGTCTTGCTGCACCAGATCAGCGAGCAATTCTGCTGCAAGGGCGTGACCGGCACAATGGCCGCACGCAGCGGAGCTTCATTCGTTTGAGACATGAGCGGCAATGTGAACCAGTGCTGCGCGCCGGGCAACCGTTCTAGATACGGCTATCTAGATGCGGCCGGCCTTCCAGACCACCCGCCCGATGACATCCACATCCCCTATGGGCAGATCCATGGGCGGATAGGCCTCATTCTCGCTGATAAGCCGCACATAGCCCGGCTGCCCGGTCTGTAGCCGCTTCACATGCAGCGCCTCCCCCAGACGCACCACATGCACGCCGTCACGCACCGCACGGGGGGTTCGATCCACCAGAATTTCATCTCCATCGCGCAGCAAGGGCTCCATACTGTCCCCATTGACCGAAATCGCCGATAATTGCGCGGGATCGAGGCCCTGCTGCCGCAACCAGCGACCAGAAAAGCGAAAGGCATCGAACGGAATTTCCGCTGACCCAAGCGAACCGGGACCCGCGGATGCATCAAGCGGCAGGCGCGGAACATCGACCCACTGCCTGAGTTTTCCATCCCCCGGAGTATAGGATTTTTCCTCAGGCGCACCGAGTTCGCTTTCGGATACCCCAAAGAAATCGGCGAGCACCTTGCGGTCGCGCTCCTCCAGCTTACGCGGACTTCCCTTGCGGATATATTGCTGAAGATAGCTCGAATTGCGGCCTATCATCTGTGACAGAGACGCCAAAGACACGCCCCCGCCAGAGGCCAGGCTCATGAGCCGCGTACGCGCCGCAGAAGATGCTTCTTGTGGGTCCGACATATTTTTCTTCTAGCATAGGATTTTTCCTAGACAAGTAGGATTTGCTTCGCGACGAATCATGTCAACGAATCGCTGTCTGGGAGTTGGGGAAACATGCTGATCCGGAAAATCGAAGTATTTTTACGGCACACGGAGATGAAGCCGACCAGGTTCGGGCGGCTGGCAACCAAGGACCCACGATTCGTGCTCGATTTACGCAACGGTCGGGAGCCCCGCCCTGATACAGAGAAAAAAGTGGAACATTTCATGAACAAATATCGCGAGAACACCCATGCGTATTGATTCGCTTATTCCGCGCACACCACATCGCACCCGGCGCACTCTGGGCGAAAGATTACGGCTGACCTTGCAGGATCTGTCCGATGGACATGCCGAATTTCTGTCGCTGAAGGAGCAAGGATGGGCCAGCATCACCTTCACCGGGTCGCGCCATACTATCAGCATGCGCTTTCGCGGAGAGGCCGCCATTGCCGCTGGTGAGACCCTGATCGCCGCCCTGCCCGATCATGAATTCACTCTGCCGGGGCAATTGGTGGCGGATGCCGCAGTGGTCGCGGTTGATCACACTTTACTGCCAGAGCCATGCCTGTGTGTGGAGGCTGAATTGTTGCTGCTGGAAGACAATTGAGCCGTATCGCGGACCCTTTGAGACGCCGCCGGATTAATATCCGCGCTGCGGATCGTAACGCGCCACCAAATCATCGCCCGCACAAAAACGGTGCGCATTGTCACAGAAACGCTGTGCCGCACGGTCAAACATGCTGTTTTGCGAAAGCGCGGACAGATGCATGCTGATATGGGCATTTTCGAGCGACCACAGCGGGTGATCCTCCGGCAGGGGCTCCGGGCTGGTAACGTCCAGAAAAGCCCCGCCAATGCGCTTCTCGGTCAAGGCATCGACCAGAGCCGCCTGATCCACAACATCACCGCGCGCGATATTGACCAGCACGGCTTCGCTGCCCATGGCGCGCAATTCCTTGTCCCCGATCATACCAGCGGTTTCGGGCGTGGATGGAACAGCCGCGATAACCCAGTCAAATTCACTCAGCCGTGCCTGCCATTCATCCGGCCCCAGGGCGCCCGATGCAGCAGAGCGCCGCACCGGCACGCATTCCACGCCGAACCCGCCCAGCATACGTTCTAACGCCTTGCCAATGGCACCATAGCCCAGCAGCAAGGCGCGGCTGCCGGAAAGTTCCCGTGTGCCGGCAGCGTAGTGCAGCCATTCATGCCGGTCCTGTGCCTGCACGATTTGGCGATAGCCCTTCGCAATGTTGAGCATACCCATCACCGCGAATTCGGCCACCGCAAAACTGCTGATCCCTGCGCCATTGGTGATGATCAGCCCATCTCGTCGCAGCAAATCCTCCGGTATGAAGTCCAGCCCGGCAATCGCGGTGTTGAGCCATTTCAAATCGCGTGCCAGCCGGATGGCCGCGATCATCGGTTGTTTGTCCTGTTGATCAAACCATCCAATATCCGCACGCGGCGCAAGATCGACCATCTGCTCTGGCGTGTCATACCATAGCGGCTCGATCGCTTCAGGCAGATTGCCCTCAATCTGCGAACGGCAAATTGCAGGCAAAACCGCGTTCAGAACTGATTTTTCCGCACACATTACGCGGGCGACGCCGCCGCATTGTCTTCCAATGCCCATTCCCAGCCGAGCGGATCGCCATCCATGACCTCCACGCGCTTAGCCGCCAATTCGTCCCGAATCGCATCGGAAGCGGCAAAATCCTTCTGCAATCGAGCCTCTTTTCGGCGCGCCAGAGCATCTTCGATTTCCGCTTCATCGATTGCGGCACTTGCCGGCCTGAGGCGTAAATCCTTGCGGGTCAGCGTCAGCACATTCAGACCGAGCACCGCATCCATCCGTGCAATCACGGCGCGCTTCGCCTCTGGCGGCACTTTCTTCACCGCCAGCGCTTCCTCCATCGCGGTGAGCGCAATCGGCGTGTTGAGGTCATCTGCCATCGCCTGATCAAATTTGTCGATCAAGGGCTGGAACTTGGGGTGGATCTCGCCGCCCTCCCCGGCATCAGCAATGCGCTCCGCCGCCATGAGAATACGCTTGAGACGGGTAAAAGCTGCATTCAGCCCATTCCAGCTGAATTCCAGCTCGCTGCGATAATGAGCCTGCAGGCACATCATGCGATAGGCGAGCGGGTGAAAGCCTTTCTCGATCAGCAAAGGCAAGCGCAGAAACTCACCCGCGCTTTTGGACATTTTGCCGGAGCGGTCGATCAGGAAATTATTGTGCATCCAGATCCGTGCGCCTGAATTCGCGGCATCACTCAGTGCTCCGCAGCCGCAAAAAGCCTGATTCTGGGCGATTTCATTCGGATGGTGAATTTCGCGGTGATCGATGCCGCCCGTATGAATATCGAAGGGGAAGCCCAGCAATTTGCCCGACATGACGGAGCATTCAAGATGCCAGCCGGGGGCGCCTTTACCCCAGGGGGAATCCCATTCCATCTGGCGCTTCTCTCCAGACGGCGTTTTGCGCCAGATGGCAAAATCGGCCGCATGCCGCTTGCCTTCGACCGCCTCGATCCGGCCTTCGCCCTCTTCCTCATTCTGTGCGCGGGCCAGACGGCCATAATCCTCGACCGTGGAGACGTCGAAATACAGGCCGCTCTCAATTTCGTAGCAATGCTTTTCAGCAATTGCAGACGCAAATGCGATCATCTGGTCAATATAATCGGTGGCAATCGACCATTCCGCCGGCTCGCGGATATTCAGCGCCTTGATGTCCGCCCAATAGGCCTGCGTGTAATGGCGCGCGATGTCCCAGATGGATTGCGCCTTTTGCGCGGCCATCTTTTCCATCTTGTCCTCGCCGGCATCGGCATCATCAGTAAGATGGCCCACATCGGTGATATTGATGACATGAGTCAGCTTATATCCCGCAGCGCTCAGCGTACGCCCCAGAACATCCGCGAAGACATAGGCGCGCATATTGCCGATATGCGGATAATTGTAGACGGTCGGCCCGCAGCTATACACCCGCGCTTCACCGGGATGGACGGGCTGAAACGGTTCCAGCTGGCGGGTCAACGAATTGAAGAGCGTTATAGATGCGTCGGTCATGCCTGCGGCCTTGGCCCGAAGGCGAGGCACTGGTCAAGCGGGCGGCGCATGGATTTCATACGCAAAGTCTATCCGGTGGCGGCTTCCGCCATCATCAACAGGCCGACACCGGCGACAATCGCCGCAAATCCCAGCAGCTGACGGCTGCTGAGCCAGCGCCCAGATACAAAGCGTGAGACAAGTGCCACCACCGGCATTTCAATCAGCGCCAGAGTGCGGACATTGGCCGCCTGAGTCAGGGAAAAGGCGATGAACCACCCCGCCGATGCCAGTGCGCCCAGCGCTCCGGCGGGCACGCTCAACCGCCATTGGCGCAGAGACCCGATCAGCCCGGCAGAATCGCGGAACGCAAACCAGCTGAGCAGCATTGCCGACTGAATGCCCAGCGTCATGACCAGCATGGTCAGGCTGCGCAGCACAAAACCGCCCTCCGGCAAAGCACCAATGGAGGCGCGGAAGGAAATCGCGGAAAGGCCGAACAAAGCACCACTGGCAACGCCGACAGCAAGCGGTTTCCATTCCGCAAGCTGCGCCGCGCCGTCTCCTTTGCGCAGAGAGGCGAGAACCACGCCGACGGTAACGATGCAGATCGCCACCACGCTGAGCGCGGGAAGGTGGTCACCGATCAGTACCCACCCCATGATCGCAACGCTGACCGGTTCGGTTTTGATATAGGCATAGGCGACGCCGAAATCGCGTTTCTGCATGACGACCAGCATCAGAAATGTCGCCGCGATCTGCACCGCCGATCCCAGCAAGGCCCAAAGCATCGCGTCGCCGGACAGCGAAGGCAGCGTCTGCCCGGTGGTCAGGCACAGGACGCCCAGAAACACCGCCGCAAAGGGAAGGCCGAAAATGAACCGCACCTGCGTTCCGCCCAGCGTGCCGATCCGTCCGGCAAGGCGTGACTGGAAAGCATTGCGAAAGACCTGAGCACAGGCCGCCATGAGGGTGAAAGGAACCCAGATCAGTGCTGCATCTGCCATCGAAACTTCCCTCGGCATAGGCGGAGACTATCCGGCAATGACGCGCAGCTTGCGCGGCGAATGCCGGTATGCCTAGAAAAAGCAGAGCTGGAAGACAGCGAACAGCGTGTTTTTCTTGGCGCGGCTGAGAAATATCTGCGCCGCTGCGCTGCGCGCCTATTCGGCTTCGAACAATTCGGCCAGCTGTTCCACCATGGTGCCGCCCAATTGCTCGACATCCATGATGGTGACGGCGCGTTTGTAATAACGCGTCACATCATGACCGATGCCGATCGCAACCAGCTGGACCGGGCTCTGATTCTCGATCCAGTCGATCACTTTGCGCAAATGGGTTTCCAGATAGCCGCCGCTATTCACGCTGAGCGTGGAATCATCCACAGGCGCGCCATCCGATATGACCATCAATATCCGGCGGTCTTCCTGCCGGGCGAGCATCCGCTCATGCGCCCACAGCAAAGCCTCGCCGTCGATATTTTCCTTCAGCAGACCTTCGCGCATCATGAGGCCGAGATTCTTGCGCGCCCGGCGCATCGGCTCATCGGCTTTTTTATAGATGATATGGCGCAGATCATTCAGCCGGCCCGGGTCGCCGGGTTTGCCGCTATTGAGCCATTTTTCACGGCTCTGGCCGCCCTTCCAGGCGCGTGTTGTAAAGCCGAGAATTTCGACCTTCACGCCGCAGCGTTCCAGCGTGCGCGCCATGATATCCGCACTGATGGCAGCGATGGAAATCGGCCGGCCGCGCATGGAACCGGAATTGTCGATCAGCAAAGTGACGACAGTATCCTTGAATTCCTGTTCCCGTTCGACCTTGTAAGACAGAGAATGCCCGGGCGACACCACGATCCGTGCCAGCCGTGCAGCATCGATCAGGCCTTCTTCCTGATCAAAATCCCAACTGCGGTTCTGCTGCGCCATCAGGCGCCGCTGCAGCCGGTTGGCCAGCCGGGTGACGATGCCCTGCAATCCGGTCAGCTGGCTGTCGAGATAGGCCCGCAGCCGGTCAAGCTCATCCAGATCGCAGAGGTCCTGTGCCTCGACAATTTCGTCAAACTCCTCGGTGAAGACCTTGTAATCGAAATGTTCGGGGTCCTGCGTCCATGGGCGATTGGGGCGGACCGGCATCATGCCTTCCTCACCCTCATCACCCACGTCGCCTTCACTCATCTGTTCGTCGCCAGCGGCCTCGTCGTCATTTTCGCCGTCATCCTGGCCTTCACCGCTTTCGCCGGCGACTTCCTGAGATTGCTGATCTTCGCCTGATTCCGGCTGGTCCTCTGGTGATGGCTGCTCATCATCACCTTCCGGTTCCTCGCCCGCATCCTCAGGATCGGCTTCATCCGCATCCTCAGGCTGAACCAGATCAAGATGGCGCAACAGGTTGAGCGACAGCGCCTGAAAGGACTTCTGATCATCCAGCGAATGGGCCAGCTGTTCAAAATCATCACCTGCCCGGCTTTCGACATATTCGCGCACCAGATCGACCCCGGCACGGGCATTCTCTGGAACAGGCTGCCCGGTCAGCGATTCACGCAGCATCAACGACAAAGCCGTGTGCATCGGCACATCTTCAGCGCTTTGCGCGCTGACGATAGGATCATTGGCCAGCCGCTGATCAATCGCACTGGCGATATTGCCGCGAATGCCGGCAAAACCCGTCTCACCAATTGCCTCATACCGCGCCTGTTCGATCGCATCGTAACAGGCACGCGCATCTGGCTCTGCGGGCATGTTGCGACGATGAAGCGCATCATTGTGATGCCGCAGCCGCAAGGCAAAACTGTCCGCATGGCCGCGCGCCTGCTGCGCTTCTTCGGGGGGAAGATTGCGCGCGGGCATAGGCACGCGCGCGTTCTTACCCTGAAGCTGGGCGTTGTCGGGACTCCACGCGACTTCCACCTCCGCATCGCGCGCCAATGCACGCGATGCGCCGGTCAGTGCTTGCTTGAAACGATCGAGAGGTGTTTCTTCGGACAAATCAGTAATCTGCTGCTGCGGCTTATTTCAGGATGGTCTGGCCGGTTTTGGCCCAATCCGCCATGAAGCCTTCAATGCCCTTATCGGTCAGCACATGATTGGCCAGTGCCTTGATAACCTTGGGCGGCATGGTTGCCACATCGGCGCCGATGCGCGCGCTTTCCAGCACATGCGTGGCGTGACGGACAGAGGCGACCAGAATTTCGGTGTCGAACAGATAGTTGTCATAAATCAGGCGAATGTCGCGGATCAGATCCATGCCATCCGTGCCATTATCATCATGCCGTCCAACGAAGGGCGAAACGAAAGTCGCGCCGGCCTTCGCCGCCAGCAGTGCCTGATTGGCAGAGAAGCACAGCGTCACATTGACCATCGTACCTTCTGACGTCAGCGCTTTACATGTCTTCAACCCGTCAATCGTCAGCGGAACCTTGATGCAGACATTGTCGGCGATTTTCCGCAGAACTTCGGCTTCCTTCATCATCGTCTCGTGATCGAGCGCGACGACTTCGGCGGAAACCGGGCCACCGGTCAGGCCGCAGATTTCCTTGGTCACTTCCATGAAATCCCGTCCCGACTTGGCAATCAGCGAAGGATTCGTGGTCACGCCATCAAGCAGGCCGGTTTCGGCGAGTTCTTTAATGTCGGCAGTGTCGGCGGTGTCGGCGAAGAATTTCATGTTGGCTCCGGCTGGGAAAATTGAGTCTGTTGCCGGTGCTATAGGTGCCGAGAGCGAATAGGGCCACCCCCGGCAGGCGCAAGTCTTGCACGCTTATTCCGTACCGACAGTTCTATTCACCTCAGCGCCCCTGCACCGCCCAGCACACTGATCAGCATCGGATCTCTGCTGGAGGCTGGATCGGCCCTGATAGCGGCCTCTTCAGCCCCGATCTGCTGCCAGATCACGTCATCCACTTCCCCGGCGAAACTGCGTGCGACCTGCGCAACATTCACCCCGGTCAGGGCCGACAAGGCCTGCCCCACCAGCGGATCATCCGCCACGCGCAAGGCCTCTGCCACATCGGGCACGATAGCTTCGACCAGACTGCCGGCCATTTCCCCGCGGAGATAGGATGTCGCGGCCGAAGGCTGACCATTGATCAGCGCCACGGCATTGGCAATGCCGATGGTCCGCACCGCTTCGGTCACCACGGGCGCTGCGCGATAGGATGCATCCACCGCAATATCGGCAAAGGCGGATTCCAGCCGGGATTTGAACAGGGCCGAGGTCAGGATACCACCAAGAATATCGCCCCGTGCGCCGAGAAAGCCATTGAGGTCGAGCTGGCTTACCGCCTGATCCCAGTAACCGTCGGGCGCGGTCAGGCGCGTAAAGGCTCTTTCGCTCGACAGCAGCATCAAGCGGCGCACAGCTTCGGTCAGGCTGAAACCGCCAAAGCTCTGGCAGGCTGGCAGGCTCAGCACACCTGCAGCCAGAATGCCGCCGCCCAGCATGCGACCGAGGAATCGGCGGCGCGCTGTGCCGACATATGGCGCTGACACCGTTCGCTCTGAAATATCATGTGCTGCAGGCATATTGTTTTCTCCCAATCGGCCCGCATAATCGCCACATATTATCGCGTTTGCAGACGGTGCTTGCGGGGCAGCACCATTGCCGCCCATATAGCCACTTCTCATGAACCGCGTCCGAATTGTCATTTTCAATGCCGCACTCGGCCCGCTCGACTACCGCGTCCCCCAGGGAATGCAGGTCGAACCGGGCTCGGTAGTGGTTGCCCCGCTCGGCCCCCGGCAAATTACCGGGATTGTCTGGGAAGCCGAACGGCTGCCTGCGGCTGAGGTTCCGGATGCCAAATTGCGCCCGCTGATCGGTGTTCTGCCGGTGGCCCCGCTCAAGGCACAATTGCGCCGCCTGGTGGAATGGACCGCCGATTATTACTGCGCGCCGCTCGCATCGGTTGCGCGTATGGTGCTGGCCAGTGGCGGCGCGCTGAAAGGTCCGGCGACCATGACCGAATATCGCCTGACCGATCACGAGCCGGACCGGATGACACCGCAGCGTCTGCGCGCGATGGACGCGCTGCAGGGTGAACAGGCCACCATCCGCGAACTGTCCGAACTCGCCGGGGTAAGTGACGGCGTGCTGCGCGGGCTGGTCTCGCAAGGCGTGCTGGAACCGGTGGAGGTGGATTGCGACCGCCCCTATCCCAGAGCGCAGCCGGATTTCGCCGTTCCCGATCTCAATGATAGTCAGCAACATGCCGCAGATCGCTTTATCGAAGCGATGCAAAAAGGTGGGTTTGCACCATTCCTACTGGATGGTGTCACCGGCTCGGGCAAAACCGAGGTTTATTTTGAAGCCATTTCCGAAGCGCTCGCCAAAGATCGGCAAGTGCTGGTCCTGCTGCCGGAAATCGCCCTGACCGAGGCGTTCCTGCGCCGGTTTGAAAACCGCTTCGGCAGTTCGCCGGTGGTCTGGCACAGTTCCCTGAAAAGCACCGAACGCCGCCGCGCATGGCGAGCCATCGCCACACCGCCCGCCAAGGGCGGCGCACAAGTGGTGGTCGGGGCACGATCGGCGCTGTTCCTCCCCTATGCGAATCTGGGCCTGATTGTGGTGGATGAGGCGCATGAAGTGTCCTTCAAACAGGATGAAGGCGTGCGTTATAATGCCCGCGATGTGGCGGTAATGCGCGCTCGGTTTGAAGAAATCCCCGCCATTCTGGCCAGCGCAACGCCCGCGCTGGAAAGCCTCCAAATGGCCGAAAGCGGCATTTACGAAAAGATCGAGCTGGCCAGCCGTTTTGGCGGCGCGACAATGCCGGAAATTTCCACGCTCGACCTGCGCGAAACACCGCCTGAACGCGGCCGTTGGCTGGCACCGCCGCTGGTGAAGGAAATGGAAGCGCGGCTCGAACGCTCCGAACAATCGCTGCTGTTTCTCAACCGCCGTGGCTATGCGCCGCTCACCCTGTGCCGCCATTGCGGTTACCGCTTTCAATGCCCCAATTGCAGCGCCTGGCTGGTCGAACATCGCCTGTCCAGTCGCCTCGCCTGCCACCATTGCGGATATGAAACGCAGCCCCCCGCCACGTGTCCCGAATGCGGCACGGAAGATTGTCTGGTCGCCTGCGGTCCGGGGGTGGAGCGGATTGCCGATGAAGTCCGCGAGATCATGCCGCAAGCACGCGTCGCGCTGGTCACGTCCGACACGCTGAATTCCCCCGAAAAAGCGGCGGAATTCGTGCAGCTGGCAGAAGAACGGCTGGTGGATGTGATTGTCGGCACGCAATTGGTAACCAAGGGCTTCCACTTCCCGGAACTCACTCTGGTCGGCGTCGTCGATGCTGATCTTGGTCTTGAGGGAGGCGATCTGCGCGCGGCGGAGCGAACCTATCAGCAGGTCGCGCAGGTTGCCGGGCGTGCGGGCCGCGGCTCGAAACCCGGCGAAGTTCTGATCCAGACCCGCCACCCGGAAGCGGCCGTGATCGCTGCGCTGGCAGCAGGCGATCGCGATGCCTTTTATGATGCCGAAACGGAAGCGAGGCGCCATGCCGGTGCGCCGCCTTTTGGCCGCTGGGCCGCGATCATCGTATCCTCCGAAGATGAGGCCGAGGCGCGCAATGCTGCACGCGCCATCGGCGGAACCGCGCCGCATCTACCCGATGTCGCCGTCCTGGGCCCTGCTCCGGCCCCCATGTCGCTGCTGCGCGGAAGATATCGTTACCGCCTGCTGATCAATGCCCGGCGCAGCGCACAGGTGCAAAATGTGATCCGCGAATGGCTCGGCGCGCTTGATTTTCCACGCAGCGTGCGCGTCAGTATCGACATTGATCCTTATAGTTTCGTCTAGGCCGTAAACTCATAAACAGCACCATCGAGGTTTGAGGCAAAATGGCTCAGCGCAAGGAAAGAAGACGTGGGAATATGTCGATATTTCCAGGCTTCTTGACGTTGCGATGGGCCATTTTGACCAAATCGCTTTGCGACGCCCAAATGGCTTCCCTCCCGAACCAAATCGCCCTTGGAAAGGCAAACAGCCTTCCCGGCGGGCGCTTTGCCCCGATATGTTCGCCATTTGGGCGCCTCGACGGTGCTGTTTATGAGTTTACGGCCTAATTCGGGCACTTGAGCGCGGCCCGATCGTTAGGTTGCCATGAACGGGCCGGAAATCATCCCCATTCTTGGCGATCAGCTGACGCGTACTCTTCCATCGCTGCGCGGCCGAACCAAGGATGGTTCCGTCATATTGATGATGGAGGTGTGGGACGAAACCACATATGTGAAGCATCACAAGCAGAAGATTGCCCTGATCCTTTCTGCCATGCGCCATTTCGCGCGTGAGCTGGAAAATGACGGCTGGCAGGTCGATTACATCCGGCTGGACGATCCCGACAACACCGGCAGCTTCACCGCAGAAGTGAAACGCGCTGCGCAGCGTCATCAACCATCCGCACTCCATGTGACCGAAGCAAGTGAATGGCGCGTACAACAGATGATCGACGCCTGGGGCGATGATCTGGATTGCCCGGTCCATATTCACGAAGATGACCGATTCATCGCCTCCAAGCAGGACTTCCGGGATTGGGCAGATGGCCGAACATCGCTGCGGATGGAGTATTTCTACCGCGATATGCGCCGCAAAACCGGCATTTTGCTGGATGATGAAGGCGGCCCCGAAGGCGGCGAATGGAATTACGACAAGGAAAATCGCGCAAAGCCGGACAGCGACCTGTCGCCCGAATGGCGCGAGGGGTTTGAACCTGACGAACTGACCAGAGACGTGATAAATCTGGTGGCAGAGCGTTTCGCCGACCATTTTGGCTCACTTGAAAGATTTCGCTGGGCGGTGACGCGCAATCAGGCCGAACAGGCGGCCGAACCCTTTTTCACCGACTACCTTGCCGATTTCGGCAATTATCAGGATGCCATGCTGCACGGGCAGGATCAGCTCTATCATTCACTGCTCTCCCCGGAGATCAATCTGGGATTGCTGGACTCGCTGGCGCTCTGCCGCCGGGCGGAGGAGGAATATCACGCCGGCAATTCACCGCTCAATGCGGTGGAGGGTTTCATCAGGCAGATTCTTGGGTGGCGTGAATATGTTCGCGGATTTTACTGGCTGCAGATGCCGGAGTTGCAAACTTCCAATGCTCTGAACGCACAGCGTGCTTTGCCGGAATTCTACTGGACCGGCCAAACCAGCATGCGCTGCCTCGCCGATTGCATCCGCTCCACCTTTGAAAATGCCCACGCCCATCATATTCAGCGCCTGATGATCCTCGGGAATTTCGCGCTGTTGATCGGCGTCAGCCCGCCCGCAGTCCAAGATTGGTATCTGGCGGTTTACGCCGATGCATATGAATGGGTCGAACTGCCCAATGTTTCGGCAATGGTCCTGTTTGCCGATGGCGGAGCACTAGCTTCCAAACCCTATGCCGCCAGCGCCAATTACATCAATAAAATGTCTGATTATTGCGGGTCCTGCACCTATTCGCCGCATCAGAAAACCGGCGACAAAGCCTGCCCGTTCAATTCGCTCTATTGGCATTTCATGCATCGCCATCGCGAGGCACTTGAAAGCAATCAGCGCATCGGGCGCGTCTATTCCAATTGGGACCGAATGGATGCGCCTAGGCGCCAAGAATATCTCGAAACCGCAAACCAATTTCTAGCCACGCTGAAACCGGCAAGCGCCGGTTGGGCGCGTGCATCCTGAAGGGACTATAGCAACCATGCTGACCGTGTATCATCTGAGAATGTCCCAATCCGAACGCATCGTTTGGCTGTGTGAAGAACTGGGCCTTGATTACGAACTGAAACTCTATGATCGGCGAGCCGATAACCGGCTGGCACCTGACAGCTATAAACAGCTTCACCCGATGGGAATTGCTCCCGTAATCGAAGACAATGGCCAGATGCTGGGCGAAAGCGGCGCCATCGTGGAATATATCGATGCCATCCATGGCGGCGGAAAATTATCGCTCGATTCTGACCATCCCGATTTCGCCGATCATCTGTTCTGGCTGCATTTCTCCAACGGCACGATGATGGCAACGGCGATAGCCGGACTGGTCCTTCAAGGCGGAGAGGGCGAAAATCCCAGAGCGGACTTCATCGCCGACCGGATGAAAAAGTGCAGCCATCTGATCGAACACCGCTTGGGCGAAGCAGAGTTCTTTGGCGGCAGTCAATTGACCACTGCGGACATTATGATGGTGTTCTGCCTCACGACCGGGCGTCATTTCAGCGGGCAGTCACTGGATAATATGCCCGATACGCGCGCCTATCTGCAGCGTATCGGCGCGCGCGCCGCCTACCGCAAAGCCATGGAAAAAGCAGAGCCGGGGCTGGAACCCAATTTGACCTGAGCAAATCTTGGGGTGGGTTCACAGGTTTAAGCGAAGTCACGCCCCCGTTCCTGCCCGCTCAACCATCGTCCTGAGCTGAATTTTCACGCCGCAGCAATTCGCGCTTTATCTCCTCACCAAAGGCATAGCCGCCAATCGATCCATCAGCGCGAATAACGCGGTGACAGGGTATCAGCACGGCGATACGGTTTGCGCCATTGGCAGACCCCGCTGCTCGCGATGCGCCCGGCTTGTCACTGGCGGCGGCAAGTTGACCATAGCTGCGGGTTTCACCGGGTGGGATCTTGCACAGTTCCGCCCAGATCCGCTCCTGAAAAACGGTGCCCTGCACGTCCAGCGGAATATCATGCGACCGGCCCGGATTCTCCACCGCCGCAACCACGCGCTGGAACAAATCCGCAAAATCTGCATCGCCTTCAACAATCGTCGCCTTGGGAAACAGACGGGTCAGATCCTCGGGCGGCGTATTGAACGCGACCCGGCATACACCCTTTTCGCTGGCCGCGATAAGCACGGGGCCGAGCGTTGTGGGAGCCTCAACCCATCTGATCGTCATCCCCTCCCCACCCTTGCGCCATATAGAAGGTGTCATCCCTAATCTCCCGTCCATATTCTCGTAGAAGCGCGACGGCGATTCGAACCCCGCCGCATAGATTGCATCGCTCACACTTTTGCCGTTCCTCAATTCCGCGCGCGCTCTTTCAACTCGCAGCGCACGCGCATAGGCCGCAGGGGACAGGCCGATGCTGGTCTTGAATATCTTCTGCAAATGCGAAGGCGAATAGCCGGTTCGCTCGGCCAGCTGATCCAGCGGCATCGCGGTCTCTGCATCACGCAGCCAGCTGATGACATCCATCACCGCCTTCCTGTCGCGTGCGAAGTCATCCGGGCGGCAGCGTTTGCACGGTCTGTAGCCTGCCTGCCGCGCGGCTTCCGCGCTTGAATAAAACCGGGTGTTTTCAGGCTTTGGCCGACGTGCAGGGCAGGATGGACGACAATATATATGTGTCGTGCGCACCGCGACCACGAAGCGCCCGTCCCAGCTGCGGTCGCGCTGCCGGAACGCCTCGGCCATTTGGCTTTCGCTGATAGGGTTATCTTGCGCAGTCATGGCTCTATAGTAAGGGCGGGCAGAAATAATTGCCTCCCGTTTCTTGCACTTAAAGCCGCAGACGGCGAAAGGGGCCAGATGGTTACTCAATTATCCGCCCGGCATACCCGCATTGTCACCCATCTGCTGATCGCTTGCATCGCGATTCTGGCGGCGGCGGCTCCCATCATGCCCGCCCATGCGGACCCGGCCGATATTAATGCGGCAGCGCGCGGTGTGGTCCGGGTCGTCATCGTCGGCGATGACGGGGATGAAGTGTATGCCGTGTCGCATGGCAGCGGCTTCGCCGTTTCCCCCGAACGAATTATCACCAATGCCCATGTCGTGCAGGAAGCGGTGGATGACCCCAGCCTGTCGATCGGTATCGTTCCGGCGGATGGTGAAAATGCCGTTTATGGCCGATTGATCTCCGTTTCACCGCGCAATGATCTGGCGCTTATCGAAACGACCAGCCCGCTGAACCTGCCACCTTTGTCGATCGCATCGGGAAATGGCGCCGACAGCGGCCCGGTCGTATCGGTCGGCTATCCTATGAATGTGGACCGGGCGCAGGGATTGAATATGGAAGACATCTTCCACTCTACCCCGCCGGTAAAAAGCACCGGCTTCCTGTCTGGCCGCCGACCAAGCCGCGATTTTGATACATTGCTGCATACGGCCCCCATCGCGCGCGGGAACAGCGGCGGGCCACTGCTGGATGAATGTGGCCGCGTTATCGGCGTGAACAGCTTCGGCGCGGAAAGCGGCGGCGCGGATGCGGAGTTCTTCTTTGCCGTATCCACGCGCGAATTGCTGCCCTTCCTGCGCGCCAATGACGTTTCACCCAAAACCAACGGCCTTGCCTGCCGCAGTCTGGCCGACCTTAATCAGGAAGAACGCCAGCGAGCGCAGCGCGAGCAGATGATGGCTCAGCAAAAGGCCAATCAGGCAGAGGCCGCACTGGCTCACCGCCGCGATGAAATCCGCCGCACCGTGAACTACACTCTTATATCAGAGCGGGAGGATGGGATGGCCATCGCTCTGCTGCTGCTGATTATCGCATTGGGCGGCGGCGGCTATGCTGTATTGTCGCACCGCGAAGGCAAACGCCGCGCCGTAGCGATCGCCGGCGGTATCACGATATTGTCCGTTGTCGGCGCCATGATCAGCTGGATCTCCCGGCCTGACTTCTCTTCTGCACAGGACCGTGTCGAACGCGTCCTGAGAGCGGAGATGGAGGCGGAAGAAGATACGGGCGTGATCCCGGCCGGCGATACGGCGCAGCAAGTCACCAAGCAATGCACGCTCGATGTTTCGCGCAGCCGTATTACCGGCAGTGCGAATGATTCGCTTGATTTCAAATGGAACGACAATGGCTGCGTCAATGAGCGGACCCAATATGGATTGTCCAATGGCGAATGGTCGCGCGTTTTTGTGCCGTCATCCGAAGCAGCCGTGACGATCAGCCGCTTTGATCCGCAATCGGGCAAATATTCGATGGATCGCTATTTGTTGGGCCGTGATGATCTCGCCAAGGCGCGCGAAGCGCGCGGCGACTATCAAACGCCGGAATGCGGCGGCCTGGACGCGGCTCGTGAAGTCGGTGCCAGCCAGGACCGTGTCATCTCGCTATTGCCAGATCAGCCCAATGAACGGCTGGTATATAGTTGCACTGACAAATCCGAATGAGGATCTTTTTACGATGACTGAGACAGAAGCATGACAGTAAAGACCCCGTTTGGCTTGCATATCCCCGCACCCGATGGTAGTCGCGCGCCAGCTTTGCCGGGGGGCTGCAAAAGCATGCTCTTATTGGCAAAACTTCGTTTTCCGTTCCTTCGGACTTGAGAGGACCTTCACGCGTGGAGCTTTCCGCCGGTATCCAGGCCAGTCTTGCCGGGCGCTATGCGTCCGCTTTGTTCGATTTAGCTTCCGAGGCTGGCATTGTGACCGCCGTGGAAGGTGATCTGGACAGGCTGCAGGCCGCACTCGTCGAATCGAACGAGTTGCGCGCCCTTATTCGCAACCCAGAAATCAGTCGTGCTCAGCTCGGCAATGTCATGTGCGGTATCGGGGAGCATCTCGACCTTTGTGACATGACCCGTAATTTTCTCGGCGTTCTTGCCGAGAATCGCCGGATCATTGAACTGCCGGCCATGATTCGCGCCTTTGCAACCATTGCCGCCGCACAGCGCGGAGAGGTCACCGCCGAGGTGACCAGTGCCCATGCGCTCACGGAAGAACAATTGGCGGCACTTCAGCAAAAGCTGAAGGCACGCGAAGGTCGCAATGTTAAACTTCGGACCAGTGTCGATCCTGAGCTGCTTGGCGGCCTGGTCGTTACCATCGGTTCCAAAAGGATCGACAATTCGATCCGCACTCGTCTCAATTCTCTCGCCCAAGCGATGAAGGGCTGATGAAAGGCTGAAAATGGAAATTCGCGCCGCAGAAATCTCCAAGGTCATTAAAGACCGGATCGCTAATTTCGGTACAGAAGCCGAAGTCAGCGAAGTCGGAACCGTGCTTTCAGTGGGTGACGGCATCGCCCGCATCCATGGCCTCGACAAAGTCCAGGCCGGTGAAATGGTTGAATTCGCCAATGGCATTCAGGGCATGGCCCTGAACCTGGAAGCCGACAATGTCGGTGTCGTTATCTTTGGTACCGACTCCGACATTAAAGAAGGCGACAGCGTCAAGCGGACCGGCACCATCGTGGACGTTCCCATTGGCAAGGGCCTGCTGGGCCGCGTTGTTGACGCGCTGGGCAACCCGATTGACGGCAAGGGCCCGATCGTTTCCGATCAGCGCGCCCGTGTTGAAAGCAAGGCACCGGGCATCATCCCGCGTAAATCGGTTCACGAACCTGTGCAGACCGGCCTCAAGGCCATCGACGCTCTGGTTCCGGTTGGCCGCGGCCAGCGTGAGCTGATCATTGGTGACCGTCAGACCGGTAAAACCGCTGTCGCCATCGATACCTTCATCAATCAGAAGGGCCCCAATGCGGGCGATGATGAAAGCAAGAAGCTTTACTGCATCTATGTTGCCGTGGGCCAGAAGCGCTCCACCGTTGCGCAGATCGTTCGTCAGCTCGAAGAAAACGGCGCGATGGAATATTCGATCGTGGTTGCCGCAACCGCATCGGAACCCGCTCCGCTTCAGTATCTCGCACCCTATACCGGTTGCGCGATGGGTGAATTCTTCCGCGATAACGGCATGCATTCGCTGATCGTTTATGACGATCTTTCCAAGCAGGCGAATGCCTATCGTCAGATGTCGCTGCTGCTGCGTCGTCCTCCGGGCCGTGAAGCCTATCCGGGTGACGTGTTCTATCTGCACAGCCGCTTGCTCGAACGTGCTGCCAAGCTGAACGAAGCCAATGGTTCGGGCTCGATGACCGCTCTGCCGATCATTGAAACCCAGGCCGGCGACGTTTCCGCCTATATTCCGACCAACGTGATTTCGATCACCGACGGTCAGATCTTCCTTGAAACCGACCTGTTCTATCAGGGTATCCGTCCGGCTATTAACGTCGGCCTGTCGGTTTCGCGTGTGGGCGGTGCAGCGCAGACGAAGGCGATGAAAAAGGTCGCTGGTTCGATCAAGCTCGAACTCGCGCAATATCGCGAAATGGCTGCTTTTGCTCAGTTCGGTTCGGATCTCGACCCGGCAACGCAGAAGCTGCTTAACCGCGGTGCGCGTCTGACCGAACTGCTCAAGCAGCCGCAATTCTCGCCGCTGCCTTTTGAAGAACAGACCGTTTCGATCTTCGCCGGCACCAATGGCTATCTGGACAAACTCCCGGTTGGCCGCGTGACCGAATATGAAGCCGAAATGCTGTCCTTCATGCGTTCGCAGCATGGTGATGTGCTGAAGGACATTCGTGAAAGCCAGAAGTTTGAAGGCGATGTGAAAGACCGCACCGTTTCAGCTCTCGACGCTTTCTCCAAGCAGTTCGCGTAAGACCGCAGAGGATCATCCATCTTCGTCATCCCTCAACCGGGGGGTGACGAAAGGGGAAGGAAACAAGAGTGGCATCGCTCAAGGAACTCAAAGGTCGGATCAACTCGGTCAAATCGACCCAGAAGATCACGAAGGCCAAACAGATGGTCGCCGCGGCCAAGCTGCGCAAAGCGCAGGCTGCTGCCGAAGCTGCACGCCCCTATGCGGAGCGTCTGGCGAAGGTCATGGGCAGTCTGGCAGGTACGCTTGCTGGTCAGGACAATGCGCCCAAACTGCTCGCCGGCACCGGTTCGGATCAACGGCACCTGTTGGTTGTCGTCAATACGGATAAGGGGCTCTGCGGCGGTCTCAACGCCATCATCGTTCGCGCCGCTGCGCTCAAGGCCCGCGAGTTGCTGGCCGGAGGCAAGCAGGTCGAATTCTATCTCGTCGGCAAGAAGGGCCGTGCGCCGCTCAAGCGCAACTTCCCCAAACTGATCGGCCAGAACTTCGACACATCCACGGTTCGCACCCCCGGTTTCGAAGAAGCCGAAGCGATCGCGGATGAAGTGCTGGAAATGTATGATGCGGGCAAATTCGATGTCGCCCATCTCATATATCCCAAGTTCAAATCTGCGCTCGTGCAGGATCCAACGGTGCAGCAACTGGTTCCGGTCCCCACTCCTGAAGTGGCGGAAACCGAAAACAATGCGGTCGTTGAATATGAACCGGGTGAAGAAGAAATCCTTGAGGAATTGCTTCCCCGCTACATCAAGACGCAGATTTTCGGCGGCCTGCTGGAAGTCGCAGCATCCGAACAGGGCGCATCGATGACCGCGATGGACAATGCCACGCGCAATGCGGGCGACCTCATCAGCGACCTCACCATTCAGTATAACCGCAGCCGTCAGGCCGCGATTACCACTGAACTGATCGAAATTATTGCAGGCGCCGAAGCGCTCTAAGGCATAGAAAGCAAGGACAAAGTCATGGCTACTGCCCCCGTGTTAAACAAGACCACCAATGGCACGATCAGCCAGGTCATCGGCGCTGTTGTCGACGTGACCTTCGATGGCGAACTGCCGTCGATCCTCACCGCGCTGGAAACCGATAATAACGGTCAGCGTCTCGTGCTCGAAGTGGCACAGCATCTGGGTGAGAACACCGTTCGCACCATCGCCATGGACGGCACTGACGGCTTGACCCGCGGCCAGCCCGTGACGAACACTGGCAAGCAGATCACCGTTCCGGTCGGCCCGAAAACACTCGGCCGCATCATGAACGTCGTCGGCGAACCGATCGACGAACGCGGCCCGGTTGGCGCAGAACTGAGCTCGCCTATTCACGCAGAAGCGCCGAGTTTCGTGGAGCAGTCCACCGAAGCTGCCATTCTGGTAACGGGCATCAAGGTTATCGACCTTCTCGCGCCTTATGCGCGTGGTGGTAAGATCGGCCTGTTCGGCGGCGCCGGCGTGGGCAAGACCGTTCTTATTCAGGAACTGATCAACAACATCGCAAAGGGCCATGGCGGCGTGTCCGTCTTCGCCGGTGTTGGTGAACGTACCCGTGAAGGTAACGATCTCTATCACGAATTCCTCGACGCCGGCGTCATCGCTAAGGATGATGAAGGCAATGCAACTTCCGAAGGCTCCAAAGTGGCTCTGGTCTATGGCCAGATGAACGAACCCCCGGGCGCTCGTTCGCGCGTTGCCCTGTCGGGCCTGACGATGGCGGAATATTTCCGCGATCAGGAAGGCCAGGACGTGTTGTTCTTCGTGGATAACATCTTCCGCTTCACGCAGGCTGGTTCCGAAGTGTCCGCCCTGCTCGGCCGTATTCCCTCGGCCGTTGGCTATCAGCCGACGCTCGCCACCGATATGGGGCAGCTGCAGGAACGCATTACCTCGACGGACAAGGGCTCGATCACCTCGGTGCAGGCCATTTACGTGCCGGCCGATGACCTTACCGACCCGGCACCTGCAACGTCCTTTGCCCACCTCGATGCGACGACCGTGCTTAACCGTGCGATTTCGGAACTCGGCATCTATCCCGCGGTTGACCCGCTCGATTCCACCAGCCGCGTTCTCGAACCGCGCGTCGTGGGCCAGGAGCATTACGAGACCGCTCGTAACGTTCAGGAAACGCTGCAGAAGTATAAGTCACTGCAGGACATCATCGCCATTCTCGGGATGGACGAACTGTCCGAAGAAGATAAGCTGACCGTGCAGCGCGCTCGTAAAATCCAGCGCTTCCTGTCGCAGCCTTTCCACGTGGCTGAAGTCTTCACCGGCATTCCGGGCAAGTTCGTGCAGATCGAAGATACGATCAAATCGTTCAAGGCCGTGGTCGAAGGCGAATATGATCACCTTCCCGAAGCAGCCTTCTACATGGTTGGCGGCATCGATGAAGCGATCGAAAAAGCCAAAAAGCTGGCAGAAGAGGCGTAAGCTCGATGGCACTCCACTTCGAACTGGTCACCCCGGCCAAGCTGGTCCGCTCGGAAGAAGTCCATATGGTCGTCGTTCCGGGCACGGAAGGCGAGTTCGGCGTACTGGAAGGCCACGCCCCTTTCATGTCGACAATCGCCGATGGCGCGGTGCAGATTTTCAAAGCGGCTGGCGCTCAACCTGAAGAAATTCAGGTCCGCGGTGGCTTCGCTGAAGTAGGCAAAGCAGGTCTGACACTGCTCGCGGAGCATGTTGAAGACTGAACCAACTGCCATAGCAAATTAAAGGGTCGCCATTTGGCGGCCCTTTTTTTGTTGTGTAGCTCAAGAATAAACGTAGGATGGCACCCAATGATCGGGAAAACACGATCAACGGAGAGGATGCCATGTTTTTTAGCCCCATTGTGCTCGCAGCGAGCCTGACTCTCGCTCCCCCTGCTGCCCCGCAGCAGCCGCTCGAAAGCGGCCTGGAGGGCGCAATTCAGGGCTGTGAGGAATGGGTTCTCAATCCCGCCAGCTGGACTGACGGGATTGAGCCCTTCATGGAAAATGTCGCTTTGGGCGATCGCATGGGGTTGGTGGATTCCATTCCCGAATCGGCTCAGCCTCCGCGCAATCTTCGGGTGGCCAATCATTATTGGCGCATCAATGCGACAAAGGATGCCGGATATTTTCTGGTCGTGTCCGACCATGTGCCCATGTGCCACATCACGGGAGGCGGCGAAGTTGATCTGCAGCCCACCGTCGCCGCGCTGATGTCTTCCGCAGATTTTTCTCGCAATTGGCAATTGGTCGATGAGTTCAGTGACGACGGCATGCTGACGTCAAAATTCAGCCATCGTCAGGAACCCAGCCTGATCATGACACTCAGCCGCAGTGATCAGTCAAAGACAAGCGCAGCGCGCCCGCAGCTCGTCGTCACCGCGAAGATCGATCTGCGCGGTTAAGCCTCGCTGACACCCGACGTCACACAGCACATCTGCATTAGACAAAAAAAGGCCCGGTCAGATGACCGGGCCGTAATAGTTTGGGAGAGGATGCCTGAAAGGCCCTCCCCATATGCCGATCACTCCGGATTCGGACAAACGACAAAACCTCATGTGGTGTTGCATTACATGCAACTGATGGCAGAGTGTACAAAATTACCCGCGTTTTCCGTAGGTTGGCGCGTAAAAGTCAGCGGGCTTGTCGGCAATCCAAATGAGAAAATTGGCAACAATCTCATTTTGCGCAATTAATTCACGGTTTGTGCCGATCCGCGCAAGCTGAGCGTTGGTGAAATTCGCATGGATCGTCCGATGACAGATCGGGTGGAGCGGAACGATCTGCCGTCCGCCTTTGGACTCCGGTACGGTATGATGCCAATGAATGCGCTGCCCCATGCGTCTGCCGCATAACCAGCAAAAACGCGCGTCACCGTCCTCTTTCGCCTGGATGCAGTTTTTTTTAACCATAAATGCTCTACATCTCCGCCAATCGGGTCAGGAGGGGAATTATCACAATGGGGTCGCCAATTCATTCACAACACGCCAGCGGGGCAAAGGTCGTCCCCTGGCATCTGCATCTCATCGCTCTTGGCGTGCTGATGGCGCTGGCTGTAGCAAGCCGCATGCCATGGTATGGCGATCCGATTGTCGGTTATGATGAACAGCTCTACTCGCTGATCGGCAATCATATGCTGAAAGGCGCTCTGCCGTTCGTCGATCTCTGGGACCGCAAACCTTTCGGCCTTTTCCTGATCAATGCAATCGCCAGATGGATCGGAGGACCTGGTCCGATCGGTATTCAGATCATGGGGACGATCGCTGCTATTGCAGGTAGCTGGCTCACCTATCGTTTCGCTCTATATCTCACCGACTGGGCCTGCTCCTGTCTGGCAGCATCATTCTACCTTCTGCTGATGCCGTTATACACGATCTTCACCAGCCAGTCCGAGATATTTCACGTTCCCTTTATGCTCGGCATGCTATGCGTGCTCTACCGGGGTGGGCGCCCGATCACGCTTCGCGCCGCTATTTTTGCCATGCTTCTGGGCGGCCTGGCACTGCAGATCAAATATACCGTTTTACCGCAGTGCATATTCTTCGGCTGCTATGCATTATGGCGTTTCTGGCGCGGCGGCATGCCGCCGATTCGGCTCGTCACGCTGGCAATGCTGTTTGCGCTAATCGGACTTCTGCCTACCATATGCGTCGCAATCTTCTATTGGGCGCAAGGCGGATGGGATGCCTTCGTCTTCGCCAATTTCATTTCTTTTTTCGATCGTGTCCCCCTCGGGCGAACCGGTTTCGTCAAGCCACATCGCTGGCTGTTATTACTGGCAATTGCCATCCCTGGTCTGGCCTCCTGCAAGCGGCTCAAAGGAACATCGCAAGCAGCGCCCTATCGTCTGCTCGTGGGATGGTCCCTTGCGGCTCTGGCCACCGTGTATCTGCCCGGCACAACCTATATTTATTACCTCGCCGCGCTGATCCCCTGCGCCGTGCTGCTGGGTCTGCCATTTTATGGATCTGCTGGACCATTTCGGTGGGCTCCGGCTTTCCTCTACCTCTACTTTTACGCGGCCCTGTTCAACAATATTGGCTGGGTCCGCATGGCAGAGGAAGACAGGCAGGTAGCAGCCGTGCTCGAACGCGCCACGTCTCCTTATGTCGGGCATCGACAGGATTGCCTTTACGTCTTCGATGGGCCGACCGGCTTATATGATCTGACCGAAAGCTGCCTACCGACAACATTCATCTATCCTGATCATCTTAACAATGCGCTGGAAACGAACGCACTGGGCATCGATCAGGCTGGCGAGGTGGCGCGAATACTCTCGCAGAGACCGGGCGCCATCATCACTGCCAGCGAGGCGGTGACGCCCCAGAATCCTGAGAGCCTGCGTCTTATTCATAAGGCGACCGCCACAGATTATCAACGGGTTGCACAGATACACCACCACAACCGAATGCTCTATGCTTGGGTGCGGCGCGACAAATTGAAGGGGAAACCCTGACATGCCGACGCCCTCAGCCCCCCAATTGCAGCGGTCTCGGCGAGTACTCCAAACAGGTCTATCGGCTGAAACACCGCCCCCTGCCCTGGTTCTGACGATAATCCTGGCGGTGACTTTTCTAACGCGGTTCTATTGGTTTGGTGATCCGGTCGCCGATTATGACGAACAGCTTTACTCGCTGATCGGCTCAAAAATGCTGGAAGGCCAATTGCCTTTCGTAGACCTCTGGGATCGCAAACCTTTCGGCCTGTTCGTTCTATTCGCTTTTGCCCATTGGATCAGTGGGCCCGGCCCGATAGCCTATCAGCTGCTGGCCGTGCTGTTCGCCGCGATCGGAGCATGGCTCATTTACAAACTGGCGGCGCGGCTGGTCGATGGAACAACCGCATTGATCGCGGCTACCCTCTATCTCGTCATGTTGCCAATGTATGCCGTCCACTCCGCACAAAGCGAAGTGTTTCACGTCCTGCTCATGATTGGAATGGTCTGCCTGCTCAAAACGAAAAAGGGGCACCTTGGCGTATTCCCTGCTGCTGGCGCCATGCTTTTGGGCGGCCTCGCGCTTCAGGTGAAATATACGGTTTTCCCGCAATGTTTCTTTCTGGGTGGTTACGCACTGTGGCGGTTTTACCGTCAAGGCATGCCCATCAAGCAGATTTGTCTAATGGCCTTTCAATTCGCTTTTCTGGGATTGCTCCCGACATTGTTGGTCTTTGCGTTCTATCTTCTGATCGGCCAGTCAGAAGCCTATATTTTCGCCAATTTCCTGTCTTTCTTCAATCGTACACCTGCAGGATTTTGGAACCAAAATGTCTTTGCCTGCTGGTTCCCGATTGCCCTTCTCGTCATTCCTGGATTGCTGTGGGCAAGACGCCTTCAGGACACTGATGGACTGTATCCGCTGGTGTTTGGGTGGTTCATCTCCTGCATAATCACCGCCTATCTGTCGGGCACGACCTATTTCTTCTATTTTGCAGCGCTGATACCACCGGCATTACTGCTGAGCCTGCCCATGTTGAACCGCAAGGGTCCGTTCGGACTGGTGCCTGCCCTGCTGATATTGCTGATCTTAACATCTCAGAGCCAGATCCCCACCCGGGCAGCGCCGGTGGGAACAGAAAAGAAGACCATACGCGAACTTGCCGCTGCTATTCGCCCACATATCGGCAAGAATGAGAACTGCCTGTTTGTTTATGATGGCCCGACTGCGCTGTATCAGCTGACAAATAGCTGTTTACCCACACCGATCATCTATCCTGATCTGCTGAACAATAGGCTCGAATCTCGGTCTTTAGGGATCGATCAGACTGAAGAAATCACAAGGATACTGACCGATAGCCCCGGTGCAATCGTGACTGCCGACATTCCTGTCACACCGCATGATCCGAAAAGCGATGCGCTGGTTTCCTCCGCGATCGACAAGCATTATCGGCTTGCAGCGCGCGGGCGTATCAAACATCGGATCATCTCTGCCTGGATACGCAAAGGACCTAGGACTACCCCTTCGGCGCGCGGCGAGATCGCCCGCTCCACCAGAGATACAGACCAGCACCCACAATGATGGCAGCCCCTGCGAAGCTGACCAGATCAGGAATATCGTCAAAAAAGATCCAGCCCAGCAAAACCGCCATCAGCAATTGGCCATAGGTCATGGGTGCGACGGTTGAGGCCCCGGCTCTGGTAGTGCCGAGATAGATCATCCAATGTGCGAGAGTGGCGCTGACCGCAATGAACGCGCAGCGGGCAAATACATGCCAGGCTGGCCAGTGCATATGCAAGGCCGCAATACCGCTGAAATGGCCGATAATCGTGGCGACAAACAAGATGATGGCCGCCGTAATCGAGAGATATGCCTGCATCGCCAGCACAGAGCCCACATTCATGGTGGCGCGATTGGCGATAATCAGCACAGCCATCCCGATCGCCGCGAGCAATGGCAGCAGGGCCGCGGGGCCGATTTCCACGAAATTGGGGCGCAGCACCAGCACCACTCCGACAAAGGCGATTATGGTTGCAATAATCGTCTGGCGTTTGAGCTTTTCCCCCAGAAACAGCACTGCCAGAATGGCGGTTATCATCGGCTGTGTGAAAGTGATCGTGATCGCCTCTGCCAATGGCATCAACCATACGGCCGCGAAGATCGCGATGCTCGATGTTGCAACGGCGAGCCCCCGCACCCACTGCAAATGTGCAACCGGCATGGGCCATAAAGCTTGCCAGCCATGACGCGCGACCAGAACAGCAGAGAGGCCGATAGCACCAAGAATATAGCGCGTTGCCGCCATCGCCGTGGGCGGCCACATCCCGGTCATCCCCTTGATTATCGCATCGCCCACCGCCAGCAGAGAGAACCCTGCCAACACAAAAAGCAGGCCGGCGCGGTCAGAATGCTCCATCTGGCGATCTCTCCTGTTTCCCCTGCCCAGCCCTTGTCATAATATTTGATATTGCGCCATGTGACACATTAGGGACTTCGCAAAGTTTTCATTTTATTGATCTTGTCTCTATACCGTTTTCGAACCGACAATAACCGGGCGCATGGCAGGGAAAGCCACAAACAATATGAACGCATTCGGAAAAAAGAACGGAGGATCTGGCCTCAGGCAAGGCGCGCGCCCCAATTTTGGCGTCGCCAAACCCATGAAGGGTGGCAGCAGCAAATCTGCTCCCAAGGATGAGGCCGCAGAACCGGCTCCTGCCGAGTCATCTTCTCCGGCCCCCTCCAGTGCTTCACGCGGCTCAGGAGCGGCGAGCGAAGCCCTCGCCCGCCTGGCAGAACGCGCCAATGCCGTTGCCTCAGCGCCGGCAGAAAGCACCGGGTTTGAAGGCAGTGTCCATAAGATCAAGGAGCAGGTGCTCCCGCGCCTGCTGGAACGGGTTGACCCCGAAGCCGCAGCCACGCTGACAAAAGAGGAACTGTCCGAAGAGTTCCGCCCCATCATCACCGAAGTTCTGGCCGAACTGAAAATTACGCTGAATCGGCGTGAACAATTCGCCCTGGAAAAGGTGCTGATTGATGAATTGCTAGGCTTCGGCCCGCTTGAGGAATTGCTCAGCGATCCGGATGTGTCCGATATTATGGTCAACGGCCCGGACCAGACTTATGTGGAACGCAAGGGCAAGCTGGAGCTTTCAACCATCCGCTTCCGCGATGAGCAGCATCTGTTCCAGATCGCTCAGCGGATTGTGAATATGGTGGGCCGGCGCGTGGATCAGACCACACCGCTGGCCGACGCCCGTCTGAAAGATGGCAGCCGCGTCAATGTCATCGTGCCGCCGCTCTCTTTGCGCGGCACCGCTATTTCCATTCGTAAATTCTCCGAAAAACCGATCACGCTGGATATGCTCAAGGGTTTCGGATCGATGAGCGATGCCATGTGTACTGCGCTGAAAATCGCTGGCGCCAGCCGGATGAATGTGGTGATTTCAGGCGGTACTGGCTCGGGCAAAACAACCATGCTCAACGCGATGTCCAAGATGATCGATCCGGGCGAACGCGTTTTGACGATTGAGGATGCGGCCGAACTACGTCTGCAACAGCCGCATTGGTTGCCGCTCGAAACCCGCCCGCCAAACCTTGAAGGACAGGGCGCCATCACGATTGGTGATCTGGTCAAGAACGCCCTGCGTATGCGGCCGGACCGGATCATTCTGGGCGAAATCCGTGGCTCTGAATGTTTCGATCTGCTGGCAGCGATGAATACGGGCCATGACGGGTCCATGTGTACGCTCCACGCCAACTCGCCTCGCGAATGTCTGGGACGTATGGAAAACATGATCCTGATGGGTGACATCAAGATCCCCAAGGAAGCTATCAGCCGCCAGATTGCCGAAAGTGTGGACCTGATCGTTCAGGTGAAACGTCTGCGCGATGGCTCACGCCGGACCACCAACATCACCGAAGTTATCGGGATGGAAGGCGATGTGATCGTGACGCAGGAATTGTTCAAATTCGAATATCTCGATGAAACCGAGGATGGCGAGATTATCGGCGAATATGCAAGTTCGGGCCTCCGTCCCTATACGCTGGAAAAGGCGCGGATGTTCGGGTTTGATCAGGCCTATCTGGAAGCCTGCCTGTAACGCAGCATTCCAATAGCCCGGCCCCATGATTACCCCGTAGCCCACCCCTTGATGGCGAGAGTCGCCAGCGTCACCCCGATCAGGGCGGAGACCAGGAACAGTGTCGTCCAGGGCACCCAACCCACAGAATCTATGCTTTTGCGCCGGATCCGCCGCCGCTCCGCCCAAAAGGCTAAAATCGCCACAATGAAGGCAGCCGCGGCCCACAAAGCGAGCCAAGTTGCGTCACTCGCGAAGAGAAGAAATTCCGGTTCCTTAAGCACGGCGCCCATATGGTTAGGTACAGACGATACGGCAACGCTTGATCCATAATCAAAGTCACCTAAGGCCGCTTTGATGACAGCTTCCGCACCCATTCAGCGCCCTCTCCTAGCGCTTTTGATCAGGCTGGGGGCTGTGGCCTGTCTGGCCACGATGCAGATGCTGATCAAACTGGCATCGGAACACGATATCCATTTGCTGGAAATTCTGTTCTGGCGGCAATTCATCACCCTGCCGATCGCTTTTGCATGGGTGACCATGACCAGCAGCATCGCGGTGCTGGCGACAAACCGGCCATGGGACCACGCGCGCAGAGCCGCATATGGCATGCTCGGCATGGTGCTGAATTTTGGCGGGGTTATCCTGTTGCCACTGGCAGAGGCAACCACGATGGGGTTTACCGCGCCGATCTGGGCGGTGATCCTCTCCGCTATTATTCTGCGAGAGAAAGTTGGTAAATATCGCTGGGCCGCTGTGATTGCGGGTTTTGCCGGCGTGTTGATTATCGCGCAGCCGGGCGGCGGAAACATACCTGCCGTGGGTGCCGGTGTGGCTTTGTCCGGGGCCTTTATGGTGGCGCTCATTTCCATTCAGATTGCCGATCTCAACAAGACCGAAAAACCCCTGACAATCGTCTTTTATTTCGCTGCATTCAGTACGCCCAGCGTGGCTCTGGCCTTGCCATTTGTCATGACCCACCACTCACTGATGGAATGGGCGCTGCTCCTGGGCATCGGTCTGGCGGGATCGGCCGGGCAGCTCTTGCTAACCTCTGCCCTGCGATTTGGCGCCGTCGCCAGCGTGATCGTGATGGATTATTCCTCCTTATTCTGGGCGACCATCTATGGCTGGCTGGTCTGGCAGGTCCTGCCACCCGCGGCGACCTGGATCGGGGCACCGCTGATTATTACCGCCGGACTCGTTATCGCCTGGCGTGAACACACATTGTCCCGGCAGCGTCGGCGCGAGGCCGCAGCAAAGGGAACCTAATATTGGCCAACGGGTTTCAATGGGGTTCAGAGAAAGGAACACCCATGGCTCGTAAACTACTCATCGCCTTTGGCGTCAGCGTATTCGCCCTTTCCACCGCCGCCTGCAATACCGTCGCAGGTGCTGGCCAGGATCTTGAATCCGTGGCCAATGATGCAGACAGGGCCATCTGACCCCAGCTCTAATCGCAAGTGAGGCGCCGCGCAGTTACCTGCGCCGGCGCCTTTATTGTTTGCGGTACACCAGCGTAAGATTGTTGGCAGGCATGGCATAGCGCGCCATACGCTGGAAACCATTGCGCTGAGCCAGCGCATCAATCGCTGCCAACTGACGAATGCCCCAATCCGGACACCGTGATTTAAGGCTCGCATCAAAGGCGAGATTGGATTCTGCGGGTTTAATTCCTGCTTCGAAATAGGGCCCATACAGAATCAGCGGCTGACCACTATCGAGCAACCGCTTCGCCCCGGCAAACAGCCCCTCACTGGCGGACCACGGGCTGATGTGGATCATGTTGATACATAAAATCGCATCAGCCTGCTCTGTTGGCCATATTGCAGCAGAGGCATCAAGTGCGAGAGCGGGGAGGAGGTTCGCCCCGTCATACTCACCGGCCCAATCATCGATCGATGCCTGTGCTTCGGTTGAAGGATCACTTGGCTGCCAATCCAGCTGCGGAAATTGCGCGGCAAAATACAACACATGCTCGCCCGATCCGCTCGCAATTTCCAGTACCTGCCCCTGCTTCGGCAATTCGGATGAAAGGATTTCTGCAATCGGCACGCGATTACGCGCGGCTGCCGGGGCGCTGTACTTCACCGATGGTTCTCCGTGTGATTGGCCAGTTTCGAAATATCATCATATTCATGCACAAACCGCCCGGCTTGGGCCTGTCCCATTGTGGCCAGAGCTGCGCTGGCGACCCGCTCAGCGGGGACGGCGCGTAACCGTCGCTGTGCACCGTGAAGGAACAATGCGGTGAGCGGGCTAAGCATAATCCCGAGACGTTCAAATTTGCGCCGATCCTGTCCCCGCGGCCCTTTCAGGAGACTGGGCCGGAAGATATCCAGCCGCCGAAAGCCGATTTTCGCCAGCGCGTCCTCTGTTTCACCCTTGGTCCGCAGATAGAAATTACCGCTGGCTGCATCCGCGCCAACAGAGGAAATTACCGTAAACTGATCGGCGCCTGCCGATTTCGCGGCTCGGGCAGCCGACACGACCAGATCATGATCCACCGCGCGGAATGCTGCTTCGTCCTTTCCCGCCTTCGACCATGTCGTCCCCAGCGCACAAATGACCCCCTGCGGCGCATAATCCGCAATCGCGTCCTCCCATCCAGACGGATCGGCAATCAACATTTCCAGAGGCGCGCCTCGCGGCAGGGGTACTTCTCTGCGGGCCAAAGCCTTCAGCGAGACATTCGGATAGAGTGGAAGGTGCCTCAAGACGCTCTGGCCAATCAGCCCGGTCGCCCCGATCAGTAGCACCCGCCGCCGATCAGACATTGGACAGCCCCGACGGGACATGGCCGAAGATCCTTCGATGGCAATCCATCGCATAGCGATCGGTCATTCCGGCGATAAAATCCGCAATATGGCGGCTGCGTGCCGGTTCGGCATCGGGCAGGCTGTCACGCCAGCCCGCCGCCAGCAAAGCAGGATCACCCCGATAGGCCGAGAACAGGCTGGCCACCACGTCCCGCGCCGACTGTGCGGCCTGCAATTGTTCAGGATGATAATACAGATTTTGATACATGAAGTTCTTAAGCTGCCGCTCCTGCGCGCGCATCTCCGCCGAAAAAGCGATGACAGGTGCGGACGCATTGCGAATGTCTTCAAGTGACTGGACGGATTGTAGATTAGCGGAAGAGCTGGAAAGCAGATCATTCACCATCACTCCGATCTGTCCGCGCACGAGTTCACGCAATTGCGTGTCGCGCGGAGCGTGTGGGAAACGCCGTTCAACTGCGGCCCATTGTTCAGCCACGAAGGGCAGAGACAAGAGTTGATCAAGCTTTAGAAATCCGGCCCGCAACCCGTCATCAATATCGTGATTATCATAGGCGATATCATCCGCCAGCGCGGCCACTTGCGCTTCAGCCGAGGAGAACCCCTGCAGATCGAGCGGAAAATCGGCATCCAGCTGTGCAAGTGCCCAGCCCGGTGATGCAACCGGCCCATTATGCTTGGCCAGTCCCTCCAGCACTTCCCACGTCAGGTTCAGTCCCGGATGGTCGCAATAGGGGCTTTCAAGCCGCATCAGCGTGCGCAAACAATGGGCGTTGTGGTCAAATCCCCCCTGATCGGTCAGGGCCTCGTCAAGCGCCTTTTCCCCCGCATGGCCGAAGGGCGGATGACCGATATCATGCGCCAGACACAGCGCCTCGGTCAGATCTTCATCCAGCCCGAGGCTGCGCGCAATGACGCGCCCGATTTGGGCCACTTCCAGACTATGCGTCAGCCGGACACGGTAATGGTCGCCATCGGGGGCAACAAATACCTGTGTTTTTCCGGCCAGCCGCCGAAATGCGATGGAATGGATGATCCGGTCGCGGTCGCGCTGGAACTCACCGCGCGGGCCACGCGCACCATCCCTGTTTTCGTTGAATTCCCGGCCTCTGGAGGCGTTGGGGTCGGCGGCAAAAGCGGCTCGGTTCATGAAAGCTGCGCTACGCGCTGCTCAGTAAGCTGACAACAAGAACAGAACGGCAACCTTGCGATTTCGCTCAATCCTGTCCCAAAATCCATTCCGCCGCACGCATCGCATGAATGTGCGTGGTGTCGTAAATCGGCAGAACATTGGCATCGACATCAACGATCTGCTCCAGCTCTGTACAGGCCAGAACGATCGCCTTCGCCCCTTCCTGTTCCTTCACCGTAATCATGGTTTTCAGCTTCCGCTGGGCATCGCGGGTCGCCTTGCCCACCATCAATTCTTCATAGATGATGCGGTCGAGTTCCTGCACATTATCCATCTCAGGCGGCAGCAGATCGATGCCATGGGCCACCAGCCTCTGGCGAAAGAAGCTCTCGGTCATCACATTGCTCGTGCCAATAACGGCGGCATTCGTGATGCCGTCATCGACCATCTTCTTGCCCACGCAATCGGCTATATGCAGAATGGGAACGGAAACGCTTTCGGCAACACGGTCATAGACGCGGTGCATGGAATTGGCCCCGATTATGAGCGCCCCGGCACCCGCCTGCTCCAGCCGCTGAGCAGATTCGATGAGCTTGCTGGTTGCCCGGTCCCAATCATCCTGCGCCTGCAAGGCGTAAAGCTCGGAGAAATCCAGGCTATCGATGAGCATGGGTGCGCTGCTGCGCCGGTCGCGCCGCGCCTGAACTCTGGAATTTATATAGGAATAATAGGTCCTTGTTGAGACCCAGCTCATTCCGCCGATCAAGCCCAATTTGCGCAAAACCAAGATCCCTCATAACCGATTTATGTAGGCTCTATTGTATAGAGCCTACAAAGTTAAATTTTGTGATTAGCCAGGGATGTCACCGCGATGCAGCAAAGATCACCTGCAGGTGCGGCCCGGACGAGAAACGCCCAATGGATAGGCTGGAGCGCCCGGCGCAACCTGCTTCAAAACGGCCAGCGTCAAACGGTTCACTCCAGAACGCGCTGCAGTGAACCGCGCGGGCACCTGTCAGGCGATGAGAAACACGATGAACATCACCAGTAGACCGATGGCCGGAACGACCCATTTCAAGGCCCCGACAAACCCTTCATAGGTTTTTTCCGAAGACTGGATATCCTGCGCTGAACTCATGGCCAAACTTCCTTATGTGGCATATATTTCCCAAACGCTTTATCCACGCTACACCTTCCACTCAAGTGTTCAGATGAACCTTAATCGCCTCTTTACTAAACAGCTCTAGGCTTCGGACTGAAACAATATAGACAGTGGATACGATGCCGGAACCGCAGCAGCGAACCTTAATGCTGATTGATGATGAGCCTGGCCAAAGCCGGCTGATCTCTGCGCTTGCCGCCCGTGAAGGCTGGCGGACCATCATCGTAAGCAATCCCGAAGAAGCCATTTCCGCACTCGATACGCGGCAGGGGAAACAGCTTTCCGCTGTCATCCTCGACCAATGGGTGCCCGGTGATGAAGCCGGTAATTTGATTCGTGAGATGAAGGCACTGCGCCCTGCGCTGCCCATATTGATGCTGACCACCAGCGCCTCCCCCATGTTGGCGGTGGAAGCCATGCGGGCCGGCGCGACCGATTATCTGGTCAAACCCGTGGCCCCCGATCGGCTGATGCAGGCGTTGCGCAACGCCACATCACTGGAAGCGCCCAAGGATGAGCTGACCCCGCTGACCGAAAAAATGCCGGTTACGCTTGATTTCGATGCGATGATCGGAACCGCCCCGCCCTTTCGCGATGCCTTGGCCAAAGCAGCCAAGGCTGCCAGAGGGCACGGCACCGTTCTGATTGAAGGCGAAAGCGGAACGGGCAAGGAAATGCTGGTGCGGGCGATGCATGCGGCCTCTCCGCGCGCCAAGGCCAGCTTTCGGATACTCAATATCGGTGCGGTTCCGGCCAATTCGATCGAATCGATCTTGTTCGGTCATGAAAAGGGATCTTTCGCTGGCGCGTTTGACCGCCAGATCGGCGTTTTCGAAAAATGCGATGGCGGCACGCTGGTGCTGGACGAAATCGATCGCCTCGCCCCCGATCTTCAGGAAAAACTCGCCGAGACCCTCATTTCCGGAAAAGTGAAGCCCCTTGGCGCGCAGCACGCTTTTCGCATTGATGTGCGCACTATTGCGGCGAGCAATCTTCCGCTGACGGATCTGGTCGCATCCGGCCATTTCCGGCGCGAATTGCTGGATGCCGTTGCCTCGTCGAAAATAGTCCTGCCTCCTCTGCGTCAGCGCAGCGGGGATATTGCGGCATTGGCCCGGCATTTCCTCACCCGGATCGGCGAACAGCCCGGACTCAACCATTTGAGCATAACCGAAGGCGCGCTCAAATTGCTGGGCGCGTTTGATTGGCCCGGCAATGTGCGCCAGCTACAGGCCGTGCTCTTCCGCGCCGCGGTTTTCTGCGACGGGGACGCTTTGACAGCAGAAGACTTCCCCCAATTGCGGGAATTGCTGGGTGATCAGGACAATGACGACAGCCCGGCCAGCCATGACGGTGTAGGCGTTATGCTCTATGCCGAGGACGGGAATCTACGCAGTCTCCAGGAGATTGAAGCCGATATTATTCGCCTCGCCATCGGTCATTATCGCGGGCGGATGACAGAAGTCGCCAGACGGCTCGGCATTGGCAGATCTACGCTCTATCGCAAATTGAGCGAGCTGGGCATCGACAGCGTCGCGTAACGCCGCCCACTGACCTCACAAAACCCCATAAGACTACGTAAGTTGGGAACTCAAGTGAGGCTCCGAACGTAAATTAACATGTATCAAGTTCGTATGCCCTTATTGCTCTTGCCCTTGCTGGCATTAAGCGCGTGCGGTTCCGGCGAAGGCGGTGACAATGTCGCCTCTTCAACTGCCGAGGCCGAACAGGCCCCTTTTGTGTCAGCTTTCACCTCCCGCATCGCCGAAGATCACATCGGCCCGTTTTCCTATCACTATAATCGCGAGGATTTCGTCCGCACCGAAATCGAGATTGCCGTGCCGCCAATCTATGATGGCACGATATGGGGAGTTAAGCTCATCCCGGCCAAAAGCGCGGCGAAGCTTGGCAATGCGAGCTGCGATTACAACCATTCGGGCGAGCAGCAGACCTGCAGCGCCGCGAAGGAACCGGGTCTAACGATGGCTCTGCTGGAGCGTCCAATCTCGAATTATGGGCAGGCATTCATCAATGCTGGCTTTTCTCAAAGTGATCTGCCGGAAATCTCTCTGATGGATAAGCAAGGTTTTCGCGTCACCATCGCCCGCGATGGCAGCGAAACAGAATATAGCTTCATCCCCGTAGAAGGCCGCACGCTGATGCTGGCCCGTCAAATCAGCAATGAAGCATCCGCCTATCGAACCGAAATACGCGACGTGATGCGAAGCCTGAAAAGTCCGGAAAACCGGTTTTAATCGTTTAGGGTAAAGTCCGTCAGCGCTGCGTCGCGTTGACCGCGCCACACATCACGCGCCTGCGCCGTTTCGGCAACATCATGCACCCGCAGCAATTGGCAACCGGCATTCATTCCGGCAATCGCCAGCGCCAGCGACCCACCCAATCTGTCATGCGCCGGTGCTTCTTTCGACAACGCGCCAATCATGCGTTTGCGGCTGACCCCCAGCAATAGCGGGTGTCCCAGCGCATGGAAAAGCGCGAGATTGTTCATCAGTGCGAGATTTTCGGACAGGCTTTTTCCAAAACCCAGCCCGGGATCGAGGATGATCCGGTCGCTTCTGACGCCAGCCTCAATCGCCGCATCGCGCCTTTCACGCAGCCATTCAAATACGTCGAACACGACATTATTGTAATCCGCACCTTCATGCAGATTGTCGCCGCTGCCCGGCGCATGCATCAACACCACGGTCAGGCCACTGGCGGCAGCAAACTCCAGTGATCGCGGATCGTGGCGGAGGGCAGACACATCATTATATATATGTGCACCTGCTTTCTGCGCAGCCTCCATTACGGCCGGTCGGCGCGTATCCACACTGATCGCGGCGCCCATCGCGCTACTGAATTCGACCGCAGGGACGACGCGTTTTATTTCGTCCCCTTCCCAAACGGGATCGGCTCCGGGCCGGGTGGATTCGCCGCCAATATCCAGAATAGCCGCGCCAGCTGACAGCATCTCGCCCGCATGGGCACGGGCCACGTCATCGTCGCCCAGAAACTGCCCCCCATCCGAGAAACTGTCGGGCGTAACGTTGAGAATTCCCATGATTTGCGGCTGGTCGAGCCGGATAATTCGATCGCCGCATTGCAGCGGCGGATGGGCAAGCGAGAGGTTGGCCCATTGCTCTTCAGCTTCGGCAGCAAGTTCTGCGGGCAGTTTCGCCAGCACCTCCGGCATGCTGGCCGGGCTCGCCAGATGGCGCTGCACCACCCGGCCCGCTTCGGCAATGATCACCGCAAAGCGATGCACATAGACCATGCCCCCCGCCAAACGGAGGGCATCGCCATGTTCAGCTTGCGGGCTTTTGCAAAAGCCGGTCGGGCAGAGATAGATTCGGGCCATCAATCCTCGATGGCGAGGAGATAGGTCTGACGCAAGGCATCGAGTGGTTTGATGTCGCCCTCATGCTCCAGATGCCAATATGTCCAGCCATTGCAGCTTGGCGCGCCCTGCAAATTCTTGCCCACGCCGTGAATCGAGCCCTTTTCCGTGCCACTTTCCAGCGAGCCATCGGCCCGTACCGTGGCGCTGAAGCGGCGTTTTTTGTCGAATAGCTGCGTGCCGGGGGCAATAAACCCTGCTTCAACCAAAGAGCCGAAAGCGACGCGCGGCGCGCTTTTGCGGCTTTGCATGGTCTTCAACGCGCTTTCATCGAGTGGCAGAGCGCTTTCAATCCGTTCCAGTGCGGCCCCGCGATAGCCGTCCTCTCTTTCGCAACCGATCCAGTTCCGGCCCAGCCGCTTGGCCACCGCACCGGTGGTTCCGGTTCCGAAAAACGGGTCCAGCACCACATCACCCTTTTCCGTGGTGGCGAGCAGCACCCGGTACAGCAAGGCCTCGGGCTTCTGGGTCGGGTGGACCTTGTGCCCGTCTTTTTTCAGCCGTTCCCCGCCATTGCAAATCGGGAGAACCCAGTCCGAACGCATCTGCAATTCGTCGTTCAGGGTCTTCATCGCGGTGTAGTTGAAGTGATAGCGCGCCTTTTCACCCGTCGAAGCCCAGAGCAGCGTTTCATGCGCATTGGTGAAGCGGGTGCCGCGGAAATTGGGCATCGGGTTGGATTTGCGCCACACAATGTCGTTCAAAATCCAGAAGCCGATATCCTGCAGGATCGCACCGACGCGGTAGATATTGTGATAGGAACCAATCACCCACAATGCGCCATCGGGCTTCAGCACGCGCTTGGCTTCGACCAGCCATTCGCGGGTGAATTTGTCATAGGTGGCAAAACTGTCAAACCGGTCCCATTCGTCGGTTACCGCATCAACCTGGCTGCCATCAGGACGATTGAGATCGCCGCCGAGCTGCAGATTATAGGGTGGATCGGCAAAAACGAGATCGACGCTGTTATCGGGCAGGCTACGCATCGCCTCGATACAGTCTCCGGACAGGATCTTGCCCAGTGGCAGATCCAGCGGTGCTTTGGCCTTTGGAGCCTTGACCACTGGTGCCTTGGCAAGAGTATCGGCTTTGCGAATTTTAGTAAGAGCGCCCATTTTGCGTATTTCGATCCCTGTAGCTTTTCCAGAGGGTGAGTCTTTTTGGATTCGCCGTCAAGCCCGCAGATTCCCACGAGTCGCTACGTATAGCGGGGAACGAAAGGAGTCCGCCACAGCATCTTGAGTCCCGGCCGCTTGCGAGACTCGATATGTAGTTGTGTCACCCAATGGACTCTATTTTTACGAAAACAGGTCCATTTGCGAAACAGGGGCAAAACTGCGTCGATGGAGCGGCGTGGGTCCGTGTTCGCGCAAGGCCGCCAGATGATCCTTCGTCCCATATCCCTTATTCCGCTCCCACCCGTAATGGGGATAGGTCCGGGCGGCATCGCGCATCACACGGTCGCGATATTCCTTGGCCAGAATGGACGCAGCACCGATACTGGGCTCCAGCCCGTCACCGCCGATGATCGCCCTGGCAGGCCAGCGCCATGCGGCATTGCGCCCATCAGGCGTACAATTGCCATCGATCAGCACATTTGCCGCTTCGCGTCCCAACACATCGCACAGGGCCGCAACGGCCTGTGTCATGGCCAGCATCGTCGCGCCGAAGATGTTCAGCCGGTCAATATCTTCCACGTCCACCACGCCGATCCCATAGGCGCAGCGCCGACGGATACGCTCCTCCAGCATGGCACGCTTGGCTTCGCTCAGCTTCTTGGAATCATCCAGCCCGCCCGGCCGCGGCTTGCACAATAGCACCGCAGCGGCCACCACTGGACCAGCAAGAGGGCCGCGTCCGGCTTCATCGACCCCAAAAACAAGGTCATGATCCGCGAAAGAGGCACCAAAATCGTGTGAGGGAGTTCCAGAGAGCATGAGCACATTCAATTCCTACGCCGCGCTGCTATCGCCTGCAGCGCTGATGATGGCAAGCTGCGGATCGGCACAGGCCCCTGAGACCTCTTCACAATCTACGGTGGCGCCAGCGGACAGACCCGCACCCGCCATTGAGGAAACGCCCTTCACTGTTTCGGCACATGGCGAATTTGACGAGCCCTGGGCCATGGCTATCGAGCCGGAAACCGGCCGAATATTCATTACCGAAAGGCCCGGAACGCTAAAGTTTTTTAATCCTGAAACCGGCAAAGGCGGCGCTATCACGGGCGGGCTGCCAGAGGTTGATTATGGCGGTCAGGGCGGGTTGGGCGATATCGCCTTCGGCCCGGATCATGCGCAAGACGGCACCATTTACCTCACCTGGGTCGAGGCGGGCGACGATGACACGCGCGGCGCGGTGTTGGGGCGCGGCACGCTGGTTTGCGATGAACCTTCCAGCTGCGTGATTGAAAATCTGGACATAATCTGGCGCCAGGTGCCCAAACTTTCCGGCCGGGGGCATTATTCACACCGCATCGCCTTTTCGCCCGATGGCGAATATCTGTTTCTGACCTCCGGCGACAGGCAGAAAGGCGATCCGGCACAGGATCTTTCCAATAATCTCGGCTCGGTCCTGCGGCTGCTTCCTGATGGCAGCGCGGCGCCGGGTAATCCCTTTGCGGAAAAGGGCGGCGTATCTGATCAGATCTGGTCCTACGGCCACCGCAATCTGCTGGGCCTGCAATTCGATGAAGACGGCCATCTGTGGGATCTCGAACATGGCCCGGCTGGGGGTGACGAACTTAATCTGGTGGAACCGGCCAAGAATTATGGCTGGCCGCTGGTGTCCGACGGCGACCATTATAATGGCGACCCGATCCCCAATCCCTCCACGCGCCCGGATCTGGAACGGGCAGCGATAAGCTGGAACCCGGTGATCGCACCGGGCGACTTCATTTTTTATCGCGGCGATATGTGGCCGGAATGGAACGGTCAGGCCCTGATCGCCAATCTCAAAACCAAATCGATCAGCCGGGTTTCCATCGATGACGCGATGCGCGGCACCGAGGAATCGCGCTATGATTTTGACAATCGCCTGCGCGATATTGCCGAAGCTGAAGATGGGTCCTTATGGGTGATAGAGGATGGGAAAGGCGGCCGCCTGCTTCATCTGACCGCAGCGAAAAACGCATCATCTGCCGAGCAGTGATCGCAGAACTTCGCGGCTGACAAGCGTATTTTCATTGCCACATGCGCCGGCGTTGCCTATCCGCGCGCCGCTCATGTCTGACAATACACCCACACTCATCCCGCTCGACAATGTCGACCCGGCCCTCGTCGAAACGCTGCTCGATCGCGCCTTTGGCCCCGATCGTCATCAGCGAACGGCCTATAAGGTGCGCGATGGTGTGGATTACCTCCCTGCCCTCAGCTTTGCTGCGCTGGACGGTACGGAACTGCTGGTCGGCTCAATCCAGGTCTGGCCTGTCGCACTGACAGACAGCAAAGGCCGGGCCCATCCCATGCTGATGGTCGGGCCGGTTGCCGTCATCCCTGAAAGACAGGGCGAAGGCTTTGGCCAAGCGCTGATGGCGGGCATGCTGTCCGCGCTCGATCCCAGAGCTGACTTGCCGCAAGTGCTGATCGGCGATGCCGATTATTACGGGCGGTTCTTCGGATTTGAGGCGGCACCGACGCAAAAATGGGACCTTCCCGGCGAATGGGACCGTGCGCGCCTGCTGGTCCGCTGTACCAATCCCGCCGTTCTGCCGGTAGAAGGCGTCTTGGGGCCTTGGCTCGGCTGATGCTATCTGGCATCGGCTAAGACCCATGCCCTATCAGCCACCCCCAGACCTTGCCTCCGCTTCATTGCTGGAGATTGCCGATGCGGTGGCCGCGCGCAAATTGCCGCCGCTGGAACAATGGACACCGGCTGAAACCATCGACAGCCATATGCGCATCGCCGCCAATGGTCAGTGGTATCATCAGGGCACCCCGATCACCCGGCCTGCCATGGTGCGCGCCTTCTCCACCCTGCTCCTGCGCGATGAGCAAGGATATTGGCTGGTCACACCGCAATGCAGGCAATCGATCGAGGTCGAAGACGCGCCCTTCATCGCCATTGACATGCAGATAAAGGACAAGGCTCTGGTATTCGCCCTGAACACTGATGAGCTGGTGGTGGCCGGGCCGGGACATGATCTGCGCGCGGAGGGTGATGCGGATTGCCCCGCGATCTATCTGCATGTCCGGCATGGCTGCGAAGCGCGGCTTGATCGGTCCACCTGGTTGCAACTGGCGCAATATGCGCTGGACCAGGGTGATGATTTGCATATTTCCAGCGCCGGCCAGCGCTATAGTCTGGCACCATCGGCATGAGCACATTGTTCGAACGGCTTCAGCGCCTGTTTGATGAAGGTCATGCCGATGATATTGCGAAACTGCGCAATGACGCAGAATTCGCGCCGGACAGGCTGCGCCCGGCAGCCGTGCTGATTGCAGTGACAGATCGCGCGGAACCGGGCGTGCTGCTTACGCACCGCCCCTCCACCATGCGCCAGCATGCCGGGCAGGTCGCCTTTCCGGGCGGCAAGCTGGAAACCGGGGAAGACGCCATCGATGCGGCCTTGCGGGAGGCTGAGGAGGAACTCGGCATCGACCCGGCGCAGGTGCGATTGATCGGCGCGACGGACCGTTATGTGACCGGCACGGGTTTTGACGTGACGCCCGTGCTGGGGATCATCCCGCAGGACTTGCCCATCCATCCGCATCCGCAGGAAGTGGCCGACTGGTTTGAAGCCCCTTTGCGCTTCCTGCTCGATCCAGCGAACCACGAAAAAAAACAGGCCCATCTGGGCGGTCGAATGCGCGAATATATCGAAATCAACTGGCAGGGGCACAGAATCTGGGGCGTAACCGCCGCCATGATCGCCAATCTATCCCGCCGCCTTGCCTGGGAGCAATTATATCATGGCTGAATTGCCATCCGCAGCGTGGACCGCACGAGCCGATCTTGCAAAATTGATCGAGGCGTTGGGGCCAGACAATGCCCGCTGGGTCGGCGGGGCAGTGCGTGACACGCTGCTGGGCCATGCAGTGGCCGATGTCGATTGCGCGACCCCGCTTCATCCCGATCAGGTGATCGAGCGGTTGAAACAGGCCGGGATCAAATCTGTGCCGACGGGCATCGCCCATGGCACCGTCACTGCCGTTTTGCCGCAGGGCAATGTGGAGATTACCACGCTGCGGCATGATGTTTCCACCGATGGGCGGCGCGCCACGGTGAGCTTTGCGAGTGACTGGCGTGAAGATGCCGCGCGGCGCGATTTCACGATCAACGCGCTCTATGCCGATCCCGTAAGCGGGCAAATCTTCGATTATTTTGACGGTCTGGCCGACCTCTCCGCGCGGCAGGTTCGCTTCATTGGCGATGCGCAGCAGCGCATTCGTGAAGATCACTTGCGGATTCTGCGCTATTTTCGGTTTCAGGCCCGCTTTGGCGCAGAGCTGAATAGCGAGGCTGAAAATGCCTGCTCCACCCTCGCGGCAACTCTGAAAGGTCTCAGCCGCGAACGTGTGGCTATGGAATTGCTGAAATTGCTCGCGCTCCCGGCGCCCGATGCCACCATCCGCCGCATGTTCCAGCTCGGCGTTTTGCCCGTAATCCTGCCCGAAGTAACGGAAGCTGGACTGGCAGAGCTGGAACGGCTGATGAAATGGGAAGCCAGCCAGGGTGCCGAGCCGTCTTCACTGCGCCGTATGGCGGCCCTGTTGCCGCCCAACGCAGAAACCGCCGCAGCCGTCGCGTCGCGCCTGCGCCTGTCGCGCAGTCAGAAGAAATATCTGACCATTCTGGCAGAACGCAGCCCGCAGGATGCCGGTGCACCGCGCGCACTGGCCTTTCGCAACGGCAAGGATGCGGCAATCGACCGTTTACTGCTGACGGGAGCAGATAGCCGCGTGCTGCAATCATGGGAAAACCCCGATTTTCCGTTGAAAGGGGGCGAGATTGTCTCTCGCGGTGTAGCCGCCGGACCGGATGTCGCACGTATCCTGCAAGCCGTCCAGAATCGCTGGATCGCAGAGGAATTTCCTGGCCGCGACAGGGTGGAAATCTTGCTGACTGAAGAACTGGGAAACTGACCGGATATTAGCACTCTTGCGCTTTGTGCAAAAGCCGCCTATCTGCCAATTGCTTCCGGCGCCATTACGGCGCAATCCTTTGCGAGCGTGAACCGCCATTCAGGCAGGTCCCGCAGAAGATGCACGGAAAGCAAGAACAGCTTCCCTTTTCACGCTTGGGTCGCCCTTTTGGCCCCTCACGTCAGGACAATTACGTCCCGTGGCGTGCACTGAAAGTATTTCATGTCATATTTTAAAGAACTCGGCCTGGCCGAACCCATCCTGCGCGCCCTGCAGGAAAAAGGCTATACCGAGCCCTCCCCCATCCAGCGCCAGGCCATTCCGGCCTTGATGGATGGCCGGGATATTCTGGGCATCGCCCAGACCGGTACCGGCAAGACCGCCGCTTTCTCGCTGCCTTCGCTGCACCGTTTGGCGAATGATCCCAAGCCGCGCCAGGCGGCAGGCTGCCGGATGCTCGTCCTGTCGCCAACCCGCGAACTTGCGGCGCAGATCGCTGAAAACATTCGCGGGTATGCCCTGTTTCTCAACCTGTCGGTGCAATGCATCTTCGGCGGCGTTCCGGCCGGCAAGCAAGCGAAGAAGCTGGTTCCGGGCTGCGACATTCTGGTGGCAACACCGGGCCGCCTGCTCGACCTGATCGATCAGCGCGCCCTGACGCTGCGCAATGTTGAAATCTTCGTTCTCGACGAAGCCGACCAGATGATGGATCTGGGCTTCATCAAGCCGCTGACCCGCGTCGCCAATTTGCTTCCGGAAAAGCGCCAGAGCCTGTTCTTCTCGGCCACCATGCCGCAGGCCATTGCCAATCTGGGCAAGCGCTTCATCAAGAACCCGGTCAAGGTGGAAGTGGCACCGCAATCGACCACTGCCGAACGGGTCGAACAATATGCGACCTTTATCAATCAATCGGAAAAGACCGCGCTGTTGACGCTCACCCTGCAAAAGGGCCTGGACAATGGCGAGATCGAACGCTGCCTGGTCTTCAGCCGCACCAAACATGGTGCCGACCGGCTTGTCCGCCATCTGGTCGCCGCGGGTATCAATGCCGCTGCAATCCACGGCAACAAATCGCAGGCACAGCGGACCCGCGCGCTTGATGGCTTCCGCGACAGCCGAATTCCCGTGCTGGTCGCAACCGATATTGCAGCACGCGGGATCGACGTTCCTGGCGTGAGCGCAGTGTTCAATTTCGAACTGCCCAATGTGCCAGAACAATATGTCCACCGTATTGGCCGCACCGCACGTGCCGGCCGTGACGGCATCGCCATCAGCTATGTCGCGCCGGATGAAAAACCCTATCTGCGTGACATTCAGAAGCTGACCGGTGTCACGCTGGACACAGTGCCACTGCCGGCCAATTTCTCCGAACAGGCAGCACAATTGCCCAAGCCTGCGCGCAAGCCCGCCGGGGCCGAACGCGGGGAAGGCGACCGTGACGGAGGCCGTCGGCGCAAGCCCGGTGGCGGTGGCGGCAATCGTCAGCGCAAGCGCAACCCCGGTGCCAAGGTAACACCCGCTGGTGGCGATAATCGCAAACCCGCCGGTCGCCGGCCAGAGCGCCGCCGCAGCGCACCTGCCAGCAGCAACTGAGCTGTACAGCTAAAACAAAGAGGGCCGGAAGTTCTGCTTCCGGCCCTCTTTTCATGTCTGTCTAAGGTCAGTTTTCGAAGCGATTATCGCGCGGAAAACCATTGGGCGGCATCCGGCCCGCCGCACCGCGCGCGACCTTCCACTGCCACATTTCCTTCTCGGTCCGCGTCCGGCCACTGTCTCCGCCCATCGTCCAGCTCAAACCCTCTTCGAGCTGCAAGGTCGTGGCATCGGACAGGCCGCCATCACGGTAGCGCTGCAACTGCACACCCTGTCCGCGGGTCATGACTGGCAATTCTTCCAGACTGAAGATGACGAGCTTGCGATTGTCACCCACCACCGCAACATGATCATGATCATCCGCGATCGGTTTGGCGATGGTCAGCTTCGCATCCCCTTTCAGATTGACGACCTGCCGCCCTTTACGGGTTTCAGCCAGCAATTCATCGGTTACCGCGCCAAAGCCCTTGCCCAGATTGCTGGCGAGCAGCAATTGCATCTTCGGCTTATGGACAATCAACGCGACGATATGCGCCGCCGCGTCAATATCCAGCGTGTTGCGGATTGGTTCGCCAAAACCGCGCGCACCGGGCAATTTATCCGCCCCCAGGGTGAAGAAACGCCCATCATCGCAGGCCAGCAGCAATTTGTCGGTCGTCTGCGCATGGACGGCAAAGGCAAAGGCATCGCCTTCCTTGAATTTGAAATCGCCATCCAGCGGCACATGGCCCTTGGCCGCCTTTATCCAGCCCTTTTCCGAGAGAATAACCGTTACCGGTTCCTTCTCGATCATGGCATCCATGCTGAATTCAACCACCGGCGCGGCTTCCGCTATGGTGGTACGGCGCGCGCCGAGCGCGGTATCCTCGCCATATTCCTTGCGCAGCGATTTGAGGTCGCGCTTAAGGCGGGTCCGCTGACGTGCCGGGCTTTCCAGCAGTTTTTCCAGCTCTTCCCGCTCGGCCAGCAGCTTATCCCGCTCCTGCCGCAGCTCCATTTCCTCCAGCTTGCGCAAGCTGCGCAAACGCATGTTGAGAATGGCTTCGGTCTGCCGGTCAGTGAGGTTGAATTCCGCCATCATGATCGGCTTGGGCTCATCCTCGTTACGGATGATTTCGATCACCCGGTCGAGATTGAGATAGGCAATGATATAGCCTTCAAGCAGTTCAAGCCGCGCGGCAATCTTGTCCAGACGGTGCTGCGTGCGCCGCTGCAAAATGTCGATCTGGCTGGTGACCCAATGGCCCAGCAATTCCTTCAGCCCCATCACCATAGGCGTGCGGGTGGAATCGAGGACGTTGAGATTGAGCCCGAAACGCGTTTCGAGATCGGTCAGCTTATACAGGCTTTCCTTGAGCAGTTCCGGATCGACATTTCGGCTGCGCGGGACGAGGACGATACGGATCTGTTCGTCGCTTTCATCCCGAACATCTTCCAGAATGGGCAGCTTCTTATCGGCAATCGCCTGCGCGATCTGCTCAATCAGTTTGCCCTTCTGCACCATGTAGGGAATTTCGGAGATGACGAGCTGATATTGCCCGCCATGCAGCCGCTCTATCCCGGCTTCACGGTCAGCGTCCTTTTCCGCCTCGGCCGCATGAAAGCGCCCGCGCACACGGAAGGAACCGCGCCCGGTTTCATAGGCTTTCGAAATTGCCTCTGCGCTATCAACCACCAGACCGCCGGTGGAAAAATCCGGCCCGGAGAACAATTGCATCAGCCGATCATGTTCGACCTGCGGATTATCAATCAGCTCCAGCGTTGCATCGATAATTTCAGCGACATTATGGCTCGGAATGCTGGTCGCCATCCCCACGGCAATACCGCTGGCACCATTGGCCAGCAGATTGGGGAACAGTCCGGGGAAAATCTCCGGCTCCTGCTCCTCGCCATTATAGGTCGGGATGAAATCGACAGTGCCTTCGTCCAGCCCGGACATCAGCGTCATGGCGGTACGCGTGAGGCGGCATTCCGTATAACGATAGGCTGCGGCATTATCGCCATCGATATTGCCGAAATTGCCCTGTCCCTGCACCAGCGGGTAACGCAAGGTAAAATCCTGCGCGAGACGGACCATCGCATCATAGACCGCGACATCGCCATGCGGGTGATATTTACCAATCACATCGCCGACCACACGGGCCGATTTCTTATAGGCATTGCCGGGATCAAGTTTGAGCGAACGCATCGCCCATAACAGCCTGCGATGCACGGGTTTCAGCCCGTCTCGCAAATCCGGGAGAGACCGCGCGGTAATCGTCGACAGGGCATAAACGAGATATCGCTCGCTCAATGCGCTGTCGAAAGGCGCGTCTACAATGCCGTCCAAAGGGTCTTTGTCGTGGTCGATCGTCGTGGCCATGCGTTTTGCCCTACCACTGCCACGGCTCGCAGGACAGTACGGAACGCATTGCTATCCCCGATGGTTGAAAGGACAAATAGATATCAAGGAGTTACATATGACCAAGAACATCATGATCCTCGCCACAAACGGTTTTGAACAGTCAGAACTGATGGATCCAAAGGCCAATCTGGAAGAAGCTGGCTTCACCACCACCGTCGTCAGCCTTGAAAGCGGTGAAATCACCGGCTGGAATGAAAAAAACTGGGGTGACAGCGTCAAGGTCGAGAAAACCGTCGACGAGGTTTCCGCCAAGGATTTCAGCGGCCTGTTGCTGCCGGGCGGTCAGATCAACCCGGACATTCTGCGCATGAATGAAAAGGCGGTTCAGCTGGTGCGTGATTTCAACGAGGCTGGAAAACCAATTGCCGCAATCTGTCACGGCCCATGGATGCTGGTGGAGGCGGACATCGTGAAAGGCAAAACGCTGACCAGCTGGCCATCCGTCCGCACCGATCTGAAAAATGCCGGAGCGAATGTGGTCGATAAGGAAGTTCAGCAGGACGGCAATCTGATCACCAGCCGCAACCCGGATGATATTCCGGCCTTTTCAAAGGCTTTGATCAAGTCCTTGCAGGAACAGCGCGAAACAGAGGCCGCCTGATAACGCGCATATATCAGAATCGTCTAATATATCAGATGGTCGAGAGACCCCGCCCGTACCGGCGGGGTTTTTCTTTGGATCTGCAGGATTTACGCGAAGATCCTGTGGTGTTTATCAATAACGCTGCACATCGCGGCTTTCGCCGGGGATGTGAACGGTCAATCCGTCGAGATCTTCCGTCAGTTCGATCTGGCAGGAAAGGCGACTGGTGGCAGCCACCCCGGCGGCGAGATCCAGCATGTCCTCTTCTTCCTCACTCGCCCGCTGCAGCTTCGCAAACCATTCGCTTGCTATAATTACATGGCAGGTGGAGCAGGCCATCTGACCTTCGCACGTCCCCTCCAGCGGCATTCCCGAATTTTGTGCGACTTCGAGCAGTCGATCCCCGGCGGAAGCCTCGGCATCAATCTGTTCACCCTTGGGCGTGATGAAGTGGACCCTGATCATCTCTATCCTTGTTTTGCCGCTGCATCATTGATGATTTGAGCCGCTTCTTCAAGCTCTGCCATCGAAGTGTAACGTCCAAAGCCGAGACGGATGGAATTTTTGGCCTGCGCATCGCTCAGCCCCAGCGCGCGCAGCACATGGCTGGTCCGGCCTGATCCGCTGGCACAGGCAGACCCGGCAGAGAAGGCAATAGTGCGGGCGTCAGATAGCAACCGCGCCACATCCAGCCCATCGCGGCGCAGATTCAGATTACCGTGCCAGCGCGGCTCAGCCGCTCCGTTCAGTGTCCAATCCGCAAACATTTCACGCGCTTTCAGCCAAATTTTCTCCACATCCGCGCGGTCCTGCTCCATCCGCTCGACCGCCAGCTCCGCTGCCACACCAAAGCCGGCGCATAATGCCGGGCTGAGTGTGCCAGAACGCAGCTGCGCCTCCTGCCCGCCGCCGGTGGAAACACAGGCAAGTTCCACCCCGTCCCGCACCCACAGGGCGCCGATCCCCTTGGGGCCGTAGAGCTTATGGGCAGAAACCGCGATCAGATCGGCCTCCTGCGGCGGGGCGATCTTGCCCGCGCCCTGCACGGCATCGCACAGGAACAAGGCGCCCGACGCGTGTGCCCGCTGCGCCAGTTCCTCAACCGGCTGGATAGTGCCGATTTCATTGTTTACCTGCATCACTGCACACAGGCCGCAATTTTCCGGCAGCGCGCAATTCGGATCGACCAATCCTTCATCGCTGACCGGCAGTTCCACCGCACCGCTATCCAGCGCATGTGCCGTTTCCAGCACCGCTGCATGTTCGATGGCCGAGACGGCCATGCGCCTGTCCCCTTGCAGTGCATGAAACCCGCGCATGGCAAGGTTGATCGCTTCGGTCGCGCCGCTGGTGAAGATGATCTGTCCGCCAGCGGGAAACAGACGCGCGACCCGTTCCCGCGCAATGTCGACCGCGGCCGCGGCCTGCCTGCCGGCCCGGTGCGGACTGTGCGGATTGGCAAACCCCATATCCTCGGGCCCGCTCAGCCAGCGCAGCATGGCCTCGCGCGCCTCTGGAGCGAGCGGCGTCGTCGCCTGATAATCGCAATAAATCATGCCGTTTTCCCGCAGGCGGAGCGCGCCATGGCAATCCACTCAGCGCAAAATGCCTCCACCTCTGCTCGTGTGGTGTTCCAGCCGAAACTGACGCGAATGGTCCGCGCGGCCACATCCGCATCCAGCCCCATCGCCTCCAGCACATGACTGCCCCTGAGACTTCCCGATGAACAGGCGCTGCCCTGACTGACGGCAAACCCCTTCATATCGAAGCGCATCAATTGCGCGCTGCCCGACAGCTCAGGCATGGCAATCGCTTCGATATAGGGCGTGTGATCGGCCAGCAAATCAGCCAGTCTGAGACCGCCCAATTCGACAATCGCCGGGGCCAGATGGGTTTCGATCGGTTCCAGGACATCGGGGCGGCAATAGGGTGTCTCGCAGGCCTCCAGCGCTGCCGCCAATGCCGCGGCGGCAGGCACATTCTCTGTCCCCCGGCGATATCCGCGCTCCTGCCCGCCGGAAGGATGCAGCAAGGCATAATCGCGTAGCAGCAAGGCCCCAATGCCAATCGGGCCGCCCAGCTTATGGGCCGAGACGATCACCGCATCCGCTTCCACCGGCAAAGGGAATTTACCCGCGCTTTGCGACGCATCGACGAGCAGCATATCGCCAGGTCGCAGCAGGGCCTTGATCGCGGCCATATCCTGCCGGTTGCCGGTTTCTGAATTGATGCTTTGCACCGCGATCAGGGCCGATCCGGCCAGCCCGTCAAGCGCGGCGGCCAGAGCATCCCGGTTCAACCCGCCATCATTGCCCACGGCAATGATCTGCGCCTTGGCAGAGGCTTTGAGCACGGCATCATGTTCCACCGCACTCACCAGGCAATGGGCGGCCTTGCTTTGGCCCATGGCGATGGCGGCAGCTTCGCTCGCGCCGGCGGTCAATATCACTTCACCGCCCCAGCCCAGTGCGGCGGCAATTCGGCGCCGCGCATCCTCCAGCACAGCGCGCGCGGCGCGCCCTTCGGCATGCGGGCTGGAGGGGTTGGCCCAACTGGCCTGCGCCTGCACCTGCGCGGCGGCGCTTTGCGGGCGCAGCGGTGTCGTGGCGGCATGATCGAGATAAATGCGGGATGTCACCTAGACTGCTTGCCTTCCTGGGCCGTTTGGCCTCCCGCGCCCCTGTCAGAGCGGCGCGCTTAAATTTGTTTTCTGTAATTGCGAAAAACGCTGCAAGCCCTATATAGCCTGCACCATTTATTGCGCCACCCGCGCTTCCCACTCATTGTTCGAGAGACGCATATGCCCTCCGTCATTTTTCCCGGTCCCGAAGGCCGCCTTGAAGGTCGTTTCAAACCGGCTCCGCGTCCACGCGCCCCCGTGGCCATGATCCTTCATCCCCATTCGCAAGGCGGCGGGACGATGAACGACCGGATCGTGCAGCGTTTGTACAAGACCTTCACCGATCGCGGCTTTGCCACTTTGCGTTTCAACTTCCGCGGTGTCGGCCGCAGCCAGGGCAGTTTCGACAATGGCGTTGGCGAATTGTCCGATGCGGCATCGGCGCTAGACTGGGTCCAATCGATCCACCCCGAAGCGCAGCAGACCTGGATCGCCGGGGTCAGTTTCGGCGCGCTGATCGGCATGCAATTGCTGATGCGGCGTCCGGAAATTCGCGGCTTCATCTCGATCGCACCGCCCGCCAACATGTATGATTTCTCGTTCCTGGCCCCCTGCCCGGCAAGCGGGATCATCATTCAGGGCAAGTCGGACACGGTGGTTCAGCCGGCCGCTGTGCAGAAGCTGGTCGACAAGCTGCGCACCCAGAAGCACATCACCATTCATCACGATGAAATTTCCAAGGCCAACCACTTCTTCGAAAATGAAATCGAGGAGTTGATGGGGTCGGTGGACAAGTATCTGGACTTCAGACTTGATCCCAAATGCGAAATCAAGTGATTGATCAAACAAGATAAATTTTCAAAGGGTCGCCCGTCTGGCGGCCCTTTTTTGTAGCGCGGCCCCGCATAAGCGTGTAAAATTAAATACAGTCCGGCAAAGAGAATGCGCAAAGCGGCGAGCCGGATTTTTATCGGAGAGTGAATGTATAAGAGAGGATAAGAGCATGACATATGCGGAACAAAAGGTGAATAATTCGCGCCGCTTCACGGCACTCGTTGCAGTCGGCGGTATTCATGCGGTCATCGGCTATGCACTGGTTACAGGCCTCGCCGCCGATATGGTGGACAAGGTGATGCCGCGTATAGAGGCGACCATCATGCCGCTCGATCCTCCGCCGCCGCCCGAAATCGTGCCAGAGCCGGCTCCGGCCAATGAAGCGGCGGCAAATCCGCCGATGGCCCCCAGCCCGGCCTTTCCGCTCACCCCGCCGCAGCCCGATCTGACGCTCGAACCCTTCGAACCGCTGACCGATATCGGGCCTGTAGTGCCCAAGGTGCTGCCGCCGGCGGTGCCTTCCCCCAGCCCCTCGGTCACACCGGCCGCCACCCCCGAAGCGGCCAGCCCGCGCAATAATCCGGGCAGCTGGGCGACACCAAATGACTACCCCTCGCGCGCCTTGCGTGAAGGACAGGAAGGGGTTGCTTCATTCCGCGTGGTGGTGGGCAGCGATGGCAAGGTGCGATCCTGCGAAATCACCGCATCCAGCGGCCATGCGCTGCTCGACAAGGCGACCTGCGACAATGTGACGCGGCGTGCGCGCTTCAACCCGGCGAAGAATGACAGCGGCGCGAAAGTGGTCGGCACCTATAGCAGCCGGATTCGCTGGACGATCCCCGACTGAGATTGAAGCCGCAGAGGTAACCGATCCTTCCGGCGTTCAGATCTGCGCTCCGGAAGGATCACCCGCCTCTATCTGCTCCGACATGTCGAGCAGATTTTCGCCTTCGGCATTGGGCAAGGTCCAGATGGCGACATTGACGATCATCACCAGCGCCAGCACCAGCATCAGCCAGACCTGCTTCATCGCGCCGCCGCGGCGCCAGAGATAGGCCGCACCGGCCAGCAAAACGAGAGCGGTGAAAACCAGCAGAGACAGAGCCATATCCATGGACGCAGCTTTAGGCCCGCCATGCGGAAGGGAAAAGACCCTTAAAAACCTGGCCTGTTATTTTTATTGACCTTGCGCGGGCCGCACGCGCAGAAAAGGGCATGACGATTTCATCAGCAACTTTCTCCCGCCGTGCCACGCTTTCCTTATTGGGTGCAGGCGCGTCTCTTTCCATCCTGCCCGGCTGTATGCGCCAGAGCGCCGGCAATCTGGTGTCGGCACCGCCCGCCTCCGCCGATGCGCTGCTTGATGATGTGGCGTGGAACCTGCTGCAGCACATGCCGACCAGCGCCACTGCCATGGGCGTCGATAAGGGCGAGCATGCCGCGCTACGCAGCCAGTTGAGCGATGCCTCCCCTTCCGGGCAGGCTGCACTGGCGGCAACGCTGCGGCAGGATCTTGCGCGCGTCCGCGCGGTTGACCGCGAGGCGCTCGATCCAGTGACGCGCACCAGCTTCGATGTGATCGACAGCTGCTATTCTACATCGCTCGATGGGTTTGCCCTGCCCTATGGCGATGTCTCGGTCGGCGGCTGGCGCAATGCCCCCTATGTCGTGATCCAGAATGTCGGCGCCTATATCGATTTGCCGCGCTTTATGGATGCTGACCATCCGGTGCGGGACCGCTCTGATGCGGAGGCCTATATTGCGCGGCTGGAGCAAATTCCTGCCGTGCTGCAGGGCGAGCTTGTGCGGATTTCCGCCGCACGCGAAATGGGCGTGGTGCCGCCCGCCTTCCTGCTCGACAAGGCCATCCCGCAAATGGAACGCACACTGGCCGATGCCCAGGCCGGCGGATCACTGGTGGATAGCATTGCCGACCGGACGCAGAATATCCCCGGGAATTGGAGCGCGCAGGCGGCGGCTCTTGCCAGCGGACCGATCGCCGATGCCTTGGCGGCACAACTCGCCGAGCTGAAGCGCCAACGCAGTCTCGCCACGCAGGATGCAGGGATGTGGGCACAGCCAGGCGGCGATGAATGGTATGATTGGGCCTTGCGCGCCAGCACCACAACGCAAATGTCTGCGGATGAAATCCATGCCGTGGGTCTGGAGCAGCTGGCCGAAATCCACGGTGAGATGGAGCCGATCCTGCGCGATCTCGGCTATACTGAGGGTCCGGTCGGCACGCGCATGACCGCGCTGGCGGAAGATCCACGCTTTAAATTTGCAGAGGGCGATCCGGGCCGTGCGCAAATCATGGAGTTTATTAAGGAACGGATTGACTGGATCACCGCGCAAATGCCGCGCGCGTTCAACACTCTGGTCGATCCCAATCTCGAGGTTCGCCGGCTGCCCCCTGCCGAAGAGCCCGGTGCACCGACGGCCTATGGCGGGGCAGGATCGAAGGATGGCACCATTCCGGGCAAGATGTGGATCAATCTGCGCACCACCGATCTCCATCGCCGCTATACACTGCCCACCTTGGTCCATCATGAAACGATTCCGGGCCATGTGTGGCAGGGGGAATATGCCAATCAATTGCCGCTGATCCGTTCGATCCTCGCCTTCAATGCCTATTCCGAAGGCTGGGCTCTGTATGCGGAGAAGCTGGCGGATGAATTGGGCGCTTATGCCGAGCATCCCGCCTGGAAGCTGGGATATCTTCAGGATCAGGCATTCCGCGCCTGCCGGCTGGTGGTCGATACCGGGCTGCATGCCAAGCGCTGGACGCGCGAAGAAGGCATCCGCTTTTTTGTCGAACGCAATGGCGACAGTCCTGAGGAAATCATCAGCGAAGTGGAGCGCTATTGCAGCTGGCCAGGTCAGGCCTGCGGTTACAAGATCGGCCAGAACGAAATCCTGCGCCAGCGCGCGCTCGCCGCTGAGACCATGGGCAGCGCCTATGACATAAAGGGCTTTAACGACGCCGTGGTTCTGGGCGGCAATGTGCCACTGGATGTGCTGGCCAAGAATGTCGGCCGCTACATCGCTTCGGCTGGATAGGAAGAATTATGAGAGGCGCCGGGGCACGCATGCCCCGGCTGCCCGACCAAGTCATTGGCTTATTTTTTGCCGAACAGACCCTGTGTAAGTCCGCCGAGATCGTCGAATGGATTGCCGTCGCCATCCTGATCAAACATCGAGGCAAATTGCATCAGAGAGCCTTCACCGCCGATCGCGGCGATAATCTGACGCAGAATATCAGGTGACAGACCGGTTTCGGCCGCCGCGCCTTCCACAGTATCTCCTTGTTTCTGATGCATCTGTGCCAGCACCGCGATCGCGCGTTCCGCGACTTCGGGTTCGATCCCGATCTTATGCGCCAGATTGCGCACATCATCCGGTGCCGCCGCGATATTGCCCAATATTCCGTCAAACATACTCATCATTCGGTCTCCTTCAGTAGCCATTTAGGATGCTCGAAGCCCCGCTCCAATGGCAAGGTGACATTACCGGCAAAGTCACTGCCGAAAATCTATCCCCCGAACGGCCAGAAAACACGGCGGCGAAGACCTTCCCTGACAGAATGCGCCTTATGCGCGATTGGCGTGAGGATGCCCTGCCCGCCGGCGTGACAAGCGCAGCCCATCGCGCATGTTAAGCCCCAGCAAGGTGATATTGACGGCACCCGCCACCAACTCAATGGCCTGCACCCCATAGAAGCTCATGTCGAACGCGCCTGCCTGCGCCTTGGACGATAAATAGAGAGCGGAGGGAATCAGGATCAGGATGCCGTTGGCAGCAATGAAGGGCATCCGCTTCTTCTTGGCGCTGACCAACGGACCGCGCATGCGTTTGCCCAACCGAAATCCCGACCCACCCACTGCCATCAGCGCAGGAACCAAAAGGAAAAATCCGTAGGGAATCAGCGTCTTGACCGTCGTTACAGCCTGTTCTCCGCCAAATGCCTCACTCCAGAGAGTAGAGAGCCAGAAGCTCAGGATCGTCATCAGTGCAACGATGCCGGCGATAGGATGAATGATCTTGGCCATGACGGAATTCCTCAAGCTGACAATTAATATATAGTCAGCTATATAATACTTGAATAGCGAGCTATGCAAGTGCTAAGAATCCGCCATGGAATTTGTGAAGGATCAGTCGGCGGGATATCTCGCGAACCACATGGCGCGCATCTTCGCGCATGGCCTGACCGCGCGGATCAAGCCTCTGGGCCTGACCACCGGCACGTTTCCCGCGCTGTTGGAATTGTGGGACACCGACGGTCTGACTCAGAAACAACTCGTCGAGCGGCTCGATATCGAACAGGCGACGATGGCCAATACATTAGCGCGTATGGAGCGTGATGGTCTCGTTATCCGCAAGAAGGACCCGAACGATAGGCGCGTTCAGCGCGTCTGGCTGACCGATCGTGCCCGCAACTTGCGCGGCCCGGCCATGGCAGCCGCGCAGGAAGAGAATGCGGCACGGCTGGCGGCGCTCACCGCAGAGGAAAAACGGCAATTCGTCGCGCTGATGCAGAAGGTCATACAAACCAGAATGCCGGAAAAGCAGGGCAATGTTTAAACGGTAATCAGCGCAGAACTCGCGCTGCCGCCCTCGCCGCTTCGATTGTTCTGCATATAAAAAAGGGGGCGGCAGCCCACGGCCCCGCCCCCTTTTTTTCACAAATGTAGTCCGAACAATCAGGCGCTTTGCGGAGCCGCCTGACGGACGCCTTCATCGACATGCGCTTCAAATTCAGCGAAATTGTCAACGAAGAGCTGCACCAGCTTCTGCGCCGTTGCATCATATTCGTCCTTATTCGCCCAGGTCGAACGGGGATCGAGGATCGAATCGTCAACTCCCGGCACCGAAACCGGCACTTCGAAGCCAAAATTCGGATCCTTGCGGAATTCCACATCGTTCAAAGAACCATCGAGCGCGGCATTGAGCAGCGCGCGTGTTTCCTTGATCGGCATCCGCTTGCCGGTGCCGTATTTGCCGCCGGTCCAGCCGGTGTTGACCAGCCAGCAGGAGACGCCGCCCTTGGCGATGCGTTCTTTCAGCAGATTGCCGTAAACGCTCGGGTGACGCGGCATGAAAGGCGCACCGAAGCAGGTAGAGAAGGTGGCTTCCGGTTCGGTCACGCCAATTTCCGTACCCGCGACCTTGGCAGTGTAGCCCGACAGGAAGTGATACATCGCCTGATCAGGCGTGAGACGCGAAATCGGAGGCAGCACACCGAAGGCATCGGCGGTCAGCATGATCACATTGGCCGGTACGGGGCCGAGGTTCTTGTCCGAAGAGTTCGGGATGAAGTCGATCGGATAAGCACCACGGCTGTTTTCGGCGAGTGAATTGTCGTCGAAATCAAGCGTGCGGGTTTCTTCATCCATCACGACATTTTCGAGCACCGTGCCGAAACGCTTGGTGGTGGCGAAAATCTCGGGCTCGGCTTCTTCGGAAAGCTTGATCATCTTCGCATAGCAGCCGCCTTCGAAATTGAAGACTGCCGTATCGGACCAGCCATGTTCGTCATCACCGATCAGCGTGCGGCTGGCATCGGCGGACAGCGTGGTCTTGCCCGTGCCGGACAGGCCGAAAAATACCGCCGTCTTGCCATCATCGCCAATATTGGCGGAGCAATGCATCGGCATCACCTTCTTGGTTGGCAGGAGATAGTTGAGAATACCGAAGACGCTCTTCTTCATCTCGCCGGCATATTTGGTGCCACCGATCAGGATCAGCTTTTCGCTGAGATTGACCGCGACGACCGTTTCGCTGCGCGTGCCGTGACGCGCAGGGTCGGCCTGGAAAGTCGGCAGATCGATGATCGTATATTCGGGATCGAACCCATCCAGCTCGTCCGCCGTGGGACGGCACAGCAAGGTGCGGATGAACAGATTGTGCCATGCCAGTTCGTTGATCACGCGGACTTTGACCCGGTGCTCCGGCTGCGAACCGCCGAACAGATCGGCGACATAGAGTTTGTCCTTCTTCGCCAGCTCAGCGAAGAAATCTTCCTTCAGTGCGGCAAAGTGGTCGGGCGTCATCGGCACATTGACCTTGCCCCACCAAACCGTGTCTTCCGTTTCCGCATCACGGACGATAAATTTGTCCTTGGCGGAGCGGCCCGTATGCTTTCCGGTCTTGACGACGAGCGGGCCATCCTTGGCCAGCTGACCTTCGCCATTACGAATAGAATTCTCTACGAGAGCGGAAGTACCGAGATTAGCCAGAATGGTGGCATCGGTACTAATACCTTGTTTAGACAAAGGCACAGAAAGCGTATTGGTCACTGGATATCTCCCACAAAATCCAGATGCTGCGCAAAGCACAGCAAGGCGAAGGTAAAGCTCGCGCATAAGGGTGATAGGCTCAACCGTCAAATCGACTTGAAACGAAGCCAATGTTCATTCTAATTTTTTGAAACGTAACGCAATAATTCCATCGCTTTACCGCAACTGCTAGCGCGCGAGGGAAATTTGCCGATTTGCCAGACAGGGCCGCAAATGCGAAAGAGAGCCCAAGACAATCACCGGCAGGAAACCGTATCGGATGGCGAGAGAATTAGACCCTCAAGGGCTTTCGGCACCGGCTGATGACTCGGACGGCGGGCGCCAATTAATTATCGCCCTGGTTGATGATGACCGCAATATCCTCTCGACTTTGTCCATCGCCTTGCAGGCCGAAGGCTTCGCCACGCGCGTCTATTCCGATGGCGAGGCGGCGCTTAAGGCCCTGATCGACAATCCTGCCGATCTGGCCGTGTGCGATATCAAGATGCCGCGCCTGGACGGGATGGAATTGCTGCGCCGCTTGCGCGAAAAATCCGACATCCCGGTCATCTTTCTCACAAGCAAGGATGATGAACAGGACGAGGAGGCCGGACTCGCTCTCGGCGCGGATGACTATATTTCCAAACCATTCAGCCTGCGCCTGCTGGTGGCCCGTATCCGGGCGATATTGCGCCGGGTTTCACTCGCCGCCCCCACCGCGTCGTCACAGTCGGCCGAACATGGTCAGACACCCAGACTGGAGCGCGGACGGCTGAGCATGGACCCCGACCGGCATCATGTCTTATGGGACGGACGCGAGATTGCCATCACGGTGACCGAATTCCTGATCCTGGAAACGCTGGCACACCGGCCGGGCGTTATCAAAAGCCGCAATCAATTGATGGATGCCGCCTATCCTGACACGATTTTCGTCGATGACCGGACAGTAGACAGCCATATCAAACGTCTGCGGCGTAAATTCCGCGCCGTGGACCCGGATTTTGGCGCGATAGAAACGCTCTATGGCGCCGGTTACAGTTTCAATGACGGCGACTAATCAGCACCGCCGGCTGGAACGGCTGGCCTTCCCGCTCCGTGCATCGCTCACCGCGCGTATTCTGGCAGTCAATATTCTGGCCCTGGCTCTGCTGGGGGGCGGCCTGTTTTTCCTCGATTCCTATCGCCGGCAATTGCTCGAGGAACGCTTCCAGCTGGCGCAAAGCGAAGCCCAGATTTCAGCCGATGCCCTCGCGGGCGCTGCCCGTGAGCGGCAGGAGGACCTGCTGCGGCAAATCGGACAAGACCAGCAATTGCGCCTGCGGGTCTATGACCGCGATGGCGCGCTGCTCCTCGACAGTTTTGAACTGGGCCCGCCCAGCTTCACCTTGATCGATCCGCAAAGCGAACCCTGGTATCAACATACGGCCCGTCTGCTAGACATCGGGATGGACTGGATGGTCGGTGCCGCCCCCATTCCCCCATATCGGGAGCATGAGGGCGCCAATGCCGAGGATTTTGAAGAAGTCGTGCAGGCGCGCACGCGGAAACGCACGCAAATGCGTCTGCGTTATGCGCCGGACCGAACGCCCATGATCACCGCCGCCGCACCGATGGGCACGGATGGCAAAATTCTGCTCATCACCCGCAACGCGATCGATATTACACAGGACGTGCGCGATGCACGCCAGACGCTTGCCATCATCACCGCCTTGGCGATTTTCATTTCGGTGCAATTATCGCTCTATCTCGCCCGAACGATCGTCAAGCCGCTGCGCCAGCTCGTGCGGGCTACTGTCCGGGTTCGGCTGGGCCGGGAACGCGCCGTGGAAGTACCGCGCATGACCGAAAGGCGTGACGAGATCGGCCTGCTGGCACGCGCCGTTTCCGACATGACGAGCGCTCTGCGAGAGCGGATCGATGCCGGTGAAAGCTTCGCCGCCGATGTCGCGCATGAAATCAAGAATCCACTCGCCTCGCTGCGCAGTGCGTTGGAAAGCTTGCGCCATGTGGAGGATACCGACCTGCGCGACAGGTTGATGGAAATCGCGGCGCATGACGTCCGGCGGATAGACCGGCTGATCACCGAAATTGCCGAGGCCAGCAGGATCGATGCAGAACTGAGCCGGGCCGTTTTTGAACGGGTGGATCTGGCCTCGCTGGTGGAAAATGTTGTGCGGAGCCGTGAGGATCGCGGCGGTCATGCAGGGTTGAAAATCCATATGGAGCAAAGCGCAGGAGATATGGATGTGCTTGGCGTACCGCTGAGGATCGAAAGGGTGGTTGAAAACCTGCTCGAAAATGCGGTGTCCTTCTCCCCGCCCGGGGGTAGCATAACGCTGTCACTGGCCCGGATGGACGGAATGGTCCGGCTTGAGGTTGTGGATGATGGCCCCGGCATTCCCGAAGCCGAGCGCGGCAAGGTATTTGAACGGTTTCATTCGCTGCGCCCTGAAAGCGAGAATTTCGGCGATCATAGCGGGCTGGGCCTCGCCATCGCGCGCACCATTGCCGAGGCACATGATGGCCATCTGACCGCCCAGTCACGCAGCAATAACCAGCCCGGTGCCCGGCTCGTTCTGGAACTCCCCGCCGCATGAGTGTTCAGCTTCATCAGGCGACTGCCGTGGCAATCGGGAATTGCGGCGTGCTGATCGAAGGCGAACCGGGAAGCGGCAAATCAGGCCTGGGACTGTCCTTGATCGATCGCGGCGCGGTCCTGATCGGTGATGATGGCGTAGCGCTGCGAACAACAGAGCATGACATATATGCTGATCCGCCGCCCAATATCTCTGGCCTGATGGAGATTCGCAATGTCGGCATTGTCACAATGCCGGTAACATCCGCCCCGCTGCGGCTCGTGATTGCCCTGTCTGCCAATGCGCCACGCTTTGTCGACACCGCCGAAAATCGCAATATTTGCGGGTTCAGCCTGCCCTGTATCGCTTTGTTTCCCGACACGCCCTACCTTGCTCTCCGGGTTGAATGGGCGCTGAAACAATATGGCCGCTCCCCCGCCCCGCGCGCATGACGGCGCGGCCGGTCTATTCGTGTAACAATGAAGGCCAGTGCGCCGCTTAAAAGCAGTCATGCACATGTCAGAGACCGGCAGGCTCTTCACATTTGTGACGCACAAGCGCAAATGAGCTGAATGTCCAGCGACTCGCCTTCAGGCAGACAGAGGATCATCCTCGTCACCGGCATGCTCGGCGCCGGAAAAACGACCGCACTGCGCGAGTTGGAGGATCTCGGCTGGGAGCCGATCGACAATTTCCCGATCCGCCTGCTCGACCGTCTGTTGAATGTGGATGACAGCCGTCAGCAAAGCCTTGGGCCGCTGGCCATCGGCTTTGATTGCCGCACGCGCGGTTTCGTACCCGAAGCCGTGATCGAGCAAGTCAAACAGCTCACCGACAGCCCCGACATTCTGCTGACGACGGTGTTTCTCGATTGTACCGACAATGAGCTGGAGCGGCGTTTCAATGAAACCCGGCGGCGGCACCATCTGGCGCAGGAAATGCCGGTCAGTCAGGGAATCAAGGCCGAGCGGGAATTTCTGGCCCCCTTGCGCCGCTGGGCCGATGTGCTGCTCGACACGTCGCAATTCTCAACCAATGATCTGCAATTGGCGATCCGCGAACATTTCACCGCGACCGCTTCACGCGGGATGACCGTCACGGTTTCCAGCTTCGGCTTTTCGCGCGGTATGCCTCCGGTGGCCGATCTCGTATTCGACATGCGCTATCTCGACAATCCACATTGGGACCCTGCGCTGCGTGATCTGACCGGGCAAGATGCCCCGGTCGGCGACCATATTGCGAGTTCGGAAGGCTTTATCAGCAGCTTCCCCCGAATTCGCGATCTTGTTCTCGACCTGCTGCCGCGATACGAAAAACAGGGCAAAAGCTACGTCAATATTGCCTTTGGCTGTACCGGAGGGAGACACCGGTCAGTATATACAGCGGAAAGAATGGCCGCCACCTTGCGTGAGAATGGCTTTTCGCCCACGGTGCTGCACCGCAATCTTAAGTCACGCGCAACAGAACTAATCGAAGGGCCGCAAAAGTCGTGACGAAAGCTAAACTGGATTTCCGGCTATTCTGCCGCCCGAATGCGCCGTGGCCTGGCGTGCGGCGATGCAGTGCCGGATGGATTGTGAGTATCTTATCCGTATGATCGGGATGATTCTGGTAACCCACGGCCAATTGGCTGAGGAATTCGTGCATGCGATGGAGCATGTGGTCGGCACGCAGGAATGCGTCGCCACCGTCTGTATCGGTCCTAATGACGATATGGAGGCCCGACGGGACGAAATCGCGCAGGCCATTTCCACGGTCGACCAGGGTGAAGGTGCCGTGATTCTGACCGATCTGTTCGGCGGCACCCCGTCCAACCTTGCCATATCCTTGATGCGCGCCGGTGAAGTGGAAGTCATCGCCGGAATTAACCTGCCGATGCTGATACGGCTTGCAGGCGCGCGAAAATCAATGAAACTGGTCGAAGCAGTAAATGCCGCAAGGGATGCGGGGCGCAATTATATAACGATTGCCTCGGAATTTCTTGGTAAGGATGTGTAACTGGCAGACAGCTGGTTGAGGGAGAAGGAATTTGGATAGTGCATCGGCGCGCGTGGAAATCGTGAACAAACGGGGTTTGCACGCCCGGGCCAGTGCCAAATTCGTGGGGGCCGCAGCCGCCATGGAAAGCTCTGAGATTACCGTGGCCAAAGATGGCACTGCCGCAGCTGGCGGGTCGATTCTCGGCCTGATGATGCTGGGCGCGGCCAAGGGCGATACCGTGGAACTTACCGTAACCGGCGAACAGGCCCATGCACATCTTGCCGAACTGGTCGGCCTGATTGAAAGCGGCTTTGGCGAAGATTGAATTTTGAATGTTTCGACAGATTACCGGTTTTTCCAACCCCACCGTCAAATATCTGCGCTCCTTGCGCGACAAGAAACACCGCCGGCGCGAAGGCAAGTTTCTCGCTGAAGGCCTGCGCCTGCTCACCGACGCGCGCGAGAACGGCTATTTGCCCGAAAGCGTTGTCTTTGCCGAAGGACGCGATTCGCATCCTCTGCTCAGCGCGCTGATTACTCCGGTTCACGCAGCCGGGGGTGAGATTATCGAAACCACGCCCGACATTCTCTCCAAGATCACCGGCAAGGATAATGCCCAGTCTATTCTGGGCGTCTTCCCCGAATTCGATACCAGCCTGCAATCAGTGGACCCTGCCTCGGCCGATATCTGGCTGGTGGCGCAGGCTCTGCGCGACCCCGGCAATCTGGGCACCATGCTGCGCACCGGCGATGCCGTGGGCGCTGGTGGCGTCATCCTGATCGATGATTGCGCCGATCCCTTTTCAGTTGAGGCCGTGCGCGCGAGCATGGGCGCGATTTTCACACAAAAGCTGGTGCAAACGCGGTGGGAGGAATTTCACCCCTGGATGCAATCGCATGACGGGCAATTGGTGGCCGCATCGCTGCGCGATGCACAGCCCTATCGCGCGGCACCGTATCGCGCGCCCTGTTTCGTGATGGTAGGCAATGAATCGCAAGGCCTGCCCGAAGACTATGAAATGGCCTGCGATCTGCGCGTGACCATGCCGATGCGCGGCCGGGCAGACAGTCTGAATGCGGCGGTTGCCGCCGCCGTGCTGTCCTATGAAGTACTGGCCAGTCTGGACGCCTAAAACCCGGCACCCGAAAATCGAGCAGCAAAATTCTGCTGGTTAGTTAAGCCTATGCTCAGCCTATTGGCTGCACAATCCGGCCATGCGTTCGATTCGGCTTTTCCTGTTCACCTTTTCCGCGGCTGCCATTCTGAGCGGCTGCGCGATTCGTCCGTCCCCCGACCGCGAACTGACGGGCAGCGAATGGCGTTTTCAGTCGCTCGACGACACCGCTTTCGCGCAAGAGCAGGGCCATTTGCGGTTTGAAGATGATCGCATCAGCGCCGATATTGGCTGCAACCAGATGGGCGGTCCGTGGCATGTGAATGGAGACCGCCTGGTGGCCGGGCCGCTGGTAAAAACCGAAATGGCCTGTCTCGACAGTGATGTTTTTGCGGCTGAGCGGGGGCTGGCCGCCTTGCTGGTCGCCGCGCCGAATTTCAAGCTGGATGGTGACAGGCTGACGCTGCGCTCTCGCGGGCACAGCGCCATTCTGACCCGGGTCAATCGCCCGCCAGAAGACTCGTAATGCTCCATTTCTGATTACGGCTGGAGGCGACCAGGTGGTAATCCAGCACGCTGCGCAGCTTATCCGTGGGTAGGAAGCCATGCTCCCCATCCTTCAGGGTCACTTCCTGATATTCGGCATCGGGTTTGACCCCTTTCACTTCCACCAATTGCCAGGAAACCCGCTGAATCGTATCAGATTTGGCCGAAGGCTTTTCCTGCAAGGCAACATTTTCATCCGTCACAACCATCGCGCGCGCGGGATCAATCCAGTAACTCTTTTCCGTGTAATACCAAGGGAGGGTAATTCCGCCCTGCTTATTGGCCGAACAGCCAAGCGTCAGCAGCGCGTCAAGTTCGTCCCATAATTTCCAGCTTGGATCATTCAGGCGCTTGCGCAATTCGTCAGCGCCGGATGCGCCCGCAGAATCCAGCTTGATGTCATCGGCAGCCAGCGCGATCAGCCCATCAGCGTCGCGAGCCTCCACCGCAGTGGCCAGATTCTCACGAAAATCGGATGCACCCTTTACATCCTGACACGTGTCACGTGGCGCGTAAGGGCCCGGGGCAAGCGGTTCAACTTCCGGGGAGCTGAGATTGGCGATTTCTTCCGCCTTGGCCACCACGTCATCAGCAGGCGCTTCATGGCGATTACAGCCGGCCAGAGCCAGCACCAATGCTATTCCAGCAACACCCTTACCCAACATTCGCCTACTCATGCTCCTCTGGAATCTCCGCCGCATGGCGCGGCGCACCGTCTACCAAGGGTATATCGTCATCAATTTCCCGTTTGCCAATCTCGATATGCTTTTCTTTTAGCTTTCTGGCCGAAACCAGCACCCGCGTATCGAAACTGCTGGCGAATTTGTTGTAATTCCCGACCGCCTGCTCGAGCGATTTGCCCATCTTGGACATATGCGATTGCGCGACCGCCAGCCGGTCATACAATTCACCGCCCAACCGGCCGATTTCGCGCGCTTCCTCGGCCAGCCCCACTTGCCGCCAGACCTGCGCAACGGTGCGCGCAATCGCCACCAGATTGGTCGGCGTTGCCAGCAGCACCCGCTTTTCAAACGCAAAATCCCAGAGCTGGGGATCGGTTTCGAGCGCGGCGGCGACAAAATGTTCGCCGGGCACGAACATCACCACATAATCCGGCGCATCTTCAAACTGGCTCTGATAACTCTTGGTGCCGAGCTGCTGCACGTGATTGCGCATGGCCTTCGCATGGGCCAGCAGCGCCAGATCGCGGTCTTTCTCATTATCCGCGGCAAAGGCATCCTGATAGGCATTCAGCGAAACCTTGGCGTCGATCACCAGCTTGCGATGACCGGGCACATTCACGATCGCATCCGGCCGCAGGCGGCCATCCTCTGTATCGATCGAATGTTCGGTGACGAAATCCGTATGTTCAGCCAAGCCGCATTGTTCGAGCACATTTTTCAATTGCTGCTCACCCCAGCGCCCGCGCGCCTTGGGCGCGTTGCGTAGGGAGTTGCCCAGCCGGGCGGCCTCCTTGCGAACTTCCTCCTGCCCCTCGTGCATATTCTTCAAAAGGCCGGTCAGTTGGCCGAAGGCATCGACCCGCTTCGCTTCGAGTTCCGCCACCTGCTTTTCATAATTTTTAAGATGCTCCCCAACCGGGTGAAGCAAAGCACGGATTTTCTCTTCCGAGCTTTTCTCCGCATGGCCGAAGCGTTCGGTCGCGCGCTTGAGGAAACTTTCCTGCGCTTCACCCAGCACTTTGGAGCCGGTGTTCTGAAATTCCTTGAGCAATTGTTCGCGCGTTTCGACCAGCATGCGCTTCTGCTCTTCAAATCCGGCAGCCTGCGTCTTGAGTATGGTCAGTTCCTCCCGCGCGGCATCGAGCTGCTCCGCCAAACGATCGGCACGCGCAGCCCGGTCGCTCATCGTCGCCAATTCCGGCGCCATGCGGGAAATGCGCTCGGCGTAATCCTTCGCCTCCGCATCGCGGGCCTCGAAACGGGATTTCCATTCCGCCACCGGGCGCGAACCGAAGAACCAGCCTGCCCACAGACCAACAGCGGCCCCGAGCAGAATAACGATAAGTATGAGCAGGGATTCCATGCGTCCTGTCTAAACCAGAACGCATAGTGAACGCCAGCCCTGTGCTGGCGCTATCCCCTCAAAAAATGTGCAGGGTGGGTCAGGCTGCCTTGCGCAGCTTGTCCAGTTTCTTGAGCGCCATGCTGCGTTTGAGACGCGACAGGTGGTCAATGAACAAAATGCCTTCCAGATGGTCCATCTCATGCTGGATACAGGTGGCCATCAGGCCTTCCAGATCCTCTTCATGGGTTTTGCCTTCCAGATCCTGCCAGCGGACGCGGCAGGTGGCCGGGCGATCGACATCGGCATAGATTTCCGGGACCGACAGGCAGCCTTCCTGATAGCTGCGAAATTCCTCACTCGGGTCGAGTATCTCGGGATTGATGAAAACGCGCGGTTCGTTCTTCACCGCCATATGCTGATGACCGCATTCATCATCGCCGCAGCTTTCGGGTTCCGCGTCGGGATCGGGTTCCTGCAAATCGATCACCAGCACGCGCAGCGGCACGCCCACCTGAATCGCAGCAAGCCCGATACCGGGTGCGTCATACATCGTTTCGAACATGTCATCGACGAGCGTCTTGAGCTCCGCGTCGAAAGTCTCGACGGGCTTGGACACGGTCTTCAGCCGGGCGTCCGGCACTTCCAGGATTTCACGAATAGCCATGCGCGCTAGATAAGGGCGGCTTCGTTCCGGCGCAAGTCGCTGCATGCGCCGGATTTTCAATCGCTGTAATCGATTGGCCGCGCGGGAGCGGCCCGCGCGGCCAAAGGACTATTCAGCTATTGTCCTCAACTGGCGCATCGGGACCGTTGCTCTTTATCGAATCGATGGCGTTCTGCGCACTCGCCTTGCTGGAATACCCTTCGGTCGAGAACATGATTTCCGAGTTATATTTAAACCGCACGCGAAATTCGCCCGCCTTGTCTTTGTATATCTCAAATTTATGCGCCAATTTGTCCTCCTGCACTTGGTTAACAGGAGTTAAAGTACAGCTTCGATGCCCTCAGTCAAATTGGAAGCTTAGCCCAGCGGGCGGCGCGCGCGCAGGGCCTGAGCCAGCGTTCCCTCATCCAGATAATCCAGCTCTCCGCCAACTGGCAGGCCGTGGGCGAGCTGGGTAATGCGCACCGGCATATTCTCCATCCTCTCGGCAATATAATGCGCGGTGGTCTGCCCCTCCAGCGTGGCATTCATCGCCAGCACGATTTCATCCACCCCGCCTTGCTCCACGCGCGCGAGCAGACTGCCAATGGCCAGATCTTCCGGTCGCACGCCTTCCAGCGCGGACAGCCTTCCGCCCAATACATGATAGCAGCCAGTGAACAGCTTGGCCCGGTCCAGCGCCCACAGGTCGGAAACATCCTCCACCACGCAGATCTGGCTCTGGTCACGCCTGGAATCCGCGCAGATGCCGCAGGGATTCTTCGTATCCACATTGCCGCAAGTGTCGCATTCCACCAGCGTGTCGCGCACCGCAGCCAGCACGTCCAGCAATTGCGGCAATGCACTCTCACGCCGTTTGACCAGCCATAATACGGCCCGCCGCGCCGAACGCGGCCCCAGCCCCGGTAGCCGCGCCAATGCTGCGGAAAGCGCCTCGATCTCTTGCGATGCCATGGTCTCGCAGATAGGGCCTGTGAGACGATTTTAGAAGGCATCACAAAACTCTATGCGCATCATCTTCATGGGAACGCCGGAATTCGCGGTGCCGACCCTCACCGCTCTGGACGAAGCGAACCACACGATTCTTGCCGCCTATACCCAGCCGCCGCGCCGCGCGGGCCGGGGTAAATCACTGCGCCCTTCCCCTGTACAGGCAGAGGCGGAACGGCTCGGGATCGAGGTGCGCCATCCCCATTCGCTGAAAGATGTCGCAGCGCAGGCCGAATTTCTCGAGCTGGAGGCAGATCTGGCGATTGTTGCCGCCTATGGCCTGATCCTGCCCACACCGGTGCTGGAGGGGCCCAAGCATGGCTGTCTCAATATTCATGCATCCCTGTTGCCGCACTGGCGCGGTGCCGCGCCGATCCAGCGCGCGATCTTGGCTGGCGACAATGTAACCGGAATCACCCTGATGCAAATGGCCAAGGGGCTGGATACGGGCGACATGATTGCCACCGTGCGCACCCCGGTGGAGGATAAGACCACTGGCCAGCTGACCGAGGAACTGGCCGAACTGGGCGCGCAATTGACCGTCGGCACGCTGATCGACCTCGACGCGCTGCATCCGGTGCCTCAGGATGACAAGGATGCGACCTATGCGGCGAAAATCAACAAGAGCGAAGCCCAGATAGATTTTACCAAACCCGCCGAATTGCTGGAACGCGAAGTGCGCGCCTTCAACCCTTTCCCCGGATCGTGGTTTCCGCTCGATGGAGAACGGATCAAGGTGCTCGAAGCGCATGTCGTGGGCGTTAATGGCGCACCGGGCACCGTGCTGGATGACCAGCTGACCATCGCTTGCGGTAATGCCGCGCTGCGTCCCGTGCGGATTCAGCGCGCAGGCAAGCCCGCCATGGATGTGGATGCCTTCCTGCGCGGTAAACAAGTGCCGGTGGGAACGGTGCTGCGGTGATTCTTCGAATTTTCTCCATAAATTCTTCCCTCCCGCGCAGGCGGCAGTGCTCCCTATGAGCCGTTTCGCCCTGACCATCGAATTTAACGGTGGCCCTTTCATGGGGCTGCAAAGGCAGGCCCATGGCCCAAGTGTCCAGCAATCGCTGGAAGAGGCGGCGCAGGCCATCACCGGTGAAGAGGTGACACTGCATAGTGCCGGGCGCACCGATTCGGGTGTCCATGCGCTGGCCATGCGCAGCCATATGGATATCGCCAAGCCGTTCGAACCCTTCCGCCTGATGGAAGCGCTGAATGCCAAATTACGGCCTGATCCCATTTCGGTCATCGCCTGCGAGGTGAAGCCGGATGACTGGCATGCCCGCTTTTCCTGTATTGGCCGGTCTTACGAATATCGCATCCATAACCGCCGGGCGCCGCTGACCTTTGACCGCGGACTAGCCTGGCAGATTGCGCGTCCGCTGGATGCAGAGGCCATGCACCGCGCGGCGCAGAGCTTGACCGGATTTCACGACTTCACGACCTTCCGTTCTGCGCATTGCCAGGCCGCCAGTCCTGAAAAAACGCTGGATCGGCTGGATGTGCGGCGCGAAGGAGAATGGGTGATTGTCGAGGCGGCCGCGCGCAGTTTCCTGCATCATCAGGTGCGCTCCATGGTCGGCTGCCTCGCGCTGGTCGGGCAAGGACAATGGGAAGAGGAGCAAATGGGCCGCGCACTCGAAGCATGCGACCGGCAGGCACTGGGCCTCAATGCACCGCCCGACGGGCTTTATTTCGTGAAGGCGGTCTATCCGGAGGAGGTCTGAAACCTCCTATCATTATCCGCCGTTATCTCCGCCTGCGCGGGATACGACGAAAATGGAATGCCGGGATTGAGGAAAGCGGCGAGCGCACAGGCCCGCCAGCTTCTTATGCCTTGCCGACGACACTTTCCGGCAGTTCGACGCCAAAGACGCGCTGATAATATTCAGCCACCAGCATCCGTTCCGCCTCATCACATTTGTTGAGGAAGGACAGGCGGAAGGCGAAGCCCAGATCACCGAGAATCTCGGCATTCTGTGCCCAGCTGATCACCGTACGCGGGCTCATCACGGTCGAGATATCGCCATTGATGAAGCCCTGACGCGACAGATCGGCAACACGGATCATATTGGCGACGGTTTCGTCATCCAGCTTGGTCTTGGTCGAAACGATCTTCTGTTCGGTTTCAGCCGGCAGGTAGTTGAGGCCAACCACCATGTTCCAGCGGTCCATCTGACCCTGATTGATCGCCTGCGTGCCATGGTACAGCCCGCTGGTGTCACCCAGACCAACCGTGTTGGACGTGGCGAACAGCCGGAAATTGGGGTCCGGGCGGATCACGCGGTTCTGATCGAGCAGGGTCAGCTTGCCCTGCTGTTCCAGCACACGCTGAATCACGAACATCACATCGGGGCGACCCGCGTCATATTCGTCAAACACCAGTGCAACCGGATGCTGCAAGGCCCAGGGGAGCAGACCTTCGCGGAATTCGGTGACCTGCAAACCGTCGCGCAGAACGATCGCATCGCGGCCGACCAGATCGATCCGGCTGATATGCGCGTCCAGGTTGATCCGTACACAGGGCCAGTTCAGCCGTGCGGCGACCTGTTCGATATGGGTCGATTTACCCGTGCCGTGATAGCCTTGGACCATCACCCGGCGATCATGGGCAAAGCCCGCCAGAATCGCCAGAGTGGTGTCCGGATCGAACACATAGTTCTCATCCGTATCGGGCACGCGGGCATCCGCCTTCGAAAAGGCGGGCACCTTCATATCGATATCGATGCCAAAGGTCTGGCGGACATCTACCTCGATATCGGGGGCAGCAAGCACTGTATCTTCAGTGCTATCGAAGCTTTTATCGGTCTGTTCATTCATCGCGGCACGTGCGTAGACGTCGAGACGAGCGGCTGCAACATGGAATGCGCGAAGATGCTCTGGCCCTGGGCCGGGTGAATTTGTATCGCCCAAGTCAGCAGCTAAGCAAAAGCGCCCGCCCGGCGCAGTAATTGATAGGCCTCCACCACTCGCTGCAGACGGTTTTCATGGCTACGATCCCCGCCATTGCGATCAGGATGATAACGGCGCACCAATTCGGAATAGCGTCGGCGTAGTTGCTGGCGATCGGAACTGGCGGACAGGCCCATCACGGTCAGCGCTTCCCGCTCATGCGGAGTGAAACGGTTATATTCGGCCTGCGCGCCAGCCGCCCGCCGCTTAATATCACGCATTCGGCCATTGATGGCATCCAGCGGATCATCATAATCCTGCCAGCGCGGCATATCCGGCCCAGTGCCCTGATACACGCGATTATAAGTGCGCCAGCCTGATATGGGAGATTGCGCATCGAGGATTTCGTCCGCGCTCATCCCTTCGAACCAGTCATATCCGGCGTTGAATTCGCGCACATGTTCCAAACAGAACCAGCGCCACTCGCCCGGCCCGTCAAAACCGGGGCCGCGATCACTGGGCGCGCGAAATTCTCCGGCCTGCGTGCAGCCGGGCCGCTCACAGGATCTGCCCTTGGATTCAAATCGACCGTGGAACTTTGTCTCTCTCACACCCATTAGGATGGGGAGAGATTCCTTTCATGAAAACCCCCTACTGATGTCTTGAGGATAAAATGGCCGGACCGCTAGAAACAGAAATCCACAATCTGCTCACCAATTCCTTCACCCCCAACCACTTGGAAGTGAACAATGACAGCGCGATGCACTCGGGCCATTCAGGCGATGACGGCAGCGGAGAATCGCATTTTACCGTCGTAATCGAAAGCGAGGCCTTTTCCGGCAAAAGCCGCCTGGAGCGGCAGCGTATGGTGAACCGTGCATTGGGCGATATTCCCGGCGAACGGGTCCATGCCCTCGCCATTCGCGCCTCTGCCCCCGATGACAAGAAGTAAGGCGCGCGCAAATGGTCTATGATTTCTGGTACTGGCCGACACTGCCCGGACGGGGCGATTTCATCCGCTATCCGCTGGAGGCTGCGCAGATTCCCTATACGGATTGCGCGCGCGATGCAGAGGATGGCTTTGCCGCAGTGGCGGAGCATCTGGAGGCCAAACAAGGCTGCCATGCATTTGCGGTCCCCTTGCTCGAAACGGGGAGCGAAAGCATCGCACAAACGGCCAATATCCTGCTGTTTTTAAATCAGGAACATGGGCTGGGGCCGAGCGATGCGGCTGGCATGCGCTATCTCAATCAGTTGCAATGCGATATTGCCGATATCACCGAAGAGGTGCACGCCGTGCATCATCCGATTTCAACCGCATTCTATTATGAAGATCAGCGGGACGCGGCGATACAGTCGGCGGAAAAGTTCCGTGAACAGCGTATTCCCAAATATCTCGCTCATTTCGAACGGATCGCCAATGCCCATGATGGCGACTGGCTGCTGGAAGGGGATAGCTGGAGCACCGGAGACACCTCTATCGCCTATCTGCTCGACGGGCTGCATTTCATGTTCCCGCTGCGGATGGCAGCGCTGCAGAGCGACTATCCCACGATCCATCAAATTCAGCAAAAAACCTTCGCCTTGGAATATCTGGATGCGTATCGTGCATCTGATCGGTGTGCGGCCTTCGGCACGGAAGGGATATTCCGCAACTATCCGGAGCTTGATGCTGCATGAGCTTTATCCAGACACTGACGCCCGTCACGCATGATCTTGGCGATTTCAAAGTCCGCCGCGCGATTCCGGCGCGGGATCGGACCATGATCGGGCCATTCATTTTTGTGGATCAGTTCGGCCCGGCACAGCTTGATCTGGGCAAGGGCATGGATGTGCGCCCACATCCGCATATCAATCTCGCCACAGTGACCTGGTTGTTTCAGGGCGCGATTGATCACCGTGACAGTCTTGGCAATTATGCGACCATCCGCCCCGGACAAGTCAATCTGATGACCGCCGGCAGTGGCATCACCCATTCCGAGCGTAGCCCGCAGGAAGAACGGGACAAGGGCGCCAAGCTGTATGGCATGCAGACCTGGCTGGCCCTGCCCGATGGTCAGGAGGAAATGGCCCCCGCTTTTGAAGCTGTGAAAGACCTGCCGATATTGGAAGATGGCGGCACTCAGGCGCGGGTCATCATGGGGTCGCTATGGGGCAAGAGCGCGCCGACCACCACCTATAGCGATACGATCTATGCCGAAATCGTGCTCCAGCCCCGCGGTGCCCTGCCGATTGACGCGCGGGCAGAAGAGCGTGCGGTAATGCTGGTTGGCGGCGACGCCACGCTGGATGCGCAAGCGCTGGAATTGTTCAATTTGCATGTGCTGAAACCCGGCGAACCGATGACTCTGCGCTCCACCAATGGCGCGCGGGTAATGCTGCTTGGCGGAGAAGCCTTCCCCACCAAACGCCACGTTTTCTGGAACTTCGTCAGCTCGTCGCGCGAGCGGATACAGCAGGCCAAGGAAGACTGGCGGGCCGGAAAATTTGACTCCGTGCCCGGTGAGGACGGGGAGAGCATTCCCCTGCCCGACAAACCCAAGACCGTCAGCTATCCTTAAAAAAGCGGCCCCGCAGCACCCGCGGGACCGCTTCTATATTTAGCGTGTATAGGTCAGCACGAAGCTGACCGGAACATTGCCGGTAATCGCATCTAGGCCAGCCACTTCGCGCAGCTGCTCAATACCCTGATCGAGACTGAAATCAGCTGCGTTGACCATTATCGGCGTCACCGTTTCCACGCGCACCGTGTCATCACCGATGCGAGTCACTTCCACATCCGCATTCAAATCTGCCTTGGTGCCATGCAGGTCCAGCGCGGCAGGTATGGTTTCCGTCTGGCTTTCACCGGGTTTCAGCGCCTTGAACTGAGCGGGATCAATCTGCGCCGTCACAACCGCATCAGGAAACTGGTCGACCTGAAAAAGAATGTCGCGCATCCGTTGATCGCGCGCGTCAATATTGGTGGCGACCGATCCCAAATCGATCGTCACCTCCGCCACGCCACTGTCGGAGACTGTGCCAGAAAGATCCGTGAATTTGTGCGATTCAATGATCGCACCATTTTTCACGCTCATGAAGGAGAGGCGCGATTGATCGTTTTGCAGAGTCCAACTGCCATCCAGCGGTGCTGGCTCCTGCTCTGCACCGCCCGAACAGGCAGCGAGAGGTACCAGCGACAGCGCCAGCACGCTGGGAAGGAATATGCGGGAATGGGGTTTCATGTGGGGTCTCCAATTGCGTGACTAATGTGCGGGAGCTTAGTTGTGCAGGGGTCTAGCTGAGCGGCGGCAGTACCAAACAGGCTGAAACAGACGCTCAGGCGCCGCCGGTCCAATTCACCCAGGCACCATGCGGATGGGCTTCGCCCAGCATGACCCAGTTGGCATGGCCTGGCCAGTAGCGAAGCGATAATTCGTGGCGAAAGGTTGCCCGGTTGGTTTCCAGACGGATCCAGGCGAGCGGCTTTTCTGCTGTGGCCTGCGCCGCTGCAGCTTCCATCATCCGGCTTATCCGCTCACGCGTCGCTTGCGGCAGATATTGCCACATAACCGAATGATAAAGCACACGAATAACGCCCGGCTCTTGCGGTGCGGCGAGCATCTCCTCAACGAAGTCCCCGGCATCCTGCTGCACCAGATCGGGCGGATTGGTACTCGCAAGTGAAATGGCAGCGTCGATCCGAGCCATCCGTTCCTGCGCATCCGCCCAGACATAACTTTTCAGCCGCAAGGCCCGCTCAGGATCCGAAAGGTCCACCGGCGCGATATCGCAGCCGCGAATCGATGAAATCTCCACCTCGCTTTGCGGCGGCGGTGTACCGCGCCATTCGGGCTTTATTTGCATCGGGGTGCGCTGCGGCCCCGTGCACACTCCGCCAAGGTCGTAATGATACCGCTCCATCATGGTGTTCACGCCCGCGCTGGCACCGATCTCGTTCAGCTCAAACCTCGGACCAAGCTGTTGTGACAGCCATAACAGCCCCGCCATGATGGATGCAGACCGCCCAGCCTCATTGGTCTGAGGCGGACTGTCGAGCCACGGCATCAGCCGCGTATCGTACATTTGGGCCAGTTCGGACACGATCCGGTCAATTGTTTTCTGATCGGTGGTTAATCCTGCATAGACCGGCTCCAGCCGTTTTTCCTCGCCCGACAGAAACAAATAATGGAACCCGGCCGCCACCCGCAGCGGTAATGCATCCTCCAGCGACAGCCCTTGCCAGTTCGCCATTCGGCGCCCGGTGGCGGTTTTGCCGTCCAGCAAAGCCAGCTCCGCCCGGATCACCCGCGCGGTGCAGGGAGCGTTCGCTTCCTCTGAATGATCCGCCTGCCAGCGTATCGCTTCTGCCACATCGGTTATTTCCATGAGCGGCTTATTAGCCATTGACGTTGCCCTTTTTCCTGCTGGCGCTTACATGCGCGTCGATGACCAAACCGCTGACCTTCGCCGTCCCCAAGGGGCGCATTCTCGACGAGGCCCTGCCTGTGATGGCGCGCGCCGGCGTGGTGCCGGAAAGCGGCTTCCACGACAAGGCCAACCGCGCGCTGAGTTTTGACACCACGCGCGATGACATGCGCCTGATCCGGGTGCGTGCTTTCGATGTTGCCACTTTTGTGGCTTTTGGTGCTGCCCAAGCCGGGATCGTAGGCTCCGACGTGATCGAGGAATTCCAGTATTCCGAGCTTTACGCGCCGGTAGACCTCGGAATCGGCCATTGCCGCCTGTCCGTGGCAGAGCCGGTGGATTCCCGCGACCGGGGACATGAATATGCCAGCCACTTAAGAATCGCGACCAAATATCCGAACATCACCTCACGCTGGTTTGAAGCCAAGGGCGTGCAGGCGGAATGCGTGAAGCTGAACGGCGCAATGGAACTGGCACCGACGCTCGGCCTGTCCGGGCGAATCGTCGATCTGGTATCCACCGGGCGCACGCTGCAACAGAACGGACTGGTCGAAAAAGACATCATCATGCCGGTTTCTGCGCGGCTGATCGTCAATCGTGCCGCGCTGAAAAAAGATGCCCGACTGGGTGAGCTGGTCGATGCCTTCCGCGCCCTGAGCGATCAAGAGGCGGCGAAATGAACACGCTTTTTAGTAAGGATGCCGATTTCGCCCGCAAATTTGACCGGTTGGTCGATGCCCGGCGCGAAAGCGACAGCGCCGTGGTGCAAACGGTCAGCGATATTCTGGCCCGTATGCACCACAAGGGCGATACGGCACTGGCGGAATACACCGCCCGCTTCGACAATTATCAGCTGACGGATGAGGATAGCTGGCGGATCGCGCCCGAAACATGCCGCGCCGCGTTCGAAGCGCTGGATGGCGATTTGCGCGATGCGCTCGAACTCGCAGCCAGCCGGATTCGCGCCTATCATACAGCGCAATTGCCGCAGGATCGCGATTACCGGGATGATCAGGGCGTGCGTCTGGGGGCCAAATGGACCGCGGTTGATGCCGCCGGGCTCTATGTCCCCGGCGGGCGCGCGGCCTATCCTTCTTCCCTGCTGATGAACGCCATTCCCGCGCAGGTTGCCGGGGTAGAGCGACTGGTGATCACCACCCCGACCCCCAATGGCGCGATAAATGACCTGGTGCTGGCCGCCGCCCATCTGGTGGGTATTGGCGAAATCTGGCGTGTCGGCGGCGCACAGGCGATTGCCGCGCTGGCCTATGGAACGGATCATATTCGCCCCGTCGACGTCATTGTCGGGCCCGGCAACTCCTATGTCGCGGAGGCCAAACGCCAGCTCTATGGCGTGGTCGGCATCGATATGGTTGCCGGACCGAGCGAAATTCTGGTGATTGCCGATGGCAAGAATGATCCCGAATGGATCGCCGCCGATCTGCTCAGTCAGGCCGAGCACGACCCCTCTTCGCAATCCATCCTGATCACTGACGATCAGGGTTTTGCCCAGCAGGTGGAAGACAGTGTGGATGTGCAATGCGCCATGCTCTCCACCCGCAAGGTCGCTCGCCAAAGCTGGGATGATCACGGCATGATGATCGTGGTCGATGATCTGGCGGAGGCCCCCGCCCTCGCCAACCGTCTGGCGGCAGAACACGTTGAGCTGGCAGTGGATGATCCCGAAGCTCTGTTTGCCCAGCTGCGCCATGCAGGCAGCGTGTTTCTCGGCCGCTATACGCCGGAGGCAATCGGTGATTATGTAGCCGGCCCCAACCACGTCCTGCCCACCGGGCGCCGCGCGCGCTTTTCCTCCGGACTTTCGGTGCTCGATTTCATGAAGCGCACCAGCTTCATCCAGCTCGATGAAAGTTCGGTCAATGCAATCGGCCCCGCCGCTGTGGCGCTAGCCGATGTCGAGGGCCTGCCCGCCCATGCCAAATCCGTGAAAGTCCGTTTGAAATGAGCAAGACCTCCTCCAAAGCCCGTTCTGCAGCCCGTCTCGCGGCGGTGCAGGCGCTGTACCAGCATATGATGGAAGGCACGAAGCTGATGCGGCTGCTGGATGAATTCCATCTGCACCGTCTCGGCAAGGAAATTGAGGATGATCAGTATAATCAGGCGGATCAGCCCTTTTTCGACGATGTGGTGCGTGGCACCGTGTCACGGCTGGAGGAAGTGGATGGCCATATTCAGGACCGTCTGGCCGATGGCTGGACCGTCAAGCGGCTGGACAAGACCATGCTGCAGATCCTGCGCGCCGGCACCTATGAGCTGATGGCCCGCCCCGACGTGCCCAAAGCCACCGCCATCAGCGAATATGTCGATGTCGCCCACGCCTTCTTCGACGCGCGCGAAGCGAAGTTCGTCAATGGCGTGCTCGATGCCGTGGCCCGGGATGTTCGCAAGGATTGAAGGTAATTAGCCTCAGAAGCTGCCTGTCGACACACGCCCCATGTGCGGACGTTCATGCAGCTGAATTATCGCCGTAAAAGCAGAAGCCGAGAGACACCGACCTCATGCTCGGTCGTGGCCGAACCCGGTTCGGACCACACCGGCCAGCAGCGCCAGGACGGCAAAGGTCAGGATCGCTGTTCCCATACCGGGTCCGCTCATCAGCAGGCCAAAGATGGGAGCCCCCACAGTCTGGCCGATAGCAAGCGTCAGGAACCCGATCGTCAAGCCGGTAGCGGGGCGGTCCGGCAGGGCGCGAACGCCCCAGATGAGATAGACTCCGGTCAGCATCACATAAGCCGCACCGAACAGCGCTCCGCCTGCCAGAACCAGCCCGGCGATTGCCACACCGGACCCGACAGCAAGGATGGTGGCTGCAACCACGCCGCAGAATAGCAGATGGATGCGCTGCAGGCCGAAGCACGACACGAGGCTTCCCGCCCACGCCCCGAGAATGCCGCCCGCGCCGATGCAGCTCCACAGAATGGCGGTTCCGGTCGGCCCCCACCCCAGGATTTGCGAGACGAGCTGCCCGCCGAACGACCATATCGCAGTGCTTGCCATACCGGTCAGGAAAGTGGCGATGATCAGGAACCCGAGCGGCCGCGTGATCGGGGGCAGGCCGACCGAGGAATGACTGCCGCGTGAAGATGGCAACGCGCGTGCGGCGCCAATCGCAAGGATGACCGCCATCCCCGCGAATACCGCGAATGTCACTCGCCATTGCCCGTTCACGGCAAGGGCAATCGGACCGGACAGGGCGACACCGGCGCTGGTCCCCGCATTGATAATCGTGTTCGTCGCATTCTGTCGGTCGGCGCGCACCGCAGCGGCTACAGCCGCTGCCATTGGCGGAGAGGCAAGACCCGTGCTGGACCCGGCAACGATTACGGCGAAAGCCAGAATGGCGGGCGACGGGGCCAGCGCGATCCCGGCCATGCCGATTGCGGCCAGCGTGGCCGCAGCAAATGCCACGGTACGCGCGCCAAAGCGTTCAGTCAGGGCGGCTGCCGCTATGATGGCAATACAATAACCGGCAAACGACCCGCCCGAGATCATGCCGCTCAAAGAAGGGCCAAGATTCAGCTCGGCATCGATCTGTGGCAGGAACAGGCCGAAAGCGAAGCGCGCGAAGCCGTAGCAAAGCGCAATCAGGCAAAATCCGATCGTACCGATCCGAAGTGACGGGCTCATCGCCGCGCATCCACCAGAAGACCGGCAGCGAAGCGGGCTGCCGATACGGCCGCTACGCCCCGATACACCGCGGCATGGGTCGCTCCTTCCGCAAGAACCAGAATCTGGTCAGCGAGAACCGGGTCCTCATGACCGAGGTCCGCAGCGACAATTTTATGGATTCGTTCCTGGAACGCCGTCTTGTGCGCCGTGACAGCCGCAGCGATCTCAGGCGTCTCACCACCGGTCTCGGCCAGGGAGCGCAGGAACAGGCACCCCCGGGCGCCTTCGGTCCGTATCCAGTCCTCAATGGCGGAGAACAGGGCATCGACGCTTTGCAACTCGATGCTTTGCATGAACCGTCGGTCGCGCTTCGCGAGCACCCGTCCCATGAGCGCCGCCTTGCTGCCGACATGTTTGTACAGCGTACGGCTCGACATGCCAGCAGCTTGGGTCAACCGGTCCATTCCGGTCGCAGTATAGCCATTTGTGTCGAAGAGCCGCTCGGCGGCGACGGTGAGTGCGTCGGTTTTGTCCATGACCAACCGCATAACGGAGCAGCAAGACAATGTAAAACGATCGTTTTACATTGTCGCTCACCCCCGGTCTCAGGCCGATTTTTTGAGCAGCTCTCGATAGATTTGGGCTACGCTTTCCGAGGCGTGGTTCCAGCTATAGGCCGCGCTCGCGCTTCGTGCTGCTGTTCCAAGCGCTGCTCGTCTTGCCGGGTCCGAGGCGAGGTCCTCAATCGCGGCGGAGAACTGCTCGATTGCATCGGCGCCGCATAAAAGACCCGTCTTGCCATTCACAATCAGCCCCCTCGCGCTGGGAACATCCGCACTCACAACGGGCAGTCCGCTCGCCATGGCTTCAAGCATGACCTGACCGAAGGTTTCCGTGCTGCTTGGCGCCAACATCATATCCGCGCTTGCGACCGCCATTGCCAGCTCATCCCCTTCGAGATGACCAGTCAATACTGCCCGGTCGATCCCCTCAAAGGACGCTGCTTCAGGGCCTGTACCGACGATGAGGGCCCGAACATCCCGCCGATGCCGCAGACGCGCGATAGCTTCCCGGTAGATATCGATCCCCTTTTCTTTGACCAACCGGCCAAAAAACAGAACAGCGACCTCTGTTTCATCAATGCCTTGGCGGCGGCGCCATGCCATGTCGCGTTTCGATGGCGAAAACAGCGCGCGATCAATTCCGCGGCTCCAAACCGTTGCCCGGCTATCGCCGCGGAGATCCTGGAGGCTGTCAACAAGTGCCAGCGTAGGGGCAAAGACATGATCTGCCCGGCGATAGAACCGGTTAAGATGCGCTTCGACCAAGGGACGGAGCCAGTCCAGACCGTAATAGCCGAGATAGGTTTCAAACAAGGTGTGCATGCTCGCGACCTGCGGAATGCCGCGTGAAATCGCCCAGCTTTGTGCCCGTGTGCCGAGGATATCGGGCGTTGAAACATGAACGATCTGCGGATCAAAGTGAGCGAGATCTCGTCTCGCCGAGCGAGGCAGGCCCAGCGCCAGCTGGAACTCGCCGCGTACCGGCAGCGCGACAGAAGACACCGGCACCAGCGTGCCCTCCGGCTCGAAAGCGGGCGTATCCGTCACCGGAGAGTAGACGCGGACCGTGCAGCCAGCCTCACGCTCCAGATAGCCGACCAGCTTGTTCAGCGCGCGATTGGCACCTTCGCGCAGGTAATTGTAATTTCCGGAAAACAGGGCAACTCGCATCACATCACACGCGGCGAAAGTTGAAGGAGGCGTTCAGGGCGAACATCGCCAGCCCGGCAAAAACCGATACGACAACCCGCGCCACGAGGTAATGCATCGGCGTATAATTCACCAGCAAGGCGAATAGCGTGACAGTCGCGAACAAGCCCACCCCTGCATTGAGCAGGAAAATGACATAGCCCGTTCCGACTGACCGGTCTGTCCCGCGAAATATCCATGTCCTGCCCAGGGCATAATGGAGCGTCTGCGCGACAAGGAAGCTGATCCCGGTCGCAAGCACCTCATTCATGCCGCCATAGGTCACGAGTGCCCACAAGGCAGACAGGCCCAACAGGAAAGCTGCCGTGCTGACCACGGTGTTGCGAAACAGCATTCCGCCCACACGCAGCGTCAGAAAACGCGCGAATGCCGGACGCCTTTCAGCGTTATCAAGATCGGCTGTCACGCGCGGCCAGACACCATATTGGGCGAAATCTCTCCTTCAATCTCATCCGCCCAATCCGTCCGGCGGCCGATAAAGGGATTCAGAAACAGGAGCGGCAATTTCAGGAAGAGGAGTTCGGAATGGATAAAGGTGTCTATCCGGTATTCCCACCATTTCGGGTCGCGCTTTCCATTTTTGCGCAACCATTCTTCATAAGGGGCCCAATGACTGGGCTCGTCTTTCTTGATCACGCGAAAGATCTTCATCAGCACCGGGTCGCTTTTCACCAGCCGGTGATTGATCAGGATTTCGACCTGCTTGTACCCGCGCTGTTCCGTCAAGGCGATCACCCGGCACAGTTTTTCAAACTGCCGATCATCATCGATGACGGCTTGCGTATCCAGCTCATCAATCCTCGTGCGGAACATGATTTCGATAAAGCGATCGATATGGCCAAAGGTCCGATCAACCTTGAGAGGCATCTTGCGCTGAAGTTCGAACCACCGGCGAAACATCACGTAATGTGCGCGCTCATCTGCACGGTGCTGCTCAACCGCGGCAATCAGCCCCTCATCGTCAGGAGAGCGTTTGCGAATAGCTTCCAGAACACGGTCAATGGCGGTGTATCCGCGATGTTCGTTGTAGATATAGATAGAACCAAGCACATCGAGATAGCGACGGCGAAACCATTGCAACATTTGAAACCCTCCGGATTCACTAAACCGCTGAAAGAAGGGATGTATCCGAATAGGCAAGAGAGAATGTCGCGCAATGCTCAAAACGATCGAGCCCCCGGCTTCTTGAAACGGGCTCAGCGGACGCCCTCACTTTTCCGCTCATCACGATATTTCCGCCGTTCAATCGATCACCGTCCCTACCCTAGAATACGCCTGACAACGCCCGCGGATTTCTGCTCAAGATCGGATTTATCGGAAATAGCCCGATTTTGAATGCTTGATGGTTACTCAAGCGGTGCCATAGAGCGTTCACGCGATGGCAACCGTGGTTTTCTATAAGTCTGAAGCGCAGGAAATTGAGCAGTTGAAACCGATCCACACTGACCGTCTGGCCATCAGGAATTTCCGTGTGGGTGATGCGGAGGCCTTGTTCGCTTATCTGCGTGAGCCTACTGTGAGTTGTTTCTTCTCGCTCAAACTGGCCGATCTGGCGGCAGCCGAGAAGGAGGTTCTGAAACGCGCTGGCAACGATGAATATCTCGCCGTTTGTCTGCAAGAATCCGGTCAGCTCATCGGCGATGTGTTCATCCATCCAGATGCTGCATGGCCAGATGATCCGGAACAACCTCAACAACCCGACACGGTTTCCGTGGGCTGGAATTTCAATCCTCTGTTCAGTGGCAAGGGCTATGCGTTCGAAGCGGCAAAGGCTGTGTTCGCCGAATTATTCACGCATCAAAACAAAAGGCGCATCTACGCCTATGTTGAGGATCACAACGCCTCCTCGCGGCGGCTGTGCGAAAAGCTTGGCATGCGAAGGGAAGGCCTATTCCTGGAATATGTGACGTTCCAAAACGACAGCGCCGGAAATCCAATCTACGAAAACACCATGCAATACGCCATTCTGCGGCATGAATGGAATGAACGTTAAGGCACCCAGGGCGCCTGTCTCCGCAGGATCGCAAGCAAATACCGCCCTTTCGCGTTCCACGAATAGAGGGCATTCGGTTACGCCTCTCGACCTCCCGAAAACGGACTGGCAGCTTTCCAAGGATTTTTATAGAAATGGAGCATGTCCGCATCCGACCCGATTGCGGACGTGATACCCAGTTCGCCTTTATGCGCTGTCCTATTTGTCCGGCAGTCCTTTCACCAGTGAGTCCAAGCCGGTGGAAAAGGTCGCATCAAAGTCCATCATTTGGCGGAGAAAGTCACGCATCGGGCCGTTCGCCTCGAAAGTCGTCCAGCCGAGTGTGAAGGAAATGACCGCTGCTTGGTGGGCCAGAGCTTGCTGATCGTTGAGACCGAGAGCGGTGAGAGGAGCGGCAATCCTGCCCGCTTGGGCAATCGCGTCGGTAGGAGAAGGCGGGCGACCTATGGCGCACAATCTTGCTCCATCCCGATGGGAAGTTAGGCTGAGATGGAGCGCGCGGCCGAATTGCCTCAACCATTCGCGCCAGTCCTGCGCGGGGCCGGTTCGGGAATACGCTGCGGCATAGATGTCGGCCGCCATCATTCCGAGCACTTCGGCCTTGTCGTTGACGTGCCAGTAAAGAGCCGGTGCCTGGACTTTCAATCGGGCCGCCAGCCGCCGCATGCTGAGGCCCTCCAGCCCTTCAGCCTCCAGCAAGTTGAAAGCTTCGGCCACGATTTGATCGCGGGTAAGACTTGGCATCGGATGCTGCACCATCTGCAGACTGTTGACTCCTTAACGCTGTTAAGTCAATTTAACACTGTTAAGGAGTCAACTTTCGGATTCCGCAGAGAGAGAGGCTGAAGAGGAACAACCATGACCTATGTTCGCAACGCCTGGTATGTTGCCGGTTGGACGCATGAGCTGGAAACCGACAAACCGTTTGCGATCACCATCCTGAAGGAGCGCATTGTGATCTGGCGGACCGGATCGGGGACGATCCACGCGCTGGAAGATCGCTGTGTGCACCGGCTGGCGCCGTTGTCGCTGGGTCGCTGCGAGGGCGAAAGGCTCCGGTGCATGTATCACGGCCTGCTCTTCGATCCCGACGGTCGCGTGGCTGAAATGCCGGGCCAGCAGAAAATTCCGCCCGATGCAAAGGTCAGGTGCTACCCGGTGGTGGAGCGGCATAGCTGGCTATGGGTCTGGATGGGAAATCCGGAATTGGCCGATCAGGCGCTAATCCCGCCCGCCGTGGGCCTGGACCACCTCGACTACATTCTGGGGCACGGCCATCTCGATTACGAGGCCGAGGCACGGCTGATAAACGACAATCTGCTCGATTTCAGCCACCTGACCTTCGTCCATGCCAATAGCTTCGGCCCCGGTCCGCAATTTGCAGAGAGCCCAGCGCGGATCACGCCACTGGACCGCGGCATCCGCTATGAGCGTTGGACCGAAAACACCCGTGGCGCATCCTCGCGCAAGAGCGCGGGGCCGATGGACAGCTTCATGACCTACGACTTTCTGATCCCGGGCGTACTGCTGATGACCGGCGGCGTCTTTCCGCTCGGCACTGCGAAAGAGCTAGATTACGGCGCACCAGATTACAGCAGGGCGGTCAGCGGTGTTACCTTCACCAGCCAGGCTGTCACTCCGATGGCGGACAGAACAGCGCGCTACTTCTTCTCTTGGGGCCCACACCGCAGCCATGGGGATGAGGTCCTGCGTGACATGCTGATGAGCATTGCCGACCGGGCTTTCGGTGAAGACAAGATCATGATCGAGGCACAGCAGAAGGTCATTGATATGACTCCCGATCCGCAAGTGATGCCCAGTGCACACGACCGGGGAGTAACGCTATTCAACCGGTTGGTGGGGAAACTGGCTAAGCAAGAATAAGACACTTTGTGCGGGGCCATCGAGCGTAGCAAAGTAGAGCGGCTAACTAAAGATTAGCTCTGATAGCTGACAGTCCGCTTTCCACCCCAATCCCTGCCGTACCATCGTTTCTTCCGCATCTCTGAAAGCCGACATGGCAGCTTTGCCGATTTTCTGATTAAAACCTGCCGTTCCGCATACGACAACATTGCGGACGATCCGGTCATTAGGCAAACTCAGTAAATGCTACCTGCGAAACAAGCGCTTGCAATCCTCATCAGTCTTGCGGTTGCTTCATGCGACGCGAGCAAAGGGGATGTGCCTGAGGCACCCTCATTCGATTTGTCCTACGCAGATGCGCCAATAATTCCGCTGCCCCAAAATGTGCGTTTCTTTGAGCGGCCAAGAATGCTTGCGGAGATGCGTCAAGGCGAAGGACCGATGCCTGAGATCGTCCTTCTGGAACGCGACCCTTGGGGGAAGGTCCTAGGATCAGAGTCGCCGCGTTTTGCGCTCTATAGTGATGGACAGGTGATCTATCGAACCGAAGATGGCTTTCGCTCGGTTCGCTTGAAGGAAACAGAGTTACTCTCGATCAAGAACTCTCTTTCAGGGGCCGATGCTCCCGAACTTTATGGGGGATATCGCGTCGTTGAAGCGACTGACCAACCAGACAACAGGCTGCTTTGGTATGGCGATCCTCCCGTATTTCTTAGTGTCTATGGCTCACTTGATGACCAACAAGTCACTTCAAGACTTCCGACAGCGGTAGTCAAAGCATTTAGCACGATACGAGCTTTCGAATCCGCGCGATCAGAACCGTGGATGCCAGCAGAGATCGAGGTGATGATCTGGCCATACGAATATGCGCCCGAACCATCGATCCATTGGAACGAGGAGTGGCCCGACATATCCGCACCGTCGACTATCCAGCGAGGAGACAGTTATAGCCTTTTCCTGCCATCCTCCGAAATGGGAGCCCTCGAGAGCTTTCTCGCTCAGAGAAACCCCAAAGGCGCCATAGAGATTAACGGTCGCAAGTGGGCTGCCTCCTACCGAATACCATTCCCAGGAGAACGGCTTTGGATGGCGCCGAATTCTGAGGTTAAAGATCAATCAGACGAAAATTGAACGACCGCTAATCACCCCAAACTCTGCCGCCCCGGTAACAATCGCTTCATAGCAGAAGCTGCCGATAATTGACCGCTACCCGGTCTGGTCGGCGAACACCCATTGGAGATAGGCGGCGATCCGGATGCCGGCCTGTTCCAGCCGCTGTTCCATCGCGGGGGTCCAGTCATAGGCATATTGCCAAGACAGGCTGACGGGCGCTTCCTCCGTGCCGTCGCCCAATTCCACGCTGGTTGCAGGATAGATACGGTCGCGCAATGCGACGCTTTCAGCCATCCAGTCGGCCGGTTTCGCATCCCACCAGGCGATGGTTTCATCCGGCGTCATCGCGCGTTCCAGCCGGTCGGCATATTCGGTGTAGGACAGCTGACGTTTCTGGATCAGCCCCTCATCCCAGACCCAGTGCAAATTCACAGGCTCATCGAACCACAGAACGTGGAAGTCATTTCCGCCGCGATCGGTCCCATTGCCGACATGGAGCGGCATATGCAGATCACCGGCGATATGGACGATGAAACGCAGCGCCCTGGCCTTGTCCTGCTGCGATGCATCGGGATTGCGCAAGGTGGCGGTGAAACGCTCAAGTGCGGTGGCTGCGTCTCCTTCAGCGGGATGGTGCAAATCAGCCGCATTCATGCCTTCAGGTAGGGTGACATAGTGCCAGGGGGATGCCTCTTTCTGCCAGAAAGGGTCCGGGTTGGATTTCTGATCATCTGGCCAGGTTGACGCATCCGCCAGATTCTCGGCCCCGAGTATCTTTGTGACTTCGGCCCGGGTCTTGCCGTCAAGATTGCGCTCAGCCAGTTCGGCGCTTATCCGGTGGCCAAGCGGCCCCCATGCACAAGCTGGTGTGGCAGCAAGGCCGAGCGAGAGTGCGGCGAGCGAAGAAGCGACTTGGCGAAGCGGGCGTTTCATGGGCAACCTGTTTGAAGAAGAAAGCGCTTTTATCTCCCCTAGCGGAATGACAGCGCTATGAAAGAGGCATGATGACAGGTGAAGCCGCCTTTATAAATGCCATGCGCGCTCTGGCCACCCACCCCGCCGCGCGCGGACTGGCGGATGATACCGCCGTGCTGCCCTTTGGCGGTGAAGTGCTGATCCTGACGCATGACATGATGGTGGAAGGCGTGCATTTCCTGCTCCAACAGGACCCGGCGGATATCGCCTGGAAACTGGTTGCGACCAATCTCAGCGATCTGGCAGCCAAGGGGGCCGAGCCCGTGGGTGTTCTGCTCGGCCATATGCTCGGGCACGGCGATGACCGCTTTGCCGCAGGACTGAAAGAGGTATTGGAGCGTTACAACGTGCCGTTGCTGGGCGGAGACACCGTATCTGCGCCTGAGCCTGGCGGGCGCAGTATGGGGCTGACCGCGATTGGCCGCGCGACATGCGTGCCCGTGCCCTCTCGCAGCGGCGCAAAACCCCGCGACGATATCTATGTGACCGGGCCACTGGGCGCCGCGATGATGGGGCTGGAGGCATTGCAAAGCGCAGCATCGACACCCGAAACGGAGTCGGCCCCAGATGATTCCAGCTCTGGCTCTGACGCCTATCGCCGTCCTCAGCCGCGCCTCGCCGAAGGCCGCGCACTCGCGCCGCTGGTGACTGCGATGATGGATATTTCTGACGGGTTACTGCTCGATGCTTTTCGCATGGGCACCGCCAGCAATGTGTCACTGCATATCAACGCTCAGCAGGTGCCAATCGCTGCCCCGGAAGACCGGCGACAGGATGCGCTGCGCTGGGGCGATGATTATGAATTGCTCTTCACGCTCCCCGCAGGAAGCACGCCGCCCGTTCCCGCAACGCAGATCGGACGGGTCACGCCTTACGTGCAGGGGCCAGTATGGCTGGATGACCGGGCGATGACCCAACCAGACGGGCTCGGCTTCAGCCACATCTGAGCGTCCGTAACAGCGCCTTCTAATAAGCGCTGCAATCGACCCCGCGCTGTTCCAGCACCGGCTTCATTTCGAAATAGGCCGGCTTGGTCAGATGCATCGGGATATTGGGATAAAGATGGTGGATCAGATGGAATTCGATCCACATCGACAGGATCGAACCCACGCTGCTCCGGAAAATCCGCGTGTTGTCGTAACGTCCGCGGCCCGAATGCGGGTAATGGGTTTCCCAACTGAAGAAGACATGGGTGTGGATCAGCGCACACCAGCGCGGCAGCCACCAGACCAATGCCACTTCGATTGCATAGCCAGCGAGGGCCATGCCGATGAAGATCAGATGGCCAACAATCTGGAAAATCACCGTTTCCTTGAGCGCACGTTTGGCCTCCGGTGTGCCAACTTCTTCCAGCATAACCCGCTTGATATGGTGGACCTGTGCATCCGGCCCGGGCTGGCGATTGAGCCATGCCTTCACCAGTGCCGCGCGCAGATTGGGCGCACTGTCGGGATAATCCGGGTCTTTCACCGGATCGTTCGGAAATTTGTGATGCTGGATATGGGTGGCGCGTGCGATGCTGAAAGGGAACATCAGCGGGACCATGGAAAGCTGACCGACCAGCTCATTCCAGAAACGACGCTTCGTGCCTTTGCGCCCGATGGTGGAATGCATCGCTTCATGTGCAGTGACATAGCCGCCCGTCGCGATGAGATAGGACAGGATAAAAGCGAGTGGCAACGGCACCACGTCCATGATCGTCAGCGGGAAGAGCGCGACCCAGACGGTGAAACCCACCAGCGTCGCGGCGACATACATCCACATCCGTGTCTGCCCCATCGCGTAATATTTATCAGCGATGACGCGTTCCTGCTTCAGCAGCTCGACGCGTGTATGCTTGTCGAGCCCTTCATTCGGCCCGAGCGGGATCGCGCGCTTTTCAGCGGGCGATTGATCGGTTTGCGGGGCCAAAGTGAAGGCGCTGCCCTCTTTCGCTTCCAGCGTGTCGCTATGGTCGGCCATTATGCGCCTCAGATCCAGCGACCGCGGAGCACGGCATAGAGCCCCCAGGGCGCACCGATAATCAGGCCGAACACGATCCGTTCCATTCCGAAAGGTGCCGCAATATCCCATGCCGCCATTGTCTGCGCGATCAACGGCGCGATGAAGCCGATCCCGAACAGGAAAGGCATCCAGTGGAACAGTTTCTTGAGCGCGATTTCCATGCTGTCAGATCCTTGCTTTCCGGCTGGCGCTCACAGCGCCGAACAATCCACGCCGCGTTTTTCGAGAATGGGTTTCAAAGCGAAATAGGCATCTTTCGTCCGGTGATTGGGAATGCCCGGATAAAGATGATGAATGAGATGGGTTTCCATGCACATCGACATGAAATGCCCCAGGCGGCTCTTGAAAATCCGCGCCTGCGCATAGCGCTCCGTCTGCTCTTCACGCGGATGGTGCGGTGCCCAGCTCAGGTAGAAACGGATGTAAGAGAGGCCAATATGGCGCGGCAGCCACCAGATCAGCGCCGCCTCGATCGCATAGCCGCTCCACGCCATCCCAAACAGCACAGCCATGAACAGCAATTGCAGCTTCAGCGTGTCTTTCATCGCCTTACCGGCCTTTTTGGTGCCCATCTCGGCCAGAATACGTTTGTAATGATGGATGGAACCGTCAACTCCGGGCTGACGATTATACCAGGTCTTGTACCAGGCCATCCACATATTGGGTGCCTCATCGGTATAATCCGGGTCCTTCACGGGGTCATTACAGTGGTAATGATGCTCCAGATGCATCAGCCGCGCCATGGAAAAGGGGAACACGATCGGAATGGTCGAAACCTTCCCTACCCACTCATTGACCCAGCGATATTTGCTGCCCGGCCGTGCGATATTGTCATGCATCGCCTCATGACTGGTCACATAGCCGCCCGTCGCAAAGAAACAGGAGAGGACGAAAGCCAGTGGCAGGTTCAGCCACCCCATGATGGCAAGGGGGAAGAAAGACAGCCAGATCGCGAAACAGCCCCAGGCGGCGACCACATAGGGCCACATACGTCCCTGATGAAATTCACGCGCAATTCGCATTTCCTGCCTACGCAGATCGGCCCTTGTATGCCTGTCGAGCGTGTCGGAAGCGGAAAGCGGCACGGCCAAGCGCGGGGAATCCCGATCCGAGACCGGTGCAGCGCCATCCACTTCGGGCACCATCGCCGGGCGGTCTGCCACATCTATCGGACGGTCCATCATGCCTGCCCCTTCAAATTAACGAAAGCAGGCTTTGGCTCAGAACCAGCGCTGCTTTGCATGCACTCAAATACGCTCTCGCAAAACGACACTCTTACGACAGTTATTTGTTAACTATTTATATACCATTTGTGCAGGCGTGACCGCAAGGCGCCAGATCAATGCGTGGTGCATTTTTAGTGCTACCATTCTCGGTCGTCTCATTAGATCATTAGGTAACAGCCAGTTATTCCCATAATCGGGCGCAGTTATACTGGCAGAGAGTGGACCGTTGGCAGACGCATCGTGACGTGGTGCTCAGCGCGAATTGCGCGGATGCATGTTTATCTGGAACGCTGCGATGGAACTGCCCGACAGCTCCTCCTGCACATCCAGAGTGGTAACACAGCGATTCCTGCCTGCCTTCTTCGCCACTGAGAGGCATTTTTGAGCACGTTTGAACAGGCTGCTCCAGCATTCATCGGGCACCAGCCCTGCCACACCAAAACTGGCCGTCAGCAATTCCCCGTCACGGAGGTGCGGAAAATGGTTTTTTGCGACCGCAATCCGCAGCCTTTCTACGGCTGGCGCGGCGTCTTCCAAATCGGTCGAAGGCATGAAAATCACGATTTTCTCACCCTCATAGCGCCCTACGATATCGTCCGGACCTACCGATCCCCGCAAAAGCAGCCCGAACGCGCGCAAAACATCGTCGCCCACGTCATGACCATAAACGTCGTTGATCCGCTTGAAGTAATCGAGATCGCAGATGACGAGGGATGCGGCAGAGGCTGATTTAACACGGTTTGCGATGCTGGCCGCAGCCGCTTCCTCGAAACCGGTTCGGTTCAATGCCCCGGTCAGCGGATCAGTGGTCTGTTGCCGCCTGACAACTGCAAGCAAATCGGCGAGCGCGGCCGCAAATATGGCGAGCGTCAGGCCAAGCCTGAGCGCCGTCACGACCAGCTGCAATGCGTTCCAATAAGGATAGTTGCCCATCGGCACCTCTCCTGCCGGAGTTGTCAGGCCGATTTCCAACAATGTGCGAGGAAAGAAATGCAGCGCAAAGAGCAACACAGCCCAAAACAGAGCCCGATCCATGGAATGAGCGGGCGGCAGCTCGCGCAGACGCCAGGCAGTGATGAGAAACAGCAGACCATATCCGGCATTCCGAATGGAGATCCTGGCAAGAAAGTTCTCGTCTACGAAGAGGAAGTAGCCCGACACCGCCCAAAACATGCTCAGCAAGGTTGGGTAAAGGCTCCAGTGAAATTCACGATGTGAACGCATCAGGATTGCCTGAACGGCGAGCAAGGCGACTGCTGAAAGCAGCGTCCCGGTAACCAGCGTGTTCAGGTTGGTTGAGTGGGGCCAGTGAACCGTTTTAAGCAAGGAGCTTAGCACAAATATCAGGCATGTAAGGCCCAGCAGCAGCAGGTAAGAACGCCGCCGATCAACTGCCCAGACCCCGATGAACGCCAGACAGAAACCCAGCATGATGCCCGGCCCGATTAAAAACAGCGCCACATTGACGACTGCATTATCCATTCACCAGAACCCCTTTGTTGAATGCTCAATCTTTAAATCCGCGATAAATCATATAAATTTATCACAAAATTGTGATTTTTAAATAAAAATTATATTCACTTTGAACGAATGAGCGAATCCGTATTACTATACATACTAACCGACTCCTATTTTAATTACGTTCTTTCAGTGTTTCATAAATTGACAAGGAACAATGGCGAATCTTGACAATTATGTCAGCAAAAGCACTAAACTTTGCTACCGGGGGCATATGAACATCAGTCCAAACTTGCCTCATCATGAAGTCGAAGGTCTCTCATGCATGGGCAAACTGGGTGACCGCCTTAGACGATCGCTGGAATATTGCGTGTCATGACAAGCCAATCGGCGTCGCTGCTGACAAAGATATGCGTTACTCTAGCAAGACAGAGAAAATCTTGATGGCGACCGAACCAGCGGCAGAGAAAACTTGCGCGGAATGCCCAAGTGCGCGGAGGCAACAGAGACAATGAAAAATGGTGCAGCCTGCTGTAAATCAGCACGATGGATTGACCTGAACCCAAAGCCGTAGCAAGACCGCGCCAAATGTTTCAGTCTGGCCATTCATCACCCACACCAGAACAATTGGTCGCCGACCTTGTTCTGCTGCTCGATCTTCAACCGCATGGTGGAGATCGTTTTACCGGCCACCGGCGAAAACATGGCCTTGGCCGGGTATTTGGCGGGCAGGTTATTGCTCAGGCCTTGGGGGCCGCCCGGCGCACAGTGGAAGATAAGCGCGCGGTACATTCGCTGCACGCCTATTTCCTGCGCCCCGGCACGGAAGATCAGGAAATCGAGTTTCGGGTGAAGCGCGACTTCGATGGGCGCAGCTTCTCCAATCGGCGGGTGGTCGCCAGTCAGGCGGGTCAGCCCATTCTGAATCTGACCGCATCTTTCCAGCAGCCGCAGGATGGTCTGTCTCATCAATCGCCCAGCATGCCGGACGTGCCGCCGCCGGAAGACATTGAATCCGATGCCGTGATCCGCCGGCAACTGGCTCCGCAAGTGGATGGCCAGATGCGCGACGTTCTCCTGAGGGCCCGGCCGATTGATTTTCGCTCGGTCGAAACACGTGACTGGCTGGAACCAGTCAAGCGGGAAGCCTTGTCGCATGTGTGGTTCCGCACCGTAGGGTCGCTGCCCGATCACGACGCGATCCACCGGGCGGTGCTCGCTTACGCCAGTGACTTTCAGCTGCTTTCGACCAGCCTGATGCCGCATGGCCTCAGTTTCCATCGCGGCGAGATCAAGGCAGCCAGTCTCGATCATGCAATCTGGTTCCATGATTCGTTTCGCGCGGATGAATGGCTGCTCTATGTCACCGACAGCCCATCAGCCGGCTCGGCCCGCACCTTTAACCGGGGGCAGATCTTTTCCCGGGATGGACGGCTGGTGGCTAGCGTGGCTCAGGAAGGTATGGTCCGCGAAGCGCGATCGCAATCCTGAATCCGGATTACCCAATCAGCACAGTCTGATCATCCATTCGGATGGTAGAAATCAAAAATTGTCTGCGCCACGGCAACACTGATTCCCGGCGTACGCTTCAAATCATCCAGCGATGCAGCCCGCACCTTTCCGGCAGTGCCGAAATGCAGCAGCAAGGCTCGTTTGCGTGACGGGCCAATACCGGGGATTTCATCCAGTGGTGAGGCGGAAATTGCCCGGCTGCGCTTCGCCCGATGCGCGCCAATGGCGTATCTATGCGCCTCATCACGCAGTCGCTGGAGATAAAACAGCACCGGTGAATTGACCGGCAGTGTCTTTTCCCGGCCATCAGGAAAATGGAACACTTCGCGCCCTTCGCGGCCATGATGCGGCCCCTTGGCCACGCCGATCATCGGCACATCTTCAATGCCGAGTTCCTCCAGCGTATCCTGCGCTGCGCTCATTTGCCCCTTGCCGCCATCGAGCAGCACCAGATCGGGCCAGATGGACACCCCCTTATCCGCCTGATCGCGGTCGGGATCTTCCTTCATCGCGCGGGAGAAGCGGCGCGTCATCACTTCGCGCATCATGCCAAAATCGTCATTCGTCTGCGCGGTCTTGATATTGAATTTGCGATATTGGTTCTTGATGAAGCCTTCCGGTCCGGCAACAACCATCGCGCCCACGGCCTGCGCACCCTGAATATGGCTGTTATCGTAGGTTTCGATCCGTGCGGGGACTTCGGCAAGTTCGAAAAACTCGGTCAGCTCGCGCATGATTTTCGCCTGAGTACCGCTTTCGGCCATCCGACGGTCAAGTGCTTCCACCGCATTGCGACTGGCCTGATTGATCAGTTTCAGCCGGTCGCCCCGCTGCGGCACCGATATCTCGACCTTATGCTCCGCGATCTGGCAAAAGGCATCTTCCAGCAAAGCGCGATCCGATAATTCCCGGTCGACCAGAATGGTGCGCGGGGGCGGGACTTCTTCGTAGAATTGCGCCAGCACACCGGCCAGCACTTCATCCTCATCCATATCCTTCGTATGACGCGGGAAGAAAGCGCGGTGTCCCCAATTCTGCCCCCCGCGAATGAAGAAACCCTGCACAGCGACATGGCCGCCCTTGGCTGCCAGGGCAAAGACGTCGGCATTGCCCACCCCCTCGGCATTGATCGCCTGACTACCCTGAATGAAGGTCGCCGCCCGCAGCCGGTCCCGCAACATCGCCGCGCTTTCAAAATCGAGCGCCTCGGCCGCCTGCTGCATTTCCTCTTCAATCTGCCGCTGCACGGCAGAAGATTTGCCGGCCAGAAAATCCTTCGCCTGACGCGTCAGCGCGGCATAGCCTTCCTGATCGATCCGCCCGACACAGGGGGCCGAGCACCGCTTAATTTGATAGAGCAGGCAGGGCCGGTCACGGCGGGAGAAAAAACTGTCCGTGCAGCTGCGCAGCAAGAACAGTTTCTGCAACGCATTGATGGTGGTGTTCACACTGCCCGCGCTGGCAAACGGCCCGTAATAATTGCCCTTCGCCTTGCGCGCGCCGCGATGTTTCATGATCCGCGGGAAATCATGGTCTGCCCGCAGCAGGATGAAGGGAAAGCTCTTATCATCACGCAGCAACACATTGTAAGGTGGGCGAAAGCGCTTGATCAGCTGCGCTTCCAGCAGCAGCGCCTCCGCCTCGCTATTGGTGGTGATGATCTCCATCGAGCGGGTTTGCGAAACCATGCGCTGCAGACGGTTGGTGAGATTGTTGATCTGCGTGTAATTGGTCACGCGATTTTTGAGCGCCCTCGCCTTGCCGACATACAGCACTTCACCGCGCCCATCGAGCATCCGGTACACGCCCGGATTGGGCTTCAGCACTTTGACCATATCGCGGATCGCCTGCACCCCGGTTTCAATATCGGGCTGCGAAGAGCGGACCGTATAGGTCGCGCGATCTTCATGGAAACGCTCGGCGCTATGGGGCGCGTCAGGGGCGGCAGGTTTGCGAGGCATCGGCCAAGAGATAGGATCTCCGCCGCGCTTCGTCACCCCGCCGCCGCCTGTTTTCCCGCAATTTGACGATCAGAACAGCTTGCGCAATTGCACCCCGATGAAACGCCCGGTTGGGTCCACCAGATCCGGCTGATAACGCAGGGGTACTTCGCCCTCCCCATTGGTCACGCGCTGGCGTGCATCGAAGACATTGTCGATCTTGAGCGAGATGCGCGTGTTTTCAAAGATCGGCGCCTTTTCCACCAACTTCTCCCGTTGGCCGAGATCAGCGAACAGGCGGATATCGAATGTCACCAGATCGTCGAAATAAAGATCGGAAACCGTACCGGAAACATGCGACTTTCCGCTGAATTTGCCGCTGGTGAACAGGCCATAGCCTTTATAAAATACGCCCCCTCGCAAGGCAGCGCTGTAGCGCGGATTGCCCCCGGCGCTGAGCGCATCCCCTTCCAGCAGATCCAGCTGCGGGCCGTTCTCGCTTATCAGGATTGTGTTATTCAGCTCGATCGTCTGGGTGAGGTTGAGGAACCAGCGGCCACCACTGGGCCGCCCGCCCATTCCGCCTCCGCCGCGGCGTCCCCCGCCGGAACGACGCCCCTCTGAGCGCTCCGGCCGCTTTCCTTCCGATTGCTGGCCATTGGCCTCGCTGCCACCCGATTGCGCATTTGCAGACTGATTCTCACTGGATTGCCGGCCATTTTCACCTGCGGCTGCATTGGCACCTTGCTTGCCGGGCGCTCCATCGCTCCGCCCCGCCCCGGCCTTATCCGCCGCGCCGCCACGTGGAGGCGGACCGCCACCGCCCGGCCTGCCCCGGCCACCGGGCCGTCCTCCGCCCGCTGCGTCATCATTCTCGCCAAAGGAGCCGCCAAGATTGATGCCCAGTTTGATCCGCTGCTGCTTCTGCTGCGCAAAAGTTACGGCCCGCTGATCAAGCGCGATCAGCCTGCCGGTTTCATCGCGCGTGACACGATCGGGAAAGGCTGCTTCGATCGATGGCGTCAGCGTCGGGAAAGATGCCGTCACGTCATCCGTATGGCTGTTGATGTAATCCAGATTGATGCTGGCCCGCTCCATAATGGGCAAATCCCAGTTCAGGCTGATCTTCCAGTCACGCTGGCTTTGCTTGGGCAAGGCCGGGTTACCGCCCGATGTCACCTGCGCCAGAACGGTTTCTTCATTGCGCAGATCATAGAGCTGCACATTGTTCGTGACGACCTGCGGATCACCCAGTTGAGACAGGCTGGGCGCTGCATCTTCCGCAATATATGTTGCCGACAGATTGAGGCTTTCGGTCAGGCCCCAGTTCACACCCGCGCTCCAATCGGTCAACGTGCCGAAATCGGAAAGCTCGTTCACACCGCCTGCAAGGTTGAGCGTAACATCACCCAAAGCGGACCAATGGTCTTCCCGGCGGCTGGCGATGGGAATAGCAATATTGGCCCCGGCGCTGAGATCACCGCGCGTCAATTGCACAGAATCTTCGCTCAGCAGCGCTATATCGCGGCTTTGAATCCGGTCCCAGGAATAGCCTGCATCCAGCGTGACAGAAACTTCCCCCGCAGGCAGCAACAGCGGACGGCCCATGGCCGTCACCAAACTGCCTAACGAGTACACCTTGCTGCGCGCCGTATCATAGCCATTGCTGGTATCTGCCGTGATCGCGCCATCCAGCGCGAATTCTCCCGCCAGAGCCGCAGCTTCCAGCGCTGCTGTATCAGCATTACGGTCTGTTTCTGTCCGCGATTTGGCCAGACTGGCATCCAGCGTCGCAGTCACCTCCCACTCATCCACCGGCACATTCAGCGTGCTGCCGAGCGAATATGTGTCATTGCGGCGATTCTTTTCCAGCGGATCGGCCGCACCAAAATTGCGCAGCACGCTCTGCCCATCGGGGTCTGTCAGGCGAACCGAATTAAGCCCCTGCAGACTGCGATTGTCGGACAGTTCATAGGTCCCATTGACGCTAAGCGATGATCCCGCATCACCCAGTTTGCGGGACCAGTTGGCTGTCACCTCAACTTCATTCGAATCGTTCACCAGACTGCGATAGGGCGCCTGAGAGGGATCGCTGGGAATGTCGGACAAGGATGTCTGGGCCTGCACGATATTGCGTTCGGCTTCGGTCAGCATGCTGCTGTCGTTAAATTCGGCATTGATGTTGAGCCGGTTGGGGCCATCCAGCTTGAGAAAGGTCAGTTCCACTTCCTTTTCCGAATAGCCACCCTGATCCGGTTGCCCATATTCCAGCTCAATTTCGCGGCTGGAATAATTCTTCTTGAGGATGAAATTCACCACGCGCCGATCGGGCGCAAAACCGTAGCGTTGGGCGACTTCTTCGGGAAGAATTTCGACCTTTTCGATCGCTTCCGGCGGGTAGGAGCGCAATTCGCGGAAGCTCGAAATGCGCATGCCATTGACCAGAAAAGCGGGTGGCCCGCCGCGGCTGCTACCGGTTTGCGGGGAAAGGACTTCCATCAATTCCTGCAGCGAACCCACGCCATAGGCCGCGATGTCTTTTGTATCGAGTACCAACAAAGGCGGCTGCGGCGCATCCACTTGCCCGCGCATGCTTTCCGCCACCACCACGATCTCGCCATTATCGGCCAGACTGTCGGCACTTTCGTCGAAAGAAACGTCCTGCGCCTGAGCAGGAACAGCCAAAAGGCCGGCAATCAGTGCGGACAGGCTGACAAGGGGTAATGAACGCAAGATCAATTTCCTCAATTATTTAAGTCCCCCGACTTGGCACCGCTATGCTCGGTCAACCCGGCTCAGCTCAAGTCGCGGAATGTAACAAAATGTCGCATGCCAGGGGTGAAACGCCGATGCGCAGGGCCTGCGATCGGCAAAGGTTTGTACAGTTAGACTTTTCTTTTTGCGGCAGGACGTTTATGGCGCGCGACCATGCTGAATGCTGAACATGGAAACTGAACTACATGGCTAAAGAAGAACTCCTCGAAATGCGCGGCCGGGTGGTTGAACTTCTGCCCAATGCGATGTTCCGGGTAGAGCTTGAAAACGGCCATGAAATCCTCGGCCATACGGCTGGGAAGATGCGCAAAAACCGCATTCGTGTGCTGGTTGGCGACGAAGTGCTGGTCGAGCTTACCCCCTACGATCTGACCAAGGGCCGGATTACCTATCGCTTCATGCCCGGCCGCGGTGGCCCTGGCCCGTCGAACTGATTGGTAAAGGCGCATGACCGCGCCCTCGCCCGCTCCTCAGCTGATTCTCGCATCGGCCAGCCCTCGGCGGCGCGACCTGCTCGCCCGACTGGGGATTGAACCTGCGCGCATTGCACCCGCTGATATTGACGAGACTCCCGGCGAAGGCGAATTGCCGCGCCCCTATGCCATACGCATGGCGCGTGAAAAGGCCGTCGCCGCTGCCTCGCCCGATGGCTATGTCCTGGCGGGCGACACGGTGGTTGCCGCCGGCCGGCGCATTCTGCCCAAGACCGAGGATGAGGAAAGCGCAAGGCGCTGTCTGTCACTCTTGTCCGGCAGGCGGCACCGCGTTTTCAGCGCCATCGCCTTGCGCGCGCCGGATGGCACCATCCGCGAAAAGCTGAGCGAAACGGCGGTCCGTTTCAAACGGCTCTCCGCCGCAGAGCTGGATGCCTATATCGCGGGCGGCGAATGGCACGGCAAAGCCGGTGGCTACGCCATTCAGGGCGCAGCCGAAGGCCTGATCGCGTGGATTCAGGGCAGCCATTCGGGTGTTGTCGGCTTGCCTCTGTATGAAACCCGCACCTTGCTCGCCTCCGCCAATCTGATTGCCGGCTGAGGGAAATGCAATTGCCGGCGATGGAATGGTTCATCGAAAACGGCATCGGTGAAGAGCGTGCGATCGCCGTGGCTGGCGGGCAAATTGTCGCAAGCGCAGTTATCTGGCCAGAAGAGTTCATTGCCGGTGAAGTGGTCAAAGCCACTCTGGTTTCACGCCGCGCCGGCAGCGCGCGCGGCACCGCCAGGACCGACAATGCGCGCGAGATACTGGTCGATCGCTTACCGAAGGACGCCCGCGAAGGGGCCCCGCTTCATCTGCAAATAACCCGCGCCGGAATTGCCGAGACAGGCCGGGTGAAGCTACCCCATAGCCGCCCCGCCAATGGCCCGGCCATGCGCCCCACCCTGCTCCAGACATTACGGAGTCGCGGATATCAGGTGCAGCAGGTTCACCGCTTCCCGGTAAGCGGCTGGAATGAAGTGATTGGTGAGGCATTTTCCCGCGAAGTGACCTTTCCCGGCGGCGCGCTGCAATTTGCCCCGACCGCGGCGATGATGCTGATCGATATCGACGGCACCCTGCCACCAGCAGCGCTGGCTCAGGCGGCCATCACGCCGCTCGCGGAAAGTGTCAGGCGATTCGATCTGGGCGGCTCCATCGGCATCGATTTTCCCACCCTGCCTGCCAAGGCTGAACGCAAGGCTGTGGATAGCGCGCTGGGCGACGCATTGCAGGACTGGCAGCATGAACGCACCGGCATGAATGGCTTCGGCTTTGTCCAGCTGGTCGCGCGGCTGGAACGGCCATCCCTGCTGCATCGCGCCGCCAGCCAGCCAGCCCGGCTCGCCGCGCGGCTTTTGCTCCGTCAGGCAGAAATGGTAGAAAGTCCGGGAGCCTTGCTGCTGACAGCGCATCCAGAGGTCATTGCGGTGATTCCCAGGGCCTGGCAGGATGAACTCAGCCGCCGCAGCGGCCGGCAAGTGCAGCTGAAAAGTGATCCGGCCCTTGCGCTCGAGGGCGCCTTTGCGCAATCGGTGGTTATATGAGCACCAGACCAGACAAGCCCTGCCCGATCTGCAAGAAGCCACGAAGCGCTGAATTTGCGCCCTTTTGTTCGGCCAGATGCCGTGACCGCGATCTCGCCCAATGGTTCAATGATGGCTATGCCGTGCCCGGGCCTGCGGCCTCTCCTGAGGATATTGCAAAAGAAGATTGAATTCCCTCTTGCAAAGCTCGGCGCAGCGCGCCATAGGCGCCCCTCCAAGCGATGCAGTGCTTTCCGCACTCATCCTGAAATGAAGATGCCCAGGTAGCTCAGTTGGTAGAGCATGCGACTGAAAATCGCAGTGTCGGCGGTTCGATTCCGTCCCTGGGCACCATTTCCCAGATCTCCAAAATCGACCTTTTGACCGCACGGATTATGGCGCAGCATCGCCCGCCATCGCCGCTGCCTTGTCCAGCAATATCTTGAGGTCATCCATCAGCATGGGGTCCTGCATCTGAGCGACGTTGAAGCGCATGAAGGATGCATAATTCTGATAGATACTGAAGGCGTTGCCGGGGGCCAGAACAATTCCCTTCTCCCATGCCAGCCGGGTCAATGCGCCGCCATCGACGCCGTCGGGCAGGCGGCACCACAGGAAAACACCCGATTCCGGCTCGTGCCACGGCATAATGCCCAGTGACACCAGCTGCGGCGTCAGCGCGCTCATGGCCCCGGCCAGCCGGGTGCGCATATTCTGGACATGCCGGCGGTAACTTCCTTCTTTCAGCAAGTTCCGCAGCAATTCAAAAGACATGCTGCCGCCCGCCACCGATGTCGCGAGCTTAAGATCGACCAGCGCATCAACCCAATCCGGACGCACCGCGATGTAACCACAGCGCATCGAAGCGGAGAGCGTTTTGGAGAAGCTGCCGGTCTGGATCACCCGTGTCAGCCCGTCAAAACCAGCCAGCCTCGGTGCCGGACGTTCCTCAAAATCGGCATAGATATCGTCTTCCACGATCATCAGATCATGCGCTTCAGCCAGTCGCAATATGCGGTGACAGGTCACTTGGGAAATGGTCGTGCCGGTCGGATTATGCGGTCCCGAATTGGTTATATAGAGCCGCGGCCGATGCTCTTTCAGCGCCGCTTCGAAAGCCGCGAGATCAGGGCCCTGTGCTGTCCGTGGCACGCCAATCGCCTCCACCCGGTGCGCGCGGAACAGAGCCAGAAAATTGAAATAACACGGATCGTCGATCAGCACCCGGTCCCCCGGCTCCAGCAGGAATCGGCAACACAGATCGAGCGCCTGCGTCCCGCTTTCCGTCAGAATGATCTGATCGGGATGCGCTTCCACTCCGGTATCGGCCATCCGTACAGCCAGCAGGATACGCAGGTCCGACAGTCCGAGCGGTGTGCTGTATTCGGTCAGCCCCACATCGGAATTCCGTGCCAGACTGCGCAAGGCGCGGCGGATCTCTTCCTGCGGCATCCAGCTGTTCGGGAACCAGCCGCAACCGGGATTGGCCCGGATATGCCGGCCATCCAGCGCCTGCCTTGTGATCAGGAGCGGATCGATTTCACGCGCCAATGGCGGCCCGCTATCGCTCAGTGAAAAGGGTGGCAGATGCGCCGCCACATAAAAACCCGATCCACGGCGCGATTGCACGATGCCTTCCGCCATCAAACGATCATAGGCGTCAACCACGGTAGAACGCGACACGCCAAGCTGATCAGCCAGAGTGCGAATAGAAGGCAGCTTACTTCCCGGCGCCGCCATACGCCCGGTAATCCTGGTTCGGAGGGTTTCCATCACCCGTTCGACAAGGGTCTTTCCAGCATCATCGGCAAGAGTGAATGCGCTCATGTGTACTGCCCATCTGATCAGTACAGTTTGGTCAAACTGTACGGTATTGTTCCTGTCGCCCCTAGGCACGCCGGGCCATGATTGGCAAGAATTTCCACAATCGAGGTCCATATGGCTCGCTTTTCCGTGCCCTTGCTGACGCTTTGCCTTTTCGTCGTCACTTTCTCCGTCAATGTCCAAGCACCGCTCTATCCTGCCTATGTCGCGGCAAGTGGTCTGGGCGCGATGGCGGCAACCGTTGCCTTCGCCGCTTATGTCGCGGGACTGCTGCCGACCTTCATTTTCCTTGGCGGCCTCTCGGATCGTGTGGGCCGCAGATTGCCCACGATCTGCGCCCTGCTACTGGGCGGCGGAGCGACGCTCTTGCTGGCCCTGTCTCCCGGCTGGCCTCAGCTGGTCATTGCACGCGTCTTTCTGGGCGTGGCAACCGGTCTCGTCACCACCTCGGGAACAGCTTACATGACCGAATTGATGGGTGAGGCCCACGCCAGACGCGCCGCGCTGATGGTCACATCGGCGACATCGCTCGGTTTCGGCGGCGGAGCGCTGGCCACGGGCATCAGTCTGGTCGTGCAGGGGCCAAGCTTTGCTCCGATCAGCTTCTGGGCTCTGATTGCGGCGGTTCCGCTTCTGGTAATGGCCTGTCTGGCCCTTCCCCGCATCGCAATGCCGCAAGACAAACCCATGCTCAGGCTGCCGGTCTTTCCTATCGGCAGCGCGCCTTACGGCATCGCCATAGCGCTCAGTTGGGCCTCCACCGGCATGACCATCGCCATGGTCCCGCTGCTGCTCGACCGGCAGGGGCTCGGCGGCTGGTCCGGTGCTGTCATCTTCCTCGCCGTCCTGGGCGGCCTGCTTTGCCAGCCGCTGGCAGGGCGCCTGACCAATCCGCGCGCATTGGCGGTGGGTCTTTGCCTGATCCCGCTGGGCTTTGCGGCCCTGCTCACCGGCGCGATCACGGGATCGATCTCGCTCATCTTGCTCGGCACGGCGCTGACCAGTGCATCGAGTTACGGCTTTACCTATCTTTCCGGCCTGTCTCAATTCTCCCTGCTCGCCCCGGATGACCGCGCCCGCACAACTGCAGGCTTCTTCATCTATGCCTATTGCGGTTTGTGCCTCCCGGTCGTGGCAGCCGGAGCTCTGGCGGATTGGTTGGGACTCGCCCCCGCCATGGCGGTCTTCTTCTGCGTGCAGCTTGCCTGTCTTGCATCGCTGGTTCTCTATCGGCGGATATTGCGCGGCGATGCGCGGCAAGAATTGGTCTGAATAGCAGCGCTATATCGGTGTGCCGCATCTGGGCGCATCCGCTTTGCGATCAGTGATCCTGAATCCGCCTTCGCAGGTGCAACATTTCCATTGACAAGGCAATGGTTGCTTTGGCAATGGAAATGCATGTCCCAAGGAAACGACTCCAAGAGCGAAGCACTGTTTGCGCTGCCAAATGCGTTACAACCGGTACGCCGTGCCTGGATGCAGGCGGCGACGTCCGCATTTGTTGGTGCCGGGCTGTCCCCATCGCTGGGCACGGTCGTGCTCGTGGTGTCACGCCACGGCGCGCAGGTTTCGCAAAAGGATCTGGCCGTTGAAGTGGGGGTGAACCCAGCCGCTCTGGTGCGTACGCTCGATCGCGGAGAAGCGGCCGGATTACTGCAGCGCTGCGATGTCCCCAATGATCGGCGGTCAAAGAATGTCGAGCTGCTGCCCGAGGGGCTGCGTCTGGCCGAAATGCTCGAAACGCGCCTCAATACACTGCGGCATGAGCTGCTGGGCGATTTGCCAGAGGAAGACCTGCAGACCGCCATACGCGTCCTGAGGCTGATGGAAGAACGGGCACAGGCCTTTGTCAATCAGGACAAGGAATGAGCGCGGCCCTCCTCAATCCGGGCCGGTGGATCTTTGCACTCAAGCTGTTCACCGCTGCCATGCTGGCATTTACGATCGCGGTTCATATCGGCTTGCCGCAACCCTATTGGTCGCTGGTCACATGCTGCGTGCTGATGAACCCCGTCAGCGGCGCGATGCTGTCCAAGGCGCTCTATCGCTTCATCGGCACCATGTGTGCCGGCGCCATCGCGGTCATTCTCGCACGGATATTCGGTAGCCAACAGATCCTGATGGTGGGGATGTCCGGGCTGGTTGCCACGGCCGCCTTCGCCATGGGTGTGATTGATCGCACCCCGCGTGCCTACGGTTTTCAATTGCTCGGGATTACGATGCTGCTGGTTGTCGTACCCGCCATCAGTCAGCCCGAAAGCATGTTCACCACGGCGCTGGCACGTCTCACGGAGATTGGCCTGGGCATCATATGCGTTACCGTCATCGACAGCATCGTCGTACCGCGCTCAATCGGGCCCGTCATGCATCAGAAGCTGCAAGTGTGGCTGCCCGATGCGCAGCGCTGGTTGCGTGATGTTCTGAACAATCCGGAACAAGACCAAGACGATGAGCATGCGGCCATCAGTGCCAGCAGTGACAATGACCGCTTGCGCATGATTGCCGATATGACGGCCCTGTCCGCCCTCGCCAGTCAGATCAAATATGACCCCCTGATCGCCAGCCGGGAGCGCGGTCTGATTTTCGCCATTCAGCAGCGGCTTTTGCGCCTGGTCCCGATGATTTCAGCGATTGAATCGCGTCTGGCTCATCCCGATCAGGTCCATCGCGAAGCCGTTGCACCGATGCTGGCAGAAGCCAGCGCTTTACTGGAAGCAGGCAAGGAACCTCCTGCCGATTTCATCGCCCGTATGGATGCCGCCGAGTACGACGGAGTGACCGGTTGGCGCCGGTTGGTTCAGCGCAATCTGTCCGGAATTATCGCCGATGCACTGACGGTCTCAGCGGAGCTTCACGCCCTCGAAAATGCCCTCAACAATCAGGGCAATTTGTCGCCGGACCTCGAAACTGCCGTCGACAATTCACGCCCGTTTCCGCTTCGTCCGGATTTTCATATGGCCGCCCGCGTGGCGCTGGCCATTGCCTCCACTTACGGCATCCTCAGCCTCATCTGGTATTTCACCGGCTGGAAAAGTGTTCCTTATGCCATGCTGTTTGGCCCAGTGGCGCTGGCATTTTTTGGCAGCATGGACGAAGCCGCCGCCGTCCTTACCAAGTTTTCGCGCTTCGCCTTGTTCGCCTTCGCCGCAGGCGGCGTGCTGAGCTATATTTTGCTGCCCATGGCCAGCGATTATACCACGTTCATCCTCGCGATGGCGATTTACATGATACCGCTAACGCTATGGGCCTTCAGCAATCCGCTGGTCATTCTGGTGATGGTGGTATCCCTCAGTACCATCAATTTGCAGGGAACCTACGCCCCGGCCTCTTTCAATGTCTATCTGGATAGCACCTGCGCCAATCTGATGGGCATTTTCGTGGCATTCTTCTGCCTCAGAATGGTGCGGCAACTGGGTACAGAACACGCCGTGCGGCGCTTCATCCACAAAGCCCGTGCCGATATTTATGCCCTCACCTGGCGCGCCAATTCGCGCGACCGCGATCAGTACGTTATCCGCGCGCTCGACAGTATCGGTGCACTGGCCGGCCGCCTGCAGGCGGTGGGCGCGGAGGATGAAAGTCCGCGCCTGATGACGCGGTTGCGGGTCGGCGTGAATATCGCGGATCTGCGCCGCGCGGCTGACCGCAGCAGCGGCGCACTCCGCCAAGCGCTGGAGAATGTTCTGGCAACCATTCGTGACGACCTCGACAAGGACACCCCATCGCCTGCGTTGCTGGAACGCATCGATGCCGCGCTGTCACTGGCGGTTCGCCAACACAAGACCGACGAAGTCCTGTTCATGCGCGGATTGGTCGGTTTGCGGCTCGCGCTGTTTGAAAAAAGCCCTGCCTGGAGCGCCCAGTCATGATCGGTGAAATCGACCTTTTCGGGATTCTGGTGTCCCCCTTGCTGCTCGCTTTGCTGGCGGCCTTCTTCGCACGGATGCTTCTTTCACGGCTGCTCGATGCGATCGGGTTCTACCGCATCGTGTGGCAGCGCCCCTTATTCGATCTCGCCTTTTTCTTCCTCCTCCTATGGCTCGTCTTCACGGGCCTGCGCGTGATGACAAATTAATGATGATAAACAGACACGACCTTATTCGCGGTGGCAAAATGCTGCTCACCATCGCTCTGGCAGCATTGGCGGCACTCGTCCTGTGGAAGCTGTACCATTACTACACCTATGCCCCGCAAACCCGCGATGGCAGGCTGCGCGCCGATGTGGTGCAAATGGCACCTGACGTATCCGGACGGGTCGAAAGCGTCGCGGTGGCAGACGATCAGGTGGTGAAGAAGGGCGATCTGCTGTTCACTATCGACAAGGCAAGGCTGCGCAACGCGCTGGATCAGGCCAATGCCGCCATCGCCACGGCCCGCGCCACGCTGTCATCCGCCAATCGCGAAGCCCGGCGCTATGCAGCTTTGGAAGGTGTCGTCTCGGAGCAGGATCGCGATCTTCGCCGTTCCGCCGCAGAGGAAGCACGCGCCAGGCTGTCTCAAGCGCTCGCGGATCGTGATCTTGCCCGGATCAATCTGGAGAGGGCAGAAGTCCGCGCGCCGGTCAACGGTATCGTCACCAATCTGCAGCTGCGCCCCGGCGCTTATGCCACAGCAGGCAAGCCACTGATGGCCCTGATCGACAGCGACAGTTTTTACGTCGCCGGCTATTTTGAAGAGACCAAGCTCGCCCATATTCGCGACGGAATGCCCGCCACCATCCGCCTGATGGGTGAAGACCGCAAGCTGAAGGGCCATGTCGTTGGCCATTCTGCCGGGATTGAAGACCGGGAACGGGCGACATCCTCCGACAATTTGCTGGCCGACGTCAATCCGACCTTCAGCTGGGTGCGCCTCGCCCAGCGTATCCCAGTGCGCGTCGCCATTGATCAGGTGCCCGATGGCGTTGACCTGATCGCCGGGCGAACCGCGACGATCACGCTGGAGGGGGCCGATGACCATTTGCAACCGGACCACGTATTATGAGGCGCACAATATCTGCCCGAAATCTTGGCCCCATGTTCTGTCTGCTCATGGCCGGATGCACCACGGTCGGGCCTGACTATGTCGCGCCCGCCCCCATGCCGGATAGCAGCACAGACACCGCTTTTGAGGCCAGCGCATCACCCGCCATCTCGCAGGCCCCCCTGCCCCCCCATTGGTGGCGCCTGTATAATGATACGCGGCTGGATGCGCTAATCGAAGAAGCTCTGGCCGCCAACACCGACCTGCGCGAAGCCGCAGCAAATCTGGAGCGGGCGCAAGCCTCGACCCGCGAAGTGCACGCAGCAGCGGGCGTGCAGACCAGCCTTGAAGGATCGGCCAGCGCCGGCGAGACATCCAGCCTGGGAATAGGAAGACCGGCCGGCACCCATGGCAGTTACGATCTCGGCGCCAGCATTTCCTATCAGATCGACGCCGTGGGCCGAATTCGGCGCGCAGTGGAATCCGCCACTGCCAGTCAGGAAGCCAAAGCCGCCGCGCTGGACCTAGCCCGGACGACCGTCGCTGCGAATGTCGCCGCCGCCTATAGCGATGCCTGCGCAGCGGGCGCCTCTCTGGCGGTTGCTCAGCACTCCGTTGCGCTTCAGCAAAGCTCCGTAAAACTGATTGAACGCGGCGTGCGTGGCGGTGTTTTCCCGGCGCTGGATGCCACAAGGTCGCGCAGCCTGCTTTCCCAGCTGCAGGCGGCCCTGCCCGGATATCGTTCCACCCGGCGTACAGCGTTGTACCGGCTGGCGATTCTGATGGGACGCCATCCGCAGGATTACCCTGCGGATCTGGCGGACTGTTCCGCGATCCCGCAGATGGACCAACCCATACCCGTCGGCGATGGTGCAGCCCTGATCCGTCGGCGGCCCGATATTCGTCAGGCCGAGCGCGAACTGGCGGCCGCCACCGCCAATATCGGCGTGGAAACCGCCGCGCTTTATCCCTCTGTTTCGCTCGGCGCCTCCGCCGGCACGACATCGCGTACGATCGACGGACTGGTGAGCGATTCCGCATTTCGTTTCAGTGTTGGCCCACTGATTTCCTGGTCCTTCCCCAATACGGATGTGGCGCGGGCGCGGATCGATCAGGCCAGCGCGTCTGCCAAAGCAGCTCTGGCCCGCTTTGACGGGACTGTCCTGCGCGCACTCGAAGAAACAGAAAGCGCGCTCACGCGCTATGCCAACGATCTCGATGAGAATGAGCGTTTGCGCAGTGCCCGGGATGCAAGCCGAGAAGCTGCAACCTTACAGGCCAAATTGTCACGCCAGGGCGCTGTTTCCGTGCTGGATGTCCTCGATGTGCAGCGCAGTCTGGCCAGCGCAGAAGCCGCGCTCGCCAATTCGGAGGCCAAACTTGCCGCGGACCGGGTTCAGATCTTTCTGGCGCTTGGCGGCGGATGGGAAAAAGAGCAGCCCTGACCTGCGGCGACCAGTAATGCAGCGCGTAATCTGACAGCTGGCTTGGCCTGATGCCTCCACGCTTTCGCAAAACCAGCTCTTCCTCTTGCTCCCCAATGGCCGCATAGTCGCGCCATATCATCAGGTCGGAACTGCGAGGGGGCGCACCGATGCGAAGTGAAAATGGCGATCCGCGACCAAGGCTGATCATACTCGGCATTCGCGGTGTGCCTGCTGCACATGGGGGGTTTGAAACCTTTGCGGAGCGGCTCTCCCTCCATTTGCAGCAACGCGGCTGGGACATCACCGTTTATTGTCAGGGCAGCGAAAGCGGTGCCATCGCCTGTGATGAATGGGCGGGTATTACGCGCATTCATGTGCCCACCCGGCTCGGCGGGGCATGGGGGACGATCGAATTTGATGCCAAAGCGACGCGGGATGTCGTGTCACGTCCCGGATTGTTGCTGACGCTGGGCTATAATACCGGCTTTCTGTCGCATTGGCTGGCTCTGCGCGGCCGCCACAATCTTATCAACATGGATGGTTTTGAATGGAAACGCGCAAAATATGGTGCAGCCAAGAAAGCGTTTCTATGGATCAATGAAAGACTGGCTGCCCGCGCCGGGACATGGCTGATAGCCGACCATCCGGGCATCGCCGAACATCTTTCCAGCCGTGCGCCAGCCGAACGGATCGCAATGATCCCCTATGGCGGAGATGATGTGCGCGATGCAGCCACCGCACCTCTGGCGGCATTGGAGCTCGAACCCAATCGCTATTTCACGCTGATCGCCCGGCCGGAACCCGAAAATTCAGTGCTGGAAATCGTAACGGCGTTTTCGCGCCGGTTGCGCGGGCAAAAACTGGTCGTGCTTGGGCAATATCACCGCAGCATTCCCTATCAGGCCCGCGTGCTGGAAGCAGCGAGTGAGGAAGTAATTTTCCCCGGAGCGATATATGACAAGGTGATATTGTCGGCTCTGCGCGGCCACAACAGGGCCTATCTTCACGGCCATACGGTAGGCGGAACCAACCCGTCTCTTGTGGAGGCCATGGGCGCGGGCAGCGCGGTGATTGCCCATGACAATCGCTTCAATCGCTGGGTGCTGGACGAAGGCGGCCTGTTTTTTGCCAATATCGATGAATGCGATCACCAGATCACGCGCCTGATCGAGGATGACCACCTGTGCGAAGCACTGCGCACCGCCAGCCGCAGACGTTGGCAGGCAAATTTCACCTGGGAGCGGATTCTGGAGCAGTATGAGACGCTGCTGAGTGAGGCCCATGCCACAATGCTGCGAACCTAATCCGGCGTATCAAATCGCGGCCAGCGCCAGATATGCGCCGCATATTCGCGGGCGATGGCACCTTTGATAACAGCTCTTTCCCTCGCCTCAGGTCGCCGTAAAATACGCGCCCGCACCGCCCAGATCAGCGCTCTGCCGATATAGCCAGCCGCCAAGCCCAGCCGCATCACTCCATAGCCCCAGCGGCCACCCGAAACCCGGTAACGCCGCGCAATGTCATCCAGCCAGGCGAAAGACCGAAAGGCCTGCCCGGCCTCGCGCTGGGTTGCACCTTGCAGATGCTGCACTTTCACACGCGGCAGATAGTGGCATTGCCAGCCCGCACGCCGCATCCGCGTGCCCCATTCAATATCCTCCCCATAGAGAAAGCTGCTTTCATCCAGCCCGCCCAGTGAGTCGATCACGCTTCGCCGGACCATCAAACATGCGCCGCATATCCAGTCCACCGGAACATGCTCACGCCGCCGCAGGGAAGGACTGGTCAAGTAAAGCCCGCGCAGAAACGGTGCCGCACGCTGCAGTGCGAAGCCATGCACCAGCACAGTGGGAAGGCTGATCCGCCAGCCCGCATCACCGACCTGATGGCTACCGTCTCCATGGAGCAATTGGGGCCCGCACGCCGCCACGTCAGCATGGGCCTCCAGATATTCGGCCAGCTGTTCCACCTGCGCCGCATCGCGCAAAAAGGCATCCGGGTTGAGCAGCAGAACATAATCGCCACGGCAGTGCCGAAAGGCGCGATTATTCCCCGCAGCAAAGCCGAGATTTTCGGGTGATTCCACCACGCGAACATGGGGATAATGGCGGCGAACATGGCCGCCGATACCGTCACCGCTATCATTGTCCCACAGGATAATATCCCAATCCGCCCGATGCGCGATTGGCGTGAGACACTGATCAATGAAGTTCAGTGATTTATAGCTGACGATCACGATGCTGATGCGGCTTTTGCTGCCCGCAATGCTGGCGGGATCACGCATCATACGCGGCCTCGGCCGCAGTCAGAAACTGCTGTGCCGCATGTCCCCAATTGAATTGTTCGTGATGCTGGCAGCGCTGTTCCGGGCTTGGTGGCACAATGGGTGAGAGAGCGAAATGGCCAGCGATCAAATCAGCCAGCACGGCTTGCGCATCATCCGCATCGGGATTGAAATACACCGCACAATCGCCGCCCACTTCAGGCATGGCAGTGCGATCGGAGCTGATAGTAGGCAGGCCAAAAAGAACCGCATCCAGCAATGGCAGCCCGAAGCCTTCCGCCGAACTGGGAAAGACGAACAGGCTGGCATTGCGGTAAAGCGCCTGCAATTCCGTGTCCGACACGTCAGTGCGAATTTCCACCCCCGCCCCCTCTATCTCCGCATGCCGGAATGCCGGATCGATCGTGCCGACAATCACCAGCTTCACATTGTGCAGGCTCGCTTGCCGAAACGCACGCACCAGCAAATCCATATTCTTGCGCGGCTCTATCCGTCCAACAGCCAGAATATAGCGCTGATCCCCTGTTTCACGCGGCAGCCAATAGGCCTCCTGCGGGAAAGAGGGGCCGTTCTTCACCACCGCCAACCGTTCACGCGGGATATTCAGCCGCTGCCTAATCTGATCGCCGGTGTAATCGCTCACCGCCACAACCATGGCAGCGCGGCGAATGCTCAGCGTAAAAAACAGGCGGCTGCGCAGCCGCATCCTCCAGGGAAAAAGATGCGGATGAGTCAAAGGCAGCAGATCATGGATGAACACCATGTGCCGCCCTCGAAGCGGGGCAATATATTGGAAAACCCCCAGGTCCACAGCGTCGCGCCGGAACAGGCGGGGAAATTGCAGGAGCAGCCGCCAGATCGCGCCGCCAGGTGGCAATTGACGGTGCGCAATCGCCCTGTGCCCCAGCAATTCGCGCGCTTCATCCGGACTGTAACTATACAGCAGCAGGCTGTGCGCCCCCGCACGCTGACTGACTTCATTCAGCAGCCGGCCAAGCGTGGTGCGTGTACCTTGAAACTTGCCGGTCAGCACATGTCCATCGACACCAATACGCATTGTCACACCGCCCCTGCGAGGACGAAATGCTGCCACAGCAAAAGTGCGGCCACCACGGCGATGATCGCCGCAAGGCAGACAGCAGAACTGTGATTGGCGCGGTCGCGGCTCCAGGCGGCGGCGCCCATTATCAGCAGCAACGGCAGGTTCGCGGCCGCGAGCAACCATGGCAGCATCCATAATGGCTCTGCAGCCGGTGCGATCAGCAGCACGGCAATTGCAAAAGCGGCAATCGTGGAGCTTTGCGCCGCGATCCGTACCGACATTGCGCCATTGGCGGCCAGCTGTATCCCAAAACTCGCCGCCATCATGCGCAAGGCGGCATAGGCGGCAAATCCAGGCCATAACTCAGACAGGCTGGCATATTCGGCGCCATATATGTGCCGCGTAAAAACGGGTCCGAAAATCGCAAAGCCAAGGGCAGCGCCCATCGCGAGGATCAGAAATTCGTAGTTCAGACGGGCTGCATTACGGCGAAATGCGGCCCTGCTATCGGCGGCACATGCAGCAGCAAGCGGCGGCAGGTAAATTGCCGACAGCATTATGGCCAGTGGCATAATCGATTGGGCCAGCCGCGCACCGGCCTGATAAATGCCCAGCGCCTGCGCTCCGAGCAAAGCGGAAAACAGCAGAATGTCGATTTGCCCCGATGTGACGGTCAGGACACTGTCGGCTGCATAGGCTTTGGTTGCGTGAAATGTTGTCCGCACATTGCGCCGCAGAGGCTGCCCCGTTGCGGGCTGGCCCCACCAGCGGTGCGACACGATCAGCACGAAGCCGAGATAGCTGATCCGCCCGGCGGCATAAGCGGCCAGTGCCCAATCAATATCACCTGTGGTCACCCCCGATAGTGCGACCAGCAACACGGTCGCCGCCGTGCCTGCAGTGACCGCTTGCGCCTCCCGATCATATCGGCGGCGGATCCGGGCCATCAACAGCAACAGATCCGCGTAGGACCCCGCCAGCGCGGCCAGCGCAGCGAATGCGACCAAACCAAAGGCAGCAACCGGTAGCAGGAATACAGCCGCGAAAGCGCCGGCAAGGATCAGGGCGAAGCTGATCACGGCTTTCAGCCAACATGCACCCCGCATAATTTCTGCTGCCCGCTCCGGCTGCGCACTGCCTTCCCGCAGGCAATAGAGCGACAAGCCGAAATCACCGATCAGCGCAGCAAAGGCTGCATAAGTCAGCAGGGCAGCGGCGAGGCCAAAGGCGCCCGGCCCGAGCAACCGCGCCAACAAAACGAAGACCAGCACGCCGCCTGCCAGCCTGATCCCCGAAGCAGCCAGCATCCATAGGCGGTCCGCCGGCAAGACAGCCTGCAAAGCTGCACTGCGCCGTTCACCTTGCCGGGCTACCATCATTACCAATGTGGCGCCCTGCTCCAAAAAAATGATGCAAGGGTCGTTATAGTAATCAAGTGGAGCCCCCTCACAATGATTTGCCCGAAGAACAGAACTTTATTCGATTGAGGATTATTGTATAGTTACAATATTGTTAACACAACAATTCTGGACGGGGGCATGCAGGGGCTGCATTTCATGGTGATTGGCGCACAGAAATGCGGGACTACCACCCTGCATGAATTACTGCGCGATCATCCCAATCTTGCCTTGCCACTGAATAAGGAAGCCCCTTTTTTCGACAGCGCTCCGGCGTCTTTCCCGCAATGGCAGAATTTTTCGCGCCAGTTCTTTGGTACCACTGAAAACCGCCTGCTGGGGAAATGTACCCCGCAATATCTGGCAAGCAGCGATGCTGCGAAACGGGCCCATGCCCTGTTTCCCGGCATGACCATTCTGGCGATGTTGCGCCCGCCCATAGAACGCACCCTGTCGCATTACCGCATGTGCCTGCGGCGCGGCCAGATTGGGGCATCATTTGAAGAATGCACCGAAAAATGGCTGCAGCCCGGCGCTTTGGCAAAAGCGCGCCGGGCCGCAATGACCGCTCAAAACGAAGCTGATTGCTGCATCGCCTGGAGCGAATATGGCCGACAGCTGCAACCATGGATCGACCTTTTCGGGGAAGCGCAGGTGCATGTGCATTTTCTGACCGATCTGGAGGCACGGCCAGCCGAAACCATGCGGCAGATTCACAGCCAGATCGGCGTGGATGCCGATTGGCGATCAAGCAAAACTGGCCAGCAATTCTTCAAGGGCGGTGGCCATACGCGCCTGTCACGGCTGCGCGCGCTCCGGCGGCTTCCCTGGGCATCGAAACTGGCCGACCAGATGATTGCCCACATGCCCCCACGATCGGCCTATCGCCTGCAGCAATGGAACGAAACTAATCGCGGAAAACCTGCCGCCACGCCGGTTTCTGCAGAAACGATGAAACGGCTGCAAAACCACTTCTCCGAGGATCTGGAACTGTTGAAACAGCAGGGCTTCAATCCCCCATGGGGGCGCAATTGAAAGCCCGATGAACAAGGCATTTTCCAGATTTCAAGGCGCGAACAACCCGGCAGCGGCCTCTCTGAATCCCTTGCGGTCGATAGTCCAAGGCCCGTCTCTGGTACTGACCGGCCTGCTCCTGATCGTCAGCCTTGCACCGCCTGAACTCAGCTTTGGCATTTGCTGTCTGATATCATGCGGCCTGGCTATTTCCGCGAAAACCCGGCCTGCTGTTTTTCTGTTGCTACTCCCAACGGCTCTGCTGATTCCGCTTGGCCTTATCGTCACTGCCAGCGGCGATCTGGACTCGCTGGTGGTCATTCTGCGGTCCTTTTTCTATATCGCCTTCCCGCTTATCCTGCTCACCACAGGGCTTTTGCTCAGCGCCCATATACCCCGCTCGGAAGTGTATTTCAGGGCGATCATTCAAGCCGGGGTGATCCTCGCGCTGTTCTATATTTGCAAAGCGATCACCGCCGATCCCGAGATAAGCGCCACCCGCGCGGATTTTCGGGAAACTATCGGCCATGGCTATGCAGTTTGCGCGATCGCAGCGGCACTTTGCATTGCCCGCTTCCCAGCCGTCCAATCGCCAAAAGCCAGCGCCATTCTCACTTTGCTGCTGACCGCGGGATCGCTGCTGCTATCCGGCAGTCGCGCACATTTGCTTACACTTGGCGTCCTCGCTGCTCTGCTGCTGTTCTGGTGCGCTGGGAAGTGGCGAAATATCGCACTTGGTCTCGGCAGCGCCGGGTTTCTGTTCCTGCTCACTACGCCTGCTGTGCAGGACATTGGCGGTGTGCACTCTGCAACGCCCAAACACCAGCATGCGGTTTTGGGAGAGCTGCAGCCGACCAGCTATTCTTCTCGCCGCGAAATTCAGCAGAATTGGCGCGGTTTTGAAACTGCACTCAGTTTTGACTTCGTGGTTAGTGAGGGCATTTCGGCACAGCTATTCGGCCTTGGCTGGGGCAAGGAAGTGCCGCTGCTGATGTCGATTAAGCTCGGCGCAGAGCGACAGCGCGCAATTGGTAAGTTTCATAACATCTATTCGCATCTGATGGTGCGAGGCGGCCTGACCGGGCTGCTGCTCTATGCCCTTCAAATTGCGCTATTATGCGCTTTATTTGGCTGGCGCATAGTCCGGGAAGACCAATCATCCAGCCTTGGGTTTGCGCTGCTTATCGCCGCTGTGCTGGCCGGGCCTACAATTGGCGGTCTTTATGCCATTGGCAGCACGGGCGGCGTCTTCGCCCTGCTGATCGGCGCCTTGGCAGGCAGCAAGATGCAGCATGTTTCCGTCACATTCACTCCGCCGCATCCGCACAATCTGGCCGGCTATAGATATCGCAGCCGATCAGCAGCCAAAGGAACAGACACATGAAACTGGGCCACCTGTGGAGCATGGTGATCACGCGGCTGACATTCATGATCAGCGGGATGATGATCCGGCTGCGCTTCTGGCCGCATTTTCAACTTGGCGGGCGTGTGCGCTTCTTTCCTGGCGTGCGCTTCTTGCAGATCGGCGATGCTGCCTTGCTGAAAGTTCGATTTGCTGGTGCCAACACGATTGGCCAGGGCACCATGTTTCAAGGCAGCGGCACGATCCATTTTGGCGCGCGCAGTCTGTGCGGTCCCAATTGTATCTTCGGTGCGAACACGGTGATCGACATCGGAACGGATGTGCTGATCGCCGGGGCAGTCAATATTCGCGACAGCAATCACCGCTTTGACGACCCTGCCCGCCCCATCGTGGCGCAAGGCATAAGTTCGACTCCGATAAGGATCGGTGATGGCGCGTGGCTGGCCCAAAATGTGAGTGTGCTGGAAGGCGTCACCATCGGCCCACATGCCGTGATCGGCGCGGGGGCGGTGGTGACGCGCGACATACTCGCGGGCGCGATTGCCGCAGGGGTGCCGGCACGCATCATCAAAATGCGCCCCGGCTTCGAGATACCCCGATCATCATAGATTATCGAACCAGCTTGCCCGCAGCAGGCCGGAGCATTTCAGAGACAGCCGTTGCAAGCAGACCACCTGCCGCAGCATTTCCGGCATCATTGGGATGCACGCCATCAGCCTGCATATAGTTTGGTTTGGGTATCGACTGCCCCTGATCATTTTCCGACAGGGTGAAAGCAGAGGCAAAATCCGCCACGACGTCCCCGTGCTGTGCCTGTTTCCGCAATCGGTCATTGTCGCTGCGGCGCAGCGCGTCACTCGCACCATAAAGTTTCGCCACCGGGTCGATGGGCAGCTGCGTATAGAGAATATGCGGAACGTTCGCCTCGGACAGCCTCGCGCGAGATTTACCCCGCTGACCGCGCATATTGGCGATGCTGGCTGGTGTAAAACTGGATTGGTCATTGGGCGACCCGCCGGGAATAATCGCAATATCCTGCGGCCCCAATATACCGTGTTCCAGCGCATCAGCCAGATTGGCGCCGATCTGGGCCGAGGTCTGCCCCGTCCAGCCGAGGTTGCTCCATTCATAGGAAGCGGATGCATCCGATTTGCTCAGTGCCGCCGCAGCCGGTGCTCCGAATCCATCTCCGATATAGCTCGCGCGACCCTCACAAATCGAATCCCCAAAGCCGACCAGATTCACCACCTTTCCAGCGGCGGCATATTGGAACCCCACAATCGGTCCGCCATTCGCAGGCGATCCCGTCGTAAGATTAAGCGTATTCTGATTGGCAGCGGCGCAACTGCCGGATCGATAGATCGTACGCCAGACCCGGCCGCTGGGATGGCTGGCATGGTTTTCAAAATTGTCCGCCGCATGCCCCCAAAGCACCACAGGCGCGCTCGCACCGGTGGTCTGATAAAGATAGACGCGGGCGGTCAACAAATGGTGTTTGTCGCCGTCCGTTCTCTCCATGCTAGGCACCGGCAGCCAGTCCGACCATTGATAGGAACGCCGCCCGTAAGTTTGGGGCGGCTGCATCGTCCAGTCTCCCTCGCCTCCCACTGTGGCGCGGGTCCATGTCGCATTAGAGAGATCGGCATTGCCCATGCCCCCCAACGTGGTAACGGAGCCATTCATCGATACATTCTGCAACAAGCCGCTGCTATTTTCCGGGGTCGTTTGCCCCAGGCACATCAGGAAGCGGAACGCATCCGCTCCTTCTGGCGGTGCAATAGCCATGGTGAGTTCAAAGGTGAGCCCCGCATCGACGCCTGATGCGAGGGAAAATACCTTGAACATGCGGCCACCCGCGATGCGGGTGCCAATGCAGCCGGTAGCGCGGCGAGCGATGCCTTGCACGTCCTCACGTGACCGAGCGGCGAGCCCTCGGGCGATGATATCAGTGCTCATTGGCGCACCTCATAATCAACCGAGCCGCTGCTCAGCGTGACGGCAAGATACCATCCCGCCCCGGCCACGCTTTCCTCCCCAATCGCTTCCTGAACATTATCGGAAAAACTGGCCCATTGGGCACCGCCAATCGTCAGTGGCAATTGGGTGATCCCCCCATCGGCGGAACGCAGCACCGTCACCTTGCCTGTCCAGTCTCCGCTGAGCGTAAGCCAAATTGACCGGCCCATCGCCGGATAAAACGGCCCCAGCACCGCATCTGTGGCAGCAGTGCCGGTCAGCGGCTCCGAAGCAGCCGGAGGCAAATATTGCTGAACCGGGAGCGGGTTGCCAGCATGAACAGAAAGGGCGGACTCTCCGGCCTGCCCAATCGCCAGCGCCATTTGGGGCACGAAACGTCCCCGTGTTTCAATATGCGGTTTTTCGGTCATGATCGCTCCATCCTTGTGTGAAGGACAAAGCTTCTGCGCGGCGTGATATCTTGTAGGACAGGGCAGTTTTGCCCGTGCGGATGATTTATGTGGTCAGCGCAATTCCGGTTCCGCAGGTGTCCATAGTGGCCGCCACCATGCTTCGTTGTCGAGATACCAGCGCAGACACTGAGTGAAACCAGCGGTAAAATCATGCCCCGGGTGATAGCCCAGCGCCTTGCGGATCTTACTGTCATCAATGGCATAGCGCCGGTCATGACCGGGCCGGTCGGTCACGTAGTTTTTGAGGTCCGCAGTCAGCCGCCCCTGCGCCGACGGGGCATCGGGAAATCGCCGGGCCAGATCAGGGTCAGCAGCAAAGGCTGCATCGATCACGCTGCAGATCGCGTTGATCACGGTCAGGTTGGGCAACTCCTCCCCCCCGCCGATATTATAGCATTCACCGATTTCGCCATGGTCCAGAATGCAGCCGATGCCATGGCAATGATCGTCCACATGCAACCAATCGCGAATCTGCAGCCCGTCCCCGTAAATCGGCAGAGGCTGACCATGAAGCGCATTCAGAATGAAAAAGGGGATCAGCTTTTCCGGATATTGAAACGGTCCGTAATTATTGGAGCAATTGCTGATCGTGGTCTGCAATCCATATGTGCGGTTATAGGCTCGGACCAGATGATCGCTGGCAGCCTTTGATGCGGCATAAGGCGAATTGGGCTGATAAGGATGGTCTTCGCGAAAGGCAGGATCTTCATATTCCAGCGCGCCATAGACTTCATCTGTTGAAACGTGATGGAAGCGGTGCGGCCTGCCGCTGTTCTGATCCAGCCAGACGCTTCTGGCTGCCTTGAGAAGGCTGTGCGTGCCGTCAATATTCGTGCTGATGAAAGCATCCGGCCCAGAAATGGAGCGATCGACATGCGTTTCCGCTGCAAAATGAACGATCCTGTCGGCGCCATGCGCTGACAAAAGGCCCGTCACCATCTGCGTGTCGCGAATATCCCCCTTCACCAGCGTTACGCCGGGCACCTCGAACAGGTTGGCAGGGTTTCCCGCATAGGTAAGTGCATCGAGCACGATGATCGCGTCATTGGGTGCCTTTTTCCGCCAATAGCGGACGAAGTTCGACCCGATGAAACCTGCGCCTCCTGTAATCAGGATTGCCGCCATGCCCCTCCCCCAAACTCTCCGTGTGTCGCCGCCGATATTCCGGCTGAGATTGCATGCAACCGCTCTATGAAAGCTTTTTCCTGCAGCAGCATACGCAAATTGCTGCGCCAGTGCGGAGCCGCATAGCCCAGCGCATCATATGTTTCGCTTTTGTCGAGAACCGTAAAGCGAGGACGGGGCGCCGCGAGATTGAAATCCGCATGAGACACTGGCCGGACCGGCACCGCCTGATCCAGCAACCCGCACGCCAGAGCCTCTTCCTGAATGGCGATGGCGAAGTCAAACCAGCTGGCAACACCGGCATCCGTATAATGGTGAATGCCGCGGATATTCGCGCAGGCCAGCTGCCACAGCGCCGCCGCCAGTCCCGACACCAATGTCGGCGTACCATATTGGTCCCAAACTACGTTCAGCTGGGGTTTTTCCCGCATGAGGCGCAGCATGGTGGCGACGAAATTGTCCGAACCCGGGCTATAGAGCCAGGCAGTCCGGACGATCAAAGCCCCTTCGCCCGCCAATCGCTCACCAGCATATTTGCTGCGGCCATAGGCGTTGACCGGGTTGGGCAGCGCGGTGCGCGCGTAGGGTACGCCAGACAGGCCATCAAATACGAAGTCGGTGGAAGTATGCACCAATAGCGCACCATGGCGCCGGGCGGCAGCGGATAGATTGCCAACGGCGAGAGCGTTGACCGCGCGCGCCTTGTCTTCATCAGTTTCCGCCCGATCAACAGCTGTATAGGCGGCGGCGTTGAAGATGAAATCAGGCTGGCTGTCCTCCACCAGTCGATCGACAGCCTCATGATCCGTGACATCCAATTGTGGCCGCGTCACGCCGGTGCAAATGGCGTCTTCGGGCGCTTCAGAAAGCAAAGCCTGGCCGAGCTGACCTTGTGCGCCAAGTATGAGCGCCTTCATCCGGCAGCGTCGATCTGGCTAAGCAGCGGGGCTTCGTGATCCTTTGGGGAAAGGATTGGCTCCATTCCCTCCAACGGCCAGTCTATGGCGAGATCGGGATCATTCCATGCCAGCGATTTCTGGCAATCCGGCATATAATAATCGGTACATTTATAGAGAAATTCGGTGTCATCCTCGAGCGCGAGGAAGCCATGGGCGAAACCCGGTGGCACCCACAGCATCTCGCGGTTTTCAGCGGATAGTTCCGCCGCCGCCCACTGGCCGAAACTCACCGATTGCGGACGCAGATCAACCGCCACATCCCATGCTCGCCCGGCAACCACCCGCACCAATTTACCCTGAGGTGCCGGATATTGATAATGCAGCCCGCGCAAGACACCCCGCGCGGACCGGCTATGATTATCCTGAACGAAATCAGCCTCTATTCCATGGACCGCAAATGCGCGGCTGTTCCAGCTTTCGTGAAATGTGCCGCGGTCATCGGCATAGACGTCGGGCACAATGCGTTTGACGTCAATTATAGCAGTAGAGTGAAATATCATCGAATTCACTTTGCGGTTCATTCACACTGCGGCCCTCAATCAGGCTGAGAAGATAGTCGCCATATCCGCTTTTGCGCAGAGGTGATGCCAGCCGTTCCAGATCCTCATCATCGATGAATCCCTGACGCCATGCGATCTCTTCTGGGCAGCAGATCTTGATCCCCTGCCGCTCCTCAATCGTGCGGACATAGAGCCCGGCATCGAGCAGACTGGAATGGGTGCCGGTATCCAGCCACGCCATGCCCCGCTCCATAATTTCGACGTTCAGTGCGCCGCCTTCAAGATAATGCCGGTTGAGATCGGTGATCTCATATTCACCGCGCGGGCTAGGCCTCAGATCACGGGCCAGCGCGACGGCGTTCTCATCGTAGAAATAGAGACCGGTAACTGCGATATTGGATTGTGGCTGGGCAGGCTTTTCCTCAATCGACACAGCTCTCCCGCGTTTGTCGAAGGCAACCACGCCAAAATCCCTCGCGTCTTTTACCGGATAGCCAAATATGCTGGCCCCGTCCGGCCGCGCCAGCGCGTTGCTCAACAGGCCGGTAAAACCATTTCCGTAGAAAATGTTATCGCCAAGTATCAACGTCGATGGATTACTGCCGACAAAATCTGCACCGATGTGATATGCCTGAGCCAGCCCTTCGGGCGCATGCTGAAGTGCATATTGCAATTCAATTCCGAGACTGCTGCCATCGCCCAGCACGGCATGAAAGGCAGACAATTCATGCGGCCGTACGATTACCAGAATATCCCGAATTCCCGCCATCAGCAAAACCGACAAGGGATAATAGATCATCGGTTTGTCATAAACCGGCATCAATTGTTTCGAAGCACCGCGTGTCAATGGATAGAGCCGTGTACCGGACCCTCCGGCAAGAATAATGCCTTTTCTGTTAGTCATATCCACGCCCCAGGATGCGACCCGATCAATTGAAAGAATCGCTTACAAGATTGTACACAATACTCCGTGTACATTGTTTAATTGTCAATTAACCATTTGATAAATCAATACTGAAGAGGGTCTCAAGTAAGCCGCGCTTCAAGAAAATTGTTCGAATTCGGATAATGCGTTGTTGATCAGGGACTTTCGGGAAGCGTCTTCAGATTTCCGAATTTCCACCTCTTTCTCGCGCGCCCAGTCGCCCAGTTCATCTTGATCGAAGAATCCCGCGGTTCCCGCTACCTGGTGCATCATACCCGCCAGTTTTTCCGCCGCTGCTTCGTCTATTTCATCTTGCGCGCTAAGCTGCTTCAGATGGTCATTCAGCTCTTGCTTGCGCATAGCAAAACGCTCCGCCAGTGACGGCTTCTTTGCGATTTCCGGCGTAACGTCCTCAGCCTCTTCCGTGCTGAGCCATTTGCGGAGCGCGCTCCGCAATTCCGCCAAACGCACGGGCTTGGTGACATGGTGCTGCATCCCGGCATTCAGACAAGCAGCGATATCTTCAGGATAGGCATTGGCAGTCAGAGCAATGATCGGCAATTCCTCTGGCGTCACCCCAGATTTGCGCAACTGCCGAGTGGCTTCCAGCCCATCCATTTCCGGCATCTGCAGATCCATCAGCACCCCGCCATAGGGCGTGTGATCGCTGCGCGCCTGCATCACCATATCAACAGCCTGCCGGCCATTCTCTGCGATATCAGCTTTCAGTCCCAGCCGTTCGATAATGGAAAGCGTCAACTCCTGATTGATGTCATTATCCTCGGCAACCAGAACACGTTTTCCTGCGGTATCGATTTGGTCTCCGCTATCCTGCACGTCCTCATCAATTTGCGGTACTGCGGCTTCGATTAAGGGAATTCGCAGGGTAAATGTCGTGCCTTCTCCGACTCTGCTTTTGGCGCTGATGTCCCCGCCCATCATCTGCCCCAGATTCTGGCTGATCGCTAAGCCCAGCCCGGTACCGCCATATTTCTTTGACGTCGTGCTGTCCGCCTGACCAAAGCTCTCAAAAATATGACCGAGGCGATCCTGAGGAATCCCGATGCCACTGTCGGCAATGGCAATGGACAGCCATTCTTCATCCCCATCGCGATCAATCTCGACATGCATTTTCACACCGCCTTCATGTGTGAATTTGACCGCATTACCGAGCAAATTGAGCACGATCTGGCGCAGACGCAAACCATCGCCCTGAATGTAAGTCGGCACATCGGATGCGATCTCATACTCCAGAGATACACCCTTCTGTGCTGCCAGCGGCTCGATCAGCTTGAAACAGGCATCCAGCTTATGGCGCAGATCCACCGCCTCATCCGTCAGAACCATCTGACCCGCTTCGATCTTGGAAATATCCAGAATATCGTTGAGCAGAGACATCATCGCGCGGCCCGATTCCGCAATAAGCTGAGCCCGCTTGCGCTGAATATCCGGCAAGCGATCCGACAGCATCAGTTCGGTGAAGCCAATCACCCCGTTCATCGGCGTGCGAATTTCATGGCTCATATTGGCAAGAAATGCTGATTTGGCGACTGTAGCCGCCTCTGCTTCATCGCGGGCCACAAGCAATTCGTTACGCAATTGTATTTCTTCAGTCCGGTCGCCAATGACCCCAAACAGTGATTTGGCCTGACCATCTTGTCCGCGCTCGACTTGCGCAGTCACATGAATGTAGCGAATATCGCCGCCTTCCTGAACAATCCGCGCTTCAAAGCCATAAGGTTTGGCCTGCGATCTGGCGATTTCAACCGATTCCTGAACATGCGCGACATCATCGGGATGATAATAAGAGAATGCCTCTTCAATGGTTGGTGGCTGGCGTGATTTTCTGCCGTGAATGACGTAGGTTTGTTCCGACCAGAAGACGCTGTTGTCATTCAGGTCCAGGTGCCAGTGCCCGACATGCGCCATCGCCTCTGTCATCACCAACATCGAATTTTTCTCGTTCAGTTCTTCGGCGCTCAGGCGTCGCTCTTCAGCCAGAGCCTCAAGTTCTTCGGTCGCATCGGTGACCTTGCGCCGGATGATCGCTTCACGGCGGAGCAAGGTAAACAGGAGAATGGCAAGAGCGAGGGTGACGATCAGGCCGGTAACCAGGATCACCAGCGGTTGATTGGAGACGATCCGGTATTCGAAACCCGGCAGACTGCGCCACCGCAAGGTCCAGTGCTGCCCCGCTATCGTGATCTGGCGTGTCTGTTCAAAAGCATAGTCTTCAAGCTTGTCCACGCTGATTGATGCGTAGATCAGATCGGCGTTGTCTATCGAGCTTCCCTCATAGATAGAGAGCTCGTAATCCATGTTTTCCCGCGGGGTCAGGCGATGGAGAAAGGCCTTCGCCAACAAGGGCGCATAGACCCAGCGTGTTGAATCCTGATATCGCAGCGAAGGCGGCAATATCGGGCGCAGCAGCAAAAATCCGTTCCCGCGCGCACTATCCTGCGCCAGGATGATCCGGCTCGTGAGACTGGTATCTCCGCTGATCCGGCTACGGAGGATGGCTCTGCGGCGCCCCTCATTGAATGCCAGATCCAGCCCCACCGCCTCTTTGTTGCGTTCGAGCGGAGAGAGATAAGTGATGACATAATGTTCATCTCGTTCAACTTTGGGATGAACTTTGAAATCCGGAATACCCTTCTGCCGGACTTGTTCTTCAAAGGCGGCCAGATCAGCATCCTCGACCCGTTGAAAATAACCCAGCCCGTGCAATCCGGGCAGCGTGTTATCCAGGTCGAGACGGGCGACGTAAGCCTGCCATTCCTGCATGTCCACTTCGTCTGAGACAGCAAAATGCGCGGCCGCCCCCTCCAGAACCTGATCATAGGTATCCAGGCGGTGACGCAAAGCCTGTTCGGCATCTACGGTCAGGGCGACGAAGCTTTCATGGGCGCGTTCATATTCCCGTTCGACCGCAACTTTCCACATGTAGAAGGTGAGACCAACGGCCAGACAAAGGCCAATAGCCGCACCGCCTGCCGCAACACCAAAAGCTGAGCCGCGCCAACGCATCTCAAACGGCGAATAACGGCTGAACAAAAGGGCTGGCAGGGAAACCAGAACGCCGAGAACGTCCCCCCGCCACCATGTCCACCAATTTGTCACGCCCCACCCCCAAGGCAGCAAGCCGGAGAAATTCAGCGCCAAGACACCGAAGCTCGCCTTTACGACCGGGGGGAGAAGCACACCCAACAACAAGAGCGCCGTGCAATCTCGCCAGTCAGACAGCTCCACTCCATTGCTGAAGCGTTTGCGCAAAAGTGTCGCGGCAAGAACGGTCTGTAGCGTCGCCCCAATGGCAACCAGACTTCCTCTGGCCAGCACACTGGGAATACTGGCCGGCAAATCGCGCCATACCGTGACCGCGACAACCACAAGAAAGGAACCGAGAAAGATTCCTGGCCATAGCCGATTTCCACCCACCAGAATTCCGATGAGGCCCAAGCCGGTGGCAGGCCAAACGAGAGAGGCGTAACCAGGAGGAATGGCAAATTGCGTGCCGAACAAACCACCGAGCAAATAGGTCAGGCTTAGCAAAACCGACAGGATTACGGTGCTGTACCAAGTTCTGGAATTGAGCCACTGCATATACTTAATAACGCTCAATACATTTGCTGAATCCGGACAACCCGCAATTCCTCTCAACCAGCGAAACTAAGTACTAATCGTTAAGTTTTCGATTAAGAAGCAATGTGTAGGAGGGAGGCTCCCCCTATGGGCCCATCGTCCGGAGGCGCGACAGCAATTGAGCGAGAAAACCATTGGCCTGCTCGATTTGCTCCGTTTCGAACCCGCTAATCAGTTCAGCACGAAGTTTCTCGGTGATCTCGTTGATCTTGGCCAAGGTTTCCTGCCCCTTAGCGGTGAGACGCAAGTGATTGCGCCGGCGATCGACATCGTCGGCGAAACGTTCAACCAGCTCTTCATCAACCAGCAGCTGGACCATGCGCGTCAGCGTCGCACCTTCTATTCCCATAGCGCGCGCGATATCCGCCTGAGTGCTTTCCGGCGGCATATGAGCGATCGCCCACAGCGCCTCCATCCGCGCCGTGCTCTGGCCCAAGGGACGCAGATGGTCCTCTAATATCCCACGCCAGTTACGGACACACAGGACCATGGCCATTGTCAGCTGCAAATCCGGCCCCGGCGAGCCGGGGAACGGATGATGATCACTTTGGAATTCGTCTATCTGCAATCATCATCTCCCCGCACCGGCAGATCCGGCCTCACCCGACTGGAGGGGGCATCAGTGCCCCTCTATTTCACCTCTATTATGGCTTCGATACCGGCAGCCGTGGCCGGATGGTATGTCGGTTTTGCCTCTGAATACAACTGCCTTGCCAGATCACGTCCCCACTCGCCCTGTTCCATCAGACCGGAGTAGAGCGGGCGGATCAGCAAGCCGCGGCCCACCCGTGTCGCAAATTCAGTCAGAGACGGAACCGCTGCCTGATAACGATTGGCAATCGCCAGTTCGAGCCAGGCGGAACGGACATAGGCATTGGATGAATCAGACAGACCCAGCGCTTCATCCAGATCCTGCAGGCGCGCCTCGGTTTGCTCACGCGGAATTCCGTTCAGGAAGCGCAACCATTCCTGCGTGCTCCAGCCCTGCGTATCGACATCCGCCGCAACGCCGCCAGCATTATACGCGGCCAGATCACGATCCACTTCCGCCAGCGTCTCGCTCTGAATATGCACCGCATTATCAGGCAGACCAGCGGCATAGGCCCAGCGATCCAGCTGCATCGACAGTTCCAGATCGGCATCATCCTTGAGCAGATTTTGCCGCAAATCGGTCAGGAAACCGGCCGTGGTTTGCGGCTGAAAGGCGTGCCGGTCGAAATAGGAGCGCAGATAAGCATCCCACCGCTCCCGCCCAACGGTCTTTTCCAGCATGCGCAGGAAGTTGGAACCCTTGAAATAATCAAGCTGTCCGCCGGTGGCACCGGGATCACCATGCAGGCGCGTGGCAGCGCCCGTTCCGGTGGGGCCGCCATAGACCTCAAGATCCGCCATCATTCCATCCCAATCGAGATCGGAATACATGGCAGCGCGCTCCTCTCCATAGAGCGCTTCCATGATGCGGTTCTCGAAATAGGTCGTGAACCCTTCATTCAGCCAGCTATCCGACCATGTGGCATTTGTAACAAGATTGCCGGACCAGCTATGCGCCAGCTCATGCGCGACGACATCGGTGTTGGACCGGTCGCCTGTGATGATCGTGGGCGTCAGGAAGGTCAGCGTGGGATTTTCCATCCCGCCAAAGGGAAAGGATGGCGGCAGAACCAGCATGTCATACCGGCCCCAGCGATAGGGACCATAAAGGTCAGAGGCCGCATCAATCATCTTCTCGACATCAGCAAATTCATAAGCCGCAGCATCCAGCATGGAGGCTTCCGTCCAGACGCCGGAACGCGGGCCGAGCGACTTGAACTGCAGATCCCCCACGGCAAAGGCGATCAGATAAGGCGGCACCGCCTTGTCCATGCGGAAGCGGAAGCGGCGGCGGCCATCGGGCAACAGCTCACCGGTTTCGCCGCTCAGTTTTTCCGCGCTCATCACCGCGACCAGATCGCCCGGAACAGTCAGGCTGGCATCCCAGGTCTGACGAATACCCGGACTGTCCTGTGTCGGTATCCAGCTGCGATTGTTAATGGGTTGCCCCTGACTGAAAAGATACGGCTTTTTCTTCCCGGCGGTCATTTCCGGCGGCAACCATTGCAGCGCACTCGCGCCCGGTTTTGTCCTGTAGGTGATCACGATCTGGCGCGATCCGTCCAGTTCGATCGTCAGCGGTGCGCCCAGCGCATCATCGCGCGCGCCGACGCTCCAATTCAGCGGGCGGCCTTCTCCATTGGTCACCGCGCTGATATTCAGATTGTCGCTGTCGAGGATGATCTCCCCGGCATCAGGCTGCGCCTGAATATCGAGTGTCGCATGACCCGACAAAGTCCGGCTGTCGAAATCGACATCGAGATCAAGCCCTACATGGGTAACGCGCGCGATTTCAGGCTGGGCATAGGTCCAGACATCCTTCGCATCAGGCGTGGTTAAAACAGGAGCCGGCACAGCGCTGGACTGATCAGAAGTCTGAGCGGCAATCGGGGCGGCGCTGGTCAGCAGCGCGGCAGCAAGAAGAATACGCATGGACAATATCTAAGCACAGGCGTGCCAAACTGCAATCATTTGAAACCGCCTTCCACCTTCCACAGCGGTTCAGAAATGCAGCGTTACCAGCACCAAATCGCTGTAATTATCGGGCTCATATTGCAGACTCGGCATCGTCACGAAGACATCATGGGTGTGATGCGTGCCATCACCTGTGCCAGCCACACCATTTCCGGTTGAGGAAACATCTGTCAGATCCCCCCAGACTGGCCCAGCGATGCTGCCAGAGCGCAGCTGATAGGGCGGCCGGTCCATATTCGCTCCCGTGCCAGACAATTGCCCTGCCCCGGCGTGACTGCCATTGCTGGGTGTCAGCCCGATCGCATAGGGCGTTCCACTCGGGCAGCGCACCGTGATCGCCGTCGAACCCGACACATTGGCGGCGGTCCGCGGCACCGCCCCGAGATCGGCGGGGCTGCCGGCATAGACTATGCAATTATTGGTCACCGTTGCCCGCGCCGTCATATTGAAATTGCGCCCGGTATAACGCCCCATCCGCTGCAGGCAGACCGTGCTGCCGTTGGGCAGAAAGCCAATCTGCGAATTGTAGAAACTGCCGGTATAGGTTCCCGGCGCTACGGTCTCAGAGCTTTCAAGCCGGCCGTAGAAGGGGATGGAACCGGTCACCATACTGCCATTGGCAGCCGGCATGGAGACCACCTGAACCAACGGATTGTTGGGTGCCCAGACGCTGGTCGCAGCGGGGTTAAGATGCATATTATAGGCCAGACTGTTGCTGCCCGATCGCAATCGCGGTTCGGCGGACGTGCCCGGCCAGCTCGGAGTGCCGAGCGCTACACACAGTGTGAAGGTAATCGGCTGCTGCTCCCAATTGTAACAGCGAAAATCGATCGATCCGGTCCCGCTTTGCGACGTGCCGAAATCAATTCCCGCATCGGTCTGTTCACAATAAACATTGGCCTTCGCACGGTCAGGCCATAGCAACACCGCACCACAGCAGAGCGCCAGAGCCAACAGCGCGCAGTTCCAGCACAGGCTGCTCCTCAAACACGAGCGATCAATGCCGGGCATCAATGGTCTCCGCGCATGTCACGTCGCCAAGGCGCCCGAGCCTTTCACTCGGGATACTATCGGGCAGTGTCACCTGACATGCCCCGTCATCAACCTGAATAATCAGAATATCGCCAGCTTGAGCCTGTTCGATATAGAGCATTCCGTCATAGCCGAGATGAAACCGCTTGCCGGTCAGCGTGGATTCTGCCTGGCTGCCCACCGCCAGATAATTGCCGCTCTCATCCGCGACATGCATCATCAACCAGTGCCCCGGCTGCATTTCGAATCTGACCGAAGCGCCCGCCTTTCGCGCGGGCACCACGTCCTTCACCAATGCCTTGATCTCGAGATTGGGCGGCAGCTTGCTGGGATCGATTTCGATGCGGTTGTGCTGATAGGCATTGAGCCCCGTCACCAACAATGTGCCATCCTTGCCGGTAACGCCATATTCGCGGTTCTGCAGTCGGACCGGCACACCTTCACGTCCCGGAACAGAAACGATGGCGAAACCGTCGTTAATCTCACGGGCCGCGTGAAGCCCCCCGTCCATCGCCACCAGCGCCCCACGATAGGTGGCAAAGGCTGAGCTTGCCTGCCCTGTTCGCCCGCCTGCGGTGAAGCGCCCGAAGTCAGTCAGATAGTCAGCCTGTCCGGCCAGTTCCACATCATCGCTTCGCCTCAATAGCTGCATCCGCCAACCAGCGCCGCCATCATAATCCGCGGAACGGCGGGCAGAGAGCAGCGCCTGCCGGGAGCGATTGCTTTCATTGAAAGACGCCGAATAATGCGCGCGGCTGCCCGGGCTGTAGGACAAAGTCAGAAACACGCTTTTGTAACCACTTTGGCCAAAGGCATAGTTGCCGGACATATTGACAGACAGGCTGGAACTGAAAGACTTTGACCAATAGGCGCTGGCAATCGTTTCCGCACCTTTGCCGGCGATTTTCTGCCGCAGCAGACCTGCCGAATAGCTCCCCAGACTGCGCGTCGTGTACCCTATTCGAAAACGATCACGGATCGTGGGAAAGGGAACGCCATAGGTCGCAGCAATATCGGCATAGGCCTCATTCGCGCGTTCGATATCGGCCGATATGCTGAACCGACTGTCCATCCAGCTATAGCCCAGCCTGTAGCGATAGCCTTTGCGCCCTTGTCTGCTACTGGCGGAAAGTCCGGCGGAAAGCAGGCCGATCGTCGGTTTCAGCCATTGCGCCTCTGCGCCCAGATTAAGCATCCCTTCACGCCATTCGCCGTGGCTCGCCACGGAAAGGCTGTCAGACACGCCGTGTCTCCAGTCCGCGCTGGCCAGCACGTCATCTTGATAGGCAAAGGATCGGATTCCGTAATCCCGCCGCAATGTCCCGGCCGCGAACGACCATTCGGAAACGCCCTTCCGCAGCAGGCTTTCGGAATCATAGATCGGAAAATCGAGAGTGACACTGCGGCCAAGAATATCGGTCAGTACCACCTGCGCTGTGCCCGCACCGCTGATCTGCGGTTGGCCGGCTGAAAGCTCGAACGGCCCCGGCGCGATATTGCCGCTATAGCGCTTCAACCCGTTGATATACAGATCGACGCTGGACGGCAGGATGGCCGATCCCAGAAACGCGGGCAGCGGCGTACTGACGAAATAAGGTTGCAGAGAGAAATCCGACCCCACCCGCAATCCGCCGATCCGCGTCGCACGGCCCAGCCTGCTGCCTATGGTGGTCACATCGCCCAGTTGGAACTGCAATTTCCGGTCCGGCAGACTGAATTGCGCGGTACTATCGAAGCGCAGAAATGCAGAACCACTCTTCTGAGGGCCTGATGTCTGACGCCAGAGACCGCTATTTTCGAACAAGGCATCTCCGGAAAAGAGACGCAGATTGCCATAGCCATTCATGCTCAGCGTATCGCGGACAAGATTGGCCGCGAGATCGAAATTGAGCAGCGCGCCTTGTCCGCGCAGAATGGGCGGATTGTCTTCCGGCAATTGGTTGAGATAGGCGGTCTCCGCCAGCAACCGTTCCGCAGGCGCAAACAATTCGATCGCCTGCCGACCGGCATCATATCGAGTGGAAAGCCAGGAGAGATCGTCCAATGACAGCGGCGACGGATTGTCCACCTCAACACGGAGCCCAAGCGAGGAGAGCGTCAGCGGGGCTGCGCGGATGCGGCTACCCAGCATCTCGAAGGGCGCGACACCGCGCTGAACGCCATTTACTGTCACGGCAAGATATAGCGGAACCGGTTTTTCGCCCGGCTCATCCTCAACCGCCGCTGGCGGCAGGCCGCCGGCTTGTGTAGGTCGGTCATCCAGACGGGCAGCCGCGCTGGCATTGAATGGAATGCAGAGCGTTAGACAGCAGGCCGCCACGAGATCAGCTATCCGCCGCGCTGCTCTGGAGCAAATGGCGTTCTTCCGTCCCATTGACCATGATCTCGAGCGTTCCTGACAGGGATCGAGGATCGGGCAGGCTCGGCACAGCGAATGACATCGCGCTTCCGGGCAAGACATAGCCCCATAACCCCTCGCTTAATATGTTCACATCGCCATTTGCGTCTCGCAGGATTGCCCGGCCCAATTGCGCGTGGCGGTGCCCGATATTGGCCACTTTCAACATCAGATCCTCGCCCTCTCTCTCCCAGGTAAACGTGAGTTCGGGCGTAATTTCTTGCGGGCAGGAGGATGCTGGCTGGAACACGGGTATCGAATAACGCAGCCTGTAACGCACGCCCGCACGTGGGACTGCCCTGGCATCCCTCTCGGGGGGCAGTTCATCCACGATCATGCGAAAAGCCGTTTCGCAGGCGACTTTGCTCGGCGATGCTTGCATAACTGACGCCGCCAGAGGAATAAGCCGGACCAGCTGACGCTCACCCGCACCAATATCCATGATTGGGGGGCTGGCTACCAGATCGTCGGTCGCACGCAGACTTTCTTCACCGCCATCCTGGGTCCAGGAAAAGATGCGGATCTGCGCGGATAACGGCTCTGGTGATGCATTGGACAACCACACCACTTCCGATGGCTGGTCAATTGTCACCCGAACAGGTGAAACCTGCAAGCCACCACTGCTGGCTGCGACGCTCTGGAACGCAAGAAGAAGGCCGACAAAAGGAGCGGGAATGCGCATCGCATCAAAAAACGATCAAAAATTCACCGTCACCGTTACCGTATCTTTGTAATCGGCAGGCGTAAAATTGGCGTCCGGCACCGTCACATAGACAGTATAGCTCTGATCAGAGCCCTCGCCCGTTCCGGCGACGCCATTGCCGACAGCGCTGGATGTGGCCGTATTGCCCCAAATCGTCCCGGCCCCACCAGTAGCGGAGCGGAGCTGATAAGGCACTTTATCTGTAGTGGTGCCCGAAGCCAGTTCGCCCGCACCGCTCGTACTGCCGTTGGAAGGCGCAAGACCGATGTAATAAGGCGTTGAATTGGAACAATTGACCGTGAACGTACCGCTCGAGGCTATATCCGTCTGACTGGCTGCCTGGGCTCCAAGATCGATCGCAGAGCCAGATCCTGCTGTCACGGCGCAGGCGTCCTCGATCGTTAACAGCACCTCAAACGTATCAGTCTCCGTTGCTGCCTGAGCAGACAAAGGAAAAAGCGCGCCGAAAAATAGAAGGGGTGCCGCGGCAGTATAACGCGAAAAGCTGCGCATGGTAAAAACTCGCTATAGTTAAACCGATTGAATAGAGCTTATCTACAGTGAAGTTAGTGCGTTCTTCTTGTCGACCAACCCGGTAAGTCTACCTAATTACGTGACTTTTAAGGGAATTATCGACGCAAAGGTATGTTTATAGGTTGCGTCCCTCTGGTTCGCCCTGCGGCGGCTCGCCCATCTGCACCTCTTGGCTCCAGACACGCCTTCAGGCCCGCGG
>NZ_WTYT01000012.1 GCF_009827595.1 Altericroceibacterium endophyticum | reverse complement strand
TGGGCCGGTAGCAGAATGTCAGCTTCTAGCGCGACAAAGGCAAAAAGCAGCCCTTCGAGAAACGACCCAACGGCAGCTATTCAGGCGATCGGCACGCCAGGCAGAAACCTGTCACTTAAACAGCTTGCTTGCCTTTTTTCGCCGACGACAAGACGTGGTCGGGAGCGCCCTATCACGTTGGAAACAAGGCACGACAAACGCCAAGACACGAGCGGAAGCTGGCAAAATCGCTCGCCATCCCCTCACGCTGCTGGAAACTTTACTCCGGTGAGGTCTTCGGAGATGGCCCAGAGGTGCTGCTGAATGGCCTGATTGTACGATTGCGCGCTGGAAGTGACCAGCTTGGGAAATCCACGCACCTCCCCCCAACCTGCGGGGCCGTAATATTGTCCTCCCAAGACGGCCGGATCGGTGGCAGCCCGCAACGTAGGCAGGGCACCCATTTCGGCCGTTTGCGTAATCCGTGACGCGATCGGAACGATCAGGCGACGAAACAAGGCGGGAAGGTCTCGGATAAGGTCCGTATTTGCAATGCCCGGATGGGCAGCCACGGCAATCGTAGTGCCAAGGGATGCCAGGCGACGCTGCAACTCGTAGGTGAACATTAAGTTGGCAAGCTTGGACTGACCATAGGCGCCTGCGCGGCTGTACGATCGCTCCCACTGCAGATCATCAAAGTGAATGCTCGCCTGGATTCGGTGGCCGGTGCTACTGATCATGACGACCCGTGAGCCGGGAACGGGCAGCATCCGGTCCAGCAGCAGGCCGGTAAGAGCGAAGTGGCCAAGATGGTTGGTGCCGAACTGCAATTCGAAGCCATCAGCGGTGGTAGACTTCGGTGTGTACATGATCCCGGCGTTGTTGATGAGAAGATCTATACGGGGGTAGGCGTCGCGGATGTCGGCCGCTGCGGAGTGGATGGAAGCCAGGGAGGCAAGATCAAGTACCTGGACGGTGACGTTACCAGCGATGCGCGCTGCCGCCTGCCTGCCTTTCTCGATGTCCCGGACCGCCAGAATCACGGCTGCCCCGTTTTCAGCCAACATCCGCGCGGTTTCGAATCCCAGGCCGGTGTTTCCTCCGGTCACGATCGCCACTCGCCCATTCTGTTCGGGAATTTCGAGCTTGTTCCAGTGCATCGTCATACCACTTCCAATAATCCCGCTGGTCTGTTAATCTGCATGTAAGGGACCACCGGTCTGATGTCAACAGACCGACGGTCTATAAAGAGAGGATGCGGCGTGACTTTCCAACGGGCGCGAAATGAGGAGCAACGGGGAATTCGCCGCCGGGCGATCCTGGACACGGCCGCTGCAATGCTCAGCGAAATGCCGGTGGCAGACCTAAGCCTGAACGAACTCAGCCGACGGGTGGGCTTGGCGAAGTCCAACGTTTTGCGATATTTCGAGTCCCGCGAGGCAGTGCTGCTCGTGCTTCTCGACGACTTCCTGGGGACATGGCTCGCCGCACTGGCCCAAGAGCTTGAGGCAGGCATTGATCCGCACGCAGCACTGGAAGAGCGCGCGGATCTGCTTGCCCGCATTCTAAGCCAATCGCTGGCAGCCCAGAAGGTCATGTGCGATCTGTTCGGCGCTCAGGGCGGTGTACTGGAACACAATGTTTCGGTCGAGGTGGTCAAGGCGCACAAGCGGTCCTCGCTTGCCAAGGTTGCCGATATGTCCGAACTCTTGCGTCGTCATGTGCCCGAGCTCGGGGAACGCGCACAATTCTTCTGTCTATTGAGCCTCCTCTCAGCGGGCGCTCTGGCGGCCTACGCTCCGCCGCCAGCAAGTCTTGTCGCTGCTTACGCAGAAGAACCGGCGTTGGGCGCACTTCACATGGAACCCTGCGACGCTCTGCACAGTGCCTTCGCCGCAACACTGCTGGGCTTGCTGCCGCGCAAGTAGACCTTTTTGCACGCTACTCACCAGCATCCAGTTTGCGGTGTCGAACAATTTCGCACTTGCTCAACCATCCGGCAAGCCGTTGACCTGGAATAATGGGAGCTATCACCACTCGCCTCACCGACACCTGCCTGTCGCAAAACCACCCATAGTCGGACATAGGCGGTCGTGGCTCTCGGCGAATAGCTGCCGGTCCGCTTTCGGGCATTCTCTGGCAGAGCTCGGACGTCCGAAATTAGGGCGC
>NZ_WTYT01000011.1 GCF_009827595.1 Altericroceibacterium endophyticum | reverse complement strand
TTGCGTCCCTCTGGTTCGCCCTGCGGCGGCTCGCCCATCTGCACCTCTTGGCTCCAGACACGCCTTCAGGCCCGCGGGTGTGCGGGCTGGTGATGTTGAGTTGTGCATGGGTTTTTATGGTTGCGGGGGCAGGATTTGAACCTGCGACCTTCAGGTTATGAGCCTGACGAGCTACCGGACTGCTCCACCCCGCGCCATGGATTGGTCTGTGCCTGTGTGAGGCAGAGACCAAAAAGCCGCCGCTCGGTTTGCACCGGCAGCGGCTTTTTGATGTGATTATGAATGGGTTTTTATATGCCCGCAGGCTACAATGCCTGGCGACGTCCTACTCTTCCAATGCTTGAGCATTAGTACCATCGGCGCTGCCTGGTTTCACGTCCGAGTTCGAGATGGGATCGGGTGGGTCACAGGCGCTATGGCCACCAAGCAATGTGGCCTGCGGGTAATATCGATGCAATCTGGCTTGATACCGTCCATCATGGCGGCCTGTTATCAGGACTGTCATTGATGGTGGGATTCTCCGGATACTTGTGTTGCCACAAGGTCCGTTAAAGCGTGATCAGAGTTATTAGGACCGGTTAGCTTCATGCGTTACCGCACTTCCACACCCGGCCTATCAACGTGATGGTCTATCACGACTCGAAGATACCTAATCTTAAGGGAGGCTTCCCGCTTAGATGCTTTCAGCGGTTATCCCGTCCATACATAGCTACCCTGCGGCACCCTTGGCAGGATGACAGGTACACCAGAGGTATGTTCACCCCGGTCCTCTCGTACTAGGGGCAACTCCTTTCAAGTATCGACGCCCACGGCAGATAGGGACCAAACTGTCTCGCGACGTTCTGAACCCAGCTCACGTACCACTTTAATTGGCGAACAGCCAAACCCTTGGGACCTGCTCCAGCCCCAGGATGTGATGAGCCGACATCGAGGTGCCAAACGATTCCGTCGATATGAGCTCTTGGGAATCATCAGCCTGTTATCCCCGGCGTACCTTTTATCCGTTGAGCGATGGCCCTTCCACGAGGGACCACCGGATCACTATGACCGACTTTCGTCTCTGCTCGACCTGTCGGTCTCGCAGTCAGGCAGGCTTATGCCATTGCACTCTCGCAGACGGTTTCCAACCGTCCTGAGCCTACCATCGCGCGCCTCCGTTACTCTTTAGGAGGCGACCGCCCCAGTCAAACTACCCGCCACAGAGGGTCCCTACACCGGCTAACGGTGCGAGGTTAGACATCAGAAAACAGCAGGGTGGTATTTCACCTATGGCTCCACATCAACTGGCGTCAATGTTTCAAAGCCTCCCACCTATGCTACACAACTCTTTCCTAATGCCACTCTGAAGCTGCAGTAAAGGTGCACGGGGTCTTTCCGTCTAACCGCGGGTACTCCGCATCTTCACGGAGAATTCAATTTCGCTGAGCATATCCTGGAGACAGTGGGGAAGTCGTTACGCCATTCGTGCAGGTCGGAACTTACCCGACAAGGAATTTCGCTACCTTAGGACCGTTATAGTTACGGCCGCCGTTTACTGGGGCTTCAATTCGGAGCTTGCACTCCTCCTCTTAACCTTCCAGCACCGGGCAGGCGTCAGACCCTATACGTCGTCTTGAAGCCGACTTAGCAGAGTCCTGTGTTTTTGATAAACAGTCGCTACCCCCTGGCCTGTGCCCCCCACTAATGCTTGCGCACTAATGGGGCCTCCTTCTTCCGAAGGTACGGAGGCAATTTGCCGAGTTCCTTCAGGATACTTCTCTCAAGCGCCTTGGTATACTCTACCTGACCACCTGTGTCGGTTTCGGGTACGGTCTATATGAAGAGGCTATTTCCTGGGACTACTTGGCCGCCCACTCAATCCGTTAAGAGTGAACAACTTCCGCAATCCGTCACACATCTTCAGGCCCACGAATATTAACGTGGTTCCCATCGACTACCCCCTTCGGGCTCGTCTTAGGGGCCGGCTCACCCTGCGCTGATTAGCATTGCGCAGGAACCCTTGGTCTTTCGGCGAGAGGGCATCTCACCCTCTTTATCGCTACTCATGTCAGCATTCGCACTTCCGATACGTCCACCGTCGGTTACCCTTCGGCTTCACTCGCTTACGGAACGCTCCGCTACCGCTCAGAATAAATTCTGAACCCTAAGCTTCGGTGCATCACTTTAGCCCCGATACATTTTCGCCGCAGGAACCCTTATTTAGACCAGTGAGCTGTTACGCTTTCTTTAAAGGATGGCTGCTTCTAAGCCAACCTCCTGGTTGTTTTGGGGTTCCCACATGCTTTCCCACTTAGTGATGACTTGGGGACCTTAGCTGTAGGTTAGGGCTGTTTCCCTTTTGACGACGGACCTTAGCACCCGCCGTCTGTCTGCCGGATAAGACTCGATGGTATTCGGAGTTTGGTTAGGTTTGGTACAACTCGCGTCGCCCTAGCCCATCCAGTGCTCTACCCCCATCGGCATACATCCGACGCTCTACCTCAATAGATTTCGCGGAGAACCAGCTATTTCCCGGCTTGATTGGCCTTTCACCCCTAAACACAACTCATCCAATAATTTTTCAACATTAAATGGTTCGGTCCTCCAGTGCATGTTACTGCACCTTCAACCTGGTCATGCCTAGATCGCCGGGTTTCGGGTCTAATCCAACATACTCAGTCGCCCTATTCAGACTCGCTTTCGCTTCGCCTACACCTATCGGCTTAAGCTTGCATGTTAGATTAAGTCACTGACCCATTATGCAAGAGGTACGCTGTCACCCCCTAAAGAGGCTCCAACTGCTTGTAAGCATTCGGTTTCAGGTACTGTTTCACTCCCCTAATCGGGGTGCTTTTCACCTTTCCCTCACGGTACTTGTTCGCTATCGGTCATGTACGAGTATTTAGGCTTGGAGGGTGGTCCCCCCATGTTCAGACAGAATTTCACGTGTTCCGCCCTACTCGAGTCCTTTCACATCATTTTCGCATACGGGGCTGTCACCCGCTATGGCCACTCTTTCCAAAGTGTTCTGCTAATTGAATGAAAGGCACTGGCCTGGTCCGCGTTCGCTCGCCACTACTAACGGAATCTCGGTTGATGTCTTTTCCTCCGGGTACTGAGATGTTTCAGTTCTCCGGGTTCGCTTCACCAAAGCTATTTTATTCGCTAAGATGATACCTTATCCACCTCACTCACCCAATGGCGAACCATTGAACGAGAGAAATGGTGAAGGTGGGTTTCCCCATTCGGAAATCGCCGGATCAAAGTTTGCTCACAACTCCCCGACGCTTATCGCAGCGTGCCACGTCCTTCATCGCCTGTACATGCCAAGGCATCCACCAAATGCTCTTACCTCACGCTTGAGAATCCACACCATCAACGACAGGCCTGATATCCATCAGCCCCTGGTCTTGCATAAACACCAGAAGCCAACAGCATCATGCTGCTAACCTGCCGCAATCATGCGGACGATAATCTCAGCCAGATTATATAATCATCTGTGTGTCGCAATTCGTTTCGAGATAGTCGTAAAGACTACCACAAAACCAATGCGCCACGGCATCGATTTAAAAACCCATTCACAATGTCAAAGACGCAAGAGGCAATCCTCTTGCTACCGCACCCTGAGTGTTACCTCGGGCGGGATATGTTGTTCCATTCACTGGAGAAGCGGCCATCTAGTCGCCACTCGTGCCAAGTTCAAGCACCAAGTGGATCATTTAACCATTCGTACCCAAGAAACTGGTGGAGCCTATCGGGATCGAACCGATGACCCCCTGCTTGCAAAGCAGGTGCTCTCCCAGCTGAGCTAAGGCCCCATTCCTAAGTTTCTTAGAGTAAATGGTGGGCCGAGCTGGACTCGAACCAGCGACCTTACGCTTATCAGGCGTACGCTCTAACCACCTGAGCTACCGGCCCATCCAGCGCCCTTGCACAGCCCAAGGGCCGCAGGGCACGAGAGCCAGCTCAGGTGCATGCCACAAAGATCATAAGACCTTGGTGACAATCTCCAGTGATGAAAGGACATGAGGACGACGGCAGTGTTCTTTGGAAAGGACGAAGCTCTTTCCGATACGAGATCGGACGCTTTCGGCCATATCCTTAGAAAGGAGGTGATCCAGCCGCAGGTTCCCCTACGGCTACCTTGTTACGACTTCACCCCAGTCGCTGAACCCACCGTGGTTGGCTGCCTCCCTTACGGGTTAGCGCACCACCTTCGGGTGAATCCAACTCCCATGGTGTGACGGGCGGTGTGTACAAGGCCTGGGAACGTATTCACCGCGGCATGCTGATCCGCGATTACTAGCGATTCCGCCTTCATGCTCTCGAGTTGCAGAGAACAATCCGAACTGAGACGACTTTTAGAGATTAGCGTGCCCTCGCGGGTTAGCTGCCCACTGTCATCGCCATTGTAGCACGTGTGTAGCCCAGCTTGTAAGGGCCATGAGGACTTGACGTCATCCCCACCTTCCTCCGGCTTATCACCGGCAGTTTCCTTAGAGTGCCCAACTAAATGATGGCAACTAAGGATGAGGGTTGCGCTCGTTGCGGGACTTAACCCAACATCTCACGACACGAGCTGACGACAGCCATGCAGCACCTGTCACTGATCCAGCCGAACTGAAGGAAAAGATCTCTCTAATCCGCGATCAGGATGTCAAAAGCTGGTAAGGTTCTGCGCGTTGCTTCGAATTAAACCACATGCTCCACCGCTTGTGCAGGCCCCCGTCAATTCCTTTGAGTTTTAATCTTGCGACCGTACTCCCCAGGCGGATAACTTAATGCGTTAGCTGCGCCACCCAAGCACCATGTGCCCGGACAGCTAGTTATCATCGTTTACGGTGTGGACTACCAGGGTATCTAATCCTGTTTGCTCCCCACACTTTCGCACCTCAGCGTCAATACTTGTCCAGCGAGTCGCCTTCGCCACTGGTGTTCTTCCGAATATCTACGAATTTCACCTCTACACTCGGAATTCCACTCGCCTCTCCAAGATTCTAGTCTAGCAGTTTCAAGGGCAGTTCCGGGGTTGAGCCCCGGGATTTCACCCCTGACTTAATAGACCGCCTACGCGCGCTTTACGCCCAGTAATTCCGAACAACGCTAGCTCCCTCCGTATTACCGCGGCTGCTGGCACGGAGTTAGCCGGAGCTTATTCTCCAGGTACTGTCATTATCATCCCTGGTAAAAGAGCTTTACAACCCTAAGGCCTTCATCACTCACGCGGCATTGCTGGATCAGGGTTTCCCCCATTGTCCAATATTCCCCACTGCTGCCTCCCGTAGGAGTCTGGGCCGTGTCTCAGTCCCAGTGTGGCTGATCATCCTCTCAGACCAGCTATGGATCGTCGGCTTGGTAGGCCTTTACCCCACCAACTACCTAATCCAACGCGGGCCCATCTAAAGGCGATAAATCTTTGGTCCGAAGACATTATACGGTATTAGCAGTCATTTCTAACTGTTATTCCGTACCTAAAGGCAGGTTCCCACGCGTTACGCACCCGTGCGCCACTAAGTCCGAAGACTTCGTTCGACTTGCATGTGTTAGGCATGCCGCCAGCGTTCGTTCTGAGCCAGGATCAAACTCTCAAGTTTGAGTTCATAACCAATCCAGCATCACCCTAAGGCAATCAACCAGATCAGCTACGTTTAAGGAGCCGATACCTGCACTATCAAACGTAATGGATACGAAGGACAATACAGACAACGACTTAAATATCAGGTATCCGAGCCTTAAAGCCCCGGACCTGAGCGCCGTCGCCCACATGTCCCTTCATCAACATCAACAATTTCAAAGAACAACCCAAAGACAGAAAATGACCCCCGGCTTAAAGCAACTGGGGACCACCTAGTCCGTCTATTTGGGCGACCGTTAGAAGCTGGCGAAACCGCCGCGCCCCGTCCGGTGAGATGGCTTCTATGAGGATC
>NZ_WTYT01000010.1 GCF_009827595.1 Altericroceibacterium endophyticum | reverse complement strand
GAGGCGGAGCTACCGCAGCCGGAGCCGCACCGAACTCATGACGCAGCGTGATGAAGCCGGAATGGACATCCTGCTTATCAGCCATCCAGCCTTCGTAGCCCAGTTCGACCCAGGTGCTTTCGCCTACGTTCGCAGCCAGCTTGGCACCGGCAACGATCGCATCCTGATCGCGGTCCGGACCATAGACATTGAAGGTGTCACCCGTACCACCGGCAAAAGCTGCCGTGATGTGTGCGGGATCTTCTTCAAAGCTGTGGCGCCAGCCCACCTTCAGTTCGGGCATAATCGCACCCATCTGACCCTGCAGTTTCAGGCCGAGTTCGGATGTAGCGTAGCTATCCTTACCCTCTGAGACCACCAGGTTAGCCGGTGCAAGGCCGCTTTCCGTGAAGCCATCATATTCGACCGACACATAATCGAGGCCCGCATAGGGAACCAGCGTCATGGCCTGGCCGACCGGCAGACGGTAGCCAACTTCACCACCGATGCCCCAGATGTCGGCATCAGGCGACGAGGTCAACGTGTTGCCGAAGGACCCGATCGAGATCGTGCGCTTACTGTCGCTGTCGATCTGCGAGTAAGAACCCGAGACCTTCACGTAGTAGTTGCCCGGATCGTAAGCGGCATACAGACCAAGCTGATAGCCTTCGCCTTCGATCGTGCCTGGCAGCGAGCCATTGGCAGCGCCTTCGAAATCGGCATCGTTCTTAACATAGCCGACACCGAAGCCGATCACGCCATTTTCACCCAGCGGCATGTCCGCACCGATTGCGGCATAGTACTGGTCGCCCTTCAGGCCAGGTGCACCCATCGTGCCATCGGCATCGATCGTTTCACGGCCGTAATTGGCGGTTGCCCAGATGCCCGGACCCTGACGCTTACAGCTCAGAGCACCAGCTTCCATGTTCATCGCTGCACATTCGCCCATGTCGGACAGAATGCCATTGAAGCGATTACCCATCCAGCTCAGCGACTGGAGATAGGTCGCATATTGCGAACCACTCAGCTGCGTTGCTGCATTGGCGTACTGGTCAGCATCGCCGATGGCGAACAGAGCCTGGTAGAGCTCATCCATGTCGCCATTGCCATCGAAGTCATACATGCCTTCAAGGTTGCCACCGACAGCTGCACCATTGGTGGTGAGGTTGAAGCGTGCATCGTCAAAGCTCACACGGTCGACGTTGAGATCAACATTGTTCTCATCGTCGTAGATTGCTTCGACATCGGTGAACACGCCGAGCGAGACCACATCAGCAAACGTACCTGTCAGCTCATCGCTCGTGATGACATTATCGTAGCTATAGTTATCATCCAGCAAGCCATTGGCACTGGCAACACGCACCTCAAGGATGCCATCCGTGATGTCGGCCGTATTGGTCACCACCATCGGATAGGCGTCGTCGGGCGAGACATCTGCCAGATCGAGAGCCAACGTACCGCCCGGCGTAACCGTCAGGCTGTCCACATTGACCATCGAAGGTACAACCGAGCCATCACCTTCGCTGGTATCGCGCAGGTAAAGCGTGCCGTCTTCAGCGATCGTCAGCGAGCCATCAAGCGTACCGTCGGAATTGACGATCCCGTTAAACGAGGTTTCGCCGCCCGAAACGGTGATCGCATCATCATCCGACAGTTCGATATTGCCGTAGATGTCGCCGCCGCCGAGCAGGTTGACCTGCACTGCATTGGGAGCATTCTCGACATTGATCGCCGTACCGAATTCGATCACGCCGTCATTCACCAACTGAGCCGTAATAACGCCCGAGTTGTTGATTACCGCCGTGCCCGTCGTAGCCGTACCGGTTGTACCCGTACCACCCGTGAACAGGATACCCGTGGCAGCCATCGGAACATTGGCATCGGCAGCCGTACCGGTTCCAGTGACGGTTCCCAGATTACCGTCATTCGAAGCCGTTACAGCGATTGTGCCGTTGTTGGTCACAGTTGCCGTGTTCGCATCGCCGTTCACGTGGATACCGATGGCCTGAGCCTCGCTGGTACCAGCATAGACGGGAGCTTCTTCCGTTCCGATATTCTCGGCATCACCATTGGTGACAGTCGCCATGGCGGAAATCGTGCCGTCATTGACGAAAGTACCGGTGGCAGCGTCGCCCGTGGCAACGAACTGAACAGCCGTAGCACTTGCATCCACTGCGCCCGTACCAGCAGCCATGGCCGAAACCGCCATCGTACCGGTATTGGTGAAGTCAGCAGCGAAGTCGTCATTTACCGAATAGCCAAGCGCCCTAGCCTGGGCATCGCCTTCCGGAATGACAATCGTTTCCACCGGTTCACCGTCTTCGGTGGTGGTGATGAGCTGGTTGGCAACAGCCGACACATTGAAGTCACCGGCATTGGCGAAGGTCACCACCGGATCTGCATCGTCCGAGTCAGCCGACTGCGTTACGCCAATGGCGTTTGCGGCGGCATCCGCGTCCGTCGCTTCGACTTCATTATCACCGTCACCGGCATTGGCCGTTGCCGAGACAGCAAAGCTGCCCTGATTGTCGAACATGACCGTGGCGGAATCATTCCCGTCGGCATCCTGGCCGAGGCCGAAAGCGTTAGCTACGGCTGAAGCGTCAGGACCCGTGGCATTTGCCAGCGCCGAGACATTGTAGCCTGCCGACGCGTCTGTCCCTGCATCCGTTGCGGTCGCATTGACGAAAGACACCATCGGGTCATCACCCATGGCCAGCTGCGAAACGCCGTTAACAATCGCATTTGCGTCTGCGACATCGCCCGTAGCAGCTGCATCGACACCGAAGGTCATCGTGCCGCTGTTATTCAGGACAACGTCAGAGCCATTGGCACTCATCGCCAGGGCAGCAAGCGGCTGTTCTACATTAAGAGGGCCACTCAGATAGCTTGCGCCTAAGATGGCGTTGGCGTTTGCCGTGACATCTGCTTCCGTATCGTCGTCCGCAGCATTTGCATCGGCCGAAACCAGTACGGAGACATCGCCGGTATTGGTGAACGTGGTCGTGGCTTCACCATTATCAGCGTCATTCGCCGTAGCGCTAAGCGCGAAGGGCGAATTCATTCCGGCGAGTACACCAACACTGCCATCGCTGGCCGTACCGGTCGCATTGACGGCAATGTTGATCGCACCGTTATTGGTCAGCGTTGCGTTAGCATCGCTGTAATCCGATTCGGCGTTAACCGCGATACCGGAGGCCATTGCCGCAACGCCGGAAGCGAAGCTAGTGCCAGAGACAGCGGGCAAAGCTCCTGTCCCGGTAGCTGATACGTTCAGAGAAACAACGCCATCAGCACCATTGACAAACTCAGCATTTGCCAAACCGGAAGGATCATTAGAGTCGTTCCGCGCCTCAGCGCCCACCTGGGCAATTCTCCCAGTGGCCTGGACAGCTACTTCATCAGCAGTGGCAGTCGCTTTGCTGGTCAGCGAAAATTCGCTGTTGTTCGCGAATGTTGCCTGTGCAGCTTTGTCGTTATCGCCATCAGCGCCAGCAGTAACAATCGCTCCGTTGACAGAAGAGAAGGCCAATGCACGCGTGTCACTTGTGGCAGATGCCGAGTGATTTACGACAATCGACCCGTCGTTTGACAGAACAGCGGTGCCGTTGCCTTCGTCATCCGTTTCTGCAGTGATTGCAAAAGCAGCATCACTTGAAGAAATTGAGAAAGGGTTGCCGATCATGGCAAAGGCTGTGTCCGCATCGACACCTTCGGCATCATTCTGCGCATTGGCAGTTGTCACGACATCGATCGAGATGGTGCCATCATTATCGAAAGCAGCTGACGCATCACCCTTATCAGTGTCTGCGGCGACGCGAATACCTTGCGTCATGCCATAGGCATAAGCAGCAGCGTCGTCGAAGAAACCTTCAGCCGCGCCAGTTTGTGCGGTGCCGTTGGCAACCGCATTCACATCGATATCGATGATTGCATCTGCACTGTTGGCAAGGCTGGCAGAGGCATTGGCCAGCGACGGGCCCGTACCAGAGCCGCCTTCAGAATCACCTTCAGCCGTAACAATCAGCGGGTTTGCGACAGCAGCACCGGCGCGAGCGCTGGAACCTTGCGCATTGGCGTCAGCTGAGAAAATCAGGCTGCCATCATTGACAAGAGATGCGGCACCATCGCCATTGCCAGCAACACCGGCATCAACAAGAACACCGCCCAACAAAGCGGCCGATGCACCTGCATAGCCACCCTGCGTTTCATCGCTCAGCGGCAAAGCATCTGCATCTGCAGCAAAAGTCACTGTACCCGAATTGGTGAGTGATGCCGTGGCATCCGCGTCATCGGCAGAAGCCTCAACCACGAAGGAAGGAGCAGTGCCTGATTCACTGCCCATTCCGGCACGTGCCTGAACGCCGGGGTCGCCTTCGCTCGTCGCGCCTGCATTACCCATCGCCATTGCGGTAAAGCCGAAATCAACCGTGCCGGCATTGGCGAAGGATGCCGTAGCATCAGCGCCGTCTGTGCCGTCGGCTGTGATGAGCGCAGCGTAGGCAGCAGCTTCCGTGTTGCTTTCCATCAGCCCGGCCTGAGCCGAAGCGCTTTCACCGGAGGCATTGGCAATGAAGTCAACATCAATGCTGCCATCATTGCTGAAACCAGCCGTAGCTACATTGTCTTCACCATTGCCGGTGGCAGCAACGTTGAAAATTTCGCCGCCGCTTACACCAGCGGCGGCAACTGCCGCAGCAAGGCCGTCTGCGTCAGCGTCAAGCATCAGCGAAATCGCACCATCATTGGTCAATGAAGCGGTTGCCGTGTCGCCGGCCGCAGCAAGATTGATCAGGCTGTCAATTTCACCCTGAGCCTGCACCAGGCCTGGCTCAGTCGCTTCTGCATCAGTGGTCTGAGCATTAATCATGCCACTGACGTCAATATTACCAGCATTGGCGAAAGAAGCCGAAGCAGAGGTCGTGCCGTCTGCCGAACCTTCGAACACGTTTTCAAAATCGACGAGCGCGTCAGCTGCAGAACCGGTTGCATTTGCTGAAGCGGATACCGTCAGAGCGACTGGATCATCAGCGGTGACATCATCACCAGCATCACCGTCTTCGCCATCGCCTTCATCAGCGACAGGTGCACCATAATTGTTGGTGAAGCTTACCGAAGCGGCGCCATTATCAGCGACAGCATTCTGCGAGACGACGTAATCGACAGTCGCATCAGCTTCTGCGCTGAGAGCGTTAGCGTCTGCGGAGACATTAACGTCGAAAGCAGCATCATTGGTGACGGACGCGGCCGCGCTGTCGCCCGTCGCATCCTGATCAATAGCCGTACCAATTGAGGCCGCTGCATTTGCTCCCGTAACACCCAATGCGGAGGCATTCGAGGTAATCAGCAGGCCCGCATCTTCAGCATTGGCGAAAGAGACCGCTGCTTCACCGTCAGCGGCGTTGGCATTCTGCAAAATACCCTTGCTGAGCTGCGCCTGGGCATTGCCAACTGGAGGCAACGGATCGGCATCAGTCGCATTGGCGATCGCCGTGGCGTAAATGCCAAGTGAAGCGTTGTTCGTAAACACGCCGCTCGCGCCGTCAGGACCTGTCAGATTCTGAGCAATAGCGGATTCGACCGCGGCGCTAACCAGGCCAGTCTGAGTCGCCGCCGCATAAGCCAGAACCGTCAGGTCTTCTGGATTGATGAGCGTCGCATCCACGGTCGCATCGACACCTGTAGCGCCCGTTGCGACATAATCTTGCCCGGATTTGCCAGTGCCCGGGTTGGCAACCGCAGCCGAAGCCGGAGCCATGGTATCCACATCACCAGCAACACCATCAGCGATCGAGATTTCCAGTGTCTTGGTAATAGACGCTGCGCTCTCGCTGTCCTTCTGACCCGCGTACTGGCCATCTGCCGGTACGTGATCGGCGAAAGCCGGTGACGCGGTCAGCGCCCCAAGCGATACGCCAGCCGCTAATATACGGCGCATATTGCGATTCATCCGTGTAACTCCCTCATACACCCCAAACCCTGGGGGCAAAAACTCACTAGGCTGCCCGTCACAACCGTTACTTCTCACTCAGTCGGGAATTACGCCGCATTACAGCGTAATTCCAACAATACTGAGTACAGCAATAGTTTTGGCCTCGCATATTGAAGGCCAAAACGCAATCGACAAAGGCGAAATTTCACAACGCACGAAACCCCCTTCCCCTGTCGATGCAGTCGAACAAACCTGCCAATAGCTCCCAATGATTGAATTTTTGTGAAGTTCCCGATTATTGCGTGTCGCTATAAGGTTTGTGGCATTGCACAAATTTTAGATGCGCCAAGGTCCCGAAATGGCGAGCGTTTTCGCAGGGCTGTATAGGTTGACGAACAGGGTCGCTCCATCAGGAGAAAAACAGGCGCCGGCAAATTCAGTTTGCTGATGAAGCAGCGCCAGAGGATAGGCGCGTCCCACCCGGTCGATACCGCGCAAATGGTTGGTGACGACGTCGGTATATTGATCTTCGCAGACAATCAGATGCCCATTGGGCGCAACCGTCAGATTATCGCCAAAATTGAACTGATCGACTGATTCGCTTTCGAAGAAGAGCTGCAACCGGCCATCATCGCCCTTGCCTGGCTGAACCCGGAACACCTGCCCCAGCCCCGCAGCGCCGCCACTGGTGCAGCAGAAATAGAATTCACCATCGCCCATATGGATGCCCTCACCGCGCGCGAACAGCAGCGCGCCGTTCGCGGCACCGCGCAGGCGCAAATCGTCTTCCGGGCTTTCAACATCATCCAGATCGATCCAGTGAATGGCGTGCCAGCCATTCACGGACAGGGCGCGGCCGTTCCAATTGCGGCTGTCGCGTACATCCCGGATGGCGAGCGCCTGCAAGCGTCCGCCATCCTGGAGGCGGCCGTTGGTTTCAGGAATGAAGCGATAGAGCAGGCTGTCATCGCGATCTTCCGTCAAATAGACGATACCAGTCGCCGGATCGACGCAGGCAGCCTCATGATTGAAGCGGCCCATGGCTTTCAGCGGAACCGGATCAACCAGCCCCTTCGCCGCTGCGGGAACTTCAAACACCCAGCCATGATCGCGCTTTACCGGATAAGACCATTTGCTGCTTCCCGCATCCTTCGCGCGGGTGACGTTTTCTTCGCAGGTCAACCAGCTGCCCCAGGGCGTGATTCCTCCGGCACAATTGCGGATCGTCCCGGCGAGCGAGCGGAATTGCTCCTCCACCTGCAATGTTTCAGGGTTGAGCATCAGGGTTGTGGTGCCGCCGGGCAGAATCGCGCCGCTGTCACGCATCCGGTCAAAGGCGGGGAGCTCCGACTCAGGGCCGGTCAGGCCGCCGCTACTGTCGCCGGGACTAAGCTCGTGATTGCGGACCAGGCCGATACGGCCGTCAGGCATCGCGAAGCAGCCCATACCGTCCGCTTTATCCGGCACGGACAACCCATCGCTCATGGCATCACCCAATTGAGAAATGACGCGGTAGCTAAATCCTTCCGGCAGATCGATCAGTCCGGCCGGGTCCGGGACGAGCGGGCCATAGAGCTGGGTCGCAGCTACAGATTGGGGCTGCATCCCTGAACGCATGCAACCACTCGCCACCATGGCGGTAAAGGCCGTGCCGGTGGCGCGTAGAAACGTCCGCCGGTTTGTCGATGATGCAGCGGGGAAGAGCGACTTATGGGATGGCGAGTTCATGGATGCGACTCCGATGGCAAGTGAGGCATCAGTTAAACCAGAACGCGAGCCGATCGACAATCGCGCTCCCAGAGCAAGAGGACGGGGGCAATCCCGCCATGCCCAGTGAAAAGGCCATCCGAGATGACTCCCGGATGGCCTGCGATTTCCCTGTTAAAGCCAGCAACAATGATCAGCGGCTGTAAAGCGCGTCACGAATGTCCGCCCAGGAGGCATATTTGAAATTCTGCGCCCGGTCGCCATTCATGCCGTCCTGCGCGATGAACAGGCCGTCTGGATAGTCTGGACCGAAAGATCCGCCCTTCAATTCGATGCCATCGGTTTCCTCGGTCGAACCATAGCGCCCGGCGGCAATGCGGAAACGCCCGACTGGCGCCATATTGGTGAGATCATACACCGCATACGCATTATCACCCTGACTGGACGCAACCAGCCAGCCCGCCTTTTCACCCTGCGGCAAAAGGGCGAGGCCCTCGACATCTGCAACCAATTGCAGATTATCGATCGGAGCCACCAATTCACCCTGCGTTGCCCCGGGCGCGAAACGCCAGATGCCGACGTTTTCTTCACCCAGATAGAAGGTGCCATCACGCGGATCGACGACGCAGCCTTCCGACTGGCTCGATACTCTCAGCGTGCGCAGAGGGGTAGCGGAGACATCGGCACCATTCACATTGATGGCAAATTCGGCGACTGTCCCGTCTTTCAGCACGGAATATGCCTGCAGCGCCGAACCGTTCTTCCAGACGCACAGGCCATAGCCCTCGCCTTCACCACCGGGCACGGAGCCAAGCTTGGTCAGGGTCGCCTCGTCAGTGTTCAGGCGCCACACACCAAGCCGGGCCTGCGCCGGATCATTGCGGTCACTGGCGACCACAATCACGCCCTGCTCACCCATATCGGCCAGATCGACATTGTTGATCCGTCCAGAATCTTCGGTGAAACGCGTTTTGCCGGTGAGGTCATAAACAATCAGTCCGGCACGCTTATCCGTTGCCACGACCAGACTTTTTGCCGGATCAGCCGCATCGCGCCAGATGGCCGGATCATCTGCGGCATCTTCGTTAGCGGTCCCGACCGGATCTGTTTCTGCCACGGCCGTGACCGTAACGGCGGGCCAGGCATTGATAGGTGCCGTCGTGGCGCATGCCGCCAGAGCGCATGCTGCAGTGGATGCACCGAGGGCGATCAGAGTGGTTTTCAAACGCATCAGAATGTCACCTTCACGCCGGCCTTCATCGTCCAGTTATATTCTTCATACTGAACCAGATTACGCTGACCGCCAAAGTTGTTATAGGCAAAATACTTAGCGTTGTTGATGTTCACCCATTCGTAGAACATCTGAACATTCTTGTTCACGCGGTATTTCGCACTGAGATCGAGCTGGAAGTGATTGTCGACATAGCGATCTTCCTGCGCTTCATCGCCCAGCTCATCGAGATATTTGTCACGGTAAGTACCTGAAACGCGCAGGCTGAGCGGGCCCTTGTCATAGCCCAGCGTGGCATTCATCGTATGCTTGGACGTTGCCGGCAGGGTGATTTCGCGCAAGTCATTGATGTCGCCATCGGTCGGCACATTGCCTGTGGCGTTGGTATAGGTATAATTCAGCTGTGCGATCAGGCCATCGAAGGGCGCCGGCAGCATGCTGAACTGCTGCGAAATGCCGATTTCCGCACCGTAGATCTCCGCACTGTCGCCATTGATGGGAATTTCAGCTTCATCATATGGAATGCCGAGATAGGACCCGTCTTTCTGCACCGTATCGACGATGAAGTTCTTCACATCCTTGTAGAACACCGCCGCGGTAATCGCGCCGTTGCTCGACATGTAATATTCGGCCGATGCGTCAAAGTTCCATGCTTCATAGGGCAGCAAATTGGGATTGCCGAATTCACCATCACGCTCACCATCGTCGTTTTCTTCCACCACGAAACGTGGTGCAAGCTTGCCCAGCTTCGGACGCACGAGCGAGCGATAGCCCGCGAGACGGAAGACCGTGTTTTCTTCGGGTGCGAAGCGGATATTCAGGCTGGGCAGCCAATGGTCATAATTGCGCTTATAATTGACCGGCGTCACCAGGACGGTGTCATCAGCGGCTGGCGTACCATCCGGCAGTGCCCCACCTTCTTCGACCAGCAGGGTTTCATTGCCGGTGATGTCGTTCTTGGTATGCTCGTACCGAACCCCGCCAATTACCCGCAGGGTGTTGCTGTCCCATCGGCCGAGCACATATCCCGCCATGATATCTTCATCGATGGAATAATCTTCGGCGGCGCTATCAAAAGCCGTGTCGATGTCCTGCAATTCGAAGAGGTCGCGATTGGCATTAAAGAACTCGGTCGCCCCGCGATAGCTGGCAACCGGTCCCATATCGATGATGCGGTAGCTTTGTTCACCCAGCGCGTCGGCCAGCGTGAAATCATCATCCTCGTAGAATTCAGCGTTCTTGTCGTAAGTCTTCTCGCGCCAGCGGCCCTTGAAACCGGCCTGCATGGTGAATTCACCGGCATCGGTATAGAAGCTGCGAGCCAGATCGAACTTGGCGGCATATTCTTCATCCTGCGCGTCGGACAGCGTCGTCAGCTCAAGATCGTCCAGACCATAAGTCGACGGATCGTTGAAATCGGCCGGCCCGGAGATAACGGAATAGAGCGGCACGCGCGGATCCGAATAATCGAAACCAACCTGCGTCCCTTCATTTTCAAATTTACGCTCAAACTTGGCCGTATCGACCGAACCGCTTTCCTTCTCGGAGGATTTCGCCCAGCTCACCATATATTCGGCGTGCCAGTCGCCAGTGTCGGTTTCACCGCCAGCGGAAATCGAGCGAATGCGCTGACTTTCCATACGGTCCTTGATGTCGCGCTCGACTTCGACCTCAGCGTCATCGTCGTCAAACAGCACATTCGTGCCGCTGCCTGAAACATTGGCGTCGCCCATCTTGAACGTGGTGCGGCGGCGATATTCCTGATCGTCAAACTGGCTATAAAGACCGCGCAGATAGAGCGACGTCGTATCCGACAGCCGTGCGTCAAAGTTCAGCGTCGCACTGATGCGCTCACGCTCAACATCATAATCGCGATATTCAACTTCTTCGGCGTAGATCAGGCCATCTTTTTCTTCCCAATCAGCCGCTTCGACATTGTCGGTTTCGAATTTGCGCTTGTAATAGGAAAGCCCGCCGGTCACGCCGAAATTGTCACCGAGACGGGTGGAGAAATCCACCGAACCCTTGGGGCTGACGTGGTCCGCATAATCATTGTAGCTGCCTTCAGCCTTGGCACTGAAGTACGCTTTGCGCCGGTCGAAAGCGCTGGTGGTTTTGATTTCCACCGAAGCACCAATCGTATCGGCATCCATATCGGGCGTGAGCGATTTTTTGACTTCGATGGATTCGATAATGTCGGATGAAATCACATCGAGCGCGACAGAGCGGACATCGCTTTCCGGTGAAGGCAGGTTCACGCCATTGACCGAGGTTGAAACCAGATCCGGATCCAGACCGCGAACCGACACGAAGCGACCTTCGCCCTGATCGTTCAGCACATTGATACCCGGCAGGCGGCGCAAGGATTCGGCCACGTTCTGATCAGGGAACTGCCCCATGGCATCACGCGTGATAACATCGCTGACCACATCAGATGCGCGCTTGCGTGATAAGGCCGAAGCCTGATTGGCACCCTGCCCCACCACAAGAATCTGCGGCGTAGCATCATCGCCCAGTGCGAAATTGGCGCGGACCCGGCCCGTTTCAGGAACCGTGATGGTCTGTTTGGCCACCGGAGCGCCAATATAGCTGGCCTGAATCGTATAGGTGCCCTCTGGCACGTCGGCGAAGATGAAGCTGCCGTCACGCTGGCTGGATGTGACGCGGTTGAGTTCGACAATCCGAACCTCCGCGGATTGCAGGGCGATCGTGTCAGTCTGATCCACCACAACACCGGTCACGTCTCCGGCAAAAGCCGCAGAACTGACCGAAAGTGCGATGACGGCTGAACCAGCAGCCAGAAGCGAGCGAGAAATTTTCATCAATTGGCCTTCCTTTGAGTTGAAGGCCAAATAGTTTGGTCACATTACGGTCACGAGACAGACAGGTTACAGCAAAATGACATGATATTTGTGCAACAGTTTTGCACGAAAAGCGGCGAAAAAGCGCGAAATATCACGCATTTTCAAGGCGCTGGCGACTAGCGGACCTGACGAAGTGGCATCACGCAGAGAAAGAGAAATAAGACTCTTTTGTTACGCGCCTATCATACCGGCCCGGTAGCCACACAGCGATCATGCGTCGCCTACGAATTGATCCATGATCGGAGCACCCACGCAACCACGCCGAGCACTGCGACACTCCCTGCCCAGATCGCAGTCATCCATGCGAGGCGCTGCCAAAGCGGCGCATCATCTGCTTCCAGACGCGGCATCAATGATACCCATCCTCTCCTACCTTGCCGCGAAACACCCAATAGGCCCAGCCTGTATAGCCAATGATGAGCGGCATGGTGATTGCCACGCCGACCAGCATGAATATCTGGCTGCGTTCAGGCGCTGCGGCGTCCCAGATGGTGATCTCACCGGGGACCACATAGGGCCAGAGCGACACAGCAAGCCCCATCATGCCCAGCAGGAATATGCCCAGCGACAGCCAAAATGGCGCAGCTTCCCATTTCTTGCGCAGGCCATAAAACAGGCAAGCGGCAACAATCAGTGTCAGAAGGGGAACCTGACTGGCGAAAATGAAGCCGGGCAGTGTGAACCAGCGGTCGAAATATTGCGGCTCAAGAAACGGTGTGCTGATGCTGACCGCCAGGAGCAGGGCCAGCGTGGCAATCGCCGATCGGAAGGACAGGCGATAGGCATGGTCCTGACAGCTGCCTTCTGTTTTCCAGACAAGCCAGGTCGCGCCAAGCAAGGCATAACCTGCCACAACGCCCAGCCCCGTCAGCACCGTATAAGGTGTAAACCAGTCAAACCAGCCACCGGCATAAGCGCGGCCCGACACGTCTATGCCTTGCAGCAGCGCGCCCAGAACCATCCCCTGGCACATTGCAGCGATCAGTGAACCACCACAAAAGGCCTTGTCCCAAAAGGCCCGGTGGCGCGGATTACGCCAGCGGAATTCAAATGCAACGCCGCGAAAGACCAGCCCCAGCAGCATGAGGATAATGAGCGGATAGGTGGCGGGCAGAACAACGGAATAGGCAAGTGGGAATGCAGCGAACAACCCGCCGCCGCCCAGCACAAGCCACGTCTCATTCCCGTCCCATACAGGCGCTACAGAATTCATCGCCTGATCACGTTCAATCCCTGGGCTGAAAGTCGGAAACAGAATGCCGATACCCAGATCAAAACCGTCCATAACGACATAAGCGAATACACCGAAGGCAATAATGCAGGCCCAAATGGTGGTGAGATCGATATTCACGCTCATTCTCCGTCCTCCTTGGGCTGACCGGCAACAGTGTTGCTGCCGCCCGCATTTGTAGGGTCCTGTGTCAGGCCTGGTGAATAACCAGCAGTCCGGATCGGTCCCTGTTCCGTGCGTTTCACTCCGACCTCGTCTGCGCGGGGTGCCTCATTCATCAGACGGAGAATGTACCAGGTGCCCGCAGAAAACGCTGCGAAGTAAACCAATATAAAGGCCAGCAAGGACGCCGCCACGACCGGCGCATCCAGAGGCGCCGCCGAATCCGCGGTGCGCAGCAAATTGTAAACGGTATAGGGTTGGCGTCCGACCTCGGTGGTGACCCAGCCTGCGATCACGGCGACGAAACCCGACGGTCCCATTATGATGGCGGCGCGATGCAGGCCCTTCCAATCATATAATTTGCCACGGAACCGCGCCAACAGGCTCCATACACCGAGTGCCAGCATGCTAACGCCCAGGCCAACCATAATGCGGAAGGCCCAGAAGACAATTCCGACAGGAGGCTGTTCATCCTCTGGAATCGTGTCGAGACCGGCAAGCGGCGCATTGAGGTCATGTTTCAATATCAGGGAAGACATCTTGGGCAGTTCAATCGCGTAGCGAACTTCTTTCGCCTCGCTGTCAGGAATGCCGAAGAGAATGAAAGGCGCACCATCGGGATGGCTTTCAAAGTGTCCCTCCATCGCCATCACCTTTTGCGGCTGATGCTCCAGCGTGTTGAGTCCATGCATGTCACCGGCGAAGATCTGGATCGGCGCGACCAACGCGGCCATCCACATGGCCATCGAAAACATCTTGCGGGCATGTGCGTTGCTTCTGTCACGAAGCAAATGCCAAGCCCCAACAGCGCCCACGACAAAGGCCGTGGTGAGATAGGCCGCAATGACAGTATGGACCAGGCGATAGGGGAAGCTGGGATTGAATATAATGTCGATCCAGCTCGGTCCCGGCAGAAACCGGCCATGATCACCCATGATATAGCCCGTGGGTGTCTGCATCCAGCTATTCACGCTGAGGATCCAGAAGGCGGAGATGAATGTACCGGCTGCAACCATGCAGGTCGCCGTAAAGTGCAATTTGCGCCCCACGCGGTTCATGCCGAACAGCATGACGCCCAGAAAACCTGCCTCAAGAAAGAAGGCCGTCAGCACTTCATAGGCCATCAACGGGCCAATGACCGGCCCGGCCCGATCGGAAAAGACCGACCAGTTGGTCCCGAATTGATAGGACATGACGATGCCCGAAACCACGCCCATAGCAAAAGCCACGGCGAAGATCTTCAGCCAATATTTGAACAGATCGAGGTAAACCGATTTTCCGGTTTTGAGCCAAAGCCCCTCTAAAACTGCGAGATAGCTGGCAAGGCCGATCGAGAATGCCGGAAAGATGAAGTGGAAGCTAACCGTGAAAGCAAACTGCAGCCTCGCTAAAAATAAAGCATCCCATCCTTCAAACATTTCGCGGTCCTTTAATCACCTTCGGCAGCCTCCGGAAAGGCAACCAGCCATGTGATCAATAGACCGTCTTAATCGCAAATACCATTTTAGAAGCTGGATGAGACAATATGTCGCAAAATAACAACCATTGAGCGCTCTCTTAACCAAGGAAACCAGGCGCAATCATTGGCGGTACGGATACTCACTTGCGTCCCTCTGGTTCGCCCTGCGGCGGCTCGCCCATCTGCACCTCTTGGCTCCAGACACGCCTTCAGGCCCGCGG